>OZ245818.1:0-3990000 GCA_965228435.1 Hoeflea sp. | reverse complement strand
CGGCACCAAGGTTGACCCGATGCGGGTGCGGCTCCCGGACGGAAAGTCGCTGTCAGGCGAGACGCTGGAAACCTTCCAGCGGGAACGTCAACGCATTGACCGGTTGATCAAGCCGAACGAAACACCGTCGCGCGTCGCTTCTGCCACCTGATTGAAAAAGGCCCGGCGATTGCCGGGCCTTTTCGATTGCGGTTGGATCTTGCCGCTTACGCGGCTTCTGCTTCGTTGACACTCGTCGTGAAAAGCAGCCTGTCGGAGCCAGCCGAAACGGTGACCTTCTGACCATCGACAATCTCGCCGGCCAGTATCTTCTCGGCCAATGGATCCTGGACGAATTTCTGGATCACCCGCTTTAGTGGCCGCGCCCCATAAGCCGGATCATAGCCCTTGTCGGACAGCCATTTGCGAGCATCCTCGCCCAGATCGATGATGATCTTGCGCTCCGCCAGCAAAGCGGACAGCCGGACCATCTGGATATCGACGATGGCACCCATCTCGTCACGCCGCAGCCGGTGGAACAGGATGGTTTCGTCCACCCGGTTGAGGAATTCCGGACGGAAGGCTGCCTTGACCACATCCATGACCTGGTCGCGCACTGAATCGACATCCTGATCGTCCGCCAGCGCGGTCAGGTATTCCGCACCCAGGTTCGACGTCATGATGACGAGCGTGTTGCGGAAATCCACCGTACGCCCCTGGCCATCGGTCAGTCGACCGTCATCCAACACCTGCAGCAGCACGTTGAAGACGTCCGGATGCGCCTTTTCGATTTCGTCGAACAGGATCACCTGGTAGGGCCGACGTCGCACGGCTTCGGTCAATGCGCCACCCTCGTCATAACCGACATAGCCGGGAGGTGCCCCGATCAGCCGAGCCACGGAGTGCTTTTCCATATATTCGGACATGTCGAGACGCACCATCGCGGTCTCGTCGTCGAACAGGAAATGCGCCAGCGCCTTGGTCAACTCGGTCTTGCCGACCCCGGTCGGGCCAAGGAAGATGAACGAGCCGATCGGCCGGTTCGGATCCTGCAGTCCGGCACGGGCACGACGGACGGCTTTCGACACCGCCTGGACAGCTTCGCCCTGGCCGACGACGCGCTTCGACAGTTCGTCTTCCATGCGCAGAAGCTTGTCGCGTTCGCCTTCGAGCATCTTGTCGACCGGAATTCCGGTCCAGCGCGATACCACGTGGGCAATGTGATCGGGCGTCACGGTCTCCTCGACCATGGCCGACCCGCCACCATCGGATTCCTCGGCTTCTGCAAGCTTGCGTTCCAGGTCCGGGATTTCGCCATAGGCGAGTTCGCCCGCCTTCTGGAATTCGCCATCGCGCTGGGCGATGGCCAGCGCATTGCGGGCATCATCCAGTTGCTTCTTCAGATCAGCTGCAAGACCCAGCTTCTGCTTCTCAGACTGCCACATAGCGGTCAGCGAATCGGCCTTTTCTTCAAGTGAAGTCAGATCCTTTTCAAGCTTGCCAAGCCGGTCTTTGGAAGCGTCATCCGTTTCCTTCAGCAACGCTTCACGTTCGATCTTGAGCTGGATGATGCGGCGATCCAGCTCGTCGAGTTCTTCCGGCTTGGAATCGACCTGCATGCGCAAACGCGACGCCGATTCATCGACCAGGTCGATTGCCTTGTCAGGCAGGAACCGGTCGGTGATGTAGCGGTTCGACAAAGTCGAAGCCGACACCAGCGCCGCATCGGAGATGCGTACCTTGTGGTGCTGCTCGTATTTTTCCTTGATGCCGCGCAGAATCGAGATCGTGTCCTCGACCGTCGGCTCTTCGACCATCACGGGCTGGAAGCGCCGTGCCAGGGCAGCGTCCTTCTCGACGTGCTTGCGGTATTCGTCCAGTGTGGTGGCACCGATACAGTGCAGTTCGCCGCGGGCGAGCGCCGGTTTCAAAAGGTTGGAGGCGTCCATGGCGCCGTCCGCCTTTCCGGCACCGACCAGCGTGTGCATCTCATCGATGAAGAGAATGATGTTGCCGCTCGCCGCCTGCACTTCCGACAAAACGGCCTTCAGCCGCTCTTCGAACTCGCCGCGATATTTCGCGCCGGCAATCAGAGCGCCCATATCGAGCGCCAGCAACTGTTTGTCCTTGAGTGATTCCGGCACGTCGCCATTGACGATGCGCAGCGCCAGGCCTTCGGCAATCGCAGTCTTTCCAACGCCGGGTTCGCCGATCAGCACCGGATTGTTCTTGGTGCGGCGCGACAGAACCTGAATAGCGCGACGGATTTCGTCGTCACGACCTATAACCGGGTCGAGCTTGCCTTCGCGCGCCTCGGCGGTCAGGTCGCGGGCGTATTTTTTCAGCGCGTCATAGCCTTCCTCGGCACTGGCCGAATCGGCGGTCCGCCCCTTGCGGATTTCGTTGATCGCCTCATTGAGGCCATTGGCCGTCACGCCAGCCTTCTCCAGGATGGAGGCCGTATCGGCGGACTTTTCGATGGTCAACGCCAGCAAAAGCCGTTCAACGGTGACAAAACTGTCGCCGGCTTTCTTCGCGACCTCTTCGGCAGTCGAGAACACCTTGGCCAAAGGCTGCGACAGATAGATCTGCCCGCTGCCGCCGCTCACCTTCGGCAATTTGCCGAGGGCTGCTTCGACACCGAGGCGAGCATCCTCCGGCCGGCCACCGGCGCGCTGAATGAGCGACGCGGCCATGCCTTCCGGGTCGTCCAGCAAAATCTTCAGAAGATGTTCGGGGGTGAACTGTTGATGCCCTTCAGCCAGGGCATAGGTCTGCGCCGACTGGAGAAAGCCGCGCACACGTTCGCTGTATTTTTCCATATTCATAGTGAACTCCTTTTCCTGCCCTGCCCGTCATGCGGCACAGAACAATCGATCCGGATAGGTTCCCGTAAACGGCAAACCTTCAGTTCACTATATGGGGATGCAACCGGGCCCTATTCAAGGGCAGAAACGACTGCAATTCAGGGGTTTTGGTGGTCGATTCGAACAGGATAAAGGCGACATAAAACCTATTGGCCGCCCTTCTTCTTCTGCTGTTATCTCAAAGTGCCCGAGCGGTCAGGCTTCCGGTGCGGCCGCGGCAACTTCCGGGACGGATTCCTTTGTCTCGGGGGCAGCGGAACGCGGCTCTGCCGCACCGTTTGCTTCCGCATCGCCGGATGGTGCAGGACTCGCATCTCCGGCACCTTCATCAGCGGAGGAAGCACGCGGGCGCCGTTGCCGAATCGGTGACCGGCGACGGGCCGGTTGGCGGCGAGCCGGTTGCTGGGCATTTTCCTCTTCGATGGCAATTTCGGCCGGCGTCCCGGAAATGACCGGCTGCGGACCGGTGCCGTCGACGACAGGTTCGGTCGCCTCGGTTTCAGCAGGAGCGGCAGCGGCTTCGGACGATTCGACCTGCGGCTGCTCGCGCGCTTCGCGCTCTTCACGCTGATAGCGTTCCTGCATCTGCGCCTGGGCTGTGGCGATGATCCGATTGTAGTGTTCCGCGTGCTGCAGATAGTTCTCCGCCATCACCGTATCGCCGGATCCTAGCGCGTCGCGCGCCATGGTGGCGTATTTGTCGGCAATGTGCTGAGCGGTGCCGCGAATCTTTACGTCAGGGCCGGTGCTGTCATAGGTGCGCGAAAGCGGATTGCCATTCTTGCGTCCATTGTTGTTACGCCCGCGACCGCGCTTATTCTGCTGTCCTGACCTCATACGTCACTCACCTGATTATTGTCCATTCATAAGGATTGACCGGCCTGCACCGTCTGTCGAATTTCGCTATCAGCTATCAACCTGCACATCATTCGATGACGTGCGTTTGCGCTCTTCCGCTTCACATTCATACAATGGGCAGATGCTAGTTGCTGGTGGTCAATTCGAGCTCACCGAGGCGAAACCGCAATCGATCCTGGATCGGATAACCTTTACGGCAATGACCATGTCCAGCCTCAATCGGAAACTAGCCTGATTTGCCATCAATTCCAAGCTTTTTTATTTGCTGCCATTGCAGCCCGTGCCCATCGCGACAAACGGCATTTGGACGATGGCGCTGAACCGGATTTGTCAGCCCCTAAGGGCTTCGCAAATGTGCTGCTTTTTCCGCCGGCGACCCTTCCATCGACATGTAGGTACGACCTGTAAATCTGCAAGTCGACCACCCCGCAAACTTCACCCATCGCGCGACCCGACTTGAGGCAATTGTTGGTCACCAAGCGCAAAGACAAGCGCCCTGTCACGCCCGCCGAGATCCTTGACCTGCGATCGGCAGACCAGGTTCTGCGCGTCAAAGAGCGCCGTGACGTCAAGCCTCTGATCGAAGCCGATTTCAACAGCGACATGAGCGTCCGGGCGCAAGTGAGCCTCCGCGCCCGAGGCAATCTTCCGGTACGCACTCAGACCGTCGGTGCCGCCGTCGAGAGCGGCAACCGGATCGTGCTCCCGCACCTCGCGGGCCAAACCTGCAATAACGGCTGTCCGGATGTAGGGCGGATTCGACACGATCAGATCGAAGCTGCCTTGCACCGATTGAAACCAATCACTGAGCAAAGGTGAGAAACGGTCGGAGAGGCCCAGGCGTTCCGCATTGCTCTCAGCCGTCGTCAACGCTTCGTCGCTGATGTCGGTCGCAACACAGGTTGCTTCGGAAATACCGGCCAGCAACGCCAGGCCAATGGCTCCTGTGCCGGTGCCGAGATCGAGAATGCGGCAGTCGCCCTTTCGTTGCGCCACATCGCGACCGATGGGCATGACGGCGTCGACGAGTGTTTCCGTATCGGGCCGCGGTTCCAACGTCGCCGGCGAGATCCGCAAATCGAGACCATGGAATTCACGGCGCCCCAGAATGCGGTGCACCGGTGCGCCGGCGCATCGTCGGTCCGCGGCAGCATGGATGCGTTGGATATCGTGATCGCCGACAAGCCGGTCCGTGTGAAGCACCAATTCGGTCAGACCGAGATCGAGAATGCCACCGATCAGCAGGCGCGCATCCTGATGGGCCCCCTCTATCCGGTGGGCTTCGAAACGGCATCTCAGTTCCGCGACGAGATCGCCTATCGAAAGCGGTTCCCGTGTGTCGGCGGTCATGACGAGGGCGTTTCTCCCAACGATGCCAGCAAGTCGGCCTGATGATCGGCAATGAGGGCATCGACCACTTCGTCGATCTCGCCCTCCATCATGCGATCGAGCTTGTAGAGTGTCAGATTGATCCGGTGGTCGGTCACCCTGCCCTGGGGAAAATTGTAGGTACGGATCCGTTCGGAACGGTCACCGGACCCGACCTGGCTGCGACGTTCCGCCGAGCGCTCGCTGTCCACCTTCTGACGTTCCAGATCGAACAGCCTCGCCCGCAGGATCTGCATGGCACGTGCCCGGTTCTGGTGCTGCGACTTTTCCGACTGGGTCACGACAATTCCGCTCGGCAGGTGCGTGAGCCGCACGGCCGAGTCTGTGGTGTTGACGTGCTGGCCGCCGGCGCCCGATGCCCGCATTGTGTCGATACGGATATCCTCGTTGCGGATTTCGATGTCGATGTCTTCCGCCTCGGGCAGGACCGCGACCGTCGCGGCGGAGGTGTGAATGCGGCCGCCCGACTCGGTTTCCGGCACCCGTTGCACGCGGTGAACTCCGGATTCAAACTTCAGCTTTGCAAAGACGCCGCGGCCGGTAATCGATGCGATGATTTCCTTATAGCCGCCGACCTCCCCTTCACTGGCGCTCATCACCTCGACTTTCCAGCCGCGCGAGGACGCATAGCGCTCATACATGCGAAACAGATCGCCGGCAAAAAGGGCGGCTTCCGATCCGCCAGTACCGGCGCGAATCTCGAGGATCGCACTCTTGTCGTCCGCCGCGTCTTTCGGCAGCAACATGATCTGCATGTCTTTTTCAAGCGTCGTCCGCCGATCTTCCAGCTCCGGCAGCTCAAGCTCCGCAAGTTCGCGCATTTCGGCATCGATGTCGGTCTCGCCCAACAGCGCGTTCAGGTCACCGATCTCTCCCACCGTTTTCTCGTAGGTGCGGATGGTCGCAACCACCGGCTCGAGCTCGGCATATTCCGAAGCCAGTTTCACATAGACATCCGCCTCCGGCCCCTGCGCCATGCGTGCTTCGATCTCACCGAACCGGCGTTCGAGTTCGCGCATCTTTTCCAATGGAAGAGTGGTCATGGAACCGTCCTGGGCGGGTTAAAGCGGGATAGAGTTGGCGTCGGCGTAATCCGACAGGAGCTCTCGCAAAGTGTAATTGCCATCGGCTTCGTCCAGCGCCGGCAACATCGCGTCTTGCAGTTTCTCGACATCGAGCGAAAGCAGCATGGACTTCACCGGTCCGATGGCCGCAGGCGCCATCGAGATCGAGCGGAACCCAAGGCCAAGAAGCGCCATGGCAGGCAGAGGCCGACCGGCCATTTCGCCGCACAAGGTCAGCGGCGTCTCACGTGCTTCGGCTGCAACCACGATCTGCCGCAGCAATCTCAGGAACGTGCGACCCAACGGGTCAAAGCGGCCGCTCACGCGGGCATTGCCGCGATCGGCAGCCATGGTGAACTGGAACAGGTCGTTGGAGCCAACGGACACGAAATCCGCCTCGTCCATCAGCTCGTCGAGCTGCCACATCAGACTTGGCACTTCGAGCATCGCCCCAACTTCGATCCGCCGCGGCAGGTCATAGCCAAAACGCGAAAGATGGCCGACTTCCTTGTGGATCAGGGCACGGGCGGCCCGCAGTTCGGAGATCTCCGCCACCATCGGGAACATCAGCTTGAGTTCCATCCCGGCCGTTGCCCGCAGCAGCGCGCGCAACTGAGTGCGCAAGATCCCCGGACGGTCGAGCGCCAGACGCACGGCGCGCCAGCCGAGTGCCGGGTTTTCTTCATGCGCCGCACGCAGATACGGAATGACCTTGTCGCCACCGATATCGAGTGCCCGAAAGGTGATCGGTTTGCCGGCGGCCTGTTTCAGGGCGGATCGGTAGAACCGCTCCTGCTCCTCCACCTTTGGCATCGTGGAGGCGATCATGAACTGCAGCTCGGTTCGAAACAGGCCGACACCGCTGGCACCGGACTCCTCCAACTGCGGCAGGTCGACCAGAAGGCCGGCATTCATCTGCAGGGTGATCGGCACACCGTCCCGCGTGACGGCATCGACCTCGCGCAGAGCGCGGAACTGTTCCTGGCGACGGGCGCTGAAACGGACTTTTTCCGCATAGGCTTCCTCAACTTCCGCCATCGGCCGCAGATGGACCTTGCCGTCATCGCCGTCGGCAATGATCGGATCACCGCTTTCGGTCAGGGAGACGATGCCGGAGGCCTGGCCGACAACCGGAATACCCATGGCTCGAGCCACGATAACCACGTGGCTGGTGACGGCCCCCTCTTCCAGCACAAGACCGCGGATCTTGGGCCGGTCGTAATCCAGCAGTTCCGCTGCTCCCATCGCCCGGGCGACGATGATCGCGGAATCCGGAAAGCCCTCCTGCTGCATCTTGGCGCTGAAGCCGGTGAGCTGCCGCAGGAGACGGTTGGCCAGGTCGTCAAAATCGTGCAGGCGCTCGCGCAGATAAGGATCCGTCATGTGGATCATGCGCGCCCGCATGTCGCTCTGTACCTTCTCGACCGCCGCTTCCGCGGTCAGGCCGTTGCCAATAGCTTCCTCCAGCTTGCGCACCCAACCCCGGTCGTGGGCGAACATGCGATAGGCCTCAAGCACTGCCCGGTGCTCGCCTTCCATCGACACATCCCGTCGAGACAGCATGTCGTCGATCGATATGCGAAGGGAACCAAGCGCTTCTTCGAGCCGGGCGATCTCCGCATCGATATCGTCATTGAGCAGTTCGGTCACGACGATCCGCGGCTCATGCAGCACAACATGGCCAAGCCCGATCCCCTCGCTATAGGCATCACCGTCGATGGTGACGGACCGGCTGAGATCGAGTTCGAGGCCGGGGCGGGTGACCTTTTTGAGATCACCGGTCGCGATCATTTCCGCCAGCACCATGGCGGTTGTTTCGAGCGCTTCAAGCTCGTCGTCGCGGTAGTTGCGCTTGGCCTTGTTCTGGACGACCAGCACACCCAGGGTCCGGCCGGCCCGAAGGATCGGCACACCGAGGAAGGAATGATACGCTTCTTCGCCGGTCTCCGGCAGATAGGTAAAGGCCGGGTGCGATTGCGCATCCGACAGGCTGAGCGGCCGCGCACCGGCAGCAATGGTGCCGACGAGCCCCTGCCCCATCTTCAGTTGGGCCAGGTGAACGGCGCCCGGATTCAGGCCCTCGGTAGCGTAGAGTTCGAGAATACCATCCGCTCGCAGAACGTAGAAGGAGCAGACCTCGGCCACCATGTTCTGGGCAATCTGGCGCACGATCTGGTCCAGGCGGTCCTGAGGCTCCAGCGGCTCCGCCATCAATTCGCGCAATCGTTTCAGCAGGACGCGTGGTCCCGCCGACGGGTCTCTCATCGCGATTTTGCTCCTCGTCTCGAACGCCTGGGCGCGGCCTGGCAATGTCCGACCGTCCCTACGGCACCAATCCGCGGCGATCGGCGCCCAGCGTTCCTGCCCTTATGTTTTATCCAGCCCGTAGACCGAATGCAAAGTCCGGACGGCCAACTCGGCATAGGGGCCGTCGATCAGGATCGAAATCTTGATCTCCGATGTGGTGATTGCCTTGATGTTGATCGCTTTCTCGGCAAGCGCCTTGAAGGCGGTGGCCGCAACACCGGCATGACTGCGCATGCCGATGCCGATGACGGAAACCTTGACCAACCCGGATTCGCTCTGCAGCACGTCGTAGCCGACTTGCTCCTTGGCCTGTTCAAGAACAGCCATCGCCTTTTCCATGTCGCCGGTCGGTATGGTGAACGTGATGTCCGTGGACGAACCATCCTCCGACGTGTTCTGGACGATCATGTCGACGTTGATATGGGATTCCGATAGTGGCCCGAAAATGGACGCTGAAACGCCCGGTCTGTCAGCGACACGGCGCAGCGAGATCTGGGCTTCGTCCTTGGTGTAGGCAATACCGGTTACGACTTCCTGTTCCACGATCTCGTCCTCATCACAAATCAGCGTTCCCGGCGGGTTGTCGAAATCGCCCATACCCGGCGCATCCGGTTCTGCAAAACTGGACCGCACGAAAGTTCGCACCTTGTGCACCATGGCCAGTTCGACGGATCGGACTTGGAGCACCTTGGCACCGAGCGACGCCAGTTCGAGCATTTCCTCGAAAGCAACCTTCTTCAACCGTCGCGCCGCCGGTTCAATGCGCGGATCGGTCGTATAGACGCCATCCACGTCGGTATAGATATCGCAGCGATCGGCGTTCAGCGCTGCCGCCAGCGCCACCGCACTGGTATCGGACCCGCCGCGACCGAGCGTAGCAACGCGATTGTCCGGCCCTATGCCCTGGAAACCCGATACGACAGCCACCTGGCCTTCACCGAAGCGGCGGATCAGGTCGCTTCCGTCGATTTCCTGGATTCTGGCCGCGCCATGGGCATTGTTGGTGCGAATTGGAATCTGCCAGCCCTGCCAGGATCGGGCATTGATCCCCATCGATTGCAACACGATCGCCAGAAGACCGGACGTCACCTGCTCGCCGGCTGAGACGACGGTGTCGTATTCGCGCGCATCGTGCAGCGGAGAAGCCTCCCGCGTCCAGGCCACGAGTTCGTTGGTGCGGCCGGCCATCGCCGACACGACGACCGCAACCTCATGGCCACAGTCCACCTCCCGTTTGACGTGGCGCGCGACGTTGCGGATACGCTCCAGATCGGCAACAGACGTGCCGCCGAATTTCATGACGATGCGGGCCATCGGACGAACCGGTACTCCCAGGACAGCTGGTCGGGACAATTAAAAAACCGCTCCTTGGCAAGAGCGGCATCGCGGCCCTCATACAAAAAAAGCCGGCAGCCTGCAAGAATGGTCGGCCATTGCGCAACGAAGGCACAACTGCGGTATTTTGTCTTGCCGCTTGACTTCCAACCACAGTCGGCCGACTTGACATGGAGCTTGCGCAACCGGGGAAGCCGCCATGACCGCCGAAACCCAATCAACAATCGATCAGGTCGAGGTCGATCGCTTTTCAGCCATGGCGTCCGAATGGTGGGATCCGACGGGAAAGTTCCGTCCCCTGCACAAGTTCAATCCTGTGCGGCTGACCTATATCCGCGATCAGGTCTGTGCCCATTTCGGCCGTGATCCCAAATCGCCACAACCGCTTTCCGGATTGCGCTTTCTCGACATCGGCTGCGGCGGCGGATTGCTTTGCGAGCCAATGGTTCGCATGGGTGCGGAGGTCGTCGGTGCGGATGCATCGCAAACCAACATCGAAATCGCCAAGATCCACGCCGAACAATCGGGACTGACCATCGACTACCGGGCCGAGACCGCAGAAAACCTGGCTGCTGCGGGCGAGACGTTCGATGTGGTCTTGAACATGGAGGTCGTGGAGCATGTGGCCGATGTCGACCTTTTCCTGTCCTCCTGTGCCAGCATGGTCAAACCGGGCGGACTGATGTTCATCGCCACCATCAACCGCACCTTGAAGGCATTGGCGTTGGCCATTGTCGGTGCAGAGTATGTCCTGCGCTGGTTGCCGCGAGGCACCCATCAGTATGACCGTCTGGTTCGTCCTGAAGAGATCGAACGGCCGCTCGCTTCGGCCGGAATGGGGATCACGGATCGTACCGGCGTCTTTTTCAATCCGTTGTCGGACAGTTGGAACCTGTCGCGCGACATGGACGTCAATTACATGATGCTGGCGGCCAGGCCCGAAAAAGCCTGATCAGTTTTTTTCTTCGGGCAGATCCGGCAGGGGCGCGATACCAACACCCTCCTCCACCAGCGCCTTGACCTCTTCGGTGTTGGCCTGGCCGATAATGCCCCGTTCCTCGGATTCACCGTAGTGAATTTTACGGGCTTCCTCTGGAAACCGACGCCCCACATCCTCCGAGTTATCCCGGATCGTTTTCACGGCCTGGCGCAATTGTTCCAGCGCCGCCTTCTGCGTCGTGTTCATGGCAAGGCGGGTTGAGGCTTCCTTCTTCCTTGACGTTGAAACCGACGGAGCCATGAGCCCCTTTTCAACCTTCTCCGACCCGCAATGCGGACAGCTCACCAGGCCGCGTTCCGATTGATCGTCGAAATCGGTACTGCTGGCAAACCAGCCTTCGAACTCGTGATGTTCGTCGCAGATAAGGTTGAATCGGATCATGCAGGCTCTTTCGCGATTGCTGCCGCTTCGATCTGTTCTATCGCAAATGACTTTTGATTGCGTAAATTCGGGATTTTCTGCCGCGCCTGCGCACTGGCTTGGCGATCGATCTCGGCCAGCACGACCGCGGGCTCGTCATGCTCGGCCTCGGCAAGGACCTTGCCCCACGGATCCACGATTATCGAATGCCCATAGGTCTCACGTCCGTCCTCATGGTCACCGCCCTGGGCGGCAGCGATGATGAAGGCACCATTTTCGATCGCGCGGGCGCGCACAAGGACATGCCAATGTGCCTGCCCGGTCTGGCGTGTAAAGGCGGCGGGAAGGCTCAGCACCTCGGCTCCGGCCATCGCTTCCTGCCGGAACAGATTCGGAAACCTCAGATCGTAGCAGATGGCGAAACCCAAGCGGGCAAACGGCAGATCGACCACCTTGCCAGCCGTCCCGGCCTCATAGGTAGCGCTCTCTCGCCAGCTCTCGCCATTGTCCAGATCGACATCGAACATGTGAATCTTGTCATACCGGGTAATGATGCTGCCATCGGGCGCAAACAGAAATCCGCGATTTGCGACTTTGCCGCCGTCAACGGCAATTGCCGTCGACCCGACATGCAGATGAACACGATGTCGCGCTGCCAGGCCGGCGGCGGCAGCAACAACAGGGTCGGAAGCCTCATCCCTGAGGATGTCAAGCAGCTCCGACTTATGGCGCACGAGGGCGCCCGTCATCTCCGGGGTCTGGATATAGTCAGCACCGGCCGCCGCTGCTTCACACACCAGCGCTTCCATGTCGGCGATGTTGCGAGCCGGGTCGGTTCCCGATCGCATCTGAACGGCTGCGGCTTTGAAAGGACCGGTTTTCATGACGTCTCCTCAAGCAGCCGACTGTAGCAACTGGTCGAGTTTCCCACCACGTTCCAGCGCATGGAGTTCATCGCATCCACCAACATGAATGTCACCGATGAAAATCTGCGGAAAGGTCGAGCGACCGCCGGCCTTCTGCACCATCTCCTTGCGCAGATCCGCAGAAAACGTCGCATCGTGCTCGCTGTAGCTCACTCCCTTGTTATCGAGGAGCCTTTTCGCGGCGGTGCAAAATCCGCAAAACTGGCGTGTATAGATGGTCACGTTGGCCATGCAATTCTCCGTTTCGGTTCGCAAGGTCAGCCCGAGCAATTCTCTCATATAGTGTTTACTCCTGTTCCGGGGCAACCCTCGCAAAGGTCAAGACGCAAACGCTTTCCGCACCAGCGCGCAGCAATGTGGTGGTCGCCGACTTGACCGTTACACCGGTTGTGTAGACATCGTCGACGAGCAACAGGTTGCGACCCAACAATCGCGCTTTCTCGGCTTCCGGCACGACGAAAGCACCCCGTACATTGTCTGCGCGGGCATTGATGCCAAGACCTACCTGCGAACGGGTGGCCCGTTTTCGCACCAGCGCACCGGACAAGTAAGGCAGGCTTGTTCGCGTTGAGAGAGCGCGGGCAAGCTCTGCAGATTGGTTATAGCGACGCGCGAGAAAGCGGCGCCGATGCAGCGGCACGGAAATCAGATATTCGCTTTTGTCGATCACTTCCTGCCCGGCTCGGGTCATCCAGTCAGCCATGACAGGAGCCAAATCCGTCCTGTCCATGTACTTCAAACGGTGCACCAGTCTCCGAGCAAGGTCATCATAATGCACCGCGGATCGGGCATGTGCGAAAGGCGGCGGATCAGCAATCGCCTCTGCACAAACGGCACCGTCGCCGTGCTTATGGGCAAACGGCGTTCCCATAACGTCGCACCAGGGCTTTTCGAACTGCCGCAGATCGCCCCAACAGCGCGAGCAAACCCCACCATGGGCGCCAACCATCACCCCACAACCGAGACAGACGGGTGGATAGATCACATTGGCGACCGCTGCCGCGGTCCGCTGAAATTCCCGGCCGATTGACAAGCGGGAGGAATTCAACCAACTCAGAGCCATGCCGGCCAGCATATCGGCATCAGGGAGCCATGCAATGGAAGCCGAACGGCTGTTCGATCCGCAAGCGATTCTCAGGAGCCGCAGACGCGCGCGCGCTGATGCATCGGCCGATACCGATTTCCTGCTGAACCTGGTCTGCGAGGAATTGGCCGCACGACTGTCAACGGTCGAACGCCGGTTCGATCAAGCCCTGACTTTGCATGCGCAATCCGAGCTTATGGCCACGCTGCTTGCATCCGGTGGAAAGGTTGGGACGGTGTCTCGCCTGGAACAGCACGCCGACTTCCTTGATGACCGTTTTGATGGAGTCGTGACCGACTTGGAATCGCTTCCGGTCGCCGCCGGGTCGACCAACCTGCTGGTTGCGCCGCTGTCCTTGCATCTGGTCAATGACTTGCCGGGCCTGTTGCTGCAGATCCGTCAGGCGCTGCGCCCCGACGGCCTGTTCCTGGCTGCGCTGCCCGGAGCCGGCACGCTCGGCGAATTGCGAGAGTGCCTTTTGCGAGCCGAAACGGAGCTCAGCGGTGGCGCCAGTCCGCGGGTGATACCGTTCGCCGATATCCGTGATTGTGGTTCGCTCATGCAGCGGGCCGGTTTCACGCTTCCGGTCATCGATGCGGAAACCTACACGGTTCGCTACGATACAATGTTCGATTTGATGAAGGATTTGCGGGCAATGGGGATGAGCAATCCATTGACCGCGCGCAGCCGGCGACCGGCATCGCGACAGCTGTTCATCCACGCTGCGGACCTCTATGCCCGCCGCTTTTCCGACGCAGACGGCCGAATACGAGCCAGCTTCAGAATTCTGTATTTGTCCGGATGGTCTCCGCACGCCAGCCAGCAAAAACCACTGGCGCCCGGTTCAGCTCAGGTCAGTCTTGCGGATTTTCTCGAGAGCGACCGCACTGAATAGTGTCAGTTGGTGGCAGCCACTTCGCTGCTGACATCAGTGAAGATGGACCCGACTTCCGTTCCGACCAGGGTCACTGCTGCGATGATCGTAACGGAGATCAGAACGCCGACGACGGCATATTCTATGGCCGTTGACCCGCTTTCAGATTGCAGGAAACCGCGTATCAGGTCCGCCATGTTCAACTCCGGTCGACTCTTCTTGAGGCATTGTCTTTAACCCGGATCATCTTTCGATTGTACTAACGAGTTCTGACGCTGTTTATGGAGTTAACCAATTTTATTCAGCATCAGTGCTGTTGTTACGCTCTCTCAGCAATCACCGGATCGGCGACCCCGGGAGTCGATAATGCAGACAGAATCGTCGGATGGCTGAAGCACGCTGCGTTGAATAGTGTAGATGCGGTTGCGCGGCACGGTAGCGGTGGTTGTGAAGTCGATTCCCTGGTCATTGGCAAGCAAATGCCATTCGTCCGACGGGGTTTCCACGATGGGAGGCAAAATCAGCGCCAATGCCACAGCGGCCATTCCGAATAGCAGCGCCACGCGCAGGGCTGACAAGCGGCCGGGACGGACCGTCTGATCGGCTTTTGAATAGACCGACGACCAGAATTCGTCGTTGCTCATGATTGGCTCCCGGCTCAAATCGACGCCGGAAGCATCTCAAATTATGATAAATGATTGATTAACAGGCCCTTGACCCGATCCGGATGGCCGACATCAGATCAGGTCGATCAGGAAAGGGATCAGCGGTTCGTCCGCCGGAGGCATTGGATAGTCGCGCATCGCCTGCGGCCGGACCCATTTGAGCGCCTGCCCCTCTTTTGGCTGGGGGACACCTTGATACCGACGACACACGTAGAGTGGCATGAGCAGGTGAAAGTCATCATAGGCGTGGCTGGCAAAGGTCAATGGCGCCAGGCAATCGGTCTGGGTGACGATGCCCAACTCCTCCTCGAGCTCGCGAATGACCGTATCCTCCGGCGTTTCACTCGCCTCGACCTTGCCGCCGGGAAACTCCCACAAGCCGGCCATGGATTTGCCTTGCGGCCGCTGTGCGATCAGCACGCGCCCATCGGCATCGACCAGTGCGCAGGCCGCGACAAGAATGATAGGACGATCAGTCACTGCTTTCAGGTGCCTGTCTGTAGTCGTAGCGATAGACTTCGCGAAAACCCAGGCTTTCATAGAGGGCCACCGCGGCCGTGTTGTCGGCCTCCACTTGCAGCCACGCTTTGACCGCGCCGCGCATGCGGGCCCAGCGCAGGGCAGTCATCACGACCTCCCGCCCGTGTCCTTTCCGCCGGCTGCCTTCGCGGGTCGCCAGCTCGAAAATGCCGGCCATATCATTGTCGTGAACGCACAAGGCCGTTGAAACCGGACCAGTTTCCGGCTCCTCGATGACGAAGAAGCCGCTGGCCGGGCGGATCGAACTCAGCACTTCGGTCAAACCCGGTTTCAGCGCGGCGTCGCGCCCGTGGACCAAAATCGATGCGTCGACATAACGTCCCATTTCACGGATTGGCAGGTGATCAAGCACATCCTCCAGGTCCAGGTGGCGGATGTCTGCCATCATTACCCTGGTTTCTTCGAAATGGCGCCATCCGTTGGCGTCGAAATGGGCGTCGAGCTGCTGGGGTGCCAGCGGCGATTGCCGGAACACCAGGGGTCGGCCATAGGCATGGAATCGCTGCGCCGCTCGTTCGATTCGGGTCTCGATATTGCCATGGTCGGAAGGATCAAGCGGATTGACAGAGTTCAGTCGTTTCGACGGGTGTCCCGCGGTCAATCGGATCTGCCAGCTGCCATCATACTGGATCGACGTCGCAGGCCATGCCCTGAAACCCACGGCTTCCAGTCTGCGAACGATCGCGAGCTCCTGCATGACGCTTTCCGCTCCGTTAGTCATGAATTTTGCCCCGTTGGCACGGTCAACTGCGATAGTCGCCGTTGATCGCCACATACTCCTTGGTCAGATCGCAGGTCCAGACCCGGGCCTCGCCGTTGCCGATCCCGACATCCACGCCAATCGCAATCTCAGGCCTGCGCATTACCTCTGAAGCCGCCTCTTCACTGTAGTCGGGGTCGCGTTCCCCATCGACGGCAACCCGGATATCACCAAACCAGATCTGCAATCGGTCGCGACTGGCCTTCTGGCCCGCTTTGCCGACAGCCATGACGACACGCCCCCAATTGGCGTCCTCCCCGGCCACCGCGGTCTTGACCAGAGGCGAATTGGCGATCGAAAGTGCGATAATCTTGGCAGCGCGCGCATCCTCCGCGCCCTTGACGATGATTTCCACCATCTTGCGCGCACCCTCGCCGTCTCGCACGATTTGCAGCGCCAGGTCTTGCATCAGGTCGTTCAATGCCGCCCGGAATGCCGCAACATGAGGGTCGTCGAGATCGGCGATTGCGGGTGCGCCGGAGGCCGTGCCGGTGGCAAAAACCATCAGGGTATCTGACGTTGAGGTGTCGCTATCGACGGTCACGGCATTGAAGGTATCGTCCACGCCATCGGCAAGAAGCGTTTGCAGGACGCCTGGCTCGATGCTCGCGTCGGTGACGATGAAAGACAGCATCGTTGCCATATCGGGCGCAATCATTCCGGCACCCTTGGCAATGCCGTTGATGCGGACTTCAGCGTCGCCCAGGCGCACCGTTCGGGTGGCAAGCTTCGGATAGGTATCCGTCGTCATGATGGCCTCGGCCGCCTGGAACCAGCCATCAGCGCTGGCAGACGCCGCGAGACCATCGAGCATGCCGGAAAACGCCGCTGCATCGAGCGGTTCGCCGATGACCCCGGTCGAAGCCAGAAACACTTCCTCCGTTCGACAGCCCGCTGCCGCAGCCGCGGCATTGCCGGTGATCTGCGTTGCCTCACTGCCCTTGCGGCCGGTAAAGGCATTGGCATTGCCGGAATTGACAACCAGTGCCCGTGCCCGACCGCCCGGCAGATTGGCACGACAGAACTCCACCGGCGCAGAGGAACACAAGGACCGGGTGAAGACGCCGGCGACAGAAGCCGGAGTATCGAAAACCATCATCAGAAGGTCTGTTCGGCCTTCGTACTTGATACCGGCAGCCGCGGTTGCCATTCGCACGCCGTCGATCGGCGGCAACGACGCGAAGGATTCGGGCGCCAGCGGAGAAATCGTCTGTGTCGTCATCTCGGAAGCGTTCCGGTTTGCGTCCGGTTGGGACGGACCTTGTCAGTTCTGGCCGGCAGGATTGACCTGGTCGAGAAGTTCCTGAAGCTCGGGATCAGTGACTTCGACGTTGGCAGCTTCGCGGGCTTCCGTAACCAGAGCAAGATAGCGTTCCTGCAGCAGAACCCGGCGGATCTGATCGGCCACCTGTTCGAACGGAGGCGGAGCCACGTCGCGAACGTCGTCCACCTTGATGATGTGCCATCCGAACTGGCTCTTGACCGGTTCCTTGGTATAGGTGCCCGGTTCCAGAGCAAAAGCGGCTTCCTCGAATTCCGGAACCATGCGTCCGCGGCCGAAATAGCCGAGATCCCCGCCTTGGGGACCGCTGGGTCCGGTTGATTTTTCTTTCGCCAGTTCGATGAAGTCTTTGCCTTCATCCAGTTCACCGATCACTGCCTTGGCCTGCTCTTCGCTGTCGACCAAAATGTGACGCGCCTTGACCTCCTTTTCAGGCGGTGTGGCGGCCACTTCCTGGTCATAGCGCGCACGCACGTCTGCGTCGGTCATGCCGTCGACAACCTGTGTCTTGAAGTAATCGTTGTGCAGGGTGCGGTCCTTGAGAAAGGCCATGCGTCGCTCGAACATCTTATCCTGCCCGAACCCGGCGTCTTCAGCCTGTTTGGCCATCGCTTTGATGTCGAGCAGCGCCGAAAGCGCAGCCGCCATCTTCTGGTCTTCGGGGAGCCGTTCGAATTGCGGATCACCGGCGGCGATCGTGAGCTCCGACTGATAGACGGGTTTGCCGTCGATCGTCGCGATCACCTTGTCGGCATCCTCCTGGGCCATCGCCTGACAAGCGAAACCGATCAGCAGCGCCAGCATGCTCGCACGCAATGGCATTTTAGTAGGCATGTTTGCTAAACCTCACTGGGTGCCTGGTGGCACATATGTCCCGCCCGGCTTCATCAATAGACGATTTTAGCGTTGTCACAAGCGAGAATCGAAAACACCTTGGCGTTACCGCCGGTTGCCGGGGCTGAAGCGGCGTTGACAACCTTCACACCCCCTCTTATCTGTCACGCAATCTCGCGTCCAGTTCGGTTACGAGCGGATCGGCCTCCAAACATCCCGATGCAAGGGACTCCGGGAACCGTTTCGCCGCCCGCCCGATCATCAGGAAAGGACCATATAAATGGTCAGCTTCGGCGGCATCGCCCGCAAATTGTTCGGTTCGTCCAACGAGCGCCTTATTCGCGCTTACCGACCCCGGGTCGAGGCGATCAATGCCCTGGAAACCCAGATGCAGGCTCTGTCGGACGAGGAACTGGCGGCTCGCACCGTGGCATTCCGCGAGGAGCTTGCAAATGGCAAGCCGCTTGACGACCTGCTGGTCCCGGCATTTGCAACAGTGCGTGAGGCCTCGGTAAGGGCCCTTGGAATGCGCCCGTTCGACGTGCAGCTGATCGGCGGCATGATCCTGAACGAGAACTCGATTTCCGAAATGAAGACCGGGGAAGGCAAGACCCTGGTGGCGACCCTTCCCGTCTATCTCAACGCGCTCGAAGGCAAGGGCGTGCACGTCGTGACGGTCAACGACTATCTGGCAACGCGCGACGCGGAATGGATGGGCAAACTTTATACGTTCCTTGGCCTGACGGTGGACACCATCGTCCACGGCATGGATGACGACGCGCGGCGGGCGGCCTACGCGTGCGACGTGACCTACGGAACCAACAACGAACTGGGCTTTGACTACCTGCGCGACAACATGAAGTACGAGCGCGGCCAGATGGTCCAACGCGGTCACAATTTCGCGATTGTCGACGAGGTGGATTCAATCCTGGTCGACGAGGCGCGGACGCCGCTGATCATCTCGGGTCCGCTGGACGATCGCTCGGATTTGTACAACACCATCGACGCGTACATTCCTTTGCTTGAGGAACGCGACTATGAGATTGACGAGAAGCAGCGTTCAGCAACCTTCTCCGAAGAAGGCACCGAGAAGCTCGAGGGCATGCTGAAAGAAGCCGGCCTTCTCAAAGGTGAATCCCTCTACGACGTCGACAACGTATCCATCGTCCACCACGTCAACAACGCGCTGAAGGCGCACAAACTGTTCACCCGCGACAAGGACTACATCGTCCGCAATGGCGAGATCGTCATCATCGACGAATTCACCGGTCGCATGATGCCGGGGCGCCGCTATTCGGAAGGTCAGCACCAGGCATTGGAAGCCAAAGAAAAGGTGACGATTCAGCCGGAAAACCAGACACTGGCGTCCATCACCTTTCAAAACTACTTCCGTATGTACAGCAAGCTTGCCGGCATGACCGGCACCGCGGCGACGGAAGCCGAGGAATTCGGCAACATCTACGGACTGACCGTGGTCGAAGTGCCGACCAATCTGCCGATCCAGCGGCTCGACGAGGACGACGAGGTCTATCGGACTTCCGAAGAAAAGTACAAAGCAATCGTCGACGAAATCAAAAGCGCCCGCGAACGCGGACAACCCGTTCTGGTTGGCACCACATCCATCGAAAAATCGGAATTCCTCGCAGAAAAATTGCGCGAATCCGGCATGAAGGAATTTCAGGTACTGAATGCCCGCTATCACGAGCAGGAGGCCTTCATCATCGCCCAGGCTGGGGTTCCGGGAGCGGTCACAATTGCCACCAACATGGCGGGCCGCGGGACCGACATCCAGCTCGGCGGCAATGTCGACATGCGCATCAATCAGGAACTCGAAAACATCGAGGACGAGGCTGAACGCGCCAGTCGCGAAGAAACTATTCGGGCCGAAGTGGAAAAGCTCAAGCAGGAGGCTTTGGCTGCCGGTGGACTCTACGTTCTGGCCACGGAACGGCATGAAAGCCGCCGCATCGACAACCAGCTGCGCGGTCGCTCCGGCCGCCAGGGTGACCCGGGACGGTCAAAATTCTACTTGTCTCTGCAAGACGACCTGATGCGCATTTTCGGCTCCGACCGTATGGACGGCATGCTGAAGAAACTGGGGCTGCAGGAAGGCGAAGCGATCGTCCATCCGTGGATCAACAAGGCCCTTGAAAGAGCCCAGAAGAAGGTCGAGGCACGCAACTTCGATATCCGCAAGAACCTGCTCAAATTTGACGACGTCATGAACGATCAGCGTCGGGTGATTTTCGAGCAGCGTCTGGAACTGATGGATGCCGAGGATGTATCAGAGACCGTCGCCGACATGCGCCACGAGGTGATCGACGACCTCGTTGCCCAGAACATTCCGGAAAAAGCCTACGCGGAACAATGGGATATCGATAGCCTGAAAGAAGGCACGGAAACCTATCTCAACCTTCAGCCGCCTATTCAGGAATGGGCCGAGGAAGAGGGCATCGCCGAAGACGACATCCGTGAACGGCTGACCGAGAAGGCAGACGAGGCGGCCAAGGAACGCGCCGACCGCTTTGGCCCGGAAGTCATGACCTATGTCGAAAAGACGATCGTTCTGCAGACGCTCGATCATCTTTGGCGCGAGCATCTGGTCAATCTCGACCATCTTCGTTCTGTAATCGGCTTTCGCGGCATGGCGCAACGGGATCCGCTGCAGGAATACAAGGGCGAAGCATTCGAGTTGTTCCAGGGCCTGCTCGGCAATCTGCGGCGCACGGTGACCGCTCAGCTGATGCGCGTCGAGCTGATGCGCGAAGCCGCGGACGCACCGGAACCGACACCCCCTGCCGAAATGGAAGGACACCATGTCGACGCCACCACCGGCCGCGACGAGTTCGCCGACGTGGACGGAGATGTCCAGACTCTCGCTCGTGTACAGCAGCAGCGGGTCGTCGCGCCGGAAGAGCGCGATCCCAACGATCCGTCCACCTGGGGCAAGGTCGGGCGCAACGAACTCTGCCCGTGTGGTTCCGGCAAAAAATACAAGCATTGCCACGGCGCCTACTGAGACGGATCGCGCCGGAGAGCCGGCGTAGCGCCAACAGAACACGAACAATTACCGCCCGTTAAGAAATTGGAAACCCTCGCGGCCCAGTGTTTTTTAACGCAGCCGTGGCATGCTTCCCTCGCATAAACAGCGGGGGCAAACGCGCGGTGTGGGTATGACAGCTGAAAATTCGGCTGATAGCACGATATCGACGGTGGCTGGCCACCGCGCCGCAGTCGCTCGCCTTTTCGGCCGCGCGGTCGAGATTTTGCGTGGCGTCGACGGCCGCAGCGAGGCTCAGCGGATGTCGCTGGTCGCGTTCGCCATACGGATTGTCAGCGCCGGCATCGCGTTCCTCTCACAGGTTTTCCTCGCCCGCCTCATGGGCCCGTTCGAATACGGTATTTTCGTCTTTGTATGGGTGCTGGCGGTCATCGTCGGCAGCCTCTCCTGCCTGGGTTTTCATACCGCCGTCATCCGTTTCCTGCCGCAATACAGGACAACTGGTGAAATCGAAGATCTGCGCGGCATTGCCATAACAGCGAGACTAGTTGCCATTGCGTCGGCAAGCACACTCGCGATGGCAGGCATGGGTTTTCTGTTCCTGTTCGGCGACCGGCTGGAGAGTTTTTACGTCATTCCGCTGTTCCTCGGCGCTTTTGCGCTGCCGATGCTCGCACTTGGAGATGTGCTGGAAGGAACAGCTCGCGCCAACAACTGGCCGGTCCAGGCACTCAGCCCCACCTATCTGATACGCCCGGTTCTGATTCTTGTCGTCACCGGAGTAGCCGTACTGACGGGTTTTGGTGCCAGCGCGACGACCGTGCTCGGCGCAGCGCTGATCGCAACCTACCTGACCTCGCTGGGTCAGCTGCTGCTGATCGGGCGACGTCTACGACGACGCTACGACACCGGCCCGCGGCGCATTCGTTTCAGCTACTGGTTCATGATCGCCCTGCCGATATTTCTGATCGAAGGATTCTACTTTCTTCTCACCAATGCCGATGTCGTCATGGTCGGCCTGTTTCTCGAACCGGATATGGTGGCCACCTATTTTGCCGCGGCGAAGACCATGGCGTTGGTGCATTTCGTCTATTTCGCGGTCAAGGCGGGGATGACACCGCGCTTTTCCGTTCTGGTAACCGAAGGGGACACTAAGGCCCTGGCTGCGTTTGCGGCCGACACTGCCCGATGGACCTTCTGGCCGTCCCTGGTGCTCGGTGGCCTGGTTCTGGCACTTGGCCCGTTCCTCCTGGCGCTCTTCGGTCCGGCCTTCCAGGCGGGTTATCCGATCATGTTCATCCTGTTTGCCGGGATCATGGCAAAGGCATTCATCGGCCCTGGCGAAGCGCTGCTGACCATGGCCGGGCATCAGAAAATCTGTGCCGCGGTCTATGTCGCGGCTCTGGTGATCAATCTCGGCGGCAATCTGATCCTGATCCCGCGCTTGGGTATCGAGGGTGCCGCCTGCGCCACGGCACTGGCCATGGCGACCGAAACTTTGCTGCTCTACCTGGTGATCCGCCGGCGCATGAACATTTCGATGACCATATTCAACCATTCCCGCGGAGCCGCCTGAGATGTCCGCAAACCCCTATCTGCAGGGCGATCCGACCGGGGCTGGCGGCACCACGGCATCCAGCATCGCCGGGCTCGATGTCGATCGACCAATAGCCGAACTGTCGATCGAAACCGCGAAGCCGGAGCGACACCTGTCGATCTACCCTGCTCGCTGCGGATATGATCTGAGCGAAGAACTGCAGTACCTGTCGAACCGTGCCATCGAACCGAACGTCTTCTTTTCGGCCCGATTCCTGGCGCCGGCGATGCCGCGGCTTGAGGATCGACTGATCAAGCTGCTGGTCATGCGCGACGAAAACGATCAGCGAAGCCGCACGCGTTTTCTGATGCCCTTTTCCATCGAACGCCCCGGGTTTTCCATCGGGGCTCCGATCATGCGGGCCTGGGCCAATCCCTTTGGTCCTCTCGGAACGCCGCTGCTCGACCAGGAGGGCGCTGCCGAAACGCTCGACAATCTTCTGGAAACCCTGTCGCGCAGCGATCTCGACCTGCCTTCGGTTCTGGTCATCCCGATGACCCGATTGGATGGTCCTTTCGTGCAGCTGTTTCGGGCCGTTGCCGTCAGTCGCAACTTGCCCGTCGCGGAAACCGACCGTTTCGAACGGCCGATATTGCAGAGCCTTGAAGATGGGCCAACCTACCTGGCACAAACAATTTCCGCCAAGCACCGGCGCGAGCGCCGCCGCCAACGGCGCCTGCTCAGCGAAGCGGGCGAGTTGCGCTACGACGTGGCCCGCCAGCCCGAAGAAATCCGCCATCGCATGGAAGAATTCCTGTCGCTTGAGGCCAGCGGCTGGAAGGGTCGCCGCCGTTCGGCCATGGTCGTCGACCGCTACCGTGCAGCCTTCGCCCGCGAAGCCATCACCAATCTGGCCGAGACGGACAATGTGCGTATTCACACCCTGAACCTCGATGGCCAGGCCATTGCATCCACTGTTGTGTTCGTCATGGGCGGCACCGCCTACACGTGGAAGACCGCCTTTGACGAGACCTATGCTCACTGCTCACCCGGCCAGTTGCTGATGGATGACCTGACGGAAACCCATCTCGACGATCCAAACATCATGACGACCGATTCCTGCGCCGTGCCGGATCATCCGGTGATGAGCCGTATCTGGCGGGAACGCTGCTCGATGGGAACGCTGATCATAGGCCTCGACACGGCAAGCGACCGAGACGTTCGTCAGGTGGAAAAGCAACTGCATCTCTACAAAAACACCCGCAACATTGCCCGCGTCGTCCGCGATCGGTTGCGCGCGCTCACGGGGCGCAAATAGGCTCGGTCAACCGACCGAACGGGCTTCACGCAATGCCCGGTCGCGCAGCTCTCGGCGGATGACCTTTCCGGTGGTGGTCAACGGCAGCGAAGGGACGAACTCCACCTCCCGAGGGTATTCGTGGGCAGACAGCCGGGATTTGACCCAATCCTGCAGTTCGCCGGCAAGCCGGTGGCTCGGTCGCACAGCCGGTTTCAGGACAACATAGGCTTTGACGATCTCGGTGCGCACCGGATCCGGTTTGCCGACCGCGGCCGCAAGCGCTACCGCCGCATGGCCCGTCAGGCAGTCTTCGATCTCACCGGGCCCGATGCGGTATCCGGCCGATGTGATGACATCGTCGTCCCGCCCAAAGAATTCGATATAGCCTTCCGCGCTGCGAATGCCCTGATCACCAGTCAGCATCCAGTCGCCAAGAAACTTGCGCCAGGTTGCCTCGTCATTGTTCCAATAGCCGAGGAACATGACCGGGTTGGGCCGTTTGACGGCGATCTGCCCCGGCTCGCCGGCAGCCCTCTCTCGGCCCTGGTCGTCGATCACCGCAACCTCATGCCCGGGCACAGGCTTGCCGATCGCGCCGGCGTGTGAAACTCCGAGCTTGGCGCAGGACGCAAGCACCGCATTGCACTCGGTCTGGCCGTAGAATTCGTTGATGGTGATTCCGAGTTCACGTTGCGCCCAAAGATAGGTTTCACGGCCCAAAGATTCTCCTGCCGAACCAATGCTGCGCAGATGGAGATCGAAACGGTCATGCGGTCGTTCGACCGTCCGCAGCATGCGCAGCGCCGTCGGCGGCAGAAAGGCATTGCGCACACGCATCCTTTCCATGATCTCGAAGGCGGTCACGGGGTCGAATTTTTGCGCCGCCGAAGACACCACCGGAACACCGAAATAGAGCGCTGGCAGCAGCGCATTGAGCAGGCCGCCGGCCCAGGCCCAATCGGCCGGTGTCCAGAACAGGTCCCCTGGTTGCGGCAGGAACTCATGTGCGAACTGGATGCCCGGAAGATGACCCAACAACACCCGGTGACCGTGCAGCGCACCCTTCGGCGGCCCCGTGGTCCCCGAAGTGAAGATCATCATTGCCGGATCATCCGGTCCGGTATCGGCGCACTCGAAATCGGGGCTGTTCACCTCGATCATATGATCGAAAAAGGCCGTTCCCGTCCCCTCATCGACCGAAATGATATCGAATGATTCCGGCAAGGGGTCATCTATCTCGCCCACCTTGTCAGCGCCGGCGGAATTGGTGATCACCGCTTTGGCGCCGGAGGCCGTCAGCCGATATCCAAGGGCATCCGGCCCGAACAACAGTGCCAAGGGAACCGCCACGGCACCGATCTTGTAGATGGCCACATGAGCGATAACGGTGGCAAAACTCTGCGGCAACAACAGCGCTACCCGATCTCCAGGTCCGATCCCGAGTGACCGCAAGCCATTGGCAAAGGCATTGGACCGGTCTCGCAAGGCGGCATAGGTCAGCGTATCGGCAGGCCGGTCCGGGTGGTAATGCAACAGGCAGATACGGTCCGGATCGCGTTTGGCCCAGGCATCACTGACGGCAACGCCTATATTGAAACGCTCGGGGATCTCCCAGCGGAAATCGCGGATCAATTCTTCATAGGTATCGCGTGTGGGGAGCATTCTTAGGCCTGCAAAGCAGCGCGTTGATCAAGATTCAAAGGGCAGGATCAGGCGCACCACAATTGATATTGCGCTGCAATATATTCTGGTCCGAAGCGCTGTCAAATCACAGACGCGGGTTCGGCCAATAACGGATGCCATCTTGACGTGCGCGCAAATGCGCCCGGCCCTTCGGGTTTGCGGTCGGCGGACGCCCGCAGTGTCTTCGCGCACACTTTCTCCTCATATTGCCGGCTTCGAAATACCTTGCTGTGAAATCGGCTTCACCGCGCGGTCCCTCCCGGCTAGCTGCCGGTGTCCAGGCGATTGTGCTATTTGAAACCCCATGAAGATTGCATTCAACAATTGCGAGATCGACACGGATCTTTTCCAGATCGCCCGCAATGGAACGATGAGCGACCTGACGCCGCAGACCATGAGGTTGTTGGAATTTCTCATCAAAAACCGCGAACGGGTGGTCTCCAAGGATCAACTGGTCGAACAGGTTTGGGAAAGGAAGATTATTACCGACGCGACCCTGACAACCGCCATCAAGGAGGCACGCCAGGCAGTCGGCGATACGGGTCGGGAGCAACACACGATCCGCACTGTTTACGGGATCGGCTACCGTTTCGTTGCGGATATTGCAATCGAAACCGATGCGGCTGTCGAGGCCGGGAAAGACAGCGCTGGCAGCGTATCGGGGTTTGCGCCGTTGGCAAATTCCGACGACACAAGTGACCGCCCCAAACTGTTTGTGTCACGCATAACCACCCGTTCAGACGATCCGGAGGAAGAAGCCCTTGCCGACGGCCTTACCGAGGATCTCCTTGCGTCATTGTCCCGAAAACGGGAGATCGTCGTCATGTCGCGCTTTCTGGTTTTCGGCGAAGCCTATGGCGGTGAAGTCGAGAAAATTCGCGCCAGCGGGGCAGACGTGCGGGAGTACCTGCATGGTCTCGGCGCCAATTATATGGTTGAAGGGCGACTGCAGCGATCCGGCTTCGTACTGAGGTTGCGCATATCGCTCATCGATCTCGCCGATGGGAGCACTGTCTGGTCCGATCACATCGACGGATCCTGGGAAGACGTCTTCGACTTCCAGGACAAGGTAACTGATCGGATTCTGTTCGCCATCGAACCGGCTCTGATGGAAAGCGAGCGTGAAAAGATCAGACGCCAACGGCCGGCAGACCTGACGATCTGGCAGACATGCCAACTCGGTCTCGGCATCCTTTGGAAGTACCAGAAGGAAGACTATCCGCGAGCGATCGCCGCATTCCGTGATTGTGTCGCGGCGGACCCCTCCTATGCGTTGGCCCATGCCGGCGTGGCCTATGCCATCGTCCATTCCTACAAGGAAGGGCAGTTGCCGGCCGAGTTGACAATCCTCGACGAGGCCCTGGTTCACGCTGAAACGGCGACCCGCCTCGACCCCAATGAACCGTTTGCCTTTGCTGCCAAGGCGCGCACCCACCTGGCGCGACAGGAATTCGATGAAGCCATCGCGGCCTACGCAATCAGCCTTCGCATGGATCCCAATCGCGAAACGGCACAGATGGGAATGGGCTATGCGCTGTGCATGCAGGGGCGAGCCGAGGAAGCGCTGAAGCATCTGGACCGGTTCCAGGTCCTGATTCCAACGTCTCGGCTGGTGCCGACTGTGCTGGCCTGCCGAAGCTTCGCCTTGACCATGGTCGGACGTCCGCAGGAAGCCTTGGCTGAAGCCTTGACCGCATGCCATCTGCCGAACACCGCGCATTGGGGACATATTGCCAGAGCTCTGGCGCTTTCGAAGCTCGACCGGCCTCAAGAGGCCGAAGCCGCCATCAGGGCCGCCCGGCAACTGCGACCGGATCTGGATCCTTCAGCGTTCCAGGCGGCTTACCCGTTTGCCGAAAACTCCGATCTTGATGACACCGCGAAAGGTCTTCTTTCGCGAACGGATCTGTTTCGTCCCAGAATGGAAGGGTAAGCTCGTCCTATATCAATCCGGCCCGCTCAAATCCCTTTTGCCAGTGCCGGCGATCCTGTTCCCGAGCGTGATATTTCAGCATGGCATCGACATAGACCTTGATAGAAAAGCCCGGTTTCTTTTCGGTTTCCAAAGCGCGCGCCAACCTAGTGGCCTCCTGTTGATGGCCCGCCATCGCATAACAGGCTGCCGCGGTGAACAAGACATGCCCGAACGGATCGGTCCAGCGCTGAAACAGATCGATAGCAGCCTCATAATCGCCCAGAAGGTAATACGCTTCGATAGCTCCTTCGAAATAATGCTCAGGAAAGTACGGATCGAGCCTCATTGCCTGATGATGATATTCGAGAGCGAGAGACGCATCACCGCTGGCTCCGAGAACAATCGCTCGAAAGTGGTTGGCTTCGACAGAATTGGGGTTGAGTTCGACTGCACGTTTCGTGTGCTCACGAGCCGGGATGAAATCACCCACATATAGATGGGCGCTTCCTGCCATTGATTGAACGCGCGCATCTGTAGGGTCGATAGCTATCGCCGTTTTTGCATGTGCGATCGACTGTCTGCGCAAGTCATCGTCGCGCCTGCCTCCGGTAAGGGCGACAAAACCTTTCATGACGGCGGCCTTTGCATGTGCGAGTGCAAAATCGTCCGCCAATTCAAGCAAAGAATCCAATTCTGACAGTGCTTTCGAAATACTGCGGTGGCGCCGAAACTGCCAATTGACCCGTTGATAGGCCTGAAGGGCTGAGAGATCTCTCACCGGTCGGTCGAGTGTTCTAACAACCTCGAAGTCGCCGACACGACCCGGCAGGACACCCGCAATCGATCCCGCTATCGTTGCCTGCAAGTCTATCAGGTCTTCAGGTTTCCGCTCGTAGGTCTCGACCCACAATCTTGATCCGTCCTCGGCATCGGTCAATTGAACAGAAACACGCACACGGTCAACGCCGCGACGAACGCTTCCACCAACCAGATATCGGGCACCAAGCTCCCTTGTCACCTGCAGTGGCGGCCGTTCCATCTTGGCGATTTCGAAAGCCGATGAAATCGCCACAACCGCCAGCTCCTTGAACCGCGAGAGAGCGACGATCACCTCCTCGGTCAGTCCTTCGACCAGATAGTCGCGACTGTCATCCGGTCCAAGATCCTCAAACGGCAACACAACGATAGCAGGAGCTTGGCGCGGCGCCACCTCGGCAACGGTCGACGTTTCAGCAGGTGGTGCGGGTTCGGCCACTGCGGACGGGCTGAGATCAGCGACGAACCGATAGCCAATCCCGTGCACCGTACGGATGGTATGCTGAACGCGCCCATTGTCTCCCGTTGCCAGCCGCGCCTCCTTTATCGCGGTCGTCAATGTGGCATCCGTGACAATGCGGCGATCCCAAACCTCCTCGACAAGTTCGTCTTTCGAGACCACTCGATGGCGGTTGTCGATCAGGTAAGACAAAAGCCTGGCGGTCAGAGGTGTCAGGTCCACCGCGACCCCCGCACGGGAGATCTGAAAAAGATCGGTGTCGATCTCGCAGTCATTGAACGCGATTTTCATGAACCCTTGCGCTTTTCAGTCCCCGTCTTGCTGTCGCGTGACAGGCTAACGCCAACAATTACTCAGACAAAGCTCAGAATTGCCGCAGGAACATCATCCGCCATCCCGCTACTCCGTCTTCCATTGCCGGACCGCATCATCCGGCTTCAAAAAGATGGACCTTTGATATGAGATATCGCTACGCGCTGCCCCATTTGAACGGCAAACGAATGCTGACCGATGGCGGCCTTGAAACCACCCTTATTTTTCAGGACGGAATCGACCTGCCGCTATTCGCGGCCTTCTTGGCCTTGGAAACCGAAAAGGGCGTCAAGGCTCTTGACCGCTATATGCGCAAATTCGCGGAACTTGCGATTCGTGACGGTTGCGGCTTCATCATGGATACCCCGACCTGGCGGGCAAGCCCACGCTGGGCTGCTGACCTGGACGTCAGTCTCGGCAGGCTGAAAGACTTGCATCGCTGCGCTGTCGATCAACTGTGTGGCTTGCGCAGCGAGCTTGAAACACCGGCATCGCCGTTCGTGCTCAATGGCGCCATCGGACCTCAAAGTGATGGTTACGCGCCAACCGAAATTCTCTCACCCGACGCGGCCGAGACCTATCACCAAACTCAGGTTCAATGGTTTGCCGAAATGGGCGCCGATATGGTTTCGGCCGTAACCATGACCTACGCCGATGAGGCAATCGGATTCGCACGAGCTGCGACTGAGGCCAATATCCCCGCGGTTGTTTCATTTACGGTTGAAACCGATGGACGTTTGCCGTCGGGTCAGTCTTTGGCTGCGGCCATCGACCAGGTCGACGAGATCACCCGGCACAGTCCGGCCTACTACATGATCAACTGCGCCCATCCTGATCACTTTCGCAGCGTGCTCCAGCAGGGTGGCGATTGGATCCTGCGAATCGGCGGCGTCCGAGCCAACGCATCCAGACTTTCCCACGCGGAACTCGACGAAGCTGAAGAGCTGGATGAGGGAAACCCGGAGGAGTTTGGACGCCTCCACAGGGAGCTCTTGGCGATTCTTCCCAATCTGACCGTTTTCGGCGGCTGCTGCGGAACGGACCATCGTCACATCGAGCAGGTTTGCCGCGCCACCGCTGCCTGACCTCAGCCGCGGCCATGTACCCGCCGGATTTAACACCCTTTTGACGCCCTCGCCGGATGCAACCGCGGATTTCTAACGTTTGCAGAACGCCGCTCGCGTCATCACTGGTCTGCCTTCGAAACCCGGCTCAACTCCGCGCATCGAGGACAGTCAACCCCAACTAGCACCCTAACCCAAACCTTTGAAAGGAAACGACAATGACCAACAAACTCCTCACTGCAGCAGCATTCGCAGCTCTGATGTCCACCTCGGCATTCGCCGGCGAACCGCTGACCCGGTTCGATGTCGCCGAAGACCACACCCGCTTCGTCTTTGCCCCCAAACCGGTGCATGAAGATGGCATGCCGGCCTATGGCAATCCGTTCGTAACCCAGGGCTATATCTACGAAGCCGGAACGCTGACCGGCGGCCATGAAGGCGTGAATCCCGACGGCAGCCCTGTCTTTCCCGACAAGGTCATTGGCACCTGGACCTGCGACGGCTGGTATGTCGGCGACGGCTTCTACACCAAGAGCGGCACCATTCTGATCAGCCGCCAGGTGTTTGAATTCGGCGATGGCAACCTGCTCATTTCGCAGGGTCCCGAATCTGTTGACGAAAACATCCCCCTGCCCCGTGCAATCACCGGCGGAACCGGCGACTACAAAGACATTGGGCAAGTCGTCAACCAGACCCTGCTCGGCATGAGCGACGGCTTTGGCGTGCGCTTGCAATTCGAAATTCCTGCGGGTCGCGACACCGCGATGCTGACGTTCGAAGACAGCGAAGACTAGGGCCTTTTCCGGCAGCGGTCCGCATCGCGGGCCGCCCAACAGGCCCCGCTCTCTGCACTTCGAACATCTCCCGCCGAGTGGCGGTCAACCACGGTTGGCCACTGTTCGGCGGGGCAGCCGTAACCCAAGACAAACAACCACTTCCCCCCTGGATGGGCGGTTCGGAACATCAAAACACACTCAAGGAGACCGACATGAGCAACGACATCTTTTTCACTGTGGCAGACAGTGCGAATGCCAGTGCCGTAGAACACTTCGATGCAGCACTGCGTGCATTCAACGTCTATCGCGGAGACCCGGTGGCCCTGGCCGACATGGCCATCGACGCCGACCCGAGTTTTGCAATGGCCCACATATTGAAGGGCTTTCTCTTCGGACTGGCAACTGAACCGGAAGCAGCCTCCGAGGCCCGTTCCATTGCGGTCATCGCGCGTTCTCTTGCGAAGACCGATATCGAGAAATCGCATGTCGCGGCACTCGAGGCCCTGGTTGCCAACAACTGGACCGAGGCGGCGGTCAGGCTGGACCACCATAATATGGAGTTCCCACACGACATTCTGGGGCTGCAGGTCGGGCATCTCATGGATTTCTACAGGGCCAACGCCCGCAACCTGCGCGATCGTCTCGCCCGTGTGCTACCGAAGTGGTCGGAAGATCAGCCGGGCTACGCAAACGTACTGGGCATGTATGCCTTCGGGCTGGAAGAAGCCGGGGACTATGCTCGCGCCGAAGCTGTTGGTCGAGAGGCGGTCGATCGCGATCCACTCGATTGTTGGGCACACCACGCGGTAGCGCATGTCCTGGAAATGCAGGGAAGAGCCGAAGATGGCATCGAGTGGATGGCATCGCGGGAGCCCCATTGGTCGGGCGATGACAACTTTTTCAAGGTGCACAACTGGTGGCACAAGGCGCTCTATCACCTGGACCTGGGCCAATCCGACACCGTGATTCAGCTCTACGATGACAAAATCCGGGGTGATGAAAGCGAAGTGGCGCTCGACCTCGTGGATGCCTCCGCACTGCTTTGGCGGCTGCAAATGGAGGGCCACGACATCGGTGAGCGTTGGGTCGAAATCGCGCAATGTTGGGACAGTCACGCGGACGGCCGGCTTTACCCATTCAACGACTGGCACGCAGCGATGGCCTATCTTGGAACCGGGCGCGTGGACGCGGTCGACCGGATCATTGAAGAGTACCGCGCGGCGGATCATGGCCGCGACGAGACTGCCCGTTGGGCAAAGGCCACAGGGCTTCCCTTGATACAAGGATTCCGGGCGTTTTGGGAGGGACGATATGACGAGGCGGTCGGCACGCTCCATCGAGCGCGCTTCGTGGCCAATTCGTTTGGTGGCAGCCATGCTCAACGTGACATCATCGATTGGACGTTGACCGAAGCAGCCGTGCGGTCGGGCAACAGCAACGCGGCGCAGGCCCTTGCCAACGAACGCATTGCCGTGAAGCCGCACAGTCCGATCAACAAGCGCTTTTTGCGGCGGGCGAGCGTCTCTCCGGTGCAGAATGTGGCTGCAGCGTAGCAGCTGGTCCGGTGTCCGTCGGTGCAGTTTGAAGCCGATACTGACGGACACCTGCCATCAGGTCTGGCTCCGGCGGCAGCAATGGAACCAGGTCGACGAGGTCACGCGACACAGCCCTGACTGCTTCACGATCCGATGCGCGCATCCGGATCATGTCTGCAGACACTAAACAAATTCAACTACTTACTGCCCCTGATAGGGCGACCCAGCCTGTGGAGAGAGACCATGGAACAGACAGTCTTTGCCTATTACCAAGCCATCCTGCGACGCGATCCTTCGTCGGTCGAGCTGAGCACGTGGAGAACCATTCTGGACACCGCAACGGACATCGCCGAAGCCCTCGACGATTTTGCCATCGCCCTGTGTTCGCAGGCCGATGACGTTCGCTCCGTCCTGCGGCTCTACCAGGCGGTGTTCGATCGCATGTCCGACAGCGGCGGCCTGACCTTCTGGACCGATATCTTTCGGCAGGTTCAGGAGGCCAACCCCGAGCTCAGTTACCGCAACGCCCTGATCGAGACCATTGGCAGCTGGCTCGAGTCGGACGAATATGTCGCCCGCTTCGGCGACAATCTTTCAGACAACGACTTTCTGTCCCTGCTCTACCTCAACATCCTCGGACGACCGTCCGACCAGGGCGGTCATGACTTCTGGCTGTCGGTCCTGCAATCGGGTGCCCTGACCCGCCAGCAGTTGATCGTCGAGTTCACCGAGTCCGACGAGTTCAAGGCCCAGGTCGACGCGGAAGCAGACGCCCTGCTGAAGGCGGCCGCGGCCATCGACAGCGATGCCGGCGAAGACGACCTGCCCTACGACTTTCCCGATGGCCATCCCTATACCGGAGAACTCGCCAACGAGGCCCCGCTGGACATCCTCGAAGGCCAGGCTGCCAATCTTGGCCAGAATGCCACGCAAGGCGAGCTGGCAGCCTGGCTGCGTGCGGTCGATCCGGATGGCGGCGAAGTGTTCCGCTGGTCTCTGATTGACGATGCTGACGGCGCCTTCAGGATCGCCGACCCGGATGCCCAGCAACCGGAAATCGTCGTCGCCGACCCGGCCAAACTCGTTGGCGCCGTCATGTCCGTCCGCGTGCGTGTCACCGACCGCGAAGGCAACACCTTCGACAAGGATATCGCCATCACCATCGACGAGAGCAACTCGGCTCCCTTCGACCTGGAGCTTTCCAACCGGGTCATCGATGAACAGGACGGTTCCGTGTCAAACCCCGGTGCTGCCGGCACCGTTGTCGGCCTCCTGTCGGCGCAGGACGCCGATACGGGCGACATTCTTGTGTTCGAAGTCGTCGGCGATCCGCGTTTCGATGTCGCCAATGGCAACCAGCTGATCATTGCCGATCCGGCCGCCTTCGATGCCGAGGCCGGTGTCGTGTCGACCAGCGTCACGATCCGGGCGACCGATCGGGCCGGATACGGCCTTTCCGTGGAGCGCACCTTCACCATCGACGTGACCCCGATCGTCGATGAGGACCCGATCAACCTTCTGCCGGAGACGCTGCATGTCCCGCCGGCCTCGCAGGCCAATGTCACACTCACCGACCTTCTCGCGCAGGATCCCGACACCAGCACCGACAGTCACACGTTTTCCATCATTCCCGGCGGTGATCCCACCGGCGGCGCGTTCGCCATTGACGGCACCGGCACGAAGCTGGTGCTGGTCGATCCGTCGCTGCTTGAATCAGGCAGGCTCATCGATGGCCTGTCCCCGGAGCAAGGCGGCGTCGACCTTGATGGAACGGCCGACGGCTTTGTCGTGTTCGACCTTCAGGTTCGCATCACCGACAGCGCCGGAAACTCCTTCCCGGACACCATCAGGGTGACGGTCAACCAAAACGGTGAGCTTATCCGGTTCACAGAATCGGCTTACGAAATCCTGGACGGCACCAGCGGAAACGACCTGTTTGTCGCCGAGGCCGGTGTGGGTATCGATGGGCCAATCCCTGGAGAATCTCAGACAGCCAACTCCGGAGACATCGCCGACGGCGGCGCAGGCCATGACACATTCGAACTGATCAAGCTTGATAACAACGACTCTGACCTCAGCACGATCGTAGACGGTGTTGCCCTGCGAAACATCGAGGCGATCCGCATCACCAGTCTCGACAAGGGACCGGTGATCTTCGATGCGGCCCTTTCGCCCGATATCGATCAGGTCGCGTTCGATGGTGGTACCGAAGCGGCCGGAATATGGAACCTGCAAGCTGATTTCTGGACGGTCGATCCTTCTGATCCCGCTGACGCCGGTCCGGTTGTCAACATCAACGACACCTATGGCAATTTCGTGTGGATCGATTCCGACGCGCAAGCCAAGCAGGCGGAAACAGCGAGCGACGCACTACGGTTGAACTTGAACAATTCATGGATCACCGAATTGCGCATCACCGAGAACGCAACGAGCGGGCAACCCGGCGGTCCGCAAAGCGAACAGGTCGGAACGATCAACATCCATGCGCAAGGCACTCCGTCCGGCATTGGCAGCCTCGTCAACGGATGGCCCGGTGGCGAGCTGTTTCCCGGATCGCCAATCAACATCGAGCAATTCTACCAGCCGACAACACACACTCTGAACCTGTATGTCGATGATCTGACCGGCACTCGACCGAATAACGGAATCGATATCGCCCCGGAAGCGATCGACCTCCAGGCTATCGACCTGTTTGTCGGTCAACTGTCTCCGATCGGCGCTGGTCTTACCGGGCTCGAAGACGTCAATGTAATCGGCGACGGTGACGTCCTTCTTATCTTTGCAACAACTGCAAACGACACCGACGGCGATGGCAATGGCTATCCGCTAGAGGTTGTCGACGGATCCGGAAACGGTTTGTTTTTCTTCCACGAGGACGGGTTCATCAACTCGCGCCTCGACACCGGCGGCGGCAGCGACTTGGTGGCAATTTACACAAAGGACCTCGATGGCCGCGGCCGGATCAGCAACGTCGAGCGTCTATTGGTGGCAGATGCCCCCGGAGAGCCCGGGAAGTCACATATCAATCTTGGTGCCGTGCAGGACTCCCTTGAAGAAGTCAATTTCCACGGCGGGGTTACCGGCGATCTTCGAATCGTCTCGATCCCGTCGTCACAAGCCAATCCGAGAACGCGTCTTACCTTCGACCAGGACGTAGACCTTGGCGGTTCGCTCCCGTCGGATTTCGATCTGTTTCTTGCAACCGAGAACGCCGGAAGCGGAATCGATGCTGTCTTCCGGGTCGACCCTGCTGCAGGCGCAACGCAACGCATCGACAATTTCAATACCCGCGACATCGAAACACTTCATCTTCAGGTTGAGGATAGTGACGCCACCTCCGACGGCCTGTTTGAGATCAGCCATCTGGCGTCACAAGACTTCTCACTAAAGGCTCTCTTGTTGTCGGACAATGGAACTACAGGCACGACCCGTATTCTCAACAGTGACCAGTGGTTCGACGATTTGACGGCTACCGGTTCCTTCGCCGAAGCCAACCCACTCGGAAGAGCCAACAGCCCATTCATCGATCTAAATAAGATCGATGGCACGGGAGGACTAAGGAACCAGGAGTTTCTCAAATTCAGAATCGCTCAGACGGCCGACTTGAAGTTCCTGCCCGTGATGGAGGAGTGGTCGAGCGATACCGGCAACAACCGACCCGTCGCAAACGGCCGATTCTCCCAATCTGCCAACGTCGAAGGTGCATTGGTGGTTTCGGACAATGGCGTGACCGCCGATCTCGGCGAGGGTAACGACATGATCACCGGCAACCAGATTACCGCTGATGGCTCGGGAGACAGCCTCGGTGCAGACTTCATTCGCGGAAATGGAGGTAACGACCTCATTTTCGGCGCCCAGGGCAACGATCAGATCGAAGGCGGTTCCGGCTATGACGAACTACAGGGCGGTGCTGATGACGACCGCATCTGGGGCGATGCCGGAGACGATCTGATACTAGCTGGCTTCGGTGACGATTATGCAGACGGCGGCGGCGACCATGACGTCATTTTCGGCGAGGAGGGGGACGACGTCCTGCGCGGAGGCTCCGGCGATGATGCAATCACCGGGGATGACGGAGACGACGACCTGTTTGGTGATGCCGATAGCGACCTTCTGATCGGAGGCCGCGGTGACGATCTTCTCGACGCTGGCCACGACGGGAGCGACACTCTCGTCGGTGACTACGGCAGTGAGGGTCGCGCGGTCACCCTGACGATCCCGTCGGATATGCGATCTTGGGATGAATTCACCATCGCGATCGATTGGGACGGCGATCAAGTTACTGACTTCATAGCAACGATGATAGCTGAACCGTACCATGAAAGAATCGATATCGCGTACGCATTGGTAAACCAGCTAACGAATGCTCTTTCCCAGCTTCCAGCCGATATCGGGGCATGTTTCGACATCTCCGTGAGAAACGGCGATATCGTCATCAAAAAAATGGCTGAGGACGCACCGTTTGTCGAATTTTCCGGGCTCAAGGATGCTTTCGCCCCTGTTCACAAGTCGGAACTGGGCGGAGCCATCGGCGATGGAGACACATTCACGTGGGACGTCACTTGGTCCGGCGGATCCAATATTCGCTACTCCTACGAGTTCGATGCGTCAAATCCGGGCGACAATGTCCGTCAGGTTCTGAGCAGCGATGGCCTGGTCGATACTGCAGAGGAACGGCTTGCTTTGGCCGCCGACATTGTAGCCCATTTCGAGTTTCACAGGCCGGCCGAAATGGCGGTATCCAGTTTCTGGATGAAGCTCGATGAACAAGGCAACATCTGTCTGAACGGGCCGGGTAATCTCGATATACCAACAATAACGGTTTCCGCCGAAGACGGCACGGACCCTGATTTCGGAGCGTTGCCGCAAGTATCCAGGATCGACTTCGGTAGCGCCTCGGGATTTCTCGACATCGGCGACGTTATTTCTCTGGACGTCAACACCAGCACTTTGGATGCAAAGGTCGAAGTGACAGGGTTCATGTCCGCCGCTGACATGACGGCACAACTGGCGGACCGCATCAACAGTTTTCAGACCTTCCTCAAAGTCACGGCCGCTGTCGACCCGAACGATGAAGACAGCATTATCCTGACGTCGCTCACTCCAGGTGCTGCTGGCTTCACCGCTTCGGTTCTAGTCGAGGACGACACGATCGATGATCAAACCGTCAAGGTAAACATCCTCGATTTCGGTCCTGGAGATTCTGCTCTCCTCGAAATTTCGAGCTTACGGGGGCTTCCGACCCGGGCTTATGAAGTGCACTTCGACACCGACATCGAGACAAGCATGCGGAACTTTGTTGACACGCAAGGAGATGCCATTTTGTCTGATCATGATCTTGTCGTCGACATTGTGTCCGGCCGGCTGACGTTCACCCGCGCCAATCTCCCGTTCGGTCTGGATGATGTGCGTGCCGGAGGCCAGCTTGAAGCCCTAATCAGTATTCAGGGCGTTGTATCGGAACTGACGCTTTTCGCGGAGACCGGCCATTCGTCCACCATTGCACCGTTCACCACACTCTTGAGTGCCGGCGTGGACGGTGTCCAGGACCTGACGCAGTCTCTGACGACCGTATCGCAGACGCCCGGTGTTCCGGTAAGCTTTGTGGATTACGAAGAGACGATAATAGCCGCTACGGAACCGGGCCAGGATGTCTTCGTAGCATCGGCGCGTCCCAACAACCTCCAAGCCTTCAACCTCGACGGATATGACAACGACCAGTATTCGCGGGGCGACGCCTTTGGCCTTATGAAAGCCGCCGGACATGCTGACTTGTCGGACGGTCCGGATGAGGGTGTTTCGGGTGTGGTCCACGTGCTGGACTTCAACCAGGGTGGCGGCGGTGATCTGTTGAACACTTTCGACCTCAATGAAGCGTTCAGCATAATCGCCAACTCGACCATCGATGGTCGGTTCTGGCAAGAGCTGACCGATGCGTTCGGCACTGACGACAACCGCAGACAAGGTGACAAGCTGGCCTTCCGCAAGTCGGACGGCCAGTTGGACGAATGTGGCACGGCGGTCAATTACGCTGAGCAAGAAAATGGTTCGGCATCACGTGACGGTGCCGACGTCTCAGCCGTCGACGCCTTCAGTCCCGATTCCGGTCTGCGCTACTACGTCGACGCCAGAACCTTCGAGGATGCGCTGCTCGACAACCACGGTTTCGATTGGGGCATCGATATCACCCAGGCAATCGTCGACGATGCTCTCGCCGATCTTGCCGATGACGGCCAGGCCAACAACAGCGCCGGCGGTCTCGCCAACGGCACATGGGGCAACGCTGCCGACCTTCTCGGCGGTGCGGATGCGACCAATGCCGCCAACAGCGGCACCGGCATTCTCGATCAGGCCAAGGGCGAATCGTGGCTGCGCGTCTACTATAACGAGGCCGGGACGGACGCCGCTCCGGAAGCGGTGATGGAACTGGTCGGGCTCAACAGCCTGTCGCAATTTTCCTTCGAGGACATCGTCGGAGACGATTGCATCACCGACACCAACATCACCATGGACCCGGTCGACCTCTGGCAGGCGGCTTAGTCCAGCATCAAACGTCCGGCGCGTTGAAACGGGCCGGACGTTTCTCCAGAAACGCCGCCATGCCTTCCCGCTGTGCCTGCGTGCCGTACAGCGCGTGGTACATCTGACGCTCATAGCGCAGGCCGGCTTCCAGGGACGTTTTGTCGGCCATGTCGACACAGGAGCGGGCCATCATGCTGATGTCGCGTGCATATCCGGCTATAGTTTCCGCAACCTCTCGAGCCGCCTTATCAAGTTCGTCGGCGGGAACGATCCGGCTGACCAAACCCATGGCGAGCGCTTCTTCCGCCTCGACCATGCGGCCGGTCAGGATCATGTCCATGGCCCGGGCCCGCCCGACCAACCGTGTCAGGCGTTGTGTGCCTCCAATGCCGGGAATGCAGCCGATCTTGATTTCCGGTTGCCCGAACCGGGCGTTGTCAGCCGCGAGGATCACATCGCACATCATCGCCACTTCGCAACCGCCGCCAAGGGCGTAACCCTGAACCGCGGCGACCTTCGGCACCCGGGTCGCTGCAAACCGGTCCCAGCCTGCGAAGAAATCGGCATCGTACATGGTGGCGTAGTTCTGCCGCGACAGTTCTTCGATATCGGCGCCGGCAGCAAAGGCCCGGCCGGTGCCGCAAAGCAACAGACAGCCGATCGCCGGGTCTGCCGCAAATGTCTCCGCAGCGGCAACGACCTCTTTCATCACCTCGCTGTTCAGCGCGTTCAGCTTATCGGGCCGGTTGAGCCGGATGTTGGCCACCCGGCCGCTGATTTCCGTTTCGATCGCTTCTGTCATCTCAACTGTCCCAGATGGCGCCAAAGGCCGGGATGCCCTGGCTTTCCATGTCGTGTACGACACGGCGCGTCAATTTCTGGTTCGAGATCACGATGACGGCTTCGGCGCCGCTGTCGCGGACCGCCTGTAGCGCCAGCGCCGACAGGTCAGGTTTGCCGCGCTCATCGGTATCCCAGATCAAAGGCCGATCGGTATGCGCCTCGATTTCATCGACCAGCGCATCGCCATAGGTCTTGCGCGGCGAGCGCGTCGACCAGATCAGATAATTCGGGACATCGCCGGCCAGAAGATGCGGCAGGATCGGTCCTATGCCCGAGCCCGTGCCCACATAGACCACCTTCTTGAACAGCACTTCGATGCGTGCGACTCCGGACGTGGTTATGCCCTTGACCCAAACCTTCTTCGGTGGGTTTTCAATGAATTTGCCGGTCCAGTCGCCGGCCCGGCTGATTGCCAGCCGATATCCCGATTGCCCTGGAGCGGGGATATTGGCGAACGAATGATACTCGCCGAAGGGCGTGTGGCTGATCGCGTTGGAACTGCCGGGAAACGGCGTGTCTCCGTAGTCGAAGCGAGCGAGCACCGCGTGGTTCGACGGCTTCACCACGTCAACGGTCACCCGCTTCATCGTCAGCCATGGAGATACGATCGACAGGGTCAGGACACAGAGCACCCAGAACGCGGTCATCTGCCATGGTTCAACGCCGGCGTCTGCAGCAATCGATACGGTCTGCACCCAAAAGAGAGCCAGCACTGTCCAGCCGACAAAACGGTGGATTTTTTCAAAGGCGTTGTGAAACCGCGCCCGCACCGGACCCTGGGCCGACACGATCATCAGGATCATCAGACCAACCAGGACCGCAGTCAGGGTCAAGGTTCGATCGGAAGGTATGGCCGCGCCGTCCAGCCGGTTGGCCGCCATGCCGAACAGCAGGAATGCGAACCAGAGCGTTCCGGAAACCGTACCGCCGGAATGAAGACCACCGAAGTGGAAGACCTTGCCGGCTCCCCAGCGAAGCCACAGCGGCCAGGTCGTCGGCACCCGGGTCGCCAGCCAGAACAACGCGTTGACGACCCGTTGTTGGCGAATGAGGATCGCCATGGCGATGTTGATCAGCGCCACATCGGCAATGGCATCCAACCGATAGGCGCCGTCCGCGAACCACCAGCCATCTCGCAGCCCGAGAACGAACACGATCAGATTGGTCGCGCCGACGAGAAAAACCAGACGATTATATTCCATCAAAGCTGGGTGGCGGGTGATCTTGCGCCAATTGAAACCGGGCAACTCCGGATTGGTTGCAGCTCTCATTGGGCTGCTCCTGCAATGGCTGTCTCAAGACGCTCCGACGCCAGTTGCAGGAGCAGACGCTTGTCGATCTTCCCGCGCGGTGTCTTCGGTAGCGAAGGCATCGGCAGGATGAGCGACGGCGTGCAGTAATAGGGAAGATGCGCCTCGACTTTTGCCCTGGCCTTTTTCGGACAGGCATTGCCGGGGCTGATGAAACTGACCAGACGTCGGTCGTCGAATTTCAACGTGACCGCCTGACCGCAGCAGTCGGATTTCTCGAGCACCGTCGACACGGCATCGAGCTCAACCCGGAAACCACGGATTTTCACCTGGTCGTCAACCCGGCCGAAATGTTCGAGCTCGCCCTCCTCGGTCCAACGGCCGAGATCGCGGGTCCGGAACATCATGTGTCCGGGGCGAAATGGATCAGGCCTGTAACGCTCGGCGCTCAGTTGGCGGTTTTTCAGGTAGCCCAACGTGACGCAGTCTCCGCCGGCCCACATCTCGCCCTTTTCACCAATCGGCAGCGGCTGCAGATTTTCGTCCAGGATGTAAACCGTGTTATTCGGCGTCGGCACGCCAATCGACAGCACCGGCTTGTCCACGGCGTGTTCGATCGCCGTGTTTATGATGGTCGTCTCGGTCGGCCCACAGCTGTTGTAGAACCGGCAGAATGCCGACCAGCGATCGGCCAGTGGTCGTGGGCAGGGTTCTCCGGCAACCGCCGCAACCTTGACGTTGCGGCAACGGCTGGCATCGATCGAATTGAGGATCGACGGCGTCGCGATCACGACATCGACCCGCTCGGCCGTCTCCTGAATACTCTTGCCGCGAATGACCAGCGTGGCGCCATTGGACAGCGCACCCAATGTCTCCCAAGCCGCCATATCGAAGGCGATCGACAGGATCTGGCCGACACGCAATCCGGGCCGCATGCCGAGATCACCGGGTGCCGTCAGCAGGATGTTGCAGAGGTTCCGATGGTTGACCTGCACGCCGTTGGGAACACCCGTTGTCCCTGAGGTAAAGAGCAAAACCGCACGATCTTCCGGATCGAGCCGGTAGCGTTCACCGGCAGGTGGCGGGCCGTCCAGGGCTGTGTCGTCCATCAGGTCGTCAATGGCGAACAGCGTTTGACCTTCTCTCACCGGCACCGCATCGGCGACGCCGCTCACGGACAGGATCACTTTTGCTTCAACCGCTTCAGCAATGTGCGTGAGCATGGCTGTCGGTGCCACACCGACATGTTGCGGCGCATAAGCCGCACCGACCTTCATCGCAGCCAACAGACCGACAACCATTTCGATCGACCGGTGTAGGTAGAGGCAAACGACGTCGCCGCGACGAACGCCCCTGTCAGCAAGCACGCGAGCAACCCGGTTCGCGGCGCGATCAAGATCGCCGTAACTGATGTCGTCACCACCACATTCAACGGCCACTGCCTGCGGCTGACGGGCCGCAAAATGATGAAAACCATCCAGGATCGTGGCAAAGCGCGGCCGTGCCGAAGGCCCCCAGCCAAATGCAAAGAAGCGATCCCGATCCAGAGGCGACAGTTTGTCCAGCGGATTGCTCTGCTTCGGCACCGCTTTGGCCGGCGGGATGACGGTGAGTGGTTCGAAACGCGGATTGTGAGCGTGGGGTTGCATGACGGGCTCCTCTCAATTTTGTGAAAGCTAACCCTGCATAATGGGAAATTTTCCCACTCGATAATCAATTGTCATGAACTATATTCACGAAAGTGTTTGCGTGGGGACGGGGCGGCGGAGGCCCGGATTTGAGGCTGACCGCTGGAGACTGAATTGATGGACGATCCATCGAAAAAGCCATTTGAAGACGCGCTGGCGGATATACTCACGCCATTGGCTGTTGCCATGGTTGCACGCGGTGTGACCCTGGGCTCGGCAACCGAAGCGCTGAAGCGCGCTATGCTGGCTGCGGTGGTGCGGGATGACGAAGACAACAAGACCGACAGCAGGATTGCCCTTCTCACAGGCCTTCACCGCAAGGATGTGCGCCGACTAAGGACGGAGCCGGAACCATCTGCAGCGCGCAAGTCGCTGAATTTCTCCGCCCTTGTCGTCGGCTATTGGCTGTCGGCGTCCGAGTATCTCGCGGCTGACGGTCAGCCCCGCGACTTGCAGCGAGAAGCGACTGCTGACGGCCCCGGATTCGACGACCTGATCCGCCACACCCGCATCGACGCAGCGCCAGGAACCGTCGTCCAGGCGCTGCTCGACCAGCAAGTCATCACCGAGACCAAAGAAGGTGGATTTCGGCTATCCAAGCACGCCTATGTGCCCACCTCCGACAGTGAAGAGCTCGACGCCGCGTTCCGGGCGACTCTGGCGGCCCATCTGGAAACCGCCGTCCACAATCTTCTCGCAACCGGTGATGATCCTCGTCATTTTGACCGAATTGTCCGTTATTCGCACCTGTCTGATGCGGCGGTCGACGAGCTGGAGGCCCATGCCAGCAGGTCGGCCCAGCGCATGCTGGAGGATCTGAATACCAAGGCCCGTGCTTTGCAGGAGCGCGATGCCGGAACCGGTGGTAAGGGCAGGTTTACGGCCGGCGCCTTTGTGACACCGGAGAAATCGGGGCGGAAATCGAAATGAACCTGTTGCGTACCATTGTCTGGCTGCTGGCGGCCTTCTGGTTGACTTTTGCCGTCGCTGCCGGGTCGGACGATGAGGAGAAGGAAGGCGGCATTCTTGGCACTGGCATTGTCGGGACAATCACAGGCTTGGGAAGCATTGTTGTCAACGGTCAAAGAATCGAATTCGAGCCGTCGCTTGAGGTTCGCGACGGTCTGACGGCGACAACAGCCGATGCGCTGGTCCCCGGCCATACCGTCGCCATCGTCGCCCACAAGGATGATGGTACTTGGCGTGCTATCTCCATCCGACAGGTTCTGCCTCTGGTTGGCCCGGCAACCATCGATCCAGACGGTCGACTGCGGGTGCTGGGAACACACGTCGTGCCGCCGTCGGATCAGACACCTCCTGTGGATGGCGACTGGGTGGCCGTCAGCGGCCTCTGGCAGGACCGGCAGGTCGTTGCCTCACGGCTGGAAAGCCTTCCGTCGGACGCGGCGGCCCGCATCGAGGGAAGCATCCTGGAGCAGGCCACCAATGAGCCGCTTGTGGTCGGCGAGACCCGCATTGTCGGCATTGTCCCGCAACACGCCGAAACCGGCGATGTTGTTCGCGCCTTCGGAAGCGCAGGCCAGAACGTATTCGAGGCCAACCGGCTTGAAACCGGGCTGTTTGTCGATTCGCCATCGATCGTTCTTGCCGAAGGTTACCTGTCACCGCCGGGTCCCACAGGCCTCTACACTTTGCTCGGTTCCAACCTCGTTGCCTTCACGGAAAACCCGACCATGATCGATTCCGCAATCCGTCTGTTCGCCTGTGGCCGATCCGGCGAAATCGTTACGACGGTCCCGACCGAAGCGCCCGGTCGGAACCAGTCTGTCGCGGAAACGCTTGATTGCGTGGAGTAACGCGATCCAAGCTTTCTCCCCATCCACCCATCGGGAACACAATCCGTAATGCCCTCCCAGTTCAGAACTGTCAGCATTATTGGCGCTGGTGATATCGGGCGCCCGGTGTTGAACTACGTCGAACAATCCACCGCATTCAGGCTCGGGCGAATTCTGACTCGCAATGGAAAGGAAGACACGAGCGATATCGACACGTTCCTGTCCACTCCTTGCGACCTCATCATCGATTGCGCAGGACCAAAGGCCCTGAAGGCCCACGGCTTGGCGAGCATCGCCGCCGCCGATGTCTGGACGGTCGGCGCCGGGGCACTTGCTGACGATGCGTTTCGGACAAAGTTTGAGGCAGCTGCCAAAGCAAACAGCACAACGCTGCGCCTGTTTTGCCCCTGGGTCGCCGGGATCGCGCCGGTATGCTCGAGCGAGATCAACCGTCTCGAACTGCACGTTTGCCGTCCAGGACTGGGCAAAGGATGGCGTGGGCCGCTGCGCGAAGCAGTCGGCCTGTTTCCCGATGAACTCAATTTTGCAGTCGCGGCCGCACTGTGCGGCCCCGGCCTCGACGCCACCAATGTCCATCTCGATGACAATCCGAAGCACTCGATCGAAGCCGTAACCCAAACGACCGTGGGAACATTCCGTTCCTCGCTGACACTGGACCTGTCAGGGCGCCATCCGACCGCAGAGGCGATCATCGCTGCGCTGGAGCGCTGGAACCAACCGGTAACATACGGCTAGGTTCCAGATCTCCAAAGACGCACCCCTCATTGCACCTGGCCGGACGCGATCTGCCAGAACACCGGTACCCGGGAGCCGGCGACCTGCCTGCGGTTGATCACACCGATCTCCATTGAGGTGCAAAACTGCTTGGTAAACCGGTTTGCTCGATGGTGAGGAATCTGGAAGCATAGGACGCCTGAATGGCATGAAGTCGTCGCAGCGCGTGATGAGACCAATGTTGCGACAGCAGTTTGGTTCAATGTGGGAAACGTAAATGGAAAGCCTTGCTGACGATCTTGCAACACTGGTCGGCAAACGGCTTGCGCCTGAACATGTCCTGGCCCTCGAAGAAATCGGCCAAAGCGTCGATTTTGCCGCCGGAGTGAATATCTTCACGGTGGGTGACGCCCAGGACAGCTTCTTTTTCATCGAGGACGGCACAGTCGACGTGATCAATCCGATCACCAATCGCCCGTTCAAATACAGCACCATGGGGCCGGGTGAATTCATCGGCGAGATCGACTTCCTGTCTGGCGGCCGCGCGCAGGTCGACATCCGTGCCGCCACGGATGTCCGCCTCCTGCGGGTACCCCGACAAAAAATGCTCGAGTTGATGTCGCGGATACCGGAATTGTCCGACATCATCGTGTCAGTATTCGCCGCCCGCCGGCGCCACATGATCGAGAACAATCTGCTCGGCATCACACTGCTCGGAGGCGAGGTCGACCGCAACGTCCGCCGCATCGCCGATTTCGCCAATCGCAACCGCATACCCACCCGACAAGTCGCGCTCGGATCGCAGGAGGCAGCGGACATTGCCGACCAAAGCGGACTGGATCCGGCGCATCCGGCGGTCATACTCGGACCGTTGGTTGCGCTACAGAACCCGACCCCGAGACAGGTCGCGGCCTATTTCGGGCTCGACACCACGCTGTCCGGTGACCGGGTCTACGATGTGCTGATCGTGGGCGGCGGTCCGGCCGGTATCGCCGCGGGTGTCTATGCCGGTGCCGAGGGGCTGAAGGCTCTGGTCACCGAAGATCTGGCAATCGGCGGCCAGGCTGGCTCCTCGAGCCGAATCGAAAACTACATGGGGTTCCCGACGGGAATTTCAGGCGCCGATTTGTGCTGGCGCGGCGAGGTTCAGGCAATGAAATTCGGCACCCGGTTCGCGGTTCCGCGCCGTGCGGTCGCAGTTGCGGAAGAGCCGGACGGCGTTTTCCGCATTTCACTGGAGGATGGTGAGCAGGTCCGCGCCCGTTCGATCGTCGTCTCAACCGGCGTGCAGTATCGCAAACTGGCTGTCGAAGGGTTGCAGACATTCGAAGGAGCAGGTGTGTATTTTGCCGCAACCGATCTTGAAGCGCGCTATTGCAGGGACACCGAGGTCGTTGTCATCGGCGGCGGCAACTCCGCCGGTCAGGCGGCTATGTTCCTCAGTCGATCGGCCCGCCGCGTCCATGTGCTGATCCGCGGTGCGTCTCTGGCAAGCTCCATGTCCGATTACCTGCGCAACCGACTTGAGAACGACCCCGTCATCACGCTCCACACGCATTCGCAGCTGTCGGCCTGCTACGGAGATGACCTCCTGGATCACGTGACAATCCACAATGCCGAGGAGGGCAACGACTGGCGGCTCGACACCAGTGCCGTGTTCGTCATGGTCGGTGCCGCGCCCAACACCGACTGGCTGTCCGGGTGTGTCGACCTTGACGACAAGGGCTTTGTCAAAACCGGCCGAGAGGCCGGCGCCGCCTCGATCTACGGAACGTCCCACCCCGGCGTCTTTGCCGTTGGCGACGTTCGCTCCGGTTCAGTCAAGCGAGTGGCATCCGCGGTGGGCGAAGGCTCTGTGGTGATCAGCCGCGTTTGGTCCTATCTGCAGGAACGGCACGGAAACTAGCGCCAATCATGGCTCACCCCTTCACCGCACCCGCCGTCAGGCCGGAAACGATTTGCCGCTGGAACACCAGCACCAGGACAAACAGCGGCGCTGTGATCGAGACGGCGGCGGCAATGGCCTGCACCTCGTCTGACGCCGTGGTCTCGCGGTTGAACATGCCGGCGATTGCCGGGACCATGGTCATGTTCTGACCGTCGAGCAGCAGCGACGTAACGAGGAAGTCGTTGTAGGCGAGCAGGAAACTGAACAGCCCTGCGGTGATCACACCCGGCCACATGACGGGCATAATGACGCGCCGAAAGGCCTGGAAATGGCTGCAGCCGTCGACCCGTGCGGCTTCGTCCAGTTCCGCCGGAATATTGTGGAAGAACGACCGCAGCATCCAGATGGTGAAGGGCTGGTTGATCGAGACCAGCACGACAATGACCGCCCATGGTTGGCCATAAAGCGTCGGCGCCGCGTCGCCGAGGATCGGCCGCAGGATCTCCGCCGACTTGATGAAGACCGGAAGGTAACCGGCGACCAGCACCGAGTGCGGCAGCGCCCGAAAGATCAGGGCGATGATCAGCAGCCAGAAAGCCAGGTCGGTGCCGGAGCGCGCCAGACCATAACCGGCCAGGGTGCCGATGGTCAGCGAAATCAAAACGACACCCGCCGTCACCAGCATCGAGTTGCCAAAGTTCCGGGTGAAATTGCGGTCGATCCAAACCGCCTCGTAGTGCTCCGTGGTCAGGCCAAGCACATCCTGTCCCAGCGGCCCGACAACGGGTTTGACGACCTCCATGACGCCAGGGAACACGGAGAAATAAAGGATCAGCGTGCCGATCGCAAAGCCGATGGTGGCAAGCAACCATCCGAACGCGGTCATGCCTGGCGGCGTGTATCGCTCCACCTGCCGGGGCAACCAGCCGCGTGCCGTGCGGATCAGGAACCAGGCAAGCAGCACGCCGACGGCAATCTCGATGAGCGACAAACCATTGCCGAGCCCGCGTGTGTCGGGCCCGACGATCACATCGAACGGATTCGACGAAAACGCATCGAACGGCGTCTTGAACGACATGATGGTGATCCAGAGGATCGGGAAGGCGGCGACGACACACCACAGAGTCAGAAACCCGTTCGACAGGATTTTCAGGCGCAGCGGTGCCTGCATGGCCTTCGGCACGCTCATGGTCAGGTCCCCCGCCGGTCGCGCCAGGCCCGGCGCAAGGGAATGACCAGCAGCACGATAATGCCGATCATGGTCAGCATCGAACTGGCCGAGGCTCGGCTGATGGCGCGGGTTCCGGCTTCGTCCGGCATCAGGAAGTCATAGGTCAGCCATTGCAGCGAAATCACGTGTGCCTGGCTCGAGAAGCCGACGACCTCCTCGAAGACCCGGTAGGCGTCCATCAAATGGATGAGCATGACGAAGATAATCAGCGGCATCAGATGCGGGATGACGACATAGCGTAGCCGTTGCCAGCGGCTGGCGCCGTCAATGATAGCGCTTTCCAGCGCATCCTGGTTCACCGTCTGCAGTCCGGCATAGAAGATGACAAAGGCGAACGGCGCCACGTGCCACACCCGATAGACATACATCAGGATCTCGATGGTCCACCCCTGCGCGAACATGGCGATGTCACGCTGCAGCCACGCTTCCATGGCGGCGGTGAGAATGCCATCGCCGATGAACAGCCACCGGATCGCCAGCGCCCCAATGACCGGGGTGATGATGAAGGGCAACAGCGATATGAAAATGATCGGTCCCTTGATCGATTGCACCGCGCCGTTGACCACCAGCGCGATCAGCAGGCCGACGACGATCACCATGGGCATGGTCAACAGCGTGAAGACCAGGGTGAAGCGCAGCGCTTTCCAGAAGTCGATATTGTTGACGGCGTTCCAGTCGCGGTTTGCCAGAGCGGCCCGAAGCCGTTCCGGTTCCAGAACATTGAGATAGCTATCGAAGCCGACGAAGGTGGTTTCGGTCACCACCTTGCCGTCGTCGCCGAGCACCGGTTGTTGCTTGATCGAGGTGGTGCAAGTGGTTTTCAGGAAACCCGGCGTGCAGGTCTCAACCTCGACCCTTTCGTAGATGGGCTGGGTGACATGGAACGAGTTCCAGAACACCATGACCAGGGGAGCCGCAATGAAGATCAGCATCAGGAACAGCGACGGGCCGACAAAAGCCAGAAATGTCTTGAAGCGCATCGCCAGTCCCCAATTGCGGCGAAGTGAAGGGCGCAGACGCGCCCCTCACCGGTTAAGCATCAGTTAACCAAACCTGCTTCTTTCGCCGCGGTCAAATAGGCCGCTTCGATATCGGCCAGCGCGGTGTCGGCATCCTTGTCGCCGGTCATGTAGGCCGACAGGCCATCACCCAGCGCCGTGTGCATCACAGCCATCGCTTTGGAAGCCGGGTACGGCGGCGCGCCTGCAAGCGATGTGGCGGCCGCACCGGCCGCTGCCGGACCCGGTGTAAAGCCCTTGGCCAGCCATACGGCGGCATCGTTGTTGGCCGAAATGACCTCAGGATCCATCGCTGCGACGATCAGCTTGAAGCCGGCTTCAGCCTCTTCATCGGGGATGTTGCTGGCGACGACCCAGCCGTCCCACCAGACGGTGGATGCCGGCTTCTCTGAACCGTTCAGGCCGGCAGCCATCTTGATCTTGCCGGAAACGGTGCTTTCGTTTGGATCGTTGACGGCACCTGCCCGGCTCGCCCACAGGTTGGCCATGGCAATCTTGCCCTGCTGCAGCTGCTTGGTGACGAAGGTCGTATCGGACACCAGGTATTCCGGATCCATGTAGGATGCGGCCTTCTTCATCCGCTCCATGACCCGCTTGGCCTTTTCCTTGTCGAGTGCCGGCATGTTGCTGTCGTCAAGGAAACCCCCGCCCTCTCCGAGGTAGTGGTTGATGAACACGAAGCCGAGATTCCAGCCGGACTTGTAGTAACCGCCCAGCGGATAGTCGACGACACCCGCGGCCTTGATCTTTTCGGCAGCGTCGAACACTTCGTCCCAGGTGGTGGGCACGTCGATACCCAGATCGTTGAGGATGTCCTCGCGGTACATCAAATGCTGGGTGTTGAAGAGCGCGGCAATGGCCATGACCTTGCCGTCGACCCGGATGAACTGGTTGTCATTGAGATTTTCGCCGTACTTGGCGATGAGGTCATCCAGCGGCCGCACCAGTCCCTGCTCGAAAAGCGGTACCGAGGTGGCATTGGCCACGCCGGCGATCGTGTAGAGCGAAGGGTTGGTCGAGAACGCATCCTGGAGCTTGAGCCGGTGGTCCTTGTCGAGCTCCGCTTCGAAATTGCCGCAGGATTTCATCACGTCGGTCATGATGACATAGGCCGGGAAGGCATTGGTCAGCGATTTGGCTGCGACGGTGTTTTCGCAGGCCGCCGACGCCCCCACGGTTCCGGCCATGAGCATGGCCCCGGCGTAAAGCATGTGTTTCATTTTCATGGTCTTCTCCCTTTTTGTCCTGTTCCCCTTGCGGGATCGTTGTGGCCTTCGGCCTGATTATTCGGGAACTCACGTCCCGAGGCGTACCCCTGTCCCTGCATCAAACAGGTGGCAGATGTCGGGCGGTACCCGGATCGAGACCGGATCACCTATTTCGGCCCGGAACGACTTGTCGGCCTTGACCGAAACAAGAGCACCGCCGATGCGGACCGACACCATGGTGGCATCACCCAGCAGTTCCAGCGTGTATATCGGAGCGTTGATCTGCCCACCTTCTTCGACAACGTCCGCATCCTCTGCGCGGAAGCCAAGCGTCACCGGACCATCGGCGACGGAGAGCCCACCGATCGATGCGCCTGCTGCAACGAAGCTCCCGCTGTTCAGTTCACCCTCGATCAGATTCATGGCCGGGCTGCCGATGAAACCCGCAACAAAGGTGTTGGCCGGCGTGTCATAGATCTCCGTCGGACTGCCGACTTGCTGCACCACGCCCTGCTTCATGACCACCACGCGGTCGGCAAGCGTCATGGCCTCGATCTGATCGTGGGTCACATAGATCGTTGTGACGGCCAGTTCGTGGCTGAGATTCTTGATCTGCGCTCGGGTCGAGACACGCAGCTTTGCATCGAGATTGGACAGCGGCTCATCCATCAGGAAAACGTTGGGCTCGCGCACGATGGCGCGGGCCAGAGCCACGCGCTGGCGCTGTCCGCCCGACAGTTCAGCCGGCTTCCGGTGCAGGAATTCGTCGAGCTCGACCATGGCACTGGCCCGCCTCACGCGGGCGTCCTGGGAGGGTGGATCGATGCCGCGAACCTGCAGTGGAAAGCGAATGTTCTCATAGACGTTCATGTTGGGATAGAGCGCGTAGCTCTGAAAAACCATCGCCACGTCTCGGTCCTTCGGCTCCAGGTTGTTGACCACCTTGCCGTCAATGGCAATTTCGCCGTCGCTCACCTCTTCCAGGCCCGCGATCATGCGCATGGTGGTCGTCTTGCCGCAGCCAGACGGTCCGAGAAGAACCAGGAATTCCCTGTCTGCGATCGTCAGATTGAAGTTGTCGACTCCGATGAAGGAGCCCCAGCGTTTACCGACGTTGCGCAGTTGGATCTCGGCCATGACCTACCTGATCATCCCGATCACGTCGTCGGTACTGCGGACGTCGCCGAAGCTTTGATAGAACGACGTCAATCCGGCCAGGTGGTCGTCATCATAGCGGGCGGCGTTGGCGTCCTCGACCATCACCACCTTGTAGTCGAGCATCATGGCATCGCGTGCGGTGGATTCGGAACACATGTTGGTCGCCGTACCTGCCACGATCAGATTCTCGATCCCCATCCCCTGCAGAATGTCATGCAGATCCGATGCGCCGATGACAAATGGCGAAAAGCGCCGCTTGGTCACGATTCGATCTTCCTCGCGCACGTCCAGTTCCGGATAGAGCTCATAGCCGGGATTGCCCGGGCTGAGTTTGGTGAGGTGATTGTGGCCTTTGGCCTCGGTGAAGAAATATTGATGGTAGATCGGCCACTGGCTCGGCGCGCCTTCCTCTTCGGCACAGCGCATGATCACCCAGATCACCGGAACACCCTTCTCCCGGCAGGTCATGGCAATGCGATTGATGTTGGGCACGATTGAAATCGCCGTATCGACTTCAGCGACGTAGAAGTTCTGCATGTCGATCACGAGGAATGCAGTCTTTGCCGCCTCGAACTCCTCGTAGACGTTCAGCTTGCCGCGCTTGGCCATGATCCGCTCGATCACATAGTCCGGTATTTTCACGTCGTGCGGCATTGTTCCTCCCTTGGATCGAGCTTTTAGCCCACTATGATCCCACTAAAACAAGATCGCAATGATTTTTCTTATCGCGACCATCTCCAATCCTTCAAAATCTCGCGCGCTGCGTTGTGACCGGGCACCGCCGACACGGCGCCACCGGGGTGGGTCGACGCCCCGCACTGATACAGTCCCTTCACCGGCGAACGGTAATCGGCATAGCGAGGCACCGGACGCATGAAGAAAAGCTGATCCAGCGTCAGCTCACCGTGCTGGGAATTGCCACCCGGCAGGTTGATGTCGGCCTCGATATCCTTCGGCGTGTAGAGCTTGTAGTCGAGCACGCTGTCGGAAAAGCCGGGCGCGAAGCGATCCATGACGTTGAAGGCGTTTCGGACCAGTTGCGGACCCTCTCGATCCCAGTCCGAATTGCGCAGCTCATAGGGGCTGACACCGCCCTGGAAGACAACGACATGCTTGCCGTCGGGCGCCAGCGTGTCGTCGAAGTAGCTCGGCACGTTGGGTGACAGGAATGGTTCGGACGAATACCAGCCGAACTTGGCGTCATGAAATGCCTGTTCGAGAAATTCCGGTGTCGGGCAGATGTGAGCGTAGGCCGGATACTCGACCCCGGTCTTTTCCTGGCTGAACCCCTTATATTGCGGCAACCGGTCGACGGCGCACAGCAGCTTGAAGCTCATGCCGCGACTGCGGTAGCCCTTGATATCGTCGACGAAATCTTCCGGCAGGTGGTCCGGCTTGACCATGTCGAGAAAGGTGCGCTTGGCATTGGCGTTGCTGATGACACGCGAGGCATGGATTTCCTCACCTGAGCGCAGCCGCACCCCCACGGCTTTGCCGTCGCGCACCAGGATCTCGTCAACCCAGGCGTCACAACGAATGTCCATGCCATGGGCCTGTCCTGACTTGGCGATTGCGTCAGCGATCGCGCCCATTCCGCCTCGTGCGAAGCTCATGCCGGTCTGCCCGATCAGGTGCGTCACCAGATAGAAGGCCGTTCCCGGACTATAGGGGCCAACATTGCCGCCGATCGTCGCCCAGAACATGAATTTGGCTTTGACCAGATCGGTCTCGAACCATTGCGAGACATAGTCGTGAGCGCTCATCGAAAGCGCGTGAAGAAGGTTGTAGACCTCTTCCTCGGCGTTGCGCATTTTCCACGCGAAGCGCGCCGTCTTCAGCAGTCCAATCGGGTCCTTGCGGAACGGATTGACCGGTGTTTCCAGCTGCAGCATGCGCAGGATTTCGATGGTCGACTGCAGGCGCTGAAAGAATTTCGGGTAGTTCTCGGCGTCCTTCTGCGAAAAGCGCGCGATCTGTTCACGGGTCTTCACCGGATCCTTGGAAAAAACGATGCAATCATCATCCGTCGGATTGATGACATTCGGCTGCTCGATATTTTCAAGCCCGAATTTGCGTAGCTCCAGTTCCTCGATCACCTTCGGGTGCAGGTGCCCCATGATGAAGGAATAGGTTGAGGCGCGAAATCCCGGACTGAACTCCTCGGTGACCGAAGCACCACCGATATAGGGCTTCTGTTCCAGCACCAGGACGGATTTGCCGGCGCGCGCCAGATAGGCCCCACAGGTCAGGCCGTTATGGCCGCCGCCCACGACGATGGCGTCGTAGCTGCCTGTCATTTGCCTTTGAACTCCGGCTTGCGTTTTTCGAGAAAGGCGCGCAGGCCCTCTTTCCGGTCTTCCGAGAACATCAGCAGCGCCGAGAGATCGCCGCCGGCGTTGAGAGCTTCTTCGTAGGACTGCCCGGGTGCCCGATTGATCGCCTGCTTCATCGCCATGACGGCAAGCGGCGCGTTGCTGGCAATATCGCCCACTATCTCGGTCGCTTTGGCGACCGCGCCGCCGGCCGGGGTCACATGGTTCAAGAGGCCGAGTGCCAACGCTTCCTCGGCGTCGATGCGCCGACCGGTATAGGCCAATTCCCGGGCCTTGCGTTCTCCGACCGCGTGCGCCAACGACCAGGCGCCGCCCAGGATGGGAAACAGGCCCAGGCTGGCCTCGGTCATCCCGAGTCTGGCGGTCTTCGAACCGACCGCAAAGTCACATCGCAGGGCGAGTTCCAGGCCGCCGCCAAGCGCGTAGCCCTCGATGGCGGCAATCACCGGCTTGGTGTAATTGCCCAAAAACCGCATGAATTCGTGCCAGACCGACTGGGTATGGCGATACCGGTATTTCTCGAACGGCTCCATCTGGCTGGACGCCGTGCCCTTGACGTCACCGCCGGCGCAGAACGCCGTGTCATCACCGGTGAGCACGATGGCCGCGATGGCGTCATCAAGCTCCCAGGCCTGCATGGCCTCGCGAGTCTGCACCAACATTGCATCGGTCAGCGCATTGCGCGCTTGCGGCCGTGCGAACCGGATGACCCCGGCGGGTCCATCAGTGGCAGTTTCGATTTCCGTCATGGTCTGCCCACTATCATCCCATTAGTAGATTGACGCAAGTCCTATTGCGCGTGATCGTGCAAAAACACCGGATTGCCACCCACTGCGTAATCGCCATCCTGCACCTCGTTGATCACGACGCGCACCTGCCCGGGTTTGGCATCCAGTGTCTCGACCACTGCATCGGTCAGCCGTTTCATCAGCAGGTTCTTGGTCTCGCGGTCTCGACCCTCGATAATGGTGATGTTGACGATTGCCATGAATGTCTCCTCGGGCAGCGTTAAGGGAATTTTCCCGCTGGGCTCAGTTGACCAGACCTCCGCCATCCACGCTCAGCGATTGGCCGGAGATAAAGGCGGAATGGTCACTCAGGAAAAATGCGGTGGGACCCACCAGGTCTTCTGGCTCCTGGTTGCGCGCCAGCGATCGTCCCGCTGCGATCGGCTTGGCGCGCTCCTGGATACCCTCGCGAGCCAGAACGCCCTCGCTCATGGTCAGTCCGGGCGAGATGGTGTTGACCCGGATCTTTTTGTCGCCGACCTCGCGGATCAGCGACCGGGTCATGGCCCACACACCACCTTTTGAGGCATCGTAATGCAGCATTCCCGGAAAACCGTGCAGGATGCGGTTGGTCGCGATCATCACGATTGACCCTCCCCCGGCACGTTCCATCGCCGGAACCGCTGCCCGGCTGCACAGCCAGGGTCCCTTCACATTGACGGCCATGACCCTGTCCCAAAGCGCTTCGTCGATGGCGTCGAAAGCTTCAATCGGCAGCGTTGCGAACATCGCGGCGTTGTTAACCAGACCGTCCAGGCCGCCAAATGCGGCTTCGGCCTCCGCCACCATGCGCTGACAATCCGCAAGGCTCGTGACATCGACCTGAACCCCGATCGCTGTGCCGCCGTCGTCGACGATACGGGCCGTCGCATCCGATGGATCGGCAATATCGGCAAGCACGACACTCGCACCCATTTTCGAAAATCCGGCCGCCATCACCGAGCCGATGCCCTGTGCCGCACCGGTCACAATGATCCGTTTGCCCTTCAGCATGATGCTAGTCCCCGCCATGATAGATTACTGTTGTCTTCGCCTCGGTGAAGTTCATCCAGCTATGGGTGCCGCCTTCACGTCCAATGCCGGATCCCTTGTAGCCGCCAAACGGCGCATTGAGCTCGCGCATGAAGGGCGCGTTGATCACCATCGTGCCGGTGCGCACACGGCGAGCGACCCGCATGGCGCGGCCAAGATCCCGCGTCCAAAGATACCCGGACAGTCCGTAGGAACTGTCATTGGCGAGCGCCACTGCCTCCGCCTCATCCGAAAAGGTTGCCAGCGCGGCAATCGGGCCGAACACTTCCTCGCGCCACACGCGGCTTTGCCGCGAAGCGACGGCGATGGCGCCCGGACGCACGTAGAAACCATCGGCAAGCTCCGGCGCAGGACCGCCGCAAAGGATGCGATCGCCGGCAGATTCGGCATCTTCGAAGAAACTCAGGACCCGATCCCGGTGCGCCTTCGTCACCATCGGCCCAACGAGGGTTCCCTCCCCACGCGGATCACCAACGGGCAAGGCTTGTGCCCGCTCGACAAAGCGTTCGATGAAAGCCCCGGCAATACTCTCCTGGACGAGAATGCGTGATCCGGCCAGGCAGGCTTCACCGTTGGCGGAATAGATCGACGTCAGCGCCCCTTCCAGCGCAGCGTCAATGTCAGCGTCCTCGAAGACGATCGTCGCCGACTTGCCGCCCAGTTCCATGACACAAGGCACATGCCGACGGGCTGCCGCTTCGGCCACCGCACGACCGCCGACCGATCCGCCTGTAAAGGAAATCATGGCGACGTCCGGCGCATCAGCCAGCGCCGCCCCGGTCACCGCACCGCGACCATTGACGACGTTGAGAACGCCATCGGGCAGGCCGACACCATGGATCAGGTCTGCCAGCCGACGGGTCACCATCGGTGTTTCCTCGGACGGTTTCAACACGACAGAATTGCCCGCCGCCAGTGCCGGCGCCAGTTTGATCGCACTCAGCGTCACCGGAACATTCCAGGGCGAGAACAGCGCACACACGCCGATCGGTTCGCGATTGACAAGCGTCGTCGCGGTTTCCAGCTGCTGGTAGGTTTCGCCCGCTTCGCGGGAGAGAAAATCGGCAAAGTAGTCGAACCAGGCCGCCGCGCCCATGACCTGGCCGCGCACGCCGTCCGGCGTCATCCCACCCTCTGCAACCTGCAGATCGACCAGCGTGTCGGCATCATTGCGGATCGCTCCGGCGGCATCCCGCAATACGCCCTGGCGTTGGCGAACCGGTGCCTCTGCCCAGGCGCCCGATGCAAAGCTCCGGGATGCCGCGGATACCGCTTCAGCCACCTGTGCCTCAGTTGCTTCCGGCAGTCTGCCTATCACCTGACCCGTTGCCGGGTCGATGTCATCGAGCACGGGACCTTCACCCTTCACAGGCTGTCCGTCGATGAGATGGGTTATATCTGTCACGTATCGGTTTCCCCAGATGCAACCACGAGATCCACACCCACGGCACCCTGCGGCGTGACAATCAGCGGGTTGATTTCCAGCGACGGCAATCGGGGCGCAGCCTGCGACAAGGCCACCAGCGTAGCGGTGAGCGCTTCGCGGTCGACCGCGGGCGCGCCGCGCCACCCGTCAAGCATTCGCTCCGCACGGACGGCTGCGATCATCCCACGGGCCTCGTCGGCCGTAACGGGCGCCTTGGCATAGACGACATCATCGAAAAGCTCGCAGTGGGCTCCACCAGAACCCAGCAGCACCAGCGGCCCGAAATGCGGATCCGCGCGCGTTCCCACAAGCATCTCGACGCCGCGAACCATCGGCTCGGCTCGAATATGCAGATCCGGATACTGCGCGGCATGACGCGTCATTGCGACGCTCAGGCTGGCAAAAGCCGCACGCACGGCGTCTGGCGTTTGCAGCCCGACATGAACGCCGTTGAGTTCTGTCCTGTGCTGCAAGCCGGATGCTGCCAGTTTGAGGACGATAGCTCCGTTGCGCTCCAACACGGCCAGCGCTTCGTCCTCGGTTGCAACCGGCGTCGCTTCGACCATTACGACGCCGGCTTCCGCGAGCGCTGCGTCGACGTCCGAGGCGATTGTTTCGGGCTCCGACGGCGTGCATACCGGCTTTTCGAAAGCCTGACCGGCGGCCACCAGTTTGGCGACCGCTTCGGTCGCAACAGTCGGGTCGTCGAAAACGGCAACGCCGGACTGCACGAGCGCCTTGCGGTCCTCGGCATGAAAATTGCCGGCAATAGCAACCAGCTCGTCCGAATGGCTTTCCCGCAAACTCAGGAGCTGCGGCATGATTGCACCGCGCGTCCGAGGCACAAGCGGAACATGACTGATATAGCCGAGCATGGTCGCCTGGCCGCGTTCCGTCCCCCATTTGAGGTGTCCACCGGTGATTGCCATGTTGCTCATCGACGGCGCAGAGATATCGATCGGGTTGCGATCATTGACGAAAGAATTGGCTTCCTTCAATTCGGCCAGCGCCGCATCGTCGTAGTCCGGAAGCTCCAGTCCGCCCTTTGACGCGGCATCGGAGATCATGACTGCGCCGCCACCGGAAACCGAAACCGCGGCGACCTGATTGGTTTTCGGGATGACCCCGGCATTGCAGGCGGCGACCAGGTCGATCAGTTCGTTGACGGAGCCGGCGCGCAAAACACCGAACTGGGCGAACAGATCCTCGACCAACCGGTCCTCGACATACATGGATGCCGTGTGGCCGGCGGCTGCCGTTCCCCCCAACGGCGTGGTTCCGACCTTGAGGATCACCACCGGTTTCTTGGCCCGCCGTGCCTTCTCCAGCGCCTGCACGAGCTTCAGGCCGCGCGAGGCGTCTTCCATGTAGACGGCGATTGTCCGGGTGGCAGGATCATCGGCGTAATAGGCGATGGCATCGGCAACGTCGATGTCGGCCTGGTTTCCGGTGGAGATCCAGTTGGCGAGCCCCAGTCCGCGATCGCGCAATTGCGCAAAGATTTGGATGCCCACGGCCCCTGACTGGCTGGCGACCGAAACGGTGCCCACGTCCGGCCAACCGTTGCCGTCATGATGTTCGGGCGCCGCGGTGAAACTTGCAACAAAGCCGGATTCAAGCGAAATCACGCCCATGCAGTTCGGCCCGATCAGCCGCATGTCGTGGGCCTGGGCGATCGACAACAACTCGTCCTGGCGCGCTGCCCCATCGCCGCCGGCTTCGGCGAACTGAGCGCCATAGACGATGGCCACGCCGCAGCCTTTACGTCCGGCGGCAATCAGGTTTTCGCGAACCTGCGGTGCCGGGACTGCGATCACCGCGATCTCCGGGGCCTCGGGCAGATCGGCAATGCTTGCAAAGGCGTCGACGCCCTGGACAACGGCGTTCTTTGCATTGATCGGATAGAGGCGGCCGCCATAGCCACGCTCCAGGCAGAATTTCAGCGCCCGGCCACCGAATTTCATGGGATCTGTTGACGCGCCTATGATCGCCGCGCTCTCGGGCGCGAAGCACATTCTCAGCTTGGAGTACTCTTTCTCATCCAGGGTCAACATCAATAGGCGTTACTCGTCTTGCATCTTGCGGGTGATTGAAAACGTCTCGTTGACGAACCACAGTCCGCCATGCTCGCGCAGGACGTCAGCGGTGATATCCATATGGCGCGAGCCCTGGGCCATTGCCTCCTGGGCCAACTCCTCCTTGATCTGCGCGAAGTAGACCGCATTGCTCCAGGCCCCCTGCGGAGACAGATTGCGCTCATCCTTGCCCAGTGTCGGCATGGTGTGCATGTCGAAGCGAAACAGGGACCGAGCATCCGTCAGTCCGCTGAACGTCATGTCCTTGAGTTCGTCGCGCATTGACTTGCGCAGAGCCGAAATGATGTCATGCCGCGACACGCAGCGCAGCGGTTGATCCGGCCACACCCGCCTGACGATTTCATGAGCAGGGTCTTCCCCGAGCGACTGCACGACCTTCATCTGGCCGCCCGGCGCCAGATGCCGGATGACGGGTGCCAGGATGTAGTCGACCCTGAACTTCATCGTGTGGCTGTGCAGGTAGGGATGGTTCAGAAAGCAGTAGTCGAATTCCAGATCGGCACCATTTTCCTGCGGAACCAGGTCGCCTAGTTCCTGGCGCATGTCTTCCCGGCAGATCGTCACCACGCTCGGCTTGGAATAGACCGGAAAATCATCCTCGCCGCGGAACACCGTCCATTCCTGGGCCAGGTCCCCAAACAATTCGGCGACCTGTTGCTGATAATCGTAGCTGTACTCGCCGCGCAGTTCGACGTCGCGCCAGACGAGTTCCCCCGGGCCCTCCTGGGCACTCTTCTTCAGATGCACCGCTTCGCGGGTATAGAGATTGGTCAGCACCAGCACGGTCTTCGGATGCTCCGACAGCCGGTCGACCATGCGGCCCATCGTGTTGCGAAGGTCTTCCAGACCCCAGCCCTTGATGACCACCTGGATGGGCATGTCGGGATACTTCGCATGCAGGGCGCGCAGAACCCGGGTAAGCGTAATGCCGCTGTCCATCGGCGCATAGAAGATCCGGATACCCTCGGGCTTCACCGGCAGCTTCATGATGTCATCAGTCATGATGTCGGCCTGGACCCAGGAAACATTCGTGGTCGCCGCAAACATGTGAAAGCGATAGCGCTGTTCATGCAGATCGAAACTGCCGGGTGTGCGGATGGAGGTCTGTTGATTGACCAGTTCCGACATCGTGTAGGAGTTGGATTCTTCCTTCTTGCGCCGCGGCCGGCCGCGCAGGGCGACTTCCCCGCGCTCCGCCCTGTGCATAAAATCCTGCACCCGGTCGAAGGTTTCGCGTTCGATCCAACTGCCGCCGCTGATGCGCCGAACGAACTTGCCGTCATTGACGGCAAGCCGGCCGAAGGTCGACACGGCAATGCCGTGCTTGTCGCAAAACGCATGAATGGTCTCGACGAGGCCCTTGGTGTCCTGTTTTGTGATGGGTGCGATCACTCGACTGTCTCCCTGGAAACCGTTTCGCGGGTTTTCCGCCGCAGGTTTCCGGATGTCAACGTTCTCACTCGCGGATGAGAAAGGTGCCCTCGATTTCAACAGGCTGCCGGTCGACCAGTCCGTCCACTCCGACCGAGGATCGCGCATGACAGCCGACCTCCGGACCGAAAACCTCGAAAAACAGATCGCTGGCGCCGTTGAGAACACGGTTCTGGCGCTCGAAATCCGGATGGGCGTTGATCATGCCGAGAATTTTGACCACCCGCTCGACCCGGTCCAGGTCGCCGATATGGTGCTTGACCGTGGCGATCATCTTGATCGCAACCGCGCGCGCTGTGGCGTAGCCCTGCTCTTCGGTGATGTCCAGATCGACCTTGCCGCGCCGCTCGACCGTCTCGTCCTCGAGCAGCGCTGCCCCATGGCCCGACACATAAAGCATGGTGCCGACCAGAACTGCTGATGTGCGGTTCGGACTGGGCAGAACCAGCGGTTCAGGCAACGCGATGCCCATTTCTTTCAATTTCGACTCCACACGTCCCACGGGTGTTCTCCCTCGCTTCCGACAAGCGATCTGAAAAAAACTCTTGTCAATCTGCCCATTTTCTGCCCACTAGTAAAGAAGGTAATTTGAAAATCACTCTCAGGCGGTGAGAAAGGGGCGATTGGCCATGAACCTCGAAGACAAAATCCAGGCGGCGGGCAACCCGGTCGACATGCTCCGCAATGCCCCGATCGGGCCCTACCAGTTCCCAATCAAGGCCGAATTCTCCAACTGGCGCGACGAACAGGAAGCCTGGCGCAACGGCGCTGTCCTGTTTGACCAGTCTTTCCACATGACCGACCACTATATCGAAGGGCCTGACGTGAAACGGCTCGTGGAAGACCTCGCCGTCAATTCCATGAGCAATTTCCGCAAGGATATCGCCAAGCAGGTCGTGTTCTGCAATCACGACGGCTACGTGATCGGCGACGCGATCATGTTCATCCTGGAAGACGACAAGGTGAACATCGTCAACAAGCCGATCAACCGCGATTGGGTCCAGTTCAACATCGAAACCGGCAATTACGACGTTGAAGCGACCACTGACGATCGGGCGCTCGACAACAAGGGCCGGCGTCTCGGCTACCGGTTCGAGGTACAGGGTCCGAACGCCAACGCCATTCTCGAAAAGCTCAATGGCGGCCCGCTCGACGGCTTCAAATTCTTCGGCATGGGCACAGTCACCATCGCAGGTCGGACTGTCAGGGCGCTGCGCCACGGCATGGCCGGAGCGGTCGGACTGGAGCTGTTCGGCCCCTTCGACGACTACGACCGGATCCGCGACGCCATCATGGAAGCGGGCGCAGACATGGGTCTGCTTGCTGCCGGCTCAAAAACCTATTCCACTGTCGCCCACGAAAGTGGCTGGTTCCCCTCGCCGCTGCCGGCGGTCTACACGGGAGAGCGCATGAAGTCCTTCCGCGAGTGGCTCGGCGCCGATAGCTTCATGGCCAATCTGTCGCTCGGTGGGTCGATGATCAGCGACAATGTCGAGGACTATTATCTCAGCCCTTACGACCTCGGCTACGGTCACATCGTCAAGTTCGACCACGATTTCGTCGGGAAGGAAGCCTTGACTGCCATGCGCGACAAGCCGCATCGGCACAAGCGCACTTTGCGCTGGAACAAGGACGACGTTGTTCGGGTGTTCGCCTCCATGTTCAACGAGGGCGACCGGTTCAAGTTCCTCGATATGCCGGCATCGCACTACGCCACCTGCCCCTACGACCTGGTCAGCCGCAACGGCCAAGCCGTCGGCCTGTCCCACTACCCGGTCTACACGTCGAATGTGCGCGGATGGATCTCGCTGGCACTGCTGGACGAGTCGGCGGCAGAACCTGGAACCGAGGTTTCGCTGACCTGGGGTGAGCCCGACGGCGGCACAGCCAAGCCTTCGGTCGAACGCCATGTCCAGACCGAGATCGCCTGCACGGTCGAGCCCTGTCCAATCTCCGTGACGGCTCGCGAAGTCTACAAACGATAGCTGCCTTGACGACCCGGCTGGCCGTCGGTCGGGATTGCTCACTCACCGAATGACGGCGAACACGCATCACGCCGATGCCCACGAAGGAGGATGAAATGTCCGGATTAAACAGACTTGCATCAACCATGACGATTGCGGCGGCGCTTGCACTGACTGTCGGCACCAGCAGCGCCGAGACACTGCGGCTGGTCACCAACTGGGACACTGGGTCCTATTCGGTCGCACGCACGCTGAAATTCGTTGAGGATTTCAACGCCAGCGACGCGGCCAAGGCCGCTGACATCCAGATCTCCTATGTCGGCGGTCCCGAGGTGACGCCCGCGACCGAGCAGCTCACCGGTCTGACCAACGGCGTCTTCGACATGTTATTCGGCGCCGCTGGCTATTACGTCGGCACGGTGCCGGAATCCTATGCCATCTACGGCACGTCGATCACGCCCATGGAGGCGCGCGAGACCGGAGCCACGGAACTTCTCGACAAGATCTACAGCGAAAAGGCCAATGCCCATGTGCTCGGCTGGGTCGCTGCGGGTGTCGGCTATCACATCTGGCTGCGCGACGAACCGCAGTTGGACGACAAGGGCCTGCCGATGCTCGACAACGTCAAGATCCGTTCGTCCGGCTTCTATAATGCCTGGCTCGGGAACTACGGCGCCACGACGGTGACCGTACCGGCACCCGACATCTACAATTCGCTGGAGCGCGGGGTTGTAGACGGTGCCGCCTGGCCGGGTCTCGGCATCACGGATTACGGATTCGAGAAGTTCATCGGCTATCGCATCGACCCGCCGGTCTGGCAGTTCGACAATCTGCTTTGGATCAACAAGGACAAATGGGAATCGTTGACCGACGCCCAGCGCGCTGCGTTGAGCGACGCCGTGAAGGCATACGAACCCGTCGCTCACGAATACTATAGCGGCCTTGCCGATGAGGAGCGCAAGAAGGTCGAAGCCTCTGGTGTGAAGTCCTTCAAACTGAGCCCGGAAGCGGAAGCCGCCTATGTCGACCATGCCAAATCGGTCCACTGGGACCAGGTAAAGGCCAAGGCGCCGGATAGCTATGATGCGCTTCGGGCGGCGATGCCACCGACGAAGTAACGGGCAATGGCGCTGCTCATCAGAGCCTATGACCGCCTGATTGTGATGCTCGCCCTGGCGGCGAGCATCATGATCGCCGCCGTCTTCGTCATCATCGTTGTCGATGTCAGCATGCGCACGGCGGGCCTGCGCCCGCCGGTGTTTTCCAGCGCCGTATCCGAATACGCGCTGATCTACATGACCATGCTCGCGGCACCCTGGCTGGTGCGCCAGCGCGGTCACGTGCGCATCGACAGTTTCATGACCTATCTGCCGACCGCAACGCGACGAACCATCGAACGGCTGCTCATCGTCTTTTGTATCGCCCTGTGCGTGCTGGTGACCTATCTGAGCGCTCGCTTCGCCGTCGATTTCTGGATCAAGGGTGCGATGGATATTCGCTCGATCGAAATCCCGAGATCCCTGCTCTTCGTTCCGTTGACGGTTGGCTTCGCACTCTGCGCCATCGAGTTCCTCCGCATGCTCATTGTCGGCGAAACGCTCGAGGCGCCCGACGGTGGCGGCGACAATCCGCTCGAGGGTGAGATCTGATGGCGAGCGCCGAAACCGGAGGCGGTCATGCCTGAATGGTACATCTCCGGTGGCTTCGCGCTGGGCGCGATCCTGCTCTTGATGTTTCTGTCGATGCCTGTCGCATTCGCCTTTCTGGCGGTCAGTTTTGCCGGCATGTACTGGCTTGCCGGCACTGCTGGCCTGTCTCAGGTGGTGGCCAATGCCAGCGTCGCCGTCACCCATTTTGTCTTTCTTCCGATCCCGCTCTTCCTCCTGATGGGAGAACTGTTCTTCAACGCCGGGGTCGCGCAAAAGGTGTTCGACGCCGTCGACATGCTCATCGGACGCATGCGCGGCAGGCTGTCCTATGTCACGGTATTCGGCGGCACCACCTTCGCCGCCTTGACCGGCACCAGCATGGGCAATACCGCCATGCTCGGTTCGCTTCTGGTGCCCGAGATGACCCGGCGCGGCTACAAGAAGCACATGTCCATGGGGCCGATCCTCGGTGTCGGCGGGCTGGCGATCCTGATTCCGCCTTCCGGACTGGGCGTGCTTCTCGGCAGCCTGGCCAAGATCGATATCGGTCGGTTGCTAATCGCCGGTGTGCTGCCTGGACTGCTTCTGGCGGTGCTCTACCTGCTGCTGATCTTCATCAAGATCAGGATCAACCCCGACAGCGTTCCCGATGACGATCCGGTCGACCACGATTTGCGCACCCGACTGCGTGTTCTGGTCACCCACATCCTGCCGCTGTCGATCATCATCTTCATGGTCATCGGTCTCATTCTGCTGGGCATTGCCACACCAACGGAATCGGCCGCATTCGGAGTTCTGGGTGTCCTGATCGTCGCCTATTTCTTTGGCGGGCTGACGTTCCAGGCGATCTTCAAATCCCTCCAGGGCACCGTCCGTGTGACCACCATGATCCTGCTGATCGTTGTGGCCTCCTCCACATTCTCCCAGGTGCTGGCCTTCTCCGGCGCCACGTCGGGTATGATCCGGGCGGTCTCGGGCCTGGAATTCTCACCCATCATGGTGATCGTGGTGATGTTCGCGATCCTGCTCTTCATGGGCATGTTCATGGACCAGGCGTCGATCATGATGCTGACCATTCCGATCTTTTTTCCGATCGCGGCGGCACAGGGCTTCGATCTCGTCTGGTTCGGCATCGTCATGCTGCTGGCGCTTGAGATGAGCGGGGTGACGCCGCCCTTCGGGCTCAACCTCTTCGTCATGCTGGGCGTTGCACCAAAGGGCACGACCATGGCGGAAGTCGCCAAGGCCGGCCTGCCCTATCTCGGTTGCGGCCTGCTTCTCTTCGTCATGCTGGTCCTGTGGCCGCAGGTGGCGCTGTACTTGCCCTCACTCATGGAGAACTGATCGTTGACACTCGTGCTCTATCACAACAATTCCTCAGTCTGCGCCGCCAAGGTGCGGGTGGCGCTTGCCGAAAAGCAGCTGGACTGGGAAAGCCGGATGATGGCGCTGAACGGAGATCAGTTCACTCCCGAATACCTGGCGATGAACCCGAACGCGGTGGTGCCGACGCTGGTCCACGACGGCCGCGCGATCATCGAATCGACGGTGATCATGGAATATCTGGAGGATGCTTTTCCGGAGCACCCGCTGCGGCCGGCCGATCCCTACTACAATGCGCTGGCCCGCCTCCTGATGGGGCGGTTGGATTTCGGCGAAGCCAACATCCACTACGCCGCTTCGGTCCTGACCTACGCCATCGCCTATCGCCACAAGCTCATCGAAGAAGCCGGTGGGCTGGATCCCGAGACGCTGATTGCGGCAATCGACCGCAACATGAACCCCAAAAGCCGACGCTGGCTGGAGGACGTCGTCTTCAAGGGCATCCATTCGCCGGTCTTCGTCAATGCCATCATGAGCTTCGACAGGCTGCTGGCGGAGTTCGAAAGGCTGCTCTCTGAAACGCAATGGCTGACGGGCAACACCTATTCCATTTCGGACACATCCTTCACCTCCTACATGATCCGTCTGGACCTTCTGCAGACCGATTTTCTGTGGCGGGACCGGCCTCACGTATCTGCCTGGTATGACCGGCTGAAGGCACGTCCCAGTGCAGCGGCCGTGTTCGATGTCTATTACCCCTCGAGCATCGAAACCCTGACGACACGGGGTCGCGAGGTGGCGCAGGAAATGCAGGCAATCGTGGAGCGTGCGCGTACAAATGACGGATAGCGGCTATGACCTGGATGCAGCAGCAGCCGCACCCCTTCAGGCCACCTACGAGCGAGGATCGACAGAGGCGGCGAAGTTGCCGAATGCGCGGCTCGACTTTGCCTATGGCTCCCATGCCCGGCAGCGCCTCGATGTGTTTTCCGCCGGTCCCGAAGCACCGACAATCGTGTTCTTCCACGGCGGTTACTGGAAGGCCGGTTCTAAGGATTCCAGACGCTTTCCGGCAAAGCACTGGAACACGCTCGGCATTTCCTGGGTTCCGGTCAATTACCGCCTGACCCCTGACAACGCCCTGGCCGATTGCGTCGCCGATGCACGCGCCGCCGTTGCCTGGCTTTCCGCCAATGCCGATGCCACCGGCATCGATCCGACAAACCTGCACATAGCGGGCAACTCGGCCGGAGGCCATCTGGCGGCAATGGTGGCCGCAGCCGGTTGGGATGATGTCCAGCGACCGCAAGGGATCCGTTCGCTTTGCGTGATCAGCGGGCTGTTTGATTTGCACCCGCTGCTGTCGGCGACAGCCAACAGTTGGCTCGGCCTCGATGAAGCGTCTGCCCGCACGCTGAGCCCGCAGCAGCATCTTCCGCCGTCCGACATTCCGGTTCTGGTCGGCTGCGGCGGCGCGGAAACGGCGGCCTTCAAGGACCAGTCGCGCAACTACGCGCAACTTTGCCGCCAGGCCGGCAACCCGCTCGATCTGTTCGAGAGCCCGGATGCGGATCATTTCCGGATCATCGGCGAATTCGGAGTTCCCGGCTCGCCGCTCTTTGATCGCCTCAAAAGCCAAATCGAAAAGGCGTAGCTGAAGCAGCGGCTGCCCGTCCCGCCCTGGGAGAACGGCGGAACGGGCACGGTTCGATCCGGTCCCCCCCGGAGCCGGATCGGGTTCTGTCCAAATCAAATGAAGTGCTGCACTTCCTTCATCATTGGTCCGACCGAGTACCGCGGTTTGGGCCGGCGATCGTCCCAGCGATCCTCTCCGACCGGCACCGTCGTGATGCGGTGGGTAAGATTGCGACCACGGCCGGCATCTTCCAAAATGGCCTCGGATGCCGGTTCCTGGAGCGTACACAAAAGCTGATAGCCGCGTGGCAGCGTATCGCCTGAGCCGCCGGCCGCATTGATCAGGTCGGCTGGAAGCCGAAGCGCATCGAGACGCTGACCGTTCAGGGTCACCGACCCGATGGTCTCATCGAGATTGGCCAGCCGCCAGGCCATGCGCGCGACACTGATACGGCCCTCTCCGACCAGCACGGCCGGGCTGATCAGGGCACCGCCACCGATCGCCGTCACGGCATAGGCCGGCCGGCAGGTTTCGCCGTCTTCGATCTGCTGGTGGGTACCGCTGCACAGGAAGTTCACCGGCTTGACCGCGCCATCGACGAAAACCCGATCGATAACGATGTCAGGCGAGGTGACCGCTCCCTCGGGGCCTTCGACATGCGGCTTGTAAAGAAACAGGGACATTGCTCTACCTTTCTAGACCGGCGCCCAGGTGATCATGCGGATTTCACCAAGTTCGCGCTTCATCTTGGTCCAGCTTTCGCCGCCATCTGTGCTTTTGAAAATCTGGCCGAAGATCGTTGCGGCATACATCATGCTGGTATCGGCCGCGTTGGTGCCGATCGACCACAATGTGCTGTTCGGGGGATGCGACAGGTCCGCCACCGACCAGCTTTCGCCAAAGTCGCGGCTGATCAGAAACATGCCGGCCTCGCCCGATGGTTTGTCGCCCACCGAGGCGACCACAACATCGCTGTTTTCCGCCGGTTGCTTGAGGCTGCGGAAATAGTCCCATTTCGCCTGCGGGATCTGCAGTTGTTCCCAGGTGTCGCCATTGTCCCGGGAGCGATGCACCCCGTCTTCTGTCGAACACAGGATCGTTCGGCTGCCATCCTCATGGTCGCGGAACACCAGGTCGTGCGTGTCGTTGTCGTGCAGGCCCCGGATGACGATTTCCCAGGACTTGCCGCGGTCCTTCGAACGGAACACGCCGTCGATCTCCACCGTGATCCAGATGGTGTCGCGGTCGCGCGGGTCGAAATGGATAGAGGTGATCCGGCTGGTGTTGATGAACCAGCATTCTGTCGAGGCATCGAGATTGGAGCGCACCCAACTCTCACCATTGTCGTCGGAGATGAAGATTTCGCCTGGCCTGGTCCCGCAGACGATGAAGTCAGGGTCGTGGGGATCCTGGGCGATCTGCAGAATATGCAGGCTGTCCATGGGAGAAGGGATGTAATCGAACCGTCCCTTTTCCTCCGTATAGCGGTAGAGCCCCTGGTCGGAGCCCGCCAGCACCTCTCCGGGCCGATCGGGATGGGTGTGAACCGCCCACACCCGGGCTTCGTTGTAGAATCCGCCTGTCGGGGTCAGCAGTCGATTCCAGCTCTGCCCCTCGTCTTCACTGAACCAGACACTCTGCATGGTGGCGGCGTAGGCTTTGGTCTTCATCGCACTTCCTCTCCAGACGCGCTGCCGTCATCGAAACTCGCTGCCCACTATGTGCCCACTAGTTAAAATGTCAATTGAAAAATTGCCACGACACCGCGCCCCGTGAACTTCTCGGAACATCACGGGTTGGAGACTCAAGGCTAGGAGTGAAACTCAGTCCGCCGGGAGACCAATGGACTTTTCGGCGGCCCATTCAATCCAGACATCGCCGGCATCGGGTATGCCGGTCATCTCGCCTTCCTTGGCCAGCACCTTGATCGGCTGATCCTGCCACTCCAGCAGGTAGGTGACGGTGGGGCCGGCAAAGATCTTTTGGCGCATCCTGGCCTTCAGCCGGTTGGAGCCGGAGCCGCTTGGTTCCGATACGGACAAAAGCAGGTTCTCCGGCCGGACGGCAATTGCCGCCGGGCGATCGTCACCCGTCCAGTGGATGGTGCTGCCGTCTGCGAGCTTCATGCCCGACGGATCCGTTTCGCCTCTGAAGATGTTTGCTTCGCCAAGGAAGCCGGCGGCGAATTCGTTGACCGGCGCATGGTACATGTCGTGTGGCGACCCGGTCTGAACCAGACGACCGTCCTTCAGAATGCCAATGCGGTCACTGAGTGTCAGCGCCTCTTCCTGGTCGTGGGTGACGAAGATGGTGGTGATGCCGATCTCGCGCTGGATGCGTTTCAGTTCGATCTGCATGTCGACGCGCAGCGCCTTGTCCAGCGCGCTCAGCGGTTCATCCAGCAAAAGCACCCGCGGTTCCGTAACGATCGCCCGGGCCAATGCCACGCGCTGCCTCTGACCGCCCGAAAGCTGATGAGGCCGTCGCTCGCCGAGATCGCCGAGTTGCACCAGGTCCAGAGCCTCGCCGACCCGGCGGGCGATCTCCGCGGCCGACAGTTTTCTGACCCGCAGCCCGAAGCCGACATTGTCGGCGACGCTCATGTTGGGAAACAGCGCGTAGTTCTGGAACACCATGCCGATTTCGCGCTTTTCGACAGGCACCCGCTCGACCGGCTGTCCACCAATCACCACCGAACCGCTGTCAGAGAAAATGAAGCCGGCGATCACCCGAAGCAGAGTCGTCTTGCCGCTGCCGGACGGGCCAAGAAGGCCGAAGAACTCGCCGTCGGCAAAATCGATGGAGATGTCATCGAGCGCCTTCATCGCGCCGAAATGCTTGTTGACATGCGAAACCGTAACGCCGGCCATCAGCGTACTCCTCCGAAATTTGCATAGCGTGCCGACAGCAGCATCAAGGTCATCGAGATGGCGATGATGATGGTGGAGATGGCATTGATCTCCGGCGTGAAGCCCTTGCGGATCGCCGTGTAGATCACCACCGGCAGGGTGCTGTCGCCGGGCTGGGCGAGGAAATAGGAGACCACGAACTGGTCGAAGGACACCGCGAAGGCAAACAGCGCGCCGGCGATGATGCCGGAGGCGATCCACGGCAACGTCACGTGCCGGGTCACTTCCCAACTGCTGGCGCCGAGCGAGCGCGCTGCCTCCTCCAGCTGCGGATCGAAGGTTCGCAAGCGCGCCGTCACCACCACGATGACGTAGGGCAGCGCGAGGGCCACGTGGCCGATGATCACCGCAGGAGCCCCACGGCCAATTCCGATGGAGAAGAAGAAGATCAGCATGGCGGTGCCGGTGATCAGCCAGGGGATGGCGATCGGCGGGAACAGCAGCGCCTGCAATATGGCCTTGCCGCGGAACTCGTAGCGGAAGAAGGCGATGGCAGCAGCCGTGCCCAGCGTCGTGGCAATCACCGTCGTGGTGCAGGCAATCCAGACGCTGCTCCAGGCGGCGCTCAGGATTTCGGTGTTGTTGAGGAGCTTGCCGTACCAACTGGTCGTGAACTGGATCGGCAACTGGTAGAATTCGGATTTGTTGAACGACATCAGCGCCATAACGAGGATCGGCACGTAAAGGAACGCCAGCACCAGGCCCAGATAGATCCGCCCCAACCGCTCGAGAAACCGACTCATCGTCATCACTGTGCCCTCCGCAAAACCGGACTGGAGACAGCCAGGATCAAGAGCACCACGCCCAGAAGGATGAAGGACAGCGCCGCACCCAGCGGCCAGTTGAACACGGCCACGAACTGATCCTCGATGACGGTGCCGAAGAAGGTGCCGGCGCGACCACCGAGAATGCGCGGCTCCATGAATGAGCCGACGACCGGCACGAAGATGAGGACAGCGCCGGCAATCAGGCCCGGCAACGACAATGGCACGATGATGCGCCACAGGATGGTTCGCCGCGGCGCTCCCAGTGAGCGGGCGGCATCGATCAGATTGTCGTCGATCGCCTGCAGCGCCAGATACGACGTCAAAATGACATAAGGCAGATAGGAATGAACCAGGCCGATGACGATCGCCGGATAGCTGAACATCAGATTGACCGACACGTCGAAGGGCAGGATCATATCCAGCGTCTTGTCGATCACGCCGTTGCCACGCAGCACGATCGCCCAGGAAAAGATCCGCACCAGGCTGTTGCTCCAGAACGGCAGGATGACCAATAGGAACAGCGCCTCGCGCCAGCGGCCCTTGATGGTCTTGGCGAGCACATAGGCGCAGGGAAATCCGATCAGAATGCAGAAGCCGGTGACCACAAGGCCGAGCGTCAGCGACCGCACCAGAAGCTTGAAATAGAAACCTTTTTCAAAGAATTCGCCGTAATTGGCGAGCGTCATGTACCAGTCCCGGTCGCCGAAGGGCGCCTCGCTCAGCACGCTGAAGAACAACATAGCTGCCAGCGGCAGGAAAACTGCCACCGTCAGCCATACATAGGCGGGACTGATGAGCGCCGCTGCGCGCAGATAATCTCGGCGAACAAGCGTCGCGCTCATCGTAGGTCCTCCTCGCGGCGCAACGCTACTGGGCGTTCGCCTTCAGCTCCTGCCACAGTTCCAGGTAGGTTTTGCGGGTTTCTTCCGGCACCGGCTGCATGAACTGCACCCGGGCAACGACTTCCGGATCGCCAAGAGTGGCGCGGTTGAAGCTGTCGCTCGGCAGTGCGGCAGCTGCCTTGGCGTTGGCCGATGCCGGTGCGCCGCTTTCGGCCCATTTTACATAGAATTCGGGATCGATCATATAGTTGATGAAGGCCCGTGCGGCCTCCTTGTTGTTGGAAGAAGCCGGAATGGACAGGCCATCAAGCCAGCCGATGGCGCCTTCCTCCGGAACGATGAACTGCACCGGCAGGCCTTTGGCGATCGAGCGGCTGGCAGAACCGCTCCAAAACGGCGCCATCAGGAAATCGCCGGCGGCGAAAAACTGGTTCCAGTCGTTTTCCGAACTCCAGAACGTCCTGATCTGCGGCAGCAATTCCTCAAGCTTGGCCTTGACCGCGTCGAGGTCCTTGACGTCGTTGATGTCCTGACCCGTCGCCAGGGCCGCGAACTGAACCGATTCCAGGGCATCGTCGCGCCATCCGACCCGGCCCTTGTACGCGTCATCCCAGAGCACCTGGATGGACGTCGGTGTGGGTGTGACGTCGTTCTTGTTGACCGCAAACGAGGTCAGGCCCCAGACCCAGGCGACGCCGAGCACCTCGCCGCCCGGACTGAGATCGGCGTTGTTGGCGAGGTTGGGTGCGAGGTCGGCGTAGTTGCTGATATCGGCCGTGTCGATCGGACCGATCAGGCCTTCATCGGCCGCCGTTCCGGTGAACGCGGAGTTGATGAGCACGACATCATAGGCGCCGGGATTCGTCCGGAGCTTGGTGAGCATCTCCTGTTCGGAGTTGAAATAGTCATGCACGACCGTATGGCCGGTCTTTTCGGCAAAGGCCTCGATCGCCCAGTCGGCATCGGTGCCATAGCCTTTCCAGTTCAAAACACGGATCTCGACGGCCTGGCTGGCCATGGCGCTGAGCCCCAGTGCAATCGCCGTCACCGCTGTCAGTCTGATTGTAGGTTTCATATTGCTTCTCCCTGTTAGATCTTTGCTGATTTCCGGATGTCCGGATCGGGCGCATTTGCGGCCATGAAGGCTTCTGTTTGCGATCGATCCGGGGCCGTCGCGGGACCCTTGTGCAGGGTCGAAAGGGCGGCCGCGGCATTGGCAAACTGGGCCGCGGCCAGCGGGGTATCGCCGGCGCCGAGGGCCGCGATGAACGATCCGATATGGGTGTCGCCGGCACCGTTGGTGTCGATCGGCTCAACGCCATAGGGTGCCACGTGTTCGGTTGCCGCGCCGCGCACCGCCAGCCAGCACCCGTGCTCGCCGTGGCGCACTAGAGCGCCGGCAGCGCCCTCGCCCATGCGTTCGAGCAGACCAGCCGTGCTGCGCAGCGGATCGGCGATACCGGTGATGAAGCGGGCCTCATCCGCGTTGGCGCTGATCCAGGAACAGCGCGCCATCATCTTGCCGAGGATGGAGGCGGGAATCTTGTCGACAACCGGCGAAGGATCGAACAGCAATTGCGGCGCTTCCGGAAAAGCATCCAGCCAGATGTTCAGATTGTCGGGGTTGCGGCTGAGCGCGAAGGTATATCCCGAGATCAGAACATATTCGAATGCGGCGGCATCGATCTGCCCGAACTGCGAGGAGCCGAAAAAGCGCTCGGCCCCGGCCTGCGATACGAACGTCCGCTCGCCGTGGCGATCGACCAGCACGACGCTGGTACCCTGGTCGCTGTGCTCCAATTGACTTTGCAGCACCGGAATCCCCAGTTCCGACAGCGAACTGCGGACAATATCGGCAAACCGGCCGGTACCGTGCGAGCCGCCGTAGGAGACGTGCATTCCGGCGCGGCTGGCGGCCACCATGGCGTTGAAGCCGCCGCCGGGCGCGATCATGCTTTCTTCGACGACTGCTTCTTCGCCGGCTTTCGGCACCTCCTCGACCCGGTAGACCAGGTCAACGACGATTCCCGACATCTGCAACAGGCGCGCCACGCTCATGACGCTGCTTCCACTGCAGGTCTGGCCGCGCGCGCGTGTCGGAGTTCGAGCAGTCGGATAGCAACGTCCTTCACTTGGAGTCCGTTGACCTGGACCATCCGGGCAATTTTGTCTTGCGGCATCGAAGTCAGGCCGCTCACCGCACCGCACATTCCCGCTGCAATCGCGCCGATCGTGTCGGTATCGCCGCCGAGATTTGCCGCCAGCAGACCCGCGCTCCAGGCATCGCCACTTGAGTATTTCAGAAGGGCAAAGGCCGCCGGCACCGATTCAACCGAGGCCACGCTCGTACCGATCTGCCGGTCGATAGCGGATGAAAGACTTGCGCCGTCCGAAGCGTCGGCCAGGGAAATGGCAAGCGCCATGCGCTCCGATACGGTAGCCTCATCACCAGACCTCCGTTCGACCAGTTGCGCCGCAGCGATTGCGGTCTCAAGCGCCCGTTCGACCCCTGCTCCGTCGATGCCGGCGCTGATGGCGGCAGCCACCGCGGAAGCACTGGCATTGGCTTCAACCGTGTTGTGGGTGATCCGGTTTGTCGCCGCGACCATGTCGATGAAGGACGACAACGGTTCGACCGGCATCGAAATGCCGACCGGCGCAATGCGCATGGCCGCTCCGTTGGTGTCGCCGTTGCGCCCGGTCTCCCATGGCGGCGCCCCTGCAAGCAGCGCTTCCATCGCTCGTTTTGTCGATGGCCCAAGCAGGTCGTGCAGTCCCCGCGCCTTGACCGATTGCTCCCAATCGAGCAGGCGCTGCGCCCAGCCGCGTTCATCAAAGGTGTCGGGCGAAGCAAGAATATGGTCCGCCAGCAGGAGGGACTGCTCGGTATCGTCGGTGATCGATGCGGCGCTCAGGCCATGCGCGATTGCATGATCGGCCGGAGGCGCCTCGAAGTCGGTGATTTCATCGAAAACTGCGACAATCTCATCCCGTGAATTGGATTGCGTCGGCATTCCGAGCGCATCACCAAGCGCACCACCCAACAGGGCGCCCATGGCGCGGTCCAGTTCGAAATCCGTGGGCTCGACGGGCGGCATCAGAACTCCAGGTGCAGGCCGAAACGCGACGGATCGAGGATGCTTTCGACATATTCGACAACCCCGCCTTCTACCGTTCTGCTGACGCGCCGCAAGTGCAGCATCGGTTCGCCCGGCGCACGGGCCATGATCCGCGCATCCATTTCCGAGAGCGACGGCAGGACGTTCGCCCATTCCTCACCGCTGTGGATGACAAGGCCCGCGGCCGCGAGAGTTTCGCCGAGGGATTCATTAATCAGGCCGTTTTCGAGCACGTCGGCGAAATCGTCGCGCCACGGCGTGCGGCTGCGCTCCAGCGAAATGCCGGTCCCATCGCGGCTCAACACGCGCAACCGGTCAACGCACAAGAATTCGATCACTCCCAACCCGAGAAAGCTCGAGGTCTCAGGGCAAGCCCGCCGCTCGATGCCGAGCAGGCGCGTATCAACCTGGTCGTCCGATTTCGACAGCGCTTGCGTCCAGCCCAAGGCATTGTCGATCGACGTACCTTCATAGGTAACGAAGGACCCGATACCGGTTCGCGTCGTAATCAGCCCCTGACGCGCAAGCTGCTCCAGGCCCTTTCGAACGGTATTTCGGCTGACGGAAAAGCGCCGGACTAGCTCGTTTTCACTGGCCAACTGATCGCCACGAGAGATAGCTCCGGAACGGATCTCGTGCTCCAGCGTCTGCGCAATCAGCTCGGATTTCGGCAAGCCGATACCCGGTTTGTTTGTGAATGATGTCGCCTTCCCCACCTCGTGGAGCTCCTGTTCAGACTTGTCTAAACCTGTTCAAACATGTTCAGTCTGCTGGCAAGGGAGGTGATTGTCAACGCAGGATTGGTGAGCGCATGAAAACTTCAGGGTTGGCGAATAGGGAGACAGATCGACAAAAACGCTGGTGCCCCCGGTCGGACTCGAACCGACACTTCCGAAGAAATTGGATTTTGAATCCAACGCGTCTACCAATTCCGCCACAGGGGCCCTGTGCCGATTGCCGCCGAATATACGAAGCAATGGGGTGTGGTCAACTTGCTTTTACCAAGTTCTAAGACCGGTCGGCTAATTTGCGGTTTACGCCCCTTCTGTTTCTCCCTAAAAGCCCGGCCAAGGGAACCGCTCCATGATCAGACGCCTCTACGATTGGACCATGTCGCTCGCCGCGACGCGCCATGCGCGGACCGGACTGGCGGCCGTTTCCTTTGCCGAAAGTTCGTTCTTTCCGATTCCGCCCGATGTGCTGTTGATTCCCATGGTGCTGGCCGATCGCGAGCGCTGGTGGAAGACAGCGCTGCTGTGCACTGTCGCATCCGTTCTCGGGGCGTTGCTCGGCTATGCCATCGGCATGTTCCTCTACGAAGCGGTCGGCAAGCCGATCCTGGCGCTTTACGGCAAGGAGGACTCCTTCGAGCAGATCCGCGACTGGTACAACACCTATGGAGGATGGGGCGTGCTGTTTGCCGCCGTCACACCATTTCCCTACAAGGTGCTGACCATCTTCTCAGGGGCCACCGGGCTCAACCTCGTAACCTTCGTGGTCGTTTCGATCATCGGCCGCAGCCTGCGGTTTTTCCTCGTCGCCTTTCTGCTTTATCTTTATGGCGAGCCAATTCGCCTGTTTATCGAGAAATATCTCGGCATTCTTTTCGCCACATTTCTGGTCCTTCTGTTCGGCGGGTTCTACGCCCTGCGCTACGCGTTCTGAGGGGATTGCACCGTGACCACGGCAACCGGACATTCCGACCATCATGCTGCCGAAGCGCCGACGGCCCTTTCCGCCCTGACGCTGGCTGCCGCCATGGCCGTTGTCGTCGGTACAGCACTCGGGTTCGAACATATCGGTGGCTACCTGCCCTGCGCGCTCTGCCTGGAACAGCGCACCCCTTATTATCTGGGCGTGCCGGTCATGCTTGCCGCGGCTATAGCCGCAGCACTGAAGGCGCCGCCACTCGTGGTGCGCGCGCTGTTTCTCGTCGGCGGCGGGCTGATGCTCTACGGTGCCGGCCTCGGCGTCTACCATTCCGGCGTCGAATGGCGCTGGTGGCCAGGGCCCGAGGGCTGCGGTGGCGCGGCTGGGGCTGCCACCGACGCCAGCAGCCTGCTCAGCGACCTCAACGCCATCAAACCGCCGGCCTGTGATGACGCAGCCCTGCGGGTGCTCGGCCTGTCCTTTGCCGGATGGAACGTGATTGCCAGCGTGGTGCTGGCCGTCGGTTGCCTGCGCGGCGCCTTCAAAAGAGCCTGAGCCCGATCAGGGCTGCAGTTCGACATCCCAATAGAGATAGTCCATCCAACTTTCGTGCAGATAGTTGGGCGGAAACAGACGGCCGTTCTTGTGCAGATCATGCACCGTCGGATGGTATGGTTTCTGCGCCGGGAACATGCCCGCGTCGCGGGGCATCTTGCCGCCCTTTTTCAGGTTGCAGGGTGAACAGGCCGCGACGATATTCTCCCAGGTCGTCTCACCGCCATAGCGCCGTGGGATGACGTGGTCGAAGGTCAGGTCCTTGTCCGAACCGCAATACTGGCACCGGAACCGGTCGCGCAGGAACACGTTGAACCGTGTGAAGGCCGGATGCCGGCTGGGTTTGACGTAGTCCTTCAGGCACACGACGCTGGGCAGCGCCATCGACATCGACGGCGACGATACACGGTGCTCGTATTCGGCCAGGATGTTGACCCGATCGAGGAATACGGCCTTGATAGCGTCCTGCCAGGACCACAGCGACAGCGGATAGTAGCTGAGCGGCCGGTAATCGGCGTTCAGTACCAGCGCCGGAAGCGCATCTGGAGAAACTGCAATCGTCACCTCTCACTCTCCTGAGCGATTCGCTTGTCGTCCCGGTTATATTAGGCCGGTTGTGACAGGATTGTGAAGTGATATGAGCAATTTGGCTCCGGTCGAGCCTCATCCGGTCGGGATCACGTCGCCGCGGCGCATGGCCGTGGCGTAGTAGGCCCAAAGCAATCGCGCGGCGACCCCACGCCAGGGTTGCCAGGTCTCGGCAATCCGTCTCAGCGCCTGCTGATTGGGTCGCTCCGCGTGACCGAGGGCATGCCCCGCCGCGCTCTGCAGCGCCACATCGCCGGCCGGGAAGATGTCGCCATGGCCGGCGCAGAACAGAAGATAGACCTCCGCCGTCCAGGGACCGATCCCCTTGATGGCGGTCATCGCCGCGATCGAGTCGCGCGCCGGCAAACCACACAATTCATGCGGATCGAGCCGCTTCTCCAAAACCGCTTCCGCCGCCAGTTTCAGGGTCTTTTCCTTGGCCCGAGACAAACCGATGGCGCGACACTGATCGTCAGTCAAGGCTGCGACCCGGTCCGGAGCACACGTCGGCGCAGCCTCCAGCAGACGGCTCCAAAGCGCTGCTGCGCTGGCCTTGGAGACCATCTGCGCTACGACGATCTGTGCCAACCCCTCGAACCCGGGAGGCTGGCGGCGCAGCGGCACCGGACCGGCCCTTTCGATGACAGGTACAAGCCGCGGGTCAAGTTCGGCCAGCGCCGCAAGGCCCGCCTCAATGTCGTCCGGTCCTTCGATCTTCGGGATATTCGATATTGACAACGCTGCCTCCGGGAGGCCAACCGTAGCAGCAGCCACGCCCTGTTGCCACCGTCCGAGAACCCGCCTGATCCATCATGGCCCCGACTGCCAGCGACCGCATTTTCCGCTTTGCGCCGAGCCCCAATGGCGAACTGCACCTGGGCCATGCCTGCTCCGCTCTCATCAATCACGACATGGCAATGGCAAGCAGCGGCCGGCTGCTTCTGCGGATGGAAGACACCGACACTCAACGCTGCCGGCCTGAATACGAGCACCAGATTTTGGACGACCTCGGCTGGCTCGGCATCGTCTGGGACGAGCCGGTGCGCCGGCAAAGCGATCACCTGGCCGTCTACCTGGCGTCCCTGGAACGGCTTCGCAAAATTGACGTTGTCTATCCGGCGGTAATGAGCCGCCGCGAAATCGCCGACCATGTCGCCAGGGCCGAGGTTGACGGCGGCACCTGGCCACGCGATCCGGATGGCGCTCCGATCTACCCAGGCACGGAACGAACCCTGAGCGCTGCCGAGCGTCAGCGTCTGATTGACTCCGGTCAGCCGTTTGCCTGGCGCCTCGATTTGCAGGCCGCCGCAAAACGTCTCGGTCGGCCCGTCGATTGGTTGGAGGAGGGTCGCGGACCGAACGGCGAGACCGGCCGGATTGCCTGTGACTGGTCCCGCTGGGGCGACATTGTGCTGACCCGTTCAGACCGTCTGGTTGCGTATCACCTGGCCGTGGTGGTGGATGATGCGCTGCAAGGGGTCACGGACGTGGTGCGCGGCCATGATCTCTTTCATGCCACTGCACTGCATCGGCTTCTGCAGGAACTGCTCGAGCTGCCAACGCCGGGCTATACCCATCATCACCTGTTGACCGACGAAACCGGGCGCAAACTGTCAAAACGCGACCGCGACCTGTCCCTGAAAAGCCTGCGCCGGCGATGGACGCCGGCGGATATTCGCACCATGATCGAGGCGAGCCCGAAAGTCTGAAGTGATGGGCCCGGACGGCCCCCGGGGCGCCCTATTCGACCCGCATGAACAGGTGCTTGATCAGCACCAGCAGCAAAAGCGATCCGAAAGCCCCGATCAAACCGGCGGCTGCCAGAACTTCCACATTCGAAACCCTGAGACCGATCTTGTCGGCCATAAGCAGACCGAGAAAAAGTCCGGTCGTCAAAATCAGCATATTGCCGAGCACGCCGAAGCCTGAAGAACCGATAACCCCGTCCATGGCATGGCCAACGAAGAAACAGCCGATAATGCAGGCGACGATTAGCCCGTAGAAAACCTCCGGAGATACATATCCGATCATTTTCCGCTCCATCATTTGCGTTGTCCGGTACCTGCATCGCCCCCATACCGACACAAACCGAAGCGACAATTCATTTGTCGCGTGACAAATTACATCAAAACCACTCGATCTTCCCGCTATTCCGCCTGTTTGAGTTAACGCGAAATAGTGACAAAAATCCTAATTTGCGGGCATTTTCGGCCGATTAACCCTGAGAGTCGCGGTTTTCTGCTAGGATCGCCGCGTTGAGTTCGGCACCGAGGATAAAAATCGCAGCGACAATGTAGAGGAAAATCAGCGCGATCATGATCGATGCCAGACCAGCATAGGTTGCGACATAGGTCGAAAACTGCTGCAGATAGGCGGCGAACAATGAGGCGCCGGCGATCCAGAACAACATGGTCACACCCACGCCGGGCAGGATCGACCAGAGTGTCCTGCGCCCGGCAGGCAACCAGCTGTGACAGACGACGAGCGCCACGAAGAGCAGCGCCACGGCGATCAGCAGGCGCCAGTTTTCAAAATGCACCACCAGCGCTTCGCTCCAAGGCAGCCATTCGCGCGTCAGCTGGATAGCGATCGGTGCCAGGACCAGCAGGAAGCTGATCACCAGCATGACCACCACCGCCACGAGGACGAAGCCGAGGCTTTGCAGGCGCAGCAAAACGAACGATCGGTCGTCTCGCTGGCGATAGGCGCGGTTGAGCGACACCCGTAGCGCCTCGACGCCATTCGATGCAAAGAAGGCGGCAGCCAGCACGCTGACCGTCAGCAATCCGCTGCGATTGACCGTAAGCACGTTGAGCACTTCCCGCGAGATCGGTTCGGCGATCGATTTCGGCCAGGTGTCGAAGATGATATGCACGGCCGTATCGGCGAACGTGTCGGCGCCCAGAAAACTGGCAAGCGCCGTACCGAAGATCAGAAAGGGAAACAGCGCCAGCAGCGTCGACAGGGCAACATGGCTGGCCATGGCCCAGCCGTCGTCATCGTTGAAATGCGTGACCGCATTGAGGACGATCCTCAAGCCGCGTTGCCAGTCCATTTGCACTCCCGCTCGCTCCACCCTATGTCAGTTCGTCCATGCCGGTTGTCAAATGGAATTGCTTCCAATCCCCGGCGGCAGCGACTAAGAGTGTCCTCCGGTTTCCACCGGAAATCCCCTCCCACGGAGCAATGCATGGCTGAGAAACGCAGCATTCTTGTCACCGGATGTTCCTCCGGAATCGGTGCGCATTGCGCCCGCGCCCTGCGCGATGACGGCTGGCAGGTTTTCGCGACGGCACGAAAGCCCGAGGATATCGATGCCCTGAAGGCGGATGGTTTCAGCGCCAACTACCTGGACTACCGTGAGGAAGCCAGTATCCATGCGCTGTTCGAAACCGTCATGCGGGAATCGGGCGGCCGCCTCGACGCACTGTTCAACAACGGCGCCTACAGCCAGGCCGGAGCCATCGAAGACCTTCCGACCGAGGCGCTCAAGCAGCAATTCGAGGCCAACGTGTTTGGCTGGCACACACTGACCCGACAGGTCATCCCGGTCATGCGCGAACAGGGCAGCGGTCGCATCGTCCAGTGCTCCTCAATCCTCGGCTTGGTGCCGATGCGCTGGCGCGGTGCCTACAACGCCTCCAAATTCGCCCTGGAAGCACTGAGCGTCACCATGCGCATGGAACTGGCCGGCAGCGGCATTCATGTCAGCCTGATCGAACCAGGCCCCATCGAATCGAAGATTGCCTCGAACGCGCTCACGTACATCGAAAAATACATAGACATCGAAGGCTCCGTACATCGGCAAGCCTATGAGCCGGAGCTACAGCGCATGCGTCAGGGTGGCGTGCGGTCGAAACACAAACTCGGCCCCGAGGCCGTCTACCGCGTGCTGAAACACGCCCTCGAAAGCCCCCGGCCGAATCCGCACTATGTAGTGACCAGGCCGGCGAAGATCGGCGTGGCGCTCAAACGCTTGCTGCCTGCCCGTACGCTCTATGACATACTTGGCAAACGCTGACGGCCACGATCGGCATAATCACGGAACCACGCCCATGACCGATTTCCTTTTTTACCTGACCCTTGTCGTTATGGCGGCGGTGGTATTCGTGCTGATCCGCGGCCTTTTCAATATGATGCAAGGCGGGTCCGGCAATCTGTCCAACAAGCTCATGCAAATGCGAGTGTTGCTGCAATTTGTTGCTGTCGTGCTGATTGTCGCGATATTGTGGATCACCGGTGGCGGACGGTAGGGGAGGACGATCTTGGTAACGCTCAACAAGATATACACGCGGACCGGCGACGACGGCAGCACGGCCCTCGGCAGCGGCGAGCGCCGCGGCAAGCACGATTTGCGCGTCGCCGCCTATGGCACGGTGGATGAGGCCAATGCCTGCATCGGCATGGCCCGGCTCCACACCGGCGATGACGATGTGCTGGATGCCATTCTGTCGCGCATTCAGAATGACTTTTTCGATCTCGGCGCCGATCTGGCGACACCGGAAACCGATACGCCGCCACCCTACCCACCCCTGCGCATCATCGACAGCCAGGTTGACCGGCTTGAAGCTGAGATCGATGATCTGAACGACCGACTGCAACCGCTGAAATCCTTTATACTGCCGGGTGGTTCTGCAGCGGCCGCAGCCTTGCACCTGGCGCGGACTGTGGCGCGTCGTGCCGAACGAATGGTGGTCGAGCTTGCTGGCAAGCCGGATGAAAGGGTCAACCCTGCTGCAATCCGCTATATCAATCGCGTCTCGGACCTGTTGTTCGTCGCAGCCCGGATCGCCAACAGCGACGGCCGCGACGACGTGCTCTGGGTTCCCGGAGAGACCCGCACATGAGTGTGGCTCCAACCGTCGCCAGCGGATAGGCCGCCATGTTCATTCCGCTGCACGACCGCAACGACCTCGACCATATCAATCTGCAATATGTCACTCTCGGGCTCATCGTCATCAACACGGTGATCTGGCTGGGCACCACATTCAGCGGCGAAACCGGTGCCTTCACCACGGCGGCGGTCCTGGGCTTCGGTTACATTCCGGCGGTCGCCAACGGTTTCGCCGACCTGGCGCCCGGTCTTGCCATCGTGCCCGAGGAGGCGACCTACATCACCTATGCCTTTTTGCACGGCGGTTTCTGGCACCTGGCGAGCAACATGCTGTTCCTGTGGGTATTCGGCGATAACATCGAGGATGCGCTGGGGCATGTCCGCTTCCTGATCTTCTACCTGCTCTGTGCCGCGGCCGGGGCATTGGCTCATGGCCTGCTGGATCCGCAATCCGAAGCACCGCTCATCGGCGCATCCGGCGCGGTCGCCGGCGTTGTCGCCGCCTACCTCATTTTGCATCCCCGTGTGCGGGTCTGGGTGCTGGTGCTCGGCCGCATTCCGCTACCGCTTCCGGCTTTCATTCCGCTTGTGGGGTGGATCGGCTTTCAGATCTTCATGGTGGTTTCAGACACCGATGGCGACGTGTCCTGGGCTGCCCACATTGGCGGCATCATCGCCGGCGCCATTCTCGTTGTCCTGATGAAGCGCCGCGCCGTGCCCCTGTTCGACCGCAAGATCATCTCGCCCAAGGCGGTCATCCACAAGAAGCAAGCCGAAGCGCCCAGTCGCGGCTGGGGCCGCTAGAGCCTATCATGGTTAGATTGAACCATTCTGCCGAGGTGCAAATGCGCCCGGCCCTTCGGGTTTGCGGTCGGCGAACGCCCGCAGCGTCATGATGCTCGAGAGATGCCTCCGGCATCGCTCTGCGCTCCTTCCTCGCGGATCGCCGCGCCGACCACAAACAGAATTGCTTCAATCTAACCATGATAGGCTCTACAGAACCGCTCCGAGGGACAAATTGCCGCACCCGCGCCCGCAATCCTGATTGACGGCAACGGGGCCTTGCAGATATGTGACACCCACAAGGCTCTCAATCGCAGGACAGACGCATATTCCACTGGCAGAATTTGACTGCCTTGATGTCGCTTTCCAGCCATCACGGACGACACGGAATGTGCACTATCCCGCGCGCTGTTGGAGAAAGGTGAACGCATGAAAGTTCTGGTACCCGTGAAGCGGGTGATTGACTACAACGTCAAGGTCCGCGTCAGGCCCGACGGCTCGGGCGTCGAGCTGGCCAATGTCAAAATGTCGATGAACCCGTTCGACGAGATCTCGGTCGAAGAGGCAATCCGGCTGAAGGAAGCCGGCAAGGTCGAGGAAATCGTCGCCGTGTCGATCGGCCCGGCCAAGGCCGAAGAGACGATCCGGACGGCCCTCGCCATGGGCGCTGATCGCGGCATCCTGGTTCAGACAGACGATTTGGTCGAGCCGCTGGCGGTCGCTAAGATCCTCAAGGCCGTGGTTGAGGAAGAAAATCCTGGTCTCGTCATTGTCGGCAAGCAGGCCATCGATGACGATTGCAACCAGACCGGCCAGATGCTGGCTGCCCTCCTGGGCTGGTCGCAGGGCACCTTCGCCTCCGAGGTTGAGATCGGCGACGGTTCCGCTTCGGTTACCCGTGAAGTCGACGGCGGCCTGCAGACCATCGAGATCAAACTGCCGGCGGTGGTCACCACGGACCTGCGCCTCAACGAGCCGCGCTATGCTTCCCTGCCCAACATCATGAAGGCCAAGAAGAAGCCGCTCGACAAGAAGACGACCGCCGACTACGGCGTCGACACTGCTCCGCGCCTGACCGTGCTCAACACGGCCGAGCCGGAAGGCCGCAAGGCCGGTGTCAAGGTCGAGAGCGTTGCCGACCTGGTCGACAAGCTGAAAAACGAAGCCGGCGTGCTTTAGAGGACGGAGACGATTATCATGACCACACTTCTTCTCGCGGAACATGACAACCAGTCGCTGTCCGATCAGACCGCAAAGGCCCTGACCGCCGCAGCCGCAATCGGTGGCGACGTGCATGTACTGGTCGCCGGCAAGGGCGCCCAGGGCGTCGCCGATGAAGCCGCCAAGCTGGATGGCGTATCGAAGGTCCTGCTGGCCGAATCCGATGACCTGGAGGTCAACCTGGCCGAGCCGACAGCTGCCTTGATCGTCTCGCTGGCGGACGGCTACGACGCCTTTGTTGCCGCCGCCACAACCGACGGCAAGAACATCATGCCGCGGGTCGCTGCCCTGCTCGACGTGATGCAGATCTCGGACATCACCGACGTCGTCAGCTCAGACACCTTCAAGCGGCCGATTTATGCCGGCAACGCCATTCAGACGGTTCAGTCGACCGACCCGAAAAAGGTCATCACCGTGCGTACGGCCGGCTTCAATGCCGCCGGCGAAGGCGGTTCGGCATCCGTTGAGACGATCGGCGCCGCTGCAGACCCGGGCCTGTCGAAATTCGTCGAAGCCAAACTGTCGGAAAGCGACCGGCCGGAACTGACTTCGGCCAAGATCATCATCTCGGGTGGCCGCGCTCTCGGTTCCGAGGAGAAATTCCAGGAGGTCATCCTCCCGGTAGCCGACAAGCTTGGCGCCGCCGTCGGCGCCTCGCGCGCTGCCGTCGATGCCGGCTACGCGCCGAACGACTGGCAAGTTGGCCAGACCGGCAAGGTCGTCGCCCCGGACCTTTACATTGCCTGCGGCATATCAGGTGCGATTCAGCACCTGGCCGGCATGAAGGATTCGAAGGTGATCGTCGCGATCAACAAGGACGAGGAAGCGCCCATTTTCCAGGTCGCCGATTACGGTCTCGTTGCCGACCTTTTCGATGTTCTGCCGGAGCTTGAAAAGGCGCTCTGACCCGTTGGCAAACGGGGCCGCATAGCCCTCTTCGCACCTGCAAAAAAATGATTGGCCGGGCTGGACGTTGTCAGCCCGGCCAATTAGTTTGTGCGCGGTTCATTACAGGGAATTGAGGTTATGGCCGGCTCGATCAAATCAGTTGGTATTGTTGGTGCTGGCCAGATGGGCAGCGGCATCGCCCATGTCTGCGCCGTGGCCGGCTACGATGTCCTGCTGCACGATGTCTCCGAAGCCAAGATCAATGACGGCATGGCCACGATCAACGGCAACATGGCCCGCCAGGTTGCCGCCGGAAATCTGGAAGAGGGCGCGCGGGACGCCGCCCAGGCGCGCATAGCCCCGGCCATTTCGGTCGAGGATCTCGCGGCCACCGACATGGTCATCGAGGCGGCGACGGAAGACGAGACCATCAAGCGCAAGATCTACGCCAATCTTTGCCCGCTGCTCAATCCGGAAGCCATCATCGCCACGGACACATCGTCCCTGTCGATCACCCGCCTGGCCTCGGCAACCGACCGTCCGGAGCGTTTCATCGGCATTCACTTCATGAACCCGGCACCGGTGATGCACCTGGTCGAGCTGGTTCGCGGCATTGCCACCGAAGACGTAACGTTCGAGGCCTCCAAGGAATTCGTGGAATCGCTCGGCAAGACGGTGACGGTCGCCGAGGACTTTCCGGCGTTTATCGTCAACCGCATCCTCCTGCCGATGATCAACGAGGCGATCTACACGCTCTATGAAGGCGTCGGTACGGTCGAGGCCATCGACACGGCCATGAAGCTCGGCGCCAACCATCCGATTGGGCCGCTGCAATTGGCCGATTTCATCGGGCTCGACACCTGCCTGTCGATCATGCAGGTGCTCTATGACGGCCTGGCCGATTCCAAGTATCGCCCCTGCCCGCTTTTGACGAAATATGTCGAAGCCGGTTGGCTCGGCCGCAAGACCGGCCGCGGCTTCTATGACTACCGCGGCGACGAACCTGTCCCCACGCGCTGAGGAACTTCTGACATGAGTGACCGCCCCGTAGCCTTGATCATCGGCGGTGGCAGCGGCATGGGTGCCGATGCCGCACGCAAACTGTCCGAAGACGGTTTCGACATAGCGATCCTGTCCTCGTCCGGAAAAGGTCTGGAACTGGCGGCTCAGCTTGGTGGCCTCGGCATCGAGGGCTCGAACCGCAACGCAGCAGACCTGCAGGCCCTGGTGGACGCGACAATGGACAAATGGGGCCGCATCGATGCGGTCGTCTCCAGTGCCGGACACGGACCGAAGGGACCCGTGCTCGAATTGAGCGACGAAGACTGGCATGAGGGTATGGAATTCTACCTGCTCAACGTGATCCGGGTCGCCCGCATCGTGACACCGATCATGCAGAAACAGGGCAACGGCGCATTCGTCAACATATCCACCTATGCCGCCTTCGAGCCCGAGGAGCTCTTTCCGACTTCCGGTGTATTCCGCTCCGGCCTTGCCGCCTTCACCAAGCTGTTTACGGACAAATATGCCGGCGACAATATCCGCATGAACAATGTCATGCCCGGTTTCATCGACAGCCTGCCGGAAAAGGAAGACCGCCGCACCCGCATTCCGATGGGCCGATACGGCAACGTCGCGGAAGTGTCCGAACTCATCGCCTTCCTGGCGTCTGACAAGTCCAGCTACATCACCGGCCAGAACATCCGCATCGACGGCGGCATCACCCGCTCGGTTTAGCCTTGTTTTGAGATCTGATGGTCCGATCCACCTGTCATTCCTGACAGGGCACAGGCGACACAATCCTTCCTTGCTTCAAAATGCGGCCTCGGCGCTAGCAGATCTGCGCCTTTGTGAGCTCCGGGCCCACCCTATAATGCCGTCAGACAATCGATTCGCGGGGGTTAATCGATGCCAAATGCGGGCAGCATCTCAGACGCGGCGCAAGCCACGAGCCAACAGTTTCGGCGCGCGGAAACGTGGCGAGAAAAGCCCCACGCAAGTCGAACAGGACAAAACTCACACGCAGGTTCTTGAAATGTGGGTTGTCCAAATGCCAACAAAGAAAACAAACCTCACGCCATTCCGGCCGACTCTTGCGATCGTCTCGGTCCTACTGGTACTGCCACTTGCCTCAGCGGTTCACGCGCAGACCTGGACAGGCGAGACCTCCTCCGACTGGTTTGACGCTACCAACTGGTCGACTGGCGCGGTTCCTACCGATAGTGACTTCGCCTATATCGACACCGAATCTCCCAATGCGACCGTGATTTCAGACCAGGTCTCCAACGGAACCGCCGAAGCCGACGACATGATCGTGGGCAATTCATCCAAAGGTTCTCTGACCATTGAAAACGGTGGCCAACTCATACTCGATGATGCCATTGCCATCGGTTATAACAAGGGCAGCAATGGGTCGGTGGTGGTTTCCGGATCTACGACCGACGGCACAACAACTTACGCCTCGACGCTGAATGCCGCTGGCGGCCTGATCGTCGGCAGCGAGGGAAAGGCCACACTGACGATTTCGGAGGGCGGCGCTGTCATTGCCCAGAGCATTGGCGGTCCGATCACCGTAGCCGTTGGTGAAGATGCGACTGCCTCCATCATCATCGGCAGCGCCATCGGACAGACTCCGAATGATCCGGGCACCATTTCGGCTCCCGGCATCTCGATTGTTGAAGCGGGCGGCGGCATGGTCTTCAATCATACCGCAACCTCCACCAATCCCTATGTGTTTTCAGTCCCAATCGCGTCTCTGTCCGGGCTGAAGTCCGGCACCATCACCGTCGCTGGCGGCTACACCGAACTCACTGGCGACAACAGCGGATACGCCGGCACCACGACGGTTGATGGCGGGACCCTGGTCGTCGATGTGGCACTGGGTGGAAGCGCGCTCACAGTTGGCGACTCCTCCACAGAATCCATCATGGTGATTCAACAGGGTGGGCAGAGTGTCCAGACCGGCAACGTCATCATCGGCAACAACGGCAGCAGTTCCGGCTCGGTGACGGTGACCGGTGATAGCACCGGCGGCACAGCTTCGTCATTATCGGTCGCCGGCACCTTTTATGTTGGAAACAAGGGCACCGCCACACTGACAGTGTCTTCTGGAGCAACGGTAGACGCCGACAAGGCAAAAGGCATCGTTTCGGTGGCACGCCAAAGTGGCTCGAACGGAACGGTGGTTATCGGCGCGGCCTCTGGTTCAAGTGCGGCCGCACCCGGAACACTCTCGGCCGCCTCCCTTCAATTCGGCAGTGGCACCGGAACGCTGGTTTTGAACCACACCGGCACCGAAGCTGACGCGACCGAACTCGCCTTTACCATCAGTGGCAAAGGGACAATCGATGTTGAAGCCGGCTACACCGAGTTGTCCGCCGACAACAGCGGATTTTCGGGAACCACCACGGTCGACGTCGGCACTCTGACCGTAACCGGAGATTTAAACGGCAACGAATTGAACGTCGGCAACACCGGCGCCGGCGGCATGATGAGCATTGCCGACGCGGCGATCGTCAACATCAGCGGCGATGCGACAATCGGCGTTTCTTCGGGCAGTTCCGGCACCGTCAAGGTTTCCGGAGCGACCTCAAGTGGCTCCACGGTCGACTCCTCATCCCTGAAGGTCTCGAAGGATCTTGTCGTCGGGGCCTCCGGTTCGGGCACGCTCATCCTCAACAACAGCGGCCTCGTTAATATCAATAGCGGCAATGGTGCTCTGACAGTGGCCCAGTCCAGCGGCTCCACCGGCAGCTTTGTCATTGGATCGCAATCCGGCGACACGGCGCTCGACACCGGCACCCTCAAAGCGAAATCAATCGCTTTCGGCGACGGCACCGGCTCTGTCCTGTTCAACCACGCGGACGACTCGGGTGGCTTCGAATTTGCCGTGCCATTCACCGGCAGCGGCACTATCGAGGTCGAAGGCGGCACGACGGTCCTGACCTCGAAAAGCACCAGCTTCACAGGTCAAACGAACATCAATGGAGGCATCCTTTCGGTGACCGGATCTTTGCCTGGGGCCGTTGTCGTCAACAATGGCGGAACGCTGGGCGGAACCGGCATGCTCACCGGAACGATCACCGTGAACAGCGGCGGAACCATCACGCCGGGAAGTTCCGTCGGCACGCTCAACACAGCCGATGTGACTTTCGAAAGCGGCAGCATCTTTGATGTGGAAATCGACACCGACGGCAATGTCGACCTGCTCGCTTCGACCGGAACGGTCACGATCGACGGTGGCTCGGTCCTGGTTTCAGCCGACAGCTATTCCGTAGACACGACATTCACGATACTGACCGCCGACACCGCGGTCAGCGGAACATTCTCTGGCGTTTCCGGCACCTCCACCTTTATCGACTATACGCTTGGCTACGACGCCACAGATATCACCCTCACCCAGTCGGTCAGCCAGTCGTTCGCAAGTGTCGGCGAATCGGAAAACCAGTTGGCTGTCGCCGAGGCCCTCGATTTGCTGGACCTCGACCATGAGGTCGTCCAGTTGGCTTTCGGGTCGGCAAGCGAAACAGAGGCAAGAGGTCTGTTCGATAAGCTCAGTGGCCAGACCCAGGCGTCGCTCAAGGGTGCCCTGGTGAGCAGCGGCCGTAAAGTCAGCGACACCGTCAACCAGCGGCTGGGCGGGTCGTTTCAGGACGACACCCAGGTTTTCGCCTACGGCAGCACCAATTCGAATTCGCAGCACGGAGCCTGGATCGCCGGCTATGGTGGTTGGGAAGACATCGACTCCACGGGCAATACGGCGGCCGCCGACAACAGCTATGGCGGATTTGTCGCCGGCCTCGATCGCGATTTCGGCCGGCACTGGCGCCTCGGAATCCTGGGGGCCTACGGTCACACCGAGACCAGCCAGTCCGCTTTGTCTTCTTCTGCAAATGCCGACAGCATTTCTGCCGGCGCCTATGGCCAGGCGACGCATGGTCCGGTGTTTGTCAATTTTGGCGGTCTGTTCACATGGCATGACATCGACTCAAGCCGTTCAGTTGCCATTCGCAGGAAGTCGCAGACTCTCACGGCCAGCTACGACGCGACAAGTTGGCAACTCTTTTCAGAGACGGGTTACCGGATCGTCCGAGGCGACACGCGGGTTGAGCCCTTTGCAAACCTGTCCTTCATGCAACTCGACACCGATGGCTACACTGAAACGGGCGGCAGCGCCGCTCTGACCGCCGCCTCGGAAGCGCAGAGCACGACCTTCACGACGCTCGGCCTTCGTGTCGCGCAACAAATGACCCGGACGGTGCGGCTGCATGGAATGGCCGGCTGGCGTCACGCCTTTGGCGACACCGATCCGTCGGCGACGTTTGCGCTGGCCGGCTCCATCCCGTTCACCGTGACTGGCGCACCGATTGCCGTGGATGCGCTGGTTATGCAGGCTGGCTTCGACGTTGAGGCCGCGAACAATGTGACGTTCGGCGTGGCCTATGATGGCCAATTTGGTGATGGCTCCAGCGCCAATCAGATCGAGGGGCACTTGCGGGTCCTGTTCTAGGCTCGCCGAAGAGACGAAGGGACTACACCCGCTGGCCCCGCCTCTCTGAAGGCGGCAACAGCGATTTCATCAGGGAGACTTGCATGCAAATCCAGATCTCGGCAGGCGATACGTTCCACTACACCACACCGGATTTCATTCTCACCGCGCTGGTGGGTCAAACCATCACCTACGGAACAGGCAAAGACAATGTACAGGTCGTGACCAACGGCCTGGAAGGCTCCGTCGACATCGATCAGATCCGACCCGAAACATTCTCCACCGGCTTCATCGAAGATATCTTTGATGCTTTGCAAATCGATGATCCAGCGGTCGTCGACGCTGCGATCGACGCCTTCGGATTTGAGGCGGAGCGGTTGTTTGCAGAGGTTCTGGCCGACAACAGCGCCATCGAGGAAATCATCGCGGCGCTGAACGAGATTTTTGTCATCCACGGCCTGGCGGAGGCCGCATCGGACGCATCGGATGCGCTCCAGGCCGAAGACGATTCGCTCGATATCGTCGCGATCCTTGGCCTCGCCGACCAGATTTACCAGGACCTTGGCACCGGTACCGATTTTTCCATTTCAATTGATTCCGGCGATTCCTTCGACTTCATGGTCGGCGAGACGACGGTCACCAAGCTGCTTGGGCAAACCGTCAGCCATGTCTCGGGCGACGACAATCGGCAAACCATCGTCAACGGGTTCGACAACGAAGCGACCGGTTCCGGAGGATCATCCGGTGGCGGTTCCGCCGCCGCAACCGCGGCATCGTCAGCAGAATCCAGCCAGGCCGGCTTTTCCATTGTCATCGAGACCGGCGATGATTTCACGTTCAACATCGGCGAAACCAGCGTCGTCAAGATGTTCGGACAGACGGTCAGCTACATTTCAGGTGACGACAATGATCAAACCATCACCAACGGTCCGGTGATCCTTGGCGACACTTCAGCAAGCCAGTCCTCTGCGGATGAAGTTTCGAATCAATCGCAAGCGGCTGCAACAGAGGTCGAGGCGGAGCTGCCGAACATCCTGATCACCACCGGCGATAGTATTTCCTTCGATCTCGGCACGACCAGCATCACCAAAATGTTCGGCCAGACCGTCAGTTATGTTGCCGGCGATCACAACGTGCAAACCGTCACCAACGGAATATCCGTCGACACGGATCCAACCGTTTCTAGCGCCTCAGCCACTCTCGAAGACCCCCAGCCTTCGATGGAGGAACTGTTCGGCACATCGGTTGCCAATAGCGAGAGCTCCGACGGAGCGGATCCCGACAAGATCATCGAAATCCTCACCAAGGTGGCCGACATCGTCGGAAAACTGGAGGATCCGACGGACGTATCCATCGTCATCGAAACCGGACACAATTTCTTTTTCAATATCGGCGACGCCGAAGTCACCAAGATGTTCGGTCAGACCGTCAGCTATGTCGCCGGCGATCGCAATGACCAAACCATCACCAACGGGTTCGACGTCACCGATGTCGCGGAGGGTCAATTCTCCGACTTTGGCAATATCGACTTCGCCGCAATGGACGTTGATTCCACCCAGCAGGCCCAGGCTCTGGCCTCGGAATTCGGAGAAGAGGCGGAGCAACTGCTCGATGACATATTGACCGATGGCAGCGCCATCGCCGAGGTGGTTGCCGCCCTGGACGACATTTTCTCGCAGAGCGACCTGGGCAGCATCTCGGATCTGATCGACGAACGCCAGAATGACGATGATTCCACCGATATGGTCGCCATTCTCGAACTGGTCAGACAGATCCGCAACGATCTTGCGGCCGGCTCCGAACTGTCGATCCTGATCGAATCCGGCGATGATTTCGAGTTCAACATCGAGTCCACATCCGTGACCAAGATGTTTGGTCAAACCGTCAGCTATGTGAACGGAAACGACAATCAACAGACCGTCGTCAACGGCTTCGAGGTCACAACTGGCGATGCCTCGGAATCCGTCGCTGACAGCCTGACGTCGCCCATAGCGGCTGCCTCACAGATTGACGAAAGCTCCGAGGACGAAGCGGATGACGGATTTTCCATCGTCATCGATGCAGGCGATAACTTCGTCTTCAATGTAGGAACGGCCGACATCGTCAAGATGTTCGGACAGACCGTCAGCTATGCGGCCGGGACCAACATCACCCAAACCGTCATCAATGGATTTTCCGCCGACCTGGACGGATCGGCGGCAAATCAAGCCAGTACCCTGGTGGCACCCAACGAGACCCGGATGGATGAGGCGGTCGTTTTTCCGATCGAGGACGCAGAGGACGAGGACGAGACGCCGAACATTCTGATCGAGGCCAATGACACCTACACTTTCGACGTCGGTGATGTCGAAATCGTCAAGATGTTTGGCCAGACAGTCAGCTACGCCTCAGGTCGGGACATCACGCAGGATGTCGGCAACGGTTTTGAGGCAAGCGATGACACGTCCGATTCATCCGATGTGTCCTTCTGGTCAGACGAGTCCGGAACGGATTCGTCTTCGATCGAATTCGGCGTGGACGACACATCCAATTCCGAAAGGGCGATCGAGGCGCTCACCCTGGTGGCGGAGCTCATCGGAGATGTGGAAGACCCATCTGAGTTTTCGGTTGCCATTCAGTCCGGCAACGACTTCGGCTTCGATGTCGCCGAGGCGGATGTCGTCAAGCTGTACGGTCAGACCGTCAGTCGGGCCGATGGTACCGGCGGCACCCAGGATGTTGAAGACGGTCCGGTTGCCGACCCCGGCGGCCATTTCGTCAGCGACATCGACAGTCCATGTCTCGGTCTCGTTTACCGTATGTACGTGGCAAGCCTCGGACGCGCGCCGGACGAAGAAGGCCTGCGGTACTGGATCGACATCTTGGAGGACCTGAAGGCCAACACCCCTGGCTTTGACGCTGCGGATTACATGGCTGACCGCTTTATAGAAGCACACGAGTTCGAGATGCTTTACGGCGCCAATCCAACCGATGCTGACTATGTGGAGGCTCTCTACTGGAACGTGCTCGAGCGGGCATCGGATGCCGCGGGACACGATTACTGGGTGGGCCGCATGGAAGCCGGACTGGGCTTCGACGACATGCTGGTCTCCTTCGTCCAGAGCGATGAGGCGATTGCCAATATCTCACCAGACTATGAGGACGACGTCTGGGTCCTCTGAACCCGTCTCCACCCGAGTTGCCCGCAACCTGCCGCGGGCAGCTGAAAAAAGGCCGATTGACATCGGCTCGAAATGCGCGCAGCTTGCCGCCATTGGACGCCACATGGACTGCTGCATTGCAATGACGCATCAAGTGGATGACCGGCGCATCGGCCGCCGCGCTACGGGATCAGATCTGGTCGTTTAACCGGACCGACATTGTCGTGTCGCCGGACGCTCCGCGTCTTATCCCACTCGTCCTTGACCTGAACGATCATGACTTCGAAACGCGATCTTCGGATTGCCGTCGACATAGGCGGCACGTTCACCGACACCGTTCTGGTGAACGGTGACAACCAGGTGTTGGCAACCGCCAAGACCCCGACGACCCCGTCCGACCCGACCGAGGGCGCGCTGCGCGGCTTTCGCCGGGTGCTTGACCAGGCGCAGGCGCGGGCAACCGATATCGCCGGCTTCATCCACGGCACGACGTTGGCAACCAATGCCCTCATCGAGCGGCGAACAGCTCGCGTGGCCACCGTCACGACGGCAGGCTTCCGCGACATTCTGGAAATCGCCTACGAGCGGCGTTACAGCCAGTACGACATCGATCTCGAAAAGCCCGACCTGATGGTTCCGCGCTCGGGCAGCTTCACGGTGCCGGAGCGCATGTCCGTCACCGGGGAGGTGATCGAGCCTCTGGACAAAAGCGCCATCGACAGGTTGCTGGCGGATCTCGAGACTTTCGGTGCAGAGGCGGTGGCCGTCTGTCTGCTGCACGCCTATGCCAATTCGGCGCATGAACATCGACTGCGCGAACTGCTCTTGCAGCACCGTCCGGAGCTCGTGATTTCGCTTTCCAGTGACGTGAGCCCTGAAGCGCGGGAGTTTGACCGGCTGTGCACGACGGTTGCCAATGCCGGTATCCAGGCGCTGATGGCCGACTACCTGGCCGAGTTCGAACGCCGCTTCGCGCTCGAAGGCCTGCAGTGCCCGGTGCTGATGATGACCGCCGGTGGTGGTATGACGACGATTGACACCGCCCGCCGGTTTCCCATCCGCCTTGTCGAGTCGGGCCCGGCCGGCGGCGCCATCCTCGCCGCCCGGGTTGCTCAAAGCGTCGACGCCGCCCAGGTTCTGTCCTTCGACATGGGCGGCACAACAGCCAAGCTCTGCCTGATCGACGATTTCCGCCCGCAGACGGCACGCACCTTTGAAATCGGCCGGGCCGCACGCTTTATCAAGGGCAGCGGCATGCCGGTGCGCATTCCGGTGCTGGAAATGATCGAAATCGGCGCCGGCGGCGGCTCGATCGCCGGGGTCGACCGGTTGGGACGGCTGCAGGTGGGTCCGCAAAGTGCCGGCAGCGAACCGGGACCAGCGGCCTTCGGTCGTGGCGGAACCGAGCCTACCGTGACGGATGCCGACATCGTCATCGGCCTGATCGATCCGGAGGCCTTTGCCGAAGGAAGGCTAACGTGCGACCGCAATGCCGCTGAAGCAGCCATAGCGCGCAATGTGGGCGACAAACTCGGGCTCAACGCCATCGATGCGGCCGCCGGCATCAGCGATATCGTCGACGAAAGCATGGCCAGCGCCGGCCGCATGCATGCGGTCGAATCCGGCAAGGACCTCGGCGAGCGCATCATGATCGCCTTTGGCGGCAACGGCCCACTTCATGCAACGCGGGTGGCCCGCCGGGCCGGATTGAGCCGCATCCTGATCCCGCGCGATCCAGGCGTTGGCTCGGCCGTCGGCTTTCTTCACGCACCGATCTCGTTTGAGACCGTTCGATCGAAACACACCATGCTCGACAATCTGGATCCGGACGATCTGAACCGGTTTTTCGAGGCAATGCTCTCGCAGGCGACCGCCGTGGTGCGCGCCGGCGCGCCCGAGGCCGAGCTTCGCAGCAGTCGCACCGCCTTCATGCGCTACCGCGGCCAGGGCCACGAGATCGAGATCCGCCTGCCGGATCGGGATCTGGTGCAGACAGATATCAGCGACCTGAAAGCCACGTTCGAAGCCGAATACCGGCGCCAATATGCCCGCTCGGTCCCCGGCATGCCCATCGAAATCCTCAATTGGGCGGCCAGTGTTTCGACCGTGCCACGCAAAACACCCGGTGTTCCCGAACCGCGTGCGGCGAGACCTGTTGCAACGACCAGGCAGAAGAGCATCCGTTGCGATGTCACCGGCAACGATGTGACCGCCGGCGTGTTCAAGCGGGAGGACCTGGTTCCCGGCGACCGATTGGCGGGCCCCGCGCTCGTCGTCGAACCGCAATCCACCACTTTCGTCAGCAGCGATTTTGAACTGTCTGTCGACACTGATGGCAATCTGCTGTTGTCACGCACCGGCTCGGGAGGAACAGACGCATGAGCACCATGAACCCGGCCCGTCTGCAGGTGTTGTGGAACCGCCTCTTGGCGGTCGTCGAGGAACAGGGTCAAGCCCTGATCCGCGCTGCGTTCAGCCCGATCGTGCGCGAATGCGGCGACATCTCCGCCGGCATTTTCGATGCCCGGGGCCGCATGCTGGCCCAGGCCGTGACCGGTACGCCCGGGCACATCAACACGATGGCCCAGGCGGTTGAGATTCTCTGCCAACACTTCCCGCGCGAAACCATGCGGCCGGGCGATATCTACCTCACCAATGATCCCTGGATCGCCTCCGGCCACCTCAACGATTTCCTGCTGGTGATGCCGGTGTTCCGCGCCGGACGGGTCATCGGGTTCACGGCCTGCACGTCGCATCTGGTCGATCTCGGCGGACTGGGCATGGGCCCGGAAGGGTCGGATATCTTCGATGAGGGCCTTCTAATCCCGCCTTGCCGGCTGGTCGAACGCGGCGACATCAATGCTCTCTTGATGCAGCTCATCAAAGCGAATTCCCGTGAACCGGTGGCAAACGAGGGCGACATCTACGCGCTGATCGCAAGCTGCGAAACCGGTGCCCAGCGACTGGCGGGCATGATGGAGGAGTTCGAACTCGACACTCTCGACGACCTGGCCAACTACATTATCGAAACGTCCCGGCGCGGGACGCTTGCGGCCATCGCCGAGGTCCCGGCCGGCACTTATCAGAGCCGATTGCAGATCGATGGTTATGAGACCGACATCACGCTGTGCGCCAGCCTCACGGTCTCGCCGGATGGAATCGTACTCGATTTCACCGGCACCTCTGGCTGTTCGCAAAAGGGAATCAATGTTCCGCTGAATTACGCGGCGGCCTATTCGGTCTTTGCCTTGCGCTGCCTCATTGGCCCGGACATTCCCAACAATGCCGGTTCACTCGAGCCATTCGTGGTGACCGCTCCGGAAAACTGCATCCTCAACGCGCAGCGTCCGGCACCGGTCGCCATGCGCCATACCATTGGCCAACTGACACCCGACCTCGTCTTCGGCTGCCTGACCCAGGCGTTGCCGGACCGGGTTCCGGCCGAAGGCGCGTCCTGCATGTATGACCTGCCGCTGCGCAACACGCCGGAGGCCGCTCACGACGAAGATGGTGTCTTTGCACTGGAACTGGTTTTCAACGGGGGAACCGGCGCCCGGCCAAATCGGGATGGGCTTTCCGCAACGGCATTTCCGAGCGGTGTCTGGGGCAGCCAGGTGGAAACCACCGAGGCCGCCGCACCGGTGATGATCGCCCGCCGGGAATTGCGTCCGGACAGCGGCGGCGCCGGTCGCCAGCGCGGCGGTCTGGGCCAACGCATCGAGATGCGCTCGAATCAGGACTTCCTGGTCTTCCTCTCGGTCGAACGAATCCGCTACCCTGCCCGTGGTCGCGACGGCGGCGCCGACGGCGCTCCCGGCCGCATTCGAATCGACGACGGCCCGGATCTGCCCGGCAAGGGCGAGGTACGCGTTGCTGCCGGGCAAACGCTGACCTTCGACACGCCGGGAGGCGGAGGTTTCGGAGATCCGGCCTCGCGGTCCGGTGGCGCCATCCAAAGAGATATCGATGAAGGCCTGATCAGCAAGCGCGCAGCGGTCGATGATTTCGGTTGGAAGGATGGTTCCCCATGATACGGCCGAACCCCCATATCGCCGCAATCGCGCCCTATGCGCTGGCGGACCTCGAAGCGAGTGGGTGCGAAACTCCGGTATCTCTTGCCCAAAACGAGTCGATGCGACCTCCAAGCCCGATGGCACTGGAAGCAGCGGCCCGGGCCATGGCGGAATCGTCGCTCTATCCGGATCCTGACTGGAGCGCTCTGCGCGAGGCGATCAGCGCCGTTCACCAGATCCCGATCGATAGCATCCTCTGCGGTGCGGGCTCGATGGAACTGATCGCAGCCCTGGCCAAGGCCTATTCCGGATCCGGCTCGGGCATTCTCGGCAGCGGCTATGGCTATGCCTTCTTCCGCAAGGTCGCCGAATTCAACAACGCACCTTTCGACGACGTGCCGGAAAACAACTTCACCATCTCAGTGGACGCGCTGTTGTCGGCGGCAAACGAGAACACCCGCATCGTTTTTTTGGCCAATCCGGGCAATCCGACGGGCACTCGCATTTCCCGGGATGATATCATTCGGTTGCGCGATACCCTGCACGAGGACACTCTGCTGGTCGTCGACGAGGCCTATGGTGAATTCGCTGACGGTCTCGAGAAGCCCGTGTTCGATCTGGTCGAACGCGGCGACACCGTCGTGCTGCGAACCTTTTCAAAGGCCTACGGACTGGCCGGCATGCGCGTCGGTTGGGGTCTTTTCCCGCCGGCCATCGCGGCCGAGGTGCGCAAGCTCCTCAACCCCAACAACATCGCCGTTGCGAGCCAGGCCGCCGCGGCCGCTGCCATGGCCGACCAGGTCTATATGCGGGAAACCTGTGCGCTGACAGCGGGCCTGCGGGAACCCTTCAGCGAAGAGATCCGTCGGTTGGGCCTGACGGTGCCACAGAGCCACACCAATTTCGTGCTCATCGACTTTGCCGACGCCGGCAGTGCCAACTCAGCGGAGACGGCGCTGCGCAGCCGGGGTATCCTGTTGCGTGGCATGGCTGGCTACGGGCTGTCAAACTGCCTGCGTGCCACGATCGGCAGCAGCGAAACCATGGATCGCGTGGCCGCCATCCTGGCGGACTGGCACAGTGGGAGGATGACGTGATGACCTCGCGCGGACGCGCCCGAATAGGTGTGCTGGTACCGTTCACCAACACCAACCTGGAAGCCGACATGGCGCTGCTGAGGCCTTCCGGTGTCTCCATGCACTTCGCCCGCATGGGTGGTTATGACGAAGACGCAATCCCCGATTCTGGTCAGATGGCGGGTCTGGGCGCAGCCGATCTCGATGGGTCACTGGACCTACTGCTCGGATGCCGGCCTGACGCCATTCTCTATGGCTGCACCTCGGCGACCCTGACCCACGGACCGGCATTCGATCGGCAACTGGCGATCCGCATCGGCGACCGAAGCGGCGCCGCCACGGTCACTGCAGCCGGCGCCCTCATCCACGCCCTGAAGACACTGGGCGTCAAGCGCATCGCCTTTGCCTCGCCCTATACCAGCGACATCAACCGCCAGGCGATCGAATTCCTGGCACTCAGCGGTTTTGAAACGGTCTCGCAGGCCGAAGTCGAGGGAACGCTCGACAATGCCGGCCAGGGCGCCTTGAGCCCTGACGAGGTCTTTGAACTCGGGCGGCGGGCCGACTGTCCGGAAGCCGAAGCCTTGGTTTTGTCTTGCACGGATATGCGATCCGTTGAAGCCATCGCCCGACTGGAAGCAGACCTTGGCAAACCGGTCGTGAGTTCCAATCAGGCGATGCTGTTCCAGACCCTGCAAAAGCTCGAAATCAATGATCCAGTTATCGGCTATGGCCGATTGCTCGACGGGAGAGAAAGGTAATGGGCATGCAGCGTTCATCGCAGTCACGCCGGCGCAGCGGCCGCCGCAAACCGGAAGCTCGCATGGCGCAATTGCCGTGGCGTCAGGTGACCAACCCATACGATCCGGTAAAAATCCTCACCGATGACCAGCTCGAGGCCATTCATGGAACGTCGATACGCATCCTCGAGGAACTTGGCGTCGAGGTGATGAGCGCCCGTGCGCGGGAGCTACTGGCCAAAGCCGGTGCCGAGGTCAACGCCGACACCTCAACAGTCCGCCTTGACCGCGGCCTTGTCGAGGAGGCGCTCAAGACCGCACCCTCGCTGTTCACCGTCACGCCGCGCAACCCGCAAAAGCAGCTTGTCTTCGGCAAAAACCACATCAATTTTTCGCTTGTCGCCGGACCGCCCAACGTGCATGACCGAGAGCGCGGAAGGCGCGCCGGCAACTACGACGACTATTGCGATTTCATTCGCCTGGCCCATCATTTCAACGTCATCCACCTGATCGGCAACCAGGTGCTGGCGCCGCTGGAACTGCCGGCGAATTCACGGCACCTCGACACCTATCGCGCCAATCTGGTGCATTCCGATCTGGCCTATCTGACCACGTCGATCGGCGCCGGCCGAGCCCTTGACGGGATCGCCATGATGGCAATCGCCCGCGGCATCACGCTCGATGACATTCGCCAGGACCCCGGCGTCCTGACGATCATTTCGGTCAACAGTCCAAGACGGTTGGACGAGGCAATGGCCGATGGCCTGATCACCATGGCCGAATATGGTCAGCCGGTCTGCGTCACGCCGTTCACCTTGATGGGCGCCATGACACCTGTCACCCTGGCCGCGGGTCTGGCCCAACAGAATGCCGAGGCGCTTTTTGGCGTCGTCCTTACCCAGTTGGTCAATCCGGGTACACCGGTGCTCTACGGCTCCTACACCTCGAATGTCGACATGCGCTCCGGCGCCCCGGCCTTCGGCACGCCGGAGAACGCCAAGGCCAACATCGCCAGCGGCCAATTGGCCCGCCGTTACGGCCTGCCCTACCGCTGCTCGCCCACCAACGCATCGAACGCGGCAGACGCCCAATCCGTCTACGAAACCGAGATGGCGCTCTGGGGCGCGGTGATGGGTCACGGAAATCTGGTCTACCATGCCGCTGGCTGGCTCGAGGGCGGACTGACCGCTTCCTTCGAAAAACTGGTGCTCGACATCGAGTTGCTACAGAACATGGTGGAGTTCCTCAAGCCGATCAGCGTCAGCGAAGAGGACCTTGGTTTCGAAGCCATTCGCGATGTCCCCACCGGTGGCCATTTCTTCGGCGAACAGCATACGCTTGAGCGTTACGAAAGCGCCTTTTACGAGCCGCTGATCTCCGACTGGCAAAACCACGAGAGCTGGGAAGCCGCCGGTGGCCGCACGGTCGAGGAACGGGCAACCGACGTCTGGAAACAGGCGCTCGAAGAGTATCAACAGCCGCCAATGGATCCGGCAATCCGCGAGGAACTGGATGCCTATGTCGACAGACGCCGGGCAGAAATCGGCGACGGGGAGCCGTAATGGATTCAACGGTACCCGACCGCTTCGATCGCATTGCCGATTTTGCGCTGGGAGATACAACCATTCCCGACAGTGCTCTGGGCATGGCGGCCACTCTGCTGATCGATACCATCGGCGTCGCCGCCGGGGCAGCCGGTCTCGAGGCCGGTCGCATCGGCCGCGATTTCGCCGTCGAGTTCCTCGCTGCCGGAACGCCGTCTTCCAGTGCACGACTGTTGTTCGACGGCCGGCAGGCGAGCCTCGCCGGCGCCGCCTATGCCAATGCCACCCAGATCGACAATCTCGATGGCCATGACGGTTACAATCCCACCAAGGGTCATATCGGCTGCGCCGTGGTTCCGGCCCTGCTGGCCTTCGCAGAACAGCAACCGGATCTGAGCGGCCGCCAGGCATTGGAAGCCATGGTCATCGCCTACGAGGTGGCGGCACGCGCCGGCATGGCCCTGCACGCGACGGTCAGCGATTACCACACATCGGGGGCCTGGAATGCACTCGGCGCCGCTGCGCTCGGTTGCCGGCTGAACAGCACCGGATCGGAGGTTTTGCGCCAGGCGTTCGGCATCGCCGAGTATCATGGCCCACGCAGCCAGATGATGCGCGAGATCGACAACCCGACGATGCTGCATGACGGCTCCGGCGTCGGAGCGATGACCGGGGTCAGCGCGGCCCTTCTGGCGCAGCGCGGCTTTGCCGGTGCACCGGCGCTCACCGTGGAGGACCGGGCGGTCGCGGAACACTGGCAGGACCTCGGACGCTTCTGGACCATCGAAAAGAACTACATCAAGCCCTATCCAGTCTGCCGATGGGCGCACGCCGCCATCGACGCCGCACGTTTGCTGATGGACCAAACCCCCTTTGCGCCGGCCGATATCGAGACGGTCGAGGTTCGAACGTTCCATGAAGCAGCAGCGCTTTTTCCAGGCGTGCCGCTGACGACCTCGCAGGCGCAATACAGCCTGCGCTACGCCATCGCCGCCCTGCTGGTCCACAACCGGCTTGGCCCCGAGGACATTTCGCCGCCGTCTTTCGAAGACGCCGAAGTGGTGCGGCTTCTTCCAGCGATCGAAGTCGTTGAAGAGGACCGCCACAACGCCCGCTTTCCGGCCGGGCGCTGGTCAGATGTCACCGTAAAGCTCAAGGATGGTCGTTCGCTTGAATCAGGCGACGTGCACGCTCGGGGCGGACCGGAAGCGCCTTTGTCGGACGACGAAATCCAATCCAAGTTCATGACCATGACCACGCCGCCTTTGCCGGAGGCACGCGCCAGCGCGATATGGAAGATGCGTGAAGACCTGCTGGACGACGCCCCGTTCAGCGGTCTGAGCCCGCTGGTCTATCCGCAACCCTGAGGCCCCTATGACCGAACCGTTGAAGCTCATCGTCCACGCCGCCGAACCGGAACCGCTGATCGCCCGCCTGCAAGCAACCCATGCGGACGTCGCCATGACACCGTGCGACAGCTACGCCGCAATGGACGGGCTGGTGGAGGATGTTCAGCCAGACATTGTCTATTCGATCCGCTTCGCCGGCACCCCGGGTTTCCCGCGCGATGCACTGATCGGCCCCGCGGGTCCGAAATGGATCTCCGTAGGCGGCTCCGGCATCGACCACCTGCGTGGTTGGGACACCTCCCGAACCACCGTTACCAACTCGGCCGGGGTCGCCGCCCATGCCATGGCCGAATATATCATCGGATGCGCCCTGCACTTCTCGCTGGATATCCCCGGCCTCAACGCAGACAAGCGCCAACGCACCTGGCCGGGCCGGATCATGACGCCGCTGCGTGGCAAAACGTTGCTGATCGTCGGCCTCGGCAGCACCGGCAAACAGGTCGCTCGGCTCGCCAAGGCGCTCGGCATGATGGTGATCGGCACCAGGGCCCGCCCATCGCCCGTCGATCATGTCGACGAAGTCCACGCCGGAGACAGGCTTGGCGAATTGTGGTCACGGGCCGACATCATCGCGGTCTGCGCGCCGCTATTGGAGTCGACCCGCAATCTGATCGACCAGCAGGCCTTTGCCGCCATGAAGGAGAGCACCGTCCTGATCGACGTCTCCCGCGGCGGGATCGTCAACCAGCAGGCGCTGATCGATGCCCTGGCCAGTGGAAAGATGAAAGCCGCCGCCCTCGACGTGTTCGAAACAGAGCCGCTGCCGCCGGACAACCCGCTGTGGGAGATCGAGAACGCCCTTATCTCACCCCACTGTTCCAGCGTGTTCGATGGCTGGGAGCTGGATTCGCTCGATATGTTTTCGGACAACCTCTCGCGATGGAAAAAGGGCGAGCCGCTGGAAAACGTCGTCGATCCAGACCGAGGCTATTGACCTCAAGCTAGGGCGATCCGACGGGCAGAAAGAGATTGGCTGTTCCGGTAAAACTATCCACCTGGTCATCATCGACATAGCCTGAGACCCAGATGAGCACCAGGCGCCCTGCGCCCTGGTCGCTCTCAAGAGGGAAAACCAGAGCTTCGGACTGGTCATCCCGTTCAGCCTCAAGCGCCGCATTGATCAGCGTCTTGAGATCGAGACTCCAATGCTGGTCCTGGTAGCTGATCTTCACCGCTTTTCCATCGTGAAAGATCGACGGGACGGCACTGCCTCGGTCAGCATGCTGTGCTTCTTTCTTGATCGTATGCGGCCCTGAAAACAGGGTGTCCGATGACAACTCGGTCACGAATGGACCATCCGCGCTGAAGTTGACCCGATAGTTTCGCTTGTCATTTGGCTGGTAGGAAAACTTCAACAGGCTCGCGACTTCATCGAACCTCACATGTTCCTTCTCACCATCGAACGGGTTATCCGGGCGGCCGGAAAAATGCGGTTCCAGCTTTCCGATGTGACCGTTGAATGTGAGATAGGACACAATCGAAGCGCCCTCTTTCGAGATTTCGGCGTCGATCGAAGCGGGAATCGTCAGCACGCCCTCCCGAAAATACCCCTGCTTCTCCATCAGAGCGATCAGTCGCGTGAACTGACTGTCTGCCGATATCGACCGGGCGCCCCAGGGTCCGAACGCGGAAACCGCAAGAACGATGGCCAGAGATCCGAGCATGAGGCGCAGCGATCCGGATCGCGAAACAATGGCGAATGATACGATCAGAATCGCAATCCAAAGCCCGACGGCAACCAGCCCATAACGATCGGGGGTCACGCCATAGTCGGAAATCCGCCGCCAGGTTCCGATGCACAGGAGAACAAGCGGCACGATGAGAAACCAGAAATAGTAGCGCTCGAAAAACCGGACCAACGCCGATCCACTGTTTCGCCAAGGCGATGCAACCATCCAGATCGCCGTGCCGCCGATGGAGAACACGACCACCATGATGCCGACCTGGCCTCGTGGCAATTCCCATTCCAGCAGCATCTTTCCGGCATAGAGATGCAGGATGACGATATAGACCAGCGCCAACGGAATGAGCAGGTAGTTGAGCAACCGTGAAATGCTGTTGACCAGCAGGCCGGGTTGGTCCGTCGGGTCGAAGCCCTCTTCGAGATCGCGCGACACCATGGACAGCCCGACGACCGGCGCGATCAGCGTTGCGCCGGTCATCCAGATATGTTCGTGCGCGTCGGAATCGATGCGGACACCAAAGAGGTAGCTGACGCTTTGGATGATCGCCGAAAGGCCGGCACCAAAAATCGCCATGGCCAGGATCGCGGTCAACGTCGCCAGGGCAAGACGGGCATTGAACATCCACAAGGCGTTCCCGCTGACGCCTCGCCGCAAGTAGCCCGCCACTGTCACGGCCAAAATGAGAGCTGGAAGCAAAAACAGAAACTGAACATCGAGTGTGCGCATGTTCCAGCAGATCAGGCCGACGACCACTGCGCTCGCCAGGGCAAACACGACGCCCGCTGGTCGACCCCAGCGCCGGCCTTCCGCAAAGAGATGCGCCGCACCTGAAGCGAAAAAACCTGAAGCCAGAGCGCTGTACACCTGATCCAGTGTGATCACAGCCTGGCTTGGTCGCTCCCAGCGAAACGACGGCAGATCGATGGCATTCGCAATCTCCAGGTTGGCGATGATGGCAAAGGCGACGCTGATCGCCAAAGGCACCGGAAACCGTGCGACGATCTGCGTGAGATCGAGTGTCAGCCAGCCTCGGCTCTTCTGGGTAAGCATGTGGTTGCGTCCGTCTTGATGCTGGAAATCGGCCATTCGTCAGCGTGGCGCTGACTTCAAGTCAGGGTGAAACCCGACTATGACAGTCGGATAGATCACCATTCAGACGATAGCGTGGAAAATTTCAGCACAATTTGTGCATTGTTTCAGGCTTTGGCCGACTGACGCAACTTGACGATCATGAACAATTGCAGGGCTGCCGCGCTGAAGCCGATCACCACAATAGGCGTATTACCTCCGATCAGCGCATGGACGCCATCGAGGAAATCCACCACGATCCTGAATACCAGAAAGCACTCCATCATTGGTCGAGACTTGTGCAAAAGCGCATAGGCGCCCATGGCCGCCGTACCGAGGTTCCGTGCACAGAACAGACCCGCTGGGCCTGCCACACTGAAGGCTCCGGCGGCACCGGCGGCCTCCCACTGACCCCACATGATGGCAGGGTTGGTGTAAATGATGATGGCGAAGCCTACCGAGACGGCGGTCACGAACCAAAGGTAATAATAGATCCACTTGGGATAGGTATGTTCCGACATATCTTTGCCTCTCCTGCTTGGTCCGTAAAATCTGGCCCTACGTCGAGACCGCTTGACGAGGTGGTCAGCGATTGGTGCAGGGGCCTGACTCGAAATATTACCTTTCCAGAAAGATAGTTTCGCCAAACCATCCTGACAAGTCTTTCCAGAAAGATTAAATCCACTCTGAGAAGGAGATAGTGATGAGCGACGAAGACGAACCCAGCTGGCTGACGGAACGTCCTGCGGAAGCGCGGATAGTCCCGGGGCTTTTTCGCAGCCGAAATTACATCTGGGATAACGACCACCGAATCGTTGAAAGCCACGGCGTCAGTTGGTCGCAATTTCTCGCATTGTCGTCGCTAAGGTCGGCTGCGCCTGAGCACGTCCTGTCTCCAACGCAGCTCTATACCGCAGCCCAGGTCACCTCAGGTGGCATGACCAAGATGATGCATGGCCTTACCAAGTCGGGCTACATTGAGCGCATCGACAACCCGGAAGATAAGCGAAGCCGATTGGTTCGTTTGACCCCAAAGGGTGCAGAATTGGCGGAGAAAATCGTCGAGGAACTCGTCGCGACGAACAAATCTCTGATCGGCGGCATCCTGAGCACTGACGAAACAGAAGTTCTCGCCGGGCTTCTTCGAAAACTAAGTGCGGGTTTGCAGGCCAAAGTTTCTCCGAGGCAGTAGCTCTGCCGGCGTGAAAGGCCCCGGAAGGCCGTTCCCGCCAGCACCTTCGCGCCGTGACAAGCTCAGGCCGAGATTGCCTTGAGTGCATCGATACCTTTGGCGGTCACCCGGAAGCGCAGATTGCCCGTACGCTCTGACTGCGTCCTTTCGCAGAGGCCTTTGGCGATCAGATTTTCCAGTACCGAGGAAATGCGGTTGGTGGCGATCTCGCCGTCGCGAGCTATGCCGGTGCGGGTGCGCATGGTCATCTGCGCTGTGGCTTTGAGTGCTGCAACCTCGTCCGTTGACAGCGCTTCGGCAATCGAGCGGATTTCCGGATCGATGTCAGCAACACCTTCCGGACCCTCGTTGGTGTCGAGCATCGGTGCCCGTTCGGTCACGTTGTCACGCAGCTCTTCCATCTGGTCGGTGGTTTCGATCTGCTGTTCGCGAACCTGCTGCACTTCAGCCAAAAGGCGGTCTGAAATCGTCTGGATGAAGGCCCGAGCAGAAAAGCCGGCGATAATGCAAAACCCAACGAAGACGAAGATATTGCTGAGATCGGCGATTTTCGCCTCATTTCCGATCAGGTCGCTCTGCGCCATGCTCAAAAACAGCGGCACGACAAAAGCGGCGACGATGCCGACTGCGACGTATCCGAACATGCCGAATCGCACGCCACCACCGCCCTCCTGCTCGTCAGCCGGCGCCAGCAGCCAACTGGCAAAACCGCCAGCCGCACCTGCAAGGATCATCACGATGATGAGAATGAAATAGTGGGTCATGACTCAGTCCACCCGCTTTTGACGCGTTCACAACCCCACCTGGCAATACTGTAATCTATTCGACAGTATTGGCAAGAAACATCCTGTTTCCTTTGGTTAATCTGGTTGGCTGAGGATCGACTCTCGCTGCCAGCCGACTAAGGCGCCCGCAATGCTCCGGCCCATCCATCGAACGCATTGGCCACAATTATCTTGTCCGAACCGATGACAAACGAGCTGACACCGCGCTCTGTCCAATGGCCGATCAGATCCGAACATTCAGAAACGACAGGCGAAAACACGGGCATCAGGACCTGGTGACCAGCGTCGACCGCCCTGGCAACCATGCCCTCGACAGCCTGTCGAACTCGAGGATGGCGCCAATCACCCTCGAGCCCCAGTGATACCGACAGGTCGAAGGGGCCGAACATCAAGGCGGTCAGGTCTTCCACCGCGCAGATCTCGGCGAAGTTATCGACGCCCTGGGCGGTCTCGACTAGGCCGATCACCCCGACCCGCGCCTCTTCCTCTTCGACATAGTCTTTCCAGTTGCGGATGAAATGGCCGCCCGATCGGCAGCAGGGGCAGGCACCGCGCAATCCGTGCGGTCCGAAGCGCGTCGCGGCAACGGCCTGGTGCGCCGCCGAGCCGCTGTCCAGGTTCGGGATCACCACATGTCGGATGCCGGCGTCGAGGGCTTTCATGATCAATACCGGATCGTTTTGCGGCAGCCGTACCGCCGCAGCGATGTCGTTGGCATCGGCCGCGCGCGCCAGGTTCTCGGCTGTCTCGATGCCGAAAAACCCGTGTTCGCAATCGATGATCGTGAACTCGAAGCCGTTGAGCGCGATGAGATCGATCATTTCCGCAGCCGCAATCTGAGACCAGGTCCCGAGGCTGATCGAATCCGATTTCAGGATGGCTTTGAGGTCTCGGCTCATGCGTCGGCCAGACCCAGGATAGCCTTGCACTTGATCTCGACAAGGATGCCCGGCATCGAAAAGCCCTTGACCGCGAAACCGGTCCAGGTCGGAAAGCGATTGACGAAGAACCGGTCCTTGACGGCCATGAACGTTTTCAGATCGGCCATGTCCTCGGCAAACCAGGTCTCCAGTTCAACCACGTCATCGAAGGTAGCGCCGGCCGCAGTCAGCACATGGCCCACATTCTCGAAAGCCTGGCTGAATTGGGCCTCGGCGCCTTCCATGACATTCAAATCGGCATCACGCCCGACCTGCCCGGCCAGATAGAGCGTGTCGCCAACCAGAATCCCGGGTGCGTAGTGATAGGTATCATAGATATTTTCCATCCCCTTGGGGACGATGACGCGACGCGTGGTCATGGATCAACTCCTGTAGCAGACGGTTTCGACGGCCTCGGCAATGCGCCGGGCGTCCGGCATGTAGGCCCGTTCGAGGCGGTCGTTATAGGGAACCGGCATCTCGGGCGCGCCGACGCGGGCAACCGGCGCATCCAGCCAGTCGAAGGCCTGTTCCATGATGCCGGCGGCGATTTCGCCGCCGAATCCTCCGAACAGCGGCGCTTCATGCACGACGACGGCCCGGTTGGTCTTGCGCACGCTGGCAACGATCGTTTCCATGTCGAGGGGTCGGATCGTCCGTGGATCTATCACCTCGACATCCAGTCCCTTGCGGCTGAGCTGTTCAGCGGCCTGCATCGCTCTTTCCACCATGGCAAGCGTGGCAATCACCGTGCAGTCATTGCCTTGCCGAACCACGCGGGCACGGCCGGGCTCGATGCTGAATGCCGCTTGGGGCACCGGCTGCTCGGCGCCGAGATAGAGAAGCTTGTGCTCGAGGAAAACCACCGGACCATCCGATCGAATGGCAGCCGCCATCAGCCCTTTTGCATCATAGGCGCTGCTCGGCGCATAGACCTCAAGGCCCGGTACATTGGCAAACAGCGCTTCAAGGGACTGGCAATGTTGAGCAGCAAGACGAATTCCGGCGCCCTGCGGCCCGCGAAACACCACCGGCACTTTGGCCTTGCCGCCGAGCATGAACCGCGCCTTTGCGGCCTGGTTGATGATCGCATCCATCATCAGCGTGACGAAGTCCCAAAGCTGCGCCTCGACCACCACGCGCTTGCCGCGCATGGCAGCGCCGACACCGCAGGATGCGATGGCGCCTTCGGAGATGGGCGTATCCCGCACCCGCTCGGCGCCGAATTGGTCGAAGAGACCTTGGGTCAGGCCGAAAATCCCGCCGGTGCGACCGACATCTTCACCGATGACGATGACATCCGAGTTCTGCTCCATTTCCTGGCCAATGGCCTCGGTAATGGCCTGTCTGTAGGAAATGGCACGCGCGCCCGGTTCGGGTTCCGGAGCCGAAACCGCCGAGCTCGGGGCGGACACCAGCGAAAGAGCGGTCTCCAGGACGGGATCGTCCTGCTGCCGCGCCCAGTCTATGGCCGCCTCGATTTCGTTTTCGACTTCGCTGATCATCTGCTCATAGGCCTGATCGTCAAGGCCACCGACGGCGGTCAATCGCGCGCGCAATCGCGACACCGGATCGACGCCCTTCCAGGTTTCCTCCTCGTCTGCCGAACGGTAGGCGGGAAGATTGGCGCGCATCGAGTGATCGTCCCAGCGGTAGGTCAGCGCTTCGATCAGGGTTGGACCATCGCCGGCACGTGCCCGCAGAACGGCTCGCTCGACCGCTTCGAAGACAGCGACCAGATCGTTGCCGTCGGTGCGCTCGTTGGGTACGCCGTAGGCATCGCCGCGACCGGCAATCGTTGCACCGGCGGTCACTGCACCCGACGGGGTGGTCAGCCCGTACTGGTTGTTTTCACAGAAGAAAATCAATGGCAGGGACCATACCGCGGCAAGGTTCATCGCCTCGTGGAAAATACCTTCATTCGCCGCCCCGTCGCCGAAGAAGCAAATGCCGACATTGTCTGCGCCATTGAGTTTCTCGGCCAGCGCCGCGCCGGTGCCAAGCCCCATTCCAGCGCCGACAATGCCGTTTGCGCCCAGAATGTTACGGTCGAAATCGGCGATGTGCATCGACCCGCCGAGCCCGGCACAATAGCCCTCGGCCTTGCCCATCAGTTCCGCGAACATGCGCCCGATATCCGCTCCCTTGGCGATAGTATGGCCATGGCCGCGATGATGCGTGAGCAGAAAATCGTCGCGTTCCAGCGCCAGGCAGGCACCGGCCGCTATGGCTTCCTGGCCGACACTGGAATGCGCGGTACCCTTGATCACCCCAGCCAGAAACAGTTCCTTCGCCCGGGTCTCGAAACGACGGATGCGCACCATAAGCCGCAGAGCCGCCTGCAAATCCTCAGGCCCCAATCGATTGCTGAGCGATGGGCCGGAGACCGATTTCAATACGGAAACGTCCGCCATTACATCCTACCCATAGACCAGGCGCGGCAGCCAGAGCGACAGATCCGGCCAGGCAATGACGATGAGAAGCGCAACGACTTGAAGTCCGATAAACGGCCATTGCGCGGCGAAAATGTCCTGCAGATCGACACCTTCCGGTGCCGCCCCCTTCAGGTAGAAGCAAGCAGGCCCGAATGGCGGCGTCAGATAGGCGATCTGCATGGACAGGTTGAAGACGATCCCGAACCAGATGGGATCGTAGCCGATCGAGGTCAGCACCGGCAGGAAGATCGGCATGGTCAGGAACAGGATGCCGATCCAGTCGATGAAGAAACCGAGCAGGATGAAGACACACACCATCACCGCCAGGATGATGGCCGGTTCCTCGGACACACCCGACAGCATCAGTCCCGCGAACTCAATGCCGCCCATGAGGTTATAGACGCCGATCAGGGCGTTGGTCCCGAAGACCAGCCAGAACACCATGCCGCAGGTCCGAAACGCCTGCATGAGGGCCTCGCGGATCAGCTCGACCGATAGCCTGCCGCGAACCCAGGCCGCCAGGACAGCCCCGAAAGCGCCCATGGCAGCACTTTCTGTGATCGAGGCGAAGCCGGCATAGATCGAACCGAGCACGCCGGCCGCGACCAACATCGGCAGGGCCACGTGCCTGAAGAGGATCAGTTTTTCGACAAGCGGCATGTCCCGTTCCGGGCCGCTCAAAGGCGGTCCCATCGCCGGATTCAGCCCGCAGCGAACCAGAATGTAGCCGATATAGAACAGCGCCAGCATCAGCCCCGGAACGAGCGTCGCCAGAAACAGGTGCGAAATGCTCACTTCCGCGGTCAGTCCGTAGAAGATGAGAATGATCGACGGCGGGATCATCGTCCCGAGCGAGCCGCCGGCCGTGATGGTCCCGATCGCCAGGCTCTTGTCGTAACCGAGCTTGAGCATCTGCGGCAAAGCGATCAGGCCCAGCAGGACAATCTCTCCACCGATGATCCCGGTGGTCGCGCCGAGGATGACCGCCACGAAAGTGGTCACCACGCCGATGCCGCCGCGCAAACCGCCTGCCAGAACATGGAATGCCCGGTAGAGGTCGCTCGCCACCCCGGATTTTTCCATCACCGACGCCATGATCACGAACATCGGGACGGCGATAAGAGCGAAGCTGTCGAGAAAGTCCACCGTGCGGCTGCCAACGATGAACAGCGCATTCCAGCCGAATTGCGTAACGGCAAGAACCACGGCGATCGATCCGGAGACGAAGGCCAACGGAACGCCGATCAATAACATGCCGGACATCGCCAGGATGATCAGCACGGTAATCGTGCCGATATCCATCAGCTCTTGCCACTCGGAAAGAACCGCCGGACAATCACCAGCAGGAACAGCAGACATCCGACAAACAGGCAGGCCTTGAGATAAGTCGGAAGTGGCGAATTCAGGGTACTTCCGGACCGTTCCGGATCCCAGGCGCCCGAGATCGAGAAACGCCAGACCGCCCGCTCCGTCATTTTCCAGGCGGCATAGCCAAGCCCGGCGAGGTAGACCGTACCGGCAATGAGGCTGAGCCATTTGGAGATGCGCGCCCAGTGAGGATACCGGTCGACCAGAAAGCCGATGCGCATATGGGTGCCTTCGCTCATGCAATAGGCACCCCCGAAGACGAAACCGATCGATGCCAGCAGAACCGAAGTCTCATGGGCCCAGATGGTCGGGGCATTGAAGGCGTAGCGCGCGGCAACCTCGTAGACCATGATGAGCACGATGGCCGCAAAACACCAGGACACGGCACGGCCGATCCAAAGCGTCAGTCGGTCAACCAGCGGCATCACATGCTCCGGGCGTTCGTTCGGGAAAGCGGAACCGGCGGAGTTGCCGGTTCCGAAGGGTGACTACTTCAGGCCGAGTTTGGACACAAACGCCTTGTGACTGTCGACGACGGCTTGCGCGTCTGCACTCTTGGCGCCCCAGTCGTCCCAGACATCGGCGGTCATGGCACGGAACGCTGCCGCATCGTCGTCGCCGAATTCAAGGAACGTGACGGACAGTTCGCCTTTGGCCTTGGCTTCCGCATCGGCGTCCTCGCCGGACAGCGTGTCGCGCAGCTTGTCGGACATGGCGACGCAGGCAGCCTCGAACTTGGCCTGTGCGTCAGGCGACAGACTGTTCCACTTGTCCTTTGACAGGCTCATTTCGGTAACCGCCATGGAATGGCGCGCCAGAACCGAATATTTGGCCTTGTTGTGCATGCCCAGGGCGACGTTGAGCGCCACATTGGCCAGGTCCGTGGCGTCAAGCACCCCGGTCTCCATGGCGGTGACGCTCTCTCCGACACCCATGGTGACGAGCGACGCGCCGGCCCGGCTCAGCAGGTCGGACGCAAGTCCGCCCGGAGCCCGCATCTTGAGGCCCGAAAGATCCGCGACAGAATTGATGGCGACCGTCGAGGGGATCTGCTCCGGAGGCCAGTAAACCGGGCAGATGAAGTGCAGGTCGTATTTGTCGTAGAGCGCCCGGGCGATCTCCAGTCCGCCCCCCTCGGTAAACCAGCGGTCGCGGGTCGCGCTATCGGGATAGGCTGCCAGCGTGTCACCGAGAACACCAAGTGCTGCGTCCTTGCCGGCAAAGTAGCTTGGCGCGGTGTACTGACCATCGAGCAGGCCGTTTTGGATCGCATCTATGGTCTCACCGGCACCAACCACGGCGCGGCCCGGCAGTACAGTGATATCGACTTCACCGCCGGTGGACTCCTTGAGTTCCGCCGCCATGGCTTCAAAAGCCTTGGTCGTCGACGCGTTGGCACCGAGAAACGTCTGCATCTTGAGTTCCGCAGCAACCGCTCCCGATGTTGCAGCCGCGAAGCCCGCAAGGGCACCGATCAAGATTCTTCTGGCGTTGATGGTCATGGTTTTCCTCCCGTTTTATTGACGTGTGACCGCGGTCAGGCAGCCCTAGGCCGCGATGCGTACTTGCGGCATGTTCAGAATTTGCCTGGTTTCTTCGACACTGGCCGGCTCGCGCCCAAGCGCGCGCGCCTGGGCAACGACCTTGGCAATCACTTCGGCATTGGTCAGGTTGTGACCACCCTCCTGATAGGCATAGTCACCCAGCCCGATTGAAATATGCCCGCCCGATGTGATGACCTTTTCCGTCAGTTGAAAAAGATCGCCCTTGTAGTTGACCGCGGTCCAGATCGATTTGAAATCACTCGGCAGGAAGGCCGTATGGGCGTCCAGGCCAGCGGCTGTTCCGGGATGGCCGGACAGGATGATTTCGTCGGTAAGACAAAAGCAGATATAGGCCGGTTCCGGGAGCACGCCCATGCGAAGAAACTGCTCGATTTGCCGTGTGAAGCTGACGTTCCAGGAAACCAGATAGGGCGTCAGGCCATGATGCCGGATCCGTTCGGCAAAATACATCAACGTGCCCGTCGAGTTCTCGTAGACCAGGTCCGTTGTCACGAACCGATTTACCTTCGGGTCCCACCAGTCGACATTGACGCTGCCGCAATCCATCGGCGCGAAATCCGGCGCGGTGTCTGCCGACTGCATCATTTCCTCGACGGCAGCGAAGCGCCCCTTGGCGTCGGTGGCGTTGGCGACATAGCCCAGTGACGGATGGATCAGGATGTTGCACCTGGAGCGAATGCCCGCGTTCGTTTCCAGGTAGAATGCGGATGAGTTGTCGGGCGTGCCGTCCGCATGGCGCCCGTGGTAGTGCACGATCGAAGCACCCTCTTCATGGCAGGCGACCGCATCGGACACGATCTCCTGAGGCAGAAACGGCACATGCGGATTGCCGTCGCGCGTGGCGAGTTCGTTCACCCGTGCTTCGATGATGATCTTGTCCAACGTCTCCTCCGGATCCCAGTGTTTGGGCACGCCCTTTTTGGATCTTGGAGAGGCAATATACGGCAATCGATGGAAATTTCCATCCCAAAAGTTATATTTTTCTTGCAATACGCAGGCAATATTATAACTTTAGTAATATGAACACGAAAAGAACCGCCCCACCTGTTCAGGATGTCGCCGATCTTTTGGGGGGCACCTTTCCGGGCCATACGATGCAGAGAATTCGGACGCCCGATGGCAGGTACCGCTACAACTATGTCAGCCCGGGCATCCACGATTCTCTTGGACTGGATCCGCAGAAGCTGATGGAAATGGAGGCCGTCGACCACGGCTGGATCCATCCCGATGACCGCGCTCGGTTCATCGAAGGACTTGAACGCTCAGCCAGCGATCTTTCGCCTCTCGACGAAGAGGTTCGTGTGGAACAGGCCGATGGCGGCTATCGCTGGGTCCGCTCCATCGGCAGTCCGCGTCGGCAGGGTGACGGATCGGTGATTTGGGACGGCGTGGCTCTCGACGTGACCGACCGCAGAGAAGCGCTCGAGGCACTTGAACGCACGCTTTCGCAGGCCCGGCAGAACGAGGTGTCGGAAGGCCGCTTTGCCACCATTGCCGCCACCGACTTTCTGTCGCCGCTGGCCGACTTGCGGCAGGCAATCACGGCATTACAGCAGGTCGATGCAAAAGATGCCGATACAGCAACGGCGATTGCCGCGGTGGCCGAGCGTTTCGATGCATTCGAAAGGGCCGTTTCAGCCACCCGCGATCTGGTTCAGGCCGGCGAGCGTACAAAGACGCAATCAGGCCGGGCGAGCAAGCCCAAGTCCGATCGCAATCTCACGCGGCGACAGGAGGAGATCCTGCAGTTGGTGCGCCAGGGCGCATCCAACAGGTTGATTGCCGAAACGCTGGGCATTTCAGAAGGTACAGTCAAACTGCACGTGTCCTCGATCCTCAAGCGGCTCAACGTTCGAAACCGGACCGAGGCAGCACAGAAGTCGGATTAGTCTAAAGCGCGCTCTCCATGACCGCGGTCAGCCGCCGTCCGAACTCGGCGGGATCGGCGGGTGCTTCGCCGTCGGCGATCCGTGCCTGGTCGAGCAGCAGGTGGGCGGCATCCCTCAGCAAGGGGTCCTTCCCGGCACCTTCCTGCCCGGCACGCTCGGCCAGCTTCTTGACCATGCCGTGGTTCGGGTTGAGCTCGAGAATGCGCGGCATGCTGCTCTGCAATCTGCCGTGACGCTGCAGAAGCCGTTCCATGTTGACGTCCATGTCGCCCTCGTCGGCCACCAGGCAGACGACGCTTTCGGTCAGACGCTTCGACGGGCGCACATCCTTGACCGCGTCGCCCAGTTCCAGCTTGACGGCGGCGACCAGGGCACCGATGGACGGTGCTTCGGGTTCGTCCTTCTTGTCGTCGTCCTTGGCATCTTCGCTCTTGATGTCGTCGAGGTCCGCCGCACCGCGGGTTATCGACTTGAATGGCTTGCCGTCGAACTCGGTGACGTGCTGCATCCAGAACTCGTCCACCGGATCCGACAGAAGCAGCACCTCGACGCCCTTCGCCCGGAAGCCTTCCAGATGGGGCGAAGCAGCCACCTTTGTGGCATCGTCACCGGCGATATAATAGATCGCGTCCTGGCCTTCCTTCATGCGTTCGACATAGTCCTTGAGACTTGTCAGCGCGTCGCCATGTGTGGAAGCAAACCGGCTGATTTCTAGGATCCGCTCACGCATGTCCTGGTCCTCGACCAGGCCTTCCTTCAGCACCGCGCCGAAATTGCGCCAGAACTCGGCATAGGCCTCGGCATCCTTGCCCGCCTTCTTCTTCAGCTCGTTCAGCACCTTCTTGGTCAGCCCGGTGCGGATCCTGGCCAGCTTCGGATCGGTCTGAAGCATCTCGCGCGAGATGTTGAGCGACAGGTCTTCCGAATCGACCACCCCGCGCAGGAAGCGCAGATAAGCCGGCAGCAGGCCCTTGGCATCCTCGGTGATGAAGACACGCGACGCATAGAGCTTCACTTGTCCCTTGCGGTCCGGCTCGAACAGGTCGAAGGGCGGGCTCGACGGAATGTAGAGCAGGTTGATGTAGCTGACGACGCCCTCGGCGCGGTTGTGCAGGGTCATCCAGGGCTCGTCGAAGGCGCGCGCCACGTGGTGGTAGAATTCCTTGTGCTGCTCTTCCGTCACCTCCTTCGGCGGCCGCGTCCAGATGGCGGATGCCTCGTTCAGCGTGTCCTCTCCAAACAGGATCGGAAAGCCGACATGGTCCGAATAGGTCTTGATGATATGTCGCAGCCGGGCCTCTTCCAGAAACTCCTTGGCGTCTTTCTTGACGTGCAGCGTCACGGTGGTTCCGCGCTCATCACGCTCGGCGGGCTCGACGGTGAATTCGCCCTTCCCGTCCGACGACCACAGCCAGGCTCCTTCTTCCCCGGCCTTGCGGGTCAGCACATCAACACGATCGGCCACCATGAAGGCGGAATAAAAACCGACGCCGAACTGGCCGATGAGACTCATGTCATCCTTATCTTCCTTGCCGAGCTGCTCAAGGAAGGCGCTGGTGCCGGAACGGGCGATCGTCCCCAGCGTTTCCAGCAGGTCGTCATGGTTCATGCCGATGCCGTTGTCGGAAACGGCAATGGTCTTGGCCTTGGAATCGGCGCTCAACCGGATGCGAAACTCCGGATCGCCCGCAACCAGCGCCGGAGCCGTCAAGGCCTCGTGCCGCAGCTTGTCGCAGGCATCCGATGCGTTGGAGACCAGTTCGCGCAGAAAAATCTCGCGGTTTGAATAAAGCGAGCTGGCGACGATATCGAGCAACCGGCCCACTTCCGTCTGAAACGAATGGGTTTCCTTGGTCATGGTGTCATTCATGACTGTCTTCATCCCTTAAATACCGATGGTTGACGCTGATATAGTCGGCGAAGCGGCCTCTCACAAGACGCCCAAACGCGGCGCGCCGACGGAGCGTATCGGCAGGTAACTTCGAAAGACATGTCATGGCTTGACATGTAACTTGTAGATTACATAATTTGTGAGACTTTCCGAACCAAAGCGGAGATAGTTCCATGCTGAAACCCCTCTTGCCCGTTGTCGGCCTGCTCGCGCTTCTCCAGCCCGCCGGCGCGGCGACCCTGAGTCAGACGGTGCATTTCCCCGGCACCAGTGCCGATGCCCTGTTCGATCTTTACGCAACCAGCGAAGGCCACAAGGCAGTGACCGGGCTGCCGGCCAGTTACAAGGCGCCCGACGGAAACCCGGCTGATCGAGCCGAAATCGGCGGCACGCTGGACGCGTTCTGCTTCAAGCCGGACATGTGCGCCCTCAACGCCCGGGTGCTCGACATCTCCAATGCCGAGGGCGTGCACTCGATCACCATGGCATGGTGGAACTTCGGCTGGGTATCGGCTGTCGATCCGGCAGATTTGACCCTCGAGGGTCGCGGCGCGCCTGATTCCACCCTGGTGCTGACCTTCCGCGACACGCTGCGCGGCGCCCAGATCGAAATGGTCCACGTGAATGTGCCGGACTTCAAGGTCCGCATTCCCAACCCCGACCAAACCGAAGAAATCGGCCCCCTGAGCGCGATCGTCAACACGCATTGGAACCTGCTGTATTGGGACGGCTTCCGGCGCAATCTGGCGCAATAGACCGGTACAGCGGAGAAAGACGACACCATGCCCATCGAAATCACCGGCCTCTATGCCTGCGCGCTGGCGCTGATCATGATCGTGCTCGGCGCCCGCGTTTCCATCATGCGGGCGAAGACCGATATCCCGCTCCTCCACGGCGAAAACATTGCACTCGTCGAACGCATCCGTCAGCACGCCAATTTCACCGAAAACGTGCCGATGGCGCTGATCCTGATGGGCATTGTCGAGGCGTCGGGCGGATCTGTCGCCTGGCTTCATGCCATCGGTGCCACACTGCTAATCAGCCGCATCGTTCACCCATTCGGCATCAAGGCGGACGACAGCAATCGTGCCGCCCGCGGCCTGGGCGCGACGCTGACCGTGGTGTCCATGCTGATTTCAATTGTCTTCATCGGGCTCAACGCGGTCTAGAGCAAAGGGCGATAAGTTTGGATCATTTGATGGCTGCAGATCGGCTCCACTCGGCCAGGCGCGTCGCGCAGCGCGATGTCGGGCAAGCGGCGCAACGCCGCCGATGGGCCGATACCCTTCGGGCCGGGCGATTTTGGCCCCTGGCGTCGTTGGCTTGCACTTGTGGTGGGATCACACCACAGCCTGCAATCCGCCTAGCCAGAGACCAAAATCGCCGCGGTCAAATGGTGCAAACTTATCGCCCTTTGCTCTGGTATCGGCAATACTCCGATCGCAGTGAGCACCGATGACCTACCGCCTGGACAATATCTACTCCGTCATTGCCGACGACCGGCGGCGGGCGCTGATCGACTGCCTAGCCGAGGGTGACAAGACGGCCGGCGAACTGGCTGGCCGCTTCGACATATCGCGTCCGGCGATCGCCAAACATCTGCGCATCCTGGAGGAAAACGGCCTGGTGACCATCACCAATGTGGGCCGTACCCGTGTCCACCGCCTCAATGCCGAACCATTGCGCGAGGTCCATGACTGGGTGCGGCAGTACGGTCCGTTCTGGGATCAGCGCCTGGCCAATCTCAAACACGCGGTCGAGTCCAACGTGAAAGCCAAGGGCCGAAAACGCACATGACATACATCCACCGCAGCATCACCATCCTGGCCTTGATCGACGACGTCTGGGAATACCTGACTGAAACCGACAAGATCGCCGAGTGGCTGATGCCCAACACGTTCGTCGCTCAAGAGGGCCACCACTTCACCATGGACTGCCCACCGGGAATCGGCTCCGGCGCGCCTGTGCGCTGCGAGGTAAAGGAGCTGAAGCCGCCGCACGACGGCCGCGCCCGGCTGGTCTACACCTGGGTGATCGACAGCCCCTACACCGAAACCCTGCTCGAAATCGACCTGGTCGAAGTCGCCGAGGCAACCCGCTGCGACCTCGTTCACTCCGGTTGGGATCCCGGTGAAAGCACCCTGCGCGATCGCCACGAACAGGGCTGGGACATGCTGCTCGACAACCGTCTGCGCGCCTTGCTCGAACGCCCTGGCTGATCCCTGTCAGACGGCCATTTCCCTTTCGCCGCCGGTCGTCTAAGTTGAGCCTCGTTTGTGTTCAGTCGGAGTGGCCATCATGATCATGTACTCGCGCGAGCTAACAGTGAACTGGGGAGAATCCGACCCTTTCGGGCTGGTTTATTTCCCGCTCATGCTGTCCTGGTTCAACGACACCGAACACGAGCTGCTGCGCGCGATCGGATTTCCGACCAACAAGATGATCGCCGAAAATCGCAGCGCCTTCGTCATGGGCGATGTGCATTTCAAATTCGTTGGACCAGCCGCCTATGGCGATCGGGTGCGCACCATCATCCAACTGGCGAAAATGACCCGCTCCACCCTGCACTGGGATTGCCGAGCCGAACACTCGTCTTCGGGTGAGCTGATCACCATGGGCCGCGCCATTCGCATCCACGCCCAGATCCAGGACGACGGCAACATCAAGTCGATCGCAATTCCGGAAGGCATCCGCAACGCCCTGTCGAAACCGGGCGCCCTGGTCGACATGGACAGCAAGCACCCGGAATCGGACTGATCGCCACTCCGAACTAGAGCCCTCACGTCAGACGCAAGGTCATGTCCCATCGATCAAGGCCGGCGCCGAACCCGTCGGGAATGATCTCGATGACCTGGAAGCCGAACCGCTCGTAGAAGCCGCGGCTGTGCTGGCTTGTTTCGAGCGCTACTTCATCGATGTTCGAAGCGGAGCGGGCCTGCTCCAATCGAGCCTGCAGCAACAGGGTTCCCAGTCCCTGGCGATGGTACGCCCTGTCGACCATGCCCCAGGCCAATCGCGCCTGCCGCTTGTCCGGCTCGATCGCAAGCCCCCCACAGGCAATGATCTTGTCGTCGCTGACCAGAACCAGGTAGGGCGGTTCGCCGTCGTCCACGCCTTGCAGAAATTGGCAAAATTCCGCCCGCTCCTCTGGGGCAAAGAACGTCGGCAGATTGCTTTCGAATAGCGCCAGACAAGCTGAATAGTCGCTTGGCGTATAGGGTCGGGATACGATGTTGTCCATTCCCCGGTATAGCAGGTCTGCCTGTCCTACCCCACAAATGAGTGGTTTTCTTGCGGACGCGTGAGCGCCGATTGAGACACCTGGTCCCGGCTCTCGATGCCGTCATCCGCCGGTTCGCTCAGCAAGCATGCGCCAGGCGGCGGGTTGGTGTGGATGTGTCCAACGATGGCGGCGAGCACCGACTTTCTGGGACAGCCGACACGGGAAATGACTCCAACGCAACGCCTCTCCTCGTCTTCGGCTATCGGCACCAAAGCGAGGTCCGTCCGTTCAGCTTGCACTTGTTCGGCAGCAAGCGCGGGTACAATGGAACACCCGCCAATGTGACGAATATGCTGGCACAAAGTCTCAAAACTCGACGTTTCGACTTCGTGATGTTTGTTCGAACGCTGGTAATCCTGTGAAGGATGAATTCTGGCCTCAGAGGTGAAGCCCAGGGGACTGCTCAGTCGAATGAGCTGATCGAATGGAATGTCATAGAGACTGATGCTGTCTTGCGTTGCCAACATGTGATCACGGGTGACAACGAGAAACAGTTTTTCATAAAACAGTGGGGTGAAATCCAAGGTGCCTTGATAGGAGCCTCGGGGTATCAGTGCAATGTCGATGTCGCGGGCGGCAACCCCATCGGCAAGCGACGCGATCTCACCCTCGACGATGTTGACTTTCATCTCAGGCACCTGAGCAGCGATTGCGGATCTCAGATAGTGCAACAGATAAGGCGCAAGCGTTGGGTCCAATCCGATGCGAAGCGGCAATGCGGCCGGATCCCGGTATTCCGTTGCCATGTCCCTGATCTTGCGAGATTCCAGCACAATGCGTTTTGCGGATTCGATCACCCGTTCGCCGAGCGGGGTGGCGCGGACTTCGGAGTTGCTGCGTGCAAAGAGAGGCATGCCAAGCTCAAGCTCGAGCTTCTTGATCTGATTCGAAAGTGCCGGCTGCGAGACGTTGCAGGCTTCCGCCGCCTTGCTGAAATTCAGGTGATGGTCGATGGCAATGACGTATTCAAGCTCGCGGAGATTCATTCAAATGACCCCTCTTGACCGGTGAGGAGTACAGACAACGCGTCTTGTCGATGCGTCTTCGAAGCTCCCTGGCTCATGTGTGTACCCTGAATGCTCCGTCTGCGCGGTAAATTGACTTAAACTCAACGTGAAAAGGCGTGCGCGAATAAATCTCAGATCTCACAAACCTTTGTTTTAGCTCCATTTTCAGATCAAGTCCGGTGTGATCATAGCAAATGGTTATGCTGCTCATTCAGACAATGATTTTTCCAGCTTGAAGCCTCGTTTCTAGCTTTGGTGGCGTCAGCGATCGATGACGGCCCGCATTCCATCACGATTTTGCACCGTCTCGACCGGTCGTTGGCAAACCCACACTCGGGCACCGCCCGAAATCATTTCTGAGGAGCCAATCGATGTCCCGCATTTTCAACATTTTCGGATTCAGGAACACGGTCATTCCTGATGGAGACAACCAAGCCAGGACCAGCCGGTTCGATGGAGAACGCTTCTCCCTTGGCCGAAACGACATCACAACTGTAGACGGTTCGCCCGTCCTGTCCTTTGCAAACGACCGCGTGAGTTTCTTCAACAAGGGAGCTGCTGTTACGACCGGCGATAGGTCCACGGTCGCCATCGAGGGCAACAAAGGCCGCGTGACCAACAGCCGTGGCGCTGAAATCGATGCAGAAGGGACCGGAATCAGCATCACCGGCAAGCATGCATCGATCCTCAACTCCGGAACGATTGCCGGTGATTTCAACGGCGTCAATTTCGTCAATGGCGGCAATTCCTCCGGAAGCCTTCTGAACTTCGGTACGGTTTCAAGCGACAGCCGCGCCGTCAATATCGGTGGCGACGGCATCAACATCCGAAATTTCGGTCATATCGTCGGAACCGGCGATCAACGCAACGGAACGATTTACGCCGATGGAACAGCAGAGAACTATTCGATTTTCAATGCTCGCCGAGCCGTTATTGATGCCGGCGAAGGCAACAACGGATCAGCCGTTTCGCTTCAGACGGGCGATGTCGATGGCGACATTGTCCGTGCATCCGTGCGCAATCACGGCACGATTCAGGGCCGCGGCGACGCTACGGAAGGAAATCAGGTGGGCGATGGCGTTCGCATTTTCAGTAGCGTTGAAGACGCCACGTTCAAAGGAAACATCGTCAACAGCGGTCTGATTGCCGCGTCATCCGAGTCCGATGCCGCCGTGGGCATCAGCATCGAAGATGGCGTCACGCTCGACGGTCTGATCATCAATACCGGCCACATCACCGCCAACGAAGTCGCTATCGACGCCACCGAGGCCGGAGGTCGGGTTGTTGTTCACAACAGCGGCCGCATCGAAGGCGACGTCAATCTTTCAAAGGGCAACGACGTCTTTGCCGGCTCGCGCGGCTATGTCGACGGAACAATCGATGGCGGTGCCGGTAACGATGTCATCTATAGCGGTCGTGCAGACGACGTTCTGATTGGTGGACTGGGCAACGACAAGCTCATCGGCGGACGCGGAACGGACACAGCGGCCTATTCCGATGCCGACGTCTCAGTGGACGTCGACCTGGCCGCCGGGACCGCAACCCGGGAAACCGGATTCACCGTTGAGGTCACGGATCAGCCACTGGCTTCGCTGACAACGGCACAGTCGCCCGCGGACCTGGTCGAACAGGCCGTTCAGAACAACCTCTACTACAACATACACACCAGCGATTTCCCGGGTGGCGAAATTCGCGGTCAGCTTCTGGTTCAGTCCGATACCACCGAACAAGGGGTGCGGACCATTGTCCTTGTAGCAACACTCGACGCAGCCCAGGAGCCGGGACCACTGTCTGACTCCGAAGCAACCGGCCAGGGCCTGGTGACCATTGTCGTCGACGGCGACACCGTGACCTACAGTTCCAGCCTGACGGTTTCGGGATTGAACCAGGTCGATCTTCTCCCGGTAGCCGGTGTGAGCTCCATCCACCTGCACAATGCGCCTGCCGGTCAGAATGGTCCCGTCATAACCGACATCATTCAGGATGCAGGTGGCGATGTTGAAGGCCAGGTCGCGTCTGGCGAACCCGGGGATACGGGCGATGGTAACGTGTTTCTGGAAACGGTCGAAACGGACCGGCTTTTCAGCATCGAGAACGTTGAAGGCTCCAATGACGGCGATACCCTTGCCGGCGATGGTGAGAACAACACCCTCTACGGTGCTGGCGGTGATGATTTCCTCAGCGGCCGCGGAGGCAACGATGTCCTGATCGGCGGCGCCGGTGACGACGTTCTCGCCGGCGGCGGCGGCACGGACATCATCGACGGTGGCGAAGGCATCGACACCAACAGCTTTGCCGATATCAATGCCGACGTGACCGTCAATCTCAACGCCGACGGCACCGGAACGGCCGAATATGTTGCCGGCAACGGCAATGTGATTTCGGAGCAGTTTACCGGCATCGAAAACATTCTCGGCAGCGACAACAACGACACGATTATCGCAACCGGGCCAGCCGCCAACACCATCGAGGGCGGCGCCGGTGACGACTTCATCGCCGGTGGCGGTGGCACCGATGTACTGGACGGTGGTGAAGGCAACGACACCAACAGCTTCCAGGGAATCGGGGTCGATGTGGTCGCCGATCTCGGCAATGGCACGGCGTCCTATCAGCCCAATGCCAACACCACGGTGTTCGAGATCTTCAGCAACTTCGAAAATCTGGACGGGTCGGCCAATGATGACATCCTTTTCGGCGACGGTGGAGCCAACGTACTGACCGGCAACGACGGAGACGACGTACTTTCCGGCCGCGGCGGTTCCGACACGCTGGTCGGCGGCATCGGCGACGACATCCTGCAAGGCGGTGGCGGTTCCGATAGTCTCGATGGTGGAGAAGGCATCGATACCGCTGACTTCAACGATATCGGTCAGAACGTCATCGTCGATCTCGGTTCCGGTTCGGCAATCTACACCGGCCCCAACGGTGTCGTCGTCGACTCTCTGACCAATATCGAAAACATCACCGGTTCAGCCAATAACGACATCATCAGTGGCGATACCAACGACAACCTGCTCGCAGGCGGTGCCGGCGAGGATGTCATCTTCGGCGGCAACGGCAACGACGTCCTTCGTGGTGACGCTTTGGGCGACGGCGATGCGATCCAGGTGACGGTGACCAACACGCAGGGCGAAGGCGGTACTTTCCTGACGCCGGTCTGGTTCGGTTTCCATGACGGAGCGAATTTCGATCTCTACACCAGAGGCGAAGCTGCAAGTCTGGGTCTGGAGCGTCTTGCCGAAGACGGGTTTACCACCGCAATCGCGGCCGAGTTCAACCAGCAGGTTGGAGATAACGGTGTCGATGCGACCCTTATCGGACCGAACGGTGTGCCTGGCCCGATTGATCCCGGCGAGACCGCCAGCTTCACGCTCAATGTCAACTCGGCCGATGTCGGACAGGGTTTCTTCACCTGGGCAACGATGATCATCGCTTCCAATGACGCGTTCCTTTCGTCACCCGGCAACCCGCTTACCGATCCGATCTTCGACGAGGATGGCAACTTCCTCGGCCCGGTCACCATCCAGCGCTTCGGTCGCGATGTTCTGGATGCGGGAACGGAAGAAAACACCGAGGAAGGCGCAGCGTTCCTGAACCAGACCGCTCCCGATCAGGGGATTGCCGAAAACGGTGTCGTGGCTCTGCACGAGGGCTTCAACGGCTCGGAGGCAAATCCGAATGACGGGCCGCAGAACATCCTCGGCGGGACTTCCGCTGCGGGAACTCTCCTTGATCCCGTTGAGGCGGACTTCACCCGCAACGGTGGCCAGGAGCAGCTGCTCGAGATCACGATCGACAGGGTTGCAGGCTCCGACGATGTTCTCAACGGTGGCGAAGGCGACGACACCATCGAAGGCGGCGGCGGCAACGATACGCTGACCGGCGGCTCGGGTGAGGACACGTTCGTCTTCCTGCGCAGCAGCCGCGAGGACGCCGATACGGTGACCGACTTCGAGGATGGTCAGGATCTCTTCGACGTCTCCGAGTTCGGCTTCACCAGCGTTGCAGACTTCACGGTCGTGCAGGCCGGTGCCAATACGCTCATCACCTTCGATGCGCTGAACTCCGTCACGCTATCGAACACGGATGCCAACCTGATCGACGATCAGGACTTCCTGTTCGCCTGATCAGATCCGGACCGGGCGGCGTTCAAGTCGCCCGGTCCATCTCCATTGCCTGTTTGGTCATTTTCAAAACACCCAAAACCGACGAAACCACAGGGACCAGTACAATGAGAAACGCCGCACCAAACGTTCTCAGCAAGGCCGTGACGTCCGCCCGGAGCGGTCTTGTCACGGTCGCTTTCTTCAGCTTCTTCATCAATCTGTTGATGCTCTCCGGCCCACTCTACATGCTGCAGGTCTACGACCGGGTGCTTCCCAGCGGCAGCATGGAGACGCTGATTGCGCTCAGCGTTCTGCTGCTCGGCCTGTTTGTCGTTTCGGGTTGCCTGGAGCTCGTCCGCACCCGGATTCTCTCGCGCATCGGGGCGAAACTCGAGAGCCGGGCGGCGTCTGGCGTTTTCAACGCCGTCATGCGCAAGCGAGCCGCGCAGTCCTTCGACGATGGCGAGCACAATCTCGCCGATCTCGACACGATCAAGGAGTTCTATTCGGGACAGGGCCTGTCGGCGCTTTTTGATCTGCCCTGGGTCCCCGTCTACCTGCTTCTGTTAACCGTGCTCCATCCGGCCCTGGGCGCTCTCGGCGCGGCGGGAGCCTTGTTCCTTTTCCTCGTCGCCTGGATCAACAACCGAATGACGCGTTCGTCCATGTCGCGTCAGTCGCAGGCCGATTTGCCTGGACGAGCGATCGCGAGCGCGAGTGAGAAGAATGCCCAGTTGCTGCAGTCCATGGGTATGATGGGAAATCTGCGCCGGGCATGGATGACCATGAAGCGCGAGGCGAACATTCATCAAAGAAAGTCGAATGATCGCTCCGGCTTTTTCTCCACTCTGTCCAAGACGTCGCGTCTACTGTTGCAATCGGCCGTCCTGGGACTGGGAGCCGCGTTGGTGATCGGTGGTGAAATCACGGCAGGCGCCATGATCGCCGGCACCATCATCCTTGGCCGCGGCCTGGCGCCGGTCGATCAGTCCATCGCCCATTGGCGCAGCTATCTCGCATCAAAAGCAGCCCATCGGCGCCTGCAATCCCTGCTTGAGGACCATCCGGAGCCGGCGGAGCGTCTGTCCCATGCGGAAGCCAACCAGTCGCTTGACGTGCGGCGCTTGTTCGCCGGCCCTCCCGGCGCGCGCAAGGCCATTGTTTCCGACATCAACTTCACGCTCGAAGCCGGCGACGTGCTCGCGGTCATTGGGCCCAGCGCTTCGGGAAAGTCCACTCTCGCCCGTCTTCTCGCCGGGGTGTGGCAACCCCAGGCCGGAACAGTTCGCCTGGACAATGTCGCGCTCGACCAGCTGCATCCGGACGAGTTGGGGCCGCAGATTGGCTATTTGCCGCAGAGCGTCGAATTGTTCGACGGGACCGTCGCCGAAAACATTGCCCGTTTTGCCCCGGATGCATCCTCCATGGAAATCATCGCAGCATCGGAAGCGGCCGGCTTGCACCGAACGATTCTCCAAATGCCCGACGGCTACGACACCATGGTCGGAGATTCGGGCCGCAGCCTGTCCGGTGGCCAGAGGCAACGCATCGGTCTCGCCCGGGCCTTGTTCAGAAACCCGTTTCTCGTTGTGCTGGACGAACCCAATTCCAGCCTCGATGCCGAAGGCGACATCGCCTTGATAGAGGTGCTGGAAGGCATCCGTGAAAGAGGCGGAATTGCCGTCGTCATCTCGCACCGGCCCAACCTCGTCGAATGTGCCGGCAAGGTTCTGATCCTCGACGGCGGTCGACAACGGGCCTTCGGCCCCAGGGCCGCCGTTCTGGAACAGAATGTGGAGCGGGTGAACCCGGCCATGACGAGGGCTCTCCAGAACCCGAACGTCACATCCATCACTCAAAAAGCTGTCTAGAGGGAAAAGTCATGACCCATCTGCAAAAGAGGTATTCGCCCATGTCACCGGCCGTCGGTCAGGTCATTGATCACGGAGATATCGATGTGGCGTCGGGCAAGGCGCGTGCCTGGCCGTATGTCATCGCCGGTTTCGCGGTCTTGGCCCTGCTGATCGGAGGGTTCGGTGCCTGGGCCTACACGGCCCAACTCGATGGTGCCGTTATCGCCGATGCCCGCTTCGTCGTCGAATCCAAGCGCAAAACCATTCGCCACCTGGAGGGCGGAATCGTCAACGATATCCTTGTCGGAGAAGGCGATCATGTCAGGGCAGGCCAGGTTCTTCTCACCCTCGACGCCACCGTCGACAAGGCCAATTTTGCGGTGATCGACAACGAACTGATGCAGTTGTCCGCGCAACGCACAAGGCTGCTTGCCGAATTGAACAGTGCGAAACAACTGAACTTCGAAGTCCCGGTTCCCGGCAGTACAGCTGATGAACGACTCAGCCAGATCGAGGCCGGCCAACAGGCGTTGTTTCGCGCTCGCTTCGAATCCCGCCAAAGCGAGGAATCCATTCGCCGGAAGCGCGTGGCCAAATTGCACGAGGAGATCAGCGGAATTCGCAAGCAGGTGAAATCGAACGATATCCAGATCTCGTTTATCGAAAAGGAACTGGTCGGTCTGCGCGAACTGGAAAAGCGCCAGTTGGTCCCGCGCAACCGCGTCTATGCGATGGAGCGAGAGGCCGAAGGGCTTCGTGGCCAGACCGCTGCACTTGAGGTCAGCATCACGCGCGCCGCGAACTCGATCGAGGAAATCGAACTGGAGGCCATTCAGGCGAAGCGGCGCTTTGCCGAGCAGGTCACCGAGGAGATGCGCACGATTGAACCGCGCATCACGGCTCTGACGGAACAGAAGGCCGCCGCCGGTCGAAAACTGGATCTGGTCGAGGTGAAGGCACCCACGGACGGCTTTGTTGTCGCCCTGAAGGCCAACACAAAGGGCGGGGTCATTCGGCCCGGAGACGACATCATGGATATTGTGCCGCAGGATGATCGCCTGGTGCTTGAGGCGCGGGTTCCGACCACTGACGTCGACAAGGTCCGGACCGGCAGCGACGCCCGTATTCAGCTCACGGCTTTCGATCAGGCGGTCACACCGGAAGCAACCGGAACAGTTCTATCCATCTCGGCGGACCGTCTCGAGGATGATCGCACCGGCCAGGGGTACTTTCTGGCACGCCTCGAACTGAGCACCGAACAGGCCAACGCGATCCCCGATGTTGAACTCGTGCCCGGCATGCCGGCGACCGTGTTTATCCAGACTGGCAAGCGGACACCGCTCAGCTATCTGCTGCAGCCTTTGAACAAGCGGTTCGTCCGAATGTTCGCGGAAGGGTAGAATTAAAGCGCCATGTATACCTGTCCGCCCTCGACTTTGACATCGTAGGTGCGCAGATCGATGCAAACCAGTGCACTCAGCGCCTTGCCGGTGGTCACGTCGAAACGGCCACCGTGCAGGGGGCACTCAATCACCCGACCAATGACGAGGCCATCGGCGAGGTGCTGCTTTTCGTGGGTGCAGAACCCGTCTGTGGCGAAATAACCGCCCTCGGTTCTGTAGATGGCAAAGCTGCAGCCATCCCTGTCGAAACGCATGACATCCTCGTCATCGATCTCATCTGCGGCGCAGACATGTACCCAGTCAGTCATCTGACTCTCCAGAAAGGTCGAAAAAAGTCACATGGTTCGGGCAGCGATGCGCTCAAGGCCGGCATTGGCCATGTGCGGCGCCTGGCGGATGCTGGCAGCTTCCGCACCCCGGCCCATCGACCGGCGCAACACCACCGACAGAACCTCGGCATTGGTTCGCCAGAAACCCGGATCCGGTTCCGGCAACTGCTCTTTCACCGCCTCGTGCAATTGCGGCAGCGCGTAGAAAGGCACCTGGGGATAAAGGTGATGCTCGATGTGGTTGTTCATGTTGGCATAGAGGAACCGGCCCAGCCAGGACGTTCGAAACGACCGGGTGCTGTCGAGGATCGACGGAGAATTCTCCTGCATCTCGACGTGCTGGATCAGCGTGAAGAGCAGCATCACCGGCGCGCCGAGCAGCCGCGGCAGAATGAGGAACCAAAGCGGCCAGGTGATGCCGGCCAGGATCAGGCCGATCACCAGCGCCACCAGAACAAGAATGATGCGCGCATTGCGCACCAGCTTCGGCATTTCCGATTGCGGCGTTGCGAAACGAACCATCTCCGGTGGTCGGTCGAATGCCAAGGCGAACAGGCTGGCCACATGAAAGCGAGCGAGACCCAGACCCGTGACCTCCTGCAACCAACCGCGGAAATCCATCGGCGTGTCGAAGGGCATCTGGCTGTCCTTGCCGACATGCCAGGTGTAGGTGTGGTGATTGGTGTGGGTGTAACGGCGATGCAGCGGTTCCTCGAAATAGATCAGCGAGGTGACCCAGAGCACGGCCTCGTTCAGCCAGCGGGTGCGGAAGGCAGTGCCGTGCGCCGTCTCGTGACTGAGCGCATAGGCCGGAACCGACAGAAAGACGCCGTGCAGGGTCATTGCCGGCCAAACCCACCAGGTTCCCAATGAGAGCCAGACGAGAGACCCCGTCAAGACGAGCGACGTCACCCATTGCGCCAGATAGATCAGGCCGGGCCGGTCTGACCGCTTCGCCAGCGTTTTCAGCATCTTGCGGTCAATGCAGATGCCGCTCGAGGCAGCGTTGGTTGCTACGAATTCGCCCATGGCTTCCTCAGTCAGGTCGCGTAGTTGCTGCCTTCTTCGTCGAGAATGGCCTTCAATTCATTCAGATGACGGTCCGACTGCTCGGGATAGTCGTCGATTTCGCGCGCCGTCTTTTCTGCAATTTCGTGGCTGAGGACACGCAGTTCCTGCCCGGTCTGCAACGCACGGATATAGGTTTCAGCGGCGCGCTCGAAATAGAACATGCGATTGAATGTGTCTGCGACCGTATCGCCGATGACGAGGACACCGTGATTGCCCATCACCATGACCTTTTTCGACGGATCCGCGAGCATGGCGGCGCATCTTTCACCTTCGGATTCGAAGGCCAGGCCTCCATACTGTTCGTCGATGACGACCCGGTTGTAGAAGATCGCGGTGTTCTGATCGATCGGCTGCAGGGTTGAGTCTTTCAGGCTCGCCAGAACCGTCGCGAAGATCGAATGCACATGCATGACACAGCGCGCATGCGGGCACGCACGGTGGATCGCCCCATGCAGGCCCCAGGCCGTCGGATCGGGCGCGTCTGGCTGCTCCAGCGTGCTGCGGTCATTGGCATCGAGCAGCAGCAGGTCGCTTGCCTTGATGCGGGCGAAATGCTGCTGGTTGGCGTTCATCAAAAAGCGGGTGCCATCATCATTGACGGCCGCTGAGAAGTGGTTGGCCACCGCCTCGTGCATATCGAGACGGACCGTCCAGCGAAAGGCGGCCGCGAGATCGACCCGCTCCTGCCAGTGCCCGATATTCTCGCCAGAACGAATGCTGCTGACCGTTGCCATTTCGGATATCCCTTTCGGTTGTCGACTTTATCCGACAATGCCAGTCCACTTCACAAACGACAAATCCCGAGTTAACCCATTAGTCAAACTAATGGGTCGTTTGGGGATTGCTCGTGGACACCGGTACTTTGCCGCCGCTCAACTGGCTGCGTGCTTTCGAAGCTTCAGCGCGGCACCTGTCATTCACGGCCGCCGCCGGCGAACTCAACATGACGCAATCGGCGATCTCTCAGCAGATGCGTTCGCTCGAACAGTTTTTGGGCCGAGCTCTGTTCGTCCGGCGACCCCGCGCCTTGCAACTGACCGATGCCGGCCTCGCCTACCTGCCAGTGGTTCAGGAAGCGTTTTCAACGTTGTCGTCAGGCACCCGAATGATGACCGGCGGCGATCGCGGAAAGGTCCTGACAGTGCACGTCAACATGGCGTTTTCGGTGTTCTGGCTGGCGCCGCGCCTGGGCGACCTGTTTGCCGCCCATCCCTGGCTGCGCCTCAACATCACCACCCACACCTGGGATCCGGATCACACGCCGTCGCCCTCGGATGTGGAAATCCGCTTCGGCCGCCGCCTCCAGGACCGGTTCGACGCACAACGCCTGGCGCATGAGACCACCTTTCCGGTCTGCACGCCCGAGATCGCCGACCAGATGGAGGACTGGCGAACCGCAAACCTGTTTGATTGCACCGGAGTGCTGGCCAATTGGGAAGCCTGGGCCGGCACCCGTGGAGAATCGATGCCACGCGGGAAAATCGTGCATCTGGCGACCACCTACAGCGTTTCGATCACCGCCGCCCTCGGCGGTGCCGGGCTGGCGATGGCGCACGATACCCTTGCAGCATCCCTGATCGGGGACGGTCGCCTGGTGCGACCCTATCCGCAGAGCATTGCGATGGAAGAGGCCTACTACCTGCTCAACGTGCCGGAGCATGCGACAACTCCGGCAAACCGGGCTTTTGCCGGCTGGGTGATCGACCGGTTTGGCGCCGTTGCGGGCTAGCTTTCGCGCTTCAACGCGCCGCGGATGTAGGTTTTCGCATCCTCGCTCGACCAGTGGGCCGGGCCGTTCATGCTGGAAAGCAGACACCCCTTGTCATCCACCAGCAGCGTGACCGGCAGGCCGAAGGCGAGCCCATCCTTTTTCAGCGTGTTGAAAACGCCCATCGTGTTGTCGCGATAGTAACCGAGGTTCGAAACGCTGATGTCGTTGAGGAACTTCTTCGGTTTGGTGTCGTCGCCACCATCGATGTTGATGGCCACCACTTCGAAATCGTCACCGCCGAGTTCGGCCTGCAATTCATCGAGAGCGGGCATTTCCTCACGGCACGGCGCGCACCATGTGGCCCAAAGATTGACCAGAACGGTCTTGCCGGACATGTCGCCCAGCGTCATCGCCTCGCCTTCAGGCCCAGCGAAGGCCAGCGACTGCAGCGGCGTCACATCCGTCGCCGAGGCCATGGCCGCAACCTGGCCGGTTGCCAGCGGCTGGATCGTCTCGGCAAGCGCCAGCGATGCGGAGCAGCTTTCGCCGGAAGCATCGGCGACCTGCACCATATTGCCAGACCGCATGCCGTTCACGTATACCGCACCGACACCGGCGAGCGCGGCGAGAACGACGGCAATACCGACGATTTTCAGCGATACGCCCCTGTTTTTCTGTTCCGACATGTATGTCGTCTCCGGAGTTCAATCAGTCATGACCGGCAAAACCTCCAACCAGATGTGGGGCGGACGCTTCGCTTCGGGCCCCGATGCCATCATGGAAGAGATCAATGCGTCGATCGATTTCGACAAAAAGCTCTATGTCCAAGACATCCAGGGCTCGCTGGCCCATGCGGCCATGCTCGTCGATACTCACATAATTTCGGCCGAGGACGGTGACAAGATTGCGCAGGGTCTGAACACGATATTGTCAGAAATCGAAAAAGGTGGCTTCGAGTTCTCGCGGCGGCTGGAAGACATTCACATGAACATCGAAGCGCGCCTGGCCGATTTGATCGGCCCGGCCGCCGGCCGCCTGCATACGGCCCGCTCGCGCAACGATCAGGTCGCCCTGGACTTCCGCATGTGGGTGCGCTCCACCCTGGGGGCGACCGAAGCGGCGTTGACGAAGCTGATCGGCGCATTTCTCGACCGGGCCGAAGAACACGCCGATACGGTGATGCCGGGTTTTACGCATCTGCAAACAGCCCAGCCCGTGACCTTCGGCCATCACTGCATGGCTTATGTCGAAATGTTCGGCCGCGACCGGTCACGTGTGCGGGACGCGCTGGCGCGACTGGATGAATGCCCGCTGGGCGCAGCCGCCCTCGCCGGAACCGGCTTTCCCGTCGATCGCGACCGGACGGCGAATGCGCTCGGGTTTTCGGGCCCGACGCGCAACTCCATCGACACGGTCTCGGACCGGGACTTCGCGCTAGAGTTCCTGTCTCTCGCCTCCATATGCGGCACCCACCTGTCACGACTTGCCGAGGAAATCGTCATCTGGTCGACACCGCAATTCGGCTTCATCCGGCTCTCCGATTCTTTCTCCACCGGCTCTTCGATCATGCCGCAAAAGAAGAACCCGGATGCCGCGGAACTGGTGCGCGCCAAAACAGGCCGCCTCAACGGTGCGCTCATCGCCCTGCTCACGGTGATGAAGGGTCTGCCGCTCGCCTATTCCAAGGACATGCAGGAAGACAAGGAACAGGTCTTCGACGCCGCCGAGACGCTGGAACTGGCGATCGCCGCCATGACCGGAATGGTCAGCGACCTGGCCGTCTCGGGATATGCCATGAAGGCTGCGGCCGGTGCCGGTTACTCCACGGCCACCGATCTCGCCGACTGGCTGGTCCGCGAAGCCGGTCTGCCGTTCCGCGAGGCGCACCACGTAACCGGCGCGGCCGTGGCGCTCGCCGAAGAAAAGGGCTGTGACCTGTCCGACCTGGCACTGGCCGACCTGCAGGCAATCAACAGCGCCATCACTGACAATGTCTATGCTGTCCTCACAGTCGAGGCGTCGGTCGCCAGCCGCACCAGCTTCGGCGGTACGGCGCCAGACCAGGTCCGCAAGCAAATCGCCTGGTGGCGAAAACACCTGTAGTCTTCAAACAGGGTGCACAAGCGCGCCCAACTCGGCTACAACCACCGCAAGACCGACCAACACAGGCAAACCCGATGACCGCCACCCGTGCCGCCCAAGCCGCGACCCTTGCCTTTCTGGCCGCCCTGGTGCTGTCCGGGTGCGGCCGTCAGGGTCCTCTGGACATTCCGCAATCGGGACCGGTCGGCCAGACGGAAGAGAACGCGGACGAGCAGGAGGAAAAGGCGAAAAACCGACGCTTTATCCTCGATCCGCTGATTGAGTAGAGTCCACCGCCGTGAACCATTTCGATTATCGTGACGGCGTCCTTTACGCCGAGGATGTCGCCGTACCCGACATTGCCCGGGCCGTTGGCACGCCATTCTACTGTTATTCGACAGCGACGCTGGAGCGCCACTACCGGGTGTTTGCGGACGCATTTGCCGATATCGATGCGCTTGTCTGCTATGCCATGAAGGCCAACTCCAATCAGGGCGTTCTGGCGACCCTGGCGTCCCTCGGCGCCGGAGCCGATGTCGTCTCGGAAGGCGAGATGCGGCGTGCACTGGCGGCCGGAATTCCGGCAAACAGGATCGTCTTTTCCGGCGTCGGCAAGACAGCAGCCGAGATGGACGCGGCCCTCGAGGCCGGAATCCTGTGCTTCAACGTCGAATCGGAACCGGAACTGGAACTCCTCAACGCCCGCGCCTTGAAGGCCGGCAAGGTGGCTCCGGTGTCGTTCCGCATCAATCCGGACGTCGATGCCCGTACCCATGCCAAGATTTCGACGGGCAAGAAGGAAAACAAGTTCGGGATTTCCTGGACCCGCGCCGAAGCCGTCTACGCCCGGGCCGCTGAATTGCCGGGCATCCGCGCCACCGGCATCGACATGCATATCGGCAGCCAGATCACCGACCTGCAGCCCTATAGCGATGCGTTTCGGCTGCTGCAGGAACTGGTCGGCCGTTTGCGCGGCGCCGGTCACGAGATCACCCACATCGACGTCGGCGGCGGACTGGGCATCCCCTACCGGGCTGACAATGATCCGCCGCCTGATCCGCGCGCCTATGCCGATGTGGTCCTCGAACAGGTCAAAACCCTCGATTGCCAGGTCATTTTCGAACCCGGCCGCATGATCGCCGGCAATGCCGGGATTCTTGTCAGCGAGGTGCTCTACGTAAAGGATGGCGGCTCAAAGAGCTTCTTCGTCGTCGACGCGGCCATGAATGACCTGATTCGCCCAACCCTTTACGAGGCCTGGCACGACATTCGCCCGGTGACCCTGCCGCCGTCCGATACGCCACATGTGCACGCCGATATCGTTGGCCCGGTTTGCGAAACCGGCGACTACATAGCCCTGGACCGTGACATGCCTTTGCTTCAATCCGGCGATCTGATCGCCGTCGGCAGCGCCGGCGCCTATGGGGCGGTTCAATCCTCGACCTATAACAGCCGCCTTCTGGTGCCCGAGGTTCTGGTGCGTGGCGGCGAATTCCACGTGGTGCGACCGCGCACCACGTACGAGCAACTGATTGGGCTGGATTCCGTCCCGGACTGGCTGACCGAAGCAGCACAATAAGCGGGCGCTTCTCAGGTGTGGAAAGGGTCGGCGCAAAATCCGCCGAATGTCACAATTTGTTGCGGTGTCTCGCCTTTGCCGCAAACAATGCTATCTTGAACCGATTATCCGGATTAGAGGCGAGTGCCCATGACCGAGGATGCGGACGAGCAGGCAGTACGGACCGGTGAAACCCTGAGACGGCGCATAGCGGCCAAAATCCGCACCATGCGCGGTGTCATTCTGTTTGAAAGGCTGTGGCCGAGGCTGCTGCCTGTGATCGGCGTCGTGGCACTGTTCGTGTCGCTGTCCTGGTTCGGATATTTCCGTGCCGTGCCGGACTGGCTGAGAATTGTCTCTCTGGCACTCTTCGCCATTCTTCTGGTCGGTTCGCTGTTCCCGTTGCGCAGCCTGCGCATGCCGCAGGGCGCGGAGGCCCTTCGGCGCCTGGAACGGGACAACAAGATCATTCACCAGGCACTGGCCGTCCAGTCGGACAAACTGGAACAGGGCGATGATTTTGCCCGCGCCCTGTGGCGGCGTCACCAGGCACGCATGGCAGACAAGGTCCGGCAGATCCGGGCCAGCGCACCGCAGCCACCGACACCGAAACTCGATCCGTTCGGGGTCCGGGTGTTCGTCGCGTTGCTTCTGGTCACCGCCTTTAGCTTTTCCTTCTCCAATGGCTCCGGCCTGATCGGCGATGCCTTCCGCAGCCACGAGCAGCCGCCGGAAGTCGCCGGCGTACGCATCGATGCCTGGGTCACGCCGCCTAAATACACCGGCAAGGCGCCGATCTTCCTGACCGGAACAACCACCGGACTGCCGGAAACGATTGCGGTGCCGGAGGGCAGCGAAATGCTGGTGCGCATCGTCGGAGGCACCGGAACGGAGGACGTGATCTTCCGCACCGACGATTCCGACATTGCCATGCAGGCCTCCGACGAGGAAATCACCAGCGCCATGTCGGGGCTAAACCCCCGCAGCTTCAACTACACGCCCGAAGCCGCTGGTTCGCTCGTTGTGCGCCAGAACGAGGCGACGGTTGAAAGCTGGCGTTTCACGCTCATTCCGGACACGGCCCCCGTCATCGCCTTCGACGGCAGACCCGGTCGCGCCGTCAACGGTGCGCTGGAAATCACCTTCACGGTCAATGACGATTACGGTACCGAGCGCGCCTACGCGGAAATCCTGCCGGTCGAAGAACCGTCGCCCGATGCCAATGCGCTCTACGATCCGCCGGAATATCCGCTGACGCTGCCGCGCTCCGGCGCGCGTGAACGCAAGGCCCGCGAGAGTCGCAACCTGACAGAACACCCGATGGCCGGAATGCCGGTTCGGATCACGCTGGTTGCCGAAGACTCCGTCGGTCAGACGGGTCGCAGCGAAACGATCGAGATGGTCCTGCCCGGCAAGTACTTCCACAATCTTCTGGCCGGGTCCGTTGCGGAACAGCGTCAGGTACTGGCCCTCGACACCAACCGGGTCGACCGGGTGATTGATCTCAATGACGCCATCACGCTTGCGCCTGAGGAGACGATCAAGAACTCGACCCATTACCTGCTGATCAAGTCCGCCCGCACCCGCATCAAGCAATCGTTCAACGACGATATGTATCGCGATGCGGCCGACTACCTCTGGGACATCGCTTTGGGCATCGAGGATGGAGACCTCTCCTTTGCCGAACGGCGTTTGCGCGAAGCCCAGCGGGCACTTTCAGAGGCCCTGCAAAACGGCGCGACGGACGAGCAGATCCAGGCTCTGATGGACGAATTGCGCGAGGCGATGCAGGAGTTTCTGCAGGCGCTCGCTCAGAACATGCAGCAGGACATGATGGCGGAGATCCCGCCGAACGCGCTGCAGAACATGCTGCGCCAGAATGACCTCGATCGCATGCTCGACCAGATCGAGAACCTTGCCCAGTCCGGCGCTCGTGATCAGGCTCAGCAATTGCTGTCCGAGCTGCAGCGCATGATGAACAACCTGCAGATGGGCCAGCAACAGCAGCAGCAGGGCGACAATCCGATGCGCCAGCAGATGGACCGGCTCGGCGAACTGATGCAGCAACAGCAGCAACTCATGGAGCGCACTTTCGATCTGGAGCAGATGCTGCAGGAACGGCGTCGGCAGGATTTCTACCAAAACCCGGAGCGTCAGCAGGGTCAGAACCAACAGCAGCAACAGCAGCCCGGCGGCGACCAGCAGATGACCGAGGAAGAACTGCGCCAGGCGCTGCGAGACCTGCGCGAACAGCAGGAGCAGTTGCAGCAACAGCTCGGCGAGCTTCAGGAAGCCCTGAGGAATTTCGGTATGCAGCCGAACCAGGGCTTCGACGAGGCGGGTGAGGCCATGGGCGAAGCCGGCAAGGCGCTTGGCGAAGGTGAGGGCGAAGAGGCCGTCGGCGAGCAGGGTCGCGCCCTGCAGGCGCTGCGCCGCGGCGCCGAGGCCATGATGAACCAGATGCGCCAGGCCATGGGTCAGAATCCGGGTCCGAACACCGGACCGGCCAATCGCGAACCGTCACGACTCGATCCGCTGGGCCGCCCGCAGGCCAACACCGGCCCGGATTTCGGCGAAAACGTCAAGGTGCCGGAAGAGGCCGATATCCAGCGCGCTCGCCGCATTCTCGAAGCCATCCGCGAACGCCTCGGCGACGCGTTCCGGCCCGAGATGGAACGGTTCTACCTGGAGCGCCTGCTCGACAATCGTTGATCGCAGGTCAGCCGTGGTACCGGTTGTGTGCCTGTTTCTACCGTGACCGATGCCTGACATAGGGTGGGTCCGCTTTTGCTATTGGTCCACCGTGGCCGATCACACTAAATGCGTTCCACACATCATCGGTGACCTCGGCGCGATGTCGCATGGGCGGTAATTGGGATACGACATCCGAACGTCCCCGAAAGGCATATTCAGAGATCCGGCGGGGCAAACTGAACACGTAGCGATGGATTCTCATTGGATCGGCTCCGTTTTGGGTTGTTGGAACCGCGCCAATGTCGCCATCAACCGTCACGTCGACCGTGAAGTCCGGTGATCATGAACGTGAAATCATCGTCAATTCTGCATCCGACCATCCGTTATCTCTGATCCGCGGCTTCCGAACCGACACAGATGTGCTCTACACTCACAGCAGAGGATGTGTCATGAGCGGTAACACCGTTGAAATCCGGTGCTTGGGCGACTTTGAAGTTCGGGGTTTGGCCGTCGATGTGCAGGGCGTGAAACAAACAGCGCTGCTTGCCTATCTTGCCTCCAACCTGGGCGCCCCCTGCCCCCGTGAGACGCTCATCTCCATTTTCTGGGGAGATCGGTTCAACGACCAGGCCCGGCAAAGTCTGAGGCAGGCTTTGAGCGCGTTGCGCCGAGCATTTCGAGACAGCCCCGACGCATTGGAAATCGACCGGGACACCGTTCGGCTCAATCCAAAGCACGTGAGTGTCGATATCAAGCAGGCCGAAACGGCAGTCGCGGCTGGCGATCTGAGGAAAGCAGGCGAGATTTTCCGTCGTGGAGACTACCTTTCGAAGCTCAATCCGAAAGAGAGCGGGATCGCCGATTGGCTTGCGCTGGAACGGGCACGATGGCGGGAGCTGGCGCGGCGAACTTTGCTCGAACACGGCGAGACACTCTTGCAGAACAATCATGTGAGCGAGGCAGAAGAGGTTTCTGCCCGGTTGTTGCAGCAAGATCCATTGGACGAGGTGACCGCACGGCTTGCCATGCGGTCGAAAGCAGCATCGGGGGCCCTCTTCGAAGCCGCCAAAATCTATCATCGCTTGCGCGACGATCTTCAATCCGAGCTTGGCGTGAAACCGGCTGCGGAAACGACGGCCTGTTTCGACCAATTGCAGTCCGAGAGACCTACACTCGAAACGGCCAAGACGGCCGGAACTCCAAAGCAGGATCCGGTGAGCGATGTACCGCTAATCGCGATCGAGCCATTCGATTATGCACCGGATGACGCAAGCACAAAGGCCTTGGCTGAGGACCTGCGAAGTCAGCTGATTTTCAGACTGACCAAACGCGTTGGGATAAAGGTTCTGGACGAACAAGTCGGCCAGCCGGATACCCCGACATACAAACTGCGAGGGCGGCTGCGCACCTATGGCAACCAGGGTCGCCTGAACCTCTCCATGGTCCTGGGGGAGCAATCACGGGCTGTCTTTTCGCAGAACTACACGGGTGACATTTCGGATATCTTCACGTTCTGTGACGAGGTGATCGCGCAAGCGGAAACCAATATTCGGGTGCAGACCAATGCGTTCGACGGCGAACGCCTTGCTCACATTCCGGAGGACCGTCTCAGCATCCCCGAGCTCCAGTCAAAGGCCGCCAACCTGCTTCACACCGGCACCGTGGAGGGCTTTGTCCATGCCAACAAGCTGATGGATCGCGCTGTCGCGCTGGATGCGAAGAGCCCGACATCGCTTGCCATGCGCGCCAATATCAGAATTTGGCTCGCGATGGCCGGTTGTGGAGACCTTTCATCTACCGACCAGGAGCAACTGGAGTCGGACCTCAACACGGCTTTGGAAGTCCAACACCGCAGCGATTATATCTATCACGTCCGGGGGACATTTTACGCCTGTTGCAAACATGATGCCGCCGCCACCCTGAAGGACGGGGAACGAGCCCTCGAAATCAACCCGAACTACGCCCTGGCCTTCAATACACTGGGGCTCGGCCAACTGCTGTCGGGCCAATACGATCACGCGGTTTCTGCTCTGATCCAGTATGTGGCGCTCAGCGAAAATGATCCCCTGCTTCCTGCCCGGCTGTTCCCGTTGGCTGTCGCGCAAGTCTGCAATGGCGACTATCACGATGCGGAAGCGACGATCGACCGCGCGATCGGGTCAAAACCAAACCAGCGCCTGTTTCACCGATTGAGGGCAATGTGCCTGCGCGCGAACGGCAGGAGTAGTGAGGCCGACAAAGCGGATGCTGCGGCCGACCAGTTGCCCGCCGTGCCGTCGGTGCTCGCGGTCTGTCCGCCGCTCCATCAAGACCGGTCGAATCTTCTGGCGAGCGCGCTGAAGTGATCGAGGTTGGCGCAGGCTAAGCCTCAGCCGCCCAGTGCCCGGGCCACGGCACCGCGAATATCCGGCAGGCTGAACGGCTTCGGCACCACGTCGATGATGATTTCCGTCAGGCTGTCGGCCCGTTCGCGCTGTTCGGCGAAACCGGTCATCAGCAGGATTTTCGTATCGGGATATTCATTGGCCACGGTATGGGCCAGTTCGATGCCGTCCATAACAGGCATGCGGATATCCGAGAGAAGCAGGTCGTAGCCGTTGCCGTCGCGCAGCCGTTCCAGGCCATGCGCACCGTCGACCGCCTGGTCGACCTCGTGGCCATCCATTTCCAATGCCCTGCTGACGAAGCCGCGCAGCGAATCCTCGTCTTCGGCGATTAAGATTTTTGCCATATGTCCCGTCCGTCTTTGCTGGTGCGCCGCTTTGGATGTTCTTGTACGCGGCACAACCCCCGAGTCAGACGACAGAAAAACACGCAATTCTTGTCTCGGGGTAAATGACCCGAAGCGACCAGCGCCTCAGCGCGTGGTTACGATCGGTTATACTTAATGCTTGGTTTTCAATGTTCAATGCAAGGTGCCCGCAAGCCCCACGGACACGCCAGAATTCAACGTTCTGTCGATCGCCGTTCGGATCGGGTAAGGTCGCCAGCATCGAATATAATCCGGAAGATTGGTTTGCTGCTGTCTCGCCCCCCGAAAAACAGTGTCCTGACACCGTTCATCGAGGCTTTCTGGGCCTGCGAAGGCAATCAGCCCCATGAATTGGAGCAGGTTCTGCCTCACGGGCGACTGCAGCTTCTGATCAATCTCGACCGGGACGCGTTAACGCAGTACGGTCCGGAGGGCCGGGTGCGCCAGCAGACGTGGGGTGCGGCTGTGCAAGGCCCGGCACTCGAGCCTGTCGTGGTCGATCGCGCCGAGCAAAACAACATATGCGGTGTTGTCTTTTCGCCGGGCGGCGTCTCGCCTTGCTTGCAGGTACCGGTGTCAGAGATCGGTTCGGATCTTGTCGGTCTGGATGACCTGAATTGGATCAGTGGCAGGCTGCTTCGCGAACGTCTGCTCTGTGTCAATGATCCGCATGCACGCTTGGATCTGTTGGAATCCGTATTCCTGCAGACCCTCCCGGTTACGGACACCTGGGACAGGATCGCCTTGGAGGCGGCAGGCCTTCTGGCTCAGGGCTGGCGCGTTGAGGCTGTCACACGCCATTTCGAGACAACAACGCAGACACTGATCACGCGATTTCGAGAGCGAACGGGCATGACGCCCAAGACGTTTTCCAGGATCGAACGCTTTCAAAGGATTGTTCGAACGAAGCCCTCATCCTGGGCCGACGCTGCGTTCGAGGCGGGTTTCGCGGATCAGCCGCACTTGGTGCGCGAGTTTCGACGCTTCAGCGGAATGACGCCCTCCCAATACAAACCGTACCGGGCGGACGCGCCGAACCACCTGCCCTTACCGGCTTGAATTATCTTCAAGACGCTCAAGGCATCAGAGCACTATCGTCCGCCCATGACCGATAGAGCTGAAACCACCCGACTTGAACCCCGCCTCGTCCTGCCTGACGTCGACGCTGCGATGAGCTTTTATCAAAAGGTCTTTGACGCCAGACCGACGGAGCGTTTCGAAGACCAGTCCGGACGCGTCGTCCATGCCGCGATGCGAATAGGAGAATCCGTTTTTACGATGACCCAAGAAGTCCCCGCCTGGGGACTGGAGGCTCCCCAAAAACCGTCAGGAACTGCGGTATTGCTTCATCTCACGGTGGATGATCCCGACGAAACGGCCGACAGGATGGTGACCTTAGGAAGCAAGGTTGTCATTGCGATCGAGGACCGTCCCTACGGCAAACGGGAGGGCCGCGTTGTCGATCCGTTCGGACACGCCTGGATATTGAGCAAGACCATCGAGGCGTTGACGGAAGACGAAATCCGGCGGCGCCTTCGAGCGTGAGCGAAGCCTATTCGCTATCGCCGGTCACGACGCCCACAAATGGCAGTTCGCGGAAGGCATAAGCAACATCCATGCCGTAACCGACGACAAAATAGTCGGGGCAGACAAAGCCGACATGATCCGCGTCGAGGGTGCCCTCGCGCTTGGAGCGTTTGTCGAGCAGAACGGCGATCGACACGCTGCGCGCGCCGCGCTCGTACATCAGGTCGCGTGCAAAGCGCAGCGTGTTACCCGATTCGAGAATGTCGTCGATCAACAGGATGTCGCGCCCGGTGACGTCGCTGTCGATATCCTTGATGATCTTGACGCCCTGGCTCTTGGTGCCCTTGCCGTAGCTCGACAGGGTGACAAACTCGACCTCCGGTGCGAGACCCACCGCATGGAGCGCCCGCAACAGATCGGCGGCGAAAATGAACGACCCCTTGAGAATGGAGATCACCAGCATGTCGTTCTTCGGCTTCTCGGCAATTTCTGCGGCGAGAGCCAGGTTGCGTTCGGCGATCTGTTCAGGCGTAAAGAGAACGTCGATGGTTTTACCGCGTACGGTCGGCATGGTCTGGTTCCGGAGTTGCTCCAATTGCGCCCGGTTTAGTCGATGACCTTGAAAAGGGAAAGCCGGAAATCGCCTGTTGCGGCAATATCTCCCCGAAGAAAATGGGGCTGCTGTCTCAGCGCCCGGTGCTGCCGCCTGCCAGCGATACGGTTAATTCGCGGTAACCACGCGCCTGCGGTGAAACCCGGACGCGAAACCGCGTGCTCTCGCCCGCGGCCAGCCGTTTTTTCGGCGCCCGGACATAGAGAGGTTCATCACCCTTCCCCGGCGCCTGGATTGCAACAAGCGGCACATCGAGTGCCGACCCGCCGGAGTTGTTGATCGTCCCTTCGACAAGGACCGCCTGCCCTTCCAACCCCGCAATGCTGTGCGTGGTGATATCCGACAGATGCAGATTGTCTGACCCGCTCCCAAACACCATCGGAATGAGTGTATGCCCGCCCGCGAACCAGAAGCCACCAACGACGACGGCCAGGAACGCCGCCAGAAAACCAGCCTGCTTCAAGGGTTTGCCATTATGGCCGGAGCCCATTTCTCCAGCGAACACGCCGAGCCTGCTTTTGGCCTGTGCCGTTGGAAACTGAACTGCAACCGGCGGGCGCATGGGATTGCGGGCCGACCCGGGCAGTGCAATCACCTCGCCGGCATCGTCGACATGCACGAATTCGGCATCGATGACATCTGCGCCGCGCAGCCGCGAAACCGGTCTTGCATCGCGATGAACACTGCGGTGGTTGTCGATGGGTGGATTTGCCTGCATGGATGGTTCCGTATGGCAGTCCGCTGCCGGTCGATATCTTTCGCAAACGTAAAGCGGTTTGGTTAACAAAACCGAAACCCGCCCTATTTGACCGGTGGTTCCGAACCCGAATTAACCCGGCGTTAATCCGCGAGGAAAAGGTTGTCGCCACCCGGTTCATCCCCTACAGGAAGAGGGTCTTTGGAAGCGAGGCGTCAGTGATCGATTTCGACAATGTGGGGCTGCGATATGGCATGGGACCGGAGGTCCTGCGCGATGTCACGTTCGACATCCCCAAGCGCTCGTTCCAATTCCTCACAGGCCCCTCGGGCGCCGGCAAGACTACGCTCATGCGGCTGATGTTCATGTCTCTGCAGCCGACGCGCGGTTTCGTGCGCGTCTTCGGCCGGGACATCACCACGATCCCGCAGCGCGAGCTGCCGACCCTGCGGCGCCGCATCGGCATCGTGTTTCAGGACTTTCGGCTGCTCGACCACCTGACAACCTATGAAAATGTGGCCCTGCCACTTCGCGTGCGCGGTCATGAAGAATCCAGTTATCGCCGGGATGTGATCGAACTCCTGCAATGGGTCGGCCTCGGCGACCGGATGAACGTTCTGCCGCCGATCCTGTCGGGCGGCGAAAAACAGCGTGCGGCCATTGCCCGCGCGCTTATCGACCAGCCGGAGCTCCTGCTGGCTGACGAGCCGACCGGCAACGTCGACGCGCCGCTCGCGCGCCGGCTTCTGCGGCTGTTTATGGAATTGAACAAGCTCGGCACCGCCGTCATGATTGCAACCCATGACCTGTCATTGATGGACCAGATCGACGCACGCCGCATGATTCTCTCAGGAGGACGGCTGGAAATCTATGAATGAGGTGGCCAAACCCGAAGCGACCCGCAAGCCGCGCGAAGTAGCCCTTCGCCCGACCGAGCCGATCGTGCCGGCCACCAATATCGCGGGCCGATCACTGATGTTCGTGATATCGATCATGTCGTTTCTGGCCTGCCTGACGCTGGGCGCCGTGATCATGATCCAGAACACCGCGAACAGCTGGCAGAGCCAGATTTCGCGCGAGATCACCATCCAGATCAAACCGGACGAGAACCTCGATCTCCAATCGGCACTCGGCAACGCCCGTGATATCGCCCTGAGTTTCGAGGGAACCACGGACGCCATGATCATCGACAGCGACGCAACGGCGCGTTTGCTGGAACCCTGGCTCGGCGAAGGGCTCGACCTGGAGGAACTGCCGGTTCCGCGGCTGATCGTCATCACCATTGACGAGGATGCGCCACCCGATTTCGATGCCATGCGCGCCGCACTCAAAGACGCCGTGCCCAATATCACGCTTGACGACCACCGCACCTGGGTCGATCGGCTGGTTGCCATGGCCAACACGACGGTGCTCATTGGGCTGTGCATCCTCGCGTTGGTGTTTTCCGCCACCGTTCTCACCGTGGTCTTCGCGACACGCGGTGCCCTCTCCGGCAACCAACACATTGTCGAGGTGCTGCATTTCGTTGGTGCCGAAGCGAGTTTCGTTGCCGCCAAGTTCCAGAGACACTTCTTTCTCATCGGCCTCAAGGGCGCTTTGGCGGGAGGTGCCGCCGCGGCGCTGACCTTCGCATTTGCCGGGATCTGGACCAGCAGCAATGTCGCGACGCCGGAGACCGACCAGGCAACAGCGCTGTTCGGCGCCTTTGCGCTGGGCCTTGGCGGCTATATCGGAGCGCTCGCAATCGTCGTCATAACGGCGCTTCTCACGGCCCTGACCACCCGCATTACGGTGCTGAGAACCATCCTGGAAATCGACCTGATACGCTCCGACCCGACACGCGGTATCTAAGCCCGATGGCCGGCAATCTAGCGTTTGCCACATTACATCTGTATGAAATTCGCCATGAGCGCGGAACAAACCGGTGATTCGTCGCAGGCGGAGACGCCGAAACAGCGTGGAGGCCCACTCAGGTGGATCGCCAACCTCGTTGTGCTGGTGGTTCTCATTGTCTTTTTGCTTGTCGGCGTGACAGCTGGAAGTTTCCTGCGTTTTTCCAACGACGTGGTCACCCTGACACCCCCTGAAGAAGTGACCGAGGCCGACGGCATTGTCGTGCTCACCGGTGGCGGCCAGCGGATCGATCAGGCGTTGCGCCTGCTCGACGAGGGCGTGGCAAAGCGGCTGTTGATCTCCGGCGTCAATCCGGCAACGACCGGCGAGCAGATCCGGAAGCTGACGTCGACGGAACCGGCGCTTTTCAAATGCTGTGTCGATATCGGTCACGATGCGATCGACACACGCGGAAACGCCAACGAAGCAGCCCTTTGGATCGACGAGAAGGGCTATCGGACGATCGTCGTCGTCACCAGCAATTACCACATGCCGCGCAGCCTGCTTGAACTGGCGAAGGTCAACGCTGAGACCCAGTTCATCCCCTACCCGGTCGTCAGCCGCGACTTCTCGCAGCCCGACTGGCTGCGCGAACCTGCCGTTCTGCGCATGCTTGCATCCGAATATGGAAAATACATCGTCGCCCGTCTGCGTCACCAGATCGGCGCGGCCGGCCCCGACGGGCTGCGATCAAGTCTCGCAGCGACTGAACCGGTGGCGGCGAAGAAGGCCGGTCTGACCGGCAGCAATTGACACCACGACACTGATCGCCGGATAAAGGTGGAATGATCGCCTTCCGTTCCGCGCTGTTCAACCTGCTGTTCTACCTCAACCTGATCGTGCAGATGATCCTGTTTTCGCTGCCCTATTTCCTGATGCCGCGAAAGGCCGCCTGGATTGTTCCGAAAAACTGGGTGCGCAGCTGTCACTGGCTGATGAAGGTCGTCGTCGGCACCGACTACACGATCGAGGGCATCGAGAACCTGCCCAAGGGCGGCTATATCATCGCGCCAAAGCACCAGTCCTTCTGGGATGCCATCGCGCTGCTGCCGCATCTCGACGACCCGTTCTATATTCTCAAGCGAGAGTTGACCTGGATTCCGCTCTTCGGCTGGTACGTCATGAAAATGCGCATGGTGCCCATCAACCGTGGCAGCCGCGAGAAGGTGATGCCGGAGGTCATGCGCCGCACCCGCGAGCAAATGGATGACGGGCGCCAGCTGATCATTTATCCGGAAGGCACACGCCGGCCGGTCGGCGCCGACCCGAAATACCGCTACGGCATCGCCAAGATCTATTCGGAACTGAACGTCCCGGTTCTGCCGATCGCCATGAACCCGGGCCTGTTCTGGCCGCGCCGCAAGTTTCTTCGCTATCCGGGCCTCATCCGGGTGCGCTTTCTGCCGCCCATCGAACCGGGTCTGCCTCCCGATGAGTTCATGAAGAGGCTGGTTGGCGACGTGGAGAAGGCCACTGATGAATTGCTTGTCCAAACCGTCGAGGAAAATCCGAACCTGCCGCTAACGCCGATGGCGCGAGCCAAATATGAGGAACTGATCAGAGCTTCGAAGTCAGAGGCTGAAACGCCGGTCCCGGAGGTCAGCAAGTAGCTCTGCCCGACGGATCAGGGGCGTAAGGCGGGCAACTGCCGGCCCACGTCTTCAAGCCAATGATCACGGATCTTCATCTCGCGCAGATGATCGAGTGTGCTGACCACATAGTCGACATTGTGGCCGGAGCGCCCCTCGGAAAAGGCAACTCGCCGGGCCGCATCATCGGAGCTCATTGAGCCTGCGAACTGTTCGTGCTTGCGATCCGCGATGTAGCAGACCGCCTCAACCCGCTCTCCGCCGGAAATCTGGATCGGCAGATGCCGTTCGAGATAGACATTGGTCACCAGCTCGCGTTCCCGCAGATACGCCATGACACTGTCACGATCGACCGCACTGACCCGAAACGCCATCCCTGTGCAGGAGCCGCCGCGGTCGAGCCCGAGCACCAACCCCGGCCGCTCGCGTGTGCCGCGGTGGACATAGGAATGGATGCATAGCGCGCGACGATAACCGAAAAGTCGTCCGCGCTCCGCCTGAACGTGGTCAAAGCCCGGCCGCCACATCAGCGACCCGTAGCCAAACACCCAAAAATCATCCATATCGGACATTACGATTCCACAAACCCGCATTGCGCATCAGGCACATAGGGAGAACGTCATGGCGAGGTCAAGTGAGAAAGCCGTCAAGGCTTCGCGACGCCCCTTTCTGTGGTTGGCGATCTTCATCGGCGCGCTTATCGTCGCCTATAGCGGTGTCTGGTATTACCTGGCAGGCCAGTTGGAAACCCGCAGCGCATTCCTGATCTCCGATCTGGCCAACCGCAACGTTGATGCCGATTGTGCGGATATGGAAGTCCGTGGATACCCGTTTCGTCTCGGTGTTTTCTGCAATGCGGTCACCGCCGACGACCAGGTCAACCGCCTGTCGCTAACTACTGGTGGTTTCCGGTCGGCAGCCCAGGTCTACCGGCCAAACCATATCGTCTCCGAACTTGACGGCCCCGTCACTCTCACCAGCGGCGATGGTAGTTCGGCGGCGCTCAATTGGAACGTTTTGCGCTCCAGCACCGTGTTCAGTCTCTCGGGCCTCACCCGAGCTTCATTGCAGTCATCCGATTTCGACGGCACGGTAACCCCTCCGGCCACCAAAGACCCGCTGAAGTTCAAGGCAGGATCGACGGAAGCGCATGTCCGTCAGAACAACGCCGACCTTGACGCGGTTCTGTCATTGAATTCTGCGACGATTACCACCGAGGCGGCTTCATTTGCCCTTCCCCCGTTCGATGTGCAGGCCGATCTCACCCTGGCCGACCGGGCGTGGATGCTGTCCGGCCAGCAGCGCAGCGGAAATCCCTGGTATGACATGAGCGCCTCGCTCAACGGCTTCAGCATCGATCTCGGCCAGGGTGCCCGGCTCTCGCTCAACGGACCGTTCTCCATCGACGACAGCGGCTACCTGACCGGCAAGTTCGACCTTGAAATCGAAGGCAGAGAGGCGTGGCAATCGATCCTGACCAAGGCCTTTCCAGACGCCGCCGACTCCATCGCCAATATCGCCGGCATGGTCGGCGCGATCGGCCAGACGCAGGACAAGCTGTCCCTGCCGCTGAACATCGATCGCGGCCGGATTCGCATCAGCTTCTTCACCCTGGGCCAGATCCCGCCGATTTGACCCTTTCGCCGTCGTGCGGTTGCTGGGCACCTTCTCATCAATTGAGGATTGCAAACCAATTTGCTTCGTGCACAATCCGTGTGGGGGCACGGATCAGTAGGCGGAGACTGGTATCATGGCGCTCAAGGACGAGGGGACGCGCTTCGGCGCAATTTCAATCATCAACCATTGGACGATTGCCGTCCTCATTATCGTGATGCTGGCAATCGGTCTCTATATGGACAGCCTGCCGCGCGGGCCAGGCCGCGGCGAGTGGATCGATCTCCACAAGTCGATCGGTATCATCATTCTTGTCCTCGGTGCGTGGCGCGTGCTTTGGCGGATCATTCAGCGCTTCCCAGACGAAGTCTGCGAAATGCCGCATTGGCAGGAGATGGCCTCCAAGGCAGCCCACATCGCACTGCTGGTTCTGATCGTCGCGATGCCTCTCTCCGGCTATATCACGTCATCCACCGGTGGCCACGACGTGTCTTTCTTCGGTCTGTTCCATCTTCCACAATTGCCGGAGAACAAGGCACTTTCGGAACAGGCTTCGGAAGTACACGAGATTTTGGCCGACCTGCTGATGATTGTGCTGGTCCTGCATGTTGCAGCCGCCCTCAAGCACCATGTCATCGACAAGGATGCAACGCTGAAACGCATGCTCGGCCGCGCATCCTGAAGGTTGCTATCATTTGACTTGCCGCCGCTGCTGGCTTGGTTGAGTATACCCGTTCGCCATTCCAATAAACGGAGACCGGGCATGCTGACGATTCATGGACGCGCGACATCAAGCAACGTGCAGGCGGTCATGTGGGGCGTGGCCGAAATGGGAATTGAACATCGACGCTTTGATATCGGCGGCAGTTTTGGCGGCAACGACACACCGGAGTTCCTTGCCATGAACCCGATGGGCCGGGTCCCGGTCATTGAGGACGGTGACGTCACCCTGTTCGAAAGCCAGGCGATCCTCCGCTATCTGGCCTCCCGGCACGGCGCAGAAGCCCTGTGGCCTGCAGACGCCGTGGCGCGCGCCCCAATCGACCAATGGATGGAGTGGGCCAAGACCTCGGTCGCACCGACACTCATATACAAAGTGTTCTGGCAGATGATCCGGGTCAGCCAGGCCGACAGGAACCAACCGCTGGTGGACGAAGGTGTCGCCGAACTCAGGCAGCTCATGGCCATCGCCGATGCCCGCCTCGCCAAACACGAATGGCTGGTCGGCGACCACATGACGCTGGCCGATATTAGTTTCGGCACCAATCTGTACCGCTACTACAATGTTGCTTTCGAGCGATCCGATCTGCCCGACCTGGAGGCCTATTACGACCGGCTTTGCGCGCGCCCGGCCTATACCGAACACGTCATGGTTTCGTTCGAATCGCTGCGTGTACCGGGCGCTTAGAGCCTATGCGTCGTCTGTCGGCGGCAGCGGATGGCCACGACGGCCGCGCACATAGGGAAAGCGCGGCGGCTGGTAGTGCATTTCCGCGGTGAACGGCTCGAGGAAATGATCGCCTAGCTGATCGTCGGCAACGAAATAGCCGTTGACGCCAATCAGGTCGCAGCCCACCAGGGACATCTGCTTCTCACGCGCAATGAGTTCCAGGGTCTTCAGGCTGGCGCCGTAGACATTGGATCCATCCCAGGAACGGTCTGGATCGTAGGGCACCTCGAACTCCACCGAGGGTGCGAAGTGGGCGTTGTATTCGATACAGGCTACCCGCGCTTTCGTTTCGATCGCCCGGAAGACATGCGACGTGTGCTGATCGATATCAACGCTGAGGAGATCGATCTCCTGCCCGATGCCGGTGGAATCGATGCGTTCCTGGATTGTTTCCGGCTCCGCCAGTGCCTCGACCAGGTGCAGGCGACCAGATTTGATGTCCTCTGCGAAATTCTCGCGAATCGTCGCGCAGTGGCCCGCATCGGCTTCGATCCAGACGCCGCGCCAACCCAGCAACAACAACAGTCGCGTTACGTTTTCACGCCCGCTCTCAACTCCGATTTCGACGAATGTCCGGTCAGTCTCTCCAATCCGGGCGAAGATCTCCGCCAGCACCGAATCCTCATAGGTCTGCGAAAACAGGTGCGCATTGCGTTTTGACAGAAAACGCGGGCCGTGACGCCGCACCAGTGCTTCCGCCATCCGGTCCTCAAAATAGATCCCCTGCAGTTGCTGGGCCAGGCGGCCGTGGCGGTGCAAGCTCTTGAGCGCCTCGAGCCCCTCTTTGCGCAACTTCAGCGTGGTGGCGGCATAATCACGAACTGGATCTGTCAGCCCGGCCATCATCTCGGGGACATCTGGCTGCTGCAGGCGCTTCAGGGCTCCGTCGGCAAACCAGTAGCCCAGAGAACTCAACAGGCGGCGGCTGAGATTGCGAACCATTTAAGGCGTCCCTCGAATTCTGAGAGCCCTATATGGCTGCGCACGGTCGCACCCGTCAACCGAGGTGTCGGACACACGCAGCGATGGCATTCATACGAATTTGCGGAAAAGACCGGTGCGATCGAAAATGGCCTCCAGTTCTTCAGCCCGACCTCGGGTTTCGTCCCAATGCAACTCCTGGACTGCCGCTATGGCCGCTTCGACCACCAGCAAAATCGCGATGGAGGAGTCCCACGCTGAAGGAACCGTAATGCGCGCCGAAACCGTATGGCTGGCGATGGCCTGGATGGGCGAGCGCCACTGATCGGTGAAAAGGATGATTTCGGCTCCGCGCTCGCGCGCCATTTCAGCCAAAAGCTGCGTACTGCTCTCGTAGCGGCGGATATCGAACACCGCCAGGATGTCACCCTCCTTGAGATCGAGCAGATAGTGCGGCCACGCATTCGAATTCGACGGCACAAGAACGACGTTGGAACGGATCATCTGCAGATGCAGGAACAGGTAATTGGCCAAGGTCTGGGTGATGCGTCCGCCTGAAATATGCACCCGGCGTTCAGGATCGGCTATCAGGCCGGCGATGCGGTCGAACACTTCGGGATCGAGCTGCTCCAGACTGGTTCGGATGTTCTCGCTTGCTTCCTGGGTGAAGCGGTTGAGGATGTGCCGGTCCGGCGCCGCGGCGACCCACGTGTCGCGTTTGGCAATCGGATTGGACAGGATGTCGTTCAACTCTTCACGCAGCTTGGCCTGAAACTCGGGATAGCCTGCAAAGTCGAGCTTCTGCACCATGCGGGCAATCGTCGGGGTGGAAACCGCGGCCGCTTCAGCCAATTCGGTGATGCTGCCAAGACCGGAAGCCGGGTAGTTGCTGAGGATCACGTCAGAGACTTGCCGTTCGGCGCGTGTGAGCTCGAGTTGACGAGCATTCAGTCGCTCGGCGACGGTTGTCTGCTGTGGTTCCAACGCCTCGGTCCCTTTCAGGTTGAAGAATCTATGCCCATGGCGACCGCGTGTGAAGAAAATTTTTCAGTAACTATATTGACAGCTGCCCCGAGTGTGAAGAATTATTTTCACATGCTGTTGGAAGAGCAGACAGAAGTGATCCCCGACCAGGTCGTGGCGGTGCTCAACGGGGCCGGCGATCGGCGCATGCTTCTGGTTTGCGAACACGCTTCCAACTGGATTCCACCTGCTTTCAATGATTTGGGCCTGGATGAAGCCGCCCGCCGCAGTCATGTGGCGTGGGATCCCGGTGCACTGGGTGTCGCCGAAACGCTCAGCCGAACCCTGAACGCGCCTCTGGTCGTCGGTTGCGTGTCCCGGCTGGTCTATGATTGCAACCGGCCGCCTGACGCCAAGGACGCCGTTCCCGCCGTCAGCGAGATTGTCGCCATTCCCGGCAATACAGACCTGTCTGACGCAGCCCTCAAAGAGCGGGTTGAGAAGATCTACCAGCCTTTCCGTGAATGCCTGGAACAGGAAGTTGCGAAGGCTTCCGTGGGTGCCGCGCTGGTGACCATTCACAGCTTCACCCCGATATATCACGGCCGCAAGCGAACGACGGAAATCGGCATTCTCCACGGAGACGATCCGCGTCTCGCCGCCGCGATGATGGCAATCGCCGGCCGCTTCACCGACATGCAAGTCCGGCTGAACGATCCCTACGGACCCGACGACGGTGTCTCTCACACCCTGAACCTGCATGGATCCAGTAACGGCCTTGCCAACGTGATGATCGAGATCCGCAACGATCTGATCGATACGCCGCAAAGGCAGGCAGAAATGGCGGAACTGCTGGCCGGATGGGTGCAGGCGGCCATTGCCGACCTGGAGATATCCCCATGAGCCGGGCCATGGCGGCCTATGTCGGCGTGGTCGACGCGGTCAATTACCGCATCGGCCGGATCATGATGTACGGCCTCTTCGTCATGATGGCGGTCCTGCTCTGGTCGTCCATTTCAAAGACGTTCTTCCTGCCCTCCTTGTGGACCCTCGAAACCGCCCAATTCGCCATGGTGGCCTATTACATCATGGGCGGCCCCTATTCGATCCAGCTTGGTTCCAATGTGCGCATGGACCTGTTCTACGGATCCTGGAACGCCCGCAAGAAAGCCTGGTTCGATTCCTTCACCGTGCTGTTCCTGATCATCTATCTCGGCGTGCTCCTCTATGGAGGTCTCGGCTCAACAGCCTATTCCCTGGGTTATTGGGGCGACGACCCGATAGCCTATTTTGCCGGACTTGCCGGCGCGTTCCTGACCGGCGGTCCGGAAGCTGCCGGTGAGGTGATCGGTCGGGCGGAACGCAGCCCTACGGCCTGGCGACCTTTCTTGTGGCCGATCAAAACGATCATGTGCATCGGCTTTTTCCTGATGCTGCTGCAGGCGGTGTCCGAGCTGTTCAAGGACATTGCCTGTATCAAGGGTTATTCATGGGGGCGCCCGGCCGATGTCGCATGAGATGATCGCCATCTTCATGTTCGCATCCATGATGCTGATGCTGTTCACCGGACAGCGGGTCTTCGGCGCTATTGGAGCGGTTGCCGCCATCGCCGCGCTGGCTCTCTGGGGCACCGGTGGCCAGGACATTCCGTTTTCAGCGGGCATGAAACTGATGAAGTGGTACCCGCTTCTGACTCTGCCGATGTTCATCTTCATGGGTTACGTGCTGTCGGAATCGAAACTGGCCGACGACCTCTACCGGATGTTCCATGTCTGGATGGGCCCGGTCCGCGGTGGCCTTGCCATCGGCACCATCGGACTGATGGTGCTGGTCTCTGCGATGAATGGCCTGTCCGTTGCCGGCATGGCGATCGGCGCGACCATCGCTCTGCCGGAGCTGCTTCGCCGCGGTTACGACAAACGCATGGTGACCGGGGTGATTCAGGCCGGGTCGTCGCTTGGAATCCTTGTGCCCCCATCGGTCGTGCTGGTGCTTTACGCCATGATTGCGCGTCAGCCGGTCGGTCAACTATGGCTTGCCGGGGTCGTGCCGGGGTTGCTGATGGCCGGCTTGTTCATCCTGTACATCGCCATCCGCTGCCACTTTCAGCCGTCGCTCGGGCCGGTGCTGAAGGACGAGGCGCGCACCATGCCGCGCGCAGAAAAACTAAAGCTGCTGCAAGCCGGCATCCTGCCGCTGGCGATCTTCGCAGCCATGATGGTTCCGTTCGTCAACGGCTGGACGTCGCTGGTCGAGAGCTCCGCTATCGGCGCCATCACCGCCTTTGCCGCGGCCGTGCTGCGCGGCCGCATGACCCGTGAAGTGTTTGAGAACAGCACCCGTCAGACCCTGGCGATCTCCTGCATGTTCATGTGGATCATCCTGGCAGCATTGGGTTTCGGTGCCGTCTTCGACGGTCTGGGTGCCGTCAAGGCGATCGACAACCTGTTCACCGAACAGCTCGGGCTCGACCCGTGGATGATCCTCATCCTGATGCAACTCAGCTTCCTGATCATGGGTACGTTCCTCGACGATACGGCGATGCTCGTCATCGTCGCGCCGCTCTACGTACCGCTGGTCAAGGTGCTCGGTTTCGATCTCATCTGGTACGGGGTGCTCTACACCATCACCACGCAGATCGCCTACATGACGCCACCCTTTGGCTACAACCTGTTCCTGATGCGCGCCATGGCGCCGCCGGAGATCAGGCTTTCCGACATCTACAGTTCCATCATTCCCTTCGTCGGAGTGATGATCGCCTGCCTGGCGCTGATCATGCTGTTCCCGCAGATCGCGCTCTGGCTTCCAGAAACCGTTTACGGGAACTGACAAGAACTCCGCAAAGGAGCGGGAATGCCAATTCACAACGAAGAAATCGGAGGACGACATGACGTCACGACGTAATTTCCTGAAGACCGCCGGCATTGCCGGCGCCGCCACCCTTGCCGCACCGGCCGTCAAGGCCCAGGCGCCGATCAAGTGGCGCATGCAAACCTATGCCGGCCCGGCACTCGCCGAGCATGTAATCAAGCCGTCTATCGACGCCTTCAACACCGCCGCAGCAGGCCAGATGGAAATCGAGCTGTTCTTTGCCGACCAGCTTGTTCCGACCGGAGAACTGTTCCGTGCCATGCAGAAAGGCACCATCGACGCCGTCCAGTCGGACGACGACTCCATGGCCTCGCCAACCGAAGTCACCGTCTTCGGCGGCTACTTCCCCTTCGCTTCGCGCTATTCGCTCGACGTTCCGGTCCTGTTCAACCAGTACGGCCTGAAGGAGATCTGGGACGAAGAATATTCGGCTGTCGGCGTCAAGCACATCTCAGCCGGCGCGTGGGACCCCTGTCACTTTGCCACCAAGGACCCGATCAACAGCCTGGAAGATCTGAAGGGCAAGCGGGTCTTCACCTTCCCGACGGCCGGTCGCTTCCTGTCGCAGTTCGGCGTGGTGCCGGTGACACTGCCTTGGGAAGACATCGAGGTTGCGGTACAGACCGGCGAACTCGACGGCATTGCCTGGTCGGGCATCACCGAGGACTACACGGTCGGTTGGGCCGATGTGACCAACTACTTCCTCACCAACAATGTCTCCGGCGCCTGGGCCGGCTCCTTCTTCGCCAACATGGAGCGTTGGAATGAGCTGCCAGAGCACCTGAAGGTGATGTTGCAGATGGCCATGGACCAGTCGCACTACTATCGCCAATGGTGGTACTGGGGTGGTGAAGCCCACCTGCGCGTCCATGGCACCAAGCTGAAACTGACAACCATTCCGGACGAAGAATGGGCTCAGGTCGAACAGGCCGCCGTCAAGTTCTGGGACGAAATCGCCGCCGAAAGCCCGACCAAGGCCAAGGTTGTCGAGATCTTCCGCAAGTACAATGATGACATGCAGAAAGCTGGCAGGCCCTATCGCTACAGCTAATGTTATCCTGTGGGGCAGGCCCTGCCTGCCCCGCAACACCATCGATGGAACCGATCATGACCTTCGACGAACTCAAAGCCGCCGTCGCCGACGGCACGATCGACACCGTGCTCGCCTGCATCGTCGACATGCAGGGCAGGCTGATGGGCAAACGCTTCGTCGCCCGGCATTTCGTTGACAGCGCCTGGGAAGAAACCCATTGCTGCGACTATTTGCTGGCCACCGACCTGGAAATGGCGACCCCGGACGGATACGCATCGACCAGTTGGGAATCCGGTTATGGCGATTATGTCATGAAACCGGATCTGTCGACGCTGCGCACGGTCCCCTGGCTCGAAGGCACGGCACTGGTTCTGTGCGATGTGCTCGACCACCACACCCATGATCAGGTTCCGCACGCGCCGCGCACCGTCCTCAAGCGCCAGATCGAGCGGCTCGCCGATTTGGGACTCTCGCCCGTCATGGCGACCGAGCTGGAGTTCTTCCTGTTCGAAAAGAGTTTCGACGAGATCCGCAAGAGCGGCTATCGCGACCTGGAGCCGATCAGCGGCTACAATGAAGACTACCACATCTTCCAGACCACCAAGGAAGAGGCGGTCATGCGGCCGCTGCGCAATCACCTCTACGCCATGGGCGTGCCGGTGGAAAATTCCAAGGGCGAGGCCGAGGCGGGTCAGGAGGAATTGAACATCCGCTATGCCGAGGCGCTGGCCTGCGCGGACCACCACACCATCGCCAAGCATGCCGTCAAGGAAATCGCCTGGATGAACGGACACGCGGCAACCTTTCTGCCGAAATGGGACCACCGACGCGTCGGCAGCTCGTCCCACATTCATCAGTCGCTGTGGCACGATGGCGGCAATGCCTTCCAGGACGCCGGCGCCGACCACGGCATGTCGGGTCTGATGCGCCACTACGTTGCCGGGCTGCTGAAGTACACCGCCGATATCATGGTGTTCCTGGCGCCTTACGTGAACAGCTACAAGAGATTCGCCAAGGGCACTTTCGCTCCGACCAAATCGGTCTGGTCCATCGACAACCGCACGGCCGGCTACAGGCTGTGCGGAGAAGGCACATCCGGTGTCCGAATCGAGTGCCGCATCGGCGGTTCCGACATCAATCCCTATCTGGCCCTGGCGGCCCAGCTCGCCGCCGGTATTGCCGGTATCGAAGAGAAGCTGGCACTTGCACCGCCGACCGCCGGCGACATTTATGACGCGACCGAAGCACCCGATATTCCGCCCACATTGCGCGCGGCCACCGAATGCCTGCGCGGTTCGGCCATGCTCAAATCGGCGATGGGCGATGGCGTCGTCGCCCACTACGTCCGCTGCGCCGAGTGGGAACAGGAAGAGTTCGACCGGGTCGTAACCGACTGGGAAGTCGCCCGCGGTTTCGAAAGAGCCTGATCATGACCGGGTTCCCGACCGTTAAGGCACCTGCCCCCATTTCCAACCCGTAAGAGAAGAGCAGACCACATGACGCTCACCGCCAACTGGTCCTACCCCACCACCATCCGTTTCGGCGCCGGACGTATCGCCGAACTGCCCGAAGCCTGCGCCGCCGCCGGCATCACCAAGCCTCTGCTGGTCACCGACCGCGGCCTTGCCGGCCTTCCGATCACGGCAGGAGCGCTGGATATTCTCGAGGCCGCTGGCCTCGGCAGGGCCCTCTTCAGCGACGTCGACCCGAACCCGAGCGACACCAATCTCGCCGAGGGAATTGCCGCGTTCAAAGCGGGCGGTCATGACGGTGTCGTCGCCTTCGGCGGCGGCTCCGGCCTCGACCTTGGCAAGATGGTGGCCTTCATGGCTGATCAGACCCGGCCGGTCTGGGACTTCGAGGATATCGGCGACTGGTGGACCCGTGCCGACGCCGATGCCATCTATCCCAGTGTCGCCGTTCCGACGACCGCCGGGACCGGTTCGGAAGTCGGTCGTGCCTCGGTGGTCACCAATTCCGCGACGCATGAAAAGAAGATCATCTTCCACCCCAAGGTGCTGCCATCGGTGTCCATTGCCGACCCGGAGCTGACCGTCGGCATGCCGCCGGCGATTACCGCCGGCACCGGCATGGACGCTTTCGCTCACTGCCTGGAGGCGTTCTGCTCACCGCACTACCATCCGATGAGCCAGGGCATCGCACTGGAGGGCATGCGCCTGGTCAAGGAGAACCTGCCGCGCGCCCATGCGACCCCGGGCGACCTGGAAGCGCGTGCCCACATGATGTCGGCCGCCATGATGGGGGCAACCGCATTTCAGAAAGGTCTCGGCGCCATTCATGCGGTCAGCCATCCCGTTGGTGCGCACCACAACACCCATCACGGCACCACCAACGCCGTTGTCATGCAGGCCGTCCTGCGTTTCAACCGTCCGGCGATCGAGGACAAGCTGGCCCTGGCCGCCGCCTATCTCGGCATCGATGGCGGCTTTGACGGTTTCTATGACTTTGTCGGCAATTTGAATGCGACTATAGGCATCCCGGAAAATCTGGCCGCCATGGGCGTGACAGACCCGGATATCGATCGCATGGTTGCCAGCGCGCTGGTCGATCCGAGCGGCGGCGGCAATCCCGTGGAGATGACGGCGGAAAACACGAGGGCGCTCTACCACGATCTTCTGGAAACCGCCTGAGGATCAGACGCACGAAGCTCTGGTATCGGTCAATCGCTCGCCTTTGGCTTGTTCCCGGAATCGCTTGAGGCCGCAGCAGGGTTGTCAGCGCTCTTCTGGTCAGCCATGCCACTGAAAATCGTATGGTAGATGTAGATATACTTCACGTAGTGGATTGGCTGAATGCCGGCGGCGCGGGCGACCTGCCACTCAACGCTGTCGAACCAGATGTTGGGATCCTCGGCCTTCTTGCGGACCCTGGAGACGCGTGAAGGGCCGGCATTGTAGCCGGCAAATGACAACAGGATCCGGTTCAGGTCGTCGATCTCAGGATCGTCGAAATAATGATCGGCCAGGAAACGCATATATTTGGCGCCGGCCTCGATGCTGCCCTCCGCCGTCCGGTAGTTCTTGATGCCGACTTCGCGGCTGCGAGCGGTACGTGGCATCAGTTGCATCAGCCCGACCGCGCCCACCCGGCTGCGAGCCTTTGGATTGAATTTTGATTCCTGGAAGGCTTGGGCCGCGAGCAGCATCGGATCGATGTCGTACGTCTTGCCATAGGTTTCGAACAGCGGTTGGTACGTTTTAAACGCTTTTTGGAACTTGGGCGTGTTCGGGTTATCCAGCCGGTCGATCTCCGAAAAGTAGCGCCTGCGGGGGACCGTCCCGAATTTCTTGCCCGGGTCTTCCTTCTTGATGAAAGCGTTGATCTCGGCTTCGAATTCCGGGCTCTTTTTGCGAAATGCCCAGGCGATATTTGCACCCTCATGCACCGGGGCCTCGGTGTGCAGCTTGATGCTGCTGAACTCGTCCGACCACAATTGCCCCTTGTAGTCGTCGACGACGATGGCGGTGACGATACCTGTGTGTACCATTTCGAGCAGGTCTTCGTCCTCGATCACCTCGTCGACGGGAACGATGACAATTAAAGGTTTGCCGGCTTTCTTCAGGCGTTGGTTTATGGTGGTCAGGCTCTCGAAATGGCTGGACGACTTGCGCACATGGATCTGCCATCCCGACAAATCCATGACATCCTTGAGATCCGGCACGTCGCTAGCAGTGACGACCACTTCGGTCACGCCTGAGCGGACCGGATCGGAAAAATCCACCAGCTTTTTTCGTTCCGGGATAACCGTTAGGCCTGCCACCGCCAGGTCGCCATGTCCCTTGACGAGACGCTCCAGCAATCGATCGCGGCTTGTCGGCAGATACAGGATCTTCGTCCTCTGGGCGCGCTTCTTGACCGAGCGATTGATGTATTTTTCGAACGCCTGCATGTAATCGTAGTAGATGCCATGTGGGCGCCGGCGATCCAGATGATAGCCGGTTATCGAATAAGGAACGAGGACCCGCACCACACCATTTGAGCGCATGGCCGAAAAGTCACCGACCTGCAGCGCGGTTGTCTCAGCGGATGTCGAAGACTCGGCCGCCAAGGCTGCGCTGCCCGGCCAGGTCAGCGCACAAAGATAGACGAGTAGAACAAAAAGCTTGTGGCCCATGGTCGCCTGCACCCCATCGGAAAACACGGCCTGCCCGATCGCACCCCTTGTAAGGTTAGTGCATCCGCCGTGATTTCACCACCGGTAATGCAGTGAAACAGTTCGTTATTCCGACAGGAACCGGCGCATCATCTCCGCTTCCTGGCCCTCCATAAGCGCCTGCGCCGTCTTCATATGATCGCTCATGATCCGACGTGCCGCCTTGCCGTCACCCGCGCGCAGAGCCTCCACCAGCCGCATCTGGTAGTCCAGTCCCTTGGCCCACAATTCGATGTTCGGCGGCGAATAAAGTTTTCGGTAAACCGTCAGGTCGGAGAGCATGTTGACCATGAATCCGATCAGGAAGCCCAGCAGGTCATTGCCGGCTTGCTCGGCCAGCAGTGCGTGAAAGCGCAGCGATGCGACATGCTGTTCCCGCTCCTCGTCAAGGGTCTTCGCGGGACTGGCATAGGTGGCGATGTTGGCTTCCAGCGCCTGCAATACCTCTTCCGGCAATTGGCCGGCTAAAGAAGCCGCCAGTTCCGGCTCCAACACCCGCCGCAATTGGTAGATGTCGGCGATCGTCAGGTTCTTGAAATAGAAATAGTTGCCGAGGAGGGCGCGGGCCCGTTCTTCAGAAACCGCATGCACGAAGCTGCCGCCACCCGGTCCGGTTCGTGTCTTGATCAAACCCTGGGCTTCGAGGATGCGCATTGCCTCGCGGATCGTTCCCTTGGCCATTCCGAACCGCTCGATCAGCTCCGGTTCGCTCGGCAGCCGATCGCCGGCCTGCAGTCCCTGCTCGACCACCCATTGCTTGATCACCTCGGCCACGCGTACCGGGCGGCTCAACCGGGGTTCAGGATTCGTTCGGGTAGTGGCAGGCTGCAAGTTGGTCTTCTCCCAATCGATCAAGCCGCGGTTCCTCCCGGCGGCATAGGTCCGTGGCTTTCGGGCAACGCCCGGCAAAGGCGCATCCCGGCGGCGGGTCGAGCGGATCCGGCAACTCACCATCAGCCGGAGCTGCCAGTGGTCGCCCAACCGCCGGTGCGCTTTCAGCCAACAATTTTGTATAGGGATGCCGCGGGGCCTTGAAAATGGCCCTTGCCGGGCCGATTTCCACAATCGCGCCGAAGTAGAGCACGGCGACTCGGTCGCTCACCGCCTCCACGACAGCCAGATCATGGCTGATGAACAAATAAGTCAGGTTTCGCGACGCCCGCAATTCAGCCAGCAGATTGAGCACTTGCGCCTGCACAGAAACGTCGAGCGCCGAGACCGGTTCGTCCAGCACGATGATGCGCGGTGCCGCGGCCAGAGCCCGAGCGATACCGATGCGCTGCGCCTGCCCGCCGGAGAATTCATGCGGGTAGCGCTCGAGAAACTCTTCCCGCAGATTGACCGATGCCAGGATTTCCGCGATCCGGGTCTCCCGTTCATGGCGCTGCATGCCATGCAGATGCCGAAGCGGCGCCTCCAGGATCTGTCGGATCGACTTGCGCGGATTGAGACTGCTGATCGGATCCTGGAACACATACTGGATCATGCGCCCGAAGGCGGCCGGATCGGCGGTGTCGAGACGACGACCCTCGATTTGGATCTCCCCTGAACTGGGCGCCAGCAGCCCGACCAGCATGCGGGCCAGCGTTGATTTTCCGCAACCGGATTCACCCACGATCCCAAGCGTTTCGCCTTCCGCCACCGAAAACGATACCGGTCGCACCGCCCTGACACCCGGGCCAGCGCGTCGAAACAAGCTGCGGCCTGTCGGAAACGTCTTGCAGAGATCGCGAACCTGCAAAGCTGTCACGATACGACCTCCTCCGGCAGCAGACAGCGCACGCTCCGCGATCCGCTGCCTTGCAGAACGACGTCGCCTCGCCGGCAATCGTCGTTGGCCTTGTCGCAACGCGCCGCGAAGGCGCATCCTTCCGGCAAGTTGTCGACCATCGGCGGTAATCCGGGGATCGCCACAAGCTGTCGCCTGCCCTGTCCGAGTTCCGGCACGCAGGCGATCAGCCGCTTCGTGTAGGGATGCGCCGGTGCCGCGAGCACTTCTGTCGTGGGGCCGGTCTCGACAATCCGCCCGGCATACATGACCGCCAGTCGATCACAAAGCTGGCCGACCACGCCAAAGTCGTGGGTAATGAAGATTATGGCCAATTGTCGCTCACGGCGGAGCTCGTCCAGCAAGCCCAGAATCTGCGCCTGGACCGTCACATCGAGCGCCGTCGTCGGCTCGTCGGCAATAATCAGATCGGGCTCGTTGGCGAGAGCCATGGCGATGCCGACCCGCTGTCGCATGCCGCCGGACAGTTCATGCGGATAATTGTCGATACGGCTTTCGGCATTGGGAATGCGCACATCCTTCAGCAGTTGGATCGCGCGCTTGCGGGCCTCGTCCCGGCTGATCGGGTGGTGGACGCGAATGGCTTCGGCGATCTGCTCGCCGATCCGGTAGAGGGGATGCAGCGTGGATAGCGGATCCTGGAAGATATAAGCGACCCGGTCACCGCGCTTTTGCCTCAGTTTTTCGTAAGGTGCCCCGACGAGGTCCTCGCCTCGAAAGCGCACGGCGCCACCGGTGATGATGCCAGGCGGCGCTGCAACAAGGCCCATCACGGCAAGAGCCGTCACTGACTTGCCCGATCCGGACTCGCCGATGACGCCGACACATTCGCCCGCGCGCACCGACAGGCTGACGCCGTTGACGGCCCTGTAGGTCCGATCACCGACCCGGAACTCCGTTTGCAGGTTTTGGATCGCCAGCAGGTCATCCGTCGCTGCCGGGATTTCCCCGTGGCGTTCCACCGGCGTGGCCGGCAAAGGCCTACTCAAGGCGCCCGAGCGCAGGCGCGGATCGAGCGCATCGCGGATCCCGTCACCGAGGAGATTGATGCTGACGACAATGATGAAGATCATCAGGCCGGGCACCACCGACGTGTGCGGACTGGTGATCAGCGCCGACCGTGCCTCGCCCAGCATCGACCCCAGATCGGCCTGCGGTGGCTGGCTGCCCAGGCCAAGGAACGACAGGCCGGCGGTCTCGAGAATCATCCAGCCGATCGTTGTCGACATGGCGATTACGATCACCGGGATCACATTGGGAACCAGTTCGCTCAACATGATGCGAACATGCCCCATGCCGGCGAGGCGTGCGGCGTCGACGAATTCACGACCGGCAAGCGTCACCGTTACGCCTCGAATGTTGCGAGCGAAGAAGGGAATATTGACCGCGGCAACGGCGATCAGCGCATTCATCAGGCCGGGCCCGAGGGCCGCCACGATGGCCAGCGCCAGCAGGATATAGGGAAACGCCATCAGCATGTCGACGCCACGCATGATGACATTGTCGGTCCGGCCGCCGAAATAACCGGCGATCACGCCGATGGCCGACCCGATCGCCGCCGCCAGCACGGCGGCTGAAAACCCGACGGACAGGCTGAGCCGGGTCCCCCAAAGAAGTCTCGACAGCAGATCGCGTCCCAGATGATCGGTGCCGAGCAGGTGGCCGTCGGAAAACGGCCGCATGAAGCGGTCGGCCGTGTTGGTGACATTGGGCGGTTGCAGCGGCAGAAGAGGCGTCACCAGCGCCAGCAGGACGACGGCTGCCAGCACACAGCCGCCGGCGGCGGCCAATCGATTGCGTATCAGCAGCCGCAGAAATGTGCTCATGTCCGGATCCTCGGATCGAGCAGGCTTTGCACCACGTCCACGATGATGTTGAACAGCACGTAACAGGCGGCAACGACAAGCACACCGCCCTGCACCAGCAAGATGTCACGCTTGAGGATGGCGTCGACCAGCATGCGGCCGATGCCCGGCCACTGGAACACAATCTCGATATAGACCGACCCCGAAAGCACGAAGCCCGCCTGGATGCCAAGGATCGGAATGGTGCTGACCATGGCTGCTCGCAGCGCATGGCCGAGGATGACACGTCTCTCAGGAACGCCCTTGGCGCGCGCCGTGCGAATGAAATCCTGCCGCAGCACTTCCAGCATAGCCGAGCGCGACAGCCGCGCGATCACCCCGGTGGCAACCACGGAGAGAGCCAGCGCCGGCATGACGAGATGGCGCAGCAGGTCAGGCAGATCGCCGCCGCCATAGATCGCATACATGCCGGATACCGGCAGCCAGCGCAGTTTCACGGCAAAGAGCAGGATCATCATCATGCCCAGGAAAAACGACGGAATGGAGATCCCGATCAGCACTGCGAAGGTAATGGCCTTGTCAGCCAGCCCGTATTGCCTGGCTGCTGAAATCACGCCGGCGAGAATTCCAAGCAGGGAGCACAGAACGAAGGACACGCCCGCGAGGATCAGTGTGGCGCCGAAGCGATCGGCGATTTCGTCCAGCACCGGTCGGTTGAGCGAATAGGAGCGCCCCAGGTCGCCGGTCAGCAGGTTGCCGAGCCAGATGAAATATCTCTGGACCAGGGGGGCATCGAGACCAAGGTCACGATTGAGTTTTTCGACGTTTTCGGGGGTTGCAAAGGAACCTAGGATCGCCGTCGCCGGATCGCCGGGGATCATCGCCATGATGAGGAAAACGATGACGGTGATGCCGAGAAGCACCGGGATTGCCGAAATCAGGCGTTTCAGGATAAGTCCCGCCAATCACCTGCCTCCCGTAACGGATGGGTGCAACGCGCCGGTCATACCCGCCGCGTTGCCTTGACTGGTCCGCCTAGTTCTTTACCACGCCGCCGAGTTGCAGCAGAAACGACGGTTCCAGGCGGAAGTTCTGCACCCGGTCGTTGGTTACAGCGTTCTGCTTCCAATTGGCGACGAAGACCCAGGGCGCGTCCTCCTGGACGATTTCCTGCATCTCCTTGTAGAGCTTGGCACGCTCTGCCTGGTCGGTTGCCGTGCGCGCGGCTTCGAGCAGTTCATCGACCTTGGGATTGCTGTAATAGCCCGAGTTGAAGCCGCCCTGATCCGGCCACGCCGCGGTGCGCAGCGCCAGGTAAGGAAGGGTGTCGGGATCGTTGGTCATCCAGGCCATCTCGGCCATGTCAGCCTTGCCTTCGAGGCCCGGATTGACCTCACCCAGGAAGGTGTTCCACTCGTAAGTCTGGATTTTGGCGTCAAGCCCTACAGCCGCGAGATCAGCCTGAATGGCGGTGCCCATGGCGACAGGATCGAGCATACCGGACCCACCTTCCGTCACGAAGAACGTCACCTCGGCACCTTCAGCACCGGCTTCCTTTATCAGAGCCTTGGCCTTTTCAGGATCGTACGGATAGGGTTCCAGCGCGCTGTTATAGGCCCAGGCGAAAGCCGGCGGCGTCGGGCCAGCGGCGACATCGGCCGTGCCTTCCAGCACCTCGTTGACGATAGCGCTCTTGTTGATGGCGTAGTTGGCCGCCTGACGGACCCGTTTGTCGGCAAACGGACCTTCCTTGAGGTTGAGAATCAGGAACCAGACATGCGGGCCGGCCTGTTCGGCAACGGAGAACTCGTTGCCCTGAAACTGTGACAGCGAGGTCGGCGGCACTTCGACCATCAGGTCGATACCACCGGCCAGCATTTCAGCAACCCGGGTGTTGGCATCGGTAATTGGGCGAAACACGACAGCTTCCGTGCCTGCCTTTTCACCCCAGTAATTGTCGTTGCGGCCAACGACCACGCGCTCGTTCGACTTCCATTCGCCGAACTTGAATGGGCCGGAGCCAACGGGATTACGGCCGAAATCCTTGCCATGTTCCATCACCGCAGCCGGCGAAACGATCAGTCCGGTCGGATAGGCCAGGTTCGACAGGAACGGCGCATAGGGAGCGTTGAGTTTGAACTTCACAGTCAGATCATCGACCACCGACGTGTCCTCGACCGCTCCGAAGAAGAATGACAGCGGAAACGGGCCGGTGTCGTGATAGGGATGATCTTCCTTGAGCATGCGGTCGAAGTTAAATTTCACCGCCTCGGCATTGAGGTCAGTCCCGTCGTGGAACTTGACGCCCGGCCGAAGCTTGAAGGTGTATTCCGTTCCATCGTCGCTGATGGTCCAGCTCTCGGCGAGCCCCGGCTCAACCTCGAGAGTGCCGGATTTGTAGCGGGTCAATCCCTCATAGAGGTTGACCAGAATGCGGAAGTCGTTGACCGCCGTGACAGCAGCCGGATCGAGCGATTTCGGCTCAGCGATCTGGCCGACAACCAGGACGCCCGGCGGCGTCTGAGCCGACGCCGGAACTCCGCCCACGCCCAATGAAACGACAGTCGCGCCGAAGACCGCAAGCAGTCCGCGACGGGTCCAATGCAATAACTTCATGATGATGCTCCCTGTTCTCGTTGAAGAGAATTTATCATGATAAATTGCGGCGGTCAATTTTTCATGATAAATTCGCCACCAAAACAGGAATAGACATGACGTTTTCAATACTGGCCAGGGATCCGCAAACCGGACTGCTCGGCGGCGCTGCCGCCACCGGAAGCCTGTGCGTCGGCGGATGGGTTCTGCGGGGCCACGCCAATTCGGGCCTTTCCGCAAGCCAGGGTGCAGCGCCCAGTACGCTTTGGGGCGAGCAGGTTCTGGATGCCATGCGCGATGGCAGAAGTGCCGGCTCGGCTGTCGCCGACATTACGTCCGGTGATCGTGGCCGAAGCTATCGGCAGTTGCTGGCTTTGGACACAAGCGGCGCATCGGCCGTGTTTACGGGTGAGGAAAACACACCCGCTTGTGCGGGGATCGAGTTCGAAAACGGTGTCGCCGCCGGCAACATGCTCGACCGTGCCGGTGTCATCGACGCAATGGTCTCTGCCTATCATGCGTCGAGTGGGCCGTTCGCCGAGCGGCTTCTGTCGGCCCTCAAGGCAGCGCAGACGGCCGGAGGCGACATGCGCGGTCTGCAGTCAGCCGCACTGCTGATCGTGGCTCCGGCCATGGCACCTCTGACATTGCGCATCGACTATGGCAAAGCCCCTCTTGAAGCACTCCAGGAACTCTACAAGCGTTCCCAATCTGACGACTATGCCCATTGGGCGACGCAGGTTCCGACGGAAACCAACCCTGAGCGCATCCTCGACTAGCAAACGCCCAGCTTCAACATATTGACCATTCGCCCGGCGACCGACAAAGTGCCGCAAAGCCCCCGGACAGATTCTGCCGCCAATCCCAGGCGCGCCGGGCATTCGGCGGCGCGCAAAAGAGGCGGATGCATGGCCCATGGATGAGCCGAACGAAGAAGCGACCGGAGATGGGCTGCCCTGGCCTGAGGCCTATGCGGACATGCGCCCGGTCATCGGCGAACAATGGGGCATCGAGAGTGAGATCTATCTCAACCGCCAACTGAGCGGTGGCAAGTCGGGCGCCATGGTCTATCTGGCGGATGTGACCGGCCGTGAATTTGCCGGCCAGGCCATTCTCAAACTGGATGCCGCCCCGGATGCGGCGCTCCAGGAGCAATCCGAAGCGGACCGCCACCGCGACGCGCAGGAAGCGGAGCCGGATTTCGCCCGCCGCCATCTGCCACGCATCATTCACACCGCGCACCAGGGTGACAGCCTGGCTATCCTGTCGACCATTGCCGCCCGCGGTCTGGAATTCGCTGTTCCATGGTCCGAATGCGATCATGACCGCCAAATCGGCGTCGTGCAGCGGCTGTCGCGCACGCTCCTGGAGGACTGGAACCGCGCGGCTAAACTCGCGCCGGGCCTTTTGTCGCCGCAGACCTTGCTGCAGAGTTGGCTGACCTATCGGCTCGACCCCAAGGAAAGTCGGCTGCATGCCTTCCTTGAGCAGGATTGCGGCCTGTCACCCAATGAACCCAGTCTAACCTTCGAGGGTGTGTGGTATCCGAATCCGCTGGCCTTCGCGATGGCAGCACCCGATCGCTTTGAAAAACTCAAGCTGAGAGCCTTGCTGGGCCAGATCCATGGCGATTTGCATGGTCACAATGTTCTGGTCAGCAAGACCGGGTCGGAACGCGACTACTTTTATCTGATCGACCTGGCCTTTTATGAGGGCCGCCAATATCTGTTTTTCGACCACGGCTACTTCGCACTCGCCTATCTGCTTGCGGCGCGGGGCCAGGCGAGCGCCGACCATTGGCAGTCGATCCTCAACGATCTTTGCCCGTTTGACCACATCCGCGCCAATACCGGGGTTCGCGGTGACGATATCGGCATCCTGCAGTTGTTGAAGTCGCTCCGCACCGAGGTCATCGATTGGGTCGACCTGCATGAGGCCAACCGTCTTTCCTACATGGAAAGCCAATTTCAACTCGCACAAGTTGCCGCCGGTCTGAACTTTGCCCAAAAGCGCTTGCCGGATCGGGAACGACGGATGGCCTTTCTGTTTGCCGCCTCCGTGCTGCGAGATTATCTGATCCTTCACGATGTCGACTGGCCGAAGCATGGCCCTGCATTCACCCTTGACGGCGCGCCCGAGGCGGCGAAACCGACACCTCCACCCGCAGAGCCGGCCGAGCAGCCAGTTCCGCAACATCCCGGACTACCAGAGAAACCGGCGATTGCCGTGCTTGCCTTCGAAAACCAGAGCGGCGAACCGGAGCAGGAGTATTTTGCCGATGGAGTGACAGACGAAATCATCATGGCGCTTTCCCGCGTTGACTGGCTCATGGTGATTTCACGCGGATCGACATTCTCCTACAAGGGCCGAACCGTCGACGCCAAGACGGTCGGCAAAGAGCTCGGGGTTCATTACGTGGTTGAGGGTGTCGTCCGCAAAGCCGGCGATCGCGTGCGTGTCACCGCCCAACTGGTGGATGCGCAGGACGGAAAACAACTCTGGGCTGACCGGTTCGACCGACACCTCGAGGACATTTTCGAGCTGCAGGATGAGATCGCTACGGCGATCGCATCCAATATCGATGACAGCCTGAAGATAACCGAGCGCGACAGGGCGAAACGAAAGGGGGGCCAGGTCACCCTTTGGGATGCCTATCAACGGGCCCTTTGGCATCTGTACAAATTCAACCCCGAGGACACCGAGACTGCACGCACCCTGCTGTCCGAGCTGGTCGAAAAGTCGCCGGACTTTGCCGCCGCCCACGCGTCATTGGCGCTGGTGGAGTTGCGTGGAACGTTCATGGGCGAAGGCGACCTGGATCACCTGGACGAGTTGATGGTGGACGCTCGTCGGCATGCTGATCGGGCGGTCGAACTGGACGAGGGAAGCAGCGTGGCAAGGATCGCGCTGAGCCGCATATATGCGTTCCAGGGCAAGTATGATCAGGCCATTGAAGAAGCGAACAAGTGCGTTGCCTTGAACCCAAGTTCGACTGTGGGATATCTGAATCTTGCAGGGACATTGCTGTGGGGAGAACGGGCCGATGCTGCCTTGTCAGCCATCGAGATTTCGCTTCGGCTCAGCCCGAAAGGACCCTTGTTGCCGGTCAAGCAGTTGGTCAAGGCTCTGGCGTTCTACCTCCTCCTCGATTTCGTGCAGGCTGAAACACTACTCCGTCAGGCGCAGACCTTTCCACCATTGTCCGCGATAGCCCGCCTGCTTCTTGCCGCCGTGCTGATACGGCAGGAGCGTGAAGATGAGGCCCGAGCCACCGTTTCGGAGGCCCTCGCCCTACGTCCGGAGATTTCCTTGACGAGATTTCGAACCGCCTGGCGCACGCTGTCACCGCACTATCGCGATATCGTTCTGGAAGACCTCCGCAAGGCTGGAGTCCCGGATTAATTGCGAAATCGCAGATTGCCTGGCGACAGCTGATCGATCGCGGTGCGTCCCATCAGCTTGAGGTCGCGTTCGATCTCCGCGCGCATCAGGCCGAGAGCCCTTTCCACACCGGGTTGGCCGGCAGCGGCCAAAGCGTAAAGATAGAAACGACCGCCGCTGACGGCTTTTGCGCCGAGCGACAGCGCCTTGATCACGTGAGTGCCACGCTGGATCCCGCTGTCGAGAATGACGTCGACCTTGTCACCCACGGCATCAACGATTTCGGCCAGCTGGTCGAAGGGGCTGCGCGATCCGTCGAGCTGTCGCCCGCCATGATTGGAGACGATGATCCCGGTGCAACCGATATCGACGGCTTTCTTGGCGTCCTCCACGCTCATGATGCCCTTCAGGCAGAACTGGCCGTCCCAGAGCCGGCACATTTCCTCGGCATCCTTCCAGTTCAGGGCCGGATCGAGCATGTCATTGAAATAGCCGGCGATCGACGACGTCATGTTGCCGTTCAGCTGACCGTGCTCTTCAATCTGCGGCAGCCGGAAACGCTCGTGAGTGACGTAATTGATGCCCCACATGGGCTTCATCGCAAAGCTCGCCATCCCTCCCAGTGTCAGCCGGAAAGGAATGGAAAATCCGGTCCGTAAGTCGCGCTCGCGATTTCCACCAACTATCGAATCCACGGTCAGCATGAGCACAGGTATGCCGGCCGCCTTGGCCCGCTCGAGCATCGCCCGGTTAAGGCCACGGTCCTTGTGGAAATAGAACTGATAGACCTGCGGCGTATCATAGTTCTCCGCGATTTCTTCGAGGCTAACGGTTCCCAGCGAGGACACGCCGAACATGGTTCCATATTTCGCCGCCGCCGCTGCCACAGCGCGCTCGCCGCGATGGTGGAACAACCGTTGCAACGCCGTCGGCGAGCAGTAGATCGGCATGGCAAGTTTCTGCCCCATGACCGTGACCGACAGGTCGACATCGCCAACCCCGGCAAGCACGTTGGGCACCAGGTCGCAGCTCTCGAACGCTTCCGTGTTGCGCCGGCGGGTCACCTCGTCATCAGCGCCGCCATCGATGTAGTCGAAGATCGGAGCCGGCAGACGCCGCCGGGCAAGCGTGCGGAAGTCCTGGAAGTTGTGGCAGTGTGCGAGACCCATCGAAATCCTCCTTCGCTTCTTCAGTAGGCAACCGACGGCAGCCACGTGGCGAGCCACGGAAAGAGGAACACGATGGCGAGACCAGCGAGCTGCAGGATCACGAACGGGATGATGCCACGGTAGATGTCCGGCAACCGGATTTCCGGCGGACAGACCCCCTTCAGGTAGAACAGCGCGAAGCCCACCGGTGGGGTCAGGAAAGACGTCTGCAAGGTGACGGCCACCAGGATGACGAACCAGATCAGTGCCGGCTCGTCGAGCTCGCCGTAACCCGGAATGTCGAGGCCGAGGCCGTTGACGATCGGCCGCATCAACGGCAAGGCGATCAGGGTGATCTCGATCCAGTCGAGCACGAAGCCGAGCAGGAAGACGATGGCCAGAATGAACAGGATCGTTCCCGTGGCACCGAGGCCGGTCGAGCTGATCATGCCTTCGATGAACTCATCACCGCCAAGCTCGCGCAGCACGTAGGAGAAGATCGTCGCACCGAGAAAGATCGCAAAGATATAGGCCGTGGTATTGAAGGTGGACACCAGGACGGCACGCAGCTTGGCGAAGGTGAGTTTGCGGTAGGCAACAGCCAGCAGTGTTGCGCCCAAGGCGCCGATACCGGAGGCCTCGGTCGGGGTGGTGATGCCGGCGAAGATCGATCCGAGCACCGCCAAAATCAGCCCGAAGGTCGGCAGAACCGCCACCAGCACGTCACGGACAGCAGCCCAATCCGGCCCGACCGCATCTTCCGGCACCGGCGCAGCCTTCGGATCGAAATAGGCACGGGCAAAAATGTAGAGCAGATAGAGACCGCCCAGGATGATGCCTGGCAGAACCGCCGCCATGAACAGGTCGCCAACCGACAGGGCCATCTGGTCGGCCATGATGACCAGCATGATGGATGGCGGAATGAGAATGCCGAGCGTGCCGGAGGCGGAGACCACGCCGGCGGCCAGCGGTGGCGCGTATTTCTGCTTGATCATCGACGGCAGCGACAGAACGCCGAGCAGCACGACGGAAGCGCCGATGATGCCGGTGGACGCAGCCAGGATGATGCCGATCAGCGTCACGGTAATCGCCAGACCGCCGCGCACCGTGCCGAACAGACGCTGCATGGACGTCATCAGCCGCTGGGCGACGCCACTCTCATCAAGCATCAGTCCCATGAAGATGAACATCGGCAAGGCAACCAGCACTGCATTGGACATGGTCGCATAGACGCGGTTCACCACCGCGCCGAGCGTCAGGTAGTCGAGACCGGTGAAGGTCGCTTCCAGGCCCGTCCACTCCATCAGGTCGTTGTCGAACAGATAGGCCAGGCCGCAGAACAGCACGCCGACGCCGGCCAGTGTCCAGGCGACGGGAAATCCGGTGAACAGCAGCGCGATAAAGGCTGCAAACATGCCGATGACCAGCATCTCCTCGGTGGTTTCCACCAGGGACGACAATCCGGCTCCAACGGCGAGCAACACCAGCACGACCGTGATCAACGGCTTGAGGCCGCTGCTGACCGTTGCCTCCTGCGGTCGGTTGAACAACGCGTGCGCATCGTGCAGCACGCGGGCAAGGACTGCCAAAGCAAGCAACACGAAGCTGACCGGTATGACGGCCTTGAAGGCCCAGCGCGCAGGCAGGCCGGTCGGGCTGTCCGAGCGTTCGCTTACCCGGAAACTTTCGTAGAAATAATCGTAGCCCTGATCGATCATCAGGTAGAGCACCGGCGTCAGCAGCAGCAGCAACCCGGCCAGTTCGATGATGCGCTGGACCTTGCGGCTCAGGGTCATGTGCAGGACATCGACCCGCACATGGCTGTCGGTCACCAGGGCATAGGAAACGCCGATCATGGTGACGAGGCCATAGAAGTGCCACTGAATCTCGTCGAGTTTCGGGTAGTTCTGATTGAACAGGTAACGCAGCAGGACCTGGGTCGTGATCGCGGCGATCAGCAAGAGATTGGCCCACATGACCACGTGGCCGATGGATTTGACGAAACTGTCGATCAGCAACGCCGGCCGGTAGGTATCCTCGTCCTTGTGCTCGAGGATCTCCTCGTAGGTCTCGATCGCGTCTTTATCGATCGTCTTGTCGGCTGCCATAGTTACCTCCCGAAAACCGTCGACGCCGCGAGCGGATCACGTCGACGCAAAACTGTCGGCGGGAGGCCGTTTGGCCTCCCGCGTTCGCAAAGGTTGATTAGGTGCGCGGCAGGAAGGCGTTCGTCTTCCAGATCTGGTAGCCGTCGCGGAAGTTGTTCATGTCGTCGAGAACCTTCTTGAAGAAGGCATCGCCGGACTCTTCGGCAGCAACTTCAGCCCAGGTTGCACGGAAGGTTTCCAGCATCTCGGGCGACCACTGCTTGATGGTCACGCCGTTGTTGTTGACGTTGTCGAGCAGTGCTTCGTGCTGGATTGCCTCGCCTTCGGCAAAGCTGTCTGTCATGGACGCCTTGCAGGCATTCTCGATGATCGCCTTGTGCTGGTCCGAAGCCTCGTTCCAGACATCCTTGTTGACCAACAGTTCGAAGACCGTTGCCTGCTGGTGCCAGCCGGGGAAGTAGTTGTATTTGACCAGTTTGTGGAAGCCGAGACGGGCATCGATCGCTGGCATGGAGAACTCGGTGGCGTCAATGGCACCTTTTTCGAGAGCCGGGAAGATCTCCCCGCCGGGCAGCAGCGACGTGGCGACGCCGAGCTTCTGCATGACCTTGCCGCCAAGTCCGAAGAACCGCATTTTCAGGCCGTTGAGATCTTCAACCGACTCGATCTCATCGGCGAACCAGCCGGACGTTTCGGGCGCGATGATCGCACAGGGCAGAACCTTCACGTTGAAGCCCGCGCTGTCATACATTTCCTGGTAAAGGTCGAGACCGTTGCCGTAGTAGAGCCAGGCCATGTATTCGCCCGCTTCGGGACCGAACGGCACGGCGGAAAACAGCGGTGCGGCCGGGATCTTGCCGGCCCAGTAGCCGGCCGTCGTGTAGCCGGAATTGATCTTGCCGGACGAAACAGCATCAAGAATTTCGAAGGGCGGAACCAGCTTGTTGGGCTCGTAGACCTTCATCCGCAGCGTCCCACCGGACATTCTGTCGAGCTGCTCGGCAACGCGCGGGATCGGAGAACCGAGACCCGGCAACGCGGTCGAAAACGCGATCGGCGTCTTCAGCAGCAGTTTGTCGGCGGCATTGACCGCAGTTGCGGCGATCGAGGCCGACAGGGCGGCGGCGAAAGCGATAAGAACCTTGTTCATGATTTCCTCCAGGAACGATTGGCGGTTCAAACGAAGGCGAAACCGTCGCCGAACCCGACATCTCAAGTGGTCTATATTATGTACCACTGAGTGAGTGGTCTATAAAACAGACCAGTGCGCCTGTCAAAGGAATCGACGGCCGTGCGGGGTGCGTCGTCGCGTCGCAGTAGAACTACGCAAGCTCCCGTCGACTTCACCGATTAAATAGCAAAGACATTTTTCCGTAATAATTTCAGATAAATATGACGGTGCAGGCAAACACAGATAGCCACAAACACAATGCGTGTTTGAAAAATGTCATCGAGCGGTATACCTTCCGAACCACTAAGCGCCACCGCGAAACGGGAAGTGCGAATGTCGTTTGAGAAGATCATTTTCGAGAAAGTAGACCACGAAACGGTGGTCGACGCCGTCGTCAGCCAGATCGAAGACCTGATTGTGGCGGGCGTTCTCAAGGAAGGCACGAAGATGCCGCCCGAACGGGAGCTGGCGGAAACCCTGGACGTCTCGCGCCAGAAGGTGCGCGAAGCGTTGAAGCGGTTGGAAGACCGCGATCTACTGCGCGTGCGTCACGGCGAAGGGTCCTATGTGGCAGCCCTTACCGGTGCTGCTCTTTCACCGGCCATGGTCGATCTCTATGCACGGCATCAGTCGGCCTTCTTCGACTACCTGGAGTACAGGCGCGAGCAAGAAGGCTTTGCTGCCGACCTGGCAGCCCGGCGAGCAACACGCGTGGACAAGTCAATCCTGTCGGACATCATAGACAAACTGCAGGAAGCCCACGACGCAGAAGACACCAAGGCCGCGCAGGAATATGACATCCGCTTCCACTCGGCCATTGTCGACGCCAGCCACAATTCGACGCTGATCCACACCATGGCCTCCATCTACGAACTGACCCGGCGCGGGATTTTTTACAATCGCGACTATCTGCGGACCATCGACGGAACCGGCGAGCTTCTCCTGCAACAGCACCACGCGATTGGCAATGCCATTCTCGCCGGCGATGCCGAAGGGGCGAAGCAGGCCGCACGCGATCACATCGATTTTGTCGAGCGGTCCTTCCGCGTCGGCCAGGAAGACCGCAAACGCGAGGACATGGCGAAGAAGCGCCAGGCGTTGATGACCGCATGACCGGCCCTTTCGAACGCATCATTATTCTCACTGGCGCCGGCCTGTCGGCGGAATCAGGCATTTCCACATTTCGCGACAAGGATGGCATCTGGTCGAAGGTCCGCATCGAGGATGTGGCAACGCCCGAAGCCTTTGAGCGTGATCCGAAACGGGTGCTGGCCTTTTACAACGAACGGCGCAATGGATCCCGTGGTGTCAAACCGAATGCCGCGCATGAGGCGTTGGCACGCCTGGAGGCCGAACACCCTGGAGAGGTGCTGACGGTCACCCAGAATATCGATCCTCTGCATGAATGGGCCGGAACGAACAATCTCATTCACATGCACGGTGAGATGCAGAAGAAGCTCTGCATGCATTGCGGCACCCGCTCGCCCTGGGAAAATGGCGAACTGACAGTCGACACGGTCTGCGAGCGATGCGGTACAAGCGGCGGCCTGCGGCCCGACGTTGTCTGGTTCGGCGAGATGCCCTACCAGATGGATCGCATCTATGCCGCACTGCGTCAGTGCGACCTGTTCCTGTCGATCGGCACCAGCGGCAATGTCTACCCGGCCGCCGGTTTCGTTGCCGAAGCTTTTTCCGCCGGTGCCCACACGGTGGAACTCAATCTGGAGCCCTCGGAGGTCGTCTCGCGCTTCGACGAAGCCATTCACGGCAAAGCGACGGAAGTCGTGCCTGCCTATGTGGAGCGGCTGCTGAAAGGCTGAGCCTATTCGGCCCCTTCGGCCGGCTCGGTGGTCGCCACGTGGCGACCGAAATCGGGCACGTCAACATCCTGGCCCGCCTCGATGATCGATTTGCGGATGTGGCGAGTGCGGCTGAACAGGTCGAAGAGCTTGTCGCCATCGCCCCAGCGGATTGCCCTCTGTAGCGACGACAGGTCTTCCGAAAAGCGCGCCAGCATTTCAAGGATGGCATCACGGTTGTTGAGGCAGACATCACGCCACATGGTCGGGTCCGAGGCCGCCAGACGGGTAAAGTCGCGGAAACCGGACGCAGAATATTTGATCACCTGCGACTTGGTCACTGCCTCCAGGTCGTCGGCCGTGCCGACGATGTTGTAGGCAATGATCTGCGGCAGATGCGAGACGATGGCGAGAACCAGATCGTGGTGATCGGCGTCCATGCGGTCGACCATGGAGCCGCAATCCTGCCAGAACTCTGTGAGTGTCTGCAGCGCGGCCTCGTCAGTGCCAGGAGGCGGCGTGAGAATGCACCATCGACCTTCGAACAGGGTAGCGAAGCCGGCGTCCGGTCCCGAATGCTCGGTCCCCGCGATCGGGTGACCCGGAATGAAATGCACGCCCTCGGGAACGTAGGGCTGCATCTGCTCGATGACCGATTTCTTCGTCGATCCGACGTCGGTCAAAATGGCACCGGGTTTCAGCACGCTTTCGATGTCGCGGGCCACCCGCCCCGATGCGCCGACCGGCACGCTGACGATGACCAGATCCGCATCGCGGGCGGCTTCGGCACTCGATGTTGTGTAGGAATCGCCCAATCCAAGCTGGTGCGCCCTCTCCAACGTCTCCGATGTCTTGCTGGAAACCGTGATCTTGTCGGCAAGCCCCTTCTGGCGGATTACCCGCGCCAGCGACGAGCCAATCAATCCAATGCCGATCAGCGCGATCTTGTTGAAATGGCTCATCAGTCCAGAAACTCCTTCAGCGCCGCCAACACACCCTCATTGGCCTCCTCCGAGCCGACACTCATGCGCAAGGCGTCGGGAAAGCCATAGGCCGTAACGCGCCTCAAGAGGTAGCCGCGCGCAGACAGGTATTCATCGGCATCGGCGGCTGTTCTGCCCGGTTCCGAGCCGAAGTGGATGAGCACGAAATTGCCGACCGACGGTGTGACCTTGAGCCCCTGCGCTTCAAGCCCTTCCGTCAGCCGCAGCCGCCAGGTTTCATTGTGGGCCACCGACTTGTCGATATGCGCACGATCGCGCACGGCGGCAACGCCTGCGGCAATCGCCGCGGCATTCATGTTGAACGGTCCGCGGATGCGGTGCAGCACGTCCATCACGTGTTTCGGCGCATAACACCAGCCGACACGCAGGCCAGCCAGACCATAGATTTTTGAGAAGGTGCGGGTCATGACGACATTGTCGTTGGACGAGACCAGTTCAATGCCCGACTCGTAGTCATTGCGCCGCACGTATTCGGCATAGGCCGCATCAAGCACCAGCAACACATCACCGGGCAGCCCGGCCTGCAGGCGCCGCACTTCTTCGATCGGCAGATAGGTGCCTGTCGGATTGTTGGGGTTGGCCAGGAAGACGATCTTGGTCTTGTCGGTGACCGCCGCCAGGATCGCATCGACATCGGCGCGGCAATCGGTTTCTTTCACGGTTACCGGCGTTGCTCCGGCGGCCATGATCTGGATCTTATAGACCAGGAAACCGTGTTCGGTGACGATGCCCTCGTCGCCGGGGCTGAGATAGGCCTGGCACAGCAGCGTCAGCAGTTCGTCCGAGCCGTTGCCGCAAAGGATATTCGCAGGATTGAGACCATGCACCTCGGCGATCGCATTGCACAAAGCCGTGGCATTTCCGTCGGGATAAATCTGCAAACGGTCGGCGATCTCGGACAACGCTTCAACAGCCTTTGAGCTCGCGCCGAGCGGCGTCTCATTGGCCGACAGTTTGTAGACCCGCTCAACACCATGCGCCTTCTCACGCCCCGGCACATAAGCGGCGATATCCATAACGCCCGGTTTCGGTTCCGGTTTCGTTGCGGTCATCTTTTTCATCCCTGATAGCGGGCGCGTCTGGCGCCCCGGTCGGTGACCAGCGGGGCATAGCCCCATGGCGCGGCAATGTCGAGCGTTTCCGGCATCGCTCTTGCCATTGAAGTCTTGCCGCTGGCAGCCACTCCGTGCTGCAATGCGGCACAGCAACCCAGCCTCGCGAATTGGACGACCATGCCAGACATCCTCATCAAGAACGCCCGACTGCCCGACGGCCAGGCCGTCGATATTGCCATCTCGGATGGCCTCTTCGAAGCCGTCGAGCCGAAGATCAAGGCCGATGCCGGGACGACGATCGACGCCTCCGGCCGATTGGTATCGCCGCCCTTCATCGATCCCCATTTTCACATGGACGCCACCCTGTCACTCGGTCTGCCGCGTCTCAACCGTTCCGGCACCCTGCTTGAGGGCATCGCCTTGTGGGGGGAACTCAAGCCGTTGCTGACCCATGAGGCCGTCGTCGAACGAGCGCTGCGCTATTGCGATCTGGCGGTTTCACAGGGACTGCTGTTTATCCGCAGCCATGTCGATGTCTGTGACGACCGCCTGCTTGCCACCGAAGCGCTGCTCGAGGTGCGCGAGCGGGTCAAACCCTATATCGACCTGCAGCTTGTCGCCTTCCCCCAGGACGGTTTATTGCGCTCGCCCAATGCCGAAGCAAATCTCATCCGTTCTCTCGACATGGGCGTCGATGTCGTCGGCGGCATCCCCCATTTCGAACGCACCATGCAGGATGGAGCCGAGTCGCTTCGGAGGCTGTGCGAAATCGCCGCCGACCGCGGCCTGCGCGTCGACATCCATTGTGACGAAAGCGACGATCCGATGTCGCGTCATATCGAAACACTGGCTGCCGAATCGGTGCGCCTGGGATTGCAGGGCCGGGTCGCCGGCTCACACCTGACATCCATGCATTCCATGGACAACTACTACGTTTCCAAGCTTTTACCCTTGATCGCCGAAGCCGGCATTCATGCCATCCCCAACCCGCTGATCAATCTGACCTTGCAGGGGCGGCATGACACCTATCCCAAACGCCGCGGCATGACCCGGGTGCCCGAGCTGAAGAAGGCCGGCATCAATGTCGCTCTGGGTCAGGATTGCTGCATGGACCCGTGGTATTCGCTCGGCAATGCCGACATGTTGCAGGTTGCCCATATGGCGATCCACGGCACCCACATGACATCGCGCGACGACATGCGCTGGATGTTCGATGCGGTCACCGTCAATTCGGCCGCGGCACTTGGTCTCAGCCGTTACGGCATCGCCAAAGGCAATCCGGCCGACTGCGTGTTGCTCCAGGCCGCCGATCCAATCGAGGCCATCCGCCTCGGCGCGACCCGGCTGGCGGTTATCCGCAACGGGCGCCTCGTCAGCGAAACGCCGCCTGCAAAGGCACGATTGCACCTGGATGGCCGCCCGGAGACGGTGGACGCGGCGGATTATGCGCCAGTCGAGGGCGGCTGATACCCACAGGCCGCTATTGACAAGCCGCGCGGCCAGCCCGCTAATTCGTCTGGTCAAACCACAATATCAACAATCCGAACCGGACCGTCCGGTCCGAAACAATCGGGGGATCACATCCATGAATACCAGCTTTACACGCCGCCTGTTTCTGGCGGCAGCCACCTGCATTCTTCCTGTCATGGCATCGCCGGCGCTGGCCGCCGACAAGGTCAAGGTCGCCGGCATCCATGCGTCACCCGTCGAAAACGCCTGGAACTCGCGCATTCACGAAGCCCTTCAGTCGGCCGCCAATGACGGCGTGATCGAGTATGTCTTCTCTGAAGGCGTCTCGGGCACCGACTACGCCCGCGCCATGCGCGAATATGCCGAACAGGGCGTCGACCTGATCTGGGGCGAGTCCTACGCGGTTGAAAACGAGGCCCGCCTGGTCGCGGCCGATTATCCGGATATCGCTTTCCTCATGGGTTCCTCCGGCGGCCCGTCCGGCGACAATTTCGGTGTCTTCGGCACACGCAACCATGAAGCGGCCTATCTCGCCGGCATGCTGGCCGGCACGATGAGCAAGAGCAACACGTTCGGCTCCGTCGGTGGTTATCCGATCCCCGAAGTCAACCTTCTGATCAATGCGTTCCGCGATGGCGTTCGCGAGGTCAATCCGGATGCCAAATTCCTGAATGGCTTCATCGGCGCCTGGTTCGACCCGCCCAAGGCCAAGGAAGCCGCGATCGCCCAGATCGACGCCGGCGCCGATGTCATCTTCGGCGAGCGCATCGGTACGGCCGACGGTGCCAAGGAGAACAGCGTCCTGGCGATCGGCTCCCTGATCGATTACACGCCGCGCTATCCCGGCACTGTCTTCGCCAACGCCATCTGGAACTTCCGCCCGACCGTCGATGCCGTGGTCGAGGATGTGAAGGCCGGTCGGCCGGTCGGCAAGGACTACACCGAGTTCTCCTTCATGAAGCATGGCGGCAACGAGTTGATTTTCGTATCCGACGGCATTTCGCCGGACGCAATCTCCGCCATGGAGGCCAAGCAAAAGGCCATCAAGGACGGCTCCTTCGAGGTGCCCATCAACGCCGACGAACCCTCCTGAGGACTGTTGGTGACGGGTGGCGTGAATGATGCCACCGCCCTCGCCGAGGCTGTGCGCCACGGCGAGGTGAGCGCGGTCGAGTTAATGCAGGCCAGCATCGAAGCCGCCCGCAACGATGAACTCGGCGCGATTTCCCACCTCAACGACGAGATGGGTCTTGAGGCGGCAGCCGCCTTTGACGAACGCATTGCCGCTCAGGACCCGGTCGCCCGAAATGCGCCTTTCGCCGGCCTGCCGTTCCTTGCCAAGGATCTCGGCAACACGGCGAAAGGGTTATCCGTTCATGCCGGTTCAAAGGCAGTCGCCAGCCGCGCTCAGCCGGCGGCGGAAGACAGTCAAAGCTTCCGGCGCGCCCGCGCTGCCGGCCTGCAGCCTTTCGGGGTCACAACCGTTCCCGCCTTCGGCTTTTCGCTGACCAGCGTGCCCGATAACGGCCCGCCCGCCCGCAATCCCTGGAACCCCGGCCGTTCATCGGGCGGCTCCTCCGGCGGCGCAGCCGCAGCGGTGGCTTCCGGCATTGTTCCGCTTGCGCAGGCTTCGGATGCCGCCGGCTCGATCCGCGTTCCGGCCGCCTGTTGCGGCCTTGTCGGCCTGAAACCGTCGCGCGGCATGACATCCAACGCTCCGGGATTCGACAATCACCTGATGGGCATCACGGGCGAACTGCCGCTGGCGCGCTCGGTGCGTGATGTGCGGGCAGCGCTTGTGTCGACCGGCGGACACACGATGGGCCCCTTCGGCGAACTGACACTGTCGGGTGTGCCGGTCAAGGGTCTGCGCATCGGCATCGTCGATACGGCGGAGACCGGCCTTGGACATGAGCAGGCCGAAGCGATCCGCAGCCTGGTGCCTCTGCTCGAGGAGCATGGCCACAAGATGGTCGATGTCGACGTCGGCGAACTTGATCGGCTGTCGCGCCAGGCCGCTCATATCTGCCGCACCATGCTGACCGTGTCGCTGACCGGCTGGTTGGATTTGCTCGATGTCGACAATGACGAGATCAGCCCGCTCATCGGCAGCGTCTATGAAGACGGGCGCCGCTTGAGCGCCATGGAACTTTTCGTAGCCGATACGAATGCCGCGCGCACGGCCCACGGTTGCTGGCAGCTGTTTGCCGATATCGACGTCATCATCATGCCGATGCTTGGCGGCAGCCCTCCGCCGGTCCGGGCGCTCCCCACTGACCACTCCGATGTCGGCGCCCATTGGGGCCGCATGCAGGAGATTGCCCCGCGCGCGCCGCTTGCCAATATCGCCGGCATCCCCGCCCTCAGCCTGCCGCGTGGCCTCGATGCTGCGGGCCTGCCGCTTGCTGTCCAACTGATCGGACCAATTGGAGCCGATCTGCTGTTGCTCGACCTGGCCCAGCATATCGAGACGGACGCGCCCTGGACCTACAAGTCCCAGATTGCGGGAGCGGCAGCGTGAACCGGACCACCGTTCTGCAGCTTGACGGGATCAGCAAACGTTTCGGCGACCTCGTCGCCAATGACGATATTCACCTTGATCTGGGCGAAGGTGAACTGCTGGCGCTGCTTGGCGAGAACGGCGCCGGCAAAACCACCCTGATGAACATTCTCTTCGGCCACTATGTTGCCGACAGCGGCACGGTGACCGCATTCGGGCAGGCCCTGCCACCCGGCCGGCCACGCGCCGCCATCGAGGCCGGCATCGGCATGGTGCACCAGCACTTCACCCTGGCACCCAATCTGACCGTGCTCGACAACGTCATGATCGGCACGGAAAGTCTCGGTCTCTGGCGTTCGGCAACCGGTTCGGCCCGGCGCCGCCTGCTGGAGCTCGCCCAACGCTTCGGCTTGCAAGTTGACCCGGATGCGCTGGTTGCCGATCTCTCCGTCGGCGAGCGGCAGCGGGTCGAAATCCTCAAGGCGCTTTATCGCGACGCCCGCATCCTTATTCTCGACGAGCCGACAGCAGTGCTGACCCAGATGGAGGCATCGCGGCTGTTCGATACCTTGCGCGGCATGGCGGATTCGGGCCTGTCGGTGATCTTCATCACCCACAAGCTCGCCGAAGTGATGGGCGCCTCGAACCGGGTGGTTGTTCTTCGCGGCGGGCAGGTTGTTGCCGAACGGGAAACCGCCGAGACCGACCGCGCTGAACTGGCGGAACTCATGGTCGGACGGCGTGTCGTTCGGCCGGTGCGCGAGGACCAGGCGCCCGGAGACACGGTGCTGTCGCTTGATGGCGTCGATGTCGTCGAAGCCGGTCGCAAACAGCTGGACAGCGTTTCGCTGACGGTTCGCTCCGGTGAGATTCTCGGCATTGTCGGCGTTTCCGGCAATGGTCAGGCAACCCTTGGACGGCTGACCTGCGGCCTGGCCGAGGCAACCTCCGGCAGCATGTCCTATGCCGGTGAAACCGCCCCCGCATTCACGCCGCGACATCTCGTGGAACAGAGCACGGCGCGCATCCCCGAGGATCGCCATGCCGAAGGCGCCATCGGTGACATGACGGTATGGGAAAATGCCGTTTTCGAACGCATTCGCGATCCGCGATTTTCGCGTGCCGGCCTTGTCGATCGAGCCGGTTGCCGGGCATTTGCCGACGACATTATCAGCCGCTTCGATATTCGCGGCGCCGGACCAGAAACGCCGGCGCGGCAGCTTTCCGGCGGGAACATGCAGAAGATGATCCTCGGCCGCAATCTTGCATCGGCCCCTCGCCTGGTGATCGCCAATCAGCCGACCCGTGGCCTTGACGAGGGGGCGATCGCCGCGGTCCACGGCGAATTGCTCGCCGCCCGCCGCGACGGTGCCGCCATCCTTTTGATTTCCGAGGATCTCGACGAGGTGATGGCGCTCTCTGATCGCATCCAGGCGATCTTCCGTGGCCGGTTGTCCGAGCCGGTTGCCGCGGCGGAGGCAGACTCCAAACGCATCGGCCTGCTGATGGCTGGCGTCTGGGAGGGCGATCATGCGGCTTGAGCGCCGGATCGATGCATCACCCGCCCTGCTGTTCGCGGCACCGCTCGCGGCAATCGCCGTGTCGCTCGCCATATCCGGGATTCTGATCGGCCTTGCCGGGGTCAATCCAATCAGCGCCTATGGGGAAATGGTGCGTGGCGCCTTCGGGTCGCGCCTGTCGATCTCGGAAACGCTGACGCGAGCCACGCCGTTGATGCTGACCGGCCTGGCCGCAGCCGTCGCCTTTCGCGCCCGGCTTTGGAACATCGGAGCGGAGGGGCAGCTCTATGCCGGCGCGCTGGCCGCCGCCTGGCTGGGGCACAATGCGGTTGCGGGACTTCCGCCGGTTGTGGCGATCATCGTCATCATGGCAGCCGGCATGGCCGTCGGCGCGTTGCTGCTTCTGGGTCCAGTCCTGCTGCGTTTGCGTCTTGGCGTCGATGAGGTGGTGACGACGCTTCTTCTCAATTTCATCATTCTGCTTTTTGTCTCGATGATGATCGAGGGTGCGATGAAGGACCCGCTGGCGTTTGGCTGGCCGCAATCGGTGCCGGTCGAACGGGACGTGATGCTGCCCAAGCTGATGGAGCGGACACGCCTGCATATCGGCCTTGTTATCGCCATCGGCGCAGCGCTGCTGATCGCCCTGGTTCAGGCCCGCACGGTGTTCGGCATGGCGACCCGCGCCGCCGGGCTCAACGCCGGTGCAGCGGCCTTTGCCGGTGTGCCTTTGGCCCGCACGCTGCTGGCCGTCGCCTGTGTCTCCGGGGCGCTGGCCGGTCTCGCCGGCGCCATCGAGGTGACCGGTCTCAAGGGTTATGTCACCCTCGATCTGTCACCGGGCTACGGCTATTCGGGCATCGTCGTCGCCATGCTGGCGGGTCTCAATCCCGTCGGCGTCGTCTTTACAGCTTTGTTCGTCGCCATCGTATTCGTCGGCGCGGATGGCATGAGCCGGGCGCTCGGGGTGCCGAGCTTCATTGCCGACGTCATCGTGTCGATATCGCTGCTGACCATGCTGGTCGCCCTGCTGTTCACATCCTATCGGGTGCGGCGATGATGGAAGCGATCGACATTCTGTTCACGGCCAGCCTCTGGGGCGCGGTCCTGCGCATCGCCACGCCGCTCATCTTCGGCACGCTGGGCGCGTTGATCTGCGAGCGCGCCGGCGTTCTCAATCTGGGCATCGAGGGCATCATGACGCTCGGAGCCATGGTCGCTTGGATGACCGTCTACCAGGGCGGTGACCTGTGGACCGGACTTCTTGTGGCGGCCCTGTGTGGCGGCACCTTCGGTCTGCTGCACGCCATCCTGACAGTCCCGCTGGCACTGTCGCAACACGTGACCGGGCTCGGCATTACCCTGTTCGCCTCATCGTTGACCTACTACGTCTACCGGCTGTCCCTGCCGCTGTCGTCAACGCCGCCGACCATCGAGCCGTTCCAGCCGCTGGCCATTCCCGGCCTGTCCGACTTGCCTTTCGTCGGCGAAGCCTTGTTTTCGCAAACGGCGCCCACGTATCTGGCAATTGCCACCGCGATACTACTGGCCTACGTGCTGGCGCGAACGCCGCTCGGCCTGGCCGTTCGCATGACCGGCGAGAACCCCCATGCGGTGGAGGCCCAAGGCCTCGACCCGATCCGCATCCGCATCGGCGCCATCGTTTTCGGCAGCGCCTTGATGGCGATCGGCGGCGCGTTTCTCACGACTGCCACGTTCAACAGCTTCTTCCCGACCATGGTTCAGGGCCGCGGCTGGGTCTGCATCGCCCTGGTCGTTTTCGCCTCCTGGCGCCCTGGCAAAGCCCTGCTTGGCGCCCTACTCTTCGCCCTGTTCGACGCCTACCAGCTGCGCCTGCAGCACGTGGTTGAAGGCGGCATCCCGTATCAGCTGTTCCTGATGGTGCCCTATGTCCTGTCGATCGCCGCCCTGATTGTCATGTCGCGCCGCGCCCGGGTGCCGCAGGCGCTGATGGCGCCTTACAGAAAAGGCGAGCGATAGAGCTGCGAGGCTCCGGGGTCAAACACCGTCCATATCGGCCCAAAATGTGTTTGCGTGTTGGTTATCCGGTTCATGCAGCGTCTCGTGAAGGCGCACGATGGTTCCAGAATCGTCGATCGTCACCCCCTCCTTGCGCAAGGATTCAACCTGCCTGCATCGGTCGTCTGACCAATTTCGCGGAGACCCGAACCTGCCGTTCTTGGGCACAAGGCGGTGCCAGGGCAACAAATCGCGCTCATCGATGGTCATCCCCGATAGGATGAAGGCGACATGCCTAGCAGGAATATTCAGCGCGAAGCCCATGGTTGAGTATTCCGTGACCCGTCCCGACGGAATGTCTCGCATGGCCTCGAACAGCGCCTTTCGCATGCGGTCAAATGCCACAGATTTCCTAGGCATCCGCACCCTTTCGCTCGCTTTGTCCAACAGACGCTTCATTTAGCTCCGCGTCATATCAAATCCAGGGCCATGCCCCATCAACGCCCGACGCTACCACCGAGCTCTTTGCCAGGATCAATACGATTTTCGCAAAAAAGGGATGGCCGCCTGAGCGGCCATCCCACCGCTCGCCGTCAATAGTGAAAATACGGGTCCAGAACGCGCACCTCGGTAACCTTGTCCACCGGCAGTCCGTTCTTTTCTGCCGCCTGACGGATCGCGTCCGAAGTAGGGCCGTCGTAGATGCAGAATGTTTGTCGTTTGTCGGCGGTGACATAGGAATGGACCCAGGTCACGCCCATGTCGGCGTTGTTGGCGACGACGGTCTGGGCAACGTCGTTACCGCTTTGTGTGGGCGGCAACCCAAGTCCGTCCGGGAAGGTGCGTTCTACAAGGTATCTGGCCATGGTCTGTCCTCCTGTGTTTGTGGAAACACAAGACTGCCGCAGGCAAACCATGCCCGCATCGGGAACCGTTCCCTATTTTTGCATTTCACCTTCCCCATTTTGGTGAAAGAGCTCGGCATCCAGGGCAACCTGCGCCGCCGCACCCCGGCTTGAGACGCCAAGCTTTTGCAGTATCGCCGACACATGGTGGTCGACTGTTTTGGGCGAAACGAACAGGGCTTCGGCAATTCCGGCATTGCTGTGGCGTTCGACCAGATAACCCAGGATCGTCATTTCTCTGTTGGTCAAACCGAACGGGTTGTTGAGGGTGCTGGCCCGTGGGCCCCTCGGGACGCGCTCAGCGCCGGTTGCCCGCAAATCTCGGCGCAGCGCCGCTGCGGCAGGCACAGCACCCAGCTTGTCGAAAAGGGAAAGCGCTTCCAGGCGTGCTGCTTCATCGCCGGCGGCAAGCGCGCGTCCCTCTTCAAACGGGCAATTGCGTTCGTGCCACAGCTTCGCGGCCACTTGCCAATCCCCGGCAATCTGGAGAGCAAAAGGGCGAGCCAGCCAATCCATTGCTGCAACCGGCTTTCCGATCGATGTCAGCCAGTAGCTGAACTCGCCGGCGTGCCAGGCATGCCGGCGGCGTACCGCCAGATCAAACACCGCATCGACCTCCATCTCGACGGCGTCGTGATCACCGGCAAACCATGCCATCTCGGCGCGGGCCGCGTGCACCGGGGCAAGTCGTTGCAGTGTCGATGTGCGATTGGCCAGGTCCAACGCTTCGTCCAAAGCGTCAGCCGCTCCCCTATCTCCCCGCCGTACACGCAGCCGACCCAGCGCAATGAGGCCCATAATCCGGCTGATTGCAGCAAGGTCTGGCTTGTTCAGGAGGTCGGAGCAGAGGCTGCTAGCCTCATCCCATCGACCCTGAAACACCAATGTCAACGCCAGCCACGACAACATGTAGTTTCCAGAATGGTCGAGGTCCTTGTCGCGGCAGAATGCCATGCCCTGGTGGAGATGCGCTTCAGCCTCCGCGAAGCGGTACTGCTCGCCATAGGCCGTGCCCAAGTTCATCCGCGCCAACGCGACGATCGCATCAGCGCCCTCATCGCTGGCGATCTCGATACAACGATCGAGATGGTCTTTCCCTTCAGGTACATCGGTCACCAACAGCGCCGCGCCAACGGTCATCTCCGCCTCGGCCAGTATGGTCCGATCACCGAATGTCGATGCCATGTCGATGGCATGCCTGCCTATGGTCACGGCATTCGAAGTGTCCCGGTCGAGCATTCTCAGGTGCGCCTTGGTGCGGTAGGCGTTGGCAAGGCGTGAGGAAGCTCCAAGGGGTTCCAGTAGTGCGATCGCCTGCTCGATGGTCTCGTCGGCTTCGGCATTGGCGCCATGCCGAACAAGCGGCCAGGCCAATGCGGTCAACGTCTCGGCCTGACGCTCGGGCTCGCCGTTTTCGCGCCACAGCTCAGCAGATTGGCGGTAGGCTTTGATGGCATCCGGAAGGCAGTCGATAATAGCAGACTCATAGGCAAAGTCGGCGAGATATCCCGCCCGCTCTGCGGCGTTGCACTCGTCCGCAAATCTCAGGACACCCCTATAGTGGGAGGCCGCCTCCCTGTGAGAACCGAGCAAAGAAGCGGCCCGACCGGCTTTGGCGCCAAACGTCAGGACATCTTCCGCGGAATGGGCGCTCTCGGCGAAATGCGCCAACCGCGCCATGCGCCCTTTCTCGGCAAAACCGACCTGAACAGCCGCCTTCAGCACTTCCCGGCTCAGTGCACGTCGCCGCAACGGATCAATCGCTTCAAGGACGGCCCTTCGCGACAGCTCGTGCCGAAACGCCACGCCTGAGCGGCGTTCCTGCAATAGTCCAAAGGCAAGACACTCGGGCAAGCCGGCTTCGCAAATCTCCGGAAACCGTTCCAGCAGCTCGTACTCGATACGCGCGCCAATAACGGATGCCAGATCAAGCACACGACGGCCCGGCTCGCTCAGAAGCAGCGCTCGCCCGAGCACCGCATCCCGTATTGTCGCCGGCGTGCTGACACCATCGTTCTCGAGAACTTCAGTGACAAAGAACGGATTGCCATCGGTCAGGCGGTACAATCCGTCGACATCAGCGATCCTGTCGCCGGCAAGCTGCGCGACCGCTTCGCGGCTGAGCCCCTTGATTTTGATCCGTTGCACGGACCGGGTCGTGGCAATGTCGCCCAGCAGAAAGCGCAGAGGATCCGAATTCTGCACTTCATCATCGCGATAGGTCGCAACGAGCAGAACGCCCAATCCGGTGAGACGCCTGCTGAGGTATTTCATCAGGTCAATCGTGGCCTCGTCGGCCCAATGAATATCCTCGATCAGAAGAACTGGTGTTCGATTTGCCTTCGACAGGGCTTCGAGAAGCCCTGAAAACAGGGCCAGCTGCTTTGTCTCGCTGTTTAACAAATGTCGGAGGGATTGATTGGTCCTGGCAATATCACTGAGCGGGCCCAGAGGCGAAGGTGTCAGCAGCGGATCACAATATCCGCGCAACACGTCGCAATCAGTCTCGTGTTGATCGGCGAAATGCTCCACCAGTGTGGTTTTTCCGATCCCGGCTTCGCCGCTCACCAACACAAATCGACCGGTTCCGGTCCGCGCATCATTGAGTGCAGCTTCCAGAATTTGAAGATCGCTTTGGCGTTCCAGAATTTCCACTGTCGGCGGGACACCTCCCTTCCATGATCGTTACCCGGTCAGAATGGCCGCGATATGACCAACGGGTCTGAGTCTACTCGAAGACCTTCTTCAGGTTTCGCGAGATAATCGGAGCGGCAAACGCCGTGAAGCGACGTACCTCCGGGCGCTTGTAGGCGTCGGGTGATGTCACGAGCCAGGCAGTCAGTTCCGAGCCTTCCGGCGGATCGAAGCAGCGCACCAGTTCGGGATCGCTATCGCCGTCAAATACAGGCATCGGTCCAACACCCTGTCCGGTGCGAATGGCCAGTCGCAGGTCGCCGGCACCGGCACAGCGCAGGACGTTTCGGCGCCTTGTCGTCACGTGGTTCAGCAGAATCACCCGATGCGGATCCATGTTGTCCGTATAGGCGTCCGGTGTTCCGTGCTTTTCGGCATAGGCGCGGGACGCGTAATAGGTCCAGCGGGTCTGGCCGACTTTCCGGGCGATAAGCCGGTCGTCTCTCATTTCGGGTGACAGGCGCAACGCGACATCGGCATCTCCCTGGACCAGATCGAGAATGCGCTCGGCGGCGATGAACTCGAAGGTCGCTCCGGGATTCTTTTCGACATATTCGCCGACGACCTTGCCGATATCTCCGAACATGTCGTGGTCGAAGGCGGTGATCCGTATGGGCGGATTGGCCCGGGTCTGTTCCGTTATCGCTTCCTGTTCCAGATCCCCGGCGGCGCTCTCAAGCGCCTCGGCCAGGGGCAAAAGACGCAGCGCGGGCTCCGTTGGCCTGGAGCCGCGCGTTGTCTTTTCAAACAGGGTCAGGCCGAGAGCTTGCTCAAGCACGTCAATGCGGCGAGCGACGGTGGTCTGGTTGATGTCGAGAACGCGGGAGGCCGCGAGTGTCGACCCTTCCCGCACGACAGCGAGAAAGATACGGATGTCACCCCAGTCTCGGAACCGGTTCTGCATTTTTGCAGAACAGCACAGCGACGGAACGGATACCAGAGAAAAACGTCTTTTCGTAGGGTTTGATCACCAACACGGAGGAGATGAAGATGACGGCCCTGCGAACCTTTCAACGCACAGTTTTCGACTTTCTGAAGCCGTCGGAGCCCTCTCACACCGAATTGTCGGCGTCGGACCTGGCCGATATGCGCCGGGAATATGTGATGTCCTGGGTGAACTCTGGAAGCTGCATGGGAGAGTTCGGAGTGATGGCCCTGATGCAAGCCTCGCCGAAAGACCTTTAGTCCAAGTCGCAGGCACCTTGCCGGTCACAGCGCCCCGAGCAGTTGCGCGACCTGGTCGCGAAACCAGATATGGGACGGGTCGTGTTGTCGCCGGGCGTGCCATAACAGGTCGACCTTGAATGTTGCCGTCGCAAGGGGTGGCTCGACCACATCCACTTCATGCCCGTACAGCGCCGCCAACCTTCGAGGCAGCAAACAAACATAGTTGGTCCGGGCAACCAGGTTTGGAGCCATCAAAAAACTCGGAAGCGACACGGCAACCCTGCGGCGAAGACCCATTTCCCCCAGGATCCGGTCGGTCATTCCAATGAAACCACCGCCCTCCGGTGAGACGAGGATGTGCTCGGCTTTGCAAAAGTCTTCCAGAGACATCGGCCTGTTTCCGAGCGGATGTCCCTTGCGAAGGACAACGCAAAAACTCTCTTCAATGCCGGAACGCATTTTTGCCTCAGGCAGTTTCATGCCTGTGACGAACGCAAGGTCGACATCGTCGGCCACCATTCTCTGCCAGAGTGTCTTTGGATCGAAGGGCAGAGTGGCCAGACGGCAGTTCGGGGCGCGGGTCGCAAGAAGATCGGCAAGTGCGGGCCCGAGAATCGCATGCGCGTAGTCCGTTGCGACCATGCGAAAGGTCGTGCGCGATGTGCCGGGATCGAAATGGCGGTTCGACCGCACCAGCGAGTCCATCTTCTGGAGATGCTGCCTCAGGTCATCCTTCACCGCAAGCGCACGCGGCGTTGCCACCAGTCTCCGACCAGACGGCGTCAACAATGGATCGTTGAAGAGCTCTCGCAGGCGTCTGAGCTGCGACGACATGGCGGGCTGGCTGATGCCCAATTGCTCGGCGGCAGCTGAAACGCTTTCCCTTTCCAGCAGCGCATCAAGGGCCAGAAGAAGTCCCAGGTCTCGCTGTTTTATATCCAAATTTTTGATACCAAGCATTCAAAACTATAACTAATCTTATTGCCAAAACTGTCCTATGTACAGCCCATCGAATGCATGGAGACAGAAATGAAAATCGGAATTATCGGCGCCGGTGGCATGGCTGGAGCCCTTGCCGGAAAATGGCAGGAAAATCATGAAGTCATGATGTCCGGGCGTGATCCGGAGAAGACCCGGGCCGCCGCGGCGAGGGCAAATGCATCCCATGGCACGGCTGCTGAAGCGGCGGCCTTTGGAGACGTCGTTGTGCTGGCCACACGCTGGCAGGACGTATTCGACGCGATCGAAAGCGCCGGCGGTCCGCAGGCGTTCGCGGGAAAGATCGTCATTGATATCAACAATCCGGTCGATATCGAGACCTTCCTGTCGACGCGAGAGGACGACCGTTCCTTGACCGAGGCGATCGCTGATGCCCTGCCTGATGCGCATGTCGGCAAGGCCTTCAACATGGCCCAGGTGGCCGTTTGGGAAGATCCGGACATGACCTATGACGGCCGTCAGATGGTGGTGCTCTATACCGCCGCGGATGAGGCGGACGCGGTTTTGACCAGCCTGATATCGGATGTCGGCGCCGAACCCCTGCGGCTCGGCGGGAATGCGCATGCCTATCAGCTCGAGGCAGCGGCCGCGATCGTCATCAAGTTCCTGTTTGCCGGTCGGGATCCGAAGACAATCTTCAACTTCATCCAGCCCGAAACAAAACCCATCCGATAAGTCCGTCACAGAGGTCAGGCAGATGTCTGCATTGGCAAACAAACGCATCGCAATCGTCGGCGCCGGTTCAGGCATCGGCAAGGCCATCGCACAAGACGTGAGCAATCAGGGCGGCCAGTTGGTGCTCTCCAGTCGGTCCAGAGACAGGCTCGAGCAAGTGGCAATCGGGTTGTCGGACGCACAGGTTCTTCCGGTCGACATGACCGACATCGCATCCGTCGAGCAATGGGCGGATCAGCTCCCGACCATCGATCACCTCGTCATCAGCGCTTCCAATGCGGCGCACGGTCCCTTTGCCGAACTGGATGAGGGTACGGTCCGATCGATGTTCGACGCAAAATTCTTTGGTCCCTATCGGCTCGCCAAGGCTGCACTTAACAAAATCGACAACGGCGGATCGATCACGTTCTTCAGCGGGGTGCTGTCCCGCAGGCCCGGAATGAACTGCAGTGGCCTGGGAGCCGTCAACGGTGCCGTCGAAAGTTTGTGTTACGGACTGGCCCTGGAGCTCGGCCCACGCCTCAGGGTCAATTGTGTCTCGCCTGGTATGATCCGGTCTGAAGCCTATGCAGGCATGGACGCGCGGGCTCGGGAAACAATGTACGAAGCAACCGGTGCATCTCTTCCGGTGGGACGGGTCGGCAGCGTGGACGAAGCCGCGGCCGCTGCCCTCTATCTGATGAGCAATACCTATTCGACCGGTGTCGTATTGGACGTGGATGGCGGGCACATGATCAGACAATACGCGCACCATTAGAAGACAATTGACTGGCGATGCCGGATCGACCCGCGCACGTCAATCAACATGCCGAAATAATAAATTTCACATAATATGAAAAATTTTAATATTTGTTGATATAAATAAGTAATATCTAAAAACAAAACAGTACATCAAGGCGATCTATGTTGACAGTCTATTCTTTCTGAATTATCGGTCAGAGCAATCCGCAATCTGTAATTCTCGACTGGGAACCAACCTGGTGGAGAGTGTGGGGCTTTTTCTTCTAGCTCAAGCGATTGGAGGATTGCATGATTGAGAAATTTTCCAGACAGGACTTTCTTATCAAGGACTTGGCCGTCAGCATCGGGGCAGGCGGCAGGGGCGGCACATGGCTGCCCGGACCCGACGATGAAACCCCACCTTCGCCTATTTCGCCCGTGGCAAGCGTGCTCGCCAATATCGGGCTGATCGAAGCCGTGAGAGGCGCAATGATCGATGCCATTGAAGCCAAAAACTTCGATGACATTGCCCAGGCATTTGTTCCCGGGGAAGCCGGTGGCAATCCTGCAATACGCAATGCGATCCATGAGGTCGGTGCGGCCGTCGTTGCCAGTGCAGCCTTCGCTGCAGGTGGTGGGAAGGTCGGACTGGTCGATCCGAATTGCGGCGGCACCTCGTTCGAAACGATACCACCGACGCTGACCCCGGTGGTGCACGCCGGTATTCAGGTCCACAAGGTCGCAGAACTGCCACGATTGAGGAAGCAACTGTCTCAGGCTTTGGAATATATGGACAAAGCCGCTGAGATGCAGATGCCGGTTGGCGAAGAAGTCGGGGAGGTTCGTCGCGGCCTCGAATCGGCGCTGAGATCACTCGGCTGATTGTGTCGTAGAGCACATGTCAGGACACATTGCTGGCCTGTCAATGGCCGCCATCAGGATGGCGGCCCAAGGCCCAATGAACGATCCCAGGGCGGTGGCGCGATGGCTCTACCGCTTTGGGACGGCTCCCTGCGGGCCAACAATCGGTCACGACTTCGGAAAAGAAGATGACCCGATGGGGTTGCTTGGGTTGACCCGAGGAGGCCCAGCACGACGGCTGCTTGAGACCGTGTTCGATGCCTATTCCTTTCCTGCCTGGTATGCTTTCGAGTTGCAGGGCAAGGACACAACCGCAACCACCGCGCTGAAACTTTATGTCAGCCCCGCCCCGCGGGAGCTGCCTTTGGCGTTCCCGGTGATTGCGAAACAATTTGCGCGCCTGAAGGTCCGTTCGTTCAAAGTTGGACGCGGCATCGAAGGATTGCTCAGATCCGACAAGATCGTTGCCCATTTCGAAGATAGGGAGCACATGGAAGAGGTCGCGACGGCCATTTCCCTTTCGCTTCCGACAATTTCGGTACAGGGCGTACCATTTACGGAAGATGCCGGAGGCAACGGGCTTCTGTCGTTCGGCGTCGATCCTCCCCATGACACGGAGGCCAAGAGTTGGCGGTCCTGGCTGACCAAGCGTCTCGCAAACGGGTTGATGTCGGCCAAGTCCGGCAGCCCGCGTGAACGTATCGAGGCAGCGCTCGATGCAATGCGCTCCGCTGGCGTCGATCCGCTTGTCTGGAAACCCGCCTCCCGAGAGTTCTGGAAAGAAGGCTCGAGATGACCCAGTCCTCTCAAGACATGACGGCGACGATGTTCACGCTGCCGGCTGACGCAAAGTTCCTGCCCATCTCCGAGCTCTCTCCCCGCCTTCAGTCAAAGATCGGCCCCCTGCCCGGCAACCAATCCGTCATAACGCGTCCCGGTTTTCGCACGATGGTACAGCTGGTTCCGGAACCCCTGGCGAAACTCCTCAGTGAGTTTCACAGTCCAAGTCTGCTGACCGATGCCGTGCTTCGCTTCAGCCGCGAATACGATCAGGATGCAATGGAGGTGCTCGATCACTCATTCGATGCCATCGCCTCCCTGATCGAAGCGCGGATTCTGGTCTCAACGGATTCTGCCGATTTGGATGCACCCAAGCCTGCTCTCGGAGCGGGTGAAGGGTTTGCCGGATACGAGATCGAGCATCTTGTCAGATCGCTGGAGGACAGTGAGGTTTATCGGGTTCAAATGCCCAATGGCGAACCCGCCGCGCTGAAGATCGCACGGGACGATCGCGTGACGATAGCCGACGTCTTCAAAAACGAAGCCCGCATTCTGGAGCTGTTGGGTGGCGAAGTCACACCGCAACTGTACGAATATGGCGTCGAAAAATCTGTGCCATTCATCGCCATGGAATGGTGTGACGGCGTGTCGGTAGCAGTGGCGGCGCAGCAGGTGCGGGCGACCCGCGATCGAAGCAAATTGCACGGACTGGTCTGCACCGTGCTGGAGGCCTATGCCAGAATTCATGCCAAGGGCATTCTGCATGCCGACATTCACCCGGGGAATTGCCTGGTCTGCGACGACGGCACCGCCGTCATCGTGGATTTCGGAAGCGCGCGCGTTGCCAGTGAAACCTCGAGTGAATTCGACTTGGGCCGAGCGGGCCTGCCCTACTTTTATGACCCGCTCATGGCCGAAGCAGTTCTGAATGGTCGGATCCCGCCAGCGATCGATGTGGCAGCCGAGCAATACTCCCTGTGCGTCCTGGCCTACATGCTGCTGACCGGCCTGCACCCGGTCGAGACCCCGGCCGTGCGAGACGACCTGCTGCGCACCATCCTTGATCGCCCGCCACTGGCGTTCACGGCGCGTGGCGTGCGAGCCTGGCCGAAGGTTGAACAGATTCTGCGTCGCGGCCTTTCCAAGGAACCCGGGGATCGGTTTCCGACGGCCGAGTGCCTGGCAACGGAGTTCGCCAAAGCTGACCAACCCGTCGAACTCGGAAGGGTTTGGCCAGATGTTTTGCAAGGCAAGCTGAGCCAGGCCATCGAAGATGCACTTTGTCTTGGGGCATCAAGGCAGGAGGCGAGGAAATGCGCTTGGTTCGCATTGCGCGCCGCGATCGCGCTGGACGATGCGCAACTGCTGGCAGCAGCCGATATCCTTGTTGGTCAGGCCCAACCGGGTTGGACAACGGCCACTGTAGCAGCGAAAATCGCTCAGGCTCGCCTGGACAAACAGGCAGAACGGGCGGCCATCGCAGAGTTTATGGTCGCCGTTGAGAACCTGCCGCATGAGCAAGATTTCCCAACGGCCTTGGTTGCCGCAGCCTTCGTTCTAGACGGACTCATTCTTCGCCACACCGAAGCTCAGGACCTGACCGATTGGGCGATCCAAGGACTGGATCGACTGAGCTCAATCCCGGTGACGGAACCAGGCTCAGCCCATGAGGCAAGGGCGCAGCTGGCCTATGTCGCACTTTGTCTCAACAAGACCGGCCTGATAGCGCTGCCTGACTCGCTAGAAGATCACCTCGAATCTCTGGCCGGCCAGGGAGGCGTATGGCTTTGGTCTCTGGCGCACCATGTGACCGGCCGGAACGAATACAAGGAGCATGCGCTGGCGGCAAAAATGCCGAAAGACCCGTGCGCGCATGGATTTGCGCTGCTCAGGCTCCACCAGATCACCGGAGATCCGGAATGGCTGTTGAAACTGCACGATCATGTTGAAAGCACTGCCGGAATGTCTTCCGACGAACAGGTGCTTCTGATGATTGAGGCAATGGCGCCCGAGCAAGCGCTCCTCCCGCCGATTCCCGGCAGGCCTACGGGTCGTTTCCCGATGATCGGGCCGTTTTGAAACCAGGCCTTTATGATCTGACGCTGCCGAAACGTCAGATAACGGCGTCATTGGTTGCGGCAATTGGATTGCAAATTCCAGCACGGTTTTCTAGATTGGCCTGAACGCAACACACGACAACGGGAGGGCATCAGCTGAAAATGCGTATCATTCGCCGACTTCAGCATGGTCCCCGTTCTGCCCTGCGAATTCGTTTGCAGGGCTGACCTGAGAACACGGTTTTCGACGGTCTGCCCATAGCCGCATTGCGGCCATACCTCTATGACCCGAGATTCCAATGATTATCATCAATATCAATGCTTTGGGCGTGACCCTTGGCGATCCGCTCTTCTCCGACCTCAGCCTGACAATATCCAAGTCCGACCGCATAGGTCTCGTTGCCGCAAACGGTCGTGGCAAGTCCACACTGCTTGCCTGTCTCGCCGGGGATCTTGATCAGACCTCCGGGGAAATCACGCGCGCACGAGGTCTGCGCATCGGCCATGTGAAGCAATCCATTCCCCCGGAAGCGGCGGCGTTCTCACTCTATGACTGGGTATCCACGGCCCTGTCGGCTGACCAGGCCGAATTTGAAAACTGGCGCGTGGACGTGGTTCTGAATGACCTGCAGGTGCCCTATGAGTTGCAGCACAGGCCGATGGGAGAGCTTAGCGGGGGATGGCAGCGCACGGCAATGCTGGCGCAGGCCTGGATCAGCGCTCCGGACCTGCTGTTGCTCGATGAGCCAACCAACCATCTGGATTTGAGCCGCATCGCGCTGCTTGAGCAATGGCTGGCCGCGCTACCCCGAGACGTCCCTGTCGTGATTACATCCCATGATCGGGCATTTCTGGACGCCACCACCAACCGAACTCTGTTCCTGAGGCCTGAAAATTCACGCATGTTTCAGTTGCCGTTCACGGCAGCCCGCGCGGCGCTTGACGAAGCGGATGCGGCCGACGAGCGCCGCCAGGCCAATGACCTGAACAAGGCACGGCAATTGCACCGCCAGGCGGCGAAGCTGAAAAACGTCGGCGTAAACTCCGGCTCCGACCTGTTGCTCACCAAGACCAAACAGTTGAAGGACCGCGCCAACAGGCTGGAGGCGATGGCCAAACCCGCACATCGGGAACAGTCGGCCGGAGACATCAGACTTTCAAACAGCGGCACCCACGCCAAAGCCCTCATCACTCTCGACAATGTAACCGTGAAAACTCCGGACGGCCGGCCGCTCTACGAGACGGGTCTGAAATGGATCCAGCGGGGCGACCGCATCGTTTTGCTGGGGTCGAACGGTACCGGCAAGACCCAGCTCATCAAGATGATCCACCGAGCATTGTCGGGTGAGGATGACCAGGTTAAGTGTGCGCCTTCAGTCGTACCGGCCTATTCCGACCAGCATCTGAGCATTTTGGCCGGTGCTGATACTCCACTGGGGTTGGTCAGCTCCCAGTTCGACATCGGAGATCAGCGTGCCCGCGGAGTTTTGGCCGGTGCAGGCGTCAATTTTCAGATGCAGGATACCTGTATCGATGCCCTTTCGGGCGGGCAAAAAGCCAGACTGGCGATGCTGATCCTGCGCCTCAAGGCTCCGAACTTCTATCTGCTCGACGAGCCGACAAACCATCTGGACATTGAAGGCCAGGAGGCTCTGGAATCCGAGTTGAACACTCGGGGAGCCTCATGCTTGCTCGTGAGCCATGACCGCAGTTTTCTGCGTAACGTGGGCAGCCGCTTCTGGTGGATCAGAAACCGAAAACTTGAGGAAGTTGAGGATCCGGAGGAGTTTCTGTTCCATGAAATGGCGGCCGAATAGGCGTTTTGTGACTGGTGGGATGCGGTGCAGTGGCAATCTGCATCCTACACCCGCCACCGCAACAGCCGCCGTTCCAGAACGCCGATCAACGCACTGACGATGACGCCGAGGACCGACAGGATCACCACGCCGGCGAACAGGCGTTCCAGGTCGTAGAGCGAGCCCGCTTCGAGAATATAGGCGCCGACGCCGTGTTCGGCGCCGAGCATCTCAGCCGCCACCAACAGGATGATGGCGATGGCCAGGCTCACGCGCAGGCCCGAGAGGATGCCGGGCATGGCGCCCGGCAGCACGATCTTGCGCACGATCGAACGCCACGAGAGGCCGAAACTCTGGGCCATGCGGATCAAAGTGCGGTCGACATTGTCGACGGCGCCGTAGGTGGCAACGACGGTGGGCGTGAAGGTGCCGAGCGCGATCAGCGCGTATTTGGAGCCTTCGTCGATGCCAAACCAGATGACGAAGAGCGGCAGGAGCGCGATCTTGGGAATCGGAAAGATCGCCGCAACCAGGGGCACCAATCCGGCGCGGACGTAGGAAAACAATCCGATGGCAATGCCCGCGGCAATGCCGGCAACCACGCCCAGAAGAGCACCGACGATCAGGCGGGTCAGCGATGGGATCAGATGCTTCCACAAAAGGCCGCTGTTCCAAAGCTCGATGAACGTGTTCAGGACGTCGCTTGGCTTCGGCAGGGTGAGCGCCGAGATGAAACCGGTGCGGGTTCCCCATTCGATCAGCACGATCAGCAGCACGAAGACGGCGGCACCAATCCAGCGGATCGAGCGTGTGGTGAACCCACCGCCACGAAACGGCACGGTTCTTTGTGGTTGCGACGCGTCTCCCGTCCTGTCGGCGATGTCAGCCATCGATCAGCTCCAGGTCGGCCGCCTTCGCTTCTTCGCGCATCAGCGTCCAAAGCGCCTGCTGATGGCGCTCCAGAACCGGATCGCCCAGGCCTCGCTCGTCGAGCGGCCGGTCGATTTCGACGATCTCGCGGATCATGCCGGGACGACGTGACAGCACGACGATCCGATGGCCGAGCCGCACCGCCTCCTGCAGATTGTGCGTGACATAGACCGCGGTGAACGGCTGCCGCGTCCACAGATCGACGAGATCGTCCATCAGCAGCTCGCGGGTCTGGGCGTCAAGTGCCGACAGCGGCTCATCGAGCAGGAGAACGGCCGGATCGACGGCAAGCGCCCGGGCGATCGCTACCCGCTGCTTCATGCCGCCGGACAGTTGCTTGGGCAGGGCCTGGCGAAAATCGCTCAGTTTGGTGCGTTCCAGCACATCGGAGATGATCGCCTCACTCCGGTCGGCGGAGAGATTGTGGTCCTCCAGCACCAGGCTGACATTGCCCTCGACGCTGCGCCATGGCAGCAGCGCGAAGTCCTGGAAGACGAAGGTCAGCGGGTTGAGGCTTCCGGCCGGCGGCTTGCCGATTTCGAGCACTCGCCCGCTGGACGGCCGTTCCAGGCCGCCGAGCAGGCGCAACAGGGTCGACTTGCCGCAGCCGGACGGTCCGACGATGCAGACGATGCGCCCGGCCGGAATATCGAGGCTGATGTCGCGCAGCACTTCGAGCCCGTCATAGGCATGACCGACGTGATCGAGGCGCAGTTCCATGCCGTGTTACATGGAACCCACGTAGGACGGATCGACCAGCGTCTCGAACGTCACATGGTCTTTCACCAGCTGCTCCTTCTTGAACCAGTCGAGCTGATCCTGAACCGAAGCGGCATTGAGCGCAGCACCCTTGTTGATGCGCATCGCGCCGTTGACGATGCTCGGCTTGGCTTTTTCATAGGGCCGGTCGGTGTAGACATATTTGTGAACCAGCTTGACCATGTCTTCGGCCGCATCGTCGCCGGCGGTGCGGTCGACCAGCGCAGCGTTGAAATCGTCAGCACCCTTGGCGAACGCCGCCAGGAAAGCTTCCGTCTTGGCCCGCTCGTTCGCGGCATTGTCGGCCGAGGTGAACACGGTGGTCACCTGGTAGTCCGGAACATAATCGGCGACGTTGCCGATGATGTGCACCGCGCCGGAGCCGGCCAGCGGCTTGGCAATGTGCGGCACGATCGACCAGGCATCCACCTGCCCCGACTTGATTGCGCCGATGATGGCGCCAACCTTCTGCAGCGGCTTGAAGGTGACATCAACGCCCTCGGCATCGGCGATCTTGGAACCCATGTAGTGAAACGACGAGCCGGCCTGGGTCATGGCATAGCTTTTGCCGCCGAGCTTGGATGGATCGGTCAGTCCCGCCTTGAAGGCGGCATCGGAAGCGAGGATCTTCTGGCCGTCGATACCCTTTTCCTCGCTGAGCGCGCCGCCGATCACCTTGGCGGCACCCTTGTCGGCCAGCGAGATCAGCCCGCCGGAGATCGCGGTGACCGCGTAGTCGGCATCGCCGGAGGCAATCGCAACGGCCATCGGCTGGGCCGCCTGGAAGAACTTGAACTCGACGTCCAGCCCGGCATCGGCGAAATAGCCCCGCTCCAGCGCCACGAAACTGGCGGAGTGGCTCGTAAAGCGCAGCGCGCCGACCGTAATCTTGGTGTTGGCCAGGGCCGGCCGGGCAAGCATCGGTGCAGCTGCCGCAGCGCCGATCAGTCCCAATGTCTGGCGTCGATTGATCCGGTTCATGAAGTCCTCCCGTCGGATAGTCCGGCCGTAGCCGATATTGTTTGTTCGTTGGTGCCGGTCGTTGGAACAGCGCGGCAACCCAGCGAATATGATGCAAACCGACGGCCGTTTCCATAGCCACCTTCAAATCACCGGATTTGTTTTTTGCAGCCACATGGCGGCTGAAACAATTGAAACCGAGGTCGTCATTTCCCGAAAACGAGATGAAACGTTGGACCGCCATATCAGCATCATCGGCGGTCGCATCCCGTAGCGCGCGACCCGGCCAGACAAATGAGGATTTCCAAGGATGAGCGGAATCAGACGATCCATTCTCGAAACCGTCGGGCAGACCCCGATTGTGCGCATCAACAATCTGGGCCCGAAGAATGTCCAGCTCTACGTCAAGCTCGAAGCGTTCAATCCGCTCGGTTCGGTGAAGGATCGTCTTGCACTGAGCGTGATCGAAGCCGCCGAACGGGACGGATCGCTGAAACCCGGCCAGACCGTGATCGAGGCAACCTCCGGCAACACCGGCATCGGACTGGCAATGGTGTGCGCCCAGAAGGGCTACCCGCTGGTCATCACCATGGCGGAAAACTTCAGCATCGAACGGCGCAAGATGATGCGCTTCCTGGGTGCCAAGGTGATCCTGACTCCGGCCTCGGAAAAGGGCAGCGGCATGGTCGCCAAGGCCGAGGAACTGGCCGAGAAGCATGGCTGGTTTTTTGCCCGGCAATTCGAGAACGAGGCCAATGCGGATATCCATTCGCGAACGACGGCCATCGAAATTCTGGACGACTTTGCCGAAAACCCGCTCGACTATTGGGTGACCGGCTTCGGAACAGGCGGGACGCTGAAGGGCGTCTCCCGTGTGCTGAAGCAGCGCAGCCCCGGCACCAGAATCGTCGCGGCAGAGCCCGACAATTCCCAGTTGCTGTCGAGCGGCATCGGTCAGCCGCGGCATGCGGATGGCAGCGTCTCGGCCAGCCACCCGAACTTTCGCCCGCACCTGATGCAGGGTTGGTCACCGGATTTCATTCCGAAACTGGCCGACGACGTCCTGACCGACGAGCTGATCGACATGCACCAGCCGGTGGCGGGGACGGACGCGCTGCAATGCGCCCGCGACCTGGCCGCCAAAGAGGGCATCTTCTGTGGCATCACCAGCGGCGCGACTTTTGCGGCGGCCCTGAAAGTCGCTGAAACGGCACCCAACGGCTCGCGCATATTGGCAATGCTGCCTGACACGGGCGAGCGCTACATGACCACCGTCCTGTTCGACAATGTGCAGGCAGAGATGTCGGAGGAGGAAACCCGGATCGCCGCGACCACGCCGCGTTTCCGTTTCGACAGCAAACCGGCGCCGGCACCCGCGGCGGCAGCAGTCGAGGAACCAAAGCCCTATGCGGTCAAATTCGTCACCGACGTCATTGCCGATGAAACGCAGCCCGTCGTCATGTTCGCCCTGGAATGGTGCGAGTTCTGCTGGTCCGTGCGCAAGATGTTTCAGGAGGCCGGCATCGAATACCGCTCCATCGATCTCGATTCCGTCGCCTATCAGGCCGACAATCGCGGCGGCGATATCAGAGCCGTCCTGCGGCAGATGACCGGATCGCCGACGATTCCTCAAATCTTCGTCGGAGGTCAGCACATTGGTGGCGCCACCGAGACGTTCGATGCCTTCAATAACGGATCACTGAAAAGCCTTCTGGCCGACAACGAAGTGCCGTTCGATCCGGCCATGGCACGGGACGCCTACAGCTTCCTGCCGGACTGGCTGCATCCGAGATGACGGCGATGGAGAAAGGACCAGCCACCGACCCGGCCTTGATGGAAGCGTATCGCCATGCCGCCGGCTACCGCCAGCAGCAACGGCCGCTGGATGCAACCGCCAGCGCGGATACGCTGCGTAGGAACCTCTGTACGCCAACGCCCGAGAAGGGCTCGGACGGGCGCACGGTCATTCGTGATCTGATCGCGGCCGCCGAACCGGGTTTGGTGGCCAACACCAACCCCAATTTTTTTGCCTGGGTGATGGGCGGCTCGGACACGACAGGTGTCGCGGCGGACTGGCTGACCTCCATCTGGGGCCAGAACGCCGGCATTTTTCAGACATCGCCAGCCGCGGCGATCGCAGAAGAGGCAGTGAGCGCCTGGCTGCTCGACCTGCTGGATCTGCCGCGTGAAAGTTCCGTCGGACTGGTGACCGGTGCGACGATGGCCTGTTTCGTCGGTCTGGCCGCCGCGCGCGGCGAAGTCCTGGCCCGCGCCGGCGTCGACATCGAGCGAGACGGTCTGCAGGGCGCTCCGCTCATTCATGTCTTCATCTGTGATGACGCCCATACGACCAACTTTGCGGCGCTGCGCTATCTCGGTTTCGGCGAGGCCAACTTCGTTCGCATTCCGGCCAATGCCCAGGGGATCATGCGCCGGGACGCGTTGCGCAAGGCAATGGAGGAGCACGCCGGGCCGAAAATCGTGATCGCCACCGCCGGACACATCAATTCCGGCGGGTTCGATGATTTCAAGGCCATCGTCAACCTCTGCCGGGCCCACGATGCCTGGCTTCACGTTGACGGCGCTTTCGGATTATGGGCCCGGGTGCTGCCGGAAAAAGCCCACCTGACTGCCTGTCTGGACGGCGCCGACAGCTGGTCCGTGGACGGGCACAAATGGCTGCAGATCCCTTATGATTCCGGCTTCGCGATCGTCAAGAACGCCGAAGCGCATCGCCGTGCGATGGACATCTCGGCGCATTATCTCAACCGCAGCCCCGAAGACGGTCGCAACCCGACCGAATTCAACCCGGAACTGTCCCGCCGGGCGCGCGGTTTCGCGGCCTGGGCCGTTATCCGTTCACTTGGCCGCGAGGGAATCGTCGAGACGGTTCGCCGCCATTGCGCCTGCGCAACGGAATTGCGCAATCGCCTTGCCGCACTGCCTTCAGTGCAGGTCTGCAATCGCGTCGACCTCAACCAGATCGTTCTGCGGGTCGATAATTGCGACAAGGCGACAAATGCGCTTGCCGACCGGCTCAACGCGGACTATGCGACCTTCGTTCGGACCGCGAATTGGCATGGCAAGACGGTCCTGCGCATTTCGGCCATTGAGAAGGACACTGATATTCCCACCATATCGAGCCTCGCGGACCGGATAGAGGTCTTGGCCGGTTGAGGATAGAGTGACGGCGACCCGTTTCGGTCAGACCCAGGGAGCCGCCGGCTTGCAATTCGATTTCAGGGAGTATCTGCCACCGGATGCGTTGCGCCCGTTCCTGCGCCGGTCCTTTTATGCGCGTGGCCAAATTCCCTATCGCTACGACAAGATTCTGCCGAACGGACTCGCCGTGGTGATCTTTACAATAGGCGGGCCTCACCGCCTGGGGCCGCTCGAAACCGTCGATCGCAACCCGATTTTCGACCACAGCTGGTTTCACGGCGTCCAGACGCGCCCCGTCTACAACAGGCCGTTGGGCGAAACCCACGTTCTCGGGCTGCTGTTTGAACCTATCGGGTTTCACGCCCTGTTCGACATCGACATGCAATACTCTGTCGACCAGACGGTGGATGCCCGGCAGGTGTTACCCGCTGATGTGGTGGCAAACATCGAGGCGGCGCTTCCCGACGCTTCGGACGAGACGACGCACGCAGCATTGCACACAGCCTTGCTCGATCGCCAACGAAGCGTCCTTCCCCCGTGGCTCATCGAGCTCTATCGCGGCATTGTCGATACCGAGGGCGGTGAACCGCTGCCGCAACTCTATGAGAGAACCGGGCGGTCGCAGCGCCATGCCAGCGATCGTTTCAGAAGGGCCGTCGGCGTCACCCCAAAGGTGCTTGCCCGCATTCATCGCCTCGGTGCCTTGCTTGCCGCGGTCGATCCACAGGATCCGGTCTCCTGGACCACGCTCGCCCATCGTTTCGGCTTTTTCGACCAGGCCCACTTCAACCGAGAATTCCGCCGTTTCTCAGGGTTGAGCCCGACGCGCTATGCCTCGGAACGGCTGCGCGATTATCCTGATGCGGAAAAGGGCGAGAACGTGCACTTCGTGCCGCAGAACTAACAGTCTACTGCGCACGGGTGGCGGACCCAGCGGAAACCAGGCCTCGCCTTTCCGCCAAACACGCCTGTCCAAAAACTGGCTTCTGTTTCCCGCTTTGGTCAGATCCCCGCCCAAGGTCACGGCCCGGTGAAGCGCTGGCATTTGCAACGGACCCAGCTCCCGGAACGCACCACCGCCCGTTGACTTCAGATATAATGTACGTACATTATTCTAATGATCAGACTTTCTGTGGACATTGGTGGGACGTTTACGGATCTCGTTCTGGACGACAACGGCGCCTGCACCACCCACAAGGTGCTGACGACCCCTGATCGACCGGAGCAGGCCTCCATGCAAGGCATCGTTGAACTGCTGGAGCGTGGTGGGCGGCATTTGCACGAGGTCCATTCGATCATTCACGGAACCACGCTGGCGACGAATGCCCTGATCGAGCGCAAGGGCGCCCGGGTCGCATTCGTCACGACCAGCGGCTTCCGCGATGTCCTGGAGATGCGCTACGAAAAGCGGTTCGATCAGTATGATCTGAACGTGCAACTGCCGGAGCCACTGGTTCCGCGCGATCTGCGCCTGACGGTGGACGAGAGAATGCACGCCGACGGATCGATCATGCGGTCGCCACAGCCGGCTGACATCGACACGCTCGCTGACACGCTGTCGGAAGCCCAGGTGGAAGCGGTGGCGATCGGCTTCCTGCACGCCTATGCCAACCCCGATCATGAGCAATTCGTGGCGGAACGTCTGTCCCGCCGGTTACCGTCCGGTGTCACCATCTGCCAGAGCTCGGAAGTTTCACCTGAGGCACGCGAATACGACCGCTTCTCGACGGTCTGCGCCAACGCCTATGTGCGGCCACTGATGTCGCGCTATCTTTCGCGGTTCGATACCGCCTTGCGTGACGCCGGCTTCGACGGTGCATTTTTCCTGATGCTGTCCGGCGGCGGGTTGACGACGTTGGACCAGGCCCGAAAAACACCGATCCGTCTGGTCGAGTCGGGTCCAGCGGGCGGTGTCTGTCTGGCGGGTCATGTCGCACGGCAGGTCGGATCCAGGCGCACGCTGGCCTTCGACCTCGGCGGGACAACGGCCAAGATCTGTTTTTTGCAGGACAGTGAACCGCAGACCACACGCAAATTCGAGGTGGCGCGTGCCTGGCGCGACGCCAAGGGCAGCGGCCTTCCCATCCGCGTGCCGACAATCGAAATGGTCGAGATCGGCGCCGGCGGCGGTTCGATCGCCAGGGTGGATCCGCTGAGACGTATCCGTGTCGGACCCGAAAGCGCAGGAGCTTCGCCAGGGCCGTGCGCCTATCAACTCGGCGGCGACCGAGCGACCGTGACAGATGCGAACATCGTCACGGGCAGGATCGCACCGGACGGTTTCGCCGGAGGCACGATTCAACTCGATCCGGACACCGCCTGCTCCGCCATTTCCAATCAGCTGGCGGAGCCATTGGGCCTGACGTCGCCGCAGGCGGCAGCCATCGGCATCGTCGAGATGGCCGACGAGATCATGGCCAACGCCGCACGGGTACACAGTCTCGAACTGGGCCTCGATGTCGCCGGCTACGACCTTGTGGTCTCGGGCGGCGGCGGCGCGCTTCACGCCACCCGCATCGCCGACAAACTTTCGATCGACCGTATCATCGTTCCACAAAATGCCGGGGTCGGATCGGCCATCGGTTTCCTGCATGCTCCCGTTGCATTCGAACGGGCGCAGTCCGTGATGCGGCTCATTGCTGACATCGACGCAGACCGCCTGGCAACTGCCGTACGAGCCACCCGGGACCATGTTATCGAGGTCGTCCGCTCCGGGGTTGTCGACACCCCGATCGAGGTCGCCGCCCATGTCGATCTTCGTTACTTCGGCCAGGGCCAGGAAATCAGACTGAGTTTCGATCCGGACGCCGTGCTGGCCGCTGAACTCCAGCGCCTTGAGCGGTCGTTCCATGGCGAGTATCGAAAGCTCTATGGCTTTGCCATGCCGGAGATAGACGTCGAATTCTTCGGCTATTCGGTCGCCGCGACAGCCCGGTTGCCAGAGACCGCCGATCGGTCCGAATCCGAACCTCCACCGGAGCCCGAAGCCAGGTCAGACAGGCTGATCTATGACCTCGGGCAACAGGATTTCCATCGCTATCGATCCATTCCGCGATGTGCCTGGCCGGTTGGCGAAACCATTAGCGGCCCAGCTGTCGTCACCGAAGCGCAGACCACGACAATCATTCACCAGGGCTGGACCGGACAGAAACTGGCAAACGGCCATCTGCTGTTGGAGAGGACCGCGCGATGATCCCTGATCAACAAGCCACCGCGCTGTCGGACGCTGAAATGATCCGGCTGGACGTGGTCTGGAACCGGCTCATCTCGGTTTGCGAGGAACAGGCCAATGTCCTGATGCGTGTCGCCTTCGGCCCGATCGTCCGGGAATCAGGCGATCTCTCGGCCGGCATATTCAACGCTGACGGGGACATGCTCGCCCAGGCGGTGACCGGCACGCCCGGTCATGTCAACACGATGGCAGCTTCCGTCCGCGCCATTCTCGAACACATCCCGGCCGGCACGCTGGTCCCCGGCGACGCGCTGACGACCAACGACCCGTGGCTCGGGGCGGGGCATGTCTTCGATTTCGTCGTTGTCACGCCGGCCTTCCTGAACGGGACGATCGTCGGCTACCTCGCCTCGACCAGCCATGTGGTCGATGTCGGCGGGCTCGGCTGGTCCGCCGAAGGACGCTCGGTCTTCGAGGAGGGTGTGGTCATTCCTGTGACCCGACTGCGCAAGGCGGGTGAGCTGAACGAAGACATCCTGTCCGTCATCACCGCGAACTCACGTATCCCCAAGGAGGCGCGCGGCGACATCCTGTCGCTCCTGAGCTGCAACGATACCGGTGTCGCCCGACTGACGGAGCTGCTCGCCGACTTCGAATTCGGATCTCTGGAACCCGTCTCCGCCTTCATCCTGGACCGCTCCCGTCGCGGCATGCAGGAAGCAATTTCGGCGGTTCCGAACGGCCGTTACGTCAATGAGCTCACACTCGACGGCTACAACAGCCCGATCGGGTTGAAGGCGGCGATGACCGTTTCGGACGATCGGATCGATGTCGATCTTGCCGGGTCGGCTGCGGCTGTCGAGCGCGGCATCAACTGCCCGCTGAACTACTCGATCGCCTATGCGTCTTTCGGAATTCGTGCACTTCTTGCCTCGCATGTTCCCAACAACGCCGCATCGCTCGGCGCGATTTCGGTCACTGCACCCAGAGGCCTGATCGTCAGTGCCGAACGGCCAGCACCGGTAACGGCCCGCCATGTCATCGGCCAGGCCCTGCCCGACCTGATGCTGGGATGTCTCGCTCAGGCCCTTCCGGAGCGGGTCCTGGCGGAGAGTTCCGGCGCGCTTTGGACCATGTCGATTTCAGGCGGCGGAGACTATCCGTTCACCTCCCTCAATGTGGCGCTTGGCGGCATGGGCGCCCGTCCCGGTAGCGACGGCCTGTCGACGACTGCCTTTCCGTCCGGCGTCGGCGCTGTGCCGGTCGAAATCGCCGAAGCTGCTGCCCCGCTTGTCTATCACCGCAAGGAGTTCCTGCGCGACAGCGGCGGCGCCGGGCGATATCGCGGCGGCCTCGGCCAGGTCATCGAGGTCGGCGCCCGTACGCATATGCCGCTGAGACTGTCGGCCGCCGCCTTTGAGCGCCTGACGACTGCGCCGGCAGGCCGGTCTGGCGGTCTCGACGGAGCGACCGGGCGGGTCGAACTGACAAACGGAACGATCATCGAAGACAAGGGTCTTCACGAAATACCGGCGGGCGAGCGGCTGATTCTCCAGACGCCCGGCGGAGGCGGGTTTGGCGACCCGAAAACGCGCGACAGAGCTGCAGTTGCGCGCGATGTGGCACAGGGTCTCGTCAGCGAGGAGGCGGCCCGTGGGCTATACAACTTCAGGAATCCGACAGGAGGAAACCAGTCATGAAACACTTCAAGAGCATTGTCGCGGCCGGCATTTGCCTGACGTTGGGCACCGGAATGGCATTGGCGGAAACCAAATGGGACTTATCCACCGCCTGGCCCGCCGGCAACTTCCACGCCAAGAATGCCATGGCCTTCGCCGACGCGGTGCGCGAAGCAACCGACGGTTCGGTCGACATCACCGTGCACGTCGGCGGTGAAATCGGGGTCAAGGTGACCGAAAAAATGTCGGCGGTGGAAACCGGCGTGGTGCAGATGGCCGACATGCTTCTGTTCCTGCAGGCCGGCTCCAGCGCCGAACCGTTGCTGTCCATGGACACCCTGCCCTATCTCATTCAGGGCCAGGAAGAAATGAAGGCATTTCTGGAGGTCGCCGGACCGGTGTTCGACAAGATCGCCGCGGATCACAACCAGAAGATCCTCTACTACGTGCCGTGGCCGAGCCCGGGCGTCTATTCCAAACAGGCGATCGTCAGCGCCGACGACATGTCCGGGCAGCGGATCCGCGCCTTCAACGCGGCAAGTTTCGAGTTCCTTGAAAAGCTGGGCGCAGCACCATTGGAAATGCCTTGGGGTGACGTGGCGGCAGCCGCGGCGGCCGGCACCATCGACGGCGCCGCCACGTCCTCTTCATCCGGTGTCGATGGCAAGCTTTGGCAGTTCACCGACCATTTCAATCCTCTGAACTGGAGCACCTCGACCGACGCCGTTACCGTCAATCTGGATGCCTGGAACGCATTGACCGAACAGGAACGGGAGGTCATCCAAGGCCTTGCCGACAAGATGGAAGCCGAATTCTGGGCGGTCTCGGCGGCCGAGGATGACGGCAAGATCGCCATTCTGGAGCAGAACGGCATGACGGTCAGCGCAGCCGACGATTCGCTCAAGGCAAAGATGGCTGAGGCGGGCAAGTCCATGTGGGCCGACTACATCTCCAAAAACCCGGATGCCAAGCCGATTATCGACGCATACTCTGCTAAGCTCGGCAAGTAACGGAGCAGCGCCGGGCCCGCCGAGGGCCCGGTCGCTCAGGCGGAATGGATCGATTTCTTGGCTTGATTGACCGCAGCTCTCGCACCCTGGAGGGCTGCGCAGTGCTGCTTCTATATGGGTTCGGTGCGCTGATGCTGGCGGAGGTCTTCGCCCGAGGCTTCCTTAGCCACAGCCTGCCCTATTCCTGGGAATACAGTGCATTCGCCATGGCGTCGGTGTTTGCACTGGCCTCCGGACGGGCACTCCGGACCGCCACCCATGTCCGCGTTTCGCTGATTCTGGAGGCCAGTCCGCCGACGCTGCGGCGATGGATCGACGGCGCCGCGAACTGCGTCGCCCTGGTCATCGTGGCGCTGATCATCGCCGCACTCTTCAATGCGTTTTCCACGTCCTATGAACGCGGTCTCGTCTCGGCAAGCGTGGTGCGCACGCCTTTGGCCATCCCGCAGGGCGTGCTGCTGATCGGTGCCATCCAGTTGTGGTTCGACATGCTGGCCCGGTTGATACGCCTTTTGACCGGCCGCACCTTCGAGGAACGGCAGGCGGATGCCCTTCCCCCGGAGACCGCCGATGTTTGATATCGGCCTGGTCGCCGTCCTTCTGTTTCTGATCCTGCTCGGGTCCTCCGTCTGGATCGGGCTGTCGCTGTTCGCCGTTGGCTACGTCCTGCTTGCGGTCTTCAAACCCAACATCCCCATGGACGTGTTCTCGGGCAAGGTGATCTGGGGCTCGCTGACCGCGCTGGAGCTGTTGTCGCTGCCGCTGTTCATCCTGATGAGCGAGATTCTCGTCTCGGCGCGGCTTGGACGCGCCCTGTTCTCAGGCCTGGCACCCTGGGTTGGACGTCTTCCCGGCGGCCTGCTGCATGTCAATGTCGCAGGCTCCACTTTATTTGCCGCAGTTTCCGGGTCGTCGGCGGCGACGACAGCAATCGTCGGCCGCGTCACGCTGCCGGAGTTGGCTGCCCGCGGCTATGACCGCAATCTCTCCATGGGATCGCTGGCCGGCGCCGGCACGCTTGGCTTCCTGATCCCGCCCTCCATCATCATGATCATCTACGGTGTCGTCGCCGAACAGTCGATCCTGGAACTGTTCGTTGCCGGTGTCATCCCCGGCATCACCCTGGCGCTGGTCTACATGGCTTATATAGCGCTGCATCAGATGCTCAGCGGGTCGCAGCCGCGCGGCGACCGTCCGACCTGGCGGCATCGGGTCGAGGGTCTGCGGCGCATCGGGCCGGTCGCCGCGCTCATCATCGCCATCATGGGATCGCTCTATTTGGGATTGGCCAGCCCGACTGAACTGGCAGCGGTCGGCGTCCTGGGCGCGGCCATCATCGCCGCCCTGACCGGCCAGTTCTCCCTCTCCGGCATGATCGGTGCCGGGCGCCGAGCCGTGCGCACCAGCGCCATGATCGGGCTGATCATCATGGGTGCGGCGTTGCTGAATTCAGCCTTCGGTTTCCTCGGCATACCGCGCGCTGTCGCCGAGCAAATCGCCGCGCTTGGACTTTCTCCCTTTGCTCTGATCGCTGTCCTCCTGGTATTCTACGTCTTCATCGGCATGTTTCTGGACGGCACATCGATCATCGTCATGACACTGCCGATCACACTGCCGCTGATCACCGCTGCCGGATACGATCCGATCTGGTTCGGGGTTTTCGTTGTTGTCGCGGTGGAGATTTCGCAGATCACCCCGCCGATCGGCTTCAATCTTTTCGTCATCCAGTCGCAGACCGGCGAAAGCATCGGACGGATAGCACGATCCGCGATCCCGTTTTTCTTCATCCTGCTTGCTTTTGCGCTGTTTCTCGCCTTTGTTCCAGAACTCGCCCTTTGGCTTCCCGGAACCATGCAATGAGCCAACCGCTTCATTCCCGCGTCGAGCAGGACATTCTGGACAGGATTCAAACTGGTCCCTGGCCCGTTGGAACGCGGCTGCCACGTGAGGAAGAACTCGCGGAACAAATGGGAATCAGCCGCTCGACGCTTCGCCTCGCTCTCTCCAGCCTGGAAGACAAGGGCATCCTCCAACGCAGGAAAAGAGCCGGCACCCACGTGATCGCCGACCGCCCGGTTTCCCGTTTCACCATGGTGACCAGCGGCCTCCATGACGTATTGAGCGTTGGACGCGATACCAGGCTCCACATCACCGGAACCCGTAACGTCGCCGATGGCACCATCGACGTGCTTCAGGGACTTGTCAGCGAAACCGGGTACTGGCTCGAGATCACCGGCACCCGACAAATCGCCGATGACGAGTTGCCGTTCAACTGGTCGCAGATCTACGTCACCGGCCGGTATGCCGGTATTGAGCCGGCACTGGGGACGGATGTCGGCGCGGTGTTCGAAGTGGTGGAGAGCGCGTTCGGTGCAAACGTCGCCCGATTGAGCCAGAAGGTTATGGCGATCGCGTGTCCAGAGATGGCGGCGGCGGCGATGGGGCTGCAGCCAGGCGCTCCGGTCATGCAGATCCTTGCCCATCTCTTCGACTCTGACGATCGACTGATCGAAGTATCGTCGGCGATTTTCGATCCCGCCCGTTTTCACATCAACACAGACGTGAAGGTGGAATGACTTTGTAAAATCTCTGGCGCTGCTTCCGATTTTTACAAGTCTTGCCGCCTCTGCCCGACTATGCCTTCCGACGAGAAACGGCGGAGGCACAACGTGATTTTCGAAGTTGAGGAAACAATCGACGCACCGGTCGAAACGGTCTGGGTGCACCTGACCGATCCGGCCATGATGGCTCGGTGGATGGACAGTGTCGACGCGATGCGCACGGCCGATGGAGCTCCGCTCGCTACCGGTTCGAAGTTGATCTTTTCTGCCCGGGGCAAGGAACGCAGCAGCTCCGTCGATCGCTTCGAGCCACTGCGGGCGATGACGCTTGTTTCGACCCAGGGGCCTGTCACGGCCGAATACGAATACCGGATCGTCAACAGCGGAGACGCAGGCACAACAGTCACACTTCAGGCCAACTGCATGGCGCATGGCTTGTTCAGGCTGTTCCTGCCGCTTCTCAAGCCGATGATCCGCCGGGCAGACGGCAACCAGTTGGCGCGGCTCAAAAGCCTGGTTGAAGACTGATCAGCCGCCCTGCCCGCGAAACTCCGCGATCGAAATTTCGAATTCCTTGCAAAGCTGCCGGTATTGCGCCTTTCTCACCGAGCCCTTTCGCCAGGCAACACCGATCGAACGGGACAGCGACCAGCCCTCCACATCGCGCAATACGACCCGACTCTCCTTCGGAAACTCAGAGGATATGTAGAACTCCGGAAACAGCGACAGGCCCATGCCGATCGACACCATCTGGCGCACCGCGTCCAGGCTGGTACCCTCGTAGTCGGTGTTGAGCACCGCGCCGGCGCCCTCGCAAAAGTCGCGCACATTGCGGCTGAGCTGATGGGCGGGCACCAGCGTCAGCATGCGTTCGCCCTTCAGCATGTCCAGCCGAATGCGCTTCTTTTGCGCCAGTGGATGGTCGACCGGCATGCCGAGCATGAGCTTTTCCGTCACCAGCTCGCGAAACTCCAGCCGTTCATGATCTTCCGGCGGCATCAGTCCGCAATCAACGGTTCCCGCCAGGATCGCCTGTTGCAAATCCGGCGGCCTTTCTTCGCGGATATAGAGCTCCAGCTTGGGATAATGCGCATGCAGCCTCGGTAACACGAAGGGCAGAAAATAAGGGCCGAAGGTCGGGACCACGCCGAGACGGATCAGACCACCGAGGTTCTCAGAGGCATGACGCGTGACATCCTTGATTTCATCCAACGTGGACAGGACGCCGCGAGCCAGCTCGATGACTATTTCTCCAAGCGGCGTTGGTCGCGCTCCGCCGGGGGCGCGGTCGATCAGCTTGGCTTCGAGCCGGTCCTCGAGCAATTGCAGTTGGGTCGACAGGGTCGGTTGCGACACGTTGCACTGCTTTGCCGCCGCACCGAAATGTCCGGTTTCACCCACGGCGACAAGATATTCGAGTTGGCGATGCGTGGGTCGTGCGGTCATTCGTCAAGCCCATACAGATTATCTATCGGATCAATTGACACAATCAATTTGAGCTATCGCTTACCGCACTTATATCCTTGGATGCAAGGAGAACCAGACAATGCAAAACCGCCTCAAGTCCCTTTATGCACGCCATGGAATCCTAGAAGCCAAAATTCACGGTGAACAGAGTCGTCCCGCGCCGGATTCGATCCGGGTCAAAGCGCTGAAAAAGATGAAGCTGAAGCTGCGTGATCAGATTGAGGCGATGGAACGCCGAATGGGCACCCTGCAAGGGGCCTGAACCCAACATCCAACCATGGAGGAACGCCATGTCTATTCTTGAGCTGATTGTTGTGTTGATTGGCGGTTCGGTCATCGCCTTCATGCTTTATGGCGCCTTCCGCTTCTGGAAGGAAGAGCCGCAAGAGGCGGCGGCGCCCGCGACACCGAAAAAAGCAAAACCGATCAGGCCGACCCTGTCCCCGGAAAAAGCCTGACGGGAGCGCTGTGAGGCCGGCCTGGTCATCGTCGGCTTCACAGCGCCCGAAATCGCGGTGGTTTCAAAGGGTTGGCCGACCCGAAACCGCCGGCTGTGACGGCGTCCCGGACTGGTCCTCTGGCAGAGTCCGTTTCTCTCTACCAGTTCGCATAGGATCCATCAGCCCTGTGCAGGATCGGCAGGTGCTCCGCTTCGAACGGATAATCCGCCAGATATTCCGGATTGAGCGAAACACCGAGACCGGGTTCGCCGGCACAGGTTAGATAGCCCTTCTCCCATACCTGATCCGTAGAGAATGCCTTCGGCATGCATTCACCCGGGCGTTTTGGCAGCTCCTGAACCAGCACGTTGGGGCAGGACAGATTGAGATGCAGGCATGCTGCCGTTGACACCGGACCCATGGGATTGTGCACGGCGAGATCGATCATGTGGGTTTCGCAGGCGGCTGCGATCTTTTTCGATTCCGTCAATCCGCCGACGATGCAAAGATCGATACGTGCATAGTCGATCAGGTCCTGCTCAATGAAAGGCCTGAACATCCACTTCGACGCAAGCTGCTCGCCGGCGGCGATCGGCACACTGGTTTGCTGACGCAGTGTCGCATAACCATTCGGGTATTCGCTGCGCAGCGGATCCTCGATGAAAAACGGCCTGTCATTCTCGATCCGGCGGCACAGGAACGCCGCCTCTGACGGCGTCAGCTTGGTGTGGGCATCGAACACCAGTTCGACCTTGGCGCCCAGTTCCCGGCGCAGCAGGCCGAATTCGGCGATGGCCTTGTCGACCGCGTGCCGTCCGTCCATGAGCCCGTCGGGACCATAGCTCGGCTCCCAGCGGATGCAACGCCAACCTTCCTCCACCCGAGCCCGTGCCTGGAGAAGCGTTTCCTCCGGCGTCTCTCCACCAATGTGACAATAGCTGAGCACCCGGTCGCGCGCCTTGCCGCCCAGCAGTTCGTAGACTGGTGCACCAAGCGCCTTGCCCTTGATGTCCCACAACGCGATGTCGATCGCGGCGATCGCCGCCGACAGCACCTGACCCGACGGATGGAATCCGGAGCGCCACATGGTCTGCCAGTGATGCTCGATGCGGGCCGGGTCCCGGCCGATCAGCAATGTCTTGAGATGTTTGATCATACCGTCGACGGCCAACTCACGGCTGGTCAGGCCGCTTTCGCCAAGGCCATAGATGCCGGCATCAGTCTCCACCATGACGAACAGCATGGTGCGCCATTCCTTGACGAGGATGGTTTTGATGTCGGTAATGATCATGCGTCGATTCCCAGTACCCGCGACCATGTATATTGCGGATCGAAGTCCAGCACCACGCGCGCCTTTTCACAATTCAGCATGGCGTCGCGGCCCTTGTGTCCCGCATGAACTTGGACGCCTGGAAAGACCGCGTCGATCAGCGTGCGACTGTCCTGCTTCATGATCGTGTCCGGTGCGGCGATGGAAAAGACGTCCGCTCCGGTGAATTCAATTTCCAGCGCCTTGCGCACGACGTCGGCGACGTCGCGGGCATCAACGTAGCCCCATAGGTTGAACTTGCGATGGGCGAGATCCTCCCAGTAGGACGGGATCTTCTGGAAACTCGGCTCCGCTGCTTCGTCGTCGTACAGAACGTTGGAGAGGCGCAGGCCGATGAAATCCATGCCGTAAAGCGTGTGCATGCGTCGTGCCAATTCTTCCGACACGACCTTCGACAGGGCATACCCGTTCTGCGGTTGCAGCGGCGCATTTTCAGTCACCGGAATGCTGGCCGGCCGATTGGTCGCGAACGGGAACCCGTAGACCGTTTCCGATGAAGCCCACACAATTCGGCTTATGCCGCGCGCCTGGGCAGCATTGAAGGCATTGAACAGGCTGTTCGTGTTGTTGGAGAAACGATCCGCAGCCCCCGAATGATCATCGTCCGGATGCGGATTGGCGGCAAAGTGAACCAGTGCCTCCGTCCCTTCCAGGCTTTCGAACACATCCTCATAGCGATTCATGTCGACCTGACGGAACGGACACAGCTCTTCCTCAGGCGCACGGACGTCGATGTTGATACAGGCGTAGCCATGATCCAGCAGTTCACGCAGGATGAAATGGCCGGCGCCACCGCTGCCGCCGGTGACCGCGATCGTCTTTGTCAAATCAAACCCTCCTGACGCCGCCGTCGGCGCCGAACAGATGCACATTGCCTTTTTGCGGCGTCATGAAAATGTTTTCACCGGCCCGAAGCGCAACCTCACCAGGGATGCGAACCGTCATGCGGCCGATCTGGTCGGCCTCCACATAGGCCACCGTATCGGAACCCAGATGTTCTACGTGACGCAAATGCCCCCGCCATTCGCCTGTTTCCGAAGAGACATCGATATGCTCCGGCCGCACGCCGAGCATGCGGGCGCCGGACTTTTCCGCCATCGCCCCCTCGATCAGATTCATCTTGGGCGACCCGATGAAGCCGGCGACAAAGGGCGTTTGCGGATGATTGTAGAGCTGCATCGGCGCGCCGACCTGTTCGATCCGGCCGCTCTGCATGATGACAATCCGATCGGCCATGGTCATCGCCTCGACCTGGTCGTGGGTGACGTAGACCATGGTGGCGCCGATTTTGGCGTGTAACTCGGCGAGTTCCACACGCATCTGGGTGCGCAGCGCCGCATCGAGGTTGGAAAGCGGCTCATCGAAAAGGAAGACTTTCGGCTCGCGGACGATCGACCGGCCTATGGCGACGCGCTGTCGCTGGCCGCCGGACAACTGCCGCGGTTTGCGGTCGAGCAGCGGGCCCAGTTGCAAAATGTCGGCGGCCTGGTCGACCCGCCGCCGGATGTCTTCCTTCGGTGTCTTCGCGAGCTTCAGGCCGAAGCCGATGTTCTGTCGCACTGTCATGTGCGGATAGAGCGCGTAGGACTGGAACACCATGGCGATGCCGCGGTCCGACGGCTCGACATCCGTCACATCGGCACCGCCGATGGAAATGCTGCCGGCCGAGACCTCCTCAAGGCCGGCAATCATGCGAAGCAGTGTCGACTTGCCGCAGCCGGACGGACCGACCAGCACGGTGAAGGAGCCGTCTTCGATGGTCAGGTTCAGGTCGGGGATCACCTCGACCGCGCCGTAGCGCTTGTTGATGCCTTTCAAAACGACTTCAGCCATGGCGTCATCCTTTCACGGCGCCGCCGGTGAGGCCGGCGACGATGTATTTCTGGGCGGCGAGGAAGAATACGACCGCCGGGGCAAGCGTCGCCGAGACGAAGGCCAGCGTGCGGTTCCACTCGGCGACGTATTCGCCGCGATAGTCCATGGCGCCCAGCGTCCAGGTGTAGCCCACCCGATCGTTGAGCATGATCAGCGGCAACAGATAGTTATTCCAGCTCTGCACGAAGACGAACACGGCTATCGTTGCCAGGATCGGTGTCGACAGCGGGATCGTGAACAGGAAAAAAAAGCGGATGTAGGAACAGCCGTCGACTCGCGCCGCCTCGAACAGTTCCGCCGGCATTTGCTGGAAGAAGGTGCGGAAGAACATGACCGAGAAGGCCAGCCCGAACGCCACCTGTGGCAGGATCACCCCCCAGGGCGTGTCGAGAATGCCCAGGTCACGCACGGTCAGGAACAGCGGCATGATCGCGGCCGCAAACGGGAACATCAGGCCGAGCAGCAGGTAGGAGAACAGGAAGCCCGAGCCAAAGAAGCGCACCTGGGCAAAGGCGTAGGCCGCCATCGAACCGAGGATCAGCGTCAGCACCACCGTCAGCAGCGAGATCACGAGGGAATTCCAGAGATAGCGCCAGAACTGCGGGTCGTTGAGGATCTCGCCATAATACTCCGTCTGCCAGACCTCGGGAATGCCGAAGGGCTGGACCCGCAATTCACCGGTTGACTTGAAACCGCCAAGCACGGTTGCCAGCAACGGAATGATGATCAGGCTGGAGACGAACAACAGCGTGATGATGCGAGCCGATTCCTTCCAGGTGAACTCAGCCTTCATGCCGCGGCCTCCCTTTGCACCGTGTTGCGATAGACCAGAGCAAAGACCACGCCGACGACGAACAGGAACACACCGACGGCGCTGCCAAAACCGACATTGAGCCGGATGAAGCCGAAATTGTAGAGGTAAGACACCAGCGTGTGGCTGGAATTGGACGGCCCACCCGCAGTCATCGGCATGACCAGATCGAACACCTGCAACCCACCCAGAACCGAATAGAATATCGAGATGGTAATCGCCGGCCAAAGCAGCGGAAGCTTGACGTAGAAAATCGTCTGGAGCGTCTTGGCACCGTCGATGCGCGCCGCCTCGATCAGGTCCTTGGGGATCGATTGCAGACCGGCGATGTAGATCATCATGTGGAAGCCGAAATACTTCCAGACGATCACCGCGAGGATCGAGTAGAAGGCCCACGGCTTTTCGGCCAGCGGGAAGAACGCCTTTTCGAGCCCGAGAAGGTCCGTGACAGTGCGTGAGACGCCGAAATTGCCGTCGAGCATGAACGACCACAGCAGGCCGGTCGCCACCTCCGCCAGGATGTAGGGAAGGAAGAAGATCAGCCGAAACACGGTGTTGGCATAGCTTTGGCGGTAGATCATCAGCGCCATGGTGAGCGCCAGCGGCAACTGCACGAACAGCGACACAACGATGACCATGAAGGTGTTGCCCGCGGCGATCTTGAATGCCGAATGACCGGCCATGCGCTCGAAATTGGTGACACCGATCCAGGTTCCGAAGGTGCGGCCGGTATCCTCGTTGAAGGCCCAGGGCGCCGGGCCGTAGCCCGACCATTTGTAAGGCGCGAAGAAGCCGGCCTGCAGCATTGGCAGCATGACGAAAACGGTGAACAGCAGAATGGCCGGCGGCAGGAAGATGACCAGCATTCGCATCTGGCCGTTCTGCATCATGCGCCGCCAGCGCGCTCTCATGCTTCGTTTCGGCCGCGGTGTTGTTTGGATCAGGTCCTCGTTCAGCGGACGAGGTCCCGCCCCGCTTCCCATGGTCTTGGTACCCGTTTGATTGAGGAGGGTTCCCATTGTTTCAACCTGTGTTGAGGGAAGCGGGGCGGCGAAGGAGCGAGAGGGCTACTGGAATGCGCGAGTTTCTTCCAGAACCCTGGCCGCCTCTTCGGGAGAGATGTCGCCGGTGGCCATTTGCGCAGAAACGTCATTGATGGCACCGCCGAGCGTCGATCCGAAAAACTGATCGAGGAACAGCTGATGATAGGTCGAACCTCCACCGATGGCCGCGAACTGCTTGAGGATGGGATCCTCCACCAGCGAACCGGCAACCGGCACGGTCGGGATATAGACCCCTTCCGACGCCGCGCGCTTCTGCGCCTCCTCGCCCAGGAACGTCCGCAAGAAATCGATGGCTTCGTCGGGTGCGTTCTTCGTCAGGACGAAGCCTGATGCGCCGCCGAGCGTGTCGGTGATCTTGCCGCGACCGCCTTCGATCGTCGGGAACGGCACCACCCCGAGCTGCTCGTTGGTAAGCCCGCCATTGGTCGCTGCGTTGCGCTGCGCGCCGAGATCCCAGTCGCCCATCAGGTGGAACAGGCCGTTACCGTCGCCCCACAGTCCGGTCGCCTGGTCGTATTTGACGCCCATGAAGCCTTCCTGGAAGGGCTCCAACTCGATCAGCCGCATGTATTCCTGGCCGGCACGCACCCAGTCTTCATTGTCGAAGCCGCCATTGTCGCCGGCAGCCGAGGCCGCCATGCCATCCTGACCCATGATGCGCATGGCGATCAGCGAATAGTAGAAATGCAGTGGCCACTTGTCCTGGCCGCCAACGATGATCGGCGTCACGCCGGCTGCCTTGGCAGCCTTTACCTGGTCGAGGAAATCGCCGTAAGTCTTGATCTGCGTGGGATCGACTCCGACCTTCTTCGCCAGGTCCTTGTTGAACCAGATGGCGACATTCTGCGAGGCCTCCGGCGCGCCGTAGTACTTGCCCTTGTAGGACAGCGCGGCCAGTCCACCCGCCGACAGCCCCTGCTTCCACTTATTGATCGTGGCGTCGGGAATGGGACGCAGGAAACCCTGATCGGCCTGCTCGTAGAAAACGCCGCCGGACCAGGAGAAAAACAAGTCGGGTGCCGCATCCGATTGCAGCAGCGTCGGCAGCTTCTGCTTGAATGCTTCGTCCTCCATGAACTGCAGGTTCACAGTCACACCCGGATGGGCCTTGTTATAGGCTTCCACCGTGTCCAGGTAGAGCTGTTTCCAGGGTGCCGTATCGCGATTGATGCTCAGCACGTCGATGACGGTTTCGGCCGAGGCAAGGCTCGGGGAAAGAGCCAGCGCACCCGCCAGGACCAGCGTATTCAGTCTCATATCAACCTCCCGTTAGCGGTACCTGCCGACCTCCCGTCGACCGCCCCGCGGTTCGATTCATCCGATGATCGAGAACGCATAAATCTATCTCTACATCATACTTAGAGATTTTCAGAAAAATCCGGTTTGTCAAGACCGTTGTGTGGATTGTGTGTTCGAAGTGGTTGTTTCAGTCAGCAAAAATACCCAAGCCGCGGCATGGCATTCGCCTCGGAAAAAACAAACTTCCGCTTTGAAATCAGAGGGTTGCTGCGGCGGCAGTCAGATCGCAGATCCGCCTCAGCCGGTTCAGCCGGAATGGCTCATCTTGTCGGCGATCAGCAGGTTCTGATCGAGCATTCCGCGCATGCGGTCCCGCGCCAGCTTGCCGTTACGCTTTGCAATCGCCTCGGCCACGACGATGTGGTTCTGGCGCGATACTTCTTCATCGGGCACGGCCACCGAACCGGTCGAATAGGAGAATTTGAGAATAGCCAGGATCAACCGCCGCAACTGCCGCAACATCATGTTGTCGGTGGCGTCGAGAATGGTCGCATGGAACATGAAGTCGGCCGCGATCATCGCTTCTATGCCGTTCGGCTCCGGGCTGATGTTGCGGGCCGCAGCCAGAACAGTCTCGAATTGCTCCGAGGTTCCATGGACCGCCGCTAGGGCTGCGGCCTCCGGCTCGAAGATGTAGCGCATCTGCGTTGCTTCGGCGTAGATGCGGCGGGCCATAGGGCTGGCCGGTTCGTGCCAGCCGATCACATCCGGATCGAGCAGGTTCCATTCATCATAGGAGCAGACGCGCGAGCCATATCGACGTGCTGTCCGTACCAACCCTTTTCCCGAAAGCACCTTGACCGCTTCACGCACGACGGTGCGCGAAACCTGAAATGTTTCCGCCAGTTCAGGTTCCATGGGGATGCGTTCGCCGCCTGGAAAATCGCCGCGGGCGATCATCTTGCCGAGTGCGTCAACGACGGTCTTGACCTGACCGGTCGGCAGCGAGGCGAGGTGCAGGTCGGGCAGCACGAATTGCTTCTGCTGGGTCAGGTTCATCGCGTATCCCTTTTGCGCCTCCTATAGAGCAAACCGCCTGCTCATGCCAAATGAGCGGCGGTCAGCCGCCGGCTATCGCTTGCACCAGAAGGTCGGCCGCCCTGTTGATGTCAGCGGTCGCGATGTCGAGATGGGTAACGGCGCGCATGCGGGCGTTGCCCTGCACTTGCATTCGGACACCGTGACGCAACAGGGTTTCGCCGATTGCGGCAGCGGTCTGCCCGGTGCCCGACACGTCAAAAAAGACGAGATTGGTTTCCGGATCGGGTGTCTCGAGCTTGATGCCGGGCAGATCCTTGAGCCGGGCGGCCAGCAGGCTCGCATTGGCATGATCCTCGGCCAGCCGCTCGACGTGGTGGTCGAGGGCATAAAGACCCGCGGCCGCGATGATGCCGGCCTGTCGCATAGCGCCGCCGAACCGGTGTTTCCAGGTTTCAGCCTCCTCGATAAACGCACGGGAACCCGCCAGCACGCCGCCGATCGGGCAGCCGAGACCCTTCGAAAGGTCCAGCCAGACACTGTCAAACAGACGGGTATAGCCGTCAGCCGGCTCGCCCGAGGCGATGACGGCGTTGAGGATGCGTGCGCCGTCCATGTGCAGGGCAAGGCCGCCCGCGCGCGCTGCATCGGCGACAGCGACAATCTCGCCATGGCGCCACACCGAACCGCCGCCGCGATTGTTGGTCTGCTCAACCTCCACCAGTCGCGTGCGCGGGATCTTGTGATACCGCGGCCGGGTGGCTGCCTGTACGGCGTCTGCCGAAAAGATGCCGCGCGGACAGTCGATCGTTTTGACGAAGCTGCCGGCGAAGACCGCCGCTCCAGCCCCCTCGGCACCGTCGATATGAGCACCTTCAGCAGCGATGATCTCATCGCCCGCCCGACAATGGGTCGCAATCGCCACCTGATTGCACATGGTGCCCGACGGCAAAAACATCGCCGCTTCCTGACCAAGCAGGTCGGCCACGCGCTCATTGAGGGCATTGACGGTCGGATCCTCGCCGCGCTGCTCGTCACCGACCGGTGCCTCGGCCATGGCGCGACGCATACCGTCCGTCGGTTTTGAGGCCGTGTCGCTGACAAGGTCGATGGTGATGGGCTGCGTCATGGTCGACTCGCGATTTGAGAAAACTCGCGCACTAGACCCGTTTCGTCCGGGAGGTGCAAGCTTGTTTCAGCTTTCCGGCAGGAGCTTTCCGAGAAGCCGAGACAGGATGCGCATCTCCCCTGGCGTCAGTCGCTTGCCAAACGCCTGTTCCATCGCTGCGCCGTAGACAGGCCACATGGCCTCCCGCACTTTGCGACCCGCCACGGTGATCGCCAGCTTCTGTCCACGGCCGTCATCAGCGCATGAGCGCCGTTCCACATAACCGGCCTTTTCAATGCGTTCGATCAGGCGCGATACACCGTATTGCGGCAGGAGCAGACGGTCCTGAAGTTCGAAGGGTCGCACTCCATCTGCTCCGGCACGATCCAGCTCCAAAAGCACATCGTACCAGGCAAGCGGCGGATAACCGGCTGATTTCAAATCGGTTTCAACGGCGCCAACTGCTTCGCCATGAACCCTAGCCAAGCGAATCCAGGTGTCGACGGTGATATCAGATGGCATGGGCATAGGTTTAATATACATGCAACTGCATTGACTTTCAACTCCAGCATATCAATATAGATGCGATTGCATGTACAAGGAGTCTCATCGTGTCCGATCTGCATCTCGTCAGCCATCATCTCTGCCCCTATGTGCAGCGTGCCGTCATCGTTCTGAGCGAAAAGGACATTCCGCATCGGCGCACCTACATCGACCTGAAGGACAAGCCCGACTGGTTCAAAGCTCTGTCGCCGCTTGGGCGAGTACCGTTGCTTGAAGTCGGTGGCGAAACGCTCTTTGAAAGCCAGGTCATCGCCGAATATCTCGACGAGATCACACCGGGTTCGTTGCACCCTGATGATCCGTTGGAGAAGGCCCGCCATCGCTCATGGATCGAATTCGGGTCCGAAACTCTGAATGCCATCGGAGGCTTCTACGGTGCGCCGGACGCCGTGGCCTTTGAACAGAAACGTCAGGCGCTGCGCGGCAGGTTCGAGCGCATTGAGTCTGAGATCACCGGCCCGCTCTTTGCCGGCCAGAGCTTCCGCATGGTGGATGGCGTATGGGGTACGATCTTCCGCTATCTCGACACGTTCGACGGCATCGCCGATTTCGGTCTTCTCACTGACTTGCCGAAAACCCAAACCTGGCGCGAGGTGATTGCGGCTCGGCCTTCCGTCGCCACGGCCGCGCCCGACGGCTATCCGCAACGGCTGGAGCAGTTCGTACGGGCTCGCGGATCGCACCTGACAGATTTGCTTGCAAGGGCCGCTTAGCGTACCGAGGTCAAAGTCTCTTTCACTGCCCAAGCCAGCTTTGACGCCGCTTCCGGAACATCAAACAGATAGAGTTGCGGTTCGATGAGTTCCGCCTCCATCAGCCCAAGTGTTCCATCCGGCAATCTCGCCATATCGATGCGCATCACGGATGCCGTAACCGGCAGGTTCCGTGCAACCCGGATTGCGGCGTTGCGGTCTGCTTCGGCGGGTGTTCTTTCCGTTGTGGTGGCGCCATACATGACCTGGACACGATAATCTCCGGCCGCCGGCTCTTTCAGAACACTGTAGAGCAGCTCTCCCGCACCGAAGACGAACGACCACTCACCCTCGCTGGAAATGGATGGAAGGAATGGCTGCACCATCAGCGGGCAGCCATCGTCAAATCGCGGCAGCGCAGCCATCAGGTCCGTTGGAGACCGGAAGATCCTGACGCCAAATCCTCCAACACCGACGGTCGGCTTGAGGACCAGCCTTTCGGCATTCAAAAAACAGGCCGGCAGACCGCTCATGTCGGAATGCCCTGTCAGGAAATGGGTGGGAACAACCGGCAGGTCTCTCTTCGCCAGTTCTTTGAGATATCGCTTGTCCGAGTTCCAATGAACCGTCTCAGCGGGATTGATCAGCCGAACACCGGCGTCTTCGATTTGCTTCAGGGTTGCGAAGAACAGGTCGGGATCATCGATGTAATCCCAGGTGCTTCTGATGACCGCTGCTTCGAAATTCGACCAGTCAATGTTCTGGGCTCTCCAGCCAACGCGCTCGGCCGAAACGCCGATGCGGGACAATTCTTCAATGAGCAAAATATCTTCGGCGAACAGTGAGCCTTCCGTCGGATGGTCATCACCCAGGAATCGTGGAAGCTTGTTCGTGCTGAGAATGGCGATCCGCATTGTCAGTCTCTTGGCCGGGCTTGCCGAAAGGGGTTGGCAAACCGAACATACCGCATTCTGCCATGAGCTCGAAGCAGGGACCCGGTTCAAGCGACTGACGGGCACTTCGACCGATGCAGATCCGAAAGAACCAAAATACCTAGGCAGGAGGCTGCTCCGGAGGGAGGATCGTCATGCCGGCCTTGTTGGCCACTTCCATGATCGCCGGGATGTCCGGTGGTCCATCCGGCGCGGGAACGTCCGTGGTTCCGTCGGGCATCGCCTCACCCGCCTGCGTGAAAAAGATGTCATGCATCAAACCGGGAGCATTGATGCCGATGAGCCGGCCCGGACGATCGCCGGTGCAGGTGAAGGCGTGCACGGCGCCATCGGGAATTTTGACAAAATCCCCAGCGGTGGCACTGATCGTTTGTCCATCGACCAAAAACTCGAACTGTCCATCCAACACGAAGAAACACTCGTCCTCTCCGGCGTGATGGTTGGGCGGAGCACCGGCGCCTGGTGCCGTCTTGATCTCGACAAGCGTATACCGATCTCCTGTTTCCGATGGAAATGCATGGAACGTCAGCAGATTTCCGAGGAGATGGTAGGTGCGTGGTCGTTCTTCGGACATCGGTTTAAAGCCCCTTTACTTAGACATTTGTCTCTTTATAATACATATTAATCATTATAAGACAAGTGTCTCATAGAGGAAAATTGTGGTCCAGAGAACCGCCCAGAAAAACAGAACCCGCACGGCGCTGCTTGAATCCGCCAGACGCCTGATGGCCGAGGGGAAGGAACTGACCCTGGCCCGAGTGGCCGAAGACACCGAGATCAGCCGCGCGACCGTCTACCGCTACTTCTCGGAACCCGGGACGCTGGCTGCGGAAGCGACGCTTGACTTCAACATGCCGCCAACGGCCGAACTGCTCGACGGGTTGGAGGATGTTCGTCAGCGCGTTCATAGGGTTGCCAACTACTATCTGGAAATCACCCGCACCCATGAGCAATACTTTCGCCAGTTTCTGGCCAAGACGATGGACGTCTGGCAGAAGCAGACCGACGTCGAGCTGCGCGGCGCAAGGCGCATAGCTGCCTTCACCGAAGCGCTGGACCCGGTGCACGCAAAGATGGATCCGAAGGAACTCGAGGACCTGGTGCTGCGGCTTTCCATGGTGACGGGCATTGAGCAGCACATCATCCTGGACGACATCTTGCGCGTCGACCACACGACCGGTGACCGGCTGCAGGCCGGTATCGTCGATGCTTTGCTTGATCGTTACGTTCCGGCGGACTGACGTTTCTGCCAGCACGACGGTGCGCACCTAACGCAGCGACACATCCGGCAGGCTCAAAACCGCTTTGCCGCCATCGCATCGCTCGATGGTCAGATCGAGCCGGTAGCTGTGTCCGCCCGTTTGAACGGACAGCGGCGTTTCCCGTTGAAGTATGCGGAGCGCCGGGCCTGCATCCACTGCTTCGGGCAAGACAAGGGCTGCTTCGGGAACCGCACCAAATCCGGCGACCTGCTGGAGGTCGCCGCGCCGCTCCTCCGGCCAGTCTATTGGCGCACGCGATCCGGGTGAGCGAAACAGCATCGGCCTTCGGGGATCATCGCCATCGCACGCCACGGCTATCGACATGTCCGCGGGCAGATAGGGAGGCCGGTAGTCCCAGATCGCTATGTCTGTCGCGAGCCCGCGCCAGGCGATGCCGTAAGGGCAGGTCTCGTCCTTGCGCCAGCGCGACCGCTCATAAAGGCCGGTCCGCCGGATCGGTTCGCTACGCGCTTCGTCCGTGTCGCGGATCCACAGCAGCTCGAGAAACAGATTGTCGAACGCATAGCAGACATTTTCCGTCCCCTGCCCGGGATGTACCCGCCGATAGGTTTCCACGAAGCCGAGCTCGGCCATTCGGGCGATCTCCGGTGCATCGGGTTCGACAAAGAGGAAAATGTGATCGAGGTCCATGAGCTCCAGCTCTTTTGACTCAATCGTCATAAAGCATCGGCTGGCGACAATCGAGCACCACGGATGGAGCCCCAACCGGAAAGCGACTACGACGACTCCGCCATGAGCTTCGTCCAGGCAAAACCGCCGCCATCGCCGCAACCGCCACCGCTCGGATCGCTTCCAAGGGCTGCCGGAAAGCGGTCGAAATCGGCCGCCTCTTCCACACTGGCTGCGGAAAACACCTGTTGGCAATACCAGAGGTCTCCATCCTCCACCAACCACTCGAACCGGCTGAATTTGTTGGGGTGGAACGTCTGGCTCGCGTGGTTCTGGGTAATCAGGAAACCGTCCTGCAGCTGCACCGAGCAAATGCGATGAAAGAACTCTTCGTCGTCGTGGAACGACTGCCAGTGCGTTTCGGTGATGATATGGCGATGGCCGAATGTATCGACAAACCGTCCAATCAGTTCCGTTGGAACCGGACCGCTGCACTCCTGGGCGCTCGCGCCCGCCAACGGGGAGATTCCAACGGTCGCCACCGCACTTCCCACACCAATTGTCTTGAGCAGCGAGCGCCGTGTCGCCAAGCCAGAGCCGAGAGTGTCGTCAGGGTCCATGAACTCGCCCTCCGATCGTCCGACTTCAGGCTACACCGCCCGCTCCGGCACGACAATCCGTGGCGCTATCAACATCGCCCCAAACTACCGTCATCGTTACCGTTTGCTTTCAGGCGCCGGTTTGCTATGGATGACCCGACTGGTCCCGTAGCTCAGCAGGATAGAGCATCAGATTCCTAATCTGAGGGTCGCAGGTTCGAATCCTGCCGGGATCACCAATGAAATCAAATGGTTACGATTATACCTCTGCCCGGGTCCACACGGCATACTGAGCGGGATACGGCAAAACCCGCCCGGGAAATAAAAAAGTCGGCTCTTCGTCGAATACGGGGGCACCCGCCCATGATCTGCAGAGTGTGGGTCAGTTCTGTATCAGATCTCTCCTCCTTTGACCTTCAAGCGCAGAGAGCTCGAACGCGCTTTCTGTAGTTTTCGAAGTTGCGGAACCCGAAGGCTCTGCGTTGGATGAGTTTCATTTTTCGATGATAGCCTTCGGTGATCCCGTTTGAGCGCGAGAAGCGCCACATGCGTGCGATCTCTTCCTGCCAGCTCTGCAGTGTCTTTGCGAGCTTTTGACAATCCTTGAAGCCGCTCTGCCTGAGCTGGGCGATGGCCTCCAGCAGTCGGCGTACCAATGTCCTGCACTGTCTTTTGGATTGGTTCCTGGCGGTTAACACGTCCATCAGGTCTTCCTTGAACCGATAGATGCGCTCGATGGCCGGTTTGCGGTCAAGGTAGTCAGTGAGTCGTCGTGCCTGCCGTTGAGTGAGGTTGCTGGCATGCTTGTTCAGCAGTTTGCTCAAGCCGCGCCTGTCTTTCAGCTCGGGATCGATGAAGCGGCAGGTCTTGAGCAGATGATGCAGAGCGATGCGCACGACATGGAACCGATCGGCCACGATGAGGGCTTTGGGAAAGTGGGTTCTGGCAATGGAGCGATAGGTCTCCGACAGGTCCATGCAGATGATGCGGACACGGTCTTTGCCTTTCATTTGATTGAGATAATCGGCCAGGGACACTGCCGAGCGGCCCGCAGCAACGTCGAAGACACGACGGCGTTGCAAGTCGCAAAAGGTGGTCGCAAACCGCATTCGCCTTGAGAAGAAGTGCTCATCAATCCCCAGGATGCGCGGCATTTGCAAAGACAGGAGTTTGCGGTTCTCAAGCCCGTACATGTGATCGTAGTAGCGCGAGATCGTGCTGTCCGACTTGCCGCATTCCCGGGCCAGGACCTTGCGTGAGATGCCATGGGTGTGCAGCCGATAGATCTGTCGTTTGAGGGCCTCGGTGCTGCGTTGCCACCGCATGATCCCTTCAAGGCGCTGCCGGAAGTAGCGTCCGCAGGAGCAGCAGAGATATTTGCACACGAAGAACCGCAACAGCACTCGCCGATGGCCAACGCTCTCATGCCAGACGCAGCGTAGTATCTTGTCCTTGGTGCGCAGTGTCCGGCAGCCACAATGTGGACACTGCGGGACATGATGGCACTTAACATCGTGAACGATCGGGTTGAACCCGCTGGACTTCTCGATTGTAAAATCCGGCAGGTTCAGCGTAACGTCAAAACCAGGCATCCTCTTCATTCCTATGATCAGCAGTTTTTGAAAGCCTGCAAATCATAGACAATGGTTAGAGGGTGCCCCCGGGTTTGATGGAGAGCCAAAAAGTCTAATTCCGGCGAGTCGGCGTCGTCTTCCTCAGCATTTTGAAATTGGGTTCTATTAGGACGGTAGCCACCTTGGGTGACCTGTTGCCTTTCCCTATCAGCTCGTTTTGAAATAACTGCTCAGCTTGTCACCCCTGTAGATAAATTTGACTCGCATAAGCGTATCTGTTCCAACAGCCGCGCATATGCGTCTCATTAAATCAACAAATTCATTCGTATCTACAGTATGGATTCCATTTGCATATTTCGTATCGATCTTCATCTCTTCCCTTAGATCCAGCTTGAATTTTATCAGACCAACGGGAGTGAGAGTCGCCGCCACCAATTGATGAAAATCTGCCAAGTAGCATACAATACCTGGGCATCTAGCTCGGCGCTCTGCATATCCTTCCAACATCTCGAGCACTTTTGAAGCCTCAACGAAAGCTCCGTACTTCACTCCAAGGTAGAATATTCGAGCAACATAAATGCCGGCTAATGCTGCCGAAATTAAAAGTACGTAAAACATCAGAACACGCTTTAATTTATTGACCTTTGGGACAGCACGCCCATTGCGGACGGAGCAAGTTAGATGCGATAGCCCTATCCGCGGACATTGATAAACCCGGTATAGCGCCGATGCAGATCTGTAAATGTTCAAAGTCGCCCGTGCGCTCCAGAACCGGAGCAACCTTTACCACGGTGACAGTTTACACAATCCCTGATTGAGGTTTGCGTCCCGGCTTACCAGGAGCAAGTGCCCTGCCCGTCTTCTCTTCCAATGCCTTCAACCATCCCGCCGCACCGATCGGCCGCCCGGTGGTTTCGGCGCGTCGCAGGGCGCTGTAGGTTTCAGCCTCATCGAACGTTTCACCCAGAAAGGCGGCAAAGTCGCCCGTGCGCTCCAGAACCGGAGCAACCTTCATCAACGGGCTGTCCTCGCCGGAAAGGTGCGCCCGGGCGCTGGACCATTTCCAGTCGGACGCTCGTTCAACCAGCCCCGCCCTCACGGGATTGAGTGTCACATAACGGATGGCATTCAGGAGATGATCCTCATCCATGACGACGGATCCGTACCGACCTTGCCAAAGATGGCCGGTTACCCGAGCCCGGGCATTGATAAACCCGGTATAGCGTCGATGCAGATCGGCGAAGGTTCGGCGCAAGCCGTCTCCGTCGGATGGCACCAGTATGACGTGGACATGGTTGGGCATAAGACAATAGGCCCAGACCTCCGCGTGGCCGCGTCTGCTCGTCTGTGCCAACAGATCAAGATAGAGCGCATAATCGTCATCTTCGAAGAAGGTCCTCTCGCGACGGTTGCCCCGTTGGGTGACGTGATGCGGAAGACCGGGAACGACAAGGCGAGCAATTCGTGCCATAGTCCACAGTGGCATAAATTGGGGATTAAGTAAACTGTCACCGTAATTCTGTCACCGTAATTCGACTTTGTGCTCTGCCTGATCGGCACCAGGTTCATTGTGGGGGTCGCGGTGCTTGGTATCACACACTCTTGGTAAGTGGTGGGCGACAGGTCGCCGGTTCTGGCGGAGTGTTATCCGTAAGCCCTTGTGTTAGTCCACACGGGCCGAAATCCTTGGAGAAATTGTTTGGAATGAAATCGCTCTGCCTGCCTCTGATTGCTACCGTTTTGTGGCTGACATCTGAAGCTGCCCACGCCTACGATCTGGACGCCCACAGGGGTGGCTTTGAGTTCGGGAGCTCGCTTGCCGACGCGAGAGCACATGCAGCCGCGAATGGCTGGAGTCTCCGACATGTTTCACCCGAACTACCCATGTGGTGGGAGGTTGACGGAAGCAACATCAGCCTAGGCGTGTGTGGAGGCATCGTCGGTTCTGTGGGTCGGAATTTTGCTGGCGACTTACACGATTTCACATCAATCGTTTGGGATCTGACCCGGAAGTGGGGCAAGCCGGTTGATACCACGATCATCACACTCAACGCGGGCGCGGCGAAAATCTCCAATATCGATGCGCATTTCGAGAAAGAAGATGGGTCAAAAATTTTCGTTCAGTTCTCAAAGACTGATGATCGGGGCGCGCAGATTTACGTAACCTTCGGGTCCAAGGGCAAATGCCCTGACAGCGACAAGGAGGAATAGACGCGCCAACCGCCCGCCCTTCTGTCGTGGGTCTGGATAATCCCGAATTCATGTTGGCGACTGAACGCGGGTATTCCCTGACAGACGACGGCAGGGTGCTCACGGTCTAGCCGGCATCAGACTAGACCCCTCGATGTGCCGCCCACCTTCGAAGCACAACAATGCCAATGATAGACGTCGAGCTGTCCAACAATGGCCGCGAATTTTGCGGTGGCCCGATCGGCATCCCTACGAGCTGTTCCTGCAGCTCGAAGGAGTTCGAGCATCCCACCTCCAAGGTCAAACGGCCTTAGTCGAATGGCATCGAACGCTTCCACCGCACATTGCTGGACGAGCATTTCCGTGCGCAGGACCTGGTTCGAAACCCATCGAGGAAAGATGCAGGTCTCTACAAGTATCTCCTCGTCTACAATCAGAATCGCCGCACCAGGGCCGCTACAATGAACGGCAGGACGCCGGCACAGGTCTTCGTCGAGGGACTACCAAAACCAGATCTGAAAACGCGGAGAACAGAAAGGAAAAAGACGATCCAAAAAAAGCCGCCTGATCAGGCCGCTCGAAGCGGCACTGTCTGGTGATTTCCCTCTCTGTACAGCCACTGTAATACTAAAAAGAACACTTCCATTTTCCTAAAATCGATCATGTATGAAACGTTCATAATAGCCCCCTCCTCGATTTGCATAAATTACAGCAAAGGCGAGAGAAACCCGCATCTGGAGTCCCTTTAGCTTTTTCGAAAAATCGCCATGCATGTACAAATCAGAAAGTTCCTTTCCACAGAACCAATGGCGATCCTTGTATCCTTTCTCAAAAGCAATTCTAGCATTCCCATAATCCTTAATACTTTTGAAGTGCAGTCCCGCCCAATAGAATGAAGGGGAAAAATTTTCTCCATTATTTAGGAATTTCTCTACTGCGAAATTTTTATCAAACCGCTTGTACATTTCGCAAATAAAATAGTGTGCATTTTGAAATTTTTTTTCCTTTTCGAATTCATCTATTATTTTCTCGATATCAGAAAAGCCAAAATTCTGTGAAATACCCTTTAGCTTGTCTACAGATAAATCATCACCTTTGATGCAGCGCTGAATTAGGCCATCAATTTCTTGAATATTACACTCCACGCTCTCCATTTATCTGACCTTTTTTCCACGGAACGGGGGGTAAGTTGGAGGATCAATAACAAGCTCATTTCCAATTGGAGCGATTGGTTCTCTATTTTTCACCTTATCGAATTCCTCATCGGCCAAAAACAGGTGCAACAACAAAGCAACTTGATTTCTGTTGATGTCATAGGCACCTGACAGATCATCTATGGATTTGCCGCTACTGAAACTGTCACCACCATCTCCAGCTCTTCTCCCAGGGTCGATACCCTTATCACAACACCCGCCCGCATATTCTTCGTCGCCATAATTATTTTCTCCAACACTATGGCCGTTCGGATCGCTCAGGTTGACGGGATCGTTTTTCGAATAGGAGTAGCGATTTGGTCCTACTCCGGTCTCTATTGGATCCCAATCATCCGGTGAAACAAAACGCCCAAATGCCGGATCCATGTAACGCGCGTTTAGGTACAGCAGTCCCGTTTCCGGATCGTGCCTCTCGTTGATATAGCCCTTCAGCGTCGTCATCGCCGTGTTGGTCGGCTCGCCGTAAGACGCATAGGCCGTGCTCTCCACCACATTGCCCGACATATCCGTGACGATGCGTGTCGAACTCAGGTGGTCACGATGGATAAACATCGGGCTGGCACCTACAAACTTGATGTCCATGTGTGGGTATCGCGTGTAGTCCCCAAGGTCATAGACACCCGACGGATCCGGCTCGCCCGAAGTGTCAATCTCTGCATCGGCGTCGGGATAGTGCACGTCGGTACCGGCACCGATCTTCCAGATGCGGGCATTGTCCGGACCGTACGCAAACAGGATCTTTGCGCCTGCGCCATTGGTAACCTCACCAAGGCGGTTGGCGTTGTCCCAGACGAGCGTGCGTGTGCCATCGCTGGTCATATTGCCGTTGTTGTCGTAGCTGAAGTTGGTGCCGTTGAGGCTGAGAGGCGCATGAGGTCGAGCTGCAGTGCCAGGCGGATAGGCGAAGCTTCCGGTCAGACGTCCTCGACTCGTCAGATTACCGCCCTCATCGTAGGTGAAACCCTCTGACAAGCTGCCGTCATCATTGTTCGCCAGCACCAACTCATCACGGTCATTGTAAGTGTAGGTCCAGGACTCGGCCTGTGTCAGAGCGACGATCCTTGTTATCCGGCCAAGCGCGTCTCTTGTATACTCGTTGTCAATCAGAACCGTATTGTCGGCCTTTTTGGTGACGATCTTGTCGAGCCAGCGTCGTTCAGCATGATAGGTGTATTCCGTCGTCACGCCGTTGGCGTATTGGATTCGTTTCGTCTGGCCGTCAGGCTCGTAGGTGATATCATCGATCGCGCCAGGGATGGTCTTCAGGCGACCATCCTGACCGTAGGTCCACGGTGTTTCCGTAGCACCGACCGTTACAAAATGGGGATCGTAGATTTTCCAGAGTGGAAGTCCGCCCTTGCCCTCACCTGTCTCGGTCGTGTGACTAACCGCCCCGATATTGGACAAAGCCTTCGCCAGGTTGCCCGAAGCGTGATAGTCTAGTGCTTTGGTGACGTGGCTGTTCGATGTTGTCGTCAATTGGCCGATGTTGAAGTAGTCGTTACGCTCCTCATCATAGGTGTTGTCAGCCAGTACTGGATTCAGCTCTGTTGCTGGCGCGGTGATTTCGCGTCTCTTCACGCGATCGAGACCGTCGTACGTGGTCACGATCGTGTTGCCTTCAGCGTCTGTCTGGCTGGAAGGACGGCCTGCGGCGTCGTAGGTATATGACCAGTCACCTAAGTCAGGATCACTGACCGTTAGCCGGTTGCCCGCCAGATCATAGGTATAGGACCAGACTGCACCGATGTTGTCCTTGACACCGATGAGACGGCCGACGCCGTCATAGGAGTGCCACTCCTTTACGTTGGGCTTTACATTATGGGTGAAAATCAGTTTCCCACGGGTGCTGGTGACGGCGACTGACTTGCGGTCAGACTGGTTCAGTTCATCACGTACTCGGACTGCTGTCAGCGGCACATTTCCGGAGGTGTTGCCAGCGTCAATCGCCGGTGCCAGCAGATAGGTCATGCTGCGGTTTGCGTTGTCCGCATGCATGGTCTGTATGGGCCGGTCGGCCCAGTCAAAGGTGTGCGTGGTCCAGTGGATCTGCGCCGTACCCGATCGATAAGGGTGAGATTGCCGATAGACATTGCCGCGGGCGTCAGTGTCCGTATCGACAATGTCAGAGAGCGCACAGTCAGCGGAGCAGGTCGCAGTGCGCCACACCCCGCGGCTGTCGAACCAGCTGTCCTCATGCGTCATAGTTCCCGACGGCAACAGTTTCCCGGTGCGGATGTGCTGTGTGGCCGGACTCCCCTCGTTATTGTAAGCGATGGTCTGTACGGCGAAGGCCTCCGTAGCGCCAGAAGCCTTGCTGGTCGATCCTGCCGGCCGACAGAACACATCCTGACTGAAGGTATGCAACGTATCGTTCAAATCTGAGTGGCTCGCTCTTGCGCCACAGACTGCATTGTAGGTGTTTGTGGTTACGTGGCGGGTATCGCCAGCCAAATAGAGCGGATTTCGCTCTGTCGTGGGATAGATGTTGTAGGTGGAATCGTAGTCCCATTCTGTGCGGTTGCCCTCACCGTCTACCTCGGCAATCACATTGCCGTAGCTGTCGTAGCTTCGGGTGGTAATAATCGAGGCGGCTTGCAGCGCAGCTTGAGACTGTGCCTCCAACAGTGCCAGATATTCCTCCGAATTGACGAAAGCGTCGTAAACGTCATCGCGCGACATCCCGCTGGCTAGAGCGGCCTGCCAGAAGTTGTAGCCGTCTGCATCCGGGTCACGTTGAAGGATCTCGACAAAGAGAAAGGTGACAAAGTCTTCGTCGGAAAGCAGGAAGGCTTCCAGCACCTCCGAACGGGTTGCCGGATCGACCGGATCCTGCATGCGTGACAGCCAAAAAGTGATGCCACCGGGATCGGCCGGTCGACCGAGGATCTCCACGTAGAGTATGTTGAGGAAGGTTTCGTCGGAGAGATTTGGATCGCCGCCGGCCTGGTGGTTGGCTATGACAGCCTGGCCTTCGCCCGAGTTGATGAACGCGTCGAACAGGCCATCTCGACTGATGTGACCGTTCTGAAGAAGCGACAGCCAGTAGCTGTAACCGCCCTGGTCAGGCTGTCGTTCCAGCAAAATCAGATAGAGCGAGGTAACGAAGTCCTCGTCCGACAGTTCATTGCTGTAGGTGGGAGTCACATAACCATCGTCTACCGGCGTCTGCAGCACCAGATGGGTGGTTACATGGCCCTTGTCGGGCGCAATGCGGTGGGCCAGGCCATCATAGTAGAAACGCTCCTGCGACAACATGGTGCCGGAGGTGCCCATGCCGCCTTCGTGCACGGAGATGGTTGCCGGTAGCGCCACGATGTGCTTAGTCGTGTTGGCGACAAAGCCCTGATAGGTGGTAATCTCATCACCGGTCACGTCTGTGCGGCCAAGATCGCGCTGTTCGGTGACGTTGCCGTATTGGTCGTAGATGTACTCTGTCCGGGTGGTGAGTGAGTCGGAACCACCGGCAATGGTCTCTTCGGTCAGAATCGTCTCTGAGGATGATTTCAGAGCCGTATAAGGCTTGTTCGTAGTGTTGATTGTGTAGGTGTTGCTCACCCGCCGGCGTTCGGTGCCGCCGCCATCTCGATGAATGGTCACGCTTGGCTGTCCGAAACTGGCAATGTCCATGCGGAATTGCCGCTCGACCGTTGGATTGTTCGCCTCGCCATGGGCCTTGGGTTTTGTCTCAGTGATCGTCGCAAAACCAAGGAAACGACGTAGGCTGGTGTCGTAGTCGCCGCCGCCATAACTGTATGTTGTTTCGTCCGATTGACCTCGGCCAGTGTCTCGGGTGATCGACGTCACCACCGGCATGACGAAAGGCAGGAAGGTGTTGGTGAAGCGCGAGGACGGCGTGTATTTCATGGTGACGGTGCTGCCGAGCTCGGTCTTCACTTGCTTCAGCAGGCCGGGCGTCCCGTCCGGATAGTCTGAAAACCAGACCATCGATGTCGGTGATTCGCCGTCAGCATTAATAATTCCATCGCTTATGCCGTCGCCGTTGAAGTCGCCAAAGGCAAATACTTTCTCTGCCGGACTTCCGCTCACCGGTTGATTGCCAAGTGCATAGTTCGATTTCTGAACAAGCTGGAAAGCGCTAGTTGCCGTGCGCAGTTGCAGGAATGTTGCTTGGTTTTCGGTGATGGTGTCCAAAAGGCCATCACCGTTCAGATCGGCAAAGCTCGGCAGATAGCCCACTGTAGTTTCGTGTAGAGTGACACCAGGCACCAGCAGATTGCCGCCGTCCGCGCGAACAAAACTACTGCCCGTATTGAGGTAAACAAGCAGGTCACGCTCGTAGGAATAGCCGTTTGATTTCATCTTAATTTCGATGAAATCCGCCGTCCCGTCTCCGTTGACGTCAGTGACAATCCGCCCATTCCCGCGATGGGCTGTATATCCTTGCGCACTTTGCACTCCGCGCTCGCCCAAATGTGTCACCGAATAGCTCGGGTCGCCATCCACCTCGAAAGTCGTTTCTTTGATCTTGTAGGGAATCTGCCTACCGTTGCCTCGGAAATCGGCGACGCCGAAGACGGTCCGACCATCACCGTCCGTGAACGTCTCACCTGTCACGACCATGTCGCCATCGCGATCAGCGTAGATTGTTGTGTCAGTAGTATGGGCACATGCTTGTGCGTAGTTGCCAACTGGTAGACTTCTGCACCAGCTTTGCAAACCGTTAGTACGATCATAGGTCTCGATCGTACCCGTTTGAGGATTACCGGCGCCGTCAGTGTTTGCGAGTGCAGCACCACCACCAATCTCGATCGTTTGGGCGTTGAGCCGCGACAAAGCCGAGCCGCCATAAGTCGCCAAGCCAATCGGGTATCCGGCACCTTCGCCCAAATTTTGGGTGTCTGAATGGTGTGTCAAGCCGCTTCCGGTTGTTGGGGCGTTGGGATCGCCGGACGTGTCGAAAGCGATGACCTTGCTCGAAACCGAATGCGTGAATTTATCGAAGAAGGAGTCGCCGGTGTCGTGAACGTGCGATAACTGCTGAAAGTTGCGCGTCTCGTAGATCTCATCGAAACCATCACGATCGAAGTCCACGGCTTGCACAGAGCGGGCGATACGGAACCCATAGTGGGGGGTTGGATCCCAACCAACACAATCTTCATCGCTACCCGAACACGGCACGGGATCGGATTCCTGCTTCTCCATCGGTATCGATTTGCTAACCTGCGTGTGCGTCGGATTGACATCGTAATAGTCAAACGACACCAGTGGCCTGGTCGTGCCCGATGTGACATCACCATCGGTGTTAACCACGGCGTCGGTGCCGTAGCGCAGAATGCCAGTCAGCCGAGATGCGCCAGAATACGGGTCCTCGTCATATTGCAGCTCGACGGCAGAGTGCATGGCGCCGCCAACGGTGGTTTCGATCGTTTTGATGCGTTTTTCGTAGCGGGTCAGCGACTCGCCATTGGCCATCACGATCAAATCGGGCCGCGTTTCCAGGTGGAAGGTTACCACCACACCGTTGTAGCTGATCGTCTTTGGATAGCACGAGGGCGCCTCGTCGCACTGGTAGTCGTAGGTAACTTGGTTGCCGTCGGTATCGGTGACTGACTGTACCATCCATCGATAGAACTGCGAGGAATTGATGCCGGCGGTGCTGGTAGGATTAAAATAGTCTGCGGGCCTAAGATGAACTTTCGTACCATCGCGGCCATTCACATCCCAACTGTTGTACCAAGCCACGCCCTGGGTATTGTGATGGATGATCCTTTTGTAATTCTCGTGTTGGCCCGCATGCGTTCCACCGTGGTCGCATGAGGGGCTGACCATACCGGTTGTGCATTCGACCAGCTCGTTGCCATTCAACAGGTAGATGTCGGATGTGTCGTATTTCGGGGTGCCGCGGCCCTCGGTTGCACGCTCGACGGTGGTGAAGCCATCTATTCCCCAGCCATAGCCTAGCCAACCCTGGTAGAGGCCGGAACGGCGTGTCTTTCTGGCCGAGTTGTAACGCAGAACGATCTTAGGTTCGAGGCCACGAAACTTCGGTAAATCCAGCGGATAGGTGTAGTCGACACTGCCGCGGCCGGAGGCCTCAGGAAAGTTACCAACGGTCGCGCTGGGCGCGTCCGGATCGACGGTCTGTTGCGCCGAGGCAATGCCGTGAACCGACACCGTCAGCCCCATCGCCATTGCAACCATTACGGACGTCAACCGTTCTTTAGAATGGCGCTGATAAGATTTCCGAGTGAGCACGGCGGAGCCGTGTGCCAGCGAACCAGATTTCATCGCTACACAACCTTGAGTGTTATATTTTGAGTTCACGAGCCACGCCGCAAGGAACCAACCGACGAGCACGCCGTCAGTCAGGCCTTTAACTGCAACCTGGACAGGATAGAGTTTGGATCAGACGTGTTTATTCACGGTGCACCCATGGCACCGCGACGCATTTAAAGTGATTTATTGTAATTAATTCAGCTATTTCTGTGAAATTGGCTTGCACGTTGCGAACCCGGTCAAACGCCGAAATGCAAAGTGCTTCCCCCTGCACTGCTAAATGCGCAGCGCATCGTTCCTGAGTAGACATTGCTGTAATTAGCCCTAATGGGCCGCCCGCAATTCACGCATAGCGCGATCATACAGTGAAGGCAATACAAAAAATTGATCTACTTCCGGTTTTTTTGATTTCGATCTAATTTGGCCCACATTTCACCCACCTTCCGCAGTCCTTGGTTGAAACGCCTAAAAGGCTTGGCCGAACCTGAAGTAGATTATGACCGCGTATTGCATTCGCTGTACAACCGGACTAAGAGTGGACCGCGGGCGGCCCATTGGGGCTATCAAATCGAGACAACTGCGCATTGATAATTCACTGGTATCAGTGGATTTAAGACTGGCGCGCCTTTCCTGTCGCGGAAAGCTACTCTCTGCCAGCGGTGTACCCCATCGACCATGCGCACATGTGTCTCGAAGCTTGGCCCTGGTCGAGTGTCCGAAGCATGTCCCTGGCATCTGCGATTCTGCCGGTTCGAGATTTCTGGGTTTGGTTTGCAGACGAGACGCGAGCGCTGTCTCGGCCGATGCCATTCTATTCTCCCGGCGAACCGGATGTGCAGATCCACCTCGGCAAGACCGGCTCTCTCTTTCCTGCTGAGATCCACACAAAAGGGTCCCGTGAGCCTGTTCTGATCGATTCAGCAGATGAACTTCGCACGGCACTCCAGCAGAGCGATCTTATGCGATCCCTTTGGTGCCGCCTTTGCATCGCCAATGGCCGGTTCATTGTGCGCCCGATTGCTCCGCTGCGATTACCCCGCAGCCGTGCTTTAGCCATGGCTCGGTCAGATGTCGCCGCAAACACGCCGTTCTCGTTGGAGGGCGTGCATGTGCTGCTTTCAGCCCACGGCGCGAGGGCCGACACAACTTATTGCCTGATCAAACGAGCCGAACTGGACCCAGTGGTTGAAGCCATTCACCAAAGCCGGGGAACTATCCGCGAGCTGGATTTCGAGACAACGGATCACAGCTATTCTTGTGACCGAATTGGCCTTAAGGCGCTGAATCCGAATCGTCTGATTGACCGCCTCAAGCTTGGGTTGACCACAGCGATGGTGCTGGTTGCGATCGCCGGAACGACCGGTCTCTTCATGCTCGCGAGCGAGCGGCTCAACAGCGCTGAACGCGCCCTCGACACACAAATCGCAGAAACCCGAAAACGCGCCAACGAAGCCAGAAGTGCCTTCGAGGCGCATCAAAGGCAAGCTCAGCAAATGTCGTCGCTGAAGGACGAAAAGACGCTTGCTGCATCAACCGTCTATGCCTGGGAACACCTGTCGCGGGCCCTGCCTGACGACACATGGCTCAGTGACCTCACCCTGGAAGAAGGTTCTATCAGCCTGACTGGACTGTCGACATCAGCAGCCAAGCTGATTCCGCTGTTGGAGGAGGATCCCGTATTCGAAGCTCCCGAGTTCGAGTCGGCGGTGATGCGTGTTCCGGGCCAGGATGTCGAGCGGTTTTCACTGCGTATGCGCCTCAAGTCCGAGGAACCGGAGGGATGATCCGCCTGCTCAATAGCTCACTCGCAGTCCGCCGCTCTGTGGTCATCGCGATCCTGACCGCGATTACAGGTGCGGTTTGCCTGGTCATGGCAGTTGCTGGCACGGGACTATATCAGTCGCACGCGGCGATCGAGGAGAAACGACGTTTGTTGGGGCGACTTGAGGCGGTCAGTGAACAGTTGCCGCTGGCGATGCGGGCTGCACCCGCCGGTGGCGGACCAAACGACGGCTTCCTCAACGGCGACAGCGAGCCGGTCATCCGTGCCACCATGCAGCAGCAATTCCAGTCAATAGCCGCGGCGCAGGGGCTGGGCGTCATGTCTGTCGGCAAAGCACCCGATTTCGTGCGCAATGACGTTACCTATGCCGGGCTGCAAGCCAATGTCTCCGGCAGCGTTGCCAGCATGCACCGAACGCTGATGGCGTTGGAAATGGCGCAGCCGATGCTATTCGTCACCCACCTGACCGTGCGCTCACCGGACGGGCTGAGCAAACGACAACCCGTCGCCGAACCGGTGCTAGTCGCGCAGTTGCGGATCTACGGTGCTCTGCGACCGGATGTGGCACCAGCCGGTCTGGAGGCGAAATGAAAGTCGTTCCGCTTGCGCTGGCTCTGGCTGCCGTTGTTGCCACCTTTGCCTTCGGCGCGCATCTGCTAGCGACGTCGCCAGTCGACACTTCCGCGATCTGGCCGGAGCCAGGGCGAATAAACGCGGCCGATGAAACCGACGCAGTAGCGCTTCAGGATGATTTCGACCTCGGTAAGGTCGCCTTCAAAGCAACCTTATCGCGCCCACTTTTCAGTCGCAGCCGGCGCAAATTTGTCGCTCCGCCGAAACCAAAACCAGCAGCGCCGAAGCCGACCACGGTGGCTGAGACGGCCGCACCGAAACGTAAATCAGTTGTTCCTCCACCCAAGGACTTGAGCCTCATCGGCATCAGTCTTCGCAACGGCGAATCCAGCGCTCTCGTGGCGCAAGGCCGCGGCAATAACCTCTGGGTATCAGCCGGCGATCAGATTGCCGCCTGGAAAGTCGCAGAAATTGATGCAAACACCGTCCGATTGACGCAAGGCGGCCAGGAGGTGTTTCTGCGTCTTTATCAGGAACACGACGATCGAGAGGCGGACAATGCCGATTGATCGAAATACAGAGGCTGGTTTCAGCCTGGTGACTGTACTGTGGATCCTGGTCGCCATCTCTGCAGTCTTGGCGCCGATCGCCATAAAAGCCCGAACGCAGGCCCTGCACACAGCGTCCGTCCTCCAGATCGACAGGTTGGACCTGCTGTCCCGTGGCCTGGCGAATGTGTTGGCGGTACGGCACATGAACGACCGGCAGACCATAGCCAATTCGACCGAAACAACCTGCGCTGCGGGCGGATTGGTTGTCCGGTTCACACTGCAAAGCCATGCGGGTCTTGTCAGCCTCAACCACGCCCCGAAGCCGGCGCTGACCCAGGCCGTAGCCGCCATGGGGCAGGACAACGCAGCGAACTTAGCAGAAGCCATCATTGCCAATCGATCATATCGACAAGGTGGTGGCAGTCAGCCGACTTCCGTCATCCGCGGCGGCGCCAAACAGGCGCCATTCGAATCGGTTTCAGAGCTCTACGAAATCGAAGGTCTGCTGGCCGTGCCCTACCCTCTCCTGCACAGCACATTTACGGCCCACTCGACTTCGAACACGCTGTCAGCACCCGATTTGCCCGCCCACCTCAAACGCGCCGCAGAAGCGAGCCGTGATCTGCAGACAGGGTCGACCTCTCGTGCTGATGTCTTGACCGTGTCCGTCGACATTCGCCGCGGGACGGTGCGCGGCCAGTTCAACGGCATCTTTGCAGGTGGGCCAGGTCGGGTCGTGGAAAGCTGGCGCCATAGTGAATTTTCCGACCGTGATGTTTCAGAGGGAGAACCTTGTGCATCGTATTTCGGCACAGCCGTAGCAGATAGCCTGGAGGAATTCATCTAGATGCGCGGCGGGATCGATAAATTCGGCGCTTTTCTGATGGAGCGCAACGTGCTCGGCGCCAGCGAATGCACCCGCATGGTCAACGCCGCCAACGCAAGCGGTCAACCGGTTGACACGGTATTGATCGAGCTCGGATTGGTGCCCGAAGAACAACTGTCGAGCCTCTTTGCAGAGTATCTCGATCTCGATCATCGGCAACCGGGTGTCGACGACCTGAACACCGAAATTATCGAGCAGGTCGGCATAGATTTTTTGATCGGCGTGGGAATTGCACCGGTCGAAAGTGACGACGATTCCATCCTACTGGCAGTCGCCGATCCTTTGTCAGAAGAAGCCACGGGCATGATCGGATATTTTCTCGATCGGCCGCTCAAGCTGACAAGTGCACCACGCAGTCGGCTGACGGAAGTTTTGGAGGAATGGAAACTCCAGAACACCGTGTCAAACGAGCCAGCAAACGAGGTCAACCACTCGGCAGAACTTGAGGTCCAGGATATCAACCGGCTGAAGGATGTTGCCAACGAAGCGCCAATCATTCGTCTGGTCAACGACATCGTTCAGCGCGCGGTCGATCGCAATGCCACTGATATCCATATCGAGCCCTCCCGCGATGCTGTGACAATCAGGCTGCGCTGCGACGGCGTACTGGCTGTCGATCAGCAGGTGTCAGGGCAACTTCATGCAGGCCTCGCGACCAGGCTCAAAATCCTGTCGCAGCTCAACATCGCCGAGCGGCGTCAACCGCAGGACGGACGCATGCGCATGCCCGTGCGCGGCCAGGAGATCGACCTTCGCGTTTCTGTTCTACCCTCGGTCCATGGCGAGACTTTCGTGCTGCGTATCCTGGATCGTACGACAGTTCCGCTGCGGCTTGATGCCTTGGGCTATGCGCCATCCGATGTCGACACCATAGGTCAGCTGGCGCGCCTGAGTGAGGGCATCGTGCTTGTCACCGGACCGACCGGAAGCGGCAAGACGACAACGCTCTATTCGATGCTCGCAGAGATCGACTGTCGAGCGCAGAAAGTCTTCACCGTTGAGGATCCGGTCGAATATCAAATGCCCGACATCACCCAGGTCCAGGTGAATGCCGCCATCGACCTCGACTTTTCGCGGACCTTGCGAACCGTGCTCAGACAGGACCCGGATGTCATTCTGGTCGGCGAAATCCGCGACCGGGAGACTGCCCAAATCGCTATTCGGGCAGCCCTCACCGGCCACCTGGTTCTGTCTACCCTCCATACCAACAGTGCGGCAGCGGCGTTCTCACGGCTGATCGATATGGGTGTCGAACACTACCTCCTGGCTGATACCGTGCGGGCGGTGATCGGTCAGCGGCTCCTGCGCCGTTCGTGCGCGGTCTGTGGAAATCAGACGTGCGAAACCTGCGGCGGCAGTGGTTATTCCGGCCGGATTGCGGCCTATGAGATCCTCCGTGTCACAAAAGGGGTTCGGGAGGCAATCGGTGCGAGTGCGACGGAATCGGCGATCCTGACCACAGCGCACCAGGACGGATTCGAAACTCTTCTCGACCATGCCAATCACTTGGCCAAATCCGGCGTCACAGACCGCGCTGAGGTGCTGCGGGTCCTCAACAACGAGGGCGCTTGATGCAGAGCTTTCGATATAAAGCCTACCGGGCTGACGGCAGCATCGACTGCGATACGATCAGCGCCGCCAGCGAACAGGCCGCCTACCAGTCACTGTCACGGTCAGGCAGGATCCCTTTCGATCTGCGGCCGGCGGCAAAGGAAAAAACATATGATGGTAAAAAGCAGCGGGCATCGTTTCGCCTCTTCAATCCGCGAACGGACAATGCCCGGTTCTTTTCCGAACTGGCGGTGTTGCTTCAATCTGGTTTCACAATCAGTCAGGCAATCGCGGCTATGCAGGCAGATAGCGACAACCCGGCTGACGCGGAGCGCCTAGCCGAGGTCGCGAAACGACTCCAGGAAGGGAGTTCCGTGGCCACGGCCTTTCGCCAGGACACCATTCCCGAGGATGTGATCGCGCTGATTTCAGCTGGCGAAAACAGCGGCAACCTACCCAAAGTGGCTACCGCCATTGCTCAGCGTTTCGAGCTCGCCAGCAAGCGCCGAACGGAAACACAGGAAGCCCTGCTCTATCCAATTTTCCTGGTAATAATGCTGTTTGCAGCCGTGCTTATCCAGGCCTTCTTCCTGGTTCCTGCCATCGAACCGATTTTCGAAGGTCGATCCGAGGGGACACCAGTCATCGTGTCCGCATTGTCAGGTCTGCGAACGGTTCTCGACGCTTTTGGTCTGTGGATTGCAGCGTTGGTATTGCTATTCACCGGATTGGCTGTTCTCTCCGAACCCTTCCGGCAACGCCTCAAGCGCTGCATCGATTTTCTGCCCTATGTAGGCGCCTTTCGGTGGCAGGCAGCAATCGCCAACTACCTCAGTGTCCTGCACTTGCTGGTCTCAAACGACGTACCGATGAAAGAGGCTATGCGGCTTGCGGCCGACTCTGCTCCTGAAGGCCCGTTGCGAACGCAATTTTTGCAGGCAGAGGACAAGGTGGCCTCGGGCGCGCGTCTGCATGAAGCGTTTGCGCAAACCGGTCTCTTTGGCCACGCGATGATCGCCCATGTGCGCATCGGAGAAGAATCGAACAATCTGCCGACCATGCTTGAACGCGGCGCCGCCTCGCTGATCTTGAAACAGAAGCTTCGCATCGACCGGTTGCTCAAGTTCCTCACCCCGGCGATCACCATCGCTATTGGACTCATGATCGGTGCGTTGGTGACGTCTGTCATGGGCACCCTGCTCAGCGTCAATGATCTGGCAGTTCAATGAACCCTGTTTGCGAAGAAAGAGATCAAGGATTTACGCTCGTCGAGCTTCTTGTAGGCCTGACGATCATCGCGCTTGCCACAGGCGTCGCCGGTCTGGCGTTTTCAAGCAGAGAGAAAGACGATGGCGCAACAGCATTCGCAGCCGAAGTTCAAACGCTCGCAAGACTTGCTCATCACGACGCGGTCACGAGCGGCTCTGCCCGGACCATAACTTTCGATCTGGGGGAACGAACAGTAGCCTACAAACGGCGCAATCTCGTCAAGGCTTTACCAGAGGGTATGGAGATGACCATGCTGACCGGCTTGGAACTTATTGAAGAACAAGGGTGCATCCCGGTCGTCTTCTTTGGAGAAGGCGGCTCAACCGGCAGCAAGATCACGCTTGAGGATCGTGATGGAGATCGGGCCCAGTTGGAAACCAGTTGGCTAACCGGTCGAACAAAGGTGCTCGACGATGCCGCAGATTGACAGGCTGGACAACAGGAGCGCCGGCTTTACTCTGGTCGAGACTGTCGTTGCTTTCGCCATCCTCTCGCTGGCGCTGACCGCCGCTGTCCGCACGATCGGTGTCAGCATGCACAATGCCCAGCGGGCACAGGCAGAGTTGAAAATGCGTCAGATTGCCCGCGCAGTGCTCTCGGAGCAACTTCCCTATCGACCGGGGGTCGATCAGGGGCAATGGGATGACAATCATCGTTGGCGCCTGGAGGTAGAACAACTATCGGGGGAGCACGGACACCGGCTAAGGCGGATCACTCTGGAGGTCTCTCGCGAGACGGCGCCGAAGTTATCCTCGACATATCTGAGCTTCGATGGTGGGCGGTGATGACAGCGCCCAGACCATCCGCAGACACTAGAGTCTCCGGTTTCACGCTGGTCGAGATTTTGGTCGCGCTGACGATCCTGGCGATTATGGGCGGAATGACCACGACATTTCTCAGCCAGTTGCGGAAAGCGTCAGAGATTCAGGCAGTGCAAACGGTACAGGAAGACCTTGATGAAGCCGCTCGCTACATGGAGCGGTCTCTGGAAAGCGCCCTCGCCCTGCCGGTCGACATGACGCAAGCGCGCAACCGCAGTTTTCTGACCGGTTCGCCCTCAAGCGTCAGTTTCGTCAGCGCAGCGCGCATGGGCGTGAGCCCAGCTTCACTGCGCAGCAAAACAATTCGCCTGGAGACGCAAGCGTCAGCAAGCCAAATTGTCATCCGCATCGAACCACGACGTTTTGGGAGCCGCGCGAACGCGCCCTTGAAAGTCTCTCTTCTGGAGGCCGTAGATACGCTCACCTTCGAGTATCTGGATGCCGGGTCCGGAAATGTGGAATGGCTCGACCAATGGCGACGGGATCGCCAACTGCCTGTTGCCATCCGGTTCACCATTACGCGTGAAACGAACGGCAGTAACTACGAGAGTAGTGGCCTTGCGAGACTTGCAATGGCCCGCCAACCATCCTGATCCCAGCCCTATTCCCGACTGGTGATATCAGCGTTCTCGCCTTCGCCGCCCACTTTGCCGTCACGGCCCAGCGAAGTTATGAGAATGTTGCCGGTTTCCTCGTCCACGCCATAGACATACGCGTTGCCCCAGGGGTCTTCCAAGCGGTCGGCACCCTTCAGATAGGGGCCGTTCCAACGGCTTGCACCCACTGGCTGTACAGAGAGCGCCGGGATGCCCTGCTCTTCGTTCGGATAGCCGAGATTGTCAATATAGTAGAGTTCGAGGGCGGCTTCGATGTTGCGGATCTGCACCCGCGCCGCATCTTCCTTGGCTGAATCAAGGTACCGCAACACTTGTGGTACAGCGAATGCACTGACGAGGCCGATAATGGCCAGAACGACCAACAATTCCACCATAGTAAAACCGCCATCGCGTTCATCGTGCCGGTTGTCGGCACCTGAATAAGTCATGGTGACACCATCATTTAGCTTGACCAAAGATTCACTCCCGCGAGGTTCTCAAGGCTCCAGCTTGCGATGAGCCCGGCAGCCAGAAACGGACCGAATGGCAACCGCCCCGAGGTCTGGAAGCGTCGATCACAGCGGCCCAGAAGCAGCACAGATAGAAGGGCCGTGGCGCTTGATAGAAACACAAAGAGTGGCAGGCTCGCCGGATGCAGCCAGAGCGCGGAAGCCCCCACCATTTTAACGTCGCCGAGACCCAGTCCAACGACGCCCCGCTGCCGCAGGTAAACTTGGCGGACCGTGTGGAAAGCCAAAAGAAGACCGATTGCGCCGATTAGCGGTAGCATTGGAAACGTTCGCTCGGTCGCGATTTGAAACGCCAGACCGCCAATCGCCAACACGACGTTTAGACCATCCGGAATCCTCAAACTGCGCAAATCGACAACTGAAATAGCGATCGCCAGTATCAGCAGGACAGCACCAGCCAGCTGCAGGATCGTTGTGTCGGCCATGATCAGTAAACCAGCCGATTGAGGTCGCGCTGCCTTCGAGTTTTTCCCTGCCGCCGCTTGGTGATCGGGCTCTCGAATTGAAGCTGATTACGAAACTCCTGGGTGACACTACGCGCTTCCTGGACGCTGCGAACTACGCGCGGTCGGATGAAGATGATCAATTCCGTACGCACGATCGTGTCGGACTTGTTCTTGAAGGCGTTCCCTATAATGGGAATGTTGCCGAGGATCGGTACCTGCTCGCGCGTCAGACTGTTCTGTTCCTGGATCAAACCACCCAGCGCCAGCGTTTCGCCGTCATGCACGGTCACCTGGGTATCAATCTTGCGCTGCCGGATGGTCGGGGAATCGATGCCGCTCGATGTTGTCTTGACGACGGTGCTGACTTCCTGCTCGATATCGAGCATCACCCGTCCGGAACGGTTCACCCGCGGCGTCACCGTCAGGATAATACCGGTATCGCGCATTTCTACTGAGTTGATGACGGTGCCGGTGTTTGCCACATCGACCGCCTGTTGGGTGACGATCGGCACCTCGTCGCCCACCTGAAGCACGGCCTGTTGATTGTTGCGAGCCATCAGTGTCGGGGTGGAGATGATGTTGACGTCCGTGATGCTCGCCAACGCGTTCAGGGTGATTTGAATGTTCTCGGTGGCGTAAGTCCATGAGAAGCCCGGGAATGCTGCGCCAAAGAACGCCGACGCGACATCGGTGAACCCGAAATCCATCTTGCCGCTTTCAATAAACCAGCGCATGCCAAGATTCAGTTCGTCAGTCAGGGTCACTTCCGCAATGACCGCCTCAAGCAGGACCTGGGTCGGCAGGACGTCCAACTGACGAAGAATCCGCTCGATGCGTTCATATTCGCGGGCCGTGGTGGAGATCAGCAGGGCGTTGTTTTCGACATCAGCGACAACGGAACTGGCCCGTGCCGTTCCCGCCGAAATCCCGCCTGTCTCGGCCGCCCCATCGGTCGAGACTGCGACTTCCGTGAGCTGTGGCGCAACAGAACCATCGCCGCCGCCGGCTACATTGGTGTTTTCCTGAGCCAGCACGGCACGCAGCACATCGGCAAGTTCCTGCGCCGGCCGATTCTGGATGTGGTAGACGAACAGCTGATCTTCGTTGGAACGGGCTTGCGCATCAAGCTTGGTAATCCAAGATTCAGCGCGCGCCAGATATTTTGGTTTCGATGTGATGACCAGAACCGCGTTCAGGCGTTCGTTTGGGACAAAGCGGATTACCTTGCCGGCGTTTTCGCCAGTGTTGCCGAAAATCTGGTCGAGTTCTTCCGCAATGGCTGCCGGTTGCGAGGTTTGTAACGGATGCAATGCCACCGACATTCCGCGCATCCAGTCGACGTCAAATACCGATATCGCTTCGCGCATGGCCTGGAGATCAGGCCCGGTACCCGCCAGGATCAGCAGATTGCGTTTGGAATCCACGCGGACGATCGAACCCTCGCGACTGATCGGCTGCAGAATATTGTTCATCTCATCGGCTGCAATAAACTGCAGCTCTACGACTTGGACCTTTACACCTGGGCCAGAGGGCGAAACGCTTGGCACGCTCACGGCTGGTGTGGAGCCCAGTGCATCGGCCCGGCGCAAAATTTGATAGCTCTCACCTTTGCGAACCAGGGCAATCCCGTTGACCGCCAATGCGGTTTCGAAGATCTCGATCAATGCCGCCCGCGAGACCGGAGAATTGGTCTGAACTGTCATGGTCCCGCTAACCTGCGGATCGATTACGTAATTAACCGACAGGGTGTCCCCCAAGACCGTTTTGGCTACATCCTTGACGGGAACGTTGACCAGATTGAGTGTGTAACCCTCTTCACCCCCTCGCGTCGTTCCAGGTGAAATAGCCGGCGCCCGTGACGAAACGAACGAACCGGTCCCTCGTTGAGCGGTTCCCGCAAAAGCTGCACTGCCTGTGCCCGATGCGCTGAGACTGCTGGAGCTGCGTCCGGACGCCTTCTTAGGCGATCCCCAATTGTTGAGACCGGAGAGCGAGTCGCGGAAGATGTTGCGTGAATTCGTGCTACTCGAACAGGCCGACAATGCCGGAATCAGCAACGATAACACGAGCACTATACGCAGTGACACAGCCACTGACATCGTACCAAATTCCTGAATTAGCTGGCTTTTCTCAAATGGTCAGCGTGTGCCGGCATCGCAATCCCTTGCAGAAAACCCGATCCTGCGAATTGGGTCCTAGCCTTTAAACTCTTGCCTATTGAGGATTGCTTCGACCGCCGCCGTACTCTATTCGCAGCAGCTTGCACACAAATTGCCATTGAATTATTCAGCCATCAGATGGCCGCCCGCACCTGACTCTTAGACAATTTGTACAGTAATAGCAATACACTCTGAACGCCTACCTCAGGTTTTTGAGGCCATCAGTTCCTTTCTCGTAAAAGTTCACCGCGAAGGCTACCAGAACTATTAACTGCGTGCTTTCCGTGATGCGATCACTGGTTGAAACAAGATCCCGCAAGTTCTGGTTCTGCCAAGCGTACTCCCACCCCTACTTCCCGAGAAAGTGCTCCGTGTGCCACATGCCTTTGATCGGCTCAGCACCCTGTTGGTCCTTCTGAAACTCATGCCACCATCTGGCGGCTTGCCAGATTGCTTCGGGGCAGCTCGCGCGGCTTTCCAGGCCAGGGGTCAAGTCGTATCCGTTGGCGGCGCAGAGGGCCTCGATGAAGGCGGCGGAGGGCATGCCGAATCCGTCGAACAGCGGGTTGTCCGCCCTGCCGACGCCCCAGACGTAACCGAGCCAGAGCAGAAGCAGCTCAACGCAGTCGAGGTCCACCCGCTGCTTCTTGAATAGCAGGATTGTTTTCTTCATCTCGCTCAGCTTGACCGGGATCCGCATGACCGCGACGTTGGGATACATGTTTTTGCTGGCATAGTTGGTGAGGTGCGCTTCTTCGACGGCATTGTCGGACGGCGGGTAGCCGAAGCCTTCGGCGGGTTCCAGCGAAATCTCCCAAAGAGCGCTCTTGGCGGTCGGGCCTGAGCCCTGCAGCAGAACGACATGGGACCAATGGCTCGGACTCATGTCGTTTCTCAGATGCCCTTGGGCAACACGCGTGTGAAAATAGGACTTTTGCTTGCCGCCGATCAGAACGAGGTAGGACATGCCTTTTGCGCCCTCTTCGGCCGCCAGAGTCTTGAGGTGCCTTTGAACCCATTTCACGTTGTCTTCATTGCGACGCCTGGCTGCCTGCACGAATGCTGGATTAAGCTCCTTGGCTGACGAGGCCATAATGTTCAGCATGTGTACCCTCCTGGACGCTGGCTACTTCAGAAACCCCAGTGAAACTTCTGTTGGGTTTTCCGGCCGCTTGTGAATTTCGTAATAGGTGACTTTCGCTTCGAGCGTATTGGCCGCTTTGCGGAAGGCCAGCATGGCGAGCTGATCGCCCATGTGCTTGTAGACGACCTTTGTCCGGTAGCGTTTGCCGAAGACCTGCTGAGCAAAATAGGGCTCGGCATCCGGCGCCGAAGAATGACGCGGCCAGCGGGTTTCTTCGCCCTTGAAAAACCGGCGAAATCCCGCGCCGATGCTCTTGAGCTGGTCGCTGCCAACGGTCGACACCAGAGCAGACGGCGAACAAACGATTTCGATAAATCTCGTGCGCCCGGCTTCCTTGATCCGTGTAACGCGCCCCCAATGGACATCCCCTGTCAGGAGCAGCACTGGGCGCCCGGCTTCCGAAAGCCGGCTGAGTGACTTTACGATGCGTTCGTAGTCACCGTAGTTCGGCAGCATCCAGTCGGCGACAGCGCCCTGGAATTTACCGACTGGCCTGTCCAGCAACGACTGTCCGGTTACAACCGCACCGATCTTGTTCTCAGCGATCAGCCGATCCACCCAATCGTCCAGGTGTTGCAGCGCGTCAGGTGTCATCGTGGCGCTGCGGTCGTCCCTGCGCTGAGATCGTTGGTCGAGAACCAGGATCGAGAGCGGATCGACATCCACTTCGATGGTGTCGCCACGTTCCGCCGGCGCCGCGCATTGATATGCATCGTAGAGCTGGTCCGCCGCATTTTTCCATCGCTGCCTGGCCCCCTGCTTCCACGAATTCTGGATGATCGGCGATCTGTGCGGAAAATTGTTCCAATATTCGTGGTCGTCCGGACAAAAGACCGAAGGCGCCGATTTCAACAACGGCTCGATGCCAAGATTGGTCGTCCAGTTGGTTCGATAGTAGCGCTCGAACCGGTCCGCCAACTTGGCTTCGTTGTCGGGGTAATTGTTGAGCGTCGGCAGGTCGAGATAGACCTGGTCGCCCATGCCCAGACAAAGATCCTGGCGTTCCGCCGCCGGAATATTCAGGTAGGTTTGCGAAACCAGAGCCTGGCTGTTTTCCGCTTGATGAAAGCAGGAAAACATAAGGACCCGGAACCAGGATCCCTCTTCCATGGCGTGCGGAAATGTTCTGACTTTCAATTCTGTCTTTTTGCCATGTGCTTCTGCGGCAACACGGTTCAAGGAGTCCTGGCCCTCTGCGGTAATCTCGTACACGCCCGTGAGCGTGTCCGCGCCAGACCCATGCGACAACGAAAGGGGTCTCAGGGTTTCGGCTTCGACGGCCTTGCCATTCAGCTTCCACCGGATCGGATCAGGAGAGCCCTGATTGTCGACGCTGCTGACGCACAACCAAACCCGTATTCTCTCTTTCGGAGCGGGACGCGCGAGCATCGTCAAGCTGACCACAGATCTGGCCTCGCGGTTGAATAGTGAAATCATGTCCAAGGTACATGGACCGCGAGGAAATTCCAGCGGAAGCCAAAAGAAAAGTGCACCGCCAAGCCAATTGTGGATGAGAGTTACTTAACGTGATGCAGTTTTCGACCTGCAAGTGCCCCTAAGTGCACCAAAGTTCGTTCGTCAGAGTTCAGGTGCGCGCGCAATCATCTCGACAAAAGTCGCAAAATGACTTCATTCGGCCTTCGGCCGGACATCCGCATCGGCTTTCACTTCTCCCTGCTTTCAAGGTCCACGCCCAGAGCAGCAGCAGCCTTCCTCACGAACTTGTCGGTCTGCTCATAAGCGCCTTGCAGCATGGCCTGGTCCGCCGGGTCGATGATCTCGGCAATGTGGGACGCGACATTTTCCGGTGTCTGTTCATCCGGCGGCAGGTAGATGCCGTCGGTCTCATAAATCCGCGTTGCGGCGTAGCCGCCGGCGCCCGCGCACAGGACCAACCGTGAGGGAGCCGACTCGTGCGCGAGAAAGAGCAGGCCGGCGGTGACGCTTTCAACGGTCATCAGGTCGAGCGCCGTTTCCGGAAGCAATTCTTCGGTCATCCTCGTCGCCGCGGTCGGCGACAGCGTGTTGACGTGGATACCGTATTTCGCCCCTTCCTGGTGCAGCACGTTCATCAGGCCGACGACACCCATCTTGGCCGCGCCATAGTTGGCCTGGCCGAAATTGCCGTAAATGCCGGAGGACGATGCCGTCATCACGATCCGGCCGAATTGCTGCTCGCGCATGGTTTCCCAGACGGCCTTGGTGCAGTTGGCCGAACCGATCAGATGGACATCGACGACGGCCTTGAAATCGTCCAGCGTCATCTTGGCAAAGGACTTGTCGCGCAGGATGCCCGCGTTGTTGACCAGGATGTCGATGCGGCCCCATCGGTCCCGGGCTTCCGCCACCATCGCTTCGACCCCGGACAAATCTGTGACGCTGGCGCCACTGGCGATGGCCTCGCCGCCGGCCGCACGGATCTCCTCGACGACCGTTTCAGCGGCGCTCAAGGATCCGCCTTCGCCATCCAACGCTCCGCCCAGATCGTTGACGACGACCTTGGCGCCGCGCGCCGCCAGCCCAAGCGCATGGGAGCGGCCCAGCCCGTTCCCGGCTCCGGTGACAATGGCCACCCGTTCATCAAATCGTATCGACATGGTTCTCTTCCCGGGATCAGTGTTGATGGCCTGCCCCGCTCGCCGACAGTCGACGCGGGCAGCCTTGTCAACGGCAGCATATCGCCGACAAGGACCGTTTCAAACCAAAGAAGGATCTGAGTCGTTGATCACAGAAAGCGCAAAGGAAAAACGCCGCCCGTGCTCGGGAAGATGAACCAGCGAATACGCTGACAATAGGAAAAGGCCGGCCACAGCCGACCTTGCCTTGCTGTTATTGAGACCCTCAGAGGTGCATCTGATAGGAGGCCGGAACGTAGCGGTACCCGTCGCCGTCGACTGCGACGTAACCGACCGCGGGAAACGGCATGTGATATCCGACGAACGGGACCTTGTCTGCAGCCAGCATGCCCAGAACCGACCGGCGCGTCGCGGCAGCCGCCTCCTTGTCCATGTCGAAGCGAACTTCCCATTCGGGGCGCGCGAGCGACCAGACGTAGTGGTTCGCGGTGTCCGCGGCCAACAGGAGCTGCTGTCCGTTGCTCTCGAGCATGTAGACCGTGTGGCCTGGTGTATGACCATGGGCATCGAGGGCTGTCACGCCTGAGACGACCGAACCCCCATCGCCAAGAAACGTCATCTTCTCGGCAAGCGGTTTGACGTTCTTGGTCATCAGTTTCGTGACGCCATTTGCTTCCGGGTCCATGCCCGCCCAGAAATCATACTCCTTTTGGGCCGTCACATAGCGAGCATTGGCAAATGTCGGGGCGCCGCCTTCCATCAGACCACCTATATGGTCGGGATGCATGTGCGTGATGACGACGATATCCACCTGCTCGGGGGTGTATCCCGCATGACCGAGCGCGGCCCGCATATTGCCTCTTGCCGGCCGGCCACCCTCGCCGACACCGGTGTCGAACAGGATCAGCTCATTGCCGGTATTCACCAGAGTGGGCGTAAAATACGCCTTGAATGTATCCGACGGTATGAAGTTGTCGTCTGAATGCGCGACAAACGCATTGGGCTCGACATTCATCCCGAAGGTTTTTTGAGGGTCACCGACCGTCACTGCTCCGTCCAGAAGCGTGTTCACCTCAAAATCGCCCACGGCGTAGCGTGCGATGGGAGCAGCCATGGCTCCTTGCTTTTCCGCCGCCGCGAAAGCCACGTTGGAGGAGGCAAGACCAGCCCCCGCAATTGCTCCGCCAGCGCCCAAGAGGGCGGCCCGGCGCGTCAGTTCCACTTTGATGCTCATCTTCTATCTCCAGCAGGATACCTGTGACCAGTTCAATGCCCCAAACCCAGGGCATGACACTCAAGCGAGCTTTCCCGAACTCGCTTCACGGCGTAACGTGGCGCAATATGTCGGGATGAAAAGGCACTCTTTCTTCAGTCAAAACCATATTTCTCGATTTCTCAGGCAGCCTTTACCTGCAGATTTGTCCCTTATAATTTAATAGGTTAAGGTGGATGAAATTCATGCTTCTTGAATGACAGGCCATTTTGAGATGTTTCGAACCTACGCAGCTCAAGCCACATTTCTCTCATTGGCTGCTGCCTGGCTGCTGGCCTCGACACAGATCCAACGGCCTGATGATTGGCCCCTCGCCGGCCTTTATGTCTATTGGACCATTCGCATCATGATCGAGGCTGGGCTATTCGTCGCCTTTGCGGAACTGATCAGCCGGCTACCCGGACTTGGCTCAAACGTCATTTTGAACGCAATTCTCGCGGCGCTGGTCAGCCTCGTGCCTTTTGCGTTGTCGATCACCGCCCTGGATCTTATTCTGGGTTTGCCGGAACTCGGCGGCACCGTATCGCTCGACAATACGTCAGGTGAGGCAGCGTCCGGTCAGGCGTTAGCCGAGAGCCAGATCGGCTCCTTCTTTCTGGAAATAATCTATCTCTCCGACAATCACCTGGCCCTGTGTGTAATCCTGACGGCACCGAGACTCTTTCAGACTTTCAAACGGACCGATGCGGCCAAAGGTATCGCGCCGACGGTGGAAACCAGCGACGCCGATAGGCCTTTCGAACCGGAGCCGGTGGGATCATTGGACCGATCTTCTGAGACCGGGTATCTGCGCCACCTCGATCATCCGCTCAACGGAGAACTCCTGCGCGTCGAGGCGCAGGAGCATTACGTCCGTCTGATCAGTGACCAGGAAACCCGCATGGTGCTCTACCGATTCAATGACATTGTGTCCGAACTGCCGGGTAAACTCGGCATGCAGGTTCATCGAAGTCATTGGGTGGCTTTTGCTGCAGCGAAACGTCTCTACCGCGACAGCGGCCGGCTGTGGCTCACCATTACGGATGGGTCGAAAATCCCGGTCAGCCGAAAATACTCAGAAGAAGTGCAGTCGAGGTTCGCATCGTCGGCATAAAGCTGCTGGATCTTACTGCCGGTTTCGGTTGTTCGCCGGCAAACTCAGTCGCCAGTGTCCACCAGCGCAGCTTTCCCGCCGCCCCTCAACCAACGCAGCAGCAGCCATGCCCCCAACAGAGAGGGCAGCAGCGTCACCAGGCTGATCCCGGCGATGATCAGCGGCAGGGCCCACAACGTTTCGAAATTGTTGAGCTTCACGTCTGTCTTGACATCAGGCAGGTAGAGGATTTCGTGGGTGGATCCGATTTCGAAATTCCAATTGGGCGAGGACTGGCCGGTGCTGGCTTCCGTCATGGAACCGTCGGAGAACTGGTAGCGGAAGACGGGACTGTAGATAATTGTGTCGCCTGTCCACGGGGTCCAGCTTTCCCAGTCGTAGACGCGGGTCACCTCACCCATCGTCCGCTCGGCCTTGCTGTCGAAGACAAGGCTTTCGAAGAGAAGAAAGACCGCAGCGGCAGCAAAGAGGCCAGGAATCAAAAAGATCAGAAGCCAGGCGCGCCAGGAGGCTTCCCTTTTGCCATTGCGGGTGCGCAGCAACCACGCCTGTGAGTAGGATAGGATCAGCATCTAACCTCCTGATCAAGGTCGCGGAATCAGCCTACCGCTTCAACGGCGGCAGCACATCGCACAAACGTCGCATGCGCGGACAGTCCGGGTTGGCTAGCATCGCGGCTTCGACAGACGCGAAAGGACTGATTGTGATGCCGAAATTCAATTGGATGGCCAGCGTGACGGTAACGCTCGCCGTGTCAGCGATCCTGACATTCCAGACGCCTGCCCAATCACAAGATCTGGAAGCGCTGGCCAAACGGTTCCAGGAGTTGGAAATCGAGGTTCGCAATCAGCCGGCTACGGCCGCGTCGCTATCGACGATGCGCTTCCTGTCAATCCCGAGTGACGCGGTGAACTTTTCGGATGAGGACCTGAAGGCAGTGATCGTATTGCCGAAGCTGCAGGGCCTGACGATTTCCTCCCAACGCCGGCTGAGCCCGGCGGGCCTCGCCGCGGTCGGCGCCTCGACCTCACTCAATTCCCTATCGCTGAACAATCTGCAGATCGCCGACGAAGCTCTCGCCGCCATTGCGAAAATGCCGGCGCTCAAGCAGTTCAATCTGTCAAACGTCAAAGGCATCACGCTGGCTGGCTTCGAGGCGCTGGCGACGTCGCCGACGATCGAACGGCTGTCGATGACGACACTATCATTGGGCGATGACGGGCTCGCAGCAATCGCCGGCATGTCGCAGTTGGAAAATCTCAACGTCTCCCGCGCCAAGGGCGTCACCCCGACGGGTGTCAGCAAGCTGGCCGCTCTCGCAAAACTGCGGGACCTCGATCTTGGCAGTCTTTTTGTCAACGACGCCGCCCTTGAGGCCTTTGCCAGCCACCCGGCACTGGCCAGCGTCAAGCTCAATGATGTCGACACCATCACTGACGCGGGCCTGTCGCATCTGGCCACCATCCCGAACCTGAGCGAGTTGGTGCTCAGTGACACCATCATCACGGGCAGCGGTTTCGAGGCCCTTTCCGCGGCACCGCAACTCAAACGACTGAATCTGAGACAGGCCAATGTCAGCGACGCCACTGCCGGCGATATCGCCAAGCTCAAGGGTCTTGAGCGGCTGGACCTGTCTCACAACCGGATTGGGAATGCCACCGCCTCCGAAGCTGCTAAGATCATCAGTCTGACGTCGCTTTCGCTGGCCGATACGGATGTTTCGGACGACGGCGTCATGGCGTTCGCCGACCATGGGTCGCTGACCAATCTTACCCTGACCGGAACCGACACGTCAGACGCGGGCGTTTCCGCATTGAAAGGGACCAGCCTGAGGAGCCTGAACCTCAACGAGACTGGAGTGACCGGCGCCTCAGTCAAGCATCTCGCCGCCCTTCCGAACGTTTCGGTGATCAATGTGCGTGAAACGGAGGTCACGGCCGAGGATGTCGATGCGGCAAAAGCCATCCGTGGTGAAGGAGAACGGCTGAACATATACAAATAGAGCTGGAACAAGACATGGATTAACGGCTGATCGATTGATATGGACGCCGGGACTTTGCTTTAAAGGACATCAAATGTCAGATTCGATTCGCTCCCGGAGACTTAACTGATGTCCGACCCGATTATCGAAACCACATCCCGGTCGTGGCTGAGTCGTGTTTTTGGTGCCTTCGGACGCATCGTGATCGGCGTGATCCTGGTGATCGCCGCCTGTGTTGCACTGTTCTGGAACGAGGGTCGTGCGGTCAAAACGGAGCGCGCTCTGACGGAAGGCTCGGGCGTCGTTGTCTCCGTGGACGCCGGGACCATCTCCGCTCAAAACAACGACAAACTTGTGCACATCAGCGGCCCCGTTCGTGTCACCGATGCCCCCAAGGATCCGATTTTCGCGGACCTGGCCCTGCCGAACAACACCATCCGGATTGAACGATCCGTCGAGATGTACCAGTGGAAAGAGACCTCTCGCAGCGAAACCCGGACGAAACTCGGTGGAGGAACGGAAACGGTCACCACCACCAGCTACGAAAAGGCCTGGTCGGCACGCCCCATCAACAGCTCTTCCTTCAAGCAGCCCGCGGGGCACGAAAATCCGGACTTTGCCGTCAAACCCGAAAGCGCCACATCCCAAAAGGCCACGATCGGAGCTTTTGAGTTCAACGGCGGCACATTGGCCGGTCTCGGATCCGGGGAAAACCTGCCCGTCGATGAGCAGCAAGTCACCGACCTTCAGGCCTTTCTCGGCCAGCATTATCCCGTCCAGTCCTCAGCCGGCCTCATTTATGTGGGTGCCAATCCCGCATCTCCCTCGATCGGTGACATGAGGATATCGCTGGCAGCCACCGTCATGGGAGATGCCAGTGTCATCGGCATGCAGTCCGGCGACACGGTCGCCCAGTACACGGCCTCAAATGGCAACAGGATTTTTCTGACCGCGCGCGGAAACGTGCCCGCGGAGGCGATGTTCGACAGCGCTCAGGCTGCCAACACAACCATGACCTGGGTTATCCGCGGCCTCGGCATGCTGGCCGTTTTCATCGGCTTCCGCATGATCTTTTCGATCATTGGCGTGCTTGGCGATGTCATTCCGTTCATCGGCGATGTATTCCGCTTCGCCACGGGTCTCGTTTCGCTGGCTCTGACCTTTATTCTTGCGCCGCTCGTCATCGGGATAGCCTGGATCGCCTACCGGCCGCTTCTCGGGCTTATCATCCTGGCGATCGGCATCGGGCTCGGGATTGTGTTTTTCATTCTCGGCAAGTCTTCCGCCGCCAAAACCAGAAATCGAATGGCCTCCCAGCCGTCGTAACCGATTTCCCATCGGCACTCGGATTCCGTCACTCAACCCCCGTTAGGTAGCAACACGCTGGATTTTCTGCCTATCATGGCGCCGCTTGGTCGGGATGGCGCGGGTGGACATGGCAGAAAACGCGGAAATATTCGATATCATCGGGCAAATCTATGACGCCACGATGGAACCCGATCTCTGGCCCGATCTGCTGTGCGACATCGCTGACATCTGTCAATTCGAAAATGCCGCCCTTGTCGTTGTCGATCCGGACGCCCGCTTTTCTTCTGTCCTGTCACCGCGTACGGATCCAGCCATCGGTTTGGCCTACACGTCCTATTGGTGGCAGCATGACCCGACAACAGAAATGGCGTCCAGCGCTCCGGTCGGCCAATTCACGACGCTGGCGGACACCGGTCGGGACAAATTCCTTGCGAGCATGTTTCACAACGAGTTTTGGCGACAATCCGGACTGGGGACGGAACGCCTGGCTGTCAATCTGTTGGCCAGCGGGCAGGCGTTTTCCAGCATTGTCCTGCAGCCATCGACCCAACGTGATTTCATCGACACGGAGTCCATACTGGCCGCGGGTCATCTGATACCGCATCTGGCGCGGGCAGTGGCGATCGACCGCCGCCTCCATCATCTTGAACTCCAGCAAATCGCCACGGCACACAGCCCGCCGCCGGATCATGCCGGCTTGATTGTGATCGATCGGGAGGGATATTGCCTGCATGCGGACGACGCGGGCGAGAACCTGCTGAGTGATGGCGCGATCCTGAGGGTTGATCAGGGTGTCGTGCGGCTCAAGGACGCGACGGCCGACGCGCATCTCAGAGCCGTCCTGCATGATTTCGCCAAGTCCCGGTGTGCCCAGCAGAGCGGCAGGCCTCTCCCCATCGAGGGCACCACACAGACGCTGGAAGTTCTGCCCTGTGTGGTCAACTCGGCGAACCCTCACGGCAGAAAAGCCCTTGCGAAGCTGGTGTTTCGCGATCGGCAGCGGCGCTCGGTGGCGCGCGCGGAAGCCTATCAGCACCTGTTCGGGCTGACACCGGCAGAGGCGGCACTGGCGGTCGAAATGCTTGTCGGCGATGGACGCGGCGCCGCGGCTGCCCGCTGCGGCATCACGATCAACACGGCCCGCACACATCTGGCGCGTGTCTTCGAGAAGACCGGTGTGACACGGCAGGCCGAATTGATCCGCGTCCTTTTGGAGTGCGGGCCGTGACACAAGCCCGCAAGACCTCAGTGCTTGCCGAATTCGTTGGGAGCGTCATCGCTGAGAAGATCCTCTTCAGCGGTCGCCACACGTTCTTCTTCGACACGCTTCTCGAGCTCCCGATCGACCGCGGTGTCATTGGGTTGCGCGGACTCGGATGAAGCGCGGGCTTTCTGATCGACGGCAGCAGCCTTTACAGGCGCTCCACCAAGTACATCCGACGGCACTGATTGAGTGTCGATACGCAATCGATAGGTCGGTTCCGGCAGCGAGAAATCATTCGACTCAAGAGCCCGCTTGACCAGGCGCATCGCTTCCGAACGCGCCTTGAGATAGCTCGTCTCCGTCTGGTCGATCCAGCCGACGAAAACCAGGATGACCGTGGAATCACCCAGATCTTCGATCCATGCACCCGCCGCCGGGTCATCCAGAACAAAAGGCTGCGCGGAGACCGTTTCCAGGCCGATCTGCAGGGCCTTGTCGAGATCACAGTCGGGGTCCACACCGACCTTGAACAAAAAGCGTCGCTGCGGATTGGTTGAATAGTTGGTGATATTGCTCTTGAAGACTGTGGCATTCGGAATGCGGATATGATTGCCGGACGGTTCCATCAGGATGGTTGCCCGTGACGTCAGGCTGATGACAAACCCCTCATAGCCCTCGATCGCCACATAGTCCTTTGGCCGGAATGGTTGCCGGATGCTGAGCAGGATACTGGCGATGTAATTTTCCACCGTGTCGCGCACCGCAAAACCGACAGCGAGGCCGACGATACCGGCAGCACCGAGCAATGTTCCCAGCAGCGCCGTCGCTCCGAGAATGTCGAGCGCCAGGACCCCGCCCACGACAACGAAAAGGATCCGCACCAGTTGCCGGATGAGATGCGCGATGAATGCGTTCGGCGCGATACGGTTCCACGGCCAATCGCGCGCAGCAATCACGAAGCCGATAGCGCCAACCACAAGCCAGCAAAACAGCGCGACCATGGCCAACGGCAGATAGTTGAAAACCTGGATCGTCCGGTTCTCGAGCCGTTCGTAAACGGGCACCAGGCGTTCCGAAACCGACGTTTCCTCTTCGATCTCGTTGGTGACCGCGACAACGCCATCGACTCGGCTGGCCAGACCCTGGGCACGATCGGAAAGCTGCGCTTCGCCGACAATGCCGCGTAACGTGACGACGCCGGAACGCACGACAACGGTGACGCCTTCCAGGCCGTCCAGCTCGTTGAAAATCTCCTTGATGCGCAACGCGATGGCGCGATCATCGATCGCCGCATCGCCGGCGGCGATCGCCCCGCCGTTCTGTTCGGTCTGCGCCGCAACCGGGTGCGACAAGGTGCCAACGCACAAAACCATGCACACAATGATCGCGCGAATTGCCATACCCACGGTCTGTCCCCCTTCAATCAGGTTCGACTGTAAAGGCATCTTGGGATCCAGCCAACATCTGCCAAAGCCTCCAGTCCGGGAGCGGTATTGCGCTCAGTAGACCACGCTCAGCATGAACATCGACACGAGCAGGAACAGGATCGACATGATGCCCCCGGCCCGGACGAAATCCAGCACCCGGTAGCCACCCGGTCCCATGATCAGGGCGTTGACCTGATGGGTCGGAATGAGGAAGGAATTGGACGTCGAAATCGCCACTGTCAGCGCAAAGATCGCCGGATTGCCGCCGGCGGTAATGGCGATGGAGACGGCAAGAGGCACCAGAAGCACCGTGGCTCCCACATTCGACATCATCAGCGAAAAGGCGGTTGCCAGGATGGCGACACCGGCCTGCAGAGCCCAGATCGGCCAGCCGTCGAGCACGATCAGGATCTGCTGGGCAATCCATTCCGCCGTGCCGGTGTTCTGCACCGCCTGTCCGAGCGGTATGAGACAGGCAAGCAGGAACACCGTGTTCCACCCGACCGCGGCATAGGCCTCGTCGATGCTGAGCACGCGCGTCAGCAACATGCCCACAGCTCCAGTGAGCAGGCAGAGCGACAGCCGGACGTCGGTAAACAGGATCAGTGAGAGGGAGACGGCGAAGAAGAACAAGGCATAACCGACCTTCTCGGGACGCAGTTCCTCCTGCGGAAAGTCCGATGTGACGACCACGAAATTGCGGTCACGCTTGAGACGAGTGAGGTTGTCCCAGCGCGTATGAGCCACCAGCATGTCGCCAGCCTGGAATGGCACCAACCCGATTTGCGTCGGTTCGTGATCGTCGGTGCGCACATGGCTCAGGGTCTCTTCGCCACGATGGATGGCAAGCAGGCTCAGGCCGTAGCTCTTGCGCAGCAACAGGTCGCGCGGGCTCTTGCCGATGAGCTGCGAATCCGGCGGGATCACCAGCTCTGCAATACCGGCATTGGTCGGCGCAAACTCGTCGGCGAATATGTCCAGCTGCGGACGGATCCTCAGTCCGTAGCGATCGGCAAAGCGGCGCACGACCGAATACTTGCCGATGATCGCCAGTCGACACGGCGCAGCGATTTCGGCGGTCAGGATCTGCAGCATCGATGCCTTGCCGCGATAGAAGGTGGAGATGATGTAGACGTTGTTTTCGTTGTTGATGTCGGCCAGGACCTCGCCAACCAGTTCGCTGTCCTCGGGCACGTCGACCTCGAACACGCTGGTCTTCAATCCGTAGACACGCTGAAGATATTGCGAGGTGGCCTGCCCGGTGGTGCCGTCGACCTTGGACTTTTCGCCCGGCAGCACCCAGCGGCCGAACAGCAGGAAATAGAGGATACCCGTGACGATCAGCGCCGCGCCGATCGGCGTGACGGAAAACAGGCCGAAGGGCTGCATCTGCTGATCGGGAGGCAAGCTACTGTTGGCGGTCTGAATCAGATCGTTGAGCAGAATGAGCGGCGACGAGCCGACCATCGTCATGGTGCCGCCCAGGATGGCACAAAACCCCATCGGCATCAGCAGCCGCGACATCGGAATTCCGGAGCGTGCCGAGATGCGGCTGACCACAGGGAGAAACAGAGCGGCAGCACCCACATTCTGCAGGAAGCTGGATATGACGCCCACTGTTCCCGATACGATCGGAAGAACTCGCGACTCGGTCTTGCCACCGCGTTTCAGAATGGTTGCCGCAACTGTGTTCATGATGCCGGTCTTGTCGAGACCGGCCCCGACGATCATCACCGCGATGATGGAGATGACGGCGTTGGACGCGAATCCGTTGAAGAGGTCGTTGACATCGGCCAGTTGCTCCAGCCCCGGCACGTAGCTGAGGATCCCAATGAGCACCAGCACCAGGATGGCAGCGAGATCGACGCGAATGATCTCGGAGACGAACAGGAACACTGTAAAGGCCAGCGCCCCGACCACGACCGCCATTTCGGTGGTGAATTCCAACGACCCTCCCCCCTGATATTGGGAATTTTGCGACGAAATCGATGACCCGTCAATTTTTGGGGAGACCTATGGCGAGTTCATCAGCATTCGGATTCAATCATGTAGCCAAACGGCAACAATTCAGTGCCTTGAACAATCCGACCATGCTGGACGGATCGATGCGAATTCACCATGATGCCGGGCCGGACACGCGGCAGGAGAGCAGCCTTATGAAGATCACGCAAATCAGGGCCTTTCAGGCCGACCTGCCACTGAAAGAGGGCCGCTACAGCTGGTCGAACGGCAATTTCGTCGAGGTCTTCGACAGCACAGTCGTGGAAATCCGGACTGACGAAGGGCTGACCGGTTACGGTGAATGCTGCCCGCTCGGCTCGGCCTATCTGCCCTCCTTTGCGCTCGGTGTTCGGACCGGGTTGCAGGAACTGGCGCCGCATCTTCTGGGTCTTGACCCGCTCAACATCGGCGCCATCAACCGCACCATGGACGCTGCCCTGCGCGGTCACCCTTACGCCAAAGCGCCCATCGACATCGCCTGTTGGGACCTTCTTGGCAAGGCAACCGGCCAGCCGGTCTACACCCTGTTGGGCGGGTCCGCCCAGAACGACATCGCGCTCTACCGCGCCATCAGCCAGCAGAGCCCTGACGAAATGGCGGAGCGAGTCGCGGGCTATGCGGCTGAGGGCTACACGAAGTTCCAACTCAAGGTCGGCGGCGACGCCAATGACGACATTGAGCGCATTCGGGCCGCCCGCGCCGCTCTCAAACCGACCGACATTCTTGTCGCTGATGCCAATACTGGCTGGACACGTCATGAAGCCGCCCGGGTCGTCACCGCAATATCGGACCTCGACGTCTATGTGGAACAACCCTGTCCGACCTATGCGGAATGCGTCTCCATTCGCCGCCGCACGTCACTTCCCTTCGTGCTCGACGAGGTGATCGACGGAACCGGCTCGCTGGTCCGCGGTATTGCCGAAGACGCCATGGACATCATCAACCTGAAGATCTCCAAGGTTGGCGGCCTGACAAGAGCCCGGCTGATGCGTGACCTGTGCGTCGAAGCCGGCATCCCGATGACCATCGAGGACACCTGGGGCGGCGACATCACGACGGCTGCGATCGCCCACCTGGCACGGTCGACGCCGGCCGAATTCTGCTTCTCCGCAACCGACTTCAACAGCTATGGGACGGTGTCCATCGCAGACGGCGCGCCGATCAGGGTCGATGGAAGAATGTCCGCGTCAGACACACACGGCCTGGGCATCAATCCGAAATTCGACACCTTGGGAGAGCCCGTACTAACGTTCGGAGACCCCTCATGAATCCAGCGCTGTGGCTGGCTCGAACGGCCCAAAGGTTGCCCGAGGCGCCAGCGCTGATGACAGGCTCGCGGATCGATGCGACTTACCACCAGTTCGCCCGGTCTGCTGCAGCCATCGGGCAAGCCCTTCAAAACAAAGGCATCACCAAGGGTGAGCGGGTCGCCGTGTTCATGGCCAACTCCACAGCCTACCTCGAGACGCTCTACGGGATCTGGTTCGCCGGCGCAGTCGCCGTACCGATCAATGCCAAACTGCATGCCCGCGAAGCCGCCTGGATCATCGGTGACGCCGGCCCGCGGCTGGTGTTTGCCGACAGCACACGCGCCGAGGATCTGGCTGCGGTCATGGGCGATACACTGCCGCAGGTCGTCGATCCGGCCGATAGGGACTTTGCTGCCATGCGGGCAAGCGAACCCCTGGGCACCCCGAGGGCCATGGGTTTCGATGACCTTCTGTGGCTTTTCTACACGTCCGGCACCACCGGTAAGCCCAAGGGCGTCATGATTTCCTGCGGCAATATCGCGACCATGGCTTTCTGCTATTTCGTCGATGTCGATAGGGTCGATCCGCAGGACGCAACGCTCTACGCGGCACCAATGTCGCATGGTGCCGGCATCTACAATTTCATGCATGTGATGCGCGGCTGCCGTCATGTCGTACCGGCTAGCGGCGGCTTCGACCCGGATGAAATTCTCGATCTGGCGCCGGCCCTGACCAGCTTGCAGATGTTTGCCGCTCCCACCATGGTGCAACGACTGGTCGCGCGGGCGCGGGCACGCGGCGACAACGGCGAGGGCATCAAAACGATCGTCTATGGCGGCGGCCCCATGTATCGCGCCGATATCGAAGAAGCGGTGGCCAGCATGGGCCCTCGCTTCGTGCAGATTTACGGCCAGGGCGAGAGCCCCATGTGCATCACCGCATTGCCGCGAGAAGCGATTGCCGATCGCAGCCATCCCGATTGGGGAGCACGGCTTGCCTCTGTTGGCACAGCCCAGAGCGCATGCGAAGTGGCAATCCTCGACGCCGACGATAACCCGCTTCCCCCTGGTGAAATCGGCGAAATCGCCGTGCGCGGTTCTTCGGTCATGCTCGGCTACTGGAACAATCCGCAAGCCACCGCCGATGCGATCAGGGACGGCTGGCTGCACACCGGCGATGTCGGCTCCATGGACGAGCACGGTTATCTGACTCTTCGGGACCGCTCGAAAGACATGATTATTTCCGGCGGAAGCAACATCTATCCCCGGGAGGTCGAGGAGGTTCTGCTGACCCATCCGGCGATCAGCGAGGTCTCCGTCGTTGGTCGACCGCATCCGGAATGGGGCGAAGAAGTCGTCGCCTTCGTCACGTTGCATGCCGACCAGAGCTTCGACCCGGCTGGCTTTGATGCACTTTGCATCGACAGCATCGCCCGCTTCAAACGACCAAAGGATTATGTCGAGCTATCCGAACTTCCGAAGAACAATTACGGCAAGGTTCTCAAGACTGAGCTGCGAAAACTGTTGGCTGCTGCGAAGTTCGATTAGTGCCTGCGCACGCCACCCGCGATACCGCTCCATGTCAATCTCCGACGATTGACGACGCTGGCCAAACTAACGTTAGAACACCGGGCTTTTCACAACAACCAAGATTGCGCGCAAGCGTATCTGCATCGAATGTCCGATCCCTCCTGCGTAACCGAGCGGAGAGATCATCCTCGGCGCCAAACCGAAGGCGGACATCAAACAGCTAACGATTCGCAAGAGCATTCACGTTGTGCCTGCCAGCAACTTCGGAAACCGCACCAGATTGCAGGCGGCGGTTAGGAACGTGAATGCCCACCCGACACGATCGCGACCGCGAAACCGGGTTTTGTCCTGTCGGGCATTTGTCTTAATCCAACCAACGGCCCCCGCAAGGATCGTGAACAGAGGAAGCCTGAGGCGCCCGTTGGATCGCCGCCGAGCTACGATTCCAGCTTCTTTGCCAGACGGTTGTAGCGCCGCTTGGTTCTGTCGCCGGATTTCAGTTTCTTGGCCTCGCCGGTGTAATAGTCCTTTTTCGAAGGCTTTTCGCCGTTGAAGCGCACCGACCAGAGGGTCCAGGTCTTCTTGCCGTCGCGGAACCAGCTCCAGCAGTCGCGGACGCTCCACGATTTTCCGGAAGAAAAGGACGTTCCTTTCGTCTTCATACAGATGCGGTTGCCGCGGACCGTCCAGGTTCCATTGCCAACCCATTTCCCCTGCTTGCTGACGTTCTTCGTCGTTCCGTTGGGAGCGAAATAGGCCTGACTGCGGTTCCAGTCGGCCGTCTTGCCGGAATAGAGCGCCTTGACTTCCGCCGAAGACATTTTGACCGCTGAGGCGGGCAATTCTCCGGCCGCTGCGACTTGCAATGTTGTCAGAAAAACAACCCCAGAAACCGCAACAATCCGACTTATTTTATATTCCATAGTATAAATTGAAAAATTTCGCATTATAAATCTCCAAAGTTTCCTATATTGTCAAACTATATAGATGATTAAGTAAAAGCAATCAACATATTTTTTGTAGAATACAATTTACAATATATCTGATAAAGATCAGTATTTTAATAATCTATCTAATTTGTATTTTTGATTGAGCCGCAGAGCGACTCGCTGATTTTGACACCGCGGCAAGCGGACAACGGTTCAGAGCCACTTTGCCGAATACGGCACATTGCACAAATCTCCGTTTCGCTGGGCTTCGCTCACGCGTTAAGAAGTTACGGTCAGAACCAACCTGAGGCGTAGTCATGAATCTGTCGCAACCGACTCCAGAATTGCCGGTTCCAAATGTCCGAGAGGCGCAGGAGTACTATCGTGACAAGCTTGGCTTCGAGATCGCCTGGTACAACGAGGAAGGAAAGATCGGCGCAGTGGCGCGAGGTGATTGTTCAATCTTCTTCAGGGAGGTGACTGGAGAGCATACGCAAAGTACGTTCTGGGTGTTTTGTGAGGACCTGGATGAGGTGCACGCGGAGTTCGTGCGCCGCGGAGCAGACATCACTGAAGACCTGGACGTCAAGCCATGGGGATTGCGGCAGTTCACCATGGAAGATCATTGCTCAAACAAGTTCTATTTTTTTCACGATCTCTGATTCTTTGCGGTCAAAAATGCAGATCACTCGGTGCCTGAATCGCTACTTGAGAAAGGCAGCAGTTAGACCAGAAGCAGTGAGGTCGGCGTTGTGACACCCTACTTCTTCGTAGCCACAAAGACTCCGTCCCAATCGTCGGCCACGCCGGCGGCGGCCAACTGTTCAATGCGCTCCCTGAAAACGCCGTACAATCCGGAAAGCGATCGCGGTGAGTCCTGTGCCAGGGCTTCGACGGCCTGCTTCGCCGCCGCCAGGTCGCCGCGATAATAGCAATCCATGAACGCCATGTGCCGCTCGGCAAGGCGCTTGAAATCCTGCCCCTCAAGGTCGGCCTCTGACGGCATCGTCAGAATGGTCAGCGGCTCGGCACGTCCGACGACCCGCACCCGGTCCACCTCCAGTTTGGCAACATCCGGTGCTCCGGCTGCGGTGGTCTCGGCAATCAGGTTGGAGACGCCGTATTGCTTGGTGAGTGATTCGATGCGGGCTGCGACGTTCACCGCATCGCCGATGGCCGAATAGTTGAATCGTTGCGTCGAGCCGAGATTGCCAACGCAGCAGATGCCGGTGTTGAGACCGATGCCGATATTGATCTTGTGGGTGAGGCTGGCGTTGAGTTCATTCAGCCCGGTTTCCATGTTCAGGGCCGCACGGCAAGCCCGCATCGCATGATCTTCCTGCGCAATGGGCGCATTCCAGAACGCCATGATGGCGTCGCCCATATATTTGTCGATGGTCGCGCCGCTCTCCAGCAACACATCGGTCATCGGCGTCAGGAAATTGTTCAACAGTTCCGTCAGCTCGGAAGGGTCCAGCCCTTCGGAGATTTTGGTGAACCCGCGAATATCGCAAAACAGCAGAGTGAGCTCGCGGTTCTCGCCGCCCAGCGTCAGCCGGTCCGGATGCCGGGCGAGTTGCTGCACGAGGGTCGGCGCCAGATACTGCCCGAACGCCTGGCGCACGAAGCGCTCCTGGTTCTCGGTCACCAGAAGGCGCGCGGCGGAGGCAGCTCCGAAGGAAACCAGAATGGCTGTCACCGGCAGCACCGGATCAAGCAATATCTGCTGTTCGAGAAAGGCGAACCAGCAGGCGACAACCGTTCCACCGCCGAGCAACAGGGCCCACAAAGTGTTGCCGGCAACCGATAGAAACGGGATGACGGCAATCGCCAGCAGGCTGAGCACCACCGTCGCAAACAGCTCAAGCCCAAGGGCCCAGTCGGGTCGGCTCAACGAAACGCCGGAGAAAATCTGGTCGATGATTTCCGCGTGGATGGTGACGCCCGCGACGCTCGCCGACATCGGCGTCGCCCGCTGATCGCGCAAGCCCTGCGCACTGGCTCCGATCAGCACGATGTGGCCGGCGATTGCGTCGGCGACCGCCGGATCGACCTCAGTCTCGGTCAAAGTGTAGGCCGGCAGAATGCGCGCTCCGGTGCCGTCGGTGTAATAGACCCACAGGGAGCCGTCGGCATTCGTCGGCACGACGAAATTGCCGACACGCATCGCAACCATGGCCGCCAGGCCCGTGTCGGCCTCGCCGCTGGCGCCGGTCCCACGGGCCTGCAGACCCTGCGCACCCTGGGCGACACGCAGGGCTTCAACCGCCAGTGACGGCAGGATGATGTCGCCGGACTTCGCCAGCAACGGTACACGCCGCACCACGCCATCGAATTGCGGATTGAAATTGAGTACCCCGAGACCGAAGGCCGCCCCATCAAACAGCGGCAGGTTGGCCAGGGCTCCACCCGCATCGGGCAGGTACTCGGTCGGATTGGCGCCGCCAAAGCTCAGACCGGTTTTTGAAACGGGCGCCGGATCGTCGATCTCCGGCGACAAAAGCGCACCGGTGACGGTCGGATTGCGCGTCAGTGCCTCCGCAAACCGCCGGTCATTGTCGAGCGCGTCGAGGTCGATACCGCTACTGGTGATGACGTCGCCCAGTTCGAGCCCCTCAAGAACCCGCGCCGGCGACGTGCGGTCGGGCTCGGAAAACACGATATCGAAGGCAATTGTGGCAGCACCCAATTGCCCCAGCCGGTCGACGATTTGCGCCAGCGTTGATCGTGGCCATGGCCACTGACCGATCCGTTGGATCGACTCCTCGTCGAGATCGACGATGGTAACGGGTGTGCCGCCATGCGGCCGCGGTGCCAGCCGTTGATAGGTGTCGAAGACCTGCACCTGCAGTCGTTCAAAGGGCGAAAGCGGCGAGAGTGACAGCAACACCACACAGGCAAGAGCGGCCATGCCGCTGCCCCAGATCACGCCACGACGTTGGCGCAACAGTCGAGACAGCAGGCTCCGCAAGCTCACTTTCGACATGCCCTCCGATCACCCGTGCCAGAAACGTCCTGACACAATAATGACTGCGATAATTGGTAGCGCAAGTGGGAGCGTCAATCGGTGAATTGCGGGGGTGGCAGGTCGACTTCCTTGCCCAAGAACGTGCCCACCACTTTGTGGTTGCCTTCATGCGCGTGGAACTGGCCGAACGTGCCGGCAGCGATGGCGTTGCCATCATTCGCCAGGGCCCCCAGAACGGTTCCGCTGAGACCGTTCGAACCAAGGAGTTCACCCCTGTAGGTGGCAAAAGGGTGGTTGCCTTGAGCGTCGGTAACGGCGGCGCCGTAGTTTGCGCCATCAAGGTTGGTAATACCAAAAGCGCCTTCCCGACTGGCGAGATCCAGGCTGAGGATGAAGTCACCCGATGCGATATACTGGTCTCCGTTGCGGGCAATGTTCGCTATGGCCGTTCCCTGATACGCCGCACTGGTCGGTCCGGTCGGCAGCTCATCGTCTCGTGTAAGGTCGCCGGAAACCCAGGTGCCCATGTGGACATATTCCACAATTTGGTCAGTTTCACCCTCACCATAGTCGATTTCGCCGCCGACATAGGTCCCCCACCAGCCCCAGTCGGCGAACGTGCATTCGGTGCAATGTTGGTAGCCGTCCAACGGCGCCGCGCGTCCTGATACGATGTAACTCCCAGGATTGACCAGAGTAGACAGCACAGTGTCTTCATCGTCAGTGACAAACGCGGCGGCTTCCGGGATTTGGTTGGCGGCAAAAATATTGTCGTCAACAAAAGCACTGTTGCCGCTGCCGACACCCGGCAAATTGCCAAACGCGATGGCTAGCTGGTCCACAAACGAATTGTCTGCGACATCGACAAGACCTCCGATCGCACCCAACTCTTCATTGTTGGACCCTGTACCAAGGAGCAGTTGGAAGAACTGGCGGTCATCATTAACCAGGATGGTCGGATTCAGGTACCCGCCTCCTGCCGACTCAGAGAGACCCGTCATGAACCCAAAACCGCCCCTCACGGTGCGGTTCAGACCGCTCTTCGGCACCTGGTTCACCAGGTCGGCAACGTGATGGGTCCCGAAATTGCGATCGGACTGGAACGTATTGACCGGTGGGTCGCAGGGCAGATATCCGCACCCTTCGGAAACCGAATCGAAAAACGCATCGACATTCGGATCGAGTTCGACCCCGATCAGAAAATGCTCGGCGTTGGGACCAAAGGCGGAACCACCGTTGGCGCCCGGCAACGTCACTGCCGAACTGCCGCGCATGTTGGTGGCAGGCGCATCAGCGGCCATGCGATAGCTTCCGCGACGCGCCAAATGCAGTTGTTTCTTGCCACTGCTGTTGGTGAACGTACCGCCCGTACCCGCGAAAATGGCGCTCTTCTGCGAACTGCCGGAGCCGGTGATGTCGATCCAGTGATACAGGGTCCGCTTCTGCCCTGGCGGCGCTTCCACCAGCAGAAAGTCGGTTGTCGCCATGTTGCCGAGTTGCCCGTAGAAAGTCGGGTTGAAGAATGCCACATCGGCATTCTGGATCGGATCGACGGTCAGCGAATAGGTTCGGATATCGTCGTCCTGAACCGGCAGGGCGGTAAAATCCGTTTCCGTCCCGGTGAGGATGTAGAAAGGCTCCTTGACATCACCGTCGACGCCCAGGAGGTAAGCGACAAAGTCGCCTCGGCCGGCATAGGCGGGGCCACTGATGGGACCATCCGGCGAGTTGCCGGTCACCGTAAACTGCTGAAGCCCGCCATCTCCCTCAGTGCCTGTCAGATCCGGCAGGGTGATTGTGCCCCCGAATGGCGACGGCGCAACAAGTTCACCGTCCTGCTTGGTGAAGGTCACCAGGAAATCAGAGTCGGGCGTCGACCCGATCAAACCGCGGGAGCCTGCGGCGGGATAGCTCTCATTGAAGTGGGTCGTATAGACGTCAGCACCCGTTACGACGCGCGCTTCCTGTGTTTCAGGATCGGGGTCTGGGTCTGGATCTGGATCGGGGTCCGGATCAGGATCGGGGTCTGGGTCTGGATCGGGGTCCGGATCGGGATCAGGATCTGGATCAGGATCTGGATCGGGGTCAGGCTGCGGATCGGGGTCAGGCTGCGGGTCTCCCTCGGCCACCTCGTCTCGAATGATGTCTTCCGATACGTCTGACGGAGGATTGAGATCCTCGCTGACCTCACCCAGATTGGTGGCCTCGACCGGCTTCGGCGTCGGAATAGGAATGTTCCCGGAGAAATTGGAGTTGACGCTGGCGACCTGCGACTGGGCGACTGTTGAATCCGTCGGCACCTGGCGGGCGCCGCCATCCTGGCCCGGATTGCCCTGAAGGCTGGCCTTGAAGTTCTGTGCGTCGGCGTCCGAGCGCGGCCGGACATTGCTGCCGCCGTTGTTCACCTCCAGGGTGAACCCGGGCTCGAACAAGCGCTGCTGTCCGCCGCCCGGCCCTTGATAGGTGACCTCGTCGCCGAAGATCATCGAGAATGTGCCGCTCGACCCGCTGACATTGCCCTCGACCATGGCGCCGCGGATACCGATCGACCCGGCCGGCGTCTTGACCGTCGCACCGCCCGGTTGCCGGCTGGTCTGCCCGCCGATGAACCGAAACGCCCCTTTGGCAACTGTCGCTACCACTTTGGCGTTACCGGTGTTCGGATTGTAGACGAACTCATCGATGGTCAGCTGGCTGTTCGGCCCGATCGTGAATGTCGTGCCATCGACCAGCAACACCTGAACCAGACCGGCCGCATCCGTGCTGATCCGCTCATTGAAGATCACGGTGTGACCGATGCTGATCACGCGCGCCGGAGCACTTCCGCGACGGCTCTGTGCGTCAAGATTGACCGCGGCTGTCACGCCCACCTTGGGAGAAGACTGGCTGAAGGCACCAACGGGCACCAGCATGGCACTGCCCATCAGCATCGCGAAGAGAGTTCTGCTTGTCCGTTGAATTGTCATGTCACCAGACCTTCACCAGGGAAAGCGTCGTTCCGACATTGTTGTGCTCGCGCGTGGGGTAGTTCGAATCGACGTAGCGGTAGTCGAACTCGGCGAGCAGCGACAGGTTGTTCTTGATCGGAACGTTCAATGACGCCTGGGCCACATATTCCCAGTCGTATTCCGACTGAGTCGCGTTCACCAGCGGGTCAGGCGCGTCATAGTCGCGATAAAGAACGCCCAGCGAACCGCCGAAGATCCATTTTTGCTCGCCCTTGAACGGAGACATGAATGCCACGGCGGTGCCGATCTGCAGACCCACCTCCGTATAACTCAGGTAGTCGGCGTTCGAAATGCTGCGCGTCACCCCACCCGTCGCACTGATGGTCCGCATCGGATTGACGATGTACTGGTAGGTTCCGAGCACCCGGACCTCGTCGCCATCACGGTCGGTTGCGCGCGGCACGGTCGGTGAATTGTTGTACCATTTGTGCCGATATTCGATTTTCGCGGACCCGGATGACCGGGGGCTCAGTTGACCGACAATGCGCGCTCCGGCGCCCAGAAACGTGGAATAATAGTCCTCATGCAGGAATGACGTTGCGACAATGCCGTAGACGCCGAGCGCGGCATTGTCATAGCCGAACCGCGCCAGGTCGAATGCCGGTCCGAAGGTCGCTTCCGCCTGGGCCAGATCGAACTGGTCCTGGGTAAACTGCTTTGACGCATAGCCGACAATGTCGAATTCCAGCGACGTCCCCTGCTGAGCCAGTTGATGCGACACGTGGTAGGTGCCCGCCAGATAAACATTGCCATCCGGAGAGGCCTGTGACTCGGCGCTCAGTTGATACGGCAGGCCGTTGAGGATGATGATTTCACCGTCAGGTCCGCGATTGGCGTTGGTCTGGTAGCGGATACCGGCACGCATCTGGCCGGAGGTGACGGTGCCTCGAGTGGCATCATCGATCCGGTCGAGATAGGCTTCCACCTTTGCACGCACCTCCGGCGGCACGTTCGGTCCGGAGATCGCCGATTCGAAATAGGTCTGCGCCGTCTTGTACGCGGTCAGTCGATAGTAGAGCAGGCCGAGTTCCAGCTGCAGGCGCGGCAGGCCAGGCGCGAAAATGAGCATGCGCTCCAGTGTGGAAATTGCCGCTTCAAGGTCACCGACCTGAATCGACAGCGTTGCGTATTCAAAAGCCGCATCGAGATCGTCGGGCTGACCCAGCATGTGCTGAAACAGCACGGCCCGTCGGGCCTGAACCCGGGCTTCCGCCTGGCCGGATACCAGCGGCCGACCTGTCTTTTTGGCGGGCACATTGGACGCCGTCTGGGCAACGGCACCGGTCGCCAACGCTGCCAAGCAGCAGGCGATCGCAGCTATCCGCCCCGTTCTGATCCAACCGTTACGCACGATCTGTCGACGCCATCCATGTTAAGTCTTCTTTAACCGACACTATTCCTGAGTACTTTTTGCGGAGTCAAACGAGTTTGCCGGCAAACTGCCTACCATTGGCAAAAGATCGCCGGGTGCGACATTTATGCAATACAACGCCTCTACATCCTTGGATGGTTTTGCCGGTTGGGGGAACACGCAAAGGGTTTGTCGAACCGAATCGATGTTGCGGCCCATTGCCAAATTCCGGCTGCGAAAAGCGGCACAAAATCCATCCGGTTTCCTTTTTCCGCAGACTGGTATAGGTCAACGGCAACCTTCCGAAACCGGCTGAGCCTGAACGAATGAGCGCTGAACGAGACCTTCTGGAGTCCCTCTTTCACACTGCGGTCGATGCCGCGCTTCCCGACAAGACCATCGCCGGCTTCCTTCCGGAAAAACCGAAAGGCAGAACAGTTGTCGTCGGTGCGGGCAAGGGAGCCGCTCAACTCGCCCGGGCGTTGGAAACCCATTGGGACGGCCCACTCAGCGGGACCGTCGTCACCCGCTACGGATACAGCTGCGACACACGCGATATCCGGGTTCTCGAGGCTGCTCATCCGGTGCCGGACGAGGCCGGTCTCGCGGCAACGCGCGCGCTGTTCGAGACGGTATCTGGACTGACCGAAGACGATCTCGTAATTGCACTTGTCTGCGGCGGCGGTTCTTCGCTGCTGCCGGCACCCCCGGAAGGCCTCGGCCTCGCCGACGAGATGGCGCTCAACGACGCACTGCTCAAATCCGGTGCGCCCATCGACGAAATGAACTGCATTCGCAAACATGCCTCCGGCATCAAGGGCGGCCGCCTGGCACTCGCCGCCCACCCGGCCCGAGTCGTCTCGCTGATCGTTTCGGATATCCCCGGAGATATCGCCGCCCATGTGGCATCGGGCCCGACAGTACCGAGCGACAGCACGGCAGAAGAGGCACGCGCCTTGGTGCGCCGCCATCAGCTTGACCTGCCGCCGGCGCTTGAAGCCCATCTGATGTCCGACGCCGCCCATGCGCCGGCACCAGCCGACCCGCGTTTCGAAGGCAACGAAGTGCATATCATCGCGTCCGCACAGCTGTCCCTTGAAGCTGCCGCACGGGCGGCGCGCGAACGCGGCTTCGAAGCGGTCATCCTGTCGGATGCGATCGAGGGCGAAGCCCGCGAAATCGCCCACATGCATGCCGCCATGGCAATCCAGATCGCCCGCCGCAACGCCCCGTTCAACAAGCCGGTTATCCTCCTCTCCGGCGGCGAGACGACAGTCACACTGCGCCACAAGGGACGCGGCGGACGCAACAGCGAGTTCCTGTTATCACTCGCCCTTGATATCGAAGGCTTTCAGGGAATCCACGCCCTCGCCGCCGACACTGATGGGATAGACGGCTCGCAGGACAATGCGGGAGCTTTCGCGGATGGCACCACGGCGAGCGCCATTCGGGCGGCCGGTGGCGATCCTGCGGAGCTGCTTTCCCTGAACGACGCGTGGCACGCGTTCGACCTGGCCGGCACACTTTTCGTACCCGGCCCGACCGGCACCAATGTCAATGATTTTCGGGCAATCCTGGTTCGATAGTCGCCGCGACCAGATCAATACGGTATGCCGACATAATTCTCCGCCAGCGATTCCGCGGCCGCTTTCGACCGGACAACCTGTGCGAACTCAGCCCTCTGGATGCGGCGGTCGAATTCGCTGGTGTCGGGAAAGCGATGCATCATGCTGGTCATCCACCACGAGAACCGTTCGGCGTTCCAGATGCGTTTCAAGGCGCGATCCGAATAGGCATCGAGTGCGGCATCGGACGCTTCGGCATAATGCTCGCGAAGCCCTTCAAACAGGTAGTGGATATCGCTGGCCGCCAGATTGAGCCCCTTCGCCCCGGTCGGTGGAACGATATGGGCGGCATCGCCGGCCAAAAATAGCCGGCCAAACCGCATCGGCTCGCAAACGAAAGACCGCAACGGAGCGATCGACATTTCGAGTGCCGAACCGGTGGTGACAGCATCGGCGAAACGCTGCGGCAGCCGGCGCCGCAATTCATCCCAGAACTGATCCTCGCCCCAGTCCTCGACCTTGTCGCTGAGCGCACACTGAACATAGTAGCGGCTGAGTGTCTCCGAGCGCATGGAGCAAAGAGCGAAGCCGCGCTCATGGTTGGCGTAGATCAGTTCGTCAGAAACCGGCGGCACTTCCGACAACATGCCGAGCCATCCGAACGGGTATACCTTTTCAAACTCGCGGATCGCCGTCTCGGGCACTGCCCGCCGGCTTGGGCCGTGATAGCCATCGCAACCGGCAATGAAGTCACAATCGATGCGGCCGGCGACGCCGTCGCGTTCGAAACTGATATACGGTCGCTCGCCGTCAAAGGCGTGCGGTTGAACGTCCTTGGCATTGTAAAGCGTGGTCAGTCCTGCCGTCTCACGCGCATCCATCAGGTCCTGAGTCAGCTCGGTCTGGCCATAGACAAGCACCCGCTTGCCACCGGTCAGGTTGAACAGATCGATGCGATGGGTGTCGCCGTCGAACACCATATCGAATCCGTCATGCGGCAAACCTTCAGCACGCATGCGGGCGCCCGCACCGGCCTCCTCGAGCATCCCGGCCGTGCCTTCCTCCAGGACACCGGCTCGAATGCGACCGAGAATGTAGTCGCGGTCGACCCGGTCGAGGATGATGTTGTCTATCCCTGCACGATGCAGCAATTGTCCGAGCAACAGGCCGGAGGGACCGGACCCGATGATCGCGACCTGTGTACGGATCGCCTGCTGGGTCATTGGTCTTCCTCCCCCATATGGTCGATGTCGGCAGCCAGCCCCCTTGCCGTTGACAGTGCGGCGCTGGCTGCAACGGTCATCTGCGGCAGCAACATCCACTCCAGAGTCCAGGCAGCGCCGGATCGCTCGTTTTCATGCACCAATGTCTGATGCATTCCCGAAACCAGCGTGGCGTTGAAGCGGCCCAACGTCACAAGGATTTCGGCCGCCACCGGGTTTTGCTTGTGCGGCATGGCGGACGAGCCGCCGCCGCCCGCAAGCCATATGGCGGCAACGTCGTTCTGCGCCATCAGCGCCACATCCTGACCCATCTTGCCGAGCGCCCCGGTCAGACGGGACAGCCAGCCCGCCAGCTCCGCCAGCGATGTGCGATCCGTGTGCCAACAATCCGAGTTCCCCAACCCCAGTGCCGACGAAACAGCAGATGCAACCGCGCTGCCCTTGTCGCCAAGCCGGTCCAGGGTGCCGACAGCACCACCGAGCTGCAGGCGAGCCACCCGATCCCGGATCATCGGCAAATCATCAGCCAGTGTCCGGATTGGACGAGCCCATGAAGCTATTCGCTCGCCACATCGTATCGGCAGGGCCCGTTGCATGCGGGTATGCGCCATAAGCGGGTTGTCCCCGAAACGCGCGTCCAGGCCATCAAGATCTGCGAGCAACCCTGCGAGCCGGCCAGCCATGTCGGCGAGCACCGGTTTCAACCGGAGGACGAGTGCGGTATCGATCACGTCCTGGCTGGTGGCTCCGAAATGGATATGCGCCCCAAACTCATCGCCGACGGCGCTGCGCAATTGCCGCACAAGCTCCGGAACGATGACACCATCGCGGGCCGTCGCGGATCGCAAGGCATCGTAGTCCGGCGAGAAATTCTCACTGGCCTTTTCCAACGCCGCGGCGGTGCCGGATGGTACCAGCCCAACCGTTTCCTCGGCCCGGGCGAGCGCCATCTCGAATTCCAGCATCGCTTCTATTTCGGCATCGGCGGTAAAATGGGCGGCAATGGCATCATCGCCCAGCAGGCCCGCGAGAACCGGATGATCGAAGACCGAGACGCTCATGGCTCCAAAAGGTCTAAAAAGGCGCGGATTGCATCGGTCAGGACGACCGGCTGCTCAATGCAGGGTAGGTGCGCTGCCGAAGGAATCTGTTGATACCGGGCATCGGGGATCATACGCGCCAACTCTCCGACCAAGTCCGGCGGGGTCGCGCCATCTTCCTCGCCGACGACGCACAGTGTGGGCACGGCGATTTGCCCTGCCTGTTCGGTATAGTCCGTATCACGGATGGCTGCCGCCGTTCCCGCATAGCCGCCAACCGGCGTGCGGCACAGCATGTTGCGATAGCCGGCCAGCGCCTCCGGCTCTTCGGTTCGGAACCTTTCGCAGAACCATCGTTCCAGAATCGGGCCAGCGATGCTCTCGATTCCGTCGGCTTCAATGGTTTCGATACGGCTGTTCCACAAGTCGGCATCGCCGATCTTGTGGCCGGTGTCACAAAGGACCAGCGCTCTAACGAGATCCGGCCGTTTCTGATAGAGCCCCTGTGCGATCATCCCACCGACGGATAAACCGCAGATCACGGCGTTTTCCAGCTTCAGCATGTCCATCAGCGCTTCCAGATCGCCGATGTGGTCGTCCATGCTATAGGGCGGCTCGCCGATGTCAGACAGACCATGCCCCCGCTTGTCGTAGGTGACCACCGCGACATCTCCGGCCAGCCGCACAAGCACGTCCCGCCAGATGCGGAAATCGGTTCCCAACGAGTTGATGAATACCATTGCCGGTTTGCCGGCAGGCGCGCCGATCAGCTGATAGTGCAGCGTGACGCCATTGACCTTGGTAAATTGCACTTGGACTCTCCCTTGCAGCATGAAAGCAAATCGGCCGCGAACGGTAAAATGAAAACTCGGGGTCAAGCTATAGCAATTTCGCTATGCTTTTGGTCGATTCAAACCAATACCATTACAATTTTGATCGAAATCTGAAATCCCGGAACACTCTGTGACCGGCCGTGCGTAACTGCTTCATCTCAGGCAAGCAGCATCGAAAGGTCACAAAATCTGCTGAAAATCTGAATGCCTGATCCATTGACCTCAGCGCCCGCATCTGGTTTGTCACGAACAGCCAATCGCAAAGCGTTCATGACAGAAAACCTGCAAACCGGCCCTCGCACGATCAGCATTTTCGGCTCAACCGGGTCGATCGGGTGCAATACGCTCGACGTGATTTCCCACCTCGGCGGACGCGATGCGTTCGCCGTCACTGCCGTGAGCGGCCGTGGCAACATCGACCTCCTTGCCCGCCAGGCACGCGAATGCGGCGCGGAGCTTGCGGTCACAGCCGATGAGAATCGCTATGCCGACCTTAAGCAGGCCCTTTCAGGCAGCGGGGTGGCCGCCGCCGCCGGCACCTCGGCGCTCGTCGAAGCGGCCGAGCGTCCGGTCGACTGTGTGATGGCCGGAATTGTCGGTATGGCCGGACTGGCCCCGACACTGGCCGCGGCGCGGCGCGGCGCCGACATTGCGCTTGCCAACAAGGAATGCCTGGTTTCAGCCGGCGGTCTGTTTCAGCGCGAGATCGAAACAGGCGGCGGTCGCCTTCTGCCAGTCGACAGCGAACACAACGCCATCCAGCAGGTGTTCGACACGCACCAGCGCCACAGCATCGAGCGGGTGATCCTGACGGCCTCCGGCGGACCGTTCCGACGACTGACCCTCTCCGAAATGCAACAGGTCACGCCGGCCCGGGCCGCTGCCCATCCCAATTGGGACATGGGCTTGAAGATCTCCATCGACAGTGCCTCGATGTTCAACAAGGCGCTGGAAATGATCGAGGCGATGCACCTGTTTTCTCTGCATCCCGGACAGATCGAGGTGATCATCCATCCCCAGTCGGTGATCCACTCGATGGTCGGCTATACCGATGGTTCCGTGCTGGCTCAGCTTGGCACACCAGACATGCGAACGGCGATCGGGTACGCACTCAGCTATCCGCGTCGCCCGAATTTACCGGTGGAGCGGCTCGACTTTGCGCAACTGGCGCGGCTCGACTTTCAGGCGCCGGACGAAATGCGGTTTCCGGCATTGCGCCTGGCCCGTCGCGCCATGCAGGAGGGTGGCCATATGGGGGCGATCCTCAACGCCGCGAAGGAGGTCGCGCTCGAGGCCTTTATTGCCGAACGCATTGGATTTCTTGAAATGGCCGTCGTTGTCGAGAGGGTCATGGACCTGATGGGCCCGGGAGACACGCCAACCGAAATCCAGACCATCTTCGATATCGACCGCGAAGCACGAAGCCACGCCGAAGAAGTGATCTCAAACCGCGACGGTTGAGTGCGATCGTTCAGTCTGGGTTCATGTCCCGCTGCTAGTTTCACCGAAGCATTCCGGTCTATTGAACCGGTGGCTGCAGAGCATCGTAGGGTGGTGCGGACATCACCTGATCGTATAGAGTAAATGGGGCTTTCCTGATGGGGGAAAGTGATCGGAGGCTAAAATGAAGAAAATTCTCGCACTCGTATTCGTCGGAGCTGTCATCGCCGGCTGCACACCGACTCAGAAGGGGGCGACCATAGGCGCCGCGACCGGGGCGGCCGTTGGCGGGATCACGACGGGACGGGCTGAAGGGGCCTTGGTCGGAGCTGCGGTCGGGGCAGCCGCTGGCGCCTTGATCGGGCGCGTGTCGGAGAATTCCAACCAGTGCTATTACCGCGACCGCTACGGCCGAACCTATACCGCAAGGTGCCCGGCCAACTACTGATTCAAACACGACAGATGACACAAGGGACTGCCGGTCACGACCGGCAGTCCCTTTGATTTTTACGTCCTATTCGGCGGCATCCACCTTCAAGACGCCGCGGCGAATCTGGTCTTCCTCGATCGATTCGAACAGGGCGCGGAAGTTGCCTTCGCCGAAGCCCTCATCCCCCTTGCGCTGGATGAACTCGAAAAAGATCGGGCCAATGACCGTCTTCGAAAAGATCTGCAGCAGGATCTTGGTCATGCCGCCATCGATGACCCCTTCGCCGTCGATCAGGATACCGTGCTTGGCCATCCGGTCGATCGGTTCGTCGTGACCGTTCACCCGGTCATAGGACCGATCGTAATAGGTATCCGGCGGGCCCGGCATGAAGCGCAGCCCATTGTCGGCAAGAGCGTCCGTCGACCCATAGATTTCATCGGTGCCGACAGCGATGTGCTGAATGCCTTCGCCTTTGTATTTGCGCAGATACTCTTCGATCTGGCTTTTGTCGTCCGTCGATTCGTTGAGCGGGATGCGGATCTTGCCGCAGGGTGAGGTGATCGCGCGCGATACCAGACCGGTCAGCCTGCCCTCGATATCGAAGAAGTGAATCTGCTTGAAACCGAACAGTTCGCGATAGAAATCCCACCACTTGTCCATATTGCCGCGGAACACATTGTGAGTCAGGTGGTCAAGATAATAGAACCCGACGCCCTGCGGCTTCGGATCGTGCTCGCCGATCCACTCGAACTCGGTGTCATAGGGCGAGCCTTTGTCGCCATAGGTGTCGACATAATAAAGCAGTGATCCGCCGATGCCGACGATGGCCGGGACATCCATCACCTTGTCATCGCCCTCATAGGGCGTCGCGCCTTTTGAAACCGCGTGGTCGAATGCATGTTTCGCGTCGACGACACGCCAGGCCATCGACGGCGCGCAGGGGCCGTGAAGATCGATGAACCGATCGGCAAACGATCCCTTCTCGGCATTGACGATGTAGTTGACGTCACCCTGCCGCCAGACGGTGATGGCCTTGCTCTTGTGCCGGGCGACCGGGGTGTAGCCCATCCGCGTGAAAAGCTCTTCCAGCTTTTCGGGTTCCGGGTGGGCGAATTCGACAAATTCGAAACCATCGGTGCCGGCCGGATTCTCTTCGCTGATCTTTGCCGGCGGAGCGTCGTGTGGAAACGGACCCATTGTCTTCTCCTGTATTGCGTCATGGCGTTCTGTTGCGCTCACTATCGCGCATTTCTCATGCAAATGGCTTGCATTCTTGACGAATTTCAGGAGAAATACGCACAATTCACGCATATTCTACGGTAAAGGCGCACAAAATGATGGATCAATTCGATCGGAACATTCTCTACGAGCTTCAACGGGATGCCCGTCTCACAAACAATGACCTGTCGGAACGGGTCAACCTCTCGCCCTCGCAATGTTCGCGCCGACGCATGCAACTGGAGGAGGCCGGTTTCATCCGCGGCTATTTCGCCGGGCTCGATCGCCTCAAGCTGGGTCTCGGGATCATCAACATCATCACGGTCACCCTCGACACCCACAATCGCGACAACGCCCGCCGCTTCGCCAACCTCGTCAACGAACTGCCGGAGGTACTGGAGGCCCATGCGCTGACCGGCGAGATGGATTATCTGATGAAAGTGGTAACGCCGGACCTCAAAGCTTTGTCGGAGTTCGTCAACGACGTTCTGCTGCCACATGATGCCGTTCATCACGTCAAATCGGCGATCGTACTGGAAACTCTCAAGGATACCCACGCCCTGCCATTGGACAGCGCTTGATCGGGCGCTGAAATTCTCTGCTAGACAGTTACAAAATTCGAACCATTCATGGCGCCGCCGCCTGGAACCCGGTCAGTTTGCAGACCATTTCCTAGCGGTTTCGAAATACGTTCACCGCTTTCAGGCTGAAATAATAACATTATTGCGATGAAACAGGCCGGAATTCTCATTTTACCGAATGCAACCGATCTGTTTTGGTTCGCGCGGCGGCGGGCGGTCGAACACCAATGAAGCTGCGGAGTCGAGGCACAGACAATTCGCACCAGGAAACCAACGGGTCGCCGGCGAACTTCCCCATCGAAATTCAATCGTGGACAGGCCTGGAGACCCATCGGGGCTGCATTGCCCGCTGAAACCACACTTGGGAGGAAATCAATGCACAAACGTTTCTTTATGAAATCACTTGTCGCCGGGGCGCTGCTCGCGGCGGGTACGCTTGCCGGTTCCGGCGCGGCGTTCGCACAGGAAGTCACCCTTCGCATGCACCAGTTCCTGCCGCCGCAGGCCAACGTGCCGGCCAAGGTTCTGATCCCCTGGGCAAAGAGGGTCGAGGAGGCCTCCGACGGCCGCATCAAGGTCGAGGTATTCTCGGCCATGGCACTTGGTGGTACGCCACCACAGCTGATTGACCAGGCTCGCGACGGCGTAGTCGACATCGTGTGGACTCTGCCCGGTTATTCCCCGGGTAGGTTTCCACGCGCCGAGGTTTTCGAACTGCCGTTCATGATGACCGACGCTGAAGCCGGATCCCGTGCCTATTGGGAACTGTTCGAATCCGACATGAAGGACACCGACTTCAAGGACTTCAAGATCCTCGGCACCTGGATGCACGGCCCCGGCCTGATCCACGCCCAGGGCGATGGCGTTCAGAAGCTGGAGGACATGAACGGCAAGAAGCTGCGCGGCCCGACCCGCGTCATCAACGGCCTGCTGGGCGAGATGGGCGCGACGCCCGTGGGCATGCCGGTTCCGGCCATCCCGGAAGCCCTCTCGAAGGGCGTCATCGACGGTACCGTCATCCCCTGGGAGGTCGTGCCGGCTTTGAAGGTTCAGGAACTGGTCAACACCCACACCGAGTTTGCCGGTGATGCTGCGCTCTATACGGCTGTGTTCGTTCTGGCCATGAACAAGGCCAAGTATGACAGCCTTCCGGACGATCTGAAGAAAATCCTCGACGACAATGCCGGACTGGAGTTTTCCGCACTGGCCGGTCGGGTCATGCAGGAGAACGACGCACCGGGTCGTAAGCTGGCAGCGGAGCGCGGCAACACCATCGTCACGCTGGACGCGGCCGAAGTCGAACGCTGGAAAGCCGCGGCCAAGCCGGTGATCGACAACTGGATTGCCGAAATGAACGACAAGGGCATCGACGGGGCCGATCTTTACGAACGCGCCCAGGCTCTGATCGCCAAGCATTCGAAGTAGAGTTATGGCACTGTGTTGGCGGGGCGTTTCACGCTCCGCCACATCCATTGACAAAAAACACATTTGAGGCTCTTGTCGCGACACCGCGACGTGGGGGGAGTTCGACATGGCGCGCATCGGACGCTTCATTGAGGCGCTGGCCCGATACACAGCACTGGCCGGCGGCCTTGTTTTGACCATTCTAGTCATCCTGACGGTGATTTCCGTAACAGGACGCGCCCTTGTTTTTGCCGGACTGGCGCCCATTCCAGGCGACTTCGAGCTGGTGGAAGCCGGCACGGCATTTGCCGTTTTTGCTTTCCTGCCCTGGTGCCATTTGCAACGCGGTCACGCAGTCGTCGAGATCCTGACGATGAACTTCAGCAATGGCGTCAATCGGGTCATCGACGTTGTCGCCAACCTGCTGATGTTGGTATTCGCGGTTCTGATCTGCTGGCGCCACTGGCTCGGTACCCTCGACAAGCAGAGTTACGGTGAGACCACCTTCATTCTGCAGTTTCCAATCTGGTGGGCCTACGCTGCCAGCCTGTTTGGAGCGGTCGTGTTCGTCATCGTTTCGGCATGGTGTCTCCTGCGCGCCTTGTCCGAGGTCAGGCGCGGCCCTGAGCCGGCCTTGAGTGGGGAAGCACCGTGAGCAATCTCGAACTCGGAATCTGGTCCTTCCCGGTTCTTCTCGTCCTCATCTTCCTGCGCATTCCCATCGGCCTTGCCATGCTCGCTGTCGGGGTTGGTGGCAGCTACCTGATCAATGATTCCTTCCTGATGATTTTTGGGCAGTTGAAGAACCTGACCTACGGAACGTTCTCAAGCTACTCGCTGTCCATCGTGCCCCTGTTTCTGCTGATGGGGCAGTTCGCCAAGCTGGGCGGCATGTCCTCGGCGCTGTTCTACGCCGCCGAAACCTGGCTCGGCCACCGCAAGGGCGGTGTCGCGATGGCGGCCGTCGGCGCCTGCGCCGGTTTCGGTGCGATCTGCGGCTCCTCTTTGGCGACCGCCGCCACCATGGGTCAGGTCGCATTGCCCGAACTGCGCCGCTACGGTTTCTCGGGATCGCTGGCCACCGGATCGCTGGCCGCCGGCGGCACGCTGGGCATTCTCATTCCGCCATCCGTGGTGCTGGTCATCTATGCCATCCTGACCGAGCAGAACATTGCCAAGCTGTTCGTCGCCGCCGTCATTCCGGGCATTCTGGCGGCCGTCGGCTACATGATCGCCATTTCGATTTACGTGCGGCTGGTTCCCGGATCCGGCGGGTCGCGCGACCGTGTTCCCTATGGTGAGCGGTTCCGCGCGCTGCTCGCCGTGTGGCCCGTCCTGCTGGTTTTCATCGCCGTGGTTGGCGGCATCTACCAGGGCATATTCACGCCGACGGAAGCCGCCGCTGTCGGCGCAGCAGGCACCGGCCTGATCGCGCTGGCCAATCGCGGCCTCACGCGGGCAACGTTCAGATCCTCGATCCTCGAAACCGCAAGTTCGACCGGCATGATCTTCCTGATCATTCTCGGCGCAGCCGTCTATAACGGTTTCCTGGCGTTGTCGCAGTTGCCCCAGGAGGCGGCGATTTTCGTCACCGAGCAGGGTTTCTCGCCATGGGTCGTGTTGACGGTCATTCTGCTGCTTTATCTGGTCTTCGGCTGTGTGATGGATTCGCTCTCGATGATCCTGCTGACGGTGCCGATCTTCTTCCCGATCGTCATCGGGCTGGACTTCGGGTTGTCACCGGAGGAGTTCGCGCTGTGGTTCGGCATCCTGGTCCTGATCGTCGTCGAGGTCGGACTGATTACGCCGCCGGTCGGCATGAACCTGTTCGTTATCAATTCGATGGCACCGGACATTCCGCTGTCCCAGACCTACCGCGGCGTGTTTCCATTCGTCGCCACCGACCTGATCCGCGTGTTGATCCTGACCCTCTTCCCGTTCATCACGCTCGGTTTGGTGCGCTGGCTTTATTAGAGCAAAGGGCGATCAGTTTGCACCATTTGACCATGGCGATTTTGGTCTCTGGCTAGGCGGATTGCAGGCCGTGGTGCCACCCCACCACAAGTGCAAGCCAACGACGCCAGGGGCCAAAAGCGCCCGGCCCGAAGGGTATCGGCCCATCGGCTGCGTTGCGACGCTTGCCCGATGCCACCGCATCGCGCTGCGCGACGCGCCTAGCCGAATGGAGCCGATCTGCTGCCATCAAATGATCCAAACTGATCGCCCTTTGCTCTAACCGGCTTCAGATCTGCCATCGACGTCTGCATGTCGCCATATCCGCAAAACCGGTATTCATAGGCGAGGCCCAGTCGCTCGGCGATGGCCTTTGCCTTGTCCTCCAAGGCGTTGTCCTTCACCTGCGGCATGAACACCAGCTTGGTGTAGTTGCCGAAGACGAACTCCACCATGTCGTCCCGCCGGTCAAGGCCCAGCGCCTCCCACACGAACTTCTCGAAATGTCGACAGAAATAGTCGGTCAGGTAGAAGGTGCTGATCTCATCCTCAGCGTGGTCAGCAAATGATTCGTTGCCCATGAAAAACGAAAAACAGTGCGGTCCGCCAATGCGTTCGACATGGCCTTCTTCGGCCAGCACCTTGTCAAGCAGGCCACCGGTCCCGCAGTCTCCGTAGAGAACGTAGATCCGCTCATATCGCGCACCGGCTTCCCGGATTTTGCCGCGAACCGCTTCCGGAATGGCTCGCGGATCATGGTGCAGCTTGGCCGGGAGGCAAGTGACATCCAGGTGCCGCCAGCCATTCATTTCGATGAGGTCGATGATCTCTCGACCGAGCGCACCACAGGCGATGAGCAGGGTGGTGCCTTCACCCCGGCGGAACTTGAATGGTTCGTCGATTGCATCGTCCATGGTTTCAATCTAGCGCGGGCTTTTCTTCCGCACCATCTTGAATGCGGCATCGGTCGTGCCGGAAACAGCCGCCAGTTATCGAGGTCTGCAGGGCTTTCCAACCCGTCAATCCGCAGTCGGTTCGACTTTGGTGCAGTGCGGTTCACCATCCGGTAACCACACGCCAAGACGGTGAATTCGGCCAGACCCAACTCTTGCGTCTTGCGACGATTTCGTTTGCTATTGTTGGCGAACTGTGATTAACGCTCCGCAACGCGCCGCGCGTAGAGGATCCTCGGATCAACAGCGGCGTGCACTGAGAGCGCTATTTCGAGAAGATCGTTGCCGCAAGACAGTGCAAGAGTGCACATGAGAACACGCAGCTGATCTACGCTCGCCTGCCCTGAAAAACCGTTCGTCCGGACGCGACCGAGAGGTCGACCGCCGTGGCGACTTTAGAAAGACCCTTTTGACCGATTTTGACAGTCTCGGCTTAGCCGAACCCATCCTTCGAGCCGTTGCGGCCGAGGGGTACCAGACCCCTACCCCCATCCAGAACGAAGTCATTCCAACCATGCTCGCCGGGCGCGATATTCTGGGTATAGCCCAGACCGGCACCGGCAAAACCGCGGCGTTCGTGCTGCCGCTGCTCAACGGCATCGCAGGCTCGAAGCGCAAGGCTGCGCCCAAGACCTGCAAGGCGTTGATCCTGGTTCCAACGCGCGAACTGGCGGCACAGGTTGCCGACAGCATCCGCACCTATGGCAAACGCCTCAAGCCATCGGTCGCCGTGGTGGTCGGCGGTCTGCGGCCACAGCCGCAGATCCGTGCCCTGGCCTCCGGTATCGATATTGTGGTGGCCACCCCCGGACGCCTCGAGGATCACCTTGGCACCGGCGCCGTGCGGCTCGACCGCACGACCACCGTCGTGCTCGATGAGGCCGACCAGATGCTCGACCTCGGTTTCGCGCCGGCCATTCGTCGCATTCTCGGGCAGCTTCCGGAACAACGTCAGACCGTGCTTTTGTCGGCAACAATGCCGAAACAGATCCGCAAGCTGGCGCGCGATTATCTGACCCAACCCGAGGAAATCGCCGTTGCTCCAGTGTCACGCCCGATCGACCGCATTGAGCAGACCGTGCTGTGGACCGAAAAGGCCGCCAAGCGCGACCGGCTGGTCGAGTTGCTCAGGGAATACGATGTCGAACGGGCCATCGTCTTCACCCGCACCAAGCACGGTGCTGACCGTGTGAGTCGTCACCTCGATCGGGCCGGATTGTCGGCGGCGGCCATTCACGGCGACAAGAGCCAGGGTCAGCGTGACCGCGCCCTTGGTGCCTTTCGCAAGGCCAAGGTGAATATCCTCGTGGCCACAGACATCGCGGCTCGTGGAATCGATATCGATGATGTCAGCCATGTCTTCAATTTCGATCTGCCGAATGTCCCGGAAGCCTACGTGCACCGCATCGGCCGCACCGCACGCGCCGGCAAGAGCGGCATCGCCGTCTCGCTCTGCGATCCGGCGGAGCGTGGGCTGCTGAAGGACATCGAGAAACTGATCGATCGCGATTTGGGCGCCGGCGGAAACGTCTCATCCAAGCCGCCTGCCGCCAAGTCGCAGCGCCCCGGCAAACCGGCCAACAACCGGAACGCGCGCCGGCGCAACAAGTGGCAGGCTCAGAATCAAAATAATCCAATTCGCAATTCCGCCACAGAAGCGCCCGATGACGGCCTTAATCGGGTATTCGGCAATGTCACACCCATGCCGCAATACAACAGCCCGGCGACAGGCAATCGGAAAAAGCGATCCTCGAAATCCCGTCTTGCATCAAAAGGAGAAAATGCAATGCCGACAGGTACAGTGAAATGGTTCAACGGAACCAAAGGTTATGGCTTCATCGCACCGGATGAAGGCGGCGCGGACGTGTTCGTCCACATCTCGGCCGTCGAGCGGTCCGGCATGAGCGGACTCGATGAAGGCCAGAAGGTCAGCTACGACATCGAAGTCGACCAGCGTCGTGGCAAGTCGTCGGCTGCCAATCTGCGCAGCGCCTGACGCACATTGATTCAGGAACCGGCGGACGAAAGTCTCGCCGGTTTCTTTTGGCCGTCAGTCAGGTACCGATGGCTTCGATCTCCGCGATCAGCGCGGTGTCGACAGGGATACCGTTAGCCAGCAGGTCGCGCTTCATCGCCTGACGACGATGCCCCGGAATCCGAGCCCCCTCCATGTCCGCAATCATGTCGGCCATGGCACCGAACCGTGCAATCACGCCTTCTCCGAAGGCGGTCGGATCAATGGCGATCAGCGTCTGCCCCGATCCGGGAGCCGGTCCTTCCGCATTGAGGAAGGACGATTGTTCGTAGCTGTAGTTGGCACCCGTCAATCCGGCGGCCAGCAACTCGACCATCAATGCCAGGACAGTGCCTTTCGCATCGCCCAGCGGCGCCATCGTGCCGGCAAGTGCCGCCTCCGCGTCGGTCGTTGGCTGGCCGTTGGCATCGAAGGCCCACCCCTGCGGGATCGGTTCGCCCTTCTGTCGCGCCGCCATGATCTTTCCGCGGGCCACCCGCGACAAGGAGATATCAACGGTGATCGGATCGTCATCCGGCAGGGGCGCGGCAAAAGCGATCGGGTTCGTTCCATAGATGGCCTTGCGCCCGCCCCACGGCGCCATCGCAGCCGGCGTGTTGGCAAACAGCAGTCCCGCGACGCCTTTTTCCGCCAGCGCTTCGACAATCGTGCCGGCGACACCGCAATGGTGCGACCGCGTTATGCCGGCAATGGCGATGCCTTGTCGAACGGCGGCGTCGGGCAGCCATTCAAGCGCCACATCGAGCGCCGGATAAGCGAAGCCGTTCGCGGCATCCACCAGAGCTGCACCAGGCCGCTTTTCGATCAACCCGACTATCGCATGGCCGTCGACCTTGCCGCAGGCTGCCTGGGCGGCATAGGAACCGACGCGCCGCAAACCGTGGCCGCCCTGGCCCGTCAATTCGGCTCCGAGCAGCGCACGCGCAACGCTGGCCGCATTGGCCGGCGATGTGTTGCTGCGCTCCAGAGCAGCGCTGATCAGCCGCTCGACCTCGCGCGGCTGCAGGATGGTTCGCTCAGCCATCGACTTTCTCTGTGTGGTTTGCCAGGTGCTCCAGGACCGTCTTTGCGGTCAGTGCACTGACCCGCACATTCGATTCGTCCGTGACACCTGCAATGTGCGGCGTCAGCACCAGGTTCGGAATATCGGCGAATGCGGCCGCGGCCTCGGCGGTCAGAGGCTCAGTCTCGAAAACATCGAGGGCTGCACCACCGATCTTTCCGGCCAGAAGCGCCTTGGCCAATGCTTCCTCGTCGACAATGCCGCCGCGCGCGGCGTTGATCAGCACCGAGCCCTTTTTCATTCTTGCGATCGCCTCGACATCAATCATGTGCCGGGTAGCATCGTTGAGTGGCGTATGCAGGCTGACGACATCGGCCTGCTCAAGGACCGCTTCAAGCGACAGGTTGCGAGCCAGTTGCCAGGCCGAATCGTTGGCGGGGCGATGGGGGTCGAAGGCCAGGACCGGCATACCAAGCAACTGCGCCCTTACAGCCACTTCATAAGCAATGGCCCCGAAACCAACGAGGCCCATGACTTTACCCGACAGTTCCCGCCCCATCAGCCGCTCGCGTGGCCAGGTGCCTTCCAGCATGGCCGCCGTCGACAGGTAGGCGCCGCGCAGCAGGATCATGGCGTTGGCGATCACATATTCCGCCACAGCCAGATTGTTGGCACCGGTTGCAGGATAGACGGCAACACCGCGTTCCTTGCAGGCCTCCAGATCGATGTTGTCGAGACCGACGCCCAACCGCCCGACGCACTGGAGGTTGGGTGCGGCATCCAGCAGCTTGGCGGTCACCTTTGTCCGGTTGCGTACGATCAGCGCCGTCGCCTCGCCAAGCAGCCCGGGAATCTTCCGCGGCGAGTTGGCGAGTTTCGGATCGTAGTGCGTATCCAGTTTGGCGGTGAGGGTTTTCACCGCCGCCTCATCCATGAATTCGGTAATGACGACTCTGCTCATACAATCCCCTCATCGAACCAATCGAAGGTCGATCGAATCATTCGACTGCGGCGATTTTGAGTACCGGAGCGGACGAGTCCCTTAACAAATCAGGCACTTCGGTAAAGCTTCGTCATCACGAATTCCCGGTGCCCCAGCGCCTCTGCGGCGGTCGCCCGACCATTGGCCGTGCGCGCGATCATGTCGATCAGCACGTCACCGGCCTGATCGATGGTGAGATCGCGGCGCAGGATACCCGAGACGTCGACATCGATGTGCTCGCCCATGGTGCGGATGGTGCGCGGGTTACCGGAGATCTTGATAACCGGAACAATCGGATTTCCGATAACGTTGCCTTGCCCCGTCGGGAATGTGTGGATGACATAGCCCGCGGCCGCCATCAGCGTCACGCATTCGGCGGCAGCCGACGAGGTGTCCATGAAGTAGAGCCCCTTGCCCTTCTTCGGCTCCTCGGCGGGACCCAGGGCATCGACATAAGTCGAGGTGCGGCCGATCTTTTCCAGGTTGCCCAGGGCTTTCTCTTCGATGGTCGTCAGACCGCCGAGAATGTTGCCCTTGGTTGGCTGGCTGTCGGACAGGTCCGAGGTCTTGTGCGCCTCAATCACATCGTCCTGGTAGGCCTGCCAGATCTGCATGAACTTCTCGGCCGCCTCCGGATTGGCGGCCCGATCCCGGCACAGATGTTCCGCGCCGGTGATTTCGGACGTCTCGCCGAAGCAGCCGTAAATGCCTTCCGGCAGCAGTTTGTCATACATATTGCCGACCGTCGGACAGGACGACAGGCCGGTTGTCGTGTCGCTTTCACCGCATTTTGTGGAGATCCACAGTTCCGACACGTCGCACTCTTCACGCATCAGCTCGGTCGCTGCGTGCACATAATCCTTGGCGACCCGCGAGGCCGCCGCAATCGTCGCAATGTCACCGTTCTGCTCGATCGAAAATCCGGTCACCGGTTTGCCGGTCTCGGCAATGCCGTCGACGACCACCTTGGTCCATTCCGGCTCAATGCCGATAACGACAACGGCCGCAACATTGGGGTTTGCGCCGGTACCGATCATGGTGCGGAAATGCAGATCGAGATCGGCCCCAAATTGCAGCCGACCATAGGCGTGCGGCAACGCCATCGTGCCCTTGATGTTGTTGGCGACCGCCTCGCATGCGGCGTTGGAAATGTCGTCCAGCGGCAAAATGACAACGTGGTTGCGAACACCGACGCGTCCGTTTTCGCGGCGGTAGGCCATGATTTTCTGAGACATCGTAAACTCCTACCAGCGCTTGGTCTTGACGTTGTGGACGTGGACGTGTTCGCCCTTGCGGATCGGCGCGACCACCTTGCCGATATCCTCGCCGTATTTGGTGATCGTATCGCCGACCTCGAGATCCGCCAGCGCAACCTTGTGGCCGATGGGCACATCGTTGTTACACGTCAGCTCGAAATCGGAATCATCATGGGTCACGACGCAGGTCATGTTCGTGCCGGCTTTCAAATCTTCGACGACAACCACGCCGACATTGTCCTTGTGGTCATGGACCAACAGGTGCGGGATACTCAACGGAACCTCCAAAGGAATTCGGATCGGCGTCTCGGCCGATCAAGTCTTATATAATATATAAGATACGTTATGCTGGTCTTGTCAACCGGAACCGGCTACAACGGAACTGCTTTTTCGGTTTTCCCGCCGGTCCGGCATAGGCCGCTATTCCGGGTGGTCGGACAAGACGAAACCCGGAAGGCGAGAGATGCGCGGGGGTATTCGGAATTGGCATTGCAGGACAACGGATCGACAATCGGTTTCAAACCCCTTTACGCCCAGGTCAAGGACCAGCTGATCCGTCGCCTGGTCGACGGCACCTGGCAGCCAGGCATGAACATCCCCAGCGAGCAGGAGCTCGCCCGACAGTTGAATGTCAGTCAGGGAACGGTACGCAAGGCGCTCGATTCGATGACGTCGGAGAACCTTCTGGTCAGACGTCAGGGGCGCGGGACCTTTGTCGCCGAACCGGAAGACGCCCGCATCCTGTTTCAGTTCTTTCGCATCACGGCCGATGGTGCCGACGATCGCGGCTCGTTTCCGGAATCCAGGCTGTTGTCGTGCAACGCGGAGAAGGCCGATGCGGATCAGGCTGACGCGCTGTCGCTCGCCAAAGGCGCTGCAGTCTGGCATATCGAACGCGTTCGCACGCTGCTCGACAAGCCGTTGTTGACGGAAACCATCATCATTCCGTCCGACACTTTTACCGGATGGGACAACCTGGACGAGATTCCCAACAACGTCTATCAGCTCTATTCCAGCCGTTGGGGCATCACCATTGCCAAGGCCGATGAACAATTAAAGGCCATCACGGCCAGCACCTCAGACGCCGAGCATCTGGGCTGCGAACCCGGCGAGCCACTGCTCCAGATCCGGCGCGTCGCCTGCAACCTGGAAGGCAAACCCGTCGAACTGCGGGTGTCCCGCTGTCTCACGCGCGACATGCACTACGCGGCGAGCTTGCCGTAGACCCAGCCGGACCTCGTCCTACACGTCAGCCTGAAAGAAACGCGACCGATCCGTGCGCGCACGCCAAGCTTCCAGCAACCGACCAACATTGTCGTCGGGTGGCTGCTCTGAGTCGATTTCGAGGTCGTAGCGAAGGCCGCGATGGATCGTCTTGAAATCCTGTTCGGCGCTTCCCGTCGGGCGATCGCCGCGTATCCCTTCCCGCCGCCTCAGTTCCGCAAGACTACAGTGCACCCCGACGAAAAAGACATCGAATGGATCGAAAAGCGCCCTGAGCTCGGTGTGCCAGCCTTCCGTGTCGAGGATATGCTCCAGAATGAGATCGTTTCCTGCCCGGGCATAGGCCGCAAGGGACCCGTGGTAGCCTTCGAAGAACTGCCGCCTCAGGTCTCTCCACGGAAACTCGCCACTGTCGATGCGTTTCTGCGGCAGGATGCCGGCATCGCGGATATGGTCGATGGAAATCCGCCAGAAGGGCTCCTCGATTGCGTCCTGCAACGCGGTCCCGATGGTCGATTTGCCGGCGCTCGATGCCCCGTGAAGGAAGATGATTTTACCTGTCACCGTAGAGCTACCCCGCGTTGCCTTGCCGCAGGATAGCGAGTTCGATGGCCGTTCGACAGACGGTTAAATCATCAGCCTACAGCAAGACGGCTGTTCCGGACCGGATCGATTCTTCCGCTGCCGCCCCAATCTCAACGGCCCGATAGCCGTCGTCGAGGCTGACTTCGGGTTTGCCGCCTTCGCGAATCAGCCGAAGGAACCGCTCATGCTGGTAGAATGTTGAACCGTGGTGGTCGCCGGCCGACAGCACCGCTTCATCGACATGGATGTCCTCACGCCGCTCCACTCCATCGGCGCGTGTTGCGATGGCGATCTGCGACAACCGTTCCGCACCGTCGGCCTGAAAACGGGCCGGGCCGGGCACGAATGCTTCGACCCGCGCAACGTCTCCAGTGACGCTGACCGTTTCCTGCCAATAGGACCCTTCAGCAAACATGCACAGATCGAGCATGCCGCGCATGCCGTTGTCGAAGTCGATTACGACAAAGGCATTGTCGAGTATGTCGGCCTGACGTCCGTCATACTCCTCGTCGCGAAAGTTCACATCCATGCCGCCGGAGGCATAGACGCGAACCGCTTCCGCTCCCGATATCAGCCGCATCAGGTCGAAAAAGTGACAGCACTTTTCCACCATCGTGCCGCCGGTGAACTCCTGAAAACGATTCCAGTTGCCGACCTTGGACAGGAACGGATAGCGATGCTCGCGAATGGATATCATTTTCGGCGCACCCGGTGTCCCGGCGCGCACCTCCTCAAGAAGCCGGGCTATCGGAGGCATGAAGCGGTATTCCATCGCCACCCAGACCGGCGCCCGGCGCGATCTGGCAAGCGTGATGATTTCGCGGCATTCCGGGGCATCGATCCCGAGCGGCTTCTCGACCAGCAATGGCAGCTCGGACGGCAACACGTCGGTCAGCAAGTCGCGATGCTTGTGGTTGGGTGCCGCCAGAACGATGGCGTCGCATCCACCTGATTCAAGCAGCGCCATGTGGTTGTCGAAAGCGACACAGCCGCCACCGGCCGTCTCGGCGGCCTCGGCACGCATCGTCTCGTTGGGATCGGCGACCGCCACCACCTGGGCACCGTCGAGCAGACTGATATTGCGGATGTGCTCCTGGCCCATCATTCCAGAGCCGATAATTCCATAACGCACGGGTTTCATCGTTCGTTGACCTTCAAAGACGGAGTACGGGAAGATCGAGTTGGGCGGCGAGTGACAGCAGCGCGTCGCCGTGATCGCCATAGGCGATTGCCATATGGTGTTCCAACCCGCTGTCAAAGACAGCCGGAAGGACCTGCGACGCCGGCCTGTCAAAGCGCATGACGCCCGATGTGCCGGTGAAGGCCATCGGCCGCTTCAGCATTTCGCCGGACGCGATCACCAGCTTGTGCTTGCCAAAGGCCTGGCTCAGACGCATCAACGTTACCCGGCCGGGTTTCAGCGCGAATTCGTAAAGCAGAGGCATGCGGCGATTGGTATGAATGGTGGCATCCGGGTGTGCCTCCGGATCGGCCATCGACAGCGGTGCCTGGCCGCAATGCCAGACAACGGCGGTGTCGTCCTCGGTGTCGATATCGACCAGATCGGCAAGAAATACCGGCGCATCCGCGACCGCCTGCAAAAACAATTGAGTGGCCGCGCCGTAGACATCCGCCTCGCAGGCACAGGGCACCCGATTCTCACCCATCATCGCCACCGGTCCGCAGACGGCGCCTCCGTATTCGGTGAACGTTTCGGGCCAGCAGCGTATGGCGAAGGCGTCGAAGCCGCCGGCGTCGCGGATCGCTTCGATCGCCGGCTTCAGCGCAAGCGACTTCGCCAGCTCCTCTTGATCGACGGCATCAAGGCCATTCAGATCCTGCGCGACGCCGGTACGTAGCGTCGCGACCGTCTCGACCGGCACATCGGCAGCTGTTGAAAAGAGCTTCTGAAGCGGCAATTCCTCGACGCTGATGTCGGCCAGCGACTTCAGTGCGTCGGCATCGTAGCGGCAGGTATCGAAACCATCCGGATGGTCGCCAAGACGACCGATCCGACGCCCGGAAACGCTGGCAAGCACCTGCTCGCCCTTTGTCTTGTCCACCGCAACCGGCTTGCCGTAATCGGGCTTCACTTCACCGTCGCCCGCAATCACCCCGGAGAGGCGTTCGCCGATGTCAGCGGCGTTCGGATCAGCGTAGAGCCATCCGAACGACCGGTTGCGCAGGCCGAGAGCATGGGACGCAAGGTTGAGCCCGCAAAAGGCATTGAGACGCAGGCGTCCACCGAGACGCGGCTCCGGTACTGCCCAGATGGCAAGCCGGTTATCGAACCGCTCGGCAATGCGGGAGGTCACGGCGGCGTCGGTAAAGGTCACCTGCAGGATCAGAACCAAATCAGGTTCCGACTCCGCCACTGTTTCGATGGCCGACTCTGCAGCAACGCCGTCCATCAGCAGGCATTCCGGCCCGATCAGTTTTCGACCCGTCGCTCGCAGTGCCGCCAACATGGAAGCCAACTGCTGCTCTGCAAACTCAACATCGAATGTTGGACGTCCCAGAGGCAGGACGGCGATCGAATTCACCTGTGTCATTGTATTGCCCCCCTGGCGGCCGGCGACCTGCTATCCCTGGTCACAAAAATCACCTTCGCCCCCTTGTTCCATTCGCCGCGAACATGCACTAAATCGGAATCGGGAGCCGTTGTATGAAACTTCGATTGTCGGTTTTCGTCGTTTGCGTTGTGTTGAGTGCGGCGGCATTGACTGCCGCGCGGGCGACAGAGGCCGCCTGGGCGCGCCTCGCGACCGGCGGTTATACGGTGCTGATGACCCATGCTCATGCGCCGGGTGTTGGCGATCCGCCCTTCTTCGACATCGAAGACTGCACGACCCAAAGAAACCTCTCGGACCGCGGTCGCCAGCAGGCGCGGCGCCAGGGCGTGCGTTTCGCAGCCCGCGCCGTATCCATCCCCCGCGTTTACTCCAGCCGCTGGTGCCGGACGCTGGAAACGGCCGAGAACGCCTTTCGCGATGTGGAAGCAGAACCGATCGAAGCGCTCGACATTGTCGATGGCGACGCTTCGGCCCACAAGGCGGACATCATCGACATCATCAAAGCGTTTCGCGGGCCCGGCAATCAGGTTCTGATGACCCACCCGGAGGTGGTCGAAGTCCTGACCGGCAACCTGCCGCGAGCAGGTGAAGCCGTCATCGTAGCCCCCTCTCGAGATGGTGGAATCGACGTCGTCGCCCGCCTGCTGCTCAACTGATCGGACCGGCTTCATTTCCAATCGCCAGTGTGCCTGCTGCATGCCAAGACCTACGAATTGAATTCCGGATAGACGTGGCGAAAGGTCTCGTCTGCCGGGAAAAAGGCTTCGCCGTCACCTTCGAACAGGGCATGCTTGTGCCAAGGCATCGCATCGGCATCGGTCAACGCATTCAGATCGTTCATGTAGGCAACGGAGTCTGTCTCCAGCCCATTGCGGATTGCCTCCCAATCCGGAAAAGCCTTGAAAGCATCGAGCCAGATGGCCCGTCCCGCCAGGTATCCGGAAGCGCCGGCCCGATAGGCATGGGTCAGAATATTGCGGAAAGCCGCCTTGCCGGCGCCGGCTGACAGCATCACCCAGGGTCGACCGGCCAATTGACCCATCTCGTCGAAAGCGCGCTGCGCCTGATCCCAGCCGTCGTTACCCACGCCGGGCACATCGTCGGCATTGAGCGGGCTCTCCAGCTTGAAGACATCGACACCGTAGTCGGGAGCGGCAAAGGTTTCGACCGAAGCCAGCACATCGTCCGTCTTCTTGCCCTGCAACTCGATATAGTCGCTGGTCTGGTGCGCATCGCTGGCCAGCGGATAGACGAGCAGTTCGAACAGAAACGGGATGTCATAGCGGGCGCAGGCCTCGCCGATCCGCTTGACCATATCCTTCTGGTGACTGTTGACCGAATCCGAGGCATCCGGCCGGTACCAGGCCAGGACTTTGACCGCATCGCCGCCCATTCGTTTGATCTTGCCAACGGACCAGTCATCGATCTCCGATGACAGGCGGCCCTCCCCGGTATCTTCAAACAGCGAATCTTCAAGCGTGACGATCAGGCCTTTTTGCGGCGACAGAAAACGCAGGCCGCGCGGAACGGCAAAATGCGGGTCAAGCAACATGGCCGACGATTCGCCCTGCAGCGTCTCCGTCAGAAGGGCCTTGAAGCGCGCGACATCGTCATAAGGTGCGGCCTCCGTGCCGTAATGGGCTGCAATCGGTCCTTTGATCGGAGGGCGCTGGTCGACGGCCGTCATTTTGAAACGGCCGGCGTCGTCGGCCATGCGCCGCATGCCCCATAGTTTGCCGGCTGAAAGATGGTTCACGAGTGTTCTCCAAGAAAAGTGTCAACTGTTGCGGAATCGGGAATGCCCTCCCGTCCGCCGAATTTCGTGCATTTGATGGCTGCGGCGGCGTTGGCGTAGCGGATGGCCGCCGGTTCGGTCGCGCCGCGTCCCAGCATCAGCGCAAAAGCGCCATGCCAGACATCACCGGCGCCCAGCGTATCCACCACTTCGACTGGAAAACCCGGCACTTGCCGGATGGTTTCACCGTCCAGCCAGCGAACCCCGCTTTCGCCTTCGGTGACGCAGACCCAGGCACCGGTTTCCCGCGCTGCTTCCCGCAGCCCCTTGTCGAGATCGTTTCCGCCGCAAAAGTCCTGCAATCCCTGGACGGAGAACGCCAGGTGCGATGCGCGATGCAGGGCATCGTTTGCTTCGCGAACGGGTGCTTCTGCATCGATGATCCCGGGCACGCCCCGCTGGCGCGCCGCATCCATCATCACCCGCGCGCCCTCGGGCCAGCGCGTATCGGCCAGTGCCGCGTCGAAGTGCGGCAGCTCGGACCGGGCCAGCCAGTCGCCGCCGAATTCCATGCTGGTATCGCGGTAGTTGACGATCGTGCGCTCGCCTTCGGCATCGACGGTCACGGATGAGAACGAAGACCGTTTGCCCTCGAACCGCCGCACCAGCGAACAGTCGACACCGTCGTCGCGCAGCCCCGACAGGATCATGTCGGCGATCTGATCGTCGCCTAGCCGCGCAGCCAGTACAGCCGTTCCACCAAGGCGCGAAACCGCGACCGCCGAAGTTGCGGCACAGCCACCGCCCACGATCATCGCGTCGCGGGCCCTGTATTTTTGGGCCCGTTGCGGTCTTTCGTCCAGCAGAAACACGAAATCGATGACAGCCACACCGGCTGCGATGACAGTCGTCATAAGCGCCAAACAGCTCCCCGGGGAACGATTGCCCGGGCCTCCGGCTTTCGGGCAGGGTCAATCTAGCAAGTCTTATATAAGATACAAGACTTGAATTCAGCGATCTGTAAGGATTTTGACCGCATCGTTCAGGGACGGAAGCGAGAGGCGGATGCCGACCACGTCACGGGCAGTTTCCTTCTATGGCCCGATGCGCGACAATCGGCAACGGACAGGAGGAGACACCGCTGACTGCAGACCCCGATTCCAAGCGCAGCAAGCATCAAAACCTGAGGGTTTTGGCTGGTCAGCACGGGCTCAACATGGCCGCCTGGACAATGGCCAACCCCTCGGTGGTGCTGGTCTACCTGGCCGTTTCACAGGATGTGCCTGTGTTCATCGCCGGAATGCTGGTGACGGTCAGAAACTCCGCCAATCTTCTATCAGCCCTGTTTGGCGCAGATAGGGTGGCATCCCGCACCTCGCAAAAGGCCGACATCGCCAAAACCAACCTGTTCATAGCAGCCTGTTTTCTGTTTGCGATCCTCACTTTTCTGATCGGGTCGGTGACGGTTATCGCAGCTGCTCTGATACTTATCGTCGCCTGTATCGGCGTCGCCGAGCAATATCAGATCATGCTGAAATCGGACTTCGTTGGTGACATGCTGGAGTCGGAAGATCGCACCCGCATGACTTACATTTCGCTGGCGCTGGGGGGCGCGATGGCGATCGGCATGACGTCGCTCGTGCATATCGGCATGGACAGGTATCCGCGTCTCACCGCCCATTCGACCATCATCGGCATAGCCGTGCTTTTCTTCTGTCTGTCGGCGCTGACGATATTGCTGGTACGGGAGATAATCCAGACCGGTTCGAAGGCGGAACGGGAGGCCCATGCCGCCCGCGCCACGGGCAGCGTATCCGAATCTCTCACCAAATTTCGTGACAACACGCTGCGCATGTTGGCAATGCCCTGGTTCCGCCAGTTCATGGCCGTTCGTTTCACGCTCATGACGATCCGACTGTCCGTTCCGTTCTTTGCCATCCTGGCTGCGCTAACCCACAGCGACACCCATCGCGGCCTGACCGCAATGGTGATCTCCACAGCTGTCGGATTCGTGGTTTCGGGTCCGCTTTGGGCGGCGGCGAGCAAGATCTCCAACCGGTTCGTCATGCTGATGGGCGGACTGCTGGCAGCCTCCTGTGGGCTGCTGCTGGTCGTGCACCACGTGTTTCAAATCTTCAACACGGTCCACGTACACGCCATCACACTGTTCCTGGTGACCGTTGCGGCAGAGGGCGTGACCAACGCACGTTCGCTCTACTATCTGGACATTGCACCCAAAGCCTATCGGGTGCGGGGGCTTGCCGTTTCAAAGACGCTTATTCGCGCCACGGGCATCGTGGTGACCACCATCATGGCCGCGGCGGCCCACATGCATCACGTGGTGTGGGCCATTGCCCTTCTCGCCGGCCTCAATTTGACTGCCGGTGGGGCGGCCTTTGTGCTCGCCGGCAGAGGCGACACGCCAATGACCGTCGGGAGGGTCAGTTGACCACGATGGTATAGCGGACGATGCGATTGTTGTCGGAGTCGGCAAAATAGTAATTGCTGCCGTCGATGGCGACGCCCTCCGGATCGTCGAACAGGTTCGGTCCCTTGCCGGGAATGCCGCTGCCGATCACGCCGATCAGGCTACCGCCGTCCGGCCCGTCTGGATCGATCATCAGCACCCGATGGGCATCCTGGTCGGCGACGACGAGCCGGCCGAACGCATCCGTGTCGAGGTAGCGTGGTCCGATGAACCCGAACTTCGGATGATCAAGCGTCTGCAGAAGCGTCAAATCAGGAGAATATTTGACCAGTTGCCGGTTGAAATTGTCGGCCACCCATATGTTTCCGTCGCGGTCCTCGGCGACATCATGGGCGCCGAAATGGCCGGAAGCCATCGCAACCGCCTCTCCGTTCCGGTAAGCCACCAGCGTGCCGGCGCCGCTTGCCATGGCGTAGACCGTGCCATTTGAGTGGAAAAGAGCGCCTTCGGTGCGTGGTGCTGCGAGTGCCGCCACGGGATTGGGATTGGAACCCTCCAGTCGGTCGAAGATGAAGACCGCCCCGAGGCCTGTCACCGCCACAGCGGCACGGCCGTCACGCCCGAACGAAATATCATGGATACCAGGCAACCGACCCTCGGCCATCACCTCGACCAATTCGAGAGTTTCGGCATCGAGCACCGCGATGCGCGACCCGAACTTGTCAGCCACGTAGAGCCGCCCATCGGGCCCGATCGCCAGATCATGTGGATCGTTGAGCTCCGAAGGCCCCGCCTTGTCGAAGGTGGCGAAGGGGCGCAAGTCCTCATCGGCCAACGCCGTGGAACCCACGGTCAGGGCAAACATCATCACTATCAACCGGCGCATAGGCAGTTCCTCCTTATTGAAGACTAGCACCGGCAACGATCGGCACCAAAGTAGCCGAACAGTAAAATCTCCGCGACGGAGCCTCAAGCGCCGCCGGTTGTCCGAACGGCGCGATTGCTGTAATTTGTCGGCATGATCGCTGACCGCAACCCACGGACCATTTCCATGATGATGCCGCTTCCACCACCGGAAGGGGCCAGCGTCTTCATGTGATCTAAGAACTAGATATCGACACGCAAACGACCGCCTTCCCGAGGCGGTTTTTTTGTCGGCCGTCTCGTCACCCAACGAAACGGAGAACGACATGAGTGCCGAACCGCAACCGACCAGTATCCAAGGGAACCAGCTTCGCTGGCGCTACCTGACGACCGCCATTCCCTACGTCAACGCCGCACCGCATATCGGCTTTGCGCTGGAGATGATCCAGGCAGACTGCCTGGCCCGCCTCTATCGATTGCAGGGTGACGGCGTTCGCTTCCAGGCTGGAACGGACGAAAACAGCCTCAAGAACGTGTTGGCGGCAGAGCAGGCTGGTCTGCGGGTTGCCGATCTGGTGCGTCGCAATGCCGAACGATTCGAGCAGCTCAAACCCGCCCTCGGCTTGAGCGTCGACAATTTCATTCGGACCAGCTGCGACACGAGACACCGACGTGGCGTGGAAGCCCTGTGGGCCGCATGCGAGCGGAGCGGCGACATCTACCGCCATCGCTACGAGGGGCTTTACTGCACTGGCTGCGAGCATTTCTACAAGCCAACCGAACTGGATGACGGACTTTGTCCCGAGCATGGAACCCCGCCGGAATCGATTGGCGAGGAAAACTACTTCTTCCGGCTGTCGAAATATCGTGAGCCCCTGCGCGCAGCAATTGAATCCGGGCGCCTCGAAATCGTGCCAGCCACTCGCCGAAACGAAGTGCTCGCCTGGATCGATAGCGGCCTTGAAGACTTCAGCATCTCACGCAGTGCGCAACGAGCTCATGGCTGGGGCATTCCGGTGCCGGGCGACGACAGTCAGGTGATCTACGTCTGGTTCGATGCCCTTGGCAACTACATCACCGCGCTCGGATACGGCACAGGTTCGCACGGCCTTTCGCGGTTCTGGACCGGCGCAACAAGCCGCGAACATGTGATCGGCAAGGGCATCACCCGATTTCACGCCCTCTATTGGCCAGCCATGCTGCTATCGGCCGGGCTGGAGCTGCCGACGAGGATCCTCGTGCATGGCTATGTGACCGTCGATGGCCGCAAGATAGGAAAATCGGACGGCAATGCCGTCGATCCGGTGCCGCTGGCACGGGAACTGGGCGCGGACGCGCTTCGCTACTATCTGCTGCGTCACATCCGCAGCACTGAAGATGGCGACTTCACCAGGTCCGGTCTTTTGCGCGCCTATACCAGCGAACTCGCGGGTCAACTGGGCAATCTGGCGAACCGGACCGTCGGCATGATCCATCGCTATCGCGGAGGCATTGTTCCATGCCCACCGGCAGGCGTCGGGTCTGCGCTCGCGGGAGTGCCTGGTCAGCAAATATTGGAGGCCGTGACACAGGCAATACAGGGTTTCCGCTTTCAGGACGCTCTCTGCGTCCTTTGGGACGGCGTGTCGGCCGCCAACCGGTATGTCAGCGAGACCCAGCCCTGGTCGCTCGCCAAAACGACCACCGCAGACCATGGGGCAGCGCGGGATCTTGATGCGTGCCTTTATGCTCTTGCCGATGCGCTTAACGTGATCGGCCACGGCCTTGCGCCCATTCTGCCCTCGACAAGCGCCCGTCTTCGAGCGCATCTTGGGCTGGATGAAACACCCGGTTCGTTCGAACGGATCGATGCGATCGCCGGCAACCGGGTCGATGACAGGGCGATCCTGTTTCCACCCGTTGAAGGCAACCGGAGCGACAGCAGATGACCGATCCATTGCAAATCGCCACCCTGGACACGAGCGAAGCGGGCCGACTCGGCCTCTGCCGCCTTCCAGGCCTGACCAGAAACCTGGAGGACGACCTCGAAAGCCTGACGGCCTGGCGACCCGAAATGGTGGTGTCGATGACAACGACGCAGGAACTCGTCGCTGCTGGCAGCGACGACATCGGACAGCGCCTGGAAGCCTTGGGCATTGCCTGGACACACATGCCGATCGCCGATTTCGGAGGCCCGGAAGGCGACAGCGAGGAGCTTTGGTCGGGCCTGTCGGAGCGCGTCCATGCCAGCCTGGATCGGGGTGGCGGGGTGCTGTTTCACTGCCGCGGCGGTCGCGGCCGCTGCGGCATGATGGTGCTCAGGGTTCTGATCGAACGCGGCGAGGATACGCGCCAGGCGCTGTCACGCCTGCGTCGAGTGCGGCCCGGAGCGGTCGAAACCGACGAGCAACTGCAATGGGCAGCCGCGGTCGGACCAGCGCCCGTGGGTCGCGGATACCTCTAGTCCACCGGCAGTCCGCTCGGCACGGAGTCTGGCCGGCCCAGACGACCCTTGACGCTGCTGTCTCCTGTCAGAGCATGCATGAAGGCAACCAGTTGCTGCACTTCAGCGTCATTCAGCGTGACCGCTTCGATGTCGAGGGCGCTGCGCATCAGTTGTCGCTCACGCGCATCATGAAGCGACACGAAATCCTCATGGTCGTGACGGCTGCTGCTGGGCAGCATCACATGATCGGGCGTCCAGTTTTCGAACGCCGTCTGCGGGTCGAGATGGTGGCGAATGATGCCCTCTAGGCTCGCATAGGCACCGTTATGTCCGTAAGGACCGGTCAGCGCGATATTGCGCAGCGACGGTGTGCGGAACCGATAGGCATCTGCCGCCTTGTTGGTTTCTGCCATGCGACCCAGATCTCGGGTGACCTTGTCGAAGGCTATGACCTTGCCGGGGCCGAAATGCGGAAGGCAGATGGCGTGAAAATCCTGATCCGTCAGCAATTGCCCGCTGTGACAGGTGCTGCATTCTCCCTTGCCGTAGAAGATCTCCATGCCGGCCTTTGCATCGGCATTGAGGGCACCGCGATCACCCGCCAGGTAACGGTCGAACGGGCTATCGTGAGAGCGCCATTCGGAGATCACGAAGTCGCCGATCGCGTTGGCGATGTGAACAAAGGCAATGTCGTCTGCTGCCTGAACATCCGGATAGGCATCAACGAAAAGCGGCAGATAGCCCGGAATGGACTGAATGCGTTCCGCAAGCAGTGCCCAGCCGTGGTCCATCCGATCTTTCATCGGGCCAGCGATCTCGTTGTCGCCCGGCTGACCGGCCATTTCCGTGGCTGATGTGACAGGAAACGAGGCCTGCGCGGCAGCAATATGGTTAAGCCCCTTGGGCAGTTTCTCCTTGGCGGGCGAAATGAAACCGTTGCCGTAGCGGTCGCCCTTTGCCAGGCGCCCGTCATGGAACATCATGTCTATTTCGCGGTGGCCGGCATTGAACAGAGCCGGAGCATTGCGTGGAACGCGCTCGTGGATCAACGTCTTGCCGCTGCCGGTGGTCCGCTCAGCGCCGAGACCGACACCGCCTTCGCCGACACCGAGAGCCAGCGCATCGGCGCTCGCCAGGTCGTGATGGTGACAGGTACCGCAGGAGATGTTGCGGTTCCCCGACAGGATCGGATCGTAATAAAGCAACCGCCCCAGCTGTGCCCGTTTCTCGTCAAAGGGCAGAAAATCGTCTTCGGCCAATGGTCGCGGCAAATCCTTGTCACCCTCGGCGAAGACTGAAACGGCGTAACCCGGCACAAGTATGAGTGCCAAAAGAACAAGCAATGCGCCCGGAATGATTGCATTCAATCGCTGTCGCACGGTCACCTCCTGTCAAAGCTCCGCGCTCAGAATTTTACTCTGTCAGAAATGCTGCACAAGGATTCTGTTCACGGATTTGTGAGTTTTCGTGAGGTTTGTGTGATTAGCGCTACACCAGCTCCTGAACGCACCGTCTCTCGGCGTCGAATGAGGCAGTCTTCGACACCGCAAGAGCCTTCGTTGGACTTAGCTTGAGGCGTGTTGGAGACTTTCAGCCCTAATCCACAGGCAGACCACTGGGCACGGATTCCGGCCGACCAAGCCGCCCCTCTACGCTGCGCTCGCCTGTCAGCCCCTTGATGAAGGCCACAAGCTGCTTCACTTCGCGATCGTCGAGATCAACTGGCTGTATATCGACCGTGCGGCGTAGTTCCTCCATCACGCGCCTGTTGTCGAGAACGGCAAAGTCGGAGCCGGCCAGGTCTTCACTGTGCGGCAAGGTCACCTCCGACGGCTGCCACCGATCCAGCGCCTCCAGCGGGTCGAGATGGTGCCGGATGATGCCCTCGAGACTGTCATAGGCGCCATTGTGCCCGTAGGGTCCGGTCAGTGCCGCGTTGCGCAGAGAGGGAGTGCGAAACCGGTAGGCGTCTTCAAGTCGGTTTGTCTCTCCCATGCGGCCGACATCGCGGGCAATCAGATCGAAAGTGCGGGTTCGCCCTGGCCCGAATTGCGGCAACGCCAGCGCGTGAAACCCGTGATCCGTAAAAAGCGGCCCGCTGTGGCAGGCAGCGCATTGACCCTTGCCGAAAAAGACCGCCATTCCGGCCCGCGCATCGTCATCAAGGGCATCCCGGTCACCCGCCAGATAGCGATCGAACGGACTGTCGAAAGACCGCCACTCGGAAATAACGAAATCGCCAATGGCATTGGCAATGTGGACGTATTCAATATCCGCAGAATGGTGAAGCTCCGGAAACGCCTCAATGAACAGCGGCCCGTATCCTTCAATGGAGCGAACCCGTTCGGCCAAGAGGCTCCAGGCGCGATCGATGCGCCGGTTTACCGCGCCGGCGATCTCGTTTTCTTCTGACCGGCCGGCCATCTCCGTCTCCGAAGTCACCGGAAATGCGGCTTGCGCAGCGACGATATGATTGAGCCCCTTCGGCAGATATTCCTCGGCCGGAGAGTTGAAGCCGTTGCCGTAGAGGTCGCTGACGCTCAGACGACCGTCATGGAATAGAGCCGTGATATCGCGATGCCCGATGTTGAACAGCGCTGGTGAATTCCGCGGCACCCGTCGTTCGATGCTCGATCGTCCGGTACCGGTGGTGCGTTTCTGCCCGATGCCAACTCCACCTTCGCCGACGCCCAATGGCAGCGAATCGGCACTGGCCAGATCATGATGATGGCAGGTTCCGCACGAGATGTTCCGGTTGCCCGACAAAATGGGATCATAGAAAAGCAGTTGCCCCAGTTCGGCGCGACGCTCATCGAACGTCAGGAAGTCCGCGTCGGAAAGCGGCTTCGGCAATTCAACCGGCTTCGGTTCGATGGCCAAAGCGGATCCCGCCACGCCGGCAGCAAGAACAAGCGCTGCCAGCTGTCGCAGGGCTCCAGAAAGGACGTTGCACGATCTCAGCCGCACGGTATTCTCCTACTAGTTCGCCGCACCGCACGCATGATCATCATAAATCGGGAAATCCGTCCATGGGAATCGCAGTCTATCGTCTTGCCCTCGCTGCAATCCTGCTTTCGCTGTTCTCGGCACCCCTGCGTGCCGAAATCGAGCAGGCTCGCGATCTGATGGAAGAAAGTCGCTTCGAGGAGGCGATGGCGGCGCTCCTTCCGGCCGCCCGCTCCGGCAATGCAGACGCAGAGGAACTGATCGGGGTAATGTATGCCATGGGCCTGGGCGTGCCGCGCGACGACACCCGCGCCTTCGAGTGGTATCTGCGTTCCGCCATGAAGGGTCACCCGGGCGCCCAGTCCGGCATCGGCTGGTATTACGAGGTCGGTCGCGGCCTTCCCGAACCCGACCTCGTTCGCGCCTACCTCTGGTATCGCCTGTCGGCCATTGGCGGCGACCCCGACGCTGCAATCAGCATCGAGGAAGTGGTCAAGAAGATGACGCCGGAACAGATTGCGCATGCGCGTATTCTGGTCGAGGACTACCGCCCCTGGATGTACCCCTTCCGCTGAAGTTCCTCCTCACGCGGCGACGGTGCCGACCGGCTTGGCGAACCGCTTGAGCTCGCCCGTCTCCGGGTGGCGGATCGGTTCCGTCGAGTACTGGCAGACATAGGCACGGCGCGCGCGATCGGTGCTGTTCGGTCCGGAACGGTGCAGGGTCAGGCTCGAGAACGCCACGATGGTTCCCGCAGGGCAGGTCATCGGCTGGCCGGGATCCGTTCCGTTGTAGCCATTGAGCTCGCGAGAATCCTCCTGCCATTCATGTGGATCGAGACCCGGCTGGGCGTCGAGGTCGCGCGGCAACAGATAGACGCAGCCATTGTCTTCCGTCGTGTCGTCCAGAGCGATCCAGACCGTCAGATAAGGGGCATGATCATAGCCGACATAAGCGCCGTCCTGGTGCCAGGCGAAGCTGGCTCCCTTGCCGGAGCCCTTGACCACGAATTGCTCGTTGAAAAGAAACCCCTTCTCGCCCAGGCAAGCGTCGGTAATCGAAGCGATCTTGTCGCCGAGCAGAAAGGCTTCAACCTTCGGGAATTCCTCGTGCCGATGGGCCAGGAAGCGTCGGGCCTCTCCAAGCCCGATCTTGTGCCGGCCATTGCCGCCATCATCGATGGGCTCGTCCAGCAATGTCTGGCAGGCGTCTCGCAGGATCGTCAGTTCCTCGGCGTCGAGGGCGCCCGGAAAAATCGCATATCCGTTGGATCGGAATTGCTCGGCGGATGATGTCATGGTCAGCTCCCAGATTTGCCATTCTTTGCAAAATACCGCAAATTCTCCGCCAAATCTTTGCAAAACAGAGGGACTTCTTTGCAAAAATGGTCACAGACACGGCTCATCCGCTCGTCCGCCCCGAACCCGGCGGCCTGTGCTGGAAGCGGTCGGACCGACGCCGTTATGACAGCTCGCCCCGCCAACACGCCGAGCTGGTGGTCCTGCACGCGCTGAGCGGTGAGGCACGCTACCTGATCGATGGCAAGGTTCACACATTGCAGTCAGGATCACTGTTGTGGGCCTTTTCCGGACAGGCCCACGTGTTGTTGTCCGATTCAGACGATTTCGACATGTGGGTGTTTCTGATCTCGGAACGCATTCTGACACCCGAGCTCCGGGCCCTGCCGAACATGCCGCAGCTCGCGGTCACGGAACGCGAGGGGCCGGTGGCACCGCGATCTCTTTCCGCACAGGGTTCCCGCGAGCTGGAGGCAATAGCCGACGGGATCGGCACATCTGCCGATGCGCCCATTCAAGCCGTCGGCCTGCGTTGGTGGTTGGCACGAGCATGGCATCACTGGCAAATCGCATCCAGTGGGCGCTTTACCGCTGTTCATCCGGCGGTCGATCGTGCCGTGCGAGCCATGCAGGATGACCCGGCAAGCCATCTTGCGGCAATTGCCCGCCACAGTGGGTTGAGCCCTGGTCGGCTAGGCCGGCTGTTTCGCGAGCAGACCGGCCGCAGCATTGTCGACTTTCGAACCGAGCTGAAGCTGGAACGGGTCGAACGGACCATGCGGGAGAACCCGCGGGCAGACCTGCTACATACGGCTCTTGATGCAGGTTTCGGCAGCTATTCGCAATTCTATCGCGCCTTCCGACACCGTTATCGGGTTTCGCCAAGGCAGTACTTTGCGGTGCATGTGTAGAAGGCCTGCAGGCAACAGCCCGGGCTGGGGCCATTGCCTGCGGGATGTTGAAATGCCGAGCACCTGTTACGGTGAACGCGAACCGGCGGTTGCGATGGCCAGATCGGCTTGGAACGCGTCATCAGCCTCAGCATAGGTTCGATACCGCCACGCGAGTATCGCGCCCAGCAAGACCAGCGTGGCAATGGCCGATATGACCATGATCGCGGGGATCAATACCCCAACGGTCCGGTAGGGGATAAGCGGTGACAGGAGCAGCGGAAGAAACCCAATGCCGAGCACGATCGTATTGCGTCCGATCGCGCGAGCGGGCTCCCGATAGACTTCCGCGAGCCGCTCTTTCATGGTCGCAAGCCCGCTTTCGCGAATGCGCGAGACAAAGTGGATGGCAAAATCCACGGCGAGCCCGAGGCTGAGCGTCGAAAGCACGGTGATCGGCATGTCAAAATCGCGTCCGATCCAGCCGATAGCGCCGTAGGTCGCGCCGATGGCCAGGGTCAGAGGAGTCATGGCGAGAAGGGCCCAGCCAAGCGACCGGAAGAGAAGCATCAGCAGAATGAAGACCGCCACGAAGCTGCCGATCAGCGCATCGAGCATGCCGCTGACCATCTGGTCCTGCCAGATCGCATTGAGGTAGGTCAGGCCGAACCAAGTCGGTGACACCTCACGCGGCGGCGGGTTTGAAGCCAGGTGGGCCGATATGGTCTTCTCCAGCGATCTCATCGACACGTTGTCGCCATTGGCCATGTGAAATCTGATGACCAATTCCCCATGATCGGCGGAGACAAGCTTGCGCAGGTCGCCCGTGTTTCCGGCGTTTTCGATCTCGGTCAGGAGCCTGGCGACACCCTCCCTGGTGCCTGGCAAACCAGCGTCTTCGTCGCCCGTGAATGCGCCGTGGACCGCGCTCACAAGATCAGGCAGGGCCGCGGCCTTGGTGATGTTTTCAGAGCGCGTCGCTTCCTGGATCAACTCATTCACATGGTCGAGCATCTCCGGTTCGAGGAACGCACCCGGGGAAGATCTCAGCGAAAGATAGGCCAGTTGCCCCCCGGCAAAGCGGTCGATCAAAACGCTCTCCGCGACACGGACAGGATGGCTCGAGGCAAACCAGCGCATGGGCGTATCGTTGATCTGGATCTGTCCGAGCCCCACGAAGAGCGCTATTGCAGACGCCCCGATGACCGACAGGACCAATCTCGGGCGCCGCAGCGAGAGTCTGGCGGTCCAGTGTTCCCGCACCGCCGGGTTGCTGCGTGCAAGCTTCTCCAGTGCTTCGTTCGGGATCACGGTGAGCGCGGCGGGGACGATCAGGATCGTGGCTAGCCAGGCCAGAAAGACGCCAAGCGCGACAAAGAGGCCAAAGACCTGCACAGGAGGGATGGGAGCCAATGCCAGGGAGGCAAAGCCCGCCATCGTGGTGATCGTCGTGAAGAGCATCGGGCGCCACAGGGTGTTCAGGCATGCCAGGATGGTTTGCCGACGGTCCTTCGCGCGGTCATGGCGGTCGGCAAATTCCGACAGGACATGGATGGCGTCCAGCACGGCGATCGGCATGACGAAAATCGGGATCATCGAACTCATGATGTGAACGGTGTTGCCCGACAGGACGAGCGCCCCCATGGCCCCGAGCGAAGAGACCATGGCAACGCCCAGGGGTACGACTGCGATCCGCCAATTGCGAAAGATGGCAAGCAGGAGACCGAAGATCAGCGCCATGGCGGCCGGCGCGGCAATGGCCATCTGCACAAACATCTCGATGCCGAACACGGATTGCGCGACGGGCAGTCCGGTCACGCCATAGCTGTTGCCCGCTTTGTGAGTGTCCATATGGCTCCGCAGACTTCGCAGGATCCGATTGCCGAACGTCTTGTCCGCGATGGGGATGGAGAGCGTCATTGCCTTGCCATCACCGGAAACGAAGGTGTCACGCAGCATGTCCTCGCTCAGGGCGCGGTCTCGGACCGAAAGCGCCTCCGCCTGGGTTTCGGGGATGCGGGGCATCAGGGGCGCCAGGGCAACGCCGCCATCAGCACTGCGTTGCGCCAGCTCCACGGTGCCCGGCGCGACGATATCAGCCGCAATCACCCCGTCGAGCGTCGCCGCGTGCCGGGTGAGCGAGGCGATGTCAGCCAGGGCGGCCGGTGTGAACACGCCATGGTCGGACTGGACGTTTTGCACCGCGATGACGATGGCGTCATGAAGCTCGAAACGCTCGGTGAGCTCGGAGTTGAGCACGCGCACGGGCTCGTTTGCCGAGAGCATGTTCTCCGGGTCTGTGTCGATCGTGACTTTCGAAATCGGGATGCCGGCGACCAGATAGGGCAGTGCCACAGCGAGAATGATTGCGCCCAGCAAAGCGACAATATACGCGAGGACACGTTTGGGGTGATTGACTGCAAAATTCAAAAGAGCGCTTTTCATGACGCGACCTCTATTCCTTCAAGCCAGTGACTGGCATTGGTGTTTTGGGGTGAATGGGGTGCCGCTTGCGCGTGCACAAAATTGCCGGTTTTGGGATCCGCCTGGTACTCAGGTCCGAAGCGGTCATATGCCGCTGGCAACTGGTGGATGGCCTCAACGATGTAGTCCGCCGTCTGCTCATCGAGGAGGTGGCAGAAATTCAGACGCGTCCAACCGGGCTTGGCGAGGATGTGTCCCTCCCGGATCTGTTGTCGGATGCGCTCTGACAAAGCGCGGTCGACATTCAGCAACCGGTGGCCGTAGGGGCCCGCGCAGGAACATCCCTCACGCGCCTGAACGCCGTACAGGTCGCTCAGCATCTTTGTGACAAGGCGGTGGTGAACGATCTGGCCCTGCGCATCCTTGAGCAGAAACGAAACGATGGGCAGACGCTTTGCCGTCGGGTGACCCAGCAGAACGATCCGATCGTTGTTGCTCCATCGCGCCCAGGCCTTGGCGAGAAACCTCTGGCCACGCCGTTCGATTTCGCCGGTGCCGATCGTGTCGCGGATGGAGAGAGCCAGCGCCGCGCGGATGTCGCCCAGCGTATTGGGTGAACCGGCCTCTTCCTTCAGCTCCAGATCGTCGAAGTAGTCGTGGGCCCAGTCGGAAACGTAGGAGACAGAGCCCCCGCCGGGCCAGGTCGGCCGCGCCATTCGGACCGCACTCCTGCGCAGCACCAGAACGCCCGATGCGCCGGGTCCGCCGGGAAATTTGTGCGGCGAGAAAAAGAGAGCATCCACGGGCGCTTCAGGGGCGGGCTGCATGGACATCCTGAGATACGGCGCACCACAGGCGTAGTCCCACACGGCCAGGGCTCCGTGCGCCTTCAACAGGCGCGTCACCGCGACCACGTCCGTGAGAATGCCGGTGACATTCGACGCCGCGGAGAATGAGCCGATGACAAGGCGCTTGCCCGCGTGTTCGAGCAAAACCCGCTCAAGGGCAGCGAGATCGACACCGCCACCGGGGGCCTCGTCGATTGCGATCGTCTGTGCACCGGCTTCCCGCCACGGCAGGATGTTGGAGTGGTGTTCATAGGGCCCGACGATGACGAGCGGTGTTAGGCCTCTGGAGTCTCTTGAAGGTTGCGTCAGGCCGAGAAGATGCGGCAAACGGTTTGCCGCCGCTGTCGCACCCGAGCCACAGAAGATGACGTGAGAGGTATCTCCCGCCTCCACGGACCTCGAAATCAGGTCCCGCGCCGTCCGACGCAGACCGTTCATCTGCTGCCCGCAGGCCGACACCTCGGTATGCGGGTTTGCAAAATATGGCAGCGCATGGACGCGAAGCCAGTCTTCCACCTGGTCCAACGCGCGGCCGGTGGCTGTATAATCTGCGTAAATCAGGGGTTTGTGACCAAAGGGGCCGTCGATCTGCAGTTTGGAGCCGATAAGCCCCTGGCGCAGCGCAGGGACCGATACCGGTCGTTCAAACATCATGGGATCATCCGCACTGGTGAGCATCGCCTTTCCTATCCACTGTTAAGTTCAGTTCTTCAGGCGCCCGAGCCGGCACATCGCAATACTGTTGCGAAGGCCCACTTCAGCCAGCCGGGCAGCGCAGGACGCCGACGTAGTGCGCGCAGAGATTGAATGCTTGGAGGAAATCTGTAGATTCCATCCAGATATTTATGAAAATCGACGCTCTGCCCGATGGTTTTTAGATTCGGAGACTATCAACTTGATCCCGGTCGCTTCGAGCTCAGCCGAAGAGGCGAACCGCTGCGTGTCGAGCCGCAAGTGCTCTCCATCCTCCAGACCCTGATCGAGAACCGCGACCGCATGGTGACGAAATCCGAGCTCATGGACGTCGTCTGGGACGGCCGCACGGTCTCGGAGAGCGCGGTGTCCAGCCGCATCCGTTCCGCAAGGCAGGCGCTGGAAGACGATGGCAGGTCCCAGGTTTTCATCAAGACGATCCATGGCAAGGGACTGCGGTTCATCGCGGATGTCGAAGAGATCAATGAAGCGAGTTCCGCATCAGAGCCCGCAACGCTTCACGCCGAGGAAGCCGATCGCGCACCGGCGCAGGTGAGGGACCGTCCTTCCATCGCTGTTCTGCCCTTTGAATGCCTGACGCCCCATCCCGATGACGCCCTATTCGCCGCCGGCCTGACCGAGGATATCATCACCAATCTCTCACGGTTCAGGGATCTCTTCGTCTTCTCTCGCGTGACGACGACCGCCCTGGCCGGCGTTGGACTGAGTTCCCATGACATCCATCAGCGGCTGGCTGCGGATTTCGTCATCGAAGGGAGTGTGCGGAAATCCTCCGAGCGGGTCAGGGTCACGTTCAAACTGATCGATGCGACCACGGACAACACGCTCCTTGTGGAACGGCTCGAAGACGTCTGCTCCCTCGAGAACCTGTTCGACATCCAGGACAAGATCTCGCATCTCATCGCTGGCCGCATCGCGAACCAACGGCACCTGCTACGCGTCAATGAGCATGAGGATGCCCGGCGTCTGAGCCGCGCGACCAAATGGGGCACCTACCGCTGGATCACGCAGTATTACGAATACATGCGTACCCGGGACACCGAAGTCCATGCGTCCGTGAGGGAAGGGTTGAGCGAGGCTTTGGTCAATGATCCCAAGTCCAGCGACGGTCGGGCGGTGCTGGCGGTGCTGTTGCTAGACGAGTTTCGGTTCGGTGTGAACGCGCGGCCCGGCCACCCTGTGCTGGAAGAAGCCTACAGCCAGGCCAGGGAGGCCGTCGCACACGACCCGGCCAACGCCTTCGCACACCAGGCCCTGGCCATGGTGCAATATCATCGCGGCGAATTCGATGAATTCCTTGCCTCCTCCGACGTCTCGCTCGCGCTCAATCCGGGGCGCGCAGATGCACTGGCGGCATTCGGGTGCTGTTACTATCTGGCCGGGCAGTTTTCACGCGCGTTGGACCTGCTCGATCAGGCGATTGAGCTCAATCCCATGGAAACGGGCACGCCGCGCCTTGTTCGAGCCGGCTGTCACTTCGTTGAAAATCGGCACGACGCGGCTCTGGCCGACATGCGTCAGACCGACCTGCCTGACCTCGTCTGGTTTCACGCCTATCGCGTGGCAATCCATCATGCCGCCGGTGAGACGGAGACTGCGCTCGCCCAAGCCACTTTGATCGCGAAAGAGTTCCCTGATTTTCTGTCACTGGCCGCTGAAATGAAGGATCTCTTGAGGGTTTGCGACAGGGTGCACGAGAAGTTTGCAGCCGCCTGGCAGGAAGTGTTTGCCTCGCTTTAGGGCCCGGGTGGGGTCAAACCGACTTTGTCATTTCGATTGCATATGAGAAGCCGAAAACCGGCGCCAGCGGCCCAAGAGACTCGACTGATTTCTCCAGAAAGCCCTCACGCTCATAGAACGCACGCGCGCGCGGGTTTGTGTCGACAACATCCAATCGAACCCTTTGAAGATGCAGGGATGCGGCGTGCGCTTCGATCGCGCGCAGCAGCGCCGTGCCAACCCCCTGCCCTCTTGCATGAGGTTCAACGAAGATGCCATCCATGAGCAGCGTGCCCTCCTCGCACTCCCGCTCCAGCAGCGCGATGAACGCGACACGGAATGCCGCACTGACCCACCCATAGGTCTTCACAAGATCCGCGAAGGTACCGCCCACAAGCGTGCCGTTCGGCGTCTTGAAACCGGCAATGCCGAGAAACTCGCCTTCCTCAGACATCGCACTGATGGCATGGCTCGGATCGAGGACGCTTTCAATGAACGCCACGGCTTTCTTTTCCGGGCCAAGCGGATAACGCAGTTTGCGGGAGAAGGCGCGCCAATAGCCTCTCGCCGCTTCCTTGCGATGGTCGGGCCGCAAACCGATTTCGAGGCAAATGGAACTGGTTGAGGTGATGTGTTCTAACTCCCTACACACCAATCGAGATGGCTATGACTTTCTTCCATTTCAATTACCTGGTCGACAGCGACTTCGGCCGTCCGCCACACCCGTCGGAACGCAAAAAAGCCGGCAGGTCGAAACCTGCCGGCTGCAAAGGAGGAGAAACGTCTTCTTGTTAGTTCAGGTCGGCCTGGCGCGCAGCGCCGACGTCAGCTTCGGCGGCAGCGACCGCCTCGTTGAGGGCGTTGAACACTTCTTCGCCGCCATCAACATTGGTCTTGAACCACTCATACACCGGTGCAGCGGCTTCCTTGAAGGCAGCCTTCTCTTCCGGTGTCGGCACGTAAAGGTCACCACCTTCAGCCAGGAAATCCTGGTAGGCCTGGATCGACTTGCGCTTCGGTGAAGCGAACGTGGCCTGCTGCAGCGCTGCAAAGCCATCGACGACGACCTGCCGCAGTTCCTCTGGCATGGACATGAACGTGTCGTTGTTCATCCACCACAGGGCACCCATGTAGGCGTGACCGTCAAGCGTCACATATTTCAGGCCGGCATCCGGGAACTTCATGCCCATGATGTCGGTGATGCCGTTTTTCGACCCTTCGACCACGCCGGTCTGGAACGAGGTGAACAGCTCCGGCCACGGAATCGGGGTCGGAGACGCACCGAGTGCCTTGACCAGTTCCTGCGGCAGGTCGGCAACGATGGTGCGGATCTTCAGTCCGTCCATGTCACCCGGATTCTGTACGCGCTTTTTGGTGTTGGCGAAGTTACGCCAGCCGCCGGTATTGCCGATGGTCATCAGGCGGATCATGCCGCCGGAATCGTCGAGCGCCTTCTGGCGCAGCTGGCGAGTGAAATCGCCCGACAGCACGTGTTCGGCGATCCGGTCGTCGGCCATCAGGTAAGGCAGGTCGAGAACCTGCACATAGGGGAAGATGCCGGCTGCACCGCCCGACGTCGAGATATTGATGTCGATCGTGCCGTCAGCCACGCCCTGGAGGCACTCCGCCCCGCCGGAACAAAGCTGGGTGCCGATGAAGAGCTCCACTTCGATGGCACCGTTGGAAGCTTTCTCAACATAGTCCTTGAAAACGATCAGACCGTCATAGTCCTCGTCGTTTTCGTTGGAATTGGCGGTGGCGCGCAATTTGTAGTCCGCTGCTTCGGCAACGGACAGGTCGCCAACGGCAGCCGACATGGCCGTCACGGAAAAGCCGAGCGCCAGAGCGCCGAGCACGTTTGCAGATCTTTTCAAAAGCATAGATTACCTCCCTCTATGCGGACAGATTTTGTGTCTTATATAAGACATAAGATTGATGACGCGTCCCCGCTTGTCAAGGACGCATGCCCTATTCGCTCCTTACTTGATGAACCCAAAGAATGTCGGCACCGCCATGGAAATCGCCGGGATATAGGTGATCAGGAAGATCACCAGGATTTCGACGGCGAGGAACGGCAGGATTGAACGGGCAATCGTCTCGACCTTCACACCGGAGACGCTGGACGCCACGAACAACACCAATCCCATCGGCGGCGTTGCCAGTCCGACCGTCAGGTTGACGCTCATGATGATGGCAAAATGCACCGGGTGGACACCGAGCGACGTGAAGATCGGCGCCAGGATCGGCCCCAGAATGATGATCGCCGGCCCTGCATCGAGGAACATGCCCACGATGAACAGAAGCACGTTGATCAGGAACAGCAGCATCAACGGATTCTCTGACAGGCTGAGAATGAAATCGGCCAGGATTTCGGGCGCATGGCTGAGGCTGACGACCGTCTTGAAGGCCATCGCCGCGCCGACCAGCAACAACACCACCGAGGTTGTAATGGCGGCCTTGGTCAGGACCTTCGGCAGGTCCGGCCACTGCATCGTGCGCAGGATGAACATGCTGACGATGAACGCGTAGACGGCGGCCACGGCGGATGCTTCCGTCGGCGTGAAGATGCCACCCAGGATGCCGCCAAGAATGATGACCGGCGTCAACAACGGAAAGAAGGCCCGCAGGGAGGCTTGCCCCCGTTCCGCCATTGTCGCCCGCCGTGTCGCCGGCGGGAAATCGTTTGATCGTGCCATGATCGACGTCATGACCATCAGCCCGACGCCGACCAGAACACCCGGCACGATACCGGCAAGGAACAGCGCCGCCACGGATTCGCCCATGACATAGGCGTAAATGATCATGATGCCAGACGGCGGGATGATCGGCCCGATCACCGACGACGCGGCAGTAATGGCCGCGGCGAATTTGCGGGTGTAGCCGTTTTTCTCCATGGCCGGGATCAGCATGGAACCGAGCGCGGACGTGTCTGCCACGGCCGATCCCGACAGACCGGCAAACAGCATCGAGGACAGGATGTTGACCTGCGCCAGGCCGCCGCGCACGTGCCCGATCAGCGCCTGGCTGAACTCGACGATGCGCATCGTGATGCCGCCGCGGTTCATCAATTCGCCGGCCAGCATGAAGAACGGAATGGCCATCAGCGGGAAGGAATCCATCCCGTTGTAGACATTGCGATAAAGCAACGCCACGTCGCGTTCCTGACCGTTGAGCCAGAGCAGCAGTCCGGGCGCCGCCAGGAGCCCGAAGAACACCGGCAGCCCAATCATCAGGAAAACGAGGAACAAGGGCAGAAAAAGAAAAAGCATGGTCCTACTCCGCCGAAATAACCTCGTGATCGTCGGCAGGAAGCTCTGCCTCCGGGTCGATCAGTCCGATGATTGCTTTGAGGGAAAGTTCGATATTCACCAGGATCATCAGCACGATCCCGACCGGCAACGACATGTACATGATCGCCAACGGCAGCCGATAGACCTTCATCCCGATCAGGTCGAGCGGCAGTTTCAACGAACTGGATTTGAACAACCAGCCCGAGTTGACATGCTTGATACCCAACTGCAGTCCGACAACCAGCACCAGGAGGCTGACGAACAGGAGACACAGTCCCAGGATCTGGCCAAGCGAAAGCGGCAACGCGTCTTTCAATAGGTCGATCGAAACGAAGCCGCCCCAGCGATAGGCGCTGGGCGCAATCAGCCCGGTCATCCACAGCATCAGGAACCGTGCGGCCTCGTCGGGCCATGGCAGGGCGTTGTTGAATACGTAGCGAAACACAACCTGAAGGCAGATGATCAGCACCATCAGCCCCATCGCCACCCAGGCGAAGTTGCGCCCGATGCGTAATAGGAACGTGTTGATCCAGGTGAGCCCGCTGAGAACAGCAATAATAGCGGCCATGGTCCTCCCCGCGCGACCGGACAACAGCACCGCAACAACCCTCCCGCGGCCGCCGAGCCCAAGTCTTATATAATATATATTATAAAAGCTTCGACGATCGAAACTGTCAACCCGCCATCGGCTCCGAATCCTCGAGATCGGTGCAATCAGCGGTGGAAGACCGCGTCAACCCTTTGAAAAAACGTATTCTGTCGCTTGAACAAGCGTATCGCCTGGCCGCAGCACGGCATCCGGGAAATGCGGATGATTGACGCAATCCGGCCAATTCTGTGCCTCCAGGCAAACGCCGCCATAGGCCCGATAGGGGCGGCCCTCCAAACCTGGCACCGGAATATTCATCTTGAAGCCGCAATAGAATTGAAGTCCCGGTTCGCTGGTCCGGACTTCCATGCTCACACCCGAACGGGGACTGCGCAACAGCGCCACCGCCCGCTTTTCCACTCGGCCGTCGGACAAACAGAAATTGTGATCGTAGGGAAACGGTTCGCCTTCGCATCGGATCGGGCGACTGGTGCGGAAATCGAACAGCGTTTGCGCCACCGGCGCCACCTCGCCGGTCGGGATCTGTTCCTCATCAACCGGCAGATAGCTGCCTGCATCGATCATGAGTTCATGATCGAGAATGTCGTCCCCGCCATCAAGGTTGAAGTAGCTATGATGGGCCATGCCGCATGGTGTCGGCCGGTCGGTTTCCGCTTCGTGCAATACCGACAGGACACCGCCTGTTTTCAGCTCGTAGGTGCATGCGATCCGGCAGTGACCAGGATACCCCATATGTCCATCGGGATCGTCGATCTCCAGGCGCACCCGGTGGCCGCTCAGTTCGGCTATGCGCCACACTCTCTTGCCGAGACCCTGCGAACCACCATGCAGGTGGTGAATGCCCTTCTGATTGCGATCGAGCTGATGGACGACACCATCCAGTTCGAAACGGCCATTTGCGATCCTGTTGGCAAACCGCCCGGGCGTCGCTCCGAAATAGGGTGAGTGCAGCGGATAGTCTTCGAATTTCTCGAAGCCCAGTACAAGCGGAGGAGCGTGACCCTCAAGGCGTAGATCGAGCAGCGTCGCTCCCCAATCGGAAATCGAGGCCCGAAGGCCACCGCCTTTCAGCTCAACCCAGTGCACGGCCTCCCCGGAGGCAGTTCGGCCGAAAATGGATTCAGCCGTCAACGCGAAAGCTCTCGTGTCGCCGATTCCAGACCGGCGAGCGTCAGCGGATACATCCGTTCGGAGAAGATATCCTTTATCAGGCCGATGGAATGGGTGTAGCGCCAGTGTTTTTCCGGTGTCGGATTAAGCCACACGGTTTTGGGAAACTGGTCCAGAAGCCGGTTTAGCCAGACCTGCCCGGCCTCCTCGTTCCAGTGTTCGACCGCACCGCCGGGATAGACGATCTCGTAGGGGCTCATGGAGGCATCACCGACGAAAATCACCCGGTAGTCGGACCCGTAGGTCCTCAGCACCTCGTAGGTCGGCATGGTCTCGCTGTGGCGGCGGCGATTGTCTTTCCACACACCTTCGTAAAGGCAATTGTGGAAGTAATAGTATTCCATGTGTTTGAACTCTGACCGCACTGCCGAAAACAGCTCTTCGACCACCTTGATATGGCCGTCCATGGAGCCGCCGACGTCGAAGAACATCAGCAATTTGATGGCGTTGTGCCTCTCGGGCCGGGTTTTGACGTCGAGATAGCCGTGTTCGGCGGTCGAACGGATGGTGCCATTGAGGTCAAGCTCCTCGTCGGCGCCTTCGCGCACCCAGCGTCTGAGCCGCTTCAGCGCCACCTTGATGTTGCGCGTGCCAAGCTCAACCGAATCGTCGAAATTGCGAAACTCGCGCTTGTCCCACACCTTGACCGCCCGCCCGTGACGCCCTTCTTTCTGGCCGATTCGAATGCCTTCGGGATTGTAACCGTAGGCGCCGAACGGCGAAGTACCCGCGGTGCCGATCCACTTGCTGCCGCCCTGGTGGCGACCCTGCTGCTCTTCCAGCCGCTTGCGCAGCGTTTCCATCAGCTTGTCGAAGCCGCCGAGGCTCTCGACCAGCGCTTTCTCCTCGTCCGTCAGGTGTTTTTCTGCCAGCCGCCGCAGCCATTCGTCGGGCAACTCCGCGACATCGATGCCAGCCTCGCCTGATACAGCCTCAACACCCTTGAAGACCGTCGAAAAGATCTGGTCGAACCGATCGATATAGCGCTCGTCCTTGATCAGCGCCGAACGGGCCAGGAAATAGAACCCTTCCACGTCATAGGGCACCAGGTCGGCTTCCAGCCCCTCGAGCAGCGTCAGGTATTCGCGTAGCGATACCGGTATCCGGGCGGCCTTGAGTTCGAGGAAAAACGGGATGAACATGAACGTGTGTTCCGATTGTCTGCGACCCGCGCCATCAGACCAGCCGGCGGCGGGCAGGTCAATCTATCGCCTGCGATAGACGATGAACGGGGTTTTTTGGGCAATCCGGTCGTAGAGCTGCCGGGCCGTTTCGTTGAAGTCCTGGGTCAGCCAGTAAACCGAGGGGCAGCCGGCCTCATCGGCGGCGGCATAAACCGCCTCGATCAGCGCCCGTCCCACGCCGGTGCCGCGCACCTGCGGATCGGCATAGAGGTCCTGCAGATAGCAGGCATTCTGGGTTTTCCAGCAATGACGATGAAACAGAAAATGCACAAGACCGACGGGTATGCCATCGAGTTCGGCAATCAGTCCTGACGGTTCATATTCCCCGCCCGTCAGCATCCGCTCGAAGGTGGTTTTGTAAACCTCCTCGGGAACCGTCGATTCATAGAATGCCAGATAGTCCGTCCACAGCCGGCGCCACTGCGCTTCGTCTTCGGCCCGCAAAGGCCGGATGATCAGTCCCGACATGGCGGGCCTCCTACCTTGTCATCGGTCCAGGCCGATCCGGTCGAGATCGAAATCGGTCGTCTGGTAGATCGTGTTGATCCAGTTGCCGAAAAGCAGATGGGCGTGACTGCGCCAGCGGTTCTGCGGCTCGACGTCCGGGTCGTCATCCGGGAAGTAATTGAACGGAATATGGATCGGCGTCCCCTGACTGACATCGCGGTGATATTCCTCGGCCAGCGAGAAGGAATCATATTCGATGTGGTTGAAGATATAGAGCCTGTTGCAATAGGCCTCATGCACCAGGCAGACGCCGGTCTCGTCCGACTTCATCAGGATTTCGAGCCCCGAGGTCGGATCGATGTCACTCTCGCGCACCTCCGTCCATCGCGACACCGGGATCTGGAAATCGTCGGAAAAGCCGTTGAGATAGGGTGACGCCGGCTTCAGATTGTGGTGCCGGTAGACACCGAAGGCCTTTTCGGCAAGCGTGTATTTCGGCACGCCGTGAAAGTGCTTGATGGCCGCCATGGCGCCCCAGCAGACATTCATGCTGGAATGCACATTGGTAACGGTCCAGTCGAGGATCTTTTCCATCTCCCGCCAGTAGCCCACCTCCTCGAACTCCAGCAGTTCGATTGGCGCCCCGGTGATGATGAAACCGTCAAACTTGCGGTGCTTCACCTCATCCCAGGTCTGATAGAAAGCGAGCAGGTGTTCTTCCGGCGTGTTCTTGGCCTTGTGCTGACCGACCCGCACCAACGACAGCTCGACCTGCAGCGGCGTCGCCCCGATTAGCCGCGCAATCTGCACTTCGGTGCGGATCTTGTTGGGCATCAGGTTGAGCAGCCCGATCTGCAACGGCCGGATATCCTGACGAATGGCCGCCGTTTCGGTCATGACCGTTACGCCCTCTTCCTCGAGCGTTTTGCGGGCGGGAAGCTGATCGGGAATCTTGATAGGCATGGGACTGTCGGATGGATCGTGTTTGAAGGAAAGCGGTTGGGCTCAGGCGCCGTCGCGCCTGGCCATGAATGCCAGCCTTTCAAACATGTGCACGTCCTGCTCGTTCTTGAGCAGCGCGCCGTGCAGCTTGGGCAACGCGTTCGCCGCACTGCCCCGCAGATCGGCCGGATCAACATCATCGGCCACCAGCAGGCGGATCCAGTCGAGGGCCTCGGAAGTCGACGGTTTTTTCTTCAGGCCGGGAACCTCACGGACCTCATAAAACTGTGTGAGTGCAGCGCGAACCAGGTCCTGCTTGATGCCCGGATAATGCACATCAACGATGCGGTGAAGCGTGTCGGCATCCGGGAACTTGATGTAGTGGAAGAAACAGCGGCGCAGAAACGCATCCGGCAGTTCCTTTTCATTGTTCGACGTGATGATGACGACCGGGCGGTGTTCGGCCCGCACGGTTTCACCGGTTTCGTAGACGAAGAACTCCATCTTATCGAGTTCCTGCAGCAGGTCATTTGGGAACTCGATATCCGCCTTGTCGATCTCGTCGATCAAAAGCACCACCTTGCGATCGGCCGCGAAGGCATCCCACAACTTGCCGCGCTTGATATAATTGCGCACATCGTTGACTCGATCGTCGCCCAACTGGCTATCGCGAAGCCGCGACACGGCATCGTATTCGTAGAGCCCCTGTTGTGCCTTTGTTGTCGACTTGATGTGCCATTCGATCAGATCGAGGCCCAAAGACGACGCCACCTGCTTGGCGAGCTCTGTCTTTCCGGTCCCGGGTTCGCCCTTGACCAACAGCGGCCGCTCCAGCGTGATGGCCGCGTTGACCGCGACCGTCAGGTCTTTTTCGGCGATATAGGCCTGTGTGCCTTCAAAACGCATATGACTTTTCTCTCGCAATTTTTCGGGCGGACCATAGAGCCGATCGCCGACAAATGGAAGCGCATCGACACAGCGTCGAAATCCATGTCTGATTTCGTCACAATCCCGTCCTCCCGGTACCGCAACGACCCCAACAGTGGCCGCGAAACCGACGCAGGAGAGCGGCAGGCAGCCGCCGACATATTCGATGCCGCCGAATGCTCGAAAAGCGCCTACAAACCGAGTATTCGCCGCGCATTCTCCTTCAAAATCAACGGCTTCACGTTGTCTCTGATGTCAAGCGTGTCGAAGTCGCTCAGCCAACGATCGGGCGTAATCGCCGGCCAGTCCGATCCGAAGAGCATCTTCTTTTTCAGGATCGAGTTGGCGTAGTGAACGAAAATAGGCGGAAAGTACTTGGGCGACCAGCCTGACATGTCGATATAGACGTTGGGCTTGTGCTGCGCGACCATCAGGCCTTCTTCCGTCCATGGAAAGCTTGGATGGGCCAGAACGATCGTGGTGTCCGGAAAATCGACGGCCACATCGTCAACGTGCACCGGGTTGGAATATTTCAATCGCATGCCCATGCCGCCACGCATGCCGGAGCCGACTCCTGTCTGGCCGGTATGGAAGAGCATGATCCCACCCTCTTCAGCGATTGCCTCGTAAAGCGGATAGGCCGAGCGATCGTTGGGAAAAAAGCCCTGGAAGGTGGGGTGAAACTTGAAACCCTTTATTCCGAACTCCCGCACCAGCCGGCGGGCCTCACGGGCACCCGCCTTGCCCTTCGCCGGATCAATCGAGGCGAAGGGGATGAGAATATCGTCATTCTCGGCGGCGATCTGGGCGACCTCTTCATTGGAATAGCGCCGAAAACCCGTCTCACGTTCCGCATCGACCGGAAAGATCACGGCGCCAATCCGCCGCTCGCGAAAATAGGCGGCGGTCTGTTCTACCGAGGGCAACATGCCCTTCGCCCCCGCAGGATTTTTGAAGTAGGCCGCCATGCCGGCCTGAAACTCGTCATAGCCGTCATCGCGCGGGGCGCAGCACGGCTCCTCCGCATGGGTATGGAAATCGATCGCTATGAGATCATCGACGTTCATTGCTCGGCCTTTCCAACAACATCCAGTGCCACGTATTTGCGCAACAGACGGTTCAGGGTCTTCGCTTCAGCGCGCGTCAAGGGCGCCATATCGCGTGCCTCGTGAGCAAGGACGCGGGTTTCGAGCTCCGCCACCTTGGCTTTTCCGGCATCGTTGAGCCACAATTCAGCCGAGCGCTTGTCATCCTCCGGCACGGTCCGCGTCACCATGCCGGCATCCTCCAGGGCGCGGATCATCTTGGTCATGTGAGCCCGTTTGATCATCAGGGCACGCGCAAGAACCCCCTGCCGAACACCGGGATTTTGGGCAATCATCATCAATACGGTTATCTCGCCGGGCTTGATGCCGGTGTCGGCCCACGCATCGAAGAATTCCGCAAAGCTCCTGAGCTGGGCCAGGCGCAACAGAAATCCGGGCGAATTGGAAAAGACTCCAAAGTCCAACGCCGCATCGCGTGGCTGGTCAGGCATTGGGGTCCTGGACCTTGGCAACCCGCTTTTCGAGAAAGGCGCGCAAACGGTCCTTTGCGTCATCGGTCATCGTTGCCAGCGTGGCGACCATGCTTTCGGCAAACAGCCCGCCATCGGACGACATATCGGCAATGCGCGGAAGGGCGTTGATGATCGCGTAATTGGTGAACTCGGCATTGGTCGCCATTTTTTCGGCAACTTCTATGGCACGGTCCAATGCCTGGCCTTCGGGCACGACGTAGGACACGCCTCCCCAGGCCTCCATCTCCGACGCCTTCAAAACGCGACCGGTCAGCATCATGTCGCCCATTCTGGCAGCGCCGATCAGTCGCGCGATCCGGACCGATCCGCCGCCGCCGACGAAGATGCCGCGTTGGCCCTCAGGAAGTGCGAAGAAGGCGGTCTCCTCGGCCACGCGGATATGTGCCGACGCCGCCAGCTCGAAACCGCCGCCAACCGCCGCTCCGGAGATTGCTGCAACAAACGGGATCGTTCCGCGTTCGATGCAATCGAATACGGCATGCCACCGGCGCGATCCCTGGACCGCTTCAAACAGTGCCTTTTCAGAATGCTCGGCCAGATCAAGGCCAGCGCAGAAGTGCTTGCCACGGCCATGAATAACCGCCGCCTTGGCCTCCGATTGGGCACGCTCCACCTGCGCATTGATGGCCTCGACCACCCGGTCTGAAATGGCATTGCGCTTTTCCGGTCGATCCAGGCCGATAACGGCCACGGACCCTTGAATCTCATAGGTTACGAGTGCCTCTGATCCGTCCATGCCACTTCCTGTCTCGTGCAAAATTTTGTTTCCATGTAGACAAAATTGAGCGATCGCGTCAAGGTGGCTTTGGTTCGTCTCCGGGAGGGACACATGCCTGATTCACGCGACATGGTGGCGCTCTGGACGCCCAGCATTCGAAGCACGACAAAACCGGACGGTACGATCTATGTCTGGCAGGAGGAGCCCCTTGCGGACTATCCGCGCTGCATCACGGAACGGTTGTTGCGTTGGGCGCGTGAAGCACCCAACCGGGGATGGATTGCCGAGAAGGCACCTGATCGCACCTGGCGAACCGTCACCTATGGCGAGGCAGCCGATATCGTGAAAGCCATCGGTTCGGCATTGCTGGATCATGGGCTGTCGCCCGACCGGCCTTTGCTGATCCTGTCAGGCAACTCCGTTGCCCATGCCCTTATGGCTATTGCGGCCCAACATGTGGGTGTGCCATCAGCGGCCCTCGCCCCGGCCTACACGCTGAGCGGCGGCGACTACGTCAAGCTCAGGGACATTGCCGACCAGCTTTCACCCGGCCTGATCTTTGCCGATAATGCGGATCCTTTTGCAGCCGGCATCAACGCCGTTTTCTCCCCCGACATTCCGGTGGTCTCACGGTCGGGATCCGTCAAAGGGAGGCTTTGTCTTTCCTTTGACGAGCTTTCCATGACATCTCCATCAAAAGCGATGCTGGCCGCGCATGACGCGGTAACGCCGGACACCGTCGCCAAATTCCTCTTTACGTCCGGAACGACCGGCAGCCCGAAGGCCGTCATCCAGACCCATCGGATGCTGTGCTCGAACCAGCAGATCGTGTTGCAGGCCTGGCGCTTCCTCGCCGAAACGCCGCCCGTTGTCGTCGACTGGGCGCCGTGGAATCACACCGCCAGCGGCAACAAGGTCTTCAACATGGTGCTCTATAATGGCGGCACCTACTACGTCGACGACGGACGCCCGACGCCCGACGGAATTGCGCGCACCATTGAAACCCTCAGGCAGGTTTCTCCAACCTGGTATTTCAATGTGCCACTTGGCTACCAGATGCTGCTAGACGCTTTCGAGACGGACAACCAGCTCCGCGAAACGTTCTTCAAGCGCCTGCAGATGATGTTTTATGCCGGTGCCGGAATGAGCCAGCCGGTCTGGGACCGTCTGACGCGCGTCGCTGATGAGTGCGTTCCGGGCGGCGTGCTGCTGACAACCGGATTCGGTTCGACCGAAACCGGGCCCTTCGCGCTCGTATGCACGGAACGGCAGGAGACGTCCGGCAATCTCGGCATTCCTTCGCATGGTGTGACACTCAAGCTGGTACCCCAGGGCGACAAGCTGGAGGCAAGGATCAAAAGCCCGTCGAACACGCCCGGTTATTGGCGCAATCGCCAGCTGACCGAGGACGCGTTCGACGAAGAGGGTTTCTACAGTTTCGGCGACGCACTGCGCTTTGCCGAAGAAGGAAAGCCCGAAAAGGGCTTCGTCTTCGACGGACGTCTGGCGGAAAACTTCAAGCTCGCATCGGGAACCTGGGTTGCGGTTGGCCCGTTGCGAGCGGTGCTGACCAATGATCTGGGCGGATTGGCGACCGACGTCGTCATCGCCGGTGAAGGTCATACCGAACTCGGGGCACTGGTTGTGCCGAACTGGTCCGCTTTGCGTGACCTGGTCGGAGCCGACCTCGAGGGGGAGGCCCTGCTGAACTGCGAGATCGTGAGGAAGGCGGCAAGCGAGAAACTCTCAGCCCATGCCGAAAAGGCGACGGGATCGGCGAGCCGCGTCAAGCGCCTGCTGTTTCTTTCAGTCCCACTCGATTTCAACAAAGGTGAAGTGACGGACAAGGGCTCCATCAACCAACGCGCGGTCCTGCGCAACCGTCAGGATCTGGTGGATGCGCTTTGGTCAGAAGACCCACGTGTCATCCGGATCTAAACCAAAGCTACGACTTTTCCAGGGATTCCCGCAGCATCTCCAATTCCAGCCATTCTTCTTCCAGCTTCTCCAGGCTGTCACGCAGTTCAACCAGCGTTTCGGCCAGTTCGTTGAATCCCTCGGGGTCGGTTGCGAAGAAATCCGGGACCGCCATCTGCTCTTCGATGCGGGCGATTTCGTCTTCGGTTTCGCTGATTCGTCCCGGCAGCGTTTCGAGCGCGTATTTCTGTTTGTAGGAGAGCTTCTTCGTCGGCTCGTCAGCCTTTTTCCGCTCCTGTTGTGCCGTGACTTTGGGCTTTTCGGTTCGTGTTCGGGACGGTTCGTCGCTGCGTTGAGCGAGCATGTCGCTGTAGCCGCCGGCGTAGCGCAACCACTGTCCGTCCGGGTTGTCAGGCCGGGCTGGTGCCAGCACCGATGTTACGGTGCGATCCAGAAAATCACGGTCGTGGCTGACCAGAATCACCGTTCCGGCGAAATCGTCGATCAGTTCTTCCAGCAGGTCCAGCGTCTCCATATCGAGATCGTTGGTCGGTTCATCGAGCACCATCATGTTGGCCGGCTGAGCCAGGTTGCGGGCGAGGATCAGCCGCGCCCTTTCACCGCCGGACAACTCCCGGATTGGCGTACGCGCCTGTTCAGGCTGAAACAGGAACTCCTTCATGTACCCGGTAACGTGCCGGTGCCCGTCGCCGACGGCCACCATGTCGCCGCGCCCACCGGTGAGGAAATGCCCCAGGGTTTCATCGGGGTTGAGGTCCTGTCTTTTCTGATCGAGCGTCACGATTTGCAGATTGGCGCCGAGACGGACGGAACCATCGTCCGGAGACGACTGGCCGGTCAGCAGATTGAGCAATGTGGTCTTGCCTGCGCCGTTCGGACCGACAAGGCCGACCCGGTCACCGCGCTGAATGCGGATTGAAAAATCCCGGACAATTGGCCGGCTGTCATAACTCTTGGCGATCGACCTGGCCTCGATCACCAGCTTGCCGGAATCGCGCGCCTCGGCGGCACTTGCCTCGATTGTGCCGGTGGGGCCTCGATGGTCACGATAGCGCGCGCGCATGGCATGCAGTTCGTCGAGCCGCCGGATGTTTCTTTTGCGTCGCGCGGTGACGCCGTAACGCAGCCAGTGTTCCTCCCGCACGATCGCCCGCTTCAGCTTGTGTTGTTCGCGCGCTTCCTCCTCCAGCACGGTATCGCGCCAGGACTCGAAGGCGGCAAAGCCCTGATCCAGCCGACGCACCTGCCCGCGGTCGAGCCAAAGGGTTGCGCGGGTGGTGTTTTCAAGAAACCGCCGGTCGTGGGAAATCACCACGATGGCGCTCTTGCGGCGCATCAATTCGCCTTCCAGCCATTCGATAGCCGGCAGGTCCAGATGGTTTGTCGGTTCGTCCAGAAGCAGGATGTCCGGCTCCGGCGCAAGCACACGGGCAAGCGCGGCGCGGCGGGTTTCTCCACCGGAGAGCACCCGCGGATCCGCCTCGCCATCAAGCCCAAGCCGGTCGAGCAGATACTGCACCCGGTGCGGATCGTCGCCCGGCCCGAGCCCATCCTCGGCATAGGCACGGACGGTTTCATACCCGGCAAAGTCGGGGGCCTGTTCGAGGTATCGGACGGTTGCCGACGGGTGACGGAAGACCGTGCCGGACTGCGCGTCCGTCAGCCCTGCAGCGATCTTCAGCAGTGTCGACTTGCCCGACCCGTTGCGCCCGACCAGGCACAGTCGGTCACCGGGTTCCACCTGAAAGCCCGCGCCGCTCAGGAGCGGATCGCCTCCAAAGGTCAGTTCGATATCGTCAAGTTTGAGAACGGGCGGGGCCATGGCTTATCGACCGGAAAAATCGTAGGGACGGGCCAGAAAGACGGCCGTACCCGATTGCATCGTGATCGTCACCGGACCCTCCGCAACGTTCGACAGTGTCCGCGACGAACCGAAGGCAAGGTCGAACCGGTCAAGCGGATAGCGGGCGCCCTCGATCGTAAGGCCGCCAACATCTGAGAAATTGAGGATCGAAAACAGGCTGCCGGCAGGCAAGTCGAACGTCTGTCGGTCTTCGGCAAGCGGCGTTGCTTCCTCCTCACCGGATGTCAGCACGATGTCCAGTCCGCGCCGGGCAAGCGCACAGGCGGCGGTCAGGTGAAGCAGCGCATGGTCGCTGCGTTCGCCGCCCAGCGCCCCTGCCATCACCACCCGGTCGGCATCGCGATTCAATGCCGCCTCGAGCGCAAGTTCGCCATCCGTCAGGTTCTTTTCGGCAGGAAAAGGCTGGCGTTGAATATCCGGCCAATTTTGCAACAGCTCTGCAGACGAGGAATCGAAATCGCCGACCCAAAGCTCCGGATTGAGCTCCAATTCCGCAGCATGGCGCATGCCGCCATCGGCAGCGATAACCCTGGCCCCGGCGATCTGCTTCAACAGGCGCTCAGTCGGTCGCAGGTCACCGCCCAACAGGATCAGAAAAGGATTGTCCGCATTCATGGCCGCAGCACATAGCAGCTTTTGCAGGACTTGCCAGCGCGCAGCCGCGCATTTATGACTGGCCTTGCTCTAACGGGGTGCCCATTGCGCAGGCAATGAGCTGAGAGGTCAATCCAACCCGAAGAACCTGATCCGGTTTGTACCGGCGGAGGGATTTAGACGCCACATCAGCGCCTTATTCCCTGTAACAACCAGAACAAGGAGGCGCAGATGCCTTTCTCCAGAACACTCATGGCGGCGCTTGCAACGCTCGCTCTCTGCTGCGGGGCGGCGACAGCCAGCGAACGCACTCTCACAATCTATACCTATGACAGTTTCGTTTCCGATTGGGGCCCGGGCCCTGTCATCAAGAAGGCCTTCGAGGCCGAGTGCGACTGCACGCTGAACTGGGTCGGTATCGCCGATGGCGTTGCACTCCTGAACCGGTTGAAGCTGGAGGGCGGCTCGACCCAGGCTGACATCGTGCTGGGCCTCGACACCAATCTGGTAGCGGAAGCCAAAGCGACCGGCCTTTTTGAAGCAAGCGGCACCGACCTTGCCAATGTCAATGTCCCCGGCAATTGGTCGGATGACGTCTTCATTCCTTACGATTACGGCTATTTCGCCGTTGTTTACGACACCGAAGCGATGCAAAGCCCGCCAACCAGCCTGAAGGCGCTGGTCGAAGGCGATGCCAGCCAGAAAATCGTTATCCAGGATCCGCGCACATCGACACCCGGTCTCGGATTGCTGTTGTGGGTCAAATCGGTCTATGGCGACGAAGCACCGGATGCCTGGAAGAAGCTGAAGGACAAGGTCCTTACGGTCACACCCGGCTGGTCTGAAGCCTATGGAATGTTCACCGGCGGAGAAGCACCGATGGTGTTGTCCTATACAACCTCACCGGCCTACCACATGGTAGCCGAGGAAACCGACCGCTATCAGGCGGCCGCCTTTGACGAAGGCCATTACATGCAGATCGAGGTGGCAGGCCTCATCGCCTCGTCGGAAGAAAAGGACCTGGCAAAGCAGTTTCTCGCCTTCATGACCGGCCCCGGCTTCCAGAATGCCATTCCAACAACCAACTGGATGTTTCCAGCCGGCAAGCTGACCGAACCGGTTCCGGCCGCCTTCGACAAACTCGTCAAACCGTCGAAGACCCTGCTGTTTTCGCCTCAGGAAGTCGAAGACAACCGCCGAGCCTGGGTGGACGAGTGGCTGGCCGTGATGAGCCGCTAACCAGGCCAACGCGTGCTGAGCCGTCGTCATCGGGCCGCCAACATTGCCGCCGGGAGCTTCGTTCTCGGCGTCATGGCTCTGGTGATCGGCGCAGCGGTCGTGGCACTGTTGATTGCCGCGGCCGGGTCGCCCGGGGAAGGGTCGCCACTTTACGATGCCTATATCTGGCGGGTTGCGCGCTTCACGCTGTTGCAAGCCGCACTCTCCACGTTCCTGTCCGTCGCGTTAGCGGTGCCGCTTGCCCGGGCAATCGCCCGTCGCCAGCATTTTGTTGGCCGAACCTGGTTGATCCGGCTTCTCGCCGTGCCAATCGGCCTACCGCCAATTATCGCCGCCCTTGGCCTGATTGAGATCTGGGGCCGTCAGGGCCTGATCAATGGCGGCCTTTTGTGGCTGGGTCTTGCCGAACCGCTGTCGATCTACGGCTTGCCAGGCATTCTTCTCGCCCACGTGTTCTTCAACCTGCCGCTGGCAACGCGCCTGCTGCTGGCCGGGTTAGACCGGGTTCCGGCCGAATACTGGCGCAATGCCGACCAATTGGGCCTGAGCGCTCGCAGCGTCTTCCTGCTGATCGAGTGGCCTTTCATGCGCAATCACCTGGCCGGCATCGCCGGCCTCGTGTTTATGCTATGTGTCACCAGCTTCACGCTGGTGCTGCTTCTTGGTGGTGGTCCGGCGGCGACAACGATCGAGGTCGCCATCTACCAGGCGCTGCGCTTCGATTTCGACCCACCGCGCGCGGTCGCCCTCGCCGTCATGCAACTTGTTCTGACGTCTGTTCTGCTCGGATTGCTGGCGTTGCTCGGCAAGACGCCCGAAGAAGGCGCAACGCTGGGCCAGGCGGTGCGCCGCCAACCGGATCGGCGTGGCATTGCGCGGATCACCGATTTTGGCCTGATTGCCGTTGCCGCCCTGTTTCTCGTGTCCCCATTGATCTCCATAACAGTCTCCGGTCTTGCCGCCGACCTGCCGCGATTGCTGAGTGAACCGATCGTGTGGCGCGCGATTGCCACCAGCCTCGGCATCGCATTTTGCGCAGCTGTGCTGTCGGTCACCACAGCTCTTGTCCTGGTGCGTGCGAGGCATGCGGCATTGCCCCTGGCGCCGAGGCATGCCTCGGCGCGGCTCTTTCGCTCCGCCGCCGCCGGCGGATCGAGCCTCGTGCTCCTGGTTCCGCCCATCGTGCTCGGCGCCGGCTGGTTTGTCATGCTGCGTGGCCAGGTGAACGTGTTCGCGCTGGCCCCGATTCTGGTGGTGCTGATCAACGCACTGATGGCGCTGCCCTTCGTCATGCGAGTGCTCGAACCGGCGCACCTGACCCACATGGCGCGAACCGAGCGCCTTAGCCTAGCTCTCGGGTTGACCGGCTTTCGGCGACTCGTGCTGATCGACTGGCCAGGCCTGCGGCACGCGCTTATGCTGGCTCTGGCTTTTGCCATGGCTCTTTCGCTCGGTGATCTGGGAGCCATCGCCCTGTTCGGCAGCCAGGACGTCATCACCCTTCCCTATCTGCTGTTGCAGCGCATGGGCAGCTATCGCACCGACGACGCCGCAGGGCTCGCTCTGATGCTAGGGTTGGTCTGCCTTGCCCTGATGGTCTTTGCCAGCCAATCCGAACGGAGTTCGACATCATGATCGGTCAATCCGTCATCATCGATAATGTCGTCTTCGAACGCGGCGGCCAGACAATGCGGTTCCACACGCAGATCGCCAGCGGCGCAATCACCGCCATCATCGGTCCATCCGGGGCCGGCAAGTCGACCCTGCTCGATCTGATCGCCGGTTTCGAAGTTCCGGCTTCCGGCCGCATCCTGATTGGCGACCGGACCGTCACCGGACTGAGCCCGGTCGACCGACCGGTGTCGATGGTGTTTCAGGAAAACAATCTGTTCGCCCACCTCTCGGTCGAGACCAATATCGGACTTGGCATTCGTCCCGACCTGGTTCGCACTCAGGAAGATCGGGATGTCATCGACGAAGCTTTGCACAGGGTCGGGTTGGATGGTTACGGCCAGCGCCGGCCCGGTTCGCTGTCCGGCGGCGAACGTCAGCGGGTGGCGATCGCCCGCGCCCTTGTGAGGCGCAAACCGGTCCTGCTGCTCGATGAACCCTTCGCCGCCCTTGGTCCGCGGCTGCGCCGCGACATGCTCGATCTGATCAAGGAATTGCAGGCCGAAACCGGGATGACCACCGCGATCGTCACTCATCAGCCGGATGAGGCGGTGGAAATCGCCGGATCGATCATCTTTATCGCCGCCGGCGAGACCGTGGAGACGGGGCCGGCTGAAACCTTTTTGGACCGCACCGACATTCCAGGACTGACAGACTATCTGGGCCAACCGACGGTCACGCAAGGGACTACCCGACGGCCCTGAAATCGGCTAGAATCCATGGCAGTACAGTAAGATGCAGCCCCCTTCACTTTGACAAGGTAACGACAGATCGCCAGGGCCGTCACCCAACCGGGGCCGTCTGACACGGCCAAGCCACGCCGATTTGGCGCGAGCATACCGCGCTGGAAACCGCTTGCATTGGCTTTGGCGCTGACAACCGGGCTGAGCGGTTGCCAGACCTTGCTCGACCAGACCTATTCTTCAACGGTCGGCCCGTCGGACAATCCGCAAACTGTTGAGCGGCTGGAAAAGAACGACCCGCGTGCCCGGCTCGGTGCTCGCGAACATCCGCGCATCGTCGCAAGCTACGGCGGTGAATTCAGCGATCCGAAGGTTGAACGGCAACTGGCGCGCATTGTCGGAGCCCTGACGCTGGTTTCGGAAAATCCCAAGCAGACTTACCGGATCACCATCCTCAATTCGCCGGCCGTCAACGCTTTCGCCCTTCCCGGAGGCTATCTCTATATCACCCGAGGCCTGCTTGCGCTGGCCAATGATTCCTCAGAGGTCGCCGCTGTCATCGCCCATGAAATGGCCCATGTGACGGCCAATCACGGCCTGCAGCGCAAACGCCGTGAGGAGGCGGAGGTCATCGCCAGCCGCGTTGCCGCCGAAGTTCTTTCCAATGACGTTGCCGGTCAAAAAGCGCTCGCACGCAGCAAATTGCGGCTGGCGGCATTTTCCCGTCAGCAGGAACTTCAGGCCGATGTCATCGGCGTGCGTACGTTGGGCCGGGCCGGCTTCGACCCCTATGCTGCCGCTCGTTTCCTGCGCTCCATGGAAGCCTATAGCCGATATCGCGCCGGCGAGGCCGACAACGACCCGAGCCTCGACTTCCTGTCGAGCCACCCGGATGCGCCCAAACGCCTGGAGTTGACCATTCGCCATGCCCGGGCATTCGGGCCGCAAGGCACCGGCAAGCGCGAACGCGACGCCTATCTTGAAAGCATCAACGGACTTCTCTATGGCGACAGTCCGAAGGAAGGCTATGTCCGCGGCCTGACCTTCCTGCATCCGACTTTGGGGATCCGATTCTCGGTTCCGCAGGGATTTCAGATCGACAACACCGCTCAGGCAGTGCTCGCCACCGGTCCCGGGGAGGTCGCGATCCGCTTCGACGGCGTCTCCGACAAACGCCGCATGTCGCTCACCAATTACATCCAGAGCGGCTGGGTCAGCGGCCTCGATCCGTCTTCCATCCGCGCCACGAAGATCGGCGGCCTGGATGCAGCCACCGCCCGCGCCTCGGCTGACAAATGGGATTTCGACGTCACGGTCATCCGTGTCGACAACCGTATCTATCGGGTTTTGACAGCTGCGCCCACGGGCAGCAGCCGACTGGAACCGACGGCCCGCGCCGTTCGGTCGTCATTTCGAAAAATGTCCGCTTCGGAAGTCGCAGCTCTGAAGCCGTTGCGTATCAAGATAATCAAAGTCAAACCGGGAGACACGGTGACGTCGCTGGCCAGTCAAATGCGCGGAACCAACCGACGACTGGAGCTCTTCCAGATGCTCAACGCGCTGCCCGCCGGCAGCACGCCGGCGGTCGGAACCGAGGTCAAGATCGTTTCGGACCGGTGAGGCCGCGGTAGGGCGACCTCGTCCTTATTCAAATTCCGGTAATTGCCGGTGCGTCTTTTTCCAGCGCCATTTTCAGCTTCTGCAAGGCCCGGTTTTCGATCTGCCGCACACGCTCCTTGGAAATGCCGAGGCTGCTGCCCAGCGCTTCCAGTGTTGCGCCCTCTTCAGACAGCCGCCGTTCGCGGATAATCCGTTCTTCACGCGGATTGAGCTTTTCCAACGCCGACTTGATCCATTCGGAGCGACGCTCTTCGTCAATAATGATGCTGACTTGCTCGTCCGGAAGCGGCTCCTCGCTCTTGAGGAACTCGATGCGGTCCGAACCGGGTGATTCCGAATCTGCGACGGGCGCGTTCAGTGACGTGTCCGACCCCGATAGCCGAGCATCCATCACTGCGACATCCTTGACGTTGACGCCAACGGCAAGGGCGATTTCCTCGTGAATGACACTATCGCTGGCATGTTCATTGCCGCGACGCAGCTTGGCACGCAGCCGGCGCAAGTTGAAAAACAGCGCCTTCTGGGCTGAGCTTGTTCCACCACGCACGATCGACCAGTTACGCAAAATGTAGTCCTGGATGGAAGCGCGGATCCACCAGGTGGCATAGGTGGAGAAGCGGACGTCACGTTCCGGTTCGAAACGCGCCGCTGCTTCCAGCAATCCGACATGACCTTCCTGGATCAGGTCATTCATAGGTAAACCGAAATTCTTGAATTTGGCCGCCATGGAAATCACCAGCCGCATATGCGCCATGGCAATCTTGTTCAGCGCCTCCTGATCACGGTCTTCCTTCCAGCTTACCGCCAGTTCATGTTCTTCCTCACGCTCAAGGTAAGGTGCCGACATTGCGGCTTTAATTAGATTTTGTCCTGCTCGATTGTCGCTCATTTTGATCTCCCGACAGGAGCCCTGAAACCCGATAACGCAGCGTTTCTTTAAATATTCAGTTCGTCACTATGCGGACATTATGACCGCCAACTCAGTTTTCCTTACGTAACAATCCTGTGTATGGATCACTCCGTTTACAAGGAAACGCAGTGTTCACCATTCGGAACCAATCGTTCCTTAATTATTGTCTTAGCATGCCTGAATCGAAAAAACCCGGCCAGAAGCCGGGTTTTTTGAGATCTCATGAGATTGTGATCGTTTCGGACCGGACTTCACATTCCGGTGAACGAAGGCCGTCAGGCGGCCGCTTCCTGGGCGTCGCCGTCACCGGCGGCATCGTCATCATTCGACTTGCCGCGCTTCGGTCCCTTGTTCAGGTTGCTTTCGATGAGGCGAACCGCTTCGGTTTCCGACAGCTTGTTGACGGCCGCGATTTCACGCGCCATGCGATCAAGCGCCGCCTCATAGAGCTGGCGTTCCGAATAGGACTGTTCCGGCTGGTTGTCGGCACGGTAAAGATCGCGCACGACCTCCGCGATCGAAATCAGATCACCGGAATTGATCTTGGCATCATATTCCTGAGCGCGACGCGACCACATGGTCCGCTTGATACGTGCCCGGCCCTGAACCACCTTGAGAGCGCGCTCGACGAAATCATTGGCTGCAAGCTTGCGCATGCCGATCGACGAAGCCTTTGCGACCGGTACCTTGAGGCGCATCTTGTCCTTCTCGAAATCGATTACGAAGAGTTCGAGCTTATGTCCGGCGACTTCCTGCTCTTCGATCGCAACGATCTGACCGACGCCATGGGCCGGATAGACGATAAACTCGTTGGTCTTGAAACCCTGACGCTGAGGAGACTTTTTCTGCTGGGCTGTCATTCGTTTGTCATACTCCCTGTTACAAACCCGGAGACCGCCGGGTTGGGTACTTGGAATGAGCTAAAGACACTCTCTAGAACTCAAACAGGACTCTGTTGCCTGCACCCGCTACGTGGATTGCACACAAAAACAAGCAACATCCGGCCACAATTCGACAGCCGACTGGATACGCTGCTGTCACAATAGATGGGTTTCGCGGGGATATTAATCTTCCGTGATCATGGCAATCGTGGCAGGCCTAGTGGGCCGACCACTGGTCAGTTTTTTACCAATAGCACAAAAAACCGCGGGAATCAATTATTTGCCGCATATGCACACGGCGCAGCAAACAACTTCTGCGCGCTTGGTTAATCCCAAAACGCGCCCACGCAAACATCATCTTTACTCCCCTTAATATAGGGAGAGCGTTCCATGCTTTAAAGGGAACTAGTCGCCCTGGCCCGGATTGGGGGAGAAGAACTTCTCGAACTTGCCTTCCATGCCGTCATACTCTTCAGACCCCTCTTCCGGGTCTCTTTTAACGGTCACATTGGGCCACTTCTCGGCATATTCGGTGTTGATCTGCAGCCATTTGTCGAGACCGGGCTCGGTATCCGGCTTGATGGCCTCGGCCGGGCACTCGGGCTCGCAAACCCCGCAATCGATGCATTCGTCCGGATGAATGACGAGCATATTCTCGCCTTCGTAGAAGCAGTCCACCGGACAGACTTCCACACAGTCCAGATATTTGCACTTGATGCAATTCTCAACGACGATGTAGGTCATGCGGGGCTCCGGTGGGTGTCGTATGGCAAATTCGCCGGTGAAGTAGCGGCTTTGTTGGGGGTTTGCAAGTGAGGCGCTTCATTGCCGCGCACAGTGCCTTTCACAGCGTGCGTCCGTCGAGAAATCAGGTTCTAAAAGTTTGCGCGCATTCGGGTATTTCCTCCGCCCGGCCGGAAAATCCAAACGGCCTGAGTTAATTTGTCGCAGGCTTGCTCCCACATCAGTCTCCCGACGACCGCCACTTGTCCAATTGCCTGCGTTCTCGCTTGGTTGGACGGCCGCTGCCGGCCTCGCGCAACGGCGACATGGGCTTGAGACTGTCCCGCGGCCCGGAGCTTGGCGGCGGGCTCAGGTCTTCGTAAAGTAGGCGGGCCTCTTCATAGGGCCCACGCCTTTCGCCCGAGCTGACGATCCGCAGCACTTTGACCTGCCGATCAAGCGTCACGGTCAGAACGTCACCCGGCACCACCTGTCGGCTCGCCAGATCGATCTTGTCACCGTTCACCCGCACCCGGCCCGACTGCGCCAGTTTTGCTGCCAGCGTCCGCGATTTGACGATGCGGGCGAAGAATAGCCATTTGTCGATGCGTTGACGGTTTTCGCCCATGCTGGACTACTTGTTGAGCTGTTCCTTGAGCGCCGCCAGCTTGGCGAAAGGCGAATCCGGATCGATGGGCTTTTCGCGTTTCGGCGGCCGCGCTGAAAACGACTTGCCGGACGAATTGCCCTTGCCCGACCGCTGCGGCTTGCCCTTGCCGCGCGGCTTGCCACCCGGCTTTTTGTCGCCGTCGCGCTGGTGCCGGCCACGACCGGCCCCCTGGCCCTGCCCTTGGCGATGGCGACGTGGACCATCGGAGCGGCCGGCCGGACGCCATAGCAGCACCGGTTTCGGTTCCTCTTCTTCCGCCGCTTCCGACTTTTCCGATGGCGCTACACCGTCTCCGTCGGCTTTCGGCCCTGCTTCCGTCGTCTCGGCCGCGTTTGCAGCCTGTTCGGTCGGTGCAGGATCCTGAACGCCCTCGGATGTGTCCTTATCCTCGACACTCACAGCTTCAGAAACCGGGGCCGCAGTCTCAACGGCCGGATTTTCGCTGGCCTCCTGATCCACCTGCACAGGAGGCTCCGTCACCGATGCCGATGACGCCTGCGCGAGCGCTTCGGCCTGGACCGGATCAGGCGTAGCCGCGACGGCTTCTGCTGCTTCGTGTTTGTCTGCCTGCTGCTCGCCCTCGGCGCCACCCGACTTAGAGGCATCATCTGTCGACGGGTCTGCAGTTTTCTCCTCCGACGCAGCCTGCTTTGCATCAATGGCCTGAAGATGCTTGGCGGCCTCATCGGCTGGAACGGCGCGGGATCGATAGCCCAGGCCTTTCAGGATTTCCTCAAGATCGTCCTGGGTCGCTCCCAGTATCGAAAGCATGGCCGGCGTGGTGGTGAAGGTCTGACCGTCATAGGCGCCATCGGGGCGCTGCCCGTTGTCGGGTTTCCAGGCGAGCAATGGCCGGATCAAATCCGCCAGCCGCTCAAGAATGTCGATCCGAACGGCGCGCTTGCCCAGGAACCGGAAGCCGGCCAACTTGTAGAATTCGCGCTCAAAGCTGTGATCGGTGACAACCGACGTGCGGCCAGCCGCCAAAGCACCGGTGATTTCACCATAGCCGGGCTTGTCGAAACCATCATTGCGCAGAGCCCAAAGCAGCGTGATCATTTCGGCCGGCGCCGGCTTCAACAGAGCCGGCATGAAGATGTGATACGCACCGAAGCGAATGCCGTAGCGGCGCAGCGATCCGCGCGCCTCCTGATCCAGTGATCGCACATCGTTGGCCACATCACGGCGAAACAGCACACCAAGGCTTTCGACCAACCGGAAAGCCAAACCCTTGGCAAGGCCCTCGACATCCTCAGCGTCGCGCAATTCTTCAAGCGGCTTCAGCACCGTTGATATCTGATGGCCTACGAAGCGCTTCAAGCGCGCCGTGACCACTTCGCGGGCCTGCGTCGAGAGCTGCTCATCGGCGAGCAGCACCAGTCCGGGCGCGAGTACGGAATCGCCGGCGCTCAGCTTCGCCACCGGATCACCGAGCCAGCGCACCGTGCCGTCCGAGCCCAAGGCGAAGTCGTTGTTGCCGGAGGCGTGCAGGCGCGCTGCCCGAGCTTCGAACTCCAGCGACAAGGATTTCTGCGCTGCCGCCAAAACCGCTTTGGCGTCGGGTCCCTCAGCACTGGAATCGGGCGTAAAGCGAAACCCGGTCAGTTGTCCGACATGGTGGCCTTCGACGAACACGTCCCCGTCGACACCGATTTCTGCTTCGAGCATGGTCTTTTCTCTCAACCGCTTCATGAGCACAGATGTCCTGCGATCAACGAAGCGTTTCGTCAACCGCTCATGCAAGGCATCGGACAGCCGATCCTCGATTTCACGCGTCTTTTCCTGCCAGTGTGTCGGATGTGCAAGCCATCCTGGCCGGTGCGACGCATAGGTCCAGGTGCGAATCTGTGAAATGCGCGCCGACAGCGTATCGATGTCGCCATCCGTTCGATCGGCGCGGCCGACCTGCTCGGCCACGTAGTCCTCGCGAACGGCGCCATGGCGAACGATGTCGGCATAGATCGCGGCAATCATGTCGGCGTGCTGGGCCGGGGTGATGCGACGGTAGTCAGGCAGGGCGCAAACATCCCACAACAGTTCCACCTGCTCCGGGGTGGCGGTCAGCCCGGCCAGATCCCCACCACGCGCCAGATGATCCAATGCCTGTTGGTCGACCGCCGGCAATGCCCGAGTCAGGCCGGCAATGGCGGGCGCCGCATCGAGGCTCGACCGCAACGCATCGATGGAAGCGAAATCGAGCTGCTTGCTGCGCCATTGAAGCACCTTTTCCGCCTGGAAGTCGTGGCTTTCGATGCGTTCGACCAGATCCTCGCCAAGCGGATCGACCCGACCCGTTACGCCGAAGGTTCCGTCCCGCATGTGACGACCGGCGCGACCGGCGATCTGGCCGTACTCGCCCGGGTTCAGTCGACGAAACTGGAAGCCGTCAAACTTGCGGTCCTGGGCGAAGGCGACATGATCGACGTCGAGATTGAGACCCATGCCGATTGCGTCTGTCGCCACCAGGTAATCGACATCGCCCGACTGATAGAGCTCCACCTGGGCGTTACGGGTGCGTGGGCTGAGCGCACCGAGGACCACCGCTGCTCCGCCGCGCTGGCGTCGGATCAATTCGGCGACCGCATAGACCTCATCGGCGGAAAACGCCACGATGGCCGAACGGCGCGGCAGCCGACTGATCTTCTTCGATCCGGCATAGGCAAGATGCGACAACCGCGGTCTCGACACCACCGTGAGCCCGGGCAGCAGGCTTTCCAGAATGCCGCGCATGGTCGACGAACCGAGCAGCAACGTTTCCTCTCGGCCACGCAGATTGAGCAGACGATCGGTAAAGACGTGGCCGCGCTCCAGGTCGGCAGCCAGCTGCACCTCATCGATGGCAACGAACTCGGCCTCCGTCTCTCGCGGCATGGCCTCGACGGTGCAAACGGAAAAGCGCGCTCCCGGCGGGTTGATCTTCTCTTCGCCGGTCACCAGGGCCACATGTTCGACACCGACCTTGCCGACGATGCGGCTGTAGACCTCCCGTGCGAGCAGCCGCAGAGGCAGGCCTATGACACCGGTCCGGTGAGCAACCATTCGCTCGATGGCGTAGTGCGTCTTGCCGGTATTGGTTGGCCCGAGCACAGCCGTGACACCGCGACCGCTGAAAATCATCGGCATGTTCTGGGAAGGAGAAATCAGCATCGAGAGAAAATGTGTTCCGCGGAAACTGTCGGTCGGACGAGGCTCTTATCACGAGTAGATGGGATCGAATATGGCGAAAGTCACCCATTGTCATTAACAATTGGAACAGGGATGGAACGAATCGGCGACGAATCACTGACTCAGTCCGATTCAGGGTTTGTTCACGGCCATATATTCCGACTCTTTTGAAACACGGTACTAGATGCTGAATCTGCCGCAATAATAATTGTTGCGGTTAGGCAAAAAGGGCCCGCTTCCATTAACCTTCATGAAAAAAGTGTTGAGCAGATTCGGCGGCCGCTCGGTAAGCTTTTGTTAACTCATGAAAAAATGAATAAATCGTAAAGCACTGCTCTGCAAAAAATCAGGCCTTCCGTTAACGATTCGACCAAAAGCGGAACGAATCGGCGACGAATCGCTGACTGATCCATGTTCCGGATCTGTTCACACAATATCTGGACCAGTACCCCGGCATCACCACAAGCCTGGCGTCAAACATCCCGGTTTTCGACGGTCCATGACAGCCCATCCGTTAACCTTTGGCATCCTCGGGCGCTGAATCCGGCCATGAAAACGATCGCCGATGTCAGCGCAAACGGTCGCAAAGGCCGAATCGCCGAACAAAAAACGGCGCTCCAGGGGAGCGCCGTTCAAAAATCCACTGAACCGATGGGATCAGACGAAGAATTGTCCGCCATTGGCTGAGATCGTCGATCCGGTGATGAAGCCGGCATCGTCGGAGGCGAGGAACACCACGCAGCGGGCGATTTCCTCCGGCTCGCCGAGGCGGCCGACCGGGATCTGCGGGATAATGCGTTCGTTCAGAACTTTCTCCGGAACCGCCCGCACCATCTCGGTGCCGATATAGCCAGGGCAGATGGAATTGACGGTGATGCCCTTTGCAGCACCTTCCTGTGCCAGGGTCTTTGTCAGACCCAGATCGCCGGCCTTTGAAGCCGAGTAGTTTGCCTGTCCCATCTGGCCTTTCTGGCCATTGATGGAAGAAATGATGATGACACGGCCAAAGCCGCGTTCACGCAGGCCTGGCCAGATCGGATGCGTCATGTTGAAGACGCCGGTCAGGTTGGTGTCGATGACCTCATTCCACTGTTCCGGTGTCATTTTGTGGAACATGGTGTCACGGGTGATGCCGGCATTGTTGACCAGCACCTCGACCGGCCCAAGATCGGCTTCGACTTGGGCAATTCCGTCGACGCAGGACTGGTAGTCTGCGACGCTCCACTTATAGACGTTGATGCCGGTCTCTTCCTTGAAGGCGTTGGCCTTCTCGTCGTTGCCGGCATAGTTCGCCGCAACGGTGTAACCAGCGTCTTTCAATCCGACGGAAATGGCTGCGCCGATGCCGCGCGTTCCGCCGGTAACCAATGCTACTCTGCTCATGAGTGCTCTCCTGATATCTTGTGTTACGCGCGCTCGATGCACATGGCGACACCCATGCCGCCGCCGATGCACAGGGTCGCCAGACCCTTCTTGGCGTCGCGCCGCTGCATTTCGAAGAGCAGCGTGTTGAGGATGCGTGCGCCGGATGCGCCGATCGGGTGGCCGATGGCAATGGCGCCGCCGTTGACGTTGACGATGTCGGTGTTCCAGCCGAGATCCTTGTTGACTGCACAGGCCTGGGCGGCGAAAGCCTCATTGGCTTCGACCAGATCCAAATCATCGGTCGACCAGCCGGCCTTCTCCAGAGCTTTGCGCGACGCCGGGATAGGCCCGGTGCCCATGATTTGCGGATCAACACCGGCGGTTGCCCAGGAGACGATCTTTGCCATCGGGGTCACGCCGCGCTTTTCAGCCTCTTCTTCGCTCATCAGCACGACAGCAGCAGCGCCGTCATTGATGCCCGAAGCATTGGCTGCCGTAACGGTACCTTCCTTGTTGAAGGCAGGGCGCAGCTTAGCCATCTGCTCCAGCGACGCTCCGTGGCGGATATATTCGTCCTGGTCGACAACCGTCTCGCCCTTGCGGGTCTTGACGGTGAAGGGAACGATCTCATCGGCAAACCGGCCTTCCTTCTGGGCGGCTTCGGCCTTGTTCTGAGAGGCAACGGCAAATGCATCCTGCTCGTCGCGGGTCAATTGCCACTTTTCGGCGACGTTTTCGGCTGTGTTGCCCATGTGGTAACCGTAGAAAGCGTCCGTCAGGCCGTCCTTGATCATGGTGTCGATCAGCTTCATATCACCCATCTTGTGTCCGGCGCGCAGGTTGGCGCAGTGCGGTGCCATGGACATGGATTCCTGTCCGCCGGCAACGACAATATCGGCATCTCCCGTGGCGATCTGTTGCATGCCAACAGCAACCGCGCGCAGTCCAGATCCGCAAAGCTGGTTCAGGCCCCAGGCGGTGGCTTCCTGCGGGATGCCCGCAGCCATGGCGGCCTGGCGGGCCGGGTTCTGGCCTTCGCCGGCAGCGAGGATCTGGCCCATGATGACCTCGTCGACATCGGCCGCGGCAACGCCGGCCCGATTGAGGGCTTCGGTGATGGCGGCAGCGCCGAGTTCATGGGCGGGGATGTTGGCGAAAGCGCCGTTGAAGGAACCGACTGCGGTGCGGGCCGCGCCGGCAATTACAATGGTGGATTGTGTCATTCGTCTGATCTCGAATTCGTGTCGGGGTGGGTCCTTGTCGAAAGTGAAGCACGGTGCAGTGGAAGTCAAACGCACATGCAGCATAGCAGCCGTGCGAAAACGACTGCAGCGGCTGTTTACAGGAGCCTGCGCCTCCACTGCAATGCACAATTAGTGGCAATTTGTACTATACTTTTGGTCGTTCGCGTGTTCATCATGACACATGGACTGGCATGTTGGTCCACTCGGCAAGCGTATCGCCCGCGACCCTCGCGGACCGGTGGCAGGGAGGTAATTTGGAGATGGCCAAAAAAGACGGTCAAACGATCATCAAGAAATACGCCAATCGTCGGCTCTATAATACGGGCACCAGCACCTATGTGACGCTCGACGACCTGGCGGTGATGGTCAAGGACGGCGAAGACTTCATCGTCGTCGACGCCAAGTCGGGCGAAGACATCACCCACTCCGTTCTGACCCAGATCATTTTCGAGCAGGAGTCGAAGACCGGCAATACCCTGCTGCCCATCTCTTTCCTGCGCCAGCTGATCTCCTTCTACGGCGACCAGGTGCAAATGCTCGTGCCAAGCTATCTCGAGCAGTCCATGACCGCATTCACCTCGCAACAGGAGCAGATGCGCGAGCAGATCAGCAAGGCTTTCGGCGAAACGCCCATGGGCCGCAACATGCAGGTACCGATGCAGCTGATGGAAGAGCAGGTCCGCCGCAACACGGAAATGTTCCAGCAGGCCATGCAGATGTTCACACCCTTTGCCGGCGCCGGCACCTCCCAGGAAGAGGACAAGACGGAGAGTGCCGAGAACAAGGACTTGAAGGAACTGAAGGATCAGCTTCGAGCGCTGCAGAACAAGCTGGATTCGATGGACGGCTGATCCCTCAACCATTGCCAAACAATTAGAACTCGATGAGGCACGTCAGCCGGATCGGCCCCGCATCGTCCGCGACGCGCCCTGCGGTGCCAGCACCGGAACGAAGACCCGTCGCGAGGCCCGTTCTGCCACCGGCAATCCCTGATAGAGGCGCTTTTGCGCCTCGACGATCACCACGCCGCTCAGAAACGGCCAGTAACGCCGACCAAGCCGCTCCATCGTGCTTGACAGGCGCTGAATCGACTTGTGCTTCGACGGCGGGAAAAGGAGCGCTTCGGCAAAAGCCCCTGGCGTGAAGTTGGTATCGCGCAGGAGACCAGTGAGCTGGTTGCGCGAATAGGGTCTGCCCGAACCAAAAGGCGTGTGCTCAAGCCGCGCCCAGACACCGCGACGGTTGGGTACGACAATGACCAGTCTGCCGCCAGGGGCCAGCACGCGCCAGGCCTCCATCAGTGTTTCGCGCGGGTTTTCGACATATTCCAGGGCATGCACCATCAAAATGCGGTCCAGCGCGGCGTCCGGCAAAGGCAGCTCCTCGTCGAACACAAGGGCGGTTGCCGAGGCCTCATGGGGCGGCCAGTTCACGGCACCCTGTGCCGCCGGCATGAAGGCCAGGGCCCGGTCGGTGTCAGCACGGAACCGGTCAAGGTAAGGAACGGCAAATCCCAGTCCCATCAAGCGTTCCGACGGCAACGCTGTCCAAACCGAGGCCAGCGCCATTGTGATGGAACGCTGCGCCAGCGCACCCAGACGCGTGTGGTAGAACTGCCGGAGATCGACGATGTCGGTGTGCATGAGCTCTACATGGATTTCTCGGACACACGTTTGAAGCACAACCGCCGCGCTTGCGGCAAGCCCGTTTCACCGGCCTGCATCTTGATGTAGGCTGATTGAAAACCGCTGGAGGCTCGCATGACCACATTGCAGATCGAACAATTTATGTGCCGCTCGGACAATTTCGGCGTGCTGGTCCATGACACAGCAACGGGAGCAACCGCCTCCATCGATGCACCGGAAGAAAATCCCATCCTCGATGTTCTGGAGGAAAAGGGTTGGCAGCTGACCCATATTTTCACGACGCATCATCATATGGACCACGTGGCCGCCAATCAGGCTCTGAAAGACAAGTTTTCCGCCGAAATCATCGGTCCCGCCGGCTCGAAAATTCCCGGTCTCGACCGTGCGGTCGGCGACGGTGACCGCTTTACCTTCGCTGAATACGACGTGGACGTGATCGCCACGCCCGGCCACACGCTCGACCATATCTGCTACCATATTCCGGGCTTCCAGACGGCGTTCACGGCCGATACGCTGTTTGCGCTTGGCTGTGGCCGCGTCTTCGAGGGAACGCCCCAGCAGATGTATGATTCCTTGTGCAAACTGGCCGCCCTCCCCGACGAAACGGTGATCTATTGCGGCCATGAATACACCGAAGCAAACGCCCGGTTCGCCCTGACAGTCGATCCGGGCAACCAGCAACTGGTGCAGCGCGCCACCGATATCAACGACCTGATGGCACTGGGCAAACCGACCCTGCCGACAACGATCGGCCTGGAGAAGGTCACCAACCCCTACCTGCGCACCTGCGATCCCGGCATCCGCCACCTGCTCGACATGGAAGATGCCGCCGACGTCGACGTATTCGCCGAAATCCGCCGCCGCAAGGACAACTTCTGAGGTCTACAGGAGCCCCGTCAGCGCCAGCGTGAAGAAAAGCTGGCCAACGTAGAAGATCGCCCAGAGAAGAGCCGAGGACCAAGCCGGCGTTGAGGAAGTCGCTCTCCGGTGTTCGAGCGCTACCGTCGCGCCGGCGAAACAGGCCAGCAGGAAACACCCGATGGCCGCTCCGCCGATCCTGGCAAGCAACGCGAACACGCAACTGATGACCGCAACAGCCAGGTAGACCGAGACTTCCGGCTTGCGAAGGGCCGCAAATCCCACTGTCCTGGCGAAAACTCCAGCCGCCACGATCAGGGCAAACCCACCTGCTATCACTGACGTGTCTGTAACCGCCACCTCCCCGGGGCGGACGAAGCCGAACAGGAAGACCGCATAGATGAGCTGTCCGACGGGCAGGCAGATCAGGCCGATCTTCGTCGCACGATCGTCGTCTTGAACGAGAAAGGCCTGCGCAGCCGCGAAGACCAGAAGTCCGGCGGTCAGCAGCAGCGAGACGTCCTGAATCAGGGACAGGACAGCCAGCAAGGCAATAGCGACGGCGCGCGCACCCGTCTTGCGTGCGGATGGAGGCCGATCGACAAGAAACAGCGACAGAAAAGCCGCGACGACTGAAAACAGCACCGTGCCGAATTGCGGCGAGTCAAAGCCATATTCGAACAGCAGCATGCGATTATGTCCCCGTCAGGTTTTTCGGCCGGCGCAAGATGAGATCCTTGGCGGCCAGTGCCGCGCCACCGGTGATCAATACGCAGGCGACAGCAATGCGCCAGTCAGCCTGGCCGACACCGGCTGCGATCAGGACAAGTGTCGAAAGCAAGGGCGCCGCATAGCTGGACGCGCCGAGGATCTGGATATTGCCGTGCTTGACGCCGTAGTCCCAGACATAGAAGGCCGCCCCGACAGGCAACAGTCCCAGACCGGCGACGGCAAACCATTGGCCAGCGTTTTCGGGCCACACCGTGGTTTCGAGCGCCAGATGACAAACCAGCGACAGCATCGCCGTTGCGGCACAGAAACCGGTCACCACATCGGTTGGCACATTGCCGAAACGCCGCGACAGGAGGGAATAGGTCGACCAGGTGAAGGCGCACAGAAGGGCCGCGCCGTAGCCGAACAGGAACCGTTCGTCGAAGGCGAGGCCGGCACGCGATAGGATCAGAACCGTGCCGATCAGCCCGGCGAGCGCACCGGCAATATGCTGCCAACCGAGCCTCTCGCCGGGCAAGAGGGCCGATCCGACAACGATCAACAGCGGCCACAGGTAGGCGATCAGGCCAGCTTCCACAGCTGGGGCATTGCGCAGTGCCGTGAAGTAAAAGAAGTGATAGCCGAACAGGCCGGCGACACCGAGCAGCCAGACCGTCGCCGGTTGTCGCAACGCTTTCACGCGATGCGGCTGCGCAATCAGCAGAACCGTGCCGATCCCGGTGCCGATGGCAAAGCACATGGCGGCCAGTTGGAACGGCGGAACGCGACCGGATAAAGCGGTCAACAGCGCCAGCAGCGACCACATGACAATTGCGCTGAATCCGATCAGTGTTGCCCGCATCTCGGTTCCCGGTTACACGCTCTTCCAAACCGAACCCTCTATAGCGTTCGATTGCGTCGGTCCACACTTGACGGGCCGGCTGCCGGCGACTATAGAACCGCGACTTTCCTATGAGAGGCCAGACGATGGCGGCCGGGGCCCAACCGGTCGCCTAATCCAATTGGCCCAAAGAAAACGAAGGTGAAAACCATGTCCCGCAGTTGCGAATTGACCGGCAAAGCCGTCCAGTCGGGCAACAATGTCAGCCACGCCAACAACAAGACGCGGCGCAAGTTTCTGCCGAATCTGTGCCATGTGACGCTGATGTCGGACGCTCTTGGCCAGCGCTACCGCATGCGCATTTCGGCTGCTGCCCTGCGCACGGTCGAACATCGCGGCGGCCTTGACGCATTCCTGATCAAGGCCAGCGAAAAAGAGCTTTCCCAGCGCGCCCGCCTGATCAAACGGCAGATTGCCAAGAAACTCGAGGAAGCCGCCGCCGCTTAATCCGGCTGCCGCTTTTGTGATACGTATGGCGGGCTGATCTGATCAGCCCGTTTTCTTGTGGTCGGCCGCATGTGTTCGAAGCGGCGACTTCGCTGGTGGCATCACCCAGGATAAAAAAATGCAAGACAAGCAGAAGACCGACGGGGCGCCTTTCGACCCCAAACACCTCATTCCCTTTCTCATCGGCATGGCCGCGGTCGTCGTCGCCTCCAATGTGCTGGTCCAGTATCCGGTCCGCTACGATCTGGGACCGTTGATCCTCGAGGATCTGCTCACCTGGGGTGCGTTCACCTATCCGATCGCCTTCCTGGTGACCGATCTGTGCAACCGCACCTTCGGGCCGGCAAAGGCTCGCATCGTGGTGATCGCCGGTTTCGCAATCGCCGTCGGCATCTCCATCTATGCCGCTACGCCGCGCATCGCCATCGCCTCCGGAACGGCATTCCTGGTCGCGCAACTGCTCGATGTCTCGATCTTCCACCGCCTGCGAGATTCCCATTGGTGGCGCGCGCCGCTGATTTCGTCGGTGCTCGGATCGGTGCTCGATACGCTGCTGTTCTTCTCGCTGGCCTTCGCCGCGAGCTTTGCACTGCTCGGTGCCAATGACGATTTCGCCATCGAAGCCGCCCCGTTCCTCGGTGCGTTTGGCTTCGACACACCGCGCTGGATGTCCTGGGCCGTCGGTGACCTGGCGGTCAAGCTGCTGGTGGCCCTGAGCCTGCTGGCGCCCTATCGGATCATCATTCCGTTCTTCCAGCCGCTGCGCCCGGCGGCCTGAGCCGCCGGAGCTATGCGGTCGCGGCACGCACACGGTCGATCACCCATTCGCTGGCTGAACGGACGATCGAGGTCGACCCCACTTCGGCGTGCCTGAGCAGCCATATCTCCCGATACAGGATCGGAGATCCCTGTTGCTTCATGCCGGGAACGATCCCGCCCATGAGCTCGGGCAGCACTGCAGATCCGGCACCTGCGGCGACAGCCAGGGCCATCGCGACCGGGTCGTTGCTGCGAAGCACCGGTGCGGCCCCGTTCAGGCGGCTCTCCACCCACTTTGCCTCCGGCACATGGGCAAACCGTTGAGGATAGGCGATCCAGCGTTCAGAGGCTGGTTCTTCGATCCGAGAAAACACCGCGTAGGCTGCGCGCCCGATCTTTCGCGCCACCAGATCGTCATGGGCATCTTCCGGCGCACCCAGCCGGACAGCGATGTCCGCCTCGAGCCGCTCAAGCCGGACGTTGGCGGACTCGGTTTCCAAATCGATCGACAGGCCCGGAATCTGCGCCTGCAAAGCGGCGATACCCGGAGCAAGGACGGTGCGGGCGAGCGTCGGCGGCGCGCTGATCCGCACCCGTCCTTCCGGCATGGACTGCATCTTTTGCGCCGTCAGGCGAAAGCTGTGCTCCGACTGCTCCATCTGCTGCGCATAAGGGACCAGGTGCAAAGCCTGCTCTGTCAGGGCGAGCCCACCGCGCGTTCGAACGAACAACGAGACATCGACCGCCCGCTCCAGCGCCTTCAATCGTCGGCTGGCCGTGGTTGCGTCGATACCCATGTCGCTTGCCAGGCCGCTCAAGGAGCCAGCCCGGCTGGCTGCCAACAAAAGGTGGAGGTCTTCCCAGTCAATCTGCTCGATATTCATAACTGCAACTCTGCAGGTAAATCCTGTAAATCACGGCATTGGCGCAGCATAGATCAGGCGATATCTCATGCGCAACGCCAATCGGGAGCGACCCTATGTTCGCTGAAACACACACCTACCTGGCCCTTCTGAGCTTCGCTGTGGTCGCCTCGATCACTCCAGGGCCGAACAACCTCATGGTCATGGCCTCCGGTGCCGCCTTCGGTTGGCGCAAAACCGTCCCCCACATGGCGGGTATCGCCCTGGGTTTCGCCATCATGATCGGTTCCGTGGCGCTGGGGCTCTCGGCAATCCTGGAGCAGTTTCCGCAAATCCTGTCGGTTTTACGGGTGGTCGGAGCCGCCTGGCTGCTTTGGCTGGCATGGCAATTGGCAAGCCCGCTCTTTGCACCGACGACGGAAGCGGAAAGCATGGAAGCGCCGAAAAGCGCTTCGAGACCGATGCATCTTTACGAGGCCGCGATGTTTCAATGGGTCAATCCCAAAGCCTGGACGATGGCCGTCGCAGCCAGTGCCGCCTATTCGGGCATCGCGTCCGACCCTGCCTCAAGGGCACTTCTGATGGCAGTGACCTTCATTGCCGTGGCGCCGGTTTGCAACAGCGTCTGGGTCTTGGCGGGTCAGATGCTTCAGCGTCTGATGACAACCGGAAACAGCGCGCGGATCTTCAGTCTCATCATGGTCGCCCTCGTGGTCCTGAGTGCGCTGGTTGTTCTGGCCGGCTAGAGCCGTTTGGTTTAGACCTAACCCTGCCAATCGGGGTTGACGAGATCGGCGCTGCACGTGCCCTCCAGCAAAAAGCTGCTGACGTTTTCCGCGCAACTCATCGACATGCGCAGCGCACTCTGCGGGGTCACGCCGGCAACATGCGGTGACAGCACGATGCGCGGATTGCGGCATACCGCGGCGTCTACGCCCGGAGGTTCCTCGCTGAACGTGTCCAGGCCGGCACCAAAGAGATGGCCGGACTCCACCGCCTGCACCAGGGCCCCTTCATCCACGACGCCTCCCCTTGCCGCATTGATCAGGATCGAGCCCGGTCTCATCAGACCAAGACGTCTGGAATCGATGAGATGATTCGTCGTCGGGGTCAGCGGAACATGCAGACTGACGACATCGCTGTGTCCCAGCAACTCGTCCAGCGTCGCACAGGACGCGATGCCTTCCGGCCAGGGCCGGTCGCGCCCCGGATCATGGGCAAGCACCGCCATCCCGAATGCCTCAGCCAGCAACGCAACGCGCTCGCCGATGGCACCCAGCCCGACAATGCCCATGGTGGCACCATGCAGATCCGCTGTTTCCGGGTTGCCCGGCCGCCAGCCGCCGGTCCGCACCAATCGATCATAGGTCGGAAGGCTCTTTCGCGCCGCCAGCAGCAACGCGAATACATGCTCAGCCACCGAAATGGCATTGCGCCCCGGAGCCGCGAAGACGGGTATGCCGCGCCGAGTTGCTTCGGCCACATCGATATCGTCGTACCCGGCACCATGATTGGCAATTGCTTTCAGACCAGGAGCGGCATCAAGGCAGACGCGATCGATAACACCGGTTCGCACGATCACGGCATCGGGCGAGGTGTCTTTCAGATCGGACACAAGCGTGGCCTGGTCTGGAGACGGCTCTGTCACCCGCACCTCGAATCCGCGATCCCGCAATAGGTGCTCAGCTTCCGGCACCAGCGGCCATCCGGTAACCAGGACAGTGCTCAAGCCAATCCCTCCGGAATTTCGCTTTCGCGCCGGGTGACGAAGTCGCGCAGCGCCTCCCGACTGGCCTCATCAAGCAGCGGCGGTTCCTCCGCATAACGGTCCAGCATGGTTCGGCACCACTCACGACCCCTCTCGCTGACCGATCGTGATCCTGTCGCCACCCAGGACTCGTATCGCTCATTGTCCTGAACATCGTCGAGGAATGGCAGGTTCTCGCGGGTGTAATCCTCGTCGAAAAAGTGACCGCCCGGACCGACTTTCTCGAGGCTCCCCAGGGCAACATCCATGTCGTCGAAGGTGGCTCCGTTCAACATGGTCTGAAAGCTGAGGATCTGCTGTGCATCCGCCGCCAGCTTGCCCATCGAGATGCACAGCGAACCTTCGATCGTCCCACCGCAATGGGTCAAAAGGTGGCAACCGCCGAGGATCGCGGGATAAACCTTCAGGATCGAATCGTAGCCGGCATAGAGGTCGTCCTGCTTGGAGCCGGACTTGGCGCCGTTGGTGCGCCATGGAATACCGTAGTAACGCGCCATCTGCCCGAACACGTACATGATCAAGGACACTTCCGGAGAGCCGAAGGTTGGCGAACCACTCTTCATGTAAACGCCCATCGGCGCCACGCCCATGACCGCGCGGCAGCCGGGCCGAACGATCTGGGTGAAGGCGACACCCGCCAGCACCTCGGCAATGATCTGCGCGGTCGCGGCCAGCGTGTGGACTGGTGTCGACGCGCCGAACAGCACGAAGGGTGACATCAGCAGCGCCTGGTTGTTCGCCGCATAGATCCGCGCCGCATCCAGCTGGGTCTTGTCCCACACCAGCGGAGAATTGCAGTTGAAGATCGCCGTCATGACGACGTTGCGATCGACATAGTCCTCACCGAAAACCAGTTTTGCCATGGCGATGCTGTCGCGTGCCTGGTAATCGGACTGGGGCGATCCCATGACAGGCTTGTCGGTGGTCAGGAAGCTCGTTTCGACCATGTGCAGGTGGCGGTGCGGGACGGCAACATCCATCGGCTCCAGCGTATAGCCGCCATTATAATGGATCGCCGGATTGACGTGATGCAGCTTCATCAGCGTCGCCATGTCCTCGGCCGTGGCCTGACGGCGAACCCCATCCAGATCGATCAGGTTGGGTGTGCCATAGGCCGGTCCGAAGATCATGTTGCGCCCGCCGACGCGAACCGAGCGGTCGGGGTTGCGGGCGTGATAGTCGAACTCGCCCGGAACCGTCGAAATCAGTTTGCGGATCAGCTGACGCGGAATGCGGATGCGGTGACCGTCGACGTCGGCACCGGCGTCCTTCCAGATTGCCGCAGATGCATCATCGCGGAACTCGATGCCGATGGTTTCGAGAATCTCCATGGCGTGGTTGTCGATGGCTTCGAGGCCATCGACGGCAAGAATTTCGTAGGTCGGAACGTTCCGAACGATCGTCGAGGGGTAGACGATCGGTGCCCGAAGCCGGGCCTTGCGGCGACCCGCCGCCCCACCACTGCGCTGGCGCAATTTCTTCCGGTCACCCGGTGGCGAATGTGTGGTCTCTGTCATTGGCGACTCCTGCCAACCGAGTATCGGCTGTGAGCAGTCGCCGGACAATCTCACAAATTCTTGCCCGGAGGCGAAACGTCAGATTACGCAGGCGAAGGCAATTCCTCGGCATCCTGCCTGGAGGGGAAACTCAGTTCATTTTCAAGCCAATCGCGAAACTCGGCCACCGTGCGGGACGGCGAGGCGCCGTCGGGCTGACAGAGATAATAGCCGTGTTGCGGCAATGATTCCGTATGGATCGCCGGGATCAGCACACCGCTTTCGATGAACTGCTGCATCAGCGGCGCGCCCAGCAATCCGATCCCTTGCCCGTCGAGCACGGCCTGAACCAGGTTGATATAGGAATCATAGGAACTCATGCGGATACGGCTGCCCAGCACAGAACCCTTGTCGCGGAAATAGTTGATCCAGATCGACGACGGGTCGAAGGCGGATTCAAACTCGAGCAGCGGCACATTGGCGAGGTCGTCAACCGTCTCGAACGGTCCATACCTGTTGTAGAAGGCCTGGCTGCACAGCGGCAGAATCTGCTGTCGCTGCAGCAGCACGCTGGTGGTGCCGGGCCAGCTGCCCGTGCCGTAGCGAATGGCAATATCGACGTCGTATTGCACCAGATTGACCAGTTCGTGCGACACCAGCAGTCGAAAATCCGCCTTCGGATTGATCCGTCGGTAGCGACCGATATTCGGCATGAGCCAGTAGGTTGAGACACCGCTGGTCGTGGCAATGGTGATCAGGCTGTCTTCCTTGGTGTTTTCGATCGAGTCGATCTCGTCGATGATCGACTGGAACCCCTGGTGGACAGTGCGTGAAAGCCGACGTCCCGCGCGGGTCAGCTTGATGCTGCTTTGGCCGCGGGCGAACAGCTCGAAACCCAGATAGTGTTCCAGCTGCTTGACCTGTCGCGATATCGCGACGCGCGTGACGTTCAGCTCCTTCGCGGCCTCGGTAAAACTGAGATTGCGCGCCGATGCCTCGAACGCCATCAGGGCCTTGGGTGGCGGGAGCTTGCGAAATCCTTGAGCCAGTTTGCGTTCCGATCCTTGCCGACTCGACCTGGGACACCGGTTTCACCACAGATCATCTGCGTAACGTCAAGTTACCCAAGGGGTCATTTTTTTGCAATATGGAGTTGGCCGCCATCTGTGCGACAGTTGAGTTCGGAACAGGGCTGGAAAAGGTCAGATGGCGGACAATCCGGGCAAGGGCAGCGCAATCGAATGCCGTAATCTGTGGAAGATTTTCGGCGATCGATCCGCCGAAGCCTTGGCCGCGGCCAAGGCCGGCACGGTAGACAAGGAAACCGCGCTCAAGCAATTCGGCTGTGTGATCGGCGTGGCCGATGCCAGCTTCTCCGTCGAAAAGGGTGAGATCTTCTGCATCATGGGCCTTTCCGGCTCGGGCAAATCCACCCTGCTTCGCCACGTCAATCGCCTGATCGAACCCACATCCGGATCGGTTCATGTCGACGGCCAGGACGTCATGGGGCTGTCGGGCAAGGAGTTACGCGCTTTGCGGGCGCGCAAGATCGGCATGGTCTTCCAACACATGGCCCTTTGGCCACACAAGACGATCGCCAGCAATGTCGCCTTCGGTCTCGAAGTGCAGGGTGTTGAAAAGGCTGCCGGCCGCGACGCCGCCGAACAGGCTCTGGAAAAGGTCGGGCTTGGTGGCTGGGGCGAGCGCTATCCGGACGAGCTTTCCGGCGGCATGCAGCAGCGTGTCGGCCTTGCCCGGGCGCTCGCAGCCGATCCGGACATCCTGCTGATGGACGAACCGTTCAGCGCGCTCGACCCGTTGATCCGGCGCGATCTTCAGGACGAGTTCCTCAGCCTCTCTGAGAAGTCCCACAAGACCACACTGTTCATCACCCATGATCTCGAAGAGGCCATGCGCATCGGCCATCGCATCGCGGTGATGAAGGATGGCCGCATCGAGCAGACCGGTACACCCGAGGCCATTGTTCTGCAGCCGGCGACCGACTACGTCGCCCGCTTCGTCAGCTCCATATCGGTGCTGAAATATATCTCCGCGTCCGACTTGGCAGTGGACGGCACAGTCGCGGATAACGCCCCAATTCTGGGCCCGGACACCCCGCTGACCGAACTCATCACCCGGCTCGCCAATGGCGCAGACCATGTCGCCATCAAGGATGGCGACAGTCTGATTGGGCGGATCGGACGGCCCGAAATCCTCGGTGCGGTTGGTCGCGACCTGGAGCGGAGATAGGCGATGGACCCGCTCCTCAATCCGTTCGACTATGTGACGGTGCCCTTCGGCACCTGGGCTGAAGCACTGCTTGACTTCATCGTCGATCACAGCCGCGCGACCCTTCTGGCGGCAAAGATGCCGGTGCAGTCCTTTCTCGAGCTGGTCCAGGCCGGATTGCTGGCCGTCCCACCGACAATCGGCCTGATCGCCGTGGTCCTGCTCGGCTGGTGGATTGCCGGTCGGCGCCTGGCGGCGACCGGCTTGGTCTGCCTGTCGCTTATCGGCCTGATGGGCGCCTGGCAGGCGGCGATGATCACGCTCTCCATCGTGATCACCGCGGTCAGTATTTGCCTGATCGTCGGCATACCCATCGGCATCGCGGCCGCCCGCAGCGATCGATTTTTTCGGATCGTCAGGCCCATCCTAGACCTGATGCAGACCATTCCGTCCTTTGTCTACCTGGTGCCGGTCGTCATGCTCTTCGGCATCGGCGACACGCCGGGCGTCATCGTCACCTGCTTCTTCGCCATCACGCCGCTGATCCGACTGACCAATCTCGGCATCCGCGAGGTTCGCCCGGATCTTGTCGAAGCGGCGCGTGCGTTTGGCGCCAGCGAGACGCGGGTGCTGTTCGGCACGCAATTGCCGCTGGCGCGCCCCACCATCCTTGCCGGCCTGAACCAGACCGTTCTGCTGTCGCTCTCCATGGCCGTCGTCGCCTCGATGATTTCGGTCGAGGGGCTGGGCCGCATCGTGCTTGAAGGCATCGGCCGGCTCGATTTCGGCAGCGCCACGGTCGGCGGCATCGGCATCGTTCTGACGGCCATCGCCGTCGACCGCTATGTGCAGGCGCTTGGTGCTGCCAAGCAGCGCGACAACCGGGGAGCGTGAGCCATGGACCCCGCCACCCTGCTCGATCCCTTCACCATGATCAGCCTGCCGCTTGCGGACTGGGCCAATGATGGCATGCGCTGGCTGACATCGAACTATCGTGGCGTGTTCCAGGCCATCAAGGCGCCGGTCAAATGGGTGCTCGATCTGGTCGAGGACGGGTTGCGTGGAACGCCGCAGACGATCCTGCTGGTGTTCTTCACCCTCTTTGCCTGGCAGATCGTCAACCGCACCACCGCGATCCTGACCTTCTGTGCCTTCCTGGTCATCGGACTGATCGGCGCCTGGGACCCGGCCATGACGAGCCTGGCCGTTCTGATCACCGCCGTCGCCATCGCCACGCTGGTCGGTCTGCCACTGGGCATCCTCTGCTCCCGCGTCGACATGGTATGGGCGGTCGTACGCCCGGTGCTGGACTTCATGCAGACCATTCCGTCCTTCACCTACCTGGTCCCCGTTATCCTTCTGTTCGGCATCGGCAACGTGCCCGGGGTCATCGTGACGGCCTTCTTCGCCACGCCGCCGTTGGTGCGCTTGACCAATCTTGGGCTGCGCGAGGTGCGCGCCGACCTGGTCGAGGCGGCCGACGCGTTCGGCGCTTCGCCCTGGCGGCGGCTCTGGTCGATTGAACTGCCTTTGGCCCGCCCCACGATCATGGCCGGAATCAATCAGACGGTCATGCTGTCGCTCGCGATGAGCGTCATCGCCTCGATGATCTCGGTCGCCGGTCTGGGCCGTCTGGTCCTCGTCGGCATCAGCCAGCTCGATCTGGCGCGCGCCTCGGTCGGTGGCCTGGGCATCGTGCTCCTGGCCATCGTCTTCGACCGGGTCACGCAAGGATTCGGATTTACCCGCCGCGAGCGCAACAACCGGGGGCTCTGGGAACAGGGACCGGTCGGCTGGCTGCGAACGAAGTTTTTCAACGGTCATCAACACCCAAATCCAACAGGGAGGACACCATGAAACGTATTGCCTTGAACACAGCGCTGGCGGCGTTGACGGGAGCCATGCTGGCCCAGGCGGCCAACGCGGCCGAAGTGACGGCGATCAGCACCGGACGCACCGACCATCAATTGATTTATGAAGTCATCGAAGAGGGCCTGGCCGCACTCGGCTACGAAAACGGCGAGATGCTGACCGGCAACTATCCGGCCATCCACCTCAGCCTCGGCCAGGGCGACGCGCACTATACCGCCGTGCACTGGAAGCCGTTGCATGACGAGTTCTATGCCAACTCCGGCGGCGATGACGCCCTGGTGCGTGCCGGGCCACTCTATGAAAAAGCAATGCAGGCCTATTTCATCGACAAGAAGACGGCCGAGAAACACGGCATCAATGCGCTTGAGCAAATGAAGGATCCGGCAGTTGCCGCCATCTTCGATACCGATGGCGACGGCAAGGCCAACCTGACCGGCTGCAACCCGGGCTGGGGATGCGAAAAGGTCATCGAACACCATCTCGACGCCTACGACCTGCGCGATCACGTCAACAACGACAAGGGCGAGTATTTTGCGTTAATGGCCGACACCATCGAACGCTATGAGGCCGGTCAGCCGATCTTCTACACGACCTGGGCGCCGAACTGGATCAACGCCGTGCTGGTGCAGGGCGAGGACGTGGTCTTCCTCAACGCCCCGTTCTCGTCATTGCCCGGGCAGGACAATCCCAACACCGAGTGGGACGACGGCCGCAATCCGGGCTTCGGATCCAATGATAACTACATCCTGGTCAACAAGGACTTCGCCGAGGCCAATCCCAAGGCGCTCGCCTTCATGAACGGCCTGCGTATTTCTGTCCCCGAGCTCAGCGCCATGATGGACCGGGTCAACAATGGTGAGAAGGAACCGGCCCAGATCGAGCAGATTGCCAAGGACTGGATCGCCGCCAACCAGGCCGATTGGGACGCGCTGATCGCCAAAGCCAACGCCGCGCAATAGTCGAGGCCACGGAGACTAACAGGGCCCGCTCCGGCGAGCGGGCCCCCTATTGAGCGGGCAATCCATGGCAATCTTCTTTCACTGGTCCGAGGCAACGCCGGACATCTGGCAAGACGCGCTTGTTTCAGCCGGCGTCGAACCGAATCTGCGCTCTGCCGAGGCAATCGGAAATCCGCAGGAGATCGACTATGCGGTGGTCTGGGCGCCGCCCGCCGGTCTGCTGAAGACCTTCGAGAACCTCCGCTACATCTTCTCGATCGGCGCCGGTGTCACCCACATCACGCTCGACCCGGACTTTCCGCGCGACGTGCCTATCGTGCGCCTGCAGGACCGGTTGCTGGTGCTCGACATGTCCTGCCACATCATCCACTGGGTGCTGCATTTCCACCGCTATTACGCCCGCTATTCCCGCTATCAGGCCGAACGCAAATGGCTTCGCCACCGTTACCCGGAAAATGCTCAACGGCGCGTTACAATCCTGGGGCTGGGGCAGACCGGCCAGGATGCCTGCCGGCGATTGAACGATCTTGGATTTGCCGTTACGGGATGGGCGCGCAGCGAAAAATCCATCGAAGGCGTGCGGTGCCTGGCCGGCGAAGCGGCCTTCGACACGGTGCTGCGCGAAGCCGACATTCTCGTCAATCTGTTGCCACTGACGGATGCCACGACAAACATTCTCAATGCCTCCGCCTTCGACCGGATGCCGGATGGCGGCTTTCTCATCAATTGCGGTCGTGGCTCGAGCATCGACGACGACGCCCTGCTGGCGGCACTCGGTAGCGGTCGCATCGAGGCCGCTGCTCTTGATGTGTTCCGGGAGGAGCCCCTGCCCGCCGAAAGTCCCTATTGGGACCATCCCGACGTTCATGTAACGCCCCATGCGGCGGCCCCCACCAACGAACATTCAGCGGCCGAGTTCATCGCCATGCAGATCCGCAAAAGCATGGATGGCGGCGTTCCCGCGCCGATCGTCGACCTCGACCGCGGCTATTGATCCCATGCGTCGTCCTGCGATCATTCCCAGGCACACCGACAGCAATGGCTGGTGGGAAACCCTGCCGGCGCCGCCACCACCAAAGATCCTGTCCGGCCCGCATCGTGTCCAGACGGCCATCGTGGGCGCGGGCATTTGCGGCATGGCCGTCGCCCACCAGCTCGGCAAACTGTGCCCGGACGCTGACATTGCCCTGATTGAGGCAGAACGCGCCGGATACGGTGCTTCCGGCAGAAATGCCGGCTTCATGCTGAACGTCCACTCACACGGCCCTCCCAAACGCATCGACATTCTGCGTCGCAACATGCGGCTCTGGGCTAGCGGCCTCTCGGATCTCCGGCGCATGGTCCGCGACTTTCAGATCGATTGCGACTGGCACGAATTCGGCCGCTTCTACGGCTCGGCCGGAGCCGATGGCGAAAAACACATCGACGAGATCGCCGATACGCTGGACGAGCTTGGTCTGGAGCGAAGCTGGCTGTCCTGCGACGAGATGCGAAGCCGCATCGGCACCGGCTTCTATCGGCGCGGCCTCTTTACGCCGGGCAACGCGCTGGTCAATCCGGCCGCCATGATGCGCGGCCTGGCCCGCAACCTGCCGCACAATGTTGCCCTTTTCGAAGAAAGTCCGGTGGTCGGTTTCGAACCGCGTGACAATGGCTACGCCATCGAAACGCAAAATGGCACCGTCACGGCCGATCGCATCGTGCTCGCCGCCGGCGTTTTCCTGCGTCAGTTTGGAGCGGCATCGGGCCGTTATGTGCCGATGGGCACCTATGCCAGCCTGACGGCTCCGCTCAGCGATGACGAGATGGCTTATCTGGGAACCGGCGAACCATTTGGCCTGCTTGGCGGCTCCGAATACGGCGCAACGATTCGCCTGACCAACGACCGGCGGCTTTTTATCCGCAATCACTACCAGCATGTCCCGAATACGCCGACCACGGCCCAGGAGGTGGCCGAGATCAGCAAGATGCACCGCAAGTCACTGCGCTCTCGATGGCCGGAGCTCGCGGAAACGCCGTTCGAGCATTGCTGGGGTGGCGCCATGGCCTTCACCTGGAACGACGGCGCGGTGTTTGGCGAGCTCCAGCCTGGACTGTTCGCGGTCCTCACCAACGACGTTTCGCCCATGACCAGAGGCGCCGCAGCCGGTCGTCTTCTGGCCGACCTCATGGAGGGTCATGACAGCGAGCTTTTGGAAACCCAGTTGAGCATTCCCGGCGCCAGCCGGCTGCCGCCGCGCCCGTTTCTCGACATCGGCATCGCCCTTCGACGCGGCCTGCTGCATATGGTCGCCCGCGACGAGTTCTGACGCCTATTTGTCGCCGTCGTCTTTCGACGCCGCAAAATCCTGGGGACGATAGGCTTTCACCGCCGTCTCATCGACATAGTGCATGGAGCCGTTGGCCCAGAACCCGGTCATTCCGACGGTGGGGAAATAGGCCACGTCCGTCGTCGTGCGCTCGCCGCCCATCAGATAGACGAAGTCTTCGCTGCTCTCGTTGACGATATGGTGCACGGCACCGTCTGTCGGAAAGCCGACAAAGTCGCCGGGTCCGATCGTGGTGGTTTCGCCATCGATTGACAGCCTGCCTTCACCCTCCAGAACGAAAACGAACTCCTCCTGTCCGGCATGCGCGTGCGGCAGAAAGCCCTCCTTGCCGGGCGGGATCCGGCCAATGCTGACGCCAAGTCGTTTCAGGCCAGCACTGTCCGACAGCGGCAGCAGCCGCATCTCAGAGTCCGGATTCAGCGGATGGCTGAAGTGGAACATTCGCTCGGTGGGAACCTGCGAAGTGCGGACGATATACTGCTCAGGCTTGGACATGGGGCTCTCCCGTTCGTTGCCGTCAATCGACTAGTTGGAAGGCGTGTCGTCATGCATGCGAAATTCCAGCACCAGGGTGCGCTGCAGAAGTGACTGGTTGTCATCCGAAGCCAGCATGATGCGCGTCTCGCCATCCGGCCCCGGATAGACATCAATGCTTTCCATATTATCGATCTGATAGCTGAAATCGGTTTCCAGAAGAACGTCACCATCGACCGTGCGACCGGCCCGAATATCCGAGCCGGAGATGCGGCGGATGCGCATGCCGACACCTTCGGCGATCGAAAACCGCCGCTCCAGCAACAGCAGGTCGCCATTCGGCAGAAAGTCGCCGTCGGTTATGTCATAAGGCCGATGGCGCCGGACAAAGAACACGCCCTTGAGCGGTCCCGTCACGATCGCTGCGAAGATGTCACCCTTCTTGTTGATGCTCTTTTCACTGACCGCAACCACCGCTCCGTCAAGCGCCGTGCCGGGCGGTGCTACCGCGACGGTTTCGAGCCCCTTGTTGCGGCGAAACTCGTGAAGCGGAATACCATGAGGCAGTTGCCCGGTGGGCGCGGCGGTCGGAACACCGGCAAGCGGATAAACTTCGATGCGATGCACCCGCTCGAAGCTGACGAGTACCCGGTCGCCATCGATCGCCAGGCCCTCGGCATCGGCATAATAGCGACCCGGGACGACTTTGCCGTCGGTGCCGCGCATGACCGTGATCGCGGCGTCCGAGACACCCGACAAGGCGCCGTCAGCATCGCGTTGGAATCGCCCGGTGAACCAATGCCCCGTATCGAGAACGGCAACGAAATCCTTGCTATCGGATTTCAGGCGCATGGCCGAAAGCCCACCGAACAGGCGGCTCGGCGATGACAGCTCAAGGCCGCCGAGATACTCGAACGGTCCGAAGCGGGTCTCATCGGACCGAATCTTGAAAGCCGGAATCGGACTCGCTTCGACAACGACGGGGACAGGATTCCCGTCCCTTGCTGTAACAGTCGCAGGGATTAAGGCAACAGCAAGCGCCAACAGCGCCGCCAGGACGGTTCGGAGAGCCCTATCCGGCACGGCGATAGCCGATCTCAGCCGACCCGGTTTCCTCCTCGAACAGAGACGCCAGCTGTTCAGTCATCGCGCCGGCCAGCTCTTCAGCGTCGACAATGGTCACGGCACGCCGATAGTAGCGGGTGACGTCGTGGCCAATCCCGATGGCCAGCAGCTCGATCGGCGACCGGGTCTCGATTTCCTCGATGACCGCACGCAGGTGGCGTTCCAGATAGTTGCCGGGATTCACCGACAGGGTCGAATCGTCCACCGGCGCGCCATCGGAAATCATCATCAGGATGCGCCGCTGCTCGGGCCGGCCAAGCAGCCGGTTGTGGGCCCAGATCAGCGCTTCGCCGTCAATATTTTCCTTCAGCAGCCCTTCGCGCATCATCAGGCCAAGATTGCGGCGGGCCCGCCGCCATGGTGCATCGGCGGATTTGTAGATGATGTGGCGCAGGTCGTTGAGCCGGCCCGGTGTCGCGGGCTTTCCGTCGGCCAGCCACTTTTCGCGGGCCTGGCCACCCTTCCAGGCCTTGGTGGTGAAGCCGAGGATCTCGACCTTGACGCCACAGCGCTCCAGCGTGCGCGCCAGAATGTCGGCGCAGGTCGCCGCAACGGTAATGGGCCGACCGCGCATCGAGCCGGAATTGTCGATGAGCAGGGTGACGACCGTATCGCGGAAATTGGTATCCCGCTCCATCTTGAAGGAAAGCGGCTGCATCGGATCGATAATCAGCCGCGTCAGCCGTGCCGAATCGAGATAGCCCTCTTCGAGATCGAATTCCCAGGCGCGGTTCTGCTGCGCCATCAGCCGCCGCTGCAGGCGGTTGGCGAGGCGCCCGACCACGCCCTGGAGATGCGCCAATTGCTTGTCGAGAAACCCGCGAAGCCGCTCGAGTTCGGCTTCCTCGCACAGATCTTCCGAAGCGACGATCTCATCGAAGGTCGTGGTGTAGATGGCATAGTCGACCTTTTGCGCCAGATCATCGAACGGCATGTTGGGACGACGTGTCTCGCCGGGTGTTTCGGCGTCTTCGTCGAGATCGTCCATCATGTCTTCATCGTTGACTTCGGCGCCGTCCATGTCGCCTTCGTCCATCTGATCGTCGGCGGATTCGCTTTCTTCGGCAGGCGCGGCCTCGGAACCGGCTTCTTCCTCCGAGCTCTGCTCATTCTCTTCGTCGGAACGGGGCTCGTCGTCGTCGGACGTTTCTTCCTCCTGATCTGACTGGTCGGGGTCCTCGCCGTATTCCTCGGCAACCTCCATATGCGCCAGCATGTCGCGCACCAGCTTGGCAAATTTCTGCTGGTCCTCCAGCACCTCGCCGAGGTTGTCCATGTCGGCGCCGGCCTTTTCCTCGACCCAACCCCGCCAGAGATCGGCGACCGGGCCGGCAGAATCCGGCACCGGCTGGCCGGTCAGCCGCTCGCGCACCATCAGCGCCAGGGCTTCCTGCAACGGCGCCTGCTCACGCGAGGTGACACCCTTGTAGTTGGCTTTGGAGCAACGGTCATTGAGCGCTGCGTTGAGGTTTTCGGCCACACCGGCCATTCGGTTCGAACCGATCGCGTCGATGCGCGCCTGTTCGACTGCGTCGAAAATCTCCCGTGCCTCGTCGCCCTGCGGCGCCATGGCGTTGTGGATCGCATCGTCGTGGCAGGCCTTGCGCAAGGCCAGCGAGTCGCCAATGCCGCGGGTGATCAAGAGGTCGCCGCGACTGGGCCGCTTCGGCAGATCGGGCAGCCGCATCCGTTCACCCGACAGGTGCGGACGGTCGTTGGCAAAAACCACTTCCAGCTCGTGATCGGCGGCGATTGAACGCACGCAACCGGTCACCGCACGCTTGAACGGCTCGATATCGACCGGCGCGTTTGGCCTGGCCCTGGAGTTGTCACCGCGTCCGGCCATGGGACCCTACGAGTCCAGTACGATATTGGCGGCGCTTTCCTTGAGTTCTTCGCCGAAGGCCCGCTGATACTGCTCAGCCACCAACGTACGTTCCAGCTCGTCGCACTTGTTGAGGAAGGTCAGCCGGAAAGCGAAGGAGACGTCGCCGAAAATCTCGGCGTTTTCGGCCCAGGTGATCACGGTACGCGGGCTCATCACGGTCGACAGGTCGCCGTTGATGAAGGCAGAGCGGGTCATGTCCGCGACACGCACCATCTTGTTGATCGTGTCGCGCCCTTCCTCGGTGTCGAAGGATTTGACCTTGGCCAAAACGATATCGACTTCGTTGTCATGCGGCAGGTAGTTGAGCGTCGCGACGATCGACCAGCGGTCCATCTGCGCCTGGTTGATCTGCTGTGTGCCGTGATAGAGGCCGGTCGTGTCGCCCAGCCCGACGGTGTTCGCGGTGGCGAACAGGCGAAATGCCGGGTGCGGCCGGATGACCCGGCTCTGGTCGAGCAGCGTCAGTCTGCCGGAGGATTCCAGCACCCGCTGGATGACGAACATCACGTCCGGGCGGCCGGCATCATATTCGTCGAACACCAGCGCGATATTGTGCTGGTAGGCCCAGGGCAAAATACCGTCACGGAATTCCGTGATCTGCTTACCGTCCTTGAGCACGATGGCGTCCTTGCCGACGAGGTCGATACGGCTGACATGGCTGTCCAGGTTGACGCGCACACAAGGCCAGTTGAGGCGCGCGGCCACCTGTTCGATATGGGTCGATTTACCGGTGCCGTGGTAGCCGGAAATGATGACGCGGCGGTTGTGCGCAAAGCCGGCAAGAATAGCCTGGGTCGTCTGCGGATCGAACAGATAATCCGGGTCGATATCCGGCACATAGGCGTCCGCCTGGGAGAAGCCCGGAACCACCAGATCGCTGTCGATGTTGAATGCCTCACGAACCGAAACCGTGGTGTCCGGCAAATTCGAGATGTCGAGGTCGATCTTGTTCATTACGTCTCCAACGCAGCCCTTTTGGCCGTCCTAGCGCTTTACCGAAACTCGGGAATAGTGGCAATTTCGAATAGTTGGTGAACCGTCTAGCAGAAACCGGCCTGCTTTAACAATTGGTAGGCCTGAATCACAGCGCGAAACCGCTCCTCAGATCCGCGATCGCCGCCATTGGCGTCCGGATGGTGCTGTTTCACCAGTTCCTTGTAACGGGTCTTGATGTCGGCGGATGTCGCATTTGCGCCAAGCCCCATCGTATCGAAAGCTTTGGCTTCCAACGATTTCAGCTTGCGTTTGCGCGGTTGCGGCCGGCCGGCATTGGCCTTTTCGTTGAGGATCCGGAACGGATCCTTCATGTTGGCGAAGGACGCGGCGCTGCCCGAGCGCGCCGTCGACATGTCCGGATTGGCCTTGGCGGTCTTGTTGACGCCCATCGTCCAGGTGGGCCGGTTGCCGGTCAGCGCTTCCTTCTGGTAGCGCGCGATCTCGCCGTCGGACAGACCTGAAAAATAGTTATAACCCTTGTTGTACTCGCGCACGTGGTCGACGCAGAACAGGAAATATTCGCCCTCCGCGTCGCGTCCGACCGGCGCCTTGTGCAGGCCCGGCTTGTCGCAGCCGTCCCACTGGCAGACCGGCGTCTCCTGCTTGGCCTTGGCGCCCTTCTTGCCCTTGCGTTTGGACGAGCGGATGCTGTCAAAATATTTCGAATCGAGTTTCATGTTCTCAATTTGGTACGAGCCGGCGAGACGAACAAGAATTGACTCGGCTCGCCATGCCGATTTAACGGGAACGGAAGGAAGGGACGATTGCGCTGCATCGCCACGTTCCCGGTCCGGGCGCAATAGCATATCAGGATTGTAGTCGCATGACAGACCAAAATTTGAGCATTGAACAGCGCATAACGGACAAATTGACAGCGGCGCTGGAGCCCGAGCGGCTTGAAGTCATCAACGAAAGCCACCTCCACGCGGGGCATCAGGAGGCCTTTGACGGTACCGGTGAAACGCATTTCCGGGTGCGCGTCGTATCGCCGCGCTTCGCCGGCATGATGCGCCTTGAACGTCACCGCACCGTCAATGATCTTCTGGCCGACGAGTTGCGCGACGGCGTGCACGCACTGGCCATCGAACCGGCGGCACCCGGCGAATCAGTGCGCTGGTAGCTAGATCAAAAGGCGATCTAACCTGCCACCGGCTTGATCCGCAGCTTTGTGATTCGGTTTTTCGCCCGTTTCATCACGATGAAGCGCATGCCGTGATAGGTGAAGGCCTGCCGCTCTTCCGGAATGATCTGCGATTCGTGGATGACCAGCCCGGCGATCGTGGTCGCTTCCTCATCCGGCAGGGTCCAGTCAAAGGCGCGGTTGAGGTCGCGGATCGGCACATTGCCGTCGACGACAATGGATCCGTCGGCTTCCTGGACGACGCCCTGAATATCCAGGTCGTGCTCATCGGCAATGTCGCCGACAATCTCTTCCAGAATGTCTTCCAGCGTCACCAACCCTTCCACCTCGCCATACTCGTCGACAACGATGGCGAAATGCGCCTTGCGACGCAGGAAGGCGCTGAGCTGGTCCTTCAGATTTGTCGTATCCGGGACGAACCACGGTTTCTGCGCCGTCTTGACGATATCGACGACCTTGTTGTCACCATCGCCTCCGGCAAGCGCCCGCAGCACGTCCTTGGCATGAATGACGCCGATGATGTTGTCGGTCTCGTTGCGCCACACCGGCATACGGGTATAGGGGCTTTCCAACACCTGCCGAACGGCGGTTTCAGGGTCCTCGTCGGCATTGATCATGCGCATCGAGGTGCGGTGGACCATGACATCGGAGACTTCCAGTTCGCCCAGGTCGAGAACACCACCCAACCGATCCCGGTCCGCCTTGATCACGGACCCTTCTCGATGCAGCAGGTCAACCGCGCCTCGCAGCTCTTCGTGTGCTGTGAGCATTGAGGTCGAGAAGGTGACACCAAAAAGGTTCAGGATGCGCCGGACGATGCCGTTGACGACGATCGACAGCGGGCCGACCACGGCAACGAAAGCCTGCACTGGCCGGGATACGGCCATCGCGAACCGGTCGGTTGAGGAAATTGCCCAGCTTTTCGGCAGCACCTCGGCGAAGATGACCAGCAGAACGGTCATTGCCAGTGTTGCGTAGGCAACGCCCGCCTCGCCGAAAAGACCGAGAAACATGCTGGTGGCCAGGGACGACGCTAGAATGTTGACCAGATTGTTGCCGATCAGCAGCGCACCGATCAGCCGGTCGCGGCGTTCGATCAGCCTCGCGACGATGCCCGCCTGATGCTGCCCGTTGGCTTCGAGCTGGTGCATGCGGGCGCGCGACGCTGCCGTCAGCGCCGTTTCCGAGCCAGAGAAAAACCCGGACAGAGCGATCAGCCCGAGAATGACGAGGATCATCAGCCAATATTCGGCAATCATTGTGGGTGCTTTTCCTTCAAGAAGCTCAAGACCTCCGACGGGGGCACGTCCTCGGCGAGGAACGATTGGCCGATCCCGTGGGTCAGGACGAAGGTCAGCTTGCCGCGCTTGACCTTTTTGTCCTGTGCGATGTGGTCGAGCAATATATCGGGTGGCGGCAACGTTCCTTCAATATCTTCGATGCGCGTCGGCAGGCCGACGGCCGAAAAATGGCTGGCGACCCGGGCGGCATCGTCAGGGCTGGCCAGATTGAGCCGAGCGGAGAACTGGTGTGCCAGCACCACGCCAATGGCCACGCCCTCGCCATGCACCAACCGCGATCCGTCATAGCCGGTCGCCGCTTCCAGCGCATGACCGAACGTATGGCCGAGATTGAGCAGGGCCCGGTGACCACTCTCCAGTTCGTCGGCAGCAACGACATCGGCCTTGGCGCGGCAGCTCTCGGCAATCGCCTGGATGCGTGCCGGGCCGCCGGCAAAAACGTCCCGCCAGTGCTCTTCCAGCCATTCGAAGAAGATTGGCCGGTCTATCAGCCCGTATTTGACGACTTCCGCATAACCGGCCCGGAACTCCCGTTCCGACAGTGTGTCAAGCACATCGCTGTCGGCGAGCACCAATGCCGGCTGATGGAACACACCAACGAGGTTCTTGCCGTGCGCCGTGTTGATCCCCGTCTTGCCGCCGACGGAAGAATCGACCTGCGCCAGGAGCGACGTGGGGATCTGGACGAAGCGCATGCCCCGACGCACGATGCCGGCGACAAAGCCGGTCAAATCACCGACGACTCCGCCACCCAGCGCGATCACCGCATCGCCCCGCTCCAGGCGGGCCTCGAGCACCGCTTCGCAGGTTTCCACCACATGGTCGAAGCGCTTGGTTTTTTCGCCCGCCGGCAGCACGATTGCCGTGCTGTCGATGCCCGCCTGCGCCAGGCTGTCCTGCAGCGGCTGCAGATAATGCGCGGCAACCGTTTCATCGCTGACGATGGCTGTGCGGATCCCTGGCAGCCGCTTGCCGATTTCGGCTCCGGCTCGCTCGATTAGACCGGACCCGATCAGGATATCGTAACTTCGATCGCCCAGCGGCACGGTCACATGTGCCTCGTTGGCAGCTGTCAGGGCGGTCATGTTGGCTGTCCTTGTTCCGGGGTTACCGGCAGTTTCTCGCCGGCCTCGGTCACCGCATCGAGCACCTCACCGGCAATGGTTTCCTTGGGCACGTCGCGCGAGCGCACGACAAGGTCCGCCTCTCCATAGATCGGATAGCGGGCGTCCAGAAGATCCGAGAGGGTCTGTCGGGGGTTTTCGGTTTTCAGCAGTGGCCGGTGGCCGCGCTTGCGCACGCGCTCCCAGAGAACATCAAGATCGGCACGCAGCCAGACGGACAGTCCGCGGCGCTTGATGACCCCGCGCGTGCGGTCATTGATGAAAGCCCCGCCGCCGGTCGACAGGACCATCGGGCCACCTTTCAGAAGGCGGCGGATGACCCGCTCTTCCAGCGAGCGAAACTCCGGCTCGCCGTAACTGGCGAACAGGTCGCTGATCGACATGCGCGAGACCTTTTCGATCTCCTGATCGGAATCGATGAACGGAACGCTCATGGCGGACGCCGTCAGCTTACCGATAACCGACTTGCCGGCCCCCATCAGTCCGACCATGACCAGGGTCCGGTCCCCGAGGCTCTGCAGCGCCGCCTGTCCCTTGTTGTACAACATCTTGTCGGCGCGGCTTTTCATTCCGGCTGGTTTCATGACCCGCAGGATCCGCCCGCTGGCCCCTTTGATTGCGGGCCGTTCGCGCTGTTTTTGGATATCGCGTGAAACGGCCTGCAACCGGTATCGACAAATGCGCCGGTTCCGTCAAGCCGAAGGACCCATCATCCCTAAGACGGACGCAGCGCTCCTGGTCCGAGCTTGCAACCACTCCGCTGCTCGCCCATAAAGGTCGAGGGAGCGAGGCCACAGGACAACGCATGCCGTCATTGATCCGATTTCTGGTTTTTTGCGCGGTCATTGCCGGTCTGGTCTATGGCGCAATGTTCGCCTTGACCGCGTATGTGGAGCCCACCCCCAGGGAGATCACCATTCGGGTGCCGACTGAAAAGGTCAATCCCTAGTGTGGTGGATTTGAAGTTCCTATGATTGTTGCAGCGACCTCCGGCAGGAACTTCAAATCGATAAACCACACTAGAAGCATAATCTTGCTAGTGTCCTGATTGAATCTGAAGTTCGTTCGGAGTGTGCTGTACAATGTGACGAACTTCAGATTCAGGACACTAGCCCACCTTGGGAGCGGAACGTGGCGGATCTGAGTGCGGCCCACCTGGAAGCATTTCTGGAAATGATGAGCGCCGAACGGGGATCCGCCGGCAACACACTCGACTCCTACCGCAACGACCTGACCGACGCAGGCGCTTTTCTGCTCGGTGCCGGTTGCAGCCTGCTGACGGCAACGAGCGATGATCTGAGGCGCTACCTGGCCGATGTTTCGGCGCGGGGTTTTGCCGCCAGTTCACAGGCCCGCCGGCTGTCGGCACTTCGCCAGTTCTATCGGTTCCTCTACGCGGAAGGCCTGCGCGGCGATGATCCGACGGGCGTTCTCGATTCACCGAAAAAGGCGATGTCGCTGCCCAAGACGATGAGCGTCGATCAGGTATCAACATTGCTCGACAGGGCCCGCGAGGAAGCCGATGAAGCCGGTCTCGAGCCAGACGAGCGCCTGGCAAGAACGCGTCGCCTGGTGCTCATCGAACTGCTTTATGCCACCGGCATGCGGGTGTCCGAACTGGTCGGCTTGCCGGCATCGGTCACGGCACAGGATGACAATCGCTTCCTGATCGTGCGCGGCAAGGGAAACAAGGAACGGCTTGTACCCCTGTCGCCGGCGGCTCGCGATGCCCTCATCGAATACGTTTCCGTCATGCGCGCGGTCGATCCGGACGGCGAGTCGCCCTTCCTGTTTCCATCACGTTCGGCCAGCGGCCATTTGCCGCGCCAGGTCTTTGCCAGGGAATTAAAGCAATTGGCCGGCCGTTGCGGACTGGACGCCGGCAAACTTTCTCCCCATATCCTGCGCCACGCCTTTGCCAGTCATCTGTTGCAGAACGGCGCGGATCTGCGGGTTGTGCAGGAATTGCTCGGTCATGCCGACATTTCGACGACGCAGATCTATACGCATGTTCTGGAGGAGAGGCTGCAGAAACTCGTCAATGACCATCATCCGCTGGCAAAAGCCGGTAAAAACGGACTATGAATAGTGTTGGGGGGATAAATATGCTTGCTTTCCAGCCAAATGGTTCCTAGCCCCTTCTCCCGAAACAGACCGAGATCGCACGCCCCATGATCAATTATCTCGATTTCGAAAAACCGCTCTCCGACATCGAAGGCAAGATTCACGAATTACGCAAACTTGCCGGCGATGACGAGATCATCGACACCGGCGCGGAAATCGAGAAACTTGAGGCCAAGGCGCGCGAGACGCTCGGGGAACTGTACGAAAAACTGACGCCCTGGCAGAAAACGCTGGTTGCCCGCCATCCGGCGCGACCGCATTTTCGTGACTACGCGGACGCCCTGTTCGAAGACTTCACGCCGCTTGCGGGGGACCGCAAGTTTTCCGACGATGAGGCGATACAGGCCGGCCTCGGCCGGTTTCGTGGCGAATCCGTCGCAGTCATCGGCCAGGAAAAGGGCAACGACACCAAATCCCGCATCCGCCACAATTTCGGCAGCGCCCGGCCGGAAGGCTATCGGAAAGCCGTTCGCATTCTCGAAATGGCCGACCGCTTCGGTCTGCCGGTCATCACGCTGATCGACACGTCGGGTGCCTATCCCGGCGTCGGCGCCGAGGAGCGCGGCCAGGCCGAGGCCATCGCCCGTTCGACTGAAACCTGCCTCAATGTGCGCGTGCCTATCGTGTCCGTCGTTATCGGCGAAGGCGGTTCGGGTGGCGCCATTGCTATCGCAACCGCCAACCGCGTCTACATGTTGGAGCACGCCATTTACAGTGTGATCTCACCGGAAGGCGCGGCCTCCATCCTGTGGCGCGATGCTGCCCGCGCCAAGGACGCCGCGGCCAACATGAAGATCACGGCCCAGGACCTCAAGGACCTCGGCATCATTGATGATATCGTGCCGGAGCCTGTCGGCGGCGCTCACCGCGATCCGGACGCGGTGATTGCGACAACCGGGGATATGATTTCCTCGGCGCTTTCTGATCTGGCTCAGAGCGACGGCGACACCCTGCGCAAGGACCGCCGACAGAAATTCCTCGACATGGGGCGGAACCTGTAAGCGCCGGTGCGATGGCATTTTCGCCACAAAGATGATTACATTTTTGTGAGGTTTATCGAAACGTTGCCCATGGTAAAGGTTCATGAACCATATTCGGCGTAACTGGGAACCATTCGACGCTTTCGTCCGTTTGGCCCTTGGCCGCGGGGATGAAAGCGATTGCAACGGTTGAAACAAAGCCTGACCGACAACCGGGTCGGGCCCAGTAGCATGCAACGCGGAAGGCATATGACGACGAAACGCTTTACCGGCTTGAAATCCACTCTCGTGATCTGCGCCACGGCTGTGCTGCTGGCCGGTTGCCAGGATGTCCTGGATTCCGTCGACAACAAGGCCGAATACCCCCTGCCCAGGAAACTGGTCAACAAGATGAAGGCGCACGACCAGCGGGTGCGCGCGCCCATCATGATGCGCATCTACAAACAAGAGGGCATGCTTGAGGTCTGGAAGGCCAAGAGCAACGGCCGTTATGCGCTGGTCAAGGAATACGAGATCTGCAAATGGTCCGGCGTACTGGGGCCGAAATTCAAGGAAGGCGATCGTCAGGCGCCGGAAGGGTTCTACAGCATCCGTCCGCACCAGATGAACCCGAAGTCGAGCTACTACCTCTCCTTCAACATGGGTTTTCCGAACAGGTTCGATCGTGCCCATGGCCGCACCGGCAGTAACTTGATGGTCCATGGCGCTTGCTCCTCCGCCGGCTGCTATTCAATGACCGACGAGCATGTTCTGGAGATATACGCCTTTGCCCGCGAGGCATTCCGCGGTGGTCAACCGGCATTCCAGGTGCAGGCCTATCCTTTTCGCATGACGGCCGAAAACATGGCGGCCCACCGCAACAACGAGCACTACGAATTTTGGCAAATGCTCAAGGTCGGCTACGACCATTTCGAGCTCACCAAGCGGCCGCCGAAGGTCAATGTCTGCGGCGGCGAATACGTCTTCAACCGGGTCCTTGACAATGAAGGCGACAAGTTCCAACCCCGGATAGCCTGCCCGCCGAGCTCGGTTCCACAATCGCTGGAACTGGCCTATGCCTCCTACACGAAGAAGTATGAAAAAGACTATGCCGCGGCGTTGATCGAGGTTCAGAAGGACGAGCGGAAGAAGAGCAAAAAGGTGACCAAACCGGCTTTGGTTGCCACTGCGCCAGTGCAGCCGCGGCAATCCACTCCCCTGCAGCAATCGTCACCGCTTCTGGTGCCCACGGTTGCTGCCCCGGCAGCCCCGACCGCTCCGGTTGTAACCACGGATCAGGTTTCGACGGCAACGGTCCCGGCTTCGGCCGCTCAAAAGTCCAACAAGCCCTGGTGGAAAGTCTGGGACCGCAACTGACACGGTTCCATGAGCACACGGGACGGTTCTGAAATCTACGACCTGCGCGGCCTCAAATGCCCGCTGCCGGTCCTCAAGACACGCAAACGCATGAAGGACATGCCCGCGGGCGCGCGCTTGTGGGTGGAGACGACCGACCCGCTCGCCACCCTCGACATTCCGCATTTCTGCACGGAATTCGGCCACACGCTGGTCGAAACCCAAAGCGTCGATGGCGGGCATCGGTTTCTGATCGAAAAGGCGGGTTAGCCGAGCACGGCAATCCGGATAGCGATCGGACACGTATGGGACGGGAACCCAGTTCGCCACGCATCCGGATCCGACGATGGGCCACGGCAACCTTATTCTTGTTCTTGGTGATCAGCTTTCACCCGATATTGCCTCCCTTGTCAGCGCTGATCGCCACCGCGACCGCGTCCTGATGGCAGAGCTGACGGAGGAAGCGACCTATATTCGCCATCACAAGAAGAAAATCGCCTTCGTATTTTCGGCCATGCGCCATTTTGCCGAAGACCTTAGGCGCGAGGGCTGGCAGGTCGACTATGTTCAATTGGACGACCAGAACAGTTTTCACTCCTTCACCGATGCGGTGAAACGAGCATTGGAACTCCAGCCGGCGGAGCGGATCGTCGTTACTGAGCCGGGCGAATGGCGGTTGCTGAATTCCTTCACGAATTGGTCTGAGCAATTCGGGATACCGGTCGACATCCTGTCAGACGACCGATTCATCTGTTCGCGGGACGAATTTGCCCACTGGGCGCAAGGGCGCAAGCAACTGCGAATGGAACATTTTTACCGGGAGATGCGGCGCAAAACCGGCCTGTTGATGGATGGAAGCGAACCCGAGGGCGGCCGATGGAACTTCGATGCGGACAATCGCAAACCCGCGAGGCCTGATCTCTTCATGCCGCAGCCGCCGCTATTCACCCCGGATGAGATCACCGCAAAAGTTTTCGAGCTGGTCGCCGAACGGTTCGACACCCATTTCGGTGACCTGTTGCCTTTCCGGTTCGGCACCACACGGGCGCAAGCCATGGCTGCGCTGGATCATTTCATCGACTTCGCCCTGCCCTCGTTCGGTGATTACCAGGACGCAATGCTGACGAATGAGCGGTTCCTCTATCACTCCGTTCTGTCGCAATACATCAATGTTGGCTTGCTTGATCCTCTGTTCGTTTGCCAACGGGCAGAGAAAGCCTATCGGGAAGACGCTGCGCCGCTCAACGCTGTGGAGGGTTTCATCCGTCAGATCATCGGCTGGCGCGAATATGTGCGCGGGATCTATTGGCTCAAAATGCCCGACTACGCCGATAGCAATTTCTTCGGTCATATCAGGCCATTGCCGGACTTCTACTGGACTGCCAAGACCGACATGAACTGCCTGCGGGCCGCCATCAGCCAGACAAAGGAGGAGGCCTACGCCCATCACATTCAGCGTCTCATGGTCACCGGCAATTTTGCGCTGCTGGCCGGCGTCAATCCGCAAGAGGTGCACGAGTGGTATCTTGCGGTCTATGCCGACGCCTATGAGTGGGTCGAGCTGCCGAACACGATTGGCATGAGCTTGTTTGCCGATGGCGGCCTGTTGGGCTCGAAGCCCTACGCCGCAAGCGGTAACTACATCAACAAAATGTCGGACTACTGCAAAAATTGCCGCTATGACGTAAAGCAGAAGGCCGGTCCCGGCGCCTGCCCGTTCAATGCTCTTTATTGGGACTTTCTCGCTCGAAACCGTGCCAAACTCGGCAGCAACCATCGGCTGGGCCAAGTCTACAGAAGCTGGGACAAAATGGATGCCGATAAACAACAAGCCTACCGGCAAAGTGCGGCCGGGTTTCTCGAGACATTGAAATGACCTTCAAAGGTCGAAGCGGTGGGCACGGTGCCAGGACTCACGTTTGGCTTGAAATCCGCCTAATGTAGACCAGCTTATTTGCCATATTGGATCGCTCCGGAGCAATCATGATCAGAATTTTGAGCCTCTGCCTTGCAATTTTTGCCTCCTCACATGTTCACGCCGACGAATTGCCGATTTTCGATGCGCATATTCATTACAGCCATGACGCCGTCACCCTTGTTCCGCCGGAGGAAGCGGTCAAGGCGTTGCGGGAGGCCGGATTAAAAAAGGCGCTGGTTTCAAGTTCCGATGACAATGGCACCCAGCTTCTCTACGCTGCCGCACCCGATCTGATCGTGCCATCCTTGCGGCCCTATCGGCGCCGCGGCGAGATATCCAGTTGGATGAATGACCCGACGGTGCTTGACTATGTCGAGGCAAACCTGGCTGACAATACCTATTTTGCAATAGGCGAGTTTCACGCCTACGGGGACGATATCAACACTCCCGTCCTGCAGCGCATCATCGCTTTAGCGAAGGAACATGATCTGTTGCTGCACGCCCATTCGGACGCGGCGGCGATCGACCTGATCTTCGAAACCGATCCGGATGCTCTGGTGCTTTGGGCGCATTCCGGTTTCGCTCGGCCGGAAGCCGTCCGAGAGGTGCTCGCACGGCACGACAATCTGTGGGCGGATCTCGCCTTTCGAAGCGACCAGTCGAACGGTGGCCGCGTCGCCGATGATTGGCGCCCCGTTTTTGAAGCCTTCCCCGACAGGTTCATGGTTGGCACGGATACGTTTGCTCCGGAGCGCTGGTACTATGTCGGCGACCACGCGGCGTTCAGCCGCGAGTGGCTCTCAAGCTTACCCGCAGACCTCGCTGAACGGATCGCCTATCGCAATGCGGAAGACATGATCGAACAGGTGGAGAAACGGAGAGCGGAATGAATCGGCTCGGCGCGCTCCTGTTGCTTGGTGCCGGCCTCGGCATCGGCCATCCCGCTCTGGCAAATGAAGCATGCCTTAACGGAACCGAAATGCAATTTTCCGGGAAACAGGACGCACCCTGGACCGTCAAAATTCAGCTCGACACGGATGCCGCACCGCTGAACACACCGTTTGGCGCAAAGATTGTGATCTGCAATGAGGCGGATCAGTTACCCGCCCGGATCGTCGTTGACGCGACGATGCCTGCCCACAAACATGGCATGAATTACGAACCGGCGACAGCCAAGGTCGACAGCGGCCACTACCAGGTAGAGAACCTCCTGTTTCACATGCCAGGCCTGTGGCGATTCGAAGTGACTGCCTATGAAAACGACAACCCGCATCGATACACCCACGATGTGAGCGTACAATGAAAACCTTCGGAGCGGCCCTGATAGGATGCGCCGCTTTGCTCTCGGCAGCCTTCAGCGGAGCGCATGCCAATTCGCAGGATCGCAACGGGCTTCTGCTGAGCGACGATGAGATCGCCGCCATTGTTCGTCATGGGCCATGGCCACCGGAACAGCAGACCGATCCAAGCAATCGCGCATCAGGCAACGCCACCGCCATTGCCCTGGGCGAACGTCTCTTCTTCGATACCCGCCTGTCAGCCAACGGAGAGATCGCCTGTAGCACCTGCCATGATCCGGCGTTTGGCTGGACGGATGGAAAGGCGCGGGCGGGTGGGCTCGAACGGCTCGACCGTAACACCCAGTCTCTGTTCAACGTGTCCGGCAACCGCTGGTTTGGCCTCGACGGTCGCAACGACAGCCTCTGGGCCCACAGCATCGGCCCGATCCTGGACGAGCGCGAAATGGGCGCTACCCCGGAAAAGGTGGCGACCACGATCCGCGACGACCCGGAGCTGAGCAGTCTCTATCGCGAGGCTTTCGGCACGTCGCCGCAGAAACGCAACGCTATCGATCTGGTGGTCGACGCGGCCAAGGCGATGGCCGCCTTTCAGGAAACGATCGTCAGTGGGCGAACATCATTTGATGTCTTTCGCGATGCCCTCGCCCGAGGAGATTTCGAAGCCGCCAGGGACTTTCCGGTTTCGGCCCAAAGAGGCGCGGCGTTGTTCGTGGGCCGCGGCGGCTGCAATCTTTGTCACATCGGCGCACGCTTTACGAATGACGAGTTCGACGACGCCGGCGTTCCGTACTTTACCGGACCCGGACAGGTGGACCGCGGCCGCTTCAAAGGCATTCAGGATCTGAAGGCATCACCCTTCAATCAACTCGGCCCATACAACGACGCCCCGGAGGAAGCCACCGGCTGGGCAACCCGTCAGGTCGCGCAAAATCACCGAACCTTCGGCCAATTCAAGGTGCCCTCCCTAAGGCAATTGACCCAAACGGACCCGTACATGCACGACGGCTCGCTGACGACATTGCGCGATGTGATCGACCACTATTCGAACATTGACTTGGATCGCATCCACAGTGACGGAGTCCTGGTTCTAAGGCCGCTGAACCTGAGCGAACAGGAGAGCAAGGACCTGGAATCTTTTCTGGAATCGCTCTCGACATCGCCGAAACCATAGGTTCAGGCACTTGGTTGCCGGTCGCTTACCGGGTGGCAATCCACTCGAAAGCCCGCTTGACAGCCTCCTTGGCATTGCCGCGTATGCAATGGCCATGCGCAATGATCAGGTTATCGAAGTCCCAACCGAGAATAGTGTCGATGCTTCGCCGCATCTCAGCCTTCCTGCGCACGCTGAGTTTGATATCCAGCGGAACGCCGCCATCCTTGCCCAAGACACCAACACAGTGTTTGACACCACGCCAAATCAACGAATTGCCGGTTCTGTCATGTTTCTGGATCAAATCGGTGATGATGAGCGTCCTTGACGACCGGTGTAGAAACTCAACCTCGTCAAGAATGGAATGCCCGTCGATAGTGCAATGATCGATTTCACTGCTCCAGGGAGCCTCAACATCGTTCGCGAGCGCAATGTCGACATCGATGTCGGGATGACGCTGTTTGAAGGCCGGTGACGCCCAAACCCTGGCCGACGGACAGAGGGACTTCCAGGGCTTGATCCCGAGACTGTGAATTTTGTTGGGCGCAATGAGGTGTTCAATCGGACCCAGTTGGTCAATCGCTCGGCGACGTTCCGGGGTCGGGTGCACGGGGGAGTGTAGCCACACCCCTCCAGATTCGAGCCGAACAACCGTCATTCGTGTCGTGAAGGGCAGCACACCGAACATACGAACATCATCGCCATCCACGGTCCAAATATTCTGTCCGAAAGTCTGCATGATTTCCTATATCTCTGGAGACAGGCAGGCAAAGGAGCGCATGCCCGACAATCGGGCATGCGCGATTGTCAGGATGTGGCTTTCGGCAGCGCCGGATCCCCGCCCCATTCGGCCCAGGAGCGATGGTAGACCCGAACCCGTGCAAAACCCAATAGCCGCAAGGCGACATAGCTGTGCGAAGAAGCAAGACCCACTTGGCAATGCATGATCACATCAAGCTCGGGTGTAACGCCGTAGCCCCGAAAGTGCGCCATCAGCTTGTCTGCCGACAGAAAGCGGCCGTCCTCGCCCAGGTTTTGGGACCAGGGAATGTTCACCGCCCAGGGAATGTGACCCTCGGCATACATGGCTGGGGGACGAACGTCGATCAGAACGGCGCCCGAAGTCTCCTTTTGTCGAAGCACATCATCTGCTGTCGCATGTCGCCGGGGACTGGGCGCCGATTGAAAGCGTGCCGGAGCAACCGGTGGGGTATCCTGTACGATTGGTCCGCCAACGGCCCGCCAACCAGACAGTCCACCGTTGAGCACCGCGACATTCTTATGTCCAAGATACTCCATCAGCCACATCATGCGCGCGGCATGAAATCCGCCACGGTCATCATAAAAGATGACCCGTCGGTTTGCCGCGACTCCAAGCGGCCCAAGCAGTGCCTCGATCTCCGCTATCGGGCGCAGCGATCCGGTTATCGGGCTCAATTCAGCCACTACAGCATTGGGGTCAAGATGGCGCGCATTGGGAATGTGCCCCTCGTCGAAGGCATCCCTGGTACGCACATCTATTGCGATCACGTCGGGATCGATACCTGAGGAGGTCATCTGCGATACGGACTTCATCAACTCGCCTGGCTCCATCAGGAGATGCGGATTGGCGTAGCCGCTGGGCTGGGCGGCGGCCACATAGGGAAGGGCCGTCGTAGCGGCCCCGAACGCGAGTGTTCCGAAAGCCCGACGAGTGAGGTTGATGCTCATCTCATGTCTCCTTCGATGGCTCAGTTTGGCATCGCGACGAAACGCAAATAAGGAACCGGCGCTTTCCAGCCTTCCGGAAAACGCTTGCGCGCTGCTTCATCAGAAACCGCAGGCACGATCACCACGTCTTCGCCTGGCTTCCAGTTTGCCGGCGTTGCCAGCTGCTGGCTGGCGGTGAGTTGCAAGCTGTCGATGACACGCAACACCTCATTGAATTCGCGTCCCGTGGTCATGGGATAAGAGATCGTGAGTTTTATCTTCTTGTCAGGACCGATGACGAAGAGCGTACGCGCCGTTGCATTGTCCATTGCGGTGCGTCCCTTTGCGGTGTCGCCCGCATCAGCCGGCAACATGTCGTAAAGCTTCGCAATGCTCAAATCTGTGTCCCCAATCAGCGGATAATTAACCGCCTCTCCGGTGGCTGCGAGGATGTCGTTTGACCAGCGGGCATGATCTTCGATCGCGTCAATCGACAATCCGATAAGCTTGACGCCACGGCGGTCGAACTCGGGCTTCATACGGGCCATGATGCCCAATTCGGTTGTGCAGACAGGCGTGAAGTCTTTCGGATGCGAGAACAGAACGCACCAGCTTTCGCCCAACCACTCGTGAAAATGGATCGGTCCGGTCGTGGACTCTGCGGCAAAGTCGGGTGCCGTGCTATTGATGGCAAGAGGCATAATTGTCCTTTCTTGATTTGACTGTACGGACCAGGCCTTCAACAGGCTCGGTCGCGGTGCAGCCACCATTTAGGTGTGCACGAACGGCACGACCTGAAGGATTTCTGAAGGATTTGTGAAAGATGCCTTGTGTGGTTCAGGCGGCGAGAATCTCAGCCTGTAGCCGGGAAAGCCTTTTGTCCGCCTGCATCGGACGGAACCCGTCATCCTTGTCCAGAATACAGGCATGCCGCCAACCGCGATGGCCAAGGAAGTCAAGGCGTTCCATCGCTGCGGAGCTGTCACCTAACTGCGCAAAACCGATCGCACGATAGTACTCAAGAGGACTGTCGTGATGCGTAACATTTTCCAGAGCTGAACGGGCAGAGCGGTGGTCGCCGAGTTGGGCAAGAAGAGGCCCCAGTGCATACAGCGCTCTCATTGATGAGGGGTTCGAAGCAAGCACCTCCCTCACCTTTCGAAGCGCACGCTCTGCACAGGCGCGGCCACGTGCCGGGTCGACATATTGGAAGATCCTCGCAGCCAGGAAATCCGCACCATAGTCTTGCGGCGCAAGTTTCGCCGATTTGATCGCCAGCGCGCCAGCCGCCCTTCGATTTCCCAGGGACAACAACAGTATCGACGCCTCCAGATGCAGCCAGGCATCGTCGGGCGCAAGAAAGAGCGCGCGTTCCAGTGATCGCAGACCCGACTCACTCCAGCCGATCGCAACCCGAATGGCGGCATCTGTCAGGTGTGCCGTCGCCTGCTTCGGATCGATTTCCAAGGCGGCGGCAGTTTCTTGCAGCGCCATCTCCAGGTGCATCGAGCCTTCGGACCAGAATATGTGGCGCTTTGCGAGGGCAAGAGCGTGCAGGGCGCGCGCGTCGGCAAAGCCGGGTGACAGCGCGGCTGCTTGAGCCGAAAGATCGACAAATGCCCGTTGCGACCCCTCCAACCCACTCTCGAAGCACTCTCGTGCTTCGATGCAAAGCGCATAGGCGTCGAGCGTGAACGGCGGCGCAGTCAATTCCGGTTGCGGATCATGTGTAGCGGACCGGGTCAGGCGATAGCCGCCACGCGCGACGGTTGATATCAGCTCGCGGTTGTCCAGCTTCCTGCGCAACTCCGACACAACTTGTGTCAGGCTTTCATCTCCAACAGTCACATTGGGCCAGACTCGACTGAGAAGTTCGGCCCGCGAAAGAACGGCCCCCTCAGCCTCGGCCATTACCTGAAGCAGGCGTATGGCGCGCGGCGAAAGCTGTTCCATCCGATCTCCCCGCCGCGCCTCGCGCGCAACCAGATCAATTTGCCAGCCGTCAATAGCCAACTGCATCGCATCACCCGGTATTCGTTGCTCGAGGTCGATTGGATATATGTACAGATCCGTTGCACCACAACCGGGAGGGGGCGCGCCACAACTTCAGGAAAGACAGACCATGTTCCTCAACCGCATCAGTCGCGGCCTCAGGGTCTCACTCTTCCAACTCCCGGCACCGCCAGGGGATTGTTCTGCAGCGCTTCGCGGTCGGGTGTGTCCACCTGTGGCCGGCTGGTGAAGGCGGCGAAAAGGCGTTCCACGTAGTCCGGATCGAGGTCTCGGGTGATCAGCACCAGGCGGCTGCGGCGGTCGGCATCCGGCCAGGCGGGCAGCCGTGCCGGTGGGTGGAAGATCTCCTGAACGCCGTGGACGACCACCGGCCGGTTCGGATCATCGGAGAGGCCGACAATGCCCTTCATGCGCAGCAGTTGCGGCCCCTGGCTGGAGCGCAACAGGTCGATGAACATCTCCAGCGCAGACGGATCAATCGGCCGATCCTCCGTCAGCGTAAAAGCACGGATACGGCTGTCATGACGGTTGACGTCGTGATGGTGATGATGGTGTTCGTCTTCATAGGCCGCGTCACGCAGCCAGCCTGCAACATTCGCCGTCTTCGTCGACGGATCGTAGAGGCCGCAGTGAAAGAGCCGGTCGAACGAAGCGTCCTGGACGGCAATCGGTTCCGCTCCTGGGTTCAGCCGTTGTAACCTCCCGATCAAATTTGCCTGCTCATCGGCGGCTGCCAGATCGGTTTTGGTCAAAACGATACGGTCGGCGACGGCCACCTGCTTGACCGCTTCCTCGTGATTGTCGAGCGTCGCCGGACCGTTGACCGCGTCAACCGTGACGATGACGCCGTCCAGGCGATAGTTCTGGATCAGCACCGGATGGCCCATGATTGCATGCAGGACCGGTGCCGGGTCGGCAAGACCCGTGGTCTCGACCACAACCCGCTGCAAGGCGCTAATCCGACCGGTATGAAGACGATCGACCAGATCCGCCAGCGTGTCCACCAGTTCCCCCCGCACCGTGCAGCACAGACATCCGTCCGAGAGTTCGATTACACCGTCGCTCGACTGTTCGACCAGCAGATGGTCGATCGCGACGTCGCCAAATTCATTGACGATGACCGCGGCATCGCGCAGGCCGGGATCCTTCAACATCCGGTTCAGCAAGGTGGTTTTGCCGGATCCGAGAAATCCGGTCACCACCGAAACGGGGATCGGCTCCTGGGGTCTCATTGAAACGGTGCACCGGGCCTTGGCTTCGGCACCGGCACATAGGCTGACGGTGCGATGGCGGACGATGCGGCAGCATCCGCGTTTACGGCGACGGCGGTTCCGGCGGAATTGTCCGGACGCGGCGTGGGCACTGGAATTTCCCGACCGCCAAGCGGCAGGGGAATGGAGCCGGTCAGCCCGACTTTCACCGCCTTGGGTGCCCGGTTCAGCGGCTTGAGAATATCGGAATTCAGTACCAGGTTGCCCTCGACATCGCGTCCGCCGTAACGCGCCTTGCGCGCTTCCTTGGAGCAGATCACAGGCCGCAGGTCGACCAGTTGGGCGCGTTCGGCTCCGTAGGGTTTCAGGCTCGCAAGCTGCGGCTTGCCCAGGCCGCGCGTCTTCAAACCTTTATCCAGGAGCCGCGCCGACTCGTTCGCCCGCTCCTCCTGGTCCTTGGCTCCGAGGACGACGGATATCACTGTCCTGCCGCGTCGGGTTGCCGAAGAAACCTGGTTGAAACCGGAAGAGCAGATGAAACCGGTCTTCATTCCGTTGGCCCCCTCAAAGCGGCCGATCAGAATATTGTAATTCGTGTAGGTCTTCTTGCCGGTGGTTATCGCTTCAATGGCGAAATAGTGCTGATGGCGCTCGAATTCACGATGCAGCGCGAGTGCAAGCACGGCCATATCCCGTGCCGTGGTGCTCTGGCCTTTGCCCGGCAGGCCGTTGGCGTTGACGAAACGGGTATCTTTCATGCCCAATCTGGCGGCTTCCGCATTCATCATGTCAATGAAGGCCGTGTTGTCACCGGCGACGGATTCGGCGATGGCCACGGAGACGTCATTCGCCGACTTCACCAGAATGATCTTCAGAGCATTGTCGAGCGTTAGCTGCGAGCCCGGCTTGAAGTGCATCTTGCTGGGCGGCGCCTTGGCGGCGGCGGCGCTGACCGTAATCTTGTCGCCGAGCGCAATCTTGCCGGCCTCGACCTGGCGGAAGACGACATAGGCCGTCATCAACTTGGTCAGGGATGCCGGATACCAGCGTTGAAACGCATCCTTATGGTCCAGCACCTTGCCTGTCTTGACGTCGACGACGATGCTTGGGCCGGCCGCAAGGGCGGCGCCGGCACAGACCATGAGCGCCCAAAGGGCAGCGGTCAGAATTGCCGAAAAGGAACGAAATCGACGCATTTGCACCAGTGGCCTCTCAGTCGTGCGGCGGGCGGAATTGCTTGTACAAGAAAGCCGCCTTATATGCCATACATCGCACCAACGATAATTAAGACAAGGTTCAAATCCATGCCCATCCTTAACCGTGCCGCCGAACTCCAGGTCGAAATCACCGAGTGGCGGCGACACCTGCACGCCAATCCGGAGATCCTCTTCGATGTTCACCAGACGGCTGCCTTCGTCGAGCAGAAACTCAAGGAGTTCGGCTGCGACGAAGTGGTACCCGGAATCGGCAGGACCGGAGTTGTCGGCCTGATCAAGGGCCGCAGTGGCGGAGACGGAAGGACCATAGGACTGCGCGCCGACATGGACGCGCTGCCGATCACCGAGACCTCAGGCAAGCCCTGGAGCTCCGAGCATGAAGGCAAGATGCACGCCTGCGGCCATGATGGTCACACGGCCATGCTGCTCGGTGCCGCCAAATATCTCTCCGAGACCCGCAATTTCGACGGCGCCGTGGCGGTCATCTTCCAGCCGGCCGAAGAAGGCGGCGGCGGCGGCGATGAAATGGTCCGTGACGGCATGATGGAGCGTTTCAGCATCGACGAGGTCTACGGCATGCACAACATGCCCGGCCTTGCCGTGGGCGAGTTCGCCATCCGGCAGGGTTCGATCATGGCGGCCACCGACGAGTTCCGGATCGAGATCAAAGGCAAGGGCGGTCACGCGGCAATGCCCTACCAGACGATCGACCCGATCACCATCGGCGCGCAAGTCGTCTCGGGCATGCAGTTGATTGCGTCGCGCAACGCCGATCCGCTGGATTCGATCGTTGTTTCAATCACCAAGTTCAACGCCGGGACAGCCTTCAACATCATTCCCGAAGAAGCCCACCTTGGCGGCACCGTGCGGACGCTGTCGCCTGAAATGCGGGAACTGGCCGAGCAGCGGATCGGGCAGATCGTCCGCAACATCGCCGACGCCCACAACGCAGAGGCGACCGTCCATTACCGCAAGGGCTATCCGGTCACATTCAACCACTCGGACCAGACAGACTTCTCGGTATCGATCGCCAGCGAAATTGCCGGGGCCGACAATGTGGACGCCAACGTCGCACCGACCATGGGCGGCGAGGATTTCTCTTTCATGCTGGAAGCCCGTCCGGGCTCCTTCATCTTCATCGGCAACGGCGATTCCGCCAACCTTCACCACCCGGCTTATGACTTTAACGACGAAGTGATCCCGCACGGCGTCAGCTATTGGGTACGCCTGGCCGAGGCCGCAACCGCGCGCCAGTAGCAAGCGGCGTCAGAGCCCGATCGACACGTCACGCCCCGCTGAGCGGATCGACACGGAAAAGCCGGCGATCAGGTCGACGAAGGCGATAACGGTAAGAATGAAGAACAGGTCGGTCGCGGCGCGACCGACCAGTAGGAATTCGACCAGGAAGGCGACAAACACCAGGGTCGAAAGCAAGTGGTCGATAACCGACCAAGGCCCCGTGCGTGTAGCCTTGAGAACCTCGACAAAAAGCAGCAGCAAAGCGCCGACGATGACGATGTCGCTGACCTGCATCGTCCACACCGCACCCGACATCATGGAAACGCTGAGCACCGGGTTTTCCAGCACCGCCGGACCCAGATCGCCGTATGGGCTGAATACCAGCACATTGTAGGCGATCAGCGGAAAGATCATCAGCGGAATGGCTGCGAGCATTGCGGCGTCCTCTTGCGCATGGGATTCGGTCAACGACCGACTATAGACAAGCCGCGAATTTGCGCACGCAAAAAGGCCGGCACGATGGCCGGCCTTCACAATTCGGTCTCAGGCTGTGCGCCTCAGGCGTTGTCCTTGACGGTCATCACCTGGCGGCCGCGATACATGCCCGTCTTCAGGTCGATGTGGTGCGGCCGGCGCAGTTCGCCGGAATCCTTGTCTTCTATATAGGTCGGTGCCTTCAGCGCGTCGGTGGCGCGGCGCGAGCCACGCTTCGAGCGGGTCACCTTTCTCTTTGGTACAGCCATTTTCTTACTCCACTCGCCGGCAATACGTCTGGTCCGGCCGGTCGAGGCCGAAAGCGACGTGTGTCAATCTCGGAAATTCCGCGGGCTTATACACCGCAAATCGGGCTTTGGCCAGCCATTCCCCGAGAAAAAATTCAGGCCTCGTCCTCTTCGACGATCCATGGCTCCTCGCGCCCGGCTTGTTCCCATTCCTGCCAGGCGGGAAGCGCCTTCATCCGCTCCATATAGGCACTCGATTGAGCGTCGACGGGGAGCGCGTAGACGTCCAGACGATTGACCACCGGAGCAAACATGGCGTCGGCTGCACAAAAGTCGCCGAACAGGAACGGTCCGCCGAACCGCTCCAGACATTCCGTCCAGATCGAAAGGATGCGCGACACGTCACGCCCGACCTGATCCGAAACGTCGATGGCCGCTCGTGGCCGACGCATATTCATCGGACATTCGGCGCGCAAAGCGCCAAATCCGCTGATCATTTCGCAGCTGATCGACCGTGCCATGGCACGGGCCGCGTCATCTGCCGGCCACATCCCCTTGTCCGGGCAGATCTCTGCCAGATATTCGAGGATCGCCAGCGATTCCCAGATGGTTCGGTCGCCATGCTTCAGAACCGGAACCTTGTTGGTTGGCGAAAACGCGGCAAAGTCCGGATTGCCCGCAGCCATGTCGAAGGGAACCAGTTGCTCCTTGAAGTCGATATCCAGCGCCCGCATGGCGATCCAGGGACGAAATGACCAGGACGAATAGTTCTTGTTGCCGATGTAAAGGGTGAGCGTATCGGACATGGCCGTCTCCTTTCCGGTTAACGAAGGTACAGCAGCGGTTCGAAATGGTTCATGTCGGCAAAGGTGCAGAAGGCCATGTCATCGAGTTCGATCGTCGGCGCTTCCGCGACGATCCGATCGAGACATTCCTGCAGCGCCGTCTCGTAGGTCTCGACAGCCTCGTCCGGCAACCAATCGATCAGATAGGCCAGCGTGATATGGAACACATAGTCATCATGGTCCGGATGCCGATAACCGAAGCGCACCGTCAGGTCGTCGCGCCATTGCCGCAGGGTCTGTTGGTCCTGCGGGGTGGCCCCAGCCACGATCAGTCCGGTCGGGGCCAGTGCCAGCGGCGCCATCGCAAAGGCACCCTTGTGCTCGAAATCTTCAAGGCGCTCGAGATAGAGCTGGGTAACTTCTTCAAGCGGAGCGTCCAGCGGGAGATCGTCGGGCCAGTAATGCTGCTTTCGGCGATTGTCGAGAACGCCCTGGATCAGGGTCATATGCAGGCTCGAAACTGGCGTGAAGGCAAAGTGATGGGCGTGGGGTAGCGCCATCATGCGCTCACGGATCTCGGTCAGTACGCTCTCGGTTTTCGATCCCGGCGCCAGGTGGCCGACAACCGTGTTGCCGGGCTCGTGCAGAAATCGGCCGGTTTTGTCGAACCGCGTCCCGAAATGGCGCGGCCTCCCGGTCCGGCCTTTGCGGGCCAGTTCCTTTACAAAGGATGTGTTGCTTTGATCAGTCACCGCTGCACTCCGCTGGATCTGTCGCCATCGATAGCCATGTCTTCGGTGGATGACCAACAAATTGTTGGCCGCTAATCATCAAGGCATTTGATATATGCACCCGACAGGCGGGCCCGCCGCTCGACCACCGCAGCCAACCTCGACATGCCGCGTGACGGCTTGGCTGGATTGCGCCGCAGCGGATTGGGCAGGGCAACGGCCAGATAGGCGGCGCGCTGCCGTGACAATCGCGCCGCCGGAACACCGAAATAGTGCTGGGACGCCGCCTCGATTCCGTAGATCCCGGGACCCCATTCCGCCACGTTGAGATAGATCTCCAGCGTGCGCTGCTTCGACCAGGCATAATCGACGATCAGGGCCAGCGGAATTTCCAGCGCCTTGCGCACATAGGATCGACTGCCCCACAAATAAACGTTCTTGACCGTCTGCATGGCGATGGTGCTGGCGCCACGCGTGCGCTCGCCTTCAAGCGCATCGTCGATCACCAGGTCCAGCGCGTCCCAATCCACTCCCTGATGGAAGCAGTACTGACCGTCTTCGGACATCAGCACCGACTGCACCAATGCCGGGGATATGTCATCGAAATCGACCCACGTGCGCTGGTAGTCACGTCCCAGCACCAGATCGCGCAGCATCAATGTGGAAACCGGATGGATGGACGGTGAACGATACAGCACGATCAGCGCCGCGAGCACGATCACGGCGATAATGACGACAATCAATGCAAGCCGGCCGACGGTGCGGACCGTTCTTCGCAAGATCCCCCGATTTTTTTGCGCGCGGGCCACCGCGTCCCCTAAATCTAGACCGTCAAGAGCAAAGGGCGATAAGTTTGCACCATTTGACCGCGGCGATTTTGGTCTCTGGCTAGGCGGATTGCACGCCGTGGTGACATCCCACAACAAGTGCAAGCCAACGACGCCAGGGGCCAAAAGCGCCCGGCCCGAAGGGTATCGGCCCATCGGCTGCGTTGCGTCGCTTGCCCGACATCGCGCTGCGCGACGCGCCTGGCCGAGTGGAGCCGATCTGCAGCCATCAAATGATCCAAACTTATCGCCCTTTGCTCTGATCCATAAAGGACTTCTTGGTGCTTGGGAATCAGCTTCGCGCCGTAAACACCGCTATTCACCCCGTTGCCGCAAGGCCGTCATCGTGCGAAGACTTGGCGATGCAAGACGACCGACACCAATTCATCAACAGATTGTCCATACGCGCGGGTGAGGTGGAGACCCTCCTGACGGAGCTCCTGGATACGCGCCCCCGCGATGATGAGGTCGTCCGGCCGCATCACCTGCTGGCCGCCATGCGTCATGGGGTGCTCAATGGCGGCAAACGGCTGCGCCCTTTTTTGACCATCGAAAGCGCCGCTCTGCTTCTGGGCAACGAGCAAGCCGCCCTGCGGGTCGCTGCCGCACTCGAATGCGTGCATTGCTATTCGCTGATTCACGACGACTTGCCGGCAATGGATGATGACGATCTGCGCCGTGGTCTGCCGACGGTCCACGTGGCCTTTGACGAGGCTACGGCGATCCTGGCCGGCGACACACTGCTGACGCTGGCTTTCGACATCATTGCGGCACCCGAAACGCTGCTCGACGACCGTGACAAGACCCAGTTGGTGCTCGCATTGGCACGCGCGGCCGGTCCGGGCGGCATGGCCGGAGGTCAGGCGCTTGACCTGCTGGCGGAAACGCATCCACCGGATGAAGAAGGCATCATCCGTCTGCAGTCAATGAAAACCGGAGCGCTGCTGCGCTTCGCCTGCGAGGCCGGCGCGATCGTCGCCGGCGCATCGGACGAAAATCGCGGCAGGCTGAAGCGCTTCGGCGAAGCCATCGGCCTCGCCTTTCAGTTGGCCGACGATCTTCTGGATGTCACGTCCGACAGCGAAGCCATGGGCAAGGCGACCGGCAAGGATGCGGCGCGCGGCAAGGCGACGCTGGTCGGCCTGCACGGGGCAAACTGGGCACGCTCGCAATTATCCGGCCTGGTCGATGAGGCATGCGAGCTTCTTGAGCCGTTTGACGATCGCGCCGACGTGCTCAAGAACGCCGCGCGTTTCGTGGCCTGGCGAGAACACTGAGGCGGAGCAAAGAGCCCCGCTCAGGCCGCATCCGACCCGGATTGCGAACCACCGTCCCCGAACCGCTCTTCGACATAGTCGATCACCATCTGCTCGAACTCGGCGGCGATATTGTCACCACGCAACGTGCGTGCCTTGCGGCCGTCGACGAAAACCGGGGCTGCCGGCGTCTCACCGGTGCCGGGCAATGAAATGCCGATATCGGCATGTTTGGATTCGCCGGGTCCGTTGACGATGCAGCCCATTACGGCGACGTTGAGCTGTTCGACGCCGGGATATTTTTCCCGCCATTGCGGCATGTTGCGGCGAATATCGTCCTGGATTTTCTGGGCCAACTCCTGGAACACCGTCGACGTGGTACGCCCGCATCCCGGGCAGGCGGCGACAATCGGCACGAATTGGCGGAAGCCCATCACCTGCAACAGTTCCTGTGCGACTTGGACCTCGCGGGTGCGGTCGCCGCCTGGCTCCGGGGTGAGCGATATGCGGATGGTGTCGCCGATACCCTGTTGCATCACGATGGCGAGTGCCGCCGACGAGGCGACGATGCCCTTGGAGCCCATCCCTGCCTCGGTGAGACCCAGGTGCAGCGCGTGGTTTGAGCGTTTCGCAAGTTCGGCATAGACGGCGATCAGATCCTGCACCTGGCTGACCTTGGCCGAAAGGATGATCTTGTCGCGGCTGAGGCCAATCTCCTCGGCAAGCTCCGCCGACAGCAGTGCAGATTGCACAATCGCCTCCCGCAGAACCTCTTGGGCCGACAGTGGCCCGCCACGGTCATGATTCTCATCCATCAACCGGGTCAGCAGCGCCTGGTCAAGGGAACCCCAGTTGACGCCGATGCGCACCGGTTTGTCATGGTGGATCGCGGTCTCGATGATCTGCGCGAACTGTTTGTCCTTCTTTTCCCTGAACCCCACATTGCCCGGGTTGATGCGGTACTTTGCCAACGCTTCCGCGCAGGCCGGATGGTCGGCAAGCAGCTTGTGGCCGATATAGTGGAAATCGCCGATCAGCGGGACATCGTGACCGAGCCGCAAGAGACGCTCACGGATTTTCGGCACGGCGGCCGCGCTTTCATCGCGATCGACGGTGATGCGGACGATTTCCGATCCGGCGCGATGCAAAGCTGCCACCTGGGCAACGGTCGAATCGACATCGGCCGTGTCGGTGTTTGTCATTGATTGAACGACGATGGGTCCACCGCCGCCGATGGACACCCCGCCCACATCCACCGCAACGCTGTCGCGTCGATCGAAAACGTCTGAATAATAGGCGCTCATTGCCATCTCCGGATCGCCACGCACCGCCGTGGCAGATTGCCTTGAGTTGGTACAATCAGTCCTTCATGTCAACACGATGAAGGGCAAACCGTTCAGGCATGTTCCGAAGCGACAATCAGGCGTATCATGTCGGAGATGTCCCTTTGCGCCTGATCAACGGACGTCATGCGAGACTTCGCACCTTCAATGCCGTTGACGATGACCCGAGCCAGGTGTTTGCAGTCCAGACCGCCACGTTCCAGATCGATCTCCTGGCGCTCCGCCGAAAGCTGCAGCCCCTCGGCAATGGCTCGCTCCATTTCCACCAGCCAGCGGTCGAACAGGTCACCCGCAATTTCCTTGTTGACCCCGATCAATTCCGTGCCATGCGGGGTCTCGGCCAGTTTGCGGTGCGGATCGAGAAAACCGCAGTTGACCGCAGCCATCAGCTTTTCCTCGATCGAGGCCTTTCCCTCGAAGGCCTGCCGCACCTCTGCCACCACGATATCGATCATCGCCTCCACATACGCCCTGAAGATGTCTTTCTTGTTCTTGTAGCGCTGATAGAGCGTTGGTCGTGACAGCCCGGCGGCGGCGGCAATATCCTCCATGGAGGTACGCCGGAAGCCGTAGGTCACGAAACATTCGAAGGCGGCGTTCAATATCGCGTCCCGCCGCGGGTCATCGGACTCGGGTATCATCTTATCATCCTGACAGTTTTTGTCGTTTTGTCAAAAACTGTGCCTCTCCGCTTACGGTAATGCAACAGGAAGCAGGCGGAAGGCAAGCCAACAGGGTGTCCAAACTCGGCGCCTGCCGCTTCCGCTGCCGTCTGTTCGACACAGGATTTCTGGATCAGGCGCTGACTGGCTCGCGGTGTTCATGGCAGATCTGGTCGCCCTCCCGGGGCTTCAGCGGCATCGACAATAAAGAACAGTACCGGCCATCACCCTGCACCTGATGGTATCGGCAGGTCTTGCACAAGCCGAAAGAGCGGCCGCCATTCGCGGCCAGCATGTGTCTCAAAAGCGTTTCGAGATCATCACCCAGTGTATGCAGGAAGTCGTCGTCAAACGATGTCAGCACATGCTCGAACAGATGTCCTTCGGCAACGGTTTTCCTACCCTCGGATGTCAGGGAATAGCAGATCGACCGCCGGTCGCTCGCCAATCTCTCTTCCGCGATATAGCCCTTCTGAACCAGTGCTTTCAGAGTTTGCGACATGGTGCCGCGTGTGGTGCCCAGATAGTCGGCGACATGCGACGGGGCGCGTGAAAACCGGTTGGCCCGCGCCAGGTAGTCGAGCGCTGCACGCTGTACGGGATTGATGTCGCCGGTCCGGTTCGACGAGGCGTCCATACGGGCGAGCCGATTGATCAGCGCGCGGATTCGGGTCTCTTTGTCCATCGCCAAATAATAGCGAGTCGAAATTATTATTGCAATAGTTTCGAGTCGCCACTATAAGCGCTCCGTTCCCAACCGAAGGAGACCAACCTATGAAACTCCCGTTTTTCGCCCTGGCCGCTACGGTGGCCCTAACCGCAAATGCCTTTGCCGGTGCTGGTCATGCCCTGCATCAGGAAGATGCGGTAAAATCCCCACCGGATGCCGCCAAGACCGCAAGTTTCGACATTCTGGCAGCCCATGTGCACAAGAAAGGCAACGTCGTGACTTTTCACATGACGACCAACGGCGCTGCCGGTGCGGCTGTACCCGGCGCCACAGGAAAAGTCGGCGGATCCGCGGTCTGGTCCTATGTCTGGCCGACGTCGCTCGATCCATCCGCCGTCGGTTTCGAGGCGGGCACCGGAATTCTTGCGATGGCGGCGACCAGCCACCCGGATTTCGACGACACGCCGCTCTACGATGAAAACGGTGATGGTGATCCGGGTAATGACGGCGTCGAATGGCACAGCCACTGGGTCGTCCTGACCCCATCAGAGGCTTGCGGATCCGGTGCGTTGGCAGTCCGCGACATTGCCGATGGCGAGACGCCCGAACTGCCCGCCACCTGGCCCGGACTTCCGCTGTTCCTGGACAGTCCCGGCTTCACGCCGCTGTTCGATGGACCGGAGATCACCGTGAATGCGGGGCTTGCCTCGGGTGTCGACTTGAATGGCGTGGCCTATGACGGTGTGACGTCCGCGCTTCGCGTGAATGCCAATATCCACGCGCCTCTGCTGTGTGTCGTTGACGTCTTTGACGTCGCCTCTGGCGATCTCAGCCTTCCCGGCAGGATCAACTGACCCCGAGCGGCTGGCGTTTGGCGCCAGCCGCCATTTTTCCCCGGATCGTGCTCAGGCGGCGGCAGCCATCCCCTCCGCGCCGGAGGTGGGGATCTCGATGCCCATATCGGCCAGGGCCCGACCGATCGCAATCGTCGGGTCGGTTCTCGGCACGGAACCGATCAGCGCCTGGAGCCTTCCACCGTCCAGCCGGTGAGGAGCCCTCCAGAGATAGGCCATCTCACAGACCTCGCGCATCATGGGCGAGACCAGGCCCATGAGCCTGAGCAGAGGCCAGGGAATACCGGCCGTTTGCAGGTCTCGTCCGACGGCAGCTTCGCAATACCGCTGCATTTCCGCGCCGGTCAACGCGTGACCTTCAAAGAGGAAGCTTTCAAACACCGGCAGTTCAGACCTTCGCTCGGCAATCGCAACAAAAGCGGCGGCAAGATCGGGCAGGTAGGCCCAACTGTGCACGATATCCAGACTGGCCGGATAGGTGAAACGGCCCTTGCCGATCTTCTCCGCGATCGCCAGATCGAACCAGGAGCCAGGCCGCGTACCGCCATAGAAATCGCCGGCGCGCAACACCACTGTCCGGACCCCGTGACGACGGGCCTGGTCAGCGAAATAGTCCTCCAGTTGAATGCGGATTCCGCCTTTGACTGTTGTTGCATCGAATGGCGTGTCGTCATTGACGACGGCCGGGATCGAGCGTCCGTAATTATAGACATTGCCCGGAAACAGATGCAGCGCAGCATGCGCCCGCGCCGCGGCAATCGCATTCTCGCCCATCGGCATGACCAGTTTGCGCCACTGCGGGTAAAGCGGATTGAGCCCGTTGAAGATGATCTCGGCGCCTTCGGTCGCCCGAATGAGGCTTTGCCGGTCCATGGCATCCGCGGCTCTCTGTTTAACGTCGGCCGGGAGACCTTCTGCCCGACCGTTTCGGGTTACAGCAATGATCTCGTACCCGGCAGCGTGAAACGCGCGGGAGGCGGCATGTGAGACGCGCCCATTGGCGCCGAGGATCGCGATGCGAGTCATGATCTGCTCCTGTCGATTGTGGATCTCAATAAGAAATATCGCTTCATTTTTGGAATTTAAATCGACAGAATCGGATGATTACCATACAAAATTGAATTGATATGGATTGGGACCTTATTCGCACTTTCCTTGCCGTCGCTGAGAGTGGCACCCTGGCGGCGGCCGCCGATCGGTTGGGATTGAGCCAGCCGACGCTGGGACGCCATATCGACACACTGGAAGCGGAAACCGGACTTGTCCTGTTTTCGCGCGGCCGTCACGGCATGCAATTGACGGAAGCCGGCCTGTCGCTGGTTGACGAAGCAAAGGCGATGCGGGCAGAAGCCGACCGCTTTGCCCTCAAGGCCGCCGGCCGATCCCAGATCGTCAGTGGCCCGGTAAGGATCACCGCCAGTGAAGTGGTGTCCAACTATGTTCTGCCGGCAATCGTCGCCGAATTCTGTGATGCGGAGCCCGGGATCGAGGTTGAGCTGGTCCCCAGCAATTCCGTCGAAAATCTGTTGAGCCGCGATGCCGACATCGCGGTGCGCATGCTGCGCCCGACCCAGAACGACCTCATCGCCCGCAAGGCTGGCGAGATGGGTATGGGCGTCTATGCGCACAGGCGTTACCTTGATCGTCACGGTGAACCGACCGATGTCGATTCCCTGTTTCGGCACCGGTTGATCGGCATGGATCGCTCGACCCTGATCCTCGACGGCATGGCAAGCCTGGGGATCCCCGCCTCACGCCGCCAGTTCGCGGTGCGTACAGATCACCAGATAGTCTATTGGGAACTGATCCGTGCCGGTGCCGGGATCGGATTTGCCGCGCACATCCTGGCGGCACAGGACCCACAAGTGAAGCGACTGTTTTTCGATATCGAGATCCCCGCTTTGCCGATCTGGCTCGCCTCCCACCAGGAGTTGAAAACAAGTCATCGCATTCGCCTTATGATGGATTTTCTTCACCAGAAAATAAGCAATTTGCCTCTAAACTGAAGATTGAGAGCACTTCAGATCCCGGTCACTGCGGTTGTTCGCCAGGCGAGCAGAGCATCCGGGCGCGCTCGTCGGAAGGGAAGAGAAGCCATGCATCTGCTCGACTTTTCGTTGGACAAGTGGGACTACTGGACCTTCGCATTTCTGCTGGTCGCCATCGTTGCGTTTTTCTACGCCATCATCCAGATCGGCGGCCTGCCCGGCAAGATTGCCGAGCGCCGGCATCATCCGCGCGCCGAAGCCGTCAAGATCGTCGGCTGGATCGGCCTCTTCACCGTGTTTCCCTGGATTCACGCCATTATCTGGTCGATCCATGACGGCCTGACCATCGATGTGCGCACCTTGCCCAAGGATGGCGACGGCGTCGATGTCGGCAAGGAAATCGAGTTTGCCCAGGCAGACACTCTCGAAACGCCACCCGAAGCGCCGCCGGCACCGCCATCCGGTACGCCCGGCCCATCGGCCTGACGGGAGACGATCATGCTCATCGCACTCGGCCTTGTTATCATCTATGTGGTTTTCGTCTGGCTGGTCTTCTTCCGCTTCAAGCTGATGAAGTTCACCATCGTCTGGGGTGTCGTCGGGTTCTGGGTCGGCCTCCACATGTTCCTGATTTTCATCGTCGCCCTGCGCTTCTTCCAGCCCTATTCCATGGACGGCCATGTCATCAGGCCAACCATTCAGCTCATACCGCGCCTGCCGGAGCCGACCCTGCTCGAAGAGGTGTTGGTGGTTGCCAACCAGCCGGTCGCCAAGGGCGACGTGCTCTACCAGTTCGACAAGTCGATGTATCTCGACCGGGTTAAGGAGCAGGAAGCCAATCTGGTTCTGGCACAACAGAACGCCAAGATCCTGGAAGTTGACGTTCAACAGGCCAAGGACGCCCGCGCGCAGGCTGAGGCCGGCCAGGTCTTTGCCCAAGAGCAGGTGACCCGCTATTCCGATCTGGTGCCCAAGGGCGGTGCGCGCCAGGAAGCGCTCGACAAGTGGAACGAGCAGCTGGCAGCCGCGAACGCTCAGGTCGCCGAAGCCAACGACAACGTGCGCAAGGCTGAACTGGCCCGTGATGCCAAGCTCGAGGGCGTCAACGCCCAGGTTGCCCAGGCTCAGGCGACCCTGGCCCAGGCCAATTACTATCTCGAACAGACGACGCTGCGGGCGCCCGATGACGGAATGATCATCAACCAGCAGGCGCGGCCCGGACTGGTGGTCGGCGATAGGCGCATCGGTGCGCTCGCCGTCTTTGTTGCCGACAAGGACCCCTATTTCCTTGCGACTTACTATCAGGAGCACCTGAAATTCGTTGAGCCTGGTCAGGAGGTCGAGGTGGCGCTCGACATCTTCCCGGGCCAGATCTTCAAGGGCAAGGTCGACACGGTTTGGTGGGGCACCGGTCTCGGCCAGATGAAACCGAGCGGAACGCTTCCGTCTTTCCGTACCATGACGCCGCAGGGCCGCATTGCGGTGCAGATCAGCATCGACGATCCGAACCTCAAGCGCATGCCGGCCGGCGCCCATGGTGCGGCGGCCATCTACACCGGCGGCGGCAAGGGTTTCGAACCGCTCAGGCGCATCAACATGCGGCTCTATAGCTGGGCCAACTTCCTCTTCCCACTGGATTTCCTGTGATGAGTACGGCACGCAGCCTGCGCCGGGCAAGCGCCCTTGTCCTTGGCCTCGCACTGACCGGATGCACCATGGTCGGTCCCGATTTCGAACGGCCGGAAGCCCCCTATTTGGGCAGCTGGAGCAGAGGCGCCGGCCTGCCGATCGACAAGAAGACCGGCTTCACCACCCGCAGTGAAGCGGTCAATGACTGGTGGACGTTGTTCAAGGACCCGGTGCTGACGGCGTTCATCAACGAAGCCTACCGGGACAATCTCGAACTGGAAGCGGCTGGTGTGCGCATCTATCAGGCGCGCGCCCAGCTTGGAATTGCCCGCGGCGAGCTGTTTCCGCAGCAGCAGCAGGGCAATCTCAGCTACCGCGGTTTCGAGTTCAGTTCCAACAACTCCCTGGTCCAGGAAATCCGCCAGTTCATTCCGATCGACAACAAATTCAACACCTACAGCGCCGGTTTCGACGCCGGCTGGGAAATCGACATCTGGGGCAAGCTGCGTCGCAATGTGCAGTCGGCCGAGGCCAACCTGCTTTATCAGATCGCCTCCTATGACGATGTCCTGGTGACGCTGACCGGCGACATCGCCGCGACCTATGTGACCATCAGGGAACTGCAGGGCCTGATCGCCATCGCTCGCGCCAACGCGGCACTGCAAAAGGAGAGCCTGGGCATCGCCAAGATCAAGCTCCAGGGCGGCACCACCACCCAGCTCGACGTCGACGAGGCGACCGCTTCCTACAACGCGACACTCGCCACCATTCCGCAATACCAGGCAGCCCTCGCCCAGGCGATGAATGCAATGAGCGTGCTGATCGGCGAAACGCCCGGCGATGTCGAACCCCGGGTGAAGGAGCATCAGCGCCTGCCGCGTGTGCCGGCCGAAGTCGCCGTCGGTGTGCCGGCTGACCTGCTGCGCCGCCGCCCCGACATCCGCGCCGCTGAATACCAGGCGGCCGCCCAATCGGCGCAAATCGGCGTCGCCCAGGCCGACCTCTACCCGGCCTTCACCATCACCGGCGCGGTTGCGGTCAAATCAAGCGATATCGGCAACCTGTTCAGCAGCGGCAGCTTCGATGGCTTCATCAATCCGGGCTTCACCTGGAACTTCCTCAACTACGGTCGACTGCGCAACAACGTGCGGGTGCAGGACGCCGAGTTCCAGGAACTGCTGCTCAACTACAAGAACACCGTGCTCAACGCCTATTCGGAAGTCGAAACGGCTCTGGTTTCTTTCCTCAAGGCCAAGCAGCAGGTGGTCTATCTTCGCCGCTCCGTTGCCGCCGCTCGCCGTGCCGAGAGTGTTGTGCTCGACCAGTACCGCGACGGCACCGCAAGTTACGACCGGGTGCTCGATTCGCAGCGTCAGTTGCTCCTGTCGCAGTCGCGGCTGCTTGCCGCCCGTGCCGATGTGCTGACCAATCTGATCGCCGTCTACAAAGGCCTTGCCGGCGGATGGATCCCGCCCAACGTCAAGGGCTTCATCAGCGACAGGACCCGCGATCAGATGGAAAATCGCACCAACTGGGGCAAGCTGCTGGAGAAGCCGGTCGAGCCGCAGACCAACTGATCCATCCTGCGCATGCCCTGCTTCGTCATCGTCAATCCCAGCGCCGGACGTGGCCGAACAGGCCGGCTCTGGCCGTCGATTGCCGACAGGCTGACGAAGCAGATCGGCACCTTCGATCATGCCTTCACCCGGAAACCTGGTGAGGCAACCGACATGGCACGCCGCGCGATTGATCAGGGAGCGAGCCTGGTCGTCGCCGTCGGGGGAGACGGCACTGTGAACGAGGCGGTCAACGGTTTCGCCACTCGAGACGGAACCGTTTCGCAAAGCTGTGCTTTCGCAGCCCTGGCAGCCGGCACCGGAGCCGACTTCGTCCGCAGCCTGTCGACGGGTGAGTCCCTGTTGAACCCGGACACCCGACAGATCGACCTCGGCCGGGTCACGTTCGGGGCCGACAACGGGCAAACTGCGTCGCGTCTCTTTATCAACATCGCCAGCTTTGGCCTCTCCGGCGAGGTTGATCGCGCCGTCTCTGCAGCCCGCACGACCCGCTTTCTTCCCGGCAAGGCGGCCTACTATCTCGCTACCTTGTCGGCGTTGGCGCGCTACCGCTTCACCGATGTGCGCCTGACAGTCGACGACCAACCACCCTTCACCGTCAGCCTCGCTATGGCGGCAATCGCCAATGGCCGCTATTTCGGCGGCGGCATGCAAGTCGCACCCAACGCCCGCCTCGACAGCGGCGCGTTCGAGATCGTTGTCCTTCGCGGCGGCTCAAAACTGACCATGGTCAAGGACCTGTCGCTGGTCTATCGCGGCGCCCACATGAACCACCCGATGGTGACGGCATTGCGTGGTCGAAAGATTGTCGCCGAACCTGTTGATCCGCAAGAAGCTGTGCCACTCGATATCGATGGCGAATCGCCCGGATGCCTCAAAGCGGAGTTCGAGATCCTGCCGGGCGCACTGACACTGCAGCAATAGTTCTGTGGCCAACGCTGGTCAGGCGTCGGAACTGACTGGAAGGTAGTCGAACGCCCATTCGTTGTAGCTGCCCTCGCCGCGATACCACAGCACCTTGTCGCCCGGTCCTTCACCGTGGTTCCACCGGTTGGGCTGGCCCTGTCCCATGGCCGCACGGATAAGCCCGCGGCGCCGCTGACTCAGTCGAATACGGTCGCTCAACTCGGCTTCGTGCCATTTTTCAAGCACCTCGGCACGAAACGCATCGACGATCGGCTTCAGGGCCGGATCCGGTGCAAGATTTCGCGTTTCGTTCGGATCGGCCTCGAGATCGAACAGCAGGTCAGGATCCTGAGAACAGGAAATGAATTTGTATTTTCCCCGACGGATCATGAACATCGGTGCCAGTGTCGATTCTGCCAGATACTCAGCATGAACCGCCCGCTCGGCAGGTTGGTCAGCCCGGCCGAACAAGCCGGTCAGGTCCGTTCCCTCCAGGTCCTCCACCGCACCTGACCACGGGCTTCCCGTCGCCAATCCGTTGAAGGTCGGCAACAGATCGACAAGCGAAACCAGCTCGGCAACACGCTGCGCCGCAATCCACGGTGCATGGATCATCAACGGGATGCGCATGGAGTTTTCGAAAAAGTGCTTCTTGAACCACATGCCCCGTTCGCCGAGCATTTCTCCGTGATCCGATGTGAAGACGATGACGGTATTGCCGGCCGCACCGGTGGCCGCCAGCGCCTCCAGGATCCGGCCGATCATCCGGTCCACATAGCTGATCGAGCCGTAATAGGCCCGCCGCGCCCGCAACACGTCCTCCTCCCGGAATTGCACATTGAGCATGCCGAAATCGGCCAGCAATCGAACCGAATGCGGGTCATGCTCGCCTTCCGGAAGGGCGCCGACCCGGGGCAGCGGAATCTCCCGTCCTTCGTACAGGTCCCAATATTCCTTGCGACAGAGATAGGGTTCGTGCGGGTGGGTATAGGACACCTGCATGAAAAAGGGCCGTTTGTCGTCCGAACGCGCCAGATCGTAGATGTTCTGGATGGCCTTGAACGTGACCTCCTCGTCGTAATCGATCTGGACACTGCGCTCGCAGATCCCCGAGGTGAGAACGCCACGCTGGTCGTTCGTGTCGCGCTTGCCTTCATTTCCCCAGCTTGGAACCCAGCTGAAATCGGTTGGGTAAAGGTCCGCCGTCAGGCGTTTTTCAAACCCGTGAAACTGGTCGGGGCCGATGAAGTGCATCTTGCCCGACAGGCTCGTCTGGTAACCAAGACTTCTGAGATAATGGGCATAGGTCGGGATGGCGGCGGAGAAATCCGCGGCATTGTCATAGGCACCGACGGTGGAGGCGAGCTGTCCCGTCGCCATCGAAAACCGCGACGGCGCGCACAGCGGAAAATTGCAATAGGCGTTTTCGAAGACCACGCCGTTTTCGGCCAGCCGGTCGAGCGTCGGGGCAATGCAGACCGGATCACCGTAGGACGCGAGCGAGGAGGCAGCCAGCTGATCGACCTGGAAGAACAGAATGTTCGGAGTCATCGGCTACCCCGTGCCGCGAGCGACATCAGCAGCCCGATCGGCCCGGTTTCGTACCACTTCTTGTGGCCGCGATCGCGTGACGAGACACCGAAGCTCTGCGAGACCCGGTCGATGACGATGGCGAGAAACACGATGCCAAGACCGCCGACCGTCGCCAGTCCCATGTCGAGCCTTCCGATGCCGCGCAGCACCATCTGACCCAGACCCGTCACCGAGATCATCGACGAGACCACCACCATTGACAGGGCCATCATGATGGTCTGGTTGACGCCGGCCATGATGGTCGGCATGGCCAGTGGCAGCTCGATCTTGTAGAGCGTCTGCCGCTTGCTGGCGCCGAACGCGCGCGCTGCCTCGACCATATCGGGCCGCACCTGCCGAATGCCGAGATTGGTCAGCCGGACCACCGGCGGCAGCGCGTAGATAAACGTGACAATCACGCCGGAAACGTTGCCGATGCTGAACAGCATGACAATCGGCACCAGATAGACGAAGGACGGAATGGTCTGCATCAGGTCGAGCACCGGCTGCAGGACCTGCCAGAACCGGTCGTTCTTGGCGGCAACCACGCCGAGTGGAATGCCGATCAGCGAACAGAACACCACACAGGTCAGAACGATCGACAAGGTGGTCATGCTTTCCACCCACGCGCCCATCAAGCCGATGGCGATCATGCAGGCCGCGGAGATCGCCGCCAGCCGGCGTCCACCGGCCTGCCAGGCGACCAGAACGATGATGACCAGCATGATCAGGTCCGGCGTCCCGGTCAGCACGTCCTCCAACCCGGTCAGCACAATGTCGAAAGGGGTCTTGATGGCCTGGAAGATGAACCGGAAGTTCGCCACCACCCACTGCAGAAGCTGGTCGACCCAGGTTCCGACCGGAATCCGCTCGTCCTGGAATACGTTCAGAAAATCCACCGCCCGTCTCCTAGCCTCTCAGCGCCGCCAGCGCCGATTTGATATTGATCTGTCCAACCGCCGTCTGATCGGGGTCGATCACCGTGACCGGTGACTGATCTTCCATGAAACAGTCGATGATCTCGCCGAGCTCGCTGTCGGTGCGCACGGTCCGATCACTCGCCGGCTGGCCGTTGAGCGGCGACATGATGCTGTGGGCCCGCACCAGGCCGACCCGGGAAATACCCTTGACGAATTCCGCCACGTAATCGTCGCGGGGATTGGTCACAATCTCTTCGGGCGTGCCGATCTGCACGATTTCCCCATCGTTCATGATGGCGATGTGGTCGCCCATGCGGATGGCCTCGTCGAGATCGTGGGTGATGAAGAGCGTCGTCTTCTTGAGCTTTGCCGAAAGGTTGAGGAACTGGTCCTGCAACTGACGGCGGATCAGCGGATCCAGCGCCGAAAACGGCTCATCCATCAGAAGGATATCCGGGTCGGCGGCCAGCGCCCGTGCCAGACCCACACGCTGCTGCATGCCGCCGGACAGTTGATCGGGATAGTGGTCGATCCAGCCGCCGAGATCCATCGCCGCGAGGGCCGTCTCCGCCGCCGCACGCCGTTGTTCGGCCGACACGTCCCTTACTTCAAGGCCAAAGCCGACATTGTCGCCGAGCGTCCGATGCGGCCATAGCGCCATGTGCTGGAACACCATGCCGATGGTTTCCGCCCGCAACTGGCGCAGTTCGGTCTCGCCCATGGTGTCGACCCGCCGACCGGCGACATGGATTTCTCCGGCGGTCGGCTCGATCAACCGGTTGACGTGACGCACCAGGGTCGACTTGCCCGACCCCGAAAGCCCCATGATGCAGAAGATCTCGCCCTCGTTGACGGAGAAGCTGACGTCGCGCACGCCGAGCACACACCCGAACCGGTCGCGAACCTCTTCCTTGCTGAGATTATCCTTGCGGACGGCCTCCAGGGCCGCATCCGCCTTGCCGCCATAGATTTTCCAGAGGTTGCGACATTCGATCTGCGGTGAAGTCATGACAGTGCTCCCTGGCGTTCAAAGGGGGGACGCGACGGCCTGCGCCGCATCCCCAGTCGGGAGGACTAATTACCAGCCTTTGCGGCTTCCGCGACCCACGCGTCGAACTGTTCCTGGTTGGCGGCGACCCATTCCTCCGCATGCCGGCGGAAGTCTTCCACGGTGTTCTCGCCATCGCGGATCTTCACCTGGGCCGCATTGACGGCGCCGATCGGAATATCCATCAGCTCGAACAGCTTCGCCGCCGCCGGGTTATCTTCAAGGAAGTCGTTGTTGGCGACGACGTAGACGTCATTCACCGCAAAGCCCGGGTTTGATCCGTCGGGCTGGCTGGTGTCAGCGTCCGGATTGTTGGGCAACGCCGAGAACGGCACGTTGATGGGCATGACGTCGGTTCCAGGCACCAGCACGTCACTGATCCAGTTCGGCACCCAAGTGTAGTAGATGATCGGCGCGCCCTCGTTGTAGCGGGTGATCGTGTCCGCCATGATGGCGAAGTAGCTGCCCTGATCGTGTTCGACGCTGTCGCGAAGACCATAGGTGTCGAGATGGTGTTCGATCACCAGTTCGCAGCCCCAGCCGGGATTACAGCCAGAGAGGTTGGCCTTTCCATCGCCGTCGCTGTCGAACAACGCGGCAACGGCCGGGTCCTTCAACTGGTCGATGCTTGTGATGCCATGCTGCTCGGCGGTCTTCTTGTCAATGTAGTAGCCTTGGCCGGCGCCGGTGATCACGGCCTTGACCCGGGTCATCGTACCGTCGCCGCCGGATTTGTCGAAGAAGCTGTTGTGCAGCGGACGCCAGTGATTGACCGTATAGTCGGCGTCACCTGAACTTACGGCGAGATGCAAGGCCGGGAAATCAGCCTCCAGCGTTTCCTGCACGTCGTAACCGAGTTTTTCCAACCCCAGTTGAACGACCATGTGCTGGAACCAGGCATTGGCCGGGGATCCCTTGATCGGTGATACGGATTTGCCCTTGCCCGGCATGCTGTCGGCCAGGGCTCCTGCGGTGGACAGTGCCACCATCAACGCTGTGGTGGTGATGAGATGTCTGGTTTTCATTGCCTGCTCCCTGCTTTCGGGCGACCGCGCCTTGCTGGCGTTCTTGTCCTCGCTCTGCCAAGCCTACTCCGAATGGCCCGGCTGTGAAGTTCCAAAATGCTTTGCGTTATGTTAACCAGAGCGTTATGGCAAATCTGCGCAAAGAGCTATCAAACCTGCCGGCTCTGATCATCTTCGAAGCAGTGACACGATCGGACAACTTCTCCAGGGCAGCCGAAGATCTCGGCATCACCAGGGTATCCGTCAGCCGCCAGATCGCTGAACTGGAAGCAGCTCTCGGAACCAAGCTGTTTCGGCGCGATCACCGGAAAGTCACGCTGACGCAGGCGGGAAGACAGCTGGAAGCTGCTGTGAATCCTGCGCTTGTAGCCATTGCCAATTCGCTACAGCAAATCCGTCGGGAGGCCGGCGACCACCGTCTGTCGGTCACGACCACAACGGCCTTCGCAACCTATTGGCTGATGCCGCGACTCATCGATTTCGGCGCGAAACACCCAGAAGTCGAACTCAATCTGGTCGTCACCGACCGCTATCTCGACCTTGAAGCCGAGACCATCGACGTTGCGATCCGCTATACGGATCTGGCACCTTCCGGCGACAACGTGACCAACTTGTTTCGGGAACGGCTCTACGCGGTCTACAGCCCGAAGTATCAGCCGAAGACAAAGCTTTCCAGCCCCGCCGACCTGCTCGACGAGCAGTTGCTGCACCTCTCAGGTTCCTATCGGGCATTCGCCCGCTGGCCCTTCTGGTTCCAGGAACTTGGCCTGCCCGCGCCGGCGGAAAAGACCGGTGTGGTGGTCAACACCTACATCACCATGTTGCAGGCGGCACTCGAAGGCCAGGGCGTCGCGCTCGCCGGTTTTCCGCTGGTCGATTCCTACGTCGCGGATGGCTCGCTGAAAATCATCGAAGGCTTTCCGCAGGCCGATCGCGAATGCTTCTACCTGATCGACCGAACCGCCGGCAGGCCGGACGGCACTGCGTTCTGCGATTGGGTTCGAGCTCAATCTGCCCTGTGCAAGATGCAGCAGGACTAGCCCGCATTTCTCACACTCTCTGGAGCCTGCCTTGCAATCGGATTTCGCCGAAGATAGCGTCCGCTCTGCAACGGTCGAAGAGGCAACGTCATGACAAACATCAACCGGCAAGTCATCCTGACCTCCCGGCCCGAGGCAATTCCGCAAGCCGAGAATTTCGCGCTCAGAGATGGCGCGATCCCGGAACCGGGTGACGGTGAAGTTCTGGTCAAAAACCAGTTCCTGAGCGTCGACCCCGCCATGCGGGGCTGGGTGAGCGCTGTGGCGAATTATTCCGAGCCGGTGCCGATTGACGGCGTGATGCGCTCGATTGCCGTTGGCGAAGTTGTCGCTTCGAGAAACCCGGACCACCCGGAAGGCACGCTGCTGTGTGGGTTGTTCGGCTGGCAGGATTATGCCATCGCCAACAAGGACAATATCTGGTTCCCGCATGATCCTTCATCAGGACCGGCCTCGCTGTCTCTGGGCATTCTGGGGCTCAACGGGATCACCGCCTATTTCGGACTGCTGGAAGCGGGCCGTCCGAAGGAAGGCGAAACCGTTGTCGTGTCGACGGCCGCTGGAGCCGTGGGAAGCGCCGTCGGCCAGATCGCCAAGATCAAGGGGTGTCGCACCGTCGGCATTACCTCCAGCGCGCAGAAGCAGGCACAATGCCGTGACGCGTTCGGCTATGACGCCGCCGTTTCCTATCGCGAAGGCGATCTGGGCGCGGCCCTGGCAGAAGCCTGCCCGGACGGCATCGATGTCTATTTCGACAACACCGGCGGAGCGATTTCCGACACGGTCTACCAGCAACTCAATATCAAGGCCCGCGTGGTGATCTGCGGCACCGCCGCCAATTCAACATGGGATCCCTGGCCGCAGGGCGACCGCATGGAGCGTCATATCCTCACCAAACGCGCCACGGTTCAAGGCATCCTGGTCTTCGACTGGGCCGCAGAATATGACCGCGCGCGGGCTGACCTGGGGCAATGGGTGCGCGACGGCAAGCTGAACTATCGCGAAGATTTTCTCGACGGCATCGAACAGGCCCCCGGCGCGATCGCCCGACTCTATGCGGGGCAGAACTCTGGAAAGCTGATGATCCGGTTGTAGTATGTTCAAACCGCTGATCGCGATGGGACGTATAACCAAGTCTTGCCGATTGGTCGGAAAACATGCGTAAGAAGGAGCGCTTCATGAAACCTGAACCTTGGCCATTCGCCACGCTGCTGCTGTGCAGCCTGGTTCCTGTTTTCCTTCCAGAACCGGCAACCGCCCAGACCGTCAACTGCACCACACCAACCTCGCAGGCCGAAATGACAATTTGTGCGGGACGGGCCTATGAGGCGGCCGATGCCGAACTCAACGCGGCCTATAAAAAGGCGCGAGCAGCGATGAAATCCTATGACGCCGAACTGCCGGCGGATAGGCGCGGCAATGCCAAGGCGCTTTTGGAAGCGCAGCGGGCCTGGATCCCCTATCGCGACGCCGCTTGCGAGGCGGAAGGGTTTCCGTTTCAGGGCGGTACGATTCGCCCGATGATCATCGCCGAATGCCTGGCGCGTTTGACCCGCCAACGCACGGACGACCTGCGGACACTTGCCCAAAACTGAGACCGCCTGATCAGTTCTCGAAACCGCCTTTTGAAGCCTGTCGACTAGGTGCTTCTGGTCCAATTCGTTTTAGAACTGGAAGGCGGCTTGCGCCCGGGTCGAGTGACTGTTCCGGGAAGAGGCCCCGAACCTACGCCACGGCCTATTTGCGAACGGACCGTTCACCGGCACAAAACCAGAATCCGGCATTTGGCCACTTTTCTTTGAACTCGGCATCCATTAAGTAGACCATCGAATTCAACTTAATCCATGAGGAAACCCATGGCTGAACAGCAACGACGCGCGCCGCGCCTGCTTACCGTAAAGCAAACGTTCAGGCTGACGCCCAACATGATCCGGGTCACCTTTGCCGGACCGGAACTGCAGGGCATTCCTGCGGGACGTGAAGGCGCCAATTGCAAGATCATGCTGCCGGCGGAAGGCCAAAGCCGCGAGGATTTTGCCGCTCAGTTGCAGGACGGCCCGCGGCCGACGACTCGCACCTATACGGTTCGCCATTTCCGGGAAGACGCGCTGGAGATGGACATCGACTTCGTTGCCCACGGTGACGAAGGACCCGCCTCCGCCTGGGCGCTAAAGGCGAAACCCGGCGATTTCCTCGGCTTCGCCGGTCCCGGCACAGTCAAGGTCACCCATTACTCGGCCGACTTTTATATCGTCGCAGCCGACTCGTCCGCCCTGCCCGTCGCCGCAGCGACGCTCGAAGCCATGCCCAGCGATGCCAAGGGCGTCGCCATCTTCGAAATCCCGACGGAAGCGGACCGCCAGGACATTGCCATGCCCTCCGGCATCGAAGCCCATTGGTTCGTCCACGCCGACCCGCACGTCGCCTCAACCGCCCAGCAGGACTTCATCAGATCCATGCCCTGGCCCGAAGGCCGCATCCAGACCTGCATCGCCGGTGAAAACAGCGTGATCAAGGACATGCGCACCTTCCTCCTTCGCGAGAAAGGCCTCACCAAGGACGATGCCTACATCGCCGGCTACTGGAAAATCGGCCTGATCGAGGACGAACACCAGAAAATGAAGCGGCAGGAAGCTGAGGCGGCATAAGAGCAAGAGCTCGACACTACCAGGCACTGCGGCTACATAAGCCGAAATGCAGGAGTATTATATTTTCATATCCATTTTTCAGATATTCGCGCTCAAATTTGGGTATTTCGATCTCATTAGAGAAATAATATACGACGCGCGGAAAACAAAAATGGATGACCGCGGCTACGTATTCCTTGCAAAGTTCACTCTTGAGGTGGGCAAATTCGTCGATCTGGGAAGATTTTTCGGCGGGTGGGATATCGGGACGGCAAGGAAATACATATCCGCAAACTGGACCGCCGCCGCACTGTTTTCGGCGATTTACGCTGGGGCCCATTTCGATGATTACAGGGCGGCCATTTCAGCCGTATGGCCGCACTAGTTGCTCATATCGATAGATCTCATCGCATTCACGCCAGAAGACACCGGGATTGTAGTCAGGACACAGGCGAGTCTATCCGGTATGGCGAGCAGAGGTTCTACAAGCTGAACATCAAGTGCGACTGGCCTCGGTCGCCACCGCCTCCCCGCCGATATCCGCGTGCCGCATGAACGCGGACAGCAACAACACGATGGCGAAGAGTGCCGACAGGCCGTAGAAGGCGAAGGAGAAGCTGTTGTGTTCGGCGACGAAGCCGATCAGCGCCGGGCCCATCAGGATGCCGGCGTAGCCCATGGATGTGGCGATGCTAATGCCGACGCCGGGGGGCAGGCCCGGGGCATTGCCGGCGGCCGACAGGGCGATCGGCACGAGGTTGGCAAGGCCGAAACCGGACAACGCAAAGCCGGCGATAACGATGGCCGGAGTCGGCGCCGCGGCGGCAGCAAGCAGGCCGGCGGCGGCGATCACGGTCGATAGCCGCACGGTGGCGACTGCACCAAAGCGTTGGCGCACGGCATCGCCGGCGAAACGCATCACCGCCATGGTCGCTGCGACCGCTCCGAAGGCAAGGCCGGAGGTCGCGGCATCGGCACCGAAATCCTGGCGCAGGTAGAGCGCGCCCCAATCGAGCACGGCACCTTCCGGAACCATGGAACACAACGCAGCCAGGCCGAGCACATAGGGCAACGGCTTGAGCGTCAGGCGGAATCTCGGCTTGTCGCCGTTTTCGGCCGGCAGATCGGCGGCGATGCGCGACAGGCTCCAAACGGCCATGGCCAACGCCGCCGCGCTGATCACCGAGGCCTGGATCAGCGTGCCGGTGTACTCAATGAGCACGCCGCCGAAGGTTGCGCCGATCAACCCACCGAGGCTCCAGAAGCCGTGACAGGAGGACATGATCGCCCGCACCAGGCGCCGTTCCACCACGACGGCGTTGGCGTTCATGGCGATATCCATGGACCCCAGCATGCCGCCGAAACACACCATGATGACGGCAAGGGCGGCGACATTGGGGGCAAGCACGATCGGCAGCAGGCCAAGCGCTGTGACCAGGCAGGTAAAGCGCAGCACCGGCCGGGCGCCGAACCGCGCGATCAGCGCACCCGACAACGGCATGAGGATAATCGACCCCATGCCGAAGGCCAGGATGACCAGCCCCATGGCCGATTCCGACAAGCCATGACGGGCAGCCAGCTCCGGCACCAACGGCGCCCAGCCGCCAACCACCATGCCATTGAGGAAAAACAGGGCGGAGACCGCCGCGCGAATGCCCGTCATGCCGCCGCTTTCTGAATTGCTTTACGCGTAGACCACCAGCAGGTCCTTGGCGTCGATCTGGTCACCGGCTGTCACCAGCACTTCGGAAACGACCCCGTCGCGCTCGGCATGGATGGCGGTTTCCATCTTCATCGCCTCGATCGACAGCAGAACGTCGCCTGCCTTGACCTCCTGGCCCGCAGCGACCGCGACCGTCGACACGACGCCCGGCATCGGCGCCCCGATCTGCGCATCGTTGCCGGCATCCGCCTTGCGACGCTGAGCCGAAGCCGAGGCACCATGGGCCCGATCCGGCACCTTGATGCGGCGCGGCTGGCCGTTGAGCTCGAAGAAGACCGTTACCATGCCTTTCTCGTCAGCCTCGCCGATCGCGAGGTTGCGGATCACCAGCGTCTTGCCCTTTTCGATGTCGACGAACAGCTCGTCGCCGGCGGGCAGGCCGTAGAAGTAGGCCGGCGTCGGCAGGGCAGAAACCGGACCGTAGGTCTGTTCGGCCAGCGCGTAGTCGGTGAAGACCTTCGGATACATCAGATAGGACGCGAATTCGAAATCGTTGACCTGCCGTTCGATGGCGGCCTCAACCTCGCCCCTGGCGGCATCGAGATCGGCGTCTTCGAGCAGCGCGCCGGGACGTTCCGTATAGGGCTCTTCGCCCTTCAGGATCTTCTCCTGCAGGTCCTTGGGCCAGCCGCCCGGCGACTGACCGAGGTCACCGCGCATCATCGAGACGACGGAGTCGGGGAACGATACATCGCGCTCCGGATCTTCGACATCAGCCACCGACAGATCCTGCGACACCATCATCAGGGCCATGTCGCCGACGACTTTCGAAGAGGGCGTCACCTTGACGATATCGCCGAACATCTGGTTCGCATCCGCGTAGGTCTGCGCCACTTCGTGCCAGCGTGTTTCGAGACCGAGCGAGCGCGCCTGCTCTTTCAGATTGGTGAACTGGCCGCCGGGCATTTCATGCAAATAGACCTCCGAGGCCGGCCCCTTGAGATCGCTCTCGAACGCTGCGTACTGCGCCCGCACGGCCTCCCAGTAGAAGGAAATGCGGCGGATCCACTCCGGATCGAGACCCGGGTCGCGTTCGGTGCCACGCAACGCCTCGACGATCGAACCGAGGCAGGGCTGCGAGGTGTTGCCCGACAGCGCGTCCATGGCGGCGTCAACGGCATCCACCCCGGCCTCCACGGCGGCAAGCACGGTGGCGGCTGAAATGCCAGATGTGTCGTGGGTGTGGAAATGGATCGGCAGATCGGTTGCCTCGCGCAAGGCTTTGAACAGGATGGTCGCCGCCGCCGGCTTCAGGAGCCCCGCCATGTCCTTGACCGCGATGATGTGGGCGCCGGCATCGGTCAGTTCACGCGCCAGGTCCGTGTAGTACTTCAGGTCGTATTTCGGCCGCGCGGAGTTGAGGATATCGCCGGTGTAGCAGATCGTCGCCTCGCACAGCTTGTTTTCCTCACACACGGCGTCCATCGAAACGCGCATGTTGTCGACCCAGTTCAGGCAGTCGAAGACCCGGAACAGGTCGATTCCGCCCCGAGCTGCCTGACGGACGAAATATTTGACGACATTGTCCGGATAGTTCGTGTAGCCGACGCCATTGGCACCGCGCAGCAGCATCTGCAGCAGCAGATTAGGCGCACCGTCGCGCACCTCCTGGAGACGCTCCCAAGGATCTTCGGTGAGAAACCGCATGGCAACGTCGAAGGTGGCGCCGCCCCAGCATTCCAGCGAAAGCAATTGCGGCAGCGCCCGCGCATAGGTGCCCGAGATGCGGGCGATGTCATGGGTGCGCATGCGTGTTGCCAGCAGCGACTGGTGGCCGTCGCGCATGGTGGTGTCGGTCATCAGCACCCGCTGCTCGTTGCGCATCCACTCGGCAAACCCCTTCGGCCCGAGAGCGTCGAGCCGCTGCTTGGTGCCGTCCGGAACCGGAGCATCCAGATAGGGAATCGTCGGTGGCGCGGCATCGTCGGCGGGCTTCTGCCGTCCGCGGGTCTCCGGATGTCCGTTGACCGTCACATCGGCGATATAGGTCAGCAGTCGCGTCGCGCGGTCCTGCCGCCGCACCTGCTCGAACAGTTCCGGCGTGTTGTCGATGAACTTGGTGGTGTAGGAATTGTCGCGGAAACGGTCATGGCCGATGATCGCTTCCAGGAAGGTCAGGTTGGTTGCCACGCCACGGATGCGGAACTCCCGCAGCGCCCGATCCATGCGGTTGATGGCCTCCTGCGGGGTTGGTGCCCACGCCGTGACCTTTTCAAGCAGTGGATCGTAGTAGCGAGTAATCACAGCACCCGAATAGGCCGTTCCGCCGTCAAGCCGAATGCCGAAACCGGTGGCGCCGCGATAGGCGGTGATGCGGCCATAATCGGGAATGAAGTTCTGTTCCGGATCTTCCGTCGTGATGCGACACTGGAGGGCGTGGCCATTCAGGCGGATGTTATCCTGCTTCGGCACGCCAGACTCAGGGGTGCCGATGGCGAAGCCGTCAAGCACATGGATCTGTGCCTTGACGATGTCGATCCCCGTCACCTCTTCGGTGACGGTGTGCTCGACCTGAATGCGCGGATTGACCTCGATGAAATAGAAGGCGCCGGTATCGGAATCCATCAGGAATTCGACCGTGCCGGCACCAAGGTAGTCGGTCGCCTGGCCGATTTTGAGAGCGTAGCCGGAAAGCTCCCGCCGCTGGTCGTCGCCAAGATAGGGCGCCGGCGCACGCTCGACGACTTTCTGATTGCGCCGCTGGATCGAGCAATCGCGTTCATAAAGATGCACGACATTGCCGTGGCTGTCGCCGAGCAATTGCACCTCCACGTGGCGGGCCCGCTCCACCAGCTTTTCCAGATAGACCTCGTCCTTGCCGAAGGCGGCCATCGCCTCGCGCTTCGCTTCGGTCACCTCGCGCTCCAGCTCGTCCTCGGAGCGAATGACGCGCATGCCGCGACCGCCACCGCCCCAGGAGGCCTTGAGCATCACCGGATAGCCAACCTCCTTGGCCATTCTGGCGACCTCGGCCATGTCTTCCGGCAGGGGCTCGGTGGCCGGGACCACGGGAACACCAACTTCGAGCGCCAGGTTGCGCGCCGCCACCTTGTTGCCGAGCCGCCGCATGGTCTCCGGCTTCGGACCGATGAAGACGAGACCGTTGTCGGCACAGGCTTCGGCGAATTCGGGGCTCTCGGACAAAAGCCCGTAGCCCGGATGAACCGCATCGGCACCCGACAATTTGGCAACGCGGATCATCTCGTCGATGGACAGGTAGCTCTCGATCGGACCCAGATCCTGAGGCAGATGCGGACCGCGGCCGACCTGATAGGATTCATCCGCCTTGAAGCGGTGCAGCGCCAGTTTGTCTTCCTCGGCCCATACCGCAACGGTTTCGAGCCCCAGCTCGTTTGCAGCGCGAAACACACGGATCGCAATTTCCGACCGGTTGGCGACGAGGATCTTGGAAATCGGCAAGGCTAACACTCCAGCAAGGCATAGAGGCCCGGAAAGGGCTCAATTCGGGCCTTCTTTAGAGCCTTTCCCGCAAAAATGGAATGCTTTTGCTGCACTGCGGCACAAACTGTGCCCACCTCTGCCCAACAATGGATCAGGTGATCAGGCCGAGCTTGAAGGCGATCGCCACCGCATGGTGCCGTTTTTTGGCGTTCAGCTTGACCTGGACGGCATTCATATACCAGTCGACAGTGTGGTTCGACAGGTCGAGGATCTCCGCGATTTCATTCGATGTCAGGCCGTCTGCCAGAAAATTGAGCGATTCCATCTCGCGATTGGTCAGCTGGACGTCGACGGCAGAAGCCATTTGTTCCTTGATCAGGGGATCAGACAGTTCCAACAGCTTCCAGAAGGAGGCCTTTGCCAACGCGTCGAACTGGATCATCTCCAGTGACGACAGATCGATCGGCTTGCCGCCCAGGGCAAGCACGCCCAGCAATCCGCGGCGTCCATGCACCGGGAACATATAGCCGGATTCCAGCCCGAACTTGTAGGCGTCGATCATCATCCGCTGCATGCGGCGGCGATGCGGGTCCCTGCGAAAGGCAGGCACAGCGTCTTCCCAGCTAAAGCCACGCTGGGCATAACCGAGATAGCGAATATTGGGGTCGATCAGCACATAGCGACGCTGAATGTAGCGCGCCGGCCAGCCTTCCGGCCAGCGGCCCGCGAGAATGCGACTGAGCGGATCGTCGGAAACCCTCGGCTGGCGAATGATACCGTAGTAGTCGAATCCGTAGACCTCGAGCACAGCCTCCAGCTCGTCGATAACGGTGACCTGGTCTTCAAGCGTATCGACATTTTCGAGAAAATCGATGACAGACGTAATCTTCACAAATGCACCCTAGCTCGCCGCCCGCTAGCCCTGGCTTACTCCTTCGGTCGAAACCGAATCCGACACGGCACAAGTATAATCAGTCCATATTGTCAGGAAAAGCCGGTTATCACCTTTAGATTGAAAATATTCGCCGTACAAACTGAGGGTTCTTCAGGTTCGCGACAAAGACTCCGAACCCGGGTTGCCAGTGTCCGGCCGCCTGTTATCATGCCCGCCATGAACGCCATCCGACCCTGTGCCCTTGCCGTTTTGTGCTCTCTTTTCCTGTGGGCAATGCCGCATGACGCCGCTGCAAAACCGAGCTTCCGCAACTTCGTTGATTCGCTCTATCCGGACGCAGCCGCTGCTGGGGTGGAGTGGGAAACCTTCGAGCGTGCCACGAAGGGTCTGACACCCAACACGAAGCTCAAATCGCTGACCAGTTCGCAGCCGGAGTTCAAGCGGTCGATCGGAACATATGTCGGCAAAAGGGTGACGACGCCGAGCATTCGCAGCGGCCGGTCGATGGCCAAGAAATACGCGCGCACGCTGGCGGCGATCGAGAAACGCTATGGCGTCGACCGCTACATCCTGCTGGCGGTCTGGGGCATGGAAACAAACTACGGCGGTTACATCGGCAAAAGCGACACGCTCCGGTCACTGGCAACCCTTGCCTATATCGGCTATCGCCCCGATTTCTTCAAAAACGAATTTGTCGACGCACTTCTGGTGATGCAGAAGGAAAAGCTGTCGCGCAAGCAGATGCGCGGCTCCTGGGCGGGAGCTGTGGGCCACACCCAGTTCATGCCATCGAGCTTTCTCAAATATGCGGTCGATCACAACCGCGACGGCCGGCGCGACCTGTGGGGTTCGGTGCCGGACGCTCTTGCGTCGACGGCGAACTATCTCAAACAGCATGATTGGGATGCCAATGCGGTCTGGGGTATCCAGGTCACCTTGCCCAAGGGCATCGATCTGACGCGGGCCGACGACACCTATGCCAATTGGGCCAAGCGCGGCGTCAAACGCGCCGACGGACGCCCCTTGCCGAAACGCGGCAGCGCCACCTTGATGTTTCCGAGCGGAATTGAGGGCCTTGCCTTTCTCCTGACCAACAACTTCATGGTGCTGAAGAGTTACAATTCGTCCGACGCCTATGCCCTGGCACTCGGACACCTGGCGGATCGCATTGCCGACCGTCATGCCCCCCTCAAAGGCACCTGGAACGTCGAGAAGCCGCTCAACAAGCAGCAACGCATCGACGTTCAGAACAAAATGCAGAAGCTGGGCTACACGGTGCCCAGCAACGACGGCAAGGTCGGGTTGGACATGCGCGCCGTGATCCGCCAGTACCAGGCACGCAACAACCTGCCGGTCGACGGCCACATGGACGAGGGCGTCCACAAGTCGGTCATGCGGAAATAAGAACTGAGACCGCACTGTCAGTTAACTGACTCAGCTCATGTCCAGCAACCATCGAACCGTCCGAAAATGCCAGTCCGACCATTGGCTGTCGAAGGCCCAGGCCATCGTCTGGCCAATCGTCCAGCCACGGGCGCGTTCCCGATCGATGTCGAGCTCATCCGTGAGCCGGTCAAACCGATAAAGCGTATCCTTGCGCGTCGTCCCGAACTCGAAGCTGCGAATGGCCGGCGAAACGGCAAAGGCGCGTTCGCCGGCGAGTGGTTTCGGATCGATCGCCAGCCAGTCTTCGCGCTCGGCGGCCAGGATGTTGTCACCGTGCAAGTCCTGGTGCAGCAACACCTGTTCGCCCTGATGATCCTTGAGGTCGATCAGGCATTGATATGCGGCATCGACCAGCCGCTGCTCGCAGGGCCTGCCAGCGGCCCGCCAGTCGGCGTGCAGTGTTTCGGCCCAGACGGTCGCTTCCTGGGCAAGGCTGCGAAAGGGTTCGTCCGCCGGTTTGCTCAGCCGACGCAGCAGCCCGGCAACGACCCCGATTGGATCGCTTGGCTGAACCCGGCTGATCGACGTCCCGGGTTCGCACCATTCAAGAAGCAGGGCGTGATGATCCAGATCGTGATCGACAAGGTGAACTGCGCCGTCACCATCCCAAAGCCGCAACGCGTCTGCTTCGTGCGCACATTCGTGGTGCGGCCACTGGACCTTCAGGGCAAACTTTTGCCGACGACGCTGAACCGGGACGACATAGGATACGTTGCCATTCAAGACTGGCCCGTCAGGCCTCAGGTCCCACTGCTTACAGACCGTGGCGACCAGATCGGAAAGGGTTTCAAGCCACGCGGCACCACCCGGTTTTCCGGCCAGCCACCGCAGCGCCTCGGGGATCTCCACGTTACTCGACAAAGACGTCCACGCTTGCTGCACGGCCCGCGGCATCGATCACCACCAGATTGGCATTGCCCAGTCCATCAGGCACCCAGTGGAGTTGCCGTCTGCGCGTCTGCCGGTCCAGAGGACGACCATTGGCCAGCCAGCGGAAGGGCGGCCGGCCACCCTGCAGCTTGATCACAAGCGGTGCCAGTCCGGCGTCACCGCGGCGCGCGACCTCGACCCGCGCGCCGTTCGGCGGGTAGGCAATGTGCGGTGCGACTTCGCCACCTTCATGCCGCTCCATCGCCGCTTCCAATGTCTCGTAGCGCCGCATGGTTGCCGGCAGGTCAGCACGCGCCAGTCGCACAGCACCTGGCGGCGGTGGCCGGAACGCAACCGGATCCAGTCCAGACCGTGCAAAGGCTTCAAACAGGATCGGCGCTGCTGCGGACTGCCCGGTCATGCCGGGCACAGCCGTGTTATCGGCTCGGCCCACCCAGACACCGATGACGTGACGGCCATCATAGCCAACGGACCAGGCATCGCGATATCCGTAGGAGGTTCCGGTCTTATAGGCGATGTTGCGGGGCTCCACGCCGACCGGCGGCGCGACGCCGCGCAGAATATCGGTGACATGCCAGCGAGCAGGGCCCTCCAGAAGTCGTTGGGCACGGGCGAACTCCTTCGGCCCGTCGACACCATTGACCAGCACCGTGGGCCGCCCGTCCGATGCGGCGAGCCCGGTATAGAGCTGCACCAGGTCGACCAGGCTGATGCCGAGACCCCCGAGCCCGATTGAGAGTCCCGGGCGACCATCGCGGGCGAACGCATAGTCGGCCTGCCCGCGACGCATGAGCGCCGTCAGTCGAGCCGGCCCGACCCCATCAAGCAGCCGAACGGCGGGCACGTTGAGCGACAACTGCAAGGCCTCGCGTACGGTGACATCGCCCTGGAACGTCATGTCGAAATTGCGCGGCCGATAGCCGGCGAAATCCGCCGGCCGGTCCGAAATCAGGGTTTCGGGCAGGACCAGACCCTCCTCGAAAGCCAGGCCGTAGATGAACGGTTTCAGAGCCGAGCCGGGGGAACGGCGAGCAATGGACATGTCGATCCAGCCGGCGCGCCGGTGATTCACAAAGCCTGGCGACCCGACCTGCGCCAGGATCGACCCATCGCGACTGTCGGCAACGACGATCGCGACAGAAACCCGCCCGTCACGCCGTTCGGCAGCTTCCGCCGCCAGACCTTCGAGATTGGCCTGCACCTGCCGGTCCAGCCTCGTCGGATGAACGAGGAGCGCCGGATTGGCCGAGCGTGCCCGCTGCGCCAGATGGGCCGCGAGCGCGGGCATCGGCCGGCGGATGGCGGAGAATTCGAGTGATCCGATGCGTTCGACCTCACCGGCGGCGACCAATCCGCCGTCGGCCGCGCGCTGCAGCACGCGAAGACCGGCCTCGCGCGCGGCCTTTGCCTTTCGATCAGGCCGACGCCGTTCGGGAGACTGCGGTAGCGCGACCAGCAGCGCTGCCTCCGACAGACGCAGGTTGCGCGGATCCTTGCCGAAATAGGCAAGACTTGCCGCGCGAATGCCCTCAAGGTTGCCGCCATAGGGAGCGAGTGTCAGATACCAGGCGAGAATGTCGTCTTTCGACATCCGGCGCTCGAGCTGCATCGCCCGTGCCATCTGCAGCAGCTTGGCGCTGAGCGTGCGCGATGGCCGTGGCTCCAGCAACCGCGCCAACTGCATGGTGATGGTCGACCCACCGGAGACGATACGCCCGTTCACGACGAACTGGCCGGCGGCACGCATCATGGCCAACGGATCGACACCGGGATGCGAGTGAAATCGCTTGTCCTCATAGGCAATGAGCAACTCCAGGAAATCAGGGTCGACCTTGGACAAGTCGGCCTTGAGCCGCCAGCGACCTTCCGGCGTGGCAAACACCCGGAGCAATTCGCCATTGCGATCGGTGACCGCCGCCGACAAGGGCCGGTGGTTCGGCATGGGCGGCGGATTGAGCGTGTCGAACAGAAGCGCCGCCAGCCCCGCGATCAGCACCGTGGCGGTGCCGAGCGCCGCGGCCAGGCCCAGTGATTTGCGCAGGCGTCTCATTGCGCCGGAGCTTTCACCTCCATCCATCGGGTGGCGGTCTGCGCCGCATGATAGGGCCGGTACATGTCCTCGACCCGCGCGGCCGGATGCGTGTAGATGCCCGGCGTTGCGGCTCTGACCACGTAGGCGACCGTGAACCGGTCGCGGCGACCAGCTCCTGCATCAAAGGCCGCCACGAAGCGATCGCTGCGAAACTCCGTATGGGCAGGCGTCGTCTCCCCGAGCCACTCGAACCCACTGGTGCGGGCGCTTTCGATGAGCCGTGGATTGTCGATTTCAAGACCCGCCGGCAACAGGTCGGTGACGACGATATGAGCTCCCAGCTCGGTGGTCTGCTCCACCGTCAGAACGACGACATAGCGTTGGTTCTGTTCAACCGCTTCGATGCTGACCGGTTGCCCGTTCATATCGAAGTAGTTGCGCGCGATGGTGAAGCCGTCACCCCCGGCCTGCGGCGGATCGACCGGGGCGGCGATGGAGGTGACCACGGCCACAACGGCTGAGTCGCTGTCGTTTTCAATCCGGATCGGATCGTCGAGCAGGTCCTGCCCGGCAACGGTGCGATTGAACGCGCCATCGCTGGCGATGCCGTCGACACGCAGCGACAGCCCGGCATCCGCATCCACGGCCGCCCGTGCCGCAAGCAACGACCAGGCCTGTTCCTGCGTCGTCCGCGCCGGCCGCGCCGTAAGCCGGTCGGAAACCAGCTGAACCATGTCGCCCAGCAGCGGTGTGACCGGACGGCTCTCGCCGGCGAGCGCCAGCATGGCTGCGTCGTTGCGAAGCGGCGATCCGTAATGCGGTTGCCAACGGGTTCGAGACGAGATCCGCGTCGCCAGGCGATAGGCCGAGGCGAAGGCCCGTTCGGACCGTGCTGCGTCGCCATAGAGCGCCAGCGCCGCGGCCAGTTGCGCACGGGCGATCGGCGTTTCGAACTCGTCGAGCCTGGTATCGACGTAGTAGCGCAGGTCGCCGGCCGCCGCGCGCCGGTTCTGGGCGAGCACGTAGGAGGCATAGGCGATGCTGTCACCCTCACCGGCGACATCGTCTGTATAGCCGAGTACGTTCTGCAGATTGTCGAGCGCCAGACGCAGCGCCTGAGCCGGCACGGCGTATTTCTTCTCGTGAGCCCGGGTGAGGAAGTCCGTCACATAAGCATCGAGCCACAGATCGCCACCTCCCGGTGACCAAAGCCCGAAACTTCCGGCCGATGACTGATTGGCCAGAACCCGCTCGATCGCCGTCTGCACACGCTCGCGCAGCCCCTTGTCAGCCAGCAAAGCCGGTGGGGCGTGGAAATCGTTGACATAGAGCAGCGGCAATGCGCGGCTGGTTGTCTGCTCGGTGCAGCCGTAAGGGTAGCGGTCGAGCGACATCAGCAACGACGGCACATCGAAGCGCGAATTCGAAACGCTGACGCTCACACTGGAGCCGCCGAGATAGCTCGCCGCGAGCAACTCCCGATCGACCACGATCGCTCCGCCGTTGGCGGCAAGCGGCACTTCGATACGCCGCGTTTCCGGCAAGGCGGGCGGTCTAACGGTCATTGGTTGCTTTGACTGCAGCACCAGGTCGTCCGGCCCGGTCATCGTAATGACAATTTCGGCGTCACCCGGTCGCCCCGCCCTGATACCGGTCGCAAAGGATGTGGTTTCGCCGGGGGCCAGCCGAACCGTGCGCAGGCCGCCGGCGCCTTGCAGATCGAGCGGACCGGTGGTCCGAATATCGATGTCATAGTCACCCGCCGGACCGTCCGTGTTGGCGATATCGAGCCGCAGTCGCGAGGCGTCACCCGGCGCCAGGAATTGCGGCAAGCTGCTGGTGATGACCAGCGGGTCGCGAACGATGACATCCTGCACCGCGTTGCCGACGCCGCTTTCCGTCCAGGCAACCGCCATGAGACGCACGGTTCCATTGAATTGCGGGATATCGAAAGCGACGGTGCCCTTGCCGTCGGCGTCAAGATCGACGATGCCGGAATAAAGCGCCACCAGGCGCTCCTTCGGGGCGCTGCCCGTGATGGCCGCGCCTGGCCCGTCACCGCCGGTGCGAATGCTGCCGGCGACGCCAAGCGATCCGTCGATCAGGCGACCATAGAGGTCGCGCATCTCGACACCAAGCCGGCGCTGGCCGAAATACCAGCCTTCCGGATCCGGCGGCTGATAGCGCGTCAGGTTGAGAATGCCCACGTCGACGGCGGCAACGACGATCCGCGCCTGATCAGCATTTGATCCGGCCACCGAGATCGGAATATCCAACGTCGTGTTCGGACGAATTTTGTCGGGAACGTCCAGCGTCACATCGAGGCTGCGATCGCCGGGATCGACACTCAGCCATTTGACGCCGACCGCCCGCGACGGCATGCGCGTTTCGACACCATCGCCGGGGCGGATCAGCGTCGCCGTGATATAGGCGCCCGCGCCCCAGCCCGCCTTGACGGGAATGGCGATCTCGGTGCCTTCCGCCGGCACGGATTCGGTGAAGACTTCGTGCAGCTCATCACCCGCGACTGTCACCAGGACCTCACCGGCAAAGCGAGGGGACACCTGCAGCCGGGCCGTATCGCCGGGCTGGTAAACCTCGCGATCGAGCGCAACTTCCAGCCCGTCCGGGGTTTCCGTCGACGCACTGCTGACATACCAGCCGGCATTGAATTCAACACTGGTCGCCGGCCCGTTCGGGTCGTCCGATTCGATCTCCAGGCGATAGCGACCCCAATTGACCGTTGCTGCAATTTCAGCACCGTCGACGGCATCGACATCGACACTGCCATCGGTCGCCAACTCGGTATATTCGATCGGTTCGTATCGCCAGGACCCGCCCTCGCGGTACCACTGATACTGCCGGATCACCCGCAGCAGCGACCAGCGCAGTCCCGTCATGGCAATCGCCTGGTCCTGCGGATCGACGGCGATGACCCGGAAGCTGGCAACCGATCCTTCACCCACCAGGTCGTTTTCGAATTCAGGCTTGATCCCGATCATTGGTCCGGAAGCCTGGACCGGCATCTGTCCCATTCTCTCGACGGCCCGGCCGCCGCCCTCACGCACGCGCACCGCCAGATCAGCGACCAACGGTCGCGTGGTGGCCGGCAGGGTGCCAAGTTCGATATCGATAGTCGCCTTGCCGTCGGCATCGAGCTTCGGCAAAGCCCCCAGATCGACTTCGTTCGCGGTCTCTTCTTCGTCGGCCAAACCGAACCGGTAGCCGGGATGCCCCTCGAGGGTCCGATCCGTCTTCAGCCGCAGACCGGCTTCAAGTGCCAGGCCGGCCGCCGGCGCCCCATAGAGAAAGCGCCCGTCAACCCCAACGGCCGCGACCTCACCAGGCTGTAGCGGCTTTTCGGGCACGCTCAGATCGAATTCGATGCGGTCGGGACGAAAATCCTCAACAAGAAAGCGCGATTCAACCAACGCCGCAGTCTTGGGATCGGTATGGATGCGGACTGTCCAGGATCCGTGCATGGCGTTGCTCGGCAGGTCGAGACCGATCTCATAGCCACCCCGCGGCCCGCCACGATTGGTCAGCCGGCGCTCCTCCTTGCCGTCAGGGCGCTGGACGATGAATGTCAGCGGCAGGCCGGATATCGCCGTTGCCGCGTCGTCACGCGCCAGCGCCGTCAGGTGAACGGTCTCGCCAGCCCGGTAAATGCCGCGCTCGGTCCAGGCAAAGATGTCGATCGGTCCCGGCGCAGCGCGCCCGGTGACACCCCGATCGGACAGGTCGAAGCCGGCCTTGGTCATGTCCAGGAACACAAAGTCGCCAGCGCCATTGTCGGCGGTCACCACAGCGGGTGCCAATCCCGCCTTGCCGCGCAGCAGTCCCGGCGCAAAGCGCACACGACCATCTGCGTCGGTGACCGCGCTGGCCAGCAATTCATTGTTGCGTGCGACCAGCGACAAGGTCACACCCGATTCCGGACGTGCAGTCGCAAGCGATCGGGCGAAGACGTTGAGCCCGTCGGTACCGCTGAAGGTCGACAGACCGATGTCCGATACGACCAGCCACTGGGTCGCCCGCGGCGTCCAACTGTCGGGCTGATCATTGGCGGCACGCGCCATCAGGACGTAAACACCGGGTTTGCGGTCGGGAACCGCCTCGTCAATGGGGAAGCTGGTCGTCGTTTCACGATTCAGTTCGGAGCGAACGTCAAGCGTACCTTGCCAGACCGGTTCGCCGATCTCGTCACGCACCCGCCGGGCATCATAGCCGTCCAACTGTCGCAGAAACTGCGAGTTTGCCAGAACAGGCGCCAACGAACGGTCGCCGATGCGGAAAAGCTCAACTTCCACCGTCGGCGTGTTCACGGTCACCACCGGAATGCCGCGCCGCGCCTTGCCCGGCAGCACGAAGTTGTCGCCGGTGAACCGCACGAAGGGTGCCCTGTCGCGCACATAGGTGTTGATGGTCACCGCCGGATCGAGCACTTCACCCACCGCCGACGGCAGACCGTTGCGCAGGGTCAATCGGTAGCTGCGGCCATGCTCGAGGCCGTCGGCGCAGATCTGCTCCTCCTCGACCCGTATGGTGCTCGCCGTGCGGTCGTCCAGCGCGACGAAATTGCGGTAGTCGACCCCGGACTTGAGCAGCGGATCGGAGAAACGCACGCAAATGCGCGCCTGGTTGCCGTCCGCGTCGACCGTGTGGTTGACGACCCGAAAACCCTTGCGCGCCTGCAGGTCGCGATAATCGGCCAGAACCTGCGGTGACCGCACAAGCGCCAGGCTTGCCTTGTAGGATTCGAGCGCGGGTCGGAAGAGCTGGCGGATTTCCAGGGCCTTTGCCAGGCTGTCCAGTGCAGCGGCCCGGTCCGTTGCATTGCGTGACAGCCGATAGGCGTTGAGCGCCGCCGATGTCGCCTCCCGTTGGACACGGTAGTCGCGGTTGCCGTCCCGGCCGATCAGCCCGATCGCGGCCTTCGACAGGTCGAGCCACAAAGACGCATCAGACGGATCGATCGACAGGGCACTCCGCAACCGTTCGGCAGCAAGGCCGAATTGCCCGGCCGCGAGGTTCAGGTCGGCGGTGCTGATCAGCTCGAACAGACCGGAATCGATGGGCCGCGGACCGATGTCGCGACGGGCGTTGGCCGCTTCATTTTCAAGCCCCTCCGAGACGAAGGACAGCGGCGGCGGCGCGCCCAGATCGGGTTCGCCGGACACCGAAACGACCTTGCCGGCGATGGCGCCATCGAAAGGCTGAGTGACATTGAAGTCGGATTTGAGGAAACACCACTGCGCCTTTTCATTGAAGGTGAAGGCACGGCAGTCGCTGTCTCGAAGGCATATCGACTTGCACTGATCGAGAGAGACGTCCTTTTCGGCGCGAAGATCGAAGCCGAAATAATCGGCATTGTTCACTGTCTCGATCCGCCTGGTATCGGCTGCCTGGGCAGAAACCGCCAGCAAAAGACCGAGTGCTGCCGTAAAGATAAATCGCCAATGCCCAATCATGTCGCCCTCCAGTGATCGCGCCCACCCGCCAACCGAAGGTGGCCGGAAGTCCGCGTGAACACAACCGTACAAAACGGATTATTTCATGACGAAACGGTCCGTGGGCGAAATCCGGGTGGGAGGTTCGGCGCTATTCCATGCAGTTGCGGCACCTCACGGCATAGGGCACGGCCTTGAGCCGCTCCTCGGAAATCTGGCGATCGCAGGAAAGGCAGATCCCGTAGATATCGTTGTCCATGCGCTTGAGCGCCGCGTCGATCGCCTTGACCTCGTCCTGGCCGGCCAGACCTTGCGCCTCGAACACCTCATCGAACTCGCGCTCCGTGGCACGCTCTTCGACATCCGGGTCGGGAGTCTCGTCGAGCCAATCCTCAATCTGCTCAAGTCTTCTCATCAGTTCGGCCCGCCGCTCAGTCAGGCGCGCGCGAAAAAAATCGATATCGATCATACAGTTACTCCGTCCTGCCAACGAGAATCATGCTTGCTCCGCCAAATCGCGCAGGACATTGGCCTTGCAAACGCACACACGGTGCTTGTTCGGCAATTCGATTACGCCGTCAGAGCGTAGTTTAGTCAGGGTCCTGGAAATGGTCTCGATTGTCAGGCCGAGAAAGTCTGCGATGTCGGAACGGTTCATCGGCAGGTCGAAACAGCATTTGCACTCCCGCTTTTCGCCAACCCGATCGAGCAGAGTCACAAGGAAGGATGCGACTTTCTCCGTCGCCGATTTGCGTCCGAGCATGATGAAATGCTCCTGCATGTTGTTCATCTCGGCAGCGGCGAAGCGAAGCAACTCGCTGCCGAATTCCGGCTCGTTGCTGAAGGACGCACTGAATGCGTTGCGATGATGCACCCGCAGTTTCACATCGCTGACCGCTTCGCAATCGCTGTGATAGAGCCGGTCGTGGCTGAGGCCCACCAGATCGCCGGGATAGCCGAAAGACAGCACCTGACGGCGCCCGTCCGACAGCAATTTGGATGTCCGCACGACACCTTCGAGGATCTCGTAGATATAGTCCGCATCGTCGCCTTCGCAGAACAGCGGCTGTGCTTCATCGACATGCGAGACGTGCGACAGCCTGGCTGCATCCTGCGGAAGAAAGCGCGATGTGATCAGTTCCGCATTTTCGTAGATATTGACCGGCGACGTGACATACATATGGACGTACCTCCGCACTGATTGGATTCGGTTCCATTCAAAAGCACGCGGGTAACGGCGATATCTGACGTTCGTATCGGTTTGTATCAGAACGTATCAATGTACTGATGACCCGGTTCCCTGTAGGTTCGTCGCGGGACCGGTTACGAATCCGGCTTGATTTAGAGGTGGCCTTGTCCGAGCAAGCCAAAACCATTGTCGTGGTCGACGACGACCCGCAGGTGCGCCTGCTGCTGCGCCGCTGCCTGGAAACGGACAATTACACCGTGCTGGAGGCGGAAAACGGCAAGGCGCTCGATGCCCATCTCGATCGAACCGAGGTCGACCTGATCACGCTCGATCTCAACCTGGGCTCCGAAAACGGACTGACAATCGCAGCCGGGCTGCGGGCCCGATCCGAGGTTCCAATCATCATCGTCACCGGCAAGGGTGACGTAATCGACAAGATCGTCGGCCTGGAAATGGGCGCCGACGATTACATTTCAAAACCCTTCCACGTACGCGAGGTCCTCGCCCGGGTTCGGTCCGTTCTGCGACGCAGCGCCGGCCGCACCTGTGTGCCGGCGGCCGCCGGCCGGACCGGTCCAGACGACAGCGCCGATCAGTCCTTGCGGTTCAACGGCTGGACGGCGCATCCGTCGCGATTCGAACTCACCGATTCCAGCGGCGTCTCGCACGATCTGACAACAGGTGATTTCAACCTTCTGATGGTCTTTCTGCGCAATCCCAAACGGGTCCTGTCACGTGATCAGATCATGGATCAGCTGACCGGCCAAGAATGGACGCCCTACGACCGAACCATCGACAACCAGGTGGCACGGTTGCGCAAGAAAATCGAACCGGACCCAACCAATCCGACCATCATCAAGACGGTGCGCGGGGTCGGATACACGCTCACTTCGAAAGTCGAGGTCACTTAGGTCAGCGCCTTTCACAAGGTGATATAGGCGTCATACTGAAAGTAGTACTTCGCAGCGATCAGCATTGTTTCTGCGTCAGAGGTCTGCCCTTGATTCTTCAAATTTTCCCGAACGGACATGATATCATCAACGGAAAGGAATTCCTCAAAATCGAGCTTCTCAAATCCGTCTACACTGATGGTTTCCGCTTCGAGTTCAGCGTCCAAATCCGGGATAACAACAACAGGCGTGTCGAGCGTCAATCCATCATCGAACAGGGCGAATACGAAAGCACCCCATAAATACTTTTCAGGTTCAACTAGTATGTCGCCGAGCTGAAAAACCTTTCGTTTCATCAAGTTAACCGACCGGATCGCTGGCAAAGGACCGGCTCTTGTGCCCGGACGCACGCCGACGTTCCTCTTCCGCCGCGATGGCCGCGTCGATATTGGTGCGGTCGGTCACGCCGGAAAAATTGTCGCGGGTTGGCATGGCGTCGGCGAGATGGACGTAGCGCTCCCAGGCCACGTCATACAGGCGACGCAGTTCGGCCAGCGGGTCTGCGTGGTCATCGACCCGAAGATCGATCCAGGGGTAGTCCTCGGTCCGGTGGATGCGCAGCGCCGCTGACTGGCGTCCGCGCTTGTCACCGCCTGCCTTTTCGCCAGCTTCCATCGCCGTCATCAGGCGTTCGGCGAACGGCAGCGCGCCATTCGCCTGGTAAGCGGCAAGCGTGTCGGCAATCACAGCTTCGCCCGCCAGCATATTGCCGGCGACCGAAACACCGTCACCGATCAGGTGACCGCACCAGTCGATGCATTTTGCACCCGTGTGGGCAACGGATGTGCCTTCGCTGTCGATCATGTGGATCTGGCGTTGAGATTCGCCGCCATCGCGGGCCAGAAAATCCGCAAGCACCGCCGCAGCCGCCTCGCCGCGCGCCAGACGGTCGGCGGCCTCAATGCCCCAGAGTGGGCTGACAAAGGCCTGGGTGGCCACGGCGCATTTGCCGCCGCGCACATGCGGAACCTGCGCGCCGGCAGCGAAAAACCGGCTTGCGACGATGACGCCGTGGAAACCGGTTTCCGGATCTCTGGCGACGATGGAATAGGTCACGTCCGGTCTCCTCTAACGTCCGGCCGCATAGGCCTGCATCATGCGTGGTGTTGCAGCGGCTTTCAGCAACCCATCCGGATCGCGGCTGGCCGCCGTCAGTCGCCCGACCGTCCAGGGTTCCGCAACCTCGACGTCGTGGCCCCACGCGTTCAGGGTTTCGATGACGTCGGGTCCGACGGCCGGCTCGACCATCAGGTGCCCCGGCCTTGTGGCCCGCGGGTAGAACGACATCTGGAAATGCGACGTGTGGAACAGCGGTGCGTCGATTGCCTCCTGCAGGTTCATGCCCGAATGCACCAGGCGAAGCAGCAGAATGAGCTGCCACTGGTCCTGCTGGTCGCCACCGGGGGTTCCGAAAGCGAGTTGCGTGCCACTCGGCGCCTCGGCCATCGAGGGCGACAGTGTGGTGCGCGGACGTCGTCCCGGCGCCAGCGAGGTCGGCAAACCTTCCTCCAGCCAGAACATCTGCGCCCGCGAATTGAGCGGAACGCCAAGTCCCGGCACCACCGGTGACGATTGCAGCCAGCCGCCGGACGGAGTCGCAGACACCGAATTGCCCCAACGGTCGATCACGTCGATATGGACAGTGTCGCCGCGCCGCTCGGTCAGGTGCGCCATGGTCGGTTCACCGGCGCCGACACCGGGACCTGCCTTCGGTCGCGATGAAGCCCGGCGCATGGTGGCGTCCGCCCAGGCCTCGTGGCCCGCGATGCGTCCCGGACGCTGCTCATGCGAGGCAGCGGCGCCCAGAAGATCGCGCCGGCCTTCGGCATAGTCGCGCGACAGCAGCGTTTCGACTGGAATCTCGGTGTGCAAAGGGTCCCCGTAATAGGCCTCGCGGTCGGCAAACGACAGTTTCATCGCCTCCGTCACGAGATGGATGAACTCGGCGCTTTGCGTGTCCATATCGGCGACACCGCTGCCATCAAGGATGCGCAACGACTGAAGCAGCGACGGCCCCTGGCTCCAAAGGCCGCATTTCCAGACCCGCCACCCCTCATAGTCGATTTCGAGCGGCGCCTCGTAGGTCGCGGTCCAGCCGGCCAAATCATCTCCCGTCAGCACGCCGCGGCGGCGTCCGCCGGCCGCATCCATGACACAGGCATCTCGCATCCAGTTGTCGATCGCTTCCGCAACAAAGCCCTGGTGGAAGGCGCGGCGCGCTGCCTCGATCTGTGCCTCGCGTCCGCTGACACTCTCGGCTTCGCTCAAAAGGCGGCCCCACATGTCGGCAAGCACCGGGTTCTTGAACAACGAACCAGGCTCCGGCGCCGATCCGCCAGGCAGCCAGGTCGCGTGGGAGGTCGGCCACTCGTCACGGAAGAAGTCGCCCAAGCCCGCGATGGTCGCCGCGACCCTCGGCAGCACGGGGTGGCCGTGCCGTGCATAATGAATGGCCGGCTCCAGAACATCGCGCAGAGGCAGTCGACCGTGATCGCGAAGCATCAGCATCCAGGCGTCGAAAGCTCCGGGCACCACGGTCGCCAGCAGTCCGGAACCCGGCACCATGTCAAGCCCTTCCGCCTTGAAGTGCTCGATCGTTGCGGCCGCCGGTGCGACGCCCTGGCCGCACACGACGGTCGGCTGATCGGCTCCGGCTAGCCGGATCAACGCCGGCATATCACCAAGTGGACCGTTGAGATGGGGTTCGACAACATTCAGCACGAAACCCATGCCGGCCGCGGCATCAAAGGCACTGCCACCCAGCTCGAGCAGCCGCATCCCGACGGCCGACGCCATCCAGTGCGTCGACGTCGCTACTCCAAAGGTCCCCTTGATTTCCGGTCGTGTGGTGAATGTCATTACCAGTCCTAGATATCGCGCGGGTCGAGGGCATCGCGTAGCCCATCACCCAATAGGTTGAAGCCCAGGACCACGAGAAAGATCGCGATGCCTGGATACAGCGCCATCCACGGCGCCTGTTCGAGAAAGTTCTTGGCAATGTTGAGCATCGACCCCCATGAGGGAGCCGGCGGCTGCTGCCCCAGCCCGAGGAAAGACAACGCGGCCTCTGCAATGATGGCGGTGGCGATGGTGAGTGTCGCCTGCACAAGCAGCGGCGCAAAGATGTTGGGCAGAATGTAACGTCGGACCAGCGCCAGGTGGCCAACGCCCACCGCGCGGGCGCTTTCGACATAGTCTTCTGTCATCACCGCCATTGTTTGAGCCCGCGACAGCCGGATGAAAATCGGCATGGCAGAGAGACCGATGGCAATCATGGCGTTGGTGAGCGAGGGTCCGAGAAACGCCGCGAGTGCAATCGCCAGGATCAGAAAGGGCGCGGCCAGCAAGGCTTCGGTGAAGCGCGAGATCACGGCGTCTGTCCAGCCCTTGCGATACCCGGCAAGTACACCGAGTGGCACGCCGAGCAACAGCGCGATCAGCACCGACACAACGCCGGCGAGGAGCGACGCCTGGGCGCCCCAGATCATCCGCGAAAGCACATCGCGGCCAATTTCATCGGTGCCGAAGAGGTGAGCCGCCGACGGCGGTTTGCGCACGGCTGCCCAGTCGGTCTCGGCTGGCCCCGGAACCGGCAGCAACGGCGCCAGGAGGGCGACCACAACAAAAAAACTGACGATGGTGCCGCCGAACAATGCCGACGGATTGCGCCGGAACTTCTCCCAAATCCGGTTGCGAGGCCGATCGATGACAGGATCGGCGAGGGGCGGAGCGTCGACGGCGTCGGTCATGCGTCCCTCATTCGCGGATTGAGGATGCGATAGGCGGCATCGGCAAGAATGTTCATGAAGATGAAGGCAATGCCGGTGCACAGCACGATGCCCTGCACCACCGCGTAGTCGCGATTGAACACGGCATCGACAACCAGCTTGCCAAAGCCGGGAATGGTGAAAATCTGCTCGGTCAGCACGGCGCCGGCCAGCAACTCGCCAAAAATCAGAGTCAGGACGGTGACCACCGGAACCAGGGCATTTCGCAGCGCGTGTTTGACGATCACCGCCCGTTCTTTCAGCCCCTTGGCGCGGGCGGTGCGCACATAATCCGATTTGAGCACGCTTAGCATCGCCGAGCGGGTGTGACGCATGAGCGTCGCTGCGATCCCGGTTCCGAGCACGAAGGCCGGCATCAACATGGTCTTGATCGATTGCAGCGGGTCTTCCGACAGCGGCAGGTAGCCCGACGCCGGCAGCCAGCCGAGGTTCACGGACACCAGCAGGATCAGCATGATGCCGAGCCAGAAATTGGGGATCGACAGCCCCGACAAAGCGGTGACATTGGCCACCCAGTCCACCCAGGTGCCCTTCTTGTAGGCCGATATGACACCGGCCGGAATTCCGACCAGCATAGCGATAATCAGCGCCATGACAGCGAGTTGGATCGTCACCGGCAGCTTTTCGCCGATCAGTTCCAGCACTGGCTGGTTGGTGCGCAATGAGATGCCGAGATCACCGCGCAGCGCGTTGCCCACCCAGGCCAGGTATTGCATCGGAACCGGGTCGTTAAGCCGGTACTTTTCCCGCAACGTTTCCAGGATCTCCGGATCACGCTCCTCGCCCGCCATGACGAGCACCGGATCGCCCGGCAGCAGTTTCTGCATGCCGAACACGAAGACCGAGATCAGCACGATCGTCGGTATCGCAATCAGAAATCGTCGGGCGAGAAAGCCGAGCATGAGTCAGACCATCCGAGAGGCCGGGCCCGCACAAACGGGCCCGGCGGTTGTTGCTATTGCGCGGCGGAAACGCCGTGCAGGCGGATCATGCCGTCCGGATACGGATTGAAACCGGAAACGCCGTCATCCAGCGCCCAGATCCATACCGGATGGTAGAGATAGATGATCGGCATGTCCTGCTGCTGCAGCGCGATGGCATTGTTGTAGCTCGCCTTGCGCAGTTCCGGATCGGTCGACAGCCGGGCATCGTCAAGATACCGGTCCATATCAGGATTCGAGTATTTTGAATCGTTGATACCGCCGCCGGTCGTCATGAACTGGTGAATATTGCCGTCCGGATCGACGCGACCCGACCAGCCAATCTGGCTGGCGGTATAGTTGCCGGCCGACTGATCGGCCAGCAGCGTCGCAAACTCCTTCGCGGCCAGTTCGATGGAAATGCCGGCTTCCGCCGCCATGGCCTGAATGACCTGCATCACCTGGGTCTGCACCGGGTTGTTGGCAACTTGCACCTCGATGGTCACGCCATCGGCATGGCCTGCCTCGGCAAGCAGTTCCTTGGCCTTGGCAACGTCACGCTCGGGCACCGGAAAGGCCGAGTTGTACCAGGGTGAAGCCGGAGAGAACGGCTGGTTGCCGGTCGCGAAAGCGCCCTCGAAGACCACCTGGTTGAGTGCGCCGCGATCGATTGCATGGGACAGTGCCTGGCGAACGAGATTGCTCTGACCGAGCGGATTGTTCGCCCCTTCGCCGTTGGCGACGTTGATGGTCATGCCCTGGTAGCCGAGCGACGTGGCCTTCTCCAGTTGCAGGCCGTCGTCCTTTTCGACGGAGCCCACATCGGTGGCGGCAAGACGCTCGAGCATGTCGAGATCGCCCGCCCGCAGGTTGGCCAGACGCACGGTGGTGTCCGGAATCGGCAGGAACGTCACCGTGTCGAAGTTGATTTCATCGGCGCGATAATAGTCATCGAACTTCTCCAGCACGATCCTGTCCTGCTGGATGCGTTCGACGAACTTGAACGGACCGGCACAGACCGGCGCCAGGCCGAAATCCTCACCCGCCTTCTCGAAGGCCGTCGGAGACAGCATCATGCCGGAGCGGTCGGCAAACTGGGCGATCAGGGTCGCGTCCGGTTGCGTCAGTTTGAGTTTGATCGTGTGGTCGTCCACAACTTCCCAGCTTTCGATCGACTTGACCTCGGACTTGCGCCGGCTGGTCTCCATGTTCTTGGAGCGATCCATGTTCGCGGCAACAGCCTGCGCGTTGAACGGGGTGCCGTCATGAAACACCACGTCATCGCGCAACGTCATGGTCAGTTCTTTGCCGTCGGGGCTCCACTCCCAGCCGGTGGCCAGCGACGGAATGATCTTGAGGTCGGGCGTAATGTCGACCAGCTTGTCGCAAAGCGACGCGTAGACGATCCGGCCGACGAAGGTCCGCGATTGGTCCGGGTCGAGAACATCCGGGTCTTCCTGCAGTCCGATCCGGAAATCCTTGGCCTGGGCAAGGCCCGCGCTGAGCGCGAGACAGACCGCTAGGCTGATGGTTTTGGCGGTACGCATGGGTGTTACTCCTCTCTGTTGGACAGACTTGGTTGCGTATTCATTGCAGCGCGGGCCTCACGGTAGAGCGCAAAGCGGCGCTCGGCGGCCTCGCCCCGCTTCGCCGCGCCTGAGCGAACGCCCTTGAGCGGCAGCGAGCCGGCGAAATGGCAGGCCGTCTTGCGGCCTGAGCCCATGTCCTGGAGCGCCGGACGTTCTGTGGCACAGCGTTTCTCGGCATAGGGACAACGGGTGTGAAATCGGCATCCGGAGGGTGGCGCGATCGGGTTCGGCGGATCGCCCTCGATCGCCACCCTGGCCTTGCCGCCACCCACCGCCGGCATGGGGATCGCCGTCAGCAGAGCCTCGGTGTAGGGGTGCAGCGGCTGCTCGAAAAGCTGATCGGTTTCAGCCAGCTCGACGATTTCGCCCAGATACATGACCGCGACCCGATCGGACATGTGCCGGATCACGGCAAGGTCATGGGCAATGACGATCAGCGTCAGGCCGAATTCCTGCTTCAGATCTTCGAGTATGTTCACCACCTGGGCCTGGATCGACACATCGAGCGCGCTCACCGGCTCGTCACCGATCAGCACCTTCGGTCCGGGTGCCAGGGCGCGGGCAATGCCGATGCGTTGTCTCTGGCCACCGGAGAATTCGTGCGGATAGCGGTCGGCGTGCTCTGGCCGCAGGCCAACCCTCGAAAGCAAGCGCGCCACGGTCGCGCGCCGCGAGGCGGCATCGCCAATGCCGTGGGTGCGAAGCGGCTCCTCGATCAGCGCGCCAACCGTCATCGTCGGATTGAGCGACGAGAACGGATCCTGGAAAATGAACTGGATGTCGCGACGCAAGCGCCGCAGTTCATCGTCGCTCAGCGACCCGATGTCCGTTCCGTCATAAACCGCCTGGCCACCCGATGGCTCGATCAGCCGAATGAGAACCCTCGCGAGGGTCGACTTCCCGCAACCGGATTCGCCGACAATCGCAAATGTCTCGCCGCTGCGGATCGACAGATCGACTCCATCCACCGCGCGCACCACCGTCGGTTCGCCGAAGAGCGGCTTCTTGATTACGAACTGCTTCTCCAGAGAGCGAGCTTCCAGGATGATGCGGTCGTCGCTCATGCGATCTGCACCTCCCGTTCAACCTCGACCGTGTTTTCCAACGGGGCCCGCCAGCAGGCGACAGCGTGGTCGGGCGCAACGTCCTTCAGAGCCGGGCGCTCGCCGCACTGATCCACGGCAAATGGGCATCGCGCCGCGAAGCGGCATCCGACCGGCATATCGAACGGGGTCGGAACACGACCGGCGATCGTCACCAACCGTTCCCGATCGCCGCTGAGCGATGGCATCGATCCCATCAGGCCAAGAGTGTACGGGTGCTGTGGATCGTCAAAAATCTGTTCGACAGGACCCGATTCAACAATCCGTCCCGCATACATGACGGCCACCTGGTCGGCCATTTCTGCGACGACACCGAGATCGTGGGTGATGAGGATCAGTGCCGCACCGGTTTCGGAAACCAGCGTGCGCATGAGATCGAGAATCTGCGCTTGTATGGTGACATCGAGCGCCGTGGTCGGCTCGTCGGCTATCAGCAGCGCCGGATCATTGGCGAGCGCCATCGCAATCATTGCCCGCTGGCGCATGCCGCCGGACAATTGATGCGGATATTCGTGCAACCGCTTTTCGGCTGCCGGAATGCGAACCCGTTCGAGCATCTCAAGCGCCCGGGCCTGGGCTTCTTCCGCACCGACGCCGCGATGTTCCCTTACAGCTTCGGCAATCTGTTCGCCGATCCGCAACGCTGGATTGAGGGACGTCATCGGCTCCTGGAAAATCATGGCCACCTGATCGCCACGCAACTTGCGCAGCGCTTCCGCGTCGGCAGCAAACAGGTCCGTTCCGAGAATCCGAGCCGTTCCGCTTGATATATGCAGTGGAGGCGTTGCAAGCAGTCTCATCAACGCCAGAGCGGAGAGGCTCTTGCCACAGCCGGACTCGCCAACAATGCACAGCGTTTCTCCGGCTGCCAGGGAAAAGGATACATCGTCGACAATGGCCTGCGGCGCGCCGTCGAGTCGGATCGACAGGTTCCGGACATCGAGCAGCGGGTCGCGGCCCTCGGTCATGTCGACCCCTTGTCTATGGCTCGCTTGAGGTTTTCGGAGAGCGCCAGCAGGTGCGTTTTCATGGCCGCCGCCGCCGCCGGCCCGTCGCGGGCTTCGATGGCGTCGACGATTTTCCGGTGCTGTGTGTCGTAGAGCGCCATCGTTTCCGGCGATCTGGCACGGTGGCGCTTGAGCTGCCAGTCTTCACCCATGCGCACTTCGTCAAGCAGCGAGAAGGTTGTCAGCATGATGCGATTGCCGGCGATGCGGGCGATCAGCCGGTGCAGGGCCCCGTCCCACAGCTCCGCCGCATTGGCATCGGTCGGATGCGCCGCCCGCTCGCAGAGTTGACGCAGCCGAACCACGTCCTCGCCAGTGGCACGCAGCGCGCACAGTTCAGCCAGCGCCGGCTCGATGCAAAGCCGCGCTTCCATGGCGACCATCGGGTCAACTTCAGAGGCGATTTCGGCGGCAAGAACGCCAGTGGGATCCGGCGGTTGTCCCGCAAATGTGCCTTTGCCCTGCTTGCGCCAGATCAGTCCTTCGGTCTCAAGCGAATCCAAGGCACGGCGCACGCAGCGACGGCCGGTTCCCAGTTCGGCCGCAAGCTCGCGCTCCGTCGGCAGGCGCCCATCGTCCGGCAGCCGCCATTCTTCGATCATGTCGCGCAGCGTGGCAACGACCTTTTGATCTTCCGAAAGGGCAACGGCGTCGGAGGGCAAAGGGATTCTCCAGCAGGCGGATCATTTCACGATTGGTCGCGAACCAAATTATAATTGGTTCACTCGCTCCATGAGTCAAGCCTGCCCTGAGATTCAATTCGAATCCTCAAACATTCCAGAATGTTGCCGAGAACTTGTACCTTCGACGGCCGTTCGAACTAGCGAACCAATCCGGTCAGAAAAGCATCGATGCCATCGATGACCGCTTGCGACTTTCGCTCGTCGAGCGCATCCGGATGAGGAGACGCAAAGCGGCCCGAGTCATTGTCGAAATATTGCCCGGACGCCCACATGAATTCTTCGTCGAGCGCGGCACGGACGAGTATCTCGGCCCCGATAAGCAGGTCACCACCGGGAATTCCGTAAGCCTGCTTCACCATTTTGCTGCCCAGCAACGAGCCCGGATTCACCGCGACGACCACCGGGCCATTGTCTTTGAGCACCCGCCCCATATTGCGAGACCACATGGTCAGCGCCAACTTGCTTTGGGCATAAGCCGCATTGTCGGACAGACCGACCCGCCCAGCCAGCGCCTGCACGTCGACGGGAGCCTGGGCAGCCGACGAAAGATTGACTACCCGCCCGCTTCGGTCCATCGACGGCAGCAGACGCTGCGTCAACAGGTAGGGGGCGATGGTGTTGACGGCGAAGCGCACGTCGAGACCGTCTTCGGTAGTCGGATCCGGTGTGCCGAAGATGCCAGCATTGTTGATCAGCACATCGAGCCGCGGATGCTTTTGTATAACCGACTCGGCCAGAGACTCGACCTCGGACATCCGCGACAGATCAGCGGTGTAGGTATCCACGGCTTGGGTCGTTGCAAGCGCTGCCACCGCCGCCTCGAGCTTCTTCGGGTTGCGTCCGTGCAACAGCACCTGATGGCCTTTTGCGGCCAGCAATTTGGCTGTCTCCAAACCGATGCCGTCGGTTGCGCCTGTAATCAGAATGGTTTTTTGCATCTCAGTTCTTTCTCAAGCTTGGAAGTCCGGCAGGATTTGATTTGCCAGACGTTTGAGCGTTGTTTCCGTATCGGCTTCATTGAACCGCAGGTTCAGCGCCACGTGGTTGACACCGATTTTTTCCAGCGATTTCAGATAACCGCGAAGATGGTGGGTTCCGACGCGAAACCCCAGGTGAATTCGCTGAGGCGGTGCCTGCGGATCCTCGTCGAGATCAACATAAAGCGGCTGCATAACCGGTTTCGGCGCGGCACCGACCGCCGACACTCTTTGCCGCCAATCGTGGATGATCCGCGCCTGGATCGCGGTGTTGCGCGGATAGATCATCCATCCGTCCCCATTGGCAGCAATCCAATCGTTATCCTGCTGGCTGCCACCCGTTACCATCAGCGGAAGCTTCCCGGCAGCGGGCTTGGGAAGCATGTCGATCCCACCGGACGGGCTGCCGTAAATGCTCTCGAACTCGGGCATGTCCCGGCCCATGCGCCTGATATAATCGAAGCCGGCGCGAAAGCGCTCGCCACGGCTTCCAAAGGGCAGGTTGAGGGCCGGATATTCCTCGGGTCTGTCACCGGATGCAACACCGAGGACGAGCCGTCCGTCGGACAGGACATCGATGCTCGCCGCCGCTTTGGCGACATGAGCCGGATGCCGCAGCGGCAGGATGATGCTGGCGACGCCCAGAGCGATCTCACGGGTCTTGCCTGCCAGCAAACCCAGATAGACGAACGGATCGAAGATCTGGCCGGCATCCCCGAAGGAAGGCACATTGAAGGGGACGTCGCGAACCCAGACTGCCGAAAACCCAAGGTCTTCGGCCAATTGCACCCGCTCCACATGCCGGACCATGGTCGGCACCGGCGCGTTGCCATAGGCTTCCACCGGCACCACCAGACCCAGGCTCAGCCGGTTCGGTCGGAAGACGGAATTGAAGCCTCGATTGATCGTCCCGAAGGCCAGATCATCGTTATGTTTCAACATGTTTACGCTCCGTTCGCGGTATTCCCGGCCCGCTAATAGCGGACCAGGGTGCGGCTCTCGATACTGGCTCTCGGAGTCCGCGTCGCGGCATCCTCGACCAGGTCGAGCGCGCTGTGAGCGATGCTCGGAAGGCCGCTGTTGTCATAGACATTGAAGAACGCAATTTCGTCCGGCGTCATCCGCGACAGGTAGATCCACTCGTGTGAGCGGTTTTCAACCAGCCCGAGAATGTGCCCCTTGCGATCGGGATAGACCAGGTCGATGTCGATCCAGTCTTCCGGACGAATCGAGCGGGGACGGACGAAGCCCAGCGGCGCGCTGACGATCGGGTTTCCGATCGGCCGCCAGGCGTTGACGAACCCGAAATGGCCCGTTTCCCACTCAGCCGCCCGCTCTTCGCCAAGAACGTCTCTTAGCCGCTGATGAGCGCCTCTGGCGCTGTAGTCTCCGTGGACGTTTCGCGCTGGCTTGCGTCCGGACGTTTCACTGTCGATCCGCACCGTGTGATCGAAGATGATCGATTCCTTTGCGCCGATTTCTCGCGCCAGCAGATCCGTCAGCTGACGATCATAGGGTTCACGCCAGTTGTCCGCCTCGTCGAAAGACTCAACAGCAGTTTTGCTGTCGGCAAAGCAAACGCTGTCGCGGAAAAATGCAACGCCGTCTCTGTCGCTTCTCAGGTCGGTCACCTGCACGCTTCGTCTATCGAGCTCTGGAGAGACAAGGTTGCCCGTTTCGCCGTTGGCGTCGATGTAAAAGGCCTGCTCACCCGGGGTGTTGACGTGATAGTTGACGTTGGCTGTGGTTCGCATTTCGAAACCCTCTCGGTAACGGTTCAACGACGGCTCGTCAGGCGAGATCGTCCTTGCCCTCGATCAGGAAGTGGTCGCTTTTTGACCCGGCTGTGCGCGCCTGAAGATGTGGAACGTATTCCGGATCGCTCATGAACGCTTCAGCGGCCTCCTTGGAAGGCCATTGAATGACGATCCGAAGCGCAGCGCCGGCATCGTCGCCTTCCAGGCGTTCGTGACTGGCCGTGCGAGCGAGGTATTTTCCGCCGTGCTTGGCAACCAGTGCGTTGGCCGGTCCGATATAGTCCGGGATCCAGTCTTCGCTGGTGGGGGTGACGGCGAGAACTGAGTAATAGGTCATGCTGCTTCTCCATTGGATGCCCGAAGGCATTGATGTTTCCGCAGTCAACTTAAGCCTATCATTTTCTAAATAAATGCCGCATATTCGAGTTCATAATTCGTGAAACGGATATAATCGATGGACACCCAAAGCGTCCGACTGTTTGTGCTGGCTGCCGAAAAACTCAACATCAGCGCTGCCGGCCGAGAACTCGGTATGGCACCGGCGGTCGCCAGCGGCCGGTTGGCGAAACTGGAACACGCCCTGGGAGCGGACTTGCTACACCGCTCAACCCGCAAGGTCGCACTGTCGCTGGAAGGTGCAGAGTTTTTGCCCTACGCCAGGGAAATTCTGGCACAGGAAGACGCAGCGCGGGCAGCGATGGGCTTGACGAGCCCGACAGCAACCGGAACCCTGAGGTTTGCCGCGCCAAGCACTTTTGCCCAACTTTACATTGCCCCGTTGTTGCCCGACTTTCTGAATTTGCACCCCGGGATCCGTCTCGACTTACGGCTCTCCGACGCTCAGTTCGACCTGATCGAAGGCAGTTTCGACCTGGCCTTGCGCAACACAGCGCTGGAAGACAGCAGTCTCAAGGGACGCAAACTTGCCGACGACCGCCGCATCCTCTGCGCGGCGCCCGGCTATCTGGACCTGCATGGAACGCCGCAAGAGCCGGAGGACCTGCCAAACCACCAGTTGATTGCGTTTCGTGACCCGTCAGCCAGGCAATTGATCGGACCCTCCGGAGAAACGGGACAGTTCGATCCGGCAGGCGCCGGATGCCGACTGGTTGTCGATGACGGGCTGAACCAGAAAGTCGCGACTTTGGCAGGAGCAGGAATTTCAGTGAATTCGCTGTGGAGCGTCCACAGCGAAATCGCCGCCGGCTCACTGGTCCGCGTGCTGCCCGGATACGAGGTCAATGACCGTTCGGTTTTGTGGTTGGTCTACCCGAAATCAAACGTGCTGACTGCCAAGGTCCGGGTGTTCATGGACTTTTTGCTGAACAGGATCGGAAAGAACCCGGCGTGGGAACAGCGCCAAGCTCCAACCCGGCGCTGAGACAATCAAATCATGCAGGGACGATTTCACCCGGCAGCGTGTTGATCGTCATCGTTTCATTGGGTCTGAAATGGACGACAGACCGGATCGATTTGCCTGCTTTGAGCAGGTCGAAAGCCGTGTTGATCTGGCCGTGCGTCATGTGGTGCGTGATGTAGGGATCGACGCTGAAATCGCCGCGCATCCACTCATTGACCATGCCGGGCAATTCGCTCCGACCCAGAACGCCGCCAAATGCGGTTCCGCGCCAGACCCTGCCGGTGACAAGTTGGAACGGTCGGGTCGAGATTTCCTGTCCGGCGCCGGCAACACCGATGACGGTGCATTCACCCCAGCCCTTGTGGCACGCTTCGAGAGCGGAACGCATCAGTTCGACATTGCCCACGGCCTCGAATGTATAGTCTAGGCCGCCGCCGGTCATCTCGACCAGCACGTCCTGGATCGGCGCATCATGGTCCTTCGGATTGATGCATTCCGTGGCACCGAGCGCCGTGGCCAGCGGGAATTTCGCAGTGGATGTCGATCCCGATGATTTTCGAAGCACCATTCATCACCGCACCCTGGATGACGGCCATGCCAACGGCGCCAAGACCAAACACCGCGACTGTTGCACCAGCTTCGACCTTGGCAGTGTTGCGCACGGCGCCCATGCCGGTCGGAACAGCGCAACCCATGACCGACGCCTTGGACAAGGGCGCTTCCTTGGCGATCTTGGCGACCGATATCTCCGGCAGGACGGTGTATTCGCTGAAGGTGCTGGTCCCCATGTAGTGCAGGATCTGCCGACCCCTGTAGGAAAACCGCGAGGTTCCATCGGGCATCAGCCCGGCGCCCTGTGTTTGGCGTATGGTCTGGCAGAGATTGGTTTTTCCGGATTTGATATAAGGACAGTTGGGATCTTCCGGGACGTAGAGCGGGATGACATGGTCTCCCGGTGCCACCGAAGTGACGCCCTTGCCCACTTCCTCCACGACGCCACAGCCCTCGTGGCCCAGAATGCAGGGGAAGAGACCTTCCGGGTCTTCGCCCGACAGGGTGAAGACATCGGTATGACACAGGCTGGTCGTCACGATCCTGACCAGGACCTCGCCCTCCTTCGGACCTTCAAGGTCGATTTCTTCAATTTCCAGGGGTCGGTTCGGCTCCCACGCTATGGCTGCGCGTGTTTTCATGATCGTCCTCCTAAGATCTGAGAATTAATGCAGAATTTGCTGGGCGTGACCTTCTGGATGGTCCAGGGGATCAAGCACAAAAACCAGCCGCGTCTCGCCGGTGCCCTCAATTGGGGGCGAGCGGTGCAGCAGCCCGGACTTTGGATGTTCCGGCCAAAGCGTGCCGCGTAGAATGATCGGGGCGCCGGCCGGCACCGTGAAGATCTCACGAGGCATATCGCCATCGGCAGCGACGCCATATTGCGTGCCCGTTCCACGATAGGTGCAGACCAGGCGCACCGTGACGGCGTCGATATGAAATTTTCGGCAGGCGTTTGTCGTGATCACATCGAAACGCAAGCGCAGATATGGCGCATGCATCAGGCCCGCGAAAATATCCGCCAGCGCCGCAACGTCCTCTATCAGCCGGGTGCGTTCGGGGCTTTCCGGAGTGCCATGGGCCTCGCAGATCTGAAAGGCTGCATCGCGGACCGCCTCCGGGGGAAGGACCACACGCGCTTTCGGCAATTGCGCGGGATCCAGTCCGTCGATCCAGCTTTGAAAGTCCGGCAGCGGATTGCGTCTCCAAACGACGGCGGCACATCCTGGTTGACCAATTGCGGACAAATCCTCGGGCCTGTCCGCCATTTCGACGCCGACTGCCGCCTCTTCCACGCGTTCTTGAGTGAGGATCATGCCGCTGCCTCCACCCGGCGCCATCTCGGGAACGGATCCGGCAGGTCAGGAAGCGAACCGGGACCTGCGGCCACATCTTCGGGCAACAGGCAGTCGTCGAGCCGTGCTCTCAATTCCGGCCAATCGATACCGGCGCCGATGAAGACGATCTCCTGCCTTCTGTCACCCCAGGGCTCTTGCCAATTCGCGGCGATATAGGCGCGCGCGCTTTCGTGATCCGGCCAGCGTTCTTCCGGAACCGACGCCCACCATGTGCCGAGCGGCGAAACACTCGACAACGCACCGGCCAGGGAGAACTCGGCGACCCATTCGGGCCGTGTGGCAATCCAGAAGTGCCCCTTGGCGCGGATGACGCCGGGCATCGCGCCATTCAGCAGGGCCTGGATCTTCTCCGGCACAAAAGGACGGCGTGCCCGGTAGACGAAACTCGCCACGCCATATTCCTCGGTCTCCGGAACGTGATCGGCAAAGCCGTAAAGCTCCTTGGCCCACATTGGATGTTCGTGCGCTTTCTCCATATCGAAGAGCCCGGTATCAAGGATCGTATCCGAGGGTGCATCGGAGTGATTGGTCTCGATAATGCGTGCGTCGGCGTTCAGGCTGCGAATGATCTTGCGCGCAGCATCGACCTGATGCGGCTCGGCGTCGGCGACCTTGTTGAGAATGACCACGTCCGCAAATTCGATCTGGTCGGTCAGCAGATGAACAAGCGTACGCTCGTCCTCTTCGCCCAGTGTCTCACCCCGGTCGCGCAGGAAATCGTGGCTGGAAAAGTCCTTCAGCAGGTTCACCGCATCCACGACCGTGACCATGGTGTCGAGGCGGGCGACATCCGAGAGGCTTTCGCCTTGTTCGTCTCGAAACTCAAAGGTCGCTGCAACAGGCAGCGGTTCCGAGATTCCGGTCGACTCGATCAGCAGATAATCGAACCGGCCCTCACCGGCCAGACGCCGGACCTCGGCCAGAAGATCGTCGCGCAGCGTGCAGCAGATGCAGCCGTTCGACATTTCAACAAGCGTTTCCTCCGTGCGGTGAAGCTCCGTGTCGGTACGGACCAGATCGGCGTCGATATTCACCTCGGACATATCATTGACGATGACGGCGACTCGGCGTCCTTCACGATTGTTCAGAACGCGGTTCAGCAGAGTCGTTTTTCCTGCACCAAGGAAGCCGGAGAGCACGGTGACCGGCAGGCGGGTGTCGTGAGCGTTCAGGGTTTCATCCTCCTGTTTCAAGGTCGCCAGTGACCCCAGGGTCGCATTGTGGTGAGTCTGATCGAGAGATTTTGCAGGGCTCTCGTCTTTTCGATTTGTTACGTTATAACATCTTCGAAATCAAGGCCAAGGCACCCGCAGACCACTGGTCGTTGCGGAATGAGGGATCAAGGCGAAATGACGAACGCGACCACGATGACTTACGCAGCAAATGCCGCGGCTCCGACGCCGAAATTCGAGGCGTCGAGACACCGTCCGTCTCGAGCGGACGCAGAAGCCGCCGTTCGTGTTTTGTTGGAATGGAGCGGTGACGATCCCGACCGCGAGGGACTGATCGATACGCCTGCGCGGGTGGTCCGCGCCTATGAGGAATTTTTCGAAGGCTACAAGTCCGATCCGGCGGAACTGCTGGCTCGTACGTTCGAGGAGACCAACGACTACGATGACCTGATTTTGTTGCGCAACATGCGATTGGAATCGCACTGTGAACATCACATGGTGCCGATCATCGGCAAGGTGCACGTGGCCTATCTCCCGGAAAACCGTGTCGTCGGGATCAGCAAACTTGCCCGTGTTGTTGAGGCTTTTGCCAAGCGTCTCCAGATCCAGGAGACCCTGACCTCACAGATCGCCGACACCATCCAGGACGTGCTCCAGCCACGCGGCGTGGCGGTCGTGGTGGAAGCCGCCCACATGTGCATGACCACGCGCGGTGTTCGAAAACCCGGTGTCTCTTTGGTCACCCGGCGGCTGCTTGGCGAATTCCAGACGAACGGTGAACTTCGTCGGGATTTTCTTGCTTCCATACCCCTGTCGAACGAACAGATGGGATAGCGGACAATACTTGGCTTCTGCCGCTTAATCCCTGCTCGACCTACTTGCCACGCACCTTCGGCATCAGGATGTATTTCCACGGTGAGGGAAACTCACCGACCGGCACCTCGATGAGGTTGGGACCGGGGTTGGCAATGGCTTTGCGCAGTTCCCGCAAAAGAGCGTCGGGCGTTTCAGCCCTGGCAGCGCTCACGCCGCAACTCTCGGCCAGCCCGACGAAATCGGGGCTCGTCAGGTCCGATGCAATGTAGCGTCCACCGTAGTTGTCGCGCTGAATGCCTTTGACGTTGCCGAAGGCATTGTCCTTCATGACCACGATATTGACGGGAATGCCGTGATGGGCGGCCGTCGCCAGCTCCGAGATGGTGAACATTGCGCCACCATCGCCGGCGATGGACACGACCGGCACGTCAGGGCGTGCGTGGGCGGCACCGATGGCTGAAGCGATGCCCCAGCCCAATGTCCCCTGATAGCCTGTCGACAGAAACGTGCGCGGTCCATAGGTCGGGAATGTAAAGCGGGAGACGTAGCCGATCTGCGTCAGCTCATCGACGAAGATGCCGTCTTCCGGCAAGGCCTCGCGGATCGCGCGAAGCCACCCGAGTTGCGGCGCCAGCTCGGTTTCGAACTCCGCCATCAACCGGGTCTTTTCGTCGACGATACGCTCTCTCCATGTCGAGCGATCCGGCTGATCGGGCAAAGCATCGATCAACGCCGGCAAAGCCGCACCAAGATCGGCCTGAATACCGACGGTTGCCGGAGCGACCCGGTTGAGCGCCGCCTCGTCCAGATCGATATGCACGATTTTCAGATCGTCATCGACGCCCCATTCGAGCTTCTGTGCCGTCATCCGGGTCCCGAGACCGATGACCAGATCGCAGTCCTTCCACAGGGCATGTCCCATGGGCATCGTGATCGACAAGGGATCGCGGGAGTCCATGACGCCGTGTCCGGTTCGAAAAGCCATCACGCCTGCGCCGATGCGAGCGGCAAGATCGCGGACTTCAGCGCTGTGGCTCTGGGCACCGGAACCGACGACAATCAACGGCCGCGCCGATCCGGCAATCGCGTCTGCAGCCTTGGCAATCAGGTCGGCATCCGGCGCAACCATGTCCGGTCTTGCGACCGACAGCGATGCCGGGTCGTAGCCGCTATCCTTGCGCCAGACATCGACCGGAACCTCCAGTCCGACCGGGCGCGGCCGACCGGTCCAAATGGCCGTCCATGCGGCATCGACCTGCGCCGGCGCTTCGTCACCGTCCATGACCCGCTCGGCATGTTTCGTCAGCGACTGGAAAATCTCGAGCTGGCCGTCGATCTCATGCAACAGCCCAAAGCCCTTGCCGATCGCCCTGGAGGGGATCTGGCCGACAACCCCGAAGACAGGCAGGTTCAGTGACTGAGCCGTGCACAGGGCGGCAGCGCCGTTAAGGAAGCCAGGCCCCGGTACAATGGCGAACGCCTGTTGCTTGCCCGTCGCAAGAGCGGCACCAAGGGCCATGTAAACGGCGCCCTGCTCGTGGCGCGCATGCACCGGATGTATGACATTCTGCTTGCGGTAGAGCGCATCGAACAGGGGATCGTTCTGGACGCCGGGCAGGCAATACAGATTTTCGATGCCGTTGGCGATCAAGCTGTCGACCACCAGGTCCGCAACGGTTTGACTCATGAAATCGCTCCTCCTGAACGCATCCCGACAACTTTGGCGATGGCCGCAGCCAGCGGCTCGATATCACTTTTCTGGATACCCGCCACATTGATCCTGCCATCGTCGATGGCATAGATCGCATGATCTTCACGCAGGCTCTTGATCGCCTCCGGACCGATATCCAGGAGCGAAAACATGCCGGCCTGGCGCGCCAGATAATCGAACCGGTTCGAGCTCGTCTGCTGTTGCAGTGCCGTGACGAGCTCGTGGCGCATCGATGCGACCCGCTCGCGCATGGTCCGCAGTTCGCCGAGCCATTGGGCCCTGAGCTTTGGGTCACACAGAACGGTTCGCACGATCGCAGCACCATGATCGGGTGGCATCGAGTAGTTGCCACGGGCCAGGTTTTTCAACGTCCCCGCCGCCGCCTTGGCCGCGGTTTCCGTCTCGGCGACGACCAGGGCCAGCCCGGTCCGTTCGCGATAGATCGCAAAATTCTTGGAAAATGACACCGCCACGAACACTTCCGGAAGCGTCGCGGCCAGCTGCCGCACGGCAAAGGCATCGCCTTCGAGCTCATCGCCGAAGCCGAGATAGGCCAGGTCGACCAGCGGCACCAGGCCCCGCTCAAGCAGCAATGACCCGACACGCTCCCACTGTTCCTTCGAAAGGTCCGCACCGGTCGGATTGTGGCAGCAACCGTGCAACAGAACCACATCGCCGCGCGGTACCGTCGCCAGATCCTCCATCATGCCGTCAAAATCGACGTTTCGTCCGGCTTCATCGAAATAGCGGTAGGAGCTGGACGGCAAACCGGCCTGCCGCAGGGTCGGCACGTGATTGGACCAGCTTGGCGTGGGTAGCCAAACCGTTGCCGAAGGATGCGCACCTTTGATCAGATCGAAAAGCAGGCGCAACGCGCCGCTGCCGCCCGGTGTCTGGACGCTGGCAAGCCGTGCCGACTCGACCGCATCGCCGAGCACCAGCTCTGTTGCGGCGCGGCAGTATTCGGGATCGCCCTGCAGACCGACATAGGTCTTGGTCTGTTGATCGGCCAAAATCCTTTGTTCGGCCGCCTTGACGCAGTCCAGAACCGCCGTTCGTCCGAGATCGTCGCGATAGACACCGATGCCGAGGTCGATCTTGCCGGCCCTGGTATCGGCGGCGAACTCCTGGGACAGCCGAAGGATCGGGGGCGGGGCGGGCAGTGACAGGGATTCAAGCAAGGGTCTATTTCCATGACTTGTCATTTAATGACTTATCATATAAAAAACGGAAAACGTCGTTGTCAATGGGGACCGCCATGAGCGCCGGAATTCTCGATCTGGACTTTGTGCCGCCGGGCGCCAGCATCGTTTCCATGGCAACCCATCGCCTGTCGCGACTGCTGCGCAGCGAACTGGGCGAACTGCTCAACCAGCAATCGGAGATCGGCCTTCCGGGATGGCGGATTTGCATTGGCCTGGCCTCGCGCGGCGAGATCACCCAGAAGGAACTGGTCGACTACACCAAGATCGAACAGGGACAGATCAGCCGGTCCCTGGCCTATTTGGAAGATGCCGGCTTGATCGCCTCGCGGCGCTGCAATGAAGATCGTCGGTCGCGCCGCTTTTCCCTGACGGCCAAAGGCCAGGATGAGATCCAACGGCTGCTTCCGTCCGTGACGGTCTATTGCGACGCCGTGGATCAGGCCTTGACGGAAGAAGAGCTCAAGCTTTTTCTATCCATGGCAGAGCGGATCGCAGCAGCTGCAACCCCCGCTTACGAAGATCCGCCGAAGAAGGCGGCAGAACCAGCCTGATCGGAATTCAATCAAACTGCTTCCAAGGGAGGAAATCATCATGAAACTCACGAAACTTTTGACCGGCCTCGTCGCGGGTGCTGCCCTGCTGGCCGCCGGTGTTGCCAACGCTGACGACTGGAAGCCGGATGGCCCGCTGAAGCTGCAGATCGGATTTGGTGCCGGAGGCTCGACCGACACCATGGGTCGGGTGCTCGCCAAGGTGATGGAAGACCAGACCGGCTGGAACATCGTCGCCGAAAACAAGACCGGTGGCGGCGGCGTCGCCATGTTCACCGGCATCGCCAAGATGCCGCCGCGCGGCAAGGTCATCGGCCTCGGCGTCAACATGCCGATCCTGGTCAATCTGGTGAACCGTGGCGATCAGCTCGAATTCGACCTCGACAGCTTTGATTACCTCGGCACCATATCCAAGGCCGAACTGGCCCTGGTCGCCAGCAAGGATGCGCCCTTCGATGATCTCGAAGGTCTGGTCGCCTATGCCAAGGAACAGGGCAATCTGCCGGTTGCCTTTGGCGCGCCGCCGCAGAAGCTGCTCATGGATGTTACGGCCCGCGAGACCGGCGCCCAATTCAACATGGTCTCCACCAAGGGCGGTGCCGAAACGATGAAACTGATCCTCGGCGGTCAGGTTCTGGCCGGCTTCAGTTCCGGCGAGCATCTGCCCTATGCCGAATCCGGTGACATGAAGGTGATCGCGGCTGCCAATGCGGAGCGCCTCAGCTACGAACCGGACGTCAAGACGTTCACCGAGTCGGGTGTCAAAGCCTATGTCGATCCGTATTTCTTCCTGGCCACCACAAAGGGAACCTCGCCGGACGCGGTAAAGGCCATCAGTGCGGCCATCGACGAAGCAATGAAGTCGCCCGAGATGGCGGAAATCGTTGGCAATGCCACCAAGGGCAAGCCTTTGAACCTGGGACCGGACGGCACAAAGACGATGCTGGTCGACGGCCTCGACAACGTCAAAGTGCTTTTCCAGAAGTAATCTTGAACCCCGCCGCTCCGGCGGCGGGGGCGCTTCAGGCGGGAGGGTCCCATGACATCTTCGGATCGGCTGACCGGCGCCTTCTTTCTGCTGTTTGGGCTGGCCGTCTATTTTCTCGTGATCCCGACCTATGTCGAACAGGTCGAGGGCGGGAACCTGGCGCCCAATACCCTGCCCAACGCGATTTCCATCGTCATCGCGGTCTGCGGCGGTCTGCTGATGCTCAAACCGACCACCCATCAACCGCCGAGTGGCCGTTACTTTCTGAAAACGGCCATGTATGTAGCGATCCTGGCGGCAGCAATCTACGCCATGTCATGGTTCGGCTTCATCTATGTCGCTCCGGTGTTGGCGTTGGTCATGATGCTGATCATCGGCGAAAGACGACCGCTTTGGCTAGCAGGTGGCGTGATCGCGATGCCGGCCGCCATCTGGTTCTTCGTCGTGCAACTGCTCGACCGGGCTTTGCCATAACACCATGGTTGATTTTTCCGTCATCCTCGCCGGTTTCGGCGACGCGTTTTCCCTGACGAACCTCTTCTTCGTGCTGTTCGGCGTTGTCGTCGGACAATTCGTCGGCGCTGTTCCGGGCATCGGTCCGGTGATGGCGATGGCCATTGCCATTCCTTTCACCTTCGCGCTCGATCCGCTGGTGGCCATCGCTTTCCTTGTCGGGGTCAACAAGGGCGGCCTTGTCGGCGGCGCCGTGCCTGCTGTGCTGATGAACACGCCGGGCACACCGGATGCCGCGGCAACGGCGCTTGACGGCTATCCGCTCGCCCGCAAGGGCAAGCCTCTGAAGGCGACCAAGATGGCGTTGTTTTCATCGGTCACCGGCGACACGTTCAGCGACATCGTCCTGATCACGGTGTCGGCGCCGCTCGCCATTCTGGCGCTGCGCATGGGACCGGTCGAAATCGTTGCCCTGATGATTTTCGCCTTCTCGGTCCTGGCAGGCCTGGTCGGTGAATCGCTCATAAAAGGGATCATTGCCGCTGCTCTCGGCCTGCTCTTCGCCTCGATCGGCAGCGACCCGGAGAATTACACGCCGCGACTCATCTTCGGCATGTGGGATCTCTATGACGGCTTGCCTCTGGCCTCTGTCGCTATCGGCATGCTGGCCATTTCCGAAATTCTCAAGCGGCTGGCGGAGAGCGACAGCTCCGTCGGGTCGACTATCGAGGTCAGGGACACAGGAAATCCGGACGACCAAAGGGTGACCTGGGCCGAATACTGGTCATGCCGCTACACGATGCTGCGCGGCGCCGTAACGGGAACCATTCTTGGCGCCCTGCCCGGCATCGGCTCGACGGCCGCCGCCTTCATGTCCTATGCCTTCACCAAGGCCTCGGCGAAAGATCCGCAAAGCTTCGGCAAGGGCAACATCCAGGGCATCGCAGCGGCCGAATCCGCCAACTCAGCGGTCGTCGGCGCCAACCTGATCCCGCTGCTAACGCTCGGCATTCCGGGAAGCGTCGGCGCCGCGCTGATCATCAGCGCCTTCATGATCCACGGGCTTCAGCCCGGACCGCTGCTTTTCGAGAACCAGGGCCGGCTCGTCTATGGACTGTTCGGCGCCATGATCATGGCCAATTTCATCAATCTGTGGATCGGACAGGTTGGCCTGCGCCTCTGGGTCAAGGTGGTTTCCGCGCCCGAATCGATCATCTTCTCGTCTGCGCTGCTCCTGTGCATCGTCGGCGTCTCGATGGCGACCAGCGGACTGTTCGGCGTCGGCGTCATGTTGGTGTTCGCCGTGATCGGCTACCTGATGTCGGCGTTCGGATATTCGCTGGTCATCTTTATCATCGCCTTCTTCCTCGGCCCACGCTTCGAGATCTCGATTTCGCAGATGCTCGCGCTCACCAATGGCGATCCAACGCAGATCATCCGTTATCCGGTGGCCGTGGCTCTGCTGGTCCTGTCGGTGGCTGCCGTGATCTGGTTCCTCGCCCGCAACAAAGTCGGCGAGACCAAGGAAGTCGAAGACACTCTCGACTGAGATTGTCGGTACAAATTCCAAGTCAGTTGACTCGCTGAATAGCAAGAAGCGGGTCTCAAGCTTTCCTGTTCCGAAAAATTCGCTTGACGCAAAGGCTCAAGTCCTCTGATTGGGGTTCGAGAAACCGGGCAGACACCTGCTGGAGTCCACCTCCTCACGGGCGATCACAGGAGCAAGGAAGAGATGCTGTCAAACACGCTATCGCGGCGGGTCGAATGGGGCGATTGCGATCCCGCCGGCATCGTTTTCAACCCGAACTTCTTCAGCTGGTTCGACCATTCGACGACCATGCTCTACGAGGCGGCGGGCTGGCCCAAACAGGAGATGCTCGCACATTTCGGCGCCGCCGGTTGCCCGCTTGTCGATACCCGAGCGACGTTTCGGGCGCCTTGCAGCTACGGTGACACCGTGGAGATCACCTCGACGATCGCCGAGATCCGGCGCTCCAGTTTCGACATTCGCCACATCTTGCGCAAGGGCGATGCGCTTTGCGTCGAGGGCTTCGAAACCCGTGTCTGGACCGTCCGCGATCCGGAAACCGGCGCCCTTAAGTCATCCCCCTTGCCGGAAGAATTGGTCGCTCGTTTCCGTCAGGGCTGATCACCCGTTCTGATCGCCATTTTCCTGCGACAGCGCCTCGCGCAAACGCCGGGCCAGCTCGGCCTGCCGGTAGGGCTTTCGCAGCAGATTGACAGCGCGCTGCGACAGTTCCTCGGAATGCACCAGGTCCTCCGCGTAACCGGACGTCAGCAGCACGGCGATGCGGGGATATTCTCTCTGCACCCGATCAGCCACTTCGTAGCCCGAAACACCGCCCGGCATCACCAGGTCGCTGAACACCAGATCTATTCCGGGCGTATCGCGCAGCAGCTCTAGCGCCTCTCGACCATCCTGTGCGGCCAGGGTGCGATAGTTGAGCGCCTTCAGCCGGTCCACGGTCAGACGTCGAACCTTCGGATCGTCTTCGACGACGAGGATCAGCTCGCCCCTGCCTTCCAGCGCCGCCTCTCCCGCGGTCTCGATCGCCATCTCGGCCGGATCATCGGCAGCCTCATGGCGCGGCAGATAGATGTTGACGGTGGTGCCGAAACCGACTTCCGAATAGATCGTCGCATTGCCGCCGGACTGCTTGGCAAAGCCATAGACCATCGACAGGCCGAGGCCGGTGCCACGGGCTTCCTGCTTGGTGGTGAAAAAGGGCTCGAATACCCTTTGCAGGATATCGTCCGGCATGCCTGTTCCCGTATCCGAAACCGAGACGCGCACATATTCGCCGGGTTCCAGATCGACCTCACGCGCCGCGTAGTCCTCATCGAGCGCGGCATTGCGGGTCTCGACCATGAGGCGGCCCCCTGAGGGCATGGCATCACGGGCGTTGACGGCAAGGTTCAGCAATGCCGTTTCGACCTGGCCGGGATCGACACGTGTCGCCCAAAGCTCGTGAACCATCGAAGTACCGTATTCAATGTGGCTGCCGAGGGTGCGCTTCAGCATGCCACTCAGGTTGCCGATCAGCCGGTTGATATTGACCACTTCCGGCTGCAGGACGCTGCGCCGGGCAAACGCCAGCAACTGGTTGGTCAGACCAGCTCCCATCTCGGCGGCGGCTTGCGCCTCGTGCAGCAATTCGAGATGCCGCGGCTCCTCCAGTTGCATTTCAAGGAGTTCCAGATTGCCGGTGATCACGGTCAGAAGGTTGTTGAAATCATGGGCAACCCCGCCGGTCAGCTGTCCCACCGCCTCCATGCGCTGGGACCGCGCCAGCACGCGCTCCGCCTGCTTGCGCGCCGTCAGGTCATGAACGATGCCGCAGAAATAGACCGTCCGACCGTCGGTGAACTCACCGACCGACAGGTGCATCGGAAACACCGTGCCGTCCTTCTTGAGACCCTGCACCTCGCGACCGATACCGATGATGCGCCGTTCCCCGGACTTCAGGTAGCGGTGGATGTAACCATCGTGCTCCGCAGCTATCGGCCCGGGCATCAGCATGGACACGTTGCGCCCGGCCATGTCCGCCTGGCCATAGCCGAACAGTGCGGTCGCCGACCGATTGGCGGAACGGATCGTCCCCTGCTCGTCGATGGTGATGATGGCGTCGACGGCCGCGTCAAGCAACGCCTGGAGATTGCCTGTCTCGTTGAGTTTTTCGCTTTTCTTTCGTGCCATCGACAGATCCCCACGCCGGCAGGCCCGATTGATGCACGACCGGCAGCGGCGTTGCAACAGCCCAGGCAGGTTCGATTGATCTGGCTCAAGGCGGAGATCGGGCGACACGGCACAATGGCCGGGATGGGAACCGGACGGATGGAACACGGCCACAGCCCCCAGGAAGTGCATGACAGAATTTCCCGGCCGCCCGGGCGTGGCCATCTGAGGGATTTCGTCTATGGCGGCATTGACGGCGCCGTCACCACATTTGCCATTGTTGCCGGTGTGGAAGGGGCCGGGTTTTCCCACATAGTCATCATTGCGCTGGGCATCGCCAACGTCCTGGCAGACGGTTTTTCCATGGCCGCCGGCAACTACTCCGCGACCAAGACCGAAATTGACAACATCCGTCGGCTGCGCGAGATCGAACGGCGCCACATTCGCGAGGTTCCGGAAGGCGAACGCGAAGAGGTGCGGCAGATCCTGCAGCGCAAGGGGCTTTCGGGCGATGTGCTCGAACAGGCCGTCGACGCCATCACCGCCGACGAGAGAACCTGGATCGACCTGATGCTGGTCGATGAATACGGCACGCAACCGGAAGATCCTCGGCCGCTTCCTGCCGCCGCCGTCACTTTTGTTTCGTTCGTGTTGTGCGGGCTCGTGCCGTTGCTTCCCTTCCTGTTCGGCAGCGCCAATCCGTTCACGCTGGCGATCGCCATGACTGCTGCGACTTTCTTCGCCATCGGCGCCTTGAAAAGCCGCTGGGCCCTGGCCTCCTGGTGGCGGTCAGGTGCCGAGACGTTGTCGATCGGCGCTGCCGCCGCCATCATTGCCTATGGCGCGGGCGCCTGGATCGGCACCTTGACCGGGCAAATACCCTGATCGGATCGATATCGGACGGATGGCGTCATCTTGGTTTGGACGTTCTTGATCCATCTCAAAGCGAGCAGGCGGGCGACACGTCAGACTGAAACTATGAGGGATTTCGCTCTCGCTCAGGCGGCGTCAAGCCGGTTGATCGAGGCGTCCCGAGCCTGTCGACCGGCACAATCGCCGGCGCCGGCGGTTTTTCGAATGGAATGAAGCGATGACTTACAAGACAATCCTCGTCAGTCTGACAACCGAGACCAACGCTGAACGCCTGTCGCGGGCCGCCTGCGTTCTGGCGCGCCAGTTCGATGCCCACATCATCGGGCTGCACACGAACCAGTCGATGCCGATGCACCCGGGTGTCTCCGTTCACCTGACTCCGGAAGCCATGTCGATGTTCGCCGACGCCCAGAAGCGACAGGCGGAAGCCATTCGGGCGATCTTCGAGCGGGTGACGAGCGCCGAAGGCATTGCCGGACACTGGACACTGGTCGATGCGAACGCAGACAGCGCCGGCATTCGCCATGTCGAACATGCCCGCTATGCCGACCTGGTGCTGATGTCCCAGGCCGATCCCGATCACGACCGGGCCGACCAGGCGGATATCCAGCGTGAGGTCATCATGGGATGCGGATGCCCCGTTCTGGTGCTGCCCAATGCCGGCACTTTTGAAAGCTTCGGACGCAAAGTGATGATCGGCTGGAGCGCCACCCGTGAGGCCGCGCGCGCCGTTCACGACGCCATCCCCTTCATGCGCGGCGGAGAGGCCACCGTCATGTGGGTCTCCCATTCGCCCGATAATGCCGATCATCTCAACGAAACCGCCGAAGCGGTGGCTGACAATCTGCGCCGGCATGAGGTCGACGTTCGCGTCGCCCACTGGCAAAGCGGCGGCATTGCCATCGGCGATGCCCTGCTCAACGAAGCCTACGAAAGCGGCGCGGACCTGATCGTTTCAGGCGCCTTCGGCCATTCGCGCTTCTACGACTTCGTCATCGGTGCGACGACGACCCACCTGCTAGAACACATGACACTGCCGGTGCTGTTTTCGCACTGACAAAGTCAGAGGCTGGCCTTGCGCTGCGAATGGCCGGGGTGCGCTTTTGCCTTGCATCCTCGCTAGTCACGGGTTGCCCGATTGCGTACACTTTTTCGGCCAAACCATGCCGACAGAGTGAACCATGAATATCGTTCTGGTCTTGATCGCACTTTTCGTCACATCGGCAGCACAAGCGGCTGCCGGTTTTCAGTGCAACCAGCATGGCGCTATTGTCACCTTGGCGGATGGGACCGTCTACTATCTGGGAAACAAGTGTGACGCTGCTCAAAAAGGCGGCGGCACCGGAAAGTGGTGGCTGGCCGCTTCTGCCTTTGTGGTCGAGATTGACGGTTATGCACTGAGATTGCCTGTCGAGGTGGACTGCGACCTTCCCTTTTGCAGCCCGTAGTCGCTTCAGGCGGTAGCACATCAACCTGACGCTCCTACCGCCCTGGCCCGACACCCAAGCCCTGGCGGATGGCCAGATAGGACAGCAGGTCTGAGAGCGATATCACGCCCTCCAGCCGACCGTCCCGGGCAACGAGCCATTTGCGCTGGCCGTTCTTCGCCATCTTTTCGAACAACGCGTCCGTGGGCATGTCCATGGCGACGGTGTTGGTCTCGTCGGACGGGGCCAGAATGTCGCCAAGCTGGGTGGCTGCCCAGTTTTCTCGATCGATGCCATTGACCAGCGCGGTGTCGACATACCCAAGCAGATGTTCACCCTCCATCACCGGAACGAAGCTGACATGTCGTGGCAGCATCACGTCGTCGACCAGCGATTGAACACTCGTGCCGACATCCGCGGTGACCGGCGAGGCAGTCATCAACGAACGCACAGTACGATCCTGCAGCGAGGCCTTGATGACCAACTGCTGGTAGCTGCCGCGTGAGGCATTGACGATGAAGAATCCAATCAGGATCTGCCAGAAGCCTCCGACGAGATTGGTCGTGAACAGTGCCAGCACGCCGGAGACGATGAGCAGCAAACCGAACCCGGTCCCGAGCAAGCTCGCGATCCGGGTGGCCTTGAATAGATCCTTCTGGAAATGCCACAGCACCGCCCGCAACACCCGCCCGCCGTCGAGCGGAAAGGCCGGGACCAGGTTGAAGACAGCCAGGATGAGATTGATCAGGCCAAGATATTCGAGAACCACCCGCACCGGCCCGGAAGCGCCGATGACGGCAATCAGGGCCAGATAGGAAAGCCCAGCCAAAGCCAGGCTCATAACAGGTCCGGCGATGGCAATCCAGAATTCTGATTCCGGGCTGCGCGGTTCCTGTTCCAGTTCGGCGACGCCGCCGAAGATGAACAGCGTGATGCCGCCGACCTTGAGTCCGAAACGGCGGGCCACAACGGAATGGGCAAGTTCGTGCAGAATCAGCGACGCAAACAGGCCGAGCATGGCGACGACCGCCAGGGCGACATGATCGACCTGCGACAGGCCAGGAAGTTCCGCCGGCAGATAGGTCGTCGACAGGGTCCAGACGATCAACGCGGCGATCAGCAGCCAACTTGGATCAACCCGGATCCTGAAGCCGAAGATCTCAAACAGGTCCACTGCGTTCTTGAACATTGCCCTGTTTCCTACAAACGAAAGGGAAGGACGTTCGTTGCAGATTGCCGGGTTTTGCCGATAACGGTTTGACCTTCGTCAATTTTCGACCGGCTTGTGCCCGGGTCGGCAAAATTGATCCAGCGCAATCGGAGATCTGGCGTTTCGCCTAATCTCGAACCGACCAATCTGAATGCATCGAGGACTGCGCTATGGCACTTACAACATTGCTAGCCGTTCATTCGACCGAAGAGCCGGTCGACTCCATCAAACCGACCGTTGATCTATGCGGCAATGTTGGCGCCCATCTCAACCTGGTCGTATTCGGCACCCTCAGAACACCGCCGACGACGGCGTATGGTGCCATGGCCACCGCCTATCTGACCGACGAACGCGACAGCGTCGTGCGCGCCGCACAGCAGCGGGCGGCGGAGGTCGAAAAGATCGTCCAGGAAGCTCAGCTGTCAGCTTCAGTACTGGTCGAATGTGTCGACGCGGGAATCGTCGGCCGTATCATGTCACGACACGCGCTCTACGCCGACGCCACCGTTTTCCCGAACGGCAGCCTGCCGGACGCCGACCAGCCGACCCGCGCCTTCAACGGCATCCTGTTCGATTCCGGCCAACCGGTCATCGTTCTCGGTGACGCGAGCAAACCCGTTCCTGCAGCCAAACGCATTATCATGGGGTGGAACGGTGAGCCGGAAGCGGCGCGCGCCATTCACCGCAGCCTGCCGCTGCTGCAGACGGCGAAGGACGTCCACGTCGTTCTTGTCGACCCTGACCTCTCCTTTTCGTCCAATGCTGGGGACGACATGGCGACTCTCCTGACACGCCACGGCCTCAACGTGACGGTCGACCAACTGCCCGGCGGCGGCCGCGAAGTGGCCGACGTGCTTCTCCAGCACGCTGTCGACAAGGATGCCGACATGCTGGTGACAGGCGCCTATGGCCATTCGCGCCTGCGCGAGTGGCTGCTCGGCGGCACCACCCGCGACCTGCTGTCGAGGTCGAAACTGCCCGTGCTGATGGTTCACTGACCAGTAAACTTGGAGACGGGGAAAGGTTACCTCAATTGTGGAACAAGTCTATCGGAACACCTCCACGAGATCGGCAACGCCGACGCCTTCCTTGATTTCCTTCAATCTCGCGAAAATCAACGCAACGGCGATACCGAACAGACCGTACCCAATAGCATCGCTGAGGGCTTCCGCGGCCAGCGCAATATAAAAACTGGAACCGGAGAATGGCGGTGGTGTTTCGCTGAAACCGATCACCACCGCAATCATTATGAAGTACGAAAACTCCAAAGCCAGTACCGCAACAATCGGCCACCGGTAGTTCTTCGTCAGCTCCATGCTGCGGCGCAGCGCAGAAAAACCGGCACCTTCGATAACGACGGCGGGAACGGCCGCACAGAATACGGCATAAAGCCAGAGACCGGGAATGATCAACAGAGCCGTGCCCATGAGAATGAGGACGCCAGTGATGATCGAAACGACGATGATCGCCGGCAGACACCTCGCAGTTGCAGCGATGTAGCTGCGCATACGCACCGGTCGGCCCAACCGGGCGTCATAGGCGAGTTGCACGATCACCGCGGTGACGACAGACGTTATTACCGCAGTGACCGTAAAAGACGCCACAAATGCAATCAGCTCGTAGGATCCCCAGCCCTCCTCCGGGCCAGTGCGTGAACTCGACCACCAGTCGAACGCATTCCATAGCGTCAGATCGATCAATGCAAGGACGAACCCCGGCAAGATCACAACGGGCAGCTTCCTGAAAAGAATGGAAACCGACCCCCCGATAATGCGGCCCACCCCCAAGGGCAGACGCGGTCTGTCGAAAGTTACTTCAGTCACGTCCTGATCTCGCAGTCATTGAATGACGAAAGGCGGGACCTGCCTTCCAGTCAAGTTCGTCGGAACGGGGTAAAACGCATTGCGGGAAGACAAAGTGAGTTTGTCTACACAAGGTGCTCGACACCTTGCCACCACGTTGCTCGACCGAGAAACTCACCGGAACACCTCGACGAGATCGCCAACACCGACGCCTTCCTTGATTTCCTTCAAGCGTGCGAAGACCATGGCCACGGCGATGCCAACGAGGCCATAGCTCAGGGCACTTCCTGCAACTTCCAGGATCGGGGCAACGTAGAAGTAAATGTAAATTGCAGCGGGGAACGCCACCGGCGTGAGCGGCGCAACTGAAACGACCACAAACGTGATCAATATGACGAAGAGCAGGATCAAAGCCAGCGCCAGGAAAACAGGCCAACGGTAATACCTTGTCAGTTCCGCACTGCGGCCGAGCGCACGAAAACCAGAGCCTTCGATGACAATGGCGGGCACGGTCACCGAGTAAACGGCATAGAGCCAAAGGCCTGGAACGACAAGGAGGGCCAAGCCCAACGTGCTCAGCAGGGAAGCCACGACAGAGAGAACCACAATGGCCGGCAGGTTTCTGATGGTCGCAGCAATATAGCGGCCCAATTTCATCGGTCGGTTCAGCCGCGCATCATAGGACATCTGCACGATGGCTGCCGTGACGATACTTGAGATCGTCCAACTCAACAGAACGACGGCCAATATCTGAGAAAAGGTCTCGAGATCCCCTTCCGCTCCCGAGCTGGCCCCGTTCATCAGGTTGCCAAGCTTGAGCTCGATCAAAGCCGGGATGAATCCAAGCACGAGAACTATGTGCAACTTCCTGTAGAGAACGGAAAATGTGTCCCCGATTATGCGGCCTACCCCCAAAGGCACGTGCGGGGTGTCAAATGTCGTCGTGTCTGTCACTTGCTGTCCAGCCGATGTTGACAAGGAGGATGCCCAGGGCCTGAAGACGCGTCGCGCCTTTCAGACCAAACACCTTCAGGGGGTATCTCCAAGAGGTATGTCGAGTGCGAGGTGTCCGGTTGCCGGGCTTGCGTTACCCGCGAAGTGCCTCAGCGGAACACCTCCACGAGATCGGCAACGCCGACGCCTTCCTTGATCTCCTTCAGACGGGCGAAGACCAACGCGACGGCGATACTGAACATGCCGTATGTCAGGCCATTTCCGATCGCTTCGAGAATCATTTGGACAATAGTCGGACCGCCAAAAAAAGAGCCTGTAACCAAGCCGACCACAGCGCCCAACACCGCCGAAAACACGGCAATGCAGAGAAAAATCAGAACCATTGTTCCGACGATTGGCCAACGATAGTTCTTGGTCAGTCGCGCACTGCGCCCCAGGGCACGGAAACCAGCACCCTCGATCACAATGGCAGGAACGAACACCGAAAACACGCTCATCAACCAAAGACCGGGCACCAAAAAAGCTACCCACCCCAAAATGAAAAGTATGGTGCTTAGGATCGAGAGCAAGAACACCGCCGGGAGATTTCCAATTGCGGATGCAAAATACCGTCCGATCCGGGACGGCCGGTCAAGCTTCGCATCGTAGGAGAGTTGCACGATCATGGCAGTGACGATGCTTGAGGTCAGCATGCTCAAAAGAAATACCACCAGGACGGCCATTGCGTAGGACGATCCGTCGAATTCGACTGTCCCATCAAAAGCAAGCTGGGACGCAATCTGCCCAGGCAACACGGTCACGATAAGAAGCTGAACCAAAGCAGGTATGAAGCCCAATATCAGGATAGCCGGAAGCTTCCTGAAAAGTATGGAAAACGTATCTCCAACGATCCGGCCAACACCGAGTGGAGCGCGGGTGTCATCAAACGTCGTATCAGTCACTTGTTATCCCAACTTGCTTTCCGAGTTCAGGCGCATCAATCGTGCCGCATCCACAATATTCGCACTGCAAGAGCAGTTATCGAATCATGCAAAGATACCGTCGCTCAGCTGATTCACCGTACACATATATAACACCGCACAATATGTGAAGATTGTGCACCATTACGTTTCAGTAAGATTCAAAAACAATACAATTACTCTTCGCGTTTGGTTGTATGATGCTTGTCGGCGCGTTTTTCACCAAACAATTGTCGCTGTTCGAGATAGGACCGCTGCGCTTTGTAAAACGCAGTCAGAAACGCCTGCCAAGAAGCTTCGGGCACCGCATCCGCGTACTCGATCTTCTGCCTGATCTGTTCGACAACCGCGGCCAGGGTGGCTCTGTGGCGGTCATATTGATCGGCGCTTTTCGGTCGGTCGGCTTCGCGCAGAAACCCCTCCAGGGTCTGCAACTCGAAGGCACCGTAGTGCTCCAGGTGGTGGGGCAAAAAGCGGAAATCAGGCGAACCGGCGGCCGGTTGATCGTCCTGCTTCGCGATGTCCTTGAGCAGGATCGCCACCGGCAGATGAATGACAAAAGTGCCGGCGATGAGGTCACCCAGCCGCTGGCGTCGCCGATTGAACAGGGGAATTGCCAGAACACCGCCGACCCAGCCCAGCGACAACAGCGTAGGCACCAGCCCGGCATTGTTCAGTGTGAGAACCAAAGTCCCCGGCAGGAAAATCTCCGCCTCCTTCATCAGATTTCGCACCACGAGCGACTGCGTGGTCAACGCTCCGCCGTCAGCGGATACGACTTTGATCTTCATCAGGCGCTTGCCGATGGTTTGGCCGTTCCAGGCAAGCTCGGATACCGCGTAGTAAGGAATACGAATGAAGAAAAAGAGCATCGCGGCAACGGCCATGGCCGAGCCCGGCGTCAACAGACCGGTGGCCAGGAACAGCAGGAACAGCGCCAATGCTCCCAGGCCCGTCAGAACCAGGTCGGTGATCTGCGCGGCCATGCGAACGCCAAGGCCCGCAATCCTGAAAAAAAGCGGCACACCTTCAGGCGGCAGAAGGCGATCCATCCCCCGTGGTGTCATCGCGGCCGCCTTCCGCCCAGCCAGAACCACAGAAGCCATAGGGCGCCTATGCCCCAGCCAAGAGCAATGCGTGTCGTCCGGTCGAGCACTAGCTGACGGGCGAAGCCTTCCAGCAGTGCTGCCACAACCAGCATCATTGCCGCAATCAGCGCCAGCTTGACGGCATCGTGGCCGGCGATGCGCAACGCCTCGGTACGGGTATTGTTTTCCGGAAACAGCACTGCGAGCCCCAGCTTCAGCCCGCCAGCGCAGGCGATGCAGATCGCCGACAGTTCGGTGACACCGTGTACCGAAAGCCAGGCGAACAGATCGAGACCCAACCCTCGATCCACGTGCAGAGCATAGAATACTCCCAGGATCAGACCGTTATAGAAGACCAACAGGATAGAGGGCGCGCACAGAAACGCGCCGAGCCCGAAGACGAAGATCGCAATGCGGGTGTTGTGAGAAAACAGATAGGCGGCAAACGATCCGAGCCCCGATTGCTCGTCGACGGGATAGAGCTGATTGCGCAGAAAACTTGTGCTGGCATCCGGTCCTCGTCCTCCGGCGAGTTCTGATGGCATGAAAACGTAAAACCAGTCCGGGCTTTCGAGAAAGAAGAAATACCCGGCCACGGCTCCGGCAGCCATGCACAGAAACCCCAGCAGCACCGACCTCCAGGAGGCACGCATGGCGCGTGGTCCGCCTTCCATGAGGAATTTTCTAACGATTCCGCCGAGCCTCTGCTGCGGAGCATAGACGCTAAGATAGGCGCGACTGGTCAACGCCTCGAGATATCGCAACAGCCCGCGATCAAGCGATATTTCGCGCGCAATCGACAGCGATGTCGTTGCCTGCCGATAGAGATCGGCCAGATCCCTGGCTTCTTCAAAGCTCATCCGATGCAGCCCGCGGCCTTCGGCCTTGTCGACCAGTTCGGCGAGCCTCTGCCAATCCGTTTCTCGCTCGGAGCGAAACCGTGCGGACCGGATCAGATCGACATTGTCCATCAGATCTGCTCCCGCGCCTTGATTTCAAGGTAGGTGGAGATCAGCTGTGCCGATACAGCGCCAGGCTCGACATCGATGATCGTCACACCGAGCTTGGCCAGCCGTTCGAAAACCAGGCGTCTTTCGTTCAGCAGTTGGTTGGTTGCCACCGTCTCGGCGACGCCGTCCATGGTCGCGGGTGCCTCCTTGACCTGCGCGTCCAGGGCAGGATCTCGCAGTGCCACAAAGACGATGAGGTGACGCTGCGAGAGAATGCCGACATTCTCAACCATCAGTTCGGCCGAGGTGGTGTCGACGAAATCCGAAAAGACGATGATGAGACTGCGCTTGGGAGTGCGGGTGTTGAGCTCGGTCATCGCCAGCGTGTGATTGGATTCCCGGGTCTCGTAGGCCAATTCGGACGTATGGCTACGCAACCGGGCAAAGGCGCCACGACCCTGTTCCGGTGGCAGGAACAGCCGGGGCCGCGCATCGTAGGCATAAAGGCCGACGAGGTCGCCGCCGATAATCGCCGCCCAGGCGGTTGCCAGTGCCGCCGTGACCGCGTGATCGATCTTGGGCAACCCGGCGATTTCCTCACGCATCAGATAGCCGTTGTCCAGGGCGATGATGACATGGTGATTGCGCTCCGCCCGTACTTCCTTGGCAACCAGCGATCGATGGCGAGCCGATCGTTTCCAGTCGATCGAACTGACATCCATCCCCGGAACGAAATCCCGCAATTGATGGAACTCAGTTCCCTCACCGATAGCGCGGTTCTCCTTCACCCCGAACAATCGGGATTGAACGGTCGACTTGATTTCACCCGATTGCACCAACCGGATATTGGGGATCACCCTGACCTCCAGTCCGAAGGAAACCTTCGGCACAAACTCGAACAGACGCAGGCGCGATGTCCAGAACAACCAAAGGTGCTCCAGCGGCCACGTTCCGCGACGCACCGCGCGGCAGCCAACCTTGGCCCGGTTGCCGGCAAAATCGAAACTGGCCGGTCCACGCACCCCTTCGGGCCAGTCGAGCCGCCCGGTCGCAGAGCCGACACCCGGTGCGATCTCGATCGAAAGCTCGAACGCTTCGCCAACAAACACTTCTCCGACCGGGTCGACAATGACCGACTGACGCCGCCGGATGGACAACAGCAGGTCGACAGCGGCCAGCGCAGCCAGCAAAATCCATGGGATACCGGCAACACCCCGCGTGGCATCGCCCAGGAGAACGGCGACCAGCGAGAGACCGAGCGCGACACAGGCCGCGATCAACAATGTTCGGGACGGTCGGATCAGCGTGGGGCCTCGATCTGGTTCAGGATGTTTTCGAGGATCTGCGGAGCGCTGCGTCCCTCGATTTCGGCCGACGGGCTCAAAACAATACGGTGCCGAAGCGCCGGGATAATCAATTGCTTGACGTCATCGGGAATGGCGAAATCGCGCCCGTTCAACGCAGCCATTGCGCGCGCGGCACCCGCGATGGCATCGGCGGCACGTGTCGATGCGCCAAAGGCGATATCGGCATTGTCACGCGTGGCGCGAACCAGCCGCAGAATGTAAGCCAGAATTTCGTCATCCAGCACAATGCTGTCAATCAACTGGCGCGCGGCCGCCAGCGGCTCGGGTCCAAGCAGAGCTGTCACACCCTGCGTGGCGCTGAGGAAATCGAGCGGTTCGGCAGCATGCTTGCGCAAGATGGCCATTTCGACCTCCTCGGCCGGAAAGGTCAGGACCAGTTTGAACAGGAAACGGTCGAGCTGCGCCTCCGGCAGCGGATAGGTACCCTGCTGCTCGATCGGGTTCTGGGTCGCCACCACGAGAAATTCGGAACCCAACGGATGGTCGGTTCCGTCGATCGTGACCACCCGCTCGTTCATGGCCTGCAGGAGCGCGGCTTGTGTCTTTGGCGGCGCCCGATTGATCTCATCGGCCAGCAGGACCTGGTTGAACACCGGTCCCTTGGTCAGAACGAATTCACTGGTCTGGAAGTTGAAGATCGATGTTCCAAGCACATCCCCCGGCATCAGGTCAGGCGTGAACTGAATGCGCCCGAATTCGAGGTCGAGTGCGCCCGCAAAGCTGCGCGCCATCAGCGTTTTCGCCGTGCCGGGCGGCCCTTCCAGAAGCACATGTCCGCGAGCAAACAAAGCGGTCAGCAGGAGATTTATGGCCTCCTCCTGACCCTGCACCACCTTGCCGATTTCGGACCGAAGCGCGTTGGCGTTGGCTAACAATTCTTCAAGTGTCATGGACAATCTGCTCCAGGGTCAATTCAAACTGATCGACATGTTCGATGGCGTCGGTGGCTTCCAGATGCGCGGGCAGGGCCCGAATGCGTTCAAGTGTGTTTTCAAGCTTCTCGGCAAGTTGCGGCGCTCGGGTGCGGACATATCGAAGATACGCTTCCTCCGAATTGCCCGCTGCCACTGCGAGCCCCAATGTCGCGGCAGCCTGCACTTGCAGCCGGGCTTTGACGTAATCCGCGAGCAAAGCGCCATCCTGATCGGTCAGACGCATCAGCCGCGCCCGAACAAGATTTGCCGATCGGCTGCCAGCCCAGTTGCGCGCACCCGACCGGTCGACCGGTCCGTTGCGCAGTCCACCGCGCCAGACGGCCAGCGCCAGCAGAAGAGCCGCACCCGCCCACAGGATGGTAAAGGGGTACCCGAACAGCCGAGACAGGTCTTCCCAGCTTCGCTCACGCTTGACGATCTGCTCGGGTTCGGTCAGCCAATTGTTGGCGCTGTAGTCCACGATAATGCGCCCCTCACCCGCCAACTCAGGCAGAAGCGTAGCTGCAATCCTGGCGTTATCACCAAGGCGCAGGCCGTGATTGTTCATCAGATCGGGATCGGCCAGCACATACACCTTGCTTTGCCCTCCATCCTTCAGAGGGCAAAGCCCGAGCAAGACTGCTCCGGGGTCTCCAACAATCGGCTCGCATCCGACCCCTTCGAACACCTGCGCCGTATAAATCTCGGCAGCCAGTGTTTCCGCATCGGTTTCGAACTCGAAGCGGGTGAAGGGTGTCGGCAGGATGCTCACCGACCCTACACTCGATCCGACGATCTGATGCAGCGTGTCCTGAATTTGAGACGGTGGCGCCAACAGCACCGGATGCGCCAGCCGTGTCAATCGCAGCCCGCGACGCCATTTCGGCAGCACGACCAGGCTTTTGACGGCGTCGGACTTGTCCCGAATGACCGTCGCACGCTGATCGAACTCGTCCGGGTGCAGCAACAACTCATCCTTTGTCGCCGCATTCGCTTTGTCCTCACCGAGTTGAGTATCGAACACCGGCTGGATCAGCAGTCCAACCGCGTCGCGGTCCAACGGCCAGCCACCGGTAAAGCTCTGGGCTGATTGTCCCTCGCTGGAAAGCCAAATCCGCAGGCCGTCAAAACCCAAGGCGGAATTGCGCAGTGCATATTGCTGCTGGCTGGTGAAGTACCAGAAAATGCCACCGCACAGCACGATCACCAGACCGATCGCAACCTTGTCCAGCATTCCGCGCGATCCGGTCTCGGTCCCAATGGCCGTCGTCATTGCGCCATGCTCCGCAACAGCGGTCGAATGCGGGAAACGTGCGCCTCAAATTCGCTATCGCTCACCTCGCGACCACCGAAACCGACCCGCTCGCTGTCAAGCACCAGTGCCTGGATATCGGACAGGTGAGGCAGGGTACTGGGCAGTTTGCGCAGCCCCTCGCGCTCTGTCCAGCTTCGCTGGAACAGTACACCGTTTGCGTTCAGAGACCGCGTCAATACGTGTTGGGACAGCCGCACAAGCGCCTGTTGCCGATCCTTGAGGCGCAAGATCGCCTCAAGATCGGATGGCAGTTGGTCATCAGGCTCCACCTCATCGGTCCGGCTTCTCGCCCTGCGTCCGGCGTTCTTCGCCTCCTTGCGGAACGAAACCGAAGTGCCGATGCGACCGAGCGAAAAGAGGATTGCCAGGACAAGAACACCCAGCACTGCGATGACCACCACATTCCATCCCTCACCGATATCGAGGGAGAGCCGGTTATCGCCGGGTGCTCTTGTCGGTTCTGGCGCGGCATCCGTCTCCAGAGGCGGTGCCGGCCTTGACGGATCGAAGTACCGAACCTGCGAATCGATGCCCCTGAACCTGATTGCTTTGAGATATGCCTCTCCTGAAGCGCTCGTTTGCGGCGCTTCAATTTCGGCAGCGTCCTGCGCTAACGCGAGCCGACCGGCGCAAAGAAACGACAGCAACAGGAAAACGAATACACCTCGCATGGTTGCATCGTTATGTCACCCTCGCCCGATGCGCAACATCCGGATCGCGCCGGGAGCAGCGCATCCTGAAAAATCAGGCAACAGGTCCGCAGTTTGACCGCGCGGTCAACAAACCGCAACTCCGCAAGGACGGATAGTGAATTCGGCTTCCGGTTGCGTCCGCGAAGCGTCGAACATGCGGCCATCCAGGCACTGCACGCGCGCCTCATAGTACTTGTTGGCGCCGAGCTGTCCCTCATGCAGATTGAGAAAGTAATTGACCTCGCACTGCTCGTCCGTCGCCAGCTGGATGCGCAAGGCGTCGAGCCAGTCCGGGTCGGATGACTGGGCCGCCGCCAGCGATGTTGCAAAGGTCAAAAGAGCAGCTGACAGAAGCGATTTCAGGATCATCGGCACAAACAACCTCCATTGGTTTCTTCGGCCAGTCTAGGACCACCAACGGACACGGCCTTGCGACAGATCAAGTGGTGCTATCGCTCTTCGATGAGACTGCCGTCTTCGAGCAGATCGTTGGGATAGAGAACCACGATTGTCCCTCGTTCGAGCCCGTTCAGGATCTCTGCATTGACCGTGTTCATCCGGCCGATCTCGACCGGGCGCAGTAGGGCACGACCGTCTTCGACGACGAAGACCGACCAGCGACCCTGCGCCCGGAACAGCGCGCCAATCGGCGCCTGAAGCGCCTCGGGATTGTTCCAGATGCCGAGCCGCGCCAGCACCCGGTAACCGTGGCCGAGATTGTCCGGCACGCTGTCGGGGTCGACCACCACGTTGACACGCTGCTCCTCGATCCCCAGCGACGAGACCTTGGTAAAAGCTGCCGGTTCGACCATCTGCACGGTTCCCTGAAGGTCTTTTTCGCCGCCCCAATCGGTGATCGTTACGCGGGCACCAGGCCGGATACGTGCCGCGTCGCTCGACAGCAGATCGACAATGATCTCCAGGTTCTGCGGGTCGCCTATTTCGGCAATCACCTTGCCCGGAATCACCGCCTGTTCGCTGCGCGCCAGGACCTTGAGCACCACGCCATCAATGGGCGCCGTGATGTTGACACAGCATGCTTCATTCGCCGCGCCGCGTGCCGCATCACCCGGTTGCTGCAAGCGCGCCTTGGCGCTCGCCAGTTCCGCCTTTCGCAGGGCGATGGCCGCGCGGGCACTGTCGACCTGGGCTTCGTCCAGCCGCATGCGGCTGTGAATCTGCTCGAGCTGGCTCGCCGAGATGGTGCGGGATTCAGCAAGCTTGGCGGCTCGCTCGTAATTGGACTTCGAAAGACCATAGGCGGTGCGCGCCCGTTGTTCCTCCACTTGCGCCAGCGCCACTGCCGATTGCGCCGCCTGGACCGCGGCTGTCAGTTCCGCCCGCGTCCGCAAGTCATGGAAGGGCGGATCGAGCGGATGGATGGAGGCGACCACGGTCTCGTTGGCCCGCACCGCCTCGCCCTCTTCCAATGTTGTGCGGTCGAGATAGCCGGCAATGGGCGACGACACGGCATAGACGTCCTTGACCCGGGTAACACCCTCTTCATCGATGGTCACCTCCATCGGTTCCAGGACGACCGTCGCCGTATCGACCGCAATCGGCTTTTCGCGAACCGCCAGATAGACGCCGGCCACGACGACGAGCGCCAGAAGCAGCAATCCGAACCGTTTGAACCAGACAGCCATGACAATCACTCTCTTGTTTTCAAAACGCTGATCAGGTCGAGACGATCGACCCGCCGCCGCACGATGAGCGCTGACAGCAGGGCCGCACCGAGGACGATGGTGCTGGAGACCGCATAGGTCGACAAATCGATGATCAGCGGGATGCGGAACAGGTCGTTTGCAAAGCCCGACACGACGGCCAGCGCAAGCAGGTATCCGATCGCCCAGCCAAGTGGCTGCGCGACGGCCACGATGATGCCAAGCTCGATCATCAGCACGCTGGAGACCTCGGGCCGCGTAAAGCCGAAAACCCGCAAACTTGCCAGCTCGCGCGCCCGCTCCGATAGCTGGATCCGCGCCGAATTGTAGACAACGCCAAAGGTGATGATGATGGCCAGCATCACATAGATGGCGGTGCTGGTGGTGATGTTTTCCTCGATGGTTTCTCGGAACCGTTTGCGCGATACGCTTTGCAACGCGATTGATGCAATGGCCGGAGTGGTTTTCACCGCTTCGTAAAGCTCCGGAAGCTGCCCGCTGTCGACAAGGATTCGGGCGCCCGACACCCGAGGCCCGTCGCGCATCAACCGATCCAGGGCATCATCGCGCATATAGGCCGTCAGCCCCACATAGCTTTGCGCCAGCCCGCTGACCATCACGGCGCCGGGATTGATGCGCGCGCCCGCATCGGGCTCACCTGACGTTCCCTTGGCCACACCGCCGACCGTGACCTCGATCACCCGGCCGTCGCGTTCCAGGAGCTCGACTTCAACATGTTCGCCCGGCGACAGGTGCAGTTTTTCGGCGACCCGTTCCGACAGCACCAACCCGCCCGTCGGCGCCGCCATCGGATTGAGATCGAGATCGAGGATACGCGACAAATCGGCATCCCGGGGAAGCCCGACAATTGCCATGCGCAACTCCCGATGGCCGTTGCGCAACTTGACCGCGGTCTGGCGGAAGGGCTCGGCCCGCAGGACGCCCGGCAAGGCCGAAACCGCGAACATCGCCGACGGTGCCTGCTCATCGGAAAAAGTCAGCGTCGCGTCCTGCCGGTCGGCCCGGAAGAAGATGGCGTCGATCATGAAGTCGATGGAATCGTACGCAAACAGCGAGGTGATCAGCAGCGCCACCGACATCGACGTTCCCAGCGCCGTCAGAAACGAACGCACCGGCCAGCGCACCAGATGCCGGATCGCCATGATGGCAAGTTGCGAAAACAGCCCGAGCCGCTGCAACTGACCCACCAGAGCGCTGCGGTAGTTGGTCGGCGCCGGAGGCTGCATGGCAACGGCAGGCGGCAGCGTTACCACCGACCAGATCGCCCGTATCGCCCCGGCCAGCGCCGCCGCAATCGTGATGCCTCCGGCCAGCAGATAGAGGTCGACGCTCTGCCGGAAAATCAGGAACGGGAAGGAGTAGAAAGTCGCGTAAAGCCGTGTCAGGCCGCGTCCGAGCCACCAGCCGGTTGCCGCGCCGATCACCAAACCGACCAGAGCAATGAGCACGACCAGTTTGGCATAATGGCCTCCGACAGCGACATTGCCGTAGCCGAGCGCCTTCAGCAGACCGATCTGCTCGCGCTCCAGTGCGATCAGCCGCGACAGGATCATGTTGACCAGGAAGGCGGCCACCGCCAGGAAAATCGGTGGAATGATCGACGACATCGCCTGCAGCTGGTCCAGTTCGGAATCCAGAAAGGCGTGAGAAATCTGATCGTCGCGATCGTGCGCCCCGGTGCCGCCATAGGGTTTGAGAACACGGTCGAGTTCGTCGATGACCGCTAAAGTTTCGGCGCTGCGCAGCGTCGTCAGGCTGACATCGTTGAACGCGCCCTCCATGTCGAACAGCCCTTCCAGCGTCTTCTGCGACAGGAAGAACACGCCAAATCGGCGTGGGTCGGGGATCATGTCGCCCGGGCCGACGGCATAGATGAATTCCGGAGACAGCACGATGCCGACAATGTTCAGATCGCGTTTGCGGCCGTTCATGATGGCTTGGAAACTGTCGCCCGGCCGAAAGCCGTGCGCGTCGGCGAAGGTTTCCACGACCGCGACCTCCTGGTCGCGACCCGGTTCGGGAAGCCGTCCGCTGCGCAGATAGAGCTTGTTGACCGCCGGTTCATGGAAATCGGGGATGGAGACGGCGAAGCCGGAGGCCGGTTCCTGCATTCCCTCCACATCGATCAGCACCGGCCTGACAATACGCAGCTCCGCCGAGATCACATCGGATATGTTTTCGATCCGGTCCTTGAGGTGGCGCGGTGCCCGTGTCGCAGTGGCGAACACTGTGCCGAACCGATAGCGGTCATAGAACGCCGCTCGGGTTTCCTCTAGCGAACGGTAGGCCCCGACCGACAGGATCAGCGTGGCGACGCCACAGGCCATGACCAGGGAAATCGCCAGTGCCTGCGCCCACAGGCGACGAAGATCACGGAACAGTTTTCGATCGAGCACGGACATGATCACCACACCACCTCGGCTGGTTCGATGCGGGTATCATTGACCTCCACCCGGGCGATACGACCGTCGATGAACGAAACCACCCGATGGGCGATCTTCTGAATTCCGGCATTGTGGGTAATGATCGCCGTGGTCGTGCCCAGTTCGGTGTTGATATGCGACAGTGCTTCCAACACGACGATGCCGGTTTTCGAATCGAGCGCCCCGGTGGGTTCGTCGCACAGCAAAACCTCCGGTCGCTTGGCGATGGCCCGGGCAATGGCAACCCGCTGTTGCTCGCCGCCAGAAAGCTGCGCCGGAAAATGCGTCATTCGGTCTTCCAGGCCGACGAGCCCAAGCGCTTCGTCCGGTGTCATCGGCTGCCTGGAAATTTCCGTCACCAGCGCGACGTTCTCCCAGGCGGTCAGGCTGGGGATGAGATTGTAGAACTGGAAGACGAAGCCGACATGATCCCTTCGGTAGCGGGTCAACTGCCGCTCGCTCATCGCGGTCAGTTCCCGATCCTTGAAATGGACCGTTCCGCTGGTTGCCTGGTCCAGTCCGCCGACAATGTTGAGGAAGGTCGACTTGCCACTGCCGGAGGGGCCAAGGAGCACCGCCATTTCGCCCTCGAAGAGTTCCATGTCGACGCCATCAAGCGCCCGCACCTCGATCTCTCCGGTGCGGTAGATTTTGGTCAAGTCTGCAGTTCTGAATATGGCGTTGGACATTGTCTCGTTCTCAAGTCACGATTGGTAGCGTCCGCTCATTCTCCCCGCATTGACACCGATCAAGTTGCATCTGGGACATCAATCAACCATACCGGGCAAAACCCACTGGCTTGCTGATTTGTTGGCGCCGACGAATTCCCCGGCAAGCGAACCGAGGTTTGAATGTCACCTCGGGCGTTGTTACAAAGCATGTCACTGATCATTCGAACGCGCCCGCTGATCGCCTTCATCTTCAAAAGCGGCACTCACCGTGCCGAATCAATCCAGGAGCCGAAGCCGCATGTCCGACCTGCTTGTAAAAAACGCCCGAATTGTCGACGGAACCGCAGACCAACCGATGGATGCCATCGACCTGCGCATCGCCGACGGAACGGTGCAGGAAACAGGCAATAATCTGACTCCCGGTCCGCAAACACCGGTGGTCGATGCCTCCGGCCGTTTTGTCATGCCGGGGCTCATCGATGCGCATGTACACGTCGGGGCAACGACCGCCGACCTGAAAGCGAATGGGGCTCTGCCGGATCCGATCGTCACCATCGGTGCTCTCAACATCATGCATGCCATGCTCATCCGCGGCTTTACGACGGTCCGCGATCTGGGTGGTGCGACGGGTGCGCTGCGGCTTGCGGTCCAGGATGCGCCCGTTCCGGTTCCGCGCCTCAACATCTGCGGCAAGGCGCTGTCCCAGACCGGTGGGCACACCGACCAGCGCGGCCTGCTGGACACCACGCCGACCTCGCCTCTCAACCTGCCTCTGGGCAGCATGGGTGTCATTTGCGATGGCGTACCGGCGGTCCGCTGGGCTGCTCGTGAGCAGTTTCGCACCGGCGCCGACTTTCTCAAGATCATGGCCAATGGCGGTGTCGCTTCACCGTCCGACCCGATCCACTTTCTGGGCTTTTCGCGTGAGGAAATCACCGCCGCGGTCGAAGAGGCGAACAATGTCGGCAGCTACGTTGCGGCCCATCTCTATACGGACGAAGCGATCCGCCGCGCGGTCGAATGCGGCGTTCATTCGTTGGAACACTGCAATCTCATCGAGCCCGAAACCGCCAGACTGGCAGTGGAAAGCGGCTGCATCGCCTGCCCGACCCTCGTCACCTATGACAAGCTGAGCTCGGAAGGCGCCAGCATGGGTCTGCCGGCCACGTCCGTCGCCAAGGTCGACGACGTGCGACTGAAGGGCATGGAATCGCTCTCGATCATGTCCGAGGCCGGCCTGCCCATGGCCTATGGCAGCGATCTGCTTGGCGGCATGCACCGCCACCAGTCGGGCGAGTTTGAAATCCGCGGCCGCGTCCTGCCGGCACAAATGGTTATCGCCAGCACCACGCACATCGCTGCCCGCCTGCTGCGCATGGAGGGCCAGATCGGCACTCTCGCTCCCGGTGCATTCGGCGATCTCGTCATTGTTGACGCCGACCCGCTGCAAGACCTGTCGGTTCTTTCCGGCCAGGGCGATCGGATATCTACCATTGTCAAGGAAGGTGTGGTCATCAAAGACCAGCAGTAGAAGGCTCCGCTACCGTCCGCCGTGGCGGGCTAGGAAACCCGAGAGCTTTGCCAGCCCGGCCTTTAGATCGCCGGTCGGGTTGGTGTAGCCAAGCCGCAGCCAGCCTTCCATGTCCAGAGCGCTGCCCGGGGTTAGCATGACACCCTCTTCCTTCAGCAAAGTCACGCACAGATCGCGTGACAACAGGGGCAGATCGTATTTCAGCAACGCCGTCGTGCCCGACTTCGGCTCCACCCAGCTGATCAACGGCTCATTCGCCACCCAGTCCTTGACGATTTGCAGGTTTTCGCGGGTGATCCGGCGTGTCCGCGCCAGGATCTTGTCCCGGTTTTCCAGCGCCATCGCTGCCAGCAATTCGTCAATCTGGCCGACCGAGATGGTCGTGTAATCCCGGTGGATCATCACGTCGTGCAGCAGGTCTTTTGGTCCGGCGATCCAGCCGACTCGCAGCCCCGCCAGTGAATAGGCCTTGGACATGCCGGCCGTGCTGATCCCCTTTTCGTAGACGTCAGCCACAGAGGCGGTGAACCCGTCGCCTTGCTGATCGGTGCCGCGATAGACCTCGTCGCAGAGGAGCCAGGCATCCACGCTGCCGGCGATTTCCGCGATCTCCTCCAAAAAGGCGCGATCCATCAGGGAGCCGGTCGGGTTGTTGGGGTTGTTGATGGCAACAAGGCGGGTGTCGGGCCGCAACATGGAACGCAGTTCATCCAGATCCGGCAGAAATGCGTTCTCAAGGCGAAGGTGCAACAGTTCGATATCCGCACCGATGCTTTCGGGAATGGAATAGTGCTGCTGATAGGTCGGGATGACGGATATCACGTGATCCCCGCGACCCACCAGCGTCTGGTGTACCAGCGAATTCGCCCCGATCGTGCCGTGGGTGGTCAGGATATTGTCGCGCTGCTGATGGTCATAAAGGCAGCAAATCGCATCGCGCAAACGGTCAGATCCCTCAATCGCTCCATAGGTCATCTTGATGGCTGAGAGGTCGCTCAGAATGCTGTTGTGCTGCCCGGCCATGTCGAACAACTCACCCAGGGTGATCGACTGCACACAGGTTTCCGCCAGATTGAGTTCGCATTTGGTTTCGAACTCGTTCATCCACATTTCAACGCCAAAGGGTCTGATTTCCATGGGTCTCTCGCAAACAGGTGGCCATGCCCGTCATAGCATGTGCCGGGGTTTCCATCTGTGAAGACTTCGATCGTATTCGCTGACGGTTTGCGACAGCCACCGCATGAAAAGTCGTGTCGCCGGCCGGCGGGTTCCGCGAAGCGTGACGAGATAGTATCCGATGTCGGGAACCGGATCGTCGAACAGGACAACCAGTTTTCCGGATTTCAGCTCGTCCGCAATGAATGCCGGCACCGTCGCACCGACACCGTCACCGCGGCGAATTCCGTCCAGCAACATATTGCCAGGCATCCGCACGACCTGGCGGGGAGCATCAGCGGGAATGCCCACCTTCTCCAGCCACAAATCGAACTCGACCGAGGCGTGCTCTTGAAGCAGCGGAAAATCGAGCAACTCCATTGGATCGGACAGGACTCGACCCTTGATCAAGTCGCTTGACGCAACCACTGTCAGGCAGCCCGGCAGCAGCATCTCGGCCTCCAACCCGGCCCAGCGACCGGTGCCGTAGCGGATTGCCAGATCGACGCCGCCAGGCACCAGGTCGACGGCCTCGATGGTCGAGTCGATCTGCAACTCGATCGTCGGATGCGCCTCGATAAAGGCAGACAAGCGCGGCATCAGGAATGCGCTGGAAAACATCGGCGTTGCGGAAACCAGCAATGGCCTGACCGCTTCGGCACTCGCAACTCGCTCGGTCAATGTCGCCATGGCGGAAAAGGCATCCTGAAGACCCGCCGCGAGAACCTCCCCCTGAGAGGTCAGGGAAATGCCGTATCGTGTGCGGTTCACGAGCCGCGTACCGAGGTGTTGCTCCAACCCCCGGATTTGCTGGCTAATGGCCGAATGCGTGACATTCAGGTCAGCCGCCGCCTTGGACAGGTTCTTGTGCTCGGCAGTTGCCGCAAACGCCCTGAGCGATGTCAGCGACGGAAGTGTGCTCCATTTCATATGTTAAATTTTCTGACATCTTAAGAAAATTTACAACTGGGAAATTCCCGACATCACGCTCATGCTGGGTGACCACAAGGGTTGCTCGATCCGATGGAGAAAGACATGACCAACATCGCTGTTCTGGGTTTGGGTTCCATGGGCTCCGCACTGGCACGGTGCCTGCTCGATGCGGGTCACATTGTCAGCGTCTGGAACCGCACCCCTGGCAAAGCCGATGATCTGGCAGAACGCGGCGCAACGGTATACGCATCGCCGGGCGAGGCCGTGGCCGCAAGCGAGTTCACGATCATCTGCATCAAGAGCCACAGGGAAACCGTCGAGCTGGTCGAAGGGCTGGACCAGCCGCTTTCGGGAAAAACCGTCTGCGACATGAGCACCGGCGACACGTCCGATGCGGACAAACTGGTATCGATCCTCAGCGAACGAGGAGCCGGCTACATGCTCGGCATGATCAATGCCTATCCCTCCGGCATCGGCAAGGACGACACGACGATCCTGACGATCGGCAGTGCCGGATCATGGGACCAATACGGCGACATCATCCAAACTCTCGGCGGAAAGTCGGCCAATGTCGGCGAACAACCGTCTGCCCTTGCGGCCCTGTTTGCCGGACTGTTTACAGTGCGCCAGGGCTTCATGTTCGGAATGATCTATGGAGCGCTGGCCTGTCAGAAAGCCGGGATCCCCATGCAGGTCTTTTCCGATCAGCTTCCGGCGACGCTGAAGCTGGTCAATGACTATCGCGATCTCTTTGCCAGGACCGTACCCGCGGAAAACTACGATCACGCCGAAGCATCGCTGAAAGTGTATGCCCTGGCGCAGGAAGATGCCCTCAAGACCTTCGAGTCCGTGGACGCACCGGCGGAGTTCATACGATTGATCTACACCCGGACCAAGGAAGCGTGGGACGATGGTTTCGGCGACAAACAATTGACGGCGCTTGTCCGCCATCTGGCGGATCGATAACCGCGGCTAGCGTTCGACCACGGTTGTCGGGTCCAGCACATCGCGCATCACGTCACCCAGCATGTTCAGGCCCAGCACCGTCAGTGCGATGGCGAAACCGGGCACCAGGGCGGTCCAGGGCGCATTGTCCAGATAGTCGCGCGAGGCCTGGATCATCAAACCCCAGGATGGGGTTGGCGGCTGGGTTCCAAGACCCAGAAACGACAGACCCGCCTCGGCCAGGATGGCGAAAGCCACGGAGATCGTCGCCTGAACAATCACCGGCGGCAGGATGTTCGGCAGGACGTGCAGGCGGATGATGCGCGCATCCGTTGCCCCCTGACTGCGGGCCGCCTCGATGAACGGCAGCGCGGAGACGCGCAGGACTTCCCCTCGCACGATGCGAGCCAGATAAGGGGTGAATGCGATGCCGATCGCCAGGATCGTATTCTGCAGATTCGGTCCGAGCACCGCGGCAATTGTCAGCGCCAGCAGCAGCACCGGAAAGCTGAGGAACGTGTCCACCACGCGCATCAGGATATTGTCCGTCCAGCCGCCGAAATAACCGGAAATGATGCCGAGCGGCAGGCCGATCAGGATCGACAGCCCGACGCTGGTGATCGCAATGAACAGCGAGGTCGAGGCGCCAAGCAGAACCCGCCACACAAGCTCACGACCCAGCTGATCCGTCCCCATAAGGTGGTCGAGGGAAGGTGGCTGCAGCCGGGCACGGACGTTGATTTGGGTCGTCAGTTCCTCGGGTATGAGAAACGGCGACAGCAACGCCATCAGCAGAAAGATCGACACGAGGACGAGGCCGATCAGACCCTTTGCGGTGAGCAGCGCGCGCATTCAGGTCAGCTCCACGCGGGGATCGAGGAACGTATAGAGGATGTCAACGACGAGGTTCGTCAGCATCACGACGGCGGCGATGACGAACACGCTCGACTGGATCAGCGGGATGTCCCGGTTGACCAGCGCCTGGTAGGTCAGCCAACCCATTCCGGTGAAGTTGAACAATGTCTCGATGACGATGATCGAGCCGAAGAGATAGCCCAGTTGCAGACCAGCCACGGTCATCACCGGGGCAATGGAGTTTCGAAGGGCGTGCCGGATGATCACCGACCCTTCGCGCAATCCCTTGGCGCGGCAGACACGGATGAAATCCTGCCCCAGCACCTCGAGCATCGTCGACCGGGTCATGCGCGTCAGATGCGCCATCAGCGACAGCCCGAGGGCGATGGCGGGCAGCAGGGCATGCTGCACCGCCAGGCCCAGATCCTCGACTGGCGACGCATAACCGGAGGATGGCAGCCAGCCGAGCCACTTGGCAAAGAGCAGGATCAGCACGATGCCCCAGAAGAAATCCGGCAGCGAAATACCGGCCAGCGCCACGCCGGAGCCGGCCGCGTCCTGCCAGCGGTCGCGGTTGATCGCGCACCACACGCCAAGCGGAATGGCGCAAAGGATCGCGATGGTCAGAGACATCACGACGATCAACGCACTGGCGGTGATCTTTTGCCCGATAAGAGGTGCGATGGGCTCCTTGTAGCGAAGCGAAACGCCCCAGTCGCCCTGCAGCATTCCGGACATCCAGCGCCAGTATTGCACCACCAGCGGATCATTCAGCCCCAGCGAATTGCGCAGGCCAGCCAGCGCCTCGGGATTGGACTGGGTGCCCATGATCATTGTCGCCACGTCCCCGGGCAGGATGTGGGTGATCACAAACGTGGCGACTGATATCAGAAACAGCGTGAGGATCAGGAGCGCCACGCGCCTTACTAGATGGCGCATTTACGCTCCGCCGCTGTTGGCTGACCGGCCCAACGGCCGGCCAAACCGGGTCAACCTTCCAACCATATGTTCTTGAATTGCAGGTTCGACCCGTTCGGATGCACCAGCTTGTCGAGGCCGCCGACCCCTTGGCGCGCACCGACGGTGCCGTTGCGGAACCACAGCACCACGTCGTGGGTTTCGTCCTGCACCCGCTTCTGGATGTCCCGATAGATCTGCGCCCGTTCGTTCGGGTCGACGACACGCCGGGCGGCTGCCGTCATCTCGTCGAGCTTGGGATCGCGGATCTGGCGATAGTTGAACGCCCCTTCGGAGTTCCACAGCGAGTAGTAGAGGAAATCCGGCTCCCACAGGGTGAAGAAGTTCATCATCGTAACCTGGTAATCACGATCGACCCAGCACTGGCTCAGCCAGTCCGACCAGCTCAGCTGTTCGATGGTCGCCTTGGCGCCGCCCATGCGGAACCACTCGACCAGGATCTGGGTGGCTTCGACATGCCAGGGATAGTTCGTCGTGACCTTGAACACGAATTCCAGTTCACCGGGAGCGAAGCCGGCCTCGGCCAGGAGCGCTTTGGCCTTGTCGAAATCCTGCGGTCGGGCCTGCAGCTCCTTGTTGTAGGTCGGTGACGAGGGGAAGCTGGGTGAGGCAGTTACCTCGCCCTGACCCCAGAGCGCGCCCTGAACCAGCGTTTCCTTGTCGATCATGTAATCCAGGGCCTGACGCACCTTCGGATTGTCGAAGGGCGGCTTGTCGTGGTTCATGTTCAGGAACGCCCAGCTGAGCGGGAACCAGGTTATGACCTGAAGATCGTCATTGCCCTTCAGAGCGTCGACGCGATCAAGCGGGATATCGTTGATCAGGTGGAATTCACCCGTCTCAAGACCGGTCAGCCGGACCGTCGGCTCCGTCACCTCCCGCGACAGCACGCCATCCAGATAGGGAGCGCCGTCCCAGTAATCGTCGAAGCGGACCAGTTCCACCTCGTTGCCGAATTCGCGTCGAACGAACTTGAACGGCCCGCAACCAACCGGCTGGGTGCCCTGCACGTCACCGGAGCCTTCCGGCATGACAACCCCGGCGCCATTTTCCGCCAGGCGTGACAGGAACGGTGCATTGACCTGCTTCATGCGCACGACCACGGTGTGGTCGTCCGGCGTGTCGATGGCATCGACATCGTTGAACACTTCGAAATTGACCGCACCGGTATCCGGATTGCGGCAACGGTCGAAGGAGTATTTGACGTCCGCCGAGGTCATGTCGGACCCGTCATGGAACTTCACACCCTTGCGCAGGTTGAACGTATAGGTCAGCCCGTCATCGGACATTTCATAGCTTTCGGCGAGGCTGGGAATGACCTGAAAATTCTCGTCCACCGTGACGATGGCGTCATGGACATTCTGCAGCAGCCGGCCGGTTGAGGCGGTTCCGGTCTGATGCATGTCAAGGTTTTGCGTCGTCTCGGAGTGACCCCAGATCAGCGTTCCGCCGGACTTCGGTTCGGCGGCTGCCGGGCTCGGAAATCCTGCGAAATTGGTGCCAAATGCGGCGGCGCCGGCAATCACGCTCGTCGTTTTTAGGAATTCTCTACGTTTCATGATGCTTCCCCTTTTTGACGGTTCCCGACATGGGAACGGCTTTGCAGACCAATCGGACTTGACGTAGCATAACCGAAGGATGAAATAGATCAAACTGGATGAATTTGGCTGCAACCGCCGGTTTGGATCGGCCGCAAAATCGGAGAAACCGACATACCGCAACCCGAGGAGATCGACCAGCGACCCGATGCTTCGCCGCTCTTGAGCGTGCGGGATCTCAGGGTTCGGTTCCGGACCGATGCCGGCGTGGTGCGCGCTGTGAACGGTGTATCCTTTGACGTCTATCCCGGCGAAACGCTGGCCATCGTCGGCGAATCGGGCAGCGGGAAATCGGTGACATCGTTGGCGCTGATGCAGCTCCTGCCGCAGCGAATTGCGCAGATCGAAAGCGGGACAGCGGATTTCGACGGCGATGATTTGCTCCGCATGCCGGAAGCCAAAATGCGCGACATTCGTGGCAACGACATCGCCATGATCTTCCAGGAGCCGATGACATCGCTCGATCCGGTGATGACGGTGGGAAACCAGATCGCAGAGGCGATCATGGTGCATCAGGGTCTCGGTCGCCGTGAGGCGATGAAAGCCGCCGTCGAGGCTCTGGATCTCGTGCGCGTGCCGGAACCGGCCAAGCGTGCTAGGCAATATCCGTTTCAATTGTCCGGCGGACTGCGCCAGCGTGTGATGATTGCCATGGCGATGTCCTGCAATCCCAATATCCTGATCGCCGACGAACCCACGACAGCGCTGGACGTCACCATCCAGGCTCAGATCCTGAATCTCATGCGCGACCTGCAGGCGCGGGTCGGCGCCGCCATCATTCTGATTACCCATGATCTCGGAGTGGTCGCCGAGATGGCGGACCGGGTTGTCGTCATGTATGCCGGCTCGGTGGTCGAGCGGGCATCGGTGAAAGACCTGTTCGGGCGGCCACACCATCCCTACACCCGCGGCTTGCTGGGCTCGGTGCCAAAGCTCTTCTCGTCGCTCGAAATGGCCGAAGCGGACCGTTTGCGGGAGATTCCCGGTACCGTACCGGCGCTGCGTGAAGACATGAGAGGCTGCCCATTCGCGCCACGCTGCAGCGAAGCCACCGACGTCTGCCGCCGGGATGAACCACAGCTCGAATCGGCCGGGCGGGCGCATGAGGTTGCCTGTTGGCATGCCGGTGTTCTGGAGACGGATCGTGCTTGATAAACCGTCTGAAACCGCACCGGTTCTGCAAGTCGACGATCTCGTCAAGACGTTCCCCGTCAGGCAGGGCATACTTGGCGGCGGAGGAACGGTGCGGGCCGTTGACGGGGTGAGCCTGACGCTGCGCCCTGGTGAAACACTGGGCGTCGTGGGCGAATCCGGTTGCGGCAAGACAACGCTGGGCAAGACCGTGATGCGTCTGCTGCGGCCGGATTCCGGCCGGATCGTTCTACACGGAGACGATATCACCAATCTCGATGATGCCGCCTTGCGCGCTAGACGGCGCGACATTCAGATGGTGTTTCAGGATCCGTTCTCGTCGCTCAATCCTCGGCTGAAGAACCGCCGCATCGTTGCCGAACCGCTTGAAATTCACGGGATCAGCAATTCAGCAGGTCGCACCCAACTCGTCCTCGACGCGATGGAGAAAGTGGGATTGCGCCCGGAACAGGCGGACCGCTATCCGCACCAGCTGTCCGGCGGACAGCGCCAGCGGCTTGGTCTCGCCCGTGCATTGGCGCTGGAGCCGTCGGTGATCGTCGCCGACGAACCGGTTTCAGCCCTCGACGTGTCCATCCAGGCGCAGGTGCTCAACCTGATGATCGACCTGCAGCGCGACATGGGTCTGGCCTATCTGTTCATCTCGCACGATCTGGCCGTGGTCGAACATATCGCCCATCAGGTCGCCGTGATGTATCTGGGGCGCATTGTCGAGATCGCCGACAAGCGCAGCCTTTTCGCCTCTCCGAAACACCCGTATACCGAAGCTCTTCTGTCTGCTGTCCCCGTCCCGGACCCGACGGTTCGGCGAGAGCGGTCGATCCTGTCAGGGGATGTGCCGAGCCCGGTCAATCCGCCCAAGGGCTGTGCGTTTCACAGCAGGTGCCCACTGGCAGAACCTGCTTGCGCGGAAGCGCCACCCCAGCTGGTCGACACGGGCAATGGTCATCGCATTGCCTGTCACGTGCGGGCGCCGGCGTAGGTCGTTAGCGCAACGGACGTTCCTCGGAAACACCCAGCTTTGCCTCCAGCGCCCGACCAAGCGTGATAAGCCGTGCTTCATCGAAGAGGCCAGCCCAAAGCGATATGCCCTGCGGCACGCGGTGCTCCCGGGAAGCCTCGCGCTTTTCTTCCACCACCAGCTTGCCGCTGGCCAGCGACGGATCCGTGCGGGTCTCGGACTGGAGAAATCCTGCACGCAGGTGCAGGCAGGGATGGCCGGTGAAGTTCGTTGCAATCAGCATGGGGCCGGTCATGAAGGGCCCGATCATCGCATCCACCCCGGCAAAGACCTCGTCGAACGCCTGCATCACCTGATAGCGCAGCCGGTCCGCCTGCACGTGATCCACAGCCGAAAGGAAGCGCGCCTTGCGGAACGAGTTGGGCCACGCGCCCGGGTCCTGCCAGACCAGTTCGTCATCGCGGTTCGAGAGCGTCAGTTCTTCGAAGGCTGCTGCCGCTTCGGCGAACAGAACAGCCATCAGCGACCCGTAGGGCAGATCGGGCAATGACAGTTCGACAACCTCGACATTCAGCTCCCGCATGGCCGCCAGCGCAGCATGATCCACCTCGGTGGCCGCGTCATCGTTGAACGCGCTGGGCAGAAAGCCGACGCGCATGCCGTCGATTTTCGCCTCCGGATCGAAGCCGAACGGCATGTCGATGGAGCTGCGGTCCGCCGGGTCGCCGCCATTGATCGCCGCCAGCACCAGGGCACAGTCCTCGACCGACCGGCAGATCGGTCCGATCTTGTCCAGTGACCAGCAGAGCGCCATCGCGCCGTCGCGGCTGACCCGGCCGAAGGTCGGTCGCAATCCCGTGGTGCCGCAGCGCTGAGAGGGCGACGTGATCGAGCCAAGCGTTTCGGTGCCGATCGAAAACCCGCAGAGTCCGGCAGCCGTGGCGGAGGCCGAGCCGGCGCTCGATCCGCTCGCGCCCTCTTCGGGATTGAACGGATTGCGGGTTTTGCCGCCGAACCAGATGTCGCCATAGGCCAGGGCGCCCAAGGTCGTCTTCCCGAGCAGAACCGCCCCGGCCGCCCGCAGCATGCGAACGATCTTTGCGTCCGAATTGGCGACCTGGTCTTTGTAGGGCGTCGCACCCCAGCTCGTTCTGATGCCCTTGGTATCGAAGAGATCTTTCAGCCCATAGGGAATGCCATGCAGCGGCCCGAGCCAGACGCCGGCTTTAAGCTGAGCATCGGCCGCTTCGGCCTCGGCGCGCGCCAGTTCCGGCGTGACCGTTACAAAGCACTCGAGACCGGGCGCGAGTCTCTCGATACGGTCCAGATAGATATCCGTCAGGCGGCGGCTGCTGATTTTCCCTTGCCGGATCCATTCCGACTGGCGGGTGATGGGAGCAAAGGCAATGTCGTCCTCCGCATCCGGCAGGGGACCTGCATCGGGCAGCGCCCAGGCGCCCGACGCCGGCTGTCGTGGCGGTGAAAACCCGGGCAGTCGAGGATCGAACCGGCTCGCCATCGGCAGGGTATTCGGAAACGGGTTCTCTCGCCTCAGCGCAGCCGAGGTGATCTGGCCCTCGATATTGTCGAGCATCAGCGCGCGCTCTTCCGCCGTGTAGGTTATTCCCAGGAGCGCTTCTGCAGCCGCGATGGTATCGGCACTGATGTCCATGTCTTCATCCCCGTTTGTCACATGAGATCAAAGCATGGCAGCAGGCCGATGCTTGGTCAAATGGTGTGCAAATCACCGCCCGCATTCGCCAAAGTTGCAAGAGTCGTCAGAAGCGCGACCGGCTATGCCTGATGAAACGGCGTCCTGCCATCCAGCGCTTCGAGGAGTTTTTCCTTTTCGTCCCGCGCCATCCGGACGCATTCGGATGTGCCGGGATAGTCACCACTGTCGACGGCATCCTTGAAGCCCTTGACAGCCTTTCTGCGCTCGGCATCCAGTTGACGCCGGATGGCGGCGCCATCGCCCCAGGAGCGAGCGTGCCGCGGTCGGAACGCGCCTTCGCCGCAGATATCTTCGAAAAACAGAAACATAACATCGCCGGCCGGTCCCGACCCGATGGAACTGGTGATCAGCGAGCTGTGCTTGCTGATGGCCTCCAGCGCGTCCTCCGCGACGCATTCGATCTCGCATCCATAGGCGCCCGCATCTTCCAGCCGGCGCATGTCTTCAAGCACCGCAAGCGCCTCCTCGGCGGTTTTTCCAACGGTGCGCATACCGCCGAACAGATTGGACTTGGAGGGCACCATCCCGACGTGACCCTGGACGTTCAGCCCATGCTTTGCCAGGAGCTCCACCACGTCCATGCTGCGCGGTGTCAGAATTGAATCGGCGCCCGCCGATGCAGCTTCAATCCCCGCCGCCAGAATTTCGTCGTTGGTGATGAACCGGCCGGCGAAGATCGCGGCCGTGATGAACGTAGTCGGAGCGCCGGACCGCACATCCCGGTACCAATCGCTGCCGGTGATAATCATGTCGACGCCCTGCGAAGCGATGATCTCGGCTTCTTCGGCATTCTGGGCCGTGACCTGGGTCATCTTGATGCCGGCGGCCTTGTTGGCCAACTGGTCTCCGATGGTCAGCGTCCGGTCTTCGACGCCATGGCCATAGGTGTAGATGCGCGCCATGATTTCCCCCTGTTCTAGACCTGAGATCCGGAACATGGACCGTCAGATTGTCAAGTTCGTTCGTAATCTCGATCTGACAGCTCAGGCGGCTGGTCGGTTGCGGGTCGATCACGAAATCGAGCATATCGGTCTCCGACTCCTGAGGCGCGGGGAAGAGAGCCTCGCTGCCCGAAGCCAGGTAGCAATGACAGGTTGCACAGGCGCAGACACCGCCGCATTCGGCCACGATTCCTGTCACACCAGCCGCCACAGCAACCTGCATCAGAGACTGTCCGGGTTTGGCATCCGCGACGATTTCAGTTCCGTCAGCTTCAACAAATGTGATCTTTGCCATGGTCAGTTGGCTTGCCATGCAATTTTGAGGGATTCAGGCCCCCGAACCGACAATCCGCGCTTGTAAATGGGTGTTTCGCCGGACAACTCGATCTGCTTGAAGCGCGCGTTCAGAGTGGAAAAGATAACGTCCATATCGAGCCGCGCGAGGTGATTGCCCAGGCAGAAATGCGTACCGCCACCGAACGCCCTGTGCCTGTTGGGAGTCCGTTTCACATCGAAACGATCAGGATCGTTGAAACGCTCGGGATCCCGATTGGCAGCTCCGTAGAGGACACCAAACCGTGTTCCGGCCTTGAAAGCCTGTCCGGCGACGTCACAATCCTCCGTCGCAAACCGATGAAAATACGGCAGCGGGGATTCGTAGCGAAACATTTCCTGCACCGCAGTCTTCATCAGGCTCGGATCGTCGCGCAGGCGGCGGTGTTCGTCCGGGAACTTCAACAGCGCATGCATGCCGGATCCAAGCACGTCGATCGTCGACCCGTGTCCGGCCTTTAGAATGAGCATCGCCGTGGCAATCATCTCATCCTCGCTGATTTCCCCGGACTTCTTTGCATCCAGCAGACGTGTCATGAGGTCCGAGTGTTTGCGATTGTTGCCGTCTTTCACCAGATCGCACAAATACTCGTAGAACTCTTTCGTCGCCTGTTCGGCAATCCGCTTGTCCTCTTCGCCGCGTCCCACGTCGAAAAACCGCACTACATTCTCCGACCAGGTCCTCAACAGAGGGCAGTCCTCGTCCGGAACGCCGAGGGCTTTGCCGATAACGTGACCGGGAATGTGAACAGCGAAATCCGATACGAAATCGATTTCGTCCCGGTCTGACAACTCGTCGAGAAGCTTGTCGACGATCCGCTGGATTTCTTCTCGAAACTTCAGCATCGCCGCGGGCGTGAATTCGCGAAAGACCACCTTGCGCAGGCGATCATGGGTCTCACCTTCGCTTTCAAGCAAGTTGGTTTGCACGAAGCGTTCATGAAAAGGCATGTCGTGCCAATTCATCTTGCGCTGCTTGGCGAGTTTTTCCTCATGCGACAGCATGTCGTCGTTCTGACGCACCATGCTCTTGTCCAACACGACGCGCTCCACATCCGACATTTTGGTGAGCATCCAAGTGTCGACGTCTGCGTAATAGTAAGGCGCGTTCATCGTGCGCATCGCCGCGTATGTCGGGTAAGGATCTCGCGCAAATTCCTCCCCAAGCGGATCGAACTGAAACTTGGTCATGGTCGCCTCATCCACCCATCTTGATCGTCTGTCTGCTGACGAAAGTTCGCTACTTTGCATCCATTCTGGACATGCATAAATGGTTGCGCCTATCAAAAAGATGGATGAAACTATCATCTGGAATGAACCTGAAAACAGACCCATTAGCTCAAACTGGTGTCGAACTTGTCTATTTCACACCAGGCAAGGCGGACGCATCGTTTCCCTACGCCATTGTTTCAGCCGGCCGCAGCACGTTCCTGCATTCCGACCCGCCAGTTGCCCGCCACTACGACGACCATACCTTCATCCTGACGCTTTCGGGGCAGGGCTTGCTGACCACAGCTGCCACCAGGACAGTCGCCACTGCCGGTACGATCGCATGGATCAACACATCATCGGACTATTCGCACAGGTGCCATCCAGATGCAGACCACTGGACGTACATCTGGTTCGGCGCAAGCGGATACGGCCTCGAAAAGCTCTACGCGTGGAATTCCGTGAATGGCGTTCCCGTCTTTCCTGAAAGCGAGAGCCAGGAATCGCGCTTCTCCCAAATCGTGTCGCACCTGTCCGCACCCGGCATCAGCAAAGGAGCCACCTCCTCGGCCCTGGTATCGTCGGTGCTGGAACATGTGTTGAGCGGCGCACAGGATGCGCGGACAGCGGACGATGGGTCTCTGCTTCAGACAGTCACGGCCGCCGTCAAAGCCGATCTCGCAAAAGATTGGTCCGTTCGCTCGATGGCCGAACTCGTGCCGACCAGTGTCCCAAACTTCCATCGCGTCTTCAAACGGGAGGCCGGACGCTCACCGATGGATTGGTTGAAAACCGAGAGGATCAACGCAGCGAAATATCTGCTCGCACAGACCAGTCTGAGGATCGCGGCAATCGGTCGGGAAGTCGGATTTCCCGACCTCTATCACTTCAGTCGCGAGTTCAAGAAACGGACCGGCAGATCACCGTCGACCTTTCGAAAGATGGCGAAGGGAAAGCCGGCGTAGCCTCCGCCGAACAGATCCGAAGGCACTTACACTCCGTCACTCGGAAATTGCCCGATATTGAGTGCGCGTATCTCCCGATATCGCGCATAGGCATCATCCAAGGCGCTGCGATCACCATGGGATGGCTCAAAAACGCGACCGGGCAAACTGTGTTCAGCCGCCGCTTGCACCGTCGGGTAATCGCCAACGGCAACGGCACCGAGCCAGGCCGCCCCCCGCGCACCGAACTGACTGCCCAAGGGCACATGCACCGGCTTGTCAGCGAGATCGCAGATCATCTGAACCCAGCGGTCATTGCGGGCGCCGCCCCCGGTCAGCAACATTTGATCGCCCCCAAAGGAAAGCGCCTTGAGAAGATCCGCCATGGCAAAGGCCACACCCTCGATGACCGCACGAAACAGATGTGCACGGGTGTGACGGGGCGCCAAACCCGCAAACTGGGCGCGGGCACTTGGGTCGATGATCGGCGCTATGATGCCGATGTCCGACAAGAACGGCAGAAAGCTCACACCTGAAGCCCCAACCGGCGTCTCGTCAAGCATGGCATCAAGAAGCGCAAAGCGATCGTCACGATCGGCGATATCGGGCGCAAGCGAGGCGAACGCCCAGTCAAGGTTGTGCGTGCCTGCCGCATTGGACATCGCGCGGTACCACCCCATGCCAGGCAGCGGAAACAAAAGCCCGATACCGGGTGGCGCGAACACCGGCTCATCGTGCACCACGCCCATGACGCAGGCTGTTCCAAGGACGCCAAGCGCCGTACCCGGTTGCGCGGCTCCCGCTCCGATCATGGTGCAGGGCACATCGCCAGCGCCGATGGCGACGGGCAAACCTTCGGGTAGTCCTGTCTTGGCCGCCGCTTCCCCGCGCACCCGCCCTGCGGCGCTTTCACTGTCCGATATGGGTGGCAGGAGGCCGGCATGGTCCTGAAGACCAAAAAGAGCGATCATGTCATCAGACCGGGTCAACAGCCGCGTCGAGCCAGGAATGATAGCCGCCTCCGTCCGGTCTGTTGCAACCTGGCCCGTGAGGCGAAGCCGCAAATAATCCTTGAAGCTGATCACATGACGCGCTTGCCGCAGCACATCCGGCTCGTGGCGGACCAGCCATGCCAGGACCGGGAGTGTGCACCCGGTCTGAAGCACGCATCCGGACGATGCAAAAATCTTGTCGTGGAAGGTCGGATCGCTGGCATCGAATTCGTCGATCAGCGATTGGGAGCGGGTGTCTTCCCAGGTGATCGCAGGGCGCAGCGGCCGGCCCTGTTCATCAAGCACCCAGGCTCCGATCATCGCGGAGGACAGGCCGAGGCTGCGTATCGCTTTGGGCTCGACATCGGCGTGGTGAACAACCTCGCTTAAAACGGCGCAGCTGGCCTCCCAGGCTTCAAGCGGATCAATCTCGCTCCACCCTGGCTTTGGACGGCTTACCGCCGTAGGACGTTCCGCAACGGCAATTTCTCGACCTTGAGCATCGAAGGCGGCGGCCTTCGTCACGGATGTCCCCGCGTCGAGACCCAGATAGATCGGTGCACTCGGCTCAGCCATGTCCATGTCCCTGCTGGCAGATGATTGCTGCGACGGCAATTACACCCCGGTGTGATGAGCTTGCCCGGCCCACCGACCTTAAACCCGTCAGCAGGTTAAATACTGCAACACGCAACGCGGTGCCAAGCAAACCGAGAAGGGCTTTCCGCAGTCACGATCCAGGGATTTCCAAGCAAACGAATCTCATGCAAAAATCTCGCGACAAACCCCTTTGCCCGGACAACCTGTAAACCATGTGTCCGGAATTGGGTGTAAACAATGTGACCGGTATAGACCTTGAGAAAATGGCGGAGAGACGGGGATTCTCTTCGAACTCCGTCTTTGAAACATTAGCCGACTGGAAACAACAGCTACAACATTTGGAGAGTGCCGAGAAGAACAAGGTTGGGTATGAATTCCGACGGCTTGAGCTATGAGCGTCCCGTTATTGGTCAGGATTTCTCCTACATAGAAACCGACGACGAATGGGGTCCAAAGATCGCAAAGCTACACCTCACCGAAGCGTCGATTCAAATCGTCATGGCTAAGCTTGAGAGTTTGTTTACTGATGCGGGAGACGAAGCGAGCACTTCGTGATGGCTGTTTCAGGGGCCGCTATCCCGACCCCGCTACAGCGGCGGCCATTGCTGGCGGTCATGCAGGATAGTCAGAACATCCACATCGGTTTCCGATGCGATCCGGTAGACGATGATGTAGGAGAGTCCAGGAATCGCAAACTCGCGGGTGTCTTCCAGGCTGCCCTCGCGGCCAAGAAGCGGAAAATTTTCGAACATCTGCGCGGCCTGACGGATGCGCGAAATCACGCGCCCGGCGGCGGCTTGATCAAACTCGGCGATGTAGTCGTGAATCTTGTGAAGGTCGGCCAGTGCTTCGGGTGTGAAGTTAACGTTCAGGGCCGAACTGCTCCCAGACCTTGGAAGCAGGAATCATGTTGGAGCGGTCTTCGGTCTGCGCAAGCGCTTTCCTGATCTTTGCATTTTTCCATGCTAGATAGTCAGGATCGGCGCTGGGCGCTCCGGCAGGGCGCAAATGATCGTCTAAGTTCTGCTTTTGGTCAATTTCGCTCATAATCCTCATCATATCAGATCGGCGGCCCAAAAATCCAACAAAATCATACCGAAACGCATCCAAGGGCGCCCCTTGGCCGTTGTCCAACGTCGAAACGCTGGCGGCATCCAATCCGTGTAGGGTTGGCCCATTGTTTGAAGAGCAAGGGCAGGCTCCTGGATTTCGTTGAGGGGAAAGCCCTTCATTTCGATTGAACGGAAAGCCGTTCATGCATGGTTCGGTGCAGGTGGAACTCCAGGTCCTGCGAGTGCTGAACCGACGATACGGTTCGCTGGCGTGTGCAAGCTCGAGGCCGATAAGCGCCACGCGGGAAAGGATGCAACGGAAAACCGCTGCACCCCTTTGGAGAGATGTTCGAACTCTCATGCAACTCCTCTCAAACCCTTGTGAAATATGGGCTTCCGAGCGTTTGGAGCGCAAGAGAACGGTGCTGAAACTGACGTTTTTGGAGGAATTGGCTTATAGCCGGAATGAGGGACTTCGAACCCCGCAACTGACTGTTCCCTTTACGCTTTTCGGGAATATAGCAGATTTAGAGAAAATGGCGGAGAGGAAGGGATTCGAACCCCCGATACGGTTGCCCGTATGCCGCATTTCGAGTGCGGTGCTTTCAACCACTCAGCCACCTCTCCGGTGCGTGGTCGCGCCGATGCGCGTTGCGGGCGCTGTCTTAACCACTCCGCGCGGCGGAAATCAAGTCGAAAGTGCGGCGCCGACCTTGACTTGCGACAGCCATTCCCTTATTCCCCGCCTGTCCATGGCGTAAGGCAACTTGCGCCATCTGTTTTTGTTGGAAGCCACTTCCTCGAAAAGCCGGACGAAGACCGTCGCCAGAAGCCGACAGGCCTCGAAGCGACACCCATTGCAACCGACTGACAAAAAGACGGCTGGACGGGATCTCCCGTGACAGGCCGGACGGAACATCGAAAGGCAAAAAACATGTTCGCAGTCATCAAAACAGGCGGAAAGCAGTACTCTGTTGCCGCCGACGACCTGCTGAAGGTCGAAAAGATCGCCGGCGATGCCGGTGACATGGTCGAATTCAACGAAGTTCTGATGGTCGGCGAAGGCGCCGACGCCAAGATCGGCACGCCCTTCGTCGAGGGCGCCCTGGTCACGGCCGAAGTGGTCGAGCAGGGTCGCGCCCGCAAGGTCATCGCCTTCAAGAAGCGTCGCCGCCAGAACTCCAAGCGCACCCGCGGTCACCGCCAGCACCAGACGCTGGTCCGGATTTCCGAAATCCTGACCGACGGCGCCAAGCCGAAGAAGAAGGCAGCCGCGCCGAAGAAGGCGGAAGCCAAGAAGGAAGCCGACAAGCCGGCACCTGAAAAGGCAGCCGAGGCTCCGAAAGCGGAAGCCAAGGAAAAGGCACCGGCCAAGGAGAAAGCTCCCGCCAAGGAAAAGGCCGAGGAGGCACCTGCCGCAATCTTCACCGCTCCGGATGGCGACAACGACGATCTGAAGAAGATCTCCGGTGTCGGCCCGGTTCTGGAAAAGAAACTGCACGCATTCGGGGTCACCCAGTACGCGCAGATCGCAGCCTTCACCAAGGAAGATATTGACAAACTCGACGAAGCACTGTCTTTCAAGGGCAGGATCGAGCGCGACGACTGGGTTGGCCAGGCCAAGGCCCTCGTGGACGCAGCAAAATAGTCGGGTTTCGAGGATAAAAGGACTTTACCAATGGCACACAAAAAAGCTGGCGGTTCGTCGCGCAACGGACGCGACTCGGAATCAAAACGCCTCGGCGTGAAGAAGTTCGGCGGCGAAGCCGTGATTCCGGGCAACATTATTATCCGTCAACGGGGCACCAAATGGCACCCGGGACAGGGCGTCGGGCTTGGCAAGGATCACACCATCTTTGCAACCGTGGAAGGCAATGTGAATTTCCGCAAAAAGGCCAACGGCCGCACGTATGTGTCCGTCATGCCACGTGCGCTTCAAGCCGCAGAATAAGCCGGTGAAACGATAGCCGGCGTCTCATCGACCCGGCACCGTTATCAGGCCACCAGTTCAAGGGGAGATGGGACAACCATCTCCCCTTTTCCATTGCAACTGGAGGACTGAAAAATGGAAAACCAGGAAGACGACAGCGTCAGCGATCAAAGCGAGCGGAGCGGATGCCCCGTCCTCGTCACCGAACGGCTGGTTCTGCGAACCCCGCATGTCGAGGATACGGACGCTCTTGCCTGTCTCGCCAACAATGCCCGGGTCGCTACCATGGTTTCGCGCATGCCGCACCCTTATACCCGCAAGGACGCGACGGACTTCATTCGTCGCACGCGCACGGGCGCGATTGGCAAGTGCGTCTATGCCGTGACGGATGCGGATGACGGCCGATTTCTCGGCTGTTGCGGGATCGAGCCGCAGGACGACCCGTCGACCCTGGAACTCGGCTATTGGATCGGCGAACCTTTCTGGGGCAAGGGCTTTGCAACGGAAGCCGCCCATGCGGTGATCGACATGGCGTTCCGCACCCGCAGCATCGACTGCATCGATGTGCGGTGCCGGGTGACCAATCCGGCGTCACGTCGCGTCATTCACAAATGCGGTTTCCAATTCCAGGGCACCGGCATGATCAAGTCGCTGGCGCTGGGCAGCGCCGTCCCGGTCGAGTGGTACCGTCTGGACCGCAAGACCTGGATCTCGCTGCGCAGCTGGGCGGCCGCATGAACCGCCCGTCACCCGCCGACACGCAATAGACTTTGACGTTGCGGTTGGCGGGCGATATGCAAAGGCGCAATTTCAACCACAGGAACGGCGACCCGATGAAATTTCTGGACCAGGCCCGGGTCTATATCCGCTCCGGCGATGGCGGCGCCGGCTGCGTATCGTTCCGGCGCGAGAAGTATATTGAATTCGGCGGCCCCGATGGCGGCGACGGCGGTCGCGGCGGCGATGTCTGGGTCGAGGCCGTCCACGGGCTCAACACGCTGATCGACTATCGCTACCGCCAGCATTACAAGGCCAAAACCGGAATGCACGGCATGGGCCGAAACCGCACCGGCGCCGGTGGCGCCGACGTGCTGCTCAAGGTCCCGGCCGGCACGCAGATTTTCGAGGAAGACAACGAAACGCTGATCTGCGATCTGGTGGAAGAGGGACAGCGGTTCCGACTGGCGGCCGGTGGCAATGGCGGCTTCGGTAACGCTCATTTCAAATCCTCCACCAACCAGGCGCCGCGCCACGCCAATCCCGGCCTAGAGGGTGTCGAAAAGACCATCTGGCTGCGCCTCAAGCTGATCGCCGATGCCGGCATCGTCGGTCTGCCCAATGCCGGCAAGTCGACATTGCTCTCGGCCGTTACCCGGGCGCGTCCGAAAATTGCCGACTATCCTTTCACCACCCTCCACCCCAATCTCGGGGTCGCGCAGGTGGACAGCCGCGAAGTCATCCTCGCCGATATTCCCGGGCTGATCGAGGGCGCCCACGAGGGCGTCGGGATCGGCGACCGATTCCTCGGCCATGTCGAGCGCACACGGGTCATGCTGCATCTGGTATCCGCCCAGGAGGAGGATGTCGCGACCGCCTATCGGACGGTCCGCACCGAGCTGGAGGCTTACGGGCACGGCCTGGGTGACAAGCCGGAGATTATCGCTCTATCCCAGGCCGACACCCTGGATGAGGACGGGCGCACCGAAAAAGCCGCAGCTCTGGAATCCGCCTGCGGCGTCAAGCCGTTCGTTCTGTCGGCCATCTCCGGGGAAGGCATGCTGCCGGCGCTGCGGGCGCTGGCCGGCATCATCACCGAAGCCGAGGAAGCGGAAAAGGCGGACGGGGCGGCGTCATGAGCACGCCGCGGCATGCGCTCAAGCAATACCGTCGCATCGTCATCAAGATAGGCTCGGCGCTGCTCGTCGATGCCGAAGACGGCCTGCGCCAGGCCTGGCTTGGTTCCTTGTGCCGCGACATAGCGGAACTTCGCGCGCTCGGCACCGAATTCATCGTCGTCTCCTCCGGCGCCATTGCACTCGGCCGCACGGTGCTGCGCGACACGCCGCTTGGTAAAAGCCGCGGCCGGCTGAAGCTGGAGGAAAACCAGGCCGCTGCCGCCGTCGGCCAGATCGCCCTGGCCGAAGCCTGGTCAAAGGCCCTGTCGCTCGACAATCTCATTGCCGGGCAGATCCTGCTCACCCTGGGGGACACCGAAGAGCGCCGGCGCTACCTCAATGCACGGGCCACGATCAGCCAGCTACTGGCGGCCGGCGCCGTGCCTGTGATCAATGAAAACGACACGGTCGCAACCACGGAAATCCGTTATGGCGACAATGACCGGCTGGCGGCCCGCGTCGCCACCATGGCCGGCGCCGATCTGTTGATTCTGCTGTCTGACGTCGACGGCCTCTACACGGCGCCGCCGCACAGCAATCCGGACGCCGACTTCCTCCACACCATCGAAGAAATCACCCCGCGGATCGAGGCGATGGCCGGCAAGGCCGGTTCGGAACTGTCGCGCGGCGGCATGAAGACCAAGATCGATGCCGGCCGCATGGCCACCGCCGCCGGCTGCGCCATGGTGATTGCCTCGGGCAAGGTCGACCATCCGCTTGCGGCCATCGACGCCGGTGCGCGCCACAGTCTGTTCCTGCCCAGCACATCGCCAGTGACCGCACGCAAGAAATGGATCGCCGGCCAGCTCGAACCGGCCGGCATCTTTCATGTCGACGCAGGCGCCGAACGGGCGCTGCGATCCGGCAAGAGCCTGTTGCCAGCCGGCGTCCGACGCGTGTCGGGTGGCTTCATGCGTGGCGACACCGTGGCGATCCACGTCGAGGGTGGCGGCGAGATTGCCCGCGGCCTCGCGGCGTATGATTCCGACGAAGCGCTGCAGATTGTCGGCCGCAAATCCACGGAAATCTTCGAGATTCTGGGGTATGCCGGCCGTGCCGCGATGATTCATCGCGACGATATGGTGTTGACAGGCACCCCAATAGACCCGAAGGAAGACGGCGAAGGCCGGAGGTAATCATGTTAATCCAGGCAGACGGACAGAACGTAGAGCAACTCATGCTCGAAATTGGCCAGCGAGCCCGTGCTGCCCAGGCGCCACTGGCGATCGCTTCGGCCGAGCAGAAGAACACGGCTCTTGCGGCGATGGCGGATGCAGTCATGGCCGACATGGACGCCATCCTTGAAGCCAATGCGACCGATATGAAGCATGCGGAAGAGACCGATATGGCGGCCTCTTTCAAAGACCGGCTGCGGCTCGATCCGGAGCGCGTGAGCGCCATGGCCGATGGAATCCGGGCGATCGCGGCACTGACCGATCCGGTGGGCGATGTGATTGCGGCATGGGAGCGACCCAATGGCCTGGCGATTGAGCGCGTAAGGACGCCGCTCGGCGTCATCGGCGTGATCTACGAAAGCCGCCCCAATGTGACAGCCGATGCCGGCGCGCTGTGCCTGAAGGCCGGCAACGCTGTAATCCTGCGCGGCGGTTCCGATTCGATCCACTCATCCACCGCCATCCACGCCAGCCTGGTGCGCGGCCTGAAGGCCGCCGGCTTGCCGGAGGACGCCATCCAGATCGTGCCGACCACCGATCGTGGGGCCGTCGGCGAAATGCTCAAGGGCCTGGGCGGCGCCATTGACGTCATCGTACCGCGGGGCGGCAAGGGACTGGTCGGCCGCGTGCAAAGCGAGGCCCGTGTGCCCGTCTTTGCCCATCTGGAAGGCCTCTGCCACCTCTATGTCGACAAATCCGCCGACACCGACATGGCCTCTTCCATCGCAGTCAATGCCAAGATGCGACGCACCGGCATATGCGGTGCCGCGGAAACCCTTCTCGTCGACCGGGCGGCCGCACAGACCCATCTCACGCCGGTTCTGGACGCGCTGCAGTCTGCCGGATGCACCATACGCGCCACGGCCGAAGTCAAGGCGCTATGGCCTGCCGCCGAAGACGCCAGCGAGGAGGACTGGACGACGGAATATCTTGATTCGATCATTTCGGTCGCCATGGTCGACGGCATCGACGGTGCTATCGCTCATGTCGGCCGCTATTCGTCGAACCACACCGAGGCCGTTATTGCCGAAGATCCGACCGTGGTCGAAAAGTTTTTCAACGAGATCGATTCGGCCATCCTGCTGCACAACGCCTCGACGCAGTATGCCGATGGCGGCGAATTCGGCATGGGCGCTGAAATCGGTATTGCGACCGGCAAGATGCACGCTCGCGGGCCCGTGGGTGTCGAACAGCTCACATCGTTCAAGTACCGGGTACACGGCTCCGGTCAGACAAGACCATAGCACCTCATTCAGTGATCGATCGAACCGAAGTCACCGCGCCCTGTTTGCGCATGCCACATGTCGAGCCGGGCATGGCCGTCGGCCTTTTCGGCGGGTCCTTCAATCCGCCCCATGACGGTCACATGCTGGTTGCCGAAACGGCGTTGCGCAAGCTGCGCATTCACCAGCTCTGGTGGATGGTCACACCGGGTAACCCTTTGAAAGAAAACAGCGGATTGCCCAGCCTTGGGCAGCGGCTTGCCTGGTGCCGGGAGCGCATTACCGATCCTCGCATCAAGCTGACCGCCTTCGAGGCCGCGCATGATTTGCGCTATACCGCCGAAACGCTCGATTTCATTCTCGAGCGCAATCACGGCGTCGACTTCGTCTGGGTGATGGGCGCCGACAATCTGGCCGGTTTTCATCGCTGGCAGAACTGGCAGGAAATTGCCAATTCCGTACCGATCGCGGTGATCGACCGCCCGGGCTCGACCCTGGCCTATCTGTCTTCGATCATGGCGAAAACCTTCGATCATGCACGGGTCGACGAAGCCGATGTGGGTGCTCTTGCCCGCATGGATCCACCGGCCTGGACCTTCATTCACGGACGGCGATCGCCGCTTTCGTCAACCGCCATTCGCAGCGGCATGACGGGTTCATCCGACCAGATTCAGCCGTAGCATCTGAAAAACCTCAAAAAATTCGTGATGAGCTTTGTCTTGAAACCTTCAGCATTCCATGCCTATGTTTGGCTGTGTTTGCCACGGTGTTGTCCCGTGAGTCGCAACCTTGTGTTGCAGCGGGTGCGAAAAGGGCGATTTTGACCGGCAATGGTGCCGGTAACGCAAGAGACCATGGCAGACGCGCGACGCTTGTTCTGTCACGGAAAGGAAAGACACTGAGAACAGCACACAGCAAGGGAAATGCCGCAGGCGTTTCCTCTTCCGCACTGGAAAGCGGCACTGCTGCGATCCATGCGTTGAAACTGGTCCTCGCCAGCCTCGAGGAATCCAAGGCAGAAGACATTGTCTCCATCGACATAGCGGGCAAGTCGGCACTGGGCGACCATATGGTCGTGGCTTCCGGCCGATCGAACCGCCATGTGACGGCTATCTGCGACCATTTGCTGCGCGACCTGAAAAACGCCGGCCTCGGACAGGCCAAGGTCGAAGGTCTCGCCCATGGCGATTGGGTGCTGATAGACACCGGAGACATCATTATTCACGTATTCCGTCCGGAAATCAGGGAGTTTTACAGCATCGAGAAGATGTGGATGACGCCTGAAGCCGAAGAAGACACGGTGCACTAGAGGACGGAAACTCTGCCCCGGCGGGACGTCGGGCGAGCGGAGTGTGAGGCCAATGCGGGTGACGCTATATGCCGTGGGCCGGCTGAAATCCGGCCCCGAAAGAGATCTTACCGCGCGTTATGTCGACCGCTTCAAGAAGGCAGGCGCGGCAATAGGCCTCGATTTCAATCGCATTGTCGAACTGCCGGAAAGCCGAGCTTCGAATGCTGCCGTCCGCAAGCGCGAAGAAGCGGACGCCCTGACCCGACAGCTCCCGCTGGACAGAACCCTGGTTGCGCTTGATGAACGCGGCAAGGCGCTGGATTCGCAGGCCTTTGCCGCCACGCTTGCTCGCTGGCGCGACGACGGGCAACGGGACATATGCATCGTTATCGGGGGAGCCGATGGCCTCGATCCGGAGTTTGTCGCACAGGCCCATGCCACGATCTGTTTCGGAAAAATGACCTGGCCGCACCAGTTGGTGCGCATCATGGTGGCCGAACAGCTCTACCGCGCGGTGACCATCCTGACAGGTCATCCCTATCACAGAAACTGATGTCGACGGGCCCGGGCGATTGCAGACGGCCGGATCCGCACGCGCATCGTTTTGCCTTATCGCTGCCACGCTTGCCTGCGATAGGTGATTCGACAACCCTGACGGATTCCCCTGGGCACGGCATCCATACGGCGGCCGGTGGCGGCTGTCGGCACTTTGACTTATGATTCGGATATGCGGGACCGGCAGCCAGGACCATCCAGATTCCAGCATGCGAGCGCCCTTTGTGGCGCATTGCTGCTGTCTGCCTGCCTGAGTGTACCGGCGCTCCCGCAGGAGACATCTCCGAGCCCCGGAACCTTCCGAAAGCCGACCGTCGAGGATCTCGATCGCCAGCGCGCCGCCGGCATGAGCGAGCTGGAAAAAATCTCCGCCGATATCGGCCTTTCCCGCGAGCGGCAAAAGCAGCTGGAAGACAGCATCGCTCAGCTGAAGAAAGATCAGGCGAGCATGCGCACCGCGCTTGTTCAAAGCGCCAAGACCCAGAAGAAGCTCACCGCCGACATTTCCGAAAGCGAGCTGCGGCTGGCCAGCCTGCGCGGCCGCGAGGACACGGTGCGCCAATCGCTGCGAGACCGGCGCGATACGCTGGCCGAAGTGCTCGCCGCATTGCAACGCATGGGGCGCAACCCGCCGCCCGCATTGCTTGTCAGCCCTGAAGATGCGCTGTCCTCGGTGCGCAGCGCCATTTTGCTCGGTGCCGTGGTTCCCGATATTCGCCAGCGCGCCGACCGCCTGATGGTTGATCTGCAGGAGCTGACCACCATCCGGGCATCGATATCGAACGAGCGTGAGCTGTTGATCGCCACCCTGGAGGAGCAGGCGGAGGAAGAGGAACGCCTCAAACTGCTCCTGGAAGAAAAGCAGAAGCGCGCCGAACAGAATCGCGAACTTCTGGCCGCTGAAACGGAAGCCGCGAAACGGCTGGCCGAACGGGCAGAAAGCATGGAAGACCTGATTGCCAGCCTCGGCAAACAGATCGATTCGGTGCGCAAGGCCGCCGACGAGGCCAGGCAGGCGGAAGAAAAACGCGCCGCCGAGTCGCAGGAAAAGCGTGAAAAGGCCCGACAACTAGCGCGCACAGGCGAAGCCGACGCTGACCGACTGGCGCCTGCCTTCGCGTTTTCCGATCTGAAAGAAAGTCTTGAACTCCCCGTCGCCGGAACGCTCGCGGCGTCTTTCGGCGACGACGACGGCGCCGGCCATCCGCTGCAAGGCATGATGCTTTCAACTGTGCATGACGCGATTGTGACGGCGCCGGCGGATGGGTGGGTGGTATATTCCGGTCCGTTCCGATCCTATGGGCAGTTGCTCATCCTCAACGCGGGAGACGACTATCATTTGGTCCTGGCGGGAATGGGCAGCATCAGTGCCACAATCGGTCAGTTCGTCATTGCCGGCGAGCCCGTGGGACGGATGGATGCTCGCAAAAGAGTGGCGTCCGCTTCGGTATTGCTACTGGCCTCTGACGAGCCGACGCTATACATTGAGTTTAGAAAAGGCGGCAAGCCCGTCGATCCGGCTCCCTGGTGGGCCAGCAATCCTTCTGGAAGGGTAAGCAATGATTCGTAAGGTATCACTTCTGGCCGTCGGCGCCGTCATTGGTGCGGTCTCGGTGACCGCTTTGCACTCCGTCGGCACCTCCGCGGTGGCGGCGAATTCCGAGACCTACAAGCAGTTGTCGATCTTCGGCGACGTCTTCGAACGGGTCCGCGCTCAATACGTCACTCCGCCGAAGGAAGACGAGCTTGTCGAAAACGCCATCAACGGCATGCTGACATCGCTCGATCCGCATTCCAGCTTCCTCAACGCCAAGGATGCCGACGAGATGCGCACCCAGACCCGGGGCGAGTTCGGCGGACTGGGCATCGAGGTAACGCTCGACCGCGACAGCGAGCTGGTCAAGGTCATCACGCCGATCGACGACACACCGGCGTCGCGCGCTGGCGTGCTCGCCGGTGATTTGATTTCCGAAATCGACGGTGAGCCGGTTCGCGGCCTGTCACTGACTCAGGCGGTCGAAAAGATGCGTGGGCCGGTCGGATCCTCCATTGATCTGACGGTCCTGCGCGAGGGTGCCGATGCTCCGATCGACATCAAGATCACCCGCGCCATCATCAAGGTGAAGGCGGTCAAGTACCGGGTCGAGGAAGATATCGGCTATATCCGCGTCATCTCCTTTACCGAGAAGACCTACAGCGATCTGGAAAACGCTATCGACAAGATCGAGGCTGAAGTCCCGGACGACAAGCTGAAGGGTTTCATCGTTGACCTGCGTCTGAACCCGGGCGGCCTGCTCGATCAGGCCATCAACGTCTCCGATGCGTTCCTCGACCGTGGTGAAATCGTCTCCACCCGTGGCCGCAACCCGGAAGAAACCCGGCGCTACAATTCGCGTCCGGGCGACCTGACCGATGGCAAGCCGATCGTCGTGCTGGTCAATGGCGGCTCGGCCAGTGCGTCCGAAATCGTTGCCGGCGCCCTGCAGGATCACAAGCGTGCCACCATCGTCGGCACCACATCATTCGGCAAGGGTTCGGTGCAGACCATCATACCGCTCGGTGAAAATGGCGCTCTGCGGCTGACCACGGCGCTCTACTACACGCCGTCGGGCAAATCGATCCAGGGCACTGGCATCAAGCCGGATATCGTCGTCAACCAGCCTCTTCCGGAAGAGCTGCAGGGCCGCATTCGCCAAACCGGCGAATCGGAGTTGCGCGGCCACATTCAGGGCCAGGAAGAAACCGAAGAGGGATCGGGCTCCATCGCCTATGTTCCGCCGGAAGCTGAAGATGACGAGCAGCTCGGTTACGCCCTCGACCTGATCCGCGGCGTCGAGACCAACCCGGCTTATCCGCCTAGCGCTGAACAGGCGGCCAAGAAAATGGAAAAAGCCGACGATACGACGACCAAAACCGAATAAGACAGGCGGCCGCTCCCATGGGAGCGGCCTTTTCCTTTACGGACAGCACTGGTGACGACGGGCTCCGATCTCGACAAACCGTTGGGACAACACCGCAAAGGCGGTGGACCGCGACGTGGTCAGTCTCGGGGCAGCGGCCCTTGGTTGATCGGCACCGCTTTCGTGGTGCTGTTTGCCGGCGCCGGCTATTTTGCATTTCAGCAAACGACTCCACAGGGCGAGCAGCAGTCGAAGCCGGCAACGCCGGAGCAATCGATCCAAACCGCCACCGCGCCGCAGCCGCAGGTCGTCGCAGACCCCGCGAAGCCGCTCGCCGGTAGTTCCGGGGCCAATGTCCAACGCACGCTGACGGATGAAGGTCACACGGTCACCAAGATAACGCCGCTGGACCGCAGCGGCGAGGGTGCGGTGATCATTTCCGGCGCCGGCCAGATCGGACAACAGCCGCAGGTGGCCCACCTGCCGATCCCCGAGCTTCTGGAAAACACCGATTTCGGACGTCTCCCGGTCGTTGGTGCCGACGGTCGCCGCCCGATGGACGCCTATGCCCGGCCGTGGTCCGGTGCGCGCGGCACCCGCATTGCCATCGTTGTCGGCGGCCTTGGTCTAAGCCAGACAGGCACCCAGAACGCCATCAGAACGCTACCACCGGAAATCACGCTGGCCTTTGCGGCAACCGGCAACAGCCTCCAACGCTGGCTTCAGGAAGCCAGGAGAGGTGGCCATGAGGTGCTGTTGCAGGTTCCCTTCGAGCCATTCGATTATCCCAACAACGATCCCGGCCCGCGAACGCTTTTGGTTGCCGACGGTTCGCAGCAGAACCTTGATGACCTGCACTGGGCCATGGGCCGTATCACCAACTACACCGGCGTCATGAATTTCATGGGTGCCCGGTTCCTTTCAGACCCGGCCGCCACGGAAACGCTGATGCGAGACCTGGCCAAACGCGGCGTGCTGTTCCTGGACGACGGCACTTCGGCCCAGACCGTCACAGGTGCCATCGCTCGGGCCGTCGGCGTTCCATACGCGGAAGGCAATATGGTGGTGGACAACAAGATCGACCGCACGGAAATCATGCGGCGGCTCGATGATGTCGAGCGGGTCGCCAAGCGCGACGGCACGGCCATTGCGACTGCGTCGGCATTCGATGTCAGTGTCGATGCGATCGCCGCCTGGGCCAATGAGGCCAAGGCCCGCGGCATTGAGATCGTCGCGGTTTCCGCGTTGACCGATGATCCGGAAAAATTCTGACATGGGTGAAAAACGGCCAAAGGTATCCGATCTCCCCTATCGACGTTGTGTCGGCATCGTCGTCCTGAACCCATCCGGCCTCGTCTGGGCTGGACGCCGGATCCCCAAGACCATCAACAAAGACGACCCGCGTGCGCATCTGTGGCAGCTTCCACAGGGCGGCATCGACAAGGGCGAGGAACCGCTGGAGGCTGCACGCCGCGAGCTTTATGAGGAAACCGGAATAAGAAGCGTTTCGCTGATCGCCGAAGCGCCCGATTGGATCCCCTACGACCTCCCGCAAAAACTCATGGGCGTTGCCCTGAAGGGCAAGTATCGCGGTCAAACCCAGCGCTGGTTCGCCTTCCGCTTTGAGGGCGACGACAGCGAAATCGCCATCGATCCGCCGCCGGACGGCCACAAGGCGGAATTCGACGCCTGGGCCTGGAAGCCGCTCACCGACATGCCCGGCCTTGTCGTGCCGTTCAAACGCGCCGTCTATGATCAGGTCGTCGAAGCCTTTGCGCATCTGCAGGGAGAGAACGCATGAAGCTTATCGGCCTCATCGGCGGCATGAGCTGGGAATCGACGGCGCTCTACTACCGCCTGATGAACGAGGAGGTAAAGGAGAGCCTCGGCGGCCTGCACTCGGCCCGAATCCTCCTGCATTCCGTCGACTTCCAGGAAATCGAGGCTTTACAGCATGCCGATGACTGGGACGGCACGGCCGAAATATTGGGGGAGGCCGCGCGTGGTCTCGCCGCCGGCGGCGCCGACTTTCTGGTGATTGCGACCAACACCATGCACAAGGTGGCTGATGCGATCGAAACAAAGTCAGGCCTGCCGATCCTGCACATTGCCGATCCGACCGGCTCGGCGCTCGTCGCCGATGGCGTGCGCAAAGTTGGCCTGCTCGGCACCCGCTTTACGATGGAACAAGCCTTCTATCGGGAACGTCTGGAAAACGAGTTCGAACTCGACGTGATCGTGCCCCACGCCGAGTCCCAGGCGGACCTCCACCGCATCATCTACGAGGAACTGTGCAAGGGCATCGTGACGGAACCCTCAGCAGAAGTGTTTCAGGGCGCCATCGCCAATCTAGCCGCCGCCGGCGCCGAAGCTGTCATCCTCGGCTGCACCGAAATCACCATGATCGTCGATCCCAATGCGGCGGACCTTCCGACCTACGACACAACCGCACTGCATGCGAAAGCAGCGGTGGACCGGGCATTGGCTTGATCATACTCAGCAGCGTCTGATGGTGCTTAAATCCTTCTGCAAGGGGTATGCAGCGGCACAAGCAAATGCCACCTTTGCGGGTAGTGAATCGATTGCGAACCGAGAGGACCCTTCGATGGTATTCTGCCCAAAAGCGACACCGACGGCTTCGGTGTCATCCGCGATCATGAAATTGCTGATGATCATGGCGATCTTCCTCATGGTCGCACCGCTTCGCAGCCATGCTTCGGTCGAAAGCCTGCCTCGCAACACCCATCTCCAAGACGGTGAGACCCTCGTTTCGGCCGCCGGTTTTCCGGCCCTGGTGAAGTTTGTCGCGGCCGACAAGGACAAACCTCTCGTCATCTTTGTCCCCGGTGATGCCCATCTCGCACGCATTGCCTATGGGTTTCCTGACGGCAACGAAGAGGACTTTCTCGCCTACTGGATAAACCAGGCCGGGTTTCCGTTCCTCGGCGTGTCTTACCCTCTTGAAAATCCGGTATACTCACAGGCCTACCCCGAATACGGCATCCCGGACTGGGGCAAACAGGTCGCCGACATCGCTGCGCACTACATCCGCGAGAACGGATTATCGAACCATGTCATCATCTGCGGATGGAGCATGGGCGGCAAAATTGCGGCTTCGGTGTCGGACGCTGCCCGGAAAGCCGGCCTTGTCCCCGACGTGTTCGTCGCGATGTCGGCCGACCCTCCGGTAACGGGCCTCCTGCCGAAGGCCCTCACCGACAACATAAAAATGCTGCCCAATGGTCTGGCGGACAGAGAGGGCGTCTACGCGTGGTTCGTCAACGCAATCGAACAGCAAAGCGCCTATAACGGCCATACCATCATTCCGAAGGATGTGTTCGAGCACCAATTCATCGGCAACATTCCGGTGGGCCTGATGGAAACCGGGCTGCTCTATCGCGACGGCAAATTCGTTCACGACCTGCAGGAGACACTGGATGAAGCCGAAACGCTTGATTTTTCGGTGTATCCCATTCCCGCAGTGCTTCACGGCAACTCGCCCGACGACGCCGAAAACGTGCTGTTCGACACTTCGGACTGGGCCTTCATCCGCAACCGGGTCATCGTCGACCGGATGCGACAGGGCGCGTCCTATGACAAGCTTTCGCCGGCTCGCTGGCAGGAAATCCGACAGGCCGTCAGGACGTCGGCCGACTACCTGACCGAGCAGGTGGCGGGTAACCACTTCTTCTTCCTGGGCAAAATAGGCGCCCGCCAGGCAGCACAGAAAATCATCGAACTGCATTTGCGGGCGTCGACCATAAAGTGACTCAGAGCCGAGCGCGGCCAGCATAACTCCAATAGCAAAAAGGCGGGCCAAGCCCGCCTTCATCGTCTCGAAATGAACGCTTTACTCAGACCGCGCTCTGCAGGGTCAGCAGGTTGTCCAGTTTCTCAGCAATGCGCGACTTGTCGGCGTCTGTCTTGGCATCTGCCAGATCTTCGCGCGTGTTCTGGATGCGCTGGGCGAGATCTTCGCGGTCGATATCGTCCACGTGAACAGCCGATTCGGCGAGCAGCGTGCAGCCCTCCGGCAGAATGTCGGCAAAGCCACCGAACACCACGTAGCGCTTGCTGTCGCCAGACTCTGCACGGACCTCGACGATGCCGGGCTTGATCGTGGTCATGACAGGCGCGTGGTTGGCCATCACGGTCATCTCGCCGTCGGTGCCGGGGATGATCACCTCGTTCACCGATTCCGACAGGAGCAGGCGTTCCGGCGACACGAGTTCGAAATTGAAGCTTTCGGCCATATCGGTCACTTTCCCAAACGGAGCCGGCGGCCTTAGCCGCCGTCCGGTCGTGGCTTAGGCGGCTTCCGCAGCCAGTTTCTGGGCTTTCTCGATCGCCTGGTCGATACCGCCGACCATGTAGAAGGCGGCTTCCGGCAGGTGGTCGTATTCGCCTTCGACCAGACCCTTGAAGCTCTTGATCGTGTCTTCCAGATCGACGAGCTGGCCCGGGAAGCCGGTGAAGACTTCGGCGACGTGGAACGGCTGCGACAGGAAGCGCTCGATCTTACGGGCGCGGGCCACGGTCAGCTTGTCGTCTTCCGACAGTTCGTCCATGCCGAGAATGGCGATGATGTCCTGCAGCGACTTGTAACGCTGCAGCACCGACTGCACCGAACGGGCTGTTTCATAGTGCTCTTCACCGACGATCATCGGGTCGAGCAGGCGCGAGGTGGAGTCGAGCGGGTCCACGGCCGGGTAGATGCCCTTTTCCGAAATGGCGCGGTTGAGAACCGTCGTTGCGTCCAGGTGGGCGAACGAGGTAGCTGGCGCCGGGTCGGTCAAGTCATCGGCAGGAACGTAAACGGCCTGCACCGAGGTGATCGATCCCTTGTTGGTGGTGGTGATGCGCTCCTGCATCGTACCCATGTCGGTGGCGAGCGTCGGCTGATAGCCCACAGCGGAAGGAATACGACCGAGAAGAGCCGACACTTCCGAACCTGCCTGGGTAAAGCGGAAGATGTTGTCGATGAACAACAGCACGTCCTGGCCTTCGTCGCGGAACTGCTCGGCAATCGTCAGGCCGGTCAGTGCGACACGGGCGCGAGCGCCGGGCGGCTCGTTCATCTGGCCGAACACCAGGGCGCATTTGGAGCCTTCGGCCGAACCGTCGTTTTCCTTCGGGTCCTTGTTCACGCCGGATTCGATCATTTCCCAGTAAAGGTCGTTGCCCTCACGGGTGCGTTCGCCAACACCGGCGAAAACCGAGTAACCGCCGTGCGCCTTGGCGACGTTGTTGATCAGTTCCTGGATGAGCACCGTCTTGCCCACGCCGGCACCGCCGAACAGGCCGATCTTGCCGCCCCTGGCGTACGGCGCCAGCAGGTCGACGACCTTGATGCCGGTGACCAGGATTTCAGCTTCCGTCGACTGGTCGACATAGGCCGGAGCGTCCTGGTGGATGCCGCGCTTGTCCTTGGTGACGACCGGGCCCGCTTCGTCGATCGGCTCACCGATCACGTTCATGATACGGCCGAGCGTTTCGTCACCGACCGGAACGGCAATCGGACCACCGGTGTCATAGACCGGCTGTCCGCGCACCAGGCCCTCGGACGAGTCCATGGCGATGGTACGAACCGTATTTTCGCCCAGGTGCTGAGCGACTTCCAGCACCAGCCGGTTGCCCAGGTTGTCGGTTTCCAGTGCGTTCAGGATCGGCGGCAGGTGATCCTCGAAGGCCACGTCGACGACGGCGCCGATAACCTGGGTGATCGTGCCCTTGACGCCGGAAGTATCGATGTTGGCTGTTGCTGCCTCGGCCATGTCTTTTACCCTCTTGTCGAGCTCTTAGAGCGCCTCAGCGCCCGAAATGATTTCAATCAGTTCCTTGGTGATCTGTGCCTGACGCTGGCGGTTGTAGTTGAGCGTCAGTTTGTCGATCATGTCGCCGGCATTGCGCGTTGCATTGTCCATGGCGGTCATGCGAGCGCCCTGCTCGGACGCGCTGTTTTCAAGCAGCGCCCGGAAAATCTGTACCGCGATGTTGCGCGGGATCAGGTCGTTCAGGATGGTTTCCGCATCCGGTTCGTAGTCGTAGACGGCATTGCTGCCGGCCTCTTCCGGTTCGCTGTCGCCACCGGCGTTGGCTGGAATGATCTGCTGTGCCGTCGGCACCTGGCTGATCACCGATTTGAACTCGGAATAGAACAGCGTGCAGATGTCGAAACCGCCATGATGGAACATGTCGATGACCTGGCGGGCGATATCGTCGGCGTTGGCGTAACCGATCCGCTTGACCTCGCGCAGGTCGACCCGATCGATGATCAGCGACTCGTATTGCCGCTTGAGAATGTCGTAGCCCTTCTTGCCGACGCACAGGATCTTGATTTCCTTGCCTTCGGCCTGCAGTTCGGCGATCCGGTCGCGCGCCAGTTTGGCGATCTGCGAGTTGAAGCCACCGCACAATCCGCGCTCCGCCGTGCAGACAACGAGCAGGTGGGTCACATCTTCACCGGTGCCGGTCATCAGATGCGGCGTGTCATGGCCTTCCGTCACCGCGCCGGCGAGGTTGCCCAGCACCGCGCTCATGCGCTGCGAATAGGGCCGAGCCGCTTCCGCCGCTTCCTGGGCCCGACGCAGCTTCGCCGCGGCGACCATTTGCATCGCCTTGGTGATCTTCTGCGTCGCCTTGACGGTGGCGATCCGGTTTCTCAGATCCTTGAGTGAAGGCATCCGTTATCCGTCCCCTGGTTGCTTTTCGGTCCTGACAATCAGGCGAAGGACTTGGCGTAATCGTCGATGGCAGCGGTCAGCTGCTTGCTGATGTCGTCGCTCAGCGCCTTTTCGGTGCGGATGGCGTCGAGGACTGCCTTGCCGTCTCCACGCATGTGGGACAACAGACCTTGCTCGAAACGGCCGACTTCGGAGACCGGCAGGCCATCGAGATAGCCATTCACGCCGGCGAAAATCACAGCCACCTGCTCTTCCGTCTTCAGCGGCGAGAACTGCGGCTGCTTCAGCAGCTCCGTCAGGCGTTCGCCGCGGTTGAGCAAACGCTGGGTCGCTGCATCGAGGTCCGAGCCGAACTGGGCGAAGGCCGCCATTTCGCGGTACTGCGCCAGTTCACCCTTGATCGAGCCGGCGACCTGTTTCATCGCCTTGATCTGGGCCGAGGAGCCGACGCGCGACACCGACAGGCCAACGTTCACGGCCGGACGAATGCCCTGGTAAAACAGGTCGGTTTCGAGGAAGATCTGACCGTCGGTGATCGAGATCACGTTGGTCGGAATGAAGGCCGAAACGTCGTTGCCCTGGGTCTCGATGACCGGCAGTGCGGTCAGGGAACCGGAGCCGTTGTCGTCATTGAGCTTGGCGGCCCGCTCGAGCAGGCGCGAGTGCAGGTAGAAAACGTCACCCGGGTAGGCTTCACGTCCCGGCGGACGACGCAGCAGCAGAGACATCTGGCGGTAGGCGACGGCCTGTTTGGACAGGTCGTCATAACCGATAAGAGCGTGCATGCCGTTGTCACGGAAATATTCACCGATGGCACAGCCGGAGAACGGTGCCAGGAACTGCATCGGCGCCGGGTCGGACGCGGTCGCAGCGATGATGATGGAATATGGAAGCGCGCCGCGCTCTTCCAGAACCTTGGCGAACTGGGCAACCGTGGACCGCTTCTGACCGACGGCGACATAAACGCAATAGAGCTTCTCGCTCTCGTCGCCGGCTTCGTGCAGCGGCTTCTGGTTGAGGAAGGTGTCGAGCAGGATGGCGGTCTTGCCGGTCTGGCGGTCGCCAATGACAAGCTCGCGCTGGCCACGGCCGATCGGGATCATCGCGTCGATGGCTTTCAAACCGGTGGACATCGGCTCATGCACTGATCGGCGCGGAATGATGCCGGGCGCCTTGACGTCCACGCGGCGGCGTTCTTCGGACTCGATCGGGCCCTTGCCGTCAATCGGATTGCCGAGTGCATCAACCACGCGGCCGAGCAGGCCTTTGCCGACCGGCACTTCCACGATGGCGCCGGTCCGCTTGACCGTATCGCCTTCGGCAATGTCGCGGTCGGAGCCGAAGATAACGACGCCGACATTGTCTTCTTCGAGGTTCAGAGCCATGCCGCGAATTCCACCGGGGAATTCGACCATCTCACCGGCCTGAACGTTGTCGAGGCCATAGACGCGGGCGATACCGTCACCAACGGACAGCACCTGGCCGACTTCGGAGACTTCTGCCTCCTGGCCGAAATTTTTGATTTGATCTTTGAGAATTGCGGAGATTTCCGCGGCGCGGATGTCCATCAGCCGACCTCTTTCAGTGCAAGCTTAAGGGAAGAAAGTTTGGTGCGAAGGGATGTGTCGATTTGACGCGAGCCGACCTTGACGATCAGCCCACCCATAATCGACGGGTCGACGACGACATGGATTGTCACGTCGTTTCCGGTGACGCTCTTCAGCGCCGCCTTCAATTCTTTTTCCTGCTCGGCGCTCAGCGGCCGGGCCGAAGTGACTTCAGCCGAGACCTCGCCGCGGTGTTTTGCCTCAATCGCCCGATAGGCGCGAATGATGCCCGGAACGGCGAACAGCCGACGGTTTTTCGCCACAACGCGCAGGAAATTGCCAACAAGACCATCAAATCCGGCTTTGTCGGCGATTGCAGCAATGGCTTTGAACTGATCGTCGGCGGAAAACACCGGGCTGACGATGAGCCTTTTCAGGTCTTCGCTCTCGGCGATCAGGTTTTCCAGGCGGGTGAGTTCGGCGCTGATAGCGCCCTCGGATTTCTGCTCCAGCGCCAGGTCGAACAGCGACGATGCGTATCGCTCTGCAACACCGGAAATGTGGGAAGTTGTGTCTGCCACGGGCGCACGATTCTCAAAGCTGGACCCAAGGATTCCCTTTCAGCGTCAGCCGACCCCGTAAACCCTTGAATTTATTTCGATTTTTCCAGACAAGCGAAGAAAGTTCCAGCCCCTCATCTGAAATTCGTGGTTCGTCTAGCACACGTCCGGTGGACTCGCAACACGCTTTGGATCGTGCTTTCGACGCAGTGCAGCATAATCTGCCTTGAATCACAGAAAAATACGTCAGGGAAATGACATTAGTTTGGCTGAGGCCGGCGTCCATTGAGATAGGGATTGCCGGCATCCGACCGTGAACCGCCGAAGAAACTCTCGAACATCGGAATGCAGGCCGCGCCGACAGCACCCACTTCCGGCCCGAAACTGGAGGCCCGTACCGGAGCAACCACAAGGCCACGCGAGGGCCCGTCGATCGGGTCGGCCAGGATTGCCTCGACCAGGCGTTCGTTCAGCCATTTTGGCAGCCGGCCGCCGATGACGATCACCGATGGATCAAAAAATCCACTCACCGCCCGCACCGCGTCGCGCAGTTGAACGCCGGCCCGGCCGATCCAGTCGTCGATCAACGCCTGCCCCTTCTCGCCAACCCGGTCGAGGTGATCGAAATCCTCAAGTTCAATGCCGCCGGCCGCTAGGCAATTGATGAGATCCTGGCCTGACGGCCTCGGTGCGGCATAGGGAAACAGCACGCCAGGGAGGCAGGCATTGCCGTGCACGCCGCGAAACAGCCGGCCGTCGATCACCGCACCGCCACCGACGCCGTGTCCAATGTGGATGAAAAACATCGATGGCCCATCATCCTCCAGACGGCCGAATACATGCTCCCCGAGTGCCGCCGCCGAGCCATCATTTTCGAAGTGGAACGGCATCTCGAACACATCGGTAAAGGCCTTGAAGGTTCGGCCCTCATCGAAATCGGAAAACAGTTCGTGGGCTTTCAGGTCCTTTTCAAAAGTGCCGAAATTGCCCGGCAGCGCACAGCCGACGCCGACCAGACGGTCGCGGCCAATCCGATGGCGCGCCCGCATGTCGTGGATGGCCGCGCGCGCTGCCTCGGCCACGCCGGCGGCTGACTGGTCGACAATGTCGATGCTGCGGGTCGCCGCCAGACGCCCGGTCAGATCGAGAATGGCGATTTCCATGCGTCGCAAGGAAAAGATCAGACCGGCGGAATAATAGCTGCCGCCGGCCAGCGACAGCAGCCGTTTCGGCTGGCCAGCCCGTCCTTGACGGTCGGTTTCCTCCGCCAGGATACCAAGATCCAGCAATCCGGAAATCAGGCGCGTGACGGACGCACCGGTCATGCCGGAAAGGCGTGCCAGGTCGACACGCGCCACGGCGCCTCCCGAGGCGACCAGTTCGATCAGTCTTTTTTCGTTCAGCGACAGCTGGCGCATCTTCCTCCCAGACACTTTGACGCAAGTCCATTGACAACAGATGGATCAGAAAATTAAATTACGCAATGTAATTAACTTGTCACAGAGGCGCGGTAGAAACCGGAATCATCCGTTTTCCCCAAGCACCTGAAAGGGAGGCACAGCATGAGCATTGGATTTTCATCATTGTCAGGATTGGCTGCCGCGGCAGCCCTTCTCTTGGCATCAGCCGCCGCACAGGCTGAAAGCATCGTCATCTATTCGCCGCAGGGTGGCGAGCGGGCCGAATGGATAAAGGAGCAGGCCACGGCGGCCGGCCACGACGTGGACATTCTGGTTGCCGGTGGCGGCGAGCTGTTCGATCGCCTGATTGCGGAAAAGAACAATCCCCAGGCCGATGTCGTCTTCGGTCTCGTCGATACTTCCATGGCCCTTTTGAAGAGCGAGGGCATGTTCCAGCCCTATACCCCCGCCTGGGCCGATGGTCTTCCAGAGCAATATAAGGGCGCCGACGGGCAGATCCACAAATTCTGGCAGACCCCGGTCGTCCTCGCCTACAATGCCGATGCCTTGTCGGAAGCCGATGCGCCCAAGAGCTGGCTCGACATGACCGATGAACGCTACAGCGGAAAATACGTTATTGGCAGCAGCGCCTGGCAGACGACCCGCGTTTATCTTGCCGGCATGTTGGCGCGTTTCCTCGACGCCGACGGCAATGTGAGCGATGAGGGCTGGGACTTCATGCGCAACCTCTACGCCAATGCCATCGTCGTCAATGACGGTGACGCCAAGACACAGGCCTTTGCTTCCAATGAGGCAGTCATTGATCTCAACTGGTTCGGCGGCGCTTTCCGCCAGGCCGACAATGTCGGGTACACCGTAAAACTGGTCGATACCGAAGGCGGCACCCCCTTCATCGCCGAAGGCATTGCCATCATGAACGGCACGGATCATCTCGACGAGGCAAAAGCCTTCGTTGACTGGTTCGGCTCGCCGGAATTCATGGCCGCTTACGCCAAGCAGTTCGGCCAGGCACCGGTCCATCCCAAAGCCATCGAGATGTCACCGGAAGACGTGCGCCAAAAGGCGGTCCTCGTCTCCCCGCAGCCGGTTGACTGGGACGCAATTGCCCCCAAACTCGATGGTTGGCTGCAGAAGATCGAGCTGGAAATCCGCTAATCCCGGCCGGGTGCAGGCGGCCTGCCCGCCTGCACCAGCTGAAGGAGCTTTGCCGTGGCCGACGCTGTCATGTCCATCCACAATCTCGACGTCGGCTATGACGACAAGATCGTCGTCTCGGGCTTCAACCTCGATATTGCGCCGGGTGAATTCGTGTCGCTGCTTGGTCCGTCCGGTTGCGGCAAGACGACGATCCTGAGGGCCGTCGCCGGCTTCCTCAAGGCAAGCCGCGGCTCAATCCGGCTGGAAGGCCGCGACATCACGCGATTGCCGGCAGAGCAACGCGATATCGGCATCGTTTTTCAGAACTACGCGCTCTTTCCCACCATGAGCGCATTCGAGAACATCGCCTTCGGCCTGCGCGTATCACGCACATCGTCGGCGGACATCGCCCGTCGCGTCGAAACCATCGCTCGGGCTTCCGGCATTGACGAGCACCTCGACAAGAAGCCGGCAAACCTGTCGGGCGGCCAGCAACAACGGGTGGCCATCGCCCGGGCGCTGGTCATGGGCGCCAAGGTCCTGCTGCTTGACGAGCCGCTGTCCAATCTGGACGCCAAGATGCGGGTTGCCATGCGGCGTGAAATCCGCCGGCTGCAGGCTGAGTTGGGCTTCACGGCAATCTATGTGACACACGATCAGGAGGAAGCTCTGTCCCTGTCGGATCGCGTGGTGCTGCTGCGCGACGGCCAGATCGAGCAAATCGGCAGCGGCCGCGAGCTTTATCACCATCCTCGCACGCCGTTCGTCTGCGACTTCCTTGGCGAGTCCAACGCCATTTCAGGCGCATTGGCTTCGCAACTGGGCATTGCCGCAGACACCGGAGCCCGCTGTTTCCTGCGCCACGAAGACGTATTGCTTGAATTCGACGGCGATGCCGGCATGGCGGGCGAAATTGCTCATGTAGAGTTCCTCGGCGCGATGACCCGCGTCGACTGCCTCCTGCAGGACGAAATGCTGTCGGCAACCGTCGATGACCGGAGCCTGCCGGCAGACATCGGACCGGGGCGTCCGGTGCGCCTTCGGGCGCGTTCGGACGCAGCCCATGTTTTTGCGCAGGCGACCGCATGACGCTGTTCTGGCGCCTGGAAAATTTCCTCTGGTGGTTCGGGCTGGCCGCGCTGCTGTGGTTCCTGCTGACCTTCGCGGTGCAGCCGGTGATTGCCGTCTTTGCATCGGCCCTGTTTGGCGATGGCCATTTCGCCGCCTTCGACACCGCCCGACAACTCGCCGCCTCCGGCCGGGTGCGTACCGCCATCTGGAATACCCTCTGGATGACCGTTGCCTCGACCGTGACGGTCACCATCGTCGGTGTCTTTCAGGTGGCCGTGCTGGAGTATTTCCACGTGCGCGGTCGTGCGCTCCTGAAGATCGGCTTCGCCACCCCTCTGGTGTTCGGCAGCGTCATTGCCGCCGCCGGCTATTCCTTCACCTACGGACCTGGCGGCTCGGTAACCTCAGTCCTGATACTCCTGTTTCCAGGCCTTGATCCGAAATGGTTTTCCGGCGGTTTCGCCGTGCTGGTGTTTCACACACTTCTGCTGACCATGTTTCATTTCCTGTTTCTGCGCGCCGCCATGCGCCGGGTCGATTATTCGACCATCGAAGCGGCGCGCTCGCTTGGCGCATCGGAACTGACCATTCTGTTGCGTGTGGTCCTGCCGGTCATTTTGCCGACTCTGCTGGCCGTCACGCTTTTGACCGTCTACCAGTCCGTCGGCTCCTTTGCCGGACCGACCATTCTGGGCGGCCGTGACTTTCACATGCTCAGCCAGATGATCCTGACCCTGCAGAGCCTGCGTCGCGCCGACATGGCGGCCCTGCTGACACTGCTGCTCGGGGTGGTCCTGACGGCGCTGATCCTGATGTCCGCCTATGCCGAAAAACGCGGCACCTATGTCGGCGGCTCAAAGATCCCGACACCCATCCAGCTCAAGCGCGTCACCAATCCGTTCTGGAATGCCATCCTGCATCTGGCCGCCTACGGACTGTTCATTCTCTATATCGTTCCGCCCTTCATGGTCGTGCTGTTCTCTTTCGCGCCGGCCTCCTCGATCGGCATTGAGGCTCTCCCATCAACTCTCACCCTGAAAAACTACATCGCGGTGTTGACCGACACCTCCGCCTTCGGCCCGTTCTGGAACAGCATGCGCATGGGCCTGATTGCCGTTGCCATCGGTCTGGCGGTGACGCTGTTCGCCTCGCCTATCATGACCCGCGGCCGCGGCTGGGGACCGCAACTGCTGGATCTGGTTTTTGCCGTCGCATGGGCGGTGCCGCCGATCTTCATCGCCATCGGTCTCATCAATGCCTTTGATTTGCCCAATCCGACGGTCGGCGGCGCTGTTCTGCTCGGCAGTTTCATCATCCTGCCGCTCGGTTACGCGGTCTGGGTCATGCCGCTCATGGCACGTTTTCTGCGCGCCGCCTTTGCCGGGCTTGATCCAAACCATGACGACGCGGCTCGCAGCCTCGGCGCCTCGGGTCTCTATCGCTTTCGACGCGTCACTTTTCCGATGGTGGCGCCGACAGCCATTCTCGTTTCGGCCATCACCTTCAACGACATCATGTCCGAATATGCGCTGTCGGCGCTGCTCTACAACGTCAACAACCGACCGCTGGCGATCGCCATTGTCGACGGAGAACGATCGCCCGATCCCGAACAGGCCGCGATAACGCTGGTCTACATCACCCTGATCATGGTCATTTCCTTCGTCGTCGTGCTGTCGGCCGAACGCATCGGCCTCGGCAAGGGGCCGGAAACGAACCGCCTATAGGAGCTCCCATGGACACCTGCATGACCGTCTGGCACTGGGCCACCCACGACCGCTGGTACGACGAAGGTCTGAAAATCACCCTCAACCGTATCCGGGATGCCGGCTTCACCCATATCAACTGGAACCCGGATGCCGGCAGTTCCTATTGGTACGCGGCATCGGAGATCGAATTCATCAGCGGAACGATCCGCGATGCCGGACTGAAAACCAAGACCGTCCACGCCTCGAACGGCGTCAACACCATTTCCGAACATCCTTGGCTCGCCAGCGAAGACCGCAAGGACATCCATTCGCCCAATGCCTGGCAACGCCAGGCCGCGGTGGAGCTGTTGGAAAACCGCGTCCGGTTGGCGGCAGCGCTTAACGCGCCTGATATCGTCTTGCACATCAATGTCCAGGACGACGTCTTCACGGATGCAGCGTCCGAACAGGCCTTTTTTGAACCGGTCTTCGCAACGCTCGATGCCTTGCAGCCGACCTGCCTGGAACACAGCGTCAAGGTGGCCGTGGAAAACCTCTTTTGTGCCTCGGCCGGCAGTTTCCTCGAACTCTACGATCGTCTGTTTGCGCGCTACTCGCCTGACTTCCTCGGCCTTTGCTACGACAGTGGCCACTGGGAAATACTGGAACCGGGAGGCCTGAGCGTCCTTGAGCGGTTTGGTGATCGGCTCATCACCACACACATCCACGACAATTTCAGCGCGACGGACGACCATCTGCTGCCCTTCGATGGTCGCATCGACTGGCAGGCCGTCGTGAGCGCCATCGCTGCCACGCCCTACGAACCGCCGCTCAATTTTGAAACGCCGCAGGATCGCTACGGTCTCCCCGACAGCGCCTATTATGCACGCGCGCACCAGGTCGCCTGCCGGCTGGAAGCGATGATCGCAGACGCCCGGGGGGTCGATCAGGCATGACAACCGACCGTTGGCGGGTCCTGTGCGAAACCTCCGATCGCGTCGCCCGCTACTGTCACGAGCAATTCCTGTCGCTGTCGTCCCTGACAGTCGAGACAAAGGGATTTGCAGACTATGTTAGCCATGTCGACCGCACGGCCGAGGCCTTGGCCGTCGAGATGATCAAGGCCGCCTGCCCTGGCGATGCCGTCATCGGTGAAGAGAACGGTGGCGCTGACGGCGCCTGTTGCTGGATTGTCGATCCCGTCGACGGGACGGCCAATTTCCTCAGTGGCCTGCCGCTTTGGGCGGTGTCCATCGCGTTTGTCGAAAATGGCGAACCGGTGCTTGGCGGCGTGGCACTGCCCGCCCTGCAGTCACGGTTCATGGGCGGCATTGATCGGCCACTCGAATGTCGCGGAAGCCTTCAGAACCTGCCCGGCGCTGGAGCGATCGCATTCGGTGTCGGCCGCAATTCGGCCTGGCCGTCCGAAGAGCGCGCCAATCTGGAACGCCGGCTTGAGGAACGCGGCCACCACATCGTCTGCCTCGGAAGCTGCGCCGCTTCGCTGGCGCTGGTGGCGGCCGGACGCCTTGGCGGCTATGTCGAGCACCGCGTGCGGCTGTGGGACTGCGCAGCTGGCCATGCCCTGTGCTGCAGCGCCGGCGCCTATTCGCGCATCAGCGATCACGGTGCTGACGGGTTTGTCGACATCGCCGCATCCTGGCAGGAAATGCCGTCGTAAGTTCCACCTCAAACGAAACCGAAGACAAACGCCAGTGGCAGTGCACCCATGGCCGCCTCGAACAAAAACGAGTACCAGTTGAAGCGTGTACCGCCTCGGTCGACCACGATCGACACCAGCCGCCCGAATGCGGTGATCGCCCAGCCGAAACCCAGCACCATGTAGAGAAAGGGCTGCGCCAGAATCAGGCAACTCAGCCCGGTGGCAAGATAGAAGCCGGCCATCGTACCGCGAGCTTCGGCAATCGCATCGGGATGCTCCGGCGATGTCTGCAATCGCATGACCCTCAGCGACAAGCGCGGCATGATCAGCAGCAGCAAACCGAAAAAGATCGTGACGGCGGCAACGGTGAAACCAAGCCACTCGCCGGTGGTTTCGGGCCAATAGAACTGGATCACACCACAGCCTCCTTCTGTCGGTGTTAGAGCAAAGGGCGATAAGTTTGGATCATTTGATGGCTGCAGCCACTCGGCCAGGCGCGTCGCGCAGCGCGATGTCGGGCAAGCGGCGCAACGCAGCCGATGGGCCGATACCCTTCGGGCCGGGCGCTTTTGGCCCCTGGCGTCGTTGGCTTGCACTTGTGGTGGAGTGGCACCACGGCCTGCAATCCGCCTGGCCAGAGACCAAAATCGCCGCGGTCAAATGGTGCAAACTTATCGCCCTTTGCTCTTACTATGGCAACCGGCACCGGGAAACCAAGTCTCACGGCCGGTTATACCCAGCTACATGAAGCTCTGCGGATCGATGTCCACCTGCACCCGCACCGAGCCGCGGGGTTTCGGCCCGCCCTTGAGCATCGTCCGAATGAACCGCTGCATATCCGCGCCACGCCGGCCATGAATCAGCAGCCGATATCGGTAGCGACCTCGGATCAGCGCCAGTGCCGCTTCGGCCGGGCCGAGCACGGCAATATCGTTGACGCGCGGTGCCGCCAGGCGCAGTTCACGGGCGTGGCTTTCCGCCGCAACCCGATCGGTCGCCGAAACGATCACCGCCGCCAACCGGCCGAATGGTGGCAGACCGGAGCGTTCCCGCTCTTCGATCTCGCGCTCGTAGAAGGACTCCGGATCACCGCTGACAATGGCCTGCATCACCGGATGCTGCGGCTGGTAGGTCTGCAGCAGCCCGCGACTGTGCCGCCCGGTGCGCCCCGCGCGCCCGGTCACCTGGGACAACAGTTGAAAGGTACGCTCGGCGGCGCGCGGATCGCCCGTCGACAAACCAAGATCGGCATCGACGATGCCAACCAGGGTCATCATGGGAAAATTGTGACCCTTGGCGACCAGCTGGGTGCCGATGACGATGTCGGCCTCACCTTCCGCAATCGCCTCAAGCTCCAGGCGCAATCGCCGCACGCCGCCCATGATGTCGGAAGACAGGACGATGGTGCGCGCCTCGGGAAAATGCCGGTCCACCTCTTCTGCGATGCGTTCCACACCAGGGCCGCAGGCGACCAGATGATCCAGCGTGCCGCAAGACGGGCAGGCTTCCGGTACAGGCTGGTGGTAACCGCAATGATGGCATTGCAATTGGCCACGGAAGCGGTGTTCGACCAGCCAGGCCGAGCAGTCCGGACATTCAAAGCGATGGCCGCAGACCCGGCACAGTGTCAGCGGCGCATAGCCGCGACGATTGAGAAACAATAGCGCCTGCTCGCCCCGCTCAACAGTCTTGGAAATCTCCGTCAGCAGCGCTGGTGACAGGAAGCCCCCACGCTCGGGCGGCGTGCGGCGCATGTCGATGAGCCCGAGATCCGGAAGGGCCGCACCGCCGAACCGTTCGGGCAGATGCTGGCGAAGATACTTGCCCCGATCGGCATTCACCCGGCTTTCAATCGACGGTGTGGCCGAGGCCAGGACAACAGGAAAGCCGCCAAGATGTCCGCGCACCACCGCCATGTCCCGCGCATTGTAGAAGACCCGGTCCTCCTGCTTGTAGGCGAGGTCATGCTCCTCATCGACGATGATCAGACCGAGTTCGGCAAAGGGCAGGAACAGTGAGGACCGGGCGCCAGCGACAACCCGGATTTCGCCCTTGGCGACCTGGCGCCAGACCTTTTCGCGTTGCCGCGGCGGCACGTCCGAATGCCACTCCCCGGGTTTGCTGCCAAATCGCTGCTCGAACCGTTCAAGAAAGGCCGTCGTCAGCGCGATTTCCGGCAGCAGGATGAGCACCTGGCGGCCCCTTCGGATCGCCTCGGCGATAACCTCGAAATAGACCTCCGTCTTGCCCGATCCCGTTACGCCATCGAGCAGATTGACCGAGGCCTGACCGGCACGAACGCTCTCGCGCAACCGTTCCGCCGCCTCTTCCTGCTCGTTGCTGAGTGCCGCCTCTTCGTGGTCGGGATCGGGTGCGGCAACCAGCGGACGAGGCGGAATGAGCACGGTATCGAACACGTCCTGCTTGACCAGACCGTCGACGACACTCAGCGAGACACCTGCGGCATGGGCCAATCCGCTGCGTGTCCAGGCAAAACCGTCCGCCGCCAAATCGATCACCCGCGACCGCGCCGCCGTCATGCGTTCCGGCCGTCTGTCCGATAGCCGCAATCCCGGCACGGGCGGCTCCGGTTCGAAGGCAGCCGGCACACGAAGCACCATGCGCGCCACCATGCCCGGCCCGGAGAGCGTATATTGCGCGACCCAGTCGACGAAACGCCGCATATCTGTTGTCAGCGCCGGACAGTCGAAGACCTGGGTGATCGGCCGCAGCTTCGCCGGGTCGACTTCGTCGGTCTCGCCGTCCCAGACGACAGCAGCCACCTGGCGCGGTCCAAGTGGCACCTGGACGATCGAACCCGGCTGAACCGCCATGCCATCCGGGACGGCATAGGAATAGGCCCGGTCCGCGGGCATCGGCACCAGCACGGGCACCGTCTGCACGGCTAATGTGTCCAGCGGCAGGAGTTGCGAATCTGTCATTCTGAGGGTGACCTTGCCCCGCGATTGCTTTAAAGGGAACCCGCAACCGCTCCCAACCGCACAGACAAGACGAGACCGAAATGAAATTTTTTGTCGATACGGCAGACGTGGACGAAATCCGCGAACTGAACGATATGGGACTGCTGGACGGCGTGACGACCAATCCCTCGCTGATCATGAAGTCGGGCCGCGACATCATGGAAGTGACGAAGGAGATTTGCGCCATCGTTTCAGGCCCGGTGTCCGCCGAGGTAACCGCCACCGATTTCGACGGAATGATGACCCAGGCCGCCGTGCTGGCTGAAATCGCCGACAATATCTGCATCAAGCTGCCGCTGACCATGGACGGGCTGAAGGCCTGCAAAGCGCTGACGTCGGCCGGTCACAAGACCAATGTGACGTTGTGTTTCTCCGCCAACCAGGCGCTGCTCGCCGCCAAGGCCGGCGCAACCTACATTTCGCCCTTCATCGGGCGCATCGACGACATGGCCGTTGATGGCATGGAACTGATCGCCGAGATCCGTAAGATTTATGACAATTACGGTTTCGCGACCGAAATCCTCGCCGCCTCGATCCGCAGCGTCAACCACGTCAAGGAGAGCGCCCTGATCGGCGCCGATGTTGCGACTGTCCCGCCGGCGACGCTGCGCGCCCTGGTCAAGCACCCGCTGACCGACAAGGGCCTTGATGCGTTTCTGGCCGATTGGGCCAAAACAGGTCAGAGCATCGGCTGAGCCCGGGAGACTGAAGTTTCGGGGACACCGCCGAAACCCTAATCTTCATCAAGAATCTCACCCGTCAGCGTCATGCCCTCGATCCACGTGGCGCCGTCGCGGCGGATCACCGTGTGCGCCGGGCAGCCACAGCGGGCCGAGATCGCATCGGCCAGCTTCTGTGAGTGCGTCACCACCCAGATCTGGCTGTCCGCCGAGGCCTTGCCGATCATCTCGGCCAGCGCAGGCAGCATGTCTGGGTGCAGGCTGGCCTCGGGTTCGTTAAGCGCGATGAAGCGCGGCCGGCGGTAGGACATCAATGCCGCCGCCAGAGCCAGAAAGCGGATCTGCCCGTCCGATAACTCCCGCGGCTGAAAGACGCGAGTTGGAAACTCCGGGATTGCCAGCCCGAAACTGACATAGTCCTCCGGGATCGGAACCGAGAGCGTTGCACCACCAAAGGCGTCGTGAACGGCACGATCGAGATCGATCGTATCCTGTTTGGTGTGGGCGAGTGTGGCGAACACGGCAGCCAGATTGCTACCGTCCTCGTCGAGCATTGGCGCTGTTATCGGCAGGCAGGGGCGCCGCAACGGTGATCCCGCGTCCGATCGAAAGCCGTGATAGAAGCGCCACTGGCCGATCACATGGCGAAGCGTGCTGATTTCCGGATAACGGCCGGCGTCGCCAAGAAGGAAAAGTGCAGTCTCCGACGTCAGCGCCTGCTCGGGATAGTCCACCATGCGGCCGTTTTCGTCGCGCACCGAAACATGCCCGCCCTTGCGCCGCATCATCACGACCGGCCGGCGCCCCGTATCGACGCTCATCTCTTCGAACTTGATCTGGGCCTCGTGCAGGAAACCGGCGGAGGGTTCGGCCGGCTTGAAGCCGGTTTCGATCCGGTAGCGGTAGATGATGCCGGTTTCTTCGTCGACGATCTCCGCATCGAGACCGATTCGCGCCTTCTTGTGCGTCGGCTTGCCGCCGCTCCAATAGACGGAATAGATCCCGCCTTCTTCAGCAATTTCGTGCGAAAACCGGCCGTCAGCGGCGGCCTTGATCAGTTGCAGGGCGCGATAGAGGTTGGATTTGCCCGCGCCGTTGGCACCGACGAACAGATTGACGGCTCCGAGGTCCATGCGGATCGACCGGAGGGACCGGTAGAATTCGGCCGACATGCTGCGCAGATACATGCGGCCAAGCTATGGCGAGTCGTCAACGACAACAAGACAGCATGGGGCGATTGGTGACAACGCGCGCAAGCGGTCAGGAGGCCATAGCAGGGCTGACGAACCGCGCCTCGCTGTTTTGGGACAGGTCCCGCACGACATGATTTTCAAGCGCCTTGGTCACATCGGCGGGGTCGCCTTCCAGCTCCTCCGGATCGATGAGCTGACCGATATTGAACTCGAAGGTCTTGCTCTTTTTGTTGAGCACTTCGTGGAACACGGTCATGTCGCGCAGTTCGGTCGACCATTTGGACAGCCAGTAAAACAGGCCGGAATTGCGCGCAGCCATATGGACGGGCAGGATCGGCAGCTTGTATTTGCGCGCCAATCCCACGGCCGAAATCTTCCAGGGACGCTCGTTCAACCGGCCATCGGCCCAATAGGCAATGCGCCCGGACGGGAACAGCACGGTCGCCTTGCCTTCCTTGACGGACCGGGTGGTCAGTTGCAGCGTTTCGCGCGCTTTCAGCTTGCTCTTGTACTCTTCGCGCCACTCGACCGGTATGATCAGATCGACAAAACGCGGATTGACGCGCAATGCGTCGCGGTTGGCGAAGATCATCATATCCGGCCGACGGTTTTTCAAAAGGTCGAAGACGGCAACACCGTCGGCAATGCCGGTCGGGTGATTGCTGACCATCATGAACCCGCCGCTCGCCGGAATCCGATCGCCATTGTGAACCTTCAATTCCAGATTGAGCATCTGGCTTGCGAATTCCATGGCATCGTGACCGGGAAGATTGGCGATATCGTCGGCAAACTGGATTGCCTGGCGATAGTGCAACAGCACGTGCAGGAATGGCCGAGCCACCGGCCAGAGCGGGTTTTTAACGATTTTCTGGCTGCGCTCGGCGATCAATTGATCGACAATATGCCCTGGTTGCCCGTAGGAAATCAGAGAAATCCTGTCGGCCAGGTCATCCAAACCCATCAATTGGAAGCGCTTTTCGGCCATCTAGCATCCCCGCAACATGAACCGATCCTATCGCAGTCAAATGTGAATTCAAAATGACATGGCGCTACGGCCCGACGGATTTTCATGGAATTAACAATAATATAACCGTCAAAAGACACTCTGTCACAAGAATTGTTACCCCGATGCCAGACCGTTTCGAACAAGCCTGACACGTGGCGAATCAACGGCAGGTGGTGGACATAAGACAGCCCGCGGCAGTTGCAACCGATGACAAAAGAAGCGTTTCTCGTCACCGCACGACCTGATCTGCAGCGCCAGGTCCTGGCCTGGATGGACAACCTGCGCCATGAAAGGCGGCTTTCGGACAAGACGCTGGACGCCTATCAGCGCGATCTGCGGCAGTTTCTCGGGTTTCTCACCGATCATCTCGGCGGCGCGCCGGACATTGAAGACATCAGCGATCTGCGACCGTCCGACATGCGGGCCTTTCTTGCCAGGCGGCGTAAGGGTGGCGTCGGCCCGCGCACACTCGGGCGCAGTCTGGCTGGAATCCGGTCTTTTCTGCGGTTTCTGGAAAGGCGCGGCCTGGCCAACGCCGCCGGAATCAACGCCATGCGTGCACCCAGGCAGCCGAAATCGCTGCCGAAACCGCTGAGCGACCAACAGGCCGTAGCAGTGACGGATAGCAGGGAACAATTGGCGGAAGAACCGTGGGTCGCAGCACGCAACGCCGCCGTCATGACGCTGCTTTACGGCTGCGGTCTGCGCATTTCCGAGGCCTTGGGGCTCCGCCCGGTCGATCTGCCCAGAGACACCGGTGCGCTGCAGATCACCGGCAAGGGCGGCAAGATGCGTCTGGTTCCGCTGCTTCCGGCCGCGATTGAAGCGGTGAAAACCTACCGAACGCTCTGCCCCTGGCATTTGGATGCCGAAGAACCCCTGTTTCGCGGCGTGCGCGGCGGCCCCCTGCAACCGGCAATCATCCAGCGCGAGATGCAAAAACTACGCGGTGCTCTCGGCTTGCCCGATACCGCAACGCCGCACGCCTTGCGCCACTCCTTTGCCACGCATTTGTTGGCTGCCGGTGGCGATTTGCGCGCCATTCAGGAACTACTCGGACACGCCAGCCTGTCGACGACACAGGTCTATACCGGCGTCGACACAACCCGCCTGCTCGATGCCTACCGGCAGGCCCATCCGCGCGCGTAAACGGCTGATTTACCCTGTCGGCCGGCCGCCCGCTGTTTTTACCGGCCGATTAACTCTTTGACCCGGATTTGCGGCCTAAGATCGGCCACCTTCAGGACGAAACAGGCTCCATGGCACATCTGTTCCCCAATCACCGCAAACTGCACTGGCCAACGTCTAACTGGGCGATCGGCACAATTGCGCTTGTGCACGTGATTTTCGCACTGGCATTCCTCCTGATCCTGGCACTTGCTACGGTGGATGCTCATGCCGAGGATCCAGCCTGTGGCGGAGTGAACATACTGGACGACATGACCAGGGTGACGCCCGAAAAGCTGGCGGAGATCCGGCGCGACGCGGACAGGACACCCAATGGCAACGGTCTGCTGTGGCGCATTGAAGCCGATGGTGTTGCGCCCAGCTGGCTCTACGGAACCATGCACCTGTCAGACCCGCGGGTTTTGGAGATGAACGCCCCTGCTCGCGATGCGTTTGAAAATGCCGACGTGGTCGTACTGGAACTCAAGGAGATCCAGAACGCCCCGAAATTGCAGGCCGCGATGATGGCCAACCCGGCCCTCACCATGCTTGAACCGGGTGAATCCCTTTCGACTCTTCTGTCTTCACAAGACTACGAGACGATCAAGGGAATCCTCGAGGAACGGGGCATACCACCGATGCTGGTGTCACGAATGAAGCCCTGGCTCATTTTTGCGACGATCGCCCTTCCCGAATGTGAAATGAGCCGTCGAGCCCGGGGCAAGCATGCTCTCGATATGCAATTGGCGCTGGACGCCGTGGCGGACGGAAAACGCCTGGAGGGGCTCGAGACGGTCGAAGAGCAGGTTTCGGCGCTCGCCAATCTGCCACTCGATCTTCAGATCAAGATGCTGCAGGACGTTGCCGCACTCGACGTGGCGCAAAACGATCGGGTGGAAACCATGACCGCGCTTTACCTCGCCGGCGAGATCAGCGCGATCATGCCAGCCATGATCCACACGTCCGAAGTGGTCGGCGTGAAGGAAGACGGCGCTTTCAATGAATTCGAGCGCAGTCTGATCGTCGACCGCAACCACACCATGGCGGAGCGGCTGCAGCCGATACTCACGGACGGCAACGTCTTTGTCGCCGTCGGAGCCCTGCACCTGCCAGGTGAAGAGGGTCTGGTCGAATTGCTGCGCAACCAGGGATACCGGGTTACTGCAGCGCAGTAGTTCTCCTCAACGTTGCATGCTATGCGGTGCACATGCACCAGTTCGAACCCACGGATAAACCGCCCGCGGAGCTGAGACAGGCCTATCTCGACTCACTTGCCGAACATCAGGAATACTTTCTGGAGGAAAGGGTAGCATCCGGACAAACCTGGTGTCTCGGGGACAGCGCCTATGTGGTGGTCGATGACGGGGATCTCGTCGAGTTCCATGTCGACACATCCAAGCACGAACGGCCGCAAGCGGTGTTCGACGCAGCCGTCGCGGTGACCGGAGCAGCCGTCGTCCTGTGCAAATCGTTCGACACAGTTCTGCTTCACGCGGCACTTGCCCGCCCTGCAGTGACCGCCGCAACCGGTATCCTGTTCCGTTCGCTCCGGGGACGCCCAAAAATAGATCACCCTGATACCGATTTCCGCCAGGCGACGCCGGCGGATATCCAGTCCATTTCCGCGATCAACGACGACTTCTTCAGCGGCGTCGAGGAAATCGAGCACCTGATTGCATCAGAGGGGCTCTACGTGCTTGAAAGCGACGGAGCCACTATTGGATGCGGGACACGTGTCCGCGTCAACCCGCACCGGGACGCCGTGGATCTCGGCATGCTTGTCTCGAAAGCCGAACGCGGCAAGGGCTACGGCACTCACATCATCGCGCGGATGCGCGACGATGTGCTTGAAGCAGGACTGGTGCCCGTCTGTGGGTGCGCCGCGCGCAACAGGGCGTCCTGGCGAACGCTGTGCAAGGCCGGCTTCGCCGATGAGCATCGGCTCCTGCGTATCGAATTGCCGACCGCCTGAGCGGTGCGTGTCCCAGAGCCTGGCTCTACAGATGGATCGTCTTCTGGAACGCGCCGAGGGCCGCTTCCTTGACCGCCTCCGACATGGTCGGATGGGCGTGGCAGGTGCGGGCCAGGTCCTCGGCGCTGCCGCCGAATTCCATCAGGACGGCCGCCTCGTGGATCATCTCGCCGGCGCCGAAACCGACAATATGAGCGCCGAGCAGCTTGTCCGTCCGCTTGTCGGCGAGAACTTTGACGAACCCGTTGGACTGTAGCATGGCCCGCGCTCGACCGTTGGCCGAGAAGGGAAATTTGCCAACCTTGTATTCGACACCGTCGGCTTTCAGTTCCTCTTCCGTCTTGCCGACGGAGGCCACTTCCGGCTGGGTGTAGACGACACCCGGAATCACATCATAGTTTACATGGCCGGCCTGACCGGCCAGGATTTCCGCCACCGCAACGCCTTCGTCCTCGGCCTTGTGGGCCAGCATCGGCCCGGCAACGACATCACCAATGGCGTAGATACCGGGAACGTTGGTGCGGAAATGCTCGTCGATGTGCACTCGTCCATGGCCATCCGTCACGACGCCTGCCGCCTCCAGTCCAAGGCCTTCCGTATAGGGCTTGCGACCCGTGGCAACCAAAACGATATCGGCTGACAGGGTTTGCGCTTCACCGCCCTTCACGGGCTCGAATGTCACATCGGCACCCGTGCCGGACTTGGTCACCCCGGTGACCTTCGATCCGAGCTTGAAGGTCAGACCCTGTTTGGCCAGGATGCGCTGAAACTGCTTGGAAACATCCCCGTCCATCTGTCCGAGGATCTTGTCGAGAAACTCGACCACCGTCACTTTGGCGCCCAGTCGCGCCCACACCGATCCAAGTTCAAGCCCGATGACACCGCCGCCGACCACGATCATGTGTTTCGGCACTTTGGAAAGCTCCAGCGCGCCGGTTGAGGAGACGATGACCTTTTCGTCGAAATCGACCTCGACACCCGGAATGCCGGCGACATCGGAGCCGGTGGCAATCACAACATTGGACGTCTCGAGTTGCTGGGTCTCGCCCTTGTCCGACGCGACTTCGACCTTGCCCTCGCCGAGGATCTTGCCGGTGCCGTGATAGACGTCGATCTTGTTCTTCTTCATCAGGAAGGCGATGCCCTCGACATTCGACTTCACGGTGGTGTCCTTGTGCGCCATCATCTTGCCGAGATCGAGCTTGGGCTTGCCTACGTCAACGCCCAGTTCGGGCAGCGAATGGCTGGCCTCGGCAAACATGTCGGTGGCATGCAGCAGTGCCTTGGACGGTATGCAGCCGATATTCAGGCAGGTGCCGCCCAGCGTCTCGCGCTTTTCCACGACGGCCGTTTTGAGGCCGAGCTGTGCTGCCTTGATGGCACAGACATAGCCGCCGGGACCGGTCCCGATCACGATGAGATCATAAGGTTCAGCCATCGCTCAGTTTCCCTTCTTTCGCCCGCAGAAGATCGGGCATCATTCCTGGCATGCCAGGAGAGTGAACGTTTCAAAACCACCGGCTGGAAGGCCGGCATCGGAATAGTTTTCTGAAGTCTCGAGCGCCGCCGACAGCCCCTGCAATTGCAGAAATCCGGCCGCCGGTTGATCGGCGCCGGGCAGCGGCTTGACCTCGCGCTCTGCATTGGTGGCCTGAATGGCGCCTCGCCAGATCGTGCAGGCATCGAGTTCGGCACCCGTCACGTCACCATCGGGACAATTGTCGAGCACCACGGCCTGCATGTCCTCGTCCGCTTCTCCGGGATACACGAAGCCCTGCAAGGAAATCGCACCTTGTCCAATGATGAGGCGAAACCCGAGATCGGTATCGCCATTGAATTCCAGCAGAACCTGTTGGTCGAGAGCACCATAGCCGCCGAGCGCCTGGGGACAGGCACGCGCGCTCTTGCCTTCGGCACCCGCATCACCGGCGGCCAGGCCGGCAACGGCAAACAGGAAGGGCGCGATCGGCATACGGCTCATGAAATGTCCGGTCCGGTTTCGGCGTGTTTACAGGTCGAGCACCAGGCGTTCCGGGTCCTCGAGGCTTTCCTTGACGCGCACCAGGAACGTCACGGCTTCCTTGCCGTCAACGATACGGTGGTCGTAGGAAAGCGCCAGATACATCATCGGACGGATGACCACCTGGCCGCCAAGCGCCACCGGGCGTTCCTGAATTTTGTGCATGCCGAGAATACCCGACTGCGGCGCGTTGAGGATCGGCGACGACATCAGCGAACCGTAAACACCGCCATTGGAGATGGTGAACGTGCCACCCTGCATGTCGGCAAGGCTCAACTCACCGTCGCGGGCCGCCCGGCCGAGCCGGCCGATCTCCTGTTCGATCCCTGCAATTGACATGGCATCGGCATCGCGAACCACCGGCACCACCAGGCCTTTGTCGGTCCCGACCGCCACGCCCACATGGCAGAAATTCTTGTAGATGATGTCGGTGCCGTCGATCTCCGCATTGACCGCCGGAATCTCCTTCAGCGCGTGGCAGACGGCCTTGGTGAAGAAGCCCATGAAGCCAAGCTTGACGCCGTGCTTCTTCTCGAACAGGTCCTTGTACTTCTTGCGCAGCTCCATCACTGCGGTCATGTCCACCTCGTTATAGGTGGTCAGCATGGCGGCAGTGTTCTGCGCGTCTTTCAGGCGGCGGGCAATGGTCTGCCGCAGCCGGGTCATCTTGACCCGTTCCTCACGCACCTGATCGGCTTCGGATGATGGAGCCCGGGCGACAGCGGGGGCCTCCGCCGTTACTGCTGCGGCGGCGCCGCTTGCCAGCGCGTCGATGACGTCGCCCTTGAGCACCTGGCCGCGCTTGCCGGAGCCAGCAACGGCATCGGAGCTCAGCTTGTTTTCTTCCAGCATCTTCGCAGCCGCCGGCGACGGCGGCATATCGGTTCCTGCTGCCGGTGCCGCGGCAGCGGCCGGTGCCGGCTCGGCAGGCTTCTCCGCGGCTGGAGCCTCGCTCGCGGCCGGTGCAGGTGCGGCCTCGCCTTCAGCAATCTGACCAAGCAGTGCGTCGACACCGACGGTATCGCCTTCCTGCGCAACGATCTCCGACAGCGTTCCGCTGGTCGGCGCCGGCACTTCGATGGTTACCTTGTCGGTTTCCAATTCGACCAGCGGTTCGTCGGTCGCAATCGGGTCGCCGACCTTCTTGAACCAGGTGCCGATGGTCGCCTCTGTGACGGATTCCCCGAGGGTGGGAACGCGAATTTCTGTGGCCATGGTGTTCAGTTTCCGTTTGTCAGGTCAGATCGTTCAATTGCTTGGTCAGCCACCCAGTGCATCTTCCAGGAAAGCCTCCAGCTGCGCCTTGTGCTTCGACATCAGGCCGGTCGCCGGCGATGCCGCAGCCGGCCGTCCGGTGTAGCGCACCCGCTGGTACTTGGCGTCGATGTGGGCAAGCACCCATTCCAGATAGGGATCGATGAAGGCCCAGGCACCCATGTTCTTGGGCTCCTCCTGGCACCAGACCATTTCCGCCCCGGAGAAGCGCGACAATTCGTGGATGAGCGCTTTGGCCGGGAACGGATAGAGCTGCTCCAGCCGCAACAGGTAAATGTCGTCGATGCCGCGGCTTTCGCGCTCCTCGTAGAGGTCGTAATAGACCTTGCCGGTGCACATCACCACGCGACGGATTTTGTTGTCCTTCTGCAGCTTGATCGGCTGGTCCTTGAGCACTTCGGCATCGTCCCACAGCAGGCGGTGGAACGATGTGCCGCCGGCCAATTCCGACATCTTGGAAACGGCGCGCTTGTGGCGCAGCAGCGACTTCGGCGTCATCAGGATCAACGGCTTGCGGAAGTTGCGTTTGATCTGGCGCCGCAGGATGTGGAAATAGTTGGCAGGCGTCGTGCAATTGGCGACCTGCATATTGTCTTCCGCACACAGTTGCAGGAAGCGTTCAAGCCGCGCGGACGAATGTTCCGGTCCCTGGCCCTCATAGCCGTGCGGCAGCAGGCAGACGAGGCCCGACATGCGCAGCCATTTGCGCTCGCCCGAAGAAATGAACTGGTCGAAAACGACCTGCGCACCGTTGGCGAAATCTCCGAACTGAGCTTCCCAGAGCGTCAGCGCATTCGGTTCGGCGAGCGAGTAGCCGTATTCGAACCCGAGCACCGCCTCTTCCGACAGCATCGAGTTGATGACTTCGTAGAGAGCCTGTCCCGTGGCCAGGTTGTTGAGCGGGATATAGCGGGTCTCGTCATCCTGGCTGTAGAGCACGGAATGGCGCTGCGAAAAGGTGCCACGCTCGCAGTCCTGACCGGACAACCGAACCGGATGGCCGTCGACAAGCAGCGAACCGAAGGCGATCGCCTCCGCCGTCGCCCAGTCGATACCCTCTCCGGTGGAAATCATCTTGGCCCGATGGTCCATGAAACGCTGCACTGTGCGATGCGCCGAAAACCCATCCGGAACGGTCGCGAGCTTGTTGCCCATTTCCTTCAGTTGCTTGACGGTCATCGCCGTCTTGCCACGGCGCTGTTCGTCCTGATTATCGGCGACCCGCATGCCCGACCAGGCACCGTCCAGCCAGTCCGCCTTGTTGGGCTTGTACGAGTTGCCCGCCTCGAATTCCTGTTCCAGGTAGGCGCGCCAGTCCGACTTCATCTTCTCCACGTCGCCCTGGGTGACCAGCTCTTCGGAAACCAGCTTGGCACCATAGTGCTGCAGCGTTGTCTTGTGAGAGCGGATCTTGCTGTACATGATCGGCTGGGTGAACGCCGGCTCGTCGCCTTCGTTATGGCCGAAGCGGCGATAGCAGAAGATGTCCAGCACCACTGGCTTATGGAAGGTCATGCGGAATTCCGTTGCCACCTTGGCTGCATAGACCACAGCTTCCGGATCATCGCCATTGACGTGGAAGATCGGCGCTTCAATCATCTTGGCGACGTCGGATGGGTATGGTGAAGACCTAGAGAAACGCGGGTTGGTGGTGAAACCGATCTGGTTGTTGATGATCACGTGCACCGTGCCGGCGACCCGGTGGCCGCGCAGACCCGAAAGCCCAAGACATTCGGCTACCACGCCCTGGCCGGCGAAAGCCGCATCGCCATGCAACAGCAGCGGCAAAACCTGCACCCGTTCGCTCAGCGGAACGATTTCTCCGCGCTGGGCGCCGGCCAGCAGATCCTGTTTGGCGCGCGCCTTGCCCATCACCACCGGATTGACGATTTCCAGGTGCGACGGGTTGGCGGTCAGCGACAAGTGCACATTGTTGCCGTCGAACTCCCGGTCTGACGATGTTCCCAGGTGGTATTTGACGTCACCAGATCCTTCGACATCGTCCGGGGCGAATGAGCCGCCCTTGAACTCGTTGAAGATCGCGCGGTGCGACTTGCCCATCACCTGGCTAAGCACGTTGAGGCGGCCGCGGTGGGCCATGCCGAGCACGATTTCCTTCAGGCCCATCTGGCCGCCGCGCTTGATGATCTGCTCAAGCGCCGGAATCAGAGCCTCAGCGCCATCCAGACCGAAGCGTTTGGTGCCCTTGTACTTGACATCGATGAACTGTTCGAAACCCTCGGCCTCGACCAGTTTCTGCAGAATGGCAAGCTTGCCGCGCGAGGTGAATTCGACGCCCTTGTCCGGACCCTCGATGCGCTGCTGGATCCAGGATTTCTCAGACGGATTGGAAATGTGCATGAACTCGACGCCGATGGTCGAGCAATAGGTCCGTTTGAGAATGTCCAACATCTCGTTGATGGTGGCGTATTCCAGACCCAGAACATTGTCGAGAAAGATGCGGCGGTCGAGGTCGGCGGGGGTGAAACCGTAATTCTCCGGCGACAGCTCGTTGTAGTCTTCCTTGGTGCCGGCAAGTCCCAGCGGGTCGAGATCAGCATGCAGGTGGCCGCGCATGCGATAGGCGCGGATCATCATGATGGCACGCACAGAATCTCGCGTCGCCTGCTCAACCTCGTCATCCGACAGGGCGGCCGCGCCGTTGGTGGACTTCTCCTTCAGCCGACCTTCGATGTGCTTTTCGACCTCGCCCCAGTCGCCGTCGAGCGCCGAGACCAGTTCACCGTTTTCGATGATCGGCCAGTTGTCCCGCTTCCACGAGGCCCCGCGTGCCGCCTTGCGCACCGCATCCGCATCGTCCTGAAGAGCGCCGAAAAAACTCTGCCATTCCGGTGGCACGGAGGACGGATCGTCCTCGTACCGGGCGTACAGATCCTCGATATAGGATGCATTGCTGCCGTACAGAAATGACGTTGCCTGAAAGGTTTCGTTGGCTTCCTGTCTTGCCATCTGCCCCTGCGGAAAAAGTTCCGCCTCCTTGGAGTGTGGACGGCCAAGCCGCCCAGATCTTGCATCCTTGCGGAAAGCTCGGATGCGCTGCGTTTCATCCCGTATTTCAACTATGCAGCCCGGACCGGTTTTTGGGTAGCCCTGTCGCGCATAATTGACCTGACGTCATCGCCAAGTGTTCGGCCCGGGCGACGCGTCGCCCGGGTCGGTTGTTAACCGTTCAGCAATTCGACAAGCGTCTTGCCGAGCTGCGCGGGCGATGGGGACACTCGAATTCCGGCCGCCTCCATCGCTGCGATCTTGTCTTCGGCGCCACCCTTGCCGCCCGAAATGACGGCGCCGGCATGGCCCATGGTGCGTCCCGGAGGCGCCGTGCGGCCGGCGATGAAGCCGACAGTCGGTTTTGACCGTCCCTTCTTCGCTTCGTCGGCCAGGAACTGAGCGGCATCCTCTTCCGACGAACCGCCGATTTCACCGATCATGATGATCGACTGGGTGGCGTCGTCAGCAAGGTACATTTCCAAAATGTCGATGAAATCGGTGCCCTTGACCGGATCGCCGCCGATGCCGACCGCGGTGGTCTGGCCGAGGCCTTCATTGGTGGTCTGGAACACCGCTTCATAGGTCAGCGTGCCGGAGCGCGAGACGACGCCGACCGAACCCTTGAGGAAGATGTTGCCCGGCATGATGCCGATCTTGCACTCGTCCGGGGTCAAAACGCCGGGACAGTTGGGACCGATGAGCCGGCTATCGGACTTGTCCAGACGGGCCTTCACCTTGACCATGTCGGTCACCGGAATGCCTTCGGTGATGCACACGATCAACGGAACATTCGCATCGATGGCCTCGATGATGGCAGCACCCGCACCCGCCGGCGGGACGTAAATGACCGAGGCGTTGGCGCCGGTCGCTTCGATGCCCTCGGCCACCGTGGTGAAGATCGGCAGGTCGGCGGTGCCGCCGCCAACATTGCCAGTCCAGACCTCACCGCCCTTTTTCGGGTGCACGCCACCGACCATCTTGGTGCCGTGGTAGGCGAGCGCCTGCTCGGTGTGGAACGTGCCGGTCTTGCCGGTTAGACCCTGAACCAGGACCTTGGTGTCGCTGTTAACGAGAATCGACATGGTTCAGGCTCCCTTCACCGCTTTGACGATCTTTTGCGCGGCGTCGTCCAGATCGTCCGCTGCGATGACATTGAGCCCGCTTTCGTTGATGATCTGCTTGCCCTTTTCGACATTGGTGCCTTCCAGGCGCACCACCAGCGGTACTTCCAGCCCGACTTCCTTGACCGCGGCAACGACGCCTTCGGCGATGGTGTCGCAGCGCATGATGCCGCCGAAAATATTGACCAGAATGCCCTCGACCGCCGGGTCCGCAGTGATGATCTTGAAAGCCGCCGTGACCTTTTCCTTTGAAGCGCCGCCGCCGACATCGAGGAAGTTCGCCGGCTCGGCACCATAAAGCTTGATGATATCCATGGTCGCCATGGCCAGACCGGCGCCATTGACCATGCAACCGATATTGCCCTCGAGCGCGACATAGGCGAGGTCGTATTTCGACGCCTCGATTTCCTTTTCGTCCTCTTCCGTCGTGTCGCGCAGCTCCATGACATCGTCGTGGCGGAACAGCGCGTTACCGTCGAACGAGACCTTTGCGTCGAGCACCCGCAGCCGACCGTTGGTCATGACGATCAGCGGGTTGACCTCCAGCAGGCTCATGTCTTTTTCCATGAAGGCCTTGTAGAGGATCGGAAACAGCGTCATGCCGTCGCTGCGCGCTTCACCATCAAGCGCCAGCGCATCGCACAGCTTGCCGGCATCGGCTTCCGTCACGCCGGCAACCGGATCGATCGGCAGCGTCAGGATCTTCTCCGGTGTTTCCTCGGCCACGGCCTCGATATCCATGCCGCCCTCGGTCGAGACCACAAAAGCCGGCATGCCGACGCTCCGGTCGACCAGGATCGACAGATAGAGCTCGCGGTCGATATCGGCACCGTCCTCGATATAGAGACGGTTGACCTGCTTGCCGTGCGGCCCGGTCTGCTTGGTGACCAGCGTATTGCCGAGCATTTCGCCGGCAAAGGCGACGACTTCGTCGACCGAATGGGCAAGCCGCACACCGCCCTTGGCGTCTTCGGACAGTTCCTTGAACTTGCCCTTGCCACGCCCGCCGGCGTGGATCTGGCTTTTGACCACGTAGAGCGGTCCGGGCAGCTGGCTGGCCGCAGCAGCGGCATCTTCGGCCTTGAAAACCGGCACGCCCTCGGCGACCGGCGCGCCAAAGCCCTTGAGCAGGGCCTTGGCCTGATATTCATGAATATTCATGGATGGGTTCCCGTTTGTTCGGCCAGCCGGCCTATTTCAGGTTTGGCGCGATTTCGATGCAGGCCTCGCACAGTCCGGCGACCGCCGCGACCGATTTGTCAAAGGCGTTCTGCTCGCTCTTGTTGAGGTTGATCTCGATGACCCGTTCGACACCGCCGGCTCCGATCACCGTCGGGACACCGACATAGAGATCCTTGACGCCGTACTGGCCAGCCAGGTGGGCGGCACAGGGCAGGACGCGCTTTTTGTCCTTGAGATACGCCTCCGCCATTTCGATGGCCGATGCGGCAGGAGCGTAATAGGCAGAGCCGGTCTTCAGCAGCCCGACGATTTCAGCGCCGCCATCGCGCGTGCGCTGAATGATCTCTTCAAGACGCTTCTTGGAAACCCAGCCCATCTTGACCAGATCCGGCAGCGGAATGCCGGCAACGGTCGAATAGCGGGCAAGCGGCACCATGGAGTCGCCGTGGCCACCGAGCACGAAGGCCGTCACATCCTCGATCGATACATCGAACTCTTCGGAGAGAAACAGCCGGAAGCGTGAACTGTCGAGCACGCCTGCCATGCCGACAACCTTGTTCTTCGGCAGACCCGAAAACTTCTGCAGCGCCCAGACCATCGCGTCGAGCGGGTTGGTGATGCAGATGACGAAGGCGTTGGGCGCGTATTTCTTGATACCCGCGCCAACCTGTTCCATCACCTTCAGATTGATACCAAGCAGATCGTCACGGCTCATGCCTGGCTTGCGCGGAACGCCGGCGGTCACGATACAGACGTCTGCACCTTCAATCGCCGCATAGTCATTGGCGCCGGTCATGGCCGCGTCGAACCCATCGACCGCGCTGGATTGGGCAATGTCGAGACCCTTGCCCTGCGGAATGCCCTCGGCGATGTCGAACAGTACGACGTCGCCCAGCTCCTTCAATCCCGCCAGATGGGCCAGCGTGCCCCCGATCATTCCCGAACCGATCAATGCTATCTTATTTCGCGCCATTGACACGACACCTCCGAAATCCGTTGTTTTACCGGCATCCCCTGGCGATTTTGCCGAAAAAGCCGCGAAGTGGATAGACTCGTTGATCTCTTTTGGCAACTCATACTTTCGACATCATTAAATTCAAACGGTTAGAACTTGCGGGACTTACGTAAACGTCAATATTTTGAACAAAAAATCGGCACGGATACGCGAAAATGCGCCGGAGCCGGTCAGGCCAGAGGCTCGACCTTGGCACCGGTGACGGCGCGACTGGAGGCGAGATAGTCCGCGCTCTGCATTTCAAACAGGCGCGAAGCCGTGCGCTCGAACTCGAACCCTTCGCGTTTGCGTTTGCTGCTGTAGAGGTCGTCAGGCGCCGCCGCTGCGGAGATGAAAACCCGTGTTTTGGTGTCGTACAGAAGGTCGATCAGGTTGATGAATCGCTTGGCCTCGTTGCGCGCGCCTTCTTCGATCACCGGAATATTCTCGATGAAGACCGTATGGTAGCGCTGGGCAATGCGGTGGTAGTCGCTGGCAGCAAGCGGCACGGCACACAATTCGTCGAAACTGAAACGCGCCGCGCCATTCGCCTCGATCGGCACATGGATCGCCCGTCCCTTGACCTCGATTTCCCGCGAGCGCACCGCATGCCCGGCCGCAACTTCGTGCCAGGCCTTTGCAAAGGCAACCTTGTTGTCGTCGCTTAGCGGCGTGAGATAGACCGGCAGCTGGTTGATTTTCTCCATCCGGTAGTCGGTGCGGGCATCCAGGCTGAAGATGTCGACACGCGTTTTCAGGAGATCGACGAAAGGCAGAAACAGTTGGCGATTGAGCCCGTTCTTATAGAGATCGTCCGGCTCCACATTGGACGTGGTCACAAGCACACAACCACGCTGGAAGAGCTGTTCAAACAGCCGCGAAAGGATCATTGCATCGGCAATATCGGTGACTGAAAACTCGTCGAAACACAGCACCCAGGCCTCGGCGAAAAGCTGGCTGGCGACAGGAGGAATGGGATCCTCCTCCTTCGTCTCGCCGCGTTTGAGAGCCTGGCGATGGGCCGCGATCCGATTGTGGACGTCAGCCATGAAATCGTGGAAGTGGACCCGACGCTTGCGCGTTGCCTTGACCTGCTCAAAAAACAGATCCATCAGCATGGTTTTTCCGCGGCCGACGGAGCCGAAAATGTAGAGGCCTTTGATCACCGGCTGCGGCTTTTGGCGGCGCGCAAACAGCCACCCAAGCGAGCTTGATTTGCTGGTCAACCTCTTTTCGCTGACTGCCGTCAGCACCCGATCAAGAGCAATTGCCAGGCTTCGCTGCGCCTCGTCCAGCTCGATCTCGCCACTGTCGACCAGCGCCAGATAGCGCTCCTCGACGGTGATCCTGTCGGCAATGGTCATAGGCTGGCGGTCCGGTTGCTCCGGATTCTAACGGGAAAGACTGATGGACTGTCCGGCAGCGGTGGTTCCCTGGAAGCGGCTTTCACCGGTCTTGAAGAGACCGGCGAACCGGTTACCGGAAGAATCGTTGAGCACCACTTCCTTGCCCACGACATTCCAGGCGGAAATCGTCGAGGCCTGATCGGCGCAGCCACGCGAGGCCGCCCGATAGCCGCCCGTCCACTGGGTCAGAGCCAGGAACACATCGCAGGTGCTGCCACCGGTGGCAATCGTCCAGCGACCCACCATCGAATCACGTGTGACATCCGGAGCGTTGGCAGCCGCGTTCTGAAGCTCCTCCGGCGATGGGCCTTCGGTCTCAGGCGCGTTCGGAAACTGGTTCTGACCAGCCGGCGGCAATTGTCCGCTCTGTACGCCTGCAACGGGCGCCGGTTCAAGTGGAGCCGGTTGGCTGCTGAGCTGCCGGTTCGGCCCAAAACGCTGGCAACCTGCTATGGCGATCAGTGCGCTTAAGGCGATCAGCGTGTAAACGTTCCGCATCGAACATCCCCAATTCTCTTTGGCAGGCGGCCCCACCCCCTTGGCCCCTATATAGGCGGTCGTCGCGTTTCAATACATAAAGATGGCAAAATTTGTATTAAATTTGCACAGAAGAACAGAAACCGGCCCTCGGCGGTCGAGCGCGCCTGCCAGTTCAGATCGCGGTGCCAGGGACCCAGACGTATCCATCCGGCCCAATGATATGGCACTCGCGCAAACCGTGAGGCTTGTCGATTGACCCTGAAAGCACGTCGTAACCCAACCGCCGCGCCCGTTCCTCGATCTTGTCCGGATCCACCCCATAGACACGAAGCTCCACTCCCTGGCCACGCAGGTCCGTGCCGTTGACCACCCCGTGCATCGGGTGACCTTCATAAGCGTGGTCGGCATGCAGCATGAACACCGATCCGGCCAATTCGATCGCGGCGAAATCCTCGTCGCTGTAGAGGACCATCGCACCAAGCGCATCACGGCAAAAGGTGGCCTGCGGGTCGATATCACGCACTAGGAGATTGACGCCGACACCGCGCGGCAGAGTTCGACCGAACTCTGCTCCGCTCATCCATGGTTCTCCGGTGCGCTTCTTGGCCATCGCCTTCGTCCCCATTGCCCAACCCGGTCATTGTGCACGGGCTGAAACAACGGGGCAATGGATTTCGGCGCTGCGTTACTTGACGATGCCGCGATGGGCCTCGTCACCCCACAGGGCTTCGATCCGTGCATCCCGGCGGCAACCGAGCCGGTAAACGCGATAGCGCACCGGATTCTTCTGATAGAAATCCTGGTGGTAGTCCTCGGCCGGGTAAAACATGGATGCCGGCATGATCACCGTGGCGATCTGCTGGCCCAGTGCCTCCATCGCTTTCTTGCTGGAGGCTTCGGCCGCCATCTGCTGATCGTCGTCCAATGTGTAGATGGCCGTGGTGTAGCTTTCACCGCGATCACAGAACTGACCACCCGGGTCCGTCGGATCGACACTGTGCCAGAACACGTCAAGCAGCTGATCGTAAGTGACCTTGGAAGGGTCATAGGTGACCTTCACGGCCTCGCGATGACCCGTCGTCTCGCGAACAACGTCCTTGTAGGTCGGATTGTCCAGATGACCGCCGGTATAGCCCGATAGGGTTTCCAGAACACCCGGAACATGGTCGAAATCCTTTTCGACACACCAGAAACAGCCACCGGCGAATATGGCGACTTTGGCGTCGTCAGGTATTTCCGACTGTGCTTGGCTGGACGGCATGTTTCCAGTTGAAAGAATCACAACCGCTGCAACTATCGATACCCCTGCGAGGACGATCTTGCGCATCTCACTCCTCCTTGCGCCATGTCGGCTCAAGCAGTGAGCCTTTTCACCGTCCTACGTAACCATCACTTTTCGTCAATCAAATCAATCCGTCTCACGAGCCCGTGAGAGGTTGGTTGACGCCGCGGTTGGTCTGCGCCATGGGCGGAGTATCCGATGATCGGATCCAAACGAAGTCAGACGACCCAGATACCGTTGTCCAGATTGTCGCTCGTCCTGGCGACGTTTTCGTCGCTTTCGCTGAAGGCAAGCAGGATATCATCGTAGCCGAGCCCCTGCTGCATGCCGCCGACCCACCAGGCTTTTCCTTCCGCATCGGCATTGCGTCCAAGCACGTGAAGATACATGCCGTCGACATAATCCTCCGCACTCGGATTGACGCCGAAGCGATCCTCGAATTCCTGTGACGCCACGAATTGGTCAGAGAGAAAATCCTTGACCTCCTGCAACGACCATTCCTCCTTGTGCCGGTCGGCAACTTCGGTCCAGAAGATCAGCCCACCCAGATCAGGAATGCGATCGAAGGTCGCCTGGTACAGCCGGTAGACAAGGCCGACACAATCGCTTTCGATGTCGAAGATCAGCTTGCCATCGTCGAACACCACCTGCTCGACACCGACCAACAGATCGGACTCACCGCTCGGCTTGTGGACGGCCACAAGCCCGTGAGCCAGCGCATCGGTGATAAAGTCGGATCGGACACCGTCATAAATCACCTGATCGTCCTCGGGCAGGCTGACGAAAAGATCCGTGCCCAGGCCTGCGGCCAGGGTGCTGCCGCTGCTTGTACTGACCAGAAGATCATTGCCGTCGCTCTGATCATTGGGAAGTGTGTCCAGCCAGTTGATGAGCAACAGAGACAGGAAATCCTCATCGGTTTCAGGCAGCCAATCCAGGACGTCCTCAAGCGAAATCCCCACCTGATCCAGCAAATCATTGAGGAGGTCACTGGGGTCCGAATCGCCCCAGGCAGCCAAAGTGGTTTGGATTGGCCCCCACACCGGTTCCAGCAGGGCATAGAGCTGCGGGTTGTCCTGCGGCAGGGTTGCCCACAAATCCGACCAGGTTTCCGGATCCCAAAGGACGGATGGAGCAACTGTTTGAGACGCCGCTGCACCGCCGCCATCGGTTGCGTCGGCCCAGTCGCCTATGATCTCCAGCAGGTCAGCGATATTCGATTCGATTGCGTCCAGAAGCTGCTGTCCAAGCACCTGATAGGGAAGCCCGGACGTGTCGTCTGGGCGAATAACGATATAGGCCCGTGTCTCGTCAAACACAGCGCCTTCCCCATCGCGCAAGCCCAGCTCGACCGACAAGACACCAGGAATCAGACCATCCTGCGGGTCGTCGAAGTTGAACTCCTCCAGGGCCTTCAACGTCGTTCCGCTATCGGAGACTTCAAACCGGTGCGCATCGGCACCACCGGTGATGACGAGCTCAATATCCGTGTCGAGGGTGACAGTCAGGCCCGACACTTCCTGGAAATCCTGGACGGCGGTCAGCCCACCATCGAGCCAGGCGAAGGTGATGTCAGGCCACCGTTCATCCAACGGCTCGGGCCATTCAATCTGGGCATCGATATTCGCAACTGTTTCAACCATGACATTCACCCCATCAGTCAATGCGAAGGCTTGTTGGCACGCAATTACACATTACAGCGCTCGTCTCGCTCGACAAGCTCAATGCCGCTTCCATCCGGACCGCGTCGATCACAATGTTCAGTGGACGCAACCGAATCATTCACCGGTCCAGTTTAACAGTTCACCGCAACGCCTCCCATTCGGAAAGTCGGCAGCGCCGCCTTGCCTTGCGCGGTAGGCAACCGGAAGAAGAACCGGCATAGTGGATTCGATCCGAAATGGAGATGGGCGGGGCATTTGAGCGAACCGGAACTCAAACGGGAAATCGGGCCGGTTGGGCTGGTGGCGCTGGGCGTCAGCGGAATCATCGGCTCCGGATGGCTGTTCGCTCCGCTGCTGACCGCTCAATTGGCCGGCCCGGCGGCCATCATTGCCTGGATCATTGGCGCATTTGCCATGCTGCTTCTGGCGCTGACCTTCGGTGAAATTGCCGCCATGTTTCCATTGCCGGGCGGGGTGGCCAGCATCCCCAAGGTGACGCATGGCAACATTGTCTCGATCATGCTTGGCTGGACCGCTTGGCTCGGTTACATGATGACGGCGCCGGTAGAGGTCGAGGCGACGCTTCGCTACTTGACCTTCTATGCACCCTGGCTGTTCGAAACGGCCGAGTCGGAGCGGTTATCGTTGCCCGGTGCTGGTGTGGCGCTCTGCCTGATGGTGATGTTCGTCATCCTCAACGCTTTCGGCGTCAAGCTGTTCACGCTGATCAACACCGGAGTCACCTGGATCAAGGTGGTGGTTCCGCTGATCATCGCCGGCACCTTCATGGCGGCCTCCTTCGAACCGACCAATTTCTCCGGAACACAGGGATTCGCCCCTTACGGCATCAACGGCATTCTGGCTGCCGTCTCATCGGGTGGCGTGGTGCTGTCGATGATCGGATTTCGTCACGCCATCGACATGGCCGGTGAGGTCAAGAACCCGGGCCGCGCCATCCCGCTGGCGCTGTTCCTGGCCATGCTGATCTGCCTGGCGATCTATCTCAGCCTGCAGATCGCCTTCACGGGAGCGCTGTCTCCTTCGGACATCGAAAACGGCTGGGCGCATCTTCACCTCGCCCACCGAGGTGGTCCGCTGGCCTCGATTGCCACGGCGCTCGGCCTCCTGTGGCTTGTCAGCCTGATGAACACCACAGCGGTCATTTCGCCCTTCGGCAGCGCCCTTGTCGCCGTCGGCGCCAATGCCCGCCTGGTCATGGCGATGACCCGCACACGGCTGGTGCCCGAGTTTTTCGGCCGGCTGTCACGGTTCGACGTCCCCTTCAACGCACTGGTGCTCAATCTGATTCTCGGCTGGCTCGCGGTACTGGTTCTGCCGTTTTCCGAACTGGTCGCCACGCACAGTTCGCTTGTCGTGTTCTCCTTCATCCTGGGCCCCGTTGCAGTCGTCGCCCTGCGGCGGCTTGCGCCCGATTACCGGCGCCCGTTCAAATTGCCGTTCGTCCGAACCATCGGGTGCCTGACCTTCATCCTCGCCACGCTGATCGTCTACTGGAGCGGCTGGGACACGATCCGCGTCATCGGCATTGCCGTTCTGATCGGCGCTTTGCTGCTGGCCCTGCGGTTGCGTCAGGTTCCGCGACAACTGCTCAACCTGCGTTGCGCGGCGTGGTTGATCCCCTATTGCATCGGTATCGGACTGATTTCCTGGTTCGGCAGTTTCGGCGGTCTTGGACTGCTCAAAAATGGTTGGGACATCGCCGCCTGCGCCGTTTTCGGCGGCATCGCCTTTTTCGTGGCGGTGCGCTCAGCCCTGACCCAGGCGGAGTTCGACGAGCAGGCCGAAGAGATCCTCGCTCAGCTCGGCTACGAAGAAGACGTTCTCCACAGCCTCGACATTTGAGGACCGTTCCCGGCGCACCCAAGGAATCATTCCGCGCAAACATATTGACTATTTAAACATCATATGTTTGATTAGATGTCATGAGTGAGATGATTTATTACGATCTGAAGCAGATCGCAGGGCTTGCGCCGAGCCTCGCCACCCAGGTGGCGCGCGAGATCGGCCGGCGCATCGTGTCCAATTCCTATGCGCCGGGCGACCTCGTTGAGGACGAGGGCGCGTTGGCCGAACGCTACCAGGTCAGTCGGTCGGTGATCCGCGATGCCGTCAAGATTCTGGTCGGCAAGGGATTGCTGGAAGTTCGGCGCGGGATCGGCACCAGGGTTCGCTCGCGCAGCAGTTGGGGATTGCTCGATGACGACGTGCTCGCCTGGTACCAGTCAGCACCGCCGGACGCGGACATGTTGCGCCAGCTGATGGACATCCGACTGGTCTTCGAGCCGAAGGCAGCCCGTTGGGCGGCCGAACGCGGCAGCGCCGACGCGCATCAGCAGATCGGCGCCGCTGTCGAGCGCATGGAAGCCGAGAAAGGCTCCGTCGAGGACTTCGTGGTCGCCGACGCGGTTTTTCACCGCTCGATCCTGCGCGCCACCGAAAACGAATTCCTCGTGGCGCTCGAAGGCATCATCTTTTCAGCATTGCTCAGCAGTATCCGGCTGACCAATGTCGATCCTCGCTCCAACGAGGCTTCGCTCCCCTTTCATCGGTCAGTCTATGAGGCCATCGCCGCGCGCGATGGAGACCGGGCCGAGAAAGTCATGGAGCAATTGCTCGGCGATACCGGTCGTCGATTGGGAGGACGCATGTATGAGACCTGATCTGAACTAGCTGGTCACCAACCGGCAACAATTGCGGCACAGCGCGAACGACGCATTTGCGTCCGGGGTTTTCCCCGGCGATGGCGGAGCTGTGCCCAAATCGAGCAACCAAGGAGGAAACCATGCTCGCAAAACTTCAAAAGAAAATGCTGAATCTGGGCGCAGGGGCTGTGCTGCTGACCACGACGGCGATCGGCACAGGCCAGGCTTTCGCCGAAGATCTTGTGGCGCTGTTGCTGCCGGAAAACGTCAACCCCCGGTGGGAAAGCCAGGACGCCCGCTTCTTCGTTGAAGCGATGAAGGAAATCGCCCCGGATGTGACGGTCGAGGTCTTCAACGCCAACAACGATACCGCCACGCAGCAACGCCAGGCCGAGCAGGCCCTGACCCGCGGCGCCAAGGTTCTGGTGGTCATTCCGATTGACGGTGAAAGCTCCGCGATCATCGCTGAAAGTGCCTCCGAGGCCGGTGTGCCGACGATCGCCTACGACCGCATGATCAACTCTGAACACACGGCCTTCTGGGTGCAGGCAGATCTGGAGGGCATGGGTTATGATCAAGCCATGCACGTGATTGAAAACACCAAGGACGGCGATACGCTGGTGCTGCTCAAGGGCTCGCCCACCGATCCCAATGCCGCTGTGATCCACAATGGCCAATTGCGCGCACTGCAGCCGCTGTTCGACTCCGGCAAACGCAAGCTCGGCTATGAGAACTGGACCCAGGGCTGGGATCCGGCTATTGCGCGTCGCTCCATGGATCAGGCGCTGACCCAACTCGACAACAATGTGCAGGGCGTCGTTTCGTCCAATGACGGCAACGCCGGCGCAGCCATTGCCTCGCTGGAAGAGCAGGATATGGACGGCAAGGTCCCGGTCTCCGGTCTCGACTGCACGGTCCAGGCGCTGCAGTTGATCCTGCTCGGCAAGCAGACCCAGTCCGGCTGGCGTCCGCTCGCCGACATGGCCAAGGCAACGGCTGAAGTGACCGCCCGCCTCGTCAAGGGCGAAGAATGGAAGGAGCTGGCGCCCAACACCGTCAAGAACGGGGTCGGCGCCGACGTGAACTTCGTGGCCGTTGCTTCATACTCGGCCGTCGGCGAAGAGGGCGTTGCCTATGTGATCGAAAACGACACTTCGATCTCCAAGGAAGACGTCTGCACCGGCGCTGCTTCCGAAACCGCCTTCTGCAAGGGCTGAAACTGTGGTTACCACCACCATCGACAACCAGGCGGGGCGCAATGCCCCGCCCGCGGCTGCGCACCTGGCTGCAACTGGCATTCGCAAACGCTTCGGCGGAGTGGAAGCCCTGCGCGGCGTCGACTTCGAAGTGCGGCGCGGCGAGGTCATGGCACTGGTCGGCGATAATGGCGCCGGCAAGTCGACCCTGATGAAAATTCTCGCCGGCGCCTATCTGGCCGATGAGGGCAGCTTTGCTATCGATGGAAAGCCGGTTGCCATCGCATCGCCGCATGATGCAACCGATCTCGGCATCCAGATCGTCTATCAGGACCTGGCGCTGTGTGAAAACCTGGATGTATCTGCCAATCTGTCGCTGGGACATGAGCCGACCAAATCCGGCTGGAATTTTCTGCCCAGGGCCCTGCGTCCGCTTGACGACATCGCCATGGAGCGCAAGGCGCTCGAAGCTGTCGACCGGCTGCGGGTCCGCACGCTCAAATCCGTGCGTGCCAAGGTCGGAGGACTGTCCGGCGGCCAGCGTCAGGCAATCGCCATTGCCCGCGCCGTTGGCGCCGAATCGACCATCGTGCTGCTTGACGAGCCCACGGCAGCCCTGGGCGTCGCCCAGACCGAACAGGTTCTCGACGTCGTCAAACGGCTGCGCGAAACCGGACACGCGGTTGTCTATATATCGCACAATCTGCGCGACATTTTCGACGTCAGCGACCGCATCACCGTGCTGCGGCACGGCGGCAATGTTGCCGTCTACGACACCCAAAACACCAACCCGGACGAGATCGTCGTCGCCATGACCCGCGGCCTCGATGGAGGAAAATCCAATGGCGGTTCTCATGGAAAGTGAATACAGGCCGGGATTGGTCGAGCGCTTCCGCCAGGTTCGGGAAAGTCGCTTCGGCGCCTTCGTTCCGGTGCTGCTGGCGCTGGCCGCCATCTGGATCTATTTCGGCATCAGTGAGCCTGCCTTTCTCAGCGCCCGCAATTTCTACTTCCTGTTCATGCAGAGCGCGGTGGTCGGCACGCTGGCTGTCGGCATCACCATGGTGCTGCTGCTTGGCGACATCGACCTGTCGGTTGCCGCCAACTCAGGCGTCTGCGCCGCGCTGATGGCGGTTCTCATCGCCAATCTGGGCGTCTCCGCGCCGCTCGCCTGCCTGATCGCCATCGGCGCCGGTATCACACTCAGCGCCGGGCAGGGCATTCTTGTTTCCTATGTCGGGATTCCGTCCTTTGTGGTGACTTTGGCCGGCCTGCTCGGGTTTCAGGGTCTGATGCTGAAAGTCCTCGGCATCCACGGCGCCATCAATGTTCGCGAACCCTTCGTCCGCGGCATCACCACCGTGGTCCTGCCTCCTTCAGCCGGATGGCTGTTGGCGGTGGCCTGCGTTGCTGCTTTCTCCCTCGTCGTCTGGCGCCGCCACACGCTTCGCAGGTCGAACGGGCTGGAGCTCGATCCTCCCGCCGTTCTTTGGGGCCAGGTCGCCTTTTTTGCCGTGCTCGCATTTGCCGCCGTGGCAACGCTCAACGCCTACCGGGGCGTCCCGCTCCTGGTGGTGTTGCTGATTGGCCTGACCGCGGTGCTCGGCTGGATCACCACCTCCACACCATTCGGCCGTTCATTGTTTGCGGTCGGCGGCAATCAGGAATCGGCGCGTCGCGTCGGCATGAACGTCAAGCGCATCCGCGTTGCGGCCTTCGCCATTGTCGGCTTCATGGCAGCAGTCGGCGGCATCGTCGGCGCCTCGCGCTACGCGTCAGTCTCGTTCAACGCCTTTGCCGGCGGCCCGCTGCTGCTGGAGGCGATCGGCGCGGCCGTGATCGGCGGCACATCGCTGTTTGGGGGACGCGGTTCGGTGTGGAACGCCATATTGGGCGCGCTTGTCATCGGCTCGCTTGGCAACGGTCTCGATCTATCGGGCGCCAGCGCCGCCGATAAATTGATGTTCTCCGGCGCCATACTCCTGTTGGCCGTGGCGATCGACGCCGTTTCGCGCGCCGGCAGCCAGGAGGCACGACGATGACGGAGCCCTTCGTCTGGAGCGATCGCGAAAAGGCAATGCTCGACGCGATCCTCAACCAGATCATCCCGGCAAATGCAGAGCGCGGCATCCCTTCGGCTGCATCGCTTGGTCTCAGTGATCACCTGGCCATGGTGGCAACCGAGGATCCGGCTCTCGCAACACGGTTTCGAGAAGGCCTTGCCCGCGCCGATACCCTTGCGACCGGTGATCCGTTCGAGGCCCTCGACAACGATCATCAGGTGACGGTTCTGCGCCAGCTTGAGCAAGAGGAACCGGGCTTCTTCAAGCCACTGCTGCGGCACACCTACATGGGTTACTACAGTCGCCCGGATATCCGCACCCTGTTCGGGCCTTCTTCAAACCCTGTTCACCCCGACGGCTATGAGGTTTCGCGAGAATCGCCGGAACTCATGGCCGAACTCACCGAACCGGTTCGCCGGCGCGGCTCGCTCTATCGCGCGTGCTGAGAAAGAACAAAGGCCATGAACAACGAACCCGTTGACGTTCTGATCATAGGCGCAGGCGCTTCCGGCGCCGCGATCGCCTGGTCGCTTGTCGAGACCCGCATGCGCATCCTCTGTCTCGAGCAGGGACCGCACGTCCACGACAAGGATTTTCCGAGCCGCAATGCCGACTACGAACTTAGCCGCTACGGCGAGTTCAGTTGCGACCCCAATGTGCGGAAACTACCCCAGGACTATCCGATCAACTCCACCGACTCCGACATTACACCGGTCAATTTCAACGGTGTCGGCGGATCGACCATCAACTTTCTCGGCCACTGGCCGCGCCTGCATCCGTCTGACTTCCGCACGCGATCCCTCGACGGCGTGGCCGACGACTGGCCGGTCGACTACGCGACCCTGGCTCCGTTCTACGACATGAACGATCGCATCACCGGTGTATCCGGCCTTGGCGGCAATCCGGCCTATCCGGACTACACACCACCCTTGCCGCCAATCCCGATCGGCAAGCTCGGCCAGACCCTGGCCAGAGGCTTCAATGAACTCGGCTGGCACTGGTGGCCCTCGGACGTGGCAATCCTCAGCCGGGACTATGACGGCCGCGCCAAATGCGTCAACGCCGGTACCTGTGACCTCGGCTGCGCCGCCGGCGCCAAGGGCGGCACCAACTTCACCTATTGGCCGATGCTTGAGAATGCCGGCGTGGAGCTGAGGACCGAATGTCGGGTGCGCGAAATTCTGGTCGACGAAGAAAGCGGCTTCGCCACCGGTGTGCTCTATCACGGTCCGGACGGCCAGGTGCACGAGCAGAAGGCTGAAATGATCGTCGTCGCCTGCAACGGCGTCGGCACACCGCGCCTGCTTCTGAACTCGAAATCAAAGCTGTTTCCCGACGGCCTGGCCAACCGCTCCGGCCAGGTCGGCAAAAACCTGATGTTCCATCCTCTGACGGGCGTCACCGGCGTCTTCGACGAACCGATGGAAGGGTTCAAAGGTCCGATGGCCTGTTCGATCCTCAGCCAGGAATTCTACGAGTCCGATCCCAATCGCGATTTCGTGCGCGGCTACGGCCTGCACAGCGGCCGCTACACGACACCGATGACCTACGCGCTTGGCGGCTACGGAATCGACGACCCGATCCCCTGGGGCAGCGAGCATCGCGAGAAGTTCGACGATATCTATCCCTATTGCGCCGGCTTGACGGTGGTGACCGAAGATCTGCCGGAGGAATCAAACAGCGTCACGCTCGATCCCGATCTCACCGACAGTGATGGCGTGCCGGCCCCGAAAATCACGTACCGCGTCAGCGATAACACCTGGAAGATGATTGCCCATGGCGAGGCCCGTGCCGAGGAAGCACTGCTGGCCGCCGGCGCCCGGAAGATCATCGGCAAGGGGAGCGACAAGGTCTGGTGGCGCGCCGGCTGGCACCAGATGGGCACCTGCCGCATGGGCGACGACCCGGATCGCTCCGTGGTCAACGGCTGGGGTCGCTCCCATGACGTCCGCAACCTTTTCATTGTCGACGGCAGCATTTTCGTCACCGCCGGCGCGGTAAACCCGACGTCGACGATCCAGGCGCTCGCCCTCTATATCGGCGACCGCATCAAGACCAACATCGCCAACCTTTTCGATTGAACGGAACCCCATGAGCTTTTCGAAAAAGATGTATCTGGCAGGCGACCTTGTCGACGGGCAGGCAAGCGCCGAGGTCATCAACCCGGCGACCGACGAGGTGATCGGCAGCGTGGCCACGGCCGGCATGGACGACGCCCAGCGCGCGCTCGAAGCAGCCCGCGATGCCTTTCCCGGCTGGGCCGCCACTCCGATTTCCGAGCGCCAGGCCTGGATGTTGCGCCTGCGCGACGCGGTGATCGCCCAGGAAGACCATCTGCGCGACTGCATCCATCACGAAATGGGCAAGCCATGGGCCGCCACCCAGGAGGATTTCGACAGCCTGAAGAACTCCCTCCAGTTCTATTCGGAGGAGATCGCCCGGGTTCACGACGAAATCCTCGCCGATCGAGCGGGGACGCATCAGCACCGGCTCGTGCACGAGCCGCTTGGTGTCGCCGTCGCGTTCATCGCCTGGAACTTTCCGCTGCTCAACCTCGCCTTCAAGATCGGTCCGGCCATGGCCGCCGGTTGCCCGATCATCATCCGCCCGTCGGTCGAGACACCGATTTCGGCCTATGCGGTCGGTGAACTGTGCAAGAAGATTGGCCTGCCGGACGGCGTCGTCCAGATCCTGTGCACAGACGGCTATGATGTGGCCGATGCGCTGTCGGCATCGCCGATTCCGTCACTGCTGACCCTCATCGGGTCCACCGCAACCGGCCGCCACATCATGCGCACCGGGGCAACCACCATTAAACGGTACTCGATGGAACTCGGCGGCAACGCCCCTGCTTTGGTGTTTGCCGATGCTGATCTCGATCTCGCAGCCGACATTATCTGCGCCGTCAAGTTCAACAATTCCGGCCAGATCTGCGTGACACCCAACCGGGTTTTCGTCGAGGCGTCCGTCGCAGACGAATTTCATCGGAAGGTCGTCGAGCGGGCCAACGCGGTCAAGGTCGGATGGGACAGGCATGCCGAGATCGGCATGGGCCCGATGATCGACGCACGGGCGTGGACCCGGGTCAAGGGCCTGATCGATTCTGCCGTCTCAAACGGTGCAACCTTGCTGGCCGGAGGCAGCCGCCCCGAGCATCTTCCCTCCGGCCAATATCTCGCACCGACGGTGCTCTGCGGGGTGACCGAGCAGATGGATATCTATCGCCAGGAGATCTTCGGCCCCGTCGTCAGCATGCTGACCTTCGACAATGAGACAGGCCTGACGGACAAGGCCAATGACTGCGAGGATGGCGGACTGACGGCCTATGTCTTCACCCGCGATATCGCACGGGCCGAGCGTTACGCCCACGCGATGCGATACGGAGAAGTTCAAATCAACGGCGTGAAATACGACATCGACCTGCCTCACGGTGGCATCGGCCAGTCGGGAATCGGTCACGACTGCTCCTATCTCGCGTTGCACGACTACCTTTCAATCAAGCGCATAACCCGCGCGCTCGGCGACTGAGGCCTGAACCCATGAAGATCACCGAAGTCATCAGCCATGTCCTGTCCTATGACCTGCCCGACGAATTGGGGTATTCGCAACAGTATTACGCCCGTCGCACCGCGCATCTGGTCGAAGTGAGGACAGATGAGGGGCTGACGGGCTGGGGCGAGTGCTTCGGTCCCGGCAATGTCGCTGTCGCCAACAAGGCGATCGTGGAAAGGGTGATCCAGCCGATGATCCTCGGCATGGATCCTGTCGAGCGCGAGGTCATCTGGCACAAGGTCTACAACCTGCTGCGCGACCATGGCCAAAAGGGGATGCCACTCCAGGCGCTGTCGGGCGTTGATATTGCCCTTTGGGACCTCACCGGCAAGATCGCCGGCCTGCCGCTTCACAAGCTGATCGGCGGCAAGCACCGCGACCGGATCCCGGTCTACGGCTACGGAATGATGTTGATGCGCGAGGACGGCGCGGCGCACATAACCCGCTTCCGGGACGAAGCTGCGGCCATCCGGGAAGCGGGCTTCAAAGCCGCCAAGATGAAAATCGGGCTCGGAGCAAGGGACGATGTTCGTCTCGTGCAGGCGGTGCGCGACGGCGTCGGCGGCGACTTTCCCTTCATGGCCGACGCCAATCACTGCTACACGGCGGACGACGCCTACTATGTCGGCTGCGCGCTCGATGAACTCGGTGCTTTCTGGTTCGAGGAGCCGGTGGCTCCGGAAGATCGCGACGGCTACCGCCTGCTGCGCAGCAAGCTCAAGACCCGCATCGCCGGCGGAGAAGCCGAATTCACCCGCTGGGGCTGGCGCGATCTGCTCGATGGCGGTTGTGTCGACATTGCCCAACCGGAAGTCTGTGCCCTGGGCGGCATTTCGGAATACACAAAGGTCCTGGCATTGGCGCACGCCCGCTTCGTTCCTGTCGTCAACCATGTCTGGGGATCGGCGATCGCCATTGCCGCCAACATCCAACTGCTGGCGGCCATTCCGCCGCTTCCAGGCGGCCTTTTCCAGAGCGACCCGCTGCTTGAATTCGACACCACCGGCAACCGGTTCCGCGACGACCTGCTGACCGAACCGCTGAACATCCAGGATCAGGTTCGTCGCAACGGCGGCACCATTGCCATCCCTGATCGGCCAGGCATCGGTGTTGAACCGGACAGGGACTTCATCGCCAGCTACTCCATCGACTGATCCGCCGGAGACAAATCATGACGGTACATTCAGTCAGTTGGATCGGGGTCGACTGGGGCACCTCCAAGCTGCGGGCCTACGCCATCGACGAGATCGGATTTCCGATCGCCGAGCTCGAATCCGATAGCGGGATGGGACGCCTGAGGCCGGACGAGTTCGAAACCACGCTGGTGGCACTCGTCGAACCGTGGCTGCGGGACAATTGCACAATCCCGGTCTACGCGTGCGGCATGGTCGGCGCCCGCCAGGGCTGGAAAGAGGCAAGCTACCGCCCGGTTCCCTGTGACTTGCTGGAAGCCTCGGGATTCACCCGCGTCGAAACGGTGGACCCACGCATCGACGTTCTGATCCTGCCCGGACTGTCGCAAGCCGCGCCACCCGACGTCATGCGTGGCGAGGAAACACAGATCGCCGGCTTCCTCGCGTCCGAACCCCGCTTCTCCGGGACCGTCTGCCTGCCTGGGACCCACACCAAATGGGCTGAGATAGAAGAAGGAACGGTTGCGGCGTTCCATACCTTCATGACCGGCGAACTGTTCTCGTTGCTGTCGGAACAATCGATCCTGCGCCATAGCGTGTCAGAAGAGGGCGACGACCCGGCTGCCTTTCTGCAGGCCGCCCGGAACGCGGCGGCTCGACCCGAAAACGTCGCACTCGACCTGTTCGGATTGCGCGCCGCCTCACTGCTCGCCGATTACAGGCCGGATACGGCACGCGCGCGATTGTCCGGCATGATCATCGGCCATGAAATCGGCGTCGCCCGCGTGTTCTGGTCATCAAGGCCCGTTGTCCTCATCGGTTCGCCGCTGCTCACGGGACACTATGCCCGCGTACTCGAGGCCGAGGGCGCCCGGACACGGATCATCGAAGCCAAGACCGCCACTCTGTCAGGCCTTGCCATCGCCGCGGCGACCGTTGCGGCCTGATCTTTCAGCGATATCCCGTTCAGAACACCTTCCCGATCCGACAAACTTGCAGGCGACCCTATCCCGTTTTTCACCCGCGACAGGAATTGCGGAGGTGACGCGCGTTGCATGCGTGCATTGGTTCTGGTTTCATCCCGACCGTATGGTCCTGTTGAGCGTTGGGGACCAGGTGCCCGACATGGATTGACGACGACGGATGAAACGAAAGATTGCCGCCATACTAAGCCTGGATGTTGTCGACTACACGCGGCGCATGTCGGAGGACAGCGACCGGACGCTGAGGGAGTTGCAACGCGTCCTGGGTGACGTGGTCCGCCCATCGGTCCAGGAGAATGAAGGACGGCTCTTCAAATTGATGGGCGATGGGGCGCTGGCCGAATTCGAGACCGCCACATCCGCAATCAATGCCGCCAGTGCCATTCTGCAGAAGATGCGCGGTGACAGCATTTCGCTGCGCGCCGGAATTCATGCTGGTGACGTTACCGTCAATGGTGAGGACCTCTTCGGAGAAGCGGTGAATGTTGCCGCCCGGCTTCAATCGTCTGCGCACCCCGGTGCTTGCCTGGTGAGTAAGACCGCAGTCGATGTCGCCGGAACTTCACTTGCCGTCAGTTTGCGACCCGAAAGTTCGATGCGTCTCAAAGGGCTTCCAAACCCGGTTGACGCGTTTTCGATCGATCTTGACGGCGACAGCAGGCACTCGAAGAATGTGCGCCAGTCCACATCCCAGGACATCCGGTTTGCCACATCAGACGACGGAACGACCCTGGCCTGGACCTCTACCGGCACCGGTCGGCAAATGCTGGCAACCCCCAACTGGCTCAGGCACCTGGAATACGACTGGACGATGAACACCATCGCGGGTTGGATACCTCTGCTGTCGGAACGGTACAGCCTGGTGCGATTTGATGGCCGCAACAATGGGCTGTCTGAAAGGGGCGTCGAGGATATTTCACTGGATCGACTCGTCGAAGACATCTTGGCGGTCCTCGACTCGGCTGAAATCGACCGCATACCGGTTTTCGGCATCTCGTTTGGAGCAACACTTGCAGCAGCCTTTGCAGCACGTCACCCCGACCGTGTTTCCGGCCTTGTTCTATTGGGTGGCTTTACCCAGGGGCTGAACGCCAGGCAGCAGCCTGGCATCGCCGCCCTCGGACAGGCGATGATGGACATGAGCCTGGAGGGTTGGAATGATGATTATCCTTCGGCCAGGGATCTTATGGCGCAGTCATTCTCTCCTGCTGCGAGCCCTCATGACCAGCGCACATACGCCGAGTTCATGAAGTTGGCGATGGATTATCAGGACTTTCTGAAGATCGGGCAGCTTGTCGCCAACGTCGATATCAGCGACTTGCTTTCAAGCATCACCTGCCCGGCGCTCGTTTTGCATGCAAACAAGGACCGGATGCACAGCGTGGACCAGGGAAGGAGACTGGCTTCGGGCATCCGGAATGCACGTCTTGTCGGTCTGGATACTGCCAACAACACAATGCCGGAATACGATCCGGCCTGGCCAAAAGCTCTCGCTGAAATCGAGAGCTTTCTCGACGCGCTTTAATACCGGCTGCATCGCAATTGATCTGCCGACCTAAGAGTTTGTCCTTACTTCGGCGATGTCGTTCCACACGTCCTGGCGCATGATCTTGCCACCTTCGAGCTCGAACCGGTCGATAAACCGGATACCCTCGAACGCCGAGCCGTCGGGCCATTCCCCAGACAGGGTCCCCCGACAATAGACCAGGGTCTGCGAGCCCCGGCTCTGCATGACGTCGATGCCCTTATAGGATTTCTTGACAAATCGGTAGCGGGGTTTGGCCCAGGAAATCAGCTCATCAAGGCTGCGCATGGGCCCGGTTCCCGGAAACCGCATCGTGAAGCCGTCATCGAGCATGGATTGCGCTCGCTCGATGTCACGAGCCTCCATTGCGGCAAGAAAGCCGCGAACAATTTCTCCGGCATCGGGCAGGGCCGCGGCACCCTCCCGGTGCTTTCCGCCCCGGGAATAGTCCGCCGGTTTCAATTCGTGAATCAGAACGGTAATGGCGTCCGGTGAGGCAGGCACCACAAGCCGCACGGCATCGGTCAGCGCCTCATGAAGGCGCAGCTTTTCGTCTGCTCCATACCCCTGCAATAGATGCAATTCCACAATCGGCATTTCTGACCCCGCACTCTGTTGGTGGTTTTTGACATTCCAGCGCAATACAGCCGTTCGCACAACAGGGTTCCCTGGACCGCTCCCGTCAGAGAACCCAACTCAGAAGCAGCGTCTTCATCTGCCAAAATCGGAAACGTTTACATTTTTTCCGTAATCGTTTACGGTAGCATCATTCGCCTAACTCATTTGGGAGGAAATTATGAGGCACAATGTGCTTTTGGGCGTGACGCTGGCACTGTCCTTGGGAACCGCCAGCGCTGCGATCGCGCAAACCGATGTGGTGGTCTGGGTGGGTGGCGAGCCCGGTCAGACGACGATCTATGAAGAGCTGGCCAACGCTTATAACGCTGAGCATCCGGACGTTAACATCTCGGTCGTCACCAACACGTCCGACATCTTCAATCCAGCCCTGATCCCGGCCCTCTCGGCTGGCGAGGGCCCCGATATCTTCACCTTCGGAACCGGCCCCGGCCAGCCGGCTGCGCTGATTGCCGGAGGCCTCGTCGCCGACCTGACCGACGCCTACTACGACAACGGTTGGAGTGACATGATTCCTGAGGGAATCATCGTGCAAACCTCCAGCGACGGAAAACTGTGGTCCTTCGGCAATGAAGTCGAAACCACGGGCATGTTCTACAACAAGGCGATCTTCGACGAGCACGGGATCAGCGTTCCGACCACCTGGGCGGAAATGGAAGCGGCCGTGAAGACTCTGATGGACGCGGGCTACGACACGCCCATCGGCCTGGGCGCCGCCGACAAATGGCCGATTTCCCACTGGCAGTCGATGATGTTCGGGCGCTATGCCGGACCGGACGGCATCGAAAAGGTCCTGTTCGGTGACGGTGCCTGGACCGACGAAGCCTTCGTCAAGGCATCCGCCCGGCTGCAGGAAATGGGCAATGCCGGCTGGTTCGGCGCATCGCCCGTGGCCATCGGATATGGCGAACTCATGGATCGCTTTTGGGCGGGTGAGGTCCCGATGACCTTCACCGGACCCTGGGTGATCGGCGGCGGCATCGACGCGGCCGGAGACCGTATCGGTGACTTCAGCGTGTTTCCCGTACCGCCGTTCGAAGACGGGCAGAAGATCCATCCGACCAATTCCATCGGCAGCGGCTGGTACATCCGGGCCAACTCGCCGCACCAGGACATCGGCATTGATTTCATCAATTTCATGTTCATGAACAAGGACGGCCGCGTGGCATTGCTCAATGCCGGAACGATTCCGGTCGGCCCGCTTGAGGAAGCGCTTGCAGGCGCAGATATGCCGCAACTGTCCGTCGACATCTGGAAAGCCTCCGATGATCACGCCACCAACGGCACCGTACCCGCTTTCCTGGACACGATCACGCCGGGCAGCCTGACGACCGTTTCCTATGACGGCTTGCAGGCCCTGCTCCTCAACGTGATGACGCCGGAAGAGTTTACCGGCGCCATGCAGGAAGCCTGGGCAAAGGCCAAGGATGCCGGCGAGATCATGCTCCCCGGCGGCATCGCGGCCCGATAGCCACCCGCACATTGTCAATGACCCGAGGCGTCAAGGCTTCGGGTCAGACTTTCTAGCGAGAGGAACCCGGTTGTGGCACTCGACCCCGATTCACGGCTGGCACAGCGACTGAACCCGGTCATCTTCCTGACGCCGGCCCTGCTGATCTACTGTGTCTTTGCCATCTACCCGACAATTTCGGTGGTTGAATATTCCTTCACCGACTGGGACGGCATCGCACCCGAACGCAACTTCGTCGGCTTCGAAAACTATCAGCGGCTGTTTTCCGACAAGATCTTCTGGGAAGCCTTCCGCAACACCTTCGTCTGGTCCGCCGTCATCATCGTCCTCAATGTCGGACTGGGGCTTGTCATCGCCGCCATGCTGGCGCGCCTGTGGAAAGCTCGCCTGATCATCCAGACGGCAATCGTGCTGCCCGTCGTGATTTCCCCGATGGCGGTCGCCACCATCTGGCGGTGGATGTACCAGCCCACCGGTGTGATCAACCAGATCCTTGAGCAGATCGGGCTGGGGGCGCTCAGGACGCCCTGGCTTGGAAGCCCCGACGCGGTGCTTTACGCGCTCGCGGTCGCCCATTCCTGGTCGACGATCGGTCTCAGCGTCATCATCTTTCTGGCCGGTCTGCAGGCCGTGGACGAGGATCTGTATGAAGCTGCCAAGGTGGACGGCGCCAATCCCTTTCAGTCTTTCCGCTATGTCACCCTGCCCGCACTTCGGCCCGTCACGGCGGTTGTGTTTATCCTGACCCTGACCCAGTCCTTCAAGGTGTTCGACATCGTCTGGGCGACCACCCAGGGCGGCCCGATCCGGTTCAGTGAAATCCTGTCGACCTACATGTACAAGCGCGGCGCACTGGAAAACCAATACGGCTATGGCGCCGCGATCGGGGTGGCGTTGCTCGTGATCGTCAGCCTGGCCACGCTGATCTACATGCAGATCCAGAACAGAGAGGACCGCTAAGATGATCGGTCGCTACCTGCTTCTGCTGGTTCTCGGTGTCATTGCCATCATCATGGCGGCGCCCTTGATCCTGACCGTGTTCACGTCGTTGAAGCCGACGACGGAACTCGCCAATCCCGCCTGGTATCCGCCGATCCAGCTGACCTATGAGCACTATGTCCGCGTGTGGTTCGAAGGCGGCTTCAGCCGCTACTTCTTCAACACGCTGCTCATCTCGGTCATCGACGCGGTCGTCATGATCTTCATCGCCTCCTTTGCGGCCTACGCCATGGTGTTCATCGATTTCCGCGGCAAGCTGGCGGTTCAGATCCTGTTTCTGATCGGGCTGATGATCCCGGTGACGGCGATCATCCTGCCCCTGTTCCAGACGATCCGGGCCTTCGGCCTGGTCAACACCCATCTCGGCGTCATTCTCGCTGACCTGGCCTTGGCCGTTTCGGTCTTCGTCTTCATGTTCTCGTCCTATTTCGTCGGCATCCCGAAGGCATTGCACGAGGCCGCGCGGATCGACGGCGCGACCGAGTTCCAGATTTACAGACGGGTCGTGATGCCGATCGCCACGCCGGTGATCGTCACCACCGCACTTCTTGAGTTCCTCTGGAGCTGGAACGATCTGCTTTTGAGGCTGCTGCTCCTCACCCGCGACGAGATGCGGACCCTCTCTGTCGGATTGCTGAATTTCCAGGGCACGATGACCAGAGACGTCACCGGATTGTCGAGCGGAACGGTCATCATGGCCATTCCGGTGGTCCTCCTGTTCCTGTTCTTCCAGCGCCACTTCGTGCGCGGGATGACGCAGGGCGCGGTGAAATAGGAGGCTTAGATGGTCACCAAGCCACGTCTGGTTCTCGACCAGCATTTCCGCCAGGTTGAGGAACTTTTCAGCCCCGAGGCTTATGCCGAATTGCAGTCGCTGGTCGACGTGCAGGGCGGCACCAACTGGCCAATGGACCGACACGAGTTCATCAAATCCTTGCCCGAAGCGCAATTCGTGGTTGCCGCCCACCCGACACTCGACCGCAACGAGCTCGAGCAGGCGCCCCGTTTGCGTGCCGTGATCGAGGTGTCCGGCACGTTCCAGAAGGGCCTGGACTTTGATGCCTGTTTCTCATCGGGCATCGAGGTCCTGTCCTGCTCACCCGGTTTTCGATACGCCGTTGCTGAAATGACGCTCGGATTGATCCTCGCCGGTGCCCGCGGCATCGTCGACGAACACGAGCGGTTTCGGCAAGGCTCCGAGCGCTGGTTCGGCGACAATATCGGAACTGATTTCACGCTCTACGGGCAGTCGATCGGTTTCGTCGGTTTTGGCGAAATCGCCCGGGAATGCAGCAGACTGCTGCAGCCGTTTCAGCCCAAAATCCAGGCCTTCGACCCCTGGCTGAAGGCTTCCGGCAAGCAGCCCGAGGGCATTCGCCTGTGCGAGCTGGAGGACCTGGTGTCGTCAAGCCGCTGTCTTGTCATCGCCGCATCGCCCACGGAAGAAAACTATCGGCTGGTATCCCGAAAACTCATCGGGAGGATGCAACGGGGAACACTGGTCGTGGTGGTGAGCCGCGCGCATCTGGTCGATTTCGAAGCCCTGATCGAGGCGGCCCAGGAAGGGCGCATACGGTTGGCCAGCGACGTTTTCCCGCAGGAGCCGGTGCCCCGGAGGGACCCGCTGCGTCAGGCGGACAACGTCATCTGGTCACCACATCGGGCGGCCGCTGTCGATGCCGGACGGCAACCGATCGGGGACATGATCGTTCATGACATCAAGGCAATTCTCGACGGCAATCCGTCACGCCGATTGCAGGCGGCCTCGCCGGACACGGTACACAGCATTGTCCGTGCGCCGCTGGCAGCAGGATAAAGGAGGACACCATGGCCGAATTGGAACTGATCAATATTTCGAAGACTTACGGTGATGTCGAAGTCCTTCACAACATCAACCTGTCGATCAAGGAGGGCGAGTTCGTCGTCTTTGTCGGCCCCTCGGGCTGCGGAAAATCGACGCTGCTGCGCATGATCGCCGGCCTGGAGGAGATCACCGGCGGCGAATTGCTGATCGGTGGCCAGATGTCGAATGACCTGTCGCCAAAGAAACGCAACATCGCGATGGTCTTTCAGTCCTATGCGCTCTACCCGCAGATGACCGTTGCGCAGAATATGGGGTTTTCCCTGACGCTGGAACGCAAATCGAAGGACGAGATTCGGCGCAAGGTGCAGGCAGCGGCAGAATCGCTCAAGCTCGAACCTTACCTGGATCGAAAGCCCGGCCAGCTATCCGGCGGCCAAAGACAGCGTGTCGCCATCGGCCGCGCGATCGTCCGAAATCCACAGGTCTTTTTGCTCGACGAACCGCTCTCAAACCTCGATGCTGCCCTTCGCTCCGAGACACGCGTCGAAATCAGCGAACTGCACCAGCGCATGCAAACGACAATGATTTATGTGACCCACGACCAGGTTGAAGCCATGACCATGGCGGATCGCATTGTCGTGCTGAACAAGGGCTACATCGAGCAGGAAGGAAGTCCGATGGACCTCTACAACAAGCCGGCGAGCGAATTCGTTGCCGGCTTCATCGGGTCTCCGAAGATGAACTTCGTCAAAGGCCGCTATGCGGACGCCGTCGGCGCGACAACGATGGGCATTCGCCCGGAGCACTTTTCGATGAACGGCGCGGACGACGCCTGGGAAGGAACCGTCACTCTGGTGGAACGTCTCGGTCATGATACGATCCTCTACGTGCGGGTTCCCGATGCAGGCGTGCTGACGGTCAGTCTGGACGGTCAGCACGACCACCAGATCGGCGACACCGTCCGCATTCGGCCGGATACTGAGTACATTCACAGGTTCAATGCGGAGGGACATCCGATATCCGCATGATGGGATAGCACGGACATGAAGAACAAACGGCCCACGGTCAAAGACGTAGCCCGCGAAGCCGGCGTATCGATCGCCACGGTCTCCAGGGCTTTGTCGGACGCCTCCGACGTCAAGGCCTCGACCCGAAAACGCATCTTCGACATCGTCAAGCGAACCGGATACCGGGCCAATCAGGCTGCCTCGGATCTGCGGCGCGGTCGCAGCCGGACGTTGCTGGTCCTCGTTTCCGAGATCACCAACGCGTTTTTCTCGGAGTTCTTCAAGGGCATCGAAGAGGAGGCGCGGTCCCGGGGCTATGTGCTGCTGATCGGTGACACGTCCGATGACGCCGAAAACGAGCGTGTCTATTCCGACATGCTGCTGATGAACCAGGCCGGTGGTTTGATCCTGAACACCTACGGCTTTCCCCAGGATCTGTGGCCCGCCGATAGCCAGGACTATGATGGCCCTCCGATCGTCTCCTGCGCCGGTCACAAGGATATCGACATTCCGGTCGTGCGCATCGACGACGCCTTGGGTGGGCGCCTGGTCGGCGAGCACCTGATCAGCCTCGGACACCGCAACATCATCCAGGTCTGCGGGCCGCTTCAGGTCAACGGCTTCGAAAGGCGGTATTTCGGATTTTGCCAGGCCCTCAAGGCTGCGGGATTGCCAATCCGCGACTCCGAAAACTACCAGGGCCAGCTCTCGACCGAGTTCGGCCTTGAGACCGCGCGCCTGATCGCCGAGCGCGATGACAGACCCACCGCGGTCTTCGTCCACAATGACGAAACCGCCATCGGTCTCCTGCACGGCCTTGCCAATCTTGGCATCCGGGTGCCGGAAGACATGTCCGTCGTCGGCTATGACGACATGCCCTATGCCGCCGTGTTCAATCCGGGCCTGACCACCGTGCATCTGCCGAAGCGGCAATGGGGGCGCCTTGCCTGCGACAAGCTGATCGCCCTGCTCGAAGACGATCCCGGGGCGCGGGAACCGACCATCATTGCCCCCAGCCTGATTGCCCGAGGCAGCACGGCGCCGCCCGACCAAAAACCATCAAGCCCGTCCGTCACATCCAGAATACAGGGAAAATCACAGGTGATCCGCACACTGGTCTGGGGCGAAAACGTCCACGAACAAAGCAATCAAACCGTTGCCGGCATCTATCCGGACGGCATGCATGCCTGCATTGCCGAAAGCCTTGCGGGGCAGGACGGCATCGAGACGTCGACGGCCACGCTGCAGGAGCCGGACCACGGCCTGACGCAAGAGAGGATCGACGCCACCGATGTGCTGATCTGGTGGGGACACGCCGCCCATGGCGACGTCGCCGACGAGGTCGTCGATCGCGTTGCCGATGCCGTCTGGGGCGGCATGGGTCTGATCGCGCTTCACTCGGCGCATTTTTCCAAGATTTTCAAGAAGCTCATGGGAACGCCCTGCAATCTTACCTGGCGGGAAGCCGGCGAGCGCGAGCGGATCTGGGTGACGTCCCGTCAGCACCCGATCGCCAGAGGCCTTCCCAGCCATTTCGAGCTGGAACATGAGGAAATGTACGGCGAGCCGTTCGCCGTTCCCGAACCGCTGGAGACCGTGTTTGTCAGCTGGTTTCAGGGTGGAGAGGTTTTCCGATCAGGCCTGACCTATCGTCGCGGCGCCGGCAACATCTTCTATTTCCGGCCGGGACATGAGACCTACCCGACCTTCAAGGATCCGAATGTCCAGCGCGTCCTGGCAAATGCCGTGCGTTGGGCCCACAATCCCGCCGAACGATTGAAGGACGTGCACGCTGCGCCGAATACGGATCTGCAATCCGCATTGGAACCGCTGGAACAACGGGGTCCCAAACTGCACGCCGACGGCGAGGAAGGCTTCCGGTAGACCGGATTCGATTGGTCATCCGAAGCAAATAGCGTATCTGGGGCTCAACCGGCCCCGACACGCAGGTATGGATCAATGCCGTTCAATGACACACAACTCGATGTCCCCGAGGGCATGCAAACCGAAGAGTTTAGGATTCGCCCGATCCGGGCGACCGACGCCGAACTCGACTACGATGCCGTCATGGAAAGCCGGGAGTTCCTGCGCACCTGGGAACAGTCGAGCTGGCCCGAGGATGATTTCGCGCTGGAAGCCAATCGCGAGGATCTGCGAAAACTGGAACAGCGCCACGCGGATCATGAATCCTTCGCCTTCACGGTCATGAACCCGGAAGAAAGCCGGTGCCTGGGTTGCGTCTACCTGTTTCCGCTCGACGCATCGATGCTCTCAAGGGCCGAGATCTCCGGCACCGACGGCAGTCGTTGGCAGGACTTTTCCGCCGCCGTCTATTTCTGGATCAGAAAATCCGAGCTTGCTGACGGGCTCGACCGTCGGCTGCTCAATGCGCTTGTCCCCTGGTTGGACCGCAACTGGCATTTCAAAAGACCGCTGTTCATCACCAACGAGCAATTCGAGCAGCAGGTTACCATGATCGAAAGTGCCGGCCTGCCGCTCAAGTTTCGCATCAAAGACCCGAAAGCAATGGGCATGTTTCTCGGCTATGGCATGAGCAGTCGCTAGGTCGGCAATCATTCCACCGTCAATCAGCGGGAATTCCCAAATGCTCAAGCTCGATCATATCACCGTCATTGCTCCGACCCTGGCCGAAGGCGTGTCGCACGTTCGGAACTGCCTCGACCTCGACGTCCCGTTCGGCACCCGGCACGACTACATGGGAACCCATAATCATCGGCTTCAACTCGGAGGCCGGGTCTATCTCGAAATCGTCGCGCTCGACCCGGACGGCATCTCCCCGGGGCGCGCCCGCTGGTTCGGGCTGGACAACCGGGCAACCATCAGGTCCGACTGGGACAATGGACGGCGTCTGCGGGGGTGGGTGGCGAGCACCGAATCCCTCGGTGCGGGCCTATCGGGCAGTCACGACATATTCGGAGACGAGATTCCGCTTCCGCCGGCCGATCCGGCCTTCGCCTTTTCCATTCCGCAGGATGGTTCGCTTCCGCTTGACGGCGCGGCGCCCTCGTTGATCGACCACCGCGGCGACCCAACGTCGATGGCGGACATTCCCGATCTGGACGCTCGTCTTCTCTCGCTGACGCTCGAACATCCGGACCCAGATACAATCAAAGACCTCTACCGGGAGCTGGCGATCGACCGGCCGCCGGCCGTCGTCAAAGGGTCTGAACTCCGCTATCGGGCACAAATCGAGACACCGGGCGGGCTCAAGGAACTGACCTGATCTGGCAAGTCTTTGCGCTCAGACGCGCACGACCTTCAGCTTCGTCTTGAGATCGGTGCGGCAGAACGCGTGCAGGAAACAGGTCTGCTCCGAGATATCCAGCATCTCCTGCGCGGTTTCGTCGGATTCGCCGGTCTCCAGATAGACATGGGTTTCGATCGGGTCGGCTTCGCCGGCCTTACCGGTCCCGCCGGAGGCGCCGCCGAGGCTGAAATGGGTGTCCTGCACAATGCGGTAATCCGGCAGGTCCAGTTTCAGCATCGACACGAAACGTCCGAACTGGGTCATGAAGCAGAAGCCTATGCCGGCGCTGATCAGGGTATTGGCATCGGGCGCGCGACCATCCTCCGAGCTGAGGAAGCGGAAGGACGTTCCATAGGGCGAATACTGCATCTGCTGGATGTCCTTGATGCCGTCTTCGCGCAACACCGCCACGGCGCCGATATTAAGGCGCCGGTCCTGTTCGTCGGAAAGGGATGATCCGCCCGCCGTTGTGCCCTTCACCACGTCTTTCTTGGGTGTCGGCCCGACCGGATCCATGACACCAGGATCGCCCGCCGGCTGGGCCTTGGCAAAATGATTGCCCGGATCGGGAAACAGCGGCGTGTCGAGTTCGGCCACCTTGGCTGTCGGTAGCTCGATGCCGTTCTTGCCCAGTTTGAACAGGCTTTCCAGCTGCCCGCGCATCAGTCCGTTGAGCGGCGATGCGAACGTTGCGTTGATCAGGAACTCGTTCAGGGCCTTGTCGTCGAGGTCGCAATCGATTTCGACCTGCAGCTCGATGTTCTCCGCCCCACCGACCATGGTGCGCTTCGGCATCGAACCCTTCATCGTGTAGTAATTGTCCTGAATGAGCTTCAGCTTGCGGATCTCGATACCCTGCAGGTCAGCAAGGGCGAGAATTTCGTTCATGAAGCTCGCCACCATGCCGGTGCTCAAAAAAGCAAGTGGGCAGGGTGCGGCGTCGTGGCCGTTCAGATACGGACCCTCATCCGAGACCAGCCGCCAGGTTTCACCGGTTTTCGCCGATCGAACCAACGCTTCTTTCTGAAAACCCGAGAGCGACCGTACCCAGGTGCGCAGTGCATCACCCTTGCGGTTTTCGGGTGCGTCGATGGTCACATCATCCGCATTCGTCAGCTTGAAGAAAGGCGGCAATCCACTGGTGCCAATGATGTTATCGCCAAGTTTGGCCATGTCTTTCAGTCACCCATTCTCTGGCTTCTATTCGCAGCTCGAGCTATCCCCGGCCGACCACGAAACGGCTCTTGATTTAAACGTTGACCTTGCCGCCGTCCACATTCAGCGTCTGCCCGGTCACAAAGTTGCTGTCCTGTGAAGCAAGATAGATCAGAGTGCCCAAAAGATCTTCAGGCAGCATTTCGCGTTTGATGGAACGGGTGGCGATGGTCGGCGCTCGGGCCATGTCGAAGCCGTCATTGGCTTTCACGCCCTCGCTTTCCGTCAGCCCGGGTGCAATGGCATTGACCTGAATGTTCTTGTCGCCCAGTTCGCGTGCGTGGCAGCGGGTGAGCGCGATCACCGCGCCCTTCGAGGCGGTATAGTGGGACAGCCCGGGCGGCCCGTAATAGAACGTTCCGGACGCAATGTTGATCACCTTGCCACCGCCCGCCTGGATCATGCTCGGAACGATCGCCCGCATCACCTGGTGAACGCTCCGGGCGTTCACCCGCATGATCGTGTCGAATTCATCGTCGTCGATTTCAAAAAACGGCTTCGGCTTGATCGTCGCGAAGATCGACGCGTTGTTGACCATGATGTCGAGCCCGCCCAGTTCCGACTTGGCGGTTTCGACCATGGCTGCAAGATCCTCGTTCGACGTCACGTCCACTTTCATACCCTGCGCCGTACCACCCGCATCGGTGATTGCTTTCACGGCGCTGGCGGTGTCCTGCACATCCGTCACGAGCACCCTGGCACCCTCGTCGGCCATCGCCTTGGCCATGAGCGCTCCAATGCCTTGCGCGGCTCCGGAAATGACTGCGGTTTTTCCATTCAGGCGACCCATGGGATCCTCCATTCCTTCAGATGTCTATTTCGAGAATTCTAGCGACTTCGGGCCAGCTTTTGGCACCGTTTTCGCGCAAATCGTTGGTCAGGTCTTCAGGCACCCAATCGATCAGGCACTTTTTGAAGTTCGGCCGCGCCTCGATGCGGGCAAACCATTGTTCGACATTCGGCAGACGCCCGCCTTCCCACAGGCCGCGCATGGACATCATGGCGAGACGATTGACGTAAGGGGTCATGGCGATATCGGCGATGGAGAACCGGTTGCCGACAAGCCAGTCGCTGCCGTCGGCCAAAGCATCCTCCATCTTGTGAAGATAGGTGTCGTAGAGCCTGACCTTTTCTTCCGCGCCCGGAGCCTCGAACCCGTAGCGGGTGAAGGCATCCTTCTGGCTCTTCCAGTTCGACGTGACGGAAATCGGCGGCGTCGAGGCGAGAAATTCCTTCACGCCTTCCGTCCCGAGATTCTTGAGAACCGTATGCCGGTGCGAGCAGACGAAGGTTACGGCGCCGCAGGCCGGGTGCAGATCCTCGTCCACCGCCTTGGTCCAGTAGCGGGCCTGGGCGTGTTCCCAGGGATCGGTCGGATGCACGCTGGTTTCGGGTTCGATCTGATCGAGATATTCGATGATGACCGTGCTGTCGGGAATCACCAGATCATCGTGAATCAACGTCGGAACCACGCCCTTGGGATTGAGTTTGAGATAGTCCGGGGCAAACTGCTCGCCCTTCAGGATGTCGATATAGACACCATCCCAGGCGAGCCCCTTCTCGTCCATGGCAAACCGCACCTTGGCGGCACAGACCGAAGACCCGTGATGATAAAGCGTAAAGGTCATAGCTGCACAGTGACCCATTTCAACTCTGTCATCGCCTCCATGTCGGCATCGGTTCCCTCCCGGCCGACGCCGCTTTCACCGTTGCCGCCGAACGGCACATGGGCCTCGTCGTGGATGGTCGGACCGTTGATGTGGCACATGCCGGCACCGATGTTCCTGGCGAAATGAAAAGCCCGGTCGATATTCTTCGTGAAGATCGCCGACGACAGGCCGTATTCGGTGTCGTTGGCCTTCTCCAGTCCTTCTTCATAGCTGTCGATCGGATAGATCGAGGTGACCGGCCCAAAGGTTTCCGTCCTGCAGACGGTCATTTCCTCGGTGACACCGGTCAGCAGTGTCGGCTGGCAGCGATTGCCTTCCCATTCGCCACCCGTGACCACAGTCGCACCTTTGGCGACGGCATCGGCGATATGGTCACGCACGCGGCCACGCTGCCGGTCGGAAATGATCGGCGCAATGACCGTGCCGGGGTCGCGCAGGTCGCCCATGCCGACCTTCGACGCGATCCTGGCGAAGCGCTTGACGAACTCGTCGTAGATCGGCCGCTCGACATAGAACCGGCTCGACCCGATGCAGGCCTGGCCGGCAAACATGAAGATCGACCGGGCTGCCAACGGCACGACCTCGTCGAGATCGGCATCCGCCAGAATGACCGTCGGGCTCTTGCCGCCCAGTTCCAGCGTGTTGGGTGTCTTGTTCCGGGCGCAGATCTCATTGATGTGCTGGCCGACGACGGATGAACCGGTAAAGGTCACGAAATCCACGTCCTTGTCACCCGTCAGGTCGTCGCCGATTTCGGCCCCATGGCCGGTGACGACGTTGTAGGACCCGGCCGGGAACCCGGCGGCGTCGATGATTTCAGCAAAGATAAGGGAGAGATGCGGCGCCATTTCAGAAGGCAGGTGCACTACGGTATTGCCGACTGCAAGCGCGTTTGCGACCAGGCGGGTGGTCTTGATCAGAGGCACGTTGAACGGGGTAATCACCGCCACGACGCCCAGCGGCTCGCGGATCGACATCGAGAACTTGCCCGGGGCATCCGACGGAATGGTCTCGCCGCGCATGTAGCGACACATGCCGGCTGCCGCGCGGACCATGGTCAGGCCCTTTTCGAACTCGAACATCGCTTTCTGGACCGGCGAGCCAATTTCATCGATCAGGCAATCGATCAGCTCGGACTTGCGTTCCTCCATGATCTCGGCGACCCGCATCAGCCAGCGCTCGCGATCCTTCGGCAGAGTGTCCCGGTATTCGCGAAACGTAGCCTTGGCAGCAGCAACGGCTTTGCGCATGTCGTCGCCCGATCCTCTGGGCGCGACTGCGTACAGGCTGTCGTCGAGAGGGTTCAGCACGTCGAATGTCTCGCCGCTTTCGGCATCGACCCACGCCCCGCCGATGAAGTGTTGAAGCGCTTTGATATCGGTCTTCGTATCCATGGGACGACTCCTGTTACAGCTATCCGCCGACAATCGATTGCGGCAGGAAAAGCGCGATTTGCGGGAAAAGGATGAGAAGGGCGATCATCCCGGCCATGGCGAACCAGAAGGGCCAGATGCCGCGGAAGATGCGACCCATCGGCACCTCTGGTGCGATGGACTTGACGATAAAGACATTGATGCCGACCGGCGGGCTGATCATGCCCATCTCCAGCACGATCACCACGATGATGCCGAACCAGATCAGGTTCCAGTCAAGGCCAATGGCGATGGGGATTACGACCGGGATGGTCAGAACCAGCATCGCCATCGATTCCAGGAACATGCCCAGAAAAATATAGGCCAGGATGATCACCAGCAGCACGCCGGTCTCGCCGATCGGAAGGGATGTCAGGATCGTCACCAGTTGCGCCGGCACTTCCGTCAGCGACATGAACGGGATGAAGACGAACGCTCCGATAATGATCAGGAACACCGTGGCCGTGGCATTCATCGTCTGCAGGATCACCGATCGGATCGCCTGCAGCGACAGCGACCGGCGCCAGGCAGCAACAACGAAGGTAAAGAATGCACCAACGGAGGAGGCCTCGACTGGCGTGAAAAAGCCCGTGTACATCCCGCCGATCGTGACGAGCACGACGCCAAGGATCGGCGACGCGCGCTTCAGCGCTTCCATGCGTTCGTCGCGGCCGGATCGATCGCCGCGCGGTCCGGCTTCCGGGTTGCGGGCAACGACGAGGTAGATCGCTCCGATGAACAACAGGGTCAGGATGATGCCCGGGAAAACCCCGGCCATGAACAGTCGTCCGATCGACTGCTCGGTCAGCACCGCATAGATGATCATGCCGCCGGAGGGCGGAATCAGGAAGCCCAATGTACCGCCGGCAGCCACGGATCCGGTGGCCAGGCTGTCGGCATATTTGTACTTCTTCATTTCCGGCAGCGCCACGCGGCCCATGGTAACGGCAGACGCCAGTGACGATCCCGAAAGGGCTGCAAAACCGGCGCAGGCGGCAATGGTGGCCGAGGCCAGGCCGCCGCGCAGATGCCCCATCCAGCGATAGGCGGCGTTGAAGAGATCGTTCGACATACCCGAAACGCCGGCAAGGTTGCCCATCAGCACGAACATCGGGATCACGAGCAGATTGAAATTCGATGCGGCTTCGAACGTCTCACCAGCCAGGTTCGAATAGGCGACCTTCCAGCCGCGGGCCCAGGCCTGATCCGACGCCATTCCGACGCTGATGAACTTGTTGGCGTTGGCGATGACGGTTCCGACGAAGCCGACGCCGAGCATCGACAGAGCAACCGGCATGCGCAGGGCGAGCAGGACAAACAGCGTCAACAACCCCAAAAGGCCGAGCAGAGTCATGCTGATCATAGCTGCTCACCGCCAATCTTGAGCGGCACGACTTTGTCCGTGCGCAGCAATTGCCAGATATCAAGCACCAGCACCACGGCATAGATCGCGACGGACGCTGCGAGCAGATAGTAGAAGGGCTCGTAGGAAATCAGCAATTGCTGCGTCGTTTCGCCGAACTTCACCGCGCTCTGACCGGCATGCCAGAGCCGCCATGCCATGACTGCGAGAAGCATCACGCCGAGCAATTTGACGAAAATCATCGACCACTTGGCGAACTGCGCCGACATGCGCGATTCCAGCACTTCGATTTCGATATGCGCCCCGGTTCGCGCCCCGAGTGGTATGGACAGGGCAACGATCACGACGAGCGACAGGATCAGCAAATCCTCGGCACCGACGATGGGAGCATTCAGAGCCTTGCGCATGACCAGCACGTTCCAGACCGAAAATCCGGTCATGAACACCAGAGCCGCGCCACCGAAGATCAGGGAGATCCAAGTCAGCACGACGTCCAACCAGCGAAGGACGAGTGGCAACCGATCCGGCGACATTTCGCTGTCTTGTTGCTGTGACATCTGTTGACTTCCCGACACCCGGCAGGTCAGACCTTGGAGAAGTCCGGGCACCATTTGAGAACGCCGTCCCGGTAGCTTTCCTTGTCTTGAAAAGCAGCCGCCCAGCGGGAGACGTTCGGATAGGACTCGAACGGATAGCCGCAGCCATCGAGCACGAAATAGAGCGGAATCCAGGAAATATCGGCGAGCGTGAACTGGTCGCCGATGATCCACTCGCGGTCTTCGAGCGTGCTCTCAAGCTTGGTGAAGCACTCGGCCAGGATCTCGTTTGCCCGGGCGACATCCTCGTCGCCGAAGGCGCTGCTGCCGGCGTGCTTTGCGTGGAACTTCTTCAGTTCCTCGTTTGTCTGGAGCGCATCGTATTTCTGCTGCTCCTCCGCCGTCTTCTTCACCTTCTCCTGCATCTTGGTCGCATAGACATAGGGCTTGACCGCCGGCACGTGGATCGACGCGGCAAGGCGCAGCCATTCGAGCATCTCGTCTTCCCGACCCTCGGGTCGCAACGAGGGTTCCGGATAGGATTCGTCGAGATAATCGATAATGTCGTTGGATTCGATGTGCACGACGCCATTGTCGACCAGGGTCGGCACCAGTCCATTGGGATTGATCCCGAAGTAATCGTCCGAGATGTTTTCCTTTTTCTTGAGGTCCAGATGGTGGCTGGTCCAGGGCAGACCCTTCTCGATCAGCGTCATGCGAACCCGCATCGAACAGTTCGAGATGTCTCCGTGGTAAAGGTGAAGACCCTCGAGAGACTCCACGGATTTGTTGGTTGGGACAATGACGACCATGGGAAGTTCTCCGTCACCTCTGAATTTCAAATTCTAGGATTGCCGCACCCCGGACCGACGCCGGGAACAAACCCCTCGGCTGTCGTCCGGGACGCGCCCTGTCGGGCGGTAGGTCAGCGATTGAGGGCTTCGTAGATTGCCCGGGCATTGTCGATGCCGCGGCTTTCGTAATCCGCGAACACCTTTTCGAGGCCCTGCGAGACGGCAGCGTCCATCTTGGCGCGCTCCTCGTCGGACACCACGATCCACTCGTAACCCTTGTTCGCTTCGGCGATCATCTTCTTGGACCGCTCATCGGCGCCGTCAAACGACTCGGCAAGCTTGAGCGACATCGGCAACCCGGCCAGTTCATCGATAATGGCGCGATGCTCGTCCGAGAGGCTTTCATACCGCTCCTTGTTCATCACCGCGAAGGTAACGGCAAAGCTGACCGGCACATTTTCAACCACATGGCTGGCCACATCCCAGAAATTCCAGGGTGGCGTGAGGTTGTTGTAGGAGGCCGTCGTCGAATCGATCGTGCCGGTGCTGAGACCAGTGTACATTTCGGTAACGGGCATCTGCACCGGCACGGCCCCCAATGCCTCGACGATCGGCGTGGTCATGGCGGCAAATGGAACCAGCTTGGCGCCTTTCAATCCATCCATGGTCGACACATCCCGCGTGGAAACGAGCAGGCTGCCGGCCACCGTACCAACCGCAAGAACCTTCACATCGGAATACTCGTCGGCGAAATGCTCATCGAAGACCGCCCAGATGCGCCGGGTGGAATCGTCCGCGGTTTCCGCCTCGCCGGGCAGAATTGCCAACATCGATTTCGGAAAGATCGCTGGCGTATAGGCAGCCACGCCGAACGTGATGTCCGCGACACCTTCAACGGCGCGCTTGTACTGCTGGACCGGGCCGGCACCCAGCTGTCCCGCCGGGTAGAGCTTCATGGTCAGAGATCCGCCCGAACGCTTTTCGATCTCATCGCCAAACCATTTGAACATTCCCGTGTTCGTATGGTGTTGCGGCGGCACGAAAGTCGCGACGCTGAGCTCCTCGCTGACCGCCGGTTGCGCAAAAAATCCAAGCGTTGACGCGAGCGCCAAGGCCACACTGAAGCGGGTGATCGTCATCATTATCCTCCTGGGTTGGCTCCGCGGGGCGAATGCAGTTTGGGATCCCAAATGGATCTGAACCTGCACCTCGATCGTTGCCCACGGCTCTTATTTGCCCAATAATCACACATATGGGATCCCATTTCAAGTGTTTTGGCTCAAAATCGGTCCATATTTGGCCATATATCTTGACTTTGGGATCCCAATCATTGTGAATGCGCATATGGAATCAATTGACACGGAACTCGCCGCACGGATTCGGCAGGACATCATCCTCGGAACCTATGAAAAGGGCGAACGCGTCTCGGAGGCCCAGCTCTGCGAGACCCACAACGTTTCGCGGACGCCGGTGCGGCTGGCGTTGCGCCTGCTCGAACGCGAAGGCATCATTCGCCGAGGCGAAGGCCGCGGCTATGTCGTGCAAAGCCCGACCGTCGGTGACATCGTTCAGGCAGTACAAGTCCGCGGTCACCTGGAGAGCCTCGCAGCACGGCTTATGGCCCAGGTCCCGGACCGGCAGGATCATCTGCCCGAGATGGCCCGCGCCATCGAAACCATTGAGTCGAACATCGACAAGCTCTCGGGACTTGGCCTGCTGGATGAACACGTGATCCAGCAGGCACAGGCCGCAAACAAGGTGTTTCACGCTTCGATCCTTGCTGCGTGCGGCAACGACTATGTGGGCTACACCTGTGCGCAGATCAGTCATCTACCTATGCTCGCCGTCGGCTCGATGGTATTCGACCGGACGGTGAGCGACACGCCGGAGCATTTCGAACGCGGCCTGTTCCGGTTGCGGCTGGGCAACGCCCAGCACCAGGTGATCTACGAGGCGATCGAGAAGGGTGACCCCGTCCGTGCCGAGGGCATGATGCGGGAGCACTCCCACACCATGATCGAGTACATCCAGACTTTCGAAAAGCGCGATGACAGCCTGACCGTTGCCGATCTCGTTGCCTATTCGGCCACGGATCCCCTGCCCTATATCGCCTGAGAAATCCGCACGAACACCGGCGATGGCTACCTCCCGGTGACCGTCGATGCGCTTTACCGCATTGCATCGGGCAGCCATGTCGCAATTCCCGGAAAGAGGAACAGCAGCACCAGGCCCACAAGCATGGCCGCAATGAACGGTGCGACGCCCAGGAACATTCTCGACAACTGAACGTCATGGATCACTGCCTTGACCGTGAACACGTTCATGCCGATCGGTGGCGTGATCAGCCCCAGCTCGACCACGAGGATGACGATGATGCCGAACCAGATCATGTCGACGTCCAGTGCCAGCAGGGATGGCAGGAACACCGGAACGACCAGGAGCAGGATCCCGAGGGACTCGAAGATCATGCCCAGGATGACACAGATGATGCAGATGCCGATCACCAGCTGAACCGGGCTGATACCGCCCTCGCCCTGGACCAGTTCGACCAGTTCGAACGGCATGCCTGTAATGTTGACGAACTGGGCCAGCATCAATCCGCAGAACACGATGGTGAAGATCATCGCGGTGGTTTTCACGGTCTCCGCAAAGACATGCATGATTTCAGGCCAGGTGCGCAGCCGACCGCGGAAGAACGCAAATACATAGGCGAACATTGCACCAACGGCGGCCGATTCCGTCGGTGTGAATATGCCCGTATAGATGCCCCCCAGAACAACACCGAACAGTGCGATGATCGGCCAGGTCGCGCGCGAGGACCGGATTTTTTCAACGAACGAGGTGGCTTCGCCGGGCGGGCCCGCATCGGGAAAAAGCCGCACGACAATCGCGATCGCGATCAGAAACAGCGTCACGAGCATGATGCCCGGGACGATGCCGGCGATGAACAGCTTGCCGATATCCTCACCAACGATGATGCCGTAGATGACCATCGGAACAGAAGGCGGAATCATGATGCCCAGTGTGCCACCGGCCGCGATGGTGCCCGTGGACAGGGCATCGCTATAGCCGAATTTCCGCATCGGCGGCATGGCCACCTTGCTCATGGTGGCCGCCGTGGCGAGCGACGAGCCGCTAACGGCGGCAAAGCCCGAACAGGCGAACACGGTTGCCATTGCCAGCCCGCCCTTCAGCCGTCCGAGCCAGGCATAGGACGCCTCGTAGAGTTCGTCGGATATGCCCGCGCGGTGGATGAAAGTGCCCATGAGAATAAAAAGCGGAACAACCGACAGGCCCAGGTTCATGGTCATTTCCATGATCCACTGACCGGTGACGGCGATCGACGCCTCCATTCCGCGATAGGCCGCAAACCCGACAACGCCGACAACGAGCGTCGCGTAAGCCAGGGGGATTCCGAGAAAGCTCAGAATCAGGACAACGAACATTCCGATCAGTGCGTCTGTCATGTCGATCCCCTGGTCTAGTCCGGTGAACCGTGGCCAACCGGGCCCTTGGCGAAAACTTTGAGGCTGGTCACCAGAGCAAGTGCGGTCGAGACCGCCAACACGCTCAGGATCCAGATGAAGGGGATTTCGAGGACCTCGGTCACCTCCTGAAAAATGAAGGCATCTCTTGCCGTGAGGATCAGCACCCAAAGGATGAAGGCCGTCCCGAGCGTGTTGCTGATGGCGTACAGCAATCGGTACATGCGCGGGGCAATCCGTGTGAGCGTCGGCTCGAAGAGGGAAACGACGATGTGGCTTCCGTCACGGCTGACAAGAATAAAGCCGGCGAAAACCGTCATCGACAGCATGATCTGGGTCAGCTCTGCAACGCTCGGAAGCGGCGCGGAAAACACATATCGCATGAACACGTCGACGACGGTCAGAACCATCATCAATGCCAGCAGAACCGACCCGACGATCAGCCCGATGCGGCTGAACAGGTCCACCACCTTGTCGAACATTTCAGGCAACCTTCCGGATTTGGAAGGGCGGCTGCCTCGAGGCGCCGCCCACCCTGTCTACTCAGTTGGACTTGACCGCACTCAGGCGCTCGACTTCTGCGCGCATGAAATCCAGGGCCGCCTGTCCGTCCACGCCCATCGCGTCGACCTTGGCGAGCCAGTCGTCGACGATCGGCTGCGAACTCTCCGTGAAGCTTGCCATGAGTTCTTCCGACGCCGGCGCGAAATCGACGGTCGGAGCAAGAACCTCACGTCCTTTCGCCAGCTGGCTGTTCACCTTGGCGCCGACCATGCGTGCCAGGTGCTCGCCGGACAGATCCTTGAGGACCTGTTGATCTTCCGGCGACAGCTTTGCCCAGGTCTTGGCGTTGATGAAATGGGTGAAGTTGATCGAAAACGGCGATTTCTCGAACTCAAGGCAGGATTTCGTGTAAGGCCCGACCTTGAACTTCACGATCGAGTCATAGGTGATGCCGGTATAGGCTTCGACCACGTTGCGCGAGACCATTTCGTGGATCTGCACCGCCGGTCCTGTGACCACCGACACGTCCATATTGCCGAGCGTCTTTGCGAGATTGCCAGGGATGGTCCAGACTTTGCGCGTCTGCAGGTCTTCAACCGACGTGATCGGCTCGTCCGTCAGCGAGCACATGGCGGCGCCGGCAAAGTGGTACATTCCGAGCACCTCGATGCCCGGCCACTTCTCCTTGTCGGCAAAGAACTTCTGGTAGGTGTTCCACAAAGCGACGGAGGTCGCCTCGGAATCTCCCAGGTGGACCCAGGGCATCAGCCCCACCAGGGCACCAGGATTGTCGGGACCAAGAAAGATGTTTGCGACGAACCCGGCATCCGCGGCGCCCTTGCGCACGGCATTCATCACCTTGGGTGGCGGCGCAACGGACTTGGCGGCAAATTCGATCTTCAGGCGCCCTTCCGACTTTTCGTTCACCTGCTTGGCCCAGTCCTTCATGACCTCCCAGGAAAAATGGCTCGGGGGCGTGAAGAGATTGTAGAAGATCGTCGTTTCGGCCTTGGCGGAAAGCGGCAGTAGACAGGCAAATGCCAGACCGGCCAGCGTGGCTTGTTTCTTGGATTTCAGGTTCATTTTCTCCTCCAGTTGCAGTGTCTTTTCGGTCAGTCGGAAACCACTCAATTCACCTTGTTCGGATTGCGTTGCGGCAGGATCTTGGGGTCCTTCCCCTCGGCATCGTTCTCGTCCCAGTATCCGATGAGGACACCGAGCTGTTCTTCCATTCCGGTCATCTGGATGTTGCGTTCTTCCGACCAGGTTTCGCGTTGCCGGTATTGCAGTGCCCAGCCGGCGAGCCGGTTGAACATGGCCTGGCGTATGTCCGCATGGTCCGGACTACGTCCGAGGTCGGTCAGCTCATCAGGATCGTTGATCCGGTCGAACAGCACCGGCGGGTATCCCGGAGCATGAACGTATTTCCACCTGTCGGTGGCGATCATGTAGGAGCGGCATTCGAGCGGCGCCTTGCCGGTCTCCGGGCGGAAAACCTGGCAGGAATAGTCATACTCGCTGACGACGTAATCCCGCCATGCGCGCTCTTCGCCGCGAATTCGCGGCACCAGCGAACGCCCGTCCAGGACGTGTTGGGCAACCTCTCCGCCCTGATACTCGATAAAGGTCGGCAACAGATCGATCAATTCGACCATCGAGTCGTCCACCGTGCCACGGGTCGTCTCGGCTGCGCTGCTCGGGTCGACGACGATCAACGGGATCTTCACCGAAGGATCGTGGAAGTAGTCCTTGTCGCCCATCCAGTGGTCACCGAGATAATCACCGTGATCGGAGGTGAACACGATCATCGTGTCGTCGAGCAATCCGCGTTCGCCCATGAAGTCGAACAGGATCCCGAGCTGATCGTCGATCTGGGAAATGAGCCCCATGTAGACCGGGATCACCGTTTCGCGGGCGTCTTCGCTGCCGAAGGTCTTGCCGGCGACCCGGCCCATGAAATGTTTCGCGAGCGGATTGGGATCGACCAGCTCCGCATCCGACCTGATGGCGGGGACGACGTCGTCCGCACTGTACATGTCGTTGTAGGGAGCGGGTGCGACATAGGGCCAGTGCGGCTTGATATAGGACAGGTGAAGCAGCCAGGGCGTCTCGCCGTCGTCCTGTGACAGGAACTCCATCGCCCGCCGGGTCATATAAGGCGTCTCGGAATCTTCGTCCGTCACCCGGGCGGGACGATTGACCTTGTCGTTGAAGAACCCGGACCGCACTCCGCTTTCCGTTTCGACCGAGTTGGCCGCCCAGTGCCAGGGGTTGTCGTCTTCCGTGTGCCCTTTCGACCGGAGATATTCATTGTAGGGGAGATTGGCGCGAACCATCGAGTCCGGATGCACGCCGTCGTCCCGCTCGTAGGCCTCGAAGCCGGCCTGCGCATGATGAACGCCTATTTTGCTTTCCGGATCGACTCCCAGCCTCTCCATGCCCTCCCTGTCGGCAACGATATGCGTCTTGCCGACCAGAACCGTGCGCACGCCGAGCGGGTTCAGGTGATGTCCAATGTTCTTTTCGCCGATGCGCAGCGGTGCGAAATTGGACGACGAGCCGTGTGACGAAACATAGCGTCCCGTGTAGGCGCTCATGCGCGACGGCCCGCAGATCGGTGACTGGCAATAGGCGTTGCTGAAACGCACGCCGCGCGCGGCCAGGGCATCGATATTCCGCGTCCTGATTGTCGGATGCCCGCTGCAGCCCAGATAGTCGAACCGCAGCTGGTCGCACATGATGAAGAGAATGTTCTTGCGCGCCATGTGACGATTACCGTTCAAATAGTTTGATTTCGGCGACATGCGGCGCCCGCCGAACAATGGCGGGACAACTGGCATAGATGGACGCCTCCCGGATGCCAGCCCGGTGGCCTCGTTTGACTGTTTGTCCCGATCTGCCGGACGAATGCATGCCGTCCCTTCCTCCCAATACGCTCTTGACCGGCCGCTCTCTGCATCTGGGCCAATCATCATCCGCTAGTCGCATCAGCGAGGGCGTCCCTCGCATTTGATTCAACTCATGCCGCCGGATGAGAGCGGCCGCGACCGGATGAGAGCTTGGAGACGTCATATCGCATATTTGGGATCCCAAATCAACAATACTGAGACGATTTTTGCTTACATACGTACAATTTCTTGATTTCGGGATCCTGAATTGCTAAGGTAAGTTCAATCGGCAAGGTCACCGAGCCAGGCAAGGAAAACGGCACCGACCGGAGGAAAGAATGCCAGTGCACCCGGAATTGGAATCCCATCCCGACTATTTTCAAAAAGAGGTGTTGCAGCTCGCGGACGGCGTTTATCAGGCCTTCGGCTTTGCCGCGTCGAACGTTTATATGATCATGGGCGACGAGGGCCTGATCATCATCGATACGACGGAATCCATCGGGGCAGCGGAGAACATTCTGGCCGAATTCCGCAAGATCACCGATCTTCCCATCAAGACGATCATCTACACGCACTCGCACCGCGATCACGTTTCTGGTGCGTCCGTGTTCGCCGAGGGCGGACAACCGGAAATCCTGGCCAGCACAAAATTCTCGGACGATTCCCTGGCGGTGGCGTCCGCGCACCCCCGCCCGACAAAGGCAATGCAGGCGCGCACCAAGCGCCAGTTCGGGATCGGCTTGTCCTATCCGGATGAACGGATCAGCCTCGGCGTCGGCCCCGGCGATCGTCCGATGAAGGGCATGGGCCAGGGCGCTCTGCCTCCAAACAGGCGGATCGGCGAGGAGGGCGAACACATTTCGCCATCCGGCGTTGACCTGCAGTTGGTCATGGCACCCGGCGAAACGCCCGACCACATGGTCGTCTGGTATCCGGCCAAGAAGATCCTGTTTTGCGGTGACAATTTCTACCGGTCGTTCCCCAACCTTTATGCCATTCGCGGTACCATGTACCGGGACTTTGACGCCTGGGCTGATTCACTCGACCTGCTCATGGGTTTCGATGCCGATATACTCGCACCGGGCCACACCAAGGCCCTGATCGGCAACACTGAAATCAGGGAAAAGCTGACGGACTATCGTGACGCCATTCGCCACGTCATCGACCAAACCCGGGAGGGGATGGACGCTGGCATGACCATAGACGAACTGGCCCACGCCGTCCGATTGCCGGATCACATGGCCGAAAAACCTCACCTGCGCGAATTTTACGGCCGGGTCGATTGGTCGGTTCGCGCCTACTTTGTCGGCACGATGGGTTGGTTCGACGGCAACCCTACATCGCTTGGAACCCTTGCGCCGGATGACGAAGCCAAGAGGTTCATCGATCTCGCCGGCGGCCCGGATGCCGTGCTGGATGCCATCCAAAAAGCCCGGTCAGCCGGCGACCATCAATGGGCGCTGCAACTGGTCGATCGGCTGATCCACTCGGACGAGGACCCCGGTCAGGCAACAGCCCTGAAGGCCGAGATCCTCAGAGACCACGCGGCCGACCAGATAAACTGCACCGCGAGGCACTACTATCTTCTCTCTGCCCAGGAAATGGATCAGGCCGACGCATAGCCCGTTGGGTCTGCCGTGTCGCCGCGCCCGCGCTCGCTACTGCGGCAGCACCCGCGATTCGAACAGGTAATCGGCCAGAAGCTTCTCAAGCTCTGGCACCGAGGATCGGTCCTTTTCTGAAAGGGTTACCGTGACCCGCATGCCGCGGGAACCGCCGTCAACGACCTCCACCTCCGCGGCCGACAATGCCATGTCGCCGTGAACCAGGTCCGTAACCTTGCGCTTTGCGGCATCGCAACGCAGGCTGGGTTTGTAGATCTTGCCCACCGTTGTGAGCGGGATCGTATCCACGATGTAGATGTGTTTCGGCCAGGCCGGACGTTCGTCAATGCTGCCCTGGGCATGGGCATGGAGATCCGCTTCATTGACCTCGGCGCCGGGGTGCAGCTCGACGAAGCAAACCGGCAGTTCACCGGCATAGGCGTCCGGTTGCCCGACCGCAGCCGCGAGCGCAACCGACGCATGGGTGCTCATGGCATTCTCGATCATTGCCGGGTCGATGTTGTGACCGCTGCGTATGATCAGGTCCTTGGAGCGGCCGGCCACATAAATCCGACCTTGCTCGTCCTTGTATCCGAGGTCTCCGGAATTCAGCACGCCACCGTCGAACACGCCCGTATTGTGACTGGGATCCCGATATCCGGGTGAGACATGATCGCCGCTGATCGCAATGACGCCGATTTCGCGCGCGTCGCAAACCTCACCCAGGCTGCCGTCGGAATTCAGTCGCAGGATATCGACCTGCGTATAAGGCAGTGCCCATCCCACCGAACCGGGTCCACCCGGACCGCACAGCGGATCGATGCTGATCAGACCCGACGCTTCGGTCATGCCAAGGATTTCATAGAGGGTCTTGCCGGTAACCTCCTCAAAACGCTTGCCGACCGCGGGCGGTAAAAGTGCCGCACCGGTCAATCCGGCACGCACCGCGCTGATGTCGTTGTCTCCGACAGGGACCTGCAGCACGGCGCCGATTGCTGTCGGAACACCGCCCACCAATGTCGCCTTGTGCTCGGCCACGAGCCGCCAGAAGCCTTCCACAATTGCCGGGCTGCGCAGGCCCGCGGGCGACATGATGACCAGCTCTGTGCCGGCCATGAAGGCGCTCAATCCGGCGACGATGGTGCCCGCGACATGAAACAGCGGCAGGGTTGCCGTGAGAATGTCGTCAGAAGTATAGCCGCACATCGCCGCACCGCCGAAGGCGGCGACCAACTGTCCGCGATGGGTGTGGGCAACCAGTTTCGGCACGCCGGTGGTCCCGCCGGTATGGAAATAGGCAGCCACATCGTCACCGCTGCGGGGTTCCCCGAAGATCAGATGATCGGCAGGCTGCTCCTGCAGGGCTGCCGCCAGGTCGACCACCCCTTCCTCAGCTGGGGTTCCCGGTGGCGAAACGCGAACAAGGATCAGGTCGGGGACCAGCTGGCGCAGCTGAAGTGCTTTCTCCCAGATGTCGAGCTGCGGGTGCGGGCCGAGAGCAACCAGGATCTTTGCATCGGAAGCCTTGAGCAATTCGGCAATGCTGTCAGGCTGCAAAAGGAAATTTATCGGCACCGCATAGCCGGCTGTTTCCGCGCCCCACAGCGTGACGTGGGTCTCGACCAGAGACGGCAGCATATAGGCGACGCCGGGTGCCGGGCCGCCGAGCTCGGTAAACATGTTCGCCGCGGCGCGGATCATGCCCAGCAGCTGACCGTAGGAGACCCGGCGCGGTTGTTCGTCCGGCGCGCCGGTCATCAGCATGGTGATTGCCGTGGCATCCGGCTGCCGTGCGGCACTTGCGGCGAAAACCTCGAATATGCTGCGTTCCGGCAAGCGTTGCCCGAGGCTTAACTCAGCCTGAAACCGGTCAAGGTCGGCATGAGAGCGAATGCGGTCGTCACCAAGAAGTGCCATGTGTCATCCCATCAGCAGGTCCATTTGCGCGACCAGTCTGGCCCGGCAAGCCGGATCGGGCAAGCCCAGGATGTCAGGCTACGCTGGACTATACGCCTCGCCGCTCGGCGTTGAGAAGAAGGCGGACGAGCGCCGGCTGCGCCCTGACGCCCGTTTTGTCGTAGATGCGCTGCAGATGCGTTTTGGCCGTGTTGGGGCTGATGCCGAGCGCGCTTGCCGCCGTGGAGAGGTCACGGCCGTCAATCAACTGCCGGGCGAGCCGGCCCTGGGTATCGGATAGCCCATAGACCACAGTAGCGCTGGCAAGTTGCCGTTCGAGCCGGTCGGTATCGTCGAACGTCACAAGCAGCTTGCCGTCCCGCAGGATTGCCCAGCAGATATGGGCAAGACCGGTATCGTCCTGCCCAAGCGCAATTGCGCGCGTGACAGCATCCTCGCCGACACAGGGGGTGTGCCGATCACGGATGTCTGCCATCCACTCCAGGGCGTTGAGCAATTCGTCCCGCGCATCCGAATCGGTCGCCTGAAGATGGCTGCCTCGCTGTCCAAGCAGTGGATGGTCCGGAAGCCGCTCCTTCGCCGCTTCGTTCATCCACAGCAACCGCCCGGTTTCGTCCACCTCGACCAGCGGTGCGCGAACGTGATCGATGCGCATCTGGGTGCCGACAATGCAGGTCAGTTTCCAGGTCCCGTCGATCTTCTGCAGGATCTTCAGCTCGTGATAGCGACCCGCCATCTCCACCAACACACCTGACGTGTCTCCGATCTGGTCGTAGGTGACCCAGGCCATGTCCGGGCTGACGACAAGATTGATGTTTTCACGCCTGATGGCCTCTGGCGGCAACCACTCGCTGTTCTTGGTCAGGATTCGGCGCATCTGGGTCCTGATTTCAGGTCCCTCGACAACGGTCACGCCGGTTCCGGCGTGCGAGTGAATACGCCGGATTTCAGGACCGTCATGCCAGTATCGCTCCCAGGCATCATAGTCCCGTCGAAGATAGGCCCGGGTCTCCGCGTCGATGACGGCCAGGATGGCGGCCCGGTCATCCTCCAATTCCTTCATCCGGTCATCACCCTTGGTTTTCTTGGCCAACCTTGCGGTTGCCCTCTGGATTGCCACCCCGTTCGAAGCAAGGTGATAGTCTTGGAGATACCTTGACCGACACCGCCCATGAATCGAGGCAAAACAACTGCCGCGTCATAGTATTCATCTTCGTTGCCGGGGTCGAACCGAACCGTCCGGTTGTCGGCCAGTTTGGCGAAAGTCAGCGCTTGCAAGTCCATTCCCATCCTCCAACGGTTATACGGGATGGACTGAGGATAGGCGGCCGGAAACGCACGGCCTGTCATACGAGCGGGCTACAGCAGCGGTTTTTTTTGTGTGACGAGCTAATGGACGACGGCTACCGTCGGACCTGAATGGTGTGAGAGGCTAACCGCCTCAGCGATTGGCGATCCCGCACTCCGGTTCGCTTTGAGATCCTTGGCTCAACCCGCAATCTGCTGCCGCATTCATTCGGTTTCAAGCCGATATTTGAGGAACTTGGCACCTTCGTAATCTATCTCATCGATCAATCTCGCCCCAAGTCTTGCAAGCGCTCCAAGGTTCTTGCGGGACTGTGGTAAAAGAAATGTCACGAAGGGAATGCGTTTGTCGCGCATGGCAAACTCAATTGCCTTCTTTGAAATGCGGGTGCCAAGCCCAAACGCTTCTGGCTTCAGGACCAGACCATAATCCCACTCGTCGCCTTCCTTCTGGAAGCCGCCCCATCCGACATATTTGTCGTTACACAGCACAGCCCAATGCCCAAGCCCGTCACGGCTCCAGCACTCTTCCTTGGCCGCGACAAATCGGGTGACGGCAGCGCGATCCCATTCAGATGTCAGAAGGGGCATGTGCTCGGCTAGGCGCGGATCGGACATGTGGGCAAGGATCTCTTCCGGGGCAATCTCCGGCAATCGAGTAAAGGTGATTTCCTGTTTCATTGTTCTCGCCATACCGGTCAGTGAACGGGTACCGCCACAAGAGCAAAAGTGATACCGGCCAACATCCCAAGTTTGGCCAGGATACCGTGAGTCGGACCGAACTTGGAATGCCTCATTGGGGCACGGTGCAGCCGGTTTCTGCGTCGCACGAGGATCCACTGCCGCAATCGGCACTCTCGGCCCGCAACGGATATTCGCCCGCCACCTCAATTGCTGCTTTGCCATCTGCCAAAAGGACGCGGTGCGAAGAACAGTCTGACTAGGTTTCCCGCCCCGACAGCCCTGGCAAAAAACTGCGAAACAAGAGACTGCCCTGAAATCATCCGCTTTGAGATCTGAGCGGACCTTGGCCACGGCGTAACGGAGATGCTCAGTCAATCTCGATGCGCGAGCGTCCGGTTGGGCCGTTCCGATTGGTATCTACCAAAGCCGCCTTACCGACAACCCTCGACCGTTCCCGATCGTCTCGGCGAAACGCCGCCCGGCCTAAACCCGCCGCTCCACCATCATCTTCTTGATCTCGGCGATGGCCTTGGCCGGGTTGAGGCCCTTCGGGCAAGTCTGGGCGCAGTTCATGATCGTGTGGCAACGGTAGAGGCGGAAGGGATCTTCCAGCTCATCCAGACGCTCGCCGGTCGCCTCGTCGCGACTGTCGATCAGCCAGCGATAGGCCTGCAGCAGCACGGCCGGGCCGAGATAGCGGTCGCCGTTCCACCAGTAACTCGGGCAGGAAGTCGAGCAGCAGGCGCACAGGATGCATTCGTAAAGCCCGTCAAGCTTGACCCGGTCCTCGTGCGATTGCGGCCACTCCGTCTGCGGTTCGGGAGACGTGGTCTGCAGCCACGGCTCGATCGAACGGTGTTGGGCATAGAAATTGTTGAGGTCGGGCACCAGATCCTTGACCACCGGCAAATGCGGCAGCGGATAGACCTTCACCGGACCATCGATCTCGTCCATGCCGCGGGTGCAGGCCAGGGTGTTGGTGCCGTCGATGTTCATGGCGCAGGAGCCGCAGACACCTTCGCGGCAGGAGCGGCGCAGCGTCAGCGTCGGATCGATCTTGTTCTTGATCCACAGCAGGCCATCGAGCACCATCGGTCCGCAATCGTCGAGATCGACGAAATAGGTATCGACGCACGGGTTCAGCCCGTCATCCGGGTTCCAGCGGTAGATCCGGTATTCGCGCAGGTTTGTTGCGCCCTCGGGCTTCGGCCAGGTCTTGCCGTCGCGGATCTGCGAATTCTTGGGAAGCGTGAGTTCAACCATGTTGCGGTCAGGCCTTCCTAGTAGACACGTTTCTTGGGCGCGATCTTCGCCGGGTCGATGCCGCCTTCCTCTTGCGAGGTCAGCAAATCGGTGTGCACCGGGCGGTAACTCAACGTCACCTTGCCCTTGTCGCTGAGTTTCGCCAGCGTATGCACCCGCCACTTCTTGTCGTCGCGGTCCGGGAAATCCTCATGGGCATGGGCGCCGCGGCTTTCCTTGCGCGCCTCGGCCCCGTAGACGGTGAGCATCGAGCAACCGATCAGGTTGTCCAACTCCAGTGTTTCGACCAGGTCGGAGTTCCAGATCATCGAACGGTCGGTGGTCTTGACGTCACTGAACTGTTTGAAGATCTCGTCCAGGCGCTCACAGCCGTTCTTCAGCGTCTCCTCGGTGCGGAACACCGCTGCATCTTCCTGCATGGCGCGCTGCATGCTGTCGCGCAGATCGGCTGTCGGAATGGAGCCATCGGCGTGACGGATCTTGTCGAACCGATCCATGATCTTGTCGAGCTGCGCCTGGGGCACAGCCGGAACAGCGCTGTCACGATCCACCACCTGGCCGGCGCGGATGGCAGCCGCACGGCCGAAGACCACAAGGTCGATCAGCGAGTTGGAACCGAGTCGGTTGGCGCCATGCACCGAAGCACAGCCGGCTTCGCCGACCGCCATCAGGCCCGGCTGGATGCGGTCCGGTTGAGCCTTGGTCGGGTTCAGTGCTTCGCCGTGATAGTTGGTCGGAATGCCACCCATGTTGTAGTGCACGGTCGGCAGCACCGGTATCGGATCGCGGGTCACATCGACACCGGCAAAGATCTTGGCTGATTCCGAAATGCCCGGAAGCCGTTCCGCCAGCACCGCCGGATCCAGGTGATCGAGGTGCAGGAAGATGTGGTCCTTGTTCTTGCCGACCCCTCGGCCCTCGCGGATCTCAAGCGTCATGCAGCGCGACACCACGTCACGCGATGCCAGGTCCTTCGCCGACGGCGCATAGCGCTCCATGAAGCGCTCACCCTCGGAATTGACCAGGTAGCCGCCCTCGCCACGCGCACCTTCCGTGATCAGCGTCCCGGCACCGTAGATGCCGGTCGGGTGGAACTGTACGAACTCCATGTCCTGCAGCGGCAGGCCAGCCCGCAGCACCATGCCATTGCCGTCGCCGGTGCAGGTATGTGCCGAGGTGGCGGAGAAATAGGAGCGTCCATAGCCACCGGTCGCCAGCACCACCATCTTGGCGCGGAAGACGTGGATGGTGCCGTCATCGAGGTTCCAGGCAACGACGCCGACACAGGCCCCGTCTTCCATCAGCAGGTCGATGGCGAAATATTCGATATAGAACTGCGCGTGGTGGCGCAGCGACTGGCCGTAGAGCGTGTGCAGGATGGCGTGGCCGGTCCGGTCCGCGGCGGCACAGGTGCGCTGCACCGGCGGCCCCTCGCCGAATTCGGTCATGTGACCGCCGAACGGCCGCTGGTAGATCTTGCCTTCCTCGGTGCGTGAGAACGGCACGCCGTAATGTTCCAGCTCATAGACCGCTTCCGGCGCTTCGCGCGCCAGATACTCCATGGCGTCCATATCGCCGAGCCAGTCCGATCCCTTGACCGTGTCATACATGTGCCACTGCCAATGGTCGGGTCCCATGTTCTTCAGGCTGGCCGCGATGCCACCCTGGGCGGCAACCGTGTGCGAGCGGGTCGGGAAGACCTTGGTGATACAGGCGGTGCGCAGGCCCTGTTCGGCCATGCCGAGCGTCGCCCGCAGACCGGCCCCGCCGGCTCCGACGACCACCACGTCGAAGGCGTGTTCGACGAATTCGTAAGCTTGTCCGTTCGTGTTCGCCATCGGGCGGTCAGCCTCCAAATCCGAGTTTCAGAATCGCAAACAGCGACAGCGCACCGATGAAGATAGTGAAGAAGCTGTTGAGCACCAGCAGCGCGATCTTCAGGCCCTCGGTGTGAATATAGTCCTCGATGATCACCTGCATGCCGAGCTTCATGTGGATCAGCCCGGACAACAGCACGAGCCCCATCAGCACTGCAATGAACGGATTGCCTAACGCACCGGCGACGGCCTCATAGGGGGCGCCGTGATAGACAAGAATGAAAAGCACGAAAAAGATGATCAGCGGAATGTTGGCAATGGCCGTCAGCCGCTGGCGCCAGAAATGATCCGTGCCCTCTTTCGCCGAGCCCAGGCCGCGAACCCTGGAAAGCGGTGTGCGCATGTCCATGATTGTTCCCCTCAGGCGATGAGCAGGCCGATGGCCCACAGGATGATGGTGATCGCAATGGAGGCGACCAGCGTCGCCTTGGCCATGCGGGTGGTCACGTCCTTTTCCAGCCCGCGACCGGTGTCCCAGATCAGATGGCGCATGCCGCCGAGCATGTGATGGATGAGCGCCCAGGTGTATGCAAACAGGATCAGACGCCCGATGATCGAGCCGAAGATCGCGTTGGTGAAATCGAAATAGGCTGGCCCCGCCGCGGCCGCGATCAACCACCAGGCAACAAGCACCGTGCCGAAATAAAGCGCCCCGCCTGTGATGCGGTGCACTATCGACATGACCATGGTCGGTATCGGCTTGTAGATCGTGAGGTGAGGTGAAATCGGTCTGTTTTGCGCTGCGTTGGCCATGAAGCCTCCGAGTTGGTCTTCCGTCCGGTCCGGATCTCGCCGATTGGCCAAAGTCCCGGATCAACAGTGGTTTTAGTGCCTTCCACCGGGAGCGTCAAAGCGCCTAAAGTCGCAAAAGGGCATTCTCGGCCGGCCGCTGAAGCACCATTCGGTTTTAGAACGGGTCCAAATCGATTGAAAGCCGCGAAATCGCCCTTCTGACACGGAACGGCGTTTTTTCAGAAAAATCTGCTTTTTTCGTGCAGTGCACAAATCTGACACTATCCTCTGCAGAGCACGGGACCCGGTTTCAAATTTTGTCCGGATCTTGAGAGGTGTGAAAGACGCTCTCAATGATGACAAGATCGCCATCGACTCTGTAAAAGATCTTGTAGGGAAACTCTGACAGGACGACGGCTCGCACCGGACGCAACTCTGTCATCTTTCCAATGTTGGGAAACTCGACCATGGTGTCGAACGCTGTTTCAAGCGTATCGGCAAAATGTACCGCCGCGGACGGGTTTCGTTCAATCAGATAATCCACGGCTTCGCTGAATTCACGGGCTGCACGTGGCGAAAGCTTCAGTTTCATCCAGCGGCAGTACGAAGACGGTTGATCAATGCTTCGATTGTGCCGTCCGGCGCAAATCGACCTGCTTTTGTGTCGGCCATTCCGTCTTCAATCGCAGCCTTCTCCGCGGCCGTCAGCTGCATTGGTTCCTCGGCTTTCGCTAGGATAAACCTGGCAACCTCCTCCTGCTCATCCCTGGTGAGCTTGGGAAGTACTTCGATAGCTCGTTGCATCAATTTAGACATGACTCACATTATCACAGATTGCACCATCAGTAAGGTAAGATGCCGCACGCGGTGCGTGAAGACATTAAGCGCAACGCAATCGACACGCGTTCACTAGTCGATCAGCCGTCGAATCGCAGCACGAAGCTTGCCCAGTCGGCCGTCGGGGCAATCTTTTCGTAGAGCTTACGTCCCTCGTCCGGAATGCGCGGCGCGTTGAGGGTCAGCCGGTTCCAACCGCGCGAGTCGCTTTCCTCCGAGAGGAGATCGATCATCGCCTCCGCGATTCCCTTGCGGCGGTGGTCGTGGTGCACATAGAGGTGGTCGACCTGGCCGACCCGCATCCCGGTCACCGGGTCCGGCAGGTCGTAATACACAAGGAAGCCCACCAGTTCGCCGTCAATGCGGGCGCCGAGGATTTCGGCCGAGCGGTCCTGCAGCAGCGTCTCGGCGTAGAATTCATCCGGGCGCCGCGGCGCGCCGCGCTTCAGGGACTGGGCATAGGCGGCAATCAGCGGCGCCAGGACGTGGGCGTCCTTGAGCCGCAGGGTGGCGATGTCAATGGTCGGCTGGCTGCTCATGCCCACTTCTTGTGGCAATGCGGGAGCGTGGTCAAGCTTTCCTGCAGCGGACAGTGACGCTTTCCTCAGTCGCTGCCGTTCTGGTCGGCGTAGAGGGAGGCAAAATAATCCACCATCTGCGTCACCATGTGATCCTCGCGCCCGTCCGCAATCGCCAGTCCGAGCGCTTGCCGCGCCGCATGGGACATCAGGCTCGGCACACCCGCATCGTCCGCCATTCTGCCGTAATAGCCGATGTCCTTGTGGGCGTTGCGCACCACGAAGCGCAACTGGTTCGGGTCGCCGTCGATCGCATAGGCCTTGACGAAATCCATCATGCCCGAATGCAGCGGCCCGGCCGACATGACACCGTAGACCGTCTCACGATCGAGCCCGGCGACATCGGCCATGGCGAAAGCCTCGGACATCGCCGTCGCGGTTGTCATGGCGAAGAAATTGTTGATCAGCTTGACCGTGTGGCCCGCACCGAGCCCGCCGACGTGAAACACATTCTCACCGAGATCGTCGAGCACCGGCTTCAAAATGTCGAAGACGTCCTTTTCACCACCGGCCATAATGTTCAGCAATCCGTCACGCGCCTGCAGAGGGGTTCGGCCGAGCGGCGCGTCCAGATAGCCGGCGCCATGCGCCGCCACCTTTTCCCCCAGCATGCGGGTCGATCCCGGCAGGGATGTTCCAAAGTCTATGACATGTTTGCCGGCGCTCAAGCCGACAATCACCCCATCCTCACCCAGCATCCGGGCTTCGACGGACGCTGAGGTATCCACACACAGCATGATGATATCGCTTGCGGCCGCCAGCTCTCGCGAGGTCGCGTGCTCAACGGCACCGCGGGCGATCGCCGCATCGACATTGGTGCGCGACCGGTTAGCCACCACATTGAGCGGATAGCCCAGATCCTGCAGGCGTTCCACCATGGCCGAGCCCATGTGGCCGAGGCCGATGAAACCGATCGCGGGTTTGGTCATGTCGTCATGTTCCTGTGTTGAGAAAACCGGAGACCGGTGATGGTCGAAAAGCCGCCACTTGTCGAGTCCCCCTGATTGTGTCAGTGCCACGACCCGATTAACCTTAATGAAAGGTTTATGACGCCGCGCGTGGAAGCCGGTGGCCAACGGGCCTATAGTTAACAACTCGTGAAGCCGGACGGCCGGACTGTCCATGACGGACAGCAGCGCGTCCACACCAGATTGGGCCACGTCATGTCGCATCTACCCCATTGCCGCCGGGTGTCCGCCGTCTTCCTGGCAACCCTTTTCCTGACGCCTGTTTTGGCAATTGCTCCGGCTTTGTCAGACGAGCCCTCTCAGGAGCCGTATCAGGTCGCAGACAACAACAACCTGCCCACCCGCATTCCCGGCCTCGGAACCTATTCAGGCGGCATCTCGGCACGGCAGTTCAAGGGCAACGGCATCTATTTCAGCGTCAACGGCAACAATTACTGCTGCCTGCGTCCCGACGAAAAGAAGGGGACGCCGCGTTCAGGCGCCAAGATCATTGATATGGAAAACGCCGAAAACGCCATGGATTGCGACAACCCCGGTGATGTCTGCATCATGCGGCCCGGGGTCGAGTAGCAGACGCACACCTAGGTTCGCGTGGTACGGGCCGCGAATCTGATTCCTGACAATTTCGTCGAGCCGCCTTCGCGGTCGCGCGTGCGAACGCAATTGCGACCGTCGCGTTTGGCCTGGTAAAGGGCCGCATCCGCCCTCTTGTAGGCATCTTCAATGCGTTCATCAGGCAGCACTTCGGTGACCCCGAAACTGGCGGTGAAACGGGTGGAATTGCTCAGTTCCGGATAGCTCGTCGCCGCGAATGCAACGCGAAGCCACTCCGCAAACAAACGCGCTGCCCGCAGCTCGGAGTTGCGCAGATAGATACAGAACTCCTCGCCGCCGAAACGACCGCATAGATCGCCTTCGCGCGCGCCCGCCCGAATCAACCGCCCGAACGCCGCGATGACGCGATCGCCCGCGTAGTGGCCGTGTTCGTCATTGACCGCTTTGAAATGATCAAGGTCGCACAAGATCAGCGAGGTCGGCGCCATGTTTTCCGACTGCGCACGATCACGTTTGATCGCGGTATCGAACCCGTGGCGATTGAGAAGCCCCGACAGACTGTCGGTCTCCGACTGGCCTTTGAGGTCACGAAACAGCCGGCCGGCCAGCCGCAGGGTCAGAACCGTCGCCAGCCCGATCGTCATGAGTGTGGTGTTGATGGCAATCATCGCATCGGCGACGTTGAATCCGCCAGCCATGACCCGGTCACCCCAACCGGCGACAATCAGCGGACGGACCAGATAGCTTACGGCCAGCGCGCCGAGCAGCAATGCGAATGCCTTGTCGCGACTGCCGCGTCCAGGCAGCATCAGGATATAGAGGCCCAGCAGTTGAGCCGTCGCCAGCGACAGCGATGCCACCATCACCTCGACCGATCCGCCCGGCCACAGCAGCCCCACACCGAAATTGACGATCAGGGCGCCGGCGAGCAGCCCGTCCATCAGCCGCCAGGGCACGGTTTTTTCGCAATGCCAGGCGATGCCGATGTTCAGGCAGCCGATGGCCATCATGTTGAAGGCAAATCCGATGAAGCGGGAAACCGGCGGCGCCAGAAAATGCGGCGTCACGGCGTTGCTCAACGCCATCATCAGCAGCGCCGCAAAGCTCAGCATCCACCAGAAAGCCGGTTTTCGGCTGCGGTCATAGAGGTGAATTGCCGAGAAGCCGCAGAGAATCGCGGCCGCAAAGGCAATATTCACAGCATGCATGAATGAAGCGGCCACCAGCTCCCCCCGTCTGTCAGCAGGTGTAGCAGCAAGGGCCTAACTTGAAGTAAACAGGCTCCATCGGATTTCGAGTGGAAACAACTTCTGGTTTAAAACACAGCACAAACAAAAAGAGGCGGACCCGGTCCGCCTCTTTTCTTTCAGTTTGATTTAAACTGTATTTACCATTCGCGAATATCGACAAATCGTCCAGCGACGGCAGCAGCAGCGGCCATCGCCGGTGATACCAGATGCGTGCGACCCTTGTAGCCCTGACGCCCTTCAAAGTTGCGATTCGACGTCGACGCGCAACGCTCTTCCGGCTTCAGACGATCATCATTCATCGCCAGGCACATGGAACAGCCCGGTTCGCGCCATTCAAAGCCGGCATCGATGAAGATCCGGTCGATCCCTTCGGCTTCGGCCTGCGCCTTGACCAGCCCGGATCCGGGAACCACCATGGCGCTGACGCTTTCGTGCACTTTGCGGCCTTCCAGCATCTTGGCTGCGGCGCGCAGGTCCTCGATCCGCCCATTCGTACAGGATCCGATGAAAACCCGGTCGAGTGAAATGTCGGTGATCTTCGTACCGGCGGTCAGGCCCATATACTCGAGCGCCCGCTTTTTCGAGGCCCGCTTGTTCTCGTCCTCGATCGCGGCCGGGTCCGGCACGATGCCGGTGACCGACACCACGTCCTCCGGCGATGAGCCCCAGGAGACGATCGGAGGCAGATGCTGGGCGTCGAGCCTCACCACCTGGTCGAAATGCGCGCCTTCGTCGGTGTGAAGGCTCAGCCAGTGTTCGACCGCCTGATCCCAATGCTCTCCATCCGGAGCCATCGGCCGGCCCTTGAGATAATCGATCGCCTTTTGATCCGGTGCCACGAGCCCGGCGCGCGCGCCGCCCTCGATGCTCATGTTGCAGACCGTCATGCGGCCTTCCATCGTCAGGTCGGTGATCGCCTGTCCGGCATATTCGATGACGTGACCGGTGCCGCCGGCGGTGCCGATTTCGCCGATGATCGCCAGGATAATGTCCTTGGCGGTGACGCCCTCGGGCAGGCTGTTATCGACCTGCACCAGCATGTTCTTGGCTTTTTTCTGGATCAGCGTCTGGGTGGCCAGCACGTGCTCGACTTCCGAGGTGCCGATCCCGTGGGCCAGCGCGCCGAAAGCGCCGTGGGTCGAGGTATGGCTGTCTCCGCAGACGATGGTCGTGCCCGGCAGGGTAAAGCCCTGTTCCGGCCCGACGATGTGCACGATGCCCTGGCGCACATCGGCTTCATGGAAATATTCCACGCCGAAATCGGCGGCGTTCTTGGCCAACGCCTCGACCTGGATACGGCTTTCCTCGTTCTTGATGCCATTCACGCGGTCGGCGGTGGTCGGGACATTGTGGTCGACGACTGCCAGCGTGCGCTGTGGATGGCGAACCGAGCGCCCGGTGTTGCGCAGTCCTTCAAATGCCTGCGGACTGGTCACCTCGTGCACGAGGTGGCGATCGATATAAAGAAGACAGGTTCCGTCTTCCTGCTCATGGACGACATGGTCGTCCCAGATTTTGTCGTAAAGGGTTTTCGGATTGGTCATGATCCTACCGCTGTCAAAGTGGGTGTCCGGGGTTCGATTGGCGTCAAACGCCCAGCGAACCGTCCGCGTGCTTCAACCGGGCAAAAAAACGTCCCGGCAAGCGCTTGTGATCGTGTACCGGCAAATAGTCGATGGAACTCCGGCAGCGCACGCCGCCAGCCATTTCCATGCCGGTTCTGATCCGTCTCGTCTTCATCGCGCCGTTCTTTATCAAGCTTTGAATGCCGCTGCAATCAGGCGGTTTGCCGAGACCGTTCGGCCGCCCGCATGCGCCTTTCCAGGGCCCGCAGCATCAGCGACAGGCCGACCGTCAGGATGAGGTAGATATAGGCCACGATGGAATAGGTTTCAAAGAAGCGAAACGAGCCGGATGCATAGACTTTGCCCATCTGCGTCAGGTCGGCGACGCCGAGCACCGAGACCAGCGAGGAATCCTTCACCATGGCGACGAAATCATTGCCCAGCGGCGGCAGAATGGTGCGCAGCGCCTGCGGCATGATGATCAGTCGGAACCTCTGCCAGCCGGACAGCCCAAGCGCCTTGGCCGCCTCGATCTGGCCGGCATCGACCGACTGGATACCGGCCCGAAAGACTTCCGCGATAAAGGCCGAATAGCCTATCGTCAGCGAAATGACGGCCCGCCACAGCAGCGACAGGTCACGCACCTTCAGCGGTTCCATCAGCCCGGCCTCCTGCAGCGGCAGGGTGACCCAGTTCCAGGCAAACACGAAACCCGGCGCACCGACGAAGGCGATGTAAAAGAGCAGCACCAGGATCGGGATGCCGCGGATGATCTCGACGTAGAATCGGGCGATCTGCCGCAACACGATCGACCGCGACAGGCTCATCACAGCAATCAGCAAGCCCAGTCCCGAGGCCAGTGCGAATCCCACCACCGTAACGAAGATGGTGATCCACACGCCCTTTGATACGATGACGAGAACCTGGGTATAGAGGTCGTTGGTGGCAATGATCACCGCGATGACCGCGGCAATGATCGCGGCGGCAACCAGCCAGTAGGGAAAGTCCTTGTCGCCCGAAGATGCGGTTGTCAGCATCGGCGGATGGCTCTCAAGGGCAGGCGGAAGAACGTCTTCCGCCTGCTGTCAGCCAGTCGACTCACTGACCGAATTCGTACTCGAGGAACCACTTCGTGTTGAGGGCATCGATCGTTCCGTCCTCCTTCATGTCGGCAATCGCGGCATTGATCGGCGCCACCAGATCGGAGCCCTTGGGAAAGATGAAGCCGAAATCTTCCGTGCCCATCGCTTCTCCGACCAGCTTCAGCGCGCCGTCGGAGGCCTTCACATAGCCGTTGCCGGCAGTGCCGTCGGTGAGCACCAGATCGACGTCACCCGCTCTCAATGCCTGCACCTGTGCACCGAAGGTTTCAAACAGCTTGATGCGCGGGTTCTGCTCATTGCCGTCGAGCACTTCGTAGACACCGACATAAAACGGTGTCGTGCCGGCCTGAGCACCGATCAGGCCGTCTTCCAGGGCGGCAAAGCTCTTGGCATCATTGAAACGCTCCTCGTCGCCACGCACCAACATGAACATTTCAGAGCGCATATAGGCATCGGAGAAGTCCACCTTCTCCTTGCGGTCCTCCTTGATGGTAATGCCGGTCATGCCGACGTCGTACTGGGCGTCGGACACCGCCTGGATCATCGCGTCCCAGCTGGTGTTCTGGTACTCGACATTCATGTTGAGCCGCTTGGCGATCTCGTTCATGGCATCGTATTCCCACCCGATCTGATCGCCGGACTTGGGGTCGATGAACTGCAACGGCGGATAGGCGTTTTCAGTCACCACGACAACGGACTTACCACCGAGGTCCGGCAGTTCCGCAGCCACTGCCGTGGCCTGGACGACGACCGTCGCGAGGACTGCGGCGGCAAGGGATTTGATGATGGACATGACGATCTCCCTGAATGTGTCATTGGCGCCCACAAGGCGCGACCGGCGGAAACAATGTCACAGACTCACCGCGCTGCACAAGATCGCCGATACGCCATCGGATTGTTTGAACACCACGGTCACAACCAGCGCCCAAACAATCTGGCTGCCTGCACAAATTGGCGAATTGTTTTCGTTGGGCTAAACTGAGGCCAACGGGACATACGGCGTCTGATGCATTTGCGCATCGGCGAAAAACCGCATGGAAGCAAAGCTCATCGAACAGATGATCGGATCGGCGCTGATCGTCGTTATCAGCATGATCTTCCTGTCCAACAGCGACGTCCTTTACGGAGAGGGTTTTGGAGCGTTCATCGTTTCCAATGTGGCGCGGTTTGGTTTCGTCGCCGGTCTCGCCTGGTTCGGTTACGAACTCTGGTTGTTCATTCAGCGCAGACGACTGCTTGCCGCCATCACCGCCCTGGCGCCGAACCACGAAGAACTGGACCGGAGGCTCGACGAGGGCCAGAACATCGACGACATCGCCCGCGATTTCCGTGAGCAGCACGACGTTCCGGAACAATACACCATCAATCTTGCGCTTGAGGCGGTCCAGCAATGGCTCTCGTCCGAAGACGCAGCGGCGCGCGAAAGGGCACAACGCTTCATCGCGGGCCAGCGGGTTGATTCAAGTGAGCCACCGGAGCTTTTCCTGGATCGGATCAAGGAGGACAGTGTCGGCATCTATGTGGATCGCTCCGTGCTCTGCTATCTTCGTGCTCCCAGCCTTTGCCACTTTGCCGTGGGCGGTGAAACCAAGGAAGTGGGTCACGACGATACCGGCACCCTGTTGCTGACCACCGCCTACCTCTACTTCCTCTGCGACAAGCCGAGGCCCCGTCACAGCGGCCAATCCTGGCATGTCCGGCTTGGGCGCCTGCTGTTCGACCTGGTGCGTTATCCGCTGGCGACCCTGGTGCAGTTCCTTCAGGACTTGGTTCCATGGCTAGGTGAGACGATTTCCATCGGCACAAAGCTGCAAATCGTTCTCGGACAGACCTTCAGTGCTCGCCAGGTGAGGATTTTCAAGAAACAATTTGCTTATGAAGGCAGCTTCGCCATCCCCCTGGCCAAGATCGACAGCCTCTCTATGACCCAGCCATTTGTGCCACTAGGCAATCTGGAGGTCGGCTTTGTGACCGATGACGGTTCCGTCGAACGGGTTTGGTTTCGCTCAACTCACTTTGCCGTCAATCAGCAAAGCAGGCGAAACTGGATCATCGGAAGGCAGGAATCGGTTCGGGATTGGACACAAGACTGGATCGACCGGATCCGGCAGATCGCTCTTGGTGAAGGTCGGTTGATCGAAGATGGCCCAGCACGATTGCCGGATTGGCTCGCCTGGCAGTCGCGCCCGGTCAATGTCTGGAACCGCGGCGATCAAGGCCCACTCAGCAATTCGGCCGTTGCCAAAATCAAAAGGCGCGCTCCCTGGGCCATCACTACGCTGATCGGCCTGATGTTTGCTGTCTGGTTGTCGCCGGTGATCGTCTTCTATCTGCTGGTCCAGTCCGGCAATGACCCTTTCGACTGGCTCGAATCTTTGGGCACCTGGGGACCGGCACTGTTTTTTGTCGGCTTGGCCGCGTGGATCGGTTCGTTGTTTTACGCAATCAAATTTGCCGCAGCAATCACGTTCCGCATGTTTCCAAAGGTCGAGCCGAGAGACCATTTCGAATTCTGGCATCAGGGCCCGATGTCGATTTTGAAGAACCCCAGGAAGACATTGAAACGGCTGGCTGATGGCCCCGATGGCCTCGGTTCCGTCATTGACCACATCGAACAGGAATACCGAACACCGCCTGCCCATACACGGCTTGCAGTCGGCGAGATGATGTTGCGTGCGCTGGAAGACCCCGAACCGCCGGTTCGCCAGTTGGCACGGCAAGTCGCGGCGGGCATGGCGGCGCAGAGCACATCGCCAATGTTCCCGAATGCTCCGTCCACAAAGACGAACATTTACTCGGTCGAGAACCTCAAATTGGAGGAATGCAGCGGTCTGGTGCCAGGCAAAGGCATCATTTTGATCAGCCTCGACGGGATCTTCCTTTTCTCCGGCTCGGAGGCGGACCTGCTACTCGAGTTGGACGATTTCGATGATCTCACACCAGAGACGATCGACCGACTGTCCAAGCTGTTATCAACTGAATCCGCGGTGGCATTTCCGCTGCGCGATTTGCGTGACATCCGCGCATCGGTCATTGAACCCCACGATGCTGAAAACACAGATGATGTTCCGATGCTCGTTGGCCTCGAGTTCGACAAGGGTGACGGAGCGTCCGATGCCTGCCGCTTTGAGATGGCATCTCACCGACGGACCTTTCACCTGATGGGGATCATCTGGTGCGCAGCGGAGCTGGTTGGAAACACGCTGGTCTGGAGTGAAACGGAATTGCGTATGACCCGCGACAGCGACCGCAACATCGGTCACTGAGAAAAAGACACAAAAAAAGCGCGCTCCGGTCGGACACGCGCTTTTTCGATACAGATTGGAGCCGGCTTATTCGCCGGACTTTTCCGCCGGTGCTTCTTCGGCCGGCGCTTCCGCTGCAGCGGCCTCGGCAGCAGCCTTTTCGGCGGCTTCAGCAGCAGCTTTCTCCGCGGCCAGTGCTTCAGCTGCAGCGATTTTCTCGGCCTCGATGCGTGCCTTCTCGGCGGCAATCGCCTGACGCTCGGCTTCGTTCAGCTTGCGGGTGCGAACGTTGGTGTTTTCAACGATACGGGCAGACTTGCCGCGACGCTCTCGCAGGTAATAGAGCTTGGCGCGGCGGACCTTACCGCGACGCACCACTTCGACGCCCTCGACCATCGGCGAGTAAACGGGAAAAACACGCTCAACGCCCTCACCATAGGAGATCTTGCGGACGGTGAAATTCTCATTCAGCCCGCTGCCGGAGCGGGCGATGCAGACGCCTTCATAGGCCTGCACGCGGGTGCGGCTGCCTTCGGTAACACGCACCTGGACGCGCACGGTGTCGCCGGGCGAAAACACCGGCAGCTTGCGCTTGGCTTCAATACGAGCGGCCTCTTCGGCCTCGAGGACACGGATGATATCCATTGTCTCAACCTTTCGTTCTTCTGAAACGGCCAGAGCGCTCGTCCTGACCCATTGGCATTCGCCTCCGGGGCTCGCCGATGCGGCAAGAGCGTGTTCACCATTCTTTGCTTGGCGGTCGTCGGATTTGTCCGAACGGCGCGCACATACACCATAGAGCCCGGCCTGTCATCCCTTCTCGGGCGTTTTTTTGCCTTTCAGCAGGTCTGGCCTGCGCTCTGCGGTCAGCTTTTCGGCCCGTTCCTGGCGCCAGGCTTCGATCGCGGCATGATTGCCGGATACGAGCACCGGCGGGATGGCCTCCCCTTCCCACTCCTGCGGCCGCGTATAATGCGGATGCTCCAGCAGGCCGTCCTCGAAACTCTCCGACAGTCCGGACTCCGCATTGCCCATCACACCGGGCAACAGCCGCACCACAGCATCGAGCAAAACAAGCGCTGCCGGCTCCCCGCCGGACAGGATGTAGTCGCCGACCGACACCTCCTCAAGGCAGCGTTTGTCGATCACCCGCTGGTCGACGCCCTCGAAGCGTCCGCAGACAATGATCGCACCCTCGCCTTCAGCAATATCCCGCACCCGCTCCTGGGTGAGCGGCCGGCCACGCGGGCTCATCAGCAGGCGGGGTCGCCGGTCGTCCGGTCCGCTGGCATGATCGATGGCTGCGGCCAGCACATCCGGCTTTAGCACCATGCCGGCGCCGCCGCCGGCGGGTGTGTCGTCGACACTGCGATGCTTGTCGGTTGCAAAGTCGCGGATCTGCACGGTTTCCAGGGTCCAGTCTCCACGCTCCAGGGCGCGACCTGCGAGAGACTCTCCCAGATGACCCGGAAACATCTGCGGATAGAGCGTCAGCACGCTGGCCCTGAAACTCACGATCCCGCTCCGTCCCTGGCTCCAGCCTTACGGGGTGGCCTACGACGTCGGCTGCCCGGACCCTGCGACATATCCTCCAGCCCCGCGGCCAATGGATCGACGGTCACGGTGCCGGCCGTGAGATCGATCTGCGTCACAGCCGTTTCGTTAAAGGGAATCATGACGGTGCGTTTGCCGTCGGGCGACAATTCAAGAATGTCGCCCCCGCCGAAATTATGAACCGCGTGGACATGCCCGTAGCCCTTGCCCTGCGCATCGTGCACAGCCAGGCCGATCAGGTCAGTCTGGAAGAACTCATCGTCCTCAAGCTCATCATCCGGCAATCGCTCCCGCTCGATATAGAGCGACTGCCCCTTGAGCGCTTCGGCCGCTTCACGCGTTGTGACGCCGGCGAGCCGCAAGACAACGACATTCTTTGCGGGACGGATCGAGAGGATTTCGAAGATATTGCCGGCCTCGTCACGAAGAGGTCCATAGGACTTGAGCGCCATCGGATCGTCGCTGTGGGCCTTCGCCCGCACCTCACCCTTCACCCCGTGAGGGGCGCCGATAACGGCCATCAGGACGAGGTCGGAATTCGAGTCCACGGATTTTGCTGCCCATCAGGTTGTCAAAACGCGTGTGGGCGGCACCAACGCGGTTGCCGCCCACAAACCGGTATTGAAAAGAGCGAGCGGCCTATTCGGCGGCTGCTTCTTCCTTGGGCTCTTCTGCAGCTTCCTCTGCCGCGGCATCAGCGGCCTCGGCGGCAGCTTCTTCGGCTTTCGCTGCTGCTTCATCGAGACGCTCCTGCGCCTTCTTGCCGGGCAGAGCCTTTTTCGGGTTGTTGCGGGCCGGACGCTGGGCGATGCCGGCAGCATCGAGGAAGCGCAGCACCCGGTCGGTCGGCTGGGCGCCTTGGCCAAGCCAGTGCTTGATGCGCTCTTCATTGAGCTCGACGCGGTCTCCGTCCTTCGGCAACATTGGGTTCCACATGCCGAGCCGCTCGATGAAACGGCCGTCGCGCGGAGAGCGCACGTCGGCAACGACGATGTGATAGTAGGGACGCTTTTTCGACCCGCCACGGGCCAGTCGGATTTTCAGTGCCATGATTTGTTTTCCTTTGCTTGGATCCTGGACTTCTTCAGTTGCCGCTGCTGCGGCATCAATCGTTTGATCTGTTCGCGTTCTCCGCCGCCTGGCGAAATGCCTGATGGTTGCGGATAACTTCCTTGATGATGAAATTGAGAACGGCCTCGGCAAAATCGGAATCGAGATCGGCTTCTTCAGCCAGACGGCGCAGCCGCTCCACCTGTTGCTTCTCCCGATTCGGATCGGCCGGCGGCAGATCGAATTCCGCCTTCAGCCGTCCCACCGCCTGGGTGCAGCGGAAGCGCTCGGCAAGAATATGGATCAGCGCCGCGTCGAAATTGTCGATCGAGCGGCGCAGTTCGCCGAGACGCTGCATGGGATCGGTCGTCATCGCACTCTCACTTCTTCTTCGGCAGACCGGGCAATCCGGGCGGACCGCCGCCCAGGCCGGGGAGTTTCGGGCCGCCCAGGCCCGGCAGGCCGCCGCCACCCAGGCCTGGCAAGCCACCGGCTTTGCCCAGACCGGCGGCCTCGGCCTGCTTCTGCAGGGCTTCCAGCTGTTTCGGGTCCATCGACGCCGGATCCGGCATGCCGCCGGGCATGCCCATGCCGCCGCCAAGTCCACCCATCATCTTGCCGAACAGACCAGCTTTCTTCCCCTTGCCGCCCATGGCTTTCATCATGTCCGCCATCTGGCGGTGCATTTTCAGAAGCCGGTTGATGTCGGCGGCACTCGTGCCGGAACCGGCAGCGATGCGCTTCTTGCGCGAATGCTTGAGTATGTCGGGATTGGCGCGTTCTTTGCGCGTCATGGACGAAATGATTGCCAGCTGCTGCTTGAAAACGGAATCGTCGAGGCCGGCGGCGGCAATCTGGTTTTTCATCTTGCCCATGCCGGGCATCATGCCCATCAGCCCGCCCATGCCGCCGAGCTTCTGCATCTGGCGCAGCTGATCGGAAAGATCGTTGAGGTCGAACTTGCCGGCCTTCATGCGCTCGGCCATGACCTGCGCTTTTTCGGCGTCTATGGTCTCGGCGGCCTTTTCCACCAGCGAGACGATATCGCCCATGCCGAGGATGCGGTCGGCGATGCGTCGCGGATGGAACTCCTCCAGCGCATCCATCTTTTCGCCGGTGCCGATCAGCTTGATCGGTTTGCCGGTGACAGCGCGCATCGACAGCGCCGCACCGCCGCGGCCGTCGCCGTCCATGCGGGTCAGCACCAGGCCGGTAATGCCGACGCGTTCGTCGAAGCTGCGTGCCAGGTTGACGGCGTCCTGACCGGTCAGTGCGTCTGCGACCAGCAGGATTTCATGGGGTGCCGACTTGGCCTTGATGTCGGCCATCTCGACCATCAGCGGCTCGTCGATATGGGTGCGGCCGGCGGTGTCGAGCATCACGACGTCATGGCCGCCGAGTTTGGCCGCTTGCACGGCGCGCGCGGCGATTTCCGTCGGCGACTGGCCCTCGATGATCGGCAGGGTGTCGACGCCGGTCTGCTCGCCGAGCTGGCGCAGCTGTTCCTGGGCGGCCGGACGGCGCGTATCGAGCGACGCCATCAGTACCTTTTTCTTGTCCCGGTCGGTCAACCGCCGGGCGATCTTGCCGGTGGTTGTGGTCTTACCCGAGCCCTGCAGGCCGACCATCATGACGACGACCGGAGCCGGCGCGTTGAGGTCGATCGACACGCCCTCGGCGCCAAGCATCTCGACCAGTTCATCATGGACGATCTTGACGACCATCTGGCCGGGTTTGATGGATTTCAGCACGTCGGCGCCGACGGCCTGTTCGCGCACCTTGTCGGTAAAGCCGCGCACCACCTCCAGCGCCACGTCGGCTTCCAGCAGCGCCCGGCGCACTTCGCGCAGCGCTGCCGAAACGTCCTTTTCAGACAGCGCGCCACGGCCGGTCAGTCCATTGAGAATGGAACCCAGGCGATCCTGAAGGCTTTCAAACATCCATCAATCCTCTTTCTTTCAGGGTATCCTGAAAGATCGTGAGCCCGCGCCAGCTTGGCAACCCCTCAGACGCCCAAAGCACAAAAGCACCCGGGGGCGCATCGCGCTGCCGGGTGGTGGCTTCCGGGATCTCTTTATACCTTTGCGGGTCCCGGTCAGCGGCTCGGAGTCATCAACTCGTCGCGGAATTGCTGGCGGATAAACAGGATCGGGCGACAAAAGTCAAGCGAGGCGAAGCCCGGCGGGAGTATCCGATGCCGGGCATGTCAGTTCGCGGTCGCCCACGGATTGACGACAGAAATTCCCGCCGCCTGAAACGGGCCTATATCGCGGGTCGCGACAGTCATCTTGTTGGCCGCCGCGATCGCGGCGATAAAACCGTCTGCTGTATTTATCGCCAAACCTACTGATCGAGCTCTGGCCATTATGTCCGCATACTTCGCAGCACTCGCCGCGTCGAAAGATAACACCCGCTCAGCAAACAGGCCGCTTACTCCATTCAGGGCTTGAGTGAGCATGTTCTTGCGCTTGCCGGCTGGAACCATAGCGATGCCGAACAGCAACTCTGCCAGGACGACACTCGGCAAATGGAGGGTTTCAGCAGACTGTTCGTTGAGCCAATTCAACACATCCGGATCTGGCTCTTTCTTCATTGCCTCTGATATGACGTTTGTATCAAGGACTATCATTCAAACGTCATCGGCTTGGCAGGTTTCCGGTCACGAATCTCATCGAAAATCGACAAATCCTCGTCAGAAAGACCGATACTTTGACCCAAAGCCGACAGCGCATCGCCCATACGGACACGTCCCTCGGGTCTCAGAGACTCTTCAAGGATTGCTCTGACTTCAGCCTCGGCACTACGCCCGTGCTCAGCGGCTCGCACACGTAATGCCCGATGGACTTCCTCCGAAACATTTCTGACCGTCAACGTAGCCATTGTGCCATCCTCATACCGTAAGCGACATCATTAATATATGGGTGCTGTCAATGCTGTCAATTTTAGTTTTTGACAGCATTTTGACACTTACGCTCTGATAACAGTCAATGTGCGGGCACTTGGAGCCGGTGCACTGTAGGTCTCAGACGCCCTACGGCACCTCGCGCACCGCGCCCTTCGACGCGCTGGTCGTCAGCATCGCATAGGCCCGCAGCGCCGTTGTGATCTTGCGGCTGCGCTTTTCGAGCGGCTTCCACGAGTCCTTGCCCCGGGCTTCCATTGTCGCCCTGCGTTGAGCCAGTTCTGCAGCTGACAGATCCACATCGATCGCCCGTTTGGGAATATCGATTTTGATGATATCGCCTTCTTCGATAAGCCCGATGGCGCCGCCTTCTGCGGCTTCCGGCGAAGCGTGGCCGATGGAAAGTCCCGATGTGCCCCCGGAGAAGCGGCCGTCGGTCACCAGGGCGCAGGCCTTGCCGAGACCTTTGGACTTCAGATAGCTCGTCGGATAGAGCATCTCCTGCATGCCGGGGCCGCCGCGCGGGCCTTCGTAGCGGATGACGACAACGTCACCTTCGTTGATCTTGTTGGTCAGGATGGCGCTGACCGCCGAATCCTGGCTTTCGAAAACGCGCGCCGGTCCCGAGAACACCAGAATATCCTCATGCACCCCGGCGGTTTTCACCACGCAGCCATCTTCAGCGATGTTGCCGAACAGAACCGCCAGTCCGCCGTCGTTCGAATAGGCATTCTCCTTGGAGCGGATGACGCCTGACTTGCGGTCAAGATCGACACCTTCGGCGTAGCGCCGTTCCTGCGAGAACGCTTCCTTGGTGCGCACGCCACCAGGCGCGGCCGAGTAGAAAGTGTGGACCGATTCCGAATTCGTTTGGGCGATATCCCAGCGCGCCAGCGCCGCTTGCATCGTCTCCGAATGCACCGTCGGTACTGAGCTGTCGATCAGGCCGGCCCGGTCCAGCTCACCCAGGATCGCCATGATGCCACCGGCCCGGTGCACGTCTTCCATGTGCACGTCAGCGACCGAAGGCGCCACCTTGCAGAGCACCGGTACACGGCGGCTCAGCTCATCGATGTGGTCGACCGTGAAACCGATCTCGCCTTCATAGGAAGCCGCCAGCAGGTGCAGAATGGTATTGGTCGAGCCCCCCATGGCAATATCGAGCGTCATGGCGTTTTCGAATGCCTTGAACGAGGCAATGTTGCGCGGCAGCACGCTTTCGTCATCCTGCTCGTAGTAACGCCGCGCCAGATCGACAATCAGATGGCCGGCCTCGACGAACAGGCGCCGTCGATCCACGTGGGTCGCCAGCGTCGAACCATTGCCCGGCAACGCCAGGCCCAGTGCTTCCGTCAGACAATTCATCGAATTGGCGGTGAACATGCCGGAGCACGAACCGCAGGTCGGGCAGGCATTCTGCTCCATCGCCATGACGTCTGCGTCGGACATGGAATCGTCCGCCGCCGCGACCATGGCATCAACCAGGTCGATGGACTTTTCGACGCCGTTTTCGAGGACCACCTTGCCGGCTTCCATTGGTCCGCCTGATACGAAGACGACCGGGATATTCAGCCGCATGGCAGCGTTCAGCATGCCAGGTGTGATCTTGTCGCAATTGGAGATGCAGACCAGGGCATCGGCGCAGTGGCCGTTGACCATATATTCCACAGCGTCGGCAATCACCTCGCGCGACGGCAGCGAATACAGCATGCCGTCATGTCCCATGGCGATGCCGTCATCGACGGCAATGGTGTTGAACTCCTTGGCAACGCCGCCGGCCTTCTCCACTTCGCGGGCGACGAGCTGGCCCATGTCCTTCAGATGAACGTGGCCCGGCACAAACTGGGTGAAGGAATTGGAGATCGCGATGATCGGCTTGCCGAAATCGCCGTCCTTCATGCCTGTGGCGCGCCACAGGCCCCGGGCGCCGGCCATATTGCGGCCATGAGTTGAGGTGCGGGAACGGTATACGGGCATGTGCCACCTTTACTGTTGAACGGTCAAAACCTGACCGCCGGAAAAACAATCAACACGCTGTTTATGGTCTTGCCGGAAAATTGGCAACAAAGACGTACACCCGTCGTGCTGCAAATCGAAATGCAATCCGATAGAATTTTTCTATCAACGGCGCGCACCGCTGATATGAATCATGTCGTCAGCGCAGCAGTCCGAAGCGGTTCGTATCGCTCCCGCATCGCCTCGGCCGACTGCTTAACAATCTGGGAAACCAGCTCAAGCTGCTTCGCCAGAGGGCTTGTCTTGCGCCACACCATGCCGATCGCCCGCGATGGCCGCGGATGCCGGAATCGGGCAACGGAAACCGCTGCGGACTGTGTTTCGACGGCCACCGCCATTTCCGGAATCAGTGTCACACCGATGCCCGCGCCGACCATCTGCACCAGCGTCGAGAGCGAACTGCCGTCGAGCAGTTCTCGTGGCCGCGTCGAGGGCATGCTGCAGAACGACAGGGCCTGGTCGCGGAAACAATGTCCCTCCTCCAGGAGAAGCAACCGCATTTCGCGCAACATCTCGCGGCTCGGCACAGGCTTGCCGTCATCCTCGCCAGGCCGCACCAGCACGAACTCTTCCGAAAACAGGGCAACTTCCGTCAGCCACGGTTCCGACACCGGCAGCGCAACAATCGCCGTGTCTATCCTGCCGTCCGCCAACTCCTCGAGCAACTTCTGCGTCTGCGTTTCGCGCACATGCAGGTCGAGACCTTCATGCAAGCGGGACAGATCGCCAATGATGGTCGGCAGGAGGTAAGGTGCGATGGTCGGGATCACACCCAGACGCAGTCGCCCGACCAGAGAATCATGCGAGGCGCGGGCCAGGTCCTCCAGCTCGTTGACGGATCGCAATATGTCGCGGGCGCGATGGGCGAATTCTTCGCCGAAGCCTGTCAGCCGGACTCGCCGGGCGCTGCGTTCGAACAGCTCCGTTGCCAGCGTCTCCTCCAATTCCTTGATCTGCATGGAGAGCGCGGGCTGCGAAATGGCGCAGGCATCCGCGGCACGACCGAAATGTCCGTGCTGCGCCAGCGCGTCGAAATAGCGAAGCTGTTTGAGCGTCAAGTTTGTCATAAGCCCATCTTATCAAATCGATCAGTAAATCCAACTTAATCTAATCGAAAAGCTTTGCTATAGGACTTGCAGCGGAAATTCTGAGCAGGCAATGTCGTTTCCGCTTCGCGTTACGACCTTTGGCCTCGCGCCGACCCATGACACCGGTACGCTGCGTGAAAGAATCAAAGATGTTTGCCGTTTAGACAACGAGCCCCACGGGAGAGAAATAATGGCCGAAAATGATGCAGCAAAGTCGGGCGGATGCCCCGTCATGCACGGAAACACGTCGCTGGGAGACCGGTCGAACAAGGACTGGTGGCCGAACCAGCTCAACCTGAAAATCCTGCACCAGAACTCATCGCTGTCCGATCCGATGGGACCGTCCTTCGATTACCGCGAAGAGTTTGCAAAACTCGACTACCAGGCGCTGAAGGATGACCTTTATGCGCTGATGACCGATTCGCAGGAATGGTGGCCGGCCGACTTCGGTCACTACGGTCCGTTCTTCATCCGCATGGCTTGGCACAGCGCCGGCACCTACCGCACCGCGGACGGCCGGGGTGGCGGCGGCACCGGACAGCAGCGCTTTGCGCCGCTCAACAGCTGGCCGGATAACGTTAACCTCGACAAGGCGCGTCGGCTGCTGTGGCCGATCAAGCAGAAATATGGCAACAGGATCTCCTGGGCCGACCTGATGATCCTCGCCGGCAACGCCGCACTTGAGTCGATGGGCTTCAAGACCTTCGGGTTCGCCGGCGGCCGCGCCGATGTGTGGGAGCCGGAAGAGGATGTTTACTGGGGTGCTGAAGCCGAGTGGCTGGGCGACAAGCGCTACACCGGAGATCGGGAACTGGAGAACCCGCTTGCAGCCGTGCAGATGGGCCTGATCTACGTCAACCCGGAAGGCCCGAACGGCAATCCCGATCCGGTTGCCGCCGCCCGGGACATCCGCGACACCTTCGGTCGCATGGCCATGAACGACGAGGAAACCGTCGCGCTGATCGCTGGGGGCCACACCTTCGGCAAGACCCATGGCGCCGGCGACGCAGCCGCGGTCGGTCCCGAGCCGGAAGCAGCCGGCATCGAAGAGCAGGGCCTTGGCTGGAGCAGCAGCTACGGCTCCGGCATGGGCAACGACACCATCGGCAGCGGCCTGGAAGTCATCTGGACGACCACGCCGACCAAGTGGAGCAGCAACTTCTTCTGGAACCTGTTCGGATACGAATGGGAGCTGACCAAGAGCCCGGCCGGCGCTCAGCAGTGGAAGCCGAAGAACGACATGGGCGCAGGCACGGTGCCGGATGCGCACGATTCATCGAAGCGGCATGCCCCGCAGATGCTGACCACCGACCTGTCGCTGCGCTTCGATCCGGAATACGAAAAGATCTCGCGTCGCTTCTACGAGAACCCGGAAGACTTCGCCGACGCCTTCGCGCGCGCCTGGTTCAAGCTGACCCACCGCGACATGGGCCCTCGCGCCCGTTACCTTGGCCCGGAAGTTCCGGCTGAAGACCTGATCTGGCAGGACCCGATCCCGGCGATCGATCACGAACTGGTCGACGCCGCCGATATCGCCGACCTGAAATCGAAGATCCTGGCATCCGGACTGTCGGTCCAGCAACTGGTTTCGACGGCTTGGGCTTCGGCCTCGACCTTCCGCGGCTCCGACATGCGCGGCGGCGCCAATGGCGGTCGCATCCGCCTTGAGCCGATGAACGGTTGGGAGGTCAACCAGCCGGCCGAACTGGCCAAGGTGCTGGATACCCTGGAGGGCATCCAGGCGGCTTACAACGGTGCCCAGAGCGGCGACAAGAAAGTCTCCCTTGCCGACCTGATCGTGCTTGGCGGTTGCGCCGCGGTAGAACAGGCGGCCAAGGATGCCGGCCACAGCGTGGAGGTTCCCTTCACACCCGGCCGCATGGACGCCTCGCAGGAGCACACCGATGTCGAATCGGTCGGGGTCCTCGAGCCGGTCGCCGATGGCTTCCGCAACTACCAGAAGACCAGGTATGCGGTCTCCACCGAGGAACTGCTGGTCGACAAGGCTCAGTTGCTGACACTGACCGCACCGGAAATGACGGTGCTGGTTGGCGGCATGCGGGCGCTCGACGCCAATGCGGGAGGATCGAAGCACGGCGTCTTCACCGACCGTCCGGGCGCTCTGACCAACGATTTCTTCGTCAACCTGCTCGACATGGGCACGGTCTGGAAGGCGACGTCCGACGAAAAGCAGGAATTCGAGGGTCGCGACCGCGACAGCGGCGAAGTTAAGTGGACAGCTACCCGCGCCGACCTCGTCTTCGGCTCCAACTCGCAGCTTCGCGCTCTTGCCGAAGTCTACGCTCAGGACGACTCGAAGGAGGCCTTTGTCAACGACTTCGTCGCCGCCTGGAACAAGGTCATGAACCTCGACCGGTTCGACCTGGCCTGAGCGCCGACCAACACAATCGGGTGCGGCAGAATTCTGCCGCACTCCCCGCAGCCAATACCTCCGGCCTGCTGACCATCCCACGAACATGGGATTCCGCTAATTCACGCGATTTGACAGGCTGCCTTCCATGTTCGGGAGGATCAAGGACTGGCTCCACAGCGTGGCGCCGGAACTGCAGTTTTGGGGCTATGAGGGTGGCAATGTGCTGGCGGCAATCGCCGGCGCCGGTGGTTTCGCGGCGTTCTATGACGGGCTGATATCCGTTTCGACAATGCCGACACAATCGGTCACTGCCAGGATCGCTACGGCGTTTACGGATTACCCTGACATCCTTGTGACAGCAGGCCTGGCAATCATCGTCCTGGCGACGATCCTGTTCGGAAGCGACGAACGCCCGCGGGCAAAACTCTGGATAGACTGGATCGCTTCCCTGACGGGCCTGGTGCTGGTCGGCACTGCCCTCTATTTCGGCGCCAGCTGGATCACCTTCGCGGCCGTCAGCTTCGTTTGCGCATCCGCCCTGTTGCGATTGTGTCGCGTCAGCCCGGTGTTCCTGAAACTCGGCGGCCTGATGCTTGCTGCCGGCGGCTTGGGTCTGGCCGGATTCGGCATCAGCGTCATCCACATCCAACCAGTCCTGTTGGCAATCCTGACCGTTCTGACCGGCATCTATGTCGTTTTCGCCAGCCTGATGACCTACCAGGGCGGTATCTTCGAATGCAGTGGCAGCAGCAATTCGCAACCCCCGGGCGCCCGGCACAGCCTGTTCGATCCGAGAAGCGCGATCGCACGCCTGCTCGAAAAATGGATCGATCGCCCGGTCGTTCTTTTGCTGTCGGCAATCGCCCTGCCCGCGGTCTTCTGGGTCTCGGCGGAAACCAAAACCAAGGCACCGTTTCTGACATCCATGTGGACGCGATTGCCGTGGAGGTTGCTGACGGCGGGTGCTGCTCTTGCGACCGGGACATCGGCCGGATTGATATTTGGATTGGCCAACGCATTTTGGGCTGTTGGTGACGTGGCCATAGGGTCCCTGGACTGGAAGACCGCCACACCGCGGGAAAGCGCCGGCGCACTGTCGGAGGATCCCTCCCGAGCAGGCAACTGAACCGGACAGGTCGCTCAATCGACGGTGATATCGGCTTTCCTTAGCCCCTCGAGGATCTTCGCCGCGTCGTCTGGATTCTTGTAGCGAAACATCTCGTTTCGCTCCTTCAGCGAATAATCGGGGTTGTGCTCAAATATCCTGCTCCAGGCTTCACGTGCTTCCTCGAATCTGCCGAGATAGCCGAGTGTGGAAGCCAGCATCGTATTCGAGGCAGCGGAAGACGGATTGCGCGAAACCCTTCTCTGAAAGGTTATCGCTGCCTGATCATACTCTCCCAGGAAGAAATAGGATTGGCCAAGATAGTGCAGCAACTGATTGTTGTAGTGCGGATCCAGTTGCATGGCATTTTGCAGAGCTTCCAATCCGTCCTCCGGCTGGCCCGCATGATTGTAGTAGTTGCCAAGATCCTGATAGGCGTGAGCAAAGCTTGGATTGAGTTCAATGGCCCGTTTCGCCTGTTCGACGGCCTGATCGAATTGCCCACGGGAAAGGCAAGCCATGCCCATGCCGAGGACCGCAAGCGGTTCCTCCGGATCGAGCTCCAGCGCATGTTCGAAAAAGCCCAACCCCTTCTGGAAAGATTCTCCGGGTGATTCGCTCCACTTGTTGATGCCCATCATGCCGTGGGCCATGCCCAGATAGACGAACGCCCTGGTGAATTTCGGGTCGAGTTCGACCGCCTTGCTCAACATTGCAAGGGCCCGGTCATTGTCGGCTCTGGTCTGTCGCTCCCACAAGGCCCGCCCCTCGAGAAACAGGTCATAGGCCTCGACACTATCGGTATCCTTGCGCTCAACCGACTTCGTTTCCTCCGGGGAGAGCTTGACCGCCAGTGCCTCGAGCACCGCGCGTGTGACCTCGTCGCGGACCTCGAAAATATCTGCGACATTGCGTTCGAAAGCACCTGCCCATTGCTGCTGCCTTGCGATGGTGTCGGTCAGCTGCACATTGATCTGCAGGCGACCTCCGCTGCGCGAAACGTTGCCGTCGAGGATGAACTTGGCACCCAGCTCGCGAGCAATGGTGTAAATGTCCTCGCCGGTGTCCCGGTGGGCGAAGCTGGAATTGCGGGCAACCACAAACAGGCCCGAGAGGCGCGACAGGTCGGCGATAATGTCTTCTGAAATTCCATCGGAGAAATAGTCGAGCTTTGGATCATCCGACTCATTCTTGAGCGGCAACACCGCAATCGATCGTTTGAGCACGCGCTTGGCTGCATTCGGCACGCCCGAATTCAGTTCCGATGTCCTGTCGGATCGACTGACCGGGCCTCCCGCATCCTCTTCCGCCGCGATGGTGATGGGCATGGTAAAGGTCAGTCGTGTTCCCTGCGCCGACGAAGCGATCCGGATCGAACCGCCCAGGTCTTCAGCACGGCTGCGCATATTCTTGAGTCCATGGCCATTTGGCGACGCCTCGTCCAGGCCGCGACCGTTGTCCTCGATGTCAATTTCCAGAACGTCGTGTCCACCGGACGGCAGCGAGAATCGGATCGACACCTGGTTCGCGCCGGAATGTTTGGCAGCGTTGGTCGTTGCTTCCTGCAAGATGCGCAAAATGTTGAGCGCGCCCGTCGGATTGAGGCCTTCGATGGCTGGGATGTCGGTCATCTGCCAGTCAAGCTCGATATCATGGAGCGCCAGTTGTTGTTCGGCGCGTTCGCGAAATGTGCCGAGCATTCCGGTAATGTCTTTGTCGACATCAAGCGACCCGATAAGCATGCGCAGTTCGTCAAGAGCCGCCTGGGCCGACGTCTCGATCGCCTCCGGATCGGATTTTCCCAACCGGCTCATGGCGATGATTGACATCAGCTGCCCCCCGAGACCGTCATGGACATCGCGCATGATCCGTCGCCGTTCCTCGTTGAGCGCCTGGCGCCCTTCCAGTTCCTGGCGCTGCTCGAAAGTCTCCCGCAGCTGACTTTCGCGATGCTGGACACGTTGGTTGAGCGTGCTGACCAGGTCGTCGACATGGTTGAGCGACTGGATCAGGCGGTGCAGGAAGATCACGCTGAGCGCCGGCAGAAGCAGGATGTAGACGATGCGAAAATGCAGAAAATTGCTGTCCGGCGTCACATTGGCGATGATTAGCGTGTCGTGGATGGCCAGCGTACAGGCGCCGAGAACCGACAACAGGATCAGGCGACTTTCCCAGCGCCTCTCCCTGATGGCGGAATGAACGAGCGCGTAAACGACCCAACCCGACATGACGAGGCTGAAAGGCACGACGGCGAACATGTCGACATACTGGAACAGGGCATCCGGCAGGACCAGAAAAGCCACGGTCGCGACGGTGGGCAGGAGAAAGAAGTAACGCGCCTTGAACGGCAACGGACGGTTGATCAGGCTGTAGGTGAACATCAGACCGATGACCGAAAGCCAGAAATTGACCACATAACCGAGAAGCGCCACGGCATGGGACAACACCACTGAGCTCGGCAGATAGATCGGAATTCCGTGAAGTGTGCTGAACAGCAGTACCATCGCCCCGTAGAGCGCGGCCCGTTCGTCGCGGCGGCTGACCCACATGACGAACAGCAGCAACGCCAACAGGACCTGCCAGAACACCACCAGCTCCGGCAGTCGGACCGCGCGCAGGTAGTGCCATTCGAAACTGCTGCGCAGCAGGTTCTCCGGCGCGACAAAGACGTCGCTCAGAAAGCCGATCAGCTTGCCGCCGGGTTGCATGAGAATTTCCAACGAATTGCTGCCCGGCGACAGCGATGTCGGGGCGATCGGCGCAAGGAAAGGCACGCTCTGGTCGGGAATCAGGTCGCCGCTGAGAAACCCGCCGGGGGAAAGCTCCACGTCGTTGACACGGATCTGGATCTGGCCGGAATAATTGGGGATGTAGACCGCCCAGCGCCCGTTACCGGCCGGATACTCAAATTCCGCTCGGTAGGTCCCCGGCTCCACCGGCCGTTCGGGAAATGACCGCCAATTGTCGGGAAGCTGCACACTGCCGCCCGAACCACCCTGGCGAAACTCCATCGTTTCCAGCGGCGCTACGCCCTTTGGCAGTGGCAGTTGTTCGAAGGCCAGGACAAAGGTAATGACCGCCACACCAAGAGCCCACAATCCCAGGACAAGGGGGCGATCCCAAAAGGTTTGATAACGTGGTGCCATTCTCAGGAGATGTTGATCAGGCCGCGTTGAATGGCCTCGAACACCGCTTCACCCCGCGAATTGACCTCGAGTTTCCGGTAGATGTTCTTGATATGGGTGGGCACCGTGTTGCTGGAGATGCCGAGCTTCTCAGCAACGTCCTTGTAGGTGAACCCTTTTGCGATGCCCCATAGAATATCCATCTCCCGCTCGGTCAGCAGCTCGGTTGCGGTGCTCGTCTGTTCGGTCTTCTGCACCACCTGAATGATATAGCGCGCGACGGACGTGGAAATCGGCGAGCTGCCGGCGATAAGCTGCCGCACGGAATGAACGATATCAAGAGGCCGCGAATCCTTCAGCAGGAACCCGGAGGCGCCGGCGGCAATGGCCGTGACGACACTTTCCTCGTCACCGAGAACCGAAATGACCATGATCTCCATGTCCGGTAGCTGTTTTCTGGCGAGCCGGATCAGATCGAACCCGTGACCGTCAGGCAGTTTCAGATCGGTAATGAGAACATCCGCCTTCTGCGAGGCTATGACAGCAGCCCCTTCTGCGAAGGTCGAACATGCCGCCAGCACCCGGAAATCGCTTTCTGACTCCAGCCCGGCGACCAAGGATTGCAGCATGGCCGGGTCGTCTTCCACCAACATGAGCTTGACCTTACCGGCGGCCATATTTCTCCCTTCGAACCCCTCGGGGCGGATGTCAGCCCACCAAGCGATCCTGAAACAACCGATGGCATGACCAGATACAGCAATTTGAACATGGCCCAGCCCACAGCAGCCATCCCATGTTGATGGGATGGCTCGTCCGCGTCAACACACCCCAGACTCCTTGCGAATTCGTGGTCAAAAGACAGTATTGAAGCTAGCCGAATGGCGGTCGAGGCAAACCTTCCTCGACCTCGATGTCGAAGGCGGTACACATATACCCCATGATGGCATAAAGGCCGCACAGCACCACCAGTTCGACGACGCCTCCCGCACCATGGGCCTCCGAGAACCGTCGCTGCACGTCTTCCGGAATGGATCGTTTCGCGCACACGCAGTCGACGATTTTGACCGCGGCCTGCTCCGTGTCCGACAGCGAAGCGGGCAGGTCCCCGGCGGTCAAGGCATCGATCGTATCCTGGTCTATGCCAGCCAGTGTGGCCGGTCTCTGGTGATGCGACCACTCATAGCCAAATCCCTGGCGCACCGCATAACGCAGGATCGCTATCTCGCGAACCGCGTCGGGCAGCGTGCCCTCGAACCGCAGATGTTCGCCCAAAGCGCCAACTTTGCCGGCGAGGCCCGGATTGTTGAACATGGCGACATAGACATCGCCGAGATGCGCCCGTCCCTCGGCATGGGCGCGCGCGGAGGCCATATGATCGAACATGGCGCGATCGGCGCCGGTCAGGGTATCAGTCGGATCGGGAAGTCTGGCCATCAGTCGTTGTCCTCCCATTCCTTCTGCCGGTCGCGCCAGACGCCAACCGGCGTCGCATAGGTCTTGTCGGTGTGCAGGTCGAGGACATAGGGACCGGGATAGTCGCGTGCCCTTGCAACCGCAGCTGCAATCTCTTCGGGCCGCTCGATCCGCTCGCCTTCGGCGCCCATGGACCGGGCGAAACCGACCCAGTCGATACCCGGAATATCCGTCAGTCGCTGTGGCCCCGGGCCCATTTTCGAGGCGCGGAAGTAGATGTTTCCATAGGACTGGTTGTTCATGATGGCGATGACCAGCGGCACTTTCTCGCGCGCCGCCGTATGCACCTCCATGCCGTGCATCAGCATGCAGCCGTCTCCGGTAACCACCATCAGCGGGCGTTCGGGTCGGGCCAGCTTGGCGCCGATGCCGAGCGGAATGGCGCCGCCCATCGGCCCGAGATTGGTCAGCGAGAAATGGGTACCTGGCTGGCGAATGTCCCAGTATTCGGCGCACCAGGCACGGTGGGCGCCCGAATCGACGCACAACACGCCGTCATCCGGAAATGCAGCGCGCAGCTCGGCTATCACCCGGGCCGGGTGCATCGGCACGGCATTGCTTTCCATGTCCTCCGTCTGATAGCGGCGCGGTCCGCCTTTCTTGATCCGGTCGAGAAAGGCGCGCCGCTCCGCCCGACCAGCCTCGAGCCCGGAGGCATCTTTTGTGGTCGCCAACGCCTCCAGCGCCGCCGCCGGATTGGCGACGATCGGGACTTCCGCCGACCAGGTCCGGCCGATCAGCAGGGGATCGGCGTCGACCTGTATCAGCGCGGTCGACGGGAGCATTTTCGGGTCCCATTGCATGGTGTCGCGCTGCGACAGATCCGAGCCGATGACCAGCAGAAGATCGACCTCGTCCGAGCGTATGGCGTCAATCGCCCAGCGCGAACCGCCGTATCCGAAAACGCCGAGCGCCAGCGGATGGTCGTCCGGCAGCGACCCTTTGCCGGAGAGCGTCGTTGCGACAGGAATGTCAAACCGTTCCGCAAAGTTGCGCAACGCATCAATCCCGTGGGCATGCATGACACCACGACCGGCCAGAACGATGATGTTCCTGTTGGCGGCGTCGTTCATCAGGGCGACCGCCTTATCGAGCGCATCGCTGTCGACAAACCTGGCGGCGCGCAGTTCGGGAGGAACCGGCGTCCAATCGTAGTCGAGCTCGGCCTTCTGCACATCCACCGGCACGGACAGATGCACAGGCTCGCGCTGGGTTGCCGCGTGAGTGATGGCATGACGCAGGTGATGCGGCATCACGGCCCGGGACGATACCGACAGCGACAATCCGGTCACCCGCTCCAGCACGTCGATATCGTCGATGCCGGCACCGGAAGCATCCTGAAAACCACCCATGCCTTCCCAGCTTCGCGCCACCTCGCCGCTGATCGCCAGAACAGAGCTCCGGTCAACACCGGCCGCAGCCAGTGCTGTGACCATATTGAGCACGCCCGGACCGCCGATGCCCATGCAGACGCCGATATGGCCGGAAGCGCGCGCAAAACCGTCGGCCATATAGGCCGCGCCACCTTCGAAGGCGGCAACGATGGTGCGGATCCCCTCGGTACCGGTCAGCGGCGGCATGAAATTATCGTTCAGGCCGCCCAGGTCGACAAAACAGTGACTGACGCCCTGATCACGCAGCGCCGTAATGATGTAGTCGGTGACCTTCATGAGCGGTTCCTCGACGACCGGACCATGCCGGGATTGATGTTCGTCCTGAGAAACCAGAGTAAGGCTGTCGCCCCGCGTTAGACAACCTAGAGTCTATCGCTCGACGTAGGTAGCGGCAAACTCGATCGGGAAATTGACCGACCGGGCGACGAAACAGTGGTTGTGGATGCGGTGATGGATCGCGTCGGCGGCATCGAGATCCGTGCCCTTGGCGACCGAAATGGTCGGGCGCAACGTCGCCGAAATGAAGCGACCTGTGCCATCCGGCTCCGATTTACCGGTCCCGACCGCATCATCCTGATAATCATGCACGAGGATTTTGTCGCGGCTGGCGAGATGCAGATACCAAAGCATGTGGCAAGCCGACAGCGCCGAAATCAGCAGGTCTTCCGGGTTCATCAGTGACGGATCGCCTCCGAGCAGCGGATCGTTGGAGCAGGGGATCACCGGCTTGCCCGGCACTTCGATATTCCAGCTCCGCTCATAGGCCCGATAGCTCTGATTGCCGACACCCTTGTTGCCGGTCCACACCACGCGCGACGTGAAATCGTGTTGTTTGCTCACCTGAAATCGCCTCCCGTTGAAAAAGGGGTCCATCGATAGCGTGTGCGCGCTCGCCTTGTCTAGGAAACGATCGATTGCACAGTCTGCCGGTCGAGCACGTCCATGAAGGCGGAGCGTGCATCGACCATCACGCCGCGCAATTTGCAATCGGGCGCAAAGACGCAGGTCGAGGGTTTGCTTTGCATGCATTCGACCACCGCGAAATCCGACTCGATTGCCCGCACGACGGTGCCGACGGTGATTTGCGCTGAGTCTCTTGCCAGGCTCACCCCGCCGGAGCGGCCGCGCGTGGAATGCAGGATGTCGGCTTTGACCAGTTTGGCCACCAGTTTCATGACATGCGACTTCACCAAATTGAGCCGTCCGGCGATTTCCTCGACCGTCATCGGCTCGTCTTCCGCGGCAAGCAGCATGACGACGCGCAGTGCAAAGTCACTGGCTTGATTGAGGCGCATGGGCGATGCCTCCAAATCATTCATCTTGGATGTTGCATTTTACCGCGATTCGATCTAAATAAAAGATGCAAACAAAATGAATGTTTTGAGATCACCCATGACAACGCTGGAAGCCAGACCCGCCATCGATCGCCAACGGGTTCATGCAACGATCACCGAGCAGCAGATTTCCGATTTGGTCGATCGCTTCTACGCAGCCGTTCGTACCAACGAACGGCTCGGGCCGATCTTTCAGCACCATATCGAAGGCTGGGACGCGCATTTCGATCGGATGAAAGCCTTCTGGCGCTCCGTTCTTCTGAAAACTGGGGAATACAAGGGTAAGCCCGTTCCCGTCCATCTGCGCATCGACGGCATTGAAACTGAGGATTTCGAAGAATGGCTACGGCTGTTCTCTACAATTGCGACCGACGTTTTCCACCGCGATGCGGCGGTCCTCGTCAACGACGCGGCGCGCCGGATTGCGACGAGCCTTTGGCTCTCACGAACCAATGATCCATTCGCATCACCGCCATCCTGGTCGCATGCCGAGAGCACAATGGCCGCGAGCAGCGGCTGACTGAAAGGAAATCAGATGCCCATCGTAAGGCTTGCGCAGCAAATCCTGTTTCTGCCGGGTACGCTTGTCCTCAAGCGCCTCGGTATCAGCGTCGAGCAGGACGGCGGAATCATTCGCTCGTTTATCAACGCCAGTTTCTGGGGCGCGATTGCCCTTGCCATCGCTCTGCAGTTTCTTGACTGAGGTTTGAATCGGCAACCGGTCAACCTATCTGAAGGCTCATGACGGATGAGACTTCAGATACCGGAGACACTGGCCGGGCCGCCACATCGACCCGCAGGAATCGTTACTATTCCGGGCCGGTGTCGGATCATTTTGATGGCACACTGTTCTACAATGCCGGCGGGTCGGTTCCCCGCGGCTGGCGTGAGTTGCTGAAGTGGCAACTGAATGATCGTGGCAGCCGCTGGCCGAAGAGTTTCGACAGCCCCTACGCGGGCGCGACACCGCATCAACGTGTCGACGGCGCGGATCTGCACGTCACTATGGTCGGTCATGCCACCATGCTGTTGCAGGTCGCCGGCCTGAACATTCTGACTGATCCGGTCTGGGCCAAGCGGGTGAGCCCCTTTCGAATGATCGGACCAACGCGACGCAATGCGCCCGGTATCGAGTTCGATGACCTGCCGCCGATTGACGTCGTCCTGCTGACCCACAATCACTACGACCACCTGGATCTCGATACCCTGAAGCGGCTGCAGGCACGCCATGATCCGCTGGTCGTCACGCCGCTCGGCAATGACACCATCGCCAGGACGGTCGCACCCAGACTTCGCTTTGCTGTCGGTGACTGGGGCGACAGTGTCGAAATCGCTGACGGTGTCACGGTCCATTTCGAACCCTGCCACCACTGGTCGGCGCGCGGCAGTCGCGACCGCCGCATGGCGCTTTGGGCCGCCTTCGTTCTGGAAACACCTGCCGGCCGCGTCTACCACATCGGCGACACCGGCTTTCACGACGGCATCCACTATCGCGAAGTCTTCGACAAGTATGGCGGTTTCCGCCTGGCGCTCCTTCCGATCGGCGCCTATGAGCCGCGCTGGTTCATGCGCGACCACCACCAGAATCCGCAGGAGGCAGTCGAGGGCATGCGCCTGGCCGGCATCCAGTTTGCTGTCGGCCACCACTGGGGCGTTTTCCGTCTGACCAACGAAGCCATTGACGAGCCGCCGCTCGCCCTGTCCGATGCGCTGGCCGCAACCGACATCCATCCCGACCGCTTTCGCGCCCTCCTGCCGGGCGAAATGTGGAGTGTGCCGGAGATCTCAAAGACGGGCTGATTGAATCCCTCAGCCGCAGTCACCGTGTTTCTTCGTCGCAAACCGCACACGAAAATCATCATCAATATCTGATAGCGTCACCTCTGCGAAGCGTTTCAGCAACGCTTCCGCTGCCTCGGCACGCGCCTTTCGCATGGTTTCATTCACAGCCTGTTCCACCAGACAATTCGGTGTAGGATTGGCCAAGCCGAATGCAAAGAGCTCCGGTGCGCCAAGCGCATTGTAGACGTCGAGCAGCGTGATCTCCTCCAGCGAACGGACCAGCGTCCAACCGCCACCGTGTCCCTTTTCCGAATTGACGTAGCCACTCTTGCGCAGCCCGGCCATGATGCGCCTGACCACGGCCGGGTTGGAGCTCAGTATCTTGGCGATCTCATCCGACGTCAGCGGACCATCGGCTTCGGCCATGTGCAGCAGCACATGAAGGAGGCGGGAAAGGCGGCTGTCCTGACGCAAGGGTCTCTCCGTTTTGCGGATCATAAGTCATGAAACTTTTAAAGTCACGTGAGGATTGACTCGGCGACAATCTTTCGTTACTTCATAGGTAACAAGAAATTCGGAAACCCATGAACCGCCCCTCCCCCGACATGTCGACAGGTCAGATTTCACCGTGGCTCGCCTTTGCAGTGCTGCTTGGCGGCGCGGCGATCAACGTCATGGACATCACGCTGGTGATTGTTGCGCTGCCTTCGATCCAGGCCGACCTCGCAGCCGATCCGGGCCGCATTGGCTGGGTGCCGGCGGCCTATGCCACGACGTTTGCACTGGGGCTTCTCACCTTCGGCCGCATCGGCGATCTGAAGGGCCGCAAGATGGTGTTTCTGATCGGCTTGGCCGCCTTCGCGGCCGCTTCGTTGCTCTGCGCAGCTGCAGCCGATTTCTCCTGGTTAATCACGGCCCGCGCAATCCAGGGAATCGCCGGCGCTGCACTGGTGCCACAGGTTCTGGCTATGATCCCGGTGCTCTTCGGGCCCAGCGACCGGCCGCGAGCCTTTGCGCTTTTTGCCCTTATAGGCAGCTTCGCCGCCGCCTGCGGCCCACTGCTCGGCGGCCTTCTGGTCACTGTTGATCCGTTCGGACTCGGCTGGCGGACCATCTTTTTGACCGATGCCATTTGTGCCATTGCCTTCCTGGCCGCGGCGGCACGACTGGTTCCGAAAGTGCCTGGCCAGCCCGGCAAGCCGGTCGATGGACTCGGCGCTTTGCTGTTCGGTTCGATGACGCTTTGCCTCATCCTGCCGCTCTTCGAGGGTCAAAGGCTGGGTTGGCCGCAGTGGACTATCGCCATGATGGTGCTTGCCGTTCCGTTTGGTTTTGCCTTCATCCTTTGGCAGCGGCACCAGTCGCGCAATGACGCGCCTCAGATGCTGCCCTACGATCTCCTCTCCCAGCCGCAATTTGTCGCCGCACTCGGCCTTGTCGTCCTGCTCTTTTCGGGACCGCCAGGACTTTTGCTCGTCCTCTCCGTTATGCTGCAGACAGCCTTTGATCTCAGTCCGGCGCTTGCCGGCCTGACCCTTGCTCCCTTCCCGCTCGGCGTCATGTCCGGCTCGCTCTTCGGCTCTCGCTTTCTACCGTCGGACACGGGCATTCGAATTGCCATCGGCGCGGCAATTCTCGCCCTGAACCTGGTGCTGTTGCTGCTTGTTCTGCCGACCATAGATGAAATGGTCTTCTGGCTGATGCCGCCGCTTTTTCTCGGCGGTCTGGGAATGGGCATGGCAGCACCGGCCCTCTTTCAACGCGTGATGGCCGGCGTGCCGCCATCAAGCGCCGGAGTGGCCTCTGGCGCTGCTCAGACCCTTCAGCAGCTCGGCGCGGCAGCCGGGATTGCCGTTTGCGGCGGCATTTTCGCAGCTGTTCTCGCCGGCAATCCGCAGACAGGGCATGCCGTCGCGGCGGCTGCTGCCACCGGCTTTCCCGCTGGCGTCGTCACCCTTGTCGCGGTTTTCACCGGCTTTTCGGCCCTGCGGACAAGGCCCGGCGTTTAGCGACAGGATGATGGGCGTTGCCTTGCGCCCGAATGTCCGTTCAGGTTCGGTTCATAAAGCATTAACCATACTGGTCGAGTCGCTGTAGGGAGGCCTTGAGATGCAACCTTTTGGATTCGTCAGTCTCGCTTTGGGAGCGGCAGCGCTGTTTGCCGTAACCCTGGAAAGCCCCGCGGTGGCAGGAACCGCCGCCACCCTGGCCGATGGCAAACAGATACGCAGCAATGCTCAGGTCGACAGAGCAACTGAAGTCGACTACCGCGGCGGCAAACGCCGATATCATGGCCCGAAAAGAAAATACCGAGGCGGCCCTGGGTATCGCGGGCCGAAAGGATATCGAAAATACCCCAGATACAGAGGCTACCGCGGATATCGCGGAGGCCCTCGCATCGGCTTTGGTTTCTACTACGGGCCGCGGATCCTCGTGCCTCCGCCGGTGATTTATGCACCGCGACCGCCGGTCCGCTATGCGCCACCACGCTACGGCAACAGGTGCGGTTACTGGCAAGCCCGCTGCTCGGCCAACTGGACACGATACAGCGATATCAAAGGCTGCCTGCGGTATCACGGCTGCTTCTGACCGTCACCCTGGCGACCTTACCGCACCGGGTCTGAAACGGCCCGGGCATTCAACTTGCCGCGACCTGCGTAGCGCCAGGCGGACATCCGTCACAATATGACGCGCCCAATCTGGTAATTTGCCCGCAGTTCAGCCATATATCGCCCGAAACACCACTATCACGGCCACAGACAAGGACGGGCCAATGGCAGAACGCGTTCAGTTCGCCAAAATGAACGGATTGGGCAATCAGATTCTCGTGGTCGACATGCGCGGCCGCGACGATTCCGTGACGCCTGAAGCGGCCGTAGCCCTTGCTGCCGACTCGTCAACTGCTTTTGACCAGATCATGGCCATCCACGATGCGCGGTTGCAGCACACCGACGCCTATATCGATATCCTCAATTCTGACGGTTCAAGCGCCCAGGCATGCGGCAACGGCACGCGATGCGTGGTCCAGGCCCTATCGGCGGAGACCGGCAAGCAGGTCTTTACGTTCCAGACTATCGCCGGCATCCTCAATGCCCGCGAACATGATGACGGCATGATTTCAGTCGATATGGGGCGACCGGAGTTTCACTGGGAGAAGATCCCGCTCGCAGAGGAATTTCGCGACACGCGCATGATCGAGCTGCAGGTTGGTCCGATCGATGCGCCGGTGCTGCACTCTCCGTCGGCTGTCTCCATCGGCAACCCGCATGCGGTGTTCTGGGTCGAAGAAGACGTCTGGACCTACGATCTCGACCGGTTCGGCCCGCTGCTGGAAAACCATCCGATCTTCCCGGAGCGCGCCAACATCTCGATCGCCCGTATCCGTTCCGATCAGGAACTCGATCTGCGCACCTGGGAACGCGGAGCCGGCCTGACCCGCGCCTGCGGCTCCGCCGCCTGCGCCGCTGCGGTGTCCGCGGCCCGCACCGGACGCACCGGCCGCAAGGTCACGGTCAACGTGCCTGGTGGCCCCCTGCTGATTGAGTGGAAGGACAATGACAAGATCATCATGACCGGGCCCGCGGAATGGGAATTCTCCGGCTCGGTCGACCCGACCACCGGTGCATGGTCAGCCGATGAAGCGCCGAAAGAGAACCTTTCGTGAGCGGCATCGACATCATCACGTTCGGCTGCCGCCTCAACACCTATGAATCCGAGGTCATGCGCCGCGAGGCGGAGAAGGCCGGGCTCGACAACGCGATCCTGGTCAACACCTGCGCGGTAACAGGCGAGGCCGTCCGCCAGGCCCGCCAGGCGATCCGCCGGGCGCGCCGCGAAAATCCAGCTGCCCGCATTGTCGTCACCGGCTGCGCCGCTCAAACCGAAGCCGCAGCCTTCGCCGCCATGGACGAGGTGGACGCGGTGCTCGGCAACGAGGAAAAACTGACGGCGACAAGTTACCAGTCACTGCCTGATTTCGGCGTCGCGGCGGAAGAGAAGATCCGCGTCAACGACATCATGAGCGTGCGCAATACGGCGCCCCAGATGGTCGATGCCATCGAAGGCCGCGCCCGTGCCTTCGTTCAGGTGCAGAATGGCTGTGACCATCGCTGCACCTTCTGCATCATCCCCTATGGCCGCGGCAACTCGCGATCCGTGCCCATGGGCGCCGTGGTGGATCAGGTGGAAAGGCTGGTCGACAATGGCTATCGCGAGGTGGTCATCACCGGCGTTGACGCAACCAGCTACGGGGCCGATCTTCCCGGCCAGCCGACACTGGGCAAGCTCGCCCGCACCATCCTCGACCAGGTACCGGCACTCGAACGGCTGCGCCTTTCGTCCATCGATTCGATCGAAGCCGATCATCATCTGCTCGCCCTGATCGCTGATGAGCCGCGCTTCATGCCCTATCTTCACCTGTCGCTGCAGCATGGCGATGACATGATCCTGAAGCGCATGAAGCGGCGCCATTTGCGTGCCGATTCGATCGCCTTTTGCCAACAGGTTCGAAGCCTGCGGCCCGATATTGCGCTGGGTGCCGACCTGATCGCTGGCTTTCCGACCGAAACCGAGGCGATGTTCGACAACGCTCTGTCGCTGGTCGACGCCTGCGGCCTGTCTTTCCTGCATGTCTTTCCGTTTTCGCCGCGCGACGGCACCCCTGCCGCCCGCATGCCGCAGCATCAGCGCAGCCTGATCAAGGCACGCGCCGCCACCCTGCGCTGCAAGGGCGAAGAGGCATACCTGGCGCATCTCGAAACGATGGTTGGCACCCGCCAGTCCGTGCTGATCGAGAAGCCGGGCCTTGGCCGCACCGAAAACTTCACGCTGGTCAGCCTCACCGGTGGTGAGCCGGGCGCTATTGTTCCCACCGCCATCACCGGTCATGACGGCGGCCGGCTGCTGGCCGACATCACAACCGATCAACCGACGGCCCGGGCAGCCGCCTGAGACCGCTTTACCGGAACTGTTTGGACGCATATGGCACTCGGCTTCATCAAACGGGTTTTCTCCTTCGGCAAGAAGAAGGTCGTCGAGGAGGGACAAGCCGAAGCGCCACAGGCTGAACAGCCCGCTGAGGCTGCGCCGGCCGCCCCGGTGCCGATCGAACCGGCGCCCGCGGCGCCCGAAACCCCACCGGAACCGCCGGCAGCCCAGGCCCCCCCGGCAGAGCCGGAAGTAGCCGCACCATCGGAACCGATCACGGAGCCGGCTCCGCCGGCCGAACCGGAACCGCCGCAGGCTCCTGAGCCTGAGCCTGAGCCTGAGCCTGAGCCTGAGCCTGAGCCTGAGCCTGAGCCTGAGCCTGAGCCTGAGCCTGAGCCTGAGCCTGAGCCTGAGCCTGAGCCTGAGCCTGAGCCTGAGCCTGAGCCTGAGCCTGAGCCTGAGCCTGAGCCTGAGCCTGAGCCTGAGCCTGAGCCTGAGCCTGAGCCTGAGCCTGAGCCTGAGCCTGAGCCTGAGCCTGAGCCTGAGCCTGAGCCTGAGCCTGAGCCTGAGCCTGAGCCTGAGCCTGAGCCTGAGCCTGAGCCTGAGCCTGAGCCTGAGCCTGAGCCTGAGCCTGAGCCTGAGCCTGAGCCTGAGCCTGAGCCTGAGCCTGAGCCTGAGCCTGAGCCTGAGCCTGAGCCTGAGCCTGAGCCTGAGCCTGAGCCTGAGCCTGAGCCTGAGCCTGAGCCTGAGCCTGAGCCTGAGCCTGAGCCTGAGCCTGAGCCTGAGCCTGAGCCTGAGCCTGAGCCTGAGCCTGAGCCTGAGCCTGAGCCTGAGCCTGAGCCTGAGCCTGAGCCTGAGCCTGAGCCTGAGCCTGAGCCTGAGCCTGAGCCTGAGCCTGAGCCTGAGCCTCGAAAGGCTGACAGCGCAACGGCCGAAATCAAGCCGGAACCGCCGGTATCAACAGATGATTTGCCGGACCCCGAACCGCGCAAGGTCACCGTGGCCGACACTGTCAGCGCGGAGCAAACGACCGACCCGCAACCCGAACCTGAGGCACCTTCCGATGATGAGGCCCGGCCCGGCTGGTTCGCCAGGCTGCGCAAGGGCCTGTCGCGCACGTCTTCGCAACTCACCAGTCAGATCGCCGGGGTCTTTACCCGACGCAAGCTGGATGAGGACACGCTGCAGGACCTGGAGGATATACTCATCCAGTCCGATCTCGGCGTCGAGACGGCCCTGCGCATCACCGACACACTGGCTTCCGGCCGCTACGGCAAGGACGTGTCGACGGACGAGGTGCAGGCCATCATGGCAAGCGAGATCGAAGCGGTGCTCGACCCGGTTGCCCAGCCGCTGGAACTTGATCTCAGCCACAAGCCGCACGTGATCCTGGTCGTCGGTGTCAATGGCACGGGCAAGACCACCACCATCGGCAAGCTCGCCGCCAAGCTCAGCGACGGCGGCTTGAGCGTCATGCTTGCTGCCGGCGATACTTTCCGGGCAGCCGCCATCGAGCAGCTGAAGATCTGGGGCGAGCGCACCGGATCACCGGTGGTCTCGTCGAAGCTCGGCGCCGACGCGGCGGGTCTGGCCTTCGACGCCTTCGCGCAGGCCCGCGACGCTGGCAGCGACGTGCTCATCGTCGACACCGCCGGCCGGCTGCAAAACAAGGCCGAATTGATGGATGAGCTCGAAAAAATCGTGCGCGTCCTCGGCAAGCACGATCCCGAGGCACCCCACACCGTGCTGCAGACGCTGGATGCGACCACCGGCCAGAACGCACTGAGTCAGGTGGAGATCTTCCGCAATGTCGCCGGCGTCAACGGCCTGGTGATGACCAAACTCGACGGCACGGCACGCGGTGGCATCCTGGTGGCTATTTCCGCCAAGCACAAACTGCCTATCTATTTCATCGGCGTCGGAGAAGGCGTCGACGATCTCGAACCGTTTGCGGCCAAGGACTTTGCCGCGGCGATCGCCGGTGTGCCGGCAGAGAATTCATAATTTTTGGAGATGGCCCGCATGGACCAGCCGATTTTCGAAAGAGACCCCTCCGACCCGGAACGCCAGACCATCAATCCGGTGCTGAAGATGGCGCTCGAACTCGGGCCGCTGGTCGTGTTCTTTTTCGCCAACGCCCGCGGCGAATGGTTGGCGGAACAATTCCCGGCGTTGGCCGCTCTGGGCGGACCGATCTTCATCGCCACCGGCCTGTTCATGGTCGCGACCGCGATTGCCTTGACGCTTTCCTGGATCCTGACCCGCACCATTCCGATCATGCCTTTGGTCTCCGGCATTTTCGTCTTTGTCTTCGGCGCGCTCACCCTCTGGCTGCAGAACGACACCTTCATCAAGATGAAGCCGACCATCATCAACGGCCTGTTCTTCGCCGTGCTGATGGGCGGGCTCGCCTTCGGCAAGTCACTGCTGGCTTACGTGTTCGACAGCGCCTTTCGTCTCGACGAGGAAGGCTGGCGCAAGCTGACTCTGCGCTGGAGCCTGTTCTTCCTGTTCCTGGCAATCGTCAATGAGATTGTCTGGCGCAATTTCTCGACCGACTTCTGGGTCGCGTTCAAGGTTTGGGGCATCATGCCGATCACCGTGGTCTTCGCCATGTTCCAGATGCGTGTTGTGATGAACCATTCGCTCGACGACGAGCACGAGGGCGAAAAGACCGGCGGTTAGGGCGCCGGCACGGAAACCTGCGGCAGCAGGGCAAGAGCCGCGGCGTCCTTTCCGGGGTCATCAATCACCAACAGCAGGTCGACCCGGCCACCCGCTTCGCCGATCACGGCGATACCTTCGAGTTTTTGATCGCCATAGGCGCCGGCGAGCCTGGCAATCTCGGCGGGAGGGGCGTCGGATCGCGGATCCCAAATCCAGATCCGCGGACGATCAGGATCGTTCGACGTGTTGGGCGTCTCCCCATCCTCCAGCGAACAGGCCTCGGCCACTCGTTTTTTGCTCTTTTTTCCGCGCGCCGGCGAAACGCGCGTATCACCGGTGGCAATCAGCAACCGCTCGCCCAGCGGCTCAAGGGCCCGGATGCCGGTGTTCTTGAGCGGCCCCTCCTCGTCCCGGAATACCAGCCGGATCAGCTCGGTATCGGGAACCTCGCTTTTCTTCTTCGCATCCAGCAAGGACATCGGAGACCGCACCAGCATGGCAACGCCCTCTTCCCGCAACGCCGGACTTCGCAGTCCGAAATAGATATCGTCACCGAGTCGCGCCAGACCCTCGATATTCATCCCGTCACACTGCAGCGGTTTTTCCAGATAGTCGTCGATCTGCGCATGCTGTTCGAAGGCTTTTCGAAGCAGTTTCCGCCTGGACTGGATACGAAGCGACCCATCGACCGGTTTGCCATCCGAGTCGATATCGAACTGCGCCAGGAACCATCGGGCCTTGTCCTTCTTGCCGGAGCCCCGCCTGTTGCCCATGGAGCCGGTGATAAGGACCGAACCACCCTGCAGGTCAATTCCCTCCAGGTCGACTTCGTCGCATTTTTTGCCTTTTCTGAAGTCAGCACAGATTGTCTTGAACAGATCGCCAAAATGGGTGCCGGCACGATAGCTGGGGGTCGATCCGTCAGTCTGCAATTCAAGTTCCTGAACGGCGACCATTTCATCGGCAACGACGAGGCAGCGACCATCTTCGAAGCAGGCCGCACCGCTTAGATTCCGTGCTGCCTTCGCGTCCGAATCATACTCTCGCAGCAGTTTGCGCTTCGGCTCCGCCAAAGTCGTCGGCACACGGGCAATGTGGCCGCTATCATTCGCGTACGATCCGGTCGCCAGAAGGACCGGCGCTAACATCACGGCACCCAGGGCGCCCTTACGCAGTCGAATTGGAGAAAATCTCATTTTCCCGATACCAACCCGATGCTCGGACCTCCTTTGCAATGGAACGTCATTACGACAGACAGACCTGGCGGACGTCCTGCCTCAACTGTCGATGTGACTGAAGACCGCCATGGCGCCAGCCGACTTGTCCGTGTGATGGTGAACGATCTTCCATCCATCATCGGTTCGTCGATAAATGTTAGTGGCACGGTGCTCGACGTCAATCTCCTCGCCGCCGGGAGAGAATTTGCCGAGTTCCAGCCCGATCTCGTAAGCAAAGTTCCCATCGGTGACAATGTACTGCTCGGTGATCTCAACATGACCGCCTGAGAACACGTCCGCAACATGTTGCCACGCTTCCCAAAGCTGGTCCCAACCGACTTCCCTGCCACCGTTGGGGCGCATCGCAGTCACTTCGGGACTGTGCAGCCAGATGTCGCGCATCGGGCCCGCATCCTTGTTGAAGGTGCTGTTGAGTGCCGCATAAAATGCACGCGACGCCTCTCGGACTTCGTCTTTGTCAGTCATGGCATCCCTGTTGTTTCGTTACTGAAATTCGCGTCTCGCCGATGTCGCACACTGAGGTCAGCGCGGCTTCACAAAGGTTGGGTCGGCTCGTCCCCGCAAACACGCGACGATCCAGGGGTAGCTGTCCGTTACATAGTACCCATAAGTGCCGTTCACGGTCATGCCGTTGCATTCATCCAGGTCACCCGCACCGGTAAACTCGTAGTCTGCTCGATAGAGACCGTCATAGGCTCCGCCTGGGCTCCCGTCGCCGGTCGGACGTGTTCCCTGTTTCAACTCAAACCCGGGAATGGCCTTCCGAACGGTTCCGGTCTCATCTTTGAAAAAGGAGCCGTAAACCGGAAAACCGTCAGCCGCGAAGCCGATGAGCGGCGAGCCGTTCGGCCCCGGATTGTCATCGAACAGCGCCACCGGATTGCCATGATAGTGGTATCGCCCGTCGGGTTGCGTGTGGGCGTGATGATTGTCTTCCGCAAACGGCGCCAGCGGCGACATCGGGTCCATCAGCCAGGGATCGTTTTGAGAGCAGCCGGTAAGGACGTTTCCATTGCGATCCGCTTGCGGGCTTGTCGGCCGAAAACATCCCGCGGATTGTATGTCGACAACCACTCCATTCAGCAGGATCGCCTCAAAAGATATGTGCGTCAGCGGTGTGATGTCAGCTGCCGGTTGCGGTTTTCGGGCAACGTTGAAAGTGTGTCCAATTGCGGTAACCGGTGAGCCAAAGTTCCTTCTCGAACCACCGCCGACATCATGATTGGGAATGCCGTTCGATTGGATGACGCAGAAGTCATCGTTCACGGTGACGACGACTGCGCCCGACAGCGATCGACCCTGCTGCAGATCCGTGATTTCCGAGACATAGGTCTTGGCGTAGTCCGCGCAGTCAGCGGACGTATCCGACAGAATTTCACCGGTTATGTCGATGCGATTGGGGTCCTTGTCCGCGGTCTGTTCGATCTCGTTGGCGCTCTGACCGAGAACTGCTGTCGCGAAAACTGCGCCGAGCGCCACCCCAAACCAGATTTTGGCACGACCTTGCATGTGGATTCTCCAATGCTTCCGCTCCCAAAACAGTTAGTCCACGACCAGCCATCTGTCCATGAGCCCAGATCGATGGTCGCCATGCAAGACTTGCTGAATGACGGTCAGATTTGAAAGCAGAAGACGTTTAGGACGAACTGTCCGGCGCGGACAGGGCCTTCTCGATTTCGGGCAAAAGCTGGTTCTGGACCGACTGCGGCGAAAACGGTCCGACCTGTTTGAACAGGATGGTACCGTCACGGCCGAGCAGATAGGTCTCGGGAATGCCGTAGACGCCCCAGTCGATCGCCGCAACGCCCTTTGGATCGATCCCGACCGCCGAATAGGGATTGCCGAGCTCGCCGAGAAAGCGCAGTGCGTTGGGGGTCTCGTCTTTGTAGTTGATGCCAACGACATTGATGCGATGGTCGCTGGCCAGCGCCATCAAAAGCGGATGCTCCTGCCGGCAGGGCACACACCAGCTGGCCCAGACATTGACCAGCGTCACCTTGCCCTCGACGTCGGCGCTGGTCAGCGCCGGTATCTGTTGCCCATCGCGCCTCAATCCCTCGAGGGGCGGCAGATCGAGCTTTGGTGCCTGGGTGCCCACCAACGCTGATGGGATTTCCGAGGCATCCTTGCCCGAGACGAGGCGGACATAGAAAAGGCCGGCCAGCAAGACAAAGAGGATCAGAGGCAGGAAGGCCAGAAGACGCCGATTGACGAGCGAACGCGCCGGTTTCGATGGCTGACCGGTATCAGCGCTCATCCTCGCCTCCGCGGCTGTCGGAACGTCGTCGAACGCCATGCGCCTCCAGGTCGGCCAGCTCGGCCCGACGCGCCCGCTGGTCGAGCACCACCCAGCCGATCAACGCCAGGATCGTCAATGCTGTCGCACCATAGGAAAGGGCAACAAAGGTGAAATGCGTCATGCCGCCGCCCGGGCGGCCTGTCGCCGCAGAGAAGCGACGCGACGGCGCCAGATTTCGTTGCGCATCGCCATCAGATGAAGGGTGAAGAACAGCATGGTAAAGGCCAGCGCCATGACCAGAAGCGGATAGAGCATGCTGGCATGGATCGTAGGCCCATCGAGGCGGATGACACTCGCCGGCTGATGCAGCGTGTTCCACCAGTCGACGGAAAACTTGATGATCGGAATGTTGACGTAACCGACCAGGATCACGATAGCCGAGACCTTCGCCGCACGCGCCGGATCGTCCATTGCCCGGTTGAGCGCGATCAATCCCAGGTACATCAGAAGCAACACGAATACCGACGTCAGACGGGCATCCCAAACCCACCAGGTGCCCCACATCGGCTTGCCCCATAGCGAACCGGTCAGCAGCGCCAGAAACGTAAACACCGCGCCGATCGGCGCCGCAGCCTTCGCTGACACATCGGCGAGCGGATGCCGCCACACAAGCGTCCCGATCGCCGAAATCGCCATCACCGTGTAACACATCATTGCCAGCCAGGCCGATGGCACATGGATGAACATGATGCGCACCGTGATGCCCTGCTGGTAATCCTCGGGCGCGGTAAAGCTCATGAAAAGCCCGACGGCAAACAGGATAACGGTCGCGCCGATCATCCACGGCAGGACCGCAGCCACGATCGACAAGAACCGTGTCGGGTTGGCAAGGCTCGTCACAAAGCCCGGTGTACCGGTCAAACTCATGGTCTCTATTTACAGATTAGGACTGGTCCAGACAATGCCGACGGCTCCGCGATAACCCCGAATTGACCTGGGACCTTTGGACGCGCTTAGAGCAAAGGGCGATAAGTTTGCACCATTTGACCGTGGCGATTTTGGTCTCTGGCCAGGCGGATTGCAGGCCGTGGTGCCAACCCACCACAAGTGCAAGCCAACGACGCCAGGGGCCAAAAGCGCCCGGCCCGAAGGGTGGCTGCATATCGGCCCATCGGCTGCGTTGCGTCGCTTGCCCGATGCACCACATCGCGCTGCGCGACGCGCCTGGCCGAGTGGAGCCGATCTGCAGCCATCAAATGATCCAAACTTATCGCCCTTTGCTCTAGCCTATGGTTTATAGATCCTGGTGTCCGGGAACTGCACTGGGGGAGACATCATGCCTTCTTTCGAAGGGTTCCGGCAGGCAACGCTCGATTTCATCGACGGCCTGTCGAAGAACAACAACAAGACCTGGTTCGACGCCCATCGCGCCGACTACGATGCCAACTACATCGGCGTCGCCAAGGACTTCATCCTTGCCCTGAAGGAACCGCTGGCCGGGCTGTCGCCGGATCTGGTCGCTGAACCCAAGGTCAATGGTTCGATCTTCCGCATCAACCGCGATATTCGCTTTTCCAAGGACAAGCGCCCCTACAAGGACCACCTCGACCTGTGGTTCTGGCAGGGCCAGCGCAAGGGCGCGATCTCTGGCCTGTTTTTTCGCCTGACGGCCGACGAACTGATCCTCGGCGCCGGCGCCCATGGCTTCGACAAGGAACGGCTTGCCAAATACCGCACAGCGATCGCCGAAACGGATGCGGCCAGCGACCTCTTGGCAATCGAGAAGCAAATGGCGAAGAACGACCTGCCACTCGCCGGCGCGCACTACGCAAAACTGCCCCGCGGCTTCTCCACGGACGATCCCGAAATCGAACGCCTGCTGAAGTTCAACGCCCTGCACGCCGCCTACTACCTTCAACATCCGAAACAAATGGCGAGCGCTGAATTCGTCGACTTCTGCATCGACAAATGGAAAAATGCCCTGCCCCTGCATGAGTGGCTTGTGCGCATGGACGCTTAAAGCGCAATCACCATCAGGATCGGCACCCTGGTGCCATCCTCCGTCTACAGCGGTCGACCAATGACAAAAGAGAACAAAGCCTCATGCCTGCGCCTGCATAATTGGCATGTCGTCCCATGTGCGTCCTTTAAAAGTACGGCCCGTTCTCTTCTTGTTTTTGCCGCCCCATTGTTTGAAAAAGAACCGAACATCAAAGGCCGCACATTGGTCGAATATCTCATCGACCCACCGAACATCGAGTTCTCGAGACTTTGGACCTGACTCCCCGCCTACGATCGCCCAATGAATCTTTGACAAATCGACCGATCCTACGGGACCAATAAGTGGTTCAAACGATATGAAACGCACAACGGCTGCGCATCGCCGCAATTCATTTATGCGACCAGCCACGCGATTGTCCTCAACCGAAGTTCCAAGCCAAACGTTCGATAGTGGTCGTCTGTTTCGCAAGCGCAAAAACTCTGACATGCGCTCTGGCTGTTTTGTCAGAATTTGAAATGTGTGGAGAGTTGCCTTCTCCATGGTCGCCCAAACACGTTCGACGTATTCAAATGGAACCCCTTCCTGGAACAAATCTGACATAGAGTTCACGAATACCAGTCGGGGTTTTTTCCATTTCAACGGAATGTCCAAAGTGTGTTCGAGGAGATGGGTCTTACCGGTCCAGACATACCGTTCGCCGCTCTTGCGTGTTGTTCCGCAATAAGACGGGTGCTCCATTGCTTGAAGACGGGCTGCCATCCGCATGGCATAGCAATTCGTGCAGCCGGCTGAGATCACCCGGCATCCCGATACTGGATTCCACGTCGCATCGGTCCATTCAATTTCAGACAATCCGGCCATGTTTTCGATCTGTTGCCCTTACCGCTGCCTTGGACAGTCGCCTTGCCAGAGCTGCTGCTTTTTGCGAGGCATTGCCCCAGGCGAATAACAAATAATATGACGGGTAAGCATGTTTCCCTAGAGGAATCATCTCGTCCATTACACCACCTTCAAAGACCCCTTTCAAACGATCGATCATAAAAAGGGCGGCGCTTTCAGGCGTCACAACCTTTTCCGAATTTTCCGTTTCACCAAACAAATCACCTTGTTTCGATGGCCTTAAGAAAGCAGTTTTCCAATTTTCGGTGCCAAGCAACCGAGTGATGGATGACTCGTGAGTGGGATCAACCGTTCCTGTACCGGAAATTTGACGAAAAACACTCAAACCGGCGGGGAACAAGTACCAGAGGTCAAGCGCTTTTGTTGCAGCTATAGCTTCTATGGTGGACCAGTTGACCTGACTTCCAAACGGATCAAGGAGGACAACGCCCCGTTGCAATCGCCAATGTTCGGAGCTGCAAATTGCTTGGATGTGGTTGTTCGCATCACCCTTGATATAGCTCACGCGACCGGAGTGCGGATTACTACCAAATTTTGTCTGCAGTGCTTCGATGCATTTCCTCCTGTTGTCGATGAACACATAACGATCAAAGGGCGGATCCACCCTCAGAGCTCTGTCCGCGGACCCTGCAATTACAGTTTTAACGTCTTGATCGAAAAGACCGTTTGTGGATTCCACTATTGGAACCTCACCACTGCCGGCGAAGCCATCCACGTAAACAGTCCGGAACGCTGTGTTCTTCAGCGCCATTTGGTACATTGACAGATACTCTCCGATCACGTCGAGCTTCCTGCCTGTGGATTCTACGCTGCCAAATTTCTTCTGGGCCATCGATCAATCTCAGAGAACAAACGCAGAACATACTGCCCAATCACAAATTATTGCAAGCTAAAATTGTAGATGGCACGGCTGCGTTGTTTGAGTTGGGGCAACGTAAGCGCCGACAACGGTTGTCCTATTTCGACCTTGAAGTTCTGTGCGCAATGCGATCAATGGTCTTTGTCGAAGCTGGATGGATTGGCTTCTTCATTGACGTTGATTAACGTCAAAAGGAGCCTCAAGTCGGCCGGTCGATCCGAACGTCACGCCGATCCACTGTACGCATCTGCCGTGCGTAGGACAGGCCGTTCCACGGATAAAGTGTTTCGATCCGGCCATTCGGGGTGCGATACCAGCTATCGCATCCTGTTGACCACACCGATTGACCCAGCGCCACATGAATGCGGTCATTGTACCCGTCACAAGCTTCTTGCGTGACCGAGACCAGGCCGTCATCGCCGGCGAGGCCGATGCATTGCATGATCCAGCCGATCGATTGCTCGATCATGTGGACCATTGAGGTTGTTCCGACGCCCGTGTTCGGCCCGGTGACCATGAAATAGTTGGGAAAGCCCGGAATCATGACGCCACGATAGGCTGTCACACCCTGTCCCCAGACATCCGCCAGGTCGGCACCGCCTTGCCCCTTCACATCGATGGCCAGCCAATGATCGACGAGATCGAAGCCGGTGGCATAGACAATCGCATCGACCGCCCGTTCGGTGCCGTCGACCGTCACGATGCCGGTTTCGGTTACCCGTGCAATCGGCTCTTGCACCAGTTCCACATTGTCGCTGTTGAGGGCATCATAGAAATCGTCCGAAATCAGGATTCGCTTGCAGCCGAGTTCATAGTCCGGCGTCAACGCCTCGTGATATGAGGCGTCCTTCACTTTGCGAGAAACGCGTGCCTTGACCCGACGGCCAAGCCGCCGGCGCATCCGCTCGTTATTGACGATCCGGAAGACGCCGATTTCGCGTTCCAGCACCATCTTCCAGCGCACCAGTCGCATGAGCCCCGGGAAGCGGCGAAACCATCGCTTTTGATTGTCCGAGTAGGCGAAGTCACCGCGCGGGAAAATATAGTTGGGCGTGCGTTGGAAAACGTGTACCGCCTCGGCGGACCGGGCGATTTCCGGGACGATCTGGATGGCGCTCGCCGCGCTCCCGATCATCGCGATTCGCTTGCCAGCCGGGTCGAATGTCGGATCCCATCGCGCCGAGTGCATCTGCTCGCCAGGGAATGTCTTTGCGCCTTCAATTGCCGCAGTGCTGGGCTTGTGAAGCGTTCCACTGCCGTTGATGACAAAACGGGCAGAGCGGCTTTCGCCATTGTCGAAACGCGCTTCCCAACGTGCTGTCTCCTCATCAAACCGCAGGGAGAGCACCTTGCTGTTCAGATGGATGTGCGACCGGACGCCGTATTTGTCGGCGCAGTGTTCGATATAGGCCTGGATTTCCGGCTGGGGCGCATAGAGCCGGCTCCAGTCGGGATTGGGCTCGAAGGAGTAGCAATAGAAATGCGAGGGAATGTCGCATGTGGCCCCGGGATAGGTGTTCTCCCACCAGGTGCCGCCGACCCCGCCGGCCTTTTCATGTATCTCGAAGCGGGTATTCCCGCGCTGCCTCAGTTTGATACCCGCACAGATTCCGGAAAATCCCGCGCCGATGATCAGGACATCGAGGCACGGCGCCACCATATCATGCGTCCTCGCCGCCACCGAAGCGCGGATCATCGAGACAGGCCTGGTAGTCGGCCTGCATCAGCCCGGCGCGCGCGTCGATAATCGACGCCATTTCCGGATGCGTGAAGATGTAGAAACGACGGGCCGCCATGCAGTCGACCACCCATTCCGACACAATCTCCGGGTCGATGCCGCTTTCGACCGCAGCGTGGCCGGCCTTCATCCATTTCTCGTCATGCTCGCCAAGCTCTCCCTCGCCGGTTCGCGTTGACGGGCGGGCAGCCATCGATTCGTGAATGCGCGTCCGCACCAGTGCCGGACACAATACGCTCACACCGATGCCATCGCGTCGCAGGTCGCGGCGCAACGTTTCCGAATACCCGACGACAGCGAACTTGGTGGCGTTGTAGGGGCCGAGATCGCCGACCGCCCAATGGCCAGCCATCGATGCAGTGTTGATCACATAGCCGCCCTGGTTCTGCGCCGCGATGATGGGTACGAAGGTCTCTACGCCATGAACGACGCCCATCAGGTTGACATCGACGATCCAGCGCCAGTCATCGAGCGGTATATTGCCGGTGCGACCGCCCACGAAAACGCCGGCATTGTTGATGAGAATGTGCACGGCTCCGAACCGCTCGAGCGTCCGTTCCGAGGCCTCTCGAACGCTTGCCGCATCGGCCACATCGCAAACCACCGGTGCCGCTTCAATCCCTGAATTCCGCAGATCGGCAACCGCCGAATCCAATTGTGTTTCGACGATATCGGCAAGCATGACCCGCGCGCCCCGACGGCCAAGACTGCGGGCGATCGCCAGACCGATGCCGCCGGCGCCGCCGGTGATGAATGCCACTTTGTCTCTTACCTGATCCATGCCTGACCTCATGGCACATCCGGCCATGAATAAAAACCGTGCGGACCTCAGCTCGCTTCGGCAAATCGACCGCGCAGCAAATGTTTCAGAACCTTGCCGGCGCCATTGCGCGGAAGGATTTCCATGATTTCGATCCGAGCCGGAATCTTGTATGACGCGAGTTGTCCTGTGCAGTGGCCCACCAGCATGTCGAGATCGACGGAATGACCGGGTTTCGGAACCACGACGGCGCAGCCGCATTCGCCCCAGCGATCATGCGGAACACCGATCACGGCCACCTCGGCGATGGCGTCGTGCGCGTGCAGCACATTCTCGATCTCCGCCGGGTAAACGTTTTCGCCGCCGGTGATGTACATGTCCTTCAGCCGGTCCTGAATATAGAAATAGCCCTCGCCGTCGCGGCGACCGAGATCACCGGTGCGGAACCAGCCATCATGGAAAGCGTCGGCTGTTGCCTCCGGCCGGTTCCAGTAACCCGGCGTGACCACCGCACCCTTGATCCAGATCTCACCCGGCTCGTCCGGTCCCGCTTCGGTCTCCGGATCGACCATGACTTTCATGCGGCTGTGCACCAGCGGCTTTCCGGCGCATCCCGGCCTGTTCCTGACCTCCTCGTGGGAGAGAACACAGCCCTGTGCCGCGGTTTCCGTCAGGCCATAACCCTCCTGGATGGCAACACCCCGCTGGAGCCACCAGGCGACCAGCGGTTCAGGCACGGTTTCAGCCCCCGACAGCGCGGTGATCAATCGCGAATAGTCCGCGGATTCGGCATCCGGATGGTGCGCCAGGGCGTTGTAGGCAGCCGGCACGGCAAAGAAATGGGTGACGCCGAGACTGGCGTCGGATATCGCCGCCAGAACGTCTGACGGTTCAAAGGTTCGCATGAGAACCGTGGTCGCGCCCATCGTCACGGCCGGCATGCAACACACATTCATGCCGGCTATGTGGAACAGCGGCATGGCCGCCAGCGACACGCTGTTGCGGCTTGTCAGGCCGGGTGCCGCTCCGGCCGTGGCCGAAAAGGCGAGCATGCCATGGGTGATAATCACGCCCTTTGGCATACCGGTCGTGCCGGAGGAGTACATCAGCATGCACTGTGCTTCGAGCGGCTGCCCGATCATGTCGGTCATGCATCCCGAAGCGTTGGCGATTGACCGTTCAAAGGCACTTTCGCGGCCGTCGCCATGGGTTTCCAGCCATAGATCGACACCGCCGGCCCGCAAAGGCTCGATGGTCTCCGCCAGGCTGCTGTCATAGACAACGATCTTGGGCGCTGCGTCGCCAAGGATAAAGTCGAGCTCCGGGGCCGTCAGCCGAAAATTCAGCGCCAGCACGATGCCCCCGAGCCGCCAGACCGCGAAGGTCAGGTCGAGAATGTCGACGCTGTTGGGCGCCAGAAATCCGACCCGATCGCCCTTCGTAACGCCCTGACTGGCCAGAAAATCCGCAAGTCGCCCGACCCGTTCGTGCATTTGCCGGTAGCTTTGCTGCCTGCCGCTCGGCAGCTCGATCATCGCTGTCTTATCAGGCGTTGACGCCGCGTAATGCGCGATCCAATCGACCGCCTGGTATCCGCCGTCCGTTGCTGTGGTCAATAATGCCTCCCCTTGGCCGTCCTGAGCATTGCGCCGGCCGGCTTCATGTCTTGACAGAAAAAGAAACAGAATGTTCAGTCTGTTTCAAGCCTCAGCCCCTCCACAGGAACCTGTTTTCATGAAGACCCGTATCACCGAGCTTTTCGGCATCGAGCACCCGATTATTCAGGGCGGCATGCACTTCGTCGGCTTTGCCGAATTGGCCGCCGCCGTGTCCAATGCGGGTGGTCTGGGCATCATCACCGGCCTGACGCAAAAGACCCCCCAGGATCTCGCCAACGAAATCGCCCGTTGCCGGGACATGACCGACCGGCCATTTGGGGTCAATCTGACCTTTCTGCCGAGCGTCACCACGCCGGATTATCCGGGCTATATCGAAGCCATCATCAATGGCGGGGTTCGTATCGTCGAGACCGCGGGCCGCAACCCGCAGGCGCATCTGCCGCAACTCCAGGAAGCCGGTATCAAGGTCATCCACAAATGCACCTCGGTGCGCCATTCGCTCAAGGCGCAATCGATCGGTTGCGATGCGGTTTCCGTCGACGGATTCGAATGCGGCGGACATCCGGGCGAGGACGACATTCCCAACATGATTTTGCTGCCTCGCGCGGCCGACGAGCTTGAGATTCCCTTCGTCTCATCCGGCGGCATGGCCGATGCCCGCAGTCTTGTCGCGTCGCTCGCCATGGGCGCGGAGGGCATGAACATGGGCACCCGCTTCATCGCCACGCAGGAAGCGCCGGTGCATGAGGAGGTCAAGAAGGCCATCGTCGCGGCTTCAGAACTGGACACGCGGCTGATCATGCGGCCACTGCGCAACACAGAACGGGTGCTCAGCAACGACGCCGTCGAGCGGCTTTTGGAAAAGGAACGCGAGCTCGGCGCCGATTTGACCTTCGAGGACATTCGCGAAGAGGTTGCCGGGGTCTATCCGCGCATCATGCTGGACGGCGATATGGATGCCGGCGCCTGGTCCTGTGGGATGGTGGCCGGTCTGATCCACGACATCCCGACCTGCAAGGAGCTGATCAACGGCATCATGACTGAGGCCGAAGGGCTTATTCGCCAACGGCTCGATGGCATGTTGTCGGCCTAAAGCCTGGATTAGCGTTTTCTGGTGGCGCGCTTCGCGATGGGTTTGCGCGTCTTTTTCGCTTTTGCCTGTCGTTCCTCGCCGACCGCTTCCGGCTCATCCGCTGAAGCGTTCTGCTGTCCGAAGCGGATATCGGCCTGACTGACGGCATCGCCGAATTCGAACCCGGTCAGTTTCTCCACCTTGGCAACGGTGGTCAGGAAATTTTCCATCAGGGCAAGCTGATCGTCGTCGACAAAGGCCTCGCCTTCCGGCTTCTTTTTCATGGTCTTGGACTGGTCGGCCACAAGGGCCAGCGATTTCAACGCGCCGTTTTCACTCCACACGAGGATTTTCCAGAATTGCAACGGCACCTGGATCTGCTCCGTGCCTGTCTTGTCGGCGTAGACCGGATCGTCGTCGGCAAAGACCGGCCCGGTGAGAACGCAGACCTTGCTATCGGTTGCCCAGGCATTGCGCAGCAGATAGTTCTCGATCCCTTGCCACAGACGCCCCTCCTTCTGCCCTAGCAACCCCTTGGCCTTTCCCTGGTTGAAGGCGGAGGTCTGCGGAGCGGCGTTGGTCCACGTGAAGCTGTCGCGCTCGGCTACCAGCGCCTTGTCGCGCGGTCCCCAGCATGGATCAAGCCGACGCACCAGATGGCCGCGATCGAAATTCGGGTGCGGATCGAGATCGTCATGGCCGTTGGCTTCGATCAGCTTGTTCGGAGTGCTTTCGTAATAGGACTCACCGGTCTGCAGGCTCGTATCAACACGCGGATCGTCGATCCAGTCATCACCCTCCGCCGCGCCAAAACTCTCGCGAAACGCGGTCGAAGCCGCATCGTAATCGTAGAAATCCTTGTTCTTGCGGGAAAAGCCGATCAGGCTCTCGCCATGAATATTGCAGGCGGTGAAATAGGCGAGCTTGCGGGCAGAACTCATGACGATGGAAAAGTGCTGGTACCGCAGTTCCGTCGCGCTCTGTCCGGGCACGCGCCGCTCCGGCACGATGGTCGCCGCGTCCGCTTTCTGTGCCGCGGTCATCTGTGGCAATGGAACCAGGAACCCGTCTATGAAATCCGGGCGGTAGCCGGGTCGATCGGCAAACGGCTCCGCGCTTTCCGGCACGACGGGATCTTGCGGAGCAACGGGCGCGGCCGGCGTTATCGGCTGCGCCGTGGACGCTTGCGACGCGATCCCCGGCAGGTTGACGGTGATCTCCACCGGCACGGTCCAGGTCACGCCACCGTCGGCGTTCGGCTTCACCGATCCGCCGATGACCGGCGGCGTGACCGGGCCGGTCCTGACGGATTCCGGCGGGAAGCCCAGCTCTCCCTTCGTCAGAGCATCGTCCAGCAGGGCCTGTTGTTGTGCACCCATGGTCGGACGCGCTTCGCGCAACGCCTTGACGATCGCGCTGATGCGAATGCCTTCATTGACGGTATTGGGCTGATAATCCCCGCTGCCCTGCCAGGCATGAACGCCGCCCCAGTGATGCAGCGCAACCGGCGACCAGTCGCTGTTGAAGACCGGTGACCCCGAAGAACCGCCTTCGGTGTCGGCCACGTAGTGCAGCGCCACGTCGTGGCGCCCGGCAATGACGTTCTCGCGCAGCACCACCTCCTTGTGGCGCCCCTGGGGATGCTGGATGATGGTCACGTAGTCGCCCAGCGCGTGTTTGGTCGACGAGGCGGATAGTCCACACCAGCCGAAAGCCTGCAATGGCTCCTCGCCGCGCACCCGGTCGCCAATGGCAACGATGGTCACGTCGAGCCCGTCAATGTCATCGGTAAAGAAGAAGACGTCCGGCGAAAGCTGGAAGATCGTCGCCGCCCGTTCAGCCCCGCTGAGGTCGACCTCATAATTGAATTCGGCGCGGAACCGCCTGGCGTCGTCCGGTGACTGAACCACATGGTGGTTGGTGACGAACAGCCGATCCGAGATCATGAAACCGGTGCCTTTTGCGCGCCTGTCCGGAAAAGCGACACGCGCCACTGCCCGCGCCGCTTGGAGCCCCCGCTCCATGTAGGAAACCGGCACAAAGTCGATGGTCGCTCCGCGCAGAGCTTCGGCACCCGGTGCAACCAGACCCTCCGTCTCCATCTGGTTGGTCATCTGTGTCGCCATAAAGCCAGGAACCCGCAGATTGCGCTGGATGGACGCCTCCCGCCGATCAAGGTCCGTTTCCGCGGCTCGAGGAATGCCGAATCGCACGCAATCGACCGTTTCCTGAATGACCTTCTCGGTGCGGGCAATACGGCCGCGCGCCACGGCCTCCAGTGCAGCATTCTGGCTCATGAAATGTCTCCCGGCTCAAGCGCCGCCGCGCTTGCAGGTTCCAATCGGGCATAAGCGGCACTTGCTTCGCGCATTTTCGAAGCATTCGCCGCAAGATCGGCAGCGTGACCAAATCTAACCACAGTTTGCTCGGTTTGAACAAGATTACCAACAAGTAAACGTTCACTTATTACTTCGATGCGACGCGAAGCCAGACTTTCCCGCCCGGCTCGCCCAGACCACCGAACTCCCCAAGTGAGGTCCTGTGCGACGTGGAAGTTGCCGGCTAAGTTATGCTAACATTGACCGCAGTTGAGGCGGCGTCCCGGGAGGGACAGGCAGCAACGGTAGCCGGTATTGGAGGATCCGTGTGAACGAACGATCGGAGCAGCTGAAGAACGTCGATTTGTTTGCCGAGCTTCCAGACGATCGACGTGCCTGGGTTGCCGACCGCTGCAACTGGAGAACCTACGAGCCGGACAGCATGATCTTCAGCCAGGGCGATGGACCGGGTGACGTCTATTTCCTCACGCAAGGCACGGTGCGGGCATCCATCTACTCGGCGTCCGGCAAGAACGTGATCTTCCAGGACATGCAAGCCGGTTGCGTGTTCGGTGAAATTTCCGCACTCGACGACGGCCCCCGATCGGCCAGTATTGAAAGCCGCACGCAGTGTCTGGTCGCGTCTCTGCCGGCGGGCGCTTTTGCCGACGTGCTGCGTCAGGAACCGGACTTGGCCCTGCAATTGCTGCGCAAGTTCTCAGGGGAGATGCGCCGGCTATCGGAGCGGGTGGTTGAGTTCAGCACCCTGTCTGTCCGCCACCGCGTCCATGCGGAGCTTTATCGGCTGGCCGCTGGCAACGGTGATCGCGAAGCCGACGGCCGCATCAAGCCGACACCCAGCCTTTCCGATATCGCCGACCGCATCAGCACTCACCGCGAAGCCGTCTCGCGCGAGCTCAGCCGGCTCACCAAAAACGGCCTCGTCATCCGCAAGCGCGACAGTCTTCACATCACCGATATGGGCCGTCTCGAGGAACTGATCCGGGAAGCCAGCCCGGAGTAGGTCCGCCGCCGGAGCGTCAGGCCCGCTAGCGGTTGGTTTCATTGAGGAACTTCTCAGCCTCCAGGGAGAAGGCTGCAGCATTGTCTTCATGCATTATGTGCGAGGCAGATGGAATCGTGCAGCATCGGGCATTGGGCAGCAACTCGGCCAACCGGTCTGTCAGGCAGCCGAAAAAGGCCGGGCTTCGCTCGCCACGCATCAGCATGACCGGTTTCTCGATGCTGACGAGCCACTGCCAGTCCAGCGGCGCAAGCCCTGATCCCAGGAACTCCGCCTGGATGAGATTGTCCTGAACCTGAAGCATGCGTTCAGCCGACAGGCTCCGAAAGCTGGTAGCACCCAATACCGCCTCACCGAAAAGCCGCAATCCTTTGTCCCGATTTCCCTGGCGAAACGCTCGTGTCGCCGGGATCATTCCACCCGCTGCGAAACGCATGATCGAGAGGGCCGCTCGCGGTCTCGATGCCATCAGGCGGGCAATCTCGCCGACCCCTGGTGGTATGCGGACAAAAAGGGGAATGACGGGAGCTTCCGCCAAGACCATCGATTTGACCAACCTCGGTTCGCGAATTGCCAACAGCAGACAAAGATAGGCACCATAGGAATGACCGATCAGGTCGACCGGAGCCGAAGCGACGTGTCGCACGAGCGCTGCCAAGTCGAGCACTTGTTCCTCCATTGCATAGTCAACACCTTCCTCAATCGGACAGTTGGGCCAATGGTAGCGGCGACTGTAGGAAATGACGCGACGGCGACCCAACATCTGCATCTGCCGCTGCCAGGTTCGATGGTCACTGACAGAACCATGCACCATGATAACAGGGGCACCGCTGCCGGTTTCACTTATCGCAAATCGATAGCCTCGGAGATCTACGTGAGTGATGGGAGCGATCATCGGTCTATTCTGCACTATCGACCAATGTGAGACTTTGCAGATATGTGCCCATTCTTTGCAGCGGTTGCCCGAATGACCCGATTGTAGGACCCTTACGCCATGGATGCGCTTTCAGAAGCCTTTGTAGCGGTGCGTGCAACCGGCGCGATTTTCTTTGCCATGGAATGTTCCGAGCCCTGGGCATTGGCGGTCCCTGACGTCAACGAAGCCGCGCATCTTATGGCTCCCGGCACGGAACGTATCGTCAATTATCACCTTGTGACGGAAGGCAGGGCCCTTGTGTCATTCGATGATGGCGAGACCTTTTGGGCCGAATCCGGCGATATCGTCATATTGCCTCACGGCACCCCACATCGCGTCGCCAAGGGCCGCGCGACAAAACCATCTGATGCGCGTGATGCTCTGAATCAGGCTCTGTCCGGCAGACCGATGACCTTGAGACTTGGTGGCACGGGAGCGCTGACCCGCATCGTTTGCGGCTTCATCGGCTGCGGCCGATTGGCCGATGGGTTGTTTCTCTCAGGCCTGCCGCGTCACTTGCATATCAACCTACGCGAAAACCCAGGTGATGACTGGCTAACCGGTCCGATTCAGCACTTGGTCGGTGAAGCGGAGGAAAACCGGCCAGGTGCGAACATTTTGTTGACCCGACTGGCCGAGGCGCTTTTTGTCGAGGCCCTTCGAAGGTGGATGCAGGACATGCCGGAAGGACAGACTGGATGGCTGGCCGGTGTTGGCGACCCATTGGTGGGATCGGCGTTGGCCCGGCTGCAATCCGATCCACAAAGGCGTTGGACCCAGCGAGACTTGGCCAGCTGTGTCGGTGCTTCACAATCGGCTCTCAACCGGCGTTTTTCAGAGGTGCTCGGCGAAACGCCTGCAGCATATCTGCGGCGGTGGAGATTGTGTCTGGCCGCTGGCGCCCTGAGAACAAGCCGAGCGTCCGTTTTGCAAATCGCATCCGATGTCGGATATCAATCAGAGGCGGCCTTCAATCGCGCCTTCAAGGCCGAATTCGATGTGCCGCCTGCCCGGTACCGGAGACAGGGTTTCAGCTAGTCGGCGAAGCGACACGCTGACCCGAGAGATTTGGCGCTCGTGATTTATGCCCGATCGCAGCTTTTTCGATTCCCGTTGCGAAATGCCAACGCGGGGCACGTTTCTTCCATCTAGCTTTCGATACAGCCGGCGGGGGACGCCAGCCGGCATCGAATGCAAATCCGATGGAGACCCACCATGCGACCCGTAATCGTCATCTGCATCACAACGGCATTGCTGGCCGACACCGCGACAGCCGTAGCGGACAACAAGGACAACTCTCCGGTTGCGAGCCATTCCCGGCCGGCAATAGAGGCATCCGTCCAGTTCAGCGATTTTGCTGAAGCGCCCACAGCGGCATTGGACGCGCGTTACTACGGACCCGGTGACTCGGAAAAGACTCCCCTGGTCCGCTGACGGAAGACCCTGTTTCAGGCGCTGGGTACTCCCATACCGGCGCCACGGCAAATGGGGATGGATTGCCCTCATTTTGCCGCTTGGGCGGCAATTGCCGGATTGCCGCCCATTTTTGCGAGCCGGATCACTGCAATTTCGTCAGTCGACGCGATCTGACAGCAGCAGTCGCCAAGGCGGAAATGATCCCGTCATCTCCTGCTGGCGGGGAGATCCTTTACCTCCCCTTGTCAGGTTTCGCCTTCAGAACCTACCGAAGATCAGCACTCTTGATCCCTTCGTACTCGCCGCGATCAAAGCGGTCGTCTGTCTTACACGGAACCCTATCCGCTACGACGCGGTGATCGCAGGCCGGACGACCCAAATTCCGCTGCCTCTTCTCAGGCAAGCGATTGGCCTGACTGAACACGGTTGCTTCGCTGCAGAAATTGGCCTATGCTGATTTTGAACACATCGTTCAAATATGAACTTGCTGAAAGCTGCCATGACCAATCCGCCGAACTGGATGATCCCGAAATCCGCGCTGAAAGACCAGTTCCCGCTGGACATCCAATCCCGCGGCCGTCCGCTGACAGCGGACGAACAGGCCTTTGCCGACGCGCTCGAAACCATCTTTGCCAGCGGCGTGCATGACATGCCGGCTGTGGCCAAGGCCCTGACGGAGGCCGGGATCAAAGCGCCCGGCGGCGACAAATGGACCGCAGACAGCTTGGTCGATCACCTGGCGGCGATCAATCGCGACCTCGACAGGGCCTTCGAAGAGGACGGCTATGGCGCTTGAGTTCCGAACGGTCAACGTAACCGACCTCATGATCGGCAACCCCAAGGCGGTGACGCAGACCTTTCCGGACGATCATCCGCCGGCCAAGGCCAAACGTCCGAATTAGGCAACACGCAGCAAGCTCTTCGCAATGGAGGCCATCATGGACAAGCAGGAACGCCGCACACGCATCGAGGCCCGTGTCAACGAGGGCCTTACAGGACGCTGGTATCCTGTCTGCAAGACTGTCGAGGTTCGGTCCGATCGCCCCTATGGCGCCAAGATCACCGGCCGCAAACTGGTGCTGTGGCGCGACGGTGACGGCGTCATCCAGTGCATCGAGGATCACTGCCCGCATCGCGGTGCGCCGCTGTCGCTCGGCGAGGTCCACGACGGCAAGATCGGCTGTCGCTACCACGGCATCATCATGACCGGCGACGGGGTGATCGAACGGGTACCGGCGATGCCGGAATGCGCCTTCGAGGGCCGCAAGACCAATGCCGCTTACAAGACCATCGAAGTGGCGGGAGCGGTGTTTGCTTTCATCGCAGGCGAAACGGAAATCGAACCACCCGAATTCGAGGTGCCGGAAGAGCTCTCCCATCCCGACTGGACCGGTTTCCTCTGCACCGCGGTCTGGGACACCAACTACCGCCTGGCGCTCGACAATCTCGCCGACCCCATGCACGGCTGTTACCTGCATGCCCAATCCTTCACGCTGGCTTTCGGCGCCAAGCAGGATCTGGTTGAACTGGAAAACAACGACCAGGGCTTCAGGGTCAGCCGCGTCGGTCAGTCGGGTGAGAACTTCGACTGGGTGGAACTGTGCGTCAATGACGGCAACATGTTCTGCCGTCTGGACATCCCTTATCCGCCCGCCGCCGGACCGGGCGGACACATGCGCATCGTTGGCTTCGTCGCGCCGATCGACGAGCACTCCTGCAAGGTCTTCTTTTGGCGGTTGCGCAAGGTGCAGGGCGCCGAGCGCGAAGCCTGGCGGTTCCTCTACCGCGCCAAGCTGGAGCCGCGTCACTGGCACGTGCTTGAGCAGGATCGGATCATGCTCGAAGGCATGACACCGGATGCCGGCAAGCGCGACATGCTTTACCAGCACGACCTCGGCGTTTCGAAAATCCGCCAGATCATGCTCAAGGCGGCGGAAGCTCAGATCAATGCGGAAGCAGCCGCTCTGGAAGCCGCGGAATAGATCGCATGCTCGATGGCAGCACCATCCTGATCACCGGAGCCGCACGCGGACTGGGGCGCGAGATCGCCCTCGCCGCCGCAGCACGCGGTGCCCGGCTGGTGCTGGCCGATATCGATGAAACCGGCGGCACTGAAAGCGTTTCACTGATTGAGCGGGAAGGCGGCAGCGCCCGCTTCGAGCCCGTCGATCTCGGCGATCCCGCCTCCATCGAAAGGCTTGCCGGCACCATCGCCGCGCAAGAGGGCCTGCTCGACGGTCTCGTCAACAACGGCGCCATTGCCACCGGCATAGGCGGCAAAAGCCATGACGAAGTCGACATCGAGACCTGGGACAAGGTCATGGCGGTCAATGTGCGCGGCCTCTGGCTGATGACCCGGGCAGCGGTTCCGTTGCTCGCCCGATCGGCGGCCGGCCGCATCGTCAACATCGCATCCGATACGGCGCTTTGGGGCGCGCCGAAACTTCTTCCCTACGTGGCGAGCAAGGGCGCGGTCATATCCATGACCCGATCGCTGGCGCGCGAACTCGGGCCGCAAGGGATCGGCGTGGTCGCGGTCGCGCCCGGAATCCTGACCACGGAATCAACGGAATACGTGCCACCGGAACGGCATGCCCATTACGCCGACAATCGCGCCGTACCCGGGCCGCAACCGCCGGAGGACATCGTCGGCACGGTCGCATTCCTGTTGAGCGGCGAGGCCCTGGTGCTCACCGGACAGGTGCTGCCGGCCAATCGGGGGTTCTGTTTCACATGAGCACGATGACCTCGAAATCGGTGGCCGGGTTGGAGTGTCTGTGGCGCGAGGGCGACCCGCGGCAATGCCTCGTCATGCTGCACGGTATCGGCAGCAATGCCCGCAGCTTTGAACGCCTGTGCGACCACCTGCCTGCAGACTGGACCCTGCTGTCCTGGAACGCACCGGGTTATGGCAGATCGGCGCCGTTGCCCATCGAACGTCCGATGGCATCCGACTATGCCGACCGACTGGCTGTGTTAGTGGACGAACTGGCCTTGCCGGGCTTCGCGCTTCTTGGCCATTCCCTCGGCACTCTGTTCGCTGCCGACTTCGCCGCCCGTCATTCGGATCGGGTCACCCGTCTTGTGCTCATGTCCTGCGCCCAGGGCTACGGCATGACACCGGGCGACGAACTGCCGGAGAAAGCCGCCGCGCGGCTGCGGAACCTTGAACAGCTTGGACCGCAGGCCTTTGCCGCTGAGCGGGCCCCGAACCTGTTGCACGATGCGGCCGCCCACCCGGACCTTGCCGAAGATGCCGTCGCGGCGATGGCGGCAATCAATCCGGCCGGTTACGCCCAGGCCGTCCATGCTCTTGCTGCAGGCGACCTCGTCGGCAACGCACCTGACATCAAGGCACCAACCCTTGTTGTTGTCGGCTCACAGGATCGGATCACACCACCGGAGCAGAGCCGCAACATGCATGACGCATTGCTTTCGATCGGCACTGCCACTGGATACCTGGAAGTCGGTACCGCGGGTCATCTTGTTCACCAGGAAAAAGCCGCCGCGGTCGCAGCCGAAATTACCCGGTTTTTGCAAGCATCGGAGCCGGCGATCCAGGAGGTCCTGCCATGACCGATAGAAAAGCCGCTTTCAGTAGTCCCCCGATCACGCGCACCATCGCGCAGGCGGCGTTCGTCGCATCGGCGGAACGCACATTGCAACAACCGGGACCTTTCCCGCAATCCGGCAGTCCCGGATTGGATGAACGGAGGCGTTGATGACAGACCGCATCGGAGTCGATTTCCTGCGCGGCATCACCATGCGCGCGCCGCAGATGCCGGATAGCGCCGACTTCTACACCGAAACCTGGGGGCTTCGCCGCGTGCCATCCGACGACGGCATCGCCTATTTTCGTGGCACCGGTTCCGAACCGTTCATCTATGCCCTGGCTGACGCCGAGGACTTCGGCATCGAATACATCAACTTCGGAATGACCGACCGAACCAGGCTTGAAGCGTTGTTCGAACAGGTGCAGCGAGATGGGCTTCCGGTTGCCTCACAGCCGCATGACTTTTCCACGCCGGGCGGCGGCTACGGCTTCGAAATCCGGGATCCCGACAATCGCATCCTGCGGATCACCACCGACGTGGCGCCCAACGCCGACGACGACGCCACCTTCGCCATGCCGATGAAGGTTTCGCATGTCGTGCTCAACACACCCGACATCAAGACGACCGAGGCGTTCTTTTGCGACCGCCTCGGCTTCCGGCTCTCCGACTACTACGTCGACCGCATGTCGTTCCTGCGCTGCAGCCCCGACCATCATTCGATCGGGCTCTTCCAGAACGCCCATGCGAGCGCCAACCATGTGGCCTTCGAGATGCCCGACATGGACAGCTTCATGCGCGGCATCGGCCGATTGAAGCAGATGGGTCATGTTCCAAGCTGGGGTCCCGGACGGCATGGGCCGGGCAACAATCCCTTTGCCTATTACGTGTCACCGTCGGGCTTCGTCATCGAATTCACCACCGAATTGCAGCAGATCGACGAGGCGACCCATATTGCCGGCGAATGGCCCTGGGGCGATCCCGAACTGTCCGACCGCTGGATGACCGCCGGACCACCCACACCGGCCATGCGCGCGGTGATGTTGGGTCGGCCCGACCATGGCTATCCGGACATGGGAGCCGGCTGAATGGACCTCGGTCTCCATGGCATGACGGCCGTCGTCACGGGCGGCTCCTCCGGCATCGGCCTGGCCACCGTGCGGACCTTCCTGCGCGAGGGATGCAATGTGGCGCTCTGCGCAAGAAATGCCGAGCGCCTGAACACGATAGCCGGCGAACTGGCCGGGGAATTCGGCGAAAACCGCATTCTCGCCCGTGCCGCCTCCGTCCTCGACGCCGCAGCCATGAACGCCTTTGCCGACGAGGTCAAAGCCCGGTTCGGTAGCGCCCAGATCCTGATCAACAATGCCGGTCAGGGCCGCGTCTCGACCTTTGCCGCCACCGACGACGCCGCCTGGCGCGAAGAACTGGAACTGAAATTCTTCAGTCAGATTCATCCGGTCCGGGCCTTCGAAGGGCAACTGCGTCAGGGGCCCGGTGGGGCGATCGTCGGCGTGAATTCGCTGCTCGCCTACCAGCCGGAACCGCACATGGTCTGCACATCCGCAGCCCGCGCCGGCGTACAGAACCTGTTGAAGTCACTGGCCGCCGAACTGGCGCCGGCCGTGCGGGTGAATTCGATCCTGCTCGGCGTGGTGATCTCCGGCCAATGGGAACGGCGTTTCGAGGCGCGCCAGAATCCCGATCAGGCCCGCTCGGACTGGTTCGCCGAACAGGCCGCAAGCCGCCACATTCCGCTCGGCCGTTTCGGCGAGCCACAGGAAGCCGCCAATGCGGTCGTATTTCTCGCCTCCCCCGCCGCCGCCTTCATCACCGGTGCCCGGCTGGAGGTCTCCGGCGGCACATCGAGGTTCGTGTAATGACCGTTAGCCAGCGAATTGAAGCAACAGAACACAGCGTCGGAGATGCGATTGCCGCGCACCTGGCCGATATCGGCGTAACCACTGCCTTCGGTGTGATCTCGATCCACAACATGCCGATCCTCGATGCCATCGCCCGCCAGGGTCGCATCCGTTTCGTCCCGGCTCGTGGCGAGGCCGGTGCCATGAACATGGCCGACGCCTATGCCAGGGCCAACCGCGGACTGGGCGTTGTCATCACCTCCACGGGCACCGGCGCAGGCAATGCCGCCGGCGCCCAGGTTGAGGCCCTGACCGCTGGGTCTCCGGTGTTGCACATCACGTCGCAGGTGGACCGGCCCTATGCGGACCGCGACCGCGCCGCCATCCATGACGTGCCACGCCAGGCCGACATGTTGAAGGCCATCTCCAAGACCTGTTTCCGGCTCTGGGAGGCACGCAATGTCCACGGCGTGCTGGCAGCCGCGGTCGCAGCCGCACTGAGTCCGCCCATGGGTCCGGTCAGTGTCGAAATCCCGGTCGACATCCAACGCGAGACCATTGCCCCTGTCACCGTGACGGCGCCGGCACTCTCCCGCCCGATCGCCGCGCAGGACGATGTAGCGGATCTTGCTGCCCGCATAGGCCAGTCGGTGCGCCCCATGCTGTGGCTGGGGGGCGGTGCCCGTGGTGCTTCGGAAGCGGCCAATGCACTGGTCGAGCGCGGGTTTTGCGCCGTCTCCAGCACCAATGGCCGGGCAGTCGTCGATGAGCGCAATCCGGCAACGCTCGGCGCTTTCAACATGACGCCGGAGGCCGAGGCGATCTACGCCCAATGCGACCTGATGCTGATCGTCGGCTCCCGTTTGCGCGGCAACGAAACCCGCGACTACCGATTGGCGCTGCCGAAAACGCTGTGGCAGATCGATGCCGACGCAGCCCAGGGTGGTCGCAATTATCCAGTGGATCGGTTCATACACAGCGATGCGCACGACACTCTGGTGCGGCTTCTGGAGCTCTTGCCCGACCAGCTCGAGACCGACGCCGAGTTCCGCCATTCGATCGCCATTGCCCGGGCGCAGGCCGAGGGCAACCTGCGCGATCGATTGGGCGTTTACCGGGTGATTGCCGACGCCCTGCAGGAACGGATCAGCGAAGGCGGTCATCCCTTCGTGCGCGACGTGACCATCTCCAATTCGACCTTCGGCAACCGTTATGTCCAGATCGACAAGCCCCATCACGGCGTCCATGCGCTGGGCGGTGGCATTGGGCAGGGCATCGCCATGGGCATCGGCGCGGCGCTGGTCCCGGGTGAGGCAAAAGCCGTCGTGCTCGTTGGCGATGGCGGCGCTCAGCTGGGCCTTGCGGAACTCGCAACCGCCGTTGAAGAAAAAGCCGATCTGGTCTTCGTGCTGATGAATGACCAGGCCTACGGCGTCATCCAGAACATCCAGGATGCGCAATATGGCGGCCGCCATTGTTATTCGGAGCTGAAGACACCGGATTTCGGCCTGGTGTGCCAATCGATCGGACTGGCCCACAAAAAAATCGCCAGCGAGACCGAGTTCGCGCCGGCTCTTGACGCCGCCCTGAGCGAAAAGGGGCCGGTCATGATCGAGGTCGACATGCGCTCGATCGGGTCGTTTGCCCAACCGTTCGCCGGCCCTCCTGCCGGAGCTGCGGGGAAAACCACATGAGCCGACCGGTCGAATCCCTCGGCATCATCGGCGCCGGCAATATCACCACCGAACTCGTCTCGATCCTGGCACGATCACTGGCGCAGCCGCTGCGGGAGCTTTCGCTGCTGGTCAAACCGGGCCGAAGGCAGGACGCAGAGCAGGCCTTCGCCCACTGCGTCGACGAAACGGCGGCAGCGCTGCGGGTTTGCGAAGACGCCAGCGAATTCACTGCCCTGCGCCAGGATTTGGCAATCGAAGCCGCGGGACATTCGGCCGTTGCCGATTTCGTTCCCGACCTTCTGGCCAATGGCACGGAAACGGTGATTGCCTCGACCGGTGCGCTCTGCGATTCCGATCTTCACCAACGGCTCGAGCAAGCGGCACTTTCCGGCGGAACACGACTTGTCCTGCCCGCCGGAGCGGTCGGCGGCATGGACATTCTTGCCGGTCTCAAGGAAGCGGACCTTCACCGCGTCACCTACACGTCGCGCAAGCCCCCGATCGCCTGGGCCGGCACCCATGCCGACTCCATTGTCGATCTGCAGGCGTTGGAAACCGAGGCCGTGCTGTTCAAGGGTTCGGCGCGCGAGGCCGCCGCGCTCTACCCTAAAAACGCCAATGTCGCCGCCACGATCGCGCTGGCCGGCTGCGGTTTCGACCAGACGCAGGTCGTGCTGATCGCCGACCCGGGCGTCTCGGCCAATATCCATGCGCTGGAGGTCGAATCCGATGCCGCCAGCCTGTCGGTTCGCATTGAAGGCCATCCGTCGCCCGCCAATCCCAGAACGTCGCTGACCACCGTCTACAGCCTGGCACGGGAAGTGACGCGACGGACTGCACCGATCGTTTCCTGAGGGAACCAAGATGTCGATCGAAACCTGCGAGATGCCGGAAAACAAGCTTTATTTTGCCGGCGAATGGCAGCGCGGCAAAGGCGCAGAAATCGAATCCCGCTTTTCAGCCGATATGAGCCTCAATCGCATCATCAACGGTGCCTCTGTCGAAGACGGACTGGCCGCTATTGAAAAGGCGAAAACGGCGCAAGCCACACACTGGTCGGATCGCAAGCCCCATGAACGGGCCGCCTTGCTGCATGCGATTGCCGACGGCATCGACGCCAACCGGGCGCGCATCGCCTATATCCAGAGCCGCGACACCGGCAAGACCCTGGGTGAAACGACCGCACTGGCGATGTCGGCCGCCGGCACCTTCCGCTATTTCGCTTCTGTCTGCGAAACCAGCGACGAAACACTGACAACACCACGCGGTGACTATCTGACGCTTTCGACCCATGAGCCTCTCGGTGTGGTCGCCGCTATCACACCTTGGAACTCGCCCATCGCCAGCGACGCCCAGAAGATCGCACCGGCGCTTGCGGCCGGAAACGCCGTTATCCTGAAGCCATCCTCCTGGAGCCCGCTGGTCTCACTGGAACTGGCCCGTATCATCGAGGCGGCGGGACTGCCGAAGGGCCTGTTTTCCGTCCTGCCCGGCAGTGGCGCCGAAATCGGCGAGCTTCTGGTCACCCATCCGGACATCGGGCGGGTCTCGTTCACCGGTGGGACGGCCACCGGCCGGCGCATCGCGGTCAAGGCGGCCGAAAAGCTGATGCCCATATCGCTGGAACTCGGCGGAAAGTCGCCGACCATCGTCTTCGATGATTGCGATGTCGACGTTGCGGTAGCCGGTGTCCTGTTCGGCATCTTTTCCTCCACCGGTCAATCCTGCATTGCCGGCTCGCGGCTGTTTGTTCAAGCGTCCATTCTGGATGAATTCCTTAGCCGGCTTCTGGCGGCCACGAAAAACCTCGTCGTCGGTCATCCCCATGATCCCGAGACCCAGGTAGCGCCACTGATCCATCCCGACCATCGCGAACAAATCGAGGCGATGGTCGAGCGCGCCAGATCGGACGGCGCGCAGGTTCTTGCCGGCGGAACGCGTCCTGCCGATCCGGCACTGTCGGGCGGTATCTATTATCTGCCGACCATCCTCTCCGGCCTGCCCAACAATGCTGAAATCTGCCGCGAGGAAGTCTTCGGTCCGGTCCTGACGGTTTTGCCGTTTCAAGACGAGCGGGACGTGATCGAGATGGCCAACGACAACGATTACGGCCTGGCAGCCGGTCTCTGGAGCCGCGACTTTCCAAAATGCTGGCGGGTCGCCAGAGCGATCCAGGCGGGAACCGTCTGGATCAACACCTACAAGCAGTTTTCCATATCGACGCCTTTCGGCGGCGACAAGGCGAGCGGCACCGGTCGTGAAAAAGGGCGTGAGGGCATGCGCGCCTATATGCGCCAGAAGGCGATGTATGTGGACCTGAGCGGCGCCCCGCACCCCTGGGCACGATTGACACAAGAGGTTTCCGAATGACTCTCAAAATTGGCATCGTCGGCGCCGGGGTCGGCGGCCTGACCTGTGCTATCGCGTTGCGCCGTGCGGGTCACGAGGTAACGCTGTTCGAGCAGACCGCCCGTTTCGCCCGGGTTGGCGCGGACATCAACCTGACGCCCAATGCCGTGCACGCGCTCGCCCGGCTCGGTATCGCTGACGCGTTGAATGAACTTGCGGCCAGCCCAACCCATCGCATCAGCCGCACCTGGGACACGGGTGAAGAAACCTCGCGCATCGAAATGCGGGACGCCGCAGAGACCAAATACGGTGCGAAGCAATTGACCATCCACCGTGCCGATCTTCTTCAGCAACTGGAAGAAGCGTTGCCGCAATCATGCTTCCGCATGGCCCATCGGGCGACCGGTGTGTCACAGAACGCTGATGGCGCGACCATCCAATTCGCCGACGAAACGTCCGAGGCTTTCGATGTCCTGATCGGCGCCGACGGCATTCATTCCGTGGTGCGCAATGCCCTTTTCGGGCCGGAACATCCTGAATTCACTGGCCTCGTCTCCTATCGCGCCACGTTTCCACGTGAACGCGCAGACGAACTGCCGGATCTCGATGCCTTCACCAAATGGTGGGGCCCGGAACCGTCACGCCAAATCGTCGTCTTTCCGCTGAGCGGTGGCCAGGAGATATTCGTGTTCGCCACGACGCCACAGGAAGACTGGCGCGAGGAAAGCTGGACGTCGCCGGGCGACGTGGAAGAACTGCGTGCGGCCTATGCCGACTTCCATCCCAATGCGCGGGCCCTGCTCGACGCCTGCTCCGAAGTTACCAAATCGGCACTCTATGTTCGCGAACCGATGCCGCAATGGTCGGTCGGCCGCGCCACATTGCTCGGCGATGCGGCACATCCGATGACGCCCTTTATGGCACAGGGTGCTTGCCAGGCCATCGAGGACGCCATCGTGCTGGCCCGCTGCCTGGAAGAAGCGGCAGCCACGACCGTTCCCGACGCCCTTCAACGCTACGAGGCCGCCCGCAAGGAGCGCACGGCCAGGATCCAGATCGCCTCGCGCGGCAATGAATGGCTGAAGAAGGGTGGCAATGCCGACTGGGTCTACGGCTACGATGCCTGGCAGGTGCCGTTGTGACGGGTCGCGAATGCACCGCCCTCGAGATCCTGCGGCGGTTGAGCGAACCACCGGCTTTTGGTCACTTCGCCGATTTCAGCCATTGCGTGGTACGTGAACCACTCGACCTTTCCAACCAGGACCTCTGCGGCTGCGACTTCTCCGGCACCGTGTTCGAACAGGATGTCCGCTGCGATCACGCGGTTTTCCGTGGCCTCAGCTGGTTCCGTGGAGCGACGTTTCGCGCTGCCGCCAGCTTCGAACAATCCTGCTTTTTCAATGACGCCCGCTTTGATGAGGCACATTTTCACGATATGGCCCGTTTCGACGGGGCGGATTTTCGCGGCATCGCGACTTTCGACCATTGCCGCGCCGCGGCTGGCATCGACTTCTCCGGCATCCTCGCCAACGGCAATTTCTCCATCGCTGATGCTGAACTGGACGAACCGGCTGTTTTGGCTGGAGCCCTGATGATGGGCGGTTTCTGGCAAACGGGAACCCGACCGGAGCAGCTTCGAGGACTTGAAGACAGCACGATCTTCGGGCGACGTTAGCGCCAACCGGAAGATTTCCTGCCGCAATCCGAAACAACCAATTGATTTGCCGTCCGTGCGATGCCAGCGTGGCGCATCGAGGAGTCGTGCGCTGCTTCTGTAGCGAGCCGACTAACGAACGACCGGAGAGGCTTCGCCGTTGAGATACCTGATCGCGATCGTTACCGCTGCATTGCTGACCATTCCGGCGCAGGCCGACGTGCTCTACTCCTGGACACAACTGGCCCCAGGAACCGCGCAGAGTTTTCGAGCCGTTGTCGATGACACGCAGTGTCCAACGATGATCGTCAATGGCGTTCAACGGCCGATGTCGCTGCGAGCCGGCCCTGTCGCTGATTTTCCCAACAGCGTTTGTGAATTCACAACGGATCAGTCCGTAACCAGAGCCGAACTGGACGGGCGCCGTTTTCCGCTGCGCCCGGACCGGGCTGATCGTATCCTCCTGGTTGGCGATACCGGGTGCCGTCTCAAGGAAGGCCGTCCGATTCAGTCCTGCAACGACCCGGTTGCCTGGCCGTTTGCCACAATCTCCCAATCCATCGCCGCGAAGCAGGCGGACTTTGCGATCCACCTCGGCGACTACCATTACCGCGAGGAAAAATGTCCGGATCCGGGCAGATGCGGACAGGTCTATGGAGACAACTGGCCCACCTGGGAAGCCGACTTCTTCGCGCCCGCAACATCGATGCTGCAGGCCCATGCATTTCTGTTCGTTCGCGGCAACCACGAGAGTTGCGAACGCTCCTGGCGCGGCTACCTTCGCTATCTGGCGACGGAACCGGTCCGCACGCCGTTTATGTGCGACAACTACGAAGCACCCTTCGTGGTGGCCTTCGACGACCTGCAGCTGCCGGTCATCGACAGCTCTACCCGCAACCGGGATTTCTACACCTGGGACCGCCTGCGCGCCATGCGGCGGCAATTCCTGGCGGTCCTGCCGAAGTTGGACAGGGAGACGTTCGTCCTGACCCACACCCCGCTCTGGGGCTATGGAAGCAAACACATCCACGCAACGGAGCTTGAAACCCTGGAGTCGATCCAGCGCGAGGCATTTGCACATATGCTTCCGAGGCGCGTCTCAGCGGTGCTGTCAGGCGATCTCCATTTCGTGCAGATTGTCACTATCCCGGGCAATCCCGTGCAGATATCGATCGGCAATGGCGGGGTCTGGCTCTACACCGCGCCGCAAGGAAGAGTAGACGGTCTGGAGGTTGGACATGGGGTGATCGGTGACACCTTCGGCTACAATCAGTTCGGTTTCGGCCGTCTCGACCGCTCGGCCGATGGTTCGAGTGTAACGTTTTTCGATCCACATGGCGCAAGGGTCGGCCACTGCGAGGCTCCGGTAGAAGCCGCAAGCTGCAGATTGGAATAGGACTGCGACTGCTACGAAAACAGCATCCAGACGCCGACCATGGCCAGCATGGCGCCGAATGTCATGTTGAGCCGATGGGCGCTATCCGGCGTTCGAAACACTCGCGAAATCCTGTCGCCGACCAGTGTCCAGACCGAAAACGCCACCAGATTGTTGAAGGTGAAAACCGTCGAGATCAGCAGCACAGCGACGAGCTGCTCACTGGAGGGATGGAGAAACTGGGTGAACATCAGCGCGATGATCACATAGGCTTTCGGATTGAGGAGAAGAAGAACGGCTCCGTCGACGAATGTCGCCGGTTTCGCAACGCCGCCTTCCCTGAGAACGCCAGATCTGAAGAGTTTCCAGGCGATCCACAATACGTAAACCGAGCCGGCAATTTTGACCGCCAGGAACGCGCCCGGAAATCGATCGAAGGCGGAAATGAACCCGAAGCCGATGCCGGCCGTGACGATCCAGGTTGCCGCGTGATAGCCGGCATTGGCGGGCACGGTCGAACGAAAGCCGAAACGCGCGCCGTTGGCCGCAAAGAAAAGGTTTCCCGGGCCGGGACTATAGGCCAGCGGAAACAGAAACAGGATCAGGGCGATGGTCGTCTGGATCATGAAGCGTCCGTCCTCGGGACGCCATTACAGGCATTCACCAGAGCAAAACCACCCGTTTCTTGCGGCCTAATACGGTGTCGTCCACGCCGTGTACGCATGAAGCAGGATCGTCAGCTTCCAGTCGGTAAGCAGACAAGAGTTGGGCGAAGGGTTAGGTGCGGGATAAAGCTGCCCTTCTGTTGAGCCGCTTGGGCCCTCTTCACCGACAACAAAATCTCAGCAGGCGTAGACCGGGCAATAGCCTCTATTTGAAGATCCGAGCGAGCCTTATCGCACATTCTCGGCTTCGAATGCGGGCGCTACGCACCAGCCTGTAGTAGCGGTTTCATTGCAGTTAGCTCCTTCGCCAGGAAGTCGATGAAGCGTCTGACACGGACAGTGCGGCGCAGTTCGGAATGAAAAAGAAGCCAAAGATGCCGATCCAGGTATGGTTTTGCTCCAGGCAAGGGGATTAGTTCTGGATACACTGTAGTGAAGTAAACCGAGTTGGTAGCAATCCCCAATCCACGTCGCGCCAAAGCGAGTTGCAAGATGGGGTCTTGGGTTGCATGCCGCACTTGAGCTTTCGGGTATCGAAACTCCTTCAGCCAATCCGGTTGCCGCTCAGCTTTTTCCCAACCGATAACATGCAGCCCTTCGCCGCCGGAACCAGAGAGTGCCAGATTGGTTTCCAGGTAGTCCCGGCTGGCCATGTCCACCAGTGCAAGCCTGAAGAGTTTGCGCGCGATCACATCGTCGGACACGTTTTTGGCGTAGCGCAGGGAGACGTCCGTTTGAAGGCGATTGATGTCTTCCATCCGGTCAGTCACATTGATCTCGAGATCGATCTCCGGATAAGCCTTACTAAACCGCGCGAGGATCGGAGCGACAATCTCGTAGGCGAGCGTGCCGGTGGTTGAGAACCGGACGACACCGGTTTCTTCCTTGTCGAGGCCTTGAACACGTTTTCGGGCTTCGTTGACCTTTAGCTCTGCGTCTTCGACCAAAGGCAGTAAATTGCGGCCGGCCGAGGTCAACTCCAGCCCGCGCCGAGTGCGCCGGAAAAGTTGTACTCCGTAGCTCGTTTCCAGAACCTCGATATGGCGTTTGACGGTCGCATGTGTTGCGCCGGTAATTTCCGCAGCGCCGCGAAGAGTTCCGCTGCGCACAGCGGCCAGGAAGTAAGGAATGCCTGTCCAGTCCATCTTTCGTCCCTGGTTAAAAATCTAACCATTGAGGTTCATATTGATCGTTTATTGGCATTAATTCTATCCTTAATCAAATGGCGTCAAAAGCAACTGGAGAGCGCCATGGACCGCAGAGTCTTTCTCAAAGCCACAGCAGCAACCGCTGCAGCCGCCCTCTTGCCGGCACCATCATTCGCCGCACCGTTTGAAAAGAAGTACGCCGACGTGCTCGGTCACAAGATGGCCTTTATTGATGCAGGAGAAGGCCGTCCGATTGTGTTTCTGCACGGTAACCCAGCGTCGTCCTACCTGTGGCGGAACATCATCCCTTACGTCACCGACGGCCACCGTGCCATTGCCCCGGACCTGATGGGAATGGGTGATAGCGACAAGCCGAAGATGACCGAGACCTATCACGAGAGTGCGCACTATTTGCATACCTTCCTCGATGGTCTGGATTTGAATGATGCCGTGCTGGTGATTCACGACTGGGGCTCGGCGCTTGGTTGGCATTATGCCCGCACGCGTCCTGACCGCGTCTCTGCGGTGGCCTTCATGGAAGCCATGGCCCCACCGTTCATGCCGATGACAGACGTAAGCGTTCTGCCACCCGAATTGCTGCAGTTCATTACCGGCATTCGTACGCCGGGTGTTGGCGAGCAGATGATCATGGAGCAGAACCTCTTCCTCGACGCCTTCATGCGACGCGATGGCGGGGGTCTCAGCGACGAAGTCATGGCCGAATACAATCGTCCTTATCCGACGGTAGAATCTCGGCAAATCCTATTGGATTGGCCGCGCGAGATACCAATGGAAGGCAGCCCCGCCGATGTGCACGCGGTCGTACAAGCGAACTCTGACTTTGTTGCAGAGAGCACGTTTCCGAAGCTGATGTTCCACGTCAGCCCCGGCGCGGTGATCCCGGACTTTGCCGCTGAATGGATCAAGGAGAACCTCACCAACATCGAGGCGGTATATCTCGGCGAAGGTGGGCACTTCATCCAGGAACAATACCCGGACGAGATCGGCAAAGGTCTCGCAGACTGGCTAACCCGCGTCTGACCTCAATCGCCGGGCGGTCTCGCCCGGCACATCCAACTTCCAAATGGACCAATCACCATGAGTGCCCTCGACACAGATATCGGCATAGGCAAGCCACCGCTTCTGCGCATCATCTTCATCCTGAATGCGTTGAAGATCTGCCTCGCCCTCGGTCTCCTGATCGGGTTCAAGTACTACGACTTTCAGTTCGGATCGGTCAGCGGCCCGAGCGCTGTCACAATGATCTTCTGGACGTTACTCGGATACATAGCGACCTTCGCGGCGATCGTGACGTCAATTCTGAAGCGCTCAATTATTGGATTGCGAACTGCCATAGTGGTCGACTTTGCGATCTCAATTCCCGCCAAGGCCTTCATCGGGTTTGCCATCGCGCTGATCGGGTTGGGTCTGAGCTTCACCCAACCCGTGAAAACATACTTCGGTTGGCGTTCCGAGTGACCTGACGGCGCCTGAGCAACAGTTCCGCATGTACCGCCCATCGCAACAACGCCGCTCTGATTCCCAGAAGGGATCGCACCTGCGCCGAATACTATCGCCATAGAGGGCTGAAATGGCTGACTTTCCAGACACACTGCCGGTTGGATCACTTCGCGAAGTGCTTCCGGATATCTTTTTTGTCATGGGTCAGATGAATTCGGGCAGTGGCGCAAGGCTAATGTGCTTCAGCCGCAATATGACGGTCGTGCGCGACGGCACTGACTTGACCATCTTAAATTCCGTTCGACTGGACGGAGAAAGACTGAGGGCGCTCGATGCGCTCGGAACGGTGCGGCACATCGTTCGGCTCGGGTTCAACCATGGCCGTGACGACGCGTTCTATTTGGACAGATATGAAGCTGAATTCTGGGCCATACCGGGCATGGAGTTCGATCACGGCGAGGAAATCACCAGAGAACTCGTCGCGAGCCAACCCGGACCTTGCGAAGGCTCCACGGTTTTCACCTTTGATACGACAAATGAGCCCGAGGCCATTCTTCGACTGGATCGGCATGGTGGCGTACTGATCTCGTGTGACAGTCTACAAAATCTGAGCGGCCCGAACGAGTTCTTCAACGAAACCGCAATCATCGTCATGCGCGAAGCCGGCTTCTTCAATCCCGCCAATATCGGCCCTGGATGGTGGCACAAGGCGCGCCCGAAACCCGGGGACTTTGCGCGCCTGAAGTTACTTGAATTCCGCCATGTGTTGAGCGGGCACGGCGACCCTTGCCTCGACAGCGCTGACAGGCAGTTTAGCGCCGCGTTTGCCAAATTGATGGGCGTATGATGTTGGCTAAGAACAGCACCCGTTATCGGCGCGAGAATCGAGATACAAAAGGCGATCCGGTAAGTTGCTTTCTGAAAATTTGTCTCGTCGTTATTGTTTTGTCAGCCCTGATAGTCACAGGAAAGCTGCTGGCTGCCTGGATAGGCTTGCCCAAAATAGATGACCAGACCGAAGCGGCGATGCACTTTGCATTGCTATTGTTTGTCCTTGCCGTCGCAATCCCATTTGTGCCCGGAGCCGAAATCGGCCTGGCGCTATTGATGATCCTTGGAAAGGACGCCGCGCTGGAAGTCTATTTTGCCATGTTGCTGGCGCTGCTTTTGGCCTTCACGGCTGGTCGTCTGGTGCCCGTGAGATTTGTCGCAAAGCTTCACAACAGAGCCGAGAGCCGCTGGCGCCTTTTCCGGCTAAGGTCATCGTGTGTTCACCGTAAGACTTCGTTGGCAATCACGAAAAGACTCTTCAATTTCGTTGCAACAAATAAGCATGTGTCCCTGGGCGCCATTCTAAATATGCCCGGAAACTCGATCTTGGGTGGAGGGGGTGGCATCGCGTTAGTCGCGGGCGCTAGCCGTAAGTACTCTTATCTTGGCTTCGGAACGACAATTGCGATTGCTGTTTTGCCGCTGCCGCTCCTGTTCTACATTCTGGGGTGAAATCAACTTGATATGATCGTTTGCGCGGAACATTCGCGTGTCGAGCGTACGGGCGTTTGGACACTATGCAACATTCAAAACCAGGGGCTCTCAGTAGATTTGTTTCGCATTGCAAAATGACTTGCAGGGAAGAACGGGTCGCCTCGCCGACCACAAACAGAATTGCTTCAATCTAACCATGTTAGGCCCTAATCCATAGGCTGGCGGTTTCGCAGCAACTGCGATATCGACACGGCCGCGACCAGTCCGCCGCCATAGAACAGGTTCTGCACGAAGGTATCGGCGCCGAGGAAATTCAGGCCCATGATGCCGGTCGACAGGAAGAACACTGCGATGCAGGCGCCCGGCGCGTTGAACCGCCCGGGATAGATCGAGGTTGAACCGAGATAGGCCGCGGCAATCGCCGGCAGCAGGAAGGTCAGCGCCGAGGTTGGGTCAGCAGCGCCGCGCATGCCGGTATAAAGCACGCCCGCAATGGCTGCGATCACACCGGACGCTACCAGCGCCCAGGCGCGCATCTGGACGACATCGACGCCCGACAGCTTGGCGACCTCGCGGCCGCGCCCGACGAACAACAGGCGGCGGCCGACGCTTGTATATTCAAAAACGTACCAGATGATCACCGCCAGGATCGCGGCGTAGTAGAAGCTGAGCGGAATGCCGAGGAACTTCCACAGGATGACCGCGTTGATCAGTCCCATCGACACGCCGGCAATGGTGTTTGAGTCTGAAACCCAGAACACCAGCCCGCTGATGAAATAGCCCGTCCCCAACGTGACGATCAGCGAGTGAATGCGGAAATAGAGCATGAAAAAAGCATTGACCGCGCCGATAATTGCCCCCACGGCAATGACCGTGACAACGGTTGGAAAGACCGCCAGGTCAGCCTGAGTGTTGAGCACCGCAACCAGCATCGAAGACAATGCCATGGTTCCGGCAATCGACAGGTCGAAATCGCCCGCGGTCAGCGGAATGATGAACGCCAGCGCCAGCACGACAAGCATGGCCTGGCTGCCGAACATCACCGCGTAGGAGTTCCAGGAAAACATCGCATCCGGCTTGAAGGCACCGATCAGCAGGATCAGCAGACCCCAGGCGATCAGAAGTCCATAGCGCTCCAGCCAGTTCTTCAGGCTGAAATCGCTGCGCCTGTGCGCCTCCCGTTCCATCTGCGCCTGGAATTGGGTGATCTTGTCCTCGAGCGCCGCGATGCGCTCCTCGTAGTGCTTGATATTGTTTGCGTCCATAAGCCCTGACCTCAAGCCATCGGGATCGACAGGAAACAATGCTCGGCAATCGCTTCCTTGCTGACGTCGCTGCCGGTCAGTTCCCAGACCATCTGGCCGCGCGAAAAGATGATAACCCGGTGGCAGATTTGCGCCAGCTGATCATAGTCGGTTGAACTGACGAGGATCGTCGCTCCGCGGTCGGCGCTTTCGTCGAGCATGGTCCAGAGCGCCTGCCTTGCACCGACATCCACCCCTTGCGTCGGTTCATCGAGCAGGATCAGCCGCGGTTGCGTCTGCAGCCACTTGGCCATGACAACCTTTTGCTGATTTCCACCGGACAATGCGCTGAGCGGCAGCACCGGGCTGTTTGGCTTGACCTCGGCGGCCGTCCCTTGTTCCTGCGCTCTTCTGCGCATGCGCCGCAGGCTCAGGCGCCATGGTCCTCCGAGCTCATCAAGCACCGGCATGGTCAGGTTATCCGCAACGCTGAGCGCTCCGATACCGGCCTGACCGAGCCGGTCGGCCGGCAGGTAGGCGATGCCCTTCTGCATTGCTTCCATCGGCTTGAGGCCGGCAAGCCGGATCTCGTCGCCGTCCAAGTCAAGCACGCCTGTATCCGCCGGCTGCGCCCCATAAAGCAGTGCCGGAAGCCGGTCGCTGCCCGATCCGATCAGCCCGGTGACACCAACGATCTCACCACGTCCGAATGCCAGGTCCACCGGCCCGAAACCCGGTGCCTGCAGTCCGGTAAGGCGCACTTCGTTGCCGGAGGCCGCGTTCGGCACATGAGCCGATTCGAAATCCGACAGCGACTGCCCGATGATCAGCCGGATCAGATCCCGGTGGCCGATATCGGCGGTGTTCACCGTCTCGACCTTCTGGCCATCGCGCAGGATCGTCGCCCGGTCGGTGATTTCCATCACCTCGTCGACGTCGTGGCTGACGAAGACAACGCTGGCGCCTTCGTCCGCCAACTGCCGGACAAGATCGAACAATTGCTCGACCCCGGCACGCGGCAGGAACGGCGTCGGTTCGTCCAGTACCAGGACACCGCCATGATGTTTCTCCAGACCCGCAGACCGCAGATCTTCGATGGCCCGCACGATCGCCAGCAGCGCCTGTTCCACGGCAGGCAGCGCGGCAACAACTGCCCGTGGATTGAGCGAGAGATTGTAGCGCGCAAAGGTCGCCCGGGCCCGCTCTTCCTCTAAGCGCCAGTCGATTCGCCACTTGCTGTCAGCAGCAAATTCGCCCAGTCGGAGATTTTCCATCACCGTCAGGCTGGGGATCAGCCCAAGCTGTTGATGCACGAAGGCCAGACCGAGTTCCCGCACCTTCTGCCCTGCCGCCGGCAGCGGCAACGGCTTGCCATGCACGAGAACAGAACCTCCCGGTTCCGGCGTATGGAACCCCGACAGGATTTTGATCAGCGTCGATTTGCCCGACCCGTTGGAGCCGAGCAGGCCGTGGACCTCCCCGCTTCGCACATCCATCGACACCCCGTCCAGAGCCATGGCGCCGCCGAAGCGCTTCGACAGATTGTCGATCTCAAGCGCAATGGCGCGCCGAGGGTCACTCGACGCGCCGTAGCCGGAAGCGGTAGCTGCCGAGGCAGCCCCCATGGATTAGTCGAGTCCCCACAGTTTGCGGAAAGCCGCGATATGCACGTCGCCGTAGCCGTCATTGAAAGTGGCCGGCACACCGGCTGTCTCGACATTGCTGTCGTCGAAGATGAAGGCCGGCGTATTGAGCTTCGTCACCTCACCCTCGCCGCACAGCATGCGCATGTTGGCGTCGACGCCTGCCATGCCGACCCAGCCAAGGCTTTCGCCAACATTCATCTCGACGATGTCGCCGTCGCGCATCATGTCGAGCACGAAGGGCGTGCCGTTATAGGAGACGATCTTGACCTTGCCTTCGCGCCCGGCGATCTGGATCGCAGGAACGATAAACTGTGACATGGAATCATAGACCGGCAGCACGTAATTGACGTCCGGATCGGCCAGCAGAGCTGCCTGAACGGCCGGCTGGATCTTCGTGCCCCATTCCGCCACCGGCGTGTTGATATAGGTGGTCTTGCAATCCGGGCAATTGTCCTTGAGATAGCCGATGATGGCGTCACGCAGCGGTGCCGTCGGAGTGATTTCATCGGGCCCCAGCACAATCGCGTTGACCTTGCCATCGGTCTGCTGCATCGCCCATGCGGCGATGATCTTGCCGATCGTCACATAGTCGGTGCGAGCAGAGCCGTCGAGGAAATCGGGTGTCGGCTGGGTGGTCGCGTCGTAATTGTGCGTCGTGGTGACTTTGACACCGGCATTGCGCGCCTCGGTGATCTGCGGCACCAGGAACTCCGGCGGCAAACCGCCCTGCAGGTCGATGATGTCGTAACCTTCAGCGACCGCTGTTGCGATGCCCTGGATCCACTGATCCGGCTTCAGCTGGTTTTCCCATTCGCGCAGCTCGAAGCCGATCATATCGGCTGCCTGTTTCATGCCGCGAGAGATCTCGGCATTGAAGGGGTTGGCGCTGGTCAGCGGAATGACAAACATTTTCTTGTCGGCCATGCAGGCCTTGGCATCGAACGGTTTGCCCGGTGCATCGAAGGTCGGCGCCTCGCGGTGCTTGGCGACCAGAGCCTTGGCGGCATCCATGTCGGCGGCTGCCGGCGTGGCCAGCAGCCCGGCGCCGATCAGGGCGGCAATGGCGGTGACTGTGCGTTTCATGTTGTGTTCCTCCAGGGTTGTTTCATCTGGTTTTTGCAGTTCCGGCCTCGACGAAGTAGGCCATCGCCTCGTTCTCAGCGATCACGTCAGCGTATTTGGCGCTCATATCGAACAGGTTGGCTTCGTGCGGTCGCGGATCGCGGTCGCCGACCGCCTCCTCGACCACCAGCGTGACAAATCCATGCGACATGGCGTCGATGCAGGATGCGCGCACGCAGCCCGAGGTCGTCACCCCGGTGAGAACCGCGGTGTCGACGCCCATGGCTGTCAGGGTTGCCGCCAGGCTGGTGGCGAAGAAGGCACTCGGATACTGCTTGGTGATGAGTATCTCGCCGTCGCGAACATCGAGCCCCTCGGCCAGCGTCTGCAGGGGGTTTCCGTCTTCGAAACAGGCAAGCGGCGGTGTCTTGCGGTAGAACACACCGCCATCAACACCGCCCGGCAGGTATTTGACCTCCGTGAAGATCACCGGCACGCCGCTTTCGCGTGCCGCCTTAAGCAGCCGTCGCGCACTTTCCAGCGCGCTTGCGCACCCTTCGGCGCCATAGAGCGGCGATTCCGGCTCGAAATAGGCGCGGGCGAAATCGATCAGGATCAACGCCGGCCGCTTGCCCCATTGCTGGCGCGCATGATAGCCGGCCCTGGCATAATTCTGGTCGAGCGTTTCGTTGCTCACGGCCGCCTCCTATTCCGCCGCCCGCAGATGCGCCTGGAACACCGGATCCTTCGGCGGTTCGAAGCCGGTTTCGTCCCGGCAGCGCTTCTTGAGCTCGGCAATCGACGCGAAGCCCCGGTCGAACAACGGCAGTTCACCGCGTTTCTTTTCCATGTCCTTGCGCAACTTTTCGGTGGCTGACGACTTCACCTTGCCGTTCTCGACCACAACGCCATAGCGTCGGGCACCCTTTTCGCTGACCAGGCCACGGCGCACGTCGGTGGCCACCAGTTCCGGGTCGCGCTTCAGCGGATCACCCCAGCCGCCGCCTCCCCAGGTGTTGAAGTGCAGGATATCGCCCGGCTGTACCTGGATGCGGTCGCATTTCGACGCGATGTTTTCTCGGCTGCCGTCGGTGCGCACCAGTTCCTTGGTCGAGCGCATGCCGGGCTCGCCGCCATTGACGCCCCACGGGTAGGTCAGCCAGCGATCGTCATGGATCGATATCTCGCCGGCTTCCAGCATTTCATAGGCGATCGAGATGCCGTTGCCGCCGCGATGCAGTCCGGCACCACCGGAATCGGTGATGGTGCTGTACTCGCGGATACGCAGCGGGAAATAGGCCTCGAGGAATTCGTTCGGCACGTTGGTGAAGGCCGGCCACAGAGAATGTCCGTCCGGCCCGTCGCCCGCCGGCCGACCTGGAATGCCGCCGAAGCCGATCTGGAACAGCTGGTACCATTCGCCGTCGCCGTCATAACCCGAATACATGAAGTGCGGACTGTCGGAAAATCCGGCCGCATTCAGCGCATCCGGCGCGCCCTGGCCAAGCAGCCCGCCCATCAGGTCGAAGATGCGGCCCAGCATGTGGGTTCGGCAGGACAGGGCTGCCGGTTTTTTCGGCTTCAGGATACAGCCTTCCGGAATGCGCACGTCGAGCAGGTCGTAGAAGCCATCATTGAACAGGATCTGCGGGTCGAACAGGTTGATCGTGAACGCCCCGAAGAACATCTTGAACATTTCTTCGTTGAGCAGAAAGTTGATCGACGAGAAGGATTGCGGGTCGGAGCCTTCGAAATCGAAGATCGCCGTCTCGCCCTCGCGCCACAGTGTGCAGGCGATCTTGTAGGGGCCGGCGCCCATGCCGTCATCGTCGATCCAGTCTTCGAAATGCGCCTTGTGGTCGCCTTCCGGAATGATCATCTGGATGATCGCCGACATGGCCGTGCGGTTGCGATCCAGCATGTCCCACATGGCCGAGATGTAGGTGTCGACGCCGAAGCGCTCGATGTTTTCGCGCACCCGCCGTTCGGCCAGCCGAAGCGACGCAATGATGGCGTAGAAATCCGACTTGTTCCATTCCGGCACGCGCGAATTGGCCAGCATGATGTTGAGGATTTCGCTGTTCAGTTCACCACGCCGATAGATCTTCGTCGGCGGCAGGATCAGCCCTTCCTCGTAGATCATCTTGGCATCGGTCGGCAGCGATCCCGGCACCTTGCCGCCGACGTCGGTCATGTGGCCGAACATCGCCGCCCAGGAGACCAGCCGGTCTTCGTGGAAGATCGGCATCATCAGGAGCCAGTCGTTCAGGTGGCTGACCGCGCCATTGCACGAATAAGGATCATTGGTGATGAAGATGTCGCCATCCTCGATGTCACCGTCATAGCCGGCGATAAATCCATGCAGGAAGGAGCCGAACTGGCCGACGACCATCTTGCCTTCCTGGTTGGCGATCATCGGAAAGGCATCATGCTGCTCTCGAATGCCCGGCGACATGGCTGTGCGAAACAGCACGGCATCCATTTCGGTGCGGGCGTTGCGCAATGCGTTCTCGATGATATCGAGGGTGATCGGATCGACATCGACGCGATGGAAAGGTGACGTGTTGCCCTGGATGATATTGGCCGGCATCGCATCAACCCCCGTTTTCCTGGCCTTCAGGCCAGATCAGAATATTGCCCACCTCGTCGATCACCCCGACATGGCCGGGCAGGATCAGGCTGGTCGAATCCATTTCCGTGACGATCGCCGGGCCGGCAATGTGGTTGCCGCGCTCCAGCCGGTCGCGGTCGTAGATTGGCGCGGCGTGCCATTCGCCGTCGACGAACACCCGGGTGTCTTCGATCCTGGCGGCCGAGGCGTCGTTGCCTGCATGGCGGCCGTTCTCGCCCACGAAGGCTTTTTCGGCGCCTTGCACCACGGCCCGCAATCCGACCAGTTCGTGATCGGCTTCCAGCGCGAAGGTAAAGAGTTTCTCGTGCATGGCGTCGAACTTGCTGCCGACTTCTGCCAAGCCGCCGCGGCGGAAGTCTTCCGGCTCCATATCGACCGTCAGTTTCATGCCCTGGCCGTGATAACGCATGTCGATCTGGTAGATCACCGACTGTTCGTGGGCGGCCACACCCTCGGCACGCAATTCTTCGGCAGCCCGCTGTTCGAGTTCGTCGAGCTGTGACTGGATTTCGGCGCCATCGGCATCCGCAACCTTCAACACCAGCGTATGCGATGCTTCGTTGCGCAGCCGCGTTGTGGCGTCGCCATAGGCGCACAGCACGCCCGGACCGGGCGGGATGATGACCGGCCAGGAATTGATCAGCCTGGCCAGCGCATTGGCGTGCAGCGGGCCGGCGCCGCCGAAGCCGCACAGGGCAAATTCACGCGGGTCGTATCCCTGTTCGACCGACACCAGCCGCAGCGCGCCGCACATGTTCTCGTTGACGATGTTGATGATGCCTTCGGCTGCCTTCTCAAGCCCGATGTCGAGCGCCTCGGCCAGCTTGCCGACGGCCTTTTCGGCCAGCGCCCGGTCGATGCGCATGTCGCCGCCGAGTTTCGAGCTGGCCGGCAGATAGCCGAGCACTACATTGGCGTCGGTCACGGTCGGCTCCTCGCCGCCCTTGGCGTAGGCCGCCGGTCCCGGGTCGGCGCCGGCCGACTGCGGTCCGACGCGCAGTGCCTTGGTGAGCTCCGGCACATAGGCAATCGATCCGCCGCCGGCCCCCACCGTACGCACGTCGATGGACGGCGCCCGAACCGTCACATCGGCAACGCGGGTTTCTCGGCGGGTGCGCGCCACTCCGTTCTCGATCAGCGCCACGTCGGTGGACGTACCGCCCATGTCGAAGGTGAGGATATTCGAGTAGCCGGCGCGTTTGGCGATGCCGAGCGCTCCGGCAACCCCGCCGGCAGGCCCCGACATCAACAGGTTGACCGGCTGATCCATGGCACCTTTAGCCGACGAAAGACCGCCGTCGGAACGCAGGATATGCAGTTGCACGTCGCCCATGCTGCGGTGCAACTCACGCTGCAGATTGTCCACGTATTTGGAAACCACGGGCCGAACATACGAGTTCACTACCGTCGTCTCGGTACGCTCGTATTCGTACATTTCGGCAATCACTTCCGACGACAGCGACACGGGAATGCCGGGAAGTACCTTCTCCGCGACTTCTGCGACCTGACGCTCGTGTTCGCCACTGACATAGCCGTTGAACAGGCATACCGTCAGCGCCTCGATGCCGCTGCCACGCAACCGCTGGAGATCCTTCTCCAGCTTACGCCGGTCGAGCGGCACGAGAACGCTGCCATCCGCGGCGATGCGCTCGTCGGCCTCGATCGTGTGTTCCAGCGAGGCCAGCGGCTCCGACTTGTTCCAGATCACCCACCCGCCGAGGCCGCCGGGCACATAAGACCGGGCGATCTGCAGCGTTTCGCGATAGCCCTTGCTGGTGACCAGGCCAACCTTGGCACCGGAGCCGGTCAGCACCGTGTTAGTGGCGACAGTGGTGCCGTGCATGACGCCGCCGATGTCGGCCGGATCGATACCCGCCTCGGCGCAGATCTTTTCGATGCCGTTGAGCACGCCGCGGGACGAATCCTCGGGCGTTGACGGCACCTTGGCGGTGAAAGTCCTTTGTTTCCGCTCATCGAGAAGCAGCAGGTCGGTGAAGGTGCCACCGACATCGACGCCGAGGCTCAGGCCAGTGATTTTCGACCGTCCGGCGGCACGCGGCGTGGCCGCTGGCATCGGCGCCAAGCCGGTCTGGCTTTCCATGGTGGCGAGCCGCGCCTCCAGCTCACTCAGCCGGCGCTCATAGGCCTTGATCAGATCGTCGGTACTCGTCATTTGCCCTCCCCGGAGCGATTGAAGAAGCGGCGCAGCAGACCATCGCGCCGGCTCGACAGGCCAGCAATCCCCAACACCTTGTCCGACAGCGAGAACAGCCGGTCGATCATTCGTCCCTGCTGCTCGATCACCGCCTGTTTTTCCTCGATATGGTCCTGATGCCGCTGTAATTGCGCATCGAACTGCTCGGACGTCGCGACGCCACGCTCGACCAGTTGCGATAGCTGTTGGATCGAATGTTCGTTGCCGCTCAGCCGATCCATTGCATCCTCGAGCAACCGCAGTGCCCGGTCGCTGGTCGCGGACAAAGCTTGCACCTGATCGCTGCTGTACCGGTCGCCGCGGTCCTCGGCGATCGATACGGCGCGCTCGAGCGCATTGCCCTGTCGCTCCATCAATGCCGTCAGCTGTGCGATCGTCGTGTCCCTTTCCTCAATCGTCTGCTGCAATTCTTCGACTTCGTCGAACAGCAGCTCTAGCAGTCGGTCCGGCGGCAGCGAGGCCGCCTGTAATCCGTCCAGTGAAGCCGGCAAAGTTTCGGTATCGACCAGCCAATGGCCCTGGTTGTTGCGGTAGCCACTGAGCATTCCCGCGGCCAGCGCTTCACGCACCCGCATACGGCTCGTCCCGAGCCTTCTGGCTGCCTCGCCAATGGTCAGTCGCTGGTCGGGCCCATAGTCAGTCAATCGATTTTCGCCCTATATGATCCCTCTCTGTCGGTAATCTTCCAAAGTTCCCTCTGCAATATCAAGCAGTTCCCGGTAAACGTAGTTATTGTCAGCACCGAGTTCCGGGCCGGCATGGCGGATCTCGCCAGGCGTTTCGGACAGACGAGGCGCGACATTCTGCATCTTCAGTTTGCCGAACACCGGATCCGGCACTTCGACAATCGCTTCACGAGCCTGGAAGTGCGGATCGGCCATCATTTCCGGAGGCCGATAGATGAGCCCACAGGGCACGCCGTGGTCATGCAGCAGCTGTTCGAGTTCATCGCGATCGATTGTCCCGGTCCAGTCGGCGATCAATCCATCCAACTCGCGCATATGGGCACCGCGTGCACCATGCGTGGCGTACCGTTCGTCTTCGGCAAGCTCCGGCCTGCCCATGGCCGCGGCCAGCCGCTTGAAGACGGTATCCTGGTTGGCGGCAATCAGCATCAGTTTGCCATCCTTGGTTGGAAACACGTTGGACGGCGAAACATTCGGCAACACGGCGCCGGTTCGCTCGCGGATGTAGCCGGCCTGGTCGTATTCGGTGATCAGTGATTCCATCATGCCAAGCACGGCCTCATAGATGGCGCTATCGACCACCTGGCCGCGGCCGGTGCGCTCGCGCGCATGCACCGCCATCAGCGTGCCCATGGTGGCATAGACGGCCGCCAGTTCATCGCCGATGGAAATGCCCATACGGCTCGGTGGCGTTGACGGATCGCCGACCACATGCCGAAGCCCACCCATCGCCTCGCCAATTGCGCCATAGCCGGCGCGACTGGCGTAGGGTCCGGTCTGGCCGAAGCCGGTCACCCGGACCATGATGATGCGCGGATTGATCTCGGCCAGCGCTTCGTAGGAGAGGTTCCAGCGCTCCAGCGTTCCCGGGCGAAAATTCTCCAGCAGAATGTCGGATCTTGCCACCAGCTCGCGAATGATTGTCTGGCCTTCCTCGGTGCGCAGGTTGAGCGTCGCCGACTTCTTGTTGCGCGCCACGACCGGCCACCACAGCGACTTGCCGTGCGGTTTTTCGCGGCCCCATTGGCGCATCGGATCGCCGACCTCCGGCTGCTCGAACTTGATGACATCCGCGCCGAAATCGGCAAGCAGCTGCCCGCAAAACGGGCCGGCAAGGAGCTGGCCCATTTCAAGCACGCGTAGGTCCTGCAGCGGGCCGTGACGCCCGCCATCATTTTGCGACATATCCGCAGTCCATCCAGATGGTTTTCGATCGTCTTGCCGGTTGAATTTCCTCCCTGGGGCGGCAAGGCCCCCGGCGCTTGGCATTGTTTTTGTGCGCCCCTTCGGTATACAATAGCTCAATTTCCCGAAAAGAAAAGAGGCGTTTTCAGGCAAAAATGGTCGAATTGGTGGATGTCACAGCGCGTGACGGTATACAAAACGAGAAGCGGATCCTGTCTCTGCAAGAAAAAGGAGCATTGATCTCGAAGAGCATCGACGCTGGCGTGAGGCGGCTGGAAGTGGCGAGTTTCGTCAACCCGAAGCGAGTGCCGCAGATGGCCGAAGCCGAGGAGTTGATCGCTTCTCTCCCGAACCGTGAGGACGTCACGCTGATCGGTCTGGTGCTGAACCAGCGCGGCTTCGACAGGGCGGTCGAAACCGCGCTGGACGAGATCAATTTCGTCGTTGTTGCCACAGACACATTCAATCGCCGCAATCAGGGTGCCGACACGTTCGAAACCGTGGCCGCATGGACCGATATCGCCGCCGCCGCACGCGGCCGTGTGCGCGCCGGCGTTACCATCGGCGCGGCCTTCGGGTGTCCCTTCGAAGGCGAAGTGCCCCTCGACCGTTTGCTTTCCGTCATCGATGCAGTCGCACGCGACGCACCACACGAAATCGGCCTTGCTGACACAATTGGTGTCGCCAGCCCGGGCGATGTCACGCAGCGCGTTGCCGCCGTGCGCGAACGATTTCCGGATATCCCGGTCCGCTGCCATTTCCACAATACCCGCAACACCGGACTTGCCAATGCCTGGGCGGCCGTCGCGGCGGGGGCGGCATCACTCGACGCCAGTCTGGCCGGCACCGGCGGGTGCCCGTTCGCACCGAAGGCCACTGGCAACATCCCGCTGGAAGATCTCGTCTACATGCTTGACCGGTCCGGCGTTGCGACCGGGGTCGATCTGCAAAGCGCAATCGATGCGGCATTGTGGATCGAGGGTCTGCTGGACCGGCCACAGCCCGGGCAGCTCATGAAGGCCGGTGTTTTTCCACCGGTCGCGGCATAACAGGCATGTCAGAAAGCGCACAAACCAAGTCGGACACGGCGCCGCCGGCTGGCCAGTCGGCCAGCGAGCACGCCTATGGCGCTCTGCGCCAGGCCATTGCCTCGGGCGAGTTTGCCGGCGGCCAGCGGCTGACCGAGCAGATGCTCTCGGAACGCTTCGGCATCAGCCGTACTCCGATCCGTGACGCACTTCGGCGCTTGGAAATGGAAGGTCTGATCGCCTCCGGCAACGGGCGGGGTTTCCGCGTCGCCGAGTGGACACGCGACGAAATCGACCAGGTCTTCAACATCCGCGCCATGCTCGAATCCTATGCCATCGAACGGGCAGCTACTCTCGCCTCCGATGAACAGATCGAGGAACTCGAGCGGCTGTCGGAAATCATGATCGAGCGCACCCCGCCGAGCAGCGACGAGGATTTCCGGGTCCTGTCGGAGTCCAATGAACGGTTTCACAAATTGATAATCGAGGCGGCCCAATCCGAACGACTGGCCCGGTTGATCTCCATGACCACTGACATGGCGCTGGTTTTTCGCACCTACAAGATGTACTCCGAGAGCGATCTGCAGCGCAGCTCACTGCATCATCGCGAGATGGCCGAGGCGCTGCGCGCCCGTTCGCCAACATGGGCCGCCAGCGTCATGCGCTCACATCTGCTCGCCGCCGCCGGCAGCGTTGACTGGGAATAGAGGCGGGCAGCTCTCTACCGCGATAGATCCGACACGAATTTGCGGTGAAACCGCCCATAACCGCTTTCCGTTTCGCGAAGATGCGGCTGTACCAGTCGGTGCAGGTCCGGCAGCCGATGAAACGGCACGGTCGGACAGGCATGGTGTTCGGCGTGGTAGGGCATGTTCCATGCAAGCTTACGCACGATCCGGTTCGTGAAGGTCGTCCGTGTGTTCTCGAACATATTCGACACCCGCGGACAGCGGCCATGTTCCGCCAGCAGGTAGAGCCGAAGGAACGGTTGCCCCAGCACAATCGGCACGATCCAGACGGTCAGAATCCCCACGAGATTCCAGGTGAAACCGATGGCCGCGACGCCCACGTAGAGGAGGAGCATGATTCGCGCTTCCGCGGTGATGGCAGCAAGCCGCTGTTTCGGCACGAAGGCATCATTGCAACCACCCAGCGCATTGCGGATGAGCGTTTTCAGCTGTCCAAACAGCACCGGGAACCCGGAAACATGCAGGATGTATTCCGCCCACGTCTCCGGTTTGGCTTCCGCAAGCTCCGGATCGAGGTCGGGATCCTGGGTGTGGCGGTGATGGGCGAAGTGAAAATAGCGAAACCACATGGGTGGCAGAAACAGCAGGAAACCGCAAACCTTGCCGACGGCCGAGTTGAGCCGGGCCGTCTCGAACGGGGTCATGTGGCATGTCTCATGCAGCAGCGTGAACAGGAAGACGATCAGGACGCCCTGAATTGGAACCAGCGCCTGCCACCCGGGACCTTTCAGGGCAATCAAGCTTCCGACGCACAGGATCAGGCCCCAATGGACTGCGAGATGGATCAGCCCGACGGCATCTGATCTGGCGTTGAGTCGCTGGCGTTGATCCAGCGGGAGCGTTTTCAGAAATTCCCTGTGGTCCATTCGAGCGTCCTTTCCAGGCCAATCTAAATCAAGGAATTTTTGCTGAAAAACGATGATTTTTGACTTATAGAAAAGAAAAACTTGTTGATTGGTACCTGAATGACGCCTTCTTTGCGCAGCCTGCAGGCTTTCGAGGCCGCCGCCCGGACCGGCAGTTTTGCTGCCGCCGCCGGTGAGCTGGCCGTCACGCCGGCAGCAGTCAGTCAGTTGGTGCGCGGGCTGGAGACGCAACTCGGCAGACAGCTGTTTCGCCGTGTCAATCGTGGCATTGCGCTGACTGAGGCGGGACTGGAAGTGCTTCCGAGGCTCTCGGCAGCCTTCGAGGAGATCAGCGGCGTGGCACAGCAATTGAGCGGATCACCACGAAGGACCCGGTTGACGGTGTCGGTACCGCCCTCCATGGCAACCGGCTGGCTGCCGCCGCGGCTGGCGTCCTATCTTGACCGGCACGGTCCAATGGACATCGCATTGAGGGGCGACGAGGATCCGGTCGATTTCGACCACGAACGGATCGATGCCCGACTTACCTACGGGTCGTTCCACTATCCGGCTCACGCTTCCGAGACCGTCATGGAGGACCGCGTCTATCCGGTCTGCTCGCCCGAATTCCTGAGCCGGTACGGTCCGATACGCTCAGCCGCGGATCTATCCAGCGTGCGGCTGATACACACGGATTGGGGGCCGGCCGCGGCGATCTTCCCGACCTGGGGGAATTTCCTGGGCGCCACATCAGGCCAATCCAACCGGGCAATCGAAGGCGGCATCGTCGCCAACACCTCGCACACCGCAATCGAACTTGCTGCGAACGGCCTGGGTGTTGCGCTTGGTCAGGGCATTTTCGTCGCCGACGCACTGGAGCAGGGTCGGCTTGTCCGACCGCTGACACGATCCACGCCCCTCGGCCAGCACTATTGCCTGACAATCCGCCAGGGCAGCACCTTGCGGCCGGAGGTCCAGGCATTCCGCGACTGGATCCTCACCGAAAGCAGACACTGCATCGCTTCAATTTCGGACCGACCCTGAGTCGACCGAAAATCTGCTATCCGGTCACCTCGCCGACGAGAACCTGAGGCTCACCGCTGTAAAAATTCGGAATGTCTTTCACCGCCGGCCCGGATGCGGCCATGCCAGCATCAAGCGCCGCCTGATCGGCGAAAACAAATGTCGCAATGGCATGGTAACCGGCAGGAACGTTGGGTCCTCCGGCGAGCCCTTTTGTCACCACGCTGCGCTCAACATGCTGCCCCATATGCTCATGGACGATGTCCATATGTTTGGACAGGTAATAGTCATGATCGAACGTCGTGCCGTTTGCGGTCGGATAGAGAACTTGAAGTGAAAAGCTCATGGGTGACTCCGTCTAGGCTTGGGTGAGTAGTTTTTCCAAATGATCCGTCGACTAACGATCCGCGAACGCGAGCCGCAAGCCGAGAAGTCCAAAGGCACCGGCAAAGCTCCGCCGCAGCCAGGTCATGGCCTGTGGTTTGGCGGCGAGATAGGACCGTGTCGCCGCGGCAAACAGCCCGTAGCCGATGAAGACGACAAAGGTCAGCGCCATGAAGATTAGCGCCAGCAGCAGCATGTCGAGGGTCGGATTGACGGCAGTTGCCGGCACGAATTGCGGCAGAAAGGCCAGGAAGAACAGCGACAATTTGGGATTGAGGATGTTGAGCAGGAAGCCGTTGACGACGATGCGCACCACGGCCGGCTCTGATTTCTCCTCCGCCACCTGCAACGGCCCCGACTGCCGCAAAACGCTCCAGGCCATGTAGAGCAGATAGGCAACACCGAGATACTTGACGATCTGGAAGGCCAGCGCGCTGGCATGCAGTAAGGCCGCAAGACCGACGATACTGGCAACAATGTGCGGCACGATACCAAAAGTGCAGCCGAGAGCTGCCCAGGACGCCGCGCGTGCACCACGCCCAAGCCCCCAGGCCAGCGTGTAGATGACCCCGGTACCGGGCAATAAAACGACAATCAGGGAAGTCAGAAGGTATTCAAAACTCATGGGATGGGGCTCTCGTGAAAAACAGGCCCCGACCATTTCACTTCGTTTGCCGCAGCGCAAGTGGAGCGGTGTAACCACCCATCGCGATTCAACTCTTCGGAACGATCCCTGCTTCGACCCAGGCATCGAAGATCGTCAGCGCTTCGGTGCAGAACTCGGGATCGTTGATATGAGCGTCGATTTCCGTGGCCTTGACCGTGGGGGAAACGGTAGTCCGCAACTCGTCCAGAAAGGCCGCCAACCCCTCGGGGTCATGGCAATCGCCGCCAGGGCGATCCCATTCCTCGATCCCGCCATTGGGGATGATCAGGTGCGTTGGTGCCGGACTTTCTCCCAGTCGGCTGTTCAGTTCGCGGGCGATCTCGCGACGCTCATCGGCATTGTAGAACGTGTTCTTGACCAGCTTGTTGTGGGTGTGGATCGGGCGATCCTGGAAGCGGTCGGGAATGTCTTGCCAGCCGGCAAAATCGATCAGGTCCATGCAGCCAGGCGCGACGATCTGGGGGATACCGGCGCGGCCCGCCGCCCGGTGGCGATCTTTGCCGGCATTGACGACCGAACCAGCCAACAGATTGCCCAGCTCGCAGCCGGCAAAGTCCATCACGCAGACGAACCCTTTCTGCGCCGCAATCTGCTCGAACGCCATGCCGCCCATCCCCATGGCGTGAAAGACGGCGACTTCGTAGCCGCGTTTCTCGAGCTCGGGTTTCAGAGTCTTGATGTATTTCAGGCAAGAGGTGCCCAGCGAGGTGATGCCCACGGTTGGTCTCGCAACGCCGATGGGTTCCGCGGCGCGTGCGGCCCCCAGCACCGCTCCGGCAGCCTGCGCCAGGGAAGATTTGCAGATTGCGTTCACACCATAGAGACCACCGGCCCACAGGATCATCTGAATGTCCGGCGACAGACGATCGGCGGGGATCAGTGCAGAAAAGGACACTGTCGAGACCACATATTTCGGAACGCCGATCGGCAGCGACTGACAGACATCCAGCGCAAGGTCGGTGCCCATGGTACCGCCAAGAATAATGACGCCATCCACCTTGCCTCCGTCGAAAAGCTGACGGGACAGCGTGCAAGCGCCATTGGACATGATCTGCATGGCCAGATGTTCGCTTCCGCTGTCGATGGCGGCTTTGATGGAACTGCCACCCGCTTCGGCCACATCATGTTTGGAGTAGTCCGTCGGATTCTCGGGATCTCCGAGAACACTGACATCCATCGTCAAGACCGTCCCGCCCAGGGCGGTGATCTTGTCCGCCATGAATTCAAGTTCATCGTTCTTGGTGTCGTAGGTCCCGACGACCAGAATAGTTTTGTCCGCCATGGTGTTCCTCCCTCAAAGCCCCTGGGCTCAACCCCCATTTCTCACACTCTATGTCGTCTGCGTTGCTTTTCGGCGAGGCAGATGCGGTTCCAGGCGACGAAAAGCGTATCGGGCCATACGGTTGAGGCGCATGGGACCGTAGATGTCCGCCGAAAGGCAACCCTTCGGGCCGGCTGAAGCGCGCGACAGCGTGCGTCGAAGCGCTTGCCCGTACGCCCGGTACGCTCTGCGCACTTCTCCTGCGCTGACGCGCGCTTGAGCCGGCGCAGACCACAGAGAGTGTGAGAAATGGGGGTTAACCGCGCATGATTTGCCCCTTGGGGTCGTAGTACGGCGCCAGTTGCACCTTCAACGGATACATTTTCCCGGCGATCTGTACGTCGAACCCACCTTCGTCGATCCAGCCCCTGCTGACGCCGGCATCCCTGTGCAGGCTGGCCAGCCCAACCATCGCCTCAAGCCGAAACCCCCAATCGCCCGACGTCACGTGTCCGACGATCTCGCCGCTTTTCCAGATCGGCTCGTTGTGGATCAGATAAGGCCCTTCCCTGGCCGTCACGCCGTCGACCAGGCAGGACACCGTGCGGTGCTGCGTGGCCGGACCCTCCGCCTTCTGGCTGGCCAGAATATCCTTGCCGAGAAAGTCGTCTTGCTTGTCCAGACTGACCGCAAAGCCGAGACCGGTCTCATAGGGTGTGTCATCCTCGCCGATATCGTGGCCAAGGTGGCGAAAGCCTTTTTCAAGCCGGCAGGCATTCATCGCAAACATGCCCATGTGCCGCAGCCCCAGCGGTTTGCCGGCTTCCATAAGCGCATCGTAGATACCGGCCGTGAACTCGGTCGACATCATCAATTCGTAACCCAGTTCGCCCAGGAACGATCGGCGGATGGCCCACCCGCGGGCGTAGGCCATGTCGATCTCCTTCGCAGCCCCGAACGGAAAGCCCTCATTGGAAAGATCGTCACCCGAAATACCCGCCAGAATCTCACGCGATTTCGGTCCGTGGATCGAAACCAGGCTGTAGCCGGAGGTGGCATCGAAAATCTCGAAGCGCCAATCGGCATCGGCATGATCCCTGATCCAGCTCTGATCGCGCATCTGGCTGGGGTGGCCGGTGATGACCATGAAGCATTCCGGGCCGATGCGCGAAACGGTGACGTCGGCCTCGATCCCGCCGCGCCGATTGAGAAACTGGGAGTAGACCGAGGTCCCGACCTCCACATCCATCTGGGCACCACAGACACGGTTCAGGGCCTTGACTGCGTCCGGCCCCTGCACCTGGATTTTGGCGTACATGGATTGATCAATGAGGACTGCGGCGTCGCGGGCGGCGAGACATTCCTCCTGGACCAGGCCGGACCAATCTTTCCAGCGTAGGCTCGGCTCCTCGTTCCAGCCGTTCTTCCTGGCATCATAATACATCGGTATTTCCCAACCGATCCGTTCTGCAAAAACAGCACCGGCATCAGCAAGGCGATCATGCAGCGGCACCTTGCGCACCCCCCGTGCCGAGTGCACCTGACGGCCCACCCAGCTGACACCATAGTGGAAACCGACCGACTCGGCGCTGCGGTCGTGATTGTACCTTGTGTTGCGCTGGAAAGGATGCGCGCGGCGCGCAAGCATCGGGCCCATGCCCCGCGACGGCTGACCATCGATCATCCACTCGGCCATGGTCAGCCCGACCCCGCCGGAGTTGAGGATGCCGTTCGAGTTCATGCCGGTGGCAACGAACAGTCCCTTGATTTCGCTCGTCGGCCCGAGATAGGGACGTCCGTCGGGCGTGAAACTCTCAGGACCGTTGAAGAACGTCTGAATGCCCATCTCTCCCAGCGCCGGCATGCGTTCGAACATTGTTTCCAGGCATGGTTCGACATGGTCCATATCGAACGGTAGTTCATCAAACTCGAAATCGTCAGGAATGCCATCGGCGCCGTAGGGTTTGCCGTGTTTTTCGAAAGATCCGATGAGCAGCTTGCCCGCGTCTTCCTTCCAATAGGTGCGTTCCTCGGCGATGTTCAAAATAGGCAGATCCCTCGGCAGGCCGTCGACCGGTTCGGTCACGATATAGAAGTGTTCCGTGGCATGCAGCGGCACGGTGACGCCGTGGGCCTTGGCAAAGAGGTGGCTCCACATGCCGCCCGCCAACAGGACCTTGTCCGTCGCGATGTCACCCTTGTCGGTCTTGACGCCCACCACCGTGCCGTTGCGGACGATCAGCTCTTCAACTCTGGTGTCTTCAAAGACCTGCGCTCCCAGCGCCTTGGCGCCCTTGGTCATGGCCACGGTCACGTCCAACGGATTGACCTGCCCGTTCGACGGCACGAAGAACGCCGATTTGACGTCATCGGTCTCGATCCACGGCCATTTCTCCTTCAGCTCCTCGGGCGAAAGAAGGAAGGTCTCGATGTCCATCCGAACCGCATGGTCATGGCTGCGCAGAAGCTGTTCATGGCGCACATCGCCGATGGCGAGGTTGATGGTGCCGTTGGGTTTGTAGCCCGTGCCCTGGCCGGTTTCTTCTTCCAGATTGCGAAACAGACGCGCCGTGTATTTGCCGAGCTCGGTCTGGGCTGTGCTGTCGCGCAACTGGCCAACGATCCCGGCGGCGTGCCAGGTGGTCCCGCTGGCGATCTTGCGCCGTTCGATCAGAACCGCCGCTACGCCGCGCTTGGCCAAATGGTAGAGCGTCGAAACACCGATGATACCGCCACCGATGATGACAACAGGAGAGTTTTGCGGGACGGTATTGGCCATGGTCTTCCTGATTGGATACGAGTTGGGTTCGCAGAACCAGTCTACGCGAAGGCGAGCGTTGGCACGTCGACGATGGTGGCACCGCCGTCGATGGTCAGGATCGCACCGGAAATCATCGAGGCCTCATCGCTGCACAGGAAGGCGGCCGCATTGGCCACGTCCTCCGGCATCGCCGGTTTTCCGAGCGGCACATCGCGGGTAACGATCGCGTAGGCCTCCTCGATATCGTCGAGCCCCTTGCGCTCCACCAATTCCTGCATCTCGCTGTCGGCCATCTCTGTGCGCACCCAGCCGGGACAGATCGTATTGCAGCGCACGCCCCTGGGGCCGAAATCACGGGTAATGGATTTGGCGAGACCCACCAGCGCATGTTTCATGGTGACATAGCCGCAGGCCTCGGGTCCCGCCGCCAGTCCGGCGATCGAGGAAATCATGAGGACGTTGCCCCTCTGTCGGATCAGGTCGGGCATGGCCGCCCGCGCGGTCACCATCGCGGTATTCAGATTGGCCTGCACCGCCTTGTGCCATTCCTCGTCAGTACTGTCGGCGAGCGTGCCGAAGCCGAAACCGCCGGCGTTGCAGACCACCACGTCGAGGGCGCCAAAGCGCTCATGGATGTTCTCAACGGCGGCGCTGACCTGGTCGGGAGAAGCGGCATCCGCCTGAACCACCAGGCCGTTGATCGCGGCGGCAACCCTCTGCAACGGATCCGCACGACGCCCCATCAGCGCGACATTGGCCCCTTCGGCGCTGAGCCTTCCGGATATGGCGGCACCGATGCCGGTGCCTGCGCCCGTCACGAGAACGGTTTTTCCTGCATAACGCCTCATCGAGGCCTCCCCGTGAAATGGTAGATCAGCTTGATGTTGCCCGCTTGTCAGCTTGGGCGTGCACCTTCCCGTGCGCGCCCATGCTGCGGCTTACTCTTCCAGCAGCGTGTTGATCCGGTCGAGGGTTGCGCCATCGGTCTCGATCAGGGCGGCGGATTCGTCAGCACCCTTCCAGTAGATCAGCGCACCTGTCTCCGCGGCGATTTCCTTGGCCCGCTCCGAAGCCATGACCCGTTCCGCGACCTCAGCAATCTTCGCACGCACATCTTGCGGGGTGTCCCTGTGTACGAACAGGCCGTTCCACAGGCTGACATTCAGTTCAGGCTCCAATTCGCCAATCGTCGGCACATCGGGCGTCAACGGAATGCGGCGATCGCCGATCGTCACCAGCACATTCACCTCATCGATGCAGGGCAGCACCGATTGCAGGTTGGTGTTGATGACGTCCGCATCACCGGAGGCGAGCGTGTTGCAGTCCAGCATATCGAACGCGGAATCGGCTTCGTATTCCATGCCCCGCACCTTGGCCAATGCAAGCGAAACCTGTGTCGGCACCAGGAAGGATCCGAAGTGACCCAGCACGACCGGATTGTCCTTGGCGTAGCTGACCAGGCCGTCAATGTCAGAATAGGGCTGTGACTTGGACGAAGCCAGGATGAACGGATAGGTCAGAAAAACACCGATGGGTTCGAACGGATTGGGATCAAGGGCCGGAATGCCGACATGCGGGCCAACCACCGGGACATCGATGACGAACGATCCGATCATGTATCCATCCGCAGGGGCCTCGGCGACAGCCGCTGCTCCCGGAAACGGCCCACCTCCACCACCCGGCTTGTTCACGACGGCGGCCGGAACGCCGTGGGCTTCCTGAAACTCGTCAGCTACCAGCCGCGTGAGGATGTCTTCCAGATCGCCCGGAGGAAAGGGCACGACAAAGCTCACGGGTTTCTCGGGATACTCGGCCACAGCAGCGATAGGCGTGAGGCCGGCAGCAAGGGCTGCGGTGCATGCCAATTTCAGTATGGCTTTCATCGATTTTCTCCTCAGATTGAACATCTACGGCTTGACGTGTCATTATTTGACACACTATAGTCAAATTTACTACTGCGCCTTTTTCGAGGGCCTGTCAACTCTCAGTTCGATAGGCTTGCCACCGTCTTGAGGACATTCACCCCATGGGAACCATCACCAAGGCCCTGAATTTGCTGTCACATTTTTCTTCCGAACGCGGCGAAATCGGCCTGGCGAGTTTTGTGAGGCTGAGCGGGGGAGACAAGGCCACGGTGCGGCGGCACCTGGTGGAACTCGAAAAGAACGGCTTTCTGGAGCAGCACCCCGAAACACGGCAATATCGTCTGGGACCGGCCCTTCTGCGCCTTGCCTCGATCCGCGAGAGACACTTTCCTGTCCGCGCCGCGATCATCCCCGTCGTTGAGCATATGGCAGAAACACTGGGTGAACTGGTTCATGCGTCGCTCCTGCAGGGAAGATCCATGTCGCCCGTGTTTCACGCAGATCCACAGATCCACGGATTGCACGTCATATTTGACGAGGGCGAAATGCTCCCGCTGCATGCAACGTCTTCGGGCTTGGCGATGTTGGCCTTCGGCCCGGACGGGATCCTCGATTCGGCCCTGTCTGGCGAACTCCAGTCGTTCGCACCCAACACGGTAGTGGGGCGATCGGACCTGCAGCATCTGGTCAGCCAGACCCGGGACCAGGGTTACAGTTTCTCCGATCAGTATTTCACCCGGGACATCCTGTCCTACGGCATGCCCTTTTTCGGCCCCGAGGGTGGGGCGATCGGCACGCTTGCAGTACCATTGCCGCAACCGAGGCACACGGACGAGCTTGAAGCCAAAATCCTCTCATCCCTTCGCAAAGGATGTGAAACGATCACCCGCTCCTGCGGTGGGACAGTCCCTGATGACCTGCGGCAAAAGTGGAGCCAGCTTCCGGCCAGTGACTGAGGTCGCCCGGAACGAGGAATGAAGATGAGCCGAACCAACGCGCAACTGATTGCCGACCGAGCCCGACTTCTGGGACCCAACGTGTCCACCTTTTATGATGACCCCGTTCACATCGTGAAGGGCAAGGGCGTCTGGCTTTGGGATGCGGATGGCCGGAAATATCTGGACTGCTACAACAACGTTCCACATGTGGGACATTGCAACGAACGCGTGGTTGAGGCGATCTGTCGACAGGCGAGCACACTCAACACGCACACCCGTTACCTGCACAACGGCATTCTCGACTATGTAGAGCGCCTGACAGGCACGATGGATGGGTCGCTGGACACAGCGATCATGACCTGCACCGGGTCGGAGGCCAACGACATTGCGCTGCGTATGGCCGAAGCTATGACCGGCAAGCGTGGCATTGTTGCGACAGACGCGACATATCACGGCAACACAGCACTAGTCAGTCAACTGAGTCAGAACAATATCCCCTCTGTGGGCTTTGGTCTGGAGCGATATTTCCGCTTTGCCCGAGCGCCGGACAGCTATCGCAATCCCGATCCCGACGGGACCAGGTTTGCCGACGCAGTGGCGGAGCAGATCGAAGAGCATGAGAAAACCGGAACCGGATTTGCAGCCCTCGTGGTCTGTCCGTTCTTCCTGAACGAAGGCTTCCCGATCATGACGGACGGCTGGCTGAAACCGGCGGCCGAGACGGTGCGCAAAGCCGGCGGCCTGCTGATCTGCGACGAGGTTCAGTCGGGCTTTGGCCGCACGGGAACACATATGTGGGCGCACCAGAAGATGGGCGTCGTGCCGGACATCGTGACCCTGGGCAAACCGATGGCCAATGGTCACCCCGTCGGCGGTGTTGTCACGGGTGCGGAGACCATGAAAGCCTTTCGGACGGGGTTCCGCTATTTCAACACCTTCGGCGGCAACCCCGTCTCGGCCGCGGCAGCCATGGCCGTGCTTGAAGAGATGGACGACAAGAACCTCATGACCAACGCCAAGGCGGTCGGCGACCACGCCCGCGCGCGCCTGAACAAGATGAAGGATAAGCACGAGGTGATCGGCGATGTGCGCGGGTCAGGCCTGGTGTTCGGCGCTGAACTGGTGTTCGACCGAGAGAGCAAGGAACCGGCCAGCGCGTTTACCGACCGCGTCATCAACGCCATGCGCCACCGTGGAATTATCCATTCGAAGCTCGGCCGCCACAAGAACACTCTGAAGATCCGCCCGCCGATGCCTTTTTCGAACGAAAACGCAGATCTTCTGATGGATACGCTCGATGAGGTCCTGGCGGAGAGCCCGCTGAATTGATGGATCACATCGTCGATAAAGCCCTTGTTCTGTGGGACATGGAAGGCGCGAGGCATCGCCTGATTGCCACGCGCGAAAACCGCGTCTATCGCTTGGATCACAAAGGCGAAGCCTTTGCTCTAAGGCTGCACCGGCCGGGCTATCGGACGGATCAGGAGCTTTGGTCCGAATTGCAGTGGATGAGCGCCATTGCCCGGGGAGGATTGCCTGTTCCCGCACCGGTGCGCTCGGCCTCGGACGCGTTCCTTCACGTGGTCGACGGCACGCAGGTCGATGTTTTGACTTGGCTGGCGGGCGAACCGATCGGCAAAACCGGCGAGCCGTTGCAAGCCGTCGATCGGAGCGGGCTTTTCCATGGCATCGGCCGAGAAATGGCAAAGCTGCACGCGATCTCCGACGATTGGACCGTTCCCGACGGTTTTGAGCGATGCACCTGGGATCGCGAGGGACTTCTGGGAGATCAACCGCTCTGGGACCGGTTTTGGGAGAACCCGACGCTCAACGACGACGACCGCACCCTGTTCCTGGCGGTTCGGGATCGGGCCGACGAGGCTTTGAAACGGCTGGAGCCGGAACTGGATTTCGGGCTGATCCATGCCGATCTCGTGCGCGAGAACATTATGGCGGACGGAACCAAGCTCCAGCTGATCGATTTTGACGACTCCGGCTTTGGCTTCCGCCTCTTCGATTTGGCAACCACGCTTCTCAAAAACCGCCGGGAGCCGGATTATCCCGATCTCCGCACAGCGTTGCTCGAAGGGTATGCGAGTCAACGAGTTATCGATACGGATGCCCTCGACCTGTTCATCCTGCTGCGCGCACTGACCTATGTTGGTTGGATTATCACGCGCTTGCCGGAAGAAGGCGCCGACATCCGCAATGCCCGCTTTGTGGCGAACGCCCGCGAATTGTCGCTTGATTATCTAGCGACCTAATCCGTGGAGGCGCGAAGCGCCGCGCTGGCCGCCAGAGGGCCGAGCACCGAAAAGAACAACGTCAGCGCGCACAGGATCAGGAAGGGCGGCAGAAACGGTGCTGGATCCTCGACCGCGCCGGTCACGGCGCTGACGCCGAAGATCAGCACCGGGATCGACAGTGGCAACACCAGCACCGAAACGAGCAGACCGCCGCGGGGCAGCGATACCGAGACGGCGGCACCGACAGCGCCGATAAAAGTGATAGCGGGTGTTCCGGCGAGCAGCGTGGCGACGACCGCGGCGATCGCCACGCCATCGACGTTCATGAAAAGGCCGAGCAGTGGCGACACGACGACCAGCGGCAGGCCGGTCGCTACCCAGTGGGCGGCACATTTGACCAGCACCGTGAGAAAGAGCGGCGTCTCCTGCATCAGCATGACGTCGAGGGAGCCATCTTCGCGGTCTGCCTGGAACAGGCGGTCGAGGCCGAGCAACGCGGCGAGCAGCGCGCCGATCCACAGGATCGCCGGTCCGATGCGTGCCAGAAGATTGAGATCGGGGCCAACGCCAAACGGCACAACCGCGACGACAGCAAGAAAGAACAGCACGCCGATCAACGCCCCGCCGCCGGCGCGCGTGGCCAGCCGCACATCACGAACGAAGAGCGCGCCCATCAGCGACCGGCTCCTTCGGCCTCTGAAAACGCCGCCTCGGCGTTCGGTTGCAGGTCCAGGCTGCGCGGCGACGTCAGTCCGAGAGGCTGGTGTGTCGCCGCGATCACCAGCCCGCCTTCATCGAGATGCCGCGAAACCAAGCCGGCGAAGAGATCAACCGAGCCCGTATCGAGAGCGGCCGTCGGTTCGTCCAGGATCCAAATCGGTCGCCAGGACAGGAGCAGGCGTGCCATGGCCATGCGCCGCTGCTGACCGGCCGACAGGTAGCCGAAAGGCAGGTGTTCCAGCCCGGCGAGCCCCACGGCCTGTGTGGCGGCCGGGATATCGGGCATAGTGCCGCGACCATCTTCACTGCGCATGAAGGTCTGCCAGAATCCAAGGTTTTCACCGACACTCAGGGCGTGCTTCATGCCGTTGCGGTGACCGAGATAATGACAGGCTTCGGCCACCCGCTCGTAGGCGCCACCCTCCAGCGTGACGCGGCCATCCGAATCCGGCAAAAGACCGGCCAGTATCCGCAATAAAGTTGATTTTCCGACGCCGTTCGGACCGGAGACGACAAGGGCTTCACCGGCCGCAAGGGAAAAGGAAATGCCGGAAAAGAAGACCTGTTCACCGCGCGCAACGCTGACATTTTCGGCAATCAGCCGCATCGGCGACCCTTCTGATGACCCGGCTTTTCGGTCATATCGGCGGCACTTTCAAAAAAAACATCAATTACGACCGAAGTTGGTCTGGAACCGTTCTAGATAATTATCTATAAGGCCTGCAACCACGCCAGCGGTCGGCGTGAACACCATATTTGCGCCGAACATGGAATCCGGTCAATCCGTGCGATTGGCTCTCCACGGGCGGACAGCGGAAATGGCCGCACCCGCAGGCTTTCTCGTGTATCAGCACGGCATAGGCGTTCGTCCGACAGATTCGGTGAACAACGTAGATGAGAGCGCCTGTGACGACTTCACTCGACAGCTTCAACTGCCGCAAGACCCTCAAAGTGGGCGATGCGGATTACACTTACTTCAGCCTGACGGAGGCCGAGAAAAACGGTCTCGACGGCATCGCGGCTCTGCCTTTCTCCATGAAGGTGCTGCTGGAAAACCTGCTTCGCAACGAAGACGGCCGTTCCGTGACCAAGGAAGACATTCAGGCCGTGGCCGAATGGCTGACCGACAAGGGCACCGCCGGCAAGGAAATCGCCTACCGACCGGCCCGCGTGCTGATGCAGGACTTTACCGGCGTTCCGGCAGTGGTCGATCTGGCGGCCATGCGCGACGCCATGCAGCAGCTCGGCGGTGACCCGCAGAAGATCAATCCGCTGGTGCCGGTCGATCTGGTGATCGACCATTCGGTGATCGTCGACGAATTCGGCACCGAGCAGGCTTTCGCCCGCAACGTGGAGCTCGAATATGAGCGAAACGGCGAGCGCTACCGCTTCCTCAAATGGGGCCAGCAGGCCTTTGACAATTTCCGCGTGGTCCCGCCCGGCACCGGCATCTGTCACCAGGTCAACCTGGAATATCTCGGCCAGACCGTCTGGACCAAGGATGTCGACGGTGCGACCGTCGCCTATCCCGACACCTGCGTCGGCACCGATTCGCACACCACCATGATCAATGGTCTCGGCGTGCTCGGCTGGGGCGTCGGCGGCATCGAGGCCGAAGCAGCCATGCTCGGCCAGCCGATCTCCATGCTGCTGCCGGAAGTTATCGGCTTCCGCCTGACAGGCAAGCCGAAGGAGGGCGTTACGGCGACCGACATCGTGCTGACCGTCGTGCAGATGCTGCGCCAGAAAGGCGTCGTTTCAAAATTCGTCGAGTTCTTCGGTTCGGGTCTTGCGAACATGACGCTCGCCGACCGTGCCACGATCGGCAACATGGCGCCCGAGTATGGTGCCACCTGCGGCTTCTTCCCGGTCGACGGCGAGACGATCAAGTATCTCGAGCAGACCGGCCGTGAAGAAGATCGCATTGCGCTGGTCGAAGCCTATTGCCGCGACCAGGGCATGTGGCGCGAGGATGGTTCCGCCGATCCGGTCTTCACCGACACGCTGGAACTCGACCTTGGCGACGTGGTGCCGTCGATGGCCGGCCCGAAGCGTCCCGAGGGCCGCATTGCGCTGGAAGGCATCGCCTCCGGCTTCGCCAAGTCGTTGGTCGACGAGTACAACAAGACCGCCGGCGCCGACGCACGGTACGCCGTCGACGGCGAGGACTACGATCTCGGCCATGGCGACGTGGCGATTGCCGCCATCACGTCCTGCACCAACACGTCGAACCCGTCGGTGCTGATCGGCGCCGGGCTTCTCGCCCGCAACGCTCTGGAGAAGGGCCTGAAGACCAAGCCATGGGTGAAAACGTCGCTGGCGCCGGGTTCGCAGGTTGTCGGCGAGTATCTCAAGCGCTCCGGCCTGCAGGAAGATCTCGACAAGCTGGGTTTCAACCTGGTCGGGTTCGGCTGCACCACCTGCATCGGCAACTCCGGCCCGCTGCCGGGTCCGGTCTCCAAGACCATCAATGACAAAGGCCTGATCGCCGCCGGCGTGCTTTCCGGCAACCGCAACTTCGAAGGTCGTATCTCGCCCGACGTGCAGGCGAACTACCTGGCCTCGCCGCCGCTGGTCGTTGCCTACGCGCTGGCTGGCACGGTGACCAAGGACCTGACCACCGAGCCGATCGGTGAGGATCAGGACGGCAATCCGGTGTTCCTCAAGGACATCTGGCCCTCCTCGCAGGAAATCCAGAAGTTCATCGCCGAGAACGTCACCCGCGAACTGTTCGAATCGAAATATGCCGACGTCTTCAAGGGTGACGAGAACTGGCAGCAGGTGCAGGCACCGGCCGGCCAGACCTATGCCTGGGATCCGGAATCGACCTATGTCCAGAACCCGCCCTACTTCACCGGCATGGGCAAGACGCCTCAAGGCATCACCGACATCAAGGGCGCCCGGGTGCTCGGCCTGTTCGGCGACAAGATCACCACGGACCACATCTCGCCCGCCGGTTCCATCAAGGCCCAGTCTCCGGCTGGCTCCTATCTGATGGACCACGACGTCAAGGTTGCGGACTTCAACCAGTACGGCACCCGGCGCGGCAATCACGAGGTGATGATGCGCGGCACTTTCGGCAACATCCGCATCCGCAACCACATGCTGGGGCCGAACGGCAAGGAAGGCGGCTACACGATCCACTATCCGTCGAAGGAGGAGATGTCGATCTTCGACGCCGCGATGCTCTACAAGCAGGAAGGCGTGCCGCTCGTCATCTTCGCCGGCGTCGAATATGGCAACGGTTCGTCGCGCGACTGGGCCGCAAAGGGCACCAACCTGCTAGGCGTTCGCGCCGTGATCGCCCAGTCCTTCGAGCGCATTCACCGCTCCAACCTGGTCGGCATGGGTGTGATCCCGTTCGTTCTGGAGCAGGGCACCAGCTGGGAAAGCCTCAACCTGAAGGGCGATGAGATGGTCACCATCGAAGGTCTGCACAACATCAAGCCGCGCGAGACCAAGACGGCGGTCGTCACCTATGGCGACGGCACGGTGAAGGAAGTCCCGATCATCTGCCGCATCGATACCATGGACGAGCTCGACTACGTCAACAATGGCGGCATCCTGCAGACGGTGCTGCGCGACCTCGCCGCCTGACGGCAAGAACAGGTCCCGGCCGGCTCACTGATGCGCCGGCCGGGGCAACCAACTTTAGCGGATGAATTGATCGACATAGTCCGCGCCCAGGCCAACCTCTTCGTAATGCTTGCGGCACATGTCGATTTTGGTGAAGACGTCCTCGTAGCCCACCGTCTTTCCCCAAGGATCGACATAGACCATGACGCCGTTTACCTGAAAATAGGTGATCATTTCATCGACGCCGTCTGGGACCACAAGAGTATGGGTTTCTCCCGGCGGTTCAAAAACGTAACCGCCCGGCGTCGCTTCCCAGTCGTGTTCCAGATAGTGCCACCGGCCTTTCAGAACCCAACCATGCACGGCCTGCGGGTGGCGATGCCGCGACACAATGCCGGACTTTCGAACGCGCAGCAGGTTCATCCAATACCCCTGTGATCTGTTCAGGCAAAGAGGCCGGAACGAGATGTCTTCGGTCTGCGCAACCCAGATCCGCTCATCTTCAGGTATGCCATCGGGGACGACGATCTCGCTCTGCGCATCCGGCGGGAATGGCAGCTGATAGGGCATTCTCGGGTCGTAGTCTTTTCCTTGAACCGGCATGGTTCAGTCCTCCTCACATTGCGGAATAGCCGCCATCCACCGGGTAGACGGCGCCGGTTACGAAAGCGGCCTCGCTCGAAAGCAGCCAGGCTGCCAGTGCGCCGACCTCGGCAGGCTTGCCCCATCTGTCCAACGGGGTTCGGTTGAGAATGGGCGCATTGCGCGTTGGATCGGCTCGAAGGGCATCGGTCATTTCGGTTTCAATCCAACCGGGCGCAACGGCGTTCACTCTGACACCGTCCGCCGCCCACTTTCCGGCCAACGCCTTCGTCAGTTGCGCCACACCTCCTTTGGAAGCCGAATAGGCCGGAACCAACGGCCCGCCAAAATAGCTGAGCATCGAAGCAGTGTTCACGATCGCGCCCCCGGATGCTTCGAGCAGCGGCTGAGCTGAAAGACAACAGCGCATCGTACCCGTCAGATTGATGTCGATGACGGTCTCGAACACGTCGATCTCGTATTCAGCGCCGCGGGCCAGGATACCGGCGCAATTGACCAGTCCATCCAGTCGATCCAGTCCGGAAAAGAACGTTTTGACTGCATCCGTGTCCCGTACATCGAGCTGGGCGCAGGCGTCGTCTGCGTATCGGGAGGCGTATGCGGCAACCTCCTCATCGCCCACCCCGGTGACGGTAGTCGCCCATCCCTTCTCACGCAGGACATCGGCAATTCCGGCGCCTATGCCCCTGGTGCCCCCGACAACAACAGCATGTTTCATGATCAGGACTCCTCGGCAAGAAAGGCTTCGACAGCATCTCTGCCGGGCATCGGTGCAACAGCGCCGTAGCCCTGAGTGGCCAGCGCGGCAGCGGCATTCGCGTAGCGCGCAGCCTTGAACGGATCGTCTCCGGCAACGATTCGGGCGAGAAAGGCACCGTCAAACGTGTCGCCGGCTGCGGTCGCGTCGATGGCCTGAACTTCGCGCACTGGCACGAGTTGCCTGTCCTTCCCGGTGGCGATAAGCGTGCCCTTGGCTCCCAGGGTCAGCGCAACGGTGCTCGCCCCGAGATCCTGGTAGAAGTCGACAATGGTGTCAGGGTCGTCGAGGCCCGTGAGATGCACCGCATCATCCATGCCTGGAAGAGCAATATCGCACTGGGTCATGGCCGCATGGGTGACCGCACGGGCTCTTTCGATCGGCCAGAGTTTCAGCCGCAGGTTCGTGTCATAGGAGACCAGGCCACCGGCTTGTTTCACGACACTGATGGCCTCGAAGACGGCATCGGCTGCCATGCTGGAAATCGCCTGGCTGATCCCTGAAACATGAAGGATTTTCGTCGATGACAAAGCCTCGACCGGCAGGTCATCGGGTCCCATGCGGCTGGGGGCGGAACCAGCCCGGAAGTAGCTGAACTCGTGTCCGTCTTCACCGTGCGTGACAAAGTAGATACCGGTATGCGCATCCGTAACCTGCCGCACATTCGAGGCATCGACGCCCTCCTTCGCCCAAAGATCCATAAACGAGTTTCCGAAGGTATCGGCGCCGAGATGGGTGACATAGCCGACGCTTGCACCCTGTCTGGCAGCCGCGATTGCGGCATTCGACGTGTCGCCGCCATGCCCCGGCAGGTAGTTTCCATCGGGCTGCTGGTTGAATTCCAGCATGGGCTCGCCGAGGCAGAGTATGTCAGTGGTCATGTTTGTCTCTTGTCGGTAGGGGCCGTGCACCGCAGCCTGCGGTGCGACTTTTCATGGCCATCAGATGCGGCCGTATTTGGCGAGACCTTCGCGCAGCGAACCGCTTTCGATGATCAGGCGGGCCTGTTCGGCTTCGCGCTGGTCGATCTCGCGAGCCATCTGCAAAACTGCTTCGGCATGTTCACGCGGCACCGCGACGACGCCGTCGATATCGCCGACCATGATGTCGCCGGGTCGCACGATCACATCGCCCATCGCCACTTCGACATTGGCCGCGATGGTCTTGATCCGCCCCAATGTTGTGCCGGGATTGACTTCGCGGGAATAGACCGGGAAGTCGTAGTCGCGTTTGATCTCCACCAGATCGCGAACGCCGCCGTCCAGAACCGCGCCTTCATGCTTGTTTGCGACCGCACCGGCCGTCATCAGGCCGCCCCACAGCGCCACGTCAGTGGTGCCATTGGTCGAGATCACGATGACAGATCCCGCATCGGATTCATCGATGGCGTCCAACGCGTGCTCAGGCGGCAGAACCTCTTCGGTCGGGCCCTCGAGGATTGTCACTGCCGGACCAACGATTTTCTTTTCATTGATGCGCGGCTTTACGCCGGCCGGCAAAAATCCGGTGCGTCCGGCAACTTTGTCGACGGCATCCGCCACCGATGCTGTTGCGACTTCGCGGAAACCCGCGATCAGGTCTTCGGTATGCATGATAGTGTCCTCATCTTTACAGTCATCATGATTTCAAGGGCTTGGCTTCCGGCTTCAGCCGGCAACGCTCACCACGGGTTCACCCAATTGTTCGGATGATCACCCGACAAAACGCGGGCAATCTCCTGAGCAGCATTGCGTTGCAGGACTTCGACAGATCGTTCGGAATACCAGGCGGCATGATCGGAAACGATCGTATTCGGGGCGTTCAGCAGCGGGTTATCCGGTGCAACGGGTTCCGTTTCGAACACGTCGATCCCGGCACCGAATATCCGGCCTTCCAACAGTGCAGAAGCCAATGCGGACTCGTCCACCAGACCACCGCGCGAAACATTCACGACGATGGAGGTCGGCTTCATCAGCGCGATGCGGTCGCGATTCAGGATGTGCCGCGTCTCGTTTGTCAAAGGCGCGTGCAAGCTGATCACATCTGCATTCCGGCACAGGTCGTCCAGGTCCACCTTTTCAGCACCGGCCTCGAAGGCGGCTTCATTGCCAAGATAGGGGTCCGATACAAGAACCCGGCTGAATCCCAGCGCCCGGAATTTCAGCGCAGCCTGCAATCCGATCTTCCCGCACCCGATCAACCCCAGAACGGCGTTGTCGCGATTGGGGATCATCGCGGCCTGTCCGATCCCCCATTTGCCCTCGCGCACTTCAGCATCGCGTGAAACGATACGCCGCTGCACCGCGAGATAGAGTGCGACCGCGTGTTCGCTGACTTCACGCTCTCCTCCGTAGTCCGGAACATTGGCCACGTGAATGCGGCGCGAGCGAGCGTGGTCGAGATCGATATTGTCGACGCCCACTCCGTAGCGGACGACGACTTTCAGGTTGGGGCAGGCGTCCAGTTCGGGGGCCCCCACGGTGCGTTCCCGCACGAGGATGGCAACCGGGTCGGTTTCCTGCAGCGCCGGGACCGCCATTGCATCAGCCGCTATCGACGCGACGCTGACGTCATGCGCAGCCAGCACTGAACGTTCGGTGTCGTAGGCAGCATAGCCAGGCTCGAGAACGGCGACGGATTGGCTGGTCATTTGACGGTCCCGGGGCACACTTATTGCGTCTTGTAGGCGTCGACGGCCGCGTTCAGACGGTCAGGCCACTCGTTGCCGATTTCGCCCACGATATATTCGCGCACGGCCGGCTGGGCCGCGGCACGAAACAGCGCCTTCTGCTCCGGGCTTACCGGAACCACTTCCATACCCAGGTCCGACAGGATCGCCGTCGCGTTGGCGTCCTGCGCGGCGGTCATGCCGCGGTGGATGGTTTTGGAGATTTCGACGCATTGCTCGACAGCGCTCTGCTCGTCGGCGGTCAGGCTCTGATAGAACATGTCCGACATCAGGTAGGCGTGCCAGCTGAACACATGGCCATCCAGCGAGACGTATTTCTGGTGCTGATAGAGCGAAGCGTTGACGATGTTTGTCACACCGTTTTCCTGACCGTCGACAACGCCCTGCTGCAAAGCGCCCGGCAACTCCGGCCACGGCACCGGGGTCGCGTTCGCACCGAGGCTCTCCACCAGGGTCACCCAGACCGGCGCGGTCATCACCCGCATCTTCAGGCCTTCCATGTCGGCGGGCTCGGCAATCGGCTTGACGTTGTTGGTGAAGTTGCGCACGCCGTTGTCGGCAACGCCAAAGCTCCGGATGCCGGTTTTCGCCAGCATGTCGTCGGCAAGTGCATCACCGAATTCTCCGTCCATCACTGACCAGGCCATGGCCTGGTCGTCGAACAGGTATGGCATCGCCAGGACCGAGAACGGTTTGTAAACCGCCGAGATGGGGCCATCGTGGATGGCGGCCATCTGTACGGTGCCCAATTGCAGGCCTTCCATGATTTCCGAGCCGCCGCCCAGTTGCGAAGCCGGGAAAATCTGAACGTCGATCGAACCCGAGGTCTTGCCTTCCACGCAAGCTTCGAAAGCCAGGGCCGCCGCATGCTTCGGCGAACTCAGATCGGCCGCCTGGAAGTGGGCGTATTTCAGATCCTTGGCCGAGGCTGTGCCGGCGGCGGCGAGTACGATGACGGCGGTCGCGGCCATCAGTTTTGACATGGATTTCATAAGGTTCCTCCTTTTCATGTCAGTTCGCAAACCCAAAGAAACTGGGGACAAAAGTGCTCACTCCGGGAACAAGAATGACCAGAAGCAGCACGACGAGCTCTGCCAGCAGGAGCGGCAGGACCGCCTTGGACAGGGATTCGATTTTGAGTTGCCCGACGGTGGCGATGACGAAGAGCACCGGGCCGACCGGTGGCGTGATCATGCCGATTGTCAGGTTCAGAACCAGCATCATGCCGAACTGCAGCGGGTCGATCCCCGCTGAATAGGCGATGGGGCCAAGGATCGGCGTCAGGATGATCAGCGCCGGCAGCGTATCAATGAAAAAGCCGCAGACCAGCGCGAAAGCAGCCAGGATGAAAAGAACACCGAGGCGACTGTCGGTGATCTGGCCAATCGCTTCGGCCAATTCCTGCGGAATCTGCAGAAACGTCAGCAGCCATGCAAAGATCGAGGCCATGGCGACGATCAGGAAAACGGACGACGTTATGACCGCGGCACGAACAAAGGCGCGATAGAGCGTGCGCATCGAAAATGCGCGCATGATCATCCCCAAAAGCAGCGCATAGGCCGATGCCACCGCGCCCGCCTCTGTTGGCGTGAACACACCGAGCAGGATGCCTCCCAGTATGATCGCGGGCATGATCAGCGCGGGAAGCGCCGCCAGCGTTGCTTCGCGAAGCTCTTTGGCCGTGGCACGCTCATCCCGCCCCCGGTAACCGTGTCTTGTCGAGACGTAGTGATTGGCAACCGCCAGCGAAACGCCCAACAGGATGCCCGGGACGATCCCTGCCAGAAACAACCCGGCAACGGTCACGCCCGTGGTGGAGATCGCGAAGATAACGGCCAGGATGGATGGCGGGATGATCGGGCCGATGGTGGCCGTTGCCGCAGAAAGCGCGCCCGCATAGTTCTTTTCGTACCCCGCCTTGCGCATCATCCGCATGACGATTGCGGACGGGCCGGCCGCGTCGGCGAGCGCTGACCCGCTTATCCCCGCAAACAGCATCGATACAAGGATGTTCACGTGGCCCAACCCACCCCGCACATGGCCGACCAGCGCATTGGCAAAACGAAGCAGGGCGTTGGTCAAGCCGCAGGCGGTCATCAGCTCGGAGGCCAGGATGAAGAAAGGCACGGCCATCAGCGGAAAACTGTCGATCCCGGCAAACATGCGCTGAGTCGCGACAAGCGGGTTCAGTGATCCGTCGAGGAAGATTGCAGTGATTCCCGCGATGCCCATGGTGAATGCCACCGGGACGCTCAGAAGCAGCGTGGCAAAAAACAGAATGATTAACGTCTTGGCCATGACCTAAAGCCCCGCCTCGCCGGGCTCGGAGCCGTCGCCGCTCTCGAACTCCTGCGCCACGAAACGCCTGGCGAAGAACAGCAACTGGATCAGAAACAGTGCGCATCCGACGGGAATCGCCAGGTAGGGAATGCCGCGGGAAATCCCGGTCGACATGGTTTCCTTGTTCCATCCGAATTCCACGAAGCGGACGCCCAGCCACAGCATGGTCGCCATGAAGCCGAACATCACGATGACAATGCCCCAACGTAAAATCCGAGCGAGATGGTCAGGAAGCATGTCGGGAAAGATCGTGATTGCGACAAGCCGCCCTTCGCGCAGTGCCAGGCCGGCACCGCAGAAGGCGCCAAGGATCATCAGGTGGCGCGCCGTTTCTTCGACCCACGCAAAGGACGACCCGAACCCGTAACGGCCGACGACATTGACGAAGACGATCGCGAAGACGGCAGCCAGCGAGGCGGCGACCAGCGCGCGATTGATCTCGACGATCCATGCCTCCAGCGTTTTCAACGGCAACCCTCCCATCGCAACGGCGTTGGGGGACTTAACTGGCATACTGTATGCCAGTTGTCAATACTACCACATTGTATGCCAATTCACATGCTGCTATTGTCCCGGCGAGGAGTGCAAAATGGCTTCATTTAACCGCCCGAAATCATTGACAGAACTGGTGACCGAAAACCTTCGGGAAAGGATCGTTGCCGGGGATTTCGAACTTGGCGAACAGTTGTCGGAAGCCCGGATCGCCAAGGATCTGCAGGTCAGCCGCACGCCGGTTCGCGAAGCCATCAATCGCTTGGAGATGGAAGGTTTGCTGGTCGTCGAACCGCAGCGCGGCTCGTTTGTCTTCAACCTGGAGCCGAACGAGCTGGCAAAACTATGCGATGCGCGCGTTTGCCTGGAATCGACGGCGCTGACCCAGGCCATCCTTGAGCGGCCGGGCAATCTTCACGAGGCGCTCAGTGCATGCGTCAGGCGCATGACCGAGGCAAGAGAGGCGGGTGACGATGCGGAATATCTTGCTCAGGACACCATCTTTCACCAAAGCCTGTTTGATTGCGCCGACAACAGGTTTCTGAACGAAGCCTACCAGACGATCGCGCTCAAAATGGCTGCAATCCGGAACCGATTGGGACGCCATCCCGATCACATGGCAAAGTCATTCCGGGAACACGGCGAGATGGTGGAGGCGGTCAAGGATAGGGACACCGACAAGGCGCTGAAAATCCTCAAATCTCATATCGACCGAAAAGAGGGGTCCTACTGGATCGAAGCGACGGAGGGGAAACTGGCGCAGACGCAGTGAAGACCTCGGCTATCGGGTGACGCCGCAACCTCAATCGCGGCTTGCCAGGAATGCAGTCGCGAGCGCCAATCCAGAGATGAACCTGCCGCAATCGGTGCGGGAGGCGGTCGGTAGAGAGATGCGGGAAACGCGGCACTGGAAGATCGAAAAACACCAAGGCCCGGTGTGTCAGTCCTCGACAGAGTGCAAGGCGCGTATCCGCATGGGCGTCGCCAGAGCGCTTTCCATCCTGGGAGCCCACTCAGCAAACCAGGGTTGAGCCAAATGGGCGTCAAGGTGTTCCTGGCTGGTCCAAATCTCAACGATAGCCAATTTTTCCGGATGCTCGGGATCCTGCCATAGGTCGTAGAGCTCGCAGCCATCTTCGCTGCGAGACCGGCTGATGAACTCTTTACGGAACATGCCCACAAAGGACTCCGCCTGATCCGGTTTGATGACCAGGTCAACGATCAGTCTTGCCTTGGCCATCAGTCCGCAAGCTCCCAGAAGCGTTCATAGGTTGCCTTGAGCGGATGAAGATCCTTGCGGCCTTCCATGTAGTATCCAACCCATTCCGCCAGTCGACGCCCGGCCCGACGGCACGCTTCCTTTGCGTGATCTGCCCGGGGCTCGCCGGTGACGACCGCGCCGTAGTGCAGGCTCTCCTTCTTTGCCACATAGTCAGTGATGCCGAAAACGAAGTAACCCATATTCATCATCATGATGGACAGTGACTGGCAATTGAGCTCGCCGCCACCGCCAAGGCTGCCGGCGGATGTGAAGGGCACTGCGAACTTTCCATCGGTCTTGAACCAGATATCAGGCGTGCGGTCATCCCACCATTTCTTCATCTTCCAGGAGATGCCCCCGAGATGAGTCGGGCAGCCAATGGCAATCCCGTCGGCCCAGAACACATCTTCGGTTTGCGCGTCATCGACATGCCGCACGCGGATGTCCATTCCTTCAACCTGCTCGACACCCTCCTTGACAAGGGGAACCATGGTCGACGTGAATTTCCGGTCACTGTCGCTGTCATAGATGATCAAAATGTTGGCCATGAAAAACCTCCTCATTTGGCGTCTTGCGAATTTGGCCGTTCGCCCAGGCTCCCCGGCCCGGCTGCGCCCCAACCTCAGGGAACCCCGAAGCGCAAACAAGCGCGCAGAAATCGGCACGAACCACATTTCGGAGAAGAACGAGATATGGTTCGCCAAACGCGTTCAAGGAGGCCTTGCCGGCCGACTCACACCAGAAAATCTGCCGATCGCAAGGATCTTCCAACCACCTACACGCGCTCGGATCAGCGAAGGGCTGCCTGTGCCTTCGCTGCCCGATCCTTCAGCGCCACAACTGCCGTTGCACAGATGATGCAGGCTGTGGCCGCGTAGAATGCAACGTCCGGCAAAATGTTGAAGAAGAGCACATCGGCGATCACGGCGAACACCAGTGACAGATACTCGAAGGCAGCCAGTTTCGACACTTCGCTGTACTGATAGCTCAATGTCATGAGGATGTGGGCGATCCCTCCGGCAATACCGGTACAGATCAGCAGGCCCAGAGTTTGCCAGCCGGGTGAAACCCAGTCGAACGGCAGGGTCGCCAAACCCGCCAAAGTGCAGGTCAGTGCAAAATAGAAGGCGATTGCCCCGGCATTCTCTGTGAGGGCGAGGCTGCGGATCTGGATTTTGGCGCCGGCCGTCAGGATGGCCATGGCGAGCGCAAAACCAACGCCGGTCAGATAGGCAGTATCGATGTTGGCACCGGTCGCTGTCGGCAGGACCAGCACCAGCATGCCCAAAAAGCCGAACAGAACCCCGAACCAGCGCGCACCGGTGACTGTCTCCTTCAACAGCATCGCCGCCAGAACCACCGCCAGTACAGGGGCCATGTGGCCGATGATCGAGGCATGGGACAGCGGCAGATATTTCAGGCTGGCGAAGCTTGCGAACATGGCGAGACATCCCAGGATGCATCGGGCGACATGCCCGCCCGGGCGTTTCGTCGTGAGACCCGAAGGAAACTCCCGGGTCCACATCAGGAACAGAACCAGGGGCACCAGAGCAAAGGCACTGCGGAAGAACACGACTTGGCCGACGGGGATCTCGTCGGACAGCCATTTGACGAACAGCACCATCACGGTGAAAAAGAACGTGGCGCCCACACGTAGGCTGATGCCCTTGAAATCCGTCGACATGATCAATCCGAAGCCGCGCCGTTGGAGCCGATAAGGTCGCGAAGCCGATCACCGGTGAGGTTGATGGCCAGAACGGTGATCAGGATCGCCAGACCTGGAAAAATCATGAGGTGCGGCGCGGTTTGCATATAGGCCTTGCCGTCGAGCAGCATGGCGCCCCATTCCGGATTTGGCGGCTGCACGCCGAAGCCCAGAAAACTCAATCCGGATATAGACAAGATCGTTCTGGACCATGAATTGGTCCAGAGCACGAGCAGGCTCGGACCGATGTTCGGTAGGATGTGCCGCCACAGGATGAGCCGGGAGGGCAATCCATTCAATTTGGCCTGCGTAATGAAATCCCGATGCGACAGTTCAACACTGAGGCCGCGCACGAGACGGGCAAATTTCATCCAGCCGACGACAATAAGCGCCAACACCATGTTTGTGGTATTCGGCCCCAGAACACCGGCGATGGTGACGGCGGCAACGAGTTCGGGGAAGGCGAAGAAGCTGTCGGTAACCCGCATCAAAGCCGTGTCGGCCGCGCGCCCGAAATGCCCGGCCGCAAGTCCCACAATGGTGCCGACAATCGCGCCGACCGATGTGATCAAAAACGCCAGACCGATCGACGAGATACCTCCGTAAAGAAGCCGTGTCGCCACATCGCGACCGAGTTGATCCGTCCCGAACCAATGGTCTGCAGAAGGCGGCGAAAGGCGATTGAGGAAATCCGGCGTATTGGGCCCGTAAGGAGAGGATAGAAATCCGGCAGCGGCCAGCAGGGCTACCACGAGCAGCGCCGTTCCCAGGCGGATAAGGAAGCGCTGGAAACTCTTGTCGTGTAGCTCCCGTTTGAGGTTTGTTTCCTCGGTCACCTCCTGATAGCTCGCCGCCGTCATGACTGGACCTCATGGGCGGGAGCGGCATTGCGATGGGAAAAGAGCGACGACCTCGGGTCCAGCGCCTCCTGCAGCAGTTCGATCAGCGTGTTGATGAGGACATAAACCACCGCAAAGAACATCACCAGAAACAGGACCAAGGGATAGTCTCGAGAGAGCACCGCTCCGGCCAACAGCGAGCCAATACCGCCTCGGGCAAATGTCAACTCCACGATGATGGTGCCTTCCAGCAGACTGGCCACGTCCAGTCCGATCATGGTCAGCGCCGGAACAAAGGCGTGGCGAAGGACGTGGCGCCGGAATATCTCGCCCTCACTCACACCGCGCAGTCTGAGTGTCTCGATATAGGGGGCCGATTTGGCCTCCAGGAAAAAAGTCCGCAGGAGCCTGGTTTGCGACGCCGTGATCCAGAAAGCCAGCGTCAGCGCCGGCAACACCAGATGGGCCATCGTTCCCGTTCCGTAGGATGGCAGCCAATTCAGGTGGGCGGCAAAAAGCAGGATCAGCAGAAGTCCGAGCCAGTAGTTGGGCATGGCAGCGCCGATCGAGGCAAGCGCGACCGCAAACCGGTCAAACAGACTGCCCGGCCGCCATACCGAGACAGCGCTCAGGCAAAAGGCGGCGATCAGACCAATCAACAGCGAAGCCGCCGTCAGCGACAGGGTTTCGGAAACATTGGCGAGAAAGATGTCCCAAACCGGTGTGTTGGAAGCAAAGGAGTTACCGAAATCTCCCTGCACAAAACGCCAAAGCCATCGGAAGAACTGCACAAAGAAGGGTTCGTTCAGAGAAAACTCCTGCCGTATGCCTTCCAGGATTTCCGGTGGAAACCCGTTCGCATCGGGATAGCGGGCATGGGCAATGGCCGCGGCTTTGTCCCCCGGCGCAAAATAGTTCATCGTGAAGGTGATCAGGCTCACGCCGAACAGAACGGCAATCAAGGCAGACAGCCTTTTCCCGAACGTCACCAAAATCCTCGGCAGGCGAGATGTGTTGGTCATGAACGCATCTCACCCGTTGCGTGTGCGTTCCCCCCCGCCTGTCGCAAGCTTCCCAAATCCCTGGCTGCCTGCATGAGATCCTGGCAATACCGGCTGGTCGGGTTTTCAAAAAAGGAGCTGGCCGGCTGATAGGCTTCGACCTTGCCGTTTCGAAGCACCAGCATCTGATCGGCAAAGGCGGCGGCAAATCCGAGATCATGCGTCACGATCACAAAGGTGATGCCGTATCGCTGCTGGATCCGCTTCATGGTTGCGGCGATCTGTTTTTGAACGATGGCATCGAGCGCGCTCAACGGCTCGTCGAAAAATATGAGCTCGGGCCGAGCGATCAGAGCACGGGCAAGGCAGGCGCGTTGCGCTTGTCCCATCGACACTTCGGATGGTTTGCGCGTCGCCAGCGGGCGCGGCAACTCGACATCGACCAGCGCTGCGGTGACGGCATCGTCAAGTTCCGCCTGTGACAGGTTTTTCGAATAGACGCTCTCGCCGATGGAGGCACCCAATGACAGTTTGGGGTTAAGAGCCGCGATGGGGTCCTGCATCACCCAACGGCTGCCCCTCAGCCCCGGCCTACCTTGCCATGCGCCCTCTTGCACGATGCCGGAACTGTCTTGCGGACGAAACACCAGTTGCCCAAACCGCGCCGGCATCAGACCGTTGAGTGCCTTGAGCAGGCTGCTTTTGCCAGAACCGCTTTCACCGGCAATGCAAAGCGTTTCGCCCTTGTTCAAGGAAAAGGAAACATCGTCCAGAATGGAATGCCCATCGATTGCAATGCTGAGGCGGTCAACGGAAAGCATGATCGTCTATTCTGCAGCAATCGGACCGCGTCCATCGGCAACCGCCGTCCAATCGCGGTTGGCGGCAAGCAATTGGCCATAGTCGGACTGAGGCTGCGTCAATAGGGTCGCGGTCTCGCCAAATTCAACAATGCGGCCGGCATTCATGATAGCGGTTCGGTCCGCGTAGCGCGCCGCAAGCGCCAGATCATGGGTCACGATCAAGACGGCGACGCCATGCGCCTGGGCATATTTCATGACCGCACGGAGCACCTGGGCAGCAATCAAAGGATCGAGGGCGGACGTCGGTTCGTCGAGGATCAGAAGTTGCGGCTTGCCCATGAGCACCATCGCCAACAACAGGCGTTGCTGCATTCCGCGGCTCCATTCATGCGGGAAACGATTGCCAAAGGGCTTGAGGCCCAGCTCACTCAACAGCCTCTCATGCGCCTCAGAGAACTCTGCCGTCCCGGTCACCACGCGAGCGGCCTGACGCCACTGCCATTTGAGGCGTTTCAGCGGATCGAACCCGTGATCCGGGTTCTGCGGGACATAGCCCATGCCCTTCAGCTTCACCCTTTTTTTGACCGTCGCTAATTCCAGTATTTGCCCGTTGAACATCAACCGCCCGGCCGTTGGTTTGGCCGGGCGTGTCAGCCCCATCAGGCAGCGTAGGAGCGTCGACTTGCCGGCACCGGAACCGCCGACGACGGCGAGACACTCACCATGCTGAATGGTCAGGTTTACGTCACTTAGGATTGCCTGCCGACCGATATCGGCCGACAGGCTTTCAAGGCTCAGCAGAGTGTTTGCATCATTCTGCAAGTGTGAGATCCGGGGTCACGAGATAGGTCTCTGCCGGGTGGATCTTGAATCCTTCCACATTGCCGTTGCCGACTGAAACCTGTGTCTTGTGGAAGACCGGAATCAGCGGCAGATCTTCGTTGATGATCTCCTGGATGCGATCGTAATGACCCTTCCGAACCGCATCATCAAAATCCTCTTGGCCCTTTTTCAGGAGCCCATCGAGTTCCGAATTGGAATAGCCGGAGAAGTTATAGCCGACACCCGACTCGACCAACGTGCTCGGGAAATAGTGCGGATCACCCAGCGGTGCCGTCCCCCAAGCCTGAAGGTGCATGTGGATTTCACCCGCCTTCAGGGCTTCATTGTTGGCATCATATTCTGCCATGGAGATATCCGAAGCGATCCCGATCTGCTGAAGCAGAGCCTGCGTGATCTCCAAAGTCGGACGCAATGCGGCACGGCCTTCATAGGAGCGGATCTTGAGGGAAATTTCCTCACCGTCCAGTTCCCGGTTACCGTCCCCGTTGGTGTCCTTGATGCCGGCTTCGTCCAACAGCGCCTTGGCCTTTTCCGGGTCGTAGTCGAGCATCAGATCTGAATTGGCCCAGGACGCCATGGACGCCGGAAACAGGCTATTTGCGACCTCGCCGCCCACACCGTTGAGAGACGCGGCAACGATGGTTTCCCGATCAAGGCCAAGTGACACAGCCGTGCGCAGCGCGTCATTGGCCAGCGGACCATCTGCCGTCCGCACCTGGAAGAAGAACAGGCGCGTGGTGGGATTGGCGAACAGCTGGCCCTCACCCTTTTCTTTCAAGGCGGCGTAGTCGGCCTCCGGGTAGTTGGTTACGAGATCGACATCACCCGCCTGCAGGGCCAGCGCTGCAACGGACGGGTCGGACAGCGCATCCATGACGATATGATCGAGCTTCGGCTCGCCGCCCCAATAGTCAGCAAATTTTCGTGTCTGGTAGGTCTTGTCCGTTTCGGCCTTCACGAACACAAACGGTCCAGTGCCGATCAGCGGCAACTCATCCGTGCCTTCTTTCAAAACGGCTGCGGATGGTTCGGTCAGCGACCACAGGAACGCTGAATTCGGAGCCTTGGTCTTGAAAACCAGAGTGTGATCGTCTTCGACCGAAATGCTCTCGATGCCGAGCAATCTGGACAGTCGCGGATTGTGCCCCGGATGTCCTTCGACATCGAATTTCTCGAATGATGCCTTGACGTCCTGCGCGGTCATCGGGCTGCCGTCATGAAACTTCACGCCCCTGCGAAGGGTCAGTTTCCACTCGGTCGGAGATACATTATCGAAGCTCTCTGCAAGGCGCGGCTGCATGGTCATGTCGTAGCCGAGCCCAATCAGAGTTTCAGACACCCCGGCGCGGTTGCTGAGCCAACCGTTTTGCCGGGCCCTGGGGTCCGGCACATTGCTCCGGGGGCCAAATGGGACCGCGATGCGCATGGTCTTTTCCGCCGCCAAGGCGACTTGAGGTGCGACCGGTACGGTCAAGGCAAAAACACCCGCGCCGAGAAGTGCGGTCAAGGCGAGTCTGAAATTCAGGTTGGACAAGACGGACTCCAAATAAGGAATGAAAGAGTGCAAACGACTACATGTAATATTATTACATTACAAATGAAATCTTGTTTCACCTGGACGTCGTTCAGGCCTGTCCCGCGGCCAAAATCGGGATCGTAAATCTCGCGGTGTCCACCTTCCTTTGACATCCCGTCCCGACCCAGGCTTGGCCAACGAACGCGAAATCTGCGTTTACAGACTTGGTCGTTTCGGGCTTTGATGCGATCAACGAGGCGGCCGTTGCCTGATTTTTGCTGCTATTTCGAATATGTGATGACAGTTCCGCTCGTGACGGGCGATAAGGATCCGGAGTCAGATGACGTTATCTCCCATTTTTCGATCTTCGGACGCCGTCGACCTTCTCGAACGGGAGGGGATCTGGGACAAGCTTGCCCCCGAATTGGATGCGCAGATGACGGCCAATTCCGCCGTGATTGCAGACTTCAAGACACTGATTGATCCGCAATATATCTCTTCCGAAAACGAGGCGCTTGGTCAGGACCGACTGCAGTTTCTGCAGGAGAACTTCTTTCTGGTTCTCTTTCGGTCTGTGTTCCGCTGCTTTGCAAACGATGCCGAACGGCTGCAGCTCTATTCGGAACTGAATTTCTGCATCCGGGGGACCATCACCGCCGCCGATAATCTGTTCGACGATGAAGGAAAGTCATGGCTTCCGCTGCGGCTGAAGGGCGGGCAAAGGTTCCAGTCAATCTTGCAGCTCATGGCCTTTGAGCGCCTGTCGAGAGGGGTTCTCGACCGGGGGTTTGGGTGCGATCTGCTCGCTCAAACCGATATCGGCCTGATTCAGCGGCGCCTGTTTTCGTTGATGGCCGGGATTGGAACGCTTGAGGGTTCGGAAGAAGCCGGCGTGGCTGAGGTTCTTGAACCGCGGGAAATGATACCCCGTGTGCATGCGCTGCGCGGTGGTGATCTGTTTGCCCTGTCCTTCGTGGCGCCGAAGGTAATGGAACCATCGGAGCAAGGCAGCGCCACCAAAGAGGCGGAACAGGCCATTCGGGATCTGGGCATTGCCTTTCAGATCGTCGATGACCTCGTAGACTTCGAGGACGATATCGGTCGTCAGTCCAACAATCTGCTGGCCGCCCAGATCCACCATTATGGGTCAGCCGAAGAGAAGATTCAGATGGAGGCTCTGGCGAGGGGCCAACCTTGCCCGCCCGATCTGGTCGAGACCTGCCTCGCCGGGTCCGCCGGAGTGGTGCTGGAAATGGCCCAGGAACACGCGATGTCGGCCGCATCACGGTTGCACAAGCTCGGTCATTGGCTGGATCCTTCGATTGCCACTGAACTCGTCCGCGCCATTGTCGGCCTGGAGGGGTCGGAGCGGATAGAAGCGATCAGTTTGTAGAGCCCGATGCTGCGAGCCGCACGGGGATTTCGAAGCAGCGTCTTCCGGCATAGGCATCCGAATCGGCATAGCGTTTGATCAGCAGCCGAGACACATATTCGCACGGCACCGGCCGATCAGCCCGACCGCGCATCTTCTGCAGAATTCCCAGGTTCAGGACGTGCGAGACCAGAAGCGGAGCCCTGACCCAGATCCGCCCGATCCCGCTGGGAAGCTCCAGCCCCAGCCGCACGCAATCATCCTCATCCATCAGGTCGAAGGTCAGTTGTCGCGGCAGGGTCCGCAGATACCAGGGCAATATGCGCTGGGTAAAACCAAGAAGGCTTCGCTCAAGCTCCTGGCCTTCCGGTGTCGATGCACATTGATGGGCCTTAAGCGCGACAAAAAGGCGTTCCGAATGATCGTAACTGCTGGGCAACAAAGGATCGGCAACACCCAGAAAATGGCCGATCACGCTCCAGGTGTGAATGTAGGCCTCTTTCTCTTCATCAGTGACCGCAACTTCGAAACTCTGTAGCCCTCTCAGCACCACGTAGGAGAAGGTGAGGAGCGTCAGCCCCATCAGGGTTTGATCGACAGGCGGGGTGTCGCCCGTCAGACCATTCGTGGTGTTGTGGTCCGCATCCTTGTGTCCGTGGCGCCCCGTTTCGCGAACCAGGTGCCTGATCGCCGAATGGATCAATCGGACTTTTTTGGCGGTTGCGATTGCCGGAGCAGCATCGCTGGTCAGCGCTCCGGGCGTCATGACGCTGACGAAAAAATCGTGGGTTTCCAGCAGGCGCCGGTGCACATCCGTTTCAAGGCGATGGGTTGCATGCAGAACCTTCACCCCATCCCTGCAAAGGTAGCATTCCGGCAGGCTGGCGCAGACCAGGATCAAGTAGCAGGTGTACTGATACTTCTGGATCATCGTCGTCGCGCGCTCGATCTTCTCGACATCCGCCCATTCCGGAAGCGCCTTGTCCCGGTAGAGATAGTCGTGCAGCCTGGTGCGTGTATCGCCGTGCTTCTGCAGCAACCCGGCATGCGAGAATTCATGCAGGTGCCGATAGTCTATGAACCCTTTGAGAAGTTCTCTGACACCGGCAATGTCGTGGTTCTTCACAACGTGATCGATCAGTTCATCCCCGGAAGGATCGACCGGTCTCACCCGCTGAAGAAGATCCAGGTCACCCGGTATCGGAATGTCTGTCATGAGGGAAGAAGACCCAGGGAACGCGAACCACCTGATGATTGCAGTCAGCCCTATTGCTGTCAATCGAGCGGCGACCCGATACAAGGCTTGCCTGAAAGCCGGCGATAGCCGATGGTCCGACGGAAACGATGTCGTCACCAATGGAAGCTTGCCGGTGCCTGAGGAACGGTCTTTGCAATCTGCACCAGGAACACTCCGACCCGACGTGCTGGTGGTGGGCGCTGGCCCCGCCGGGTCGGCGGCCGCCGCGATGCTTGCCCAACAGGGCATCGACGTCCTGCTCGTGGACAAACGGGCATTTCCAAGAGACAAGATCTGCGGCGACGTCGTCGGTCCCATGGCGGTCGACTGCCTGTCGAAGATGGGCGCCCTGCACCGCGTGCTCCAAGCTGGTGCGCACCGGGTCGACCAGGTCCACATCCACTCTCCGGACGGACGCAGTCTGACCGCCGGGTTCGAGGACATGCTGGACTCGCCGAACGCCTACACGCTCGTCGTCCAGCGAACCGATCTCGACCATGCGCTGTTGAATTTCGCCCGTGATTCGGGAGCAACCGTCCTCGAACGGACGGCGGTGACCCGGATCGCCCAAGAGGGCAACAGGCTCGAACAGGCTGAACTGCAGTCACCTGATGGCACGGTGTCGGTCAGGCCGCGCTACACGATCCTGGCAACCGGGGCCAATGTCGGGCTTCTCAAGCGGACGGGGATGCTCAACACCGACGCAAAGCTGATCTATGGATCGCGTGGTTATTTCGGCATCGACGATTCAACCGTCAGCGGCTTCAACCTTTATTATCTCAAGGATCTTCTGCCGGGATATGCCTGGGTGTTTCCGACGGGGTCGTCACGGGCCAATATCGGCATGGGCGCCTGGGGCGATCGCAAACTGAGCGACGACATGGTTACCGCATTTGCAAGCCGCTTTGCGAACGGATCCGCTGAACCCGACACCCGTCTCGAAACTCAGGTGAAATCCTATCCGATCAGAACGGATTTTCCTCCAACTCAGCTTGCCGGAGACAATTGGCTCCTTGTGGGAGAAGCGGCGGGAATGGTTAACCCACTGTCCGGCGAAGGCATTGATCTTGCTTTGGAATCCGGCTGCCTGGCGGCGGAATGCCTGTTGGGCACCCTGAAATCGGATGCCGGATCAAGCGCCGATCTCTACCGCCGCCGTGTAACAGATCAATTCGGGCAATATTTCCGCCACATGAATTTCCTCTGCCGCCAGGTCGCAACCCGGCCGTGGCTGATCAACCGGCTCGTCAGCGTCATGGGCAGAGACACCGAGTTCGGTGCTGCCTTTGTGGCTGTCGTCCTCGGAATTTCGCCCGGCAGGAACGTCTTGAAGCCGCGTTTTCTTCGCAGCCTGTTTTTGGGTTAGCTGTCTGACCGATCGGGAGAGCAGCCGCGGCCCTCAGACCCGGTATGATCCGGGCGTCCGATCCGTCCATTTGCGAAATGCCCGATGGAAATTCGCCGGAGCGGAAAACCCGGTCTCGAAGGCGATCTGCTCGATGCTTTCGGCCCCCTGCTGCAGGGCACGAATGGCAATATCTCGCCGCAGGGCGTCCTTGATGTCCTGAAACGACGTACCTTCCTCCTGCAGCCTCCGGTTCAGGGTCCGTGGGGTCATTTTCAACGCTGAGGCTGCCTCGGGAAGCTGACAGGTCTGCCAGGTTGCGCCGTAAAGGAAGGCCCGGACGCGCAGGCTATGGGTGTGCGCGCGCGACCCGGTAAATATCCAGTCCAGCGGCGCGCGCTCCAGGAACAAGGACGCTTCGGACCGGGCGCGCGCGACCGGACGGGTGAACTCGTCTGGATCGAAAACGATACTGGTCTGAGGCATTGCAAACCGGACCGGGCAGGGAAAAACCACAGCGTAATCTGCACTGAAATCCGGTTGCTCGAAGGCGAAACGCACCTCCTTCACCGGTGTTTCAAATCCGCCCAACCAGGACAGCAACCCGTGGGCCAGTTTCAGCAGCAACATATGGCCGAAACGTTGCGGTCGAAATTCGGGCGCGTTGGGAACAAGTGACAGTTCCACCTCTTCCGGTTCGCTGCGCAGGTCCAGACGAAAATCATCCAGCAACAGATTCCAGAATGTCGAGAAGCGGTAGAGCGCAGACGCCATGCTGCTCGCTTCGCGCTGAACGGTGACCAGATGCTGCAACGCCCGGGGCCGAATAGGCCGGCTCCACAGGCCCATCATCTCGTCGCCTGTTTCAAGTGCGGCACGCTTGTAAAGCCGGGCGATCTCGTCGAGCGTCACCCGTTGTGCCGGCTTCATGGGGTCGGTCTTCAGGCCGGATCGCTCCAGGAGAGACGCCAACACATTCGGTGGACACCGGGACCGGAGCGCCTCCAGCCAATCCTCGACAAAAGCAGCCGACACCGTCGTCAGAAATATAGGGTCTTTGCTGGTCACGATCGGTCCAAATTTGGCGTAATCCGATAGTGTTTTGGCGGAACATGAGCTTTTCGGCAAGCTTGTGAAGAGATATGTGACGCGAAACAATAGCGAACGTGTAGCTTTCATACGACCTCCTCTCCGATGATGGATTGCCGAAAGGACCTGGCCATGACCGACGTCGTGAACCCCGAAACCTATGAAAACCTCGCCCTGTCCGAGCGCGACAACGGCCTCTACGTGGTCACCCTGAACCGCCCCTCCAAGCGCAATGCCCTGGATGTGGCCACCATCGAGGAGTTGATCCGCTTTTTCAGCGGCGCGCGCATGGCGGGCGTGAAAGCAGTGGTGCTGGCGGGCGAAGGTGATCACTTCTGCGCCGGGCTCGATCTGGTCGAACATTGGAAGGCCGACCGCAGCCCCGACGATTTCATGCATGTGTGCCTGCGCTGGCATGAGGCGTTCAACAAGATGGAATATGGCGGCGTACCGATCATCGCAGCCCTCAAGGGGGCCGTTGTCGGCGGCGGCCTGGAACTGGCAAGTGCTGCCCATGTGCGGGTGATTGATCCCGGAACCTATTTCGCGCTGCCCGAGGGGCAACGCGGGATTTTCACCGGCGGCGGTGCGACAATCCGCGTGTCGGACATGATCGGCAAGTACCGGATGATCGACATGATCCTCACGGGCCGGGTCTATCAGGGGCAAGAGGCCGTTGATCTGGGCCTTGCACAATACATCGTCGAAGACGGCGCCAGCTTCGACAAGGCCATGGAGTTGGCTGAAAAGGTCGCGCAGAACCTGCCGCTGACGAATTTCGCCATCTGCTCTGCCGTGAGCCACATGAACAACATGTCGGGCATGGACGCCGCCTACGCGGAGGCCGTGGTGGCCGGGGTGATCAACACCCAGCCCGCGGCCCGCGAACGGTTGGAAGCCTTTGCCAACAAGACCGCCGCCCGGGTCCGCCCCAACGCCTAAGAGTGCCGGGCTCGAAAATGCCGCGGTCGCCGGAAACCCAGGACGGATGCACGCAGTTTGTTGTTAGATGAAGATCGCTCCGAAACGACGTCGCGTCACGGATAAAACATTGAATCAAATTCCAATTTATGTAACTATTCAGTTACAAATTTTGGAGATTCGCGAAACATGTCACATACCAGGGTTTGCCACGTCATAAGCTGCGACGCCGCGCGGAAATTGGTCGATCACGCCGTCGATTGTGCCGCATCGAACGGATGGAATGTGGCGGTCGCCGTTCTGGATGCGTCGGGCCACGTCGTCGCAAGCGCGCGCATGGACGGCGTGCCGGCTCCGGTGCTGGACTTTGCCCGGGACAAGGCATTCACCGCGACGCTCGGGAACACAAGCCGCGCCTTTTTTGAACGCATGAGTTCTTCACCGGAACTTGCCATGGGCGCCAGCAACCGGCCCGGGCTTTGTGCCTGGGACGGTGGTCTCCCGATCATGGAGAACGGAACACTCGTCGGCGCATTGGGTGTTTCGGGCGCCGCGGGCCCGGACGACATCAAATGCGCCGAGGCCGCCCTAAAGGCGCTCGGGTTTTCCGGGTAAGCCGTGAACCGGCGCGGTCACGGGTTTTTGCTGCTCCAATAATCCAGCACCGTGACCTTCTCGACATATTGTCCGGTCCACTCGGCAAATCGGGCATGGTTCGGATGCGGCAGATAGGTGTCACGCGCTGCCTCGCTGGCGAAATCCAGCAGAAAGAAATGTGACAACCCGTTGGCCAGTCCCTCTGGCGAATTGTTCACCCCCCATTCGAAGGCTTCAATGCCCGGAACCTCCTCCTGCAGTCCGTGAAACCGGCGAACAAGTTCGTCAATCTCGGCCTGCGTGGTGCCTTCCTTGAAGCCAAGCATGACAGCGTGGCGAAGTATCGAGTCGGCCATTCTCATTCCTTTCGTCAGGGGGCGGCGTGCCAGATGGCGGCGCCATTGTTCGGATCGAAAACACAAAGTCCCGCGAGGTTCAGATGAATAGCAGCCAATTCGCCCGCCGCAACCGGGGTCTTGGCCGAGAACCGCGCAACAATCTCTTCGTTTTCCGATTGGGGGGACAGGATGCCGATCGTTTCGGCGCCCGTCGGTTCCAGAAGCTCGACCGGCCATTCGATCCTGGCCGTCGGTTCGCCATGACCAAACGGAGTATCGGACATGGCTTCCGGTCTGACACCCAAGGTCACCGGCCGACCAACCTCGGCGAACCCCTCGACCGGAACGACGACCGTGCCGCCATCCGGACGTTTGACCTCGACGCCGCCCTCGGCCACGAGGCCGTCGAGAAAGTTCATCGCGGGCGATCCCATGAAGCCTGCAACGAACTGGTTTTTCGGGCGTTCATAGATATCGATCGGTTTGCCGACCTGCTGGATCACGCCATCCTTCATGATCACGATCTTCGTCGCGAGCGTCATCGCCTCGATCTGGTCATGGGTGACATACACCATGGTTGTACCCAGCTGCTGGTGCAGTTTCTTGATCTCGGTCCGCATGACGACCCGCAGCTTGGCGTCCAGGTTTGACAGGGGTTCGTCAAACAGGAATATCTCGGGATCGCGCACCAGCGCGCGTCCCATGGCAACACGCTGCCTCTGGCCGCCGGAAAGTTGTTTGGGGCGCCGGTTGAGAAGTGGCTCGATGTGCAGGATGCCGGCGACACGATCGACGGCCTTTTTCCGGTCGGCTTTGGGAATGCCCCGGGCCTGAAGCGGAAACGCGATGTTCTGAGCAACAGTCAGGTTCGGGTAAAGCGCATAGGTCTGAAAGACCATGGCGATGTCCCGATCCTTCGGCGGCATGTTGGACACGTCGCGCCCGTCTATCTCGATGTCGCCGCTGTCGATCTTCTGAAGTCCGGCGATAGCGGACAGCAAGGTCGACTTGCCGCACCCCGACGGGCCCACGAGCACCAGAAACTCACCCTGTGCAGCTTCAACCGAAATATCCTTGAGGATGTGAAGCGCACCGAAGGATTTGTTCAGGTTCCGGATTGAAAGTGTCCCCATGGTCTACCCCTTTACCGCTCCGGCCATGAGACCGCGCAGAAGATACCGGCCAGCCACCACATAGACGAGGATGGTCGGCAAGCCGGCCAGGATCGCCGCGGCCATATCGACGTTGTAACGCTTCACCCCTGTCGCCACCTGCACGAAGTTGTTGAGCGCCACCATGACCGTGGCGCTGTCGGCGTCGGTGTAAGAAGCGGCAAACAGGAAGTCGTTCCAGGTGTTGGTGAATTGCCAGATCACACTCACCACGATGATCGGCAGCGAAACCGGCAACGCGACGCGCCAGAAAAACCAGAAGAATCCGATGCCGTCGACACGCGCTGCATTCACCAGGTCTTCCGGGAAGGCCGCGAAGAAATTGCGGAAATAGAGCGTGGTGAACGGCAGGCCGTATACCGAATAGACGAAGGACAGCCCGAGAATGGAGGACGACCAGCCCATGAAGCCCAGGAACTGGGCCATGGGCAGCAGGACGATCTGATAGGGAATGAAGGCGCCGAAAAGCAGCAGCCCGAAGAACAGCTCCGACCCACGGAACCGCCAGAGCGAGAGCGCATATCCGTTCAGCGCTCCAATCAGCGTCGGTATGATCGTCGCCGGCAGAGAAGCCATCAGTGAATTCAAAAGAAACGGCGCCATGCCGCGGCAATCGGTGCCGATGCAGGCCACGTTCCAGGCTTCGTCCCAGGCAAACCAGGTGATGTCGCGCGGCAGCGCCATCAGGTTGCCTGTTTCGATCTCGTCGATGGATTTCACCGATGTCGCCAGCATCACGTAAAGCGGGCTGAGATAAAACAGCACAAACAGGAACAACAGCAGGTAGATCGACCACCGCAGAAGCCGGTCGACCGTCGATTGCTCGCCTCGAACCGCGTCGCCAACCATCAGTTCCGGCCATCCCTGTTTTGGGCGCGAAGCTCCACGTAAAGGTAGGGCACGATGATCGCCACCACCGTGAACAGCATCATCGTCGCCGCGGCGGCTCCGATCGCCAGTCGCGACCGTTCGAAGGCAAACGCGTACATGAAGGTTGCCGGGAGATCGGTCGAACTGCCCGGACCCCCATTGGTCAGGGCGATGACCAGGTCAAAACTCTTGATCGCCATGTGCAGGAGCAAAATGATGGCCGTGAAGATGGCCGGCCGCAGTTGCGGGATGATGATCTGGCGATAGATGCGAAAGGCCGACGCGCCATCGACCATGGCCGATTGGATGATCGAGGAATCGATCCCGCGAAGCGCTGCCAGAAAGATCGCCATGACAAAACCGGAGGATTGCCAGACGGCCGCCAGGACGACCGTGTAAATGGCGAACTCGCTTTGAACCAGCCAGTTGAATTCGAAACTCTCCCAACCGAGACCCTTGATCGTCTTCTCCAGCCCCAGATCCGGATTCAGCATCCATTTCCAGGCAGTCCCGGTCACGATGAAGCTCAGCGCCATGGGATACAGATAGATTGTGCGAATGACCCCTTCGCCACGGATTTTCTGATCGAGAAAAATGGCCAGGGCCATTCCGATTACGATGGCGAAACCGATGAACAGCGATCCGAAGACCCACAGATTTGTCAGCGCATTCCACCAGCGCCGGGAGCCCCAGAGCCGCTCCCATTGTTCGAAACCGACAAAGGTATAGTCCGGCAGAATGCGGCTTTCGCTCATCGACAGGTAGATCGTCAGGACGATGAACCCATAGATGAAAACGAGCGCCAGAAGCCCGGTTGGGGCAAGGACAAGCTGGGAGGTGTTCTCGGCCGCCCACTGCCGTAATGATCTTCTGGCGCTCATTGTCGCTGTTACGTCAATCAGAGCAGATCGAGATCGTCGATCAGACGCTCGATTGCGTCGTCAGCGGACATGGACGAATTGTTCATGTATTCGGCCATGACATCGCGGAAGACACCCTGAACATCCGACCGCGCGGCATGGGCAAACCCGAGCGATGGCACCAACCCATCGCGAGCAACCGCCCGACCGAGGCGCTCGACCGAGTCCTTCGTGCAGATGTCGAACCGGTCACCCGGAACATCGGTGCGCACCGGCAGGCCACCCTTCAGAAGATTGAACTCGGCCTGGAACGTCGGGTCCATGACCGCCTTGGCAAAGGCGACCTGAGCTGATTCCTGCGCGGCGTCATTCACCTTGGGGAAGAAGAAGAAGTCGGCCAGGAAGACGAACATGTCGTTGGAGCCCGGGGTCGGGAAGCAAATGAAGTCTTCTCCCGGAACGCCGCCCGACGTCATCTGCCAGGATTTGCCCCAATCGCCCATGAAAACCATGGCGGCTTCGCCATTCTTGACCATGGCCTGCGCATCGGTCCACTCGCGACCCGGGCTTGCGTCGTCAAGCTGCTCCGAGAACCAGCGCATGCGGCGCAGGACTTCTTTCATCTGGTCCGAACGCAAAGCGTCGTGATCCTGCTCCACGGCGATCTTGCGGTAGAATTCCGGATCGTCCATGGAGACGAGCACACCGTCCAGAACGGCCGTATCCTGCCAGGGTTGACCGCCATGGGCGATCGGCAGAACGCCCGCAGCCTTGAATTTTTCTGCGGCCGCTTCCAGATCCGCCCAACTTGCCGGCGGCGCGATGCCGTGTTTTTCAAACAGGTCCTTGTTGCCATAGACCCAGTTGATCTGCGACCACACGGCCGGGACCGAAACGACGCTACCGTTGATATTGACGAACTCCTGAAGCGGCCCCGGAATAACGTCGAGCCAACCTTCCTCATTGGCAACGGAGGACAAATCGCCCAGCACACCCTGCTCGGCCCATTCATTCACTTCCGTGCCGAGCGCCTGCATCACACTCGGCGGATCACCGGCCGAAATGCGCGAGCGAAACACGGTGCGTGCATTGGTTCCGGCACCGCCGGCCGATGCCGCATCAATCCACTCGACCCCCTGCGCCTCGACATTTTCACGCAGCAATTTGATGCCTTCGAGTTCACCGCCGGACGTCCACCAGTGCAGAATGTCGAGCTTGCCCTCGGCGGCCGCCATGCCGGTCATACCGGTCAGGGCCATCACGCTGACAGCCATTGCTGAAGCGGTACATATCAATCGATTCATCTGAGCCTTCTCCCTGTTTGTCGGCAAATCGCCGTAGCTTCGACCGCCCACCGCAGTCTCGGCGGAGCCTCCGCACTCCGCACGAACGCGCGATTGGATCAATGAAATCCAATCCGCATAAATCATTACTAGACCGATTTACTAAATCGGTCTAGTAGAATATTGTCCGACGAGTCACAAAAGGCAGATCACATGGATACGGCCGACACCAACAGGCTCCTTTCTCCCGATGAAATCGCCGGGCGCATACACGATGGCGCAACGCTGGCAGTGACCGGCTCGGGCGGCGGATTGATGGAGCCGGACCAACTTCTGGCGGCGATCGAGCGGCGTTTTCTTGAAACGGGCCACCCCCGCGATCTCACGGTGTTCCACTCATTCGGCTTTGGTGACGGCGAAACCCGCGGTGCGAACAGGCTGGCGCATAAAGGCCTTGTGCGCCGCGTCATCGGGGGCCATTGGAGTTGGTCGCCGCGCATGCAGGAACTGGCCGAGACCGAACAGATCGAAGCTTACACGTTGCCGACCGGTGTCATGGGCATGTTGCTGCGTGAGAGCGGCGCCGGCAGACCGGGTCTGATCACCAAGACCGGATTGGGCACGTTCGTTGATCCCGAAACCGGCAATGGCGGAGCGCTGAACGGCATCAGCAAGGCCGACCTCGTGGAACGAGTGACGATCGGTGGGGAAACGTATCTTCGATACAAGCCAATCACCATCGATATCGCATTCCTGCGCGGCACGTCCGCCGATGAGAACGGCAATCTCTCGACCCGACAGGAGCCGGCCGATCTCGACGTCTTCGCGTTTGCATTGGCCGCGCGCAATGGCGGAGGAAAAGTCTTCGCCCAGGCGCAGAAACTCGTGCACACCATACCTGCGCGTGAGGTGTCCCTCCCGTCCGCATTACTGGACGGCATTTCCATCATTTCCGACCAGGCGCAAACCTACCGTGGCGGCTATCGAGCGGATTTCGCAGGGGACGCCGCTCCAAAACCGACCGAGGAACATCCGCCCACCGGCGTCAAACGGGTGATTGCAAAGCGTGCCGCGATGGAGATGCCAGCAGAAGGGGTGGTCAATCTGGGCTTCGGGGTTTCCGCCGAAGTCACCCATTTCGCCAAAATCGACCCGCGAAAGCTCACCCTTTGCGCCGAGCAGGGCATCTATAACGGGATCATGGAAACGGGGGCGCTGTTTGGCATTGCCTCGGGGCCGACCGCCATCATCCCGGCGACGTCGCAGTTCGACTTCTATTCCGGTGGCGGGTTGGATGCCACTTTTCTCGGCATGGCCGAGATGGACGAAAGCGGCAACGTCAACGTAAGTCATGTCGGCAGCAGACCGGTCGGTCCCGGCGGCTTTATCGACATTTCGCAAAACACCCCGAAACTGATCTTTTGCGGTACCTTTACGACCAAGGGCTCCAAAATAAACGTGACGCCATCGGGGCTGGAAATTGCCGCGGAAGGCAGCGTCCGGAAAGTTGTCGACAGGGTTCGGGCCATCACCTTCTCCGGTGCGGAGGCGAATCGCAGAGGCGCTGACGTTCTCTACGTCACCGAGCGTGCGGTGTTCCAGCTGACGCCCGAGGGCGTGGAGTTGATCGAAATTGCGCCCGGGATTGACCTTGAGAAGGACGTTCTGGCCCATATGGGTTTCTCGCCCGTCATCAAGAACCTTGCAACAATGCCTGTGGAGGCGTTTTCCTGATGAGGGAATTGATCGACAGGCATGTCTCTGGAGGCATTGTGTTCCTGACGCTGAACTTGCCCTCCAAAGCCAACGCATTGACCATCGAATTGCTGGCCCGGCTCGAAGCTGAACTATCGGACGTCGAATATGATCCATCGATCCGCGCCGTGGTCCTGACGGGAACAGGCGACAGGTTTTTCTGCGCGGGCGGAGCTTTCAATGACTGGGGAAAACTGCATGCGCGGGATATGGGCCGACAGTACATCCGCACCACAAACCGGGTGATCGATCGCATTGAAATGCTCGATCTGTTCACCGTGTCATGGCTCAACGGCGCGGCGATCGGCGGCGGATTGGAACTGGCCCTTGCGACGGACATGCGTCTCGTCCATCCGGGCGCAAACCTGTTTCTGCCGGAACTGAGCATCGGCGCCGTTCCGGGGATGCGAGGCATTGAGCGCCTGTCGGCGGTGATCGGGACCGGCCGTGCCCGGGAGTTGGTGCTCACGGGCCGAAAGCTTGATGCCGAAACCGCCTTGGACTGGGGTTTGGCGAGCGCGGTCTGCAACGATCACACCGAGGTGGAGACATTTGTAACGTCGGTCATTGAATCCACGTCCGGCGACGCGCTGGCAACGGCCAAGCAGATGTTCCGCGCCCTGGCGGGTGGCGTGTCAGGCGCCCATGCGGTTCACGAAATCGCCGGCACCGCGAGCAAATACAGCGACGACGGCCGAGAAGGCGTTCGCGCACTGATGGAGAAACGAAAGCCGGATTTCGCATTCAGGGGAGAGAGCGATGAAAACGACCTTTGACTATATCGTCGTTGGTGGAGGTTCGGCCGGTTGCGTCATGGCCACTCGCCTGAGCGAGGATCCGGATGCGGAAGTGCTTCTCGTCGAGGCCGGTGACCGCGACCGAAATCTCTACATCCACATCCCTGCGGGATTCGCCAAAATGACGACCGGTCCGCTCACCTGGGGTTTGGAAACCGTTCCACAAAAACACGCCAATGATCGCGTGATCCCGATGGCGCAGGGCAAGGTCCTGGGCGGCGGCAGCTCAATCAATGCGCAGGTCTTCACGCGCGGACACCCGATCGACTACGACCGCTGGGCCAACGATGAAGGCTGCCCGGGCTGGTCGTTTTCGGAGATCCAGAAGTACTTCCTGCGCGCCGAAGGCAACAGCATCCTGAGCGGCGAATGGCATGGACGCGACGGCCCGCTGTCTGTTTCCAATCTTCCCAGTCCACATCCCTTGACCAGACGGTTTGTGCAGGCCTGCCAGGAGCTTGGCATGCCCTATAACCCGGACTTCAATCGGGCGGACCAGGCTGGAACAAGCGTCTATCAGACAACCAGCCGCAATGGTCGGCGGTGCTCCACGGCGCAGGGATACCTGAAACCCGTCCTCGGTCGGCCCAACCTGACTCTCAAGACCAAGGCGCAGGTTCAGCGTCTGATCGTGGAAAACGGTCGCGTCGCCGGCATCCAACTGGAAGACGGCGACTACCGCGCCAGCCAGGAAATCCTGTTGTGCTCGGGCGGCCTGGGGTCAGCCAAATTGCTGATGCTGTCCGGCATTGGCCCGGCAGATCATCTGCAAAGCGTCGGGGTCGATGTGGTGCATGACCTTCCCGGCGTCGGCGAAGCCCTGCAGGACCATTTCGTCATCGACATCATCTGCAAGCTGAAAAACACGACGACCCTGAACCGCTACGACAACCCGTTCTGGATGGCCTGGGCCGGATTGCAATGGGCTGTTTTCGGCCATGGCCCCGCCACGTCCAACGTTGCGGAAGGCGGCGCGTTCTGGCGATCCTCCACGGCTGGCGAAGAGCCGGATCTACAGTTTCACTTTTTGCCGGGTGTCGGCGCCGAAGACGGGGTCGAAAGCCTGCCATCCGGAGTTGGCGCGACCCTCAATGCCTATTTCGTTCGCCCGCAAAGCCGCGGTACCTTGCGCCTTCGCTCGTCCAACCCCGCGGACAAACCGCTCCTCGATCCCAACTACCTTGCCGAGCCGGAAGACGTGGCAGGGTCCATCGAGGCCGTCGAGACCAGCCGTGACATCATGCGGCAGGCGGCCTTCACCGACGTGATGGAAGCCGAAATCGCGCCCGGCGCCGCCGCGACAAGCCGCGCTGATCTGGAAACCTATGTCCGCCAGAACGGACGCACCGGCTACCACCCCGTGGGCACCTGCCGCATGGGCAGCGATGACATGGCGGTCGTTGACCCGCAATTGCGGCTTCGCGGCCTGGACGGAATTCGCGTCTGCGACAGCTCGGTCATGCCGAGCATCGTCGGATCCAACACCAACGCACCCACGGTCATGATTGCGGAACGAGCCGCGGACCTGGTGCGCGGCAATCGAACAACCCATTAAATCAACAGGGGTTCCGAGCATGGATTTTGAAATTCACACCCACGACAGTTCACCGGAAGACGCCAAACCGTGGATGGAAGCCACGCGGAAGAAATTCGGCATGGTTCCGAACCTGTTCGCGCTGATGGCCGAATCCCCACCCCTTCTGGAAGGCTACGTGCGGCTCTCTGCGCTGTTTTTTCAGAACACGAAGCTCTCCGATACGGAGAGGCAGACCGTCCTGATGACCGTCAGCCGCCTGAACGGATGCGCCTATTGCATGACGGGTCACTCCGTCGAGGCGGAAAGCCAGGGCGTGCCGCTTCCGATCGTTGAAGCGCTTCGCGACGGCACCAGCGTGGCGGATCCGAAACTGGAGGCGCTTCGTCGATTTACCGAAATCGTGGTCACGTCACGCGGGTGGCCGTCGGACGAAGATGTGGTCACCTTGATTGCCGCCGGATATACAAGGGAAACCGTACTGGAGGTTGTGTTGGGAGTTGGCTTAAAAACCCTCTCAAATTACACTAATCACATCGTCAAGACGCCGTTGGACAAAGCCACGGCCCATCGGGAATGGCGAGCCGCCGCCGAATAGCCAGCGGCTGGCGGAAAGGGACAGACAAATCGCTACGCTTGCAGATGTTGCCCGTGCCGCCGGAGTCTCGAAATCAACCGTATCGTTGGTCCTCAACGACAAGGACTCGATCCCCGATCGGACAAAGCAACGGGTCAAGGAAGCCGCCAGGCAGGTCGGCTATGTCTATAACCGCCGGGCGGCGTCCCTGCGCTCGCAAAAGTCCGGCCTGATCGCCATTGCGATCAACGATCTCGAAAGCCCGTACTTTTCCGGTGTGGTTGCGGGGGCTCAAACCGAGTTGGAGCGTCTGGGCTACATGACGATCATTTCCAACTCCTACGAAAACCCGCGGACACAGGAAGCGTTTCTGGAGCGTATCCGCGAATATTCGGTGGACGGGATCATGATCTGCCCGGCCGCCGGCGCCCGCACCGAAATGGTTGAGATGGTGCAATCCTGGTCCTCCGCCGTCATCATGCTTTCCAGAGCACTCGATGATCTCGATGTCGACTTCATCGGTGGCGACAACTACGCGGGCATGCGCAGCATCATGGACCACCTGGTCAGCCAGGGGCATCGCAACATCGCCCATATCGGGTCGAACACCGGGGTCTCGACGTCCCGCGACCGCGTGCGGGCCTATGGCGAGGCACTCAGGGAACAGGGTCTCCCGCATCCGTCGGAGTACCTGGTCGAATGCGTCGGCTCGCGTGAAGCCGGATACCATGCGACACGCACGCTTCTCGAAGCGCACCCCGAATTGACCGCCATCACCTGCCACAATGACACCCTTGCATTCGGCGCTTTCTTTGCGCTTCAGGAGGCGGGCCTTCAGCCAGGCAAGGACATCTCCATCACCGGCTGTGACAACGTCCCGGAAGCCGCCCTGTGGAACCCGGGATTGACCACGGTTGATGTGCCCAAGAGCGAGCTTGGCCGACTTGCCAGCCGGGCATTGATCGAGCGGCTTGGCGACCCGCAGGTTCCGCTCGTCAATCAAAAGGTCGAGTCCGAGCTCATCATTCGCGGTTCGACCGGCCCTGCCCGTGGCTGAGGGCGCCAGGACTACGCGTATCCGCCAAGCGCAAACTTGTTGATCAGCATCGCGTCGGCAGATTGCAGTGCGCCGTTGGACCAACCCTGGGAGATCGACCAGGCCTCGTTGCAGATGTGCAGGCCCGCGGTCGGCTCCTGAAGATAGTCGATCGTGTCCTGCGGGCGAGCGCCGATGGCCCATAGATGATAGGCGGCGCCCCAGGGATCACGCCCCCAGTTCTGATAGGTTGCCGCAACGGGTTCCGGCAAATCGTCGCCCAATCCGTGGGCGCTGCGCACCTGTCGCCACACTTCCTTGACCAGCCGCTGCGATGCAGGCAACCGCTGTTTCAGTGATGCCGCCACCGGTTGGCCGTCGGGTCCTGCCGCATGCTCCATCCAGTCAGGGGGGCCAAAGGCCGGCCCATCCGACATCGCCTCCCAGAAACGAATCATTTCCCCATCATGGTAGCTGGCCATAAGGAGCGCATATCCAGTTTGCGGGTCGACACCCCAGCGATAGATCTGCCGCACCGGGAGATCCGTCACCACGCGCCCGATCTGCAGCATCCGCGGAGTCCACCAATCTTCGGAAAACGAGAAGTGGATCTTGGCCAGCGGAACCTTGTGCACGGCATTTACCGCCTCGGCGAACCGCTTGGGATCGTCGGCCGGGATGGAGGGCAACAGGGTTTGTATCGCCTGCGCCGGCAAAGCGAGGATAACCCGTTCGGTTCTGACCCGTCTTTGGCCCGAACCTGTCTGAAACAGCAGATCAAACTGGCCGTCGGACCGGCGCATGATCCCGGTCAGCCTGTTCTGCAGATGGATCTTTCCGCCATTCGCTTCATATTCGCGGCGAAAGGCGTGGGGGATGCGTTCAAGACCGCCTTTGATTTTTTTTAATAAGAGGTGTGGAGGTGAAAATCGCGCCTGAACCATCGAATGGCCGTCGAGGCATCCCAGTTGGATAACGGAGAATTGTAACCCAGCTTGTCTCGGACAAAATCGTACCCTTCCTTGCTGCGCTCACGCAGCAGCAACTCCCACAACCCTGTCGGCATGCCATCGCCGCCGCCAGCCTTCTTTCCGAGGGCCCTGATGGTGTGCGCCAGAAGATCTTCACCGCCGGAAATGATGGCCTTCTCGCGCGCGTCGAGGCCATAGGGCAACGCCTCCGGCGACGTCAGCGAAGACAAGTGGACGCCGCGTAGGAAGTACTCCGATGTGGGATAGGAGAATATCTGCAAGTCTTCCGCATCAATCAGGTCGTATACGGCCTTGAGCGCATGTTCATCGCTGCGGCGCAGTCGCATCCCGCCGATCTCTGCCGTCTGGCCCGCGAGGTTGGGGAAATGAAACGACAGCAGGCGCCCGCCTATTCGGTCCGTCGCTTCGAAAAGGCCAATCCGAGCGTTGCCGGTTTCAGACAACCGCATGGCACAAAACACACCTGCTATCCCGCCGCCGACAACGGCGACATCCAGAACATCCGTCGAAGATTGTGCGCGCACAATCGCAGGCGCGGCGACAAGCGCGCCGGCGGCAGCCGTCTTTGACAGAAATCCTCGACGTGTCAGCATGATCTTCCCCTCCCGGCATCATCCGAACTTCAAGCAACGCTGCGACAGGTTCAGACGATCACCTGATTGGTTACCACATGGCACCAACCCACAAACCGAATCTCCGCCCGTAAGAGCAAATTAACCGGGCTCAGCCTATTTTCGTCCGGAAATTCCGATTGGTCCGGACGGAAGGTCACATGGCACTCGATTCCCAAGCTGACATCGTTGACGGCGCAGCGCGAGCGTCCGCCGGCGGCTGGCGTGCGTTCATCAGCAACCAGATGGCGCTGGCACGGCCGGATCACTGGTTCAAGAACATCTTCATGCTGCCGGGCGCCGCTTTGGCGCTGGCTGTCAGCCCGGAATCGGCGACACCTGCCGCCGTTGTCAATCTCGTCGTCGGCATTCTCGCCGTCTGCCTGATCGCCTCGGCCAACTACACGATCAACGAATGGCTGGACGCCGAATTCGACCGGCACCATCCGGTCAAGCGCCACCGTCCGTCAGCAGCCGGCGCGGTAGCCGCCCCGCAAGTCTATCTGCAGTGGGGGATCCTGGCGGCTGCCGGTCTGCTGCTCGGCTGGACCATCGGCGTCCAGTTTACACTTTTCGCCGCCATCCTGCTTGCCATGGGCGTTGCCTATAACGTCAAGCCGCTGCGCACCAAGGACCGGGTCTATCTCGACGTCCTGTCGGAATCGGTCAACAACCCGCTGCGGTTCCTGCTCGGCTGGTCAGCGGTTCTCGGCAGTGTGCTGCCGCCCTCGTCGATCCTGCTGGCCTTCTGGATGGGCGGCGCCTATCTGATGGCCGTCAAGCGCTACGCTGAGTATCGCTTCATCAACGATCCGCAGCGTGCCGGACGCTATCGCCGCTCGTTCCTGTTTTATGACGAGCAGAGCCTGCTGCTCTCAGCCTTCTTCTACGCGCTGACGACGACGCTTTTCCTTGGCGTCTTCCTGATTAAGTACCGCATCGAATTTCTCATCGCGTTTCCATTCGTTGCCGCTCTCTTCGTCTGGTATTTCCGCATCGGCATGCAGCCGGGATCGGTTACCCAGAGCCCGGAAAAGCTCTATCGCGAGCGTCGTTTTGTTCGCTATGTCGGTCTCCTGACACTTCTGCTGACCGCGCTGTTCTTCGTCGACATTCCGTGGCTGAACGCGCTGGTCGAAGTGCAATCGTTCCACTGACGCCATGACCGACAGGAACGACACGGCCGCCCAGTTTCTGCGTTACGGCATTGCCGGCGGTTCGGCTCTCGGCGTCCATCTGCTGGTGTTGTGGGGCCTGCACCACGGCCTTGGCGTCGACAAGGTCCTGGCCTCTGCGCTGGGTTTCCTGTGCGCCATCCCGGTCAACTACTGGCTTCAGCATCGCTTCGTGTTTCGTTCCAAAAGCGATCACAGGATCGCCGCCACCCGCTATGTGGCAACGACGATGGCCGGCCTCGCCCTCAACACGGTCCTCTTCGCGGCAGCCACACTGGTCCTGGCGATCCCGTATCTGCTGGCTCAGGTGGCGGTCACCGTTCTGGTGTTCATCGCCAATTTCCTCGTCAACCGCGCCTTCACCTTCGCGGCGCGACCGACACCCGACGGCAACGGAGCAGGCGCATGAGTCTGGCCGAACTGGAAACGCCTGTCATGGATGGGGAGCCCACCTGCTGGGTCTGCGGATCGCGCAACCTGACGCTTGCAAAAACGGGCAACCTGCCGGACGATCTCGGCGCCGACGCCTTCCGCATCACCGACAAGGATTATGGCGCAACGGCCGACATCTACCGCTGCGGCGATTGCGGCTTTCTCGAATGCCCCGATCTGCCGGATGTGCTGGATTTCTATGCCGACATGGACGATGACGGCTACGAGGACACCCGCGACCAACGGGCGCTTCAGGCCGGGCGCCTTGTCAAACAGCTGGCCCGGGCAAAGCCTTCCGGTCGGCTGCTCGACGTCGGCGCCGGCAGCGGCATCCTGGTCGACGAGGCGTTGCGGGCCGGCTATGACGCGGAGGGTATCGAACCGTCGATCGCCCTGCAAAAGCGCGCCGCCGCAGCAGGTCTGCCCGTTAAACCCGGCGTGCTGCCGGATCCGGCTCTGACCGGCCCGTTCGACTGCGTGACCCTGGTCGATGTCATTGAACATGTGCCCGACCCGGTCGGTTTGTTGCGCGACATTGCCGCCGTGCTTGCCGATGACGGGGTCTGCCTTCTGGTAACCCCCGACGTCAAATCTCTGGCGGCGCGGCTGATGGGCTGGCGCTGGTGGCATTTCCGCATCGCCCATATCGGCTATTTCGATCGCACCACACTGACGGCAGCGATTGAGGCGGCTGGACTGGAAATCCAGACGATCAGCCGTCCCACCTGGTATTTTCCCGCAAGCTATCTGGCAGAACGGGTGCTCGCCTACGCACCAGGTTGGTTGCGTCCGCCTGTGCCAAAGTTTCTCGACCGGCTGACCGTGCCGCTCAACCTGTTCGATTCCTACACGGTATTGTGTCGCCGTAAGCGCCGCTGACCATGCAGATTTCCGCAACTGACGCACCGGCCGTTCCCACGGCGCAATCGCAGCGAATGCTCGTATCCCTGGTCTGGATCGCGGTAGCGCTCGTCGCCGGTGCGATGTTAGCCACAACGCTGGCCCACAATACATACAATTACCCGCATGCTTGGGTCAGTGCCCATTTCGCCACCATCGGGCGCAGCTTCGCCGAACAGGGTTTTGCGGCACTCGGTTTCGTGCCGGTACAGAACAACGCACCGCTCACCGCCTCACCCGACGTCTACCTCAACTGGCCGCCGCTCTACGGCATGCTTGTCGGCGCGGCGTTTCGCATCTTCGGCGCCTCGGAAACAACCCAGCATCTGCTGGCACTGGCCCTCAACTTCGCCAGCGCCGGCCTTGTCTGCGCCATCGTGCGCCGCCGCGGCAGCGACCTCGCCGGCGCCCTGGCCTGTCTTGCCGTCCTGACGACGCCGGTCCTGATGCGCTACGGACAGATGGGCAGCCAGCTTCACCTGGCCATCTTCTTTACACTCGCCAGCCTCTATGCCTATCTCGAGGCGATCGACGGTAAGACCGCCAGAATTCGCTGGGCCTGTCTGGGCGCTGTCTTCTTCGCGCTTGCTATCCTGTCATCCTGGGAGCCAATCCTGGCCGCGCCGGCTCTGGTGCTGTTCGGCTTGGTCGGCCGCGACCGGTGGGCCGCGGCGCTCGGTATTGTGTTCGGTCTTGCCGGAACAGCGACCATCGTCGGGATCTTCGTGCTCTACGGCTTGCAGGTGCCCTATTTCGGCGACGCCATCCTGGAGCGCGTGCTGCTGCGCTCCGGCCTGTCATCGGGCTACGATTCCGAAGCGGCACAGGCACTCGCTTCGCCCCATTTTCTCCAGGAAAAGGCCGAGCGTACCGATGTGCTCGGTTGGACCTATTTACCGAAAATACTGCTGCGGCTAACGCTGCTAGGCCCTCTGGGACTCCTCGCCCTGGCCTGCGTTCTGCTTCAAGCCCGCAGGATCATCAAAGGCCCGGCCAGCGCGACCCTCGTGCCGATCATGGCCTTTGTGTCGATCTATGCCCTCTGGGCGCTCGCCATGCCCAACCACATGAGCATTCACGACTACCAGATCCTTCTTCTGGTTCCCGCGGCCGGGCTGGCCGTCGGCCTGCTTGCCGACGAACTGCCGCGCATTTCGCAACGCGTCCGCGAAGAATTCGCCGCGCCGGATCGCCTGCGCGTCATGATCCTCTTGGCCGCAATTGTTGCAGTGGCGGCTGGCGGTTTCGACCGGCTGAAGTGGGTCCGCGCCGATCGCAGCGTGGACGATCGATCGATCGCATTCGCCCGATCGATTGGCAGCACCGTACCCGAATGTTCGATCGTCACCATTCCCGACCGCAGCATGGTGCCGGTTTATTACGCTGACCGGCACCTGATCCGTGCCGTGAAAGACGGGCAAACCCTTGCCGCAAACCGGACCGCGGTTGAGGCTCTTTGCACAGAGTGCGGCATCTACGCCGCCATCCCCGACCAGGCGCGGGACAGGTTTGCAAACGTTCTGGGAACTTCATCAAGCGTGACGCCACTCGACAGTGGGACACTTGTCGTTCTGCGCGAGCCGCGGGCAACGCAGTTCTGCCGGCACCAGCTGGTGCTGAGAGGGCAGCTTTAGGCGTGCCTTACTCCTTGAACCAGGCTGCCCATGCATCCCAATCGTCGACCAGCTCGGCCATCAGCGCGTAGCCCGATCCGTCACAATGCATCCGATCGCCCTGGGTCAGGCTGTGCATGTAATCCGGATTGGCAAGCAACGGCGTCTGAATGTCGAGATACGGCACGCCCAGTTCGGCGGCCAGCGCCACAAAGCGGCCGTTCAGCGCAACCGTCGTTTCCTGCGAGAAGTCGATCACCAGACCTTCACTTGGATGCATCGGTGAGCAGGCAACATTGGCCGGCGGCACCCCGACCCACAGCGTTGGATAGAGATCCATGACGCCGCGAAGGATCGCCTCTGCATTGGCGACAGATGCATCCTCCTCGACGTGCCGACCCTTGCCGACGATCTCCGCCACATCGTTGATCCCGAACTGCAGCACGACCCGGTTGTCCGCTCCGTCGGGGAAACGCGCCTGGCACTCCCGCTGCCAGCGGTCCCTGATCTCATCCGTCGTCACGCCGCGGATACCCAGATCGTAAAAAGTCAGCCGGAACTCCCGCGTGAACCGGCGCCGGCAGAGGCGCCCGATCCAGCCGAGACACGCCTCGTCACCCGAACCATTGATATAGCTGTCGCCGACGAAGCAGATACGCAGATCGCGCATGACATCCTCCAGATCGCTCACATGCCGGTCACTCCGGCGGTCAACTAATGATCGTTATCCGGTTTTCTTCTCAAACACTGACCCGACATGGTTAACGCACGGATTTACCGGCCAATGATAACGAATTCGTGTGATCAATCGGCGTCGGACCTGTAGAGTCCTACAGTATTTCCGCCTGGTGAACCCCGCTAAAATCCCCGAAACCGGTCTGACATGTCGGTTTGCGGCCGGAACGCTTTGCACAGGGGACATTTGCCATGGCAGGCCCAATGGTCCGGTTTCCCGGACAAACCACAAACATAGAACAATTGCTGGGCAACTTTCTTGTCGGCGCCTCGCTGAGCGAGGAAGCAACCGAAGAAATCACCGTCGAGTTTACGATCACCGGAACGGCGACCGTCGGCATCGCCGGTGATCCCGGTGTTGATGTCGAGGTTCCCGGCAACAGCACCACCGGCATCCTGACCTTCGCGCCGGGCTCGCGCAATGCCTTCACCGGCACACTGCGCTTTCAGGACGATCTCGATGTCGAGCCCAACGAGACGCTGGTTCTCGAGCTGACACAGGTTTTGTCCGGTGAAGCGACCATTGACCAGGACAACAAAACCCACACATTCACCATTCTGGACGACGATGCCGTCGGCTTCATCCGAGGACTGGTCTGGTACGATCAAGATCGCGACGGCGTCGATGACGACACCGGACTGGAATTCAGTCTTGGGGGCGTGGTCGTCGACCTACTCAACGCCGATGGAACGCCCACGGGCTTTTCGACCACCAGCGACGTCAACGGCCGCTACGAATTCGACGCCTTGGCACCCGGTGACTACCGGCTGCAATTCACCCACCCGGACGCCGCACTCGGCTTGAACCACACCATCCGCAATGCCGGCGACGGCACCAACGATTCCGATCCCGATCCGGCCACAGGGATCACCGATGTCTTCTCAATCGCCGCCGGACAGGTTGTCGATACGATCGACGCGGGCTTTGTCCTCGACAATGTGGGACCGGCGGTCAGCGGCCTGGATCCGCTGATCGTATTTGCGACCAACGCGTTCGCCGGCGGCCCGCAGGTGCTCGACGACGACCAGGAATACGAGATCAGCCGGTTCTTCAACATTATCGGTTTCAGCGAAGACAGGGTCCTCAAGATCACTGTCACCGGACTTCTGCCGGAAGACAGCGTTTCCTTGAAGAGCGTCGGCGATGGCGTGGGCCAGCTCAAGGTCGTACAGGACATTGCCGGTGCCCGTTTTGTCTTCCTGGGTGGGGATCGCATAGGCCGCATCGATGAAACAACGAACGGCGACAACGGCAAGGTTTTCGAGATCATCTTCGACTCGTTCGATGGTAAAAAGGAGCATGTCGAGGCGGTGTTGAATTCCTTGACCTTCGACAATTCCGCCGGATCTCCGACCAATCTGCGCACACTGACCATCGCTGTCGACGACGGCAGCGGCGGGGTTGCACAAAACGAGGTGATGGTCGTCATCGGCACGCCGCCGAACTTCGCGCCGGTGGCAGTGAATGACGGGTTTACGACCGAATTGCAAACGCCGCTGTCAGGCAACCTGTTTGACGACAACGGCAACGGTCCGGACAGCGACCTCAACGGCGATCCGTTCACCGTCACGTCCTTCGAGTATCTCGGCGCCGGAACACTTGACGTGCAGCCTGACGGATCCTTCGACTACACCGCGCCCTTCGGCTTTTCCGGGCCCGATACGTTTACCTACACGATCGATGACGGCGAAGGCGGCACGGACACGGCCACCGTCGAAATCACCGTCGTGCACCCGTTGAACATGCTGCCTTTCGGCGGCAATCTCTACAGCATCGCACCGCCGTATGACGATCAACTCGGTTTGCGTGAAACGGCGGGCACGATCGAAGTGTTCGTCATCGATCCCGCCTATTTCGACGACGCCCCTCCAGGCACCACCGACCATCCGTTCGTCGTAATGATCGATGACGGCGTGTCGCCGCCAGCTGTCTTCAACGACGCGGTATTTGTCGGTCACCCTGATGTGGCACCGGTTACGGCCATCGCCCTTTCCTCTTCGAACATCGCCGAAAACAGCGAAGCAGGCGCGATCGTCGGACAATTGCTGCTGTCCTTTGACGATGCACCGAACATTGATGAGGATTTTCTGGTCGAACTGTCTGGCGACGATGCGCAGCTGTTCATCTACGATGCCAACGGCAACCTGATTGTTGCAGACGACGACAATCTCGACTTCGAGACCCGCCAGACGGCCAACGTCACGCTGACTGCGACCAACCTGAACGGTGTGCAGTTCGCCCAAGACCTGGAAATCACCATCGACAACAGGCCGATTTCCGACATTGTCCTTTCATCCGGTGGGACCGTGCGGGAAAACGCCGCTGCTGACACGGTGGTCGCTACCTTTGAGGCCTTCGAAAACCCGGCCGAGCCGACTGCCGATTTCTCCATCGTCTCCGGCGGCGACGGCCAGTTCTATCTCGACGGCAACGAACTCAAGGTGTCACCCGGTGCAACGTTCGACTTCGACAGCCAGAGCAACTACTTCATCACATTCTCCGCCACCGATGGAACCGGGCCTGCCTACGAAGAGAGCTTCGACATCTTCGTCGAGAATGTCGGGCCCATCCTCGGAACACCGGACGAGGACATACTCAACGGCACCCAGTTCAATGATGAGATCCTGGCCCTTGAGAGCGACGACATTATCAATGCCTCCAACGGTGACGATGATATTGACGGCGGGCCCGGCACCGACACGGTCGTCTATTCCCGCGGCCGTAACCAGGTCACCCATGACTGGATGAATGACGGCACCATCGTGGTCACCCGCACCGCGTTGGGCGAGGGAACGGATACGCTCACGAATGTTGAACGCATCGACCTCGACGACGGGTCGCTGCTTTATGATGTCGACACACCCAATCTCGGCTTCGGCTACCGCATCTACCAGGCCTCCTTCGACCGTACTCCGGATGAGGGCGGCGTGCTGTTCTGGATCGGCGTTCTCGACGACCTCGATAACCAGGGCTGGAGCCAGTACGACAAGGAACAGTTCCTGGCGACGCAGTTCATCCAGTCGGACGAGTTCAAGGCGCTGTTCGGGGCGAACCCGACGAACGAAGAGTACATCGACGCGATGTATCAGAACGTTCTGGATCGGCTGCCGGACCAGGGCGGTTACGATTTCTGGGTGGGCGGCATGGTGAACGATGGTCTGACCCGCGAGGACATCCTGATCGCCTTCACCAAGAGCGACGAGAATGTCGACCGCACCGCGCCCGACATCGATGATGGAGTGTGGGTGGTCTGACCGGACGGATTCGGGTAGAAATACTCTCTCGGAACCGGCTGCCGAAAGGCCACTGCTTGAAGACCAAAGAACCCGACGCCGTCGGCGGATGGGACGAGGCAATGTCCCTGCTGACCATCCTGGGTCGATACCCGGGGGAAATGTCGGCCGATGCAATCCATGCTCAATTGCAACTGCAGGAATTTCAGGCGCTGGTCAACCGGGTCAACCTGCCGGGTGCCGCCTATGACGGCAACGGACAGATGCTTTTCGCCGATGATGGAATTTCCAGCGCTCTGCCATCGCACCTGCCGACGATCGACGCACCTGGCTTCAGCCTGATGACATCGCAGGACCGGCTGCTGGTCCGTTACGACCTGAAGACCGATCGAGGTGCCGGATCCCTAAAGCCCACGGGAGTGCGATTCGTCATATTCGGCATCGATCGGGCCGACATGAGCCGGGTTCTGCGCAGGGGATTCCCTGGTTTCGCGCCGTCACCAGCGGAGTTTCGCCTGTTGTGCGGGCTGCTTGCCGGCAAGTCACTTCCCGAAGTGGCCAGGGACGATGGCGTCACCCACAACACGCGGCGAAAGCAGCTGCAGATGCTGCTCGGCAAAATGGGTCTGTCGCGGCAGGCTGACCTGGTCAGGGTGACGGCATTCAGCATCACCGATTATCTGCTCGATCACCTGGCCTTCTCCGCCGAACCGGCAACCGATGTGACCTTCCTCCAGGATCGTTACGGCGACGCGCTGCGGATCCATGACGTCACCGTCGGCTACAGGGACCGTCTGCGGGTCTTTGAACTCGGCCCCGTGGATGGCCGGCCCTGCATCCTGTTTCACCCGATGCTGTTTCCGCTGTTGCCGCTGCCGAACCAGGTCAATGAGCTTGAGGCGCACGGCACCCGGCTGCTCATACCATTGCGACCCTTTTTCTGCGGATCGCAACGGCGTGACATCCTGCAACCGGCGGAGATGGTTGCCGAACTGGCGCAGGCGACCCGAACACTGTGCCGGCTTTTCGGCATCGAAAAGGCGCCGGTTGTGGCTACCGTTTTTGGCGCGATCTGGGCGACTGAGTTCGCCTTCCAATCCCCGGAACTTGTCTCTCGGCTGGTTTTCGTGTCCGCGCCGTCACCCTCCGCCGCATCCTCTTCGCGCAGTTTCGTGCATGCCATGCTGCCGCTGGTGCGCAACAGTCCTTCTGCCGCGGATCTTCTGGTGAAGATGTATGCCAAGGCCCTGCGCTCCGAAAAGCTGGTCGAGAGAGGGTTCCTCCACGCGTACCGCAAGGCGAATGCCGATACGGCAACGCTGCGACGACTTCTAGCGGAGGGTTGGTTGCAGCGATATGTGCAAAATGTCCTGTCCCACTCCGGCACCGGCGTCGCCAACGAACTGCGCGTCAACGGATTGGACTGGACGTCGCGGCTCGCCGCAATCGACACCGAGATGATTTTCCTGCACGGAGAAGCCGATCACATGAGCCCGCTGGAACCAATCCGGGCCTTGGCGGACCGGCTGCCGCAAGCCAGGCTCGATGTTGTCGCCGACGCCGGCCAGTTGCTCTACCTCGACCGGTTCGACCGCATTCTCGAAGCAGCAATGCACTAACCACTCGCTCTTTTACTCCAATTGGATGAAGAACGGGGCCAAGCCTGTCAGCTACCGTTTCAAATCAGTGACAACCTGAATTGAGGTGGCTTGCGCCGATCCGCAATCATGACAGGCTTATACGTTGAACAGTTTCCGAACGGGCCTTTCAATGCGCCCCAGGATGTGATCGACCAGATTCGCCAGGCGCCGACCCTGAACCTGCCACAAGTGGGTGATTTCGAAGATTTCGACATCGATGCGGACGACGATTTCGGCACAATCGTCCCGTTGATGAACATTGTCTATCGGCTTGAGTCGGCAGGCCCGCAATCCCTCTACATCGTCGGAGACGGATACCAGGATTTTGCGGCATCCCCGGGCGGGTATTTGTCCGAACTGCTCATCTCCGAGGTCGAAGTGTATCAGCTTGCCCGCGATCTCGATTCCGGCATTCTGTTTTTCGAGATCGCTCAAACCGGCGTCCGTCACGTTGATCAACAGTTGATCGACATCTACGAGATCACCAACTTCTGGCAGCAGCCGGAATACTTCGAACTGCAGTTGCAATTGCCTGGCGCACGGATCGAGAACAACCCGTCAACCGGCACGCCGATTTATGAGTATTTCGACGAATATTATCTTGCCTTCAAGGGCAGTCCGGCCCCCTCGACCCGCGGTGTGTATCCAGAAAACAGCCGGTTCCTTATCACACGGACCGCAGAGGATCTGATCGGGCAACGGGAGGAAAACTGGGGCTCTGACTGGTTCGAACGCATCGCCTACGGCCTGTTTACGCCTCTCGATGACGACGTCGACCTGAACCAGCTTTCAGATGGTGACAGGCAGTTTATCCGAGATGCTATCGACCCGATCCAAACAGTCTACAACGCAGAGGACGGGGACGACACAGTCCGGTTGCCAAACGCCGGCAACAACCAGCTGACCGAGAGCTTCCTTTATGACCCTCAGCGGGACTTTGTCGCGGGCGGCGGTGACGACACTGTGCATGGCGGCAACCAAGACGACCGCATTTACGGCAGCAATCCGCTGTCCTTCGCGTTTGACTTCGTGGAAACCTCCTCTGACACGCTGATCGGGAATGCCGGCAACGACAGGCTTTTCGGCTCGGGAGGCAACGACACTCTGTATGGCGGAGCGGATTCCGACTGGCTGTTTGGCGGCGTCGGAGCGGATGTGTTGAATGGCGGATCTGAACTATTGCTCGAGGATGGCGCGGTCGATCGGCTGTCCGGAGATCTTGGTGACGACACGATCTTCTTCGGCGAGGGCGACAAGCTGTTTTTCGCAGGCGACGCGACCGAATACATTGTCGACCTTTCAGTTTTGCCCTTCGTCGGCGCCGCGATAACAGGACCAGACGGAAAGGACACTCTCCATGGCGGAGATCCGGAGGCCCGGCTGGAGTTCGATAATGTTGATGTCAGCTTTCTGCAACTCTCGTCGGTGGTCGTCGATTCCGCCGAAGTGGCGCGACTGTCGGCGGACCTTGCACAACAGCTTGATAAACTGCTGAGAAAGACCGAGACGATCGCCGCTGTCGAACAACTCATAGACGCGGCAGAACAGGGCATTGACGACGCCAATATCGATCAGGTCGTCGGGTTGCTTAAGGACCTCGCACTGGCGATCCCAATATTCGATTCCGCCAAGCTCCTACCGGGCTTTTCCGAAGCAGACACGCTGATGAAGCGAGCTGCCAATACCACCCTTGACTTCGTCAAAGAGAACGAAAACGCCTTGAGTCTCGGTGAGCTCGACGTCAAATTTGATTTGTCCGATCAGACAGCAGACGATGCCGTGCTGGCAACTGCCGCTATCCTGGCGACGTTCGTTGTATCCGCGCCGCTGGCGATCGGGCTGGGCATCGCTATTGGCCTTGCCGGCGCTGCCAACAACTACCTTAAATTGGAACAGCAGATCGATCTGCTCAAGTTCGAACTGCAGACCTACAAGGACTCGCTGGAAACCGCCCAGGTGCAAGCTGATGCAGTCGCAAAAATCGTCGCCGGGCTGACTCAGAATCTGATGGACGAAAATGGCCAGAGCCGGGGCTGGCCTTGCGTGCGACTTGCCGGTGACAAGACGGACTGCGGTCAGGCCCTGACAAAAGCCGTCCAGGAACTGACCGGCGGCTTCGAGACGTCGGGACTGAACCTTGTGCCTGGCGAAAGTTATGCCGGCACTGACGGTGACGACATCCTCACGGATATCGCCGGAGCGACCTCGGTTGAAACCGGCAAGGGCAACGACAGCTTCGCAGCTTTCACCGACACGGGCGACGTCGACCTCGGAGAGGGCGATGACGACGCCACCTTTACCGCCGGTTTCGCTTCAACCGACGGTGGCGACGGCGAAGGCGACAAGCTCACCCTGGTTCGTGTGTCTGACACATTGACGTCAATCCTGCCACCCGGGGCACAAATCACCGGCTTCGAAACCACCGCTCTCGTTCTCGAAGGTGAGGAGATACCGGTGAGCCTTTCCATCGGTCTCGAAGGGCCGGACACCATCGACGGCAGCGACGATGCCGACCTGATCGCAGGCGGCGCCGGCGATGACACACTCGGCGGGGCGGGTGGCAGAGATTTTGTGGAAGGCGGCGCGGGCAACGATGTCCTGTCGGGCGGGGAAGGTGATGACCGCCTGGTCGGCGGCTTTGACGACGATTCGCTGACCGGCGGCCCGGGTGCGGATTTGTTCGTCGGCCAGCCGAATGGCGGCAGCGACACGGTCGAGGATTTCCAGGACGGGATCGATCGGCTCGATCTGCGAAGTTTCGACCGCGAGGTGGCCCTTGCCGCCATTGGCAACGCCCGGGCCGGCAGTGTCATCCTGACGTTCCCGGACGGAACCGTCATCACGCTCGAGGGCATCTCCCTTGCCGACTTTTCGGCTGAAGACGTGCTGTTGGGCAACGCAGTGCCGACCGACATTACCGCTACGCACCCGCTTTCGCTCGCGGAAAACGCCGCGGCGGGCACAGTCGTCACCGGCTTCAATGTCGAGGATATCGATGCCGGCGACACGCATTTCCTCTCGATCGATTACGGTCAATCGGATGATTCCGCCGTCGCGTTCGAGATCGTCGGCAACCAGCTGGTCGTGTCCGAGGGTGCTGTCCTGGACTATGAGGAGCAGATCGATCATCGGTTGATGATCACCGCGGACGATGGAAGAGGCGGTCAGATAGCGAAGGCTTTCACGGTCAGCCTCACCGATATGGCCGGCCAGGTCATTACCGGCACGCCGCAGGCTGACATGCTTCAAGGCACACCTGAGGACGACACGATTCACGCGCTCAGCGGCGACGATCGTATCGACGGTGGCAGCGGACCCGACCTCATCGATGGTGATGGCGGACGAGACACCGTCGTTTATGACGGCGACCGCGCCGACTTCATGCAGGAATGGCAGAGCGAAACACGCATTCTCATCGGCAAGCCAGACGGAGCAGAGGACTCGCTGATCGATATCGAGCGCATCGACTACAACGACGGCTCACTTCTCTACGATGTCGATACACCCAATCTAGGCTTCGGCTACCGTATCTACCAGGCCTCCTTCAATCGAACGCCGGACGAAGGCGGGGTGTTGTTCTGGATCGGCAATCTCGACCATTTCGATACGCTCGGCTGGAGCCAATACGAAAAGGAGCAGTTCCTGGCAACGCAGTTCATCCAGTCGGACGAGTTCAAGGCGCTGTTCGGGGCGAACCCGACGAACGAAGAGTACATCGACGCGATGTACCAGAACGTTCTGGACCGGCTGCCGGACCAGGGTGGCCACGACTTCTGGGTGGGTGGCATGGTGAACGATGGTCTGACCCGCGAGGACATCCTGATCGCCTTCACCAAGAGCGACGAGAATGTCGACCGCACCGCGCCCGACCTCGATGATGGGGTGTGGGTGGTTTGACGTTCAAAAATCTCGCTTCAATGCGGTGGATGGTCGGCTGGAGACGGCCGGGGATGCGTGCGTGTTGCGATGAGCACACCACCAACGATGAGCACTGCGCCGACAATCTGGTAGAGGCGCAGTTCCTGGCCCAGGAGGGTGACTGATTCAACCGCAACAAAGATCGGAACAAGATAAGCGAACAGCGACGCATGCGAGGCCCCAACCGTTTCCGTCCCGAAATTGAGCAGGTGCAGGTAAACCGCCCCCATTCCGATACCGACAAAGAGGATCGACCCCCAAACCTGCCATGAATAATCGAACGGCCGCGCTTCACCCGCCTCATAGGCCACGAAAACCGGGAGAAGCATGATCACGCTGACAGCGAAGATCGCGAACAGGCCATCCTCGGGCTTGGGATGAAGGTCCCATTTTTTCAACAGCACCAGATACAGACCACGACAAGCATTGGACGCGATCATCACCAGAAATGCGATATGCGGCTCAAAATTGACAAACGCCGACAGGTTGCCGCGAAACGCGAAAACCAGCGCGCCAGCCAGGGCAATCGCAACGCCCACATATTGCACAAGGCGCAGGCGTTCGCCGATCAGCAGCGCCGAGAACAGGATCGTGACCAACGGAACGCTCGTATAGCCGGCACCGAGGTCGATCAGATCGTTCGACTGCAACGCCACGTACATGAGCCAGGGACAAACAACGACACCGACGGCGGCGAGCACAATGATTCGAAGCCAATCCTTGCGAAAGGTGGCAAACGGATTGCCACGTTTGACGATCACGAAGGGCAAAACACAAAGAGCGCCTATCAGGCAGCGCCAGAAGGCGAGGATGACGGGCGGGATCTCCTTGACCGCCAGGTTTCCGAACAGGAAGTTTCCTGCACTGATCAGCATGGCCAGAAGCAACGCGGCATAGGCCACGGCAAACCGGTCTCCGCGCATCGCTCACCCCCGACATCACGACAAGGACACTTTAGTATTTTTACCGCATCCTTGAGGGGACGGCCAACAGAGCTCTAGCATGATCGAGTTGGTGTCCCTGAAGCTCTGGGACGCGGCTCCGTCAACGCGGTCAGCCTAAAGGTATTTTTCCATCTCCAGGTTCAGGTGGTGTAGGAACTCATCGAATTTCGGAACGACCCCTATGTCGTCTGGTGAATTGAAAACACTTAGCTGCACGCTCGCCCTTTTGAGCTTCGGGACCAATTCATCGATCAAATCGGTCAACGGTATTGAAGCCGGCTCATAACCACTCCACTTTCCATTGGCACATAGGGTTGCATATTCAGAAGCCGGCCATACTGGAAAAACACGCTGGCCATCATCGGTTTCTGCCAGTGCCCATCCATCGTCGTAGAGCCCCCAGGCCTGCTCACGGTCAACAACCACTTTGATAAAGTGTCGATATCGATCCGGTCCCGATAGCGCCAGGACAGACTGAATTTGTTTGTCGTTCAACCGCATGCCACAAGCCTCCACAGCTGCCCAATACATGGGTGGCGATTGTGTTCGGCCTGTGATCCCAACAAAGAAAACGCCGCGGCTTCAAGGACCACGGCGCTTCCTAAATTGGCGCGGAGAAGATCCCGCAGTTCCTTTGTTACACCGCCCCGGCATACTCCCCACGGGCCGGGTAGTTTTTCTCGATGGCGAAGTCGAGGGCGCCGACCAGTTCCTTGAAGTGGGGGCGCACGAAAGGCATGGTCTGAACCGAGCCGTAATAGAGGGTCTGTTCCGGTGTGATCATGAACAGTCCAGGCTCGGAAAACAGCGCCGGCTCTTCGATGCCGATGGAGGTCTTGCCGCGCGATGTTGAGATGTAGAGGCCCCATTCGCGGGCTTTGTCGAGGCTGAGATCGTAGCCGAAACGCAACGCCTTTGCCTCGATCTTGTCGGCCATTCCCTGAGTGCGCTCCTCGCCGTCGGAACTGATGGCGATCGTGGTGACACCCCGTTGCGCAAACTCCGGCGTCAGCCGCTCAAGCTCCTTGAGATAGGTGGCGCAGAGCGGGCAGTGCAGGCCGCGATAGAAACAGATGACGACGCCCCGTTCGGACTTTTCCGTGGCGAGATCGAACGTCCCGCCGCCGAGGATCGGCAGGGTCAGGTCGGGGGTTTTCTGGCGTGGCATGAGCATGGGCTTATCCTTGATTGGAGTTCGACTTGTCAGCGCTATAGCAAAGGTTTAGGTTCGAAAAATCCAATAAACCTGATCGAAACACCCAGATGCCTCACTATGACCGCCTCTCAGCCCTGATGCAGCACTTTCAGATGCGGGTGTCGCTCGCCGAACCGGGCGGCGGCAATCTGATCGTCATCGGCGATCCTGACACTGGGCCGGAAGGAATTGCCTTCTGGCCGCGCGGCACCGCTGCCGATGGCGAGCGTCGACTGTTCGAGGCAAGTGCTGACTGGGGTGGCGCCGCCAACCCGCTTTTGGCCGCCCTGCCGGAGCGTCTGGCCGTCGACGGCGCCGACGACGAGACGATTGCCTTGCTTATGCAGATGCTGATGAGCGAGGCTGCGGATGGTCGCTGCGGCTCGGCTTCAGCTCTCAACCGTCTTTGCGAAGTGCTGATCATCCGCCTGCTGCGCCGCGAAATCGAACGCGGCGCGACGACGCCGGGATTGCTGTCCGGACTTGCCGACCGGCAGCTGAGCCGGGCTCTCGTCGTCATGCATGACCGGCCCGGCCAGGACTGGCGCAACGGCGAACTGGCCGAGGTCGCGGGCATGTCGCTCAGCCGGTTTTCCGATCGTTTTGTCGAGAAGGTCGGCGAGACGCCGCAATCCTATCTGCGCCGCTGGCGCATGACCCTGGCCCGCCAGGACATCGCCGCTGGCCAGCGAATCCAGAGCGTCGCCCGGCGCCTCGGCTATGGCAGCCCAGAGGCGCTGAGCCGCGCTTTCAATCGACATTTCGGCGTGAGCCCGATGGACGTGCGCAAAGCGGAACTGGAACCGGCCTGATCACGCAGCCGCAGGTTCGCCGTCTGCCTTCTTGCCTTTCCAACTCCAGATCCCGCCGAAGAACAGGTAGTAGCTGCCTGGCACGAAGAACAGCGTCACGAGCGATGCTGCTGCAAGACCGCCGATCATCAGCGTGGCCATCGGTTCAAACAGGGCACCGCCGTTTATGGCCATCGGCAACAGTCCGAAGATCGTCGTCAAGGACGTCAGCATGATCGGAGTCACGCGTTTCTTCGATGCTTCGACCACCGCCGCCTTCAGGTCCAACGTCTGCCTCTCGATATCGATCTGGTCTATCAGCACGATGGCATTGTTGATGATGATGCCGGCGAGCGAGATCATCCCGAGGATGGCGAAGAAGGACAGCGGTTCGCCGGTAATCAGCAGCGCGAAGGGCGCGCCGATGATGATCAGCGGCACCGTCATGAAGGTCATCAAAACACGCCGAGCCGAGTTGAACTGGAACATCAGCGCAACCAGCATCACCGACAGTGCCGCCGGCATGCCGGCACCGAGCTTTTCGTTGACCTCCGCGCTGTTTTCCGTCTCGCCGCCGATTTCCAGCTTGTAACCGCCGGTGAGATCGAGCGAATCCAGGGTTGGTCGGATCATCGCCAGCACCTGATTGGCGGCAACGGTATCGCTCTTGCCCGAGATCTTGATCAGGCGCACCTGATTCTCGCGACGTATCTGCGAGAACTCCAGCTTGGGATCGAATGTCGCGACCTGATCGAGCGAGATCAGCGGCCCGTCCGTCGGTATGGCGAGGCTCGCAAGATCCTCCAGATTGCTGCGGAAGCCTTCCTCGGCACGCACCACGATTGGGATCGACTGGTCGCCCTCGCGGAACGTCGAAAACGATGTACCGGAATAGAACGTATCCATGAGGTCGGAGATTTCCTGTGACGAGACACCCAGTTCGCGCGCTTTGCTCTGATCGACATCGATGACGATCTTCAGTGTCTTGTTGCCCCAGTCGTTCTCGTTCTGGGAAATGCCCGGAACCGCATCGAAGGCCTGTTCCACCTCGTCGGCCATGAACAACAGCTCTTCGGCGCCCGGCCCGGAAATCTTGACATCGACAATGCCGGATTCACCGCCGCCCATCGACAGGCGTTTCACCTTGAAACGACCGCCGGGGTGATTTGTGATCAGGTGGCGTGTGGCCCTTTCCGCCGCGGTGACGGCACTCTCGAAGTCGGTGGTGTTGACCAGGATGAAGGCGCTGGCCGGGTTGGTGTCGGCCGGGTTGAGCGCCAGGTAGAAACGCGGGCCGCCGTCGCCGACGAACACCGTCGTGTTGACCACTTCCGGATTCTGCTCCTTGTCGCGCAGCCAGCGGTCAACCGCCAGCGCCTCGGCTTCGGTGGCGGAGATCGCCGTGCCTTTCGGCATGTCCAGATAAATCAGATATTCGGCACGCTCCGACAACGGGAACATTTCCGACTTGAGCCGAGGAAACATCGAGATCGACAGCGCGACGAGCGCGTAGGCCACAATGATGATCACGATGCCGAAGGGCAGCGAGCGGCTGATGATGGCGCCGTAGAACCGGACCAGCCAGTTTTCATGCCCCTCTTCCTTGGTCTGCTTGCGGCTGGAAAACCAGACGCAGAGTGAAGGCAGAATGTAGAGTGCCGTCAGCCAGGAACCGGCGAGCATGATGCCGACGACAGCACCGAGTGAAAACGCGAATTCACCCTCCGTCCCGTCAAGGATCAGCATTGGCAGGAAGGCTGAAACCGTGGTGATCGACGCCACGGCCAAGGGCACGAAAAACTGCCGGCCGGCCGCCAGCGCCGCCTCATTCGGGTCGACACCCTGGCCGATGCGACCCTGGATGTCCTCGACCACGACAAGCCCGTTGTCGACCAGCAGGCCCAGCGAGATGATCACCGCTGCAATGGAAATCTGCTGCAGGTCGATTGCCATGACGCCCATGCCGATCAGCGCGAAGGTCACGGTGAACGGAACGATGCAGGCGATGATCAGCGCCGCACGGAAACCGAGGAAAATCAACATGACCGCAAGCACGACCACGAAGGTCTGCGCCACATTCATCAGCGCCGCGTTGATGGAGGTGGTGACGTTGGTCTCCTGGAACGTTGAGAACTGGTAGGTGATGCCGATCGGTTGGGTAAGCTCGTAGGCCGCAACCTGGCGCTCAAGCTCCGCACCGATCTTCTGGATGTCCTCCTCATCGGACATCTCGACCGCCAGAATCACTGCCGGCATGCCATTGAAATAGACCGGTTTGTCGACCGGATCCTCATAGCCGCGCTGGACGTTCATCAGGTCCTTCAGGCGCACGAAACCGGACAGCCCCTCAACCTTCGTCAGCACGTTGGCGATAGCCTCGACGCTCTGCAGATCGCCATTGGCTTCAAGGATCAGGTCGACCCCGTCTGCATCGATCTGCCCAGCCGGAAGGATAACGTTCTGAGCCTGCAGGTCGTTGAGCACCTGTTGCAATTGGATGCCGACCGCCGCCAATTTGCGCGTGTCGATTTCCAACCAGATCCGCTCTTCCTGGACGCCAAACAGCGAAACCTTGGAGATCCCGTCGATTTCGTAAAGAAACTCCCGCAGGTCGTCGGCGGACTCACGCAAATCCGCGCCGCTGAACCCGTCACCGGTAACCGCGACTGTTGCGATCGACACATCGCCATAGTCGGTGTTGACAAATGGCCCCTCGGTTCCCTCCGGCAAACTGGGCTTCAGATCATCGATCTTGTTGCGGATATCGTTGAAAACCGTATCCAACTCAGCCTTGGAGACGTGGTCATAGATGGACACCGTGATCACCGAATACCCGGTCGATACGAGAACATTGATGTCCTCGATCTCGCCGATCTCCCGCATTTTGCGCTCGATCGGCTTGACGATCAGATCTTCCATTCGTTCCGGCGACATGCCGGGGAACTGGACGGAAATCTGCGCACTGCGGATGGTGATGGCCGGGTTTTCGCGTTTCGGCATGCTGCCGTAGACGAGAAGGCCCTGCACGATGAGGCCGAACATGACCAGAATGGTCAGGCGTGACTTGCTGATGCCGAAGCGGGTCAGGAAATCCATCGAGACGCTCCGCTCTAAACGTCGTCAGGCAGAAGTTTGACCTTCATGCCGTCTCGCAGGAATGCCACACCGGCGCAGGCCACGCGCTCCCCCGGCTCCAGCCCATCGATGACGATCAACTGGTTTTCACGCAGGCCACCGATCGCGATGCTGCGGGTCTTCACGGTTTCCGTAGCATCGTCGTAAACGAAGATGTCAACACTGCCCGGTGCGCTCGGATCCTCCGGCACATCCAGTCGGCCCTCCATCGGCAGCACCGTCAGCGGCACCGTATAGCCAACCCCTCTAGGCACGTCGAACTCCATGGCGATTTCCACCGCCATGCCGGCTTTCAGCACCGGGTTGGTGCCGTCGACCTTAACCACGACCGGAAAGGCCGAAACCGTGTCGGCGCGAGACCCGAGTTCGCTCACATGACCGGGCAGCACGATCGACGGATCGTCAGCCAAACGGACGGTGGCCTGTTTGCCCACGGCGATGCGATTGACCACATCGAAGCTGACCGTAAACGAGGTTTCGAAATCCCTGTCGGCGTAAATGGTGGCCACCGGCGAACCAGCCGTCACATTGGTGAAAGAGTCGACGTCCACCCGGCTGATGATGCCGTCGAAGGGTGCGCGAAGGGTCGTCTTGCTGAGGTCTTCCTGAGCGTTTTCAAGCTGCTTGCGCGCCTGGATGTCATTGGCCCGGGCGCTCTCCAGCCCTGTTTCCGACTGGTCGACCTGAGCCTGCGTGGTTACCCCGTCCTCAAGCAGTTGCGACTTGCGTTTGAAATCTTCCTCCGCATTGCGCAATGCGACTTCCGCCTGACGCACCGCAGCCGTGGCGTTGTCGACCTGGATCTGCAGGCTCGTCGGATCGATTTCCGCGATGACATCGCCGGCTGCCACCTGCTGACCGACATCCAGGGTCACTTCCTTCAGGCGCCCGGAGATCTCGAACGATAGGGATGTCGTCGACGCCGGCTGCAACACGCTGGGATAGCGCCGCACCGTTGTTTGTTGCGGATCGTCCACGAGACAGCTTTTCAGACCGCGCACCACCGGTTCGATCTCACCGGTACGGCTGTCGCCGTCGCCGCACCCCGTCAGAACCAGAGCCGCTAAGCCCAGTACAATCAGCAACCGCATGGAATGCTTCCCCTCTCGCGAGCCACCGGTTGATCCGGCATTCACAGCGAGCATTGACCATTTATCCGGAGAGGGTCAATGCCTCAGCCCGTTTCGACCTGAATTTCGCTGCCGCAATACTTGTTCACGGTTTTTTTCACCGCAACGTGACTTTATCTTGAAACGGCCAAACGGTAGAAAGGACCAGCATTTTTGAGGGGTTTAACAGCGTTTTGAACGGACAATTCTTATGACACGATCACCTCTCGCCCGAATTCTTCCTGCTGTCGCTTTGTTTGCCCTGGCGCTCGGCACCACTGTGCCCGCCTCGTCCGCCGACACCGCACCCAAGGGCGTGGTCGAGCTGTTCACCAGCCAGGGCTGTTCGTCCTGTCCCCCGGCTGACAAGGTTCTCGGCGATCTTGCGCAGCGCGACGACATCGTGGCCCTGGCCTATCATGTCGACTACTGGAACTATCTGGGTTGGCGGGACACGTTCAGTTCCGAAAAAAGCACCAAGCGGCAATACGACTATGCCCGCACGCTGGGCCGCAAGAGCGTCTACACGCCGCAGGCAATCGTCAACGGCCGCGACCATCTCAACGGCGCCGACAAGCGCGGCATCGAAGCCAAGATGGAAGCCTTCAACGACGCTGGCCGCGGTCTTGTCGTGCCGGTTTCGGCAATGCAGGACGGCGATCAGATCAAGGTGAATATCGGCGCCGGCACCGGCAAGGCCAACATCATCATGGTGTATTTCGACCGGGAGAACACGGTCGACGTCAAGCGTGGAGAAAACCGCGGCCGCAAGCTGACCTATTGGCATTCGGTCAAGGACATTCAGACCGTCGCCATGTGGGACGGTGAGGCCATGGAACTGGCGTTGCCGCGCTCGCTGATGAACGCCGAAGGCCATGACGGCTGTGCCATTCTGGTTCAGACCATGAAGTCGAATGGCGTGCCCGGCGCTATCATCGGCGCCAGCATCCTGATGAACGACGCCGGCGCCTGAAACCTTCAAAATACCTCTGGTTGAATATCTGCAGCCGCACTATTCGCGGCTGTTTTCCACGGATGCCTTGCAATTTCAAACGCTTTTGGCAAAACTGGTTGCCTGTAAGCGTGAGGTAAAAGCATGGACAGTAATCCGGGAGGGTCGGAAGGCGAGCCAGTGGGCGTGCTGGTCGACCTGAAAGATTTCCGGAAGAGGAAAGAATCACCGCCAACCACTTTTCATCGGCGCGAACTCGACGCCATCCTGCGCCTCTATTCGCGCATGGTTGCCGAGGGAGAGTGGCGAGACTACGCAATCGATCATCTCAAGGACAGGGCCGTCTTTTCGGTGTTTCGGCGCAGCAGTGAAGTACCGCTGTTCCGGATCATCAAGGACCCCAAACTGGCGCGCAAGCAGGGCGCCTTTTCGGTCGTTGCCGCCAGCGGCATGATCGTCAAGCGCGGCCATGATCTGGCCCAGGTCCTAAGGGTGTTCGACAAGTCGCCGAAACTGGTGCGCGGCTAGCGCCCTGTTACGGTCACAGGCGGGATTGCATGGTTGCCCGGACAGGCTTCCGGGCGCGATAGCGATCATCTTGACTGCGGCGGCATAGCGGCGGCAGCAATTCATTCATCTCATTTCATCTGATCCGAACAGCTGCCTTGACGATGGCAACAAAAAAGGCGGTCCGAAGACCGCCTTTTCCGTGTCCTGAGTATTCGTGCTACTCGCGGTTCCCGAGGAACTGCAGCAGGAACATGAACAGGTTGATGAAATCGAGATACAGACGCAGGGCGCCCATAATGGCCTTGCGGCCGGCAACGGCTTCGCCATCGCCCTCATAGTACATTTCCTTGATCTGCTGCGTGTCGTAGGCCGTCAGGCCGGCGAACACCAGCACGCCGATCACGGAGATCGCGAACTGCAGGGCGCTGGATGCAAGGAAAATATTGACGATCATCGCGATGATGATGCCGATCAGGCCCATGAACAGGAAGGATCCCCAACCGGAAAGATCACGCTTGGTGGTGTATCCGAACAGCGAAAGCGCGCCGAAGGATGCAGCCGTGATGAAGAATGTCTGGGTGATGCTTGCCGTGGTGTAGACCAGGAAGATCGACCCGAGCGACAGGCCCATCAAGGCCGAGAAGACCCAGAAGGTTGTCTGTGCCGCGGCGACACTCATCTTGGCGATGCGGAAACTAAGGAAGAAGACCATGCCGAGCGGTGCAAGCATGACGACCCATCTCAGCGGGCTGCCGTAGATTGCCTGACCAAAAGCGGTCATCTGTCCGTCAGCGACGGCCATGACCGATGTCGCATAGGCGGCCACACCGGTAATAACCAGACCCATTGCCATAAGGTTGTAAACCCGCAGCATATAGGACCGGAGGCCTTCATCGATCGCAGCACCGGCCTGCGTACCAACCTGTCCGCGGACCTGGTAATTACGAGGTTCTGCCATTTCTACCTCTCAATTGGTTCGATTCAGTCTCGTTCGTGCCCCCGACAATTAAGCCGGTCGGGCACGGCTACCCGGAATATGATGAATCAACATGGCAACGACAAGACCTAAAGGACCGATTTTATCAGCCTTTTTGCCCATTCCGGCACAACAGTTAACTGAATCGACCCCAAATTGGCCGAAATCAGAGATTTCTGAGGATTGGCGCCGCCTTCTGGCCCAAAACCCGCCATGTTCCGGCCAGACCGATTCCGACGGTCAGAACCAGCGCTGAAATCACGGTGATAAGAGCCACATCCGGCAGGAAATTCGACGGCAGCAGCATGATCCTGGTCACGACGAACCACGCAGCCACGCCGCCGGCAAACAAGGCAAAGACCGCCGTGGCAAAGCCGAGGATCATGTACTCGTAAGAGAAAGCTCGGATCAGCGTTTGCCGCGTGGCGCCCAGGGTTTTCAACACCACCGCGTCATGCGCCCGCGCCCGATTGCCTGCCGCCAGCGCACCGGACAACACCAATACGGAGGCAATCAGCGCCACGGCAGCCGCGGCGCGGATGGCCGTTGCCAACTGCTCGACGATGCTCGTAACCAGTTCGATGGCATCCTTGACGCGCACGCTGGTCACCGTCGGGAAAGCGTTGGTGACTGCTCGCAGAACCTCACCTTCTTCCGCCGCCGTCGATTGCGGGTCGCGCAGGGTGGCGAGCCAGGCATGCGGAGCACCGGCAAAGGCGCTTGGTGAGAACACCATGACGAAGTTGATCGACAGGGATTCCCATTCAACCTCGCGCAAGTTGGCGATGCGGGCCGTGATGTTTCGCCCAAGCACATTGACCGTGACCGTGTCGCCGATGGTCAGGCCCAGTTCTCCAGCCTCCTCGGCCGAGAAGGAGACCAGCGGTTCACCCGTATAATCGGCATCCCACCAGGTGCCGGCAGTGAGCTTGGCGTTGGCTGGCAGCGTTTCGGAATAGGTCACGCCGCGGTCGCCGCGCAGCACCCATTCGCCCTCCGTGATGTCGAGCTTGCGCACGTCGACACCGTTGAATTCGAGGATACGGCCGCGCAGCATCGGCACCCGCTGGACTTCGCCATTCGGCGCCATTTCGTCTAGCAGCGCGGAAAACTGCTCAACCTCGTTGCTCTGAATGTCAACAAAGAAGAAATCAGGTGCCCGGCTGGGCAGGCTGCCGCTAATCTCGCGGCGAAGATTGCCGTCGATCAATGCCAGCGTCACCAGCAGTGCGAGGCCAAGACCGAGCGACAGCACCACCGACGGCGTCAGCGCGCCCGGCCGATGAATGTTGCCGATGGCCAGCCGCAGGGCCGTTGAATTGACCCGGGGCGCTCGACGCGCCAGCTGTTCGATCACCGTCGACACCACTCTCAAAACGACAAAGGCGAAGGCGATGGACCCCAGGAAGATGCTGGCGATGAAACGGTCATAGGACGTGGCAATCGCCAGACCGGCAAAGACCGCGACCAGAACCGCAGCGATGAAAAGATAGCGTTTGCGCGGCAGGCTGAACGCATCAAATCCCTGCTCCCGAAACAGCGCCGTGGCCGGCACGTCGCGCGACCGGCCGAGCGGCAGCACGGCAAAGGCCAGCGCGGTCAGGTAACCGAAGATCGCGGCAAGCAGCAGCGCGTCCGGATAGATGAACGTCTCCGTCGACACCGGGAGTATGCCGGAGAGTGCCGTCTGTGCGAACAACGGCATTGCCGCACCCAGAACCAGTCCGAGCGCAATGCCGATGGTGGTAATGATCAGGATTTGGATCAAATAGACGGCAAAGACGAAGCTGCCCGAAGCCCCGAGACATTTGAACGTGGCGATGACGCCGCGTTTGGAATCGAGATAGGCCCGTACCGCATTGGCCACGCCGACACCTCCGACCACCAGCGCCGTCAGCCCGACGAGGGTGAGGAACTGGGAAAACCGCGTTATGTTGGCGCTCAGGGCCGGCGCAGCGTTGCTGCGGCTTCTTACCGACCAGCCAGCCGTCGGAAACCGCTCGTCCGCAGTCTGCCTGAGTGCGGCGATCTGGGACTCGCCGGCGACCCCGGGAAGCCGGATCTTGTAGGCATATTCCACCAGGCTGCCGATCTGAATCAGGCCGGCCGCCGCCAGCCCGTCCTGCGACATCATCAAACGCGGCGCAAATCCGAAACCATCGGACAGGGCATCCGGTTCGCTTTCGATGAGGGCACGGATCTCGAACTGCGCGTTGCCGAGAAGCACAGTATCGCCCAATGAAACAGCCAGACGGTCAAGCAGCAACGGTGCCACGGCAAGGCCAAACCGACCGTCCTTCTCATCGAACAGCGCCGGGAAGTCCAATTTCGGTTCGACCGCGAAATCGCCGTACAGCGGATAGAGCGAATCCACCGCCTTGACCTCGACAAGCGTCTGGTCGGAACCGTCGGGCAGCCGGGTCATCGATCGCAGGCCGGACGTGTGCGTCATCGTCCCGGAGGACTGCAGGAACGCGAGTTCTTCTTCCGTCGCCGGACGGTTTTGAATCTCGAACCGAATGTCTCCACCCAGGATCGTCTGACCTTCCTGAGTGATGGCGGCGGTGATCGATCGCGACACCGAATTCACGCCGGCGATAGCCGCGGTTCCCAAGGCAATACAGGCGAGGAATATATAAAAACCCGAAAGCCCGCCTCGCATTTCCCGCAGCGCCAGGCGCCAGGCGAGGCGCAGCTGGGTCATCGGCGGTGTCGCGCCATAGCCGGCGGTCGTTCCGGAGTGGCCAGTGGTGGCGGCGCTGTCGCTGACCGCGCTCATGCGACTGCCACCGGTTCGGCTTCATCCTCGGTAATGATCTCACCGGAACGGACCCGGATCTGCCGGCTGCAGCGCAATGCCAACGCCGGATCGTGGGTCACCAGCAGAAGGGTCATGCCGCGATCGGCTTGCTCCTTGAACAGGAGGTCGGCGATCTGGGCACCGGTCTCCGTGTCGAGGTTTCCGGTCGGTTCGTCGGCGATCAGCATCGCCGGTGACGGCGCCAGAGCCCGGGCGATCGCAACGCGTTGCTGTTCACCGCCCGAGAGTTCGCCCGGATAGTGGGTCAGTCGTTCGGCCAGTCCGACGGCTGCCAGTTCCGCCCGCGCCAGATCGAAAGCATCCGTGCGGCCGGCGAGTTCTAACGGAACGGCAACATTTTCCAGCGCCGTCATGTTGGGAATCAGGTGGAAGGACTGGAAGACGATGCCGATATTTCGACCGCGGAAATCCGCCACTTGGTCTTCAGTCATCGAGTGGATCGGTTTGTCGGAGATGAAAATCTCGCCTGAATCGATCTTTTCCAGCCCAGCAAGGACCATCAGCAGGGTCGACTTGCCGGAGCCGGACGGTCCGACGATCCCGACGGATTCGCCGGTATCGACCGAAAGGCTCATTTTTTTTAACACATGCACCGAAGAAGCGCCGTCACCCAGCGTCAAATCGGCCTCGTTCAAATGAATGATTGGTTTTGACAAGGCAGCGGCTCACTATATGTATTTTCGGTGGGTCATCAGTGCGATCGTCCCCTATACGAATTCGCGCTGCAAACGGATTTAGGAAGCCGTCCATGAAAAATAAAGCCATGCCTGGAATTTTAGCCCTGATCTGTGGGCTTTTGTTGGTGGTTTCAGGTGCTGCACGCGCCGATACGCTGAATATTGTGGGCTTTGGCGACAGCCTGATGGCCGGTTACGAACTGTCGCCCTCCGACGCCTTTCCGGTGAAGTTGGAGACGGCGCTGAAGGCCAAGGGCCATGACGTTGCCATCGCCAATGCCGGCGTGTCGGGCGACACGTCTTCGGGTGGCTTGTCGCGACTCGACTGGTCTGTGCCGGACGGCACTCATGCGGTTCTGCTGGAGCTGGGCGCCAATGACGCGCTGCGCGGCATCAGCCCCGAAAAGACCCGCGAAAACCTCGACATGATGATCGGTAAGCTCAAGCAGCGTGGCATTGCAGTGCTGCTCATCGGCATGTTGTCGCCGCCGAATATGGGGTCCGACTACCAGGCGCGCTTCGATCGTATCTATCCGGAACTGGCCAAGTCCCACGGTGTCGCGCTCTACCCGTTTTTTCTGGACGGTGTAGCAGCCCAATCCGGGCTGGACATCGGCGATGGCATGCATCCCAATCCAAAGGGTGTCGACATCATGGTCGAGCGGTTTCTGCCCTATGCCGAAACTTTGATTGCGGAAATCGGACAAGCGGAAAATTGACAAGCGCTTGAAATCCCAAAGATTTAGCGCCATCTCCCCACAGGATACGGTAAAACCTGACGGTTTGCCGACAAAGGCCTTGCTCTCGAACCACACTCGTGATTCGCTGCAAGGGACAGTCGAATCGGGGAGGCAGCCATGCCGCGTTTGTTTATCGCCCTCGAGATTCCGCGTGATGCCGCACTGAGCCTTTCGCTGCTGCGTGGCGGACTGCACGGCGCCCGGTGGATCGATGTCGAAAATTATCACATCACCTTGCGTTTTGTCGGCGATGTCGATGCACCGACTGCGGATGAACTGGTGCATGCGCTCGATCGGGTGGAACGCCCCGAGTTCAACCTTTCGCTGATCGGACTCGGTTCCTTCGGTTCCAAAAAGCCGCACTCGCTCTGGGCGGGTGTCTCGGCCTCGCCGGAACTTTTTGCCCTGCAGGCCGAACTCGAACGGATTTGCCAACGGCTCCGGCTGCGCCCGGATCCGCGCAAGTTCACACCGCATGTGACGCTTGCCCGACTGCGCGGCGCTCGCGTTGGCGATGTCGTGGACTACCTGTCGGCGCGCAGCAACTTCCAGACCAACGCGTTCACGGTGTCGCGCTTCGTCGTCATGTCGTCCCGCGAATCGACCGGCGGTGGCCCCTACGTCACCGAGGAAGCCTACCCGCTGAATGCCGCCTTTGCGGCTCCGCCGGTGATAGAGACGATTCCCAACCCGTCGAGCACCTTCCGCTAGAGTTAAGCGATGCTTCGCCGGCGTTTCCTTTTTCTGTTCGCACTGCTGGCCGGTTTGGCCGCAACCGGCCAAGCTATTGGCAAGGAACCCTACCAGCGCGTGGTACCCCTGCTGAAGGACAGCAAGACGGTCCTCGGCGATCCGCTGGCCTATCCGGACACCGGATCGCCGCAAATCCATTCGGTCATCGTCACGATGCTGCCTGACGAGGAAACCGGTCCGCACACGCACCCCTACCCGACCTACGGCTACATGCTCGAAGGCGAACTCACCGTCACCTATCCGGGTGGCGTGGAAAAGGTCTATCGCGCCGGTGACGCCTTCATGGAGGCGGTCAATACCGTACACAATGGCAGAAACAGCGGCACCAAGCCGGCCCGCGTGCTGGTTGTCTTCATGGGTGTCGAAGGCGGAGTGAATACGCTTCTGTCGAAAAAGCCATAGAGCCTGTCCTGGAGCCCGTTCCGGACATAAACCCGGGTTCAACAACCGCCGATTTTCAACGTTCAACGCTTGTCGTTTTCCCGGCCTGGTGACACTCTCGACACCACCCACAACCGGCAGTTGGACAGAACCATGGACCGACACGAATTCACCACCAGCGATGGCGTGACGCTGCGTTACATCGAGGCGGGCAGCGGCCAGACGCTGCTGATGTTGCCTGGATGGTCGCAGGGTGCGGCATTGTTCAAGCACCAGATCGCGGGATTGAGCGACCGCTACCGGGTGATCGCGTTGGACTTGCGGGGCCATGGCCTCTCGGACAAGCCAGATTTCGGCTACCGCATTTCCCGCCTGGCGGCAGATCTCAACGAATTCATGGCCGGTCTCGACCTCAACAATGTCAACCTGCTGGGCCATTCCGCCGGCTGCTCGGTCATATGGTGCCACTGGGGCCTGTTCGGCGCCGACCGCATCGCCCGGTACCTCCTTGTCGATGAGCCGCCGGTCGTCGTTGCCAATCCGGGCTGGACGGACGAAGAGCGGTGGACCGCCGGCGGCATGATGGAACCAAACGACCTCTACCAATTCGCCGACCGGTTGGCCGGCCCCGACGGTGAGGCAGCAACACGCGAAATGATTTTCTCAATGGTCACCGAGGCCATGTCAGAGGAGCAGAAGGAGGAGCTGCTGGCGATCAACCTGCAGTTCCCGCGGGCACTGGCCGCCCGGCTGCTCATCAACAACGCGACACAGGACTGGCGTGACACCATTCCGCGCATCAATCGGCCAACGCTGGTTGTCTCCGGGCGCGGCAGTCAAGTGACCTGGCAAAGCCAGCAGTGGATTCACGAGCAGATCGCCGGCTCTCGAATAGAATTCTTTGACGCTCAGGAAGGCGGCAGTCACTTCATGTTTCTTGAAGCGCCGGATCGATTCAATGCGGTCGTTGCCGATTTCATAGGTCAGGGTTGAGACGACATTCCCCGGGCAACGTAATCCGAAAGGGCTGCGGTCGGGTGATCGGCGGCCGTCTCCCGGGTCAGCAGAGATACGCTGAACAGAGGCAGTTCCGGCAAGCCGGCGGCATGGCTGACCGGTTCCACGTGGTCAGGCAGGGCCGAAGCCAGGAATGTTCCAACGGCCAAGTCCATGCGGATCATGGCGATGGTGGCCTCGAGGCTGTCGCTTTCATAGACGTATTTCCAGCGGCGCGCTGCTGCATCCAAAGCCTCCAGAACCCGCGGCCGGAAAACGCAGGATTTGCTGATCAGGGACAGTGGCAGCGGGTCGAGGTTCGCCGCATCCCCGCCACGGGCGCCGACCCAAACCAGCCGGTCGCGAAAGAGCACTTTGCCCGTAGCCCGGTCGGCGACCTCCTCGAGCAATGTGACATCAAGCGCACCTGACTCGAAACCGGCCCGCAGGTCGGGCGAAGTCTGGCAGACCAGATCGATCTCGACATCCGGACAGGCCTGGGCGAACAGTCGCAGGATCGATGGCAGGCGGCCGGAAATCAGATCGACCGGCACTCCAAGCCGCACCCGACCGGCAAAGCGCGGCGTTGTCATGTCGCGCCACAATTCGTCGTTCAGAGCCAGCAGCCGACCCGCACGAACCAACATCCGGTCGCCGGCCTCGGTCAACACCAGCCCCGAGCGCTGGCGCAGAAAGAGCGCTGAACCAAGCTGCTCTTCCAATCGCTTGATGTGCTGGCTGACCGCCCCTTGCGTCAGGTTCAACACCCGGCTTGCCTGGGTCATGTTGCCCGTTTCGGCAACGGTCGCAAAGGTCCGCAGCAGCTGCGTATCGATGTTCCTGTTTGACATTAGAAACCGTGATCCATTCCATTATGACTATTAGATATCATTATCTTGCGGCGGGAGCTAGTGTCGGCAGCGAACCAAAGGAGCCGATAATGGACACGATCAACATTGCCGACAAATTCAAACTGGTGGACGGATACTGGAAACCGCATGTCGCCGCCGAGGCCAACGGTCAGCACGTCCGATTCGCCCGCCTGAAAGGCGAATTCGTCTGGCATAGCCATGACGAGGAAGACGAGCTGTTCATCGTCATGAAGGGCAGGCTCACGGTTCGCTTCAGAGACCGTGACGTAACGGTGTCGGAAGGCGAGATGCTGGTGATCCCGCGCAGCGTCGAGCACATGCCCGTGGCAGAGGAAGAAGTGCATCTGATCAACATCACCAAGGCCGAGACGACCATGACTGGCAACGTCGAGTCAGAATTGGCGATTCCGGTGTCCGAGCTGCAGAAGGTTTAAAGCGAGGCGCGATCCGATTGGATTCGCGCCTGAAGCGCTGCCGAACCTTCGGCCAGCATCCGGTAGACCTGCTCGAACCCATCCGCCCCGCCGTAGTAGGGATCCGGCACATCTTCCGGCCGGTTGAGGGTCAAATGCAAAAACCGGTGAACACGATCCTGGCGATTGGCTGGCGCCTGGGCGGTCACTTTATCAAAATTGGCGCTGTCCATGGTCAGGATCAGGTCGAAGCGATCGAAATCGTTTGCCGCGATCTGTCGCGCCCGCAGATCTGAAATATCGATGCCGTAATCGGCGACCTTGGCAACGGCGCGACGGTCCGGCGGATCTCCAATGTGCCAGCCTCCGGTGCCGCACGAATCCAGCCGGATCTCGCCAAGACCGTTCTGCTGCGCCATAGTGCGAAAGATACCCTCGGCCATTGGCGAGCGGCAGATATTGCCGAGACACACAAACAGGATCGAATTGGTTGCGTGAAGCGCGGCGGCCATGAACCCCTCCGGAGTGAACCCATGACAGCTATAGAGGTTGATGCAGCGGACGCAAGGCAACGCCTGGCCGGATTGCCGGGCTGGCAGCTCGGCACGGACGAAAAGTCCATCGAGAGCCATTTCGAGTTCAAGAATTTCAGCGAGGCCTTCGGCTTTATGACCCGGGCGGCTCTTTCGGCCGAGAAATTCAACCACCACCCCGAATGGAGCAATGTCTATCGAAAGGTCGACGTGCGTCTGACAACCCACGATACCGGCGGTCTGACGGAGCTCGTCTTCAAACTGGCCAAGGCCATGAACCGGTTCGCCGGCAGAACCTGAAACTTGCATCTGCGCCCATAGGCCACCATATTGTAAAGACTGGGAAATCAACCACGGACCCGTCATGGACGACGTCAAGATAGGCGAAATTCTCGAACCAGGTGACGACGAAACCCGCCAGGATCGGGAATCGCGGGTGCGCGGAAAGTTCTGGGAAACTGCCCGACGCGCCGCCCGTCAAGTGCCTTTCATGGAAGACGTGGTTGCGTCCTATTATTGCGCCCTCGATCCGCACACACCGACCCGCGTGCGCGGCATCCTTCTTGCCGCTCTGGCCTATTTTGTGCTGCCGCTGGACGGCGTTCCGGATTTTCTGGCCTTTGTCGGCTTTTCGGATGATATCGCCGTGCTGACCGCGGCATTGGCCGCTATCCGCGCGCACATTACACCGGCACACTACAGTGCTGCCCGAGAGGCGCTCGCCGACGAACCGGCCGAAGCCTGATCCCATTGGCAGAGTCCATTCGCGAAACATCCCTGCAGCGTCTCGACCAGGCGGAACAGCGGGGTCTTCGCCTGGCAATCGCCTGCCGTACCGCCGTCATCGGCGCGGCACTGCTGTGGTATATCGGCGCTTCGCTTTTCACCGATCAGGCACCGCGCCTCTGGGGCACCTTCGCGCTGCTGCTCTTCACCTCAATCGGCATCGCGCATCTGCTGGTGATCGGCACACGTTTCGATCGGTGGTGGCTCAAATATGCCATCTACACGGTCGACATCCTCGGCATATGCGCATTTTTCGTCATCATTCCGATCAGCCGTGCAGACGAGGTGCCGCAGATCATCGCCTTCCGGGCCTACGGCATCTATTACCTGTTTCCCATCGTCGTGATGACCGGACTCTCCCTCTCCTGGCGGCTGGTTGTCTGGAGTGGTTTTGTGGCGGTCGCCGGTTGGTGGGCGGCTTTTCTCGTTACCGTCTCCGGGATGGACCGGACACTCTCCTGGGGCGACCTTCCGCTCAACGCCACCCGCGCCGATTACGAAACCATTTTCCTGTCGATCGATTTCATCGGACGCGGCAACCGGATGGAGGAAACCGGGTTCCTTTTGGCCGGCGCGCTGATCCTGGCGCTTGCCGTCTATCGCGCCCGAAACGTTTTCTTCGCCCAGGTTGCCGCCGAAGCCGAGCGAGAGGACGAGCGCCGTGCCCGTGAAAAGATCCGCGACACGCTGGGTCGCTACGTACCGGAAGCAATCGCCCGCAAGCTGGTCGACGATCCGCAGGCTTTGGAGCCACAACTGCGCCACGGCACGGTTTTGATGCTCGATATCGCCGATTTCACCCGCTATGCCGCCGGACGCGACCCGGTTGAAGTCATCCGGGCGCTGGGCGGCTTCCTCGCCGGTGCTGCCGACATCATCGGCGACCATGAGGGCATCGTCATCAGCTTTACCGGCGATGGCCTGCTGGCGAGCTTCAACGCTCCCGTGGAACTGGACCGACCGGAGGAGACCGCGGTACGCGCAGCGCTCGCTCTCACGGATCTTTCACGCCAAACCGGTTTCGCCATTCGCGTCGGCATCGCCTCAGGCAGCATTGCCGCCGGCCGCATCGGTTCGGAACGTCGTCAGGCCTTCACCATCTACGGCGACATCGTCAACCTGGCCTCACGGCTTGAGGGTCTCGGCAAGACGCTAGGCTCGCCGATCACTGTCGACGCAGCGACCCGGGCTAGGGTCGGAGACCAGTTCGAAACCCGGCCGCATGGCACCCAGACAATCCGCGGCTTCAACGAACCGATCGAGATCTATTCCGTGGTGCCTGCGGCGCAAGCATCCGCTTCCGCTCAGGATGGTTAGGATGCAGCGGCTTCAGCCGCGATCAGCGGAGGAAATCGCTCCGGCTCAAGACGCTAAGTCTAGTCTAGGATGCCGCTTCGAACCGCACACGAAACACCGTCGCCTGTTCAGGCGCGCCGTTCAGAAGCCGTTCAGCTGCGTCACTCCACGGCAGCAGGGCGATAGACTTGCTCTCATATGCCTTCTCAGGGCTGTCATCGCTGAGCGGCAACGAGAAAATCGGGTCCGGCAAAGCGTTATCAGCATCTGAGACGACAACCGCATAATCGCTGTCGGTGTTCAGGGCGATCACTTCATCGATCGGGTCGAACAGATGTCCATCGGACATCTCGAGTGCCGCATCCCGCGCCGGGCGAATTTCGATAAATCCGGGATCGTTTTGGAAGGCGGCCCTGTCCGAGGCGGTCGGCCAAGAACAGAAAACTGCCATAACCGGGTCCAGACCCTCTACATTGGTTGCAAGAACACCGGCGCCTGCAAGTCGCGAAAAACCGTTCGCTATCAAGGCAGGGCCCATGGCTCCGAAATACTCTTCCGCCATCCATTTTTCTTTTCCAGGCAGAACTCGCCCGAAAGCGAACTCCAGACGACTGTCTGCTTTGAGTTTCAGTTCAGTTGTCATTGATCGTCTCCTTGATAGCACTGGCGGCAATCTAGGTGGACCAATGGTGGTTTGAAATCACGAAATTTGGAAGGTATTGGTGCAAATATCGACCACTCATGGAGGCTCGCTTGGCCAAACTCGATTGGAACGATCTGAAGGTGTTTCTCGCACTGTTTCGGGAGCGCTCGGTGCGTCAGGCCGCGGATGAATTGGGAATGAGTCATTCAACCGTGTCGCGGCATCTGACTGGCCTTGAAACTGTCCTTGGGACGGTTTTGTTCACGCGATCCCGCGAAGGCCTTCTCGCCACCAGTATGGCCGAGCAGATAGTAGACCGAGCCGAGCGCGTTGAAGCCGAGGTTCTGGGGCTGGAGCGACAGGCAGCCAGTCTGGACACGGTTTTGTCGGGAGAGGTCCGTGTCACGTCGCCGCCACTTCTCTCCCAGCATTTGATCATGCCCCATTTGGCTGATTTTGCACGTCGATATCCCGATATCGACATTTCGCTTCAAACCACCTACGCGATCGATGATCTCATGAAAGGGGCGGCAGACGTCGCCCTGCGTTCGCAATTCGACCCGGACGACAATCTGGTCGGACGCAGGCTTCCCGATTTCGTTGAACGCGCCTACGCATCGGCTGACTATCTCGCGGCACACTGGTTCGAAGGCAACCAGACGAACGCCCGTTGGATCGGGCACGGGATCGTCGATCCGCAGCACAAATGGGTGGCAGCCAGCCCATTTCCCAACGCAGAGGTGCGCCACCAAATTCCTGACATGCAAGATCAGGCACAGGCGGCTGTCGCTGGCCTTGGCATGGTGTCATTGCCCTGTTTGCTGGGTGACCAGACCGATGGCCTGGTTCGCATTCCAAATACGGACCCCATCTCATCTCGACCGGTATGGGTCCTGACACATCCGGATCTTCGTACATCGGTTCGAATTAGAACGTTCACGCGATTTCTGGTCTCGGCCCTGCACACACAGAAAAAGCTGATCACGGGCGAATTGAGCTAAGCATCGGGGCTGCGCCTTGCGGCTACCGTACTACCCCTAGATCGACAGGAATTCGTCGATCTTCTGCGCGCAGCGATGCCATTCCGGGTCGGTTTCGGGAAGGATATGGTTCGCGGTCTCAAGCGATATGAATTGCGCACCGGGAATTCCCGTGGCCAGCGCCTTGCCCTCCTCGTAGGGAGCGGCGAGATCACCGACGGAGTGCAGGACCAGGGTCGGCGCCTGAACCTGGCCCAGAAGACCGGAAATATCATCATCGCAGTCGGAGAACATCATCGCAGAGGCATTTTCCGGCGTTGCCGTTTTGCGCTGCAAGTCGCTGAACCAGGTCCGGCTCGCAACGGGCGCCTCCGGCATGTAGATGCCGGAGAAAAGGTCGCGGATCGCCGCCGTTTCCTTGCCCCACCAAAGCGGCAGCGCGTCGTGGGCCGACTTTCGAAGTACGTATCCATCCGTTTCGCCGCGCGCCCGCCATCCCCGGACATACCCGCCAAGAAGAACCAGTTTCTCGACCCGTTCCGGATGTCGGGCCGCAAAGGCGACTGCTGACGTGCATCCCTGGCAAAGACCGATAATCGAGAAGCGTTCGGTCCCGGCGGCATCTATGACCGCCTCCAGGTCGTCGACCTGACGATCGAAAGAATGGTCGGTCACAGTCCAATCGGATAGTCCGTTGCCGCGGGAATCGTAGCGGACGAGACGGCGGCCGCGGGCCAGTGCGCTGTAGAAATGCCGCCAGACCGGGCTCTCCCAATCATATTCCAGGTGGGTCAGCCAATTGGATGCCTTGACGAGGGTGGGACCTTCGCCAGCCACGCCATAGGCAATCCGTGCACCGTCGGCGCTTTCACAGAACCCGATCCTTTGCTCGGGCGGCCTTTCACTCGGCGGCGCATCGCGAGACGTCCTTGCACCGCTTTCCGAGATGGACGCGACGAAACGAAACCCATGCCCGTGGGCCGTCTTCAGGTAACGCTGTTGCCTGCCGTCATCGGCCAGCGCCCTCCGGGCAGCACTGACGGCGCTCGAGACCGCGGCATCCGACACGATGCGACGATTCCAGACCCGTTCGACCAGCTCATCCTTGCTGACCACCCGGTCGCGGTTCTCGATCAAGTAGCAGAGCAGATCAAGCACCTTCGGCTCGATCGACAACACGGTGTCGTCCTGCCGCAGTTCCCGCGTCGAGACGTCGAGAACAAATTGGTCAAAGGCGTATTTCATCGGCAACGCCTCTCGAACCATCTCCGACTGGAAGAGGCCAGCGTTCGGCTGTCCATGAAAAATCCCAAGAAAATCTTCAAGCCTCCGCCAAGCACCGAAGCGCCCGGTCCCGTAGCTCTGATGTCATTCAGCAACGTGACGGTCTCCCCGTCCAGAACCAGAGGACAATACCATGAAGACGACCACAGCAACATATTCGCCACCAAAGCCTGCACTCGCAGATCGCCTGGCGGCCTTTGCTCACGGGATCGCCACCCATCGGCGGCATCAACAGGAACTGGCGTCACTTCGCAAGCTCGACGACCGGCTGCTCTCCGATATCGGCCTCATCCGCCATGAGATTTCAAATCCCTGGGAGCTATCGCAACGCGCTTTTTGAGGTTCAGACAAGTCTCACACCATCCGCCAGGCGGCGATCAGGAGAATGACACCGGTCGCCACCTGCAGGCACGTTGCAACGATGCTCATCAGTTTGTTGTTCATCAACCTTGCGAGGCCCCCACGCGAGAGGTTCGCCACCAGAGCGACCGAAACCAGGACCGCCGCCACGCCGACCAGCATCACTGCGGCAAAGGCCAGCCCGGCTTCGATTACGCCGCGCGAAGCAGCAAATGTCACCACAAAAAGCGTGAGCGGACAGGGAACCAGGCCGGCGAAAAAGCCGAAGGCCATGCTGCGCCCGGCAAGATGCGCGTGGCTGTGTGGACGCAAGGAGGACACGATCATCCAGATGCCGACGAACGCCAGCAATACGCGGCTCAGGCTGTCCAGAACCGGTGTCTGGCTTGATGCCCCCAGGGTCACCGATACCAGTGGCAGGGCCAGAAGCACGATAAGCACAGACATCAAGATATGGACGGACGATATGATGAGACCGGTTCCGGCGGCGCGCCACGCGCTTTCCGGGGTGGACAATGAATAGGCCGCCAGCAAGGTTTTCGAATGCCCGGGCATCATCGCATGCACGATACCGAAGACGACGCCCATGGGCAGGAAGACGGCCAATTCGGACCAATCGCCGGTTTCCGCGTAGAGCTTGATGCGGTCTCCGAAGGCGAGATAGATCTCCCGCTGTGTCTCGATCGTCCAGTTGATCAGCCATACGATCATCGAAGGCACCCGCAGTCAGACTGTCTCTTGTTCCAACCTCTTTGCATCCGGCTTCTCAAGCAATGCAGCTTGTTCCTTCAGGAAGGAAAGACAGGCCTGTACCTTGTTGGTGCGATGCAGGTCGACATGGGTCACAAGCCACACCTCCGAACTCCACGAGGGATCGGCCGGCGGCATCACCTGGACAAGATCCAGATGCTCCAACCCGACGAAGGTCGGCGCTATGCCCATTCCGGCCATCAGCGCGTCATCAATGGCCCGGGAGTGTTCCGCCCGCAAGACGACATTCTCGGGAGGGACGTTCTGCAGCAGCCACTTGAAGAAGGGAACGTCCTTTGGCACGTCCATTGCGAACAGGAAATTGTGCTGACGGATATCGCTCGGATCGCTTATGACACCCATTCTGTCGACATAGTCGCGATGCGCATAGAGGGCCGTCTGTGTTGTCATGAAATGTTGCACGACATTGTCCGGCTCGACCGGTCTGTTGCCGACCCGAATTGCAACATGAGCCTCGCCATATTCGAGCCGCAGCCGGCGCTTGTCCAGAACCAGATTGATGCGGATGTCCGGATGCTGACGCTGGAAAATGGCCAACCATGACGTAATCAGCGGCGACAGCGCCTCGAGCGTGGTGACAATCAGCTCCCCGGCGATGATCCCGCTGCTGCCCCGGATGAGCTGCGTCACCTGCTCGAACTGGTCTTCCGTCACCGCCGCAAAGTTCATCAATTCGCGTCCCGCCTCCGTCGGCGTGTATCCGCGACGGTGCCGCTGGAACAGCTTGACACCCAGTTGCTCCTCCAGCGCCGATATGTGCCGAATGGCCGTCGAGTGATGGACGCCGAGAAACTCGGCCGCGGCGCTCAAGGTTCCGAGCCGCGCGACGTGGTAGGCCGTGCGCACCTCGTCCCAGCTTTTCAATTGTGTATTCATGCACATTCAATGTGCACATCCGGCACTTTTGCGCAATAGATCCGATGCGTATATCGAGCCTCGAAACCGCTATTTCAGCAACATGAGGTAAGTGCAGATGGAAAACCGTGTGAAGACAATTCTGAAGGTCAACAGTTCCGGGCAGCGGGACGGCTCGGTATCGCGACAGCTGGTTGCGAAGGTCGCCGACAAGCTTTTGCAGGAAAATCCCGGCGCCGAGCTGGTCGAGCGTGACGTGTCCGGCGGCCTGCCGCCGGTCAACGAAGCCTGGATCGGCGCCAACTTCACTCCCAAGGACCAACGCAGTGATGAGCAGCGAACCGTGCTCGGGTCCTCCGATGCGCTTGTCGAGGAATTGCGGAACGCCGACGTCATCGTTGTCGCTGTGCCGATCTACAATTTCGGCATCCCTGCCGCGTTGAAGCTTTGGGTGGACCAGATCGTTCGCGCCGGCGAGACCTTCCGTTACGGCGAACAAGGCCCGGTCGGGCTGCTCGAAGGCAAACGCGCGGTCGTGACGGTTGCATCAGGCGGCGTCGAGACCGGTTCGGCGGCGGACTACGCCAGCACCTATATGAAACACGTCCTGGGCTTCATTGGCATCACGGACGTCACGATCGTGTCCGCCAACGGCCTGGCCATGGATGCCGACGCCGCGATTGCATCTGCCCATCAGGCAATCGAGGAGTTGCACCTGGTAGCAGCCTAGTCTCACGCAGAAAGGCACCAGGCTGACGCCGTCATTTCGGTGCGGATTGGTCCCCGGAAACCAGGAAGCAATAGGGCGCGCAATGGAACATCGCAAAGTCGCGGTCGTAACCGGCGGAAGCCGCGGCATCGGATTCCAGCTTGCGCGCACCCTGCTTCGCGAGGGACTCAATGTTGCGATCACCGCCGTCCGGCGCAAGGAGACGCTGACCGCGACAGTCGAAAGCCTCACGGCCGAATTCGGCGACGACCGGGTCATGGGCATTGTCGGCGACGTCGCGTCGCCCGCCGATGTCGGTACGGTCGCTGAGGCCGTGCTGTCAGCCTTCGGCACAGCGGACATTCTGGTCAACAATGCTGGCCGGGGTCCGCGCGACATTTCAGAAACCTTCGCAACCGATCCGGTGAAATTCTGGCAGATTCCCGACGCCGCATGGGAGGGGATCGTTTCGACCAATATCAATGGTCCGTTCCTGCTCGCAAAGGCGCTTGCCCCAACGATGATCGACAACGGTTGGGGCAGGATTATCAATGTCTCCACCAGTCATTTCATGATGGCGCGCGCCGGGTACGCACCCTATGGACCGAGCAAGGCGGCGCTGGACGCCATGACGCGCATATTTGCCGCGGACCTGACTGGAACCGGCGTTACCGTCAACACACTCGCGCCAGGAGGGCCGACGGACACGGAATTCATTCCTGGGAACGGTGAAAGGCGGGCGGGCGGAACCAAGCTCCTGCCGGCAGATATCCTGAACGACGCGCTTGTGTGGTTGATTTCCGAGGCGGCGGACGAGGTGACCGCCGCACGCGTCATCGGCTCGCGGTGGATATCGCCGGCTGAGGCGGACGCCGCCCGCGAGGACACTGGCGAACCTCCCCGAATTCTGTGAGGGGGCGGATACAGACCGATATGGAGGCTTTCAGTTGCCTCTGTCGGTAGGCCGAACAACATGGAACTCGGACGTTCCGACTTGGCGATTATCCCTCCGGCGCTTCAATCCAGCAGTTGCTCTGCGATGCGTCGATCGCCGCTTCGCAGATCCGGGCGATACAGACGGCTTCGTTCAGATCCGGATCGGCATTCTCGCCAGAGGCTATCGCCTGCATAAAGTCCCGGAGCTCGATGGTTTTCAGGTCGTTGAAGCCAAGCCCGTGCCCCGGTGCTGGAATGAACGCACCGTAGTCGGGATGGTCGGCATTGATCAGCATCCGTTCGAACCCGTTCGCGCCCTGCTTGAAAACCTCGATCTCGTTCAAACGCTCTCCGTCGAAGATGATCGTCCCCTTTTCGCAGACCAGTTCGAAGCCGATGCCCATCTTGCGGCCATGGGCGACGCGGCTCGATTCGACCAGACCGACGGCGCCCGAGGCGAAGCGCAGCGACAGGCCGGCCCAGTCCTCGTTCTCGACTGCCCGCTTGGTCGACGGGTCACCGGCCACCGGTCGTTTCGCATGAAACGTGCGTACCGAGCCGCTGACCGCGGCAACCGGCCCGCACAGGAAGCGGGCGATCGACAGGATGTGCCAACCGAGATCGCCGAGCGCTCCGCATCGGCCGGCGAGCGACGCATCGAGCCGCCAGGAAAACGGCGCCTGTGGATCGGCCAGATAGTCCTCGTTGTGCCAGCCGCGAAAGTGCAGCGGCGCACCCAGGGTTCCGTCGTCGAGCAGCCTCTTCGCCTGGCGGACAAGCGGCGCGCGCCGATAGGTGAAGCCGACCGCGTTCGAGACCCCGGCTTGCCGCACCGCTGCGGCGATGTCGTCCGCTTCGTTGCTGGAAAGCCCGACCGGCTTTTCGCACAAGATGTGCCGGCCCATGTCGATGGCCGCCAATGCGATCTCGCGGTGAAGGAAACTGGGGACGGCAATAATGACGGCATCGCAGCTGGAAACGGCTTCGTGCCAGTCCGTCGTCCAGCGATTGAAGCCGAAGCGCTCGCTGCTGCGCCGTGCCAAGTCTTCATTGGCATCGACAAGCACCGCCGGTACCGCCTGAAGCGGCAACTCGGCAAATACCCGGTTGACGGCACTCACGGCCAGCGCATGGCTGCCGCCGATGAAGCCGGCGCCGATCAGCCCGAGTTTGAGTTCCGGTTTCATGTTTTCATCTCCCCGCTTGCTGGACAGGGAATTGTGGCCGCTGATCGCGCCTATTGAAAGCCGGTAAGCTACACCGATTGTGCTTGCCAGCTCCAAAGAGAGCGCGACTAAGATGCGATTGTCATTTAGCAACTGTCCGGACCCAACAGGTAGTCGGCAAGCGCTGACATCTGTTGGAACGATCTCGTCGCCAGATCGTAAGCCCGAGGATCAACTTCAGTTTTGCAGAAGAGAAATGCGGGAACCCCAGCGGCTCTTGCGGCTTCAAGTCCGACGAGGCTGTCTTCAATGACCACCGGGTTTTGCGGCGCCCCCATCACTGTGAGAGCGTGGTTCAAAAGACCCGGATCGGGTTTTGACACACCCAAGGTCTGTGCAGAGAAGCAGACATCCCTGAACTCTTCCCACAACCCATGCTGAGAAAGCATGAGTTGCATCTTTGCCTTGCTGCCGTTAGACGCGACACAGAAGGGAACGCCGCGGCTCTTCAGAGCTTCAACGAACTCCGGCACACCTGGGATGAGGTCTACTCCTGCCGCCAGCCTGGCATGGACCTTGCCGTAGAGCTCATGCTTCCAGTCCGCTCTTAGATTTGCCCCCAGAGCCTTCGCCGTAGCGATAACGTCTTCGATCGATTGGCCCATAAAATTGATGAGGCATTGCTCGAATGTGATATCGACCCCATGCGCCTGAAGCTCAGCGCACAAAACTTCATGCATTGGCACCTCGCTGTCGACGAGAACCCCGTCGCAATCGAAGATCACAAGATCTGGGATAGAGGTCGGTGGTGTGGACACCAGACTAGTGAACCCGCGCGGTCTCACCGCTCAGGATGTAATGCGAGAGCCGGTCTGCCGAAAGACCTGCGACAGCCATGCCGATCTGGTTCTCGCCATGGCGCAGAATGCTGACACGATCAGCCACAGCGACAACATCCTGCATGGCGTGGCTGATCAAGATCACCGTTTTGCCCGTCGCTTTCAAAGAACGGATCAGGTCGAGCACCTGTTCAGTCTCGCGCACGCCAAGCGCAGCAGTTGGTTCGTCCAGGATCACAATATCCGCATTCCAGCGCAGAGCCCGGCAGATCGCAACAGCCTGACGCTGCCCGCCGGAGAGGTCCTCGACCTTCGCGTTCATGTCGGTAAGTGCCTTGTTGAGTTGCGACATGTATTCCAGCGATTGGCGGCGCATGGCTGGTTTATCCAAAAGCGGGATGCCTAACAGGCGTCGAGTCAGTTCCGCGCCCATGAAGATGTTCTGGTAAATCGTCATCCTCGGGGCGACAGCGAGGTCCTGATGAATGGTGGCCACACCTGCGCGCAGGGAATCCGTGGGCGTGGCGAAGTAGCAAGGTTGACCATCAATGGCGAGGCTGCCGGCATCGGGTGTTTCGACGCCGGCAAGGACCTTGATCAGGGTCGATTTACCGGCGCCATTGTCGCCGCAGATCGCGTGCACCTCACCCTCCTCGATCTCCACACTGACGCCGCGCAGAGCCTCGACGGCACCATAGCTTTTGACGATATTTGTCGCGATGATCTTGGCGGGCATGGTATTCGCTCAGTTTACTGCTCGGCCACGTTGCTGGAATCGACCAACACAGCGTTCATGAACAGGTAGGGGCCGGCCACGACATCTTCCTTGGCCATGCCGTCAACCGCAATCTTCTTCATGGAGTCCACCGCAGCGGCTGCCATGGCTTCAAACGGGATCGAGACAGTCGCCGTCATCATGGATTCCGGATCGGCAATGCGGCGGAAAACCTCTTCACCTCCATCGATGGAAACGAGCGAGACATCACCCTTGCTGTAGCCGGCCTCTTTCAACAGATCGTCGATGATGAAGGCCTGACCGTCAAACGACGCCCATACACCCTTAAAATTTCCTGCCTGCTGCAGGATCAGCGCCTGCATCCCGTTGCGAACATCATCGCGCCAGCTTTTGGTTCGAGCCATTGAGTGGCTGCCGGTAACCTCGACGGCCTTGTTCTCTTCCAGAACTGCATCAAGAATCTTGCCGCGCACCCTTGTCCCGGCATTGGCCTCAAAACGCTGGACAAGAATGCCACCCTCAAAGTTGATCGTACCCAGAAGATAGAGCGCGGCATCTGCACCCACGCCATATTCGTTCACCTGTACGTCAAACAGAGTATGCGGACTGGTGCCGCTGACCACGGAGATCGTGGGGATACCAGCCTCCTTGGCCGCCGCGAATTGTGCGTCTGCCTCGACTGGCTTAGACATGCACAGAATCAGCCCGTCCACACCTTTAAGCACCAGATTGTCGATTTGCTCAGCATGGGTTTGAAGGTCACCATTGGAATTCAATACTTGCGGTGTCCAGCCGAGTTCAGTCGCACGGGCCTTGGCTGAATTAGCACAGCGAGCATGGGTTTCAGCGGACATCTGGAACGCAACAATACCCAGATCGAATGCCATGGCCTGACTGGCCATCAAAAGGGATCCGGCCAGAACAGGCACGGATTTCAGTGCGGCTTTGAGTGTCATGTGTCTTCCTCCTTGTGAAATTGTCATAGAGTGAATGCAGCCTTCTTCAGCACCGAAGCGGATACAGCCACCGATGCGATGATGATGATGCCCAGCATGATGTCTTGGACGTAGTATTGGGCGCCCAGGAGCACGAGTCCGTTCGAAAGCATGACGATAATCAGCGCACCCACAAAACTGCCCAGAATATTTGGCTTGGCCGGTGTGAACATGGTCATGCCCAACAGCGTTGCCGCGATCCCAAGCAGTAGGAAATCGCCCCCCATCTGTGGTGCGGCTGAAGACAGGTTCGACACCAGCAGGACCGCCGTCACCCCGGCAGCGGAGCCGGAAAGCGTCAGGCCCAGTATCTTGCAGCGCCGTGTGTTGATACCGGATCGACGCGCAGCCTCTTCATTCTCACCGGTCGATTGAAGATGCACGCCCGGTTTGGATTGTGTCGAAAAGACAATCGCGACAGCCACCACGAACAGCATCAGGACCACCAGCAACGGCACCGAACCAATCTTGCCCCGTGCGATGAAGAGAAAATTTGGGTCCCACCGGCCCACAAAGGCCACGCCGCCGGTGATCATGAAGGCCAGGCCATTGGCGACCGAAGATGTGCCAAGCGTCGCGATCAGCGAGGGTACCTTCAGCGAGGTCACCAGAAGTCCGTTGAATAGACCCGCCGCCACTCCGATTAGAATGCCGACCGCCGCAGCCAATGGCCAAGCCACATCGTTTGAGATCAGCATTCCAATGATAACACCTGCAAAGCTGCAGACATGGGCAAAGGACAGGTCCAACTCGGACGTAATCAGCGCGAATGTGAACCCGATCGACAGGATCGCCAGAAAGCTCACCTGTTTGAGGATGTTGAGAAGGTTCGGGGCGGACGCAAAGTTGTTTGCAAAAATCATCAGATAGATGAACAGCGCAATACCCGCGAGGAAGGTGCCATAGCGTTCGATGATAACCCGTGTCGACATCTAAATCTTTCCGATGGGTGGCACGAGTTCGAACCCGCCTGTGACATTGATGGATTGACCGGTGATAAAGCTGGCGCGGTCCGACATCAGAAACGCGCAAAGCTCCGCCACATCGCTTGGCGTGCCCAGGCGGCCCGCCGGTGTCCGCTCGGCGGCTTTAGCTTGCAGCCGATCAAAGGCTTCACCGGGGAATGCGCCCCGGACCATCGGTGTATCGATAATCCCTGGCAGGACTGCATTTGCGCGTAGTCCGTGAGCAGCATAGCTCTGCGCCATGTTGAATACCAACGTGCAGACACCAGCCTTGCCGGCCCCATAAGCCGGGTTTGCCCCGCCCGCCAAGGCCGCCAGGGAGGATATCAGCACGATGGATCTTGGCGAACGGGGCAATTCCAGCGTCGCCGCAATGAACGCTTTCGAGACGCGGAACGCGGCGGAAAGATTGATATCGAGGAAGCTGTCCCAATCGGCATCCGACTGCTCGTGATAAAGCGAGACCGCCGAAGCGCCGGCGCAATTGACCAACCCGTCCAGGCGTCCAAACTCTTGCAACGCCGAGGTCATAATTTGCTTTGGTGCATCGGGATCGTTCAGGTCTGCCGAAATCGAATGATCGGTGGCCAGTACATCATCGATGTCCAATGAGGTGGCACATACCGCCCAACCATCGCGGCAAAGGCAACGAACGACTTCCATCCCGATTCCGCCGCTGGCACCGGTCACAACTGCAACGGGCTTGTCCATTGTCTCACTCATGCGTAAACCGCGTTGAATTCGCTCATAAGGGCTTCCGCGCGCCTTGGATCGACTTCGTTGAGCGTCTTTCCATCGACCTTGATCGAACTGCCGATAATGAAGCCGTCCGAGACCTCCGCCATCGCCAGAATGTTCTCCTTGCTGACCCCGGTGCCGACCAGTACGGGCGTATCCGGTACCGCTTTTGCGGTATCGGATATCTTGGTCAGATCTGCTTCCTTTGCTGCTGCTGGTCCCGATACGCAAACGCTATCGGCAAGGCCAAGAAAGACCGCGCCAGAAGCCACTTGCGGCGTTGGCCGGCTGTCGAGCGTGATCGAGAAGCCCGGGGTCACGTTGCAAATCAAGGCGATGTTTTGCGCATCCAGATCTGCCCGCAGCCGCAGGACGCGCGCGCCATCCGGCACCACATGCCCGATATCCCCGACGTAGGAACCTGTGAGAAAGCAACGGATGAACTCACCGCCGGTTGCGTGCGCAATAGCCAGGGAGGCAATCGGGTCGATCAGCATATTGATGCCGAATGGCACTTCCAGTTCGGCCTGGCATTCCGCCACCAGGTCTGTCATGGCGGCAATCGTCTCAGGCGCCATCGTGGGCAGATACGGCATGTCGGATTCGTTGCAATACATTATGCTGTGGTATCCATTCTCCACCAGGATTCGCGCTTCCTTCCGGGCTTGATGGACCAGCTTGCGCATGCCGCCGGCCCGGTCGTAGAGCGGCGAGCCGGGCAAGGCCAGTGTGTGCACCATGCCAACAATGAATTTGTCCTGATTGTATCGGCTCTTGAACAGCGTTTTCATGACGATTCTTCCTGATGTTGGGCCGGTTCCAGCAGCGCTTGTGAGAACGGTCGAAGGGCGTCGATAGCCCGCCGAAAAGCATTGAACCTGGCATCCATTTCTGTCCGGCGCGAAGGGTCGGGATGAAACCAGCTTCCCGAAGCCATGATCCTGTCCGAAATTTCGGTGAGTTGATCCGCCCTGTTGTTCGGCAGGCATGAGGCGCCGATCAGGCCGCTTTCCTGGTGCTGCGCTACAAAAACGGGTCGGTTCGTGGCATCCGCCTTGAGTTGACACAGCAAGTGATTGTTCGACAATCCGCCGGCAAAACAGATGTGCCGCGCTTTGACACCCGCGGCAGCTTCGGCTCTTTGCAGCACTTCTCGACTGAGAAAATTGATTGCCTCCGCAACGGCGCGAATGAAGGCCGCGTTTGTGTGTGACGCATCAAGCCCGAGGAAGGCTCCGCGCAGGTTGTTGTCCCAATAGGGCGTCCGCTCGCCCTCTAGAAAGGGCAGAAATATGGGCGTCGCAGCGGAACCGGGCAGGCTGGATTTCAACGCCGAAACGACGTCCTCATCCGGTGCGAACCGCGCAACCGCCCAATCCAGGCGCGTCGCCGCCCCCTGGCTTGGTCCGCCAAGCTGCCAAAGATCTGGGCCCCAGCGAACCGTCAGCAGACCCTCAGCCTGATGACGCTGTGACGTCAGGATCCCCGAGACATCGCTCGTTCCCGAGATGCAATAGGCCACGCCCGGGGTCAGAGCGCCACTGCCCAGAACGCTGGTCCAGGTGTCGGTAGATCCACAGAAGACGGGTTTGCCGGACAACGCCGGAAGATCGGGCAGGTTTGTCCGAACCCTCCCGATGTCATCAAAAGGACTGACGGCCTCAGGCAACACGCTGTCATCAAATCCAAGGGCCTTGCTCGACTGGCTATCCCCGGAAAGAGCAGCAAAAAATGAACGAAAGGCATTCTGGGATATTTGGTCCGAGGTGATCTGCCCGGTCAGGCGAAAATTGATGTAGTCCTTGGGCTCAAGCACATGGTGGATAGACGACCAAACCTTCGGTTTGCGAGTTCGCAACCAAAGCAGCCGCGCGACAGGATGAAACGGGCTGAGTTCATCGTATCTGGCGCTCAGATCCGGCGCCGCCCTGGCCAGATAATCCGCAAGCGCACGTGTCCCACGGGCGTCCTGGAAGGTAATTGCCGGGTGGGCTACTTGACCGCTCTGATCGAGACAAACCTGTGTGCGGGTGAACCCGCAGCCGGCAATCGCCTCGACACTTGCCAAATCTGACCCCTTGTCCTGCAGCGCCCGACACCCGTGAAGAAGCGCATTCCACCATTCAGCCGGATCGACCTCGTATTCGCCATTGCGTCCTTTGGGGATGCGCATTGGAATTCGAACGCTGGACAGCAGGCCTTGTTCGACTGAGACGATCGCCACACGCAAACTGCTACCGCCCAGGTCATAAGCCAGCACACGCGTCATTTGCGTGCCTCGTGCACGTGAGTGTCCTGAACGAAACAATAGCGATCTGACCGAATGTGGTTACGGGAGATCTCGACCACTCCGCCCCGCTCTGAACGCACCACGCGATGCGACACAAAAACCGCAAAGCCCGACTCGATCCTCAGGAGTTCCGCGACCTCATCCGAAGCGTTCTCGCAGATGAGTGTTTCCTTGACCGCGCCGAGCCGAATACCAAAGTCCTTTTCAAGGATCTTGTAGAGCGAGCGAGCCTCGAATTGCTTCCTTTGGTAGTCTACGAGTTCAATGAACGGCAAAACGGAGGTCTGCAAAACACAGGCCTCCCCCTGCATGAGCCGCAATCGCCGAAGCTCGACGACCCGATCCAAAGGCGATGCGTCAAACAGCGACGTTTCGGCAATGCTCTTGGCACGCGCCTCAATCGACAGAAGGCGCGTCGACGGCCGCAAGCCCGAACGCTCGCCATAGGAGATGAAATCCATGCGACTGGAGACGTTACGCTGATGATGGCCGCGTTTCAGAAACGTGCCCTGACCTTGCTTCTGCTCCAGAAAACCCTCTTCCTCGAGCGATTTCAGCGCTTTGCGAATCGTAGACCGGCTGACTGAGAAAGCTTCGACCAGCGTGTTCTCGGAGGGCATAAGGGTGCCGGGCGAAAACCTGCCGTCACCGAACTCACCCTTGATCTTTTGCGCGATGTCCGCGTACAGCATCCTTGCCTCCCACCGGTAAAGTCTAGAGACAGGTTTCAAGACAAGTCAAACCGGTTTCTGTCTATTTTATCTTTTTATTTCAATATCTTAAGTTTCTTTTGGCGACCAACTTGTATGCGCCTTGTCTGCTCGGCAGACCTCATCGCAAACAAGATTGAAGTTCCATCCGTGAGGTCAGACAAGCGGTAAAGCTGCCGATTCCGGCAATACCTACGCCATCTGCAGTCGCCGCTCCGCCATCGCTTGGGTGATGATCTGGAAGGCCGATGTCAGGAAGAGGCCGGCCATGATGGCGGCGACGATCAGATCGGGCCAGCCGGTTGCCGTGCCCCAGACACCCAGCGCCGCCACCATCACGGCGACATTGCCGATCGCGTCGTTGCGCGAACAAAGCCAGACCGAGCGCACATTCGCGTCGCCGTCCTTGTAGCGCACCAGCAAAGCCACACTGGCGAGATTGGCGGCAAGCGCCATGAAGCCGACGATGCCCATCACCTGCGCCTCGGGCACGCCCGCCACGAACACCTGGTAGACGGTCGAACCGAACACCCAGAGCCCCATGGCCAGCAGGCTCAGCCCCTTGGCCAGCGCCGCCGCACTGCGCACGCCGATCGAGCTGCCGATCACCGCCAGCGAAATGCCGTAGGTCAGTGCATCACCGAAGAAATCAAGCGCATCGGCCTGCAGCGCCTGTGACTGCGCCATGTGCCCGGCCACCATTTCGACGCCGAACATGCCGGCATTGATCGCAATCACCGCCCACAGGCGGCGCTTGTAGGACGCTGACACGCCGTCGAAATTCCGGTTCTGGCCACAGCAGCCACTCATGCGACTCGCTCCTTGCGTTCGATCCGGAGCAATCCTAATCTCTCTAGCGACTAGAGCTTCAAGAGGTATTTTTTCGATGCTGTCCATCGGCGAACTGTCGCGCCGCACCGGCGTCAAGGTGCCGACCATCCGCTACTATGAGCAGATGGGTCTGATTGATCCACCGGAGCGCTCAGCCGGCAATCAACGGCGCTACGCCACCGATGCTTTGCGCCGGCTGTCTTTCATTCGTCACGCCCGCGACCTCGGTCTGGGAATTGATGCGATCCGAGAATTGACCGCATTGAGCGAACATCCGCAGCAACCCTGCGCCGGTGCCCACACCATCGCCGGCGAGCATCTGGAGAGCGTCCGCCAGCGCATCAAACGACTGCGCAAGCTGGAAAAGGAACTGAAGCGCATCGTAGCCTGCTGCGATGCCAGCCAGGTCGCCGATTGCCGCATCATCGAGGCGTTATCGGACCACTCGCTCTGCCTGGATGAGCACTGACAGGCATCAAAAATTCGGGAAGCCTTTACAAAGGGCCCTTCAATAGCCAACTTTTTTGTTACAGTGCGTAACATGTATCCAGGCGTCGAGTGCCGGAAATCCTGTCTTTTTTGCCGGTCTTGGGCGCCGCGTTGACGGTTTGGTAACCGAAAATCGGGCAGATTGAGTCAAATTGTTGCCAAATCTGCATGATCAAGGCAAAGCCTTCCCGTGAAGGCCAAGAAGACAATCGGTAGGTCAATTATGGTTTTGAAAAAGCTTGTGTCCGCAGCCTTTTTGACATTGGCGATGGCTGGCATTGCGGCGGCGCAGTCGCCGACGCAGATTAAACAGTTCAACGCCTGGGGCGCGTATTCCTACAACAGCCCCAAGGGCAAGGTCTGCTACATCCTGTCGCTGCCGACCCAGAAGCAGCCAAGCAATGTCAATCATGGCGACATCTTCTTCCTGATTTCGCAGCGCCCTGGTCAGAACGTGACCTATGAGCCGCAAGCGATGATGGGCTATACGCTCAAGGAGAACTCCAAGGTCACCGTGACCATCGACGGCAAGAATTTCGTTCTGTTCACCAAGGGTGAATCGGCGTGGGTGGAAAACGTGGCGGAAGAGCCCGCTCTGGTCAGCGCCATGCGTGCCGGCTCCCAGATGTCGGTCAAAGCGACGTCGCGCCGCGGCACCAACACCAACTACACCTATTCGCTGACGGGCGTGACCGCTGCGCTGAAGGAAATTCAGAACTGCAGATAGGCTGGTGTAAAGGCAATACAAAAAAGGCCGGCCATTGTGCCGGCCTTTTTGCGTTCCGGCGTCCGGGGTGACGCGCCGGCCGATTGATGATACAGCAGCGCGCCAGACGGGCGGCCATGAGCCCATCAGCCCGTCCACCGTTTCTGACAGCAAAGCGATTTTGGCCCGATGCCTCTGTCCATCGACCTGAAAGACACCCACACCCGCGACGCGCTTGCCGCGCGCCTGCCGGCCGTTGATGACGGTTCGAAGCCATCCCTGGTCGGTATGGACCGCGCCGAACTCGGCGAGGCGCTGCGTCAGGCCGGCGTACGTGACCGTCAGGTGAAGATGCGGGTGCAGCAGCTTTGGCATTGGCTTTATGTGCGCGGCGTCTCCGATTTTTCCGACATGCTCAATGTGTCGAAGGACCTGCGTGCGACCCTTGCCGAGCGCTACACCATTGCCCGGCCCGAAATCGTCGACGAACAGATCTCCGAGGACGGAACGCGCAAATGGCTGCTGCGCTTCGCACCGCGCGGCGCCGGCAAACCGGTCGAGATCGAAACGGTTTATATTCCCGAAGACGGCCGCGGAACCCTGTGCATATCCAGTCAGGTCGGCTGCACTCTGACCTGTTCTTTCTGCCATACCGGCACCCAGAAGCTCGTCCGCAACCTGACAGCGGGCGAAATCCTGGCGCAATTGCTGCTTGCCCGCGACCGGCTCGGTGATTTTCCCGACCGGGACACGCCTCAGGGCGCCATTGTGCCGTCGGAAGGCCGCAAGGTCTCCAACATCGTGATGATGGGAATGGGTGAACCGCTCTACAATTTCGACGAGGTCAAGAAGGCCCTGTTGATTGCCTCCGACAATGAAGGCCTCTCGCTGTCGAAACGTCGCATCACCCTGTCGACCTCCGGCGTGGTGCCGGAAATCTACCGGACCGGGGATGAAATCGGCGTCATGCTGGCGATCTCGTTGCACGCCGTGCGCGACGACCTGCGCGATGAACTGGTGCCGATCAACAAGAAGTATCCGATTGCCGAACTGATGCAGGCCTGCCGCGATTATCCCGGCCTCTCCAATGCCCGCCGCATCACCTTCGAATATGTCATGCTCAAGGGCGTCAACGATTCGCTCGAAGACGCCCGTGACCTGGTGAAACTGCTGAAGGGCATCCCGGCGAAAATCAATCTGATCCCGTTCAACCCGTGGCCGGGCAGCGCCTATGAGTGCTCCGACTGGGAGCAGATCGAACAGTTTGCCGACTTCGTCAACAAGGCCGGATACGCCTCACCGATCCGCACGCCGCGTGGCCGCGATATCCTCGCCGCCTGCGGCCAGCTGAAGTCGGAGTCGGAACGGTTGCGCAAATCCGAGCGCCTGGCCCTCGAAGCGATGATGATCGCCGGCCACGGCGAGGCCTGATATGGACCGCTTCGGTCTGTTCCTGATTCGTTTGGTGATGATCACGCTCGGCTTTGCGGCCGGCGCCGTTGCGGCCGGCGTATCGCTGGCGCTGCTGACCAAATTCATCACCCCTGAGCAGGCCGGCGAACTGGCGCATACCGGATTCGATGTCGGCATCATGTTCCTCAGTGCAATCCTTCTTGCCAGCCTCGCCGGCTACGTCGCCTTCGTTCCCGCCATGGTCGTGATCCTTTATGCCGAGTTCGCCAGACGACGCGATTGGCTATTCTATGCGCTGGCCGGCGGTGTCATCGCGGCCATTGCCCCGCTGATCGAAACATTGGTGATCGGTTCGGATCAACAAACCCCGATGGATTTCACCGTCATGAGCCTCGCCGCCGGCATGATCGGCGGCATCTGCTACTGGATGGTCGCGGGCCGCGGCGCCGGCAACTGGCTTCCCAGCGCTCGCGAGGAGGCACGCGTGCACGGTGATCATCGCTGATACAGCACGACGTGCCAGAATTTCGGGACAGTTTACTTAATTCCCGTCAGTTCAGATCAACGTCAGCAGCCCGGATAGAATTAAGTAAACTGTCCCGAAATTGCAGCCTCCCGGCTTACCATCGACGACTCCCCTGGACCGCAGGATCGCATAAACTCACCGCCCCTCGGTCAGCAATATTCTAACGGCAAAGACGGAAAACACGGCGGCGAACACGTAATCGATGGTCCGCATCACTCGCCTGTTGCCGCGCAGCCAACCGGCCAGGCGCTCCGCTGCCAACACCATGACCACCAGGAACGGCAGGGCGAACACGGTGAAAAAGACCCCCAGGAACAGAAGCTTGCCGCTGACATGCGGATCGTCGGCGGACACGAATTGCGGCAGGAACGTCATGAAGAAGATAATGATCTTGGGATTGAGCAGGTTGACCGCCGCTCCTTGCGTCCAGTTTGCCCAGGGCGAGCGGCCTCGTGTCTCCCCGCCCTCAATCTGGAAAACGGCGCCGCCCCGAATGGCCCTTAGCGCCAGCCACAGCAGATAAAGCGCACCGCCTGTCTTCAGCACCAGAAATGCCGCGGGTGACGCGACGATCAGCGCGGAAATACCCAGCGCCACCAGGACGGTGTGTACCAGCAGTCCGGTCGATGTGCCGGCGACACAGGCCAGCGCCGCTCCCCGGCCGTCGCTCAGCGCCCGACCGACAAACAGCGTCATGTCGGGTCCCGGCGTCAGGATGACCACGAGCGACGCCGCCGCAAAGGCGATGAGCACGGTGAGGTCGGGAATGAAAGACATGGCAAGCCCTCAAAACACCCGTTCGAATATAGAAAAGCCGTTGCGGGTGTGCGGACGCTTCTCCAGCAGACGATAATTGATGTCCGCCATCAAAATCCGATGCGCGTTGTAGCATTTGAACGAGCGAATATCGTCCAGCGCGATGACCTTCGCTCCGATCACCTCGTAGAGATCACGCTCGCCGGTGAACTCGGACCCGTCGATCAGGACAAAGTCGAAAAACTCAATTCCCTGGTCCTGCTTGATCAGCCTGATGCCGGCACCATCGGCACCGGATTCGGCGATATAGTCGAGATCGCGCTGCAACCAGCCGAGCGTCTGGGTCAGCTTCCTGGCACGACGTTTCGGCCGAAACCGATAGCGTTCGGAAACCTGGTGAAAGCGCTCGACTTCGGCAGCGCCGGGGAAGGCCGCCGCCGGGATCGACGACACATTATAACAGTGGACAAACCCGTCATCGGCGTAGTTGTTCTGCAACGCCTCGAACCGAGCCCGGCTGATTTCCATGCAGAACATGCGGACGTCGCTGCGGTCATCGCGGGTTCTGATCCCCGAAACCAACGCCTGCGTGCTGCCCTCACCGCTCGACGAACCGATCTCCAGAAACGAATGCAGATCCGGCCGCTTCGCAAGTTCGAACAGCGACCGGTGAAACGCATCGCCGTGAATTTCCGGCGCAATACCGAAATCCAGTCCCTTGTCCATCAATACTCCATCGACGCTGGTTGTGACGGCTTCCATATAGCAACCTTGCGCGACATGGAATTGGGATTGTGGCTACGGCATGCCGTAGGACCTTCCGCCGAATAGACCCTCGGATCGCATCATTCCCGCGTCACGATGACATTTCGGGCATCGATGCCGTCCTGAAGGTCGGACTCGCGCACCACCAGCGTGCCCTCACCCGAACCCTGTTTGGTCACCCGCAGGCCGGTGTCGTCGCCGTCGTCATTGTCGGCGGTCGTCACGCCGATGGCCTCGACCGAAATCGTTCCCTCGTCCGCCTCGTCGAGGCGCACACCGTTGCCCCCATTGTCCTTGGCGGTGACCGTGTGGACGGAGGCGGTCAGGTTTCCGGGCCCGGATTCCGAAGTGCGAAAGCCGTCATCCGTGTTGCCTTCGGCGGTCGAGCGCAGGATGGTGATGAAGGCATCGCCGGCGTCTTCTTCGTCCAGATCGACACCCTCGTCATGGTTGCGCAGGATTTCGGAGTCGAGCATGGTCACCCGCAGCCCGCCGGGCCCTGCTTCATCAATGTCGATGCCGTCGTCGAGATCGATGCCGAACTCGAATTCCTTGACGAAGCCGGAATCGTACAGGGCCACGTCGCGCTCGAAGCACCGGTCGTCCGGCGTATCCGCGATGCCGCCTGGAATTTCTCCCTGCGGCTTTTCGCCATCCTCGAATTCCCCTTCCGCTGTGGCGGGCAGGAACGGCGCCAGCACATCGGGATCGCAATATTCGCCGTTGTCGATGAACCCATTATCGACGATCGTGGCAATCACGTCGCCCGCATCGCCCTCGTCCAGTTCCACCCCGTCGGCGCCGACATCGCTGAACACCGACACCCGTGAGGTGAATGTTATGTCGCCATCTCCGCGCTCGTCGACGCGGATGCCGTCGGCGTCGAAGGAACCGTTGCCGACATTGCTGATCTCCACATTGTTGAGTTGGACATCGATCGACGCAGGCGCGCCGTCCCCGCCGCCACCGCTGCCGCCGCCGCAGGCATCGGCGAGATCGCAATCGGAGACATGAATGCCATGATAGGCGACACCGGACACCGACACGCTGTTCAGCGTCAGGTTGACGGTGCCGGTCTGGTCGTCCCGCACATCGACAAAGATCCCCTTGCCACCGGCGCCCGACAGATCGCCCCGTTCGCGGATGCTGAAGCCGCCCGGACCGGCGAAATCCAACTTGCTCACCATCAGGTCGGCGCCTTCCGAGACAGTCAAAAGAGTCACATTTGCCTCGGTCTTCACCGTCTGGCCGTTGCCATGAATGACCAGCGGATGCTGTCCGGCATAGGTCAGCGTCGACGCAATCTCGATATCGTCGCCGGTGACGATCAGGATCGGCAGAGGCTGCGCCGCACCGGCAGCGGTTTCCAACGCCGCTCGCAGGGATCCGTCTCCGGAATCGGACCCGTTCGTCACATGAATGGCGGTTTGGGCCAATGCGCTCGAACAGAGCAGACTTGAGCCGCAGATCGCCAGCCCGGCCGCCGCGACTGTTCTGGCCAATATGGAATGAGACATCGCATCCTCGTTGGTTTTGCCAATGCAGGTCAGTGGGTCACAGTCAAAGAATTCCCCAGCCAGATTATGACCTGTGGCGCCCGGATGGAAGCTTCACCTCCAACAAACTGAGGCAGCCACGGGGATCTTCCAAAATTGATGAATGCCGTCTGAACGGCCGTTTCAGTACCGGTTCACTGGCGCTCGTCCATAAGACGCGCAGTGGGGTAGTCCAAATGGAGAGAAAAATGAACATCGCAAGCAAACCAGGTATCAAAGCAGCCCTTACGGCACTCGCCCTGACAACCCCGCTTCTGGCCACCCCGGCCAATGCCGTCATGAAGGACATCAAATTCCATGTCGTTCAGGGCAGCTACCATCAGCCCGTGACGATGGAATTGAAGCACAACGGCAGCAAATGGGTGTGGGCCAACAAGTCGTCCAATTACCCGATCAAGATCAAAATCAAGATCAAGACGGTCGGCAACAAGTTCAGTTCAGCCGGCATCTTCGTCCACGAATCCGGCATGTATCTCTGGAAGATGCCCGAGGGCTACAAGACCCGCAACTACGAAAAACTGGTTTCAGCCAACGTCGGCAAATCCATGCTGTCGCCGCTGCAGGGCAAGGCCCGCGCACTGTGTGACGTTTTCGGCGGCTCCAAGAAAGCCGTTCGCGACATGAACATCGACGCCGTTTTGTCGGCCTACCACTCGGCCGATGTCCACGGCTACAAGGGCAAGCTGCCGATCAAGGTTGTCTGCCAGCCCAAGCCGCCGAAGCGCGCCAAGACCGATCTCAAGGTCTCGAAGCTGAAGCTCTACACCATCCCGGCCCGTCCGAAATGCGGTCAGCCGGTGCGGCTGGTGACCGAGATCCATACGAACAAGCCGGGCAAGGTCAACTTCATGCTCTATCGTCACGACGGCGCCAAGCAGGCGGCCAGCGTCAAAACCGGCAAGGCCGGCAAGGGCTACGCCAAGCGCTGGGCCAAGACCTACACCTTCGAGAAGACGACCAAGCGCAAGTACATGGTCGTGCTGAAGGGCCACAAGCATTCCACCAACTGGGTTCCGCTCAACGTGAATTGCGGCCTTAAGGGCGGAGCAAAATCCGTCAGCCTGAAGAAGTAAGCGTCGAAGCGAGGACAGAAAAATGAACACCACTTCATTCACCCGCATCCTGACCGCTGTCGGCGTCCTGATCGCCCTGTCGGCACAGGCCCAGGCCGCCTCCAGCCAAATCGTCAAGCGCGGCTCGGCCCCGATCGCCAATGTCAAAACGACCGGCAAAACGGGTGGCGGCACTGCACAGGTCGACGACAGCGATCTGACTTGCAACAGCAATGTGGGCATCATGGAATGCGCCGAAGCCCTCAAATCCATGTGCGACCTCGGCAATGGCGGCATGAGTTCGCAGCCCGGCGGCGCCGACGAGTGCGCCCCACCACCGGAGTAAGCGTGGACGCAGCCTCCCAAAGGAACCGGTCGACCTTGTGTCGGCCGGTTTTGCTTTGTCGATGGACAGGCGGACAGGCCGCCCTGTAGCGTCATTCCATGGACAGCAATCCGACGACTGCCGTTACCGACCCATCGGCCTATCGACTAGGCGTCGCGTTTATCATCGCCAGCAGCGTGGTGGCTTCGACCATCGGCATCGCCATTCGCCTCATGCAGGAGGCAACGGCCTGGCAGGTTCTGTTTTACCGCTCGCTTGGCGTCGTTCTGTTTCTCCTGCTCGTCATCGGCTGGCGCGAACGCGGCCAAGTCGCACCGGTTATCCGGTCAATTAGCTGGGCCACGCTCATCGCGGCAGTCGGGCTGACCATTGCCTTTAGCGGCTCGATCGTCGCCCTTCAGAAATCGTCTGTTGCCAACGCCCTGTTTCTCTATGCGGCGGCACCCTTCATGGCCGCGATCCTGGGCCACATGGTGCTGGGCGAGCGGGTGCGCGCGACCACCTGGTTTGCCATCTGCTGCGCCTTTTTCGGCGTCGCCGTAATGGTGTCCGAGGGCATTTCGCTCGGATATGCCATCGGCAATCTCGCGGCCCTGTCCGGTGCCGCCGGTTCTGCCTGCTATATCGTCGCCCTACGCTGGGGTCGCTTGAACGACATGTTGCCCAGCGTCCTGCTTGCCGGCCTGTTCGGCTGCGGTCTGTCCGCCGCAATCTGTTTTGCAACCGGCGATGGCATCCAACTGTCGCTGCATGACACGATATTGTCGCTCGGCATGGGCGTCTTCCAGTTGGGTCTTGCGCTGGTTCTCTTCACGATAGGCTCCAAATCAGTTCCGGCGGCCGAATTGTCCTTGATAGCGATGACGGAGCTCTTGCTTGCGCCGCTCTGGGTCTGGCTGGCTCTCGGAGAAACCGCCGGGCCGTTGACCCTGATCGGCGGCGCGATCCTGCTGGCTGCCATTGCCGGGGATGCCGCGGGCGGACTGCGTCAGCGACCCAAATTCTGAGTACGTGGAAATTCAGCGTTGTTGAATGCGGTCGTTCCAGTCTTTCGGTCTGCTGACTATCCCATTGAAATAGAATTTCTGTCTGTTTTTATGAATGTAGTCCAATAGGTTTTCGTCAATGGAGCCGTACAAGTTGTAGTAGCGAGCGTCTAGTTGGTCGAGGGCATCGTAATCGATACGCTCAAGCTGCCGATTCCGGACTGCTCGATCCAATGAGGGCCTTCCACCGAAAAGATTGGAGGCGTCTTTCAGGATTTCCGCGGCCTCTGACATCCCTATCTTCTGGAGCCCTTCCAGTGCATTTTCCCACACGATGCCAGTCGAGTTGGAAAAGAACTGGTGATGACCGCCATTCAACACCTCAGCGTCGTGCCAGAGGATCGCATGCACCAATTGCTGATGCTTGGAGAATTGCGCCAGACTTTCATCATACGCGACCGGACCCTCGTGCATGATGCCACACCACCAGAGTGGGTCGATGATTTCCATGAGATCGCCGCGAGATATTACTTCGTCATCAATTGTGACTTCGACTTCATGGAATGAGGGATCGTCGGAAAAGGTACATTTGGATTTGTCATCCGAGAAAACAGATGACGCACTGAAAGCCAGCAACAAGGCTGCCATAATCCAAGCAAGATGTGGGTGCTGCTTCATGATTTCTTCCCTTGCTGATATCCAAGCCCGTTAGGCACCCACAGCGCCAAGGCTCAAAGCCACCCACAGACACTATCAGAAGTAGAAATTGGTTAGACGAAAAATGCCAAGAGCTGGAATTGACGGTTTCCCGAACGCCCCGCAACAGCCTGACGGGTTTGGCGTGGCGGAAATCCGACTCCACCCTTGTATCGCTCGCGTTTCCGACTAAAGTGCCGCCGGTTTCAAGAACCGGGCGCAACACGCCCGCATAGAACGTAACGGACATCCCCATGAGCGCACCGAGCGACGTCAAGAAAGTCGTGCTCGCCTATTCGGGCGGGCTGGACACTTCCATCATTCTCAAATGGCTGCAGAGCGAGCTGAACGCCGAAGTCGTCACCTTCACTGCCGACCTCGGGCAGGGCGACGAGCTCGAGCCGGCCCGCCGCAAGGCCGAGATGCTGGGTATCCGCGAGATCTATATCGAGGACCTGCGAGAGGAATTCATTGCCGACTTCGTTTTTCCGATGTTCCGCGCCAACGCCGTCTATGAGGGCGTTTACCTGCTCGGTACATCGATTGCCCGGCCGCTGATCTCCAAGCGCCTGATCGAGATCGCCCGCGAAACCGGCGCCGACGCCATCGCCCACGGCGCCACCGGCAAGGGCAACGACCAGGTGCGCTTCGAGCTGTCGGCCTACGCCCTCAACCCCGACATCAAGATCATCGCTCCGTGGCGCGACTGGAGCCTGAAATCGCGCACCGACCTGATCGAATTCGCCGAAAAGCACCAGATCCCGATCCCCAAGGACAAGCGCGGCGAGGCGCCTTTTTCGGTCGATGCCAACATGCTGCATTCCTCGTCGGAAGGTAAGGTGCTGGAGGATCCCTGGGACGAGCCCCCGGCCTATGTCTACCAGCGCACCGTTTCTCCCGAAGAGGCGCCAGACCAGGCGACGAATATCGAGATCGAGTTCGAAAACGGCGACGCCGTTGCGCTCGACGGCGAAAAGATGTCCCCGGCGACGCTTTTCGCCAAGCTCAACGATTTGGGCCGCGATAACGGCATCGGCCGACTTGACCTGGTGGAAAACCGTTTCGTCGGCATGAAATCGCGCGGCGTCTATGAAACGCCCGGCGGCACCATCTTGCTCGCCGCCCACCGGGCGATGGAATCGATCACGCTCGACCGCGGTGCGGCCCACCTGAAAGACGACCTTATGCCGCGCTACGCCGAGCTCATCTATAACGGCTTCTGGTTCTCGCCAGAGCGCGAGATGCTGCAGGCGGCGATCGACCTCAGCCAACGCGACGTCGAGGGCAAGGTGCGTCTCAAGCTCTACAAGGGCAACGTCATCGTTACCGGACGCGAATCCGACAAGTCGCTCTATTCAGACCAGTTGGTAACCTTCGAGGACGACCAGGGCGCCTACGATCAGAAAGACGCCGCCGGCTTCATCAAGCTGAACGCGCTGCGCCTGCGCACGCTTGCGGCCCGCGACAGGTAGTCGCTTTAGCGCCTGTCATTGCATTGAAAACGCCCGGCTTCGCGCCGGGCGTTTTACGTTCGATCCTGGCAAATCCCATGATCGACCCTTGCAGCGCACCCGGGTGTTGCCTACATCGCGTGCAGGTATGCGAGATGTGTGGGGCTTGCTATGGAAACCGTCGAAAACCCGATTTTTTCCTGGAATGGGCATCACGGCCTGCCGGAATTCGGCAAAATAGATGACGACGCCTTTGCGCCGGCCTTCGAGGCGGCGCTGGAGCGACACAATCGCGAGATCGACGCCATTGCCGCCGATCCTCGTGATCCTGATTTCGACAACACGATCGTGGCGCTGGAGACCGCCGGGCGCGACCTGTCGCGGGTCTCGGCTCTGTTCTGGAACCGCGCCGGGGCCGACAGCAACGATGCCATCCGCGCCCTGGAGCGTGACATAGCACCGAAGATGTCGCGCCACTTTTCGGCCATCGCCATGAACCGGGCGCTGTTCGATCGTGTCGACGCCATCTGGCGCGATCGTGAAATGCTCGATCTCGACCAGGAAAAGCAGCGGGTGCTGGAAAAGCACTGGAAGGGCTTTGTGCGCGCCGGAGCCCAGCTTGGCGATGACGACCAGACACGCCTCGCTGCCGTCAACGAGGAACTGGCCGGTATTGGGGCCAAATTCAGCCAGAATGTCCTGGCCGACGAAGCTGATTGGCACCTGGCGCTCAACGACGCTGCCGATCTCGAGGGCCTGCCGGACTTCCTGCGCGATGCCATGGCCGCCGCGGCCCGCGAACGCAAGCTCGATGCTCCCTATGCCGTGACCTTGTCGCGCTCGATCATCGAGCCGTTCCTCACCTTTTCGGAACGGCGGGACCTGCGCGAACACGCCTTCTCAGCCTGGATTGCCCGCGGCGAAAGCGGCGGCGACACCGACAATGTCGACCTGGTTGCCCGGATCCTGACGCTGCGCGCCGAAAAGGCCGCCTTGCTGGGATATGACAGTTTTGCTGCTTTCAAGCTCGACAACACGATGGCGAAGACGCCCGATGCGGTGAACGGATTGCTGATGAAGGTCTGGGACCGGGCACTCCTGCGCGCTCGCAAGGAAGAAGACGCACTGGCTGAACTGATCGCCGAGGAGGGCAAGAACCATCCGGTCGCTCCCTGGGACTGGCGCCACTATGCAGAAAAGCTGCGCGGCCGCACGTTCGACTTCTCGGAAGCCGAATTGAAGCCCTACCTGCAGCTCGACAAGATTATCGAAGCCTGTTTCGACGTCGCCGGCCGGCTGTTCGGACTGCGCGCCGTCGAGCGACCGGATCTCGAAGCCTACCACCCGGACGCCCGTGTTTTTGAAATCCATGATGCCGGCGGCCGGCTGGTCGGGCTTTTCTTCGGAGACTATTTCGCCCGCCAGTCGAAGCGGTCGGGCGCCTGGATGAGCAGTTTTCAGGAGCAGCATCGGCTGAACGGTGGGCAGATCCCGATCGTCTACAACGTCATGAACTTCGCCAAGCCGCCGGAGGGCAAACCGGCTCTGCTGTCTCTCGACGATGCGCGCACTTTGTTCCACGAATTCGGCCACGCCCTGCACGGACTATTGTCAAACGTCGACCATCCGTCGGTTTCCGGCACCTCGGTCGCCCGGGACTTCGTCGAACTGCCTTCGCAGCTCTACGAACATTGGCTGACCGTTCCTGAAATGCTGCGCGAATATGCCGTGCATGTGGACACCGGCGAGCCGATCCCGCAGTCACTGCTCGACAAGGTGTTGGCGGCACGCAATTTCAACGGCGGCTTCGCGGCTGTTGAATTCACCGCTTCGGCGCTGGTCGACATGGCCTTCCACACCGCCGGCGCGGTCACCGATCCGCTGGCCTTCGAGCGCTGCAAGCTCAGCGAACTCGGCATGCCCGAAGCCATCGTCATGCGTCACCGCACGCCGCACTTCCTCCACGTCTTCGCCGGCGACGGCTATTCGGCCGGCTACTATTCCTACATGTGGTCGGAAGTGCTCGACGCCGACGCCTTCGCAGCTTTCGAGGAAACCGGCGATGTCTTCGACACCGAAACTGCGGCCAAGCTGCTGCGCCACGTCTACTCGGCCGGCGACAGCGTCGATCCGGAAGACACCTACATCGCCTTCCGCGGCAAGATGCCAGACGCCTCGGCCATGCTGAAGAAAAAGGGGCTGGCGGCGTAACAGCCGGCCCCTGGCGTACCTGGTGACTGATCGAGACAGCTATCAGATTTTCACGAAGCAGCACGATCGCACAATCGTGCCTTCTCAAATTGACGAAATCATCGGCACAGGCGATCGCGCCGAATGGCTGATCTACACGAAAAAGTACGACCAGATAGCCAGCAGCTGGATGGGAACGGCCAACCTGGAAGCGGTCAACGTGCTGGACCGAACGGTGGAGCGATTTGGTCGCGAATGGACCAAAAAGACCGTCGCCTGTCTTCTGGTCGATCATTCAGGATCACTTCGCGGTCAGAAAGCAGTTGTCGTCTGCTCCGCAGTCCAGGTATTGGCCGATTTTTTTGCCCGTCTCGGCTTGCCGTATGAAATTCTCGGCTTCACGACCAAATCCTGGCGTGGAGGAAGCTCGCGCAAGGATTGGCGTTACGGGTCAAAGCCCAAAAACCCGGGCCGCCTCTGTGATCTCCTGCATATCGTATACAGGGACGCGGACTCAGATGAGCCGGGTGCGCCATGGTCGATCCGGAACCTGCTGCGTGACAGCCTGCTCAAGGAGAACGTTGATGGCGAGGCATTGCAATGGGCCGCTGAACGGCTCAACGCCAGAGTCGAGCCAAACAAGGTCATTTTGGTGATTTCCGATGGTGCGCCGGTGGACGATTCGACGCTTCTTGCAAACGGTCCAAACATCCTCATGGAACACTTGAAAACCGTCATAAGCGACGTGACGGGGGACCAGAGTTTTACGCTTGGTGCTGTCGGAATCGACTACGATGTTTCCGACGTCTACGATCACATATAAGCTTGAAGACAACCGATGAACTCGGCAAACCATTGCTGCAGTTTGCCGCGAACCTGCTGACGCGGCGCATTCCCTGATTCGACAATATCCGCCACCCTCTTTCGCAACTGCACAAAAACCTGTATGAGCGCTGCCAGAACAGAGGCGGCGCCGGGCGGGCGCGCCATGACAGTTTCCAGGTAGAAAAGAAATGACCCTTCGCAATATTGCGATCATCGCCCATGTCGACCATGGGAAAACCACGCTTGTCGACGAGCTCCTGAAGCAGTCCGGCGCGTTTCGTGAAAACCAGCGCGTGGCCGAACGCGTCATGGATTCCAACGAGTTGGAGAAAGAGCGCGGCATCACCATCCTGGCCAAGGCGACATCCGTGGTCTGGAACGATGTGCGCATCAACATCGTCGACACGCCCGGCCACGCCGATTTCGGCGGCGAGGTGGAGCGCATCCTCTCCATGGTCGATGGCGCCATTGTGCTGGTCGACGCGGCCGAAGGGCCGATGCCGCAGACCAAGTTCGTTGTCGGCAAGGCGCTCAAGGTCGGCCTCAAACCGATCGTCGCCGTCAACAAGATCGACCGGCCAGATGCCCGGCCGGATGCCGTCGTCGACGAGGTCTTCGACCTGTTCGCCGCTCTGGACGCCGATGACGAGCAGCTCGATTTCCCGATCCTCTACGGTTCGGGCCGCGATGGCTGGATGAACGAAAAGCCGGAAGGGCCGAAGGATCAGGGCCTGGCGCCGCTGTTCGACCTGATCCAGCGCCACGTACCGGAACCCAAGACGGGCGACGGCCCGTTCCGAATGATCGGCACCATTCTTGAAGCCAACCCGTTTCTCGGGCGTATCATCACCGGCCGCATTCATTCCGGCGTCGTCAAGCCGAACCAGGCGATCAAGGTGATCGACCGCGACGGCACCCTGCTGGAACAGGGCCGCGTTTCAAAAATTCTGGCCTTCCGCGGCATCGAGCGTCAGCCCATCGAGGAAGGCCGTGCCGGCGACATCGTCGCCATTGCCGGCCTGACCAAGGGCACGGTGGCCGACACGTTCTGCGCGCCTGAGGTCATGGAACCGCTGATGGCGCAGCCGATCGATCCGCCGACGGTGACCATGTCCTTCATCGTCAACGATTCACCGCTCGCCGGCACGGAAGGCTCCAAGGTGACGAGCCGCGTCATCCGCGATCGCCTGTTCAAGGAAGCCGAGGGCAACGTTGCGCTGCGCATCGAGGAGGCGGACGACAAGGATTCCTTCTACGTCTCCGGCCGCGGCGAATTGCAACTTGCCGTGCTGATCGAGACCATGCGCCGCGAAGGCTTTGAACTGGCCGTCTCGCGTCCCCGTGTTGTGATGCGAACGGCCGACGACGGCAGCCTGCTCGAACCGGTCGAGGAAGTGGTCATCGACGTCGACGAGGAGCATTCGGGCATCGTCGTGCAGAAAATGTCGGAACGCAAAGGCGAGATGGTCGAGTTGCGGCCCTCCGGTGGCAATCGGGTCCGCCTGGTGTTCCATGCGCCGACGCGCGGCCTGATCGGCTACCAGTCGGAATTGCTGACCGACACCCGCGGCACCGCGGTCATGAACCGGCTGTTCCATGACTATCAGCCCTATCGCGGCGACATTGGCGGTCGGGTCAATGGCGTGCTGCTTGCGAATGAGGCCGGTGAATCCGTTGCCTATGCCCTGTTCAACCTCGAGGACCGCGGCCCGATGATCATCGACGCAGGCGAAAAGGTCTATGAGGGCATGATCATCGGCATCCACTCGCGCGACAACGACCTCGAGGTCAACGTTCTGAAGGGCAAGAAACTCACCAATATCCGCGCCGCCGGCAAGGATGAGGCCGTCAAGCTGACGCCGCCGATCCGCATGACCCTGGAACGGGCGCTGTCGTGGATCCAGGACGACGAATTGGTCGAGGTCACGCCGCAATCGATCCGCCTGCGCAAGCTCTACCTCGACCCGCATGTTCGCAAGCGCTTCGAGAAAAGCCGCACCGCCGCACTCGCTTCCTGACAGCCCGTTGTCGGGTGTTGAACCCTTCCCTGTCGCTGTAGCCTTGCCTGATGGGTTAACAATCCGTTAATCTGTCACCCGCAGGTGTTGCATTTTTACCTGTGGGTACAGCACCGAATGAGGCTATCGGCCGCTTCGCGGACGGTGGTCGAACGGGTAGGATTCAGTCATGACGACACTGGCTGTGGACGTACGACGTGCCGAACCGGATGATGCTCTGGCCATCTCCGAGGCGCATCGTGCCGCCTGGCAGCACGCCTATTCAGGGCTGATCCCTTACCGCACATTGATGGCCATGGTCGAACGCCGCAGCCATCAATGGTGGCAGCGCGCCATCCGCGGCTCCACCAGCATCCTGGTATTGGAGGTCGGCGGCAGCATTGCCGGTTACGCAACGCTTGGCCTTAACCGGGCCCGCTCCCTGCCGCAGGAAGGTGAAATCTACGAGCTTTACCTGAGGCCCGAATATCAGGGCATCGGCCTGGGGTCGCAGCTGTTTCGCGAAGCCAAGCGACTGCTGGCCTCCCTTGGTTGCAAGGGGCTCGTTGTCTGGACGCTCGCCGAGAACGATCGGGCGATCAATTTCTATTCGGCCCTTGGCGGCATGGATATCGCCGAAGGCGCGGAAAACTTCGACAATCGGCGCCTGAAGAAAGTCGCGTTCGTCTGGCCTTGAGGCGGTAGCTGCTAAGTCAACATTACAGCAGGCTTCTCCGTAGACGCGGAACCGACGTGCCAGAATTTTTGCGGACAGTTTACTTAATTCTTTCATAGGCTTATCGCCCAGAACCAATCTGTTCGGAATTAAGTAAACTGTCCCCAAAATTGCAGCCTCCACAAAACAATCAAGGCATCGACCGCACCGGATCCGTCGCCAGCGGACCACGGTCTCCGTGGAACTTCGGCACATCTGCACCGCAGTTGAACCCGGCCGCCAGTCCATCGGCCACAACCCGGGCCATCACATTCGCATTGTCGTTCGCCTTGGCGTCGACATAACCGACGACACAGGACTGGGCATCGCCCGGCTGTCCCACCCGCGAAACGACCAGCACCTGGCCGGTTGACTGGGCTGATACCGCGCCCGTTTGCGGATCGGCATTTTCCAGGAACCATCGCAGGATGGCCGCCCGCGGCACACCATTGTCATCCAGCCGCCACTCAATCGTGTCGTTGATCCGGTTGAACACGCCGAAACTCTCGAAGACGTCACCATTGGCGACGTGTCCGAACTGCACCGCCTGACGCAGGTCGCCCTCCTGAAACGTCACGCCGTAGCCGCCGACGCCCGGACACTGCAGCCATGCTCCCTGCTCGTCTGTGGCAAGTGGAATGCAAGCGTCGAAATCGAGCTTGGTGTAGACGCTTTCGGCAGCAAGGGCGCTGCTGCCGGCAAGGGCCAGGGCGAACAAAAGAGCGACGCGAATGGCTTTCATCAGCGGATCCTTCGACGTTGTCGTGGCGTCCAAATCGCCCGATCGGCGGTTGGTACCCTATACGAAAGACATGTTGCACCGCAGCGAAATAAGGGCTATTTCCGCGGCCACTTCACAAAACCACAGGAAACGTCATGCGCATAGACGCGATTTCCATCGGCAACCAACCGCCGGACGATGTAAACGTCATCATCGAAGTACCGGTCGGCGGCCAGCCAATCAAATACGAGATGGACAAGGACGCCGGCACGCTGGTGGTCGATCGGTTCCTCTACACACCGATGACCTATCCCGGCAATTACGGTTTCGTGCCGCACACCCTGTCCGAGGACGGCGACCCGATCGACGTGCTGGTCTGCAACACCCGGCCGCTGGTGCCGGGCTGCGTCATCAATGTGCGACCGGTCGGCGTGCTGATCATGGAAGACAATGCCGGCCAGGACGAAAAGGTCATCGCCGTACCGTCCACCCACCTGACGAAGCGCTGGGAAAAGGTCGACGACGTCTGGGATCTGCCGGAGATCACCCTGCAGCAGATCGAGCATTTCTTCGAGCACTACAAGGACCTCGAGCCCGGAAAATGGGTGAAGATCGGCGACTGGCAGGGAACAGATGCCGCCAAGCAGATGATCGTCAGCGCCATCGAGCGGGCCGGCAAGACCTGATCGCTCCGGTTGCCGACTGGCCAGGAAACGCCTTAGAGTTCAACCGGTGTTGAACAGGAGGCGCGGCAATCATGAACATCGGTGCTTTTCGGGCTGCCGCGCTTGCGGCGGCCATTCTGACGACTTCAGCAGCCCAGGCGGCCGACAAGCTGCGTGTCGGCGTCGACTGGTTCGTCAATCCGGACCACGGCCCGGTGATCGTGGCGCTGGAAGCCGGATTTTTCGCCGATGCCGGTCTCGAGGTCGAAATCGTCACGCCGACCGATACCATGGACAATGTCACCATGGTGCTCGAAGGCCGTGCGGACATCGGCATGTCCGACCAGGTGCGCACCCAGATCGAGGTGGCGGGCGGTTCTCCTCTAACCATTGTCGGCACCCTGATCCCGGTGCCGCTCAACGTGGTTCTGGCGGTTGATGGCGGACCGGTTCGTTCCGTCGCTGACCTGCGCGGCAAACGCATCGGCTATGCCGACAGCGAAAGGGCCGAACGCGATCTCCTGAAACTGGGGCTCGCGGCCTACGGCATTCCCATTTCCGATGTCACGCTGGTCGATGTGAGTTTCGGCATGGTCGAGGCGCTGCTGTCGGGCCAGGTCGATGCGCTGACCGATGCCTATCGCAATTTTGAGCCGGTTCAGGTGGAGCTTGCCGGTAGAAAGCCGCTCTTATTCGACATCGAAGGAGCTGCAATCCCGCCCTACAGCGAGCTCGTCTATATCGTCGAGCGCGACAAGGTCGACCCGGACCTTGTCCGCCGGTTCCTGGACGCCGTGGAACGCGCCGCACGATCGATTGCCGATAACCCCGATCGCGGCTGGCAACTCTTCATCCGCTACAATGCCGATCTCGACAACACGCTCAATCGGAAGGCCTGGGAGGCGACAGTACCCTTCTTCGCCATGCGCCCCGCGACACTCGACCCGGCACGCTATGAACGTCTGGCGGATTTTCTGAAGGCCAACGATCTGATCGAAAAGAAAGTCCCGGCATCAAGCTACTTGCGGGCAAACTAGCCGGTTCAGACCATCACACTCCAAACGACGACAACCGGCCGCCCAAATCGAGGGCCAGGGGAAACGTTCGCACAAGCGTTGCAGTGCTGGTCTTGTTTCAGAATGATCGTTCTGCTACGATATTGCCATGCCACGACCGACATCCTTCACTTCCGATGAGCTCGCCGACCGCGCTTTGGAACACTTCTGGACGCACGGATTTCATGCGTCGTCCATGGACGATCTGGTCAAAGCGACGGGTGTCAGCCGACACGGCATCTATGCGACGTTTGGCGGCAAGAAGGCGCTGTTTCTTGCCTGTTTCGGCCGCTATCAGCAACTGATCGTGACGCCGGCCTTTCAGGTGGTTGAAGCGCCAGGGGCTGATCTGTCGAGCGTCGCGGCCTATTTCGAGATGCAAATCGCCGCCGGGGAGGCCGTGGGTTTGCCCGGCCCCGGATGCTTTGTTGCCAACTCGGCGACCGAAGTCGCCCCGGCCGATACCGATGTCATGACGGAAGTCCGGCGCCATAACGACCGCTTGCGACAGGGTTTCGCGGCGGCGTTGCGGTCGAGCAAACCAGAACTCGACCAGAGCGAGGCGACGGCTTTGGCCGAGGTGATGGTGATTTTCACCAACGGGCTTTGGACACTGTCCCGAAGCGTCGACAACGGCGACACGCTGCGCCAAGCGGTCGGAAATTTTCTTAACCTAATTTCAGAAAGAGATTGATGAGCACGATTACCCAAGATCCCCCGACCGCCAGCCGAATGTCACCCTTCGTGCTGGCGCTTCTGGCCAACCTTCTATGGATCAACGCTTCGGAAGTGTTCCGGTATTTTGCTTTTGTCATGCCCATGATGCGCGAGGCGTTTCCGAGCCTGTCGGACATTGCGCCGATGAATGTGCCGGTGTTTCTGGTCTGGGGCGTCTGGGACACGATCCTGGTTGTCGCGGCAACGCTTCTGCCCTGGATGGCCATGAAGCTGTTCGGCGCGTCACCGATGCGGGCCGTCGCCTATGGCACCGGAGTATGGCTGGCGATCTTCGTCATCTTGTGGCTGGGGCTTTACAACATGAACCTCGCCACCCCCGGTGTGCTGGCCGTGGCATTGCCTCTTGCCTGGTTGGAGATGGTCGTCGCCGCGTTGATCGTCTGGTGGTTCACCACAAGGGCAGACGTTCAATGAGCAATGCACTCTCCGAGTTCACACCGGTTGGGCAGCAACCGGGCCTTTGGTCGGCGCAAAAAGGCAGCCTGCGGTGTATCGCGTTGAAGCTGATCGATGGATCTCTTTGCCTCTATAGCCCGGTTCTTGGCCTGGACGAGACCGCGCGTGACAGTCTTGCCGCGCTTGGGGAGGTGTCCGTCCTGCTCGCTCCGAACCACTACCACCACAAGGGCCTTGGGGAATATGCGCAAGCCTTTCCGGTTGCATCGTTGATCTGTTCCGAGCGGGCGCGCCCGCGCCTTGAAAAACAGACCGGACTGTCATTTGCAGGTCTCAGCGCTCTGACACCGCGGCTACCGGAAGACTGCAATCTCATCGAACCGGAAGGTCTGAAAACCGGTGAAGTCTGGATTGTACACACGCATCCCGGCGAACACGTTTGGGTTCTGTGCGATGCATTCAAGGGGCCTACCGGGAAAACCGGGATCGTCAGCGACCAAATCCAGCTGATGGGTACCTTCCCGACTTACGGAATTCGGGACAAGAAAACCTATTCCGCGTGGGTCAAAGCCCAGTTGAAGACGAAAACCCCGACATTGCTTGTTCCCTGCCACGGGTCGCTGGTGGCCAGCCCGACACTGGCATCGCAAATCGTCACTTTGCTCGATTAGTTTGAAGATGCCGGCAGCGTTGTCCAGTCAATCTGCACCAATCGCATCGGCAAGCTCCATGAAACTGTCGACCTCGATGTCGTAGGTGCCCGCCGGCGGAAGGTTTGGCCGATCCGCCTGGTCAGCGCCCCATTCCGCCGGCCGGCGCACCAGCGCCGTCCTGAAGCCAACGGCGGCGGCCGCGTCCAGATCGAAGGCGTGACAGGCCACCATCAGGCATTCCGCCGGTTCCAGTTGCAGTGCTCCGGCGGCGCCTCGATAGGCTGCAGGAAGGAGCTTGTAGACACCGAGCCCCTCGCAGGACAGAACAGCGTCCCAGGTCAGGCCATTGCGGCGTGAGCTATCGATGACGAGACGGTAGGAAAGCAGCGTGAAGGACACACACGGAAGCTTCGAACGCATGCGCTCCAGGCCGTCCCGCACGTCGGGCCAGGCGGCAAAACCATGCGGCGCGTCCCAGGCGATCGCGTGACGGTCCGCTTCATCGAACGCATCAAGCCCCTCGTCGGCAAGCAGCGCATCAAGGCAGAACCGGTGCGCACTGTCGAAATTGTATTGCGGCGGACCGTCCTCACCGAGATTGAGCATGGCCTGCATGCTCCGGCGTCGCAGGTCGTTGGTCAGCGCCGCCCAGTTGCGCTCGACACCGTGGCGCTCTCCGGCAGCCGCAAGCGCGTCGCGAAAACCGGAGTGCCAGTCAAGCACCGTGCCCCCCGTATCGAAGGTCAGTGCCTTGATTTTTGCCAGATCATTCACGGGATCAGCACCGTAGCGCCCAGTGTTTTGCCGGATTCGATTGCCTCATGCGCCCTGACCGCCTCCTTCAGCGGATATTCGTAATTGATATTGGCATCCAGAATACCATCGCCGATGGCCTTGAAAAGGTCGCGGGCCGTCCATTCCAGGTCTGACCGTTTGGCAACGTAATGCATGATCGCCGGACGGGTGATGAACAGCGAACCGCGGCGGCCGAGATCCTGGATGATGTCGACGGGATCCGGCGGCCCTGAGACGTGACCATAGGCAGCACAGACGCCCATGAGCCGGAGGCTGTCCAGCGACTGTTGCAGGGTGTCCTTGCCGATCGCTTCGTAGACCACGGCGCAGCCTTCGCCATCGGTCACCTCGCGCACGACATCAACGAAATTGCGCTCGCTGCGAACCACCGGATGGTCGCAGCCGGCGGCACGCGCCACGTCCGCCTTTTGGGGCGTCGAGACTGTGCCGACGATCGTGGCGCCAAGGGCTTTTGCCCATTGGCACAGGATCAGGCCCATGCCGCCTGCCGCGGCGTGGACCAGGATCGTATCGCCGGGTTGCACCTTGTAGGTCCGGTGCAGCAGGTAGTGCGCGGTCATGCCCTTCATCAGCAAGGCTGCCACCGTGCGATCGTCCAGTCCGTCGGGCAGATGCAGAAGCGTGTCGGCCGGGTAATTGCGGATCTCACAATAGCTGCCAAGCGGGGGAATGCCGTAAGCCACCCGGTCGCCGACACTGAAATCGCCGACGCCGTCACCAACGCCTTCGACAATGCCAACCCCCTCGAAACCGATGACCACCGGAGGGTTCGGCACCGGCCACGGATGGGAAATGCCGCCACGATGATAGGTATCGGCAAAATTCACGCCGATGGCCGTATGCCGCAGGCGAACTTCGCCCGGTGCGGGATCAGGGACCGGCCAGTCCTGCCATTGCATCACGTCAGGCGGTCCCAGCTGGTGGATAACCTGCGCCTTGCTCACTATCTCAACCCCTCCTGTCTAGCCGACCGCAGAATAGCCGCTCCTTCATCACATGCCAGTCGATCTTCACTCAGTCCTTGAAGTTCTGGGCATTGCGTCTGGCGGCATCCGCCATGTCACCCTGACCAAACGCCGATGGCCGTGGCTCGGGAAGCTGCAACGCCTCCTGTACCCGTGGCATCGCGTCTAAGCGGTCGAACCAGGCCTGAAGGTTGTCCAGTCCTTCGACGCCAACTGTCGCCCAGGGATAGGACCGAGCCCACGGATAGGTGGCGATATCGGCAATCGACATGGCGTCACCGACAAGCCAGTCGCGGCCGTCGAGGCGCTTGTCCAGCACTTCCAGGAGCCGTCGGCTTTCGTTGACATAGCGGTCGATGGCGTAGGGCACCTCGTCGCCGTTTGGCTTGGCGATGCGCTGAAAGTACATGGCCTGGCCCATCATCGGCCCGATGCCACCCATCTGGAACATCAGCCATTGCAGCGTCTGCGACCGCTCCTTCGGGTCGTCGCTGAGGAACCGTCCGTATTTCTCCGCCAGATACCAGAGGATCGCGCCTGATTCGAACACGGCAAAATCATCGTTTCCGCGATCGACGATGGTCGGGATCCGGCCGTTCGGATTGATTTCGAGATAGTCGGGCGCCTTCTGTTCCTTGCGCGCAAAGCTGATCGGGACCATCTCGTACGGGATCTCGGCCTCGTGCAGGAAGATGAGCGGCTTCCAGCCGTTCATGGTGTTGGCGGTGTAGAGAACGATATCGGGCTGCGGCATCTTTCACCTCTGTCGTTGAGTCATCGGCAACCGGCTCCGGTTGACTTGCGGCGGTTCGGAGGTGAAATTGCGTATGCAGAGAACAAAAATCAACCAGTATACTTTTTGTAACCTACTGGAGATACCGGATGCGGGCACGCGTGGAACAGGATGATCGCGGCAGGAGGCATGTTCAGGACGCCTGCCTGGAGCCCTGCGCGATCGAGCGCGGAATGCGCATTATCGGCGGCAAGTGGACAGGCTCGATCCTTTGGCATCTCAAAGATGGACCGGTGCGTTTCAACGACCTGGCCAGAATGGTCGGCGGCGCCAGCAAGAAAATGATCGCCGAGCGGCTGCGCCAGCTCGAACGGCAGGGTCTTGTCCGGCGCGAGGTGGTGGATACGTCACCGGTTTCGGTGCACTACGAAATCACCCGTTTCGGCGCCACCGCGCTCGGTTTTCTCGACGAGCTCAGAAAGTGGAGCGAGGATCTGCCCCAGGGATTGGACACAGTCGATGGCTAAGGCTTTGCCGCGCCTCAAGCCGGATCCCATCCCGGTAATCCATCCGGTCCCCGAATATGCCGCGTCCGGGCCACTGGCCGAGGTCTATGAACGGACCAAACGGGGCCTGGGCGTGCCCTGGATGGGCGTGGTTGCCATGGCCTTCGCCCACTACCCGCAATTCTACAATCGCCTCTGGTCGGCGATGGAACCCGTTGTCGCCTCCGAAGCCTTTGTCAGTGCGTGTCGAGATTTGCGTTTTGCGGCGGAATCCGAAGCTTCAACGCTGCACCCGCCGCCAATCGCTCAGCGTTTGGAAGCCATCGGCTACAGTGAGCGGGAACAGGCGGAAATCTTCGAATGCAACGAGGTCTTTTCCGCAGGCAACGTGCCTTACCTGCTGATGGCGACGCTGGCTCGCCTGCTGCTGGAGGGATCCGTCTGGACAGGTGGCGAAGCCGGAGCTTCGCCTGTGGATCGCGCACCGACCGCCCAGAGGCCCGCCCTGATCGAACCGCACCACGCCGATCCGACGATTGTTGGCGTCTATGCCGACATACGCGCCGCGCTGGGCCTGCCTTTCGTCAACACCGACTACCGCGCCTTCGCCCGCTGGCCCAGCTACTTTGCCATGGCTTGGCAGGACCTGAAGCCGGCCGTCCAACGCCACGACTATGAACACGTGGTAACCCGCATCCACGAGAAGGCAATTTCGCTGGCAATCGCCTTACCGAACCCGCGCGACCTGACCCCGGAACGCCTGACCGATGCGGCGCGTACCGACGCGGACGTTGAAGAAGTCCTGTCTGTCGTCAGGCTGTTTCAGTGGCTGCTGCCCGGCCTTGTGACCAATGTTGCCTTCCTGCGGGCGCAGTTGTCGCCGGGAGACGCTCTTTAGGCCAGGTTAAGAAGCCGCTGCTTCAGTTCTGCATCCCGTCCGTCGATTGCCAGGGTCTTGAGACGGCTGGTCTCACCGGAGACAAACCGAATGCGGCTTTTTGGCACGCGGCATCGCTTGGCGATCAGCGCAACCAGCGCCCGGTTGGCCTTGCCGGTTTCCGGCACCGCCCGCACTCTCGCCTTGAGATGAGAACGCCCGTCATCGCCGGTGGTCGCGCCATCGAAATCATCACGTGAAGAATTGGGCGTCAGCCGGATATGAACTCGATATCCGTCCTTCGTTTCCGCCAACCAGCCGTCACCGGTCCGGTCAACCACGCCGGCGGTTCACTTCACTATGTCACGCAACCATCGGCCAAATCGTATTACCGAGAAACAGACGGATGAAATAGATAAGCAAAATCAATATGATCGGGGATATATCCAGCCCACCAAGATCCGGAAGAATCCTGCGAATCGGTCTCAGCGCAGGTTCCGTGGCTTTGTAGAGAAACTCGCCGATCATGCCGACAAACTGATTGCCGGGATTGACCACATTGAACGCATAGAGCCAGGAAAACACCGCTGACGCGATGATGATCCAGGTGTACAGGTTGAGGGCCAGGTCGACAGTCTGGAACAAGGCAAACATCGAGGACTCCGTTCTTTATTGACCGACATGTAGCCATTGCGCCGCCTGACGGCAAGATGGGGCGGCCCCGCAGGAATTAACTGCCTGTGCAAATCCGCATGAGCGGCTATAAGGGTATCATGACCCTTCACACCATTCCCTGTCATGACGGCTAGCGACACAACCGACGCTGACCGGTTCGCCGCGTTCCGCCACCCGTCATTCGGCTTCTACTGGTTCTCCAAGTTCTTTTCGACCTTCGGCATGCAGATCATCGCTGTGGCCGTCGGTTGGCAGATCTACGACCTGACCCGCAACCCGTTCGATCTCGGCATCATCGGCCTCGTGCAGTTCCTGCCTGCATTGCTGCTCATCCTGGTGACTGGCGCGGCGTCGGATCGCTTTGGTCGCCGGTTGATCATGGGTGTGTGCGAGATCGTCAGTCTCTTCGTTGCCGCCGTATTGGTCATTCTGACGGTACGCGGTCTGACATCTCCGATCCCTGTCTTCGCCGTGCTGGTTGTTCTCGGCACCGCCCGGGCATTTTTCAATCCGGCCGCGACATCGCTGGCTCCCAATCTCGTGCCCGAGGAGGACCTTGCCAACGCCGTCGCCTGGAATTCGATGTCGTGGCAGACGGCAACCATCGTTGGACCGGTCGCCGGCGGCTTGCTCTACGGCCTTGGCGCTTCGGTGCCCTACTGGACCGCGGTCGTGCTTTTCGCAGTGTCGGCTGTGCTGGTCTTCATCATCCGCAGGCCCGAACAGAAACGCGGCGTGCACCAGCAGGACTGGGAAACCCTTTCGGCCGGCTTCCGTTTCATCTGGCGCGAAAAGATCGTGCTCGGCGCCATTTCACTCGACCTATTCGCCGTGCTGCTCGGCGGCGCCATCGCCCTGATGCCGGTCTTTGCTCGCGACGTGCTCGATCTTGGTCCCTGGGGTCTGGGCCTCCTGCGCTCGGCCCCCGGTATCGGCGCCGTGGCTATGGCGACCTATCTTGCCGCCCATCCGATCAGCCGCAACGCGGGACGGATCATGTTCATCTCGGTCGCGCTGTTCGGCGTTTCGATCGTCGTCTTCGGCTGGTCGACGGTCGCGTGGCTTTCGATCGCCGCACTCATTGTCATGGGCGCTACCGACATGATTTCCGTCTATGTGCGCCAGACGCTGGTACAGCTTTGGACCCCGGACGAACTGCGCGGCCGGGTCAACGCTGTCAACATGGTGTTCATCGGGGCTTCAAACGAACTTGGCGAGTTTCGCGCCGGCTCCATGGCGGCCCTGATCGGTGCCGTCCCGGCCGTTGTCATCGGCGGCTTCGGTGCCATCGGTGTCGCTGCGCTGTGGGCTGCCTGGTTCCCCGCCTTGCGCCGCATCCAGCGGATCGACCGGGTCGAGCGCTGACGCGGAGAAAGAGCCGAAATGCCAAATTTTTGGGAACAGTTTACTTAATTCGCATCAAACTACTGAATTTAAACAGAAAATTTGGAAATTAAGTAAACTGTCCCCAAAAATGCGGTTCAAATCCAAGGTCAACCTGACCTCAATCCGGCACCTTGCGTCCGAAAACGATCTCCAGGAATTCTGTCAACCACTGGCGCAGATGGGCATCGTAGATCAGCCGGCCCTGCAGATGGTGGTGCCCCTTCTGGGCGCCGGGCATATCGAAACGCGAGGCGCCGTGAACGACCCAGCGTTGCATCATCACCTGTGTCAGCTCGGCATGGAACTGAATGCCCCAGGCCCGCTCGCCATAGCGGAAGGCCTGGTTCGGATAGTGTTCGCCGGTGGCCAGCAATTCGGCGCCGCTGGGCAAGCTGAAGCCTTCACGGTGAAAGTGATAGACCATCGACGGCCATCGCATGAGATCATCACCGTCGGACGTCGATTCAAGCGGGAACCAGCCGATTTCGGTCAGCCCGTCCGGATGCGCCTCGACAGTGCCGCCCAGATGGCGCACCAGCATCTGGGCGCCAAGGCAGATGCCAAGATAGGGCTTGTTTTCCTTCAACGGCACGGCATGCCAGTCAATTTCGGTGCGAACGAAATCATCGGGATCGTTGGCACTCATGGGACCGCCGAACACGACCGCGCCGGCATGCTCTTCGAGCGTCTCCGGTAGCGGATCGCCAAGCGGCGGCCGGCGTATGTCCAATTCGAACCCCGCCCGTTCAAGCATCTGTCCGACCCGCCCTGGGCTAGAGCGTTCCTGATGGAGAACGACGAGAATTTTTTCAGCGTCGCCGCCTTCGGCCATGGTCAGTTCTCGTCCCCGGCGCCGACCCGCTCGGCAACCCTCTGTCGCATCAGCACCCGGTCACGATCCGATACACCGAGCAGTTCGGCAACCCGCCAGACCACATTGTCTTCCAGTTCCTCGCGCACGCCATCCGCGTAGACCAGTTCCCAGAGCAGCTCGATGAACTGCACCCGCTGTTCGGCATCGAGATGGCGCTTGAGAACGCTGGTGAAGGCGTAGAAGTCGATCGACTCATCTTCTGCCTGGCGCCCGGCTGCGATCAGTTTCTGCAGCTGCACTCCGTCCAGACCATAGCTCTTTTCCAGGAGTTCCTTGATTTTGTCCCGCTCTGCCTGCTCGACCACGCCATCGGCGTCGACGACATGGAAAAACAGGGCAGCGGCCGAAACGCGCGGATCATCGCGAGAGAATTCCGGCTTCTCTTCTTCGGCACCCAGCCCCTGGAAGAACTTTTGAAAACGCTCGAACATCCTGCTGCTTTCGCTGTGCAAACCGGCCAACACGATGCCGGCCGGTTTCGACAGAACGAAATATGGCAGGTTTTGACCTAAAACAAGCGAAACCGTGATTTCGGCTGTTCCTCTGCCTCGGTTTCCCGAACCCCCGGGTTGTCAGGAGGTTTGGTAACGAAAGCAGCCTCCTTCGGTTTTTTGCTGTCTTCGCCGACCGCATCGGTCACGATATGGGTCTCGCCACTGGCCGCTGCTTCGCGCACCGCTTCATCGACGTGCACACCGTCTCGAGCCGCTGCCTGTTCGACGGGTTCCTCGGAGGCGATCGCCGGTTGGTCTTTGCTTTCCGAATCCGCACCGTCGGCCGGTTCAGGTATCGTTGCTTCGGGGTCCTGCTCGGTTTCCGATTTCTGCAAGGGCTCCGGCGTCGGTTCGGGTTCGGGTTCCGGTTCAGGCTCTGGCTCTGGCTCTGGTTCGGGCTCCGGCTCTGGCGCGGGCTCCGGTTCAGGAGCGGGCTCGGGTTCGGGCGCGGCCGGTTCTTCCGGTTCAGCTTCGACTGCCTTTTCCTCGATCATAGCCGTTCTGTCGGCTTCCGCCTGCACGTCGACGCTGCCGTCACCGAACACGATGGACGTCTCCGCCTCGACGATCGGCACTGCCGCCGCCACCGGGGGAAGCGATTCGATCGCCTGTTCAGCGTTGGCGCGCATCGCTTCTCCGTCTTCGACCGGTCCGGCAATCTGCTCGACCGGTACTTTCCACTCAAAGGCGTCGAGCCGGCCTGACACCGGCGACACAGGCGCCCAATGTTCGGATACGTAGCCGTCCGCGGTCCAGGCTGGATCCCTGGGTGCCCGCACCGCCTGGGCGAGCCAATGACGCACGCGCCCCTGATCGCCCGTATCCGCCTCTTCGATATCGGCCAGCAGCAGGTAGATGCCTTCGCGAGCCCCGAGCCGGGCTGCCGCTTCGGCATTTTCCCGGGCCAGGCTCATTTCCTGGGCATCAAGCGCTGCCCGGGCCACCGTGTAGGCCGATTCGACATGATTACGCTTGATGCTTTGCAGCTTCTGCGCGCGCTTCAGCCGGTCAAGGGTGGAATCACCCGGCCGGGCGCGCACATAGGTCTCGGCGACATCGGGATGCGGCGCTGTCTTCCAAAGTTTCTCCAGAAGACGCGACCCCTTGCGCAGATTGTTTTCGCGAAACAGGGCTTGCGCAGCCGCAACGCCCGCCGGCACGAGGTCGGGCGCCAACCGATTGGCCTCTACGGCGTCCGCGCGGGCACCGGCAATGTCGCCCTTTTCCAGCTTGTCCATGCCTCGGGCCGTCAGCAGCACCGCTTTCTTGCGGTCGGCCTCGGCCTTGTCGAGAACCCGGGCAACCCGCTGCTTTTCCAGAAGCCGGATGGCGTCGTCCCAGGCCCCTTCTGCGGATCGATAGCCCAATGCGGCTTCCGCCGCCCAGGGCAGATGGGGCGCGAGGTCGGCCGCCTGTTCGGCATAATGCTGCGCGGCCTCCGTCGCGCCCAGCCGTCGGGCTTCCAGGTAAAGTCCGCGCAGACCCAACTCGCGGGTTTCCGGATCATCGACCATCGCCTCGAATTTGGCCCGTGCGGCCTCGTTGTTGCCTTCGATCAGCGCCGTCTGTGCATCCAGCAGATGGATCAGCGGTTCCTGATCGGCACTCAGCAGACCGGAGGTACGCTGGGTCATCTTGCGGGCGGTTGCCGCATCACCGGCGCCGGCGGCAATCAGGCCGGTGGACAGCGCCTGGTAACCACGGTCACGTTTTCGGGCGCGGAAATAGCGCGTGACCACCTGCGGCGACGTTAGCAGGCTTTTGATCAGCCACCAGCCGAACATGATGATCGCGATCAGCGTGACGACGGCCGACACGGCCACCATCAGCGACATTTCGATCTGCTGGCCCTGCCAGGTGATCACCAGAGCGCCCGGACGGTCGGCGAGCCAGGCGAAGCCGAAGCCGAGGACCAGAACGAGCGCGACGTAGAAAAGCAGACGGACCATTTAGTTGTTCCCCCCGGACTGTTCGGTGCCCGACCGCACGGCCGCCGGCAGCGCGGCTGTCAGCGAGCCGGAAATCAGTTTCTCGGCCTCGATGCGCGCCTGCAGGTCATTGACGTAACTCTTCGAAGCGTCCTTTGCGGTCTGCGGCAGCGTGTTCCATTCGTTGAGGGCGCCCTGCAGATCACCGTTCTTCAGCCGGGTTTCCATGCGTGCGACAATCGCCTCGACGCTGTCGCCGGCCACTTCGCCGACCGGTCGCACCTGGACCAGCGATGTGGCGCTGCTCAGAAGATGGTCGAACAGGCCGTCCGATTCCGATCCGCTGTCGCCGGACGCAATCATCGCATTGGCAACGCTCGGAAACCGCGACAGCAGGGTTGCCCGGGATGGCACGCCAGAAGCCGCCAGGGTGCGCAGCTGGGCAATGGCCGGGCTGTCACCGTCGACGCTGGCATAAGCCTCCAACTCGGCCATGAACGGGCCACCGCGATCGATGGCCGCCTTCAGACTTGCTGCAGCGAGAGCCTGAGCCACCTTGATATCCTGGCGCGGAGCTTCAAGCGTCTTTTCAATCGCTGCCAACCGGTCGTCGATCGCCTTGATGGTCTGATCCTGGCTTTGTTCGTCACCGGCAATCTTCTGCCCGAGACTGGAGACAGAACCTTCAACGCCCTGCAGCGACGATTGCTGGTCGGAGAGGGATTTTTCCAGCGCTGCGATCCGATCGCTCAGATCCTTCAACGCGGCATCGCTGGTCGCAGAGGCTTCAGCGCTGCCCCCACCTTGGGCCGCCAGCGATTCAACTTTGCTTTCAAGGGCAGCCAGGCGATCTTCGCTTCCGCTGCCCGCGTTGGAGACCGAACTCTCCAGTGCCGAGAGACGACCTTCGAGTGCCGAACTCACATCGCCGGCTGCACTGCCGGCGGTCTGTTCAAGTGAGGCAACCGACTGTTTCAGCGCCTCCACATCCGCTGCCACGATATCCGTCGCGGATCCGCCGGAATTGTTGCCCGGCACCTGCAACACACCAGCATATTGCAGCCCGCCGAATATGGCGACGGCAACCACTGCGGCGATGACGCCGACGCCGAAGGTGCGTATTCCCGACCCGGATTTCTGCGGCTGCTGTTGTGCGGCTGGCGCTGCCTTGACGGCTGCATCGGCGTCAGGTTTCTTGGTCGCCTCGCCTTTCGGTTTTTCGGCATCTGCCTTGCCGGCGGGTTGGCTGGCTGCGCCGGCCTTGGGAACGCTACCGGCGGCAGGTTTCGCTGAAGCGTCTGCCTTGTCCTTCGCTTCGGTCTTGGCAGGCTGTTCCGCCTTGGCGGCAGCTGCCGGTTTGTCTGCCTTCTCACCCGGCTTGTCCCCAGCTTTGTCCGCCGGGGTCTTTTCGGGCGCAGCTGTCTTGTCTTCCGCCGACGCCTTGGCATCCTGCGTATCAGAGTCTTTCCCGTCGTCTTTGACATCTTCCGGCTCAAGATCGATGGTCACCGGTTTACGGGTCGATCGGGAGTGACGTGGCTTGTTGCCCTGTGCCATATTAAGCCCTCGTGAATTGGCGGATTGGACCGGGGAGCGGTCTTTCCGCGACCCTAATGTCCGGTGTACTGGGATGAAAGACGATTAACGCTTAAAATTCAGCGTGATTGCGACACGGTGTCGAGCAAGGCAAACAGATCCTTTTCACGTGGCGCTCCGGCAACGTGGGTTTGGATCTCGAATCGATGTGGCACGGCCTCCGCAACCTGCTCGCTCATGCACAAAAACGTCCAATTTTCCAAGCGCTTGTCAGTGTCGGCATGGTCAAAAGTCGCGAAAAACAACGCGGCCGCGTTGCGGGAATAAAAAAGGGCCGCGGCGTTTTCATGCGGGAGAAATTGTCGCAAAACATAGTCAGTTGAATAGCTTATTTCTTCTGTATCATAGATTTCGACAACCTTCAGTGGCAAATCGGCCGCGACTATCGCGGCCTCGAACTCGCCATGGCGCACCCGCCCGGCTGCATAAAGCAACGGGTGTTGCTGCGACGGCTGGAGATCATTGGCGGCGACCGCTTTTATGATCGACACGGCGAGATCAGCACCCGTACCACCTCCGATCTGCACATCCCGAAAGCCAAGCTTGCGAGCCGCCTCGCCTGTCGCGTCGCCGACAGCATAGAAGGGCAGGGCAAGCCGCGCCGGATCGATGCCGCAAGACGTCCAATGACGCAGCGCTGCGGCGCTGGTCACGGCGACCGCGGCCGCTGCCGTCCCATTCAGGTCCTTACCATTGTCGGTGAGCGCCACGGTGCGTGACAACGGCATCACCACCGGTTCGTGACCCGTCCGACGGAGCATATCAGCCGTCTTTTCGGCACCCGGTTCCGGCCGCGTCACAAGCACCCGCAATGGCCTCAACTCCAATCTTCGAAGAATTGTGATCCGGCCGCGATCCTGATGGCCTCCCCGGCCGATCGGCCCAGCTCGGCAGCGTCGGTAGGTTGACCCTCGCGGGCGACCTCATGCGCAGATTGTCCATCGGGTGAAAGCACCATGCCCCGGAACCGCAGGCCGCCACCCTCAAAACGAGCCAGCCCGGCGATCGGGGTCCGGCAGGATCCGTCAAGAGCGGCGAGAAAGGCACGCTCGCAGGCCAGTTCAGCAGCGGTTTCACCATGGTTGATCGCTTCGAGAAGAGCATCGGTCCGCGCATCACCGATCCGGCTTTCGACGCAGATGGCACCCTGACCCGGTGCTGGCAGAAACGTCTCCGGTGCCATCATGTCGGTTGCGACGTCCGCGATGCCCAAACGCTTGAGCCCCGCGGCGGCCAGCAGCGTCCCGTCGACCTCCCCTTCCTCCATCTTCCGCAGCCGCGTCTGCACATTGCCGCGAAAGGTGATGACCATCACGTCAGGCCGCAGCCGTCGGATCAACGCCTGACGGCGCAGTGAGGAGGAGCCGACAACCGCATTCTCCGGCAGCGCGGCGATGGTCTTGGCCGAACGCCCGATAAAGGCGTCACGCACGTCCTCCCGCGGCAGGAATGCCGACAGATAGAACGGTTCGGGCAGCACGGTCGGCATGTCCTTCGACGAATGCACGGCGAAATCGATGTCACCGTCGCCCAGTTGCTGCTCGATTTCCAGAGTGAACAGGCCCTTGCCGCCGATTTCCGAAAGTGGCCGGTCAGTGACCCGGTCGCCCTTGGTGGAGATGACAACGACTTCAAAATCCTCCTGCGGCAGCCCGTGGGCGGCCATCAGCCGGTCTCGCGTCTCGTGCGCCTGAGCGAGCGCAAGCGGGCTGCCGCGTGTGCCGATCCGAAAAGGTTTTGTTTGCATCCGCCAAAATCCATCTTTACGTGAAGCACAGGTAAACGTGATGACGCCAGACCGCAATTGCCATGAGGTCGCGGCAGTGGAGCGCACCATTCGCATTCTGGGCATCGAAACAAGTTGCGACGAAACCGCGGCCGCGGTGGTCGAACGGGCCGAGGACGGCAGAGGGACCATCCTGTCCAATGTGGTTCTCAGCCAACTCGAGGAGCATGCCGCCTATGGCGGTGTGGTGCCTGAGATCGCCGCGCGCGCCCATGTCGAAGCCCTCGACGGGCTCATTGCCGCGGCACTCACTGACGCCAACGCTAGGCTCGAAGACGTTGATGCAATCGCCGCCACGTCAGGCCCGGGGTTGATCGGCGGATTGATCGTCGGGCTGATGACCGGCAAGGCGCTGTCAGCGGCTTCCGGAAAACCTCTCTATGCCATCAACCATCTGGAGGGCCATGCGCTGACTGCCCGCCTCACCGATGGCCTCGCTTTTCCCTATCTGCTGCTGCTGGTCTCTGGCGGCCACACGCAGATCGTCCTGGTGCGGGGCGTTGACGACTATCGCCGTTGGGGCACCACCATCGACGATGCGCTGGGCGAAGCCTTCGACAAAACCGCCAAGTTGCTTGGTCTGCCCTATCCCGGTGGTCCCGCTGTCGAACGGCGGGCGGAAACAGGCGATGCCGACCGTTTCGCCCTGCCGCAACCCCTCAAGGGAGATAAGCGACTCGATTTTTCTTTTTCCGGCCTCAAGACTGCCGTTCGCCAGACGGCCGAAGGCGTCGCTCCGCTGTCGGACACCGACATCGATGATCTTTGCGCCTCGTTTCAGGCGACCATCGCTGCGACACTCGACGAGCGCGTCGGTCGCAGCCTGCAGCAGTTCAACCGCGAATTCCCGAATACGTCGGGGACGCTCGTCGTGGCCGGTGGTGTTGCCGCCAACCGGTCGATACGCAAAAGCTTGTCGGATCTCTGCGATCGCAACGGCTTCGCGCTTGTCGCACCGCCGCTGGAGCTTTGCACCGACAACGCTGCGATGATCGCCTGGGCCGCCGCCGAGCGCCTGGCCTGCGGCCTGCCGGCGGACGGTCTGGACGCATCACCGCGGTCACGCTGGCCGCTCGACAGCGAATCGGCAGCGAGAGTCGGTCACGGACGGCGGGGTGCAAAGGCATGAGCACCGACATTGCCGTCATCGGGGCAGGGGCATTCGGCACGGCGCTGGCAAGCGTCGTCGCGCGTCGTGGCGACCCGGTGTTCTTGCTCGGGCGGGATGCGGGCACCATGGCGGAAATCCAAAAGAGCCGCCGGCACGCGCAAAAACTTCCGGAGTCAAAGCTCCCGGACCCGCTGCAGGCAACGGTCGATCGGCATTGCCTCGCCGGCGTGCGCACCGTGTTGTTGGCGGTGCCGGCGCAGCATTTGCGCGAGGCGGTCCGCACCTATCGCGAGGCGATCGCGCCCGAGGCAGACCTGGTGGTCTGCGCCAAAGGCATCGAGCAGGCGACCGGCCTGTTCCTGGCCGATGTCGTACACGCGGAGCTGGGCGACCGCACCGTCGCTCTGCTGTCAGGGCCTGGTTTCGCCGCCGACATCGTCCGCGGCCTGCCAACGGCCATGACGCTCGCTTCGGTAGACGAAGATGCCGCCGAGCGCATCGCCGCACGGCTTTCCGGCAACGCTTTTCGCCTCTACGCCTCGACCGATGTCACCGGCGTCGAAATCGGCGGATCGCTGAAGAACGTGCTGGCCATCGCCTGTGGCATCGTCGAAGGCCGCGGCCTAGGCGAATCGGCCCGCGCGGCGCTGATTGCGCGGGGTCTGGCGGAACTCGGCCGCTTCAGTGCCGCTTTCGGAGGGCGCCCGGAAACGGTGGCCGGTCTCTCCGGCCTCGGCGATCTGGTTCTGACGGCGACCAGCCACCAGTCGCGCAACCTGCGCTTCGGCCTGGCGCTCGGTCAGGGCACTGTGGCAAGCGAACTGATGGCACCGGGTGCGCCGTTGTCGGAAGGCGCCTTTACCGCTACCATCGCCGCGCAACTCAGCCGCGAAAAGGACATAGATGTACCGATCACGATGGCTGTCGCGCGGATCCTGGAGGGGGCGATATCGGTGGAAGAAGCAATCGACAATTTGATGAACCGCCCACTTACCCGGGAGTGATGCGTAGCAACGAGGTGAGACCAATGCTTTATGCACTGATATGCAACGACAAACCCGGTCATCTTCACGTGCGGACCGAGAACCGCCCGGCACATCAGGCCTATCTGGGCGATCTGCGCGACAAAGGCGTTCTTAAGATGGCCGGGCCGTTGCTCGACGAGAATGAAGAGCCCCACGGCAGCCTGATCATCGTCGAGGCCGCAGACCACGACGAGGCGCAAAACCTTTCCAACAACGACCCATTCACGGCCGCAGGCCTGTTTGAAAGCGTCGAGATCCGACCTTTCCGTTGGGTCTTCAACCCACCGGAGTCCTGACATCATGGCCTATTGGTTGTTCAAATCCGAGCCGGACGCCTGGTCCTGGGAGCAGCAGAAAGCCGAAGGCGACGCCGGCGCTGAGTGGGACGGCATCCGCAACTACCAGGCGCGCAACAACATGCGCGCCATGAAGCTCGGTGATAAGGGCTTCTTCTATCATTCCAATATCGGCCTGGAGATCGTCGGCATCGTCGAGGTCTGCCAGGAGATCCATCCCGATTCGACCACCGACGACCATCGCTGGGAATGCGTGGACGTCAAAGCCGTCTGCGATATGCCAGATCCGGTGACGCGGGATGCCTGCAAGTCCAATCCCAAGCTTGCCGACATGGCGCTTGTGCGCCTGACCCGTCTGTCGGTGCAGCCGGTGACGGAAGAGGAATATCTGGAAGTGTGCCGCATGGGCGGGCTCAAAGACCCGCCGCGGTAATTGGCTCGTGACCGGCGACGCCCGCCAGTTCATCATCGACAACACCGATTTCGCCCGGCCGCCCCATGTGCCGGAAATCCGTTTGCGGCTGGCAACGGAAGCGCACGAGCTGTGGCTGAAGACCGAGGATGAACTGCAAGGCATGGGCCTGCCGCCGCCCTATTGGGCGTTCGCCTGGGCCGGCGGCCAGGGTCTCGCCCGTTACATTCTCGATCATCCCGATGAAGTTCGCGGCCTGTCAGTGCTGGATTTCGCCACCGGCTCCGGCCTCGTCGCGATCGCCGCCAAGCGCGCGGGTGCAGAAAGCGTCAGCGCCTGTGATATCGATCGTTTCGCTGCCATGGCCGCGGCCCTCAATGCCGACGCCAATGATGTGCACTTCGCGCTCCGCTGCGACGATCTCATCGGCCAGGACGATGGCTGGCAGGTGGTGCTCGCCGGTGACGTCTTCTACGATCAGGATCTCGGCAGGCTGCTCATTCCATGGTTCGACCGGCTGACGACGCGCGGCGCGGTGGTCCTGATCGGCGACCCTGGCCGCTCCTATTGTCCGCATGAAAGGCTGACGGAAGTTGCGACCTACCAGGTGCCGGTTACGCGCGATCTGGAAGACTCGGAGATCAAGAAGACGACAGTTTGGCGTTATGGAGTGATCGCCGACTGACCGACACCACCTGGTGTCGCGCAATGCAAATCAACCGTACCGATGACCCAATGGGCCATTCAAGGCCAGTGGTGGATGCCAAGGCTTTTCAGACCTCAAGACCAGGCGTAGGCAACCTTTTTCAAGCGTCGGAGTTCAAAGTTCTCGGTGCCAGCGGCAATTTCCCTGCCGCCAAGGGCCGAACAGAAGCTTACCGCTCCATTGTTTTCTGCAAGAGTCCAGACGATCAAGCCCTTGCATCCCTTCGAAGCGAGCACCTGCTTGGCGTCGCGAAACAGCCGCGACCCCAGACCGACGCCCTGATACTCAGGTCGAAGGTAGAGCTCATAGATCTCGCCTTCGAGCGGCAGGGAACGGGTCCGATTGTGTCCCATCGTGGCGTAACCGGCGATGCTGCCGTCGACTTCCAGCACCAGAATGATGGAGGAGCCTTGGATAGCGTGCAGCCACCACCTGTCTCCGCGGCGCTCGATCATCGACATCAGTTCGCGATGGGGAATCAATCCTGCAAAGGCGTGCTGCCAGGCGACGCGATGCGCTTCGGAAATAGCCTGGGCATCATCCGGTTCCGCCTGTCGCACATCGATTGCCAGGATCGTCATAGCCCAAGCCTGCCTGTTTCTTCAGCGCACCGGCACGCACGCGGTGGGACCTTAGTAGGTTCCGGCTTTCAGCAACCAGCGGTGCCGGTTCCGAATGAGATGAATCGCTAGCAAATTGAGACGATCTTCTGCCCGCAATACGCGCACGTCGACGCGCTGCTGCCCTAAGTTGCCAACAAGCTGCCGACGCATTTCCTGTTTTCCACAATCCCGCTATGGTGCAAACCGGTCTGAAGCACCCGGTTGCATTCAGCCACAACCCGGGTCCTCGATATCGATGAGTCATATGTTTGAAGAAATGGAAATTCGTGCGGCCGATCCCACGCTGCCGCAGGTGGCCCACCTGATCGAGGTGCACACGGCCTATGGCGACGCCCACTATAGCGCCGAGAGCAATCATCACGTCGGGGCAGACCAGCATGAAGCGGAGGGGATCCAACTCTTCGCCGCTTGGCAGGGTGATCAGTGTCTGGGCATTGCCGGTTTGAAGACCCTGGACGAAAAATCCGGTGAGTTGAAATCGATGCATGTTCGCGAGGACCTGAGGGGCAAGGGTGTCGGAAAAGTGCTGCTTGATTGCATCCTTGACCAGGCGCGTCGGGATGGGCTGACCAGGCTCTATCTGGAAACCGGCAGCCGGGACGCATCCGCTGCAGCCAGAACGCTCTATGAAAAACTCGGCTTCGATTACTGCCCGCCCTTCGGCACCTATCAAGAGGACATCGAGAGCGTCTTCATGGTCCGGTCGCTGTGAAAGCCGAGAGAAAACAGCCATGAACCTCGAATCGACCGTGGATTATCTGGCCGGGCTTCGCCTCTCCGGGCGTACCGTCGAAGAACTGCCTGCCAAGCTGATGCCGCAGGACCTGACGAACGCCTATCGCGCCCAGGATGCGCTGGTCGATCGTTTGATCGCATCCTGGGGCGGCGCCCGCGCCGGCTACAAGATCGCGCTGACCAACCCGGCCGCCCAGACCATGCTCGGCGTTCCCCACCCGGTTTTCGGCCAACTTGTCTCCAGCCGCGTTCACCCATCCGGCGTGACGCTGCCCGCCTCGAACTACGCCGTGCGGATTATCGAATGCGAAATCGCCTTTCGCATGAGCGGCACACCGCCGGCCAGCGGGGTGCCCTATGACCGTCACTCGATCGCCGAGCACGTGGCCGCAGCGCTTCCGGCGATCGAACTGGTCGAGCACCATTTTGCCGGTATCGATCGGGTCACGCCCCAATCGCTTGCCGCCGACAACGCCATTCACGGCGCATGGATCCACGGGAACGCAATCGAGGACTTCGCTTCAATCGACCTTGGTGCCCAGTCAACACAGCTCCTCGTCAATGGCGAGCCGCTCCTTGTCGGCTCGAGTGATCGGGTTCTCGGACATCCCTTGTCGGCACTCGCCTGGTTGGCCAACACGCTGCCGGAATTCGGAAAGACAATCCGTGCCGGAGACTATGTCACCACTGGCATCACGACGGATGAGATCTACCACGCGAATGCGGGCGATTCGATTGTCGCCGACCTCGGTGAGGTTGGCGAAGCAAGCCTGCGATTCAACTAATGTCCTGAATCTGAAGTTCGTCACGTTGTACAGCACGCTCTGAACGAACTTCAGATTCCACCACACTAGAGCCTGAACGATCACGAGGAGAAAATCATGGCGTTTGCCGGTATCAGCTATCTGGCCATTTTACTGGCCACCCTCGCGGCCTTCATCATTGGCAGCGCCTATTACGGCGCCATCGGCAAGCAGTGGATGAAGGCGGCGCGCATCGACGAAGCGAAATTCACGCCCAGACTACTGATCAATTCGATCGTCTGCGAACTGATCATGGCGTTTTTCCTGGCCGGAGTCATCGGCCATCTCGGCGACGGTCAGGTGACACCCTATAACGGCGTCGTCACCGGCTTCTTCATCTGGCTGGGCTTCATCGCCACGACGCTCGCCGTCAACCACCGCTACCAGGGCTTCGGCTGGGACCTGACGGTTATCGACGCCGTGCACTGGCTGCTGGTGCTGGTCGCCATGGGCGCCGTCATCGGCTGGTTTGGAGTTTGAGCGGAGACAGTTTGACCGCCGGAGGGTTTATTCAACCATCAGGCAGCGGGCAAATCCGGTCTCCAGGGCATCGACATCCAGCAGCTCCTTCCGGCCAATGACGACGAAACGGCAAGAATCGCCGTTGCCGACATCACTGGGATCGTCGATCGAAAATCGCGGACCGACAAGGTGAAACGATACGACGCGTCGGGGCTCGTCGGTAAATGCGATGCGGCCTTTGGCGCGTAGTGCAACGCCAGAGATGTCGGCCAGGAACTGCTCGAACTGTACCCGGCCGACCGGGCCATCGACGGTCTTGCTCCAGCTGCGAAAGAGCTCGCCGTGATTGTTGCTCGAACCACCGCGGCCGAAGTCAAGAGGCGAACATGATGACCGAGGACTGTCCAGCAGGGTATCGACCGCCAAGTCGCAGCGCACAGTGCGGTGAAAAGCCGTGTCTTTGGTCGACCGCTCCAGTTCCGCCTCAAGCCTGAGAATTTGATGGTCATCGACCAGATCGGATTTGTTGATCAGCACCATGTCGCAGGCCGCCGCATGGTCGATCAGCAATTCCGTATCGGCATAGTCCAGCGCACCGAACCGATCGGCGTCCAGTACATAAAGGCGATGGCTGAGGCGAACGTGGCCTGCCGACTGCAAGGCGAGGATCGACTGATCGAGGGCACGCGGATCCGATACGCCGCTGGCCTCGATGACGAATGCGTCGGGAGGGTCGTCCCGGCAGAATCCAACGACCGAGGCGACCAGATCGTCGCTGAGGGTACAGCAGACGCAACCGTTCTTCAGCGAAATTCGGTCCGTATCAGCGGCCTCGATCAGATCGTAGTCGATGTTGACCGCGCCGAAATCGTTCACAAAGACGACGATGCGCCGACCGCCAGCTTCGGCCAGCATCCGATTGACCAGCGTCGTTTTGCCGGCGCCGAGAAACCCGCCGACGGTCACGACCGGAACCCCAATGCGCTCAGGTTTCATTGATCCATACCCGTTCTCCCGCCAACCAGGTCTGCTCGACCCGGATGTCCCGAAGGCGGTCGGCAGTCGTTGTCAGCGGGTTTTTGTCGAGAACCGCCAGATCGGCATGCTTGCCCGGCGTGATCGATCCGAGCACGTCTTCCTTGCCGATCTGGAAAGCGGCGTCGATGGTGACGGCACGCAATGCGGTCTCATGGTCCAGGCATTCGCTTTCGCCGACGCAGCGACCGTCACCAGCCCGCCGCGTCATCGCCGCCTGCATCAGCTCAAGGCATGACGGGTCGGTCATCGGCGTGTCGGCGTGCAGGGAGATCCGCATGCCCCGCCGCGCCGCGGTCCCGGCCGGAACATAGTGGGCGGCCCGATCGGGGCCGAACAGCACATCTTCGATCGGGACTCCCCAGTGGGTGATGTGGTTGATGAAGAAGCTCGACAGCACACCCAGCTCAATGGCCCGATTGATCTGGTCTTCCCGCATCAACGCGCAGTGTTCCAGCCGAAAGCGGTGATCCGGCCGCGGTGCCTCTTCAAGCACCTTCTCCAGAAGATCGAGCACCATGTCGATCGTCCGGTCTCCCTGGGTGTGGATGGTCATCTGCCAGCCCTGGCCAACATAGGTGCGAACCATCTTCTCGAAATAGTCGGCCGGATAGTTCACGCCGCCCGTATGTCCGGCCTCAAGGCCCATGCGTCGCCGGGTAACGTCGTTGTCGAGATAAGGCTCCGTCAGCCAGATATTACCGATGAAGGGAGAGCCGTCGGCATGGATCTTCACACCGGCCATCCACAGGCGGTCGTCTCCGATACTGACCGGCTCGATCTGCATGTCGGCGGTCACCGCCTGCTGATAAGCGGCAATTCGCGGCAGCGGCCAGCCACACCTCAGCGCACTCTGAAAATAGGCCTTGTAGAAGGGCAGATAGAGATGCTCGGTCGTGGTCGTGATGCCGTTTTCGATGAACTGGTCGACCATGACGCGAAATTCGTCGTTGAGCCGGTCGTCGCCCCAGGCCTCGTAGAAAGATTCCAGCGCCTGCCAAGTCACGGCCTCGGCGATTTTTCCGGTCGGCCGGCCGGCTTCGTCCCTCTCGATGATCGATCCGGTCGGCGTCGGCGTCGTTTCGTCGATCCCGCAGGCATCGAACCCGGCCGAATTCAGATAAAGCGCATGGCAGTTGGACGTCTGCACACCGAGCGGGTTCTGAGGTGCAATCGCATCGAGTTGGGAACGGCTCGGCCCGACGAATCCGTCATGCAACTGGGCGTCCAAGCCGAAGAAAAGAAGATGTTCCCCTGGCCGCGCAGCCGCGACCCGCCGCTCAATTTTCGCCAGCACGGCGCGATAGGTCGGGACCGTCGACGCCCGGACGTCGACGACCGGTGCGCCACGGGTCTTGGCCGCCCAGAGCGGGTGAGAATGGGCGTCGATGAAGCCGGGCAGCAGCACCCGTCCGGCCAGATCGATATCGACCGGATCGCCGCGCAATCGCCGTCGGGCCTCGCCGAGCGGGCCCACGAACAGGATCCTGCCGTCCCTGACGACCACCGCCTCCGGGTTCGGACAGGAATCGTCCACGGTGACGACCGGACCGCCATGAAACAGGATATCGGTCATTCATCGGCGACCGCGACGTAGCTGTCGGTCATGCGACCCGCTTTTGCCTGTGCGGCAAGAAAATCGTCGTTGGAAAAAAGTGGAATAATGGTGTGGCGCTTCGACATGCCGGTGGCATCCGCCAGCATCATGTTGGCGGCAACCGACGGCATGTCAGGCATCTCGTAAATGAACAGCATATCGTATTCACCGCAGGTGCCATAAGCGTGCAAAAGCTTGCCGCCCATGGCGCCCACCGCCCGTTCCGACACGGCCGCCCGGTCGTTCGGGCTCTTGAGCATCGCGGCCTTCTTGTCGTTTTCGTATTTGATGAACATCGCCACGGTCACGGTCACGGCGCTTATCTCCTCTTGCCCTGAATGATACGGTCCAAAATCATGGCGCAGCACAGGATGGCCAGTCCGGCCAGAATGCCCTGCCCCTCCGAAGCGTATTGCAGAGCTTCGAGCACATCCTCGCCGAGCCCCTTGGCGCCGATGAGCGAGGCGATTACCACCATGGCGAGACTGAGCAGGATGGTCTGGTTGATCCCCGCCATGATCGACGGCATGGCCAGCGGAATGTCGACCTTCCACAACAGATAACGACGGCTGCCGCCAAAGGCCATCGCGGCCTCGCGCACGGTTTCCGGAACGCCGCGCAGCCCCAGAACGGTCAGGCGCACCACTGGTGAACCGCCAAAAATCATCGTTGCAATGATCGCCGCCGGCTTCCCGGTTCCAAAGAACGCGATGACCGGAATCAGGTAGACGAAGGCCGGCATGGTTTGCATGAAATCGAGCACCGGGCGAACCACTGAGTAGAGCCGTTGGCTGCGCGCACAGGCGATTCCAAGCGGAATGCCCAGCGTGATGGAAATGCAGGCCGCCGTACCCAGCAGCGCCAGGGTCTTCATGCTCTTGTCCCAGAACCCAAGATAGCCGAGATAGGCCAGGCCGGCGGCCGTGAAGATCGCCGCTCGCCAGCCGGCAGACAGCCCGGTGAGCAGAAGAATGAAACCACCCATCACCGGCCAGGGGGTTTCGACAAAGATCGTTTCCAGAGCATCCAGAACGCTGCGGATGCCAAGCGTCAGGGCATCGAAGAACCATTCGGAACTCACCGCGGCATTGGCCATCCACGCCTTGATGGCATCGGCAACCGAGGCCTGAACCTGCGGGTCCGCCGGGAAGGTCGCAAGCGCCGGGACTGTTTCCGGAAATCCGAACTTGAGCGAACAGGTGATATAAGTGACCGCCGTCAGGACCGCGGCCAGGACGATCTTCTGCGCGCTCAGACCGGCGCCCATGGAGCGGTCCGACAGCCAGCGGGCGTAGCGAGCCTGGAGGGCAGGATTCGCCAGCACCGCCTGGACGGCTTTGATCACCAGCAGGCCGACGAAGCCCAACAGCATCAGCTGAACGGCCGTCGCGTTGGCGGCGGCCGCCTCGGCCTTGATGCCGTCGATAGCGCGCTCCAGCGAAGCGATAGCATTCTCGAACGTCGCCACCCGGTCCGGAGCATTCTGTTTGGCTTCAGCCAATTGCTCATAGCGCTGACTGAGCGTGTTCTCGATTCCTGGCAGGCGAGCAAGGATAGGCGCGCCGAGATCTCCCCAAAAGCCCCTGGCCAGTTGCACAACGGCGAAGGTCTCCAGGGCCACTAAGGGCAGGAAGTAGGACCACAGGCTGCGCATGCCGAACCAGATCGACCCGAGGAAAAAGGCAGCCCAGTTCCAGGTGAAGGCGAAGCCGCGCTTGTCGCCGATGATCCTGAACTGCTCTTCGTAGTAGGTCTCGCCAACGGTCACGAACCGCTTGACCTCGGACATGTCGCCATCGTCGACGGGAACCGGCTGATCAGTGATGACGGTCATGCGTCCTCCGTTCCCAGAATGACCCCGTTGAGGATGTCGTTCTTTGTGATGACACCCGTGGTTCCGATGTCCTCATCGCGTACGAGGATCGCGCCCTCGGTGCCGGACGACTTGACGATGATCTGCCGCAGCGTGTCGTTGCCGGAGACGGTTAAAACGTCCGCCGGCAGTCGACCGTGCTCAGCTTCGAATTCCGGCAACGGCCGGGCCAGGCTATGAGCGCGGATCAGGTTGATGCGGGAGATGCCGGCGACGAAATCCATCACATAGTCGTCGGTCGGATTCATGATGATCTCTTCCGGCGTTCCCGTCTGAACGATCACGCCATCCTTCATGATGGCGATGCGGTCGCCGATGCGAACGGCTTCCTCCAGGTCGTGCGTTATGAACAGGGTGGTCTTCTGCATGGAGCTGGCAAGCCGCATGAACTCTTCCTGCAACTGCCGCCTGATCAGCGGATCGAGCGCGCTGAATGGTTCGTCCATCAAAAGGACGTCGGCATCCGCGGCAATGGCGCGGGCGAGGCCGACGCGCTGCTGCATACCGCCGGACAGCTCGTGCGCGAACTTATCTTTCCATTCGGAAAGTTCGACCAGCGCCAGGGCTTCCTCGGCCGACCGCCAGCGCGCATTTTGCGGCAATCCGCGGATCTCCAGCGGCATTGCAACATTGTCGCGGACTGAGCGGTGGGGCAGCAGCCCGAAATTCTGGAAGACCATGGCGATCTTCTGGTTGCGGACCTGAAGAAGCTCCTGCTCGTCCAGCGCCATGATGTCGAGGCCACTCACCTTGACCTTGCCGGCCGTGGGCGTCAGCAGCCGATTGACGTGACGCACCAACGTCGACTTGCCGCTGCCCGACAGACCCATGATGCAGAAAATTTCGCTCCGGCGGACCTTGAACGTCGCATCAGCCACGCCAACCACGCAGTTGAACTTTTCCAGAACTTCGGCTTTGGAGAGACCGTCCTTTCGGATCGCCTCCATGGCCTCCTGCTGGCGGTCACCGAAGATTTTCCACACTCCGGCAATGTCGATGACGGCGTCACCGTTCTCCTGCGGCTGCTGGCGGATGGTCAAACGGCCTCCTTTGCCGCGCCTTGAAGCACGGTCAACCGTCGGGTTGGCGGTAAGGAAAATGGATTGGCGCCGGACCGCCGGGAATAAAAGCGGCCGGCGCCTCCCGGGAGGGCTATCTAGTTAAGCCCGAGCCAACCATCGACCCGGTCGGAATTGGCGGCAATCCACTCGCGAGCGACGTCCTCGCTGGACCGTTTCTTGACCACGATTTCGTGGGTGAAGTTGTTCACCGTATCGGTGTCCATGTCGATCCTGGCAAGAAACGCGGCCACATCCGGCGTGCGCTGCTCAAGCGACTTCGAATACCCGACATGGATGGTTTTCGCCTTGTCGGCGGTCGAGACCTTGGAGTTTTCGAACCAGTTCGGATCCTGCGCCGGCTGCTTCATGTCGTATTTGGCAGGATCGTATTCCGGCTCCTCCAGGCGCACCATGTCGAACACGAACCAGTTGTAATGGGGCGCATAGCAGTAGAACGCATAGCCCTCATTCTTGTTCAGCGCATCCGAGATGGACGCTGTCGCCACCTCTTCCTCGGCCTCGATCGGCTTGAAGAAGTTGCTGATGCCGTAATCGCGCACCTTTACGGAGTTGATCTTGGTCGAAGCCCATCCCGGTGCGCCGACCCAGATATCTCCCATGCCGTCGCCGTCGCGATCCATCAGCTTGGCGGCCTCCGGGGTGGCAAGGTCGAATACGCTCTTAATGTTGTGCTTCGCGGCAAACTCCTTCGGCGCGCAGAAGGCAGAGAAACCCTCGTAGTTGCCCTCGCTTAGCGCGACGGTCTTATTGCCATCGACATATTCGTCGGTGAAGTTCGATTGGTTCGGCAGCCATACGTCCGGATGAACGTCGATCTCGCCCTTGCCGCGATCCATCGCCTTGAAAATCACCGCATTGGTGCCTGGAACGAGCTCTGCCTTGCCGCCGAGCTTGTCCTCGATGACAACCTTGATCAGGCCTGCCATGGCGCGACCGCTCGCCCAGTTCGGCTCGGCCACCTTTACGACTTCCTGCGCGATGGCAACGGTTGATGTGGTCAGCGCGATGGCGCCCGACAGAGCCAGCGTTTTTAGTTTGCCCATGACATTTCCCCTTTTCTCGATTTCTGACATGTCAGACATTTTAAATGACATGTCAATACAGAAATGTTAATTAGATGAAATGACATGTCAAACTGGAAACGCGATCATGGTAAGAAACGGCATTGATTCCAGCATCGAGATGACCGTGCCGCAGCAAGCCCAAAGCAAAATCAGCAACCCGCCCCTCCCCGAGGGGGTCCGGCAGATGAAAGACGAAGCCTTTCGTGATCTTGAACGCATGATCGTCAACGGTGAGCTCGCACCGGGACGCTGGGTTTCGGAAACGGACCTCATTGAAGCGTCCGGCCATACGAGAGCGCCAGTGCGGTCGGCCATTCAGAGACTGGCTGATGAAGGTCTGCTGACCATCGTGCCGCGCCGCGGCGCGCAGGTCTGCCCGATCGATCACACTGAACAGTTCAGGGCGCTGGAGCTGCGGCGGGCGGTCGAGATCCTCGTCGCCCGCTCTGCCGCCAAACGGGCGACGCCGCAGCAAAAGGAACGTCTGCGCAACCTCGCCAAGCGCTTTCTCAAGGCGGCGGCCGAGCGCAGCCAGGAGCAGATGACCGAGCTCGACGCCGAGTGTTTCGAGCTGCTGATCAAGGCATCCGACAACCGCTTCGCTGCGAGGGCCCTGACATCGGTGAAGGGCCTTTCGCGGCGCTTCTGGGTGATCCATCAGGAGCAATATGGCGATCTCATGCGCATGGCCACCGCCCATGCGAAGGTGGCCCAGGCCGTTTCCGAAGGCGACGAGGAGGCCGCCGCGGCGGCAGTCAGCGCCGTGGTCGATTATGTCGAGGAGTTTACCCTCGAAGTCGTCGGTTTCAGCCGCTCCTAGAGCTGGTACGGCTCGAACTACTCCCGCTCAACCCAACAGGTCTAGCGTGTTCAGGATCTGATCGAATTGCGAATCGACGGTGCGCAACGCGGACCATAAGAGCTGGATCTCGACCGCCGCTTGCGGCGTCGAGATAGGGACTGTTGTCAGCGGCTTACCATCATAGGCAACGTTACCCGGTGGGCGGGAGTAGCTGATGCCGATACCGGCGCCATGGGCGGCCAAGGACCGCATCAGCTCGAGCGATGTGGCCCTGTGCGCGACGGTCGGCGAGAGTTTCATCTTGTTAAACAGGTCCCGCATAAAGCCTTCGGACAAGGCCTCCGTGGACAGGATGATCGGATGGGCGGCTAGCTCCGCCAATTCGACCGAGGGGCGCTTTGCCAGAGGGTGTTTCGTCGGCAGAAAAGCCACCGGCGTGACCGTCCTGATCTTTCGACGCTCGAATTTGCCGTCGAAACCGACATCGTAGGAGATCACGATATCGGCTCTGCCCTCGGCAAGGTCAGCCGCCAGATCGGCAAACCGGCCCTCCCTGCCACGCACCGTCATGGCGGGAAACCACTGCCTCAGCGTTTCCAGCGCAGGCGCCAGGTACCAGGGTGCGATGTCCTCGAAGCATCCCAGGACAAACGGCGGTGGCGTCTCCGGCTCCCGTTCGATCTCGGCCGCCAGTCGGAGCAGATTGCGGGCCTGTTCGACCAGGCGATGTCCAAACGGCGTGATCTCGATAGCTGCTCCCTTGCGCCGAACGAAGATCGCCCGCCCGAGTTGCTGCTCGACCCGCGTGATCGCAACAGACAGGGACGGCTGCGAGATGTGCAGCATCGCGGCCGCGTCCGTGAGGCTTCCTGCCTCGGCGACGGCAACGACATACTCATACTGGCGCAAGGTGTTATATAGCATCAAGCTATTAATATCATATCTATATATTATTAGAAACTAACTCTGAATAATCCTATTGTGCACGCGACACGCAGGAGACCGATGATGCACCCGCTTCTCACCCAGGACCACATCGATGCCTACCAGCGCGACGGTGTCGTGCTGATCAAGGGTTTGTTCGCCGACCATGTCGACACGATCCGTGCCGGCATCGAGCGCAACATGGCCGAACCCGGCCCCTATGCCGCCGAAAACCTGAAGGAGGGCGAAGGCGGGCGCTTTTTCGACGACTACTGCAATTGGACCCGGATTCCCGAGTTCGAGCAGGTGATCCGGTCGTCGCCGGCCGCAGCCGTGGCCGCAGACCTGATGCAATCGGACCGGGTCCAGGTCTTCCACGACCATGTGCTGGTCAAGGAGCCCGGAACCTCCAAACCGACACCCTGGCACCAGGACGGCCCCTACTATTTCGTCGATGGCCGGCAGAACGTCAGTTTCTGGTCACCGGTGGATCCCGTCACCGATGCAAGCCTTCGCTGCGTCGCCGGCAGCCACAAGTGGGAGAAGCCGGTTCTGCCGACCCGCTGGCTTGCGGAGACAAGCTTCTATCCGGATGATGACGAATATATGCCGGTGCCTGATCCCGATGCCGAGGGTATGGAGATCCGCGAGTGGGCCATGGAACCCGGCGATGCGGTCGCCTTCAACTACAGCATTTTGCACGGAGCCCGCGGCAACACGACCGAAAGCCGCCGCCGCGCCTTTTCGTTGAGGCTGGTTGGCGACGATGCCCGTTATGTCGAACGCCCGGGGCGAACCTCTCCGCCCTTCCCGGGCCACGACATGCAGCCCGGGCAAGTGTTGCGCGAGGATTGGTTCCCGGTCGTGTTCGAGCGCTGACACCGATCCGAATCAGTCTTCCAGTCTGGAGTTGAGGGCGCGGCTTGCCAGGATCGCCGGTATGGCAACCAGAACGAAGGTTGCGAACAGCCAGACGGCCGAGTTGGCGATACTGTCGATTTCGCCGCCTCTGAATCCGCTCATATTGGCCACCAGGCCCGCAACGGCCGTGCCGAAGGCGACCGAGAACATCTGGATGGTCGACAGAGCCGATGCCGCCATGTCGCGTTCCTCCGCTTCGGTGAACTGCAGCACAAATGTGTTGAGGTGCGGCCAGCCGATGCCAACACCGGTGCCGAGAAGGATAAGCGCCAACGCCATGATAACGGTCAGCACGGGGCCGGAGGCAGCGTGCATCGGGGTCGCATAGCCAAGCATAGCGGAACCCGCCACCATCAGCAGCGGACCTGCGAGCACCGCAAGCCGCATCCTGCGGCCGGTCAGCCGCGCCGAAAACACCTCCGAGGCCGCCCAGCCGACCGACACCAGCGCCGCGATATAGCCTGCCGTCAATGGGCTTAGCCCATGCAGACGCTGCAGATAAAAGGGCATGAAGAACTCGGCGTTGACGCAGAAGATCAACAGCGCCATCAGCGCAAAGGCCAAAAAGAGCACCGATCCGGGTCTCATCGCACCGCGCGGGAACAGGCGGACATTGCTCGTCTCCTCACGCCGCATCAGCAAAAAGACCATCGCCACCGCGACGAGCAGTCCGAGCACCGCCCACAAGGGCGAGAGCGCCAGGCCGCCCACGGTCACGCTGAGGACGGATCCGGCCAGGAGGGCAAGCTGGCCGAAAGCAATCGGCTCCGCCGGTGCCCTGTCCCGGGCAACCGCCGGCACCAGCCACAGCGTCAGCAGAACGAACAGGCCGGTGACTGGGATGAGAGATCCGAAGCCCATGCGCCACAGCCCCAGCTCGGCGAAGATGCCGCCAACCGCTGGACCGAAGAGCATCATGATGCCCCAGGTACCCGATAACAGCGCCATGGCGCGCGACCACAGACGCTCGGGATAGACGAAGACAATCATCGAATAACACAGGGTGAACATCATCCCGCCGCCGCTGCCCTGGACCACCCGGCCTATCAGCATGGCCGGCATGGTGGGCGCGGTGGCGGCCAGCAGACTGCCCAGCGTGAACACCAGCCCGGCGATGGCGAACCCGCCGCGCGCACCGACACGTCGGATCAGCCGGCCGGTCATGGCAGCGGCGAGAATGGCGGCTAATGTGAAAAGCGTGGCGTTCCAGGCATAGAGCCCCTGGCCGCCGATTTCGCCGACGATCGACGGAAGCATCGTGGCGGAGATATTGATGTTGACCGCGTGCAACGAGATTCCACCCGCCAGAACGGCGGAAACCGCCGCATAATCTCCCCAGAGAATGTCCCCCCAACCGACGGCGCGGTCCTGTTCAACGATGGTGGCCATGGTCGTTTTAACCCTTTCCAGAGCGCATGAGTCGAATTCAGGCTTGCCTTGCTACTTCCTCAACTTAAGTTGAGGTCAAGCGGAAATATCGGGGAGAGTTTTGATGAACAGACAGGGTGGCCTCACGGTCGGCGAAGTGGCAGCTCGCAGCGGCATTGCCGTGTCCGCCGTGCATTTCTACGAGCGCAAAGGGCTCATCTCGTCTGTCCGCAACAGCGCCAACCATCGGCGTTATTCGCCGACGGTCCTGCGCAAGATCGCCATCATACAGGTGGCACAACGCGCCGGCATTCCGCTTCGGGAAATCGCCGGCGCCATGGATTTCCTGCCTCCGGAAGCCAAGGTAACGGTCCGGCACTGGGAGAAACTCTCCTCACGATGGACCGAAGAACTGGACGACCGCATCGCCCGACTGCAGCGCCTGCGCGACGGCATGGCCGCCTGCATCGGCTGTGGTTGCCTGTCGCTCAAGACCTGCAAGCTGGTCAATCCGGACGATAGGATCGGCGCCAACGGCCCCGGTCCGCGCTACCTCGAAGAGGACGCCCCGGAATCATTCGATCTTTGATGCCGAATCCGTGTTGGCCGGGATTCTATTCGATACCCTCACGTTCGGTGAGGATCCGGTCGATCAGACCCCACTCCAGAGCCTCTTCGGCGGTCATGAAACGGTCGCGATCCATCGCCTGCTCGAATTCCTCATAGCTTCGACGGCAGTGCTGCGCGTAGAGCCTGATCATCCGCTGTTTGGTTCTGCCGATTTCTTCCGCATGGATCAGCATGTCCGAGGCCTGACCCTGCAGCCCGCCCGATGGTTGGTGAATCAGGATGCTGGCATTGGGCAATGCAGCGCGTTGGCCAGCTTCTCCAGCCATCAACAGGAAGGAACCCATTGAGCGCGCCGTCCCCATGCAGAGCGTATGAACCGGTGGTCGGAGATATCGAATGGTGTCGTACATCGCCAGACCGCTGGTCACGACCCCACCCGGCGAGTTGATGTAGAGGTGAATCGGCTTCTTCGGGTTTTCAGCCTCGAGATACAAAAGCTGAGCGCAGATGAGCGCGGACATCGCGTCGTTCACCTCGCCGTTCAAAAACACGATCCTCTCGCCGAGCAGGCGCGAATAGATATCGAATGACCGCTCGCCACGGCTCGATCGTTCGACGACCATGGGGACGAGTTGCATTGCTTCGCGCATGGGCGAACTCCTGTTTCTTGCTGTGTCGGTTGTCGTGCCTCGCCGTCAGGCGGCGCGCATCGCCTCGGGTTGATTGCCGTTTGCGGCCGGCGGCACACCTTCGGTTTCGACCGGCGCATGGACGATCGTCGGGATTGTCCCGCCGTCCGCGCCGGGTTGAAGCCGAAAGGCAACCAGGCTTTCGAGGAACGGTGGCTCACGCTCCCGCATTCGGTAAGAGATCTCGTCTTGCGGAAAAGCGGATACCGGGTCGGCATCGGCCAGATCAGGCAGCCACCTTTCACGAAACGCCGGGATGCTCAGCGCCCGCCAGACCTGCTCCCGTGGTGCGTCGAGCTCGAACTCAAGCACCAGATTTTCCGTGTGATCGTCCGTGTGGCTCATTGGTCCATTTCCCTTAGCAGATCCCGGAGCGCATCGACACGCGCCGGCCAATAGGCGCGGTACCTTGCGAGCCAGCCGGCAATGTGCGCCAGCCCGTCTGGATTGACCTCGTAATTGATGAAACGCCCTTGCCGTTGCTCCCGCACCAGCTTGGCGTTGCGCAGCACCGCGAGATGTTGAGACATTGCCGGCTGGCTGATGGTCATGCCCTTTCGCAGGGCGCTTGCATTCATGCCGCCGTCTGCCAGCTTCTCGAAAATCGCGCGGCGTGTCGGATCAGCCAGCGCTCTGAATATGTCGTTCTCGATCATGACAACACATAAGCATACACTTATGTGATTCGCAACATCTGAAAAAAGAGAGCAAGTTTGAGCCGTTTCGAAACGCAAAAAACAACCACAGAGCTGATCCACAAGGATGGTTGGCCGCGTTAAAGAGTGTAAGCAAGCACACGACTAACGCTGCCAACGGACCGCCCGATGGATTCACTGACACAATTTACTTTAGGAGCAGCGGTCGCCGCGTTGTGCCTTGGCAAGAAACTCGGACCGCGCAAAGCCGCATTGCTTGGTGGCCTCTTGGGCACGGTTCCCGATCTTGATGTTTTGCTGCCCACCGACAATCCGGTGGATGCGTTCGTCTTCCATCGCGGATGGACGCACTCTGTGTTCGTCCATGCGGCGGTGACGCCTATTATCGGGGAACTCCTCGTTCGTTCAGTCGATGCCTTAAAGGATTCGCGAACCAGGGTTTGGCTGACCGTTTTCGCCTGCCTGTCGTCGCACGCCATCATCGACGCTGTAACCGTCTATGGCACCCGTCTGTTTTGGCCCTTCTATCCGGATCCGATCGGCATCGGATCCATCTTCATCATCGATCCGCTCTACACGCTCCCGCTGCTCTTCGTCGTCATCTGGGCGCTGGCGCGTGGAAGCTGGTCGTCACGCCTCCAGAGCGGGCTGGTCGCAGCCCTTGTTTTCAGCACCGCTTACCTGGGTCTCGGCACGGTGCTGCAGGCCCATGTCGAAAGGCGGGCGGAGGCCATATTTGACCAAGCCGGCATCGACGCGCGTAACATCTTCGCCATCGCGGGTCCGTTCAACATTCTCGTCTGGAAGGTCATCGGACAGGAGAACGATCGCTATCACAATCTCTATCTCTCGGTTTTCGACGATGACAGCCAGGCGCGATTCTATACCCACCCGACCCGACCCGACCTGACCGCCTGCCTGGCCGGAAACGAGGATTTCGAGAAGCTCCGGTGGTTCAGTCGGGGCTACTTCCGAACGGTCCTGCAGGACGGCAAAATAGTTGTATCGGACCTGCGAATGGGCCTGACTCCAAGCTACGTGTTCACATTCGCAATCGCGGAAATTCGATCCGGAACGGTAAGAGCAACCCCTCCGGAAACTATCGCCAGCGAGTTGACATCACTCGATGAAGACCTGGATTGGCTCTCTGAACGCCTTGTCGGCCAACCGGCCGTCCGGGTCTCCGAGGCAACTGTCATGGAACAAAGAAAGCCCCGCCAGCCGGCATCTTGCGGCGATACGGGTTGATTAGTAACCGGCTGGCGCCGCACCACTAGATGCTCCATAGGAACCCCGTTTCCTTCTCTGACCGCTCCCAGAGTTGCGCCATGACCGCCTTGTCATAGGCATAGGGTTCGAGCGATCCTCTTCCGACAGGACCGACCCATTCCATGCGCCCGGTTGGGCCGTACAGAGCCCGTTGATCCATGCCCTCCTCGGTGGCGCACATGACTTCCGGATAGGCACCCTTTTGCGCTGATTGGACCAGCGGCGACAGCGACATCAGCCCGAACACGATCCGTGTGGTCAGGCTGCCACTCGTGCTGATCAGCGATGTCGCCGATGCCCCGGGGTGGCAGACAAACACGTCGACGGTCCTGGACGCCGCCTTGACCCGGTCCTGCAATTCGTAGGCAAACATCATCTGCGCCAGCTTGCTTTGGCTGTATGCGGGATTGGCCTTGTAGTTCTTGTCCCAATTCATGTCCTCGAACTGGATGGTCCTCAGCCCCATCTTGTAGCCAAGGCTGGCAACAACGACGATCCGTCCGTTGTTTTCTTCAAGGCGATCGAAGAGCATCCCGCACAGAACAAAGTGACCGTAGTGGTTGGTCCCGAGCTGGCTTTCGAAACCGTCCACGGTGAGCGTCCGCGTCGGCACCTGTGCGATTGCCGCATTGCAGATCAGCGCGTCGATCCGCGGAACGCTCTTCAACATTTCGGCCGCCGCTTCGCGCACGCTTGCAAGATCGGCCAGGTCCATGCGGATAAAACTGACATCGGCGCTCGCACCGAATTCCGCTTTGAGGTCTTCAATGGCCGCGGTCGACTTCTCGGCGCTGCGGTTCAGCATCACCACCTTTGCGCCCTTCGACAAAAAGATGCGGGAAGCCTGAAATCCCGTACCGGCATTGGCGCCGGTGATGACGTAAGTCTTGCCTGCAAGTGATCCAAGGCGCTCCGGCGTCCAGCCGCTGGGCCCGAATTGGGTGTCTGCCATCATAACGCTCCACTTTGGCGCACCGCGCCTTTCGTGTTTGATTTGACGTGCAAGTTAATCTCAGCGACGCCTCAGAATAGACCGTATCCTCGCGAATACTTGCCCGATTGTATCAGGGCGGTTGTCATGCCTGATCCGGTGGCGCTAGGTTGACCGCATGAACCGGGATCAGATCAGGCAAATGATCGAAGGCCGGATGCGGGAAGACGGCCTGATTGAAACGGCCGTACAGGGCGTGAAGCTGTTCCGCACGACGCAGCCCATGCCCTGTGCCCCTGCGGTCTATGAACCCTGTGTCGTTGCCATCGCAAGCGGGGTCAAGGAAGCGGTGCTGGATGGCCAGAGATACGTCTATGACAATCGACGGTATCTTTGTTGTCCGGTGTCCATGCCGGTCAAGGCGGGCACACCCTCGGCATCATCGGAAAATCCTCTTATCGGTGTTTATGTCTCTCTCAATGCGCGCGTGATGAGCGAGCTTGCGATCGAGTTGGAGAACTCAGCTGGTCAGACCCGAAACGCGAAGCGCAGCCCGGTTTCGCAGGGGATTGGCCTTGCACACTGGGACGAGACCTTCTCCGATGCGTTGTTGCGGTTGTTGCAATTGGGATCCAGCGAAACGGATGCCACTGTCCTGGGAGAGGCCCGGCTGCGCGAACTCTACTATGCCATTTTGAAAGGCGAGGCGGGAAGTTTTGCCAGACAGGCTTTCGGGGCCGGCAACGCCATAGCTCGATCCATCGCCCATGTATCATCCCGCTTGAGCGAACCTATCTCCATTGACGATCTGGCCAACCGGGCGGGCATGAGCCGTGCCGTGTTTCATCGCAAATTCAAACACGCAACCACGATGTCACCCATCCAGTTCGTGAAACTGATGCGCCTCAACAGCGCGGCAATGAAGATTGCCGAGGGCATGCGGGTGAGTGAAGCGGCCCTGGACGTGGGTTACGTCAGCCCGTCGCAGTTCAGCCGGGAGTTCAAACGAACCTACGGCCAGTCTCCGAGACAGTGGAGCGATACCCTGCACCCGCAAATGGGAATGGCGTGATCGGAAGCTCAAGTCTAGATCACCCGAACCACGGTGGTCGGCGCCAGTCTGGGCAGCAACCGCAGCATGGCCTGCCGCTCGATGGCAATGCAGCCTTCGGTCGGCGCGTGACCGGGGCCGGCCAGGTGAAAGAAGATGGCGCTGCCGGTGTGACGACGGCGCTCCCGAATATTCCAGTCGAGCACGACGCAAACATCATAGAGCCCATCGTCGCGCATCATGCGCTCGTGATTGGCGGAAAACGGCAATTGCACCGGCCTGTTATAGGCAGGGTGATGCGGCGCATCGCACCATCCCATCCGGTCGTCGATCGGCCGCATGGAAAGCCGCGTTTGCGGCAGCCGAACGCGATCGGCGCGGTAGTAGCCGTTGATCAGACGCATGGACCCGAAAGGCGTCGCCCCGTCGCCCTCTCGTTTCAGCGCCGTCAGGCCGGCGCGTCCGATCGCGGCCGGGATCGTCCAACCGCCAGCCTGCAGCAAAGCCCGCTGAGGACGCCGCGGATCGCGCCGCAGGATCAATTCGCGCAATGCTTGGATTTTGACGCATTCCGCATATATCTTGGCGTTCACGTTTGTTAACTCCGGGATCACAGCTAAGTGTGCAGAGGCTGTGCTATCCTTTTACATTCGAGCCGGCACGCCTATCTAGGGTCGGTAACGGAATAGCATTATCGCATTTGGAGGGATTGCATGACCGCCAGAACCATCCTCATCGTCGACGACGACGACGATCTCCGGGAAACGCTGGTCGAGCAGCTGTCGCTTTATGAGGAATTCTCGATTCTTCAGGAATCGTCAGCGACCAAGGGCGTTCAGGCGGCCCGCAACAACCATATCGATCTGTTGATCATGGATGTCGGCCTGCCCGACATGGATGGTCGCGAGGCGGTCAAGCTGCTGCGCAAGGGCGGCTTCAAGGCACCCATCATCATGTTGACGGGACACGACACGGACTCCGACACCATTCTCGGCCTTGAGGCCGGCGCGAATGATTATGTCACCAAGCCGTTCCGATTTGCCGTGCTTCTGGCACGGGTGCGCGCCCAGTTACGCCAGCACGAACAGAGCGAAGACGCCACGTTCACCGTCGGTCCCTACACGTTCAAGCCCAGCCAGAAGCTGCTGCTCGACGACAAGGGCGGCAAGATCCGGCTGACTGAAAAGGAATCGGCGATTATCCGCTACCTTTACCGGGCCGATGAGAAAGTGGTTACCCGCGACGTGCTGCTCGAGGAGGTCTGGGGCTACAATTCCGGCGTCACCACCCACACGCTGGAAACCCACGTCTACCGTCTGCGCCAGAAAATCGAACGCGACCCGTCGAATGCCGAAATCCTGGTGACGGAAAGCGGCGGCTACAAGATCATCCCCTGACCCGCATAAACGACAGTGCTTGATCCGGTTGAAAAACCGCGAACGCGCTTGCATGCGAACGGGCCTGGCAGGCACGGACAATGGCGCTGGTAGTCGACGGCACCGAGACTGTCAGGCCCCCAATCCCTTGCTGATCGCGTGCGCCGTCGATAGCGTCTGGCGCTCGACGGCCTTTTGGAAACCTTGAGCTGATTTCGTCGCGCTGATGGCAGCGACCACCGCTCCGGACATGTCGCGGACCGGTGCGGCAACGCTGCACAAACCGCTTTCGAACCGGCCTTCGTGCACCACGGTCTGTGCCTGTCGGTCGGTTTCGATATTCTCAAGCACCGCTGCCAATTCACGGGCCGGCCTGTCGGCCATCAGTCGTCGGATATCGCGGTCCGACTTGTGGGAAAGAAGCAGGCGACCCATTGCCGTTTGAGAAGCAGGTAGCCGGCTACCGACATGAACGAGCGAAGAAAGGCCATCGGTTGCGGGATAGCGAATGAGGTAGAGAACGTGTCGGCTATCCAGCACGCCCAGATGCGTTGACCAGTCGAGTTCATCGCGCAAGGCTTCCAGAGGTTTCTGGGCAACTTCCAAAAGCTCGCGACTGGCCAGGAAGCCGTAGCTCAGGCTCAGGACCTGTGGACCCAGCCGGTAGCGCGCCTTGCCGGGCACCTCCAGAAGGTACCCTTCTGACACGAGCGTGTGCACGGTCCGAAACGCAGCCGAGCGCGTGACACCCAATGAGCGTGCAATGTCAGCCAGACCTTGTTCGGGGCTCCGCGGTGTGAAGCTTTTGAGTGCCGCCAGCCCACGGATGAGGCCAGGCACGAGATAGGGGTCTTTGTCGCTCATATCAGCCGTGTTTCATATACAAAACGGAATCTTCCCCGGAAAACGCAAGTTTTGCAAGATCAGTTCAACGGATCCAAAAGGAGCACGGCATGAATATCCAAACCACAGAAGGGCTGACCCTGGCTGACCGGCTGAGCGCCAACACCGGACGCTTCACCGACAAGACATTCGACTGGAACGCCTTTCCGTCCAACAGCGGCTTTGACGAACTCGCGCGGGCCCAGATGCGGTACATCGGGGCTGGTGGCTCACCAAAGGTGGGCGACACCTCGACGCTAAAAGCCGACAACTTCACGGTCAGCCTGATCTACAAGGAACCCGGCCGCTACGCCGCGTGCCACAGTCATGAGATCGAGGAGAGCTTTCTCATCATTGACGGGGCACTGATCGTTGGGTGGGAAAAGGACGGGGAAGTCGTCGAGGTCAACCTTGGTCCCAAGGACATGATCCTGAATGCACGCGAAATCGGTCACGGATTCCGCGTGGACGGTGTGGAACCGGTGATGATGTCGATTTCGGTCGATGTCGGAAAGCCCTTGCCGCCGGTCTATCACTATCACCCGAAGGAACATCCCAGCGAGCTGGCGCGCAGCTTCGGCGCCGAACCGGGCAAGACACTGAAGTTCGACCGCAAAAGCGATCACCCGATTCAGAAACTGATGTCCGAATACGTCGTTCGCCATGCCGAACTTCCAACCATCTGGGACGAGGCCGGGTTCACACGCAAGGTCTACGTGGGCGATGCGCCGGGTGCGGTCAAACACGATACCTGCCGCAAGGAAATGTGGGGGCTGCCCATGGGCGCCAGGCTCGCGCCGTTCACCCGCAATGTCGAGGACGCATATCTTTGCCTCGAAGGGGCTGTGGAGGTCGTCTGGGTCGATGATCACGGCGACGAGGCCGTTGTCGAGCTCGGACCGCGCGATCTGGTCAAGACGCCCGCGGGCCAGGCGCATTATCTGCGCAATCCCGGAGCGAGCTCGGCGGTGGTCTGGACTGTGATCGGCTCATCGGGTGACGATGGCGCGGTCTACCAGAAGGCTTGAAGAGAAGCCCGACACATTCGAAGCGCTGACAGCAGCCGCAAATTTCGATTTGTGGCCGCTTCCAAATCTCGAAAGGCAAGAGGGCTATGTGCCTAGGCGTTGATGGGCGGCGCCGCCGCCCATGCGCCTATTTTACAGCTCGCAGCTGCGCATCAGCCTCTCGGTTCAGCGCATCCAATCTTCCATAAAAACCGTCAACTGCCGACTGGGCCGTTTCACGGAGCCGTGCATTGCGCGGACCATAGTCGCCCTCGATTTCTTCTGACCCCGCCTCGCCGACCGAACGCGACACATTCTGCACAAATTCGCACACCGGATAGCGTGCCCTGCCAAACGCTGTAAGCGCGGTGTCTGGTTCGTCGAAACGGGCCAACGCCTGCGCCAGAACCACTGCATCCTGCATGGCCATCGCGCCGCCCTGGCCCATGAACGGCGTCGAAGCATGAGCGGCGTCGCCGATCAGCAGGACGCGCCCGACATGCCAGGGCAATGGCAGCACGACCTCTTCCACAGCCGTATAGAGCAACTCGGTTTCAGGCCCCAGCTCATCCAAAAAGGCCCGCGCAGGACCAGCAAATTCTGCAAAGCGCGCCTGCATTTCGGACGGCCAGGTCTCTGGCGGATAATAGGCGTCGTCCGGTTCGGCAAGGGTGCCGAATGTGTAGAGCCTGTCGTCACTGATGGGCATGATGCCGAAGCGCTTGGCTGGCCCCATCATCATGATCTTGTCGGTCAGCTCCGGCGGTCGGCGATGCACGGACCGCCACACGCCAAAACCGGTGTAACGGGGTGCCAGATCCACACCAATCTGTTGGCGGGTCGTCGAGCGAACGCCATCCGCGCCGACCACCAGGTCGAATCGCCTCTGCGTGTTGTCCGAGAACGTGACGTCGACGCCCGCGTTGTCCTGTTTGATGCCCACGACGGTGGTTCCCAGCGTCAGGGGGACACCCAACGTTGAAACCCGACCGGCCATGACACGATGCATCTCGGCCCGTTTGATCCCGAGGATAGCGGGAATGCGCTCCGGGTCCTGTGTGGGGTAGATGGTCTCAACGATCGGATCGCCGACGTGATCCAGATAGACATTCCGCCCGTTCGGTACGCCAAAGCCGGCGGCCACGATGTCGTCCAGCAGTCCGAGCGCATCCAGGCTGACAAGCCCGTTGGCATAGACAAAAATACCGGAGCTCTGAAACCGCCATTCGCTCTGTTTTTCAACAATCTTCACGCGGTGGCCCCGGTCAGACAGAGCGACAGCGGCACTGCACCCGGCGATTCCTCCGCCGACGATCAGGATATCGAGTGTATTGGGCAATTGAGGTCTCAAGCTTGATGTGTGGGTATGAGTTCGGCGGCTTGCAACGCCATTTGACGTTCAGCCAACAGGTGAAGCAACTCGGTCTTGCGTTCAGTTGCCGCCGGATCCGCCCAGAGGTTGGAAATCTCGTGCGGGTCAGTCGCAAAGTCGTAAAGTTCGCCCAGCTTCGTGGCCTCGAAGAGGGTCAACCGCCAATTGTCGTGCACAAGGGTCCGACTTGCGGTTTGTCCGCTCTTGTCGGCGAAAGTCAGCCCCGCATCTTCGATCAGCACCGGAAGATTCGTGGGACTCTCGGCCAGAAGATCCTGCCCCTGCATGCCAATGGGCTGCTGCACCCCGGCGCGCGCCAACAGAGTCGGCGCGAAATCAATAGCGCTGCCCTGGATGTCGGTTGTCGAGGCTTCGCTATCAGGAGCGGCCCAGATCAACGGCACCCGTATCAGGCCACGCGAATGCACCCCGTGCTTCAGAACGGTGCCGTGATCGCCCATGTAATCACCATGGTCGGACATGAAGACGACATGGGTGTTTTCTGCCTTTCCGGTTTGCTGAAGGGTCCCCAAGATGCGGCCCACCCAGTCGTCGATCATGGTGATCGCGCCGTAGTTCAGCGCAGTTATATGACGCACCAGATCGGGGTCGGCGTGAAACGGCCAGTAGGCTTCCGGCTTTTCGTCGCCGATCTCATAGACCCGATGCAGATGCGCGGGCAGATCGTTCCTGGCACGCGTCGGGTGACCAAAGCTAGCGGGCAGCGGGATGTCGGCTGGATCGTACATGTCGAAGTAGCGACCGGGCGGGGTGAAAGGGTGGTGCGGGTCGGGAAAGGATACGAGGAGAAGAAACGGGCGATCGTCTGCATCGTCGAGGAACGCCTGGGCTTGCTCTCCAACGTAGCTCGTCGGGTAAAGTGCTTCAGGCAGCGCCGTGCGCCATATCTGCGGTCGGTTGTGCGGCTCTCCGGCGAGCGCCTCCGGGCGTCCGCGGGGATCAGGTGCATCGCCCAGCCGATCACGAAGCCAGCTGGTGTAGTGCCCCTCGACCTTATCGCCATGCCCAATGCAAAGCGCCAGATGGTCGAAGCCATAGTAGGGTCGCGGCACGTCGCGCTCAGGATCACTGATCCAATGTGACTGGATTTCGCATTCGTAGTCGGGACCTTCGCGTTGCAGGCGCATGGACCGGTCGCACGGCGCCTTGGGTGGCGCTCCGATGCCACGATGATCCGGCGGTTTCGCCTTGACGGGTGACACGTTCTGAAAGTGTGCCTTGCCGACAAGTCCGGTGCGATATCCTGCGCTCCGCAGGATGTCGGCATAGGTCGTGCTGCTCAGCGATAGCGGTATTCCGTTCTTGCGGCACCCGTTTACGGTGGTGAGTTGACCGGTGGCCAGCGCGGCGCGGTTCGGCTGGCAGAGCGGGTTGGACACAAAAAACTGGTTGAACCGCGTTCCTCGTTTCGCCAAAGCGTCCAGATTTGGCGTATTCACGATCGGGTTGCCGTAGCACCCCAGGTGATCGGCCCGTTGCTGGTCGGTCATGATGACGATGAAATTTGGACGCCGGTCAGTCATTATCGGATGAGGTCGCGATACTCTGCCACGGGTTTCTTCGGCCCCCACATTCGGGCTGAAAACGCATGCTCGCCCTTTTGATACATTGGCAGGTCGCGCAGGCGGTCGAACCAGTCCGAGACCTTGGGCAGATCGCGAAAAAGCGCCTCTTCTTCCAGATAAACCAGGCGATCGAAGATGCCCGCCAGCGCCACTTCGGCGAGCGTAGGCTGATCGTCACATATCCACGGGCCCTTGCTTTGCGCCAACTCCTGCTCAAGACGGTTCAGGTGCACCCGCAGAGCGTCTCGGGCAATCGCATCCTTTGCCGGGTCCGCTGGCGCCGACACGCGGGACAGATAGTCCTGCGCTTTCTGCTGGTCCGGGTGGCGGCGGGACCATGTCTGCAGTTGGTCCAGACCGAAACCCTCGACCCGCAATTTCATCATTGTGTTGAAACTGAGCGTGACGATGTGACCGAATAGGTGTTCCTGCTCGACAAACATCCACTTGCGCATGCGTGCGCGCAAATGCGCCGGCGTTGGTCGCAATGGTTGTTCGGGATAGGCGTCTTCAAGGTATTCGACAATGACATTGGATTGGATCACCACATGATCGCCATCCAGGAGTGTCGGCACGATCCCGAACGGGTTCAGCAACAGGTAATCCGGCTGGAAATGATCGAACTTCCAGCTTTCGATAAAGCGCTCTTCCCAGGCCAGCCCCTTGTGTTCCAGCACCATGCGCACCTTCATGCAGCAGGGGCTGTCGCCGAATTGATAAAGCAAGCGACTCATCTGAACATCATCTCCACGGGTCCTGTCACCAGGACCGGGAAGAAAAACAGGACCAGGATCGCCACGAGATCAAGAATGATGAAGGGAACGGCGGCGCGATAGATGTCCCCCATGGTTGTTCCCGGCGGGGCGACTGCCTTCATCACGAAAAGCGCCGCACCAAAGGGCGGCGATGTTGCACCGGTTTCGATGGCGACCAGGAAGAGTGCGGCGAACCAGATTGGGTCGAAGCCAAGCTGTATGACAATCGGCACGAAGATCGGCAGCGTGATGAGCATGATCGGCAGAGGACCCATGAACATGCCCATGAGCACGATGAGCATGATCATCAGGAACACGATCATCGACGGCGAGACATCCAGCGACAGGACCGCGTCCACCATGTCGTAAGTCGCCCCGGTAAAGGCCAGAAGCTGGGAGAATGTGACGGCACCCGAGACGATCAGAAGGACCATGACCGAGATGTTCGAGCTGGCCAGCATCGTCTTGCCGAATATCTTCGGCGTCAGGCGGCGCTTGACCAGGGCCAGCAAAAGCGTGGCGAAAGCCCCGGTCGCAGCAGCTTCGCTGGGCGTCGCGATGCCAAGGAAGATGACCCCGACAACCGAGAACACAACCACCGAGAGGGGAACGATGTTGATAACCGTCGAGCTGATTTTTTCGGAAAACGGAACAGGCTCGACCTCGAATGTGGGTGCAAGCTCGGGGTTTATCGTGCAACGACCGACAATGTAGATGACGTACAGCAGCGCCATCAGAAGACCGGGTACGATGATGCCGATCAGGATTTGGCCGATCGAGATCTCCGCGATCACACCAAGAACAACCGCCAGAGATGATGGAGGTATCATGATCGCAAGACCGGAGGATCCAAGGATCGGTCCGAGTGACATCTGTTTCTTGTATCCGCGCTTTTCCATTTCCGGTGTCAACGAAGATCCCAGAAGAGCAATGGATCCCATCGAGTTGCCGGTCAAAGTGGAAAACAGGACGCCACCACCCACCGCCATCAAAGCCAGACGGCCGCGCAACTTCCCGAACCACTTGTCGAGCGTGTCCATCAGATCAACCGCGATGCGGGACTGGAACATCGCCTCGCCCATGATCATGAAAAGCGCGATCGGGATCAGGGTGAAAGTGCTGATACTGTCAACGGTATTGAGGATCAGTTGTTCGATGCCGGCCGTACCGCCCATCAGGATATAGGCACCGACGAGGTTGACCGCGAAGAAGGCAAATGCCACGGGCAGACCCGCCAGCATGAGAATGAAAAGCGGCCCGAGGATCACGACAAGGGTGACGTACCACTCCACTCTCAGTGTTCCCCGGGCTGGAAGCTGCGGATGAGCGTATCGAGGAACTGAACAGCCATGAGGCCCGTTCCAATCGGCATGGCCGCCGTTATCCACCAGCTCAGCGGGCGCATGACGGTCACTTCGCGTGTGCCGAGTTCCAGTTGATCAAGCACCACCCCAACGCCGACATAGGTTAGCACCAGGCAGACCAGCAGCCCGATGAGACTGTTGATGACCTGCGATATTTGCTTTTTCGTGCCATGCAAACGGTCGACGAGCAGGTCCATGACCACGTGGCGTTTCAATTCGAGAAGATAGGGTGCACCAAGGAAGGTGATGAAAAGCAGCGCATACTCGCTGACCTCGATGACCCAAAGTCGGGACGGCGCGCCAAGACTGCGCCCAAGGACTTCGAAACACACGATGGCGGCTATCCCGAACAGCAGCGCGGCGGCAATGATTGCGCAGATCAGATTGATGCGGCTGAAGAAGGTCCGCACCGGATCAAGCGCTCGAAACATGACATTTCCTCGCGTTCGTCAGCGCCGGAGCAAGCCCCGGCGCCGACTGGGAGAAACCCCCTCGCTGAGTTAGCGGTCGAGCATGGCCCGCAACTCGGCGGCAATCTCTGCTCCGGCATTTTCTGCCGTGACCGCCCAGGCCGCATCCATCGCCATTTTCTCGTACATCGCGGCGTCGTCACCGCTGAGCTCGAGGAAAGTCCAACCCTTGTCGCGCATTTGCGCCTGGCTTTTGGCAATCGGTTCGGCCCAGATCGTGTCCATGCGCGGCGCAAAATCTTCACGCAGGAACGTGGTCAGCTCATTCTGAACATCCTCGGGGATCTCGGCCCAGGTCTTGGCGTTCACGAGAACCGGGAAGCCCGCGCGATAGACGCCCGGTGCAACGACCGTCTTGACGAGATCGCCAAACTGCTCGGCCTGGCCAAGCGGCCCCTGCATGAACCCGTCGATGGCACCACGCTCCATGGCCGTATAGATTTCACCCATGGGCAATACGATCGGCTCCGCGCCAAGCGCCTGCACCAGAGGAAGAAGTGTCGGGAAAACACGAATGCGTTTGCCCTTGAGCTCATCGAGGCTGCTGATCTCTTCGCCCATGTAGATGAAGAAACTCAATTCGGTCGCCGGGATTTCGCCGAGGTAGACAAGGTCCTTCTCGGCATGCAGCCCGGTCATGCGCTCGTGATAGTCTGTCGCAGCGATTTCGTCATAGGTTTTGAACGAAAGGTTCATCGTGCCCGATGTCGGAACCAGGCCCTGGTAATAGCTGGGGCTGGTGTAGGTCATGTCCATCGCACCATTTCGCACGCCTTCAGCCTGCTTGAATGCCGGCATGACTTCCGGGCCACCGCGCCAATTGATCTCGACCTTACCAGCAAACTTGTCGTTCACCTCATCGACAAAATTCTTGAAAGGCCCGTTGATATAGACCGGCTTCGGCGCAAGCGTCACGGCATTGATCTTGACGGCCTCCGCAAAGGCCGGTGCAGCGGCCATGACTGCGGCAATGATTGCACTTCCTAGAACGTGTTTCATGGTATCTCCCAGTTTTTGCGTTTTGGTTCAGTCCTAATTCAAAGGGGCATTCCAGGCATCCTATCCATTTCGCCATCGCGACTGATGCGAAACGTCGGATCAGCGGCGAAGACCGCATTCGGTGTCAGATTGGCATTTGCGCCGGCCCTTTTGAAGGCGCGCGCCTTTTCGAAAACAGCGACCTCGTGCCCCGTGATTGCGGCTGACGGACCTCCGATCCCTCCGCCGCAAATCGCTGTTTTTGGACTGGACACGGCAGTGTTCCCTTGCTAACTGTTCTATATTGAACATACTGTTCAAATATACGCGCTGCCTCAATTTCGGTCAACTGTTTTGTCGGAAGAGAGATGCAGGCAGGCAATGAAAGCCGCGATATGAATACGGACACGCAAGTCCCACGACCTCCCCAGAAAGCTTATTCTGTGCCGCCAGTTGAGCGGGCGATCAGGCTCTTGCGATATATCGGCAACGGAAACTCCTGTCGCAATCTCAGCACGGCTTCGCGCGATCTGGGCATCAATCGAACGACATTGCTCCGCCTGATCCATACGCTGCTCGAAGAACGCATGATCGAGGAAACAGCCGACGGTGGTGAGTACCAGCTTGGCGTTGGCCTGGTGACGCTCGGCGCGCAAGCGATCGGTGAGCGCGATCTGGTCAGGACTTGTCAGCCCGTGTTGCAACAGCTCTGCGACGAAACCGCAATGTCTTCCCACATCGGCGTTCTGGATGGCACGGATATCGTCTATCTCAGCCGCGTCGCCCCGAGATCGCACCTTGTCAGCAACGTCCATGCGGGCGCACGGTTGCGGGCGCATGCGTCTTCGATCGGTCGGGCGATACTTGCCGAGATGAGTCCCGAAGACATTGCCGCGCTTCTTGAAGGCGCGACACTTGAGGCATTGACCCCGAAGACGCCCACGACGGTGGAAGGCGTGATCGCGCAGGCCAGAGACGACAAGGCGAAAGGATACGCCTGGAGTGTCGGCAACTTCGAGGCGGGCATCGGGTCCTGCGCTGCCGCGGTGTTCGATCACACCGGGTCCGTTGTGGGCGCGCTTAACGTATCCGGCCCCGACAACCGGTTTTCCGACCCCGAAAGCAGTGCGGCCATTCGCGACGCGGTGCGTAAGGCAGCGACCGACGCGTCGGAGATGCTCGGTGCACCGAACCGCAAGTGACTTCACCGCTGTTAGGCGCGCAATCCGTCGCGCACCATCGAAATCCTGCTGGCCGAAAGCGACGGGTACAAAATCATCCCCTGATCTGCTAAAGCGTTGAACTGGCTGCCCGAAACCGCCGGTTTCAGGCAAACTTCAAGTTTCACGAGGGGCCGCATGGCGCTCAACGACGACATAACGCTTCTGGCGAGCGTGCAGCTTTTCGAGGGCTTTAACGACGAGATGCTGCGTCTCGTCGCCTTCGGTTCCGAGCGCCGCTCGATAGCCCGCAACAAACCGTTGTTTCACGAGGGTGCCGTCGCCGACAGCGCCTTCGTTGTCTCCACCGGCCGTTTCACCCTGTTGCGCCGCGATCGCGAAGGCAAACTTGCCAATGTCGGCCATGCCCTGCCTGGCGATCTGCTGGGAGAGATCTCCGTCATTTCCTCGACCAAGCGCACCATCACAGCGATGGCGACGGAAGACAGCGAGGTCATCCGCATCAACCGTCCGATGTTTCGCCGCATGATGGAGGAATACCCGGAGATCGCCCAGATGCTGCGCGAGCGCATCAAGCGCAACCTCGGCACAATGCTGCAACAGGTGAACGCACTGGGGCCGCAATTCGACAGGTCGGAACAGGGCAAGGCCGACGGTTGAATTTGAGGCATCGGGCTGGGTAGGAAAGGAGCCTCTGATGGCCGCATTTCGCTACATTGTCCACGACATACCGGAAGCAATCACCTTCTATCGCGATTTGCTTGGCTTCGAATTGCTGCAGCAATTCGGACCCGCCATGGCCATCGTCTCGCTCGGCGATCTTCAGCTGTGGCTTGCCGGACCGCCCGCCTCCGCCTCCCAACCGATGCCGGACGGATCCCAGCCAGAACCGGGCGGCTGGAATCGCATCGTGGTCCAGGTCGAAGACCTGGTATCCGTTGTAGAGAATTTGCGTAAGAGCGATGTCACATTCCGCAACGACATCGTCTCCGGCCCCGGAGGCAGCCAGGTCCTCTGCCAGGATCCATCCGGCAACCCGATCGAACTCTTTCAGCCCGCCTAGAGCCTATCATGGTTAGATTGAACCATTCTGCCGAGGTGCATTTGCGTCAAGGTCGAGCTCAAAACGCAGGTCGGGCTGGTGGCCCGGCCGAGGCTTTGAGCGAAGGTATTGGCGCAAATGCGCCCGGCCCTTCGGGTTTGCGGTCGGCGGACGCCCGCAGTGTCATGATGCTCGAGAGATGCCTCCGGCATCGCTCTGCGCTCCTTCCTCGCGGATCGCCTCGCCGACCACAAACAGAATTGCTTCAATCTAACCATGATAGGCTCTCGTCCAACCCGGAAACGGACAAAATTCTGATCAGCGTATCCGGCCCGGCACGACCCGCACCTTGCGCGGCGCGGCGATCCAGATCGCTGCCGCCGACAGGGCGCAAAGTCCGATCCCCAACAGGAACGACGGGCGATAGCTTCCGGCCAGGTCGAAGATAATTCCGGTGACCCAGGGGCCGGCCGCACCGCCGCTGATCAGCGCCACCGCAATGGTTCCAAAAATACTGCCGAAATGCGGCCCTTCAAATATCTCCGCCACGATCGGTCCCATGACGGATGGCAAAGCGTAGCCGAGGAACCCCTGGGAAGCCACCATCAGGTAGAGCAGGGCATGCGATTGCGCTGTTTCGAGGGCGATCAGCGCGCAATAGCATATGGCGAAACCACCGCATCCGATCGACCACACCCACTCGCGGCCGATACGGTCGGACAGTGCGCCGAGGCCGATTTGGCCGGGAATGGCGACAGCGCTGACAAGCCCCAGAGCCCAGCCTGCCAGCAGCGGATCGAAACCCACCTCGATCAGGTATTTCGTCTGATGAACCTGCACCGCGTACCAGGCGAAGAGGCCGCTGAAGAAGGCGAGCGCGATCCACCAGAATCGCCCGGTGCGCATGGCCCGTCTGAGTGTCCAGTCGACCGATGCCCAGGCCGGATCGACCACGTTCGACGCGTGCCCGGTCTTCTCCTCCTCCGCGGCTCCTGATGCCCCATCTGGCCGCAAGGACATATCCTCGGGCCGTTTGCGGACAAAAAGGTTGAGCGGCCCCAGCACCAACAGCACCATGAGGCCCATGATCCAGCAGGAAGCTCGCCAACCGTCACGCTCGATCACGACCTGGATCCACGGAAGCAACACGATGGCGCCAACGCCGGCACCGGAAAAGGCGATGCTGATCGCCAGACTGCGGCGCCGGATGAACCAGTTGGGCAGGTAAAGCGACTGAGCGGTAAAGCTCAGAAGATTGGCGCCGGCACCGACCAGCAGGCCGAGCGTGACGTAGAGATGCAAGGGCGTTGTGATGAGCGGCGCGAGCAGCAGGCCGGCGGCCATCAGGAAGACACCCGCCTCGATCACCACGCGCGGACCTTGACGATCCATCAACCGGCCAACGAACGGGCTGAAAAGTGCGGACACCAGGAAGCCGAACGAGAAGGCACCGGCCAGAAGGCCCCGGTCCCATCCGAACTCCCCGATCAGCGGCGGCAGGAGCAGCGAAAACGCCGTGCGAGCGCTGACGCCGATCGCCACAGTCACGAAGGCGATTGCCACGATCAGCCAGCCGTAGAAGAACGGCAGCTTGAACGCTGGCTGCTTGCGCTGTCCCCTCATGCTGTTCCGCCTCCGGCCTTCATCAGGCCATCAATGGCATGATCGGTGGTCACGGACACTCCGGCGTCCCGCCGGCCAATACCTCCCGAAACACCGAGCGGTCGATATTCCCGCCCGATGCAATGACGCCGACTCGCTTCCCGGACATCCTGTCACGTTCCTGCATCAGCGCCGCCAACGGTGCGGCCGCCGCGCCCTCGACCACGTTGTGCGTGTCCTCGAAATAGATGCGCATGGCATCCGCGATCTCGTCATCGGCCACCTGAACGATCCGGTCGGCGCCGCGGCAAATGATTTCCAGCGCATGCGGGTCGGGATTGCGCGTTGCGATGCCGTCCGCAAACGTTCTGGCGGAGTTGGTGGTCACCGGCTGGCCGGCCTTGAACGAGTGTGCATAGGTGGCCGCCTCGGTGGAAACGACGCCGACCACGTTGGTCTTCAGCCCGAGAAGATCCCGTATCGTGATGACACCACAGATGCCCGATCCCAGCCCTATGGGCACGTAAACAGTGTGCAGATCGGAAACCGCCTCGAACAGTTCCAACGCATAGGTCGACACGCCGAGCGCGAGTTCACGAGAGAAGGACGGCACCATGGTCAGGTCAAGCTCGCGCGCCAGTCGACCGGCCTCGACGCGAGCTTCCTCGAAATCCTCGCCATGCTCCATCAGGTCCGCCCCCCAGGCCCGCATGGCGGCATTCTTTTCCAGTGAGTTGCCGCGCGGAGCCAACACTTTGACGGACACGCCGTGCTGCCGGGCGGCAAAGGGGATCGACTGCCCGTGATTGCCGCGCGTCGCGGTGATCAGCCCGTTGCCGACGCTGTTCGTCCGCACCAGGTGGTCGAGCAGCACCAGCCCTCCGCGCACCTTGAAGGCACCGATTGGCGTGTGGTTTTCGTGCTTGACCCACACTTCGCTGCCCGTTCGCTTCGCCAGCAGCGGCCACGCCATTTGTGGCGTCGGAGAAAGGGTTTCATAGACAAGGTCGGCGGCACCATCGAGGTCGCCGCGCGAGAACAATGTTTCCATCATGCCTCCTGCGGGGAATTGCTGGCCGGCGCCACCGAAGCAGGCGGCAGGCAGAAAAAGACTCTACGATCCATACCGGCAGAAATACACCGAAAGGTGACGCATGTCTCAGCCTCCCCCGACAGCAAGCCCGGCCATTTTTGAATATTTCGGGCTGATGATAGGCTGAACCATGGCATGGATTTCCAAGGCGATTTTCTGGATTGTCGCCGCGTTCTACGCCTTCGGGGCGCTGGTGCACGTCATGAATATCCTGGGTTTGAGCGGCTATAGCTGGCTACGCGCACCGCTCAAATGGCAGGTATTGGATGTCACCTATCTGCTGCTCGACATTTTGGTCGTGGTTGGATTGATTTTTGCCTGGCGCATCGGCCTCACCGCCTTCTTCATCGCCGCGGTCAGCCAGATATTTCTGTACACGGTGCTGCGATCATGGATCACGGACGTGCCGGACGAATTCGCCCGCCCGCCGGAGGAGGTGAGCTACCTCAGCGGCCTCGTCATCTTCCACATCGTGACGATCGCCCTAATCGTCGTCGCACTCTGGCTTCGCCCGTCGGCTAATTAGGGCGTGCACTCATAAACGGGCGGCGCCAATGACCGCTTCTGGCGGAATCCGCGAGGGTGATCAATCAACCGCATTGGTTAGCAAGGCGGACTTAGCTGCCGTTTGAAATACACAAGTTAAACGGCTGCTTCGTTGGTGAAGCCCCATTGGTGCAACTTTAGATATTCTGGGACAACAATTTGTAAGAAACCAACCACCAAAAATAGCGTCAAGAAACTCACCGCCACATATCCAATAGCTTTAGACCACTTTCGTCGTAACTCCGGAAAAATTTCACCTGCAATAAAACGGTAAAAGCTGTTTTGAAGGCTTTCTGGGTTGCCCAAAGCCTTCCACGGAACATACGCACTGTCCCAGTTCGAGGCCCCGAACAAAGTGAAGATGACCCTTGCCTGCCAATAGAAGGCGATCACGAAAGCTATGAGAGCATTTGCAAACAGCAAGAGGACAAGGGCGGCAACGACATGGGACATGCGTTCAGGATAAAGGCAAATGAAGCGTTCTTCAATTTGCCTTGCGGACATTCATGCATAGCGCAGCACCCAGCATTTTGGGCTCTAGGCGGTCGATCGACCTAACGGACAGGGTCGAGATGTATGAAGGCAAAGCAGACATTGAAAACCTAGCCAAAAAGATGGAAAAGAAGGCGCGCTTTTGCGCGCCTTCTCAGGCTTTAAGCGAACAGATCGTCCGCCGGATCAAGGCGGGCAAATTCAGCGTATCTGAGTTCCAACGCCAGATCGCCGGTCACCGCCAATTCGACCTTGTCGAAGCTGCGGGCGCCGAGCAGGTCGTGGTAGACACCATCTCCGCTGAGATCGAGCAGTGCTGATTCGACCAGCGCTCCATCCGCATAGAAGTCCAGCTCGACCTGGCCGCTGCCTCGAACATTGACAAATTCGAAGGCGGCGTCGAGGGCGTTGCCGAGACCCGAGGCTTCATCGAATTCGAAACACAGTGCCTCCGCCTCATCAATGCGCCGCAATTCCGAATAGTCGAACCCGTCGCCACTGATGGACGCAACGCCAAGTCCCTTGCCCAGCAGCGACAGAAACTCGGGGCTGTTCGATATCCCGTCGTCAGCGCCGATGCTGATACCGCCGGCGCTGACGTCGATATCATGTTCGAAGGCAAACTCCTTCTGGTTCGAAACCAGCTTGCCGTCTTCATAATACTTGACCCGGCCGAAGAATCCCGTCGCCTTGAATTGCAGACCGGAGACGACTGTATCCGGATCTCCCAAATTGAGCCCGATGAGCAGCGGGTCATGATCCGAGGCAGCGTAGAAATCGTCGTTGTAGAACAACGGGTTGTTGAAGCGAGAATTGTAGTTCAACAGATCCGGCTCATCGGCATTGATATGCCATTCGGCAACGCCGGTGATGTTGTCGAGGATCGCATCACTCGCCAGCCCGTAGTCGAGCGTGCCGCGCTGACCATCGAAAACGAAACTGTAGGCTTCGTCCCCGAGGAACTGGTCGGCGAGGTTGGTATAACCGGCAGCTTCCGCGGTCTGGACCGGGTCTTCTTTCGCATAGGCGTTGAGGTCACCCAGGACCAGGATGTTCGAGGTATCGGTGGCACCAGTCGGATTGCTCTGCAGCCAGGCAGCCAGCTCAGCGGATGCATCGGCCCTCACCTGGTTCCAGAACCCCTGACCATCACCCTGATCATAATTCGGGTCAGCAAGCAGATCGTCGATAAGCTGTTGCGTGGCGCCGGCCGCGATCGCCGCCTCCACCAGATCCTCAAGGCCGCTGTCGCCCTTCGACTTGAAATGGTTGACGGCGATCGTCACCTCGTTGCCGTCTATATCTTCGAATGTTGCCGCCAGAGCCGGCCGGTTGCGCTGGAAATCGCCAACGTCGTTGCTGCCGATTTCGGCCTGCAGCTGATCGGCGATGTCAAAGGTCGTCGCCGCAGAGGTTTCCTGAAAGGCGAGTATCGCCGAGCCGACCAGCGATACCGCATCGGGCTTGTAGATCAGCCCCGTGGTGATCGCATCGGTTCCGACAAAGGCGCTGCCCGGGTCGACAAAGGCGTAGGTGCCGGCGCCTGCTTCGGCGTTCAGCGCATCCACCAGCGCCTGGATGGCACTGTCCGGCCCAAAGCCATTGTTCTCGATCTCCTGCAATCCGACGATATCGGCGTCGAGCTCCAGCAGGGCCGCGACGATCTTGTCGGTCTGACGCTCAAGATCCTCAGACGTCCTCGCACCGCGCGGGTTGAGATCGCCATTGGGGCCTGTTTGTCCGCTCAATGTGGTGAAATAGTTGAGCACGTTGAAGCTGGCGACCGTCAGATCGCCGCCGACATCAGGTGCCTCGTCCGGGCGCGCTTCCTCATTGGTGCCCGGCACCGTATCCAGCGGACCATCCGATTGCAGACGGTAGCTGCCGAAGCGCTGATCCATGACGCCGGTGATCGAAGTGATTTCGGAGCCGAGCCGCAAGGTTGGCCCGTCCTCGGTGATCGGATCGCCTGCCTCCAGCGGCGTGCCGTCGCCGGAGTCGATCAACCGGAGAATGTCCGGGTTCGATTCCGTCGACATGTCGTCGATGGTCAGGCGATTCGCCTCGTTCTGCGCCGCCAGCGCGGCGATGTCAGCTGCTTGCAAATCAGGATCGAAGATTTGGGTCGGCTGCACCTGGTTGCCTTCTGCCACGATAACTTCGCCGAAGCGATCGAGGTTGAAATTGGTGATGACGGTCAGCGGATCCTGCGATCCGGTAACCAGTTCCACGCGCATGCCCTCATAGGCCTCGAAATCAGGCCCCATGCCAAGCGAGATCTGGGTGATCGATGGCAGTGTATGCCCCGTTGCCAGGACCTGCATGGATGCGACATTGGTGAGTTCGGTCAGGCCGAAGGCTTCGCCAACATCAGCGGTGACCCTGAGCTTGTCGCCGACTGAAACCGGGGTCGAGGAAAAGACGAAAATACCCTCTGATGTCCCATTGTCAGCATCCCAATCGGCATCCTCTTCCTGCAGAAAAAAGCCTGACTGACCGGATGACGAATTGATCACGCCGGTCACGACGGCCTCGACGGTCACCGTCTCGCCGACCCGTCCGGACGCCGTTCCACTGCCCTGGATCTGAGAAATCAGAGTGACTTCGTTATCCTCGATCGCAACTGTCAGGTCGTTCACGGCCAGGCCGTCATAATCCCCGTCACTGCTGGCAACGTTGAAACTCAGTGCACCCAGATGCGGGCTATCCTCATCGACCGTGTCGTCGATCGCCCGCACGGTGACCATTGCCGGATTGGTGTCGGACAGGATGACATTGACCGAGGCAGAGAAGTTGACGCCGTCGGTACTGACTTCCGACTGCCCGTCCGGCGCGTTGACCATCACAGTGACAGCCGAGGTCGGTTCCGTTGCCAGCGACAGTTCGAACGTGTCGGTTGTCGTCCCCTCTTCAGCTACCGAAAGCCCGTCGACGGTGTTGGCAGTGACCGCAGGCTCGACTGTTCCACCGGACGTGCCGATGATCTTGAAATTGTCGACAGCAAAATCCTCATCGCCCGAATCGACCGAGACCTCGAATTGCAGATCGAGCAACGAACCGGTGTCGCCGATATCGACCATGAAATTCTGCAGAGCATTGCCCAAAGCCGCCCCGTCACCGGTGCCGTCGAAATCAGTGTCCCGCTTGAATACGCCGTTAAATGTACCGCCGCTGGAACTGAAATCTGCCCCGCGGAAATCGATCACGTCGAACCAGGCGCCGCCATCGATACGCGCCCGGACCCGCATGAAATCGCCCGCATCGATATCGCCGGGATTATCAAAGAATTCGGCAAAGTCGCCGGAGAACTTCAGGTCGCTCAGACCGGATATGTCGATATTCTCCCACGTCGCCGTTACCGGAACGGCAGCGCCTTCCCCGTCAAGGTCCATGCCCGTCAGGAAATTGCCGGTGTTGCCGGTGTAGGCCTTGATGCCCGATGGCGAGGCGCCTCCACCGAAATCGCCACCACCCAATCCGTCGCTGATGCCGAAATAGTCGAATCCGCCATCGGAAAAGAAGCCGGTGCTGGTCGTGAAGCCGGTCGCGAAATCAAAGGTTTCGTTCAGCGCCATCACATCGACGGTCCCGCCTCCACCGGCATCCCCCGTAATCTCTAACGCATCGAAGGCGATGTCTTCGTCGCCGGCATCTAAATCCGCTGTGATACGCAGGTCCAGCAGGGATCCGGTACCGATGATGGCTGCGGTGAAGGTTGACAGAGTATCCGTCAGGGCCGTCCCGTCGCCGATACCGTCCAGATCAGTGTCCAGAAGCGGCTCCCCATTGAAGGTTGCGCCGTTGTTGGCAAATTGCAGGATCGTTTGGTAGCCGCCACCATCGATCTGCGCCTCAATGCGGAAAACGTCGGACGCGTCCCAGTCCTGGCTGGTACCATCATCGTCTTCCGCAAATAGCCCGGAAAACTGCAGATTCGAGAAGCCACTGATGCTAATACCGGTGAATTCGAGCGTCTGAAGCGACGCCGCACCCTCGCCGTCAATATCCTGGGCGGCGAAATAGGAGCTGCCCTCGACCCCGTTGATGTTGTAGGTGCTACCGATATTCGTGCCGTCGGTACGGGTAAAGAAGTCGAACGAGCCGTCGGTGAATTCCGGAATAGAGGTCGTGTAGCGCGTTCCGTTTCCGTCCGTTTCGAAGTCTTCAAAAAACACTCTTGCCATGGCGCCTGCCCCCAGGGTTCGTATTGCACAGGAGACCGACCCTAGGCAGCGGCGGTGAGATTTTCATGACATGATCGGCGACAACGTCAACGAACCGATAAACAATTGCCACGCATTGCAATCAAGTTTTAACGGTGTTGGGCGATCAGCATGAGCCAACGAATTTTCCGGCAACACCAGGCTGGTTCTGGTCAGGCGGCTCGGTTTGCCACCAGAATAACCGGCTCGACCTGGTGTAGATCAAGGGCTTTGAAATAATTGGCAAATTTGGTCTGACCGTTTGCTCCAGTTAACAGATGGAGGCCAAGTGGCGGCGGTCCGTCGGATTTGGCGACCTTGGCAAAAACGTCGTTGAAAAAGTCGATGGCAAATTCTCTCAGATTATCCTCAGCGACCAGTCGAAACCCGGAAGCATCAAGCAGTGACACGCACTCGTCGCGGCTTTTCAGGAAACTGGTTTCTTCGGTCTCGGCCCAAGGCACGGGATAGTGCATACCTGCCTCTGGGCCTTTCATGACGTCGAATATGCACAGGGGTGCATCGGGTCGCAGCGTGCGCGCGAGCTCCTGGTAGAATGCAGCCCGGTCGTCGATATTCATGGCGACGTGGAATGTCAGACCGGCATCAAAGCTCTCGGCGGCAAACGGCATATCCAGAACGCTGCCCTGTTCAAAACGGCACCTGTCAGCCAGTCCCATGCGGTCGGTCAATCGCCGCGCAGTCTCCACATAGTCGGGTGTCAGGTCGATTCCCGTAACACGGCAGCCGCGTTCGGCTGCAAGAACGCGTGCTGTTCCGCCAATGCCGCAGCCGGCATCAAGTACGTGCATTTCAGGTTCCAGTGGAAAGAGGTCGAGCGCCTTCATGGTGGCCATTCGACCTGCCGTATGGAACTCGTCAACCGCTGCGATGTCGGTTGGGGCCAACCGCCCAAGGTCCGCCCCCTGTTTGGTCAGCCCGGCCAGGATCGTTTCTTCCAAGCCCGGTCTTGCATAATGTGCGGCAATTGATTTTTCCAGGTCACTCGACATCATCCATCTCCTGGCGTCGGATCAGCATCACAAGCGGCAATCAAACCTCAAACTGGAAACTTCTTCCAAGCAGCGCGGTGCGCATCGCCGAGACGCTACATCATCCATCAGGTCTATTATATCATCATCCTGGATAACGTGCCCGCCTTCGCCGCTTCGAAGACGCACGCGTCGTCTTGGATCGACAAGGCCTTGCATTCGGTCACTCTGACGCAAGGTCTCAACACCAAATAGGCGCAGCGGGTTTGCCCCAAATCCTCACAGTGCCTTCGCGATCGCCGCCTTGACCGACGACGACGCAAAACTGGCGGCAAGAGCATCCCGGTTGGCTTGGCGAAACACTTCCTCGTCCCAGCCGAAGGCCTCGGCCAGAAGCTGATATTCATGGTCAAGCGTAACACCCGTGGTCGCGCGGGCGTCCGTGTTGACACCGACCGAAACGCCCCTGCGCCGTAGCCGGTCGATCGGGTGTTCGCTGGCTGACCGAAACAGTCCGATCTGCAGGTTGACCGACGGGCACACCTCCAGATGAACGCCGCGCTCGCACAGCATGTCGACAACCTCGGCGTCCTCGATCGAACGGACACCATGCCCGATCCTGCTCGGTGACAGATGTTTGAGTATCTCGCGCATGCTGTCAGCGCCGCGCGCCTCGCCGCCATGCACCGTGTAGGGGATGCCACGCAAGCGGGCACGCCGAAACACCTCGACGTGGGGATCGAGCGGAAAGTTCCTCTCGTCTCCGGCAAGGTCCAACCCGACCACCCCATTTCCGAGATATTGTTCGGCGAGTGCCAATGTCTTCAATCCCTGCTCCGTCGAAAAATGCCGCAGGGTGCAAAGCAGCACGCCGACGGGTACGGAACTTGCCGAAAACCCCTGAAGCACCGCTTCGACAACCTCTTCACCGCTCAATCCATCGCGGACGTGAAGCAACGGTGCATACCGCACTTCCGCATAGGCTACATTGTCTTCGGCCAGTTGATCGGCCATATCCGCTGCGGCAAGGGTCAGGGCCGGTGCCGTTTGCAGCAGATCGAGGCTGGTATCGATGCAGTCGAGGAAGGCGCGCAGGTCTTGGCATCGTTCGGGTCCACGGTAGCGCTCGCGATAGGCGTCGGCACCGATTGGTCCGAAAAGCGACCGCACCGCACGGATACTGAGGCCGCAGTCGAGGTGGGTGTGCAACTCGACCTTCGGCAGATGAGCCCAATGTTTGGTGGCGCCGCTCATATCAGTGCCCTTTGCAGCAGATCCACGAAGCCGCTACGCGACACCGCGCGCACAATGGTCACGTTGCATTCCCGTTCGGTCATCTGCCGGTCGTCGACAATGGTTTGTCCGCGCGTCAGGTCATCGCCGAGCCCGACGTGAACAGCTGCCTGAATGCTGTCCGTGACGACATGAGGATCAAGCGCCACCGCCATGGCGACGGGGTCCGGCAGATCGAAGCCGTCGACACCCGTCACGTCGCGGCAGAATTCCATCAGCGTCTTCTGGCAATCCACGGCCACGGCAGCTTTGGTCGTGCCGATCGCACGCAGCTCAGCAGCGGCCCGGGAATCGAATGTCGCGTATTTTCGGGAAATGTCCCATCCGATCATCGTGATTGACATACCGGAAGAGAAGACGGTCTCGGCGGCTTCCGGGTCCGCCCATATATTGTATTCCGAAACCGGTGTAATGTTGCCGTAACTATCCGATGCGCCGCCCATGATGAAACAGCGTCCGACCCGGCCGGCAAGGCCAGGATCTTTCTTGAGCGCCTTCGCAACATTGGTCAGCGGCCCGAGAGCGACGACCTCAAGCTTGCCCATATGGGCGTGCGACGCGGCGATCAGTGCATCGGCCGCGTGGCCTGCCGATGGACCGCCCTCACCTTCGGCCAGCTCGGTGGCCACCAGTCCGATATCCCCCATCCCGTCCTGGCCATGGACATGCTGAGCGGATTCGAAAGCTCGGGCAGCTGGTCCGGCTTCACCCAGGTGAACCGGAACGTCGGCGTCGCACAGCTCGGCAGTATACAAGGCATTGATGCAAGCTTGCTCGACCGGACAATTGCCGGCGACCGTTCCCACGCCGACGATGCTGTCGCCGCGATGCGCAAAGGCCATCATCAGCGCCACTGCGTCGTCGGACGCCGTGTCCGTATCGATGAACATGGGTGAATTCACGTTGCCTCTCCGCACACAACCCGACCTGGATCGGCGCGATCGTGACGGATCAGCGGAATGTCGACAAACGACTATTCCGTCAAATAGATGAGTTTTTCTCAACTGATGTCGAAAAAGCCTTTTATTTCAGAATATCGCCTGCAGAATGAGAACGTATTATGGCTCAGCCGGATCTGTGCTCGACGGCTGGCACATCGGCGCACTCTCTGACAAACCAGCGAACCGCATTCTTCACCATCGGGCTCTGGCCGCGGCGTTTCGAATAGATCAGATGGTATGTTCCGTTTCTCACGATCGATGCAAACGGCATCATCAGGCGGCCCGCAATCAGAGACTCGGTCACGATCTCCACTGGCGCAATAGTCGAGCCCATGCCGGCTTCCACCGCCTGAAGTGCGAAGAACATCCGCTCGAACTCGAGGATTTCCGAGAAAGGTGCGTCGAAGCCGCCTTCATCGATCCAGTCTTTCCAGATGTTTGGCCGCGTCTGTGGAACGAGCCTCGGTAGCCCGGCCAGAACGTCCTGAATGGATGCGCCTTGCCCGACAAGCATGGGGCTGACAACCAGAGCAAAACTCTCCGGCATCAGGTCCACATGGACCGAGGACGGATCGTCCGCGGCCTCGCCGATCCCCACGAACAGCGATATCGACTGATCGGTCGGATCGGGTGGCGCATCCCAGGTCGCCAACCGGATCGGCGTGCCCGGTACGGTCTTCTGAAGGCTCGCCTGACGCGGAATGAGCCAGCGCAACAGAAATGTTGCCGGCGCAGCAATGACAAGCGGTTGCGCGCCGACCAGCCCCGCGAGATCGGCACCGGCCCGCCGGATCTGCTGGAAAGCCGGTTGCAGCTCCCGTGCGAAGCCGCGACCCTCGGCGGTCAACTCCACTCGCCGGTTGCGGCGAAGAAACAGATGGACGCCGGCGGCCTCTTCAAGTTGCCGGATCTGGCGACTGACGGCACTGTCCGTCACGAACAGTTCCTCGGCAGCAGCCTTGAAACTGCCCAGGCGAGCGGCCGCCTCGAAAGCACGCAGCGCGGTCAGGTGGTTCAACGCGTTGAATTGCGGCCTGCTCATTCTATCCACCCATCCTAAAGTCTCAATTCGGGCTTCGACGATTGGATAATAAAGCTGGTCTTGAATTGCCACATTTCATTCAACACCTGCAGTGCAACAGGACGGCGCATTCCAATGACGGGACGCCGCTCCTTCGATCCATTTGAAGGAGGATTTGACATGAAAAATGTACTGAAAAGAACCGGAGAAGGCATTGTGAGAATAGCCTCGATCCTGTCGGTCACCGGAAGCACCCGGCCCTACAAGATCCCGGAACCCCGCTACCCGGTGTCTCGCAACCGCTGATCGCGATCCGGGCGCTGCCCAGCAGCGCCCCAAACTTTCCAAATCAGAATTCGAATCGGGCCAATACGGGCACGTGATCCGATGGCCGTTTCCAACCGCGCGCCTCGCGCATGACGGTCACGTCGGCCAAGGCCGGGGAGAGATCGGGTGACGCCCAGATATGGTCGAGCCGCCGACCCTTGTCGGCGGCAGACCAGTCGCGCGCCCGGTAGCTCCACCAGGTGTACACTTTCTCTTCTTCCGGAATGTGCTGGCGCATCAGGTCGACCCAGCCACCTTTCGCCTGCACGTCTTTCAGCCCGTCGGTTTCGATCGGCGTGTGGCTGACCACCCGGAGCAACTGTTTATGCGACCAGACATCGGTTTCCAGCGGCGCAATGTTGAGATCGCCAACCAGGATCGATGAGACATCCTTCTCGGACTCCGAGTGCAGCTCTTTCATTTCTTCAATGAAGTCGAGCTTGTGGGCGAATTTCGGATTGACAGACCGGTCCGGTTGATCGCCGCCTGCCGGAACGTAAAAATTGTGCACCCGGATGCGCCGGCCCGCCGTCTCGACAATGGCCGAGATATGACGAGAATCACCGACATTGCAGTAGTCGCGCCGTTCGACTTCCACAAGCGGCAGGCGCGAAATCAACGCCACGCCGTGATAACCTTTCTGTCCGTGCACTTCGATATGGCGATACCCCAGAGCCCGGAATGATTTCATCGGAAAGGCGTCATTCGGACATTTCGTTTCCTGCAGACACAACACGTCAGGAGCCTGGGCCTTTAGCAGCTTTGAAACCAGCGGCCGACGCAGGCGCACCGAATTGATGTTCCACGTAGCAACGGAAAACGCCATGCAACGGCCCTCTCGAATGAACGACAGGGGGACCATACAGGGCAGAGCAAAATTGCATAGAGGCCGGCAGTACCATCCGCCGACCGCGCACAGTTTATCTGTTCGTGGTGGGGCTAACGGTTGCTGTTGCCGCGGCTCTGGTGCACCTGCTCGTAAGGCACTTTGAAGACACTGTCGGCAAAGCGCACGCCGTTCTGCACATTGAAAATCATCACAGTGGTGTCCTTGCCCTGGGCATCCGTGATGGTCCACTGGCGCAGCTCGTAGGTGTTCGAATCAAACAGCATCGTGATGGTCGATTTGCCAAAAATGGTCTTGTCACCGAGCACGATGGTCGTCAGGTCCGGTTCAACCGAAACCGATTTGACCATCTTGCTGTCCAGGTCGATGGTCTCGGACAACAGCAACTTCAACGGCGTCTTGCCAAGCGGATAGATATCCCAGGTGCGCAGCTTGCGATTGCCGATGACGACGGATTTTCCGTCGGCGATCACCCGCACCGGTGAAGGATCCTCGTAGTTGAAGCGCAGCTTGCCCGGCCTTTCGATGAAGAACTTGCCGGCGGTCTGCTGACCGGTCGGCCCGAACTGGACAAACTCGCCGGTCATGGTCTTCACTGAAGAGAAATGATTGGCGATCTTCTCCGCCGCTGACTGTGCCTGTGCGGTAACGGGCCCACCAAAAGCAAGGGCGAGTGCGGTGAAACCGGCCGCGGCGATGGTCTTGAGACTCATGGGCATCTCCTGAATTGCGACCACGTTAGGTCACGAAACTGCGGCGCCAGTGTGACGCAGATTCGCCCAAAGAACGCCGGGCTCTGGAAGCACTAAACTGTGACGCTTGCGCGAAACCGGAGAGCCCGCGCTACAGCACATCCTCTTCGGTCGGCACGAGGATTTCACGCTTGCCGGCATGGTTGGCCGGGCCGATGACGCCCTCTTCCTCCATGCGCTCGATGAGCGATGCGGCCCTGTTGTAGCCGATTCCGAGGCGCCTTTGAATATAGGACGTCGAAGCCTTGCCGTCACGCAGGACAACGGCCACGGCCTGATCATAGGGATCAGCCGAATCGCCGAGATTGCCGCCGCCGGAACCACCGCCGTCGGCAACATCCTCCTCGTCGTCCTCCGTGATGGCGTCGAGATATTCCGGGACGCCCTGGGCCTTGAGGAAGCCGACAATCTCCTCGACCTCCGAATCGGAGACGAACGGTCCGTGCACGCGCTGAATGCGGCCGCCACCGGCCATGTAGAGCATGTCGCCCATGCCGAGCAGCTGTTCGGCGCCCTGCTCGCCCAGGATGGTACGCGAGTCGATCTTCGACGTGACCTGGAAGGAAATCCGCGTCGGGAAGTTGGCCTTGATCGTGCCGGTGATCACGTCGACCGAGGGGCGTTGCGTCGCCATGATGACGTGAATGCCGGCGGCGCGGGCCATCTGTGCCAACCGCTGAACCGCGCCTTCGATGTCCTTGCCCGCAACCATCATCAGGTCGGCCATCTCATCGATGATGACGACGATATAGGGCATCGGCGTCAGATCGAATTCCTCGGTTTCGTAAATTGCCTCGCCGGTTTCGCGGTCGAAGCCGGTCTGCACCGTGCGGGTGATTGCCTCGCCCTTCTTGGCGGCCTGTTCGACACGGCTGTTGAAGCCGTCGATGTTGCGCACGCCGATTTTCGACATCTTCTTGTAGCGGTCCTCCATCTCGCGCACGGTCCATTTGAGCGCGACCACCGCCTTTTTCGGATCGGTCACCACCGGCGCGAGCAGGTGCGGAATACCGTCATAGACCGACAGTTCCAGCATTTTCGGGTCGATCATGATCAACCGACACTTCTCAGGCGACATCCGGTAAACGATCGACAGGATCATGGTGTTGATGGCCACCGACTTACCCGAGCCCGTTGTACCGGCGACCAGCAGGTGAGGCATCTTGGCAAGATCGGCGATGACCGACTCGCCGCCGATCGTCTTGCCCAGCGACAGCGCCAGCTTGGCCTTGCTCGCCTCGAAGTCACGACTCGACAGCAATTCCTGCAGGTAGACCGTCTCGCGGCCCTGGTTCGGGAGTTCGATACCGATGGCATTGCGCCCCGGAACAACGGCAACACGCGCCGCGATAGCGCTCATGGAGCGAGCGATATCGTCGGCAAGCCCGATGACCCGTGAGGACTTGATACCCGGTGCGGGCTCCAGTTCGTAAAGCGTCACCACCGGTCCCGGACGCACCTTGATGATTTCGCCGCGCACGCCGAAATCCTCCAGCACGCCTTCCAGCATGCGGGCATTCTGCTCCAGCGCGTCGTCCGACAGGCTCGGATCCTTGGCGACGTTCTTGGGTTCCGCCAGCAGCCGCAGCGGCGGCAGTTCGAAACCGGTCGAGCGAATCATCGATGTCTGCGCTTCGCGCTGGACGCGAACACCGGGTTTGGGCTTGTTGGCGCGCGGCACCACCCGAACCTGGCTCTCGCCGTTGTCCGCTGGAGCTTCCTGTGGCGCCCATTCGGCGGCGGGGTCATCGTAATCTGGCTCGTCTTCGTCGAATGGCGGCGCATCGTCATTGACCGGCTCGGGTCGCACTTTTTGCTGTGCCGGGCCGACATCGTCGAATTCCGGCTCGACACGGTCCTCACCGTTCAGACTGGTGAATTCTTCCTCGTTGAAATCATAAGGAATTTCCGGGCGCGCCGGCCAGTTTTCGGCGACCTTGCCGGTCAGGCGGCGCCAATGCGCCCTGCCGATAAGCCAGAAGTGGGTCGCCGCGCCGAGGAACAGGGCACCGAAGGGGCGACCCTCGTCTTCGTCGTCGTCTTCCAGGTCGTCATCCTTGCGCTGCATGCGCGCCCGGGCAACTTTCCCGGATTTGCGCTCATCCACCGCCGGCGGAGAGATCAGCAAGGCGGCAAACAGCATCATCCAGGTCCCTGGCAGGGCCAGCACGACGGCAAGAACAACGGCCAGGAAGCCGGACGGATAGTCGCCGGTCAGCGCTGACGGCATTTTCAGGATCATGTCGCCGAACACCCCGCCGAGCCCGGTCGGCAGCGGCCAGGAAGGCGGCGCCGAAACGCAGGCGAGCACGGCCGCAACAAGAACGCTGCCGCCGAACCAGGCCGACATCCGCGCCAGCACCCGGTCAACGGGTCGGCCGCGCATGAGGTAGAAGCCCCACAGGATCATCGGCAGCAGAACGGCCACCGAGGCAAGGCCGAAAAACTGCATCATCACATCGGCAAAGGCGGCTCCGCCAAATCCCAGCACATTGGCCGGCGCCTTGCCCGTCGCGTAGCTGAAGCTGGGGTCGGACACGTTCCAGGTGGCGAGCGCCGCAATCGCCAGGACAAGCCCCCCAAGCCAGCAAACGCCCATCACGATCCGCATGGGCCGTCTGAGAAAATCAGGGATTCTCAGGCCCAGCAGCAGATGACCGCCAAACATCAGTGGATTGCCCGTTTGCATCACAACGCCTCGAACTCGTAATCGCTACCCAGAGCGCGGACAGGCGGCCCGCGCAGGTGGCCATCATACGGGCGGTTGAGTTAAAGGGGCATTAACCATGCAGCGCCGCCGCGCGGGAACGCGGCGACGCTGATTGTCTCGATTGGCCGGTCAGAGGATCTCGGCTTCCGGATTGGCGCCGATCTTGTGGATCGACAGGTCGGCACCACGCACTTCCTCTTCTTCGGCCAGCCTCAGACCGACAATGCGATCGAGCACACCGTAGACGATGAAACCGGCGACCGCCGCATAGGCCGCGCCGAGGATCGACCCGACCAGCTGGGCGCCGAAGGATACGCCGCCAAGACCGCCGAGCGCTTCGAGTCCGAAAATGCCGCAGGCGATGCCGCCCCACAGGCCGCACAAGCCATGCAGCGGCCAAACACCCAGCACATCGTCGACCTTGAGCTTTTCCTGGCACCAGGTGAAGCCTTTGACAAACAGGAAGCCGGCAACGCCACCGACAACGAATGCGCCGATCGGATGGAACACGTCGGACCCGGCGCAGACGGCAACCAGCCCGGCGAGCGCGCCGTTGTGTACGAAACCCGGGTCGTTGCGCCCGGCAATCAGCGCCACCACGATGCCGCCGACCATCGCCATCAGCGAGTTGATCGCCACCAGGCCACTGACACCTTCCAGCGACTGGGCACTCATGACGTTGAAGCCGAACCAGCCGACACAGAGCAGCCACGACCCCAGGGCAAGCCACGGGATCGAGGACGGGGCGAAGGGGTGCGAGCCGCCCGATTCGGTGTAGCGTCCCAGGCGGGCGCCCAAAAGGATGACCGCGGGCAGTGCGATCCAACCGCCGACGGCGTGGACGACGATGGAGCCGGCAAAATCATGAAACGGAACGCCGAAGGCACTCTCCAGCGCGCCCTGGAAACCGAAATTGCCGTTCCAGACCATACCCTCGAAGAACGGATAGACGAGGGCCACGATGACCACGGTCGCGATGCACTGCGGCTGGAACCGCATGCGCTCGGCGATGCCGCCCGAAATGATCGCCGGGATGGCCGCGGCAAAGGTGGTCAGAAAGAAGAACTTCACCAGCGTGAAGCCTTGCGGCATGAACACCTCGCCCCCGCCGGCACCCGACAGGGTCGCGGCACTGACAAAGAAGGTCACGCCATAGGCAACGGCGAAACCGATGAAAAAGTAGCTGATTGTCGACAGGGCAAAGTCGCCAAGGATTTTGACCAGCGCGTTGACCTGGCTCTTGTGGCGAACAGTGCCGACCTCCAGAAAGGCGAAGCCGCCGTGCATTGCGAACACCAGGATGGCGCCTAGAAGCACAAAGAATACGTCGCCGCCGACTTGTGGCTGTTCCATGAATCCCTCTCCGTTTCAGAACGTTCTGGGCGAGGGGAGTCAATTTTTGTGCCAATCGCGAAAAGTCTGCCTTTTTGGTAGGCAGACCGGATGAACAAACAGGCATTTGATGAAATATTAAGCAGAGCCGCTGACGATTGCCGCTTTGGTGGGCATTCTGCACAAAGTCCGCACAAAAAAGGGGCCCGCGCGATGACGGGCCCCATATTGCCAGGGTCCGAGGGTCTAGACCTTGGTGAATTCCGGATAGGCCTCGATACCGATCTCGACCTTGTCGAGACCATCGAGTTCTTCCTCTTCGCTGACCCGGATACCCATGGTGCCCTTGAGGATCAGCCACACAACTGTTGAGGTGACGACCATGAACACACCGACGATGATGATCGAGGCCACCTGACCATAGATTGTCGCATCGCTGTTGGTGAAGACAACGGCGAAGGTTCCCCAGATGCCGGCGAACAGGTGGACCGGAATGGCGCCGACCACGTCGTCGATCTTCATGCGGTCAAGCATCGGCACGGCGAACACGACGATCACGCCACCGATTGCACCGATGATGGTGGCTGCACCCAGGGAAGGTGTCAGCGGTTCGGCGGTGATCGACACCAGTCCGGCGAGCGCGCCGTTCAGGACCATGGTGATATCGACCTTCTTGTAGAGGATCTGCGTCAGGATCAGAGCCGCGACCGCACCACCGGCGGCACCGGCATTGGTGTTGGCAAAGATGCGCGACACGTCGGCAATGTCACCGACCGAGCCGGCCGCCAGCTGAGAACCGCCGTTGAAGCCGAACCAGCCAAGCCAGAGGATGAACGTGCCGAGCGTAGCCAGGGGCATGTTGGATCCCGGGATCGGATGGACTTCGCCCTTCGGACCGTATTTGCCCTTGCGCGCACCGAGGATGATGGCGCCGGTCAGAGCTGCCCAACCGCCAACGGAGTGAACAACGGTGGAGCCGGCGAAATCGAGGAAGCCAAGCTGCGTGTCAAGGAAACCGCCGCCCCATTTCCAGGAGGCCTGGATCGGATAGAGAATGCCGGTCAGAATGATCGTGAAGATCAGGAAGGGCCAGAGCTTTATGCGTTCTGCCAACGTGCCGGAAACGATCGAGGCCGTGGCGGCGCAGAACATCAGCTGGAAGAAATAGTCGGAGCCTGTCGAAGCGTAGGACAGGTCGTCCGTCGCATCAGGTGCAACGCCGACTGCTTCCAGAACGGCCACCCCGAAGGCGCCCAGGTAGCCACCGGTGTCATCGGTGCCGATCGACCAGTTGCCCAGCGGGTACATCAGGTTGTAGCCGACCAGGTAGTACATGATGGCCGCCAGCGAAAACAGCGCGACGTTCTTGGTCAGCTGCATGGAGGCGTTCTTGGAACGCACCATACCCGCTTCCAGCATGGCGAAACCGGCCGCCATCCACATGACCAGAAAGCCGGAGATCAGAAACAGCAGCGTGTTGAAGATGAAGACGGAATGGGCAGGAACGGCCGCCGAAGTCGCGTCCTGGGCGACGGCGGGCACGGCAAGCGCTCCGATCACAAGCAGCGCCGCAAGGGGCTTTGCAAGGGGTTTCAATGACATTTCGGTAGTCTCCTGTTGACTTAGAGCGCGTCTGCGCCGGTCTCGCCCGTGCGAATGCGCATGACCTGCTCGAGGTCACAGACGAAGATTTTTCCATCGCCGATCTGGCCGGTCTTGGCGGCGTTGGCGATGGCTTCAATGGTTTTCTCGGCCATATCGGCTGATACGGCGATTTCGATTTTGAGCTTCGGCAGGAAGGCAACGGCATATTCCGTGCCCCTGTAGATTTCGGTCTGCCCCTTCTGGCGGCCGTAGCCCTTCACCTCGGTAACGGTCAGTCCCTGTATCCCGACCTCGGTGAGGGCTTCCCGAACCTCGTCCAGTTTGAACGGCTTGATCACTGCCGTGACGATTTTCATTTGCTGGTCCATCCTTGTTTTGCGCGATCACCGAACGGTTGCACCGTCAGCGGCGACCACGCGTGCTTTTCCTGGCAGCTAACGCATAGCCAGGCCGTCGACCTCCACGGGAAGACCGATGGCCCGCCCTTTACGAATCAAGGATCGTGCCAGTTTGAGTCAAATTTTGATAAGATAATGTTTTTATTGCGAGATTTCAGTCTCGCCGTCACCCGGATACCCGGTGATGCTCAGGAATTGCACAGAAATTGTGCAAAAGTTAATCACTGCCTGAAATTTAGTCCTTGCGCCGCTGTCGAATGAGGCCTTCCTGGGCGACAGAGGCAATCAGCATGCCGTCACGCGTGTAAAGTCCGCCGCGATTGAGACCCCGCGCACCGCTGGTGCTGGGGCTGTCCTGGGCGTAAAGCATCCAGTCGTCCATGGCGTATGGGCGGTGGAACCACATGGAATGGTCCAGGCTGGCGGCCTGGATCTTGCCGGAAAACACCGACAAGCCGTGCGCAAACAGCGACGTGTCGAGCAGCGTCATGTCGGACAGATAGGCAAGCACTGCCGCCTGAATGCGCGGGTCGTCGGGCACCGCTCCGTTGGCGCGCACCCAGATGTTTTGCACCGGCGCCAGTTTTTCGCGTGAAATGTAATGCTCGAGCGAGATCGGTCGCATTTCAATGGGCCGCTCGCGCTCCCAGTAGCGGCGCACGTTCTCCGGAGCATTCTTGAGAAATCTCTCTTTCAGGTCCGCTTCACCGATCAGGCTTTCGGGCATTGGCACGTCGGGCATGTCGATCTGGTGATCGAGACCCGGTTCGTCCACCTGAAATGACGCCGACAAGGAAAAGATTGCGCGGCCGTGCTGGATTGCCACCACCCGGCGGGTGTTGAAGCTCTTGCCGTCGCGGATCCGGTCGACCTCATAGATGATCGGCACCTCGGGATCACCCGGTCGCATGAAGTAACCATGCAGGGAATGCACGTGCCGGTCTTCGTCCATCGTGCGCTGGGCGGCGACCAGGGCCTGGGCGATCACCTGCCCGCCGAACACCCGCTGCCATCCGACCTGCGGGCTGTTGCCGCGATAAAGGTCCTGCTCCAGCCGTTCCAAGTCGAGGATCGACAGAAGGTTCTCCATGGCACGCGACATTATGAAACTCCCGGTCGGTGTTTTTTTGGCCTCATCAGGCCTGTATAGTCGGACTTATAGAGACAGGTCCGAAGAGCGCAACCGCCGGACCATCCGGAGGACGTGACGATGACCAAACCACAGGCGGTCGACATTCTGATCGGCGGAGGCGGCTATGTCGGCATTTCGGCCGGCGTCGCGATCAAGTCGGCAGCGCCGCACCTGTCGGTCCTCGTTGTCGACGCGGCGCCGAAAGACGTCTGGAAAAAGGACGAACGCGCCTCGGCCATCGCCGCTGGCGCCTGCCGCATGCTGGAGCAGCTCGAGGCCTGGGAGGCCATCGCTCCCGAAGCCCAGCCGATCACCGACATGATCGTCACGGACTCGCGCACCGCCGATCCGGTGCGCCCGGTGTTCCTGACCTTCGACGGCGACATTGCACCAGGCGAGCCTTTCGCCCACATGGTGCCGAATGTCGCTCTGGTCGGCGCGTTGCGCGCCCGCGCAGACGCCCTCGGTGTCGTGATCGAGCAGGGCGTGACCGTTGACGGCTTCCAGGAAATCGGTGCGGCCATGGAGGTGACACTCGGCGACGGAAGGACGATCCACACGAAACTGCTTGTCGCCGCGGATGGCGTGCGCTCCAAGCTGCGCGACATGGCCGGCATCAAGACGGTGCACTGGTCCTACGGCCAGTCCGGCATCGTCACCACGGTGGCGCATGAGCGGCCGCATGAAGGCCGCGCCGAAGAACATTTCCTGCCGGCCGGCCCCTTTGCCATATTGCCGCTGACCGGCAACCGCTCCTCGCTGGTCTGGACCGAACGCACGGAAGAAGCCGACCGGCTGGTCGCGTCCGACGACCTGGTTTTCGAAGCCGAACTGGAGCGCCGCTTCGGCCACAAGCTCGGCACGCTGGAAGTGGTTGGAGGCCGCAAGGCCTTCCCGCTCGGCCTGACCCTGGCGCGCGAATTCATCGCCCCGCGCCTGGCATTGGCGGGCGACGCTGCCCACGGCATCCACCCAATCGCCGGCCAGGGCCTCAACCTCGGTTTCCGCGACGTTGCGGCGCTCGCCGAAACCGTCGTCGAGGCCGACCGCCTCGGCCTCGATATCGGCACCTTGTCGGTGCTCGAGCGCTACCAGGTCTGGCGCCGTTTCGACACCTTCCAGATGGGCGTCACCACCGACGTGCTCAACCGGCTCTTCTCAAACGACATTGCCCCCGTGCGCGCCCTGCGCGATGTCGGCCTCGGCTTGGTCGAACGCATGCCATCACTCAAAAGCTTCTTCATCCGCCAGGCCGCCGGCCTCTCCAGTCCAGCCGGGCCGCGCCTGCTGCGCGGCGAGGCGATTTGAGCAGAGCTCTACCAAGATCGCCCGTTGTCCCGGATTCGGATAGGACAAAGCGCTTTTTGACCTAGATGCTACTGAGTAGTACTCTTGGACCGAAAGGAGCCATGTGATGTCTGTCAAAGCCTCAGTATCCATCTCAGATCAACAGAATGATTACGCCCGCAAACTCGTCGAGAATGGACGTTATTCGAGTCTGAGCGCGGTAGTGCAACGCGGGCTTGAGCTTGTTCGCGAGGAAACCGAGCTAAGGGATGCGGAACTTACCGCGCTTCGCATATTGCTCGAAGAGCGGATGACTGGCGAATTTGTCTCGATCGAAGAGGGCCGGGCCGATACGGAGGCGATGATTGCCGCAAAAAGGGCGGCGCATGGCCTATAGGGTTGTTCGGTCTAAGCAAAGCAATCTCGATCTAGACCTGATCTTTGATCACCTGCTGGAGAGCTATCTAACGTTGGGTGATACACTTCCTGAGGCTTTGGATCGGGCTGCTAACCGCATACGTTCAATAGAAGACGACATGCAATCCATTGCCAGCGCACCATTTCAAGGTACGGCCCATCCGGATCTATTGCCCGGTCTTCGGCACGTCACCAAAAACCGCGCGATATTTTATTTCTCGCTCGAAGAAGCTACAGAAGAAATCCGTATCCTGGCCGTGTTTTTCGGCGGGCAGGATCACCAGCGAAGGATGTTGACCCGCATAAGCGGAGGCTGAACCTATAGTCCGGTCTGATCGACCAGCGGTGCATTCTGCACCCAAAGTAACTTGAGCCAACTGTTCCTCAACGCGCCTTCCGCAGAATGTTGCTCTCGATAAAGTCGGCCGCCTGATCGCCCTTCAGGCTGCGCCGCCAGAGCTGATCGGTCATGGACGCATAAAGCTCGACCGCATCGGCGGCGGCGCTGATCGTGGCCACGCCGAGGCGCACATTGGCAAACGCGCCCAGCCTGAAAGGGCTGACGGCCACGGACGTCCTGTTGGCTTTCTTGAACAGCTGAAAACTGGCGCCGGGCATGGAGTCGACCACGATGCCGATCTGAACGCCGATGGGATGCGTTCGAAGCATGTCGACGATGTTTTCGATTTCGACGCGCGCCGCGTCTCGCCGCTCCTGCAGATCCACCCCGGGTGGATCATAAGCGCCGATGAAGCCGAGGCGCAGAAACTGTTCGAGCTCTTCGGCGGAGACCAGACTGACAATGCCCGGCGCTCGTTGCCGAAACATCGCCTTGCGGGCTCGCAAGATGCCAAGCAGCGTGTCGATCTCCTTGAGAGATCGATCGCGATCCGCGACGTCGTGCGGAATGCTCTCCCGCAACACGCTCGGCAGCGTCCGGTCGTAAAGGTCGGTGGTCAGGAGGTAGGAAACCGGCCCGAACAGCACGCAGATCTGGTCAACATCCTCCTCCAGCTGCCGCATGCGCTCAAAGAAGCTGACCGCAGAGGCGATGTACTCCACTCCCACACCGAGCAGGGTGGGCAGGGACACGCCCAGAAGTTCGGCAATCTTGCCAAGCGTATCCACTTTCGGCGGCTGACCGGATTCATATCGGTAAATGGCAGCCCGGGAGACACCTGCCTTTGAGGCAAGTTCCTCCGGGCTCAGACCGGCACCCAAACGGAAGGCCTTCAGGCGCTGTCCGACGTCCTCGATCGAGATGGCTTGCTCCGTCAAATTCGGCACCTGTGAGGATGATTGCGACGTTTCCCTCACCTAGCACACCATCTCGTAAATGACAATTTCTCGCAAAACTTCGAACAAGCAAAGACAAATCTCAAAATTGAGAACTGTCTTGACATTGCGACGCGACGAGCGTTACCCTTGCGGAAAACCAAGGATTGTTAACCAGAGAGGACAGAATGAAAACTCGAATCGGCAAATTTACAGGATTTCTTGCAGCTGGAGTGATCACGACAAGCCTGGCGCTGTCCATCAACCTTGCGCTGGCGGCCGATTTCACCGCCAAGATCGGCCACCTGGAATCGCCACAGCAGTCACGACACGTCCATCTTGAGAAGGTTGCGGATCTCGTCGCCGAAAGAACGAACGGCGCGGTCGAGTTTCAGATTTTCCCCCAGGCGCAGCTCGGCAATCAGCGGGTCATGACCGAAGGGGTTCAGCTCGGCGTGATCGAGGCGACCGTTTCGCCGGCAGCATTTCTCGGCGGTTTCAATCCAACCGTTTCGGTATTGGACATCCCTTTTCTTCTGCCCGCGGACGAGGATGCCGCGCAGACCCTGCGCGAAGGCCCGTTCGGCAAGGCGTTGCTCGATTCGTTCAACGCCAAAGGTGTTGTCGGCGTGGCCCTGTGGCCCAACGGCCGCAAGAACTTCACCTCACGCAAGCCGTTAGACGACATCAATTCCTTTGACGGGCAAAAGTTCCGTGTGATGGATTCGAAAATCCTTATCGAACAGTTTGACGCACTCGGAGCATCGGCCATCGCACTGCCGTTCGGAGAGCTTTACACGTCACTGCAGACTGGGGTTGTCGACGGCCAGGAAAACCCGCTCGACACGATCCAGCGCATGAAATTCCACGAGGTTCAGAACTACCTGGTCGTTTCCGAACACGGCGCCATGGAGGACGTGGTCCTGTTCAATCCGACCTGGTGGCAAAACCTGCCCGAGGAATATCGCGATGTCATCACCCAGGCGTTCGCCGAGGTCGTTCCCGAGCTTCGCGCCCACAAGGCACAGGCTGTCACCGCCGCATTGGACGCCATCAAGGAAAGCGGAATCAACGTCCGTGTTGCCTCACCGGAAGAGAAAGATGAACTGCGGGCCAAAATGTATGACAAGGCGCGCGCCGCCTATGTCGATCGCGCCGGCCAGCCCGGCAAGGATCTGATCGGACTCTACGAACAGGAATATTCCAAGCAGAACTGACCGGAACAATTCCGAAGAACGCCTGCGGCGGCGAGCAATTCGCCGCCGCAGTCATTTTCACCAATCAACTTTCCTGGGGCGGAGCGGCACCATGGCTGCATTGGCACTCTTAAGGCGTTTCGAACGGATCTTTCTGGTCACAGTTTTCCTGGCCATGGTCGCCCTCTTCTTCCTCAACGTTGTGACCCGGGAAATCGGCGGCACCCTCGCCAGCCAGTTTGCCTGGATCGAGGAAGCCGTTCGCCTGATGAACATTTTCCTGGTGTTCGTCGCCCTCGGGATTGCTCTCGAGCGCGGCCGCCACGTTGGCATCGACACCGTCCGCAACATGATGCCCGACCGGTACAGAATTCCCGTTCTGAAATTGATCGATGCCACCGGCTTCCTGTTTTCCTGCTACATGGCCTATCTCGGCTGGCATCTCATCGTTTTTGTCCTGCGCACCGGGCAGCGCAGCCCCACGCTCGACATCCCCATGGGCTGGATCTATGCGGCGCCGGTTATCGGCTTCGCCCTTCTCGCCCTTCGATACGGGCTGAGCTTCTTCGGCGTGATCGACCGCTTCGCCGCCGCTGACGATCCCTCGCCGCAATCCGGTGAGGAGCAGATCTGATGTTGTTTGTCGTCATCCTGCTTGCCCTGTTTCTGCTGGTCCTGGGCTTCGAGATGTTCCTGGTGCTGGGAATTCCCGCGCTTGCCACCAAGACGATCTTTTACGGCAGCATGCCGGATCTCGCCTTTATCCAGAAAACCCTGGGCGGGATCGATCACACGACTTTGCTGGCCATACCGTTTTTCATCCTGGCCGCTCAATTGATGGGGTCCGGACAGATTGCCAAGCGGCTGACTGGTCTGGTCCGCGCCCTGATCGGCCACACCGCCGGCGGCATGGGTCATACCGTTATCGGCGGATCGATGGCGTTCGGCTCCGTTTCCGGCTCGGCGCCGGCGACCGTGGCCGCCATGGGGCGCATGGTGTACCCGGAAATGCGCGCCAGCGGATTTTCCGATCGCTTCAGCCTGGGTTTGCTCGTGGCCAGTGCGGAAACCGCCCTGCTGATCCCGCCATCGATCACCTTCATCATCTACGGATGGATGACGGGATCGTCGATCGCCCGGCTGTTCGCCGGCGGGCTGGCGGTTGGACTTGTCCTTGGTCTGGCCTTTGCCACCCTCGTCGTCTGGGAAGCCAGACGCAGCGGAATCAAACCGTCCGAAAGAACGACGGCAGCCCAGAAACTCGCTGCGTTGAAGGCGGCGGGCTGGGCCCTCGGCATGCCGGTGATCATTCTCGGCGGCATCTATTCGGGATACTTCACGCCAACGGAAGCGGCCGCTGTCAGCGTCGTCTACGCGATCCTCGTCGAGATGGTCGTCTTTCGCGAATTGTCGTTCGCCCAGTTGGTCGACATCACCGAGAAGGCGGCAATATCGACCGCGATCATCTTCATTCTGCTGGCGATGGGCGGTGTCCTGTCCTTCTTCGTCACCCTGGCCCAGGTTCCCACCCATATCAGCGAATTTCTGACGGCGATCGATGCCGGACCGATCACGTTTTTGCTGGTGGTCAATGTCTGTTTCCTCATCGCCGGCATGTTCATCGATCCGAACTCAGCGCTTCTCATTCTGGTGCCACCGCTGTTTCCGGTGGCAACGGCGCTGGGCGTCGACCCGATCCATTTCGGCATGATTGTCACCCTCAACATCAGCCTGGGCATGATCACGCCGCCCTTCGGACTCGACATCTTCGTCGCCTCATCGACGCTCGACAAACCGGTCATGACGATCATCAGCGGCGTCTGGCCGTTCGTGGTGGCAAACATCGCGGTGCTGCTGATCGTCACCTATGTGCCCGGCATCTCGCTGTTCATTCCAAATCTGATTTTCGGTTGAGGAGCAGACCCGTGTCCGTTGCGATTCAGGATTCCCCGACCCATTCGGCATTCGAAAAAGCGCGCGTTTTCGAAGCCCGTTGTATCGTCAAGACCAACACCGCCGTCAACGGCGATTACCGGCTGCTTGTCCTTGATGCTCCTGATCCTGTGCTCGATTGTCAGCCAGGCCAGTTCTTTCATCTCCTGTGCCCCACGCAACCCGGCTTGCAACCGTATCTGCGCCGCCCGATGAGCATCTACGGGTACGACCCGCACCGAAGAGAACTGCACTTTCTCTATAAGGTTGCCGGCGAAGGGACGGCCGCGATCGCGCAATTGGGACCTGGCGAGACCCTGGATGTTCTCGGTCCGCTGGGTCGCGGTTTCCGGATCAGAAACGAGTGGCAAAACCTGCTGATGGTGGCGCGCGGCGTCGGTCTTGCGACCCTGGCGCCACTTGCCCGGGAAGCCAGGCATCTGGGACGAAATCTGACCGCGATTTGCAGCGCTCGCTCGCCGGGCGTTCTCATGTCCGTCGATCACTTTCGCGCGCTCGGCGCAAACGTCATCACGGTGACCGACAGTGAGCGGACCTCCGACGTCGAGAGCCTGCGCGGCCTCATCGAAAAACGGATCAGCACCGAAGGGGTGGACGCCTTTTTCACCTGCGGCTCCAACCGGCTCCTCAGGCTGCTGCAGTCGATCGGTGCACAGCACGGCATCCCCGGCGAGATCGCGTTGGAACAGCAGATGGCCTGCGGCATCGGCATGTGCCAGTGCTGCGTCCGCTCGTTCCGCAAGCAAGGCGAGATCGTCCATCAGCGGGTATGCCGGGAAGGACCGGTTTTCGATCTGCAGGAGGCGATGGGATGGTAGATCTTACGACCAGGATCGGCACCCTGACGCTGAAAAACCCGATCATGCCCGCATCGGGCACGTTTTCCGAAGACCTGGCCGAGGTTTTTGACCTGGACGTTCTCGGTGCCCACGTGACCAAAACGATCACCCGTGAAAAGCGCGGCGGCAACCCCACTCCACGCGTCTGTGAAGTGCGCGGCTCGATGCTCAATTCCATCGGTATACCGAGCAAGGGCGTCGACGCTTTCAAGGCAAAGGTGCTTCCGTTCTACGCCGAGTATCAGGCACCGCTTGTCATCAGCATTTCGGCCGGAAGCGCCGATGAGTTTGCCCGGTTGTGCGAGGACGTTTCGGTCCCCGGCGTCAGCGCGATCGAAGTCAACATTTCCTGCCCGAATATCGAGGAGGACGGAAAGGCGTTCGCCATCCGGCCCTCCACCACCGAGAGGGTCATGCGAAGGCTGCGTGATGCCACGGACCTGCCGCTTTGGGCCAAGCTCACACCCAACACGGGTGAGACGACGGAAGTCGCAAAGGCGGCGGAGGAGTGCGGCGCCGACGCTCTCGTTGTCTCCAACACGCTCCTCGCAATGGCCATCGACATTCGCTCGAGGAGGCCGAAGCTTGGCAATTTGATGGGAGGCCTTTCCGGTCCGGCGCTCAAGCCGATCGCGCTAAGGATGGCCTATCAGTGCGCCAAATCGGTCGATATTCCAATCATCGGCTGCGGCGGCATCACCACCGTCGAGGATGTCGTCGAATACCTGATCGCCGGCGCCACCGCGGTTCAAATAGGCACCGCCACGTTCATCAGCCCGTGCGCCATGGTCCACCTGATCGGCGATCTGGCCGATTACCTGGAGGTGGAAGGTCTCGCCAGGGTTGGCGAGCTGGTGGGATCCGTTCGAGATGGGGAAGCCGCCGACGGCGTCGTGTTCATGGAAGCGGCACCCTGATGGCCGCCCCTGCCAGACACTCCGGCCATCCAACAAGCGGCGTCGACGACATAGCCGCCGGTCTGTTCGCGGACATCGCCTTGCTGTCGGCCGATACCGAGGGTGTCAGCAGGCCGGCGTATTCGCAGACTGAAACCAGGACGCTCGCCTACCTGGAGAATTACGCCCGCAGCGCGGGGTTGGCGGTCCGTTACGACGCGGGACAGAATCTCGTGATCTCCTTGCCGAAGGATGCCGATTCCGATCGCTTCATGCTCGTCGGCTCGCATGTCGACAGCGTTCCGAGGGGTGGGAACTATGACGGCCTGGCAGGCGTCGTGGCCGGGATTCTTTGTCTTGTTCGGGCCAAGCAAGAGACGATCGAATTCGCCCACCCCGTGAAGGTGATCGCGCTTCGCGGCGAGGAAAGCGCCTGGTTCGGCCCTTGCTACACCGCCTCCAAGGCGCTTCTAGGAGAATTGCACGACAACGAACTCACCGCGGCACACAAGGCCGACGGGCGCAGCCTCGATGACCACATGCAAGCCGTCGGAGTGGACATGCAACGCGTCCGCGCCCAGCAGCCGCTGATCGACCCGGCATCCATTCTCGGATATCTGGAACTTCACATCGAGCAAGGCCCTCTGCTGATCGAAAAGAAGCTGCCGGCGGCAGCGGTTTCCGGTATTCGGGGAAACATTCGGCACAAGAGGATCCGCTGCATCGGGGAAGCCGGTCATTCCGGCGCCGTTCCCAGGGCATTTCGCCGAGATCCGGTCCTGGCGATGGCGGATCTGTTGTCCCGGCTCGACGATAGCTGGCTGACGGTTCTCCAGAAAGGCGAGGACCTCGTGCTGACCTGCGGGACTGTCGCCACTGACCCCAAGCGGCACGCCCTGGCGCGCATTCCCGATCTGGTTGATTTCAGTCTCGATATTCGAAGCCAGAGCGCACTCGCCCTGGATGAAATGCGCGCGCTCGTCGCCCAGGAAATCGCCACCATCGAACGGACACGCAGGGTTCGGTTCGATCTGGACGAAGAAATGCTAACGCCCCCGGCTTTGTGCAACGGCGACATCCTCGACCAGATGACCGGGGCCATGGAACGCCTCGATCTTGAGCCATTCGTCATGCCGTCCGGTGGTGGCCACGACGCCGCCGTTTTCGCCAATGCCGGCATCCCGACGGGCATGATCTTCGTTCGCAATCAAAACGGATCACACAACCCGCAAGAGGCGATGGATATCGGCGATTTCATTCATGGCGCCGACATCATCTTCGAGACCCTGGTGGGACGGACGGGATGAGTTCGTCGGACCGGTCAGAAGCAGCAACAAGGACATAACAATGACGACCAGTTCTTTTCCTGATCGAGAATTGATCGCCGAGATGACGGCGAAGATGCTGCTCGAGATCAATGCGGTTCACTTCCGCGCCGACAAGCCCTTCATGTTCACCTCGGGGCTGGCAAGCCCCGTCTATATCGACTGCCGAAAACTGATTTCCTATCCGAGGATCCGGGACACCCTGATGGATTTCGCCGCCTCGGTCATCCTGCGCGAGGTCGGCTTCGAACGGTTCGACACGGTCGCCGGCGGCGAAACGGCCGGTATTCCGTTCGCTGCCTGGCTCGCCCATAAGCTGAACCTGCCGATGCAATATGTGCGCAAGAAGCCGAAGGGGTTTGGCCGCGATGCGCAGATCGAGGGAGAAATTCTCGAAGGGCAACGGGTTCTCCTTGTCGAAGACCTGACGACTGATGGCGGCAGCAAGATCAATTTCTGCGAAGCGCTAAGGCGGGCCGGCGCCGAGATTTCAGATACGATTGTGGTCTTCTTCTACGACATCTTTCCGCAGACGCATGAGGTGCTCGACCGCATCGGCATGCGGCTCCACTACCTGGCCACCTGGCGGGATGTCCTCGCTGTTTGCAAGGCCCAGGGTTACTTCGACCCGGAGACCTTGAGCGAAGTCGAGGCCTTTCTGGAAGATCCGCTGACCTGGTCGGGAAACAACGGTGGAGCGACCGAAATTCCCGCGTTGGATTTGAAGGAGTGAGACGATGAAACTGCTCGACCTTGAAGGAATTGTCGAAAAGAACGGCAAGGGCGTTCGCGCCTATCTGGACTGCTCCCGTCAGGCCCACGAGAACATTCAGCAAAATCCGGAACTGGCTGTGTTCCATTTTCTCCTGGCGGTCGCCGCCGATCAGTTCATCGAAACCTACGGCGACCAGCCCCTGCTCAGTCAAACCGCGGGACGCGAGTTCGATCGCTTCAGCAGCTTTGTGGAAACGCTCGAAACCGCCGCGGGCAATCCGGGCGGAGCACAGCTCCACGCTCTCAACGAAGTCGCGCTCGGCATCTTTGAAGCCGGCAAGTAGGGCGTGTCGGTAGCACAGGAAAACTGACCATCCCGATCGCGGGAGCAGCCTACATCGGCCCCTGACACCGCGCGGGGCCAGCTAATGTGGTGGAGTTGAAGTTCCTATCATGGTTGCCGCGGGCCTTGCAGGAACTTCCAACCCAAAAACCACACAAGAATCATAAACTTGCCAGTGTCCTGATGGAATCTGACGTTCGTTCGAAGAGCGCTGCGCGAAGAGTGCGCGTCTCATGTTCAAAGCTACTGTTCCGAGCTTGAATCACTCCGGCATGCCAAAATTCAATGTGACTTGGTCCACCAGGTCGATCGGCCGCTTGAAGCCCATTGTGACATCAGCGTTTCCTTATTCGAGCCAATCATTATTGTATGGTGAGAACGGCTTGTATCCTGGGGTCAAGTCAATGCCGCCAGCCCGCTTAACTCACGACAGATTTTTTCTTTTCTGGAGAGCAACTTGACCAAACACATAACTCTCAGAGATGGCAGAAACCTCGCTTTCGATATTTACGGTGATCCAAATGGAACACCTGTGATTTTTAGCCATGGGTTTTCCGACTCCCACGTCATTCGTCACCCCGACGACAGTGTAACAGCCTCGCTCGGAGTACGATGGATTGCAGCCGATGAACCCGGTGTTGGAGGATCAAGTCCGAAGAAGGATCGGAAAATGGTCGATTGGGGCGCCGATATGGAGGAATTGGCGGACTATCTGGGCCTTGATACCTTCAACGTTGCGGGCCATTCCGGCGGCGGCCCTCACGCCTTGGCAGTGGCGTTTCACATGCCCGAACGGGTGCGCAAGGTAGCGCTTGCGTCTCCTGTGGCGCCCTTTGATGAGCCGGGCGTTACCAAAATGCTCGTATTGAAGGATCTAAAGACCATCGCGAAACTGCGCCATCTGACCGTGTTGATCCGCTGGGCAGAGCGTGTCGGCGCCAAAAGTGTTTTGAAAGACATCCCTTCTTATGTGGAGTCTGTCGCTGACCAAATGCCCAACGAGGCCAAAACAATACTCCGCAATCCCGAGCAACAAGCCTTGTTCGAAGAGAACTTTCGCCTTGGTTATCTGCAACACGAGGAAGGTGTTTTCGAAATGACGGTGGCTCTTTGGGACTGGGGCTTCTCGCCAAAAAGAATCCAGCAACCAGTGGAAATGTTTTACGGAACCGCGGACGACATTATCTCACCGGAAATGCCACGACACCTTTGCGCTGAGCTTCCCAACTGCAAAGCCCATGAGTGGCTGGACGCAGGTCATTATGGGTTTGTTGATCGTGAGCGGTGGACCGAATTTGTCGGCGCGGTTGCAAATTTGCATTAGGACGTCGGAGGCAGTTATGTCCGCGAAGCGGCGTGCAGGCACACGTCGCATTTCCATGGTCCGTTCATTGGGCCTGGCAGCCTTCAAAACACAGACCAATTTAACCTTTGCGCCACCTCTTCAAGCGCTTTGAGGGCGAGCACGGAATTGCCTTTGTCATCCAGCCCTGGACTCCAGGCCACAATGGAGCCACGACCCGGCGCAACGGCGACAATTCCGCCTCCAACTCCGCTTTTACAGGGCAAACCGACGCGGAACGCGACCTCACCGGACGCATCGTAGCAGCCACAGGTCATCATCAGTGCATTGATGCGGCGCGCGCGTTCCGGTGATACCGCTGCTTCCCCGTCTGCGGCACCTTTTCCGCCGGCCGCCAGGAACCGGGTCGCCATGGCAAGCTGACTGCAACTCATGGCAATGCTGCACTGGCGGAAGTAGTGTTCCGTGACCATGGCTGGATCACCTTCGATATTGCCTTCGGCCAGCATAAAGAATGCCAAGGCCCTGTTCCTGTTTCCTGTGGCAGTCTCAGATGCAAAAACCGCTTCATCGACTAAAATCTCGGGGTCTTCGGCCAGCGTTCTGCAAAGATCGAGGACAGGATGCACTTTCTTTGCATTGTCCGTATTTTGCAAAATGACGTCTGAGACGACAATTGCGCCAGGGTTGATGAAGGGATTCCTGGGCTTGCCGCGCTCAAACTCAAGTTGGACAATCGAGTTGAAAGGGTCACCGGACGGTTCACGCCCGACACGGCGCCACAGTGTGGCGCCCACAAGGTCGAGCGCCACCACCAGCCCGAATACTTTTGAGATACTCTGAATCGAGAACGACAGATCGGCATCACCGGCCACAAGTGGCGGTCCATCCAGGGGCGCGACTGCGATCCCAAAGTGGTTCAGTGAGATGTTGGCCAATTCCGGAATATAGTTCGCCACCTCTCCCCGGTCCACTTCACCGGCTATCCGACTGGCGATTTCGTCGAGGAGGGATTGGATCTCGGTGCGATCAAGCTCGTACGCCATTTGCGTTTTCCATTTTTCGGAAATGCCCTCTGTCGGGCCGTCGCGATTTTCTATCTCAAACGCGCGGGTCGTTGTAGAGTTCATCGAACGACGCGCTACCGAGACCCGGAAGATTCCCAGGGTGCGCAGATGCTCACGATACATGAGGCAACGTCCGCTCTATTCCACACCGCAGAGCCGACCATCGCCACCAGTGTTCTTTGAGCTGAACCCTTTGCATGTATCGAACGGCGGCACCGAGCCCAACCCTGCAGTCATTGAATTGCCATGCAAACGCTGGCCGCACTCTTTCGGCGCCGGTCAAGCGCGCACGCGTCTCCAAATCCGTTGGCAAGTCCGCTGTGGTTGATGTAACGTTTCAGACAGTGCGTTCCAGCGGAATACTCGAATGACCCGCGACACCAATCTGATCCTTTGCCCGATCAACCTCCGTCACGCCAAACTGAACTATCGCGCTTATGACGAGGCTATTGCCATGGCGCAGCGCAGGGGTGCGAAACTTCTTGTGGCCACCGTTGCACCAGAGATGGAGCGCAACCTGAATATCCGGGATTCGGCGGGCTACTGGACCGAAAAGCTGACCGCCTTCGTCGATGAGCACCCGGCCGACTCGATCGAGTTTGAAACGGTGGTTCGCATAGGCGCGGTGCATCGCCAGATCGTGAAACTGGCCGAGGAACGCAATGTTGACGTGATCGTTATGGAATCGGCAAACCCCAAAGTGCAGGACTATCTTCTCGGCACGACGGCAAGCCACGTGGTGACCCACGCCAACTGTTCAGTATACGTGGTGCGGGGATAATCGGACCCCAACAGAATTGAGCCCTCAAATGAAAACCCCCGAAGGTTGATGTCCAACTTTCGGGGGTCAGTTCAATGGGCGGGGGCAATCATTTCAGAACAGCCCTCTCAGAGCTTCCGGTATTCGGCCCTGAGCGCCAGCCACAGACAGTAACACATGAGCAGGATCACCAAGGTGAACGGAATCCCCATGGACACTGCCGCCCCCTGAAGCGCGTTCAGACCACCACCGAGCAGCAGCGCGATTGCCACAAGCCCTTCAAGCGTACACCACCAGACCCGCTGGACCACCGGCGCATCAAGCTTGCCGCCTGCCGTGATTGTGTCAATGACCAGCGAGCCGGAATCCGATGATGTCACGAAGAAGATCACGATCAGCACAAGCGAGATCGGTGCAACGATTGAATAGAGTGGCAACTCCTTGAGGAAGCCGAAGAGAGCGCCTTCCGGGGCATAGCTGTCGATGACCGTCGCCCGCACGCCTTCTGCGCCCCCCGCGTTCAACATGTCGATCGCCGCGCCGCCGAAAGTCGACATCCAGAGCGCACAGACTGCCGTCGGAGCAATCAGAGCGCACAGGACGAATTCGCGCACCGTACGACCGCGCGAGATTCGCGCGATGAACATGCCCACAAAGGGCGACCATGCTATCCACCACGCCCAGTAGAAGGTCGTCCAGCCGTGAAAGAAGCTGGAATCCTCGCGCCCGAACGGGTTGGAGAGAGCTGGCAGGAGCATGACGTAATCCGCCATGACTGAGAAGTAGCGTGCGATGGCCGTGGCCACGCCCGTCACGGCGACAACAAAAATGAAAAGACAGACCGCCATGATCATATTGATCTCGGACAGCCGCTTCACGCCTGCATCCATGCCCATCAGCACCGAGCCCAGCGCGATCAGCGTGATGCCGACAATCAGAAGCACGGTGACCGTGGGCGACGGCGCGATGCCGAAGACCTCGTTCAGCCCTGCGGCCACCTGCTGGGCGCCAAGACCCAAAGACGTGGTCAGGCCAAACAGCGTCGCAAAAACCGCCAGCGTGTCGATGACGTGGCCCCAGAAGCCCCAGACCCGTTCGCCAAGGAGCGGAAAGAAGGCTGACCGCAGCGTCAGCGGCAGGTTCAGGTTGTAGGCAAAGATAGCCAGCGCAAGGCCGACAGCCGCGTAGACGGCCCAGCCTTCAAGGCCCCAGTGGTGAATGGTACCGACGATCCCGATATATTCGTTGCCGGGTTCATTGATGTCGATACCCAGCGGCCGTGCGCCACCGCCTTCAGAAAAATTGTAGTAGACCGGCTCCAGAACGCCAAAGAACAGGAGGCCGATGCCGATACCGGCCGCGAACATCATGGCGATCCAGCCCGCATAGGAATAATCGGGCTTGGCATCTTTGCCGCCGATCCGGACCTTTCCAACCGGCAGCACAATGAGCGCCAGACAGAACAGGGTAATTGCGTTGACCGAGAGGACAAGGAACCAGTCAAAAGTGCTTGTCAGCCACGGCCGGAGCCATCCGAAAAATTCGGCCGCGGCTTCCTGATTGGTGAGCGCGGCGATCACAAAGCCCAGAATGAGCAGACCTGATACGAGGAAAACAGGGTTGTGAATATCCAGTCCAAGCGGCCTGATATTGTCCTGCCCCAATTCATACTTGGTCTCGAAATCCCAGACTCTTGGATCTGGATCGAGCATCTTTTTCGTTCCACTTTCAGACATGTTCCCTCCCAACATTGCTGACCTGGATTTGACCACCGTCGCACAGTACCCGGCATCCTGTCCAATTCGTTATTCAGGGGAAGGTGATCGACAAGGCTATCGATGCGCTGAGCACCGGCCTGGAACACATGCGGTCATTCATTACCCCGCACGATCGTTCGTATCGGGCACAATTCAGGTTGGGCCGTGAGCATATCCTGACCCGACGTCTTCATTAGGAGAGACGAGGTCTTTCCAGCATCGAGGAGATCTGATCGCGGTGGAGGTACAGAACCGCCGTACACATCAAACCGAGTGCTATCGCCGGAACCGCTGATGAGTCGAGTATGAACACATTGATCAAAGTCGCGCCGACCATTGTTGCGCCAAGAAGTGAAGCGCCGATGACCTGTCGGTTTGGCCACCAAAGCAATGCTGCGCCTCCGACCTCAACAAGGCCAGTAAAGTACCGAAATCCCTGACCGAAACCGATGGATTCAAATCCCTCCACCATCATCGGAACTCCGGCAAGTTTCGCGCCACCAGCGCCAACAAAGACGAGCGTGAGGATCGCCCGCAGTCCAAAAGAAAGATAGGTCATTTTCTGGGTCCCAGCCTTATTTGTGGTTGTACTCGAGTAATCTGAGTGATTGATTTACGCATCGCAATGCGCGCAATTGCGCACCACATGCGCGAAAAAAGATCAGGTGAGTCGTGAAGAAATGGTCCGAAATTCGCACCGCATATGAAGTCGCCAAACTCGGCTCTGTCAGTGCCGCTTCGCGCGCGCTCGGCGTGCACAGGGCCACAGTGAATCGCCACATCGACGCCTTGGAGGACGAACTTGGCGCGCCCGTATTCTTCCGTAATCCCAAGGGATACACACTCACCGAGCTGGGCGAGGACCTTCTCAAAGTCGCGCAAAAAACCGACGATCTGTTGGAGGACCTGGCCGGTCGTGCGCGCGGACGCGATGGGTCGATAATCGGTGACCTGACGATCACGTCGATCCCGAACTTCATGAACATGCTGATGAAGCCGATTTTGTCCTTTCGTACCGCAAACCCGCAATGCAAAGTCACGATCGTTTCCTCAGAGGATTTGCAGCGCCTCGAATACGGCGAGGCGCATATCGCACTTCGGGCTGGAACAAAGCCGGATCATCCGGACTATGTTGTACAATCCTTTGGTCCGGTTGGGCTGAACCTTTATGCGCAGCACGACTATCTGTCCCGAAATGGCGGCTTGGACGGCCTGACCGACCTGTCTCACCATCAGTTTGTGCTTCCGGCGCAAATCGACACGCGCCTGCCGATCTGGGCTTGGATATCCGATCATGTTTCCGACCCCAAGGTCGCAGTCGAAACGACGGACACGATGGCCGGGCGGGAAGCCGTCCTTGCCGGGTTGGGACTTGGAATCTTAACTGAGTTCGACGTCGCCGGGCGTACGGATCTGACACCCGTTCTTCCCCGAAACCACAATTGGGATGTCCCTCTGTGGCTGGTTACGCATGTCGACCTGCATCGCACTGAAAAAGTGCAAGAGATGTTGGCACACATAAAGGCGCTTAGGAATTGAGATCGCCCGGAATTTTTGGGTTGGTATCGGAGGGTCGTTGATCTTTCTAAAGCAGCTCTGTGGAAACGCTCGAAACCGAGGCACAACTCCACGCCCTCAACGAGGTCGCGCTGGGCATTTTGAAGCCGGCGGATAAGGCGTGTCCGTAGCGCAGGAAAGCTGACGGCCCGATCGCGGGAACACCCCAAATCGGCGCCTGCCGTGATACCGCGCTACTTTTCGGGTTTGGCGGTTTGGTTTACGATGTCAACGAGCGTTTGAGGCACAACATTCGTAAGCCTTCCCTGCATTGAGTATCCCCGCCCAAGGTTCGTGATTCTGAACAGCTCTGGGTCTGTTGCGGATCTGTCCAACCGGCTGCATCCAATAAGCTTGTCCGGCTTCACATAAATATACATGCAGATTTCGCCATCTGTTTGGACGGTCCATTTACGCACCACAGTCGTATCGGAGTTTTTGTTGTGGTATCCCATGACACCATCGCTTCTGTAGAAGTCCGTGAAATCCGTTCCATCCAGACTGCTTCCTGACAGCAATTGTCTCAGTTCGTCGGGATCGTTCACTGCCACCCATTCTTGGGTCTCCCCCGCTAGCAACCCTGTTGCGAAAAGATTCAATACCAGGGTCCATATCAGGAATACTGCTCGACTGTTCATCTGGCGCCCCCTCCAACATTCGGACTTGCTCGAGTTCCCTACCACGTTTCAACGTACCATTTGTCAACAATCAGCCAATGCTGAAGGTGTCTGCCTTGTCCGTAGTGCTGACCGACACCGTCAATTGATCGTCTCCGCACGCTCCACCGAAAGCGGTCACCGGCGCTCACCCGTTCATGGGTACACGCCTCAGGCACCCGCCAACTCCATCAGGCCCTCTGACATTGACAATTTCGCCCTCTCCACCATATAAGTAAATGACCGGTCATTTACTTACTGAGAGAACCGTGACAGAGACTGCCGAACCGAAATGGCGCCGCCGCGCCGAAGACAGGCCTGATGAAGTGCTCGATGCGGCGCTGCGACAGTTCGTACGCAAGGGGTTTGCCGCCACCAAGGTCGAGGACATCGCCACCGATGCCGGCCTCTCCAAGGGCGCCGTCTACCGCTATTTCTCCAGCAAGGAGGAGATCTTCGAGCAGTTGGTCAAACGGGCCCTGGCGCCGATTGCCGATCGCACATCGATGCTCGCCCATACCTCACAGCAGCCCCCTGCCGACGTTTTGCGCGCCATCCTGACCATGGTCGCCGGCATTCTTGCGAACCCCGACGCCATGGCACTGCCCCGCCTCGTGTTGATGGAGGCCGGCCGCTTTCCGGTGCTGGCCGATGCCTATCGCCGGCAGGTGATCGACAAGGCGATCGACGCGCTGGAGATCATCATCCAGCGGGGCGTCGACGATGGCTCGTTCAGGCCGGTTGATCCGCGCCTGGCCGTTCGCAATGTCATTGGACCGCTGCTCGCCCATGGTCTGCTCGGCGATGTGTTCGGCCTCGACCGGGACAGAAACATTTCGCCCGCGACCTTTGTCGAAAGCCATTTCGACATACTGATCAACGGCTTGGCCACTCGCAAAGACGGAGGTTGATATGCAAACGCTGTGGACCGGAATCGTCGCCTTCTTCGCTTCCCTTTGGCCCTTCGGCGCCGACGTCGCACAGGAGTCACGCTTCTACGGCTATGTTGAAGGCGAATATGTCTATGTTGCGCCGCAGGGTAGCGGTATTCTCGAAACCCTTGCCGTGACGCGTGGCGATACGATCGTCGCCAATGCGCCGCTGTTCACGCTTGACGATGACAAACAGCGCGTAGCGCTGATGAAGGCCCGCGCCAATCTCTCCGTTGCCGAAGCCGATCTGCAAAATGAAAGCACTGGCAAACGGCCACCCGAGATTGCGGTGATCGAGGAACAATTGCGCAGTGCGGAGGCGCAGCTGGCGCTGGCCGAACTGACCTTCAAGCGTTCAAGTGAGCTCGCCTCGCTCGACTTCGTTGCCAGCAGCAAGCTCGATCAGGACGGAGCAACGCTGGACGCCGCGGAAGCTGCCGTTGCCGAACAGCGCGCCCAGCTCAAGGTCGCACGATTGCCGGCCCGCACCGCCCAGCTCAAGGCCGCCAAATACCAGGTGCGCGTCGCCCAGGAGGACGTCGTGCGGTCCGAGATCGATCTGGCCGAACGAAGGGTTGCCGCACCGGCCAGCGGCTACATCCAGCAGACCTATTACCTGCCCGGAGAATATGTCGCCGCCGGCCAGCCGGTTGTCTCCATCCTGCCGCCGGGCGAGATCAAGTTCCTGTTCTACGTCGGCGAACCCCAGCGGGCCGGGCTTGAAATCGGAACCCCGGTTCTGATCGGCTGCGACGGTTGCCAGGAGCCGGTCAAGGCCCGCATCTCCTATCTGTCCTCGTCCGCGGAATACACGCCGCCGGTCATCTATAGCCTCGAGGACCGTTCCAAGCTGGTGTTCCGGGCAGAAGCGCTGCCGATCGGCGAAACGACCCTGCTGCCCGGCCAGCCGATCGACGTCAGGGTTGCCGAATGAGCGAGCCGGTCATCGAAGTCAAAGGCTTGGTCAAGCGGTTCGGCGACAAGACGGTCGTCGACCACTTCGACATCAGCGTGCCAAAGGGCGCCATTTACGGCTTCCTCGGGCCCAACGGCAGCGGTAAGACCACGACCCTTCGCATGCTTTGCGGCCTGCTGACGCCCGATGCTGGCGACGGCACCTGCCTTGGCTACGACATCCTGCGCCAGTCCGACAGCATCAAAGAACATGTCGGCTACATGACACAGAAATTCTCGCTCTATTCGGATCTGACGATCCGCGAGAACCTCGATTTCATGGGCCGCATGTACCGCATCAGGAAACGGCGTAAGCGGGTCGATGAGGCACTGGAAAACCTTGGACTGGCGGACCGCTCGCATCAGCTCGCTGGTGAGCTTTCAGGTGGCTGGAAACAACGCCTGGCGCTTGCCGCCTGCCTTCTGCACGATCCGGACCTGCTGCTGCTCGACGAACCGACGGCCGGGGTCGACCCCAAGGCGAGGCGCGATTTCTGGGACGAAATCCGCCGGCTCGCCGATGCCGGTGTCACCGTGCTGGTCTCCACCCACTACATGGACGAGGCGGTGCAATGCGACAACATCGCCTATATCGCCTATGGCAAGAAACTGATCGACGGCCCGTCGCAGGCCATCCCGGACATGGTCGGTCTGCACACCTGGCATGTCGAAGGCCCGGACCTCGCCGCTCTGGCGCAGAAGCTGGAAGGGATCGCCGGCATCGACCAGGTCGCCCGCTTCGGCTCGTCCCTGCACATTTCAGGCACGGACCAGAATGCGCTTGCCAAAGCGACAAAGCCCTTCCGCTCCGACAAGGATTATCACTGGGCTGAGCAGCCGGCCGGCCTGGAAGAGGTGTTCATCCATCTCATGGCCGGTTCGACCGACAATTTCGCGGCCGGGGAGGCCGCCTGAGGTGGTCTTTTCATCGAGCAGGTTCGTGGCAGTGCTGATGAAGGAATTCATCCAGATGCGGCGCGACCGCATGACGTTCGCCATGATGATCGCCATTCCGATCATGCAGTTGATGCTGTTTGGCTTCGCCATCAACTCCGATCCGCGCCACATGCCGACGCTGGTCGAAGTGCACGATACCGGGCCGTTCACCCGCGCCTTCCTGGCGGCGATGGAAACCTCGACCTATTTCGACATGCGCGGCACCGTGGCGAATGCCCATGAGGCTGACCGAGCCCTGGTCATGGGCGAAGCGTCTTTCGTCGTCACCATTCCGGAACATTTTGAGCGCGACATTGTCCGCGGCAATCGCCCGGCACTGCTGGTGGATGCCGACGCTTCGGATCCTTCCACCTCCGGCGCGGCGACTGCCGCCCTGACGCAATTGGCGTCGAACAGCATCGCCACCCTGGCGATTGGACCGCTTTCCTATCTGGCGAACGCGCCGGAGGCCTTCGACGTCATTGCCCACCGGCGCTACAACCCGGCCGGCAAGACCAGCTACAACATCGTGCCCGGCCTGCTCGCCATCATCATTTCCATGACCATGGTGATGATCACGGCGATCGCCATCGTGCGCGAGAGTGAGCGCGGCACCATGGAGACGCTGTTGTCGACACCGGTGCGGGCACCCGAAGTCATGCTCGGCAAGATCACGCCTTACGTGCTGATCGGTTACGTCCAGACATGCGTCTTCTTCATCCTTGCCTTCTGGGTCTTTTCGGTGCCTTTCGTCGGCCCGATCGTGCCCTTCCTGATCGGCCTCAACATCTTCATCCTGGTCAATCTGGCGCTCGGCTTCCTGTTTTCGACGGTCGCCAGGAACCAGATGCAGGCCATGCAGATGTCGTTCTTCTACCTGCTGCCGTCGATCCTGCTGTCCGGCTTCATGTTCCCCTTCGCCGCCATGCCCGGCTGGGCTCAGGCGCTGGGCACGGCCATCCCCTCGACCCATTTCATGCGCGTCATCCGCAAGATCATGCTGAAGGGCGCCGACCTTGCTGACATCGTGCCCGACCTGCGCGCTCTGCTGATCATCCTGACGGTCGTCACGATCCTGGCCATGCTGCGCTACAAGCGGACGCTGGATTAGAGCAAAGGGCGATAAGTTTGGATCATTTGATGGCTGCAGATCGGCTCATGAAACCTCTGCAAAGCTGCTGCGCATCAGCCACTTCGTGAGTGTTCTGGCCAGAACGTCATCACCAGACAAAGAGATTTGACCGCGATCGATCTCGCTTTCAAAAGTGGAATGGCCCATGAACGCCGACGTGAGCGCGCGAAGGCCGGACACGATGTAAAGGTCAACGTCAAATTTGGGGTCGTTGAAGCAGAGGTCCGTTTCCTCTCCCGGCCGGTTAACCAGCCAGTAGTTGGCGGTTCTTTGTTGAGCGTCATGCAGGATGAACTGAATGACGCTTTTGCGCTTGGGCATCTGCAGCAAGTCAATTTTGCTCCGGATTTTCCACATGAGCACACGTGCGTCCAAATTCTGCAGCGATACGCTGCTGTCAACATTGCGATGAGCCCATTCCGCAAGGCCCCGAATGATCGGTTCCAATTCATCAGCAACAGGGGTCGTCATGTATTCTGCATGTTTGGCGGAAGTACCGCCCACTTTCGTAACCAGCCCATTCGCCTCCAGCTCCTTGAGCCGCTTTGACAAGAGCCCGGGAGACATGCCCGGGACGCCGCGCTGGATCTCGTTGAACCGGGTAGAACCCGACCACATTTCGCACAGCAGAAGCATGGTCCAACGCGGCTCCAACAAGCTTGAAGCCATCGCTACCGGGCAAAACTTGGGGTAGTTCGTTTCTGACATGAATGCGCCTCCGGGTTCACTAGACCCGCGCCAGTCCCGCCTGTCTACTTCAGAAAGTGTAGCGGCTTTGCTGCAGTTCGTGAACTATGCGGTCTGGGCCACAGCGGTGATCTTCTTTGCCTAGATGAAGGAGAACCCGATGGACAGAGATACCCAGGCACGAACAGGCCAGCAGCGCGCCATTGCCGTTTTGAGAAAAGACCGGACTCAGCCCGGGTCATAAATCAAGGTTCAGCGACGGTCGAGGATGGGCTGGCGTGCACATTTTCCGACGGCGGACATGCACTTGAAGTCGACATGCCGGAAGGCGTTGGCGGCGGTGGAACCGCGCCCACTCCAGGCTATTTCGGGCGCGCTGCCATCTGCAGTTGCATAGCAATCGGCATCAAGATGACCGCATTGCGAGAGAATCTGACACTCCACCGGATCCGTGTTTCCGTCGATCAGGATTTTGACAATCGCGGTGTACTCGGAATGCCGGGTGCAAGTCCGGTACCCTCTGACACGCGGATCTCGATTGAGATTGCCAGCCACGAGCCTGCGCAAACAATTGAGGATCTTGTCGAAAAAGCCCTGCAAATCGATCCCTGGTACCTGGCATTCAAGGAAGCACAGCCGGTGCAGGTCAATTGCATGGCACTGACGGAGGTCGCGTGATGGATCCGCGACTGCAAATCAGGGTGCAACGCTATGGATGGGACGCAGCGGCAAGCCATTATCATTCTGGCTGGGAGCAACAACTCATGCCTGCGCACGACACGCTGCTCGAAATGGCAAATATCACACCGGGCCAAACGGTGATCGAGACCGCCTGTGGCAGCGGATTGGTAACACTGCGTCTGTCCAAAGCCGTTGGGCCGCATGGCCAAGTGATCGCAACCGACCTGTCACAAGGGATGATCGATGATCTTTTGATGCGGACGCAGGCGGCCTCAATTGACAATGTTATCGCCCTGCGAATGCCCGCAGAAACGTTGGATCAACCCAACAGTGCATTTGACTCATCAATCTGTGCGCTCGGGCTGATGTACACACCCAATCCTGACAAGGCCATCGATGAAATGGCGCGCGTCGTCTCACCCGGCGGGACCGTCGCTGCCACGGTTTGGGGTGAACGCCGTAACTGTGGTTGGGCCGATGTCTTTCCCATCGTGGATGCGCGGGTTGCGTCGGAAGTCTGTCCGATGTTCTTTGCCACCGGCGCGCCCGGCGCCCTTGCAAAGCTGTTTGAACAGGCGGGATTGACCCAGATTGTTGAGCGTCGCCAATCAGAAATATTGCACTTCGAGGACGAAGCCGTTTTGCTCGATGCAGTTCTGCGGGGAGGCCCCGTCGCCCTTGCCGTCAAGCGGTTCGACGACGTTACCTGGAGCGAGGTATGCGAAGAGTTCCTGGAGTCCGTTGCAGTCCATCGAAACCCGGATGGGAGCTACCACATTCCCGGCGAATTCGTTTCGGTATCAGCACGCACACCAAAACCTTAGGCTGCGCTTTCTATTGTGAGGCGATTACTCCGCCCGCACCTGAATTCTTTCACCCGCCTCGTTGAGAATGCCGCGGAGCGCGTCGTAATCCTCGTGCCGGATCCGCAGCCAGGCATTGGCCATGAAACCCGCCTCGACGCCCTGCGTCGGCGTCCCCTGCTCGGGAAAATACTGATCCACAACACGATCGCCGTACTGGGCAAAGAAAGCTTCCGTGCCGTCATAACCAGAGATGCGACCGTCCTTGTCAGGGCGTAGCGCGACAATACCGCAGGCGTAGCGCCGCGACGGCGTTGCCTCGACCCGCCCATGGCAGACCGCGAGCGCCCACTCGCGATAGAGGTCGAACTCGTTGCCCGCGCAATAACTGTCCCACTGGCCGACGCCCGGTGGCCGGCAGCCGATTTCTGAGAACTTCAGCCCTTTCGGTCCGAAAAACCACTCCATATGGGTCGCCGCGGTGGTGATCCCGAGCGCCCTGATCACACGCCTTCCCATCTCGCGCACCTCGCCATAGGTGGGCGCGTCGACCCGGTTGGTGGAGACGATCTGAGGCGAAATCCAGCGAGTGCGCATCGCCTCCAGCACGTTGGGATAATAGTGGCTGATGAATTCGTGCCGGACCTCACTGCTGACGGTCAGCGTATCGTGGATACCCTCATGTCCCTCGACGAACTCCTCGATTGCAGCCGAGGCGCCGTCGGCGACACCGCTGGCCTGCGCTGCGCTCACCAGTTTATCATCAGTGTCGGCGTGAAAGGTTCCGGCGGCCCCCGCCGCATCACGTGGCTTCAGGATCACCGGATAGCCGACCGCCCGCGTGAAGTCCTGCGCTTCGGCCAGGCTGGAGACGGCGCCAGATGCCGCTGTCGGCACGCCGGCTTCGCGCAGCACTTCCTTCATCGCCACCTTGTCGCGGCAAAGATAGGCGGTACGCGACGACACGCCCGGGATCCCGGTGCGCTCGCGTACATGCGCCACCGGCAGAATGTGGGCTTCCACCGTCGCTTCGAGCCGGTCGACCCAGAATTTCTTCTGCGCCTCGCGCACCGCCCATTCCAGCGCGCCTTCATTGGTCACCGACTCGATTTGCTGATAGCCGCGCAGCCAGCCTTTGGTTTCATCATCCAGCCAGTCATAGGGCCGCTCGCCGATACCATAGACATTGGCGCCGATCGAGGCGAGCGCCCGGGCGAACTGACGCTGGTTGGCCGGAAAGGCCGGTTCCACGAAGAGGACGTTCATTGCGCGCCTCCCGTCAACTCGTCCAGATATTTCGGCAACATCTCGCGCCAGGTCGGCCAGTCATGGTCGTATTGCGGACCCCAGGGGTCGACCCGGTTCGGCACGCCTTTCGACCCCAGAAGATCCGCCAGTCGCCAGGATTCATCCGGGTTTTCCCAACGCCCCTGGCCGAACGGCAAAAGCAGAAACCGCTGCCGAAGCTGGTCGAGAAGCGGTCCGTCGAGGCCGGGCAGAAAGGCCAGCGGCGAAGAAAAGAAATAGTTGCTGTTTCCCTGGAAGCCGAGGAGCCGCTCCAGGTCGAAGGTGCCGCTCATCGCGATGGCTGTCTTGAACAGCCAGGGATAGCGGCAGGTGACCGCGGCAGCATTGAAAGCGCCGATCGAGGCGCCGGCGGCCACCACTTCGATCTCGTCGTTGGCGCAGTCCGTGCGGATCGCCGGCACCGCCTCGTTGGCGACATAATCGTGAAACTGGTTGAGCAGCCAGCAGCGATGTTCGACGGAACCCTCCTTGTTGGCAAGCGCCCGGCCGGCAACGCTATCGCAGCAATAGACCTTGATGCGGCCCGCCTCGATCATCGGCCAGACGGCACCGATCAGGTGCATGCGTTCAGCTTCTTCCGCATCGCCGCCGGCCGTCGGAAACAGCAGCACCGGCTGCCCCCAATGCCCCCAGCGCACCAGGCTGATCTCCCGGCCGAGCCGCTCCGAATGCCACCTAGAAACCGTCTTTGTCACCGTGCTGTCCCTCCTGCTCGCGCCACAGCTGCACGCGGCCCCAGAACAGGTCGAGGAACTCGTCGATCTCGTGCGGCGGAAACAGTGCCTCCACCTTCTGGCGGATAGCATCGCGCATGACAGCCGACCCGAAGAACTCGTAGGCCACCTCGTCGAGATGGCCGAGCTCGTTTCGGCAGAAGTCGCGAAACCGCTCGGTCTCGAACCGCTGGTGGGCGATCCTGGCGTATTCGCGCAGCCGCTCGCGCGGCGGCAGGTCCTTGTCGGCGATGGCGTAGAACGGCGCCCAGTCCATGTTCTTGCGCATCGGCCGGTCTGTCGCCGCACAGAATATCGACCAGCGCAGGTTGGCCTTCAGCAGCCAGGGAAAATGATAATGCAGCGAGGTCACTTGGCTGTCCGGACAGGCATTGGCGAAATCGATCGGATGCCAGATGCCGTCGCGGCGCAGCGCCTCGCAGGAATTGAAGTCCCAGCCGAAGAACGCATTGATCGTCATCGTCATGTCTTCCAGCACCGACTGGTCCTCGGCGTCGAGGAAATCGATGTCCATGCGATAGCGATCGTGCAGTGGTGCGCCGGGATCGTAATTGACCTTGCGGATCTGCGGTCCAAGCCCCACGCAGCGAACGAACCAGTCATGCGGCAGGATCGCCGCCTGCAGGTTCATCACCTCGGTACCGCTGGCATCATACGCGCGGTGCAGATCTGCGGCATTGTTGATCTTGGTTACGCCTTTCCAGCCCCCGCCGTGATAGGGCTTCATGAAGAACGGATAGCCGATCTCTTCGCCAATCGCGTCAAGGTCGAACATGCGGGCATACTTTTTCAGCGTCGGTTCAAGATCGTCGGCCGGATCGTAGGCCTTCGGCGGCAGCATCCAGGTTTCCGGCACCGGCAGGCCGAGCCGCGTCATGGCGGCATAGCTCGTGTGCTTTTCGTTCGACTGCAGCGACCAGGGATTGTTGTAGACATAGAGGTCATCGACCAGGATCGCCTTCTTGATCCATTCCCGGCTGGTCGAATACCAGTGGGTCAGGCGGTCGATGACCAGGTCGTATTTGACCGGCTGGTACAGGCTGAAGGGTTCGATCGTCACCCGGTCGCAGGCAAAGGACAGCGTGTTGCCGTCAATCGACAAGCCGTCGAGCTTGAGATTTTCAAACAGGGTTTCGTAACAGATCGGCCAACATATGTCGGCTCCGAGCGACAACCCGATATTGACGGTACGGTCAGCCATTGTTCGCCCTCCCTAGCGCGTCCCGGGTGTCCCCGGGACAGGGTCAGGCTTTGTCCCGGCGCAGCACCCACATCAACCCGTCGCGCAACTGGTCACGCCAGTTGTGCCAGTGGTGGCCATCCCACGAACTTTGAAACAGAACATCTACGCCGCTCTCGCGCAAGTGTTCCGCCAGCGCGCGGTTCTCTTCCGCAAGCCCTTCCAGTTCGCCGGTGGAAACGAAGGCCCGGGTTTCCCGCAGGCCAGGTGCCCGCTGGAAGGCCCTAACCAGGCGGGCGATCCGGTGGAACACCGGGTTCTCTCGGCCGGCCAGGATCGCCGGATCGAGAATGAACGATCCCGATTTGAGCACCAAGCCGCCGAAGACGCCCGGATAGCGGAACGCCGTTGCCAGCGAGGCGACTGCACCGAGGCTTGCGCCCAGCAGGACCCGTTCCCTGGCATCGTCTGATACGGCATGGCCGACTTCCACCACGGGCAGCAATTCATCCACAAGATAGCGCGCATGGCGCCGCCCGCGCGGATACTCACCCATGCGGTCGCCGGTCTGGATCAGCACGGCAATGATGGGCGGTATGTCGCCTGCGACAATCAGGTTGTCGAGCGATACGGTCAGGTCCGCATAGCTCATGAAATCGTCACCGTCGTGAATGACGACCAGCGGATAGCTCACCTGCGGGTCATAACCGGCCGGCAGATAGATCTTTTCCCGGCGTGTCTCACCGAAAGTGGCACTTGGAACATCAATGGTTTCGATCGTTCCGACTGGTGCGCCCTGCGGCAGGCTCCAGGCCGGTCGGGTATAGCCATAGGTCCGACAGACCGAATTCTCGCCAAACGGATCGCCGGCGCGGTCCGGGTTGAACGGATCGAGAATCCAGCTTTCCTGCTGATGCCGGGTTACCCCGAGCTTGTATTCGAAGCGACCGCCATCCTCGACCGCCAGCCGCAACGTCCACAATGGCAGATCCGGCAGTTGCACAAACGGATCACGGTCGACACCGCCATGGATCCAGCGCAACAGGTCCACCCGGTCGACCCCGCCATGCCAGAGGAAGGTCACCGCCCCCGGTTCCACCAGGGGCGCCTTGACGGCGGAGACAAAGGCATCGATCGACCCGACGTCCGTACGTCCGGTGTCCAGAAACGCTTGCAGCAGCGGATGCCGCGCCATCGGATCGAAGGCGGCGCCAGGGGCGTCAAAAGGGGTGCTCTGCAGGGTCATCGGTCTGATCGTGGACATGGATCAGGATCGGTGTTTCTCGGCCGGTGGCCGTTCGATCCTTGCGAAGGTCCTATCTATGGCGTCGACCGACCGATTGCAATGCGACGGCCGGCCACGCCTTATGCATCCGGAACGCCGGTGCGCACCGATTGCTCCACCAGCCAGTCGACCACCGCGACCTGCGCCTCATGGTCGGTCGCATTGCCGGCAAGCGCCTCCTGGTAAATCCGAAGCTGGTGATCGGCGCTGCTGCCGCGCCGCGCGATGGTCTTCGCGTGCTCGATCTCGGCAACACATTCCAGCTTTTCCGCGAAAGGCCGCAGGATCTCGACCAACTCGTCGATGAGTTCGGCAAACGGTACCAGGATGCGCTTGCCGAAATCCGCCATTTCGGCTTCGACGCCGTAACGCTGGGCCCGCCACTTGTTCTCCGCCAGCAAGATGCGCCGATAGAAGCGGCGCTGCTCGTTGTTCTCCCGAAGCTGGCACAGATAGGCGAGGACGCACTGGTAAAGCGCCGCCATCGTCAATCCGTCTTCAAGCCAGGTGCAGACATCGCAAATCCGCAGTTCCAAAGTCGGGTGACGGGATGACGGCCGTATGTCCCACCAGATCTTCGACGGGTCGGTCACCAGGCCGGTCGCCGCCAGATCGTCCAGCAGGTCGGTCCAGTCGTTCCAGTTCTCGAACACTTCGGGAAATCCGGAGCGCGGCAGGTCACCGGTGATGATAGGCCGAAACGCCTTCAGTCCCGTGTCGTGTCCCTCCCAGAAGGGCGAGGACGCGCTGAGCGCCAGCAAATGCGGCATGAAATAGCTGACCTGGTTCATCAGATCGACCCGCAGGTTTTCGTCCTCGATGCCGGCATGCACATGCATGCCGCAGATCGCCATGCGCCGGGCCAGCGTTCGGTTTTCCGCCCCGAGAATGCGGTAACGCTCCATGTCGACGGGTTCCTGCTCGCGCCAATGCGCCCAGGGATGGGTGGAGGCCGCGATCATGCGCATGTCGAACCGCTCGGCGGTTTCGGCAATCGTCTGCCGCAGCTCCAGCAGTTCCTCCCGAGCATCGGCGACCGTGCGACAGACACCGGTTCCGATCTCCACCTGGCTCTGCAGAAATTCGTGCATCACCCGCTCGCCGAGGATTTTCTTGCAGCTCGCCATGAATTCAGATGGCGGCCGGGCGGCCAGCGCCCGGGTCTCCGCGTCCACCAGCAGATATTCCTCTTCGATCCCGATCGTCAGCGACTGGTCATTTCCACCCATGATGCCCTCCCGGTTTCCCCAAGCGTGGTCCGCCGAAATTTGCGCGTCAAGTGCTGGACGGCACGATCAAGCTGACTGAGGTGGATCACTCGTCAACGAAAACCGTCGCGTCGCTCTCCAACAGATCCAGAATGGACTGCGGCACGCGCAGGCCCTCGCCGACTTTGCCGTCGAGCTCTGCTTCGAGAGCCCGGATGGTTTCCAGGCGTTCGATAACCTCTTCGAGGCGGTCGAAGGGCACGACCACAACACCATCGCGGTCGGCGACGATCATGTCGCCGGTGTCGACCTGCTGGCCGCCGAGTTGCACCGGCAGACCGACCTTGGCGGGTCCAAGCGTAAACGGCGAACCGGGATTCAGCCCGGTGCACCAGACCGGCAATCCGACCTCGACAAGGCCGGCATAATCGCGCATCGGTCCGTCGGTCACAAAACCGGCAGCGCCGCAGTTCTTCAGCATGCCCATCGCACGGTCGCCGGCCGCGGCGCAGCCCTGATGGCCGCCAACGGACGAGACCAGAATGTCGCCGGGCCGGACGAAATTCAGGGCCGCCATGGTCGCCAGGATGTCCGCCGGTCCACACTCGGCCGTCAGGGCGGGGCCTGCCGCGACACAATCTATGTCACGGCCCTCGCCGATTGGCTTGATGTCTGAGGCAAGTGCCCCGTCGCCGAACAGGGCATCGACGACGAAACCGGTCGGCATTCCCTGGAAGGCCGCGATCTGCGCCTCGGATGGGCGGCGCGGATTGCGTTTCACGGTGAGCGCGGGTGGTTCCTTGATCATGTGACATCCTTTCGGCAGCCGGTTGCTGCATTTCAAGTGTTGATCGGTTTCGCGCGGGCGTCCCTAGCGATGGGTCAGAATATCGACCGGGTTACCGGGCAAAACCCGGACGACGAAGTCCGAACCGGCGGCCGCCTCGGCCTCCGTTCCGACGAGCCACCCGGCCGCCAGGCCGGCCCTGCGGCCGGCCTCCATGTCGCTTGCCCTGTCGCCAACAATCACGGATGCTCGGACATCCGCGCCCGTCAGAGCCGCACCGCGCAACAGCATGCCGGGATTGGGCTTGCGCAATGGATGATCGTCGATCGCATAGGGCGGCTCGGCATCGCCGTGATAGGCGCAGGCGAGCAGGCAGTCGAGCTTTGCCTGTCGAGCCGCCAGCAAGGCTTCGACATGGTCTGTCACCGCCACGTAGTCGTCCCATCCCATATAGCCGCGGCCGACGCCCGATTGGTTGGACACGACGATCACCGGCATGTCCTGCCGGTTGGCCTCGCAAATCAGCGGCACAATCCGCTCGATCAGAACAATTTCATCCGGCGATCGCGGATATCCGGTGTCCTCGTTGATCACGCCATCGCGGTCGAGAAACAGGGCCGGCCGGCCGGCGAACGCGCCCTCGGGACCGTTGTGCCGGACCCAGAGCCCGGCCTCCTCCAGACCGTCAAACCTAGCCCGCATTTCTCACACTCTCTGTCGTCTGCGTTGCCTTTCGGCGAGGCAGATACGGTTCCAGGCGACGAAAAGCGTATCGGGCCATACGGTTGAGGCGCATGGGACCGTAGATGTCCGCCGAAAGGCAACCCTTCGGGCCGGCTGAAGCGCGCGACAGCGTGCGTCGAAGCGCTTGACCGTACGCCCGGTACGCTTTGCGCACTTCTTCTACTTTGTCGCGCGCTTGAGCCGGCGCAGACCACAGAGAGTGGGAGAAATGCGGGCTAGCCGGCAAGCCGTTCCTCCACCATTTCGCAGAGGTAATGATAGAGGCATTCGTGCCCCTGCTGGATCAACGGCGTGTCATCGGCCGGCACGTTGAACAGCACATCGCAGAAGGGCGCCAGCACCCCGCCGGTGCGTCCGGTCATGCCGATCACCTTCAGTCCCATGGCATGCGCCTTGTCGGCAGCCGCCACCACGTTCTTGGAATTGCCGCTCGTCGACAGTGCCAGCAACACACCGCCATTGCCGCCATAGGCCTGGACCTGGCGGGCATAGACGCCGTCGAACCCGTAGTCATTGCTCCACGCCGTCATCGTGGCAGCGTCAGCCGGCAGAGCGATGACATTGTAGCCATCGCGTTCGCGCAGATAGCGGCCGACCAGCTCGCCGGCAATGTGCAAGGCGTCAGCCGCCGAACCGCCATTGCCGCATATCAAGAGCGGTTTGCCGGCGGTCAGGGCCGCGACAATCAGGGCCGTCGCCTCGTCGATCTCGCGGCTGAAATCCTGATCGGCGATCGCCTTGATCGTTTCCACCGAGCGGGCGAGATAGTCGTTCAGCCGATTCATGGCAGTCCCTATTCTTTGGATTTCGCCGCTTGCAGGTCGCGGATTGTGCCCGTCGTACTGCGGCCCGGCACCAGCTCGGCCAGCACGACCCGGCCGCCATGGGCGGTGACCGTGTCGGCTCCAACCACCTGGTCGACGCTGTAGTCCGCGCCTTTGACCAGCACATCGGGTATCAGCGCCTCGATCAGGTCGGCGGGCGTGTCCTCGCCGAACAGCACCACGGCATCGACGCTCTTCAGCGCCGCCAGCACCGCCGCGCGGTCGTTCTCATTGTTGACCGGGCGCTCGGCGCCCTTCAGCCGACGCACCGAGGCGTCGCTGTTGAGCCCGACGATCAGCCGGTCGCATTCGTCCCGCGCCTGGCGCAGCAGGGATATGTGCCCGGCATGCAGGATGTCGAAACAGCCATTGGTGAAACCGACGCTGAGCCCACGGCTTTTCCAGCTCTTCACCAGGTGCACCGCATGATCGAAGGCCACGTGGCCGTGCTTTTCGGCAGCACCGTTGAGGGCGACCAGCAGTTCTTCGCGACTGACCTGAGCGGTACCGAGTTTGGAGACGACAACGCCGGCGGCGGCGTTTGCCAGACTGCCGGCCTGCTGCAGGTCCATCCCGGCGGCCAGCGCCAGCGCGAAGGAGGCGATGACCGTGTCTCCGGCGCCCGACACGTCGAAAACCTCAAGCACCGGCGTCGCCACATGATGGGCGAAGTCCGGCCCGACGACGCTCATGCCGTCTTCGCTGCGTGTTGCCACCACGTAATCGAAGCCGTGAGCGGCGACCAGCTTGCGCACCGCCGCCTCGACATCGGCATCGCTGTCGAGCGTCATGCCGCTGGCTTCGCTCAGCTCGCTGCGATTGGGTGTGACGGCCGTAGCGCCGGCATAAATAGAGTAGTCCGGCCCCTTCGGGTCGGCGAGAACCGGCTTGCCGGCGGCACGGCAGCGGGCGATGATTTCCGCGGCGACACCGTCACCGAGCACACCTTTGCCGTAATCCGACAGGATCACCACATTGGCCTTGTCCAGTAGCACCGGCAGTTGCTCGAGAAGCCGCTTGCGGTCGGCCGGTTCAAGAGCGGCCCGATCTTCCTGATCAAAGCGCAACACCTGCTGGCGCTGGGCGATGAAGCGGGTTTTCTGGGACGTCTGCCGCTTTTCACCGGTCAGCACGCCATCACCGGCCGCGCCCAGTTCCGTCAGCATCGTCTTCAGATCACGGCCAGCATTGTCGTCGCCGATCACCGTCAGCGGCAGGGCCGTTGCGCCGAGTGAAATGACATTCGCCACCACATTGCCGCCGCCGCCCAGCATCTGCCGCTGGTCCTGGCCGCGCAGGATGGGGATCGGCGCCTCCGGAGATATCCGCTCCAGGTCGCCATAGACGAAGCTGTCGACCATGAAATCGCCGACGACAAGCACGCTGAGATCGGAGAACTGGCCCAGGGCATCCCGGGCGGTTTCTATTTGCATGCGGGGAGGAGGTCCATCTGTTCGGCCAACGGGCTTTGTGCTAATGCGCGGTCACCAATACCGTCTGGCAGGACGGTGAGCAAGCGGCGGAAAGGAAAAGCGTTTCATGATCGTAGTCACCGGCGGAGCGGGGATGATCGGCAGCAATCTGGTGGCAGCGCTGAACGCCGCCGGCCGCGACGATATCCTTGTCGTCGACGATCTCACCGACGGCCACAAGTTCCGCAACATCGCCGATCTCGCCGTCGCCGACTATGAAGACAAGGACGACTTTCTATCCCGCGTCGAGGCCGGAACGGCCGGTCCTTTCGAGGTCGTCTTCCATCAGGGCGCCTGTTCGTCCACCACGGAGTGGGACGGCCGCTACATGATGCGCGAGAATTACGCTTACTCAAAAACCCTGATGGAGTTTTGCCTCGAGCGCGCCATTCCCTTCGTCTATGCCTCGTCTGCTGCCGTCTATGGCGGTGGCTCCGTGTTCGCGGAAACCCGGGAAAACGAGCTTCCGCTCAACGTCTACGGCTATTCGAAAAAGCTGTTCGACGATTATGTCAGGCGCACGGTGCTGAGCCGCGACGATCATTCTCCGGTCGTCGGCCTGCGCTATTTCAACGTCTACGGACCGCGCGAAGCCCACAAGGGCTCGATGGCATCGGTCGCCTTCCACCTCTTTGGTCAGCTCGGCAAGGGCGAGAATCCGAAGCTGTTCGGGGCTCATGACGGTTACGGTCCGGGCGAGCAGAGCCGCGACTTCATTCATGTGGCGGACGTCGCCGATGTTGCGCTGTGGTGCTGGCGGCGCGGCCTCTCCGGCATCTTCAACTGCGGCACCGGCCGAGCCGAGCCGTTCAAGACGATCGCCGAAACGGTGATCGACACCCTCGGTCACGGGGAAATCGAATATGTCGACTTCCCCGAGCATCTGAAGGGTCGCTATCAAAGCTTCACCCAGGCGGATATGAGCCGCCTCAGGGCGGCCGGATACAACGGCGACTTTCGCGATGTGGCGACCGGCGTCAGAGACTATGTCGAATGGCTGAAGACACATCCATCCTCGTGATCGCCCCGCGCTGGGTCGGTGACATGGTGATGGCGCAGTGTCTGTTTTCGGCCCTGCGAGAGCTCTTCCCCGATGCCGCGATCGATGTGATGGCGCCGTCCTTCATGGCGCCGCTGGTGCGCCGCATGCCGCAGATAACCGGCTTTGTCGACGATGCCTTTCCGCGCGGCCGCATCGCTTTCCGTGACCGGCTGAAGGCGGGGCGCGCCATGCGCGGGCGTTACAGTCATGCCTATGTGATGCAGGGCAACTGGAAATCGGCACTGATCCCGTTTTTCGCCGGTATCCGCCACCGCACCGGCTACCTGAAGGAGATGCGCTACGGACTGCTCAACACCATCGTCCCGCTGCGGGACGACCTGAAGAAGCGCACCGCCGAAATGTTCTTCAACCTCGCCGGGGGCGGTCACTATCGCGACCCGTGGCTGGACGTGGATGCGGACAACCAGGCCCGCCTTTTCGCCGAACACGGATTGAGCAACCAAACCTACGCAGCCCTCATGCCCGGAGCCGAATTCGGGCCGTCCAAGCGCTGGCCCTCTGCCCATTATGCTGGGCTTGCCTCGAAGCTGACCGCCAGGAGGTTGCCCGTCGTGCTGCTCGGCTCACCGAAGGACTCCGCAGTCGCCGCCGAGATCAAAGCCCTGGCGCCCGACGTCATCGACCTGACCGGCAAGACGGCGCTGGACGACGCCATCGACATTCTTGCCGGCGCCCGGATTTCGGTCACCAATGACAGCGGCCTCATGCACATCGCGGCGGCGGTCGGCACGCCCGTGGTGGCAGTCTACGGATCGACATCGCCGCACAACACACCGCCGCTGACGCAAAAACGCGAACTGCCCTGGCTCGAGCTCGACTGCTCTCCCTGCCACAAGCGCACCTGTCCGCTTGGTCACATGGACTGCATGAACCGGCTGGATGTCGAGCGAGTCGCCGCTGCCGCCGACCGGCTGCTGGCGGCCACACCCGCATGAAGGTGCTCCTGGTCAAGACGTCCTCCATGGGCGACGTCATTCACACCTTTCCGGCCCTCACCGACGCCCTTGCCATGCGCCCCGACCTCGAGATCGACTGGTGTGTCGAAGAACCGTTCGTCGACCTGGTGCGCCTGCATCCGGGCGTCGGCCGCGTTTACCCGGTTGCCGTGCGGCGCTGGCGCAAGTCGGTGTTCGCGGCACCAACGCGCAAGGAGATCGCCGCGTTCCGGCGGACCATTCGCGCCGAAAAATACGATCTCGTTATCGACGCTCAGGGCCTGATGAAAAGCGCAATGCTGGCTCGGCTTGCAGGCGCACCGATCGCCGGCCTGGACCGCAGCAGCATCCGCGAACCGGCTGCCAGCCTTTTCTATGCCGCTCGCCACACCGTCACCAGGAATTTGCACGCTATCGACCGCACCCGCATCCTGCTCGGCAAGGCGCTAAATTACGATCCGGATCTGGCCTCGTTGTCATATGGCCTGCTTCCCCAACCGGCTGGCAAGACTAGCGAACGCGGTGTCTTCTTGCTCCATGGCACGAGCTGGCCAAGCAAGCACTGGCATCAGGCAGGCTGGATAGATCTGGCCAGGATGCTCGCAGATGACGGCTTTCTCCCTGTTGTGACCTACGCGACGGCAGCCGAGCAGGCCGTATCGGAGGAAATCGCCGGTGCCGTGCCTGAAACCCGCGTGGTCCCCAAGACCAGTCTGGCGGAAGTTGCCGATATCATGAGCCATTGTGTCGCCGCGGTCGGCACCGACACCGGCCTTACCCATCTCGCCTGTGCATTCGATTTGCCGACGGTGCAGATTTCGCTCAGCACGGTGCCGGGCCTCACCGGCCCGCGCGGTGGCCGTGTCGACACCGTTGCCGCCGCTATCGACTGCGCCCCCTGCCGCAAGCGCGACTGTCCGCTGGTTCCCAAAGGCCAGGTGCAGCCCTGCGCGAAAACCGTCACCGCATCAGAGGTGGTGGGGCGTTTGCAGGCTTTGATGCCGCCCAAAGCCTGAGATTCAACGCAAAAGAGACATGAGCCGACCCGCTATGACTCGAACTTCAGCTTCGAGTGAATCGGCAGGGAAGCCGCGCCGATTGCCAGGGCCTTGGGGCCAAGGGAGCTGGCTTTGATGACTGTTGTGGCGACGCCTTCGGCCGCAACCTTCTGCTCCAACACGTCCATCATTTCTTTCGTGGCGGTCGATGAAAAGACCATGGTCGGAACGGTCGTGAACTTGCTGAGGTCCTGGACCAGTTCCGACAGGTTTTGGCTGCTTCGCGCGACCCAATCGGCAACAAGACCAACTTGCATGCCCCCTCCGGCGCGCAATTCCCGCTGGACCTGAAGCCAGGTCTCGGTATCGAGAATGGGCGTGCAGACCGTCGAGCCGCTGTAAATGCGACCACCCAGAACGAGACGTGGCTTCAGGCTGTCGCTGACGTGGCAGTAAAGCATTTCGCCGATCGATTTCGCTTCGCCGAACAGCATCTCTGCACTCGCAGCGGCAGTGATGTCGTTCTGGATATACACTTCCAATCCGGTATGGGCGGAGAGATTGTTCTCGAAATTGTGCTGCAGGACGGCTTTGCCGATCTCCTCGTCGACACCGAACCGATCAGGCAAGGTCACACCAATTCCGGTCAAATAGGAGCGCTGGTCCGCACTGACCTCATCCAGCAGCTCTTTGATGATTTCGTCCAGTCCACCCTGGACCGACGCAACATCCAGAGCCGGCAAGTCGATCGTTTTTCCGATGAGCAGCTCGCCGATGAAATTGATCAGGACCGCCTCAATGTCCGAATGATCAATGTGGAGACCAATCGAAAAGGCTCCATTCGGATTGAGCCTGATGGGCGTTGTCGGAGGGCCGATTCGACCCCGCACTGCCTCGCCCTTGATTATGAGGTTGTCGCGCTCCAAGGCACGCACGATGACGGAGATCGTCTGCGCGGAAAGTCCGCTTTGCTGACCAATCTCCATGCGTGTCATGCTGTCGTGCTGAAGCAGCAGCGACATGATCAGACGCTCGTTAAAACTGCGTGCCAGCACCTGGTTCATGCCACCGGGGTGCTCGGTGCTTCGGACGCTCGGTGGCGGTGCAAATCGCATATCTGGCAATGGTCAGGCCTTTGTATGTGGAATGCCGGTCGCGGTGGGCATTATTCGGTAGTGTGGAGATATCTATCGGCTGATCGCTTCCGGCATCGGTTGTAATCGGGCCGTCGTCTGGTCGATCCACCCGATCGCCTCAATCTCTTCCGCAACAGCGTGGGCAAGCTCCTTATGGGCATTCGGGTCGAGGTGAAAACCATCAGCATCGCTTGAGCTCACCACGAGAGCAGCATCGAAAAAGTGGACCTCCATCGCGTCCGCAAGTCGCTCATATTCTTCGGCCAATGCCAAAGACTTTTCATGGGCGCCATCAAAGACGTTGGACCATTCTTTCAGGTCCTTGGCCGTCGGCGGAGGCGCAATCACCAGGATCTCGGGAACCCTGCCATCAACGCCGGCAGGCATCGATTTGATATCGGTAATCAGCGCGCCAACGCCCATGGCGATCTCGGAGGGCGACTTGTTGAACCGCGCCTTCAGATCGTTGGTACCAAGCATGATGATGATCAGGTCCAGCGGCTTGTGGCTCATGATACAGGGTCTCAAGTACCGACGACCGTTTTTCTCCGCACCCTCGATCTCATCATCGCTGACCGTTGTGCGGCCGCTCAACCCTTCTTCGACAACCAGCCAGTCATCTCCCAGGAGCCTTCGCAGAATTCCCGGCCACCTGACGTCAGGCGGGTATCGATCGTCCGGCTTGTTGGCCGTTGTCTGCCCGTAGGTGTTTGAGTCTCCGTAGCACAAAACTGTCCGCATGATCATCCAGTACCCGAATATGCGATAAATTCCAAAGTCTTAAGCGGCGCAGGTCCGCAGGATTCCTGCGCGATAGTAGAAGCGCAGGTCGATATCGTCAATATTAATTCAAGATGAATAATTATTGACAGCCTCCCCAAATCTGTGCTCACTAAAGGCACGGCGCCGGACCTGACCGTCCAAAAACGCGCCCACAGCAAGTCAGCGCTTTCAAGGGAGGACGTGATGATGTTCAGGAAATATCTTGCCGCAATCGGAGCGGCTGCGGTGCTTTCCATCGCAGCGGTTTCGCCAGCCGTTTCAAATGATGACGGCCCGATACTCGTGGTCAGCGGACCACTGTCCTGGCCATTTTTCGCCGCCGTCAAAAAGGGTTTTGACGACGGTGCCGAGACCTTCGGCATCGACTATCAATATATCGCCGTGACCGACACGGCGAATATGACCAGCGACTATCCGCGACTGCTTCAACAGGCCATCAGCCGCAACCCGCGCATGCTTCTCGTCGGCGAATTCTTCCCGGATGGAATGGATCCTCTGATCAAGGAAGCCACCGCTGCAGGCATCCCGGTTCTGATCCACAATTCCGGCCAGACACTTTGGGAGCAGAACGGTTCGCTCGGCTTCGTCGGCGAGGATCCCTATCAGATGGGCTACAAGGCCGGCGAGATACAGGCGGATGGCGGCGTGACGCTTGGTCTTTGCTTCAACCAGGTGCCAGGCAATCCGACCGTTGAAGAGCGTTGCAACGGCTATGTCGCTGCCATGAAGGAAGCCGGCAAGGACACGATCTATCAGACGATCGGAACCGGTGACGCGACCAATCCCCAGGCAATGACCCAGGCGATCAAAGGCACGCTTCAGGCAAACCCCGGGATTGATGGGATCTACACATTGAACGCCGTGCCGGCAATGTCGGCTCTGCGTGCCGTGGATGAAGTGGGCAGGAAGGGTGAAGTGATGGTCGGAACGGCCGATCTTTCCAACGAGGCCCTGCTGGCGATCAAGAACGGTGACCTGGCCTTCGCCATGGACCAACAGCCCTATCTGCAAGGATTCATGTCCATGCAGATCGCCCACCAGTTCCTGAACTACGGTCTGCACCCGATCGGCCATGTCAAAACCGGCCCTCTGGTCATTGACAGCTCAAATGTGGAAGACACACTCAGGGTCAACCAGGAACACGCCGGAGTCCGCGGCGCCTCTTAGAGCCTAACATGGTTAGATTGAACCATTCTGCCGAGGTGCATTTGCGTCAAGGTCGAGCTCAAAACGCAGGTCGGGCTGTCCGAGGCTTTGAGCGAAGGTATTGGCGCAAATGCGCCCGGCCCTTCGGGTTTGCGGTCGGCGGACGCCCGCAGTGTCATGATGCTCGAGAGATGCCTCCGGCATCGCTCTGCGCTCCTTCCTCGCGGATCGCCTCGCCGACCACAAACAGAATTGCTTCAATCTAACCACGATAGACTCTAGTCGCCGCATGCAATCCACGGGCGACCATCGGCCAACAGGAGATGTTTGTGCTTGGCAATTTCATGCGTCGCCCGGAAGCCGGCGCCTTCGCCGCCTTCCTGATCACCTACCTCTTTTTTGCCGTGGCCACTTCCGGCGCGGGCTTCGTCTCCATCAATGGAACCGCGGGCTGGTTGAACCTGGCAGCGGAACTCGGAATCGTCGCCATCCCGGTCGGGTTGCTGATGATCTCTGGCGAGTTCGATCTGTCCATTGGCTCGACCGTAGGCGCTGCCTCGATGATCCTCGCATTGGGAACCAATCAATTCGGCCTTCCGATATGGCCGATGATCGCGCTTGCGCTTTGTGCCGGCGCGCTCATCGGCCTTGCCAACGGTCTGGCGGTCGTCAAGACCAACCTGCCGTCTTTCATCGTGACATTGGCAACGAATTTCATTGTCATCGGAGCGACGATGGGCATTTCGCGGCTTATTGCCAATGTCACGTCGAGCTCGATCATCGCCTCCGACAGCGCCAAATTCCTCTTTGCCGCCCGCTGGGGCCAGGCCAACATTTCGATTCTGTGGTGGTTGCTCGTGGCCTTCATCGGCTACCGTGTTCTCAGTCGCAGCGTCTTCGGCAATTGGATCTACGCAACCGGCGGCAATCTCGACGCCGCCCGGGGCGCCGGAGTTCCGGTCCAAAGGGTCAAGATCGTCCTTTTCGTTGCCACCGGCGTGGCCGCCGCCCTGGTCGGCATCCTTCAAGGGATCCAATGGAATTCCGGCAATTCAACCTATGGCATGGGCTATGTGTTTCAGGCGCCGATCGTGGTGGTCATAGGCGGCGTCCTTTTGACCGGCGGCTATGGCAGCGTGATGGGGATTGTCCTCGGTACCGCACTCTTCGGCGTCATATCGAGTGGTATCTTCTACACCGGCTGGAACACCGATTGGATCCAGCTTTTTCTCGGCCTGTTGCTGGCAATAGCGGTTCTTGCCAACAACTATGTCCGCCGTCTGGCGCTCACCGGCAGATAGGGACGCCATGACTCATCCCCTTATGGAATTGCGTGACGTCGACAAGTTTTTCGGATCGACCAAGGCTCTCAAACACGTGTCCATGCGGGTTGATCCGGGAAAGATCCTCTGCCTGCTCGGAGACAACGGCGCGGGCAAATCGACGCTTATCAAGATTCTCTCCGGATACCACCAACCAACCTCTGGCACGGTGCTGTTCGATGGCGAAGCGGTGCGGTTTTCATCGCCGCGGGAAGCGCGCCAGAGAGGTATTGCAACCGTCCACCAGGACGTCGGGTCCATCCCGTTGATGAGCGTCGGCCGAAACTTCTTCCTCGGCGCCGAACCCGTCAGGGGACGCTGGCCCTTCCGAAGCATCGACACACAGCTCGCAAATCAGGTCGCCCTGGAGCAGATGCGAAAATTCGGCCTGACACGAGTGAAATCGGGCGATCAGCTGGTTGGAACAATGTCGGGCGGCGAACGCCAGGTTCTGGCCATCGGAAGAGCGATGTATTTCGGCGCAAAGATGCTGATCCTGGACGAGCCGACTTCGGCGCTTGGCGTCAAGGAAGCCTCAATGGTGCTGAAAATGATGAAAATCGCCTGTCAGAACGGAGCTGGCATTGTCTTCATCACGCACAATGCGCGCCATGCAATGAGCGTTGGCGATCGGTTCGTCGTTCTGATTCAGGGCGAAGTGGCCGCTGCTTTCGATCGCGGCGAAAAAACCCGCGACGAGGTGATCAATCTCATGGCCGGCGGCGAGGACATCAGCGAATTGCAGGACGATCTCGAACAAATCGAGTAGAACGGTGACAAACCTGCTGTGTTGGATCGAAAAACGACGTGAACGATCGATGTCATTGTGGCAGCGGACGGTCCCTGACCGAATGCTGCGGCCGCTTCCTCGGCGGCCAGGCCCTTCCCCAGACCGCCGAGGACCTGATGCGGTCGCGCTACACTGCCTATGTGCTGAAGAACATTGACTATCTTCGCGACACACTGTGGCCTAAACACCAGCCCGGCTTCGACGCGGCGGCGGTTCGCCAATGGGCCGAGACCAACCTCTGGACCGGATTGACGGTGATCCGCGCATCAAAGGGCGGGCCCGGCGACCGCGAGGGCACGGTCCTCTTCGAAGCCCGTTATCTGGCCGGTGGACGTCTCGAGACACACCGCGAACTCAGCCGGTTCCGAAAGAAGGCCGGGCGCTGGTACTATGTCGAGGCGTTGCCACAGGAGGCAAGTTAGCCTGCCGCAAGCGGTTACGGCGGAGCGATTTCCGGTTTGAGCCAGGTCAAATCACCGCCGGATCACCTGTGGGATAAAGACCATGCCGGTGCCTGAATCCGGTTTGCGGGAGATCAAGCCATGTACAAAAACATCCTCGTTCCTGTCCTCCTGGACGAAGAACACGATGCCGGAGCATCCTTCGAGGTCGCACGAGCGCTCGCGGGCGACGGCGCTGAGTTCACTGTGATGCACGTCATGGAGACGATTCCAAGCTATGTGGCCTCCCAGATCCCCGAAGATGTCGTCACCCGATCTCACGGCGAGACGGAGAAAGCCCTGGCGGAAACGGCAGCCGGCTTGCCGGGCGCAAAGGCATGCCTCGAATCAGGCCATCCCGGTCGGTTCATCGTCGATTACGCCAAGGATCATGACATCGACTGCATCATCATTGCCTCGCATCGGCCGGGGATCGAGGATTATTTCCTGGGCTCCACCGCCGCGCGGGTGGTCCGCCATGCCCAGTGCGCTGTCCACGTGTTGCGGTAGGATTGTCGGCTCGGATGAGAGGGTCCGGGCTCATCCTCCTTATGCAAATTGCGCCAGGCCGTTTCCGACGGACCAGTTCTCTTTCGGGGCATCATAGACGTTGACGAATACGTCTTGCGGCCGGAGGCCGGGGCCTTCCCCCAACAGCTCCGCAACTCTGCGAAACAGTGCCTTTTTCTGTTCGGCGGTGCGCGAGTCAAAGACAGTGATCCGGATGTAGACGAGATCGTCGCTGCGATCGACGCCGAAGGCATTGCCGTGGCGGAAATTGGCGGCCTCATGCTCGGTGATCGTCATGAACTGATCGCCTTCAGGCACGCCCAATGTTTCACGCAACGCCTGATAGAGACTGTCTAATATCGCCTGTCGGTAAGATTCCGGCTTTCCGGCGCGCATCGAGATATTGACGATAGGCATGATTGTCCTTTCCGTGTCTCCTGATGTCGAAGGCTAATCTATCATCACCAATTGTTATTTTCTTTTATTTCAAAAATAACAAACTCTAATGCTCAGGCGGATTTGCTTTTGAGCCGCCCGTCGGGCGAAAGGGGCCCTTCCCGACTCCGGCTAACGTCAAATTGAGCCGTCTTAATAATCGAAACTTAACGTTACAGGCACGTGCCTCGATCTCTCCTTCTTGCGAACGGATAATTGTCCTAGGCTGCATTCAGCACGCAGGTGCCGAATGTGCATGACAGATGACTGATTCCGGGTGGTTGACCGCTTCTGCGGCCAGCCAAAAATACCGTTTGCGGTCTCGCGACAGGGCGGGCCAAACAGGGACAAGGTGACTCGTATGCCCTCTTACGATTTCAACTCTGCATCTCTCGACATCAACGTCCGCGACAGCTGGGGCTCCGGCATGGTGGTCGATCTGGAACTTTCGGCGGTGTCTGCGCTGAACGGGTGGACGATCGAATTCGAATATGACGGCGAGATCGTCAACATCTGGAACGCCCGCATCGTATCGCGCGACGGCAATCGGTATGTCATCGAGAACATGGGGTATAACGGCACCGTCGCCTCCGGCCAGACCACGGGGTTCGGTTTCCAGGGCAGTGGAAGCGCAACCGAAATTACGCCCATTTCCATCAACGGCGAAACCTCCGGCGACACGGAGCCCGATCCGTTGCCGACGGTGTCGGTGTCGGACGCGGTTGCCTCGGAAGAGGATGGGACGATCAGCTTCGACATCTCGCTGTCGGAGGCCTCGGATCAGGACGTGACCATCACCTACGAAGCGGTCGCCGGTTCGGCTCAGGCAAATAGCGATTTTGTGCCGCAAATGTCGCAGGTCGTCATCCCGGCCGGCCAGACGAGCGTCTCGGTCAGTGTCCCTCTGGTGAACGACACGGTGCAGGAGAGCACCGAACAATTCGAGCTTCAATTGACCTCGGCCGATGGAGCCGAAATCACCGATGGCACGGGTCTTGGGCAGATCACCGACGGCGATCTGGGTGACCCGCCACCGGATCCAACACCACCGGTGATATCGGTGGCCGATGCAAGCGCGAACGAAGGCAACCCGGGCGATATGGGCAGTGGATCTTCCGATCCATCACCAGGTACGGGATCGTTGATTGCGGACGGACCGTTGTCGACATCGGGCAATCAGATCATCGACGTGAACGGCAACTCGGTCCAGATCCGGGCCGTCAACTGGTTCGGCGCCGAAAACGACGTGCGCGCGCCGCATGGACTGTGGTCCCGTCCAATGACCGACATGATGGACCAGATGGTGGCCGAGGGCTTCAACGCCATCCGCTTGCCGTTCTCGGTCCAGAACATCCTCGAGGATCAGGTGGCGACCAGTGTCGCCGGCGATCCGAGCCTTGCCGGGCTGACGACGCTGGAGATATTCGACCGGATCATCGACTACGCCGAGCAGATCGGCATCAAGATCATTCTCGATGCGCACCGGGTCACCCAGGGCAACGGTGCCGAAGGCATCTGGTATTCAGGACAGTATGACGAAACCGACTGGATCGATGCCTGGGAAATTCTCGCCAACCGCTATGGCGATTCGACCGCTGTCATTGGTGCGGATCTACTCAACGAGCCGCATCTCGGCACCTGGGGCACCGGGCAGCGCAATGACTGGCCGGCAGCCGCGGAGATCGCCGGCAACGCGGTGCTCGACATCGCCCCCGACTGGCTGATCCTGGTCGAAGGAATCGGCAGCTACAATGGCGACCCCTACTGGTGGGGCGGTCAGCTCCAGGGCGTGCGCGACCGGCCTGTCGTCCTGAATGCCGATGACAAGTTGGTCTATTCGCCGCACGACTATCCGGCGTCGATCTTCAATCAGCCCTGGTTTACCGACGGTTCCGACCTCTATCAGGTATTTCGCGAGAACTGGGGTTTCATTCACGAGGAGGGAATTGCGCCGATTCTTCTCGGAGAGTTCGGCTCCCGTCTCGAAAACCCACTCGATCTCGTCTGGGCCGAGGCCATCACCAACTACCTCGCCGGCGATTTTGACGGCGATGGCGTCAACGATCTCGGTGATGGCGAAATGGGTCCGAGCTTTGCCTGGTGGTCATGGAACCCGAATTCCGGCGATACGGGCGGCTATCTGAATGACGACTGGCTGACCGTTCGGCAGAATGCTGCCGATCTGCTCGATCCGCTGCTGGAGAGTGACGCAACCGGCGGCGGAGGTGGATCCGGACCGGTCCTGATGACCTTTGACATTGCTCTGGATGCGCCGGCAGGCGCTCCGGTGGAATACACTTTCGAAACCCGCGACGGCACGGCCCAGGCGGGTGAAGACTATGTCGCGACGTCCGGAAATCTCGCTTTCGCGATCGGACAACAGAGCGCAACCATCGAGGTCGAATTGCTGCCGGATTCGGATGTGGAAGGGGACGAGACCTTCTCACTCGTGTTGATTGACGACGACGGAAACGAAGTCTCAGCGATGGGTACGATCATCGACGATGATACCGACCCAGGCGATGATCCAGGCGACACAGGCGGTGGCGATACGGGCGGCGGTGACACCGGCGATGGTGGGCCGTTCGTTGGCGGCGGGCAGACCTACTATGTCGGCCAGACCACGGTCGTGACCGGGTTCGACCCGACCCGTGATGTGCTCGATCTTGGGCCCAACTCGATCCACAATCAGATCCCGATCGACACACCCGACGGATTCATGATGCTGCACATGTTCAACAGCAGCCTGTCGCTGCTGGTGGAAGGCGTCAGCCTCGCCGATCTGCACCCGGAAAACTTTGCGCCGATTTCCGACGCCCATCTGCAACAGGACCTGAGCGCGGTCCTCGCCTATGAAAACGGCACCGGCCTCGTCCGTCCGAACACGGTCTATATCCGCTCACATGAGCTGGGCCTGGAAGAAATCGTCGACTTCAATCCAGCAACGGACAAGATCAGCTTCTTCTATCTCAGCGTCCGCGGTGACGGGCAGCGCAATTTCGCGGTCGAAGACACCGCCGAGGGCGCCCGCTTCTACAACCCGTTGTCGGGGCAGAGCCTGACGCTGCGTGACGTGTCCTTCTCGGAGCTCAACAGCTCCCATTTCGAATGGCGCGCCAACCAGCTCGAGGACGGGATCGCCGGTCGCATGGGTTTGGATGCCGTGATCGACGGCTTCACCTATGTCACGGAGAACATCTTCACCGGCAAGAGTGTTGCCATGGCCGGTGGTGTCGACCGCGCGCCCTATCACAGCGTCCAGGGATATGAGGACTACACCGGCACGCCCATCGGCGGTGGCTCGGACGATGGTGGTGGGGACACTGGCGGCGGAGACACCGGTGGCGGAGATACGGGCGACGACCCCGATCCGATTGTGGTGACGGTCACCGGCGGATCCGTAACGGAAGCCGATCCAGGCATGGACCACATGCACGATGATGGCTCGACCCACGTCCATGATGACGGACACCGTTACATCACCTTCCAGGTCTCGCTCGACGCACCGGCTACCGAGGAGCTGACGCTGTCCTACGCAACAGCGGACGGCACCGCCATAGCAGACACGACCAGCGATGTGGCCTGGGATTATCACACGGCCACCGGAGACCTCGTTTTCGCCGTCGGCGAGCAGACCAAGACGGTTACGGTCGCGGTGCATCCCGACACGCTGGTCGAAGACACCGAGACCTTCACCTTCTCAGTCTCCGGAGACAACATCACCGGTACGCTCCAAGCCACCGGCACAATCTACGACAACGACACCGATGATACCGGCGACACGGGCGGCGGTGACACTGGCGATGGTGGACCATTCGTCGGCGGTGGGCAGACCTACTATGTCGGCCAGACCACGGTCGTAACCGGGTTCGACCCGACCCGCGATGTGCTCGATCTTGGACCCAACTCGATCCACAATCAGATCCCGATCGATACGCCCGACGGATTCATGATGCTGCACATGTTCAACAGCAGCCTGTCGCTGCTGGTGGAAGGCGTCAGCCTTGCCGATCTGCACCCGGAAAACTTTGCGCCGATTTCCGACGCCCATCTGCAACAGGACCTGAGCGCTGTTCTCGCCTATGAAAACGGCACCGGCCTCGTCCGTCCGAACACCGTCTATATCCGCTCACATGAGCAGGGCCTGGAAGAAATCGTCGACTTCAATCCAGCAACGGACAAGATCAGCTTCTTCTATCTCAGTGTCCGCGGCGACGGACAGCGCAACTTCGCGGTCGAAGACACCGCCGAGGGCGCCCGCTTCTACAATCCGTTGTCGGGTCAGAGCCTGACGCTGCGTGACGTGTCCTTCTCGGAGCTCAACAGCTCCCATTTCGAATGGCGCGCCAACCAGCTCGAGGACGGGATCGCCGGTCGCATGGGGCTGGATGCCGTGATCGACGGTTTCACCTATGTCACGGAGAATATCTTCAGCGGCAAGAGTGTCGCCATGGCCGGTGGTGTCGACCGCGCGCCCTATCACAGTCAGCCCGACTATACCGGCACGCCGATCGGCGACGGTTCAAACGATGATGGCTCTGGCGGTGGTGACACGGGCGGCGGCGATTCCGGTGGTGGAAACGATGACACGGGCGATCCCGGTTCAGGTGACGACGGAAGCGGCACCGGGGCCCATGAGCTGGTCCTTGACGACTGGGGTGCCGGCTTCGTGGCGCGGTTCATGCTGACCCCTGACACCGACATCAGCGGCGGCTGGACAGCGCGCATCGCCACCACGGCGGATATCGTCAACATCTGGAACGCCGAGATTGTCAGCCATGAAAACGGTGTTCTCGTGGTGAGCAACGTGTCCTACAATGGCAATGTATCCGCCGGCCAAACCATCGAAGTGGGCTTGCAGGGGTCCGGTTCCAGTGCCGGTCTCGAGCTCATCGAAACGACCATGTTCGGCGGATCGCCGGCGTCGCAGGCGAGCAGCCCGCAAGTCGCAGCCGTTGTGGAGGAAGTGGCCGTTGTCGAGGAAGGCGATGGTTCCGATGCGCTTGATGCCCGCCTCGTCGTCGTGAACGACTGGGGGTCCGGTGCGACCGTTCACCTGGAGATCACCAACACCAGTCAGTCGGATCACACCGGCGGCTGGGAGCTCTCGTTCGATTTCAATGCGGACGTCATCAGCGGCAGCTGGAACAATTCCTGGACGGAAACCCCCCAGGGCGGCGGCATCACCGTTTCGGATGTCGGCTGGAACGGCACTGTGCGCGCCGGAGAGACCGTCGAAGTTGGCTTTTCGCTCAACGAAGGGAACCTGGACGAGACCAGACTGAACACGGACGCCGATTTCTATTTTCTCTGACGGTTTCGGTGACCGGGCGGACCCTGGGCCGCCCGGGGTCAGCCACTCAGGCTGCGATCCATCTCAGGAGCGACCGCGTCAATTCGGTGGAACACAGGCCCACCGCATCCTTTAAGCGATATCAATGCAGCGTCGAATTTGATAGCGTCCGGCCTGGCGCGCAAGCCAGCGCAAGGCGCATTCTCCCAAACGGGGACCAAGCAAGCGAACGGGCCTGAACCATAACGGGTCTTTCAGCGTATTGGGTCCCATGACAAAGCCTTTGCAAATCCATTTTCTTTACGGCACCGAGACCGGCAGCGCGCAGTTTCTTTGCGATGACCTGGTGGATGCGACACCCGACCAGTATCGATGCGAGGTGTCCGCCATGAATGATGTCGATCCCACAACGCTGGATCCGGATGTTTTTTACGTCCTTGTGAGCGCCACATTCGGCAGCGGCGACCTCCCGGGAACGGCACAAGTCTTCTTCGACACCCTGGATTCACAAAAGCCGGTTCTGAGCGGTATACGCTTCGCCGTTTTCGGACTCGGCGACCGCACATTCGCCGAGACCTTCAACCACGGCTCGCAAAGGCTCATGGAGCAAATGCTCGCTTGCGACGCGCAGATGATCGGCGAACGCGGTTTGTTCGATGCGTCAGCCCCCGACATGCCGGAGGACATCGCGTTGCCCTGGTGGACTGAAACCCTGAGCCGGCTGCCGAGTTGACACGTTGGGTCGCAGGTCTTGAAGACCCGCGTTACTGACTGGCCAGTTGCTGAAGACCGGCCTATCATCACGAAGCATTATTTCCTGTGGCGGAAGTGATAATAGTTTTAAATGACCAATCGACCGCTCGATCTGGATGCAGTCCAGGCTTTCATTCGCATCGCCGACCTTGGTAGCTTTACCCGCGCGGCTGAGGCGATGCAGACAACCCAGGCCGGGATCAGTCCGAAACTGAAACGCCTCGAGGAACGGCTCGGCTGTCGGCTCATCGAGCGAACGCCACGACATGTGCAACTCTCGGCACAAGGCGCTGCCTTTCTGGAACACGCGCGTGAACTGCTCAGGGCGCAAGACCGCGCCTTTGCGGCTTTCACCGAGGTCCGCGAACGTCTGGCAATCGGCATCAGCGACCATGTGGCAGGACCGGAACTCCCGGCGCTGATCGCGCGCATGAACGAGACGGATTCGCGGCTGTTGATTGAAATCCGCATCGGGTCGTCGGGCGATTTGCTTCAGAGCTTTGACCGGCGTGAATTGGACACCGTCATCGTCCGCTTCGACACCGACCGGGATGATGGGGAAACGGTCGCGAAGGAAACAATGGGCTGGTTTGCGGCTCCCGATTGGCAACCCCGTGACGGCGAACCGCTTCCGCTTATCACAATGCCGGAGCCCTGCGGCGTGCGCTCCATGGCTGAGAAACAACTGGACGACGCGGGCATTTCCTGGACGGAAGTGTTCGTCGGCGGAGGCGTCATGGCGGTGTCCGCCGCCGTCATGGCCGGTCTTGGTGTCGCGGCACTCGCACCGCGCATGCTGCCGCTCGGCGCTGTCGATATCGGCACCAGGCTTGGACTTCCAGATCTGCCGCGATTGCCAATTGTGTTGCACACCCGGATCAAGGACGGGCGCGGTCGCGAAGCATTGGACAGCCTCTGTGCCGCATTCAGGAGCACGGTACGGAATTAGAGACTGTCTCGTGGGGAGCGTTTTGCTCAGTTCCCCTGCACGATCCGCTGCTCGGCGCGGCGAAAACTCTCCGCCAAAACCGTGGCGTCGCCCAGCGCATGAGCAAGCGATATGCCGCCCTGCCATTCGACGATGATTTCACGCGCCTTGGCGAGGGCCGTCGAGGGCCTCGCGCCGGTACGCTGCAGCTCGCGGCCGATGAACCCGATGAGCAGGTCAAAGGACTCGGCTGCCCGGGCCGATGCATCCGGCGCGTCACTGCGGAAATCCCGGACCGCGAGCGCGATGGGACAGCCGCGCTCAACCCGGCTCCGGTTTGATTCCGACAACCGGCGGATCAGCGCCAGCACCCGGCGGCGCGGATCGTTTTCGGCTTCGGAAATGTCCGACAGCATCGACTCGGTCTCCGCAACAAATATATCGGCAACGCCCTTGGCGATGGCCTGCTTGGTGCGGAAATAATAATAGACATTGCCAAGCGGAACGTCGGCATCGCCGGCGATATCGGCCAGGCTGGTGCTGCCATAGCCGAACTGCCAGAATCGATTGGCAGCTGCTGCAAGCAGTTGCTGCCGCCGCATCGCGCCCCGTTTGCTCACCGCTTACGCCCCTTCGCCCCCTGCCGTTCCCTCGTCGTCCAGCACACGCGCCTCCGACGGCAGCATGATGGGAATGCCATCGCGGATCGGATAGGCAAGCCCGGCCTGCGTCGATACCAGCTCGTTGGCCGCAGCATCATGCGTCAACGGTCCCTTGGTCAGCGGACAGACCAGCAGGTCGAGCAGTTTCGAATCGATGGTCGCAGAGCGCCGCACTTCGGTCATGTCGGGCCGAGGGCCTCCGGTTTGCGGTGCTCTATTGCAGCACCGTGTCGTAATCGTCATTGTCGCGCGCCAGTGCGATCTCGGTGATCGCGATCAGCGTATCGGCGCGGGTCTTCAGATCGGGTGCTTCGAGCAGCGCCTGCTTCTCGGCCGGGCCGTAGGGCGCCATCATCGACATGGTGTTGACCAGGGTCGAATTGCTCGCCTGTTCGACGCTTTCCCAATCGGCCTCCAGCTCGTTGGCTTCCAGATAGGCGCGGAAGCTGTCGAGCAACGCCGTCCGGTCAACATTGTCCTCGCCGCTGTCGACAGACAAATCGTTGAGGAAGGGCGCAATGCGCCCCTGCCGGTAGGCCTTTTTTTGCTGTGCCTCTTCAAGCAGCCGGAAACGGCAGATGCCGATCAGCGAAATGATGTAGCGGCCGTCGCCGGTTTCAGACAGCGATGTGATGCGACCCAGAGTGCCAACGGTACACAGTTCCGGGCACTCGCATTTCTCCACATTGCCTGCCGCATCGAAGCGCGGCTGGATAACCGCGACGATACGGTTCGACGCCATCGCGTCGTCGATCATGGCCAGGTAGCGCGGTTCGAAGATGTTCAGCGGCATTTGGCCGCAAGGCAAAAGAAGGGCGCCTGAAAGCGGAAAAAGCGGGACGTGAACCGGCACGTCCTTCTCCGTTCGATAATGTACGTTTCCAGCAAGCAACGCCACACGCCTCGATCTGCACTCACGATACTAGAACAAGTTCCGCATCAGTCACAACTTGCTCTAAGGATGTGGGCCGCGCGGCCGATTTCTCAAGGCCTTTTTGGGGTTTTTCTGCAGCAGCGCCTCAAGAGAACATCAGCGACGACAACTTGCGCCGGGCCGCAATCGTTGCCGGATCCGTCGGACCCCAGGCCTCGAAGAAGGTCAGCAGTTGCTTGCGGGCGCCATCGTCCTGCCACTCGCGATCCGCCTTCATGATGTGCAGCAGAAAATCGGCAGCCTGCTCCCGGTCGCCTTGGACGTTGAGGATCTTGGCCATGTCGAAGCGCGCCTCGTGGTCATCTGGATTGGCGGCAAGACGCGCCCGTAGCGAATCCGGATCGCCCAGCTCCGCCACTTCTTCCTCCAACGCAAAGCGAGCCAGGATGGCGGCAACATCTGGATCTGCCTTCTGCTCGTCCGTCAGCCCCGCCAGCATCTCCTGGGCGCGATCCTTCTGGTCAGCGGCAATCAGGCATTCTGCCATGCCGGCCATCGCCTTAACGTTGTCCGGCTGCTCCTGCATGATGACGCCGAAAATCTGCGCCGCCTGGTTGACGTCACCGGCCGCCAGCATGGCTTTGGCCTCGTCGATCATCGCGCCGACATCCGGGGCACCGCCGCTCTCCTTGGAGACCTTGTCGATGAACTGTCGGATCTGGCTTTCCGGCACGGCGCCCATGAAGGCATCGACCGGGCGGCCATTGGCAAAGGCCACCACGGCCGGGATCGACTGGATTCCCATCTGGCCGGGGATCGCCGGGTGATCATCGATGTTGAGCTTGACCAGCTTCACCTTGCCGCCCGACTCGGTCACCACCTTTTCGATAATGGGACCGAGCTGTTTGCAGGGGCCGCACCAGGGTGCCCAGAAATCGACCAGCACCGGCTGGTTCTGCGATTCGGCGATAACGTCCTGGTTGAAGCCGGCCGTTGTCGTGTCCTTGATCAGCGCACCGCCCGCGGCTTGAGGCTGACCATTGGCCGGCTGGCCGCCGAAGCTCACGGTCCCGGACATCTGACCGCCCATCGAACCGCCATAGGGATTGTCGTCGTTCTGCATCGTCATCTCCGGATCAGGGGTCTGGCCCCGGTCATCGTGATCGTAAAATCGGCCGTTTGGCCGTCATTTTCAAGACAGCGCCACAATCAGCGGTGTGTGTCCGGTCGATTCCAGGAACCGCACCAGATCATCGCGGCCGATCGATGTCGTGGCATCATTGCGCAACGGATGCGCATTGATGATGTCATGCCGCATGAGGGCCTCGTCAAGCACCACCGTTACACTGCCCTCTGTGTCGTTCACGGCGCCGAAGGCGGTGACCGAACCGGGAATGACGCCAAGCAGCTCCATCAACGGCTCCGGCTTGCCGAAGGACACTCGCCCGGTGGCGCCGATAAGCCGGTGGATCCCCTTGAGATCGATTTCGGCATCTTCCTCAACCGTCACCAAAAAGAACCGCCCCTTCTTGTCCTTCAGAAAGAGGTTCTTGGTGTGTCCCCCCGGGATCTCGTCGCGCAGCGACTGAGATTCAGAGACGGTGAAGACCGGTGGATGGTCCTTGGTGCTGTGAGCAATGCCCAACGCGTCAAGCCGTTCGAAAAGCTGGTCGGAAGTCAGCGGTGTGGTGGTTGTTTCGGTGGTCATTTAGGGTCCCGACAGGCGGTCTGTTTCATCGGCATTGGTGATAGGCGGCACGCGACAAAATCGCAATGCCCAAGCCGCCCCCATGTCGATTCATTTTCCTGTTGCATTTGCGATGCGGTTGCGCCATATAGCGCCGGACGCGGGGCAAGCTCCGCGTTTACCTCAGCCGGCTTCGATCCGGCAATGCCGAGCGGGCGTAGCTCAGGGGTAGAGCATAACCTTGCCAAGGTTAGGGTCGTGAGTTCGAATCTCATCGCCCGCTCCAGTTTCTCCAAGGTCTATACCGGTCACATGGTTTACACCTAATTCCGGACACATGGTTTACAGGGTGTCCGGGGCGAATGGGTTTGTCGCGGGTTCGACGCGACCTTCGTTGGCATCGAAAAATCCTAAATCGTAGTTTAGGAATGCCCTTCTCGACGCTGCTTCGCATCGCCTGCCAGGCAATGTACAAGCCAGATTTGGTCGTCGACCTCTCTTATGCCTAGGACTTGGCCTGCGAAGACCTGACTGAGGTTGATCTTGCGCTTTCCAATGCAGATCCGGCCACAGCGTGTAACCCGAACGGTTCTATCATGGAATGGACAGTCCGGGACTGTCGGTGGTTCGTAGATGCGAGCTAACGGTGTATAGACGTCACTCGGATAGGCGCCGCTGAGCGCTTGGTGTGGTCTCTACATCAATGGCGCAGCCTCACGGAACAGGTCTTCTACAAACTGCTCCACTGCCTCACATCCCGAAGTAGAGCGGCTTTGCAATGATTGTCTGCCCGATAGAGACGCCCGGTCGGAGCGTGTTTTCAACCTAGACTTCTTGGGTGTGAGAGACAATTCGCCTAATCTCGAAGCGAGTGCCGATCTGTAGCCTCGACGACTATTTTACCGCCACTCTTCAGCGCGAATGGCAAGAGTTTTTGTTTGCGTTCGATTCAAAGCTCTTAGAGGACAGGTCTCAGGGCATTCACGGCTGGCACGTCGCACGGTTGCGCCTCAAACGCTCGTCACTCCCACTCTCCCAATTGACCATTGTCAGGCATCCGCAAATGTCAAACCGACGAAGATGACCTCCCGATCCACTCGTGAATCAGCCACTTTGCGTCAGCGTCAAAACGGCCAAGTTCAGGTCGTCGAGTTGTTCGAGCAATCGCGCCCGGTCCGTTTCGCTTCGTTTTAGGTTCTGATTGGTCGTGACGATGAAACGCGCCAGTCTTCTTCGGGTTGTCCCGGCGCGTTCCAAACTGCTTTCGAAGTCGGTCAACTGCTCCGCCCATAACGCAACATAGTTGTCGCGGACCTCCGCCAAGGCAATCTGCCCAGCCTCACTTTGAATATTCACCATCTCCTGCGGATCGTCGGTGGTCTGCAGCGCATCAAACGGTTCAAGCACAACGATCCGCGTGTAGACAGCCAACATTTCTCCTAGCGTGGTGCAACGCTGCCAGGCTTCAGTCACGCGTTTCAGCTGCTTGTGACCGATATAGCGGACCATCTCCGCAAGTAAGTTGTCCTTGTTTTCAAAGGCCACATAGACCGTCTTGCGGGCAAGGCTCGCTTCTTCTGCCACGTCGCCCACCGTCACCTTCTTTGGTCCATACTTCAGGAATGCCCGGATCGTTGCTTCGAGGATCCGGGTTTCGGTTTCAGTCTGGTCTTTGAACTGGGCAATTTCGGTCATGTCTCCCCTTAAAGCGATAAGAACGATGTTACAAGTGTTGACTTTTTGTAACCTTACAATTACACAAATATTGACACTTTGTAACCTATGTGAAACGCCGTCTGATTTTGAACCTGTGAAAATGGAGCCTGAGACAATGAGACTCATTTTCTTCCGACAACTAGCCATCGCTGTAACCACACTGGCCCTCGCCGGGTCAGCCGCCGCAGAAGGTGTAGCGGACGACGCTTGCACGGTTACTTCAGCATCATGCATTGAAAACAATGAAAGGACTTCCGCCATGGAAACCGCCGCCATGGGTGAACGCTTCGCCCATCTGTTCCTGAAACCTTTGCCGCAGCCCTTTCCCAAAACGCCGTCCGACTATGGCCTCAATTACCGTGACGTCGAATTTGAAACGCGCGACGGGCTGACTCTGCGCGGCTGGCTGATCGGCGAAGAGGCCGAAAAGATCGTGATCATGACCCATTTTGGCTACCGGGCCAATCGCTTTGGCTACCAGGTAGCCCTGCAGCCAGAGGGTTCGGTGCCTTATGACAAGGAAATCGAGTTCGTGAACGTTGCCAAGCGGCTGGTTGAGGCGGGCTATGGCGTACTGATGTACGATCTTCGCAACCATGGTGAAAGCGACAGGACAGAGCTTGGTATCGGCACCGGCGGAAAGGGTGAGCGCTTCGATGTGATTGCGGCCGTCGATTTCGTTGCCAATGGAGAGGAAACAGGCGGCAAGCCGATCGGGCTGCTCAGCTATTGCTATGGCGCCAACACTTCCTTTTTTGCAATGCAGGAAGACCCGGAATTCTTCAAGCGCTCCGGCGTCAAAGCGATGGTCGCGCTGCAGCCACTCAGCAATGGTGATTTTCTGAAGTCGGTACTGCGTTTGATGGAGCTGCCGGACGAGGTGTATGACGCGGCCGCAACCGCCTATAAGGATCTTTCAGGCGGCTATCCAATCCGCGCAAATATCGAGGACGCAGCGTCGGCGACCGTTGTGCCAACCCGCCTTGTACAGGCACGCAAGGATCCGAATACCAATCTGGACTTCATTGCCGAGCTGTTCGACAACATTACGGTTGAAAAGGAGATGTTCTGGCTCGATGAGCCGACGCACCGCTTTGACGGCTATAATTGGTTCGCCGACAACCCGCGTGACATGCTCGACTGGTTCGATACTTATATGTGACCATAACGGGGCCGGTTAAGACCGGCCCCGTTTGACATATCTAGGCCGTTGCTCTGGAGATTTTCCTATGCCGTGTTTCCGGTGTAGCTCCTATTTTTGCAAGAGTTCATTATTCGCGGTGCCAAGGGCCGGATATTCAGCGGCACCTTCGCTCCGGGCACGAAACACCGGCGCGATCGGAATGGGAAGCGCGGTCATGCTTTTGCCGGTGGCGTTCGATACCTCCGCATCGAACAGACCGCGTGCCCTGAAATGCTGGTTGTCCAGCGCCTCAGGCAGTGTTTTTACGACTGAGCAGCAGCAATCCGCCGCCTCGAAGACTGCGGTCCAATGGCAAGCACTTTGCGAGTTAATGATTGATGCGACGGCCAATGTCGTCTCTGCAGGGTCAACTGCGTCGTCATACATCGTTTCGTCAAGGCCGATTGCATTGCAGAATCCGGTCTAGAATTTCTCCTCGATCGCACCAACAGCGACAAACCTGCCGTCCGATGTTGGATAAAGCCGGTATCGGGGAGATCCGCCAGTCACCAGGGCTTCACCTCTGCCGGGCCACCTACCGGAGGCCTGCCCCTCGGCCAGAGCCCAGTAGAGGAAGGGAAAGAGATTGTCGGCCATGGAGATGTCGAGATGAGCCCCTTCGCCGGTTTGGTCACGCCGGCGGAGTGCGAGCAGGATGTTGACAATCGCGGGATAGGCACCGCCGGCTATGTCGGCGATCAGGGCTGGTGGGATGACCGGTGCGTCGGTGGTGCCCGGATTGAGTGCGAGCAGTCCCGTCTCGGCGATGTAGTTCAGATCATGGCCAGCCCGTTTGCTTTGGACCCCGTCTTGCCCGTAGCCGGTGATTGAGCAGTAGATGATATCAGGCTTGCGGCTGGCAACAGCCTCATATCCCAATCCCAACCGATTCATCACACCTGGCCGGAATTGTTCGACGAGAATGTCCGTTCGGCTCAGCAAGGGCGCCAGCCGGGCAAGGCCATCCGGTTCTTTCAAATCAACTGCAATGCTTTTCTTGCCGCGGTTTAGGATGGCGAAGTTCGCACTGTCATCGCCGAATTTCGGGACGTAGGAGCGCATCTCGTCGCCGCGGTCAGGTCTTTCGACCTTGATGATCTCTGCGCCCGCTTCCGCCAGAAGCAGTGTTGCCATGGGCCCGGGCACGAGCGAGGAAAAGTCGAGAACACGCAAGCCCGAAAGCACGCCCTTCATGTGTGCGCCTTGGCCACCACCGCACGTCGGGCCGGCAGATAACCGATTTGTCCGGTCATTTCGAACAGGACCCGGCAAATGTCATGGTGGCGTGACAGACCGCCGCGAGTTACCCGCTCGATCGGTCCATCGGGATAGCCAAGGCCGAGGCAACAGGTCTTGTCGAGGCCTTCAGCGCTTGCCAGTCCTTCATCAAGAAATCGCAGCGCCGCATTGTATTTGGGGCGCACCAGGCGATCGACGATCCGACCCGGCTGATCGGCGCAAATGACGACATCGAAACCCGCCACCTCGAATATCGCACGGGCAGCGGCAAGCGCGGTCGCCGAGGTGTTGGGCTGGCGCACCAGCTCCACGAGATTGGACGGCGGGTCATCGCCATTGCGGTAGCGGGCGAATCCGACAGCATTGGATCCTTCCAGCCCGGATGCTTCGCCGGTATGCACGCCAAGGCATTCGATATCCAGTTCGACGAGGATGGCTGTCTTGCGGTCATCGGCGACAAATCCGCCACCGAGATGGATGATTACATCCGAACCCTGCTTGCTTGCTTCCAGAAATTCGTCCTGATCGGGAAAGGACCGGCTGGTTCCTTCTTTTATGATCTCGTATGTCGATGCGTCACGTTGCCTTTCTGGCAAGGCACCGGTCAGCAGGCCGCGGCCGGCCTTGTTGCCGAGCCTGCCAGCGGCAACCATCCGGCGGCACAGGGGCGGCACCGCGGCGCGGGGATCCAGGGTCGCGGAAAAGAAAGCCTCACCCAGCAGCACCTGGGTGTCAAAGCCGATCAGGTCGAGCAGCGTGCACGGCCCCATCTTGTAGCCGAGGCCCGAACGGATGGCGAGGTCGATGTCCTGCGGGCTCGCCAGCCCGGCCTCGACGGCACGGATCACGTCATTGTTGAATGGAACCAGCAGTGCATTGAGGATGAAGCCCGGCTTGTCCTGCGTTTCGACAGGCAGCTGACCGGCCTTTTCCGTCCATTCCCAGGCTGCCTTGAAGGTTTCCCGCGACGTGTTGAGTCCGGCAGACATTTCGATGAGCTTCATGAACTGCGCCGGCAAACAGAAATGCATGCCGACGAACTTGTCCTCGCGCCCGCAGCCGCTTGCGATTTCGGTGATGGACAGCGTTGACGTGTTGGAGGCGAAGATCGTGTCCGGCTTGCAGATACTGTTCAGTTTGTCGAACAGCTCGCGCTTGACGTCGAGATTCTCGAAAACCGCCTCGATGACAAGATCGCAATCGGCGAGATCTTCCAGATTGCTGGTTTTCGTCATCCGGTCGAGTACCGCTTGCCTTTCCTCCACACTCATCCGCCCGCGCTCGACCGACTTACCGAAGAAGATTTCTGCCGCACTGCCCTGGCGCTCCAGACCTTCCGCAGAAAGATCAAAACAAACGGTCTCGAAACCAGCCCTCGCCGAGACCATGGCTATACCACCCCCCATCGTGCCGCCCGCACCGCAAATTGCCACTTTTGAGATATCGCTCATTTCTGCCTGAAGCTCCGTCCGATCAGCTGGCGGTGAATCTGGTTGGTGCCTTCCCAGATCTGGGTGATCTTGGCATCCCGCATCAGCCGCTCTGCCCGGTAGTCCCTGCAGTAGCCGTAACCACCGTGAAACTGGACGCATTCGCTCGCCATGCGCATGGCGAGATCGGAGGCGCGAAGCTTGGCAACCGACGCCTCCATGCCGAATTCCGCTACGCCGTTGTCGACGAGATCGGCGACGTGGTCGATCCAGCGTTCGACCATCAACAATTCGCAGGCAAGATCAGCAATCGTGAACTGATTGCCCTGAAAATCCAGCACTTTGCGACCTGATTGAATGCGTTCATTTCCATAGGCCACCATGTCCTTGAATGCCGCACGCGCAATGCCGCGTGCATGTGCTGCAACCGATGGCCGGGACAAATTAAGCGAGGCGAGCAGGATCGACAGTCCCTGCCCCGGGTCGCCGAGCAGATTTGCCGCAGGCACGCGCATGTTATCGAAGGCAAGGGCGCAGGTTGTTGAGCCGTTGTGACCCATCTTCTTTTCCCGCGAAATGACGCTGAAACCGTCCGTCCCCTTCTCCAAGATCAGGGCCGATATGGCCTGCCGGGCGTCGTCGATCTGAGACCATTTGCCAAATAGCAAATAGAGATCGGCAACGTCGCCATTGGTGATGAAAATCTTTCCGCCTTTGACGACGATGTGCTGCCCATCGGGTGTGAAACTCGTCTTCATACCGGTCGCATCCGATCCGGCCGTCGGCTCGGTTATGGCCAGAGCACCCAGACCGCCACGGGCGATCCTCGGCAGAAGGCGTTGTTTCTGCTCCTCATTGCCGAAGGCAATGAGCGGTTTCATACCGTGATAGTTGGTCGCGTAGATGATGCCAGTGGAAGCGCAGGCCTCCGATATGACCGAGACGATCTCCAGATAGAGCTTGTAGCGCATCGGGGTGCCGCCATAGGCCTCGGGGACGAAGATCGCATTGAGGCCAAGTTCATTGATGGCCTCAACGTTGTCCCAGGGGAAATCACCCGTGGCATCGGTGTGTTCCGCATTCGGGGCAATAATGTCCTCGCAGACCCTGTGCACCTGTTCGAGCACTTGCCGTTCTTCGCCATCCCAGTCGCGGGCACTTTCCAGTTGTTGCAGCAGCTTCATCCGTGGTTCATTCCCTGCCCGCCGTCGAGATAGATGGTTTCGCCGGTCATGAACCCGATGTTCTCGGAAAATATACCGGCAACCAGCCGCGCCACATCTTCGGCCGTTCCCGGACCGCCCACCGGTATGCGCTGCGCCATAAAGGACTTGACCTTGTCGCGTGTTAAGTAGTCCCGATTCAGATCGGTTTCGATGTAGCCTGGTGCAACATTGATAGCGCGGATGCCGTCGCCGGCCCATTCGACGGCCATGCATCGGGTCATGGCTGCGACCGCCGCCTTCGAAGCGCAATAAGCCAGGTTGTCACGGACGCCCAACTTATCGAAAAAGGAACCGATGCTGACGATCGTGCCGCCCGTCTCGCGCAGGTACGGATAGACCTCCCGCGCCGCCAACATCACAGCGGTTGCATTGAGGTCAATCGTTCTGTTCCAGTCTTGAAGCGAAAGATCTGCAATGGGCCCGCCGATGTGGATGCCGGCATTATTCACAAGCCCGGCAATGCCATCCGATGCGGCCAGTTTGCGAAAGGTCTTCTTGACTGCATCTTCGTCAGTCATATCGCAGACATGGCCAGTACCCGCGGGCGCGTCACCGGATCTCGAAAGGCATGCAACCGCGAAACCGCGGCGGTCCAGTTCGACTGCGATTGCCGCACCGATCCCCTTGGAGGCGCCGGTAACGATGATGCGGGGCTTATCCATCCTTGAACACCGGTCTTCGCTTTTCCTCGAATGCCGCCATGCCTTCTTCGGCATCTGCAAGTCGGTAGGCGAGTGTCGAGAGTTCGGCTTCCACCTGCAGTCCTTCCTGTAGAGGGATGTCGGAGGAACGCTGGATCGCACGCCGCGCAAACTCTAGAACCGGTAGCGAGTATCGTGTGAACGTCTTGGCAAAATCGATTCCCGCCGCCAACAGATCCTCTTCGACAACTGCGTTCACCAATCCGGTCTGAACAGCCTCCTCGGCCGACACGCTGCGCCCGGTCATGATGATCTCCAGCGCGCGACCCTCCCCGACAAGACGCGGCAGGCGCTGTGTGCCGCCAAAGCCGGGGATCAGTCCCAGCTTGATCTCCGGCAGACCGAATACGGCATTCCTTGAGGCCAGCCGGAACGTACAGGCAAGCGCCAGTTCAGCGCCGCCGCCAAAGGCATACCCGTTTACCAGGGCAATGGATGCGATCGGCAGCCTGTCGAGCTTGGCAAACACTGCCTGTCCAAGCTCGGCACCGCGCTTCTGATCGGCCAGGCTACGGTTGCGCAACTCCTTGATGTCCGCGCCGGCGCAAAACGCCTTGTCACCGGCACCCGTGAACAACAATGCTCGCGCGCCACCAGAGCCCGCCTCGTCGATTGCTTCGCCGATTTCCTTTAGGATCTCGAACGACAATGCGTTGAGCGCTTCCGGCCGGTTGAGCGTGATCAGGGCGCAGTCATTATGGTGAGAGAGTTCGACTGCCATCAACCTGCCCCTGCCTGTTCCTGATATCGCACGGGCTCCGGTTTGAGCTTTTCCTCCCGCACCATTGCCTCCAGTTCACGTTTGAGGATCTTGCCGCTTGCCGTCAGCGGAAAAACCTCCACGTTCAGGAACCATTCGGGCATGTCGTATTTCGACAGGCCTTCGGCTGCCAGATGGGCAAGCATCACTTCGGCTGAAACGGTACCGACGACGGCCAGACACACCTTTTCGCCGAGACGTTCATCGGCAACGGCAAAGGCTGCCGCCTTGCTCACGTCGTCGTGGGTATGCGCCAGCGCCTCGATGCGGGAGGGATAGATGTTGTGCCCGCCACGGATGATCAAATCCTTCATCCGGCCCTCGATTCGCAGATTGCCCTGTGCGTCGAAGGAGCCGAGGTCACCGGAAAGGAACCAGCCGTCACGGTTGAAGCTTTTGGCCGTGGCTTCCTGGTTGCCGTAATAGCCGAGCATCAACGCCGCGCCGCGGCCACCGATCTGGCCTGTTTCGCCCTGCGCGACTTCCCGGTCTTCGTCTTCGGGATCGAAGATCCGCACATCATATCCCGGCCCGCCGCGACCACAGGTCGAAATCCACACGTCAGGCGAATCGGAAGGGTGGGTATATTGGTGCGAAGAGCATTCGGTCATGCCGTATATGTTTTGTGGCGTGATGCCCTGCCTGACGAATGCATCGGCCACGACGGCCGGAATCGGTGCGCCGGCCATATAGAAGATCGCGACCTCTCCGATCCGTTCCAGGCCACGCCGTTCCTGTTCAGCAAGGATATCCATGGCATGGGTCGGGACTCCGAGTACATAAGTCGCGCCCGTCTGGATGATCCAATCAAGCTTGTTTGTGCCGTCTGGTGGAAAATCGGTCACGAACCGGGCGCCGGCAACAAGCCATTGGGCAACGGCGACCCAGGCGATGTGATGCGACAGCGGGCTGAGCGACAGGATGATGCTTTGCCGGCTGATCGACCAGTCGCGAACCAGATCGCGCGCATTGGCAAGCAGCGTGTTGCAGGAATGCATGACGCATTTCGGTGAGCCGGTCGTGCCCGAAGTAAAGGCAAGATAAGCGACACTGTCGGCATTGGTGTGTTCCGGGCGGTTCTGGCTGAGAATATGGGCCGGAAATGACTCGGGCGAATAGGTAGCAACAAGCGCCGGAAGCCCTGCGAGCATGCTATCAAAATCACAACGACCGCGATCGGCGCCCCAGCCATCCTCGGTGACCAAAATGCTGGTTTCAAGGCGCTCCAGCAGCGCGACGATTTCCCCGCAGGTGTAAGTCTGGTGCAGCGACGGATTGCAGGCGAAGCCTTCGCGCGAGCAGGCCAAAAAGGCGATCACCGCCTCGATCCGGTTCGACATCCACAGCGATACCCGGTCACCGGTCACCAGACCGCGGCCGACCATATCATCAGCCAGCGCATCCGCCAGCGCCTTCACCTGCTGCCATGTCAGTTCCTTTGTCCCGTCGACCAACGCAACCGCATCGGGACGATCGTGGGCCCAGCGCGCCATGAGCTGGTAGAACGTTTCCTCATGCCAGAGGTCGGCATCGTAGTGAGTGCGTGCCTGCTGGGGGTCATGAAGCGTGAGAAACGGGCGCATGAAATGAACCTCACTGGCCGAACCTGGAGGGGTCCGGTTTGCGTTTCTCTTTGAAACTGGAATTCAACTCCTTGGATTCGGCTGTCTCCAGATAGCCGCGAAGCAGCAAATCATGAGTGACACGGCTGAGGCCACCAACGCCGCCATGCCGCGCGTTGAACGCACCCTTGATCGCCGCCAGGGCGAAGGCACCGCGATCAGCGACTTCCAGTGCGAATTCACGCGTCTTTTCAACCAATTGACCATCAGGGACAACACGGTTGATCAGTCCGATCGCCATCGCCTCCTCAGCACTGATCTTGATGTTGCAATACCACATCTCCTTGGCTTTTTTCTTGCCGACGAGATCTTCGAGATACCAGGTGCCATACCCGGCATCGAACGATCCCATCATCGGGCCAACCTGGCGGAACACCGCACTCTGCTTGGCGATCGTCAGGTCGCAGACCATCTGGAGCACATTGCCTCCGCCCACGGCAAAACCGTTCACAGAAGCGATCACCGGTTTTTGCAGCTTGTCGATCGCTTCGTACATTTCCAGTGTCGGCAGCACCCCGGCATAAAGCTTCGTGTCTTCCATCCCGTCCTTCTGACCGCCAATGCAGAAGAACTTGTCGCCGGCGCCGGTCAGCACCACAACGCGGGTGCGGGTTTCGCGGCGTATCGTTTCGACGCAATCGCGGATCTCGTGGCACATCGTTTCGGTGAACATGTTGCCATTGTCCGGACGGTTCAACGTGATCGTCGCGATCGGACCGTCTTCTTCGAAAAGGATTTCCTTGTAAATCATCGCCTTCCAACCTGGTGCATGTTGCGTCTGGACTGACCCGGCATTGGGTCAGGATTCGCCGAGCAGCTCATCGTTGTGTTGTCCCAATTCCGGCGGGCCTGATCTCGGCCAGCACGCCTGACCGTCTATGTGAATGCCGAGCCCTATTTGCGGGGTTTGACGGACACCTTCATCGAGAACAAAAAACAGGCCCCGCTCCTGCAAAGCGCGATCGGCAACGGTTTCGTTGACGGAATTGATTGGCCCAGCCGGCACTCGGCTTCTGGCAAAAAGCGCCAGCCAGTACGACCGTGGCCTCGTTGCCAGAATCTCCTGGATATGCGCAACGATCTCTTCGCGCCGCTGCCGACGGTCGGCATTGCGGGCGAATTCGGGCCGACCAGCGTAATCGGGATCGTCCAGTGCATTCCAGAACCGCTGCCAAATTCCGTCCGTGCCAAGTCCCAGGGTCAGCGGCAGATCAGCAGTTTCAAATGCCTGGTAGATCGCAATCACGCTGTCGGTGCCACCGGAACGCACCGGTATCTCACCCGACCCCAGGTAGGAGGAGATGCGGCAGGCCAGGAAACGGGTCATGGATTCGACAAGGCTCACATCGATCAATCGGCCGCGGCCCGAACTCTTGCGGTCGAACAGCGCGGCCAGGATTGCCATAGCCGCGTCCTGACCTGCCAACATGTCGGCGGCCGGCGCTCCCACCTTCTGGGGTGCGCTGTCAGCTGCGCCGGTGATGTCCATGATGCCGGAATAGCCTTCGGCGATCAGGTCGTAACAAGTCAGGCTCGATCGTTCTCCCTGCAGTCCGAAACCGGAGATGGCGGCAAACACGATGTCGTCACGCAACGTCCTAATCGTGTCATAGTCCAGCCCGAGCTTTTTTTGCACATCCAGCGGTTGGTTGGTCACGCAAACATCAGCAGTCCGAACCAACTTGTTGAACTGTGCGCGACCAATTTCGTCCGAGAAATCAATGGCCACGCTTTTCTTGTTACGGTTCATGGCCGCAAACCAGAGGGATTGGCCATCGAGAAATGGCGGGCCCCAGGCTCGCGCATCATCACCTGCCGGCCGCTCAATCTTGATCACTTCGGCGCCAAAATCTGAAAGCAGCATCGTGGCGTACGGACCGGCGACTGAAGTGGTCAGGTCAACAACCCTGATGCCGCTCAATAAGCCGAAACCGGTTCCCGGCCCGCGGTGCGGAAGATCCTGTAAAGGAAGAGGGGTACCCGTCCGGTCCATTTTCGCGTCTGCTGTTGCCATCGTGTGCACTCGTGATCTGTGATGAGTGCCGTCCGCAATTTCTGTGCCATTCCTGGTGAGAAGCCCACGTTGTGGCATGCAATTTGCGGTAACTCTGACAACCGGAGCAACAAACAGCCTTTTTTTGCATCCAGAACCCAGAAAGCCTGATCAGCCATGAACACCAACAAGACGGTGAGCCGGGATTTCGCTGAAGAAATCAGCGCGTTTTCCTACAATGATCTCTCGGCGGAAAACATCGAACAGCTGAAACTGCTCATCATGGATTTCTGCGCTGTGGCAATCTGCGGGGCTATCCAACCCTGGGGCCAGTATATTCTACAATGGGCGGCATCGCATGGCGGGCGTGGCAATGCACTGGCACTTGGCACCACAACACGTTTGACTGCACAGGCCGCAGCCCTGGTCAACGGCACCTGCGGCCACGGCTATGAGCTTGACGACACCCACGAGGCATCACGCAGCCACCCCGGTTGCGTGGTGATCGCCACAGCGCTGGCTGTCGCCACCAATGCTGGTGCCAGTGGCCGCGAATTTCTCTCGGCGATCGTTGCAGGCGTCGAAGCCATGACCCGCATCGGCCTTGCCGCCTACCCAACAGGCAGGCCCGCCAACGGCATGCACAAGACAGCCATGTTCGGGCATTTCGGTGCCGCGGCAGCCGCATGCCGACTGATGGGAATGGGTGCCGGAGATCTCAACCGGGCCTGGGGTGTGTCGCTGTCGCTGGTGAGCGGCACGACCCAGTTCACCCTGGAACCACATGGCAGCATGACCAAGCGCCTGGTCGGCGGGATTCCGGCACACAACGGCATTTTGGCTGCCCAGATTGCCGCCACGGGCATGACGGCACCGGAGCAACCGTTGGAGGGCAGATACGGCTTTTTCAACCTGTTTGGCGTTGATGCGGATCCTGAAAGGCTCCGCGCATCACCACAGACACCGCTTGAGACAATGGATATCAGCCTGAAACCCTATGCCTGCTGCCGGCATTTCCACTCGGTCATCGACGCACTGGCAATAGCCACCGACGGCTATTCCCTGCCGGCGGAGCGCATCGAGTCGATCACAGTCCATGTTCCACCATCTGTCGTCACAGACCGACACATCGTTTGGCGGCCGAAAACTGTCATGGCAGCTCAGTACTCCTTACCATACATCGTCGGTGCGAGTTTGGCCTACGGTCCCGGCGACTTCTCGGTCTATGGCGATGCGTTCCATGAAGACGCAGCCATACTCTCGCTCATTGACAAAGTTGAGCCGGGGGCAGATGCCGAGCTTGCCGCAGAAGCCTTAGAACGTATGCCTGCGCGCGTCGAGCTCAGGCTAGACACCGGGGAAAAGCGCGAAGGCAAGGTCCTTGCGGCGTCGGGGTCACCGGAAAATCCCCTCGGTCGAGATGGATTGGCTCGCAAGATGCGGTCGCTCGCTGACATTGTGGGTATGGGACTTGACGTAGAAGGCATAATTGAAGCGGTGGATCAATTGCCCGAGTCAGACGATCTCACTCTATTGTCCGACGTCCTGTTGAAGCTGGCAGAGAAGCGCTGACGCTGACGGAGTTCACAACCCGCGGACAAACGTCTGCGGCGAAGACTGTGTATTTGGCGAGGACACGGTGCCGATGAACGACGTCGCACCAAAAAGCGATCAGCTGCCCATCATTGCATTCGGCAACCACAAGCTGATCTGCGGGTACATGATCAGTATGATGAGCGTAAGGACGTCCATCAACAGGAACCACATAATGCCGCTGAACATCTTTTCCAGGGGAACCGAGTCCCCCACAACTCCCTTGAGCACATAGACATTCAGTCCAACCGGCGGGGTGATCAGGCCTATCTCGAGGAACTTGATCATGATCACCCCGAACCAGATCAGATCGTAGCCCAAATTCTCGATGACGGGCGTTACCACCGGCAACGTTAAAAGCATCAGACCCAACGGATCGATGAAGGTTCCGAGCACAATGTAGACCAGCGACAGGCTGAGCATGATCCAGATCGGGTGCACGTCGCCGAGCGCGGTCGCCATTTCGGTCAATGCACCGGCGACCCCAGTGAGAGAAATGAAACCGACGAAAAACTTTGCGCCCAGCACCAGTGCAAAGACAGACGCCACCTGTTTTACGGTTTCAACCGAAGCAAGCCTGCATCGTTCCCGATTCAGACGCTTGGCAAGAAAGCCGAGACCCCAGGCGCCGGCGCAGCCCACCGCGGCGGCCTCGGTCGGGGTAACAATGCCGCTATAGATACCGCCCATCACGAGCACGAAGAGCACCATGATTGACCAGGTGTCCTTTAACGCCAGAAAGCGCTTGTTCCATGTGACGGCTTCCGCCTTGGGCGCCAGTTCAGGATTGATCGTTGCCCGGATCCAGATCATGAGCGCATAGACTAAGGCCGACAATATCCCAGGTATCAATCCGGCCAACAGCAATTGACCGATCGATTCTTCGGTGAAAATGCCGTAGAGCACCATCAATATCGATGGTGGGATCAGCGATCCCAGCGTCCCGGAAGCAGCGACCACGCCGGTCGCCAGACCCTTGTCGTATTTGTAGCGAAGCATTTCAGGCACCGCGAGCTTGCCCATGGCAGCGGCGGTTGCAAGGGAAGATCCCGATACTGCCGCGAACATGGCACAGCCCGCGACAGAAGCGATGGCGAGGCCACCATTGAGTCGGCTCAGCCAAACCCGAGCCGTGTAATAGATGTCCTTGGTAAAGCCCGCGTGGAAGGCGACATAACCCATCATCAGGAAGAGTGGTACGGCGATAATCGGAAAGTTGGCTACAAACGAGTATGGCTCGAACTGCATGAAGGCAAACGCAGCCTTGAACCCGCGCCCGAAATCGAACTCGCGCCCGGGACGCCATCCGACGGCAATGATCGTTCCGAAAAAACCGACAAAGCCCATGCCGAAAGCGATTGGAACGCGAAGCGCCACCAGCAACAGCATTGCAGCAAGTCCGAGAATTCCGAGTGTGAGTGGATCCATTCTCGTTTCGCCCCTAGTCTTGATCTTTTTCAAGCACGCGATCTTCCTCGGATTTGTGGGCTTGCGCCTTACCGGAAATGAACCCGGCCAAATCGAGCACAAAGTCGACGACCAACCTGACGAGGAAGAGAAACAGTCCGGCAAACAGCACGAACTTGAATGGTGCATGTGGGATGTTGAGGGGGCCCTGCGTGTATTCGCCGACCCTGTACGCATGGGCGAAATCGACCCAACTCGCCCAGGTCAGGATACCGAAAAAGACAATCCCGACAAGAATACCGAAAATCTCCATCGCAACCCGGACCCGGTTTGGCATCCAGTCGGTGAAGATCGTCACAAAGACATGCTCCCTGGAACCCTGGACCGCAGCCAGTGGCAGGAACACCAGGAGGATCATAAGGTTCTCGCTGATCGTCAGATCGTCGGGAACAGGTCGTCCAAGGAAGTAGCGTGACGCGACGGATATGCACGTGATGGCCATGATCGAAACGACCGCGGCAACCGCAATCCAGATCGCATATTGGTCCAGGCGCTGAAGTGTTCTCGTCATGGCATGGCCGTTCATCAGATGTCGCGTGGCAGTCTATAAGTCGTTGAGATTATCGCTCTCGTACACGGGTGCCCAATTGAATCCGGTGACATGCTGTGCCTTCCTCCCAGTCGGACCGTTTCTGAACGTGCACAGATCCGATTGGGTGGCGCGACGCAATTGGCGTGCCAACCGTCGGACGTGCGGAAACAGGCCAGGTCGGCACACGGTTTGCGACAGCGGAAGCTGCACTTCGGCGGCATACGGAAAAACAGGAAAGAGGCAGCGTTTTCATGAGCCTGAACCAACACGCGATCATGAACTACCCCTTCGAGGAAGCCGAAATTGAATATAGCGCCTGTGATACCATGCTGTACGCGCTCGGTCTGGGCTTCGGACGCGATCCGATGGACGCGGATCATCTGCCCTTCGTCTATGAGCAGCATCCCGCATTCAAAGCCTTTCCGACACAGGCTGTTGTCGTCGGCATGACGGCAGGCTGGCTCCGCGATCCGGCAACCGGCGTTGACTACACAAAGGTTTTGCACGGTGAACAATCGCTGATACTGCATCGACCCTTTTCCACATCGGGTCGCGTTGTCAGTCGTCAGCGGGTCCTGGATATCATCGACAAGGGCGCGGGTCGCGGCGCACTGATCCTGACCGAGCGGCAATTGCGAGACAAGGAAAACGGTGAATTGATCGCGACGATGACGTCGACCTCCTTTGCACGGGCCAATGGCGGCTTCAGTGAAGATGTTCGGCCCTCACCTGCACCCCATCCCCTGCCCGAGCGAGCGCCCGACCAGACAACCGATATCCCGACCGAACCCGGTCAGGCGTTGTTGTATCGATTGTCGGGCGACTGGAATCCGCTGCATGCGGATCCGGCAATCGCCAAAAAAGCCGGGTTCCACGTCCCGATCCTGCATGGCCTCTGCTCATACGGAATCGCTGCCCATGCGGTGCTGAAGACCTATTGCGATTACGATGTAAGGCGGTTTCGTTCCCACCGATTGCGGTTCTCGGCACCCGTTATGCCGGGTGAAACCATTCGGATTGAGATGTGGAAGGATGATGCGACAGTATCCTTCCGCGCGCTGGTCGGAGACCGCATCGTGCTCAACAATGGTTGCAGCGAAATCGCCATTTAGCAGGTCGTCTGGTTAGTCCGCCTTTTCGGCACGAACATCCTCGGCCGCTCTCTGGACGGCACGAACAATCTTGTCGTAACCGGTGCAGCGGCACAGATTTCCCGCCAACCAGTATCGGATTTCCGTTTCAGTGGGATCCGCATTGCGTTCGAGCAGGTCCCTGGCGGCAACAAGGAATCCAGGCGTGCAGAAACCGCACTGCAGTGCAGCTTCCTCCAAAAACCGCTTTTGGACAGGGTGCATCTCGCCCTCAGCGGCCATGCCTTCGATCGTCTCGATCTGACGATCCTGTGCCTCCGGCGCCAGCATAAGGCAGGAACAGACAACACGGCCATCGACCCGCACCGAACAGGCGCCGCAATCACCGGAACCACACCCCTCCTTTGTGCCGGTCAGGAAAAGCTCGTTCCGAAGGGCCGAAAGCAGCGTCTGATCCGGTTCACTTAAGAATTCTACCTCGTCGCCGTTGATCGTCGTGGTTATGTGGAACTTTGCCATTTACTCGCTCCAAGTGGTCACTGCCGCGCCCTTCGGACGGCAATCTCGATTGTGCGTTTGAGCATGATACCGGCCATGTGCACCCGGTACTCGACCGTGCCCCGCTTGTCCTCGATCGGACTGCATGCGGCTCGGGCGGCGCCAACGGCTTCTTCAATTGCATCGGGTTCAAGTTTGCTGCCGGTCAGCGCCGCAGCTGCGGCATCCACCAGGAGTGCGGTTGGCGCCACGGCACCCACTGCGACCCTGGCGGCTACAACGGTTTCGGCTTCATCAAACTCAAGGAAAACACCTGTTCCGACCACTGCAATGTCCATTTCCGTTCTGGGTGTAAATCGCAGATAGGCATCGCCGGAGCGCGCCGGTTTTGCCGGCAATTCGATTGCGACGATGAATTCCGACGGCTTGAGCGATGTCCTGCCCGGCGCCACCGGTATGTCCTCGACGGGAACAGTTCGCGTGCCGTCCGGCCCGGCCACGATAGCTGAGGCTCCTGATGCAATCATCGCAGGGACGCTGTCTGCCGCCGGTGAAGCGTTACAAAGATTGCCGGCTGGCGTCGCTCTGCCCTGCACCTGCATGGAGCCGATCAGATCGGTTGCCTCTACAAAGCCCGGCCAACACGCCTTGAGCTCGGCATTTTCGTTGAGTTCGGCACCCGGCACGGCAGAACCGATGCGCCAGCCGCCGGCCGGTGTGCGGGAAACTTCGCACAGCTCGTTGATCCGCTTGATATCGATAATGTGAGCGGGTTTGCGCAGACCGGATTGCATTTGAACGATCAGGTCGGTGCCACCGGCCATCACAGTGCAACCCGGGTTGCTGGTCAGCAGTCGCAGCGCTGCCTCAACGGTGTCCGGCGCCGAATATTGCATGCGTTGGCTTCTCCACAAAAAGGGATGGTCTTTGGTTCAATTTTAGCAAGTCGCGTACCAAAACAACCCGTGAGCCTGCTTCTGCGCCGCTAGTGAATGGATTCAAACAGGCCAGCGGCACCCTGCCCGCCGCCTATACACATGGTAACGACACCATACCGCGCCTTACGCCGGCGCAACTCGCGCAACAGCGCACCCGTCATTCGCGAACCGGTCATGCCGTAGGGATGGCCAATCGGAATTCCACCGCCGTTCACATTGTAGATCGAATTGTCGATGCCAAGCTTGTCCCGGCAATAGACCACCTGACTGGCAAAGGCCTCATTGAGTTCCCAAAGATCGATATCGTCGACGCTTAATCCATTTCGTTCCAGCAGCTTGGGAACCGCAAGAACAGGGCCTATACCCATTTCGTCGGGTTCGCAGCCCGCGACGGCAAAACCACGGAAATAGCCGAGCGGCTCAAGACCCATTGCCTCGGCCCGCCGTGAAGACATCAGAATAGTCATGGATGCGCCGTCGGAGAGCTGGCAGGCATTGCCGGCGGTAACGGTGCCATCCGGTTTGAACACAGGTCGTAGTTTGGCGAGATCTTCGATTGCAGTTTGTGGACGCGCACCCTCGTCCGCCGCGAAGGTGATGTTCTCATGGCCCGTTTCCCCGCTCTTGCGGTCGAAATTGCGAGTCCAAACCTGGATCGGGACAATCTCTTCGCCGATTTTTCCGGCATCTACGGCCGCAGCATGGCGTTGCTGGCTTTGCAGCGCATATTCATCCTGGATTTCGCGGCTCACACCATATCGTTCGGCGACGTTCTCCGCGGTGATGCCAGAACTCATATAGCCGTCGCGGCGCAAAGCGTTTAGGCGCTGGGACTGAATTGGACGGGCATCGCCATGACGGCTGTGCATGGATGTCGTATCACAGCCGCCGGCCATCAAAGCTTCAGCCTGCCCGGCTGCTATCAGCAACCCTGCGTTTGCAATCGCCTGTAGGCCCGAAGAACAGAAGCGGTTGACTGTGGAGGCTGCCGTGGTGACCGGCAATCGCGACAACAAAACCGCCGGCCTGGCGATATTACCCGCCATCTCGCCCATCTGGTGGGCCGATCCGACGATCAGGTCTTCGATCATTGTGGGATCGACACTCGGATTGCGGTCAAGCAAAGCGTCAATGCAATGGGCGATCAGGTCGTCTCCGCGCGTCATGTTAAGGCTGCCGGAACCGGCCTTGCCTACACCCGTGCGAATGCTGTCAACGATGACGACGTCTTTCATGCGCTTTCCTGGTTCGATAACACAATGCATCACCGGTGCAGCAAAATCGGTGCCAGCGATGATTGTCGAACCCGGCACGACATATCGGTATGATTCTGCAGGCGACACCGGCGGCCAGGTTCGTAGCCGAGACGGACAACTATGTCTGCGTCGCGGTCACAAACACAGTCGATGAAGGGCGACACACCAGTCGTGAGCATTAACAGCGTTCGCCTTGCAAAAAATGGTATGCTCTCGCAACTCCACGCCCAACTGACAGCAACAATTGATGACCGGGGCCAAACGTGGACGGACTTGGCATGGCCTTTGCTCGTTCAATTACGTTCGAAGCGATGGGTAAGAAGGAACGGTCAGATCGGTATGAATGCAAATAGTTCGGCGTTTGCCGGTTTGTTGGGTGTCCAGTACCCGGTCTTCGTGGCCGAGGGTCCCCGCTCCTCCATTGATGCGATTACATCTTCCGTGGCGACAATTTCGAACATGGGCGGAGTTGGCGTCATCGATGCCGGCGTTACCGATACCAGTGAGCTTGAGTCCATGATCGCCCTGGTTCGCGAGCAGACCAACCGGCCATTCGCAGTCTATTTGCCCGGACCGGTCGCCAGAATGGGACGACAGCTCTTCGACATCATCTCCTGCGATTATCCCCAGCATGTCGCCTATGTCACCAAGCTGAAATACGAGCTTTGCCAGGCATTTGGCCGCAAGCCCATGCAACAGGAATTCGACGCCGATCGGTTGATCGGCGTTGTCCAGGACTTATCCGTGCCCATCGCGATCGTCGGACGGGAATGTCCGCCCGATCTGGTGGGCGAGTTGTCGGCGGACAGCAAGACGGTTGCGGTCGCCATTTCGATCGACAACGCATCCATGCTTGCCAGGCATGGGGCGGACGCGATCATTCCGTCCCATCGGGCAATGAATCTTCATGATGACGAAGAGACTTATCTCGATGCCTTTGACCGGTTTGTCGACCGCGGGCCAAATATTCCTCTTGTCGCTGCCAGTATTTTCGGAGCCGACGATATCGGCGTGGCACTCAATCATGGCGCGTCAGGTGTGTGGACACGGCGGTGGCCCTCTGTCGAGGAGCGTGAGGCTGCAAGGAACATCAATCCAAGAGATCTGGCGAGAAGCATAGAGGCCGCATGGTCCACTTCCGGCCTTGACCCGCTACCGAAGCGGCTGCAGGAAACCATGCTGGTCGAAATCGAAGCAAGCCTTATGCGGTTTGACAACACACCTGTATCCGAAGCACCGGCGAACGATGATCGCGATGATCAGATGTTTGCTGCGGATGCCTTCTTCAGCGAAATCGCCCAGCCCATGTTCAGTCAATTGGACGACGTGCAGCCCGGCGCTCCCCGATCGATGCCGTACCGCGATCATCCCGACCGGGCATGATGTCGACCATTTCCGCAAAGCTCGAAAGCCCGCCGAGAACCCGGCCGTCCATTGACGAGCTCGACCGGCTTTTCCGCCCGCGTTCAGTTGCGATCGTCGGCGCGTCGCCGATTGCCGGAACAGCGCGAAACTCGCTCGTCCGTGTACTGATGAAACACGGATTTCCCGGCGAGGTTTTTCCCGTCAATCCAAAGCAGCATGATGTTGAGGGCATGGCTTGTTATCCGAGCCTGGAAGCTCTGCCAAAGGCGCCTGATCTTGCCATGATCATGACCCCGGCGGAGACGGTACCGGGATTGATCCGAGAGTGCGGTGATTTGGGAATTAGAGCCGCGATCGTTTTCAGTTCGGGCTTTGAAGACGCGGAATCGGGAAAGAAGCTGGCCATCGAACTCGCTGCGGCGGCGCGAGCGAGTGGTGTCACAATGCTTGGACCGAACTGCCAGGGGATCTGGTCAATCCGCGAAAAGACGATGCTCACGTTCGGCCCTGCCGCACGGCGGCTCGAAAAGCTCCTGCATTCATCGGTTGCTGTGGTCAGCCAGAGTGGAGCGCTGGGCGGCGCCATCGCTAACCATTTCCAGGCTGCGGGTATTGGCAGCTCCTATATCATTAGTGTCGGAAATGAGACCACGACGGACATGTTGGATGGTCTGCGCTGGGTGATCGAGCAGGACGATGTGAAGACGGCTGTCCTCTATATTGAAGGTCTGGAAGACGGCGCAGAGATTTTGCGGCTCGTTGAGCGGGCCAGGGAACGAGGCGTTCAGATCGTTGCGCTCAAAGCCGGGATATCTGCCATGGGCCAGGCAGCGACTGCCTCTCACACGGGAAAAATCGCGTCCGCCGGATCCGTGTACCGCGACGTGTTCGAGCAAGCCGGCATCATTCTGGTTGACTCGCTGCTTGAGTTGATGACGACAGTGAAGACGCTCCAAACGCTGCCCGACCCGCGCGTTTCGGGTGATCTGCTTGGCGGGATCGCCGTGGTCTCGACATCGGGCGGAGCCTGCGCACTTCTCGCAGACCATTGCGAGCAGGACGGCGTTCCCATGGCATCATTTTCGGAAAACGTCGCAGCACAACTGGCAGAGTTGCTGCCCGATTTTGCGCGGACTGAAAACCCGGTAGACGTGACCGGCCAGATCCGAGCGGTGCCGGATCTGCTGAAGAAAACCCTCACGACCATTTCGGAAGATGTCCGAACGGAAGTGATTGTGTTACAGCTTTCTTCCAGCGGGCAAAGTGACGTCACCGAAAATCAAGACGATATCCGCCGTGTTGCAGAGGTAAACAAAATCCCCGTCGTCGTGAGCCTGGCCGGCGAAGTGATCGACGAGGCGGATGTTAGACGTCTGCGTGACGGTAGTGTCTTGACCGGCTTCGACCCGGCGGCTTCGATTCGCGCGGTCAAGCGCATCTATCAGCGGCAAAGCTACACGGGCCGCGCGCCCGCCGAAACACGAAAGGCCAACGGCACGAATGAGATGCCGCGTGACTGGCCGTCTGTCATGCGCTACTTGGCCGATTCGGGTATTGAAGCGCCGGGCTGGGCGATCCTGGGACCGGGGGAAAGCGCCGAGAATGTCTGTCGCAATCTTGCTTATCCACTGGTAGTCAAGGCTTTGCCCGACGATGCTGAACACAAGACCGAGCTCGGGCTTATTCGTCTGGGTATCGCTTCGCCGGCCGATGTTGATCGTCATGCCACCCAAATCCGCGAACGGCTTGGTGCGCCGGAATCCGGTGTCCTGGTCCAGGAGATGGCCGGCGACGGCGTCGAAGTCGTGCTCTCCTGCCTTCGCAACACGGATTTTGGCCCGATCATCAATATCGGACTTGGCGGCATTGCTGTCGAGCTTTTCCGAGATATCGGCCACCTCGCGCTTCCCGTTGATCAGGCTCAGGTCCGTGCGGCCATCAAACGGCTCAAGCTATGGGAGGTTTTGCAAGGTTTTCGCGGCAAGCCGCGTGCCGACATTGACGCACTCATCGCCGCGACGGTGGCTTTGGGCGACAAGTTCATTGCCACACCCGGTCTGATGGAACTGGAAATCAATCCGCTGGTTGTCCTGCCGCAAGGACAAGGATTGCTGGCACTGGATGCGCTGCTGACTACGGACAGTTAAACCCCAGAGTGCCTGTCGAGAAAGGCGATCGTTCCGGCCCACGCCTTTTCAGCATGCTCGGCCGAATAGGTGCTGCGCTGGTCGCACATAAAGCCGTGCTGTGCGTCATAGATCTGGATTTCGGCGCCCGGTTGGGCCGCCTGAATTGCCCGCACATCTTCCATTGAGATCGAATGGTCCTGCTCTCCGAAATACATCAGCATCGGGCAACGCGCCTGTTCATCCTTGATCCCGATAATCTTGCCGCCGTAGTAGGGTATCGCGCACAGAAACCCGTCAAGCCGTGTCGCGGCGGCAAAGGCCACTGACCCACCAAGGCAATAGCCCGTCACGGAGACAGGGCTGTAGCCCAGCAGCGCATCGCGGGCCGCGGCCACGTCGCGCATGTAGGTTTCGAAGTCGCCCGCGACCATCAGCGGCCGCGCTTTCGCAACCTCGTCCGGCGTGTATCCGCATTCGAAACCGGGTTGCTGCCGGTCGAATATGGCAGGGGCACAAGCAGCATATCCGTCGGCTGCGAAACGGTCACAGATCGAGCGGATGTGGTCGTTAACGCCAAATATCTCCTGGACGACGACAATGCCGCCTTTGCCGTGTCCGTGCGGCCGGGCCAGGTAGGCGCTCAGATCAAAGCCGTCTTCGGCCGTAAGCCGTATTGTCTCGCCCATTTCAGCTTCCCTTGTTCTTTTCAGAATGCGGCAGTCACGAGTCGTCGGTGTTCTCGTCAATCTCCCGGATGATCTCGTCGGTGTGCTCACTCAGACGCGGCGGAAGGCGGTGAATACCTGCTGGTGTAGCAGAGTATTTCACCGGTGGCGAAATCAACTGCATGTATCCAATTTCAGGGACCTGAAATTGACGAAAGAAGCCAGTTGCCTGCAGGTGTGGATCGGTGAACAGATCCTCGATCCGGTTCATCGGCATGCCCGGGAGATCGGCACCGCGCAACAACGCTACCCATTCCGCTGTGGTGCCGGAGGCGAAACACTCTGCAACTGCGCCCCAAAGCGCGTCGGAATTGACCGAGCGCGCCTGATTGGTGGCAAACCGTTCGTCCTCGAGGATTTCCGCTCGGCCAGCCGCGGAAAAAAAAGCCTGGAAATGCTTGTCGCTGCCAAACACGGTGCAGATGAAACCGTCCTTGGTGGCAAAGGGTCGCCGGTTGGGCGTCAGATACCTGGGATATCCGAGAGCTCCTTCGGGGTCGTAGGTGCGATCCCACATATTGGAAGGCATGGTAAGCGCAATGGCCGTCTCCAACATCGGCACTTCGACGAATTGCCCCTGCCCCGTGCGCTCGCGATGCAGTAGTGCGGCAATGATGCTTTGCGCAGCAACGATCCCAGCGACTGAGTCCACCAAGGCAAACGCAGCAAATGCAGGCGTACCTGTGGCTGCGCCCTGCAGATCGGAATAGCCGGAGATTCCCTGCACCACATCCTCGAAGGCCGGTGCACCGGCATAGGGTCCATCGCTGGAAAAGCCCACAATTTGGCAATAAACCAGATCCGGCTTGATTTCCTTGAGCATCTCGTAGGATGCGCCGAGCCGTTGTATCGCATCCGGCCTCATGTTGTGGAACAGCACGTCCGCGGTAGCGACCAGCTTGTGCAACCGGTCCCTTCCTTCATGTGATTTCAGGTCAAGGACTATGCTGCGTTTGTTTCGGTTGAGGTTGGCGAAACCAGGTCCCATTCCTTCTGCCGGTGGATTGCCCTTTTCGCGGGTCTCGTCGCCACGCGGCGTTTCGATCTTGATGACATCCGCACCGAGATCGCCTAGTTGCTGCGAGCCAAACGGCCCGGAAATAAAGGCCGTCATGTCCAGCACGCGATAACCGGCCAAAGGCCCCTGTGCTTTGTCCAGTTCGTTCAATTCAGCTCGCCTTGGCAAGTTCGTCCGCCACATCGTCCCGACGCGGATCGCGAAGGCCAGTGCGGCCATGATGGCGGTCGGCATCCTTGTAACCGAGTGCATCGAGCGCGATCAGCTCGCGCTGCACATTTGCGGTCCCTTCACCAGTGAAGAACAGATCGGCATAGGCTTTGTATCGCGAAATGCGGAATTCCTCGGTTAGCCCGTAGCCGCCGTGAATCTGCTGTGCCTTGTCAGCGCAGAACTTGGCCGTCTTGGTGGCGTGGAACTTCGCGATCGACGACAGACGATTGGTTGGAAATCCTGCATCAGCGAGCTTGGCGACTTCGTATACCAGTGCACGCGACGCCTCGATTTCGGTCGCCATCTCCGCAATGTCGGCCTGAACCATCTGGAAATTGCCGATTGGCGCACCGCGTATTTCCCGTTCGTTGGCGTATTTTACGGCATCTTCGTAACAAGCGCGGGCGACGCCAAGCGCCTTGGCACCGACCGTTACCCGACCGGGCCGCAACGCGTTCATCACGATCTTGGCGCCGTCGCCTTCTTGGCCGATGAGGTTCTCTGCCGGTACGATGAAATCGTCGAGGAAAACTGCGCAGGTCCGGAAACACTTCGACAGACCCAGCAGGTCAATCGGGTTGGCCTCCCAGCCGTCGGGGTACTTTTTTGGCTCCACGATAAAAGCAGACACGCCGCGTGAACCGGCTTCGGGATCTGTCTTGCAGAACAAAACACCCGTGTCGGTTTCGTTGGAAATGGATGCCCACATCTTGGCGCCGTTGATCTTGTAGACGTCCCCTTCCCGCCTTGCGACTGTTTTCATGCTGCCGAAGGCATCCGAACCACCGCCAGGTTCTGAAAGCGACATCATGCCGATATTCTCACCCGACAGCAGTTTGGGCACGTATTTCATCACTTGTTCCGGTGAACCGCCGGCATAGATGCACGTCGGACATGTCGAGCCTTGTTGGTTATTGGCCGCTGCGAAACGCACGTCGCAACGAACCATTTCCTCCTGGATAATTGCTGCCGCGAGATAGCCCATGTCGGTGCCACCCACCGACTCAGGAAAAACTGCGCCGTACAGACCTGCGGCTCCGGCCTTCTTCACCAGTTCCCGCGGAAGTTCTCCTCGCGCTTCGAAGTCGTCCATGACCGGAGAGACTTCCGTCTCGATAAACTTCTCAACCATGTCACGGATGGCCGGGATTTCTTCCGGAAGCAATTCGTCCATACTTGTCTCCTGTTGAGCCCTCGGATCCGGCCTTCAAAGCGATACTCGAACAACAACACCACTCCCAGAAATCTCAGACTGTGGATTCTGAGCGGCGGTGATCGCTTGGCGGCGGATGCGCTTGCATCAGAGAGTGTCAGCAAATCACGTGCCAATGTGGCGCACAGAAACAAAAAATTGCGAAAATCGCCTGGAAAGCTCTCACATTCAGCAATCGGCCTGAGTTTGGCATAGCGATTGCGAAGCATCACAGCGAGAGGACGTGAAAGCATGCTGCCTATCAACGTGCCTCGAAATCGTCGCCTCTTTGGCGGCTGAACACTATACTGGGAGGATCCCATGAATCTTGCGAAACTCAAAACAGCCGCGGCGGCTCTGACAGTCGCCATAAGCGGTTTTGGCCTGGCACCGGTAACGCTGGCCGCCGATCCCGAATACACTATTCGCTTCTCCGAAATCGCATCCAATCGCGGTCCGAGGGCAGAGGCACTCATGTGGTGGGAAAATGCCGTCGAAGAGCGTTCGGGCGGACGGATTGACGTTGATATATCCTGGGGCGGTGCACTTGCCTCGCACAAGGACAACGTCAAGGCCGTCGGATCGGGACTGGCCGATGCCGGCACGGTTGTTGCGGTCTTCACACCGGCAGAATTCCCGATCTGGCTGCTGTCGAGCACACCATTCATGTTTGACGATTTCTGGATCGGCGTCAGGACCATGCAGGAAGCGCATGAGACGATCCCTGAACTGAAAGCCGAAGGCGACAATCAGGGGGTGAAGATCATCGCCAACAATTCGGCGGGTCCGGTTCAGCTGGTCACCGTCAACAAGCAGATCAAGACAGCTGCCGACGTCGACGGGCTGAAGATGGCAACCAATGGCGGTTGGGTCGACATGTTGGGTGAACTCGGCGCCAACATCGTATCGGTCGATGGCGGTGAGCACTACAATGCTCTTGATACGGGCATCATCGACGGACTGACTCATTACACGCCGCTGGTGAAATCCTACAAACTTTATGAAGTCGCCGGCTACCTCACCGAGGCCTATATGGGTCAGCAGATGGGCTATGGCGTCGGCATCAATGCCGATTTCTTCAACGATCTGCCCGAAGATCTGCAACAGGTGATCGTCGAAACCGGCCGTGAATACATGGACGTCTATGCCGAGAAGTACACAGCTGACATGGACGCGGCACGGAAAGAAATGCAGGCTGGTATCGAGGGACAGTCGATCGAAGTCTACCAGCTTCCCGAAGAAGAGCGTGCCAAATTCGTCGCGGCGTCACAGCCGCTGATCAACAAGTGGATTGCCAACGTCAAGGAAAAGGGCATGGACGGTGACCGCATCCTGGCCGATATCCGGGCGATTGAAGCAAAATACAAGGCCGAGTTCGAGGAAAAAGGATATCCTTGGACCCGCTGATTAATGAGACGATTTGCGGGCGGCGCTGCCGTTGCCCGCAATCCTGCCCGAGTTGACACAGTCAATTACGCGAAACACCGATCAATCCCGATGAAATTTGCTCCCGGAAGCGCCGTCCCGCGAACCGAAGATCCGAGATTCCTCAAAGGAGGCGGGCGCTATTCGGACGACATCCAGCTACCGCACCAGACCCATATGGTGATTGTGCGTTCCGATTATCCGCATGCGCGTCTTGCTGAAATCGACATCAGTGCAGCACTGGATATGCCTGGTGTCCTGACCGTTCTCACCGGCGCCGACTGGGCGGCCGATGGTCTTGGTGACATCAACGGGCCCGGCCTGCTGTTGCCCTTCACGCCGACACGGCGCGACGGCCAACCGATGTACAAGCCGCCCCGCCCCGCCCTGCCGATCGATACGGTCCGTTTTTTGGGTCAACCCATCGCGATTGTTGTCGCCGAAAGCCACGCTCTTGCACTGGATGCGTCCGAAGCCGTCATGGTGGAGTATGAGCCGCTGGACGCCAATACGGATCCGATGCTCGCCCGCGAGCCAGATACGGCCCTCATCTGGCCGGATTGCGATAACAATGAGTGTCTTGTCTACGAGGCCGGCGATGCGCAAGCCACCGAGGCCGCGATCGCCGGCGCGCCGCATGTGGTCCGGGAACGTCTCACCATCAATCGCGTCCATGCCAGCCCGCTTGAGCCACGAGCGATCGTTGCCCGGTATGACCAAATCGCGGACCATCTGACGATCTGGGGCGGCTGTCAGCGGCCGTTTGCGTTCCGTGAGCTCATCGCAAACGCGATCCTCAAGATCGACGAAGGCAGTCTGTCGCTTATCGCCGGCGATCTGGGCGGATCCTTCGGGCTGAAAGGCTCCATCCCCGTCGAAATGCCTCTGGTTGGCTGGGCATCGATGCGAACCGGGCGGCCGGTGCGTTGGTGTGCAACCCGGCAGGAAACGATGATTGGCGACGACCACGGGCGTGACCAGGTTTTTGATGTCGAGCTGGCGCTGGACGATGATGGCAGAATTTTGGCGGCTCGCGCCAGGGGAGTTGCCAATATCGGCGCGTTCATGGGCTATTTCGGTGCAGCGCCGGCCGTCCACAATGTCGGCGGCATGGCGGGAACCTATGTCATACCGACTATGCATGTAGACGTCGCGGGTGTTTTCACCAATACCCAACCGATTGCACCCTACCGCGGGTCCGGACGCCCGGAGGCAACTTATCTGATTGAACGAATCATCGACATCGCAGCAGCACGCTTGGGATTTGACCGCATAGAGCTGCGGCGTAGAAACATGATCCCGGACGACGGGTTTCCCTACAAAACCGCGCTAACCTTCACCTACGATTGTGGCGAGTTCGGCGCGGTGTTCGAAAAGGCGTTGGAGGCTGCCGAATATCGCAACTTCGAGGCCCGCCGCGCCGAAGCTTCCAATCGAAATCGATTGCGGGGCATGGGCGTCGCCATGTCGATTGAACTGGCAACAGCGCCGTCCGCTGAAACGTGCGAACTGCGGTTCAATGCATCAGGCAAAGTCACAGTGCTGGCCGGTTCCACCAATCATGGCCAGGGCCACGAGACAATCTACACCCAGGCGCTTGTCGAACTTCTGAGGCTTGCTCCCGGCGATATTCGCGTCGTCGAGGGGGATACGGAACAGATTCCTTACGGCACCGGCTCCGGCGGATCGCGTACGGCGGCCATCGGCACGCAAGCGGTGCTCGAGGCGGCAAAGTTGTGCATCGAAAAGGGCCGCCTGATCGCAGCGCATCTGATGCAAACCGAACCAGAAAACCTCGAATTTATGGAAGGACAGTATCGGGTCGGTGATACCGGCCGTTCAATCCCTTTTCGTGATGTCGCACAAACCGCCTTCAAACCGGCAATGCTGCCGGCCGAAGTGGAACCCGGACTGTGCGAAATCGGCGTTTTTCGCTGTACAGCACCATCATTTCCCAATGCCTGCCAGGTCTGTGAGGTCGAGATCGATCCTGATACGGGAGAAATCACCATCATCGGTCACTGGGCGGTGGATGATGTCGGTTTCGAAATCAATCCGCTGCTTGTCAAAGGACAGATTCATGGCGGCATAGCACAGTCCACGGGACAGGCACTCATGGAAAACATTGTCTTTGATGAGGACAGTCAACTTCTGACCGCTTCGTTTCTGGACTACGCCATGCCGCGCGCCAGCGATTTGTGCAATATCAACGTTCAATCCCACCCGGTGCCAACTGCAACCAATCCGTTGGGAGTCAAGGGCGTCGGCGAAGCCGGCGCCGTCGGAGCACTGCCAGTTGTGGTCAACGCGGTTATCAACGCGTTGCAACCGCTGGGCATCGACCATGTCGAAATGCCGCTGACCCCTGCGCGAATTTGGAATGCGATCCGAAGCGCTGGCACGATCATTGCGAAATAGAGGCTTGCGACGGGCGTCCACTGATCCGTCGTGACGATTGGAAGGGAAGCCGATAATGCAAACCGAAATCATGCGCTGGTTTGACATGGAGGCTCCCGTGTTCGCCTTCTCCCATTGGCCGGACGTCGTCTCAGCCGTCAGCCAGAACGGTGGCATGGGCACATTCGGTACTTCCCGGATTCCCTTTGAACGGATCAAGCATGACATGGAATGGCTGGCCAAGAATTGCCCGGACCGGCCGATCGGTTTCGACGTGGTATTTCCGTCAAAGGCGCCGCATAAGTTTGAAAGCATGTCAGCGGAAGAAATCCAGGAGCTGATCCCCAAGGAGCATTTTGACTTTGTCGATGACATCCTCCACCAGGCAGGTGTCAAACCGCCGACGGCGGAGGAACGGACCGCGGAAATTGAAGGCTATGTCAACGCACGACTGCGCACGCACAAGCAATCGGAGGAGCGGCTCGACATCGCATTTCAGTATCCCAACGTAAAGATGATCGTCAGCGCACTCGGGGTCCCGCCGCAGGAATATATCGATCGGGCGCACGAACTCGGTATGAAGGTGGCAGCCCTTGTCGGGCATCCCAAACATGTCAGGAAACAGACGGATGCCGGTGTCGATGTACTAATTGCAGCCGGCTACGAGGCCGGCGGTCACACCGGCAACATCGCCGGAATGGTGCTTACGCCACAGATTGTCGAAGCGGCCGGACCTGATGTGCCAGTGTTGCACGCGGGCGGCATTGCAAAGGGCCGACAGATCGCTGCAGCGATAGCACTTGGAGCACAGGGAGTCTGGACCGGTTCGATCTGGCTTTCGACATCGGAATCAGAGACGACGCCCGAACAAAAGGACATGATTTTCGCCGCCAGCTCCGGAGACACGGTTCTGTCCAAGGCAAGAACCGGAAAGCCGGTACGCCATCTCAACACAGGATTTGTCAAGGCCTGGGAGGATCCGTCAGCTCCCGCGCCACTGCCCACACCGCTTCAGGGTGTGCTCAGCGAAATCATCATTGCCAGAGCGGAGAAGCAGCAGCACAAGGGCTTGATGTCGCAGCCCTGCGGCCAGGGCGCTGGTATGCTCGATACGGAAAGCAATGTCCGCAACGTCATGTATGAGTTGCTGATGGAGTTCGGCGAGACCATGGAACGACTCGAAGGCCTGTTCAACGCGACCGAGTGATTGACCGGGCCGACGACACTACCGCCCTTTGAAATCTGGTTTCCTTTTCTCCTTGAAGGCCTGTCGGGCCTCCTTGGCATCCTCAGAGCTGTCGAGAATACCGCCGGCATTCGATGTCATCACCATCGTCGTTTCCAGCGAGCTGTCGAGAGAGGCCCGCATGATGCGCTTCGATATCCATTGCACCAGCGGCGGCTGATCGATGATCTTTTCACACAGATTTCGCGTAAAATTTTCCAGTTCGTCCTCCCCGACCAGATGGTTGAGCATGCCCCACTCATGGGCCTGCTTGCCAAAAACACTGCCGATATAGGCAAATTCAAGCGCTCGGCCCAGACCGATCATCTTCGGCAGATAGTAACAGGCACCATTTTCCATGATCTGGCCCGCTTGCTGATATCCCATGAACCTGGTGCGTTCAGTTCCGACGCGAATGTCGCAATGCAGGGCCATGTCCATACCGGATCCAACCGCCGCTCCATTGATCATCGCGATGGTCGGTTTGCGGATTTGTGAAATGTCACGGTGAAGCTTGGTAAACGCATGAAAAAAATACTGTCGCATCGCGTCCGGGCTGTCGAGCAGCGAGCCCAGCGACCCCTCGACTTGGGGACCGACCTCGTCTTCTCCCTGTCTTGCCTTCAGATTGACGCCGGCGCAGAAATGTTTGCCAACGCCGGTCAGGACGATGACGCGCACATCCGGATCGTCATCGCCAGCCCTCATGTATTCGCCGACCTTGGCCACCGTGCCCCTGACATTGGACCGGCCGTAGAGCGTGTTCATCGTGTCGGGCATATTGAACTTGATCCACAAAATGCCCCCCTCTTCCTTCTCATAGGCGAGGTGATCGACGAGTTCCGGTCCCATCATCGTTGTCCTTCCTGTGGTTGCAGATCAAAACCGGGCACGAAGGGCGACCGGCATCATGCAAGGCCCCCATCGATTTTGATCACTTCACCGGTGATGTAACGGCTCGCGTCCGAGAGCAGGAAACAGATGAGCTCCGCCGCTTCCTTCGGATCGCCCATGCGCCCGGCAGGCACTTTCTTCAAGATTTGCTCGCGCGAAGCGGACGTCGCCCATTTGTCCTGGAAAGGAGTGTCGAACGTACCGGGCGATATGGCGTTTACGCGAACACCGCGTTCGGCGAATTCACGACCCATGCCCTTGGTCATGGACAAAATGGCGCCCTTTGCAGCAGCATAGTGAACCGATCCGCCGGGATTGCCGAGATAAGCGGCAGCGGACGAGACGTTGACGATCGATCCGCTTCCCTGCTCGATCATGATCTTGAGAACTTCACGCGCACACAGGAACGAGCCGCGCACGTTGAGGGCGAAGCAGGCTTCCCACGTCTCCAGCGAACAGTCGGTTGTCGGGTTGCGTGCGACCGGACCACCGGCCGCGTTTAGCAGGCAGTCGATACGGCCGAAACGCTTGCGGGTTTCGTTGACCATGGAAACGACAGCATCCTCAGACGTAACGTCGGTCTGGATGAACAGAGCTTCGGCACCGGCTTCGCGCTGCCTGACTTCGGCTTCTTTACCCGCGATGCTGTCGAAATCGGCAATGATGATGCCTTTCGCGCCGCGTTCGGCCAGCATCAAACCGGTTTCCAAACCGATGCCACTGGCGCCGCCAGATATGATTGCGACCTTTCCGGCAAATTCCTGCGTCATGGGTTTACTCGGGGGGTATCAGCTTGAGCTTGGGATCGCCGGCATCGCGCGCTGCCTTGAGTGCCTTAAGGACGTTGGGGGGTGACATGGGCAGCTCGCAGAACCGAACACCGGTCGCATCCTGTACAGCATTCGTGATCGCGCCAAGCGACGGGACGATGGAGATTTCGCCGACACCGCGCACGCCGAAGGGATGATTGGGATTCGGAACCTCTACCAAATGCGTATCCAGCAACGGTAGATCGGAAGCGACGGGCATTCTGTAGTCGAGGAAGCCAGCGTTCTGCAGTCGACCGTCCTCACCATAGACATATTCCTCGTTCAGAGCCCAGCCGATACCCTGGGCGGCTCCACCTTCGAACTGCCCCTCCACATAACCTGGGTGAATCGCGCGGCCACATTCGCTGAAGGTGGAAAACTCGACGATCTTGACCGCGCCTGTCTCGGGATCGACCTCGGTTGTAACGACATTAACGCCGAAGCTCGGACCCGAGCCCGGCGCATCGGTGCTGATCGAAGCCGTGATCGGTGTATTAAGCGCATTGCCCTGATCGGCAATCTGCGCCAACGACAAGGGTTCAAATTCCCCGGCATTCTGTCCGGCCGGTCGAACCATGCCATTGGAATAGTTGACAGCTTCTTCGGGGATGCCCCACTGATCGGCGGCCCGTTTGCAAGCCTGCTTAATGATGCTCTTCATGGCGTCAACAGTGGCAATTCCATTCGAATAGGCCGTACGGCTGCCGCCCGTGACGAAGTTGTACCCGACCTGAGCGGTATCCCCCACGATCGTGTGGATGCGATCCAGGTCGACCTCCAGCTCTTCAGCGGCCATCTGCGTGACGGACGCGCGAAGACCTCCAATGTCAGGGGTTCCGATCGTCAAGTTGATCGTACCATCGCCGTTGAGGGCGCACTGCACGCTGGTCGCACCACCCATATTGTACCAAAAACAGCTGGAGATGCCGCGCCCCTGATTGGGGCCAAGCGGCGCGTTGTAGTGCCTGGAGTTTTTCGCTTGGTTCAGCGCTTCGACCAGGCCGATCTTTTCGAAGGTCAGCCCATGCAGCGCGGTATCGCCCTCGTGGACGGCATTCTTGAGGCGCAGATCGATCGGATCGATCTCCAGGGCCTCCGCGATCTCGTCCATGACGTTTTCAAACGCGTAGCAGGCAATCGGTCCCCCTGGCGCACGATAGGGTGCAACACTTGGCCGGTTTGACACGACCTCGATGCCGACAACATCCAGATTCGGGATGTTGTAGGCGGTGTGGCCGACTCTAACCGCGTTGGCCACCGGCGAACCGGGAAAGGCTCCAGCCTGGTAGCGATACTCGATCTTGGCGGAAACAATTTTACCGTCGCTGGTCGCCCCGACCTTCACCGTGGTGCTTGTGCCCGATGTCGGGCCGGTTGTTCGGAAGATATCGGCGCGGGTCATTTCCATTTTAACCGGCCGATGTGTCCTTTGCGAAAGAAGCAACGCGACGGGTTCTTCATAAACTGCAATCTTGCCGCCGAATCCGCCGCCGATTTCCGATCCGGTGAGGCGCAGACTTGAAGCGTCCCAGCCTAGAATATCGGCGAGCGAATTGCGCGCGTAATGCGGGCCCTGGGTCGACAGCCATAGTTCCGCCTTACCGTCTTCCGCAACGCTGGCAAGGCAGGCGTGCGGCTCGATATACCCCTGGTGCACCGGCTTGGTCTTGAAGACACGCTCGACGACAATGTCGGACTCGGCAAAGCCCTTTTCGATGTCGCCGCTTGCCCTCTCAATACGCAACGAGATGTTCGATGGCTCTTCAGGACGCGGCTTGATGCCCGCCGTCCGCAAGGTCTTATGAAGCAGCGGCGCGTCGGGCTTCATGGCATCATCGACATCTATGACATGCGGAAGAATTTCATATTCGATCTCAATGAGATCCGCTGCAATCCTGGCCGTTTTCATGTCGGTTGCAGCAACCGCGGCGACGGGATGACCCTCGTACAGCACCTTATGGTGGGCCATCACATTCTGGATCGTATAGCGCAGCATTGTCGGCAGTTTTTCCGCCTCCGGGTCGTAGCCACGAAAATCCTTGCCTGTGATGATGGCGTGGACACCCTTCACAGCCTCTGCCCTGGAAGTATCGATCTTCAGGATGTTGGCATGGGGATGGGGCGACCGCTTCACCGTTGCCCAAAGCTGGCCGGGCAGATTGTAGTCGGCAGCAAAACGCGCCCTGCCGGTGACCTTGTCAGCACCATCCGGCCGCACCGGCCTGTGGCCCACCCATTTGTATTCCTCTGAACCGGTGCTTCCGGATTTGCCGAGCATATCCTTCTCCTGATGTCGTTCGTTCGATGGAAACTCCATCCAGTGAACGGTTGATTTCACCAATGTGCGGCTATGTGCCCTTGAAGTCCGGCTTGCGCTTTTCTGCGAACGCGGTTGGACCTTCCCTTGCATCGTCAGTCTGACCAATCGCCCAGCGAAGCGCCACGCTCAGGCGCATCGCCTCGTCGAATGTCTGATCCAGCGAGGACAATACCATCTCCTTCCCGGCACGTACGGCGAGCGGGGCGTTGCCGGCAATGGTCGTTGCGATTTTGCGGGCAGTATCCATAAGCTCTTCGGGCTTGACGACGCGGCTTACCAGGCCGGATCGTGCGGCAAAATCAGCGTCGAACTTTCCGGCGGTGAGCACCATTTCCATGGCGGCCGATTGCGGAATGAACCGGGCGAGGCGTTGCGGTCCTGCGCCGCCAGACACGAATCCAAGACTCACGGCTGGAAGTGAAAAGACAGCGCGGTTGGTGCAGATGCGAATATCGCACATCAATGCAAGCTCGAAACCAGCCTCCATGGCAAAGCCGTCAACCGCCGCGATCATCGGCTTGTCAAAGGACATCGTCCACCACTGGTCCTGCTTGTCGTACTCAACCACGGTGCGAGGACTTTTGTCCTCGCTGCGCTGGCCGCCGGCAGCGGCCCGTTCCTTTAGATCTGCACCGGCACAAAACGTTCCGCCTGCTCCGGTCAAGATAACGACACGGATATTGGAATCGGCATTGAACGCCCGCAGCCGCTCCATCAGCTGCGTATACATCTGATGCGACATGGCGTTCTTGCGTTCCGGCCGATTGAGCGTAATCGTTGCGACGTGGTCGGAGATTTCACAATGCAGGGAATTGTCGCTCAATACACTCTCCCGGTTTCACAAATCGCCACGGTCGGCCAGCTTCGGAACAGATAGCAAATACCGTGCCAGCGAAGCTGCTGGTTTGAATCTAGAGAGATTGGCACGCGATTTGCGCCAGTGGCTGAAACGGGACAGCATTCGGATGAAAAAGCACAGCAGCCTTGAAGGACAAATCGCGGTGGTAACCGGAGCGGCGCACGGCATCGGCCGCGCCTCAGCTCTCCGGCTGGCCAACCAGGGTGCCGATGTCGCCATCATGGACATCGATACCAAAGGCCTCGACGTGACTGCTCACAAGGTGCGTGAAGCCGGTCAGCGCTGTCTCACGGTGGAAACTGACCTCCTCGATCGCCAAGCCATCCGCGATGCCTTTGCACGTATCAAAGCCGACCTCGGACCGGTTGACATTCTGCATAACAATGCCGGCCAGAGCAGTCGGGAGAAGTCCAGATCCTTTTGGGAGAGTGATGATGAACAATGGGCTTTCATCCTCGACCTGAACCTGATGGCGACAGTCTATTGCGCACGCGAAGTGGCTGGCGATATGCGTGAGCGGCGTAGCGGCCGCATTATCAATACATCTTCGGAATTCGCCTACAGGGGCGGAAATGGAACGACCGACTACACGACGTCCAAATCGGCGATCCTCGGTTTCACACGATCTCTGGCGCTTGAGCTCGCTCCGCACCGGGTGACCGTCAACTGCATCTGTCCCGGCGTAACGCGGACCAGAGCGGTGGACCAGATACCGGACGCAATTCTGCAGCCGGTCATCGACGGAATCGCGATGAAATCGATCGGCGAACCCGAAGATATCGCCCATGCGGTGGCCTTTTTTGCAAGCCCTGGCGCCTGGTACATCACCGGGACCCATTTGATGGTCAATGGCGGCCACATCCTCATCTGACGAAAAGCAACGGGAAATGAAATGAGCCTTGAAGGAAAAATTGCCGCTGTGACCGGCGCAGCCATGGGCATCGGCCGGGCTTCGGCTCAGCGACTTGCCGAGGACGGCGCGGATGTTGCCATCCTGGACATCGACCCGGACGGACTTGCCGAAACCGCAGCTGTCGTTGAGGCAGAGGGGCGCAAATGTTTCGCCGTGACCTGCGACCTGCTCGACCGCGAACAGGTCAAGGCAAGTTTCGCGAAGATCGCCGCTGATTTCGGGACGGTTAATATTCTCCACAACAATGCTGGCCAGAGCGGTCGGGAAAAGGCGAAGTCCGGGTTCGAAGACAGTGATCCCGAACAATGGGACTTCATCCTGGCGATCAATTTGCGCGCCTCCGCCGATTGCGCCCGGGAGGTAATGCGCGGCATGAAAACGTCGGGCTATGGCCGCATTATCAACACCTCATCATCGACAGCCTATCGTGGCGGGGTCGGTCTCACCGACTACGCCACTTCCAAGGCAGCGATCCTGGGACTGACCCGTTCACTGGCACTGGAACTCGCTCCGCACAAAGTTACGGTGAACGCCGTCTGCCCCGGCACCGTGGAAACCAGAGCCTTGAAGGACATTCCCAAGGAGACGCTGGAACCGGTGATCGCCGAAATTCCGATGAAGACCACATGCCAGCCGGAGGATATTGCCCATGTCGTGTCGTTTTATGCCAGTCCCGGAGCGTGGTATGTGACAGGGACGCACCTGATGGTCAACGGTGGCCGGGTGCTGCTGTAAAATGGCAACGAGTCATGCAAACACCTATCGAATAGGCTGCGACATCGGCGGCACGTTCACCGATTTCGTGCTCTACGACGCACGCGACGGCTCACTGCAACTCAGGAAGTGCCTGACGACACCAAGCGACCCCTCGGAAGCAGTCATCCAGGGCGTGTCAGAGCTGCAGGAAGCGGTGCCGGATTGTCTTTCGAAAACAGCGCAGGTTCTGCACGGCACTACACTCGTCATCAATGCTGTTCTTGAGCGCAAGGGTGAAAAAACCGCCTTGCTGACCACACAGGGATTTCGTGATGTGCTGGAGATAGGAACCGAGCGGCGCTACGATCTCTACGATTTGCAGCAGACCTATCCCGAACCGCTGGTGCCGCGCGACCTTCGGATTGGCATTCGCGAGAGGACCGGCGCCGATGGCCAAATTCTGCTCGAGATCGACGAAGCGCAGATAGCAGAAGTCGCAGAAACCCTTTCCCAGGAAGACGTCAGATCCGTCGCCGTGTGCCTGCTGCATTCCTTCACCGAGCCTGCCAACGAACAGCGCCTGGGTCAGCTTCTGCAGAAGATCTTGCCGGACTTGTCGGTGTCGTTGAGTTGCGAGGTCTTGCCCGAGATCAACGAGTTTACACGAACGTCGACCACCGTCGTCAATGCCTATTGCAAGCCATTGATGACCCGCTACCTGACGAGCCTTGACCATCGCCTCCAGGCCAAGGGTCTGGCCGGGGTGCTGAACGTCATTTTGTCTTCGGGTGGCGTTGCATCGGTCGACACTGGCAGCAACTTCCCAGCAAGAATGATCGAGAGCGGTCCGGTCGGCGGCGTTATTCTTGCCCAGCATATCAAGCAATTGTGCGACCTCAAGGATGCGTTTGCTTTCGACATGGGTGGAACGACCGCCAAGATATGCATCATCGAAGGCGACACATTGCCAAGAACGAGCCTCTATGAGGTGGCACGAACCGCGCGGTTTAAACCGGGTAGCGGCATTCCGGTGAAAGTGCCCTGTGTCGACCTCCTGGAAATCGGCACTGGAGGTGGATCCATCGCCGGGATCAACGCGCTCGATTTGCTGCAGGTTGGTCCGCACAGTGCGGGATCGGAACCGGGACCGGCCTGCTATGGCCAAGGCGGCGAAAACCCGACGGTAACCGACGCCGATCTGGTTCTGGGTTATCTGGATCCTGAATTCTTCCTGGGAGGAGACATGCGTCTCGATGTCGACGCAGCCAAGTCGGCCATTGATGCCAAAGTTGCCAGACCACTTGGGCTTGGCATACCCGATGCGGCCTTCGGCATACATGATGCCGCAAATGAGAGCATGGCCGCGGCAACCCGCATGTATGCGGCGGAACGCGGCCTGGAGGCGTCGGAATTGGCGCTTGTGGCCTCCGGGGGTGCCGGACCGGTTCACTGCTATGGCCTTGCAGCGAAGCTTGGCGTGCGTGAGATCATTATCCCAACAGCCGTCGGGGTTGCGTCTGCGTTGGGCTTTCTGGTTGCACCGGTGTCCTACGATCTTGTTCGCACGTTCAAAACGGCGCTTGCCGATCTGGACACGAACAGACTGGAAACTGCCTTTGCCGAACTGGAAAGCGAAGCTCGGTCAATCATGTCGAAAGCTGGAGAAGAAGCGGAACCGTTTTTCCGGCGTTCGGTGGACATACGGTATGTGGGCCAGGGATACGAGATCAATGTCGACCTGGCAGAGACGCAGTACGATGTTGGTGAACTGCAGTCCCTGTTCGGCTCCACCTATGCCGAACAGTTCGGTCGTGCCTTTGACGGCAATGCCTTCGAGCTGGTCAATTTGCGCCTGATTGCAACCGGTCCAACGCCGACTTCGCCGTTCCGCGCCGTTCAACCGACCGGCGATCCGTTTCTGAAGGGAACGCGCGAGGCATGGTGCCCTCAGCAGGGACGCTATGTCGCGCATCAGGTCTATGACCGCTACGCGGTCCCGCCAGGAAAATCCCTTGCAGGTCCGGCGATTTTTGAGGAACGGGAATCGACTGTCGTCGTCGGCACCGGGGCACAGGTGTATGTTGACGAAAACGGTCTGTTGCGGATCCACTTGCCTGAAACGGCCCGATTGAATGTTGACGGAGAGGCCGCATGATCGACGCATTGACGCTGGAACGGGCCTGGTCACGCCTGTCCTCCATTGCAGACGAGGCCGATGCCAGCGTCATGCGTACGGCGTTTTCGAGCATCATCCGCGACAGTCACGACTATTCGCTGGCACTCTACGATGGCCGGGGGCGGCTGTTGGCGCAACCGGCATTCGTCACGCCGGGGTTGTTGGGCGGCATGGCCGCGGCCATGCAGACACTGCACTCCTACATTCCCTATGAGACGCTGCGTGAAGGCGATGTCATCATCACCAATGATCCGTGGATCGTTTCAGGTCACCTGCCCGACATTCTTGTCGCAGCGCCGGTGTTCCATGATGGTGTGCTCATCGGTTTTGCGGCGTGCGTCTTCCATCATCAGGATATTGGCGGCCGCCTCGGCCTCGATAACCGCGAAATTTATGAGGAAGGCCTTCAGATTCCGCCATCTTTGCTCTACCGCCGGGGTACGGCCAATTCCGATCTGTTGAATCTGATCGTCGCCAATTCCCGGGTTCCGGACTTGCTGCGCAACGACCTGCTGTCGCAGGTATCCACCGTTCAATTCGCCGGGCGCCGGCTGGCTGCATTCCTTGCCGAGTTTGAGTGGCAAACCTTGGTCCCCCTGGCTGATGCAGTCTTCGCGCGCACCGAGGCCGCCATGCGAAGGGCTTTTGAGGCAATGCCTGACGGAAGATACACTTCACAGTACCCGGTCGAGACCGGTAAAGCCGGTGAAAAGATCTTGCTTCGCTTGGCGCTGACCATTCGTGGTGGCGAAGCGATTGCAGATTTTGAAGGGACCGATCACCAGGTGGACCGCGGCATCAACTCGGTGCTGAACTTCACCAATGCCTATGTGCTGTTCGCGCTGAAATCTGTCGCCGCGCCTTTCGTTCCAAACAATCACGGCACTGGACTGGCGATCACCGTCACGGCACCGGAAGGGTCGATCCTGAACGCCAGGCGCGGCGCCGCGGTGCTCGGCCGCAATACGGTCGGACATTTCATCCCGGAACTGGTGTTCAAGGCCCTGGCGGAAGTGGTTCCGGACAAAATAATTGCGGAAAGCGGCTCTCTGCCGACCTGGTGGCTGACGCTTGCCGGCAAAAATGCGGATGGTTCGAATTTCGTTATCGGTCCGATGTTTTCGGGCGGTACGGGTGCAAGGGCGCAAAATGACGGCGTTTCCTGCCTGACCTTCCCGGCCAACATCAACAACAGCCCGGTCGAGATGATCGAATCCGACAGCCCGGCCCTGGTTGAACGCAGGGAATATCTGCAGGATTCCGGCGGTGCCGGCCGCTTCCGCGGTGGCCTCGGTCAGGAATTCGCCTTGTTGATCCCGGAAAACGCCGCATTGGAAGGTCCGATTGTGGAATCCCTTTCCGGAGGACGCTTTGAAACGGAGGCTGGCGGCGTAGCCGGTGGCCAAGCGGGTACTCCGGCCGCAGTCCTGCTCAACGGTGAGCGCGTCGAGAGGGGCAGCCACTGCCTGCTGAAACCGGGAGACCGTATCGTCTACCAGACCGCAGGGGGCGGCGGATACGGACCGGCCGAGGAACGTGATGCGGCGGCAGTTCAACGGGATGTACGCCTGGGCCTCGTTTCGGAAGCAACTGCACGCCGATTGTATGGCCGCGAGGGTGACTGAGCCGGACCACATTCAGCTAGCTGCGGAAAAAGTCTCGACTATTTCCACAATTCGGGGCGCTCGATCCGAAGATCGAACGCCCCAGGGAGGACCTGCTTTGATCGTTGTGGTCGCGGCGGGCCAAGACGCCCGTGGCAGAAGAAGGTTTCGTTAGCCTGAAACCGTGGTGGAGGTTCACCGCTGCAACTGCTCCTGGGCAATTCGGTTGTTTGCCGCACGGCTTTGCTTCCCACTGAAGCAACTTCGGTGCCAAAAACGGGCCGACCGAAAGCAGAGCGGATGCCGCCAACACCCGGCTCGTTCGCAGCGTTTTTCAAAAAGGTGTTTTCACTACGGTCATTTTGCATGCTAAAGTGTCGCCAATGAAGTCTCTTTTGGAGCGGAATGGCGTGTCCGATCATCCGAATGCGTTGGGTGGCCTGGTTGTCCTCGACAAGGACAATGTGTTGATGACGGCCTTGGGCCATGGCACCGACAAGCGTGTGCAGGCGCTCGTTACGGATGCGGAATGGCTTGCCGAAGCCTACGAAAAACGTTTTGTACCCATTCTCCTGCCGGAAATGCGCTTCTCCTCCGTTGTTACACGGGTCGACGAGGGCACGCTCATCGCGATCGATGCACCGACAAGCGACACGGTGCTCGACTTCCTGCTCAACGTCGAGTTTGCATATGACATCTTCCATCATGTCCTGACGGATCCTTTTGATGCCATGACGGTTGTCGATGCGGATGCCCGGCTCGTGTTCCTATCGCCGATCCATGAACACTTTTTCAAACTGCGCTCCGGAGAAGGGATCGGCCGTCCGGTACGTGACGTGATCGAAAACACACGCCTCCATCATGTCGTGCGAACCGGTGTTGCAGAGGTCGGACAATTGCAGAAGATGCGAGGTCAGGAGCGTGTCGTCTCACGTCACCCCATAAGGCGCAACGGCAAGATCGTTGGAGCGATCGGCCGGATCATGTTCAAGGGTCCCGAACAGGTTGAAACGCTGTCGCGCAAAGTAAACGCGCTGGAAAAGGAAATCGAGGCCTACAAGAAACAGAACGTGCAACAGCAGGTGGGCGACAAGGTGCTCGAGGCGATTGTCGGCCAGAGCCCGGCGATCATGTCGTTGCGCGACCAGATCCGCAAGGTGGCACCGCTCGACATTCCGGTGCTCATTCAGGGGGAAAGCGGCACCGGCAAGGAACTGGTGGCGCGCGCCCTTCACATGGGCAGCGCACGGGCACAAGGCTCGCTGGTAACGGTCAACGCGGCAGCGCTGCCAGCCAATCTGGTGGAAAGTGAGCTCTTCGGTTACGAAAGCGGTTCCTTTACCGGTGCCGATCGAAAGGGACGCAAGGGCAAATTCGAACAGGCCGATAAGGGCACAATCTTCCTTGACGAAATCGGCGATATGCCGATCGAGGTGCAGTCGAAACTGCTGCGCGTTCTGCAGGACCGCGTCGTCGAGCGCATTGGCGGCGACAGACCGAGGCGGATTGACTTCCGGCTGTGTTCCGCCACCAATCGCGATCTCGAGCTGTTCGTTGAGCAGGAGAAGTTCCGGCTCGACCTCTTCTACCGGATAAGCCCGGTGATATTGCATGTACCACCGCTGGAAGACCGGCTCGAGGACATTCCGTTGCTGGTGCGCCATTTCGTGTCGGACATCTCGAGGAGTTACGGCCGTACCGCGCCAAAACTTCATCCCGAGATATTTCCATATCTCGCCCAGCGCAGCTGGCCGGGCAATGTGCGTCAGCTACGCCACGAATTGGAACGCGCACTCGCATTCAACGATGGTGATACGCTGAGCATCGCCGATTTCGATCAACAGATCGGCCAAAAACCTGTCTCGGAGCGCACTGCTCGACGCAACAACGGCATACGCGAGAAATCCGGCTCCATGAAAGAGGCGCTTGAAGCACTTGAACTCGAGCTGATTGAAGATGCGATGGCGCGTCTGGGCGGCAACAAGAAGAAGGTTGCCGAACATTTGAAGATATCCCGATCTTATCTCTACAAAAAGCTCCAGGAAACGCCTGATCCAGGCAAGTGAGCCGGATTTCGCGGTTCAACGCCAAATTGGCACGAATTATGCAACGTCAAAAAGTGTGCCTTTTTGTACGCGATGGCGCAGCCCTCTGGGAGGATGGCAGAGCCCGCGCTTGATGGACCTCCTGGTCGAGGTCCGTTGAAGCTGACGGGTCAACGCGCTTCACGAGGTAGGGAAGCTACTGCCGGAAAACAGCTTCCCGGGAGGAAGTATTGATGTCGTTCTCGGTCGGTCTAGCCAATTCCAACACGCAGTCTTTGGTGATCACGACCCGCTTGCTGCAGTCAATCAAACTTCTGCAGTACAACAATGTCGAATTGACAGAGTTCATCAGACGCGAGGCAGAGAAAAACCCGTTCCTCGAGGTCAGCTCTGACGGAATTCCACTTAAAACCGAAGATCCGGCTGCCTTGCCAGTCGAGCGCGGAACCAATCCCAAACAGGACACCGACTCCTTCCACGAGCGGCCCCTGAACCTCGACGTCGCTCCCATTCCCTCACCCGTGAAATCGTCAAATTCTGGTACAGTGCCGAAAACCGCGGTTCAGCGCGCTTTCAAGCAATCCCAGGATAAAGCGAACATCGAAGCCTTCTGCGCGGCGAAGCGTACACTTCGGGATCACTTGATGGAGCAATTACCCCTGGCAGCCAGTGACAGGGTGGAGTTGGCGGTGGCACGTGAAATCGTTGAGTCCCTCGATTCAGACGGGTATTTTCGTCGGCCCGTTGATGAAATCAGCGAACTTCTCAACGTATCGGATGAAACCGTATTGCGCGGGCTCGATGTAGTGCAATCTCTCGATCCTGCCGGCGTAGGCGCACGAGACCTGGCTGAATGCCTGCGATTGCAGCTCATCGCCAGCGGCGAAGACAGCGAAAATTTCGGCATCGTGCTTGAAAACCTGGAAGCTTTGGCCCGGCTTGATTTCGACAAACTGGCGCAGGCGGGGGGCTTAACAAAAAAGGAAGTGGTTTCGATCCTCGCCAGGATTCGTCAACTCGACCCTCGCCCCGGCCTGCAATTTGATGCATCGCCGATCATACCCGCGGTTCCCGACGTGGTTCTTGGTCGCGGATCGGACGGCGACTGGCTGCTGGAACTCAACAACGAGACGCTGCCGCGCGTGCTGGTCAACCAGACCTACTATGCGAAAATATCCGGCGACTGCCGCACCAAGGATGACAAGCGTTTTGTCACCACGTGCATCGGCGAAGCAAACTGGCTTGTCAGGAACATCGAGCAGCGCGCCAATACGATACTGAAAGTGGCGAGCGAAATCGTCAGCCACCAGCGCGAATTCTTCGATAAGGGCGTTGGCCATTTGAAGCCGCTGAAGCTCAAGACCATTGCTGACGCCATCGACATGCACCAGTCGACCGTCAGCAGGGCTACTGCCAACAAGTACATCATGACCAATCGCGGGCTGTTCGAATTGAAGTTCTTCTTCTGCAACTCTATTGCGTCCAATGCCCAAGCCGACGGCGGCATGGCGTCGGAATCCGTGCGCCACAGGATCCAGGAAATGATCGAGGCTGAAACGGTCGACACTGTCCTGTCGGATGAAGCGATCGTTGAGCGGCTTGGAGATTCAGGCATTACAATCGCGCGGCGCACTGTCGCCAAATACCGCGATGCCATGAACATTCCTTCATCGACACGGCGGCGACGACAAATGCGGGCGCTTTGCGATGAAGCGGCTGCATAGGGTCGGATCGTCCACAACATGCCGACGCACTGCTTCCAGCCATCTGGTGGCGGTTCGACATATTCCGGAGCAATAGATGTCCGAAGAAAACGCCTATCAGAATGCCGATAGCGCACCATATTTTGAAGCGGCCGCAAAGGGCAGCCTGTTGCTTCAAAGATGTCGGAACTGCGGGCGTTCGCAGTTCCCACCAAGCCAGCTTTGCGCTGCCTGCTGGTCTGATGAGCTCGAATGGGTGCAGAGCCCCGGCAAGGGGACAATCGAGAGCTTCACCATCGTCCATCGCGCACCGACTGAAAAACTGCGCGCTCACACACCTTACGTTATCGCGGCCATCTTGCTGGAAGACGGCGTTCGGATGATCACCAACGTCGTCGGCGAGGGTTCCCGAGATGCATCGATCGGCGATTCAGTTAGCGTAACGTTTGAGTCGGACTCGGACGGCAATGTTCTGCCGCAGTTTCGCCTCGCCTAGTGCTGCTGGAGCCATATGGAGGATTGTCCATGATGAATACACTCTTCATCGGCGATGTCCGCGTCGACCGCATATTGGAGCAGGAACCACCCAGCACCAACCGGATCCTCGACCTCATGCCGTTGCTCACGGAGGAGATGTTGGCGCCCTATCGTGAAGCGATGATCCGCGGCGGAGCATTGCATGATGGCGGTGGCGTGATCATGCCCAAACAGTCCTATCTGCTGCGTGCCGGCGGTAAGAATATCATGATCGATACCTGTGTCGGCAACCACAAGGACCGTCCCTACATGCCGGAATGGCATCAAAAGAACGATACGATCTATCTCGATGCACTGGCCGCTGCGGGTCTCGGCACCGGCGATATCGATTACGTCATGTGCACCCATCTTCATGCCGATCACGTGGGTTGGAACACACGAATGGAAAACGGACGTTGGGTCCCGACCTTTCCGAACGCCCGCTATGTTTTCTCCAAGGCGGAGTACGAGTTCTGGAGCAACTACGAGGGCAGCGAGCATCTGCAGCATCTTGATGACTCCGTCCTTCCCATCATCGCAGCGCAGCAGTGCGACCTGGTCGTTGACACGCATGAATTGCTTTCCGGCGTGCAGCTTGTGCCGACACCAGGTCACTCACCGCACCATTGCAGTGTGTCCGTGCGCTCGAACGGCCAAGAAGGCTTCATCACTGGCGATGCGATCCACTCGCCGATCCAATGCGTCTATCCTGACGTCTGCGTGCGCGTTGATACCGATCCCGAACTGTCGGCAAGGTCGCGGCGATGGTTGCTGGAACACCATGTCGACAGGGACGTGACGATCGCCACTATGCATTTCCCGTCGCCGTCCGTCGGACGGTTTGTTTCACGGGGCGATGCGTACGATTTTCAGCATCTCGATGGCAGCCTGTTCTTTGGGGACGTCTGACCGGACCGGGCTGTCGATTTCCGGCCATCAGCCGGCCGTACGGCGCCTGTATAGGAATGTCGCAAACATGTGCTGGACGACCTCGCCGCGCTGATTGACAAATTCGCGCTTGAGTTTGACGATGCCGCGATCGGGCTTTGAGGTCTCGCGCATCTCCTCGACGGTCTGGCGCATGAACAGCGTGTCGCCGTGCTTGACCGGCATATGCATGCGCCATTCGTCAATGCCGAGAACCGCCAACAATGTGCCGTCATTGATCCCGCTTGCATATTGAAGGCCGCCCATCACGGCATAGACTAGCGGCGCGTGGGCGATCGGTTCGCCGAACGGTGTCGATTTGCAATACTCATGATCGGCATGGACGCCATTGAAGTCCCCCGACAGGCAGGCGAAATTGACGATATCGGTGCTGGTGATGGTGCGTCGTGGGGTCTCGATGACCATGCCGATCTCGAAATCCTCGTAGTATTTGCCGCGAATTTCAGCCGCCATGTCGATCTCCAATCTTATGCCTGCGCCGTGAGTATTGCCGTGCAATGGCTGGACAGGATGCCGCCTTCGCCATGCACCAGCGCCGTTTCGGCGCCTTTGACTTGCCGTGCGCCGGCCTCACCGCGCAATTGGCGAACCGCCTCTATGATCGACATCAGCCCGCCGACGGCCCCCGCATGGGCGTGGCTGAGCATGCCGCCATGGGTGTTTACCGGAAGGTCGCCTCCGACACGCGCCTTGCCCTCAAGGAAAAACGTGCCGCCCCTACCGCGTGGGGCAAGGCCCAATTCCTCCATTTCGATGATCGGGACAATCGAGAAGCAGTCGTACAGCAGCGCCAGGTCGATGTCGTCCGGCTCGAGGCCGGCCATGGCGTAGGCACGGCTGCCGGACTCGGATGCGCCAAATTCGGTCAGGCTTGGTGCACACAGCAGGTGTTCATGTGTGTGGCATTCGCCGATCCCCGCAAGATAAACCGGCTTTACCGGCAGGTCCGCGGAACGCTCCGCCGATGTTACGATGAAGGCCCCGCCGGCATCCGAGATCAGGCAGCAATCGAGCATGTTCAGCGGCTCTGAAATCGGTTTCGAAGCAAGCACGTCATCGATCGTGATCGGCTTTTTCATATGCGCATTGGGGTGCAGGCAGGCGTGGGCCCTGGTGTTGGCCGCAACTGCTGCCATCTCTTCGCGTGTCGTGCCATATTTGTGCATGTAAGCGCGGGCGACCAGGGCGTAGAGCGACGGGATGCCGACCCCGTAAGGCGCCTCGAAATAGGGATGACCGACCGCGGCAAGCGCGGCGGCAGTCGCATCCTTGCTCTGGCCAGTCGCCCTGTTTTCACCCGTACAGACCAGGACCGTTTTCGCAGCACCGGTGGCGATGGCCTGGGCGGCATGGTGCAGCATGATGGCAGGCGATGCCCCACCGGAAATGATGGCGCTGCTGTAGGTCGGCTTGAGCCCGAGATATTCGGCCAGAACCGAGCCGAGCATGAAATAGGGCTCGGTGAAGGAATACGCCGTGAGCAGTCCGTCGATCTGACAGGGCTTGAGGCCGGCATCATCCAGCGCGCGCCTGGCTGCCTGGGCGTTAAGCCCGAGACCGGTCATGTGGGGCAGCTTGCCGATATCCGACTCACCGACACCGACAATAACCGCCTTGTTCCTGAGTGACATTGCTCGTTCCTGGAAGCGTTTTCAGCACTATTTCGACAGCAGGTCTTTGCACGGAGTTCATGCAATCATCGTGCCAAAAGCAGCCTGAGGGAATTGCTGTGCCTGCAGTAATGCTTCGTGGCACAGTGATTGCTAGTTTTGTTTGAATGCCGAAGCCGTTGTGCGTATCGCGCTTCTTTGATGCCAGAATAGAAAGAAAGGAAGACCTCCATGAGTCAGCTGTTGAATGGACGTGTCGTTCTGGTCACCGGTGCCGGTCAGGGCCTCGGCCGCGACATCGCCTTGAGCCTGGCGTCCGAGGGTGCCAGCGTCGTCGTCAACGACATAGGAACCAGCCTTGGCGGCGAAGGGTCCGACGCAACGCCTGCCAAGAGTGTCGCTGACGAGATCGAAGCCGTGGGCGGAAAGGCGATCTCCAACTTCGACAGTGTCACCGATTTCGACGCCGCGCACAGCATGGTCGAGCAGGCCATCGAAACGTTCGGCAGGCTTGACGGGATCGTCAACAATGCCGGAATTCTCCGCGACGTCATTTTTCACAAGATGACCGAGGAGGATTTCGACAAAGTCATCGCCGTGCACCTGAAGGGCACATTCAACGTTTCGCGTGCAGCGGCAACCAGATTCCGCGATCAGGAATTTGGTCGAATGGTGCACATGACGTCGACGTCCGGTTTGATCGGAACCATTGGGCAGGCAAACTACGCGGCAGCGAAGATGGGCATCATCGGCCTTTCCCGGACCATCTCCATGGAAATGAGCCGCTACAACGTCACATCGAATGCCATCGCCCCGTTTGCCTTCAGCCGGATGACCGGCTCGATTCCCGTCAAGAACGAAGAAGACAAGCAGCGCATGGACCGCATCAAGAAGATGGAGGGCACAAAGGTCGGATCATTGGTGGCCGCCCTGCTCAGCGAAGAGGCGGCGGACGTGACCGGCCAGATATTCTCGGTGCGCGCCAACGAGATCTTCCTCTACAACCAGATCCGTCCCATCCGGTCGCTGCACCGCGCCAATGGTTGGTTAGCACAAGACATCATCGACCACGTGTTCCCGGCATTTGCCGGCAATTTCACGCCGCCTGCGCGATCCAACGACGTCTTTTGCTGGGATCCTGTTTGAAGTAAGTCAGTAGATTAAAGCGAGGAAACGCAGACGGCGAGAAACCATTGAGGTTTTCGTTACCAGTCGCTCACCAAATCTCGCCAACATCGCACAATCGACAACATCGCCCGAGCCACGATGAGGAATGCCCTTCTCGACGCTGCTTCGCATCGTCTGCCAGGCAATGTACAAGCCAGATTTGGTCGTCGACCTCTCGAGGTTTTCCCGCGCTCCCCTCATCGTATTTTGCAGCATGTAAGCTTCCTCAGTAGGTCGCCGGCGAGCACAATGCTATCGTCTTGACCAACGCCGCGCACCTGCCAGGTAGGAGATCTCCTGGCATCGACAATAGCCAGGGTCTCAACCCGCATCGTAGTCGGACGGCGCACTGTTGCCCTCGCATATCCTTTCTTGAGCCACATATACTTCCTAAGCTTGGAAAGCCCCCCCTTTTTGCAATCGGTTTGGTGGGTGGCTAACAGATGCGCGGCAATTGTTCACCGACCAGCATGTCGACGATCCGTTGTCCACCAAAGGACGTGCGCATGGTCACGCGTCCGGCCTCCCCCTCTTGGGCACGGCCTACGACCGTTGCGGCACGGCCTTCCGGCATCGAGCGCATGGCTGCCAGGGCGGCTTCCGCTTCATCATCCGGCACGAAAACGACCAATGTCCCTTCGTTTGCCAGGTAGAGAGGGTCCAGACCAAGGATTTCGCACATGCCCTTCACCTCGTCACGAAGGGGCAGTGCGGTTTCCTCGATTTCAATGGCAATGCCCGCCGCTTCCGCCATCTCGTTGAGCGCCGATGCAAGTCCTCCACGGGTTGCGTCCCGGGCGGCCCGCGTGCCCGGTGCCGCCCGGACAACCGTCTGCATCAGGTGGCCGAGCCCCTGGCAGTCCGATTGGATCTCGGCGGTCAGTGCCATGTCGCCGCGCGCGGCAAGAATGGCCGTTCCGTGATCGCCAAGCACCCCGTTTACGATCGCGATGTCGCCGGGGCGAATATGCCGGGCGGCCAGGTCCAGACCCGGCGGTATGACGCCGATTCCGGATGTGGTCACAAAGACCTTGTCGGCCATGCCACGCCCCACGACCTTTGTGTCTCCGGTAACGATACGCACGCCGGCCTTGTCGGCTTCAGCTTTCATGGAGGCAACAATGCGCTTCAGGAGAGCGATCTCGACACCTTCCTCGATGATAAATGCCGCCGAAAGCCACAGCGGTCGCGCGCCGCCAACCGCAAGATCGTTCACGGTTCCGCAAACGGCGATCTTGCCGATATCCCCGCCTGGAAATTCCACCGGATCCACCACAAAACTGTCTGTCGTAAAGGCCAGGCGGGCGCCATTTGCCTGCAGGGCCTCATCCACGAGCCGCGCCTGATCCTCCATGCTGTCCGGGTGAAACGAACCGGTAAAGACCGATTCAATCAGGTCGCGCATCGCCTTGCCGCCGCCGCCATGGGCAAGCGTAACCGTGTCCTGGCGGGGCCTGTGCATCATGTTCATTCCGCCGCCTCTTTGGCCCTTGCTCCGCCGTACTGGTAGTATGCCGCGCAGGCGCCTTCCGAAGACACCATCAGCGCCCCGAGCGGCATCTCAGGAGTGCAACCCAATCCGAATTGCGGGCAGTCAACCGGTTTGCATTTTCCGGTCATGACGGCGCCGCAGGCGCAGCCTTCCGGTTCTTCAAAGACCCTCGGGCCTGCCGCATACCCGACGCCGAACTTCACTTCCGCGTCGAATGTCTCGTAGGCGGCTCGAATGCGAAGACCGCTTTTCTCGATCTCGCCCAATCCACGCCACTCGAAACTGGGTCGCGGTTCATAGACATCATCAATAGCGAGGAGCGAAACCGGATTGCCATGTTCGGGAACAACCCTTGCGTACTGGTTTTCGATCTCCGAGCGGCCATCACGGATCTGCTTCAGCACCATCAAAACGGATTGCAGGAGATCTAGGGGTTCAAATCCGGCGACGACCAGCGGTTTGCCGTAGTCCTCTGCAATGAAGTCATACGGATGTGTGCCGATCACCATCGAAACGTGACCCGGGCCGACAAACCCGTCCAGCAACGTTTCGGGGTCGTCGAGCAGCGCCTTGATCGGTGGCGGCACCCTTATGTGATTGCAGAAAACCGAAAAGTTCTCGATACCTTCACGAGCCGCCTGCTGGATGCTCAGGGCGGTCGATGGCGTCGTCGTTTCGAAGCCCAAACCAAAGAACACGATTTCGCGGCTCGGGTTTCTTCGGGCGATCTCCAGAGCGTCCAGGGGTGAATAAACCATCCGGATGTCGGCGCCGTCCGCCTTGGCCTGCACGAGGGACTTGCGGGTGCCGGGGACCCGCATGGCGTCACCAAAGGTCGTGAATATGACTTCGGGACGTTCGGCGATCTCAACGCATTCATCAACACGGCTCATGGGAAGGACGCAAACCGGACAGCCGGGTCCGTGGATGAACTCCAGCCCCGGAGGCACAAGCTTGTCCAGGCCATAGCGGAAGATCGCATGCGTATGGCCACCACAGATCTCCATGATGTGCACCGGATTCTCATCGGTCGCCCCAATCTGCTGAAGTACCGAGCCGATACCGGCGATCAGTGCCTTTGCGGCCTTCGGATCGCGAAACTCTTCGACATATCTCATGACTTGCCATCCAGTGCTGCGTCACCGGCCGCCATTGCGTCCAGCGTCTCTTGGGCTTCGCCAAGGCCCTTGAGCGCTTCCAGCGTCTTGGCGGCCTCCTCTTCATCGATCACGCTCATGGCGAACCCGACATGTATCAGCGCCCATTTGCCGACAAGTGATGGCAATGGCCCGTCCGCTATCGGAGCAACATTGATCTCCCGGCGCACGCCCGAGACCTCGGCCATGGCCATCATCCGTTCAGGATCCGTCACGTCCACGATCTGACCCGGTATTCCCAGACACATGATTCAGGTCTCCTCTTCCTCATTGGCCTTTCGCGGTTCGGCAATTCCATAGCGTTCGATTTTTGCGCGCAGCCCCACACGGCTCAGCCCCAACTCGTCGGCGGTGCGGCTTTTGTTCCACTTTAGCCGTGTCAGCGTCTCTCGCAGGATGCGCATCTCGATTTCCTCGACACGGTCCTTGAGCGTACCGTTGGCGCTTAAAACCATGTCGAGGGAATGGTCCGTCCGATCCGGCCCCGGTGCCGCCTGCAGAATATGCCGCGAAATCAGTTCCGGCCCCAAAACCCTGTCCTGGGAAAAGATCAACATCCGGAAAATCTCGTTCTCCAGTTCACGGAGATTGCCAGGCCAATCATAGTTTTCAAGAAACTTGATCGCATCATCCGACAACCCATGCACGGGTTTGCCGTGAGCCGATGCCGCCTCAAACAACATGGACTGCGCCAGTATCGCGATATCACCGGACCGTTCGCGCAGCGGCGGAACCGTCAGGGTCGACCGGGCCAGTCCGTAGTAAAGGTCGGATCGGTAGCGCCCTTGCGCGACCTCCGCCCGCAAATCCTTGCTGGAACCACTCAGCAGACGGACATCGGTTCGCTGCTCCTCATGCCCGCCCAGCGGCAGATATCGCCCCTCGGTTGCGACCCGCAGCAACGCCAGTTGCATTTTCTGAGATAGTTCATCGATGCCGTTGATGAACAGGGTCCCGCGGTCAGCTTTTTGCAACAGACCGCGTTTGCTGCTTTGCGAGCCGGGCAGGACTCCACGTCGTGCACCGAACAGTTCTATTTCCAGAACGCTGTCGTCCACTCCAACGCAGTTGATCTCGTAAAAAGGCTTGTCCGAGCGAAGCGATCCGTAGTGGATTGCCCGGGCGAGCGCCGATTTTCCGGTGCCCGACTCCCCAACAATCAGCACCGGCACATCGAAACTGGCAAACTGCCTGGCCTGCGCGACCACCGTGTTGACCGGTGAATTGGGTGCACGCAGTACGTTTTCGAAGCCGAGGCCCTCCCGCAGGGCTTTGCGCTGATCTTCCAGTTTGGCCTCGACACTGCGCGAAAGGTAACGCATTTCCAGCGACATCTGTTCATGCTCTCGGTTCAACCGAAACAGATCGCTTGCATTCTTTGCCGTCATCACCAGATGGTCCGGATGCCACGGCTTTGTCAGAAAGAGATAGATCCCGGCATCGTTTATGGCGGCGATCATGTCGTTCGTCTCGGTGTATCCTGTGATGATGATTCGCACGGTTTCCGGCCAACGGTCGCGGACCTCGGTCAGCAGCTCCACCCCGGTTTTGCCCGGCATCCTTTGATCGCAGAAAACCACCTGAACGAAGTTCTCCTGCATCAACTCCAAAGCCTTCTCAGCACCCGGTGCGGTAAGGCAATCGAAGTCGTCTTCCAATGCCATGCGCATGGCATTCAAAGAGTGCTCTTCGTCGTCGACCAGGAGGACAGTGGGGAGCGAGTCGACCATGATTCAGCCCGCCGCCCTGTCGTTCTTGCGCGACAGATTGGCCTCAAGCCAGTCGAGCCAGCGGTCCAGACCTTCACCGGTTCGCGCCGAAACCCGGATGATTTCGATAGCCGGATTCACCCGGCGCAGATTGTCTTCAAATAGGTTGAGGTCAACATCGCAATGCGGCGCAAGGTCGACCTTGTTAAGCAGCGCCAGCCGGGACGCGGTAAACATGTCCGGATATTTCAGAGGCTTGTCTTCGCCCTCGGTCACCGAGAGGATCGCCACCTTGCAGTCCTCGCCCAGGTCAAAACTCGCCGGACAGACGAGATTTCCGACATTCTCGATGAACAGGAAGCCCCCGGCCTGCAATTCAAGATGCTCCATTGCATGGCCGACCATATGACCGTCAAGGTGGCACCCCTTGCCGGTATTGATCTGGATCGCAGGTGCGCCGGTAGCCCGGATGCGATCCGCATCATTCGCAGTTTGCTGATCACCTTCGATCACCGCGAGCGGGTGCCCGTCCAGCGCTTCGATGGTTTTGCATAGCAGTGTCGTTTTGCCGGAGCCCGGTGAAGACACGAGATTGACCGCGAACATGCCAAGCTCGGACAAGAACGACCGATTGGCTTCCGCGTACCGGTCGTTCTTGGCAAGAATGTCGGTTTCGATCGCGACGAGGCGTTCCTGGCTCATTCCGGGTACGGCCGTGCCGGCGGGCCCGTGACCGAAATGAAGATCCGCGCCGTCATGGCGATGATGCCCATGGGTGTGGTCATGGTGATGGTGCCCATGCGTGTGGTCATGGTGATGGTCTTTCACACCCTCGACCGAGCTCTCTCCGCAACCGCAAACCGTGCACATTAGACAACCTCCAGGTCTTTGATTCTCATTTCATCTCCGCCGACCGGAAGCAGTCGCCCACCACCGCAATCCGGACATGGCGCCAGCCGGTCATTGATCTCAACCTCTTTCACGCAGTCGTAGCACATGGCCCGCCCGGCCAGATCGATGAACTCGAGTGATGCGCCCTCCGCCACGCCGCCGCGCATGACCACTTCGAACGCAAATTCCAAGGCGGATTTTTCAACACCCGCCAGCTTTCCGATCTCAAGCCGAACCTTCTTCACGGAGGAGAAACCGGCCGAGACCGCCTGTTCGTCAATGACCTGCCGTATGCCCTCGCAAAGCGACATTTCATGCATGGCTCGTTTTCTCCAATCGAATCGGCACACAAGCATCGAGTACGTCGATCAACAGTTGAGACTGACCATGCTTCGTGGCCGGCAATGTGGCGATCGATTGATGCAGAATCCCGCCCGGTGCCAGCAAATGATCGGTGGGGACAACTTTCACCAGGTCAACCAGCCGACCCTTCTCTGCTCTGGCACGAATGGCGCTCATCCCGCGAGCAACGGGAACGACGGCAAATCCAGGTTCCACGAGACGCGGCTCCGGCAGATCTCCCTGCATGACCGCCTGCAGGTCGACGGCGCGTGCGGTAATCCGCCACAGCGGCCCCCTGCCATGACCGGCCTCAATGTGCTGCAAAACCGGGTGGTTCCGGTGCCGCGCGGCAATGCTGTTTTCCAGCGCCGTCACCGAAAGGATGGACGCGTCATCCACGGCCGGAAGCGGCTTGGTACAAGCCTCTCCGGGAAGAAACCTCGCCTGAATCTCGTGCAACACCGGAGCAATTCCGTAGCCACTTTTCAGGAAAGCCTCGAACGCCGCCGGGCTCCGGGAAAACGTGCCTGCCCCGAAGAGGGCGCAAGTGAGGGATCCGGGATCCCCCCTGGTGAAGGGAACCGGCTTCAGCTTCAATCGGCTCGGCAGGATGATCGCGAGGCGCAAAAGATGTTCATCGCGTATCTCCGTTGAGAGATCGTCCCCGCTTGCGACCGGCAATCCCAAAGCCATTCGTATGGCCACCGAATGCGCATTGCGGCACAGGTTGAACAGCCGGGGGAGCGTTTCAGCAACCTCCTCAACAGGTTTTCCGAGCAGCAGTCGCCCGACGGGAATGGGGTCCGAAGCCGATACCCTGAATCCTGCTGTGACGATGTCGGGACGGTTCAACACATCTACATCTCGTTCGACAGACCGCCGGTCATGATCTGCCGCCGGGTGGCGGCGCTGGGGAGCAGAGGAGCGTGCTCTTCCGCTTCGGCGGGTCGTCCGGCTTCCAGTTCTGCCTCGCGCGCCGCACGAATATCTTCGCTCCGGTCGGTTTCTGCCCGGTTTTCCTCATCGAACAAGGCTTCCATGACCGCTGTGGCAACCTCAACCGCCTGGGCCTGGGTTCTGAAGTCGCCCATCATCGAAAACAGGGAGCAGGCCTTGTAGCCGCCCACCATTTCCCTCGTGTTGTGGAGAAATTCGTAGTCGCCGGACGGAAAGGCAATGATCTCCTTTTCCCCAGCTTTCAGTTCACCCCAATCTTCTCCTTCCGCCGGAAGTTGAACCAGGTTCATGAACCATGGGCTGATCAAGACGCCCAATGGTCGTCCCTCATGCAAACGAAACCCGACGGCCTGCACATGCAGGAATTTGTTCGCCAGAGGGACACCACGCATTTTACCATGCCAGATTTCGACAAAGTCGGCTTCGAGGGCCCGGGTCTGTTCCGCGATGACAGCGGCCTGCCTGGCAAGGTCCGAACCGGGATCCTCAGACACCAGAAACTGCTCTTTCGGAGCATCGCAGTTCGGGCACTTCCAGTCATGCGGTAAATCAATGAAAGGGGTGCCTGGCAATACCTGCCTGGTATCGTCGCCCTCCGCCGGATCGTACGGTGTCCAGCAGATCTTGCATTCCATGATAGCTTGCGGGCTGATCTTGTCCATCGCGCCCAGAAAGGAACCCTCAAAGCCACTCATTGGATCACCTCGAGCACTTCGAGAATACGACGGGCACTGTCGGCGAGGTCTTCCGGTGCCGCCATGACCACCTGCGGCAGGGCACTGACTTCATACGTATCCAGAATGAGCGTATCCATCGAATTGAAGAACCGGATCCGCCATACCTGCGGCAGCGCAGTGGCCTCGATTCGGCAATTGCCATATCCGCGCGACAGGATCTCAAGCGATCCTTTGCCAAGCGCTTGATCCAGCCATTCGAGATCCTGCTCGGTGTGCGGCAGCAATGTCAGATTGACCGTGTGCGTTTCGGCGCCCGGATCGAAGTTTTCCGAACGATCGAACAGTTCCACAACCAGGGACGGCGCGTTGACGACCCCCGGCTTTCTGGGCGTGAGGACTCCCGACGCCGGTTCTTGCGAAACAAATGCACGTTCTAGTGCCTGAGCGGGAACCGGACCGACTTCAATCATGTCCATGTCCACGGACTTCAAAACCCAGACACCGGCAAACACGCTTTCCTGGATGGCGATGGCTGGAATACCGAGAACACGCATGGCCACCTCGCCCTCACCCAGCGTCTCTGCGATGAGCGTCCGGTTGGCGCGGTCCAGTTTCGAAAGATCGAATTGCGTATTGGAGACAGTGGCTTCGCCCGCGGCGTCCGCAACCTTGCGCAGCAAATCGAACGCAGGTGCGAGAGAAGCATTCGGGTCGATGTCGGGGATGCGCGCTTCAAATACCCGCATATCCTGAGGCATTGGCATGTATTTAAGGTCTCCGCCGTCGTCTTCGACCGGCTGTGAACCGGGGCCAAATCCGCTGGGAGGTATGGCAAAATTTCCAACCATCGTGTTGTTTCCCTATTCGGCGGCCGCGGATGGCCTGGCAAGGATCTGCGTGATCCGAGTCATGTACTCGTTCCAATCACGAACTTTCGCGATTCCGGCGACGAATTCGCCGTCACAAAAGAATAACAGAGACGGTGCCTTGAGCACCTGCGTTTCATGTCTCAGCCGGCTTTCGATAGCCGCATCGACGACGGCGCAATCAAACACGGATTGAAACGCCATCCTCAATTCGGGCAGGATGACCGCCACGTCGGCCGTTTCCAGGTTGCGCGCCGCATCACCGGGGACAAAGGCCACATGCCAGCCCGGGCGTTCCGTAAAAGCCGTCAACTCCTGCCAGGTGGCAAGCACCGGCCAATCCAGGTCCTCTGTCAATCTTGCAATCAACGGGTGGGTCATCCTGTCTTCTTTCCATTGCTGAAAGCATTCTGAAGGTGGGGCGGCAGCTGGGGTGGGCGCGCTTCCAGATCGGCAAACGCGTCACCGGGTCTGCCACCCTCCATTACCGCTTTCAGGCCGGCCAATGCGGAACGGATTTTCCTGGCCTCATCCTCCGTGAGGACCTCGCGCGCCGCGCCCAGGAACGTCAAAACCCAGGTTCCGGGCTTCAGGACTCCGGTGAGAGAGAGGTCGATCTTCTCCTCCCGTCCGCCGTCGGAGGCGCGCGCGATCATTCCTTCTACCGAGAGGATCCGCATAGGCACACCAACGCACATCGTTCATTCACCGGCCGGAAAGAAACGGTCATCACCGATACGGCATGCTTCCCGAGCACTCGGGCGCCCGTTCTCGTAGGCATCACGCTTGATGGCTTCGTCGGCCAGGAGTTGCTGGTCGGCGCGCCCGGGTCGGATGGCGAATCCCCAATCAGCAACCCGCTGAAGGGCAATCTCGATCGCCTGGTCGATGCGGCCGGCGACGATGTCCCGAAGTCCGCCCCCGTAGTCCTCCAGTTCCGCCGGCTGGCAGCCGATCAGAAGCAGGGTTTCCGGGCAGTAGCCCATGAGCTGGGCGGTGGAGATCACATCCTGAAAACCGGTCTGGTGGAGGCTCATCTTCTTGACGCCCATGAACCGGGGCACGTCGGCATTCTCCACGACCTTCAGGGTGCCGGGCTCCAATCCGTAGTCAATGGCGTCGAACACCAGAAGAATGTCCGCTTCTTCCAGAAACGGCAGAAGGTATAGACCCTGGGTACCGCCATCGAGCAACTTGACGTTGCCTTCGAACTGCCAGTTTTCCGCCAGGCGTTCGATACAGCGAACGCCGAAGCCCTCATCGGCCCAAAGAACGTTGCCGATTCCTAGTATGAGCAGTTTTGCTGCCATTTCCTCCCCACACGATGCTGAAAACCTGCTTGCCAGTTTTCCCGATTTTGAGCATGTAGGTTTCTACCTTGGCAGAAAAGCACTTTCTTCGAATAATTCCACAGAACCAAAAAACTTCACTAAATCATATTCTTATACGGATTCCAGGGATTCGGAGCAAATTGGAACTGGAAGCCAACTTTCCGTTTTTCTGATCAACTGGAAGGTTGACAAACAGAAGCGGGCGCCGGGGCGCCCGCTCCCTGAAACAGGGAGAACTCTGTCAGTCCGGCCGATCATCCTTGAAGGTCCGGTGGCCGGATATCATCGTCGACACGATCGATTGTCGGCTCATGATATCCTCGCGAATGGCGACGTAGATATGAATGATCATGAAGACCACGATGAACCACATGCCGAGATGATGGACGGTATGCACGATGTGCGGATTGTTGCCGAAGAGCACAAACACCCAACCGAACAGTGCATAGAGCGTGCTGTCCGTCCCGAGGCCTTCTGCGTAGAGCGCCAGCCCGGTGATAATCATGAAGCTGACCCCGAGCGTGATGAAGAAAAACATGGCCAACTGCGCAAGCGGATTGTGGCCAATATATTTCTTGGGCTCCCGCGTCAGGAACAGATACCATTTGACCTCGTGCCAGACTTCCACCCAATAGGCAGCCCTCCAAAACGGAAAATAGAACAGCTGCCGGGCATGGTGGTTGCCGAAGATGGCCCAGTAGATCCGGCCCAGGAACCCGATCGTCAGGATCCAGCCGGCGGCGAAATGCGCGAAGCGGATATAGCCGAACACGAACTGGTAGGTGGCTTCATCAATTTGCATTGACGGCGGCGGTGACCCGATGAAATACCCGGTCACGCAGAGGACCATGATGGCCGAGGCGTTGACCCAGTGCCAGATCCGCAAGGGTGCCTCGTAGACATAGACCTGCACCGGGTGAGAGATATGTTCCAGATCCTCGGCATCGGCGTCTGTGCCGGCAAGAGGAGAAACGTCGGTCATGGCTGTCTCCCTCGAAATCCAGGTGCGCCCTCACGGAAGGATCGAATGCACCGGTGCACAAGTATGCCCGCGACAACCACCACCACAGCCATGACCGCAAGGTGATCGATCTGCGTCCACCAATGGATATTGCCCTGCTGCATGGCTGCATCGTGGCCCGGATGAGCCCGCGCGACGCCGGCGCCTGCGAGAAAAAGGGCGATTGAAGTCTTCAACATGATCTCCTCCTCAGCGTACCTTGACCCGTGTCAGCTCTTGGCCGTCGGGCGACATCACGTGGGTGGAACAAGCCAGGCACGGATCAAAACTGTGCAGCGTGCGCAGGATTTCGACAGGCTCGTCGGGCCGTTCCATCCTGGTGTTCAGGAGGCTCGCCTCGAATGCGCCGATATTGCCTGCCGTATCGCGGGGCGATCCGTTCCAGGTGGTCGGGACGACACATTGATAGTTTTCGATGCGGCCATCCTTGATCTTGATCCAGTGACCCAAGGCACCGCGCGGAGCTTCCGTCATACCAACACCCTTGGCCTCTTTGGGCCAGGATGACGGATCCCATTTCTCGATATTGGCCGTGCTTTCGTCGCCATTGTTGATGTTGGTCACAAGCTTGTCGAAGAAGTGCTTCTGAAGGCGACAGCAATACTCCGCCTCGAGCGCCCTGGCCGCGGTTCTGCCCAGGGTCGAGAACAGGGCCGAGACCGGCAGGTTCATGGTCCCCAGCAACCCCTCCACCTGGTTCTTGATGTCCTCGTGACCGGAAGCGTAACCGATGATGTAGCGGGCCAGCGGGCCAACCTCCATCGCATTGCCCTTCCAACGGGGCGCCTTGATCCACGAGTATTTGGCGGCCTCGTCGATTTCCAGGATGTTGGTCCGGCTGCCCTTTGCGCCGGGGCCAAGCTCGTAATTCGGATCGGTCACACCGTCCCAGGGATGCAGACCTTTGCCCGGTTCGCCGTACTCATACCAGGAATGATCGACAAATTCCTGGATCTGTCCGGGGTCGCGGGGATCGACTTCCATCACTTCATTCAGGTTGCCATTGATGATGGCACCGCTTGGCAAGTGAAGCTGTCCAGCGGAGAAGTCATTGGCGTTTTCCGGAATGTCGCCATACGCCATCACGGACTGACCGGACAATCCACCACCGTAAAGCCAATCCTTGTAAAACCCACCAATGGCAACAAGGTCCGGAAGATAGACATTGTTCACGAAGGTCGTGCACTGGTCGATGATGGAGCTGACCTGATTGAGAACGGCCATGTTGATCGCACCAACGGCTCCCGTTGAGTGCACGTTGATCGGACAGGGCACGCCGCCCACCAGCCAGTTCGGGTGCGGATTCTTGCCGCCGAAGATCGTGTGGATCTTGCAGATGTCCTTCTGAAGATCCAGTGCTTCGAGGTAGTGGGTCGTAGCCATCAGGTCCGCCTCGGGCGGAAGCTTGTAGGCTGGATTGTCCCAGTAGCCGTTCTTGAACGGCCCAAGCTGGCCGGATTCGACAAAATTCTTCAGGCGGTTCTGCACATCGCGGAAATATCCGGGCGAGGATAGCGGATGGCTTGGCGATACCGCCTGCTGCAGCTCGCTGGTGGCTTTGGGATCGGCCCGCAATGCGTTGACCGGGTTCACCCAGTCAAGCGCGTGAAGGTGATAGAAGTGAACAATGTGATCGTGGATCTGCAGGTTCAACTGCATCATGTTGCGAATTGAATTCGCGTTGTCGGGGATTTCGATACCCAGCGCATCTTCAACCGCACGCACCGAGGTCAACGCGTGGGTCCCCGTGCAGACCCCGCAGATCCGTTCCGTGAAGGCCCAGGCGTCCCGCGGATCGCGACCCTTGAGAATGACCTCAAGTCCGCGCCACATGGTGCCGGTTGAAACCGCATTGCGGATGACCCCTTCCTCATCCACATTCACTTCGCAGCGCATGTGTCCCTCGATCCGGGTCACGGGGTCGACGACAACGCGGCGACCGGATGTGTCGAGCTCAAAGCCGTTTGGAGTGGTCACCATGGCCTATGCCTCCTCTTTGTGTTGCCCGGACTGGGATTTCTTTTGCGCGGATTTGAGAGCTGAAACCGCGGCATGGACGGCAACGGCGCCGCCGACAACACCTGCCGCGGCCAGGCCGACCTGGTCGGCATTTGCCTCGACACCAAATTGGGTGAGGTCGGTCACCCGGTCATAGAAGCTGCCCTGGTCCCAAAACCCGTCTTCCGAACAACCGATGCATCCGTGTCCCGACTGGATCGGGAACGATGTGCCGGCGTTCCAACGGATGGTCGAACAGGCATTGTATGTCGTCGGCCCCTTGCAACCCATCTTGTAGAGGCAGTAGCCCTTGCGGGCGTTCTCATCGTCCCAGGCCTCGACGAATTGACCGGCGTCGAAATGCGGGCGCCGATAGCATTTGTCGTGGATGCGTTGGCCGTAGAACATGGCCGGGCGCCCCTGGCGGTCGAGTTCAGGCAACCGCCCGAACGTCAGGATATAGGTAATGACACCGGTCATGACTTCGGCGATGGGCGGGCAGCCCGGCACCTTGATGATCGGCTTGTCGGTGATCACCTTGTGAACAGGCGTTGCCCGCGTCGGATTGGGTTTTGCCGCCTGAACACACCCATAGGAAGCACAGGCACCCCAGGCGATGATCGCCTTGGCATCTTTCGCGGCATGGCGCAGCTGCTCGACGAAAGGCTTGCCGCCGACGATACAGAACATTCCGTCCTCATTGAGCGGCGGATTGCCTTCGACCGCCAGGATGTAATTGCCCTTGTACTTCTGGATGGTCTCCTCGAGGGCCGCCTCCGCCGCATGACCGGCTGCGGCCATCAGCGTGTGCGAGTAATCCAGACTGATCATCGACAGCACCACATCCTTGGCGAGCGGATGGGCGCCGCGAATGAAGCTCTCACTGCAGCATGTGCACTCAAGTCCGTTGACCCAGATGACGGGTGTCCGCGGCTTGGTTTCCATCGCGTGGGCGATTTTCGGGACCATGGCCGGGCTCAGCCCCAACGCTGCCGCGGTCAGCGAACAGTATTTCATGAGACTGCGCCGGGTGATTCCCTGTCGCCGCATCACGTCATAGAAGGTTTCGATCTGGGTCAATGCATGCCCTCCGGGATGTCTCGTTTCAAAGAAGGGCAATCAGACGCTCCCCCCTCTGAACCAATCCTAGGAAGGGCCAATTTTGGCTTCAAAGAGAAATGACAGGGCTACCCGGAAATATTTTATTGTAACTATTACAATAGGTTAATTCCGATATCTGCACGTCGCCAGTGACCGGAAGCGGCAACAAGGCAACCGGCTTGGCGACCGACCGGTCAACAACTTTCCAGTCGCGTTTACCCCTGCGCCGCAGCGATCAAGGCCTGTCCGAGCGCAATTCCGCCGTCGTTGGCAGGTGTTCTGGTGTGAATGAGCACCGGGGTGTCTTGCAGCCAATTGAGGGTTTCGTCCAACAGCAGTGCATTCTGAAAACATCCGCCCGACAGTGCCACGGCTTCCGCCTCGCCGGCATCCACCAGCTCACGGGCCTGCAACGCGAACGCTTTGGCCAGACCGGCATGGAACCGGCGAGCCACCTCGCCCTCGGCGACACCGGCCATAAGGTCATCATGGATCGCTCGAAAAACCGCGTCGGTGTCGATCTCACGCCCCTGAGTCTGGAATTCATAGGGCTCGGCCGTAAAGGCGCTCGCCGTCGCCTCCAGGCGCATGGCTGCCTCGCCTTCGAAACTCTGGCTCATCGCGCAGATACCGAGACAGGCCGAAACCGCATCGAACAATCTGCCGGCACTGGAGGACAGCGGCGAGTTGATGCCTTTCAACGCCGCCTGCCTTGCAAGGTCCAGTTGAACATCGTGGAACAGCTTGTCGGCCCAGGCCGTCAAACCCGCGGCATCGAGACGAACCAGCGCGTTACGCCAGGGTTCGGTCTGGGCACGGTCACCGCCAATGAGCGGTGCCTGTTTCAGCCACGCGCGACGCTCAAAGGCGACGTAGTCACCGAGCAGTACCTCGCCTCCCCACACGGTGCCGTCCGGACCCAATCCGAGTCCGTCGAGAATGATGCCGGCCACTCTCCCACGATGCCTTGGCCAGCCATTCTCGCCCATGCAGGCGGCCAGATGGGCATGATGATGCTGGATGGACACCAGCTCTCTGCCTTCTCTATCCGCCCTTGCTGTGCCGTACCGGGATGCGCGAAAATCCGGATGCAGATCTATCGCGATCCTCTCCGGTTGATGGTCGAAAAGATCCGCATAATCGTGATCCGCCTGGATGAAGGCGTCCCAGGTAAGGGCTTCGTCCAGTTCCCCCAGATGGTGACCCAAAAGGGCCTGTCCGTTTTTAAGGAGACAGATCGCCGCCTTCATCTGTCCGCCATAGGCGACGACCTGAGGCGTGCTTTCAAATCCCGGCGGCAGCGGCAGAGTGCCCGGAACCCGGCCTCTTGCCCTGCGCAACACCATGGGTCCGTGGCGGGTGACCCGTTCGACGCTGTCATCGAGGCGCCGGGCAATCTCCCGGTCATGCATGACGAATGTGTCCGCAAATCCCGAGAGCGTTTGTCGGGCCTCCTCGTTGCCCGTGGCAAGCGGCTCGCCGGACCGATTGCCGGACGTCATGACCAGTGGTCCCGCAAAGGCAGCGAGCAAAAGGTGATGCAGCGGCGTGGAGGGCAGCATCCAGCCGAGCGTTGCCTGTCCAGGCGCCAGGCTTTCGGGCAATACCTCACCTGCTTTTCCCAATAGGACGATGGGAGCGGCCGGATCCTCCAGCAGTGCCCTCTCCGTGTCGCAGACATGACTGTGCCGCCGGATCATGTCCAGGGTCCCCATTAACGCCAATGGCTTTGCCGGCCGGTGCTTTCGGGACCGCAGCAACGCCACGGACTGATCATTGCGCGCGTCGCAGGCCAGGTGGAATCCGCCAAGCCCCTTTATCGCAAGGATTTCGCCCTTTCGAAGCCGGTCCGCCGCCTGCTCCAAAGGATTACCTGCCCCGGGCGGCTCGATCCAAATACGCGGACCGCAGGCCGGACAGGCCACCGGTTGGGCATGAAAGCGCCGATCCGCCGGATCACTGTATTCCGCACGGCAATCGGCACACATGTCGAAATCGGCCATGGTTGTTTGACTGCGGTCGTAGGGCAGCCGGTGCAAGATGGTGAACCGGGGACCGCAATGGGTGCAGTTGGCAAAGGCGTAACCGAAGCGGCGGTCGTCGGGATCTTGAATTTCCGTTAGACAGGCATCACAGGTCGCCGCGTCTGGAGTAACACTGGTTTCAGCGCCTTGTCCTCGCGAGGCGACGATCTCGAACACGTCGGGCAGATGCACGTCCATTTCGACACTTTCGACGGCGTCAATTCGCGAAAGCGGCGGCGCTTCGGCGACCAGGGCGGCTTCAAACGCATCGAGCGCCTCACCGGCTGCCTGAATCAGCACGCCCTCGGTGTCGTTGAGGACCTGTCCACGCAAATTGTACTGCTTCGCAAGCTGCCAGACAAAGGGCCGAAACCCGACGCCCTGCACCTGGCCGCGAACCCGAATGCTGCGTCCGCGCATCAGTGAACCGTGCAAACCATGCAAGGATCGTAGGAACGAACGATGTGCTGGACCGAGAGCGGCGTGTCCTCACCCTCGCCGACGGGCGCTCCTTCCAAAGCGGCCTCAACCGGGCCGGGGACGCCTCTGCGGTCTCTCGGGCTGAAATTCCACGTGGTCGGCGCAATGATCTGGTAGGACGCAATCCGCCCATCTTCGATCCGGATCCAGTGGCCGAGGGAACCGCGCGCCGCTTCCACCAGACCAGCGCCCTGCCCCTCGCGCGGCACATCGAGCGGGGTCATGAATCCTGCTTCAGGGTTGATCGCATCGAGCATTTCTTCCAAAGCAATCTGGGTGCGGGCAATCTCCAACAACCGCCCGACAATTCGGGCACGGACGCTGTCTTCCCCTGCGAGCGCCAGGGCCAGCGGATGCCCATCAATGACCTGGCGTGCCAACGCCCCGGTTTCATAGCTCGCGTTGCCAAGCCGCGGCGCCTTGCACCAGCTGTACCCCGCATCAGACATGTCCTCGTCCGGCAAGGTCTGGCCGCTGGTGGGATGTGCATCCTCTCCCAGCATCCACGCATGACTGAGATCTTCCTCGATCAGATCCGTATCCAACGCATCTAACACGCCTTCGGACCACGTGCCGCGCGCAAAGCGCACTCCATCGGGGCCGGGATACGCACCATAGGAAAGGTAACGGGCACCGCCACGCCCGATATTTTCCAGCCCCAACGCCCGGGAAACTTCGAAGAAGAGACCCGCATCGCCGCTTGCCCAGGCGTCCAGCTGATCGACGCTCTCCAGCTCGGCGAATGCTTCTACCTGTGCGCCGAAGAGTTCGTTTTCCAGGTGGGTCCGGAAAGCCCTCAGACTGGCGCCGATCCGAATCTTGTCGCGCAGGGTCGGCGCTCTTGTAACGCCGCCCGGCTGGATGGCCAGCGTATGCGGCCACTTGCCGCCCAGCAAGCCGACAATGTGCAGCAGCCCGGCGCGCGCCTCCGTCACGGCATGCAACGCCGACCCTTTCATGGCGGTAAATCGCGCAACGGCCGTGTCGTGCCACGGATTGCCCGCGTAGTCCCGACGGGCAAAGTCCGGCATGAAGAACAGGTTGAAATGAGTGATGTGGTCGGCCATGTTTTCGACCGCATGGAGCAAAGCGGCAACCCGCTCCCCCTCAGGTGCTGGCGTAAGACCGGCGGCGTCAGCAAGCGCTCGCGCCGCCGCCGCGGACTGGCTGATCGAGCATATGCCACAGATGCGGGGTGTGATGGTCAAGGCATCCATCGGGCCTTTGCCCAGAAGCATACGCTCAAAACCCCTGAACAACGGAGAATTCGCATAAGCTGAGCGGACCTTATTGTCCTCAAGCTCCAATCGGATTTCCAGGTCACCCTCAACCCGGTTGAAGGGACCGACAATCAGTTGCGATCCGCTCATGGTTACGGCTTCTTGGGATTGGGAGGGACGGAAATCCGGTCTGCGGTCGCGTTGATGCCGATACGCCTTGGTGTGGCCGCCTTGGACAGGCTGGCGAGCGCCATGAACCAGGCCTTGGGCATATCCGAGGGAAGACCGACTGGAATACCGGCAAATTTCGGAGTTTCCGTAAACCCGTGACCCGGCTCCTCGAACTCCGGGGCCGTGCAGTTGATGCAGGGATAACCGGCCCGTGTGCAGCTACCGCCTCCATTCCAGGCGCGGATATTGCAATCGCCGACAGCCTGAGTACCGACACAGCCCAGGTGCTCCATCAGGCAGCCCATCTCGGAAAGCCGGGTGGCGCTTGCCTTGTACTCATAAAACTCGTTTTTCGGGCAGGCATGGTGCACCAGATGATCGGCATAGAACCGAGGTCGGGCAAAATCATCGAGGGACTGCCGTTCGAGCTTGCCCGCCGCTAAAAGGAGGAGGGTCTCCGTGACCCAGTCGGGATGTGTCGGACAGCCTGCCACATTGATAACCGGCAGGCCGGAACCACTGACAAAGGCAGCAGGGAGCGCACCGCCGCGATAGGATCCATCATAGTTGACGCCAATCGCATCCGCCGGATTCTCCCCCGCCGACGTTACGCCACCGAAGGCGGCACAGGTACCGACGGCCATCACATGTCCGGCTTTGGGCGCAAGCGCCCGAACCCAGTCGAGCATTGAACGGCCTGTGCCGGACAGCATGTGGTAGCGTCCCGTGCCATTGGGTCCCCTGACAATCGACCCTTCGACGCACAGCACATCAAGCTGCCGCTGACCGGACTCAACCTCTTGCAAAAGCCTGAGGACCTCGGTTCCCGTGGCCTCGCTCAAAGCCGGATGCCAGAGGAATTCGATGCCTGCACCCGACAACAGCTCGAAAACATTGGGGTCTTCTGCGCACAGAAGAGACATCGTGCAGCCTCCGCACCCTGCCGATTGAAGCCACAGAACGTTCACGATGCATCCCCCCGAGGCAAGGTGATGCGAAAACAGGACCCGCTACCCTGATGTTCCACGACCTCCAGCCTTCCGCCGTGTTCTTCGACGATCTTGTGCGATATCGTCAGGCCCAGCCCAATGCCTTTTCCGACATCCTTTGTTGTAAAGAACGGGTCGAAGATCGATGCCATCAGCTCGCGATCGATGCCCGGTCCCTTGTCCCGGACATCCATGACGGCATTGTCGCCTTGGTATGACAGGTCAAATCGAACCTCCGGGTCGGGCACCTCGGCCATGGAATCAACCGCATTCTGCAGCAGGTTCATCAATACCTGTTGCATCGGGCCGGTCTTACCGATCACAATGCAATTGGGTTCACCGGCGAATGTAAACTCCACGTCTGATTTCATCCCTCGTTTGATCCAGGTTGCCGCAATGCGAGCCGTTTCTGCGAGATCAAACGGTTTCGCTTCCCCGGCTCCCTTGGCCGAGAGTTGGCGCAGGTCTTCAACGATGTCACGGACCCGCTCGGCCCCTTCGCTCGCTCCCTGGACCGCGCTGCGCAGGTTCTTGATCTGCCGATCCATTTTCAGCTCTTTGCGAAGGGCGATCAGTTCATCCCGGCTTGCACCCTCCTCGACCTTTGTGAAATAGGCCTCCAGCCGATTGACGCATTTTTCCAGGGTATGGGTGTTCGCATAGACAAAGCTGATCGGATTGTTCAGTTCGTGCGCAACACCTGCCAGCAGGCGACCGAGCGATGCCATCTTTTCATTTCGCACCAGTTGTGCCTGGGTTTCCTTCAGCTCCCGGTGGCTGGATTCAAGCTCGGCATAGGCCTGCAGCAATTCGCCCATCGGACGGCCTGTCAGGATCACGCCAGTACATTTTCCACGGCGGTCGAGGCGCGGTGATATGCACAATTCGACGGGGTCGCGCCCGGTCTTCCTCAGGAGTTCTGCATTAATCCGCGTGTCCTGACGCAGGGACAACGTGGTTGAGATTGCCTTCTTAAGCTTGTCGCAATCCTCGGTTTCGAAAAACTCACCAATGTCGCAGCCGGACAAGGCCTCGGTATTGCGCCCAACCGCATCGCGGAACGACCGGCTGGCTTCAGCGACCCGACAATCCCGATCGGTTACAACCAGATAGTCGCTGATCGAAGTCATGATCGAGGCTAGGAAGTGGCGCAGGTTGGTCAGCTCGGAATTGCGAGCTTCGAGTTGCTCCTGATAGTCAACAAGCTCAGCATAGGTCTGATCCATGGCCCGGAGCACATCAGTCCAGGCCTGGTCGGCAAATCCTGCCTTTTCGACCGTATCACCGTTTCCAGCAATCGTTTTCATCCCAGTAAGCCTATCAGAAGGAAAATTAGGAAGAAACTGCCTGGTCCGGCAGTGCCGGCAGCAATCAGTCCGCCGGGTTCGACCTAATTCTGGTCCGCTCTCAGTCGACCCGACCCAGACTTCAACCAGGTGGTTGGTTTCTGGGTAGCTCGGCTGCGCTGTGCTGACGAAATCAACAGAAAGCGCTCGACGGATTCTCCACAAAACTGGAGGTAAGTCGGGTCTCAGGTCACGTGCTGCAGATCGCTTGACGGAATGAAAACGGAATGAAATAGTCGATTTGTATTCCGTTCAAACGTTCTGAACGGTTTGGAAACTCCCTATTTCCGGGAGATGTTCCTCCAGGAGTAACCTTGCCAAGGTCAGGGTCGTGAGTTCGAAGCTCATCGCCCGCTCCAGTTTCTCCCATGGTTTGACTTTTTGTCCGAAAGGCTTTCCGAGACCGGTCCTTGCCGTGTGCGTTCGTCTCACACGCTTCGGCCAAAAACCCAAAGGATTCCGAGATGCCCAACAAGGAATACGCACTGACAATGGCTCGCTACAACCTGTGGCAAAACCAGAGCTTGATGGCTGCGGCGGATAGCCTCTCAGCCGCCGAACGAAAACGGGATCGGGGCGCCTTTTTCGGTTCGATCGAAAGAACCCTGTCGCATGTCTTTTGGGGCGACATGCTGTGGATGAGCCGGTTCGCCGGAACGCCACCTCCGGATGGCAGCGGTCAGGAATCGGTCAACTTTATCCGAAGTTGGGAGCAATACCGTGGTGATCGAAAGGCCTTTGATGACCAGATCCTCAATTGGGCGCGCCAGGTTCCACCCGATTGTTTCGAAGGCGATCTCACTTGGTACGCAGGGTCCGTTGGCCGCGAGCTGACCCAACCCCGGAAAACCCTTGTCATTCAGTTTTTCAACCACCAGACACACCATCGCGGACAGGTCCACGCGATGCTGACGGCCGCCGGCGCAAGGCCGGAGGATACGGATCTTCCACTTATGCCAGACCATATCGGCAACTTGTGAGATAGGGCATCAATGTATGTTTTTGAAAGCCGGGACCGTCCTGCTGCCCGCCTTGTCCGGCGATTTGATGGCCAGGCCTCTGTGAGGTGACGCTGTCCAAAGCAGCCTGTGGAAACCAGGAACTTGGCTGCCGCCATTGGCTTGATCATCGGGTACGAGCGGATCAGCTTGTCACGGAACTTCGAGGCGCTCCGGTACGCCTTGTTTTGATCCGAAACGCCCTCTTGCCAGACCAGGCAGGCCGAAAACCAAACCGTAGCACCAAAGGAGGCGAGGTCGATGACGGACCCCAATCTGCGTATCAACGACGCCATTCGCATGGCCGCCGATGTCCACGCGGGTCAAACAGACAAGGGCGGACAGCCGTATATCCTTCACCCAATTCGAGTGATGCATGGTTGCAAGTCGCTGGAAGCGAAAATCGTGGCCGTGCTTCACGATGTGGCCGAAGACACCGACGTGACACTGGAGCAGCTGTCAGAACAGTTTGGGTCGGAGGTCGGTCTTGCCCTGGAGCACCTTACAAAGCGCCCCGGCGATGACTATGCCAGCTACATCGACCGCATATCCAGACACCGAATTGCACGAGAGGTGAAAATTCAGGACATCAGGGACAACATGGATGTCTCACGGTTACCGACTGTTGGTGAGCAGGATGTCGCTCGACTGGAGAAGTACCGGAAGGCTTTGCTGATTTTGCTAAAGGCCAACGAAGAAACCCAGACCGGATAATCGCGGGCCAACCAGAGCGGGTCAGGTCGAAGCAGACCGTAAACTGCCAGAGCGAGTGCGGAACCGACTAAATCATAGGTCTGTGTTTATCCCCACCTTTGGGGCAACTTCTCTTTGGGCACTTTTGCCGCATGCCGGGAACCTACCCCATACAAGGACGTTTCGTGTGCTCTTCGTACCGGCCAACATTGATGACGTTCGCCGCAATCTGTCGAGACGGCACGTACTAAGCTGATTTTCTTCCGAATGAACGCATCCAAAACACGAGGGCGTCGGCCGTTTTGGGGGGCGTTAGGACGCGATCGCGTCCGCCTTCAGCCGGCAACTTGCAGTCAACGATCCGGCAGAACGATTTGCACCTTTCCATCCGGTTGCGCCAACGCCTGGGGTAGCCGTTCGATTGCATGCTCCAGAGGAAGCTCTGCCGAGACGTCGGTCTTCCAGCGCCCATCTCGAAATCGATTTTGCACGTCGTTGAAGACCCGCATCTTTCGAAGAAAGGATGTTTTTCTGGCCCAGCTTGTTGTCCAGTATCCCTCGACCGATTTGTTTTGAAAGATCATTGCACTGGGGTCGGTGATTTCGGCTGGTGATGGGTCCAGCTTGCCGTAAATCACCCAACGCGCATTGTGACCCATCGCATGATGGACCTGTGCGCTTGCGCTGCCTGCCACGGCGTCGAGGAAGATTACCGGCTTTTCCGTCGCGAAAACCGCCACCAACTGATCCGGATAGGCGGGATCGATTTCATTCAACACATGCTTTGCTCCAAGCGCCTTCAAGGTTTCAACCGGCTCTTCGCGCCGGACCAGTGCGATCATTTTCTTGCCCTGATCGCGCGCCATCCCGGCAACCAGCTTGCCCAGTTGACTTGCTGCCGCGGAAAACACGAAGGCGTCGCCAGGTTTCACCATGTCCAGCATGGCCGCTGCAGTGACCGGATTGACGATCAATCCGGCAGCATCACGGTCAGACACCCCCTTTTTCAGCGGTAGCGCCAGCGCCGCCTGGGTGACCGCATATTCTGCCCACGTGCCTGAACCGTCGGGTGTGACATAAAACCCGACATTGCGACCCTTCAACAGGCGTCCCATGAGCCCTGGACCGGCCTCCACCACCGTGCCGACGCCTTCAAAGCCGGCAGGCCGGCCTTGTACGCGTTCCTGGCCATAAAATCCCTGAACAAATGCTATGTCGGATGGATTGATCGCCGCGCGCCGCATCTTGATCAAAACCTGCCCCGGACCGGGAACCGGTCGCGGCACAGTGCCCAACTCCAGGTAGTCACCGGGCCGTTCGAGTTGATTGCCAACAAAGCCGGCCTTTTCGGCAATCCCATCCTGTCGAAGCAGAAGTCCAAGCATTTCGGTCGTCATATGGTGTTACCCCCTGCTGCGTTCCCATGGGCTACGGTACTTGCAACCATGCTACGCAGCAAAGGGCCGGATGTGCGCGACCCGAAAATTCGACAGGACTGTGTCGCGGCGCGGTGGACGAAGGCTGGTTTACCCACCGCCTGGCCGCATCGTGACTGCAGGAGCCTGGGCCGGTTTTTTCATGCACCCTTCACTGTCATCCGTACATTGATTGTTTCCTGGGCCTCGACCATCATGACGATGGTATCGGGTCGCACACCCTTGCTGGCCAACACTCTTGGCGTGGCGGTAATGGAGTGAGCAGATGGCAAGGATCTGCAGATTTTCGAACCTCCCGAGGCAATGCCCGACATTGTATTCCGGTGGAAGACTGAGCTTGATGCCGATCCGGCACTCACCTGGCTACGCAATATTGTGCTGCAAACGATTGATGATGTGTTCGTTGAAGTGGATGAATGGATAACGGCGTCAAACATTATCCAACCGCAGAATTTCCAGCGCTGATTGCATTGCATATCCTGCAATCAGACACCCATAAATCCTAGACCTCCATTCTCCCTCAGCCATCAGGCACAGGTGTGCTGTGTGCCGGAGTGGTTACAGGCCGTTCGGGCGCCGGAATCGGTCCCGACTGATTGAATGTCGAATAAAGCAGGACACCTGCGACAAGGACAACTGTCAGCCCAATCGGTGCAAATCCGGCCAGCCTGGCGGGGCGCGTCAATCCTTTGCTGAAAATGGCGACGACCATCGCGACAATCGCGACGCCGAGGGCCGCCACTTGCCACAGGAAGAGCACTTCCAGCGCCTTGAACCCGGTATCGATGTTGCGCGGTCCCTCGATCCGTCGCGTCGCAATGATGGATGTAGCAATCAATACCACCCACAGAACGGCGAGCATGTACATCAGTCGTTGCATCTATCGTTCCCCCGTGCACGCCTCATAGGTTCCTTCCCGTGTGCCGCACTTTAGCACTTTCCGTCCACTCTCCTTATCACTCCGTTGCCAGCTATACCGTTGCCCGGCATTGGCTCCTGTCGTTGGTAGCTCGTGACGGCACGCACGCCAAAATGGTTTCTGCTTCTTTAGTATTGGTCATCTGCCTCCTGCATTCACCAAACACTCCCACTGTGTCGAGCAACCCCCGAAAAATCGCCATTTCACCGGCTCTTTGCTGCAATTTGCGGCCATAAAACCAAAGTCCAATACACCAAAGTCCAATACACCATCGTTGAATTTCATTGGTTGCACGGATCGGTTACTTCGCGCCGAGCGATGGCAGATCTATGCAACCCTGGCGCTATCAAAGTCGTGCGTTGCCAACGGAGGAGAAGTCGATGGCCAGTGGCAATTCACCCTATTCCGAAACAATGAGCAGAGCGCACATCGATGCCGAGAAATACGCGGCGATGTACACGGCATCGGTTTCCGATCCGGCTGGCTTCTGGGGCGAACACGGAAACCGCGTTGACTGGATCAAGCCTTATTCCATCGTCAAGAACACCAGCTTCGCACCGGGTGATGTGAACATCAAATGGTTCGAAGACGGCACTCTGAACGTTGCGGCCAATTGCATCGATCGGCACCTGGAAAAACGCGGCGACCAAACCGCGATCATCTGGGAGCCCGACGACCCCGCAAAGGATGAAGCCAAGCATATTACCTACCGCCAACTGCACGTTTCGGTCTGCAGGATGGCCAATATTCTGGAAGAACTCGGTGTGCGGAAGGGTGACCGCGTTGTCCTCTATCTGCCGATGATCCCTGAGGCCGCATACGCAATGCTGGCGTGTGCGAGAATAGGCGCCATTCACTCCATCGTTTTTGCCGGGTTCTCGCCCGATGCGCTCGGCGCGCGGATCAATGGATGCGACGCCAAGCTGGTGATCACGGCGGACTATGCACCCCGCGGCGGCCGGGAAACGCCGCTCAAGTCAAACGCCGACGCGGCGCTGTTGCACTGCAAGGACAGTGTCAAATGCCTTGTCGTCAAACGGACGGGTGGCCAGACCACCTGGACCGATCGCGACTACGACTACAACGAAATGGCGCTGGAAGCGCAGGACTATTGCGCACCGGCTGAAATGGGCGCGGAAGACCCCTTGTTCATTCTTTACACGTCGGGCTCAACAGGGCAGCCCAAAGGCGTGGTGCACACGACCGGTGGCTATCTTGTCTATGCCTCCATGACCCATGAATACGTCTTCGACTACCATGACGGCGACGTCTTCTGGTGCACGGCTGACGTCGGCTGGGTCACCGGACACAGTTACATTGTCTACGGTCCGCTGGCCAATGGCGCCACGACAATCATGTTCGAAGGCGTTCCCACCTATCCCGATGCAGGACGCTTTTGGGAGGTCTGCGCCAAGCACAAGGTCAACCAGTTCTACACGGCTCCCACCGCCATTCGCGCTCTGATGGGCGCCGGCAATGAGTGGGTCGAAAAGCACGACCTGTCCGACCTGCGTGTCCTCGGATCCGTAGGCGAACCCATCAATCCCGAAGCCTGGAACTGGTATCACGACGTTGTCGGCAAGGGGCGTTGTCCCATCGTCGACACCTTCTGGCAGACCGAAACCGGCGGGCACATGCTGACGCCGCTTCCCGGTGCCACCAACCTGAAGCCGGGTGCGGCCCAGACGCCATTCTTCGGCGTCCAGCCGGTGGTTCTCGACCCGCAAAGCGGTATTGAGATCGAAGGCAACGGCGTTGAAGGCGTTCTTTGCATGAAGGACAGCTGGCCGGGTCAGATGCGCACGGTTTGGGGCGATCACGAGCGCTTCGAAAAGACCTACTTCAGCGACTACAAGGGTTACTACTTCTCAGGCGATGGATGCCGCCGCGACGAAGACGGCGATTATTGGGTCACGGGTCGGGTCGACGACGTGATCAACGTATCCGGTCACCGCATGGGGACAGCTGAAATCGAAAGCGCGCTTGTTGCGCACGCCAAGGTCGCTGAATCGGCTGTTGTGGGTTACCCGCATACCATCAAGGGCCAGGGCATCTACGCCTACGTCACCTTGATGGGCGGCGAAGAGCCTTCTGACGCGTTGCGCAAGGAACTCGAAACCTGGGTTCGGACCGAGATCGGTCCCATCGCAAAGCCGGATCTCATCCAGTGGGCGCCGGGCCTTCCCAAAACCCGATCGGGCAAAATCATGCGTCGCATCCTCCGCAAGATCGCGGAAGACGACTTTGGCAGCCTTGGGGACACGTCAACATTGGCCGACCCGTCGGTTGTCGATGATTTGATCGGCAACCGCATGAACCGCACAGATGCATAAGGGGGATCATTCACTTCATGTCTCAACCAAACGAAACACAAAACGCATATTGGCAATCCAATTTGCGTCTCATCGGGATCTGCCTGTTCATTTGGGCGCTGGTCTCATTCGGATTCGCGATCATCCTGCGTCCGCTCATCAGCGGCATCAAGGTCGGCGGAACGGACCTGGGCTTCTGGTTCGCCCAGCAGGGCTCGATTCTGGTCTTTCTGATTCTGATCTTTTTCTACGCATGGCGGATGAACAAGCTCGATCAAGAACACGGCGTGGATGAGGAATAATCATTATGGATCAGTTTACTCTCAACCTGCTGTTTGTCGGCGCGTCCTTTGCGCTTTACATCGGCATCGCCGTCTGGGCTCGAGCCGGCTCGACATCTGAATTCTACGCTGCCGGTCGCGGCGTTCACCCGGTCACCAATGGGATGGCAACCGCTGCCGACTGGATGTCCGCGGCGTCCTTCATCTCCATGGCCGGCCTGATTGCATTCACCGGCTACGACAATTCATCGTTCTTGATGGGCTGGACCGGCGGCTATGTTCTGCTCGCCTTGCTGCTCGCTCCATACCTGCGCAAGTTCGGCAAGTTCACCGTCTCGGAGTTTATCGGCGACCGGTTCTATTCAAAGACCGCGCGCATGGTCGCCGTGATCTGCCTGCTGGTCGCTTCAATCACCTATGTGATCGGCCAGATGCAAGGTGTTGGGATCGCTTTCGGACGTTTTCTTGAAATCGATGCTTTCTGGGGCCTTCTGATCGGCGCCTGTGTCGTGTTTGCCTACGCCGTCTTCGGCGGCATGAAAGGCGTCACCTACACACAGGTTGCCCAGTACTGCGTCCTGATCACCGCTTACACCATCCCGGCGGTCTTCATTTCGCTGCAACTGACGGGCAACCCGATTCCCGCACTCGGCCTGTTCGGGGACACCAGCTCCGGTGAGCCGCTCCTGGTGAAACTGGACCAGGTCGTGCGCGATCTTGGTTTTGCCGAATACACCGCCGCGCATGGCTCGACCATCAATATGGTTCTGTTCACCTTGTCTCTCATGATTGGAACCGCCGGCCTGCCGCATGTCATCATGCGCTTCTTTACGGTGCCGAAAGTATCCGATGCGCGCTGGTCTGCCGGTTGGACCCTCGTGTTCATCGCCGTGCTCTACCTGACCGCTCCCGCTGTTGGCGCGATGGCACGGCTGAACATCTCCGAACTGATGTGGCCCAACGGCACCGACGGCACGGCCGTTACCGTTCAGCAGATCGATACCGCACCTGAATATGCCTGGATGTCCACCTGGCAAAAAACCGGTCTCCTGGATTGGGAGGACAAGAATGAGGATGGCCGGATCCAGTACTACAACGACCAAAATGCAGAACTTCAGGCCAAGGCCGAAGAAAAGGGATGGCTGGGCAACGAGCTGACCAAGTTCAACCGTGACATCCTCGTTCTGGCCAATCCGGAGATCGCGAACCTGCCCGGCTGGGTCATCGGTCTTGTGGCTGCGGGCGGCCTTGCGGCGGCGCTATCCACGGCGGCCGGTCTTCTGCTGGCAATCTCCTCGGCCGTCAGTCATGACCTCCTGAAGGGTCAATTGACACCGCAAATGTCGGAGAAATCGGAATTGCTGGCGGCACGAATTTCGATGGCGGCGGCAATTGTCGTGGCCGTGATATTGGGGCTCAATCCACCAGGATTTGCAGCGCAGACCGTGGCGCTTGCCTTTGGACTGGCGGCGGCGTCAATCTTCCCCGCCTTGATGATGGGCATCTTCTCGACCCGCATCAACAATGTGGGTGCCGTATCGGGGATGCTGGCGGGTCTTGTCGTAACCCTGGTCTACATCTTCTTGCACAAGGGTTGGTTCTTCATCCCCGGCACCAACAGCTTTACCGACGCTGCTCCTCTGCTTGGACCGATCAAGTCGACCTCGTTCGGTGCGGTGGGCGCATTGGTCAACTTCGTGGTGGCCTATGTCGTCTCCGGCATGACCAGGCAGATCCCGGACGATATCAGGGCGCTGGTCGAAAGCGTTCGCGTTCCACGCGGCGCCGGCGCGGCAGCGGCCGACCACTAAAACGACAGGAGCCGCCGCAGACTTGGCGGCGGCTCCTTCCCGATGCCTCTCCCAAAAAACGCAAACGCCAGACCGGCGTTTGCATGTTAGGCTGGAAGCATGCCTCTGTCAGAATCCCTGCACCAGTTTCTTGCCTCGGTTCATCCCTATGACAGCCTGTCAGATGCCGATCTGCAGGAGCTGGCCTCGATCTGCTCGCATGAAGCGCCATTGGCCGGCGAGACGGTTTTCGATGTCGGTGACACCGTCAGGAATATCTATGTCATCGCCGCCGGCGAAGTCGATATCAGGGACGAGTCCGGTGCTCAGATTTCTCTGCTGGGACCGCGCAATTCGTTTGGTGAGCGAGCCCTCATGCGCGGTGAAGCCGCAACCCGCGCGGCGACCGCACTTTCCGACGCTTCACTGATCGTAATCCCGTCAGAGACGCTCTTTGCGCTCATCGACGATCATCCGCAATTCGCCCGCTTCTTCAACCGCCGACACGCGGCGCGACCGCAAACGACGGATCTGACCACGTATGCCGTGGACCGGTTGATGAAAGCCGACCCGGTGACCTGCGCGCCCGATATCTCCATTCACACTGCCGCAGGCATGATGCGGGATCGGAAAATCTCCTCCGTCTGCATCACCGAGCAAGATGGCCTGAAAGGCATTGTTACGGTGCGCGATATGAGCAATCGCGTGGTTGCATCCGCGACATCGATCGATCAGCCGATATCGACGATCATGACGCCTGATCCCGTGACGCTTGAACCTTCAGCGCTCGGCACGGATGTACTGCACATGATGATGGAGCGCGGGATCGGCCACATTCCGATTACCCGGAGCGGGAAACTGGTCGGCATCGTCACCAAGACCGATCTCACCCGCGCTCAGTCGACCTCTTCGGCCGATCTGGTGAGGCAGATTGCCAAGGCCGAGGACATAGCTTCGATGGCCGCCATTACCGCCAGAATCCCACAATTGCTCGTTCAACTTCACGGAGCGGGAAACCGGCACGACACGGTCACCCGGCTGATCACCGATATCGCCGACACAGCGACGCGCCGTCTTTTGGCTTGGGCCGAAGAAGAGCTCGGGCCGCCTCCGGTTCCCTATGTGTGGCTCGCTTGCGGTTCGCAAGGGCGGCAGGAACAAACCGGTGTTTCGGATCAGGACAACTGCCTCATCCTGTCAGACGAGGCAGCCGAAGCGGATATGTCCTATTTTGCCAGGCTGGCCAGGTTTGTTTGCGATGGCCTTGATGCCTGTGGCTACTATTTTTGCCCCGGCGACATGATGGCAACCAACCCGCAATGGTGCCAGCCCGTCCATGTGTGGCGAGGCTATTTCGAAGGCTGGATAGCAACGCCAAATCCAATGGCGCAAATGCTGGCCTCCGTCATGTTTGATCTGCGCCCGATCGGCGGTGACGAGAGCCTTTTTGCAGGTCTGCAGAGGAACACGCTCGATGCAGCGGCAAAGAACTCGATCTTTACCGCGCACATGATTTCCAATTCGCTGAAACACCAACCGCCTCTAGGCCTGTTGCGCGGTCTTGCAACGATCCGATCCGGTGAACACCGCAACCGGCTTGATCTCAAACTCAACGGCGTGGTGCCGATCGTCGATCTTGGCCGCATCTACGCATTGCTGGGGGGATTTGAATCGGTCAACACCCGCGCGAGGATCGAAGCGGCGGTAGCCGAGACCATCGTATCGCCAACCGGCGGCGCCGATCTTCTGGATGCCTATGATCTGATCGCCGATCTGCGGCTGGAACACCAGATGAACCAGGCGAAGACCGGCAAAAAGCCGGACAACTATCTCGACCCTTCCGACTTGTCCGATTTCGAAAGAAGCCATCTGCGGGATGCCTTCGTCGTGGTCAAGACAATGCAGTCATCGGCCGGATCGGGTAAGGGAATGCTGGGATAAGGCCATGTTTGTCGAACTCATCGCCACGATCGTCGCCGGCATCGGCTGTGCCGGAATCGTGATGCTGATCAACCGCACTCTCGGCAACCGGTTGCCAAGGTGGCTCACTCCCGTCGCCGCCGGCCTAGGCATGATCGCCCTGACGATCTCCAATGAATACACGTGGTTTGATCGGACAAAAGACACTCTTCCTCAGGGTATTGAGGTCGCAACGACGGTGGAAGAACAAAGCTTCTTCCGCCCATGGACAAAGCTCTGGCCTTACACAAAACGCTTCGTCGCCGTCGACACCGCTACGCAGCGTCGCAACGAAGCGCTGCCCGATCAAAGGCTCGCGAACCTCTATTTTTTCGGGCGGTGGTCGCCGGTCAATCAGGCGCCGGTCCTGTTTGATTGCGCCAATTCGAAATCGGCACTGCTAATCGATGGCGCTGATTTTTCTGATGACGGTTCGGTTGCCAACGCTGATTGGCAGGCAATGCCGACCGATGATCCAATCCTGAAACTGGTTTGCAAAACCTGACATGTTCACGCGCTTCAGTCTTCGCCTGCGCATATTCCTGTTTTTCTGCCTCCTGGCATTCGGTGCGATAGTGCTTGCGGCGGGTGCCTTGGGGTTTGGCTGGTTGAGAGCCGAAGATGCGCCTCGCGGGCCGTTTGCAACCGCCTTTGTCTTGTTTCTGTTCCTGAATACGGGATTGGTCGCCGGCATCTGGTATTTGTTCGATACCTACGTTGCCAAGCCCATCGACACGCTGGCAGTCGACATGCGCCTGCGCACGCATTCCGGGGTCGACCGGGAAGTGGCGGCGGAATCCGCAAGGTACCTGGGAGATCTGGCGCCCGCGGCTCATGCCATGTCGACATCCTTGAGCGACTGGATGCTCGATACGGCCGCCAGGGTAGCACAGGAGACAGAAAAGCTGCAGCAGGAGAGAGAACGTCTGGCAGCGCTGCTGACCGAAATACCGCTGGCGACGATCTTGCTCAATCCGTCCTTCGAAATCGTTTTGTATGATGCGCAGGCCGCTGGCATTCTTTCCTCCGTGGCCCCACCCCGCCTCAAGGCGCCGCTGGATGATTATTTCGAGTTGGAGAATGTGAAAGTCGCCAGGCAAAGACTTTCGGAGACCCTTTTGGAAGTCCCGTTCGAGCTTCAGGACAAGTCAGGCACCATTGTTCTCGCAGCCCGTCTGAAGACGCTGGAAAGTGACGGCTTCATGCTGATCATCGACGTGACAGATGCGCCGACCGATGCCCTTGGACCAAGACCGCTGGTTTATGATTTCGACCTGCTGAGTTCGGAAACCATTGACGAAATCCGCAGGTTGAGACTGAGCGACGCCTGTTTTGTAGCCTTCGATACCGAAACAACGGGCCTGTCCCCCAAGACCGATGACGTGGTCCAACTCGGTGCCGTGCGGATCCTGAACGGGCAGATCGTGGAAGGGGAATTTCTGGATTGCTACGTCAATCCGGGCCGTCCGATCCCGTCCGCCTCCACGAAAATCCATGGCATAACGGATGCGGATGTCGCCGATGCGCCCGACTTCAAGACCATAGGCAGAACCTTCCATGCCTTTTGCCGCGATGCGGTGATCGTTGCCCACAACGCGCCCTTCGACATGGGATTTCTGCGTCGGCACGAGGCGCAAATGGGCGTCGAATGGAACCATCCCATTCTCGACACAGTGCTTTTGTCAGCCGTCGTCTTTGGCGTGACCGAAACGCATTCGCTTGATGCGCTGTGCGAACGCCTCGGCATCACCATTCCCGAAAGTCTGAGGCATACGGCGCATGGAGATGCGCGCGCCACGGCCGAAGCGCTGGTGAAGCTGATTCCGCTGCTTGAAAACAAAGGGATCGAAACCTTTGAAGAGGTGATTCAGGAGACAGGAAAACATGGCCGTCTCCTCAAGGATCTCAATTGAGCAACGTCAGCAGAGGTGGACTTCCTGTCGTTGAAGCAGGAGACCAAAGACAGGGAATTTCCCGTTACGCGTTACGCCCATAACCTCGGCACATTGGGTCTGAAAGGTGTGTCCAGGTTAGTATCGGCTTGATCTGAGTTTTTTGGTCGATCTGATTGGGGGAAGACATGAAAACGACCCGCCGTCGTTTACCGACCTGGCTGGATTGGTATCTGAAATATGGTTTGCAGAGCAAACCGAAACGCCAGCAACGCCGTCAAATCGTTTTCAACAGCGTTATGGTGTTCTTCTTCGCGACGGCGCTGGCATACTCCGTTCTTTGCACTCTCTACGACTGGTCACTTTGGCCAACAAGCCTGATCGCGCTTGTCTTTTGCCTGGTGTTTTTCCTGCTGCCATTCTTGTTTGATATCAACACGACACTTGCAGCTTTGTTTGGCGCCGGAATCTCTACAATCGGCCTCACATTTCAGAGTTTCCTGATAAGTTCCGCCGGCAATTTGCACATCTACCTTTTTCTGATTCCGCTTGTCTGGTTGGTGGCCCTTGGGCCGCAGCGAATGATTCTGGTGACGATAACTGGCTTGATAGGTGTTTCCGGAATGCTCGTCTCAGAGTTCTATTTCAATTCACCGGCACTTCCCGCGGCCGGAGATCCATTGTTCTTGAACCTCATCAGCACCTCCACGATCACGTCCACAGCCGTATTGATTACGTTGATCGGCTATTTCGCATTTGTTCGTGCCGATCAGGCGGAAGATGCATTGGAGGCTGAACATGCGCGCTCCGAGGCACTCCTCTACAATCTTTTGCCTGAAGAGATTGCCACCCGGCTGAAGATCGAACCGGACCAGACAATAGCCGACAAGCTGCCAAAGGTTGCCATACTCTTTGCCGACATTGTCGACTTCACGCCACGCGCGGCCAGCCTGCCGCCAGAGGAAGTGGTGGACTTCCTTAACCGGATTTTCTCGAGTTACGATGAGCTCACCGAGAAACATGGGCTTGAGAAAATCAAGACCATTGGGGATGCCTACATGGTGGCTGCCGGGATGCCGAGCCCCATCGAAAAGCCAGTCCACAGCATTGCAGACATGGCGCTGGACGTGTTGCGGGTCACCCGCGCGTTGTCGACCGAGCTCCCGGATGGTCTGGAAGTCCGCATAGGACTGCACGCCGGCACTGCAGTGGCAGGGGTGATTGGCAACAACAAGCTATTTTACGATGTCTGGGGAGAAACCGTGAACACCGCCAGCAGAATGGAAAGCCATGGAGAACCCGGACGCATCCACGTCACCGGCCCGGCCCGCGACGAGCTGGCGGCCGATTACACCTTCGAGGCTCGCGGTACCGTCGATGTCAAGGGTATGGGCTCCGTAGAGACCTGGTGGCTGACGGGGAAGCACCAGGACGCGTTGTGAAACGAGATGTTCAGCCTTGGCACTTTGCTCTCTCCATTGCATCTGAGATCGCTCACCCGCCCAACACCAAGCATCCGTCGCGCGAAAGGACACACCGTGTTTGAGCCCATAAACCCAGACTCCATTGCCAAGCCGGCCAGCCACTACAATCATGGCCTCTTTGTTCCAGCGGGATTGGGATTGCTGTCATTGTCCGGGCAACTTGGTGAGCGACCCGATGGCTCCTGCTCGGCGGACGCCTACGAACAATCCATCCAAGCCTGGCAGAATGTTCTCGCCATTCTGGCTCAAAAAAATTTCGGCATCGAAAACATCATCAAGGTCACGTCCTATATCGTCGGGGAAGATCCGATTGGCGCCTATGTGCAGGCTCACAAGGAAATCGTGGTGGGTCACAAACCACCTTGGACACTGGTCGTGGTGAAAGCGCTGGGCAATCCGCAATATCTTGTCGAGGTGGATGTGTTGGCGGCCGGCTAAGGCAGCAGTCAAGCCGATCCTGTCCGAAGCAATTCCGCCGTAACGGTCCAGCGCTTATTGAGACAGATTCAACTGCTGGATCTGCCGGCCGATCGTCTCGTAGGTTACCATCAGATCCTGCGCCGTCTCAGGCTTGTAGAAGTAGGCCATCCCTTCCTCGTCAGGAGATGCGCATTTCTCCAGATAGATCTCCGCATAGCCCGGCGTCATATATCCGATGGTGAAAATCTTGATTCCCTGCGCCTTGATCGCAGCGCAGAGGTCGACAGTGTTGTCGTTGGCGGTATCTACGTCATAGGACGTATATGTGTAATCATTGCCGGCAAAGGCCGTGTTGAAGATGCCGTCCGTCATCAGGATGATGTATTTCGCCAGCTTCTCGTCTGTGGCCAGGTCGCCCGGGTCTGAATCAGTACCGGCGATGTAGTCGACCCAGTTGTGGGAAATGGTGTACCAGGCCCATTGCAACCCGATATGGCCCGCCGTAAAGCCGCTTTGCGAGAGATCATCGACTGCGTCCTTCAACATCGTCTCATCGCGGCTCAGAAGAACCAATTCCGATGAGGGGCAATCGTCGACGCCAAGGCGTGAATCGCGGCTGATCATCCCGTATGAAGGATTGGCATCCGAGAATTGGTAGGACGAACCGGCGGATGCAGGCTCCTTGCGGTCCGTGGCACAGCCATCCTTGCTCTTGCCGTTCGATTCTACGACGAAATCATACGGAATGTTGGTGCACTCGAACTCGGTCTGGCCATCTTCATTGGTGCCGAGGTTCGCACACTCGGCTCCGTAGGACTCCAGATGGGTCTTGACGTCATAATTGTTGAGGTAGTCCGGGTCGTAAACCGGAGCGTCGCTCTCCGCATCCAGGTAATCCGGGAAAACGTAATCGGCAAGCGGGCCGGCATTGACGCCGTAGGAATAGGGAACAAGGCTGACACGCGAGCGCGTGTGGTACTGAGTGTTGACGGCAAGCAGGGTTGATATCCCCAACTTCGCCGCTTGCTTGAGATTGTCCAACCTGCTGCCGGGCCCACTCCCCATCGAGGAGGTCACATCAAGGACCATGGCTGTCTCGCTGTTGCCAACCTTGAAACTGGCTTTCGATACGCTTCTGACCGACTGGCTTGTCTTCCCGAAAGCAACGCGAAGAAAGGTTGTATTCTGGACCGCACTCACATCGGCGAAGATACTTTCTTCGTCTTTGTCGAGCTCGAAGTCTTTGAGAACATAGACACTTTCCTTGAAACTGTCGTGCTCCATATTGGCGGCAAAAATGCTCTTGAAATAATCGGTGGCCTTTTCTTCGGTCGGGGCGACATCGCCGACCGCGACGGCACGCGCGGTCGCCAGGGTCGCTGCATCGAGGGCATTATTGATGCGAATTTTCAGGTTAAGCGCACGGGCGTAGTCGAGGGCCAGGCCCGCAACACCAAAGATGACTGTGGCCAGCAATGCGAACAGGACGACAAAATTGCCTCCCTTTTCGGTGTAAAATCGGGCTAACCCTTTTTTCTGGGATCGTGTCTTCATGCGAGCACCGCCTCTGCTGCCGCCGAACAGCCAAGGACCTGGCCGCACGACAATCCGCGGCGGCGATCCGGCGCTGTTCGTCCTCCGAAGGCTGCCCACAATTCCCTCGTAGAAGAGTGGGCACTCCGCTTACCGCCAGAGCGGCAGGGTTCACGAAGCGCCTTCGGACATTCAGTTACGTGCGGTATGGAGAGGCAACAACCATCAGCTGTCTCAATCGGCACCCGTGCTGTCTCATTCGACAAAATCGCGTCTTCTCAGGGAGTTAGCGCCCCAATTCCCGACGTCACAGTGGATTTCATGGGGCGACCGCGCAGCTGACGTGGGTGTCCGGTTGCACCCGGAGTGTGGGGCGCTTCCGCGACAGCTTTGGTCGAATGCCTCGGGCCGCCAGCCCGTGACTTTGATAACAGCCAGTCGATTAGTCAGATTGGCCCAGAGAGCCCGACCATCGAATAGCTTACGTTGTTACAACGACAATCAGACCCGGCTGGTGGGAGAGACACCAAGGCGCGCCTTGAACGCCTTTGAGAATTGCTCGGGCGAAGAGAACCCGCAGGCATATGCAATATTGGATACGTCACCCCGACTGAGTTTGCCGACACCCATCTTTGTGCGCGCCATCTCCACTCGAACGAAGGTGATATAACCTCTGATGCCACCCAAACTCTCAAACGCTCTGTACAGGGTTGAACGAGAAGCAGCCGCGCAAGCCGCAATCTCGTCGATGTTGAGCTCGGGATTGGCGATATGGTCGTTAATGTATTCGAGCGCACGTGCGCGAACGACGTCGTAACCACTGATCGCCGAACGGTTGATGTGTTCTTCAAAAACCTTGGATGCCAGGTCAAGGGCCAACCGGCTTGCCAGCCTGCTGTTGGGGCCGCCTTCGCGCCGGGTGGCCTCCAAACTCGAGATCGCAGCTTTCAGGACCTGAGATACGGGTTCGCTTTTGCGCACTGCAAAATACTCGCCAAGGCGACTTGAGCGGGCGAGCAACCCGGAAGGAAACATCAAGCGAACGATCTCGGAATCCAAAATGGTGTGTCGGTAGGCGTTCGTTGCGTTGATATAAATGTCGCCTGGACCAAGCTTCTCGCTACATATCTTGTTGTCTATTTCGACGGATCCCTCGCGGATCATCGCAACATTGATGAAGTCGGCTCGGGTATCCATTCGCGGGGGTTCGACGCAAGTGATTTCATAGCCACTTGATTTCATCACAAGCAGGTTGCAGCACTCACCGACCAGCAATTCCCCGATATTCACATTCGGGTTGTCGGCACTGATGGGGCTGGTCACAACACGATGCTCGGACGGTAGAGCACCCCCGTTCAAATGTTCGTCGAGCATCTGCAGCCGCTGATCGCAGGGGAAATGTCTGGTATCAAGCTCTGCGTGAGGTGAGTTCCCGGAAGGCGACCATTGCGGCTCCAAGGCGTGGCTGTCCATTGCCGGTGTCCCTTATTGTCCCGCCACCCCTCCCGAAAAATGCCACCGAACCCGAGCCGGTGACCGCGAAGCGGGCTCTGCGTCTCATGAGCGAACTCCACATGGAGCACTTTATAGAGAATGAGGTGCGGCAATAATTTCGATTTGATAATCGATTCATAAGTTCTGCTGATGTTTTGACAGCGCAGTGCTGTGTGTCCTGTGATCTCTCAAGCAGAGATGCGTCGCAGGTCGCGCGGCGGTAACAGGTGTCGAACAAACGATTGCTTTTGCTCTCAATCCGACGTGGGAGCGAACACTCCATTGTATCCGTCCCGCGAGCCACGGGCGCCTATTGATGAGCATGCTGCGCGGCGCTCTGCACAACTTCTCGAAGCTTTATGGGTACCGCTACATACACCCGTGCGGTTCGATAAACCGCATCACCAGGGTACAGGCTCAAGTCGCCAGATGACAGGCCGCCACATGGTCCGGCCCGAGGCTTTCCAATTCCGGATCGTCCGTATAGCAGCGGTCCACGGCGCGCGGGCAGCGCGGGTTGAAATGGCAGCCCTTCGGCGGCGACAGCGGCGACGGGATCTCGCCTGAAATAGGCGTCAGTTCGACCAGCGCATCGGCATCCATCACCAGCTTCGGCACGCTCTCCAGCAGTCCCTGCGTGTAGGGATGCCGGGGGTCGGTGTAGATTGCTTCCGTCGGGCCCGCTTCGATGATGCGGCCCAGATACATGATCGCCACGCGGTCCGAGATGTGGCGCACCACTGAAAGATCATGCGAGATGAAGATCAGCGTGATGGCGGTCTCGCGCTTGAGCTTGAGGAACAGGTTGACGATCTGCGCCTGGATCGAGACGTCGAGCGAGGCGACCGGCTCATCGCAGACCAGCACATCCGGCTGCATGGCGAGCGCGCGGGCAATGGCAATGCGCTGGCGTTGGCCGCCGGAGAACTGATGCGGGAACCGGTTGGAGAGACCCGGGTCCAGGCCCGCCCGTTCCAGATAGCCGGCCACATAGGCCCGCTCGCCGGCCCGGTCGGTGAGGCGATGCGCAAGCGGGCCTTCGGCGATGATGTCGCCCACCCGCATGCGCGGATCGAGCGAGGCAAACGGGTCCTGGAAGATCGTCTGCACGCGGGTGCCGGCCTTGCGACCGTTTTCGCGAACCGGTGCGCCGTCGATGGCGACTGACCCCGATGTCGGCGCAATGATGCCGGCGATGATGCGGCCCAGGGTGGATTTGCCGCAGCCGGATTCGCCGACCAGCCCAAGTGTCTCGCCCCGCTGCAGCGAAAGGCTGACACCGTCGACGGCGCGAACGAAACGGCGGTCGACCGCGACGCCGACTTTTTCCAGCATACGGTCGGCCAGTGAAATGGTCGGGGCGAAGCGCTTGCGCACATCATTGACGGAGATGAAAGCCTCGGTCATGCCGGCGTGACCTCTTCAAGCGGATGATGGCAGCGATGGCCGCGCAAGCCGGCGCGCTGCATCGACGGTTCCGTGCGGCAGGCCGCATCGGCCCGGTCGCAGCGCGGCATGAAGGGGCAGCCTTCAGGCAGGTTCAATAGCGACGGCGTCGTGCCCGGGATCTGCTCCAGGTCTGCACCCGGTTGCGCCATGGCGGGCAGCGACCGTAGCAATCCGGCCGTATAGGGATGGCGCGGCGCGCTCAGCACCTCGGCGATCGGCCCTTCTTCGACGATCCGGCCGGCATACATGACCAGGATGCGGCTCGCCAGCGTCGACACGGTGGACAGGTCATGGCTGATCCAGATCAGCGCCGTGCCCGACTGTCGCGCGAGCTCACGCATTTCCGTCAGGATCTGAGCCTGGATGGAGACGTCCAGCGCGGTCGTCGGCTCGTCGGCGATGATCACCTCGGTGCCGTGGAGCAGGGCTATGGCGATCGCCACGCGCTGGCGCATGCCGCCGGAAAACTCGTGCGGATAGGCGTCGAGCCGCGCCGCCGCATCGGGAATGCCGACCCGAGTGAGCGTGTCTGCAGCGCGGGCGCGGGCCGCCTTGTCTGACACTTTCTCATGGGCGCGCAGCGCCAGGCGCATCTGCTGGCCGATCGTCAGCACAGGATTGAGCGTCATCATCGGGTCCTGAAAGACCATCGCCATGCGCGCGCCGCGGATCTTGCGCAGCTCGCCCGGGCTGAGGCCGACCAGTTCCCGCCCGTTGAGCTTGACCGAACCGGAGACAATGCGACCGGGCGGATCGACCAGCCCGATCATCGAGAACCCGGTGACCGATTTGCCGGAACCGGACTCGCCCACCAAGCCGATGATCTCGCCCGGCTGGATGGCAAAGCTGACGCCGTCCACCGCCTTCACCACGCCGGCACGGGTGAAGAAATGGGTGCACAGGCCATCGACCTCGAGGATCGGTGACTGGTCCGTCGCGGCCTTCATTTGTTCAGCCTCGGATTGAGAATGTCACGGACGTGATCACCGACCAAATTGATGGCCACGATCAGGATAATCAGCGCGATGCCGGGATAGACGGATATCCAATAACGGCCGCTCATCATGTATTTGACGCCGTTGGATATGAGCATTCCGAGAGACGGTTCAGTCACCGGCAGGCCGAGCCCCAGGAAGGACAGGGTCGCCTCGAGCGCGATCGCATAGGCGACCTGCACCGTCGCCACGACGATCAGCGCCGGCAGGCAGTTCGGCAGGATGTGCCGGAAAACGATGCGCATGTTCGACAATGGCGTTGCCATGGCGGCCTCGACATAGTCCTTGGACCGTTCAGCCGAGGCTGCACCGTAGGCGGTACGGGCAAAATAGGCGTACTGCGCCGCCACAAGGGCGGCTATCAGCTGTGCCTTCCCCTGACCGAGGATCGCGACCAGCACCAGAGCCAGCAGGATCGGTGGAAACGAAAGCTGAAGATCGATGATGCGCATCAGCACCGTTTCGACCAGGCCACGGGTATAGGCCGCGACAATGCCCACCGTCGTGCCGATGACCAGCGCAATGGCGCCGGCGAAGATGCCGATTTGGATCGAGACGCGCAGACCGTAGAGGATGGCCGACCAGAGGTCACGCCCCTGGGCGTCGGTGCCCAGCCAGTGGGAATAGCCGCCGGAGCCGACGAAACCCGGCGGTCGGCGGGAGTCGCGCAGCGACAGATTGGCCAGATCGTACGGATCCTGCGGGGCAATCCAGGGGGCCAGCAACGCCAGCACGGCGACGACCGCAACGACGACCAGCGCCACGACGGCGATCTTGTCCTCGACAAAGCGGTCCCGGAAATTCCGCCAGGGAGAGATGGCGCGGTCGCTCATTGGGCACGCCCCCGTCGCAATCGCGGGTCCAGAACCGCATAGGCGACATCGACGAGCAGGTTGATCGTCACGAACAGACCCGCGGTGAGGATCAGGTAGGCCACCATGACGGGGCGGTCGAGATTGCGGATCGAATCGATGATCAGCTTGCCGACGCCGGGCCAGGAGAAGATCGTTTCCGTCACCACGGCAAAGGCGAGCGTGGACGCGAGCTCCAGGCCGAACACGGTGACGATCGGGATCGAGATGAGCTTGAGCACATGGCTGCGCAGGATTACCCACTCCGACAGGCCGGCGGCGCGAGCAAATTTCACCGTGTCACCCAGCATGATCTCCCGGGTTCCGGCGCGCGCCAATCGGATCATGATGGCCAGTTTGAACAGCGCCAGATTGGTGGCCGGCAGGATCAGGTGAGACCAGCCGTCGAGCGTGAAGATGCTCCAGCCGATTCCGAAAATCTCCACCGTATCGCCGCGCCCGCCGGATGGCAGCCAGCCGAGCGACACGGCAAAGGTCAAGATGAGGATCAGGCCGACCCAGAAAGTCGGCACCGAAAAGCCCAGGATGGAAACCGCCATGACGGTGCGTGAAAACGGGCTTTCCGGGCGATAGCCGGCATAGATGCCGAGCGGGATGCCGATCAGCGTCGCGCCGAGGACGGCGGTCAGAACCAGTTCCAGCGTCGCCGGCATGCGGCTCGCAATCAACTTCAAAACAGGCTCGTTGAAAATGTAGGACTGCCCCAGGTCGCCCTGAAACAGGTTGCGCATGTAGTAGAAATACTGCTCCCACAGGGGCCGGTCGAGACCGAAGCGGGCGATGGTTCGCTCGCGCACATCTTGCGTCGCCTCGGGCGGAATGAGCACGTCCATCGGATTGCCGATGGCATAGACGCCGGCGAAGACGATCACCGACATGACAATCATGATCACGATGCCCTGAAGGATCCGCTGCAGTACGAAACTTGCCATGATCGCCTGGAAAACCCGTTGCCGGATAGTGAAGCGCCGCGGCAGAAACACCGCGGCACTTCAGTGTTTTCAGTCGGACCTATTCGGCCGGCTTGATGAAGTAGGCCAGCGTCTCTTCATCGGCGCGCGGCGTGACGACAACCTTGTCCTTGTCGCCTGCCCAGACCGTCTGAAGAACGACGATGGAAATGTAGGCGCGATCGGCAACCGTCGCTTCCATAGCATCCTCGAACAGGCCGCGACGACGGTCGGCATCCAACTCCTGAACTGCGTCCTGAAGCAGCGCATCGACTTCGTCATTCTTGTATTCGATGCGGTTGAAGGCGCCGAGCTTCAACTCTTCGTTCGGCGAATGCGCCAGCGCACCGAGGGTGTAGGAGGCCTCGCCCGTCAGCGTGCCCCAGCCATTCATGAACACCGAATATTCCTTGCGGGCCTGCGCCGGGAAATAGACCGTGCGTGAGATGGCGTTGACGTTGGTGTCGATGCCCACCTGGGTGAACATCTGACCCAGCGCTTCGCAGATTGCGCCGTCACCGGGCAGCCGGTCATTGGTGCAGTAGAGGTCGATCTCGAAACCGTCCGGATATCCGGCTTCGGCCAGCAGCGCCTTGGACTTGTCGGGATCGTAAACGGGCATCGGGATTTCTTCGGAAGAGCCGAAGAAGCCGGCCGGCATCATCTGGTTTGCCGGGTTGCCGAGACCTTCCAGAACGATCTCGACCATGGTTTCGCGGTCGATGGCCAGATCGATCGCTTCACGAACCTTCGGGTCGCGCAGCGGGTTCTTGTCCAGCGCGCCGCCGCCCTTGGCCCGGACCTTCGGCGTCTGCTCACGCTGATCGAGCTGCAGGTTCATCACGTAGACGGAATCGCCGATGAAGGTCGAAATGTCAGGGTCGTTTCCGAGCGCCAGATAGTCGGCTGAAGACACGTAGTTGATGACGTCGACATCGCCGGCCTTCAGTGCGGCCAGTCGGGAGGAATCATCGCCCATTTCGCGGCGCGTGACCTTTTCCCACGGCGCCGGACCGCGCCAGTAATCGTCAAAGCGCTCCAGGACCAGATCGGCCTGGGGCGACCAGGAAACGTATTTGAACGGGCCGGTGCCGATCGTTGCCTTGCCAGAGTTGAAGCCTTCTGCGGAGGTTTCGGACGTGGAATAATCCTTTGCCGCATCGGCGGAAACGATGAACAGGCGCACGAAATCGAACGGCAGGGTCGCCGCCGGTCCGTTGGTGTGGATGTTCAGGGTGTGATCGTCGACGATTTCAACGTCGGCGACGCGCCGGACGTATATTTCCGTGGTGGTCGGGCCGGTCACATTCGGAATGCGCTCGATCGAGAATTTGACATCCTCGGCAGTGAAGTCCGAACCGTCATGGAACTTGACGCCTTCGCGCAGCTTGAACTGCCACGTGTCCTCGTCCAGCGGCTCCCAGGAGACGGCCAGACCCGGCTCGAGCTGAAGGTCGTCACCGGTCCACACCAGCGGATCAAAAATATGTTTGACCGCATCGGCCTGCGGTCCGAGTGCGGAAAAATGCGGATCCATGCTTTCCGGACCGCCGCGCACGCCGACGGTCAGTTCCTGCGCCACCGCCAGCGTGGCCGAAAAGCCAAGCGCCGCGGTCAACAGGCCTATTGCTGCGTACCTCTTCATCGTCTGTTCGCTCCTCTTTTTCTTCCCTTGTTCACAGTATGGGCTTCAAGCGGCCCGCACCGCCCAAGTCGATGGATCACGACAAACCGACCCACCGTTTGGAAATTAGTTCCAATTTGGAAATTTCCAATTGGAACTTGTTTCATCCACAATGATGGTCCATCCTGCAGGCGTCAAGTTGAAAAAATCGGCAACAGGTTCGGCAATGGATTGGCAGGAGCGGGGACAAGAGGAAAACGGTTCGGCGGGAAAGGGACCCGGCGAGCGCCGCGCAGAGGCCTCAAAGGCCAAGCCGACCGGCATCGACGAGATGACCTCAGTCAAGCTGTGGAACAATCCCTGCTGGCTGACCTATCGACTGAACTATCTGGCCTTGCGCTACAACGTTCCGCTCTATGACTGGGTGGAAAAGACCTACGGCCTCTCACGGCCTGAATATGTTGTCATCTATTCACTCGGCCTGAAGGATGGGTCCCTGGCGCGCGATATCGCGATGTCTTCCGGTTTCCCGCAAAACACGCTGAGCCGTGCGATCCACAAGCTCGTCTCCGCCGGCTATGTCGTGCGCAGCACCGATACCGCCGACCGTCGCTGCCAGCTGTTGCGGCTGACCGAACAGGGCCGCGACCTGTTCCAGGAGTCGCAGCCCCGTTTCGTCGACTATGAACACATGATGCTCGACGCCCTGAGCGAGGACGAGCGCGAGACCCTGTCACAGCTCATGGCCAAGATGGTGATGGCCTCTCCCGCCTGGCCCACGCGCCTGGAAACTGCCCGAAGACCGGTCGAGACCGCCTGAGAATTCACTCCAAACCGACAATCACGAGGAAAGCAACGACCCGATGCGCATCAGCGAGATGAACTGGATGGATGTGGAAAAGCAGGTGGCGCTCGACGATCGCTGCATTCTGCCAATCGGCTCCACCGAGCAGCACGCGCAACTGTCGCTCAGCGTCGATTCCATCCTGGCGGAGCGGGTGGCAACGGAGGCCGCGCAGCCCCTTGGCGTGCCGGTCTACCCGGTAATGCCCTTCGGACTGGCGCCCTATTTTGCGGCCTATCCGGGCACGGTAACGCTGCGGGTCGAGACACTGACGGCGGTCATTCGTGATGTTGTTGCCTCCATTGAGCGCACCGGCTTTCGCCGGATCCTGATCGTCAACGGTCATGGCGGCAACCAGCCTGCCGGCGCCGTGGCCAACGAACTGCTGATCGACTATCCGCACCTCTCCATCAAGTTTCACAACTGGTGGAGCGCCCCTAAAACCATGGCCAAGGCGCTGGAAATCGACCCGTCGGGAAGTCACGCCAACTGGATGGAAAATTTCCCCTGGACGCGGCTGGCGCACGCGCCGGCGCCGAAGCCGAACACACCCAAACCTCCGCCCGATATGGCACTGACCAAGGCATCTCCGCCTGATGCGACACGCGCGTTGCTTGGCGACGGAGCTTTCGGCGGCGACTATCAGAAGGATGACGATGCCATGCTGGCGCTGTGGTCGGTCGGCGTCTCCGAAGTGCAAGAAGCGTTGGAAGGTCCATGGCCGAACCGATCCTGATCTGGGGCGCCGGCGCGATCGGCGGCACGCTTGGCGCCTACTGGGCTCGCGCGGGCGAAGACATTCTCATGGTGGATGTGGTTGCCGAGCACGCGGCGCGTTGCACCCGGGATGGCGTCAACATCACCGGCCCGGTCGAGGAATTTCGCCAGCTTGTGCCGGCCACCACGCCGGATGCGCTGACCGGGACCTTCAGCCGGATCGTCCTGGCCGTGAAAGCGCAACACACGAAACAGGCCGTCCAGCAACTCAAGCCGCATCTGGCCGAGGATGGCTTTGTGCTGTCGGCCCAGAACGGTCTCAATGAAATTGCCATCGCCGAAGTCGTCGGCGAGCAGCGGACCATGGGCGCCTTTGTCAATTTTGCCGCTGACTGGCTCGGCCCGGGCGAAATCCTGTTCGGCAATCGCGGCGCTATTGCCATTGGTGAAATCGATGGCGTGATCAGGCCGCGCACGCAAGAAATGCATGCGCTGATGCAGGTGTTCGATCCCGACGCCCAGCTGACGGACGACATATGGTCGTGGCTCTGGGGCAAGCTCGGCTACGGCGCCATGCTGTTCGGCACGGCTTTGACGATGGACTCCATGGCCGACAACTTCGCCGATCCCGAGCGCCGACCGGCCTGGCGCGCGCTCGGCCGCGAGGTCATGGCCGTCGCCGCAGCCAAAGGCGTATCGCCCCGGGGCTTCAACGGCTTTGAACCGGACGCATTCGCGCCGGGCGCGAGCGATGCGCAAGCTGACGCCTCAATCGAGAAGCTTGTCGGTTTCACCCGCGCAACCGCCAAGACGCACACCGGCATCTGGCGCGATCTCGCCGTGCGCAAGCGCAAAACGGAAGTCGACGAGCAGATCGGAGTGATCGCCGAGATGGGAGATGCGCTGGGCCTGCCAACTCCGGCATTGCACGCGGTCGTCGACCTGATCCACGACATTGAAGCGGGCCGCCGAGACCAATCCGAAGACACGCTGAACGAGCTGATGCGGCGATGCGGCTAGACTTCACCGGCAGAACCGCGCTCGTCACAGGCGCAGCGCAAGGGATCGGACGCGCCATAGCGGGGGCCCTGAAAGACGCTGGCGCCACCGTTCTTCTGACGGATATCGACGCGGATGGCCTGGCGAGAACGGCCGACACATTGAACGCCACGAGCCAGGTGGCAGACATCGGCGATCAAGAGGCTGCCCAAGGTCTGGTGAGCGACCTGGCCGAGCAAACCGGCTTACCCGACATCGTGGTCCACGCGGCGGGCGGCACCCGCGGGCAGGCCGGGCGCCCGCTGGAGGCGATTTCCGAAACCGACTGGCGAACGATCTTCGAAGCCAACGTGGACGCGGCGTTCTGGCTGGCGCAGGCCGTTTCCCCGGCGATGACTGAACGAGGTTATGGACGCTTCGTCGCCATTGCATCCGGCGCCGGGCTGCGGCCATCGCTCACGGGCATTCAGGCCTATACCGCCGCAAAGCATGCGCTGGTTGGGCTTGTGCGGCAGCTGGCGCTTGAACTCGGGCCCAAGGGCATCACCGTCAATGCGGTTGCGCCGGGCTTCGTGCGCTCCAATCCGACCACCGAGAAACAGTGGCAGGCCATGGGTGAGGATGGTCAGGCGCGGCTCCTGCAGAGCATTCACACGCGCCGGCTGGGCACGCCCGAGGATATCGCCGCCGCCACCCTCTTCCTGGCCTCCGAACAGGCGTCTTGGATCAGCGGCCAAGTCCTCTCGGTCGATGGTGGCCGCGCGTGAACGATCCCGTCCTGGCGCATTTGCAGGCAGACCGGAGCGGCTTCATCGACAGGCTCAAGCAGCTCGTCGCGATCCCGTCGGTCAGCACGGACGCGGCCTATCTTGAACCCATGGCGCAAACTCGCGCGTTGTTGATGGACCGCCTTCGGGCAGCCGGCTTCTCGGCCGTGCAGGAACTGGCGGCGGGTGGCCACCCGGCCGTCTACGCGCAATGGCTAGAAGCGGGCGATGCACCGACCTTTCTTGTCTACGGTCACTATGACGTGCAGCCACCGGACCCCGAGGACAGGTGGCACAGCCCCGCGTTCAAACCGGACATTCGCGACGACCGGCTCTATGGCCGCGGCGTTTCCGACGACAAGGGACCGTTTTCGATCGCGCTGGAAACCCTGTTCGCGTTTCTCGCCGTCGAAGGGCGCCTCCCGGTCAACATACGCATTCTGCTGGAGGGCGAAGAGGAAATCGGCAGCGCCACCCTGCCGGCCCTTTTTTCCAAGCATCGCGACCGGTTGACGGCGGACGCCGTGATCTCGGCCGATGGAGCGCGCTGGCGCGCCGATCTGGCCAGCATCAACACCGGATCACGCGGCAGCCTGCGGTGCGAGTTTTCGCTCACCACCGCCGCGAAGGACCTACACTCGGGGCGATATGGCGGCGCAGTGCGAAACGCACTGCATGACATGGCCGAGTTGCTGGCGACCCTGCACCGCCCGGACGGACAGATCGCCGTCGAAGGCTTCTACGATCAGGTGTTGCCGCTGAGCGAGGATGAACGGAAACGCCTGGCGCGCATTGCGTTCAGCGAGGCGGATTTCCTCGACGGCATTGGTGGCCATGCCCATGGCGAACCCGGCTACACGACGCTGGAGCGTCTGTGGTACCGGCCAACGCTCGAGATCAATGGCATGTGGGGCGGCTATACGGGAGCAGGCTCCAAGACCGTCACCCCTCACGAGGCATTCGCCAAGCTCACCATGCGGCTGGCCCCTGGCCAGACCGCCGAGCACCTTAACCGGGTGCTTGAAGCCCATCTGCGCACCCATTGCCCTGCCGGCGCAACACTCGCCCTCAAGCTCGAACAGACCGGCTGCTCGGCCTACACGGTCCCGGCCGGACACCCGCTGCTGGTGGCCGCCGAACAGGCAATCGAAACTGCACTCGGCCGCAAACCCGTCCATGTGCGCACAGGCAGCACTCTGCCACTGACGGACATCATCAAGCATGCCTCGGGCCTCGACACGGTCATGCTGTCCTTCTCGACGGCAGACGAGGATTTCCACGCCCCCAACGAATTCTTCCGCCTGTCAGCCATCGACGAAGGCTGCACGGCTTGGGTGTCGTTGCTGCGAACTCTCGGCAGTCATGACAGGGCAGCGTATGCTTCGTTCCGGTCTTGACCGCGAAAAGCAGAGACGAAGTGGCCCAATCGACCGTCAGTTAGCTGAAGCCCATTGGCTAATTTTTGGGGCAATTAGTTGGGTAAGAACGCCTGGCAACCTCTCCTTCGCAACATCGGTGCGTTCGCACTCGTGGAAGAACAACTCCAAGACCAGCGCCCAAACTCAGAGAGGCTGCTCACGGTATAAATACTCCCAGCAGTAGCGATCCACGTCTGCAGCCGAAATCAAGCCATAGCCGGGCAGGGGTGATGCCGGCGGCCTCGCGGTGATTTTGGCATCTCTAGCAAAGCGGTACGGGCCAAGCGAATTTCGAAAGATGAACCAACCAGGATTGGTTGGAGTGGCCGCTTCATCAGTATTTTCTGCAACAAAGCCTACCATACAGACCGCGTGCCCCCCGATAGGTGACAGGCCCGCTGCAACCGTATCATTAGGGTACTTGACATGCCCAGTAAGAAACGGCGTTGCCCCTAACCAGGCGCCCCGTCCTGGCCCATTCAACACCGCGAAGCCTGCAGCCACCGCCAGGTCTTCACTGATCGCGTCGCGGATGATGTCCGATACCCTCGTGTCGGTGCTAAGTGGTGTTTCCCAGGCTCGAGACACACCCACGGTGGCGCCATTGCTGGAATCTACAATATTGTGAACAAATGCGGTGGAGGGCTTGCGCCTGGCAGCACTTGATACCGCGTTTGTTACGGGTTCTATGCGTCCGTTTACCTGCGCTCTTCTTTTGTAGGGTGCCTCATGCTCGAGGCTGACTCCGAATTCTTCCAGCGCCACCTTGGCCTGTTTCAGGAAAGTAGCGCCAGAGCGCGTCAGGGCGTCGACTTCTCCCTGCGGGAGATGTATGCCGACCTCACAAAAACCCTTGTTCCGCGACTTGTAGTAGAGAAATTCCTCCGACAAGTCGGGGAGCGTGGACTCACCTCCGAAGGCAAAGCGCCACAGCTCTTCCATTGCTGCCACTGCGAAGGCCGTGCAGGTCGCCCTCCGTCCTTGGTCGCGGACTTCCCAATCGGACAACTCGCTCGCCGGTGCCACAAGATCAACGGAATCGCCATCCGCCGTTTGCGGCAACAGAAACCGATCTGAAAACTTCTCCGCTAACGCGGAAACAATGAAGCTCTCTTCTCTAGATCGTAGGAAGGTCCCCTTCTCGGCGCGCTCCCCGAGCGCTATCCCCAGTCGTGGGTTCCAGTCGGCGGGAACTCCCCCACCGATTGCGATGTTTCGATTGGACATCTCATTAGACCTCTTTCGCGGTCGACAGCTCCGCTGCGGCAGCGTCAATTAGCGCGGCAACCATTGTGTTAAGGCCCAGCTTGTCAGCCAGTTTTTGAGCGATCATCACGCCCCCTTCAGTATCAGTTGCAAAGTGGATACCAACATATTCCCGGTTCAATGCGATGCGCAGTGCAAGTTCATTTAGATAAGCTTCGGCGTTCGGGTGTCCGGCGGTTTGCATGACTCTGGTGAGGACAAAGGCCACCGTATGGCCCTGCACAGCATGGTTGCTTGGGAAAGATGGGTGCGGCGGGGTCGGCAGCGCGGGAAACATGCCCGGCCAGACCTGCGCGGGGCGCGCGCGCTTGAATTCCAGCTTCCAGGCCATTCCGACAACGCCGGCTGCAGCATAGACCAGGGAGATCAGGCGCATCGTATTCACATGATCGCGGGGGTTTAGCGAGAGTAGCGCATAGAAATAGTGCTTGAAATCTCCGGATTGGTCCGCAGCCTCAGCGCCAAAAGTCGCCAGGTTAGCGTCGCGCGCATTCAAAGCTCTTTCCAAGTCTTCCTCTACGGGTTTGCTTGTCATGATCGCCTCAAGCGCGTCGCGATCCGAGCCAGAAGAGCTTGTATCGGGCATGACGGTGGGCAACAGCTCGGGCAGTCTTGTCAAGATCCAGAGATCAGGGTGGACCTCGGTTTCCTTGAACGGGCCTGGGTCGATGGGATGCAGTTCGCCCGACCCAAAATGGATCGGCAGCGACACAGGCAGAGCGATCCCGCCTGCAGGGGCCATCGCCAACCCGCTATTGCCATGTGAGTTTCCGTGTGAATTGCCGTGAGAATTCCCATGCGAATTGCCATGGCTGCCTGGTAGGATGAACATAGTATTTTACCCCTTTGTCAGATTTGCAGAGCTTATTCAGCAGAACGCCGTCAAACGGGCGTCAAAAGGCCTAGGCTGCGACCCCTGCCTTTAGAAGGCGTGAAACGTAAACATCCTGGGTGGCCGGATCTCTAAAACCCATTCGGTTGCGGACGAGCGCGAGCGAATAGTTTGGCTCGATTCGGGCGTGGTGCTTGGCGAGTTTGGCAGCCTCACCTTTGCGACCGGCGGCCTGCAAGGCGGCAATCGTTACCCTAAGATTCGATCCATAGGCGGGGACTTTGGAATAGCAAGCCAAACCCAAGCGCGCGGCTTCCTCGTGGTCATCATTGGCGTAATGCGCCAGCGACAGAAAGTGCTCATTGCGGAACTGGAATGGATCAAATGGCGAGAGGCGGAGCGCTTCTGTTCCGTTTCGCAGTGCGTGTGTTACTTGCCCGCTATGAGCCAGTGTGGGAACCGTCCAAATCAATGTTTCAGAATCTGATGGCGCGAGTTGTTGTGCCTTCTCCAACAGCGCGAGCGCCCCTTCGAAATCGCGCTCCAGCGAGATCTTGTAGTGCCCCCACTGTGCCAAAGCGCGGCCATCTCCCGGCGAATGCAGCATCGCTCGTCGGGCATGCTCGATGAGTTTTGAACTCTCCTCCTGGTTTTTCTGCGACCAACCTTGCCACAGGTTGATGGCATACCACTCCGCTGAGAGTGCAAAGGCCGGCGCGAAATTGACGCCCATTTCAAGCGCCTGATCAAGCAGTAACCGCGCCTTGGCAAATTCGTCCTGTGTAAGGCGAAACATGCGATCCTTTGCCTGAAGCACCAGGTGATGGGGTTCGAGCGTATCATGTGGAATCTCACGCGCGCGCTCCAACTCTGCAAGGTTTAACGACGGCTCGATCGCACGCGCAATCTCTTCAGCTAATGAGAGACTCTGGTTTATTGCCTCTGCCCCACTGAGAGGCATGCTCTTTGCCCAATGCACTCTTCCGTTGGCACCATCACAGAGTTGTATCGAAAGGACATATGACGAGGCATTCCCACTGATTGAACCTGTAACGACATAACGCGCATCCAGTTGTTGCGCGATCTCGACCGGGTTCAAGCTGTGCCCTAAGAACTGCCGCGTACTGTTCGATGAAATCACCGCAGGAGCGCGATAGCTCGCCATCTTGCACGTAATCTGATCTAGAATTCCCAAGATGATGTAGTCGGGAATTCCAGTCCTGCCGAGTCGTTCGAAAGGCATAATCGCGACCAGGGTTACAGGACGCACAGAGGCCGACGCCGCGGACGAGGGTGCAGTCTGCCCAACAGGGGGCTGTAACTTTATCCGAACTGCTAGCTCCTGCGTCTCGATGGATGGCTCAACCGCAAGCTCTTCCTCGATACGTTCAAAAAAGCCGTGGTAAACCTTTAACGCGGCGGCATTGTCATTCAGGTCTGCCAGGGCTTTAATCTGCGCGCGTATTGCGATTTCATTTAGCGTATCCAGCTCAAGTGTCGCGCGGGCCAAGCTCAACCTCGCCTCGGCCGATATGGACGGATCCTGCAAACGTTGCGCTGCAGCGTCGAGAATGCGGTCCATCAGGCGCGTGCGGGTTTCTTGAAGCCAGTCGTCCAACGCTGGGCTTATCCCATCAAACGCGCGCAGCAATCCGGTTACACCGCCTAGTTCCGCCAGCTCGATATTCCCTTTGGGATCCGACCCACGTAGCGCCTTGACGAGTTCCTCTACATCATTCGTCACTAAGTCGCATTCAACGGAAACCAACTCGCCATCGGTTTTCACTATTTCAGGTCCCAAAACCTTGCGCAGATTCGTGAGAGCCTGCCGAAGCGAGGCGCGTGCCTTCGCTGGTTCGACTGAAGGCCAGAAAAGTTCCGATAAGTCATCGCGATGGGACGGGCGACCGTCCTTCAGCGCTAGATAGGCAAGCAAGGCCCGCCGTTTTTGGCCTCGAAGATCAATGTGTGAGGAATCGGACTCTACTTTCCAATCTGAAAGCAGGCAAAGCTTAAGCTTATTACGCTCCACCACTACCAATGGACCTGCCCCCTTACGTCCCAATTGTTAGCATATCGCCATCTTCGATTTTTACAATTTCTCCGCGTGTAACAATCCCTAAGCCAAAACGTTGCGTTAGCAAGCAGCATTAGACCCATTAATCACGAGAACAAGCGCGTTAGTTTGGCTCTCTGAGCTTGGCGTTGCTGCTAACTCTCGGCAAACATGACAAGACGCTCTGTCCAAGTCGTCATCGTAAGGATGCAAAGGAGGCTTTGAGGGTAAATCTGCCGATTACCGAATGCCCGCCAGACTGCCCAACGGACCTCGGGCGACTACAGTTTCGGGTCGGGGTTTTCTGTATTCTCCCCGCCTTCCTGCAACAACAGGTAGTTCATGGTCGAGGCGGCGTGGCGAAAGACCATTGCCTCCTGGTAGTCCGGATCGTTGAACCACGCCTCCACATTGGCCTTGGAGGGGAACTCGAGGATCACCAGACGCCCGTCATAATTCTGGCCTTCGATGCAGGTGAGTGCCTCACCGCGGGTCAGGAACCTGCCGCCGTGTTTCTTGACGACGGGCGGGGTGCGGTCGGTGTATTTCTTGTACGTCTCGGCATCGTGGATCGACATCATCGAAACAACATAGGCTGGCATGGTCCGTTCCTTCTTCAGACGCCCGCATCGGGCAGATCCGTGTAATCGACACCATCGATCACCGTCAGCATTCTTGTGGTTGCAGCCGCTTCGCGGATTTTGGCGACTTCGCGATACCCGGGATCGGAGAACAGCGCGACAGCGGCCTCCCTGTCGGGGAATTCCGCGATCACCACCCGATCATTGCAGGTCGTGCCCTCGAGGTTTGTGAGTTCGCCGCCACGCGCCAGGTATTTCCCGCCAAAGCGGGCCGTATGCGGAGCGGCGAGGTTGGCATATTCGCGCAGTTTCTCTGCGTCATGAACGGTCATACGGGCGATCACATAGGCCACCATCTCTAACCTCCCGCGTGCGCAATACGTTCAAGCGCCATCGCATCCGCGATTTCGGAACTGGGGCGGCCTTCAGCCTCTGCGCGTCTGAGGATTTCCACGATCGTGCCCTGCAGCGCTTCGATCTGCCTGATCGAGGTCTCCCGCGACGGCTCAGCAAAGATCATGGTCGAGGCGCCCATCACCCCACCGGCATTGACGACGTAATCAGGCACATAGGCGATGCCCGCCTGGCGCAGCATCTCGCAATGGCGATCCTCGGCCAGTTGGTTGTTGGCAAGACCGCAAACCGCTTTCGCCCGGATCTCCGGGATGGTTTGGTCGTTGAGGCCGGCACCAAGCGCACAAGGGGCGAACACATCAACATCGGCGGCATGGATGCGGTCGGGCTCCGTCGCAGTCGCACCGAAGTCGGACACCACGCGTGCGACGGCATCTGCGCGCACATCGGCTACAATTAGCTCGGCGCCCGCTTTGTGCAGATGTTCCGACAGGGCATAACCGGTGGCTCCCAGCCCCTGGACGCCTACTCGCAGACCCTCCAGATCGTTGCGCCCCAGAGACGCCTCCGCGACGGCCTTGATGCCCATGAAACCGCCGAGCGCGGTAAAGGCAGATGGATTGAATCCGGGTTCGTATTGTGAAGCGCGAGCGAAGATGTAATCGCATCGTTCCGCCAGGATATCCGCATCCTCAGGTCCAACGCCAATGTCAATTGCAGTCCAGTAGCGCCCCGCCAGGGATTGCACGTGAGCTGCCATTGCCCGCAGCAATTGGGGTTTCCTGGGGTCGCTGGGGTCGGCGATAATCACGCATTTTCCGCCTCCCAACGGAAGGCGTGCAACGGAATTCTTGTAGGTCATTCCTTTAGAAAGCCGCAGCACATCCGTCAGCGCCTCGGCGTCCGATGCGTATGGGTGCATCCGGCAGCCACCGGCAGCGGGCCCCAAAACCGTGGAATGCAGAGCAATGATGCCTCTCAGCCCAACCGCAGGATCGTTGCAGAAGATGATCTGCTCATGGGCATCGAACTCAGGGTGGTCAAAAAGCATGCGCAACTCCGAAAAAAAATGTCTTGACCAGAGTAAGCCAGGCACAAGAGTGAATCCTTGTTAATTGTGTCCTTTCATGGTGAAATGGTGCGTATATTGCCTAAAACAGCCGGACCTTTGAGTGAATATGACTACGACACAGCTCGATCCCACTGACAGGAAGATCATCGCCGTGCTCGCAAACGAGGGGCGGATATCGAACCTGGAGCTCGCTGATCGTATTGGTCTTTCTCCAACGCCTTGCAGCCGCAGAGTTAGACGGCTTGAAGAAGAAGGCATCATCATGGGGTACGGCGCCCGGATCAATCCCGCAGCAATGGGTCAGAGCGTCAGCGTCATGGTGCAGGTCCGCCTGTCGCAACAAACGCCGGCTGACATCGAAGCGTTCATGTCCGCAGTTCATCGCCTGCCCGAGATCACGGAGTGCCTTCTTGTCACTGGCAATCTGGACTATGTCCTAAAAGTCCAGACCAAAGACGTGGAGGCTCTCAGGGATTTTGTCCTGAAAGAACTGAAGGCAATCCCCAGCGTATCGGAAACCTCCACCATGTTGATTTTGGACGTCGCCAAATCGACTACTTGAAGGCATCGCGGTATGGCGAATTGATCCGCTCTACAGCGCCGCTTCTGAACCTGTCCGTCACCAAGATTCTCAAGACGCGGATTGGCGATGCGCAAAACCGAGGGCGTTTCGGCTGTCACACCTACTGCGTGTTTTGTCCTTGCGGCCAAGGATGCGTTGGCTATCTAATGTTCGTATGACGACTGTGAATCTCTCTCCGGAAGAACTGAGCGAACTCATTGGACTGGCGTATGATTCCGCCTTTGAGCCTCAACCGTGGCAATCTTTGCTGGATCGTTTGACCACTCTTTTTCCGGGAGTCGGCGCGAATGTCTATGCCTATGACAAAAACGGCCTTTTGCCGGAATACACCCACTCGGGCGGGCACGAATTTTTTCCGGACCGGATTCCGATTGACCTGATGGAGCAGGGACTCAATGTCCCGGACTACCTCAATCTCCCGACGCCCGCCTCAATGGCCGTGGCCGAAGGGATGCGGCTCATGCAGAACGGCTTTGTTGCCCGTACCAAGGTGTTCTTCGACGAGGCCATGTGGGTCCAGACGCCGATTTACAAGGAAATGCTTGAGCCCGGCGGCTTCAAACATGCCCTGCAGATGAAAATCGAGCACCTGGGCGACAAAGGTGTGATGATCGGCTTTGCCCTGCCGGCCGACCCAGACCATGAAGCACGGGTCCATGACCCGCTCTTCAACCTGCTCAAACTCCTGTCACCCCATGTGCTGCGGGCAACCAAGCTTGCGCGCGCAATTGCGCTGGCAAAACGGGCCAATGAGGTTTTTGCCGGCTTTATTGACGGCATCGTCTTGCCCCTTGTGATCACCGACGGGACCGGGAAATACCTGCTCGGCAATGCTGCCGGCCGGCGGATGATCGATCGCAATGCGCCCTTCAGGGTCGGCGCCGACGGCATCCTGAGCCTGTCCGATCCGATGGACACGAGGGCGCTCCACAACAAGCTGAAACAGCTTGAGGCGCATCAGGCACCCGGTGGCATGCGACTGGAGGCGGAGCCGGATCCGCTGTCACTTATCATCACCCCTTTCCGTCCGGCCTTGCGCGAAGCCAGCGCGATTGATCGCCACCTGCTCGCGGAAGAACGCCTTTACGCAATCGTGGTCGGCCAAAGGTCGAAAGACACCATTTCCAGTGCCTTGCTGGAGGATGTGCTGGACCTGACAGCACGCGAGGCGCAGGTCTGCAAGGAGCTTCTGATGGGCCGCAAGGTTCCTGAGATCGCCGAAAGCTTCGGGCGCTCGCCGAAGACAATTCGCAATCAGATCCAGACCATCTACGACAAGACAGGCGTGGCCTCGAACACCAGCCTGCTGGACGCTCTTTTGGTGTTTCGAACCATCGGCACCTTGTTCGACGGCGATGATCCGGATCGTGTCGAGGCAGCGCGGCGCACCCAAAAATAAATCAGCTCTCTTAGGTAAATTTGCTCATGTGAGCGGCGCGCGGAGCCGTCACACATGTCCCACTGCGGGGTCAGCCATCCACTGAGAGGGGCCTGCAGGGACACGCTTGTTTATTGAAAAATTGAGAGCAAATTCCATGCCGAAAAATGTGATTGAAGCTCACGAGATCGATTGCCTTGAGCAAGAGCCGGTGCTGACCGGCTTTCGATCGCTCCACGCACTTGCCGCATCCAGGGGCGATGGCCTTCATCCCAAACTGTTGGCGTTCGCTGAGCGCACAGCGCACGGAGCCGGGCAGCAGGGTTTCGGGCTTTCCGGCACCTTTCTCGACCCGGAAAGGTTCGCAGCCGTCACCACCGAGGCCACAGCGACCAAACAAGATGAGGCCGCTCACCCCAAGACGGGTGAAATGGCCATCGAAGACTAGGAGACACTCATGTTCACACGGATCACCACATGGCATGGCAACGACACCGACTCGGTGCGCTCAAACGTCGAAGCAAAGCGCGAGCAGATCATGTCCGTTCCCGGCATAGTTTCGTGTCACGTCGCATGGAACGAAGACGGATCGGGAGCCACCGTCGCGGTCTATGCGTCGGAGGCTGCAGCGAAAGCCTCAACGGCTCAAATCCAGGCGATCTGGAGCGATCTCGCCTCTCTGTTCACCGCGCCGCCTGAAACGGTGACCTATTCCGATGCGATTGAGATGCGCTGACGGACACGGCGACACACACCGTCCTCCCATATCGCGTGGGATCCATGGAGACCTTGCAGGAGCGCGCGAAAGCTTGCGCCCCTCGCAAGGGAGCCAGGAGACGATGTGCTCACAAGCGAGCTGGCTTTCGCAGGAGACAGCGTTCCCATGGCCGTCACAACTTGGATTTCAGCTTGGCTGGTTTTCGTTTTCGAGCTTGCCGTCATGGCCATAGCTGCTTTGGCTTTCCTGGCCGTTCTGTTTGCCCTCTTTGGTGCCGTCAAAGCCTTGAGGATGCACTCAGCCCCGGGCCCAACCCCACCAAACGGCGAAATCCGGAATCTGTCGGGCGCTGATCCGAAGAAGGAATAAGTGCATGTCCCGTACCAACCACGACTGGATCGTGTTTCATCGGGTCCGGTTTGCCGAACCGATCGACGGCCGCAAACCTATCCCGCTCTGAAGACAATATGCGGAACTTCGATGGGATCACCGTATTGCTCTGGCGAACCGACAAAACAATGATGCAGGCCGCCTACAAATCAGGCGAACACCGCAGCCAGATGGACAGCCAAAAACAGATAAGCAGTTTCGACAGAAGCTCTTTCACACGCGCCCGCGTCATCGCCAAAAGCGCCTGGGCGGGATGTGACCCACTCCTGGAAACTGTATGAGTGGCTGATTGATCAAAGCCCCGCCCAAACGGGAACAGCCTTCACTCTGCTAACTCCTTCCTCGCCCTTTCCGTCAACAGATTGCGATCCGGCTTGTTGGTGCCCGCGAGCGGTATCTTGTCGATAAAGCGGATATTGCGCGGGTGGGCGAAAGCCGGCCCGTTCGCGAGAGTGAACTGTTTGACCGCCTCTTCGGTCAATTCCACGCCTGACTGCGGCACCACGTAGGCAAAAGGGGCGTAGGTCTTGGTTTCGTGCGGCGCGGGAACCACACAGGCCTGGTGCACGCCGTCCATGGTCTCGATCAGCTTCTCCACCTCGCCGGGCCAGACGTTTTCGCCGCCGACATTGAACATGTCGTCGGCCCGGCCGACGAAGTAGAAGAAACCGTGGTCGTCGCGGCGCATGATGTCGCCGGACCGGTACCAGCCGTCCTTCATGACGGCGGCGGTCTTCTCCGGCAGGTTGTTGTAGCCCTCCATCGACATCGGGCCGCGGATGTGGAACACGCCCTCGTCCGGACTGTCGCCCTCGCGCAGTTCGACCTCCAGCCCTTCGGCCGGATAGCCCAGCGACAGCGCCGGGCGCGAGACCCCATCGGGATGCGGCCCGAAGGGCGACGGACCGCCTTCGGTCGTGCCATAGCTGTTGGAGATGGTGGCGCCGGGAAACAGAGCCTGGACCTTGTCGATCAGCGCCTGAGTGAGCGGCGCCGATCCCATGGTGACCTCGATTACAGAGGAAAAATCCAGACTGTCCAGCGCGTCGGCCTGTTTTGCAACCAGGGCCAGCATGGTCGGGACCGAGGTCAGCGACGTGACGCCGAACGCGTCGATCGAGCGGGCATAGGCCATCGCATCGAAGGTCGGCAGCAGGACCGTCGTCGCACCGGCCACCATCGCGCCCTTGGTCGAAATGGTCGCGTTCATGTGAAACATCGGTGCGGCGACGATATAGACATTGCTGTCCCGGTCGCCGAACAGCCGGGCACCGCGCTCCAGCGACCATCGCTGGGAATCGTGACTGAGCAGAACGCCTTTGGGCATGCCGGTCGAGCCGGATGTGTAGAGCATCATGCCGACTTCGCGCGGCGCCGGTTCATGGGTGGTGAAGGCGCCGAAGTCGAGAAGCTCCTGAAACTCCGGCCCATCCAGCGCGATGCTTGCAACGGCGTCGGGGCATTTGCCGGCGTTGGCGTCATCATGAAAGATCGCCTTGAGCTCCGCATCCTTGACGATGTGATCGATCGTCGGCTGCGGCAGCTTGTAGGAAAAGGGCACGGCCACCATGCCGGCACGCATGATCCCGAAATAGGCTGACAGGAACTCGCGGCTGTTTTGCCCCAGAAGCCCGATACGGTCGCCTGGTTGATAGCCGCGCCGGAGCAGCCCGCGTGCCACGGCATCACACTCCCGGTCGAGCTCGGCATAGCTGGTGCGCCGTGCCGGCGCCGAAAAGTCGCCCGGCTCGATGAGCGCGGTCTTGGCGCCCCAGCGCGCTGCGTCAAAACACTTGCCCAGGTTTTTCGAAATCATGCCGATTCCCCCTGTTCAACTTCCAGAACGACCTTGCCGATCACCTTGCGATCCTGCAGGTCGTGCATCGCCTGCTGGATCCCGGACATTGGGATCACCCGGTCGATCACCGGTGCGATGCGGCCTTTCGCCATCAATTCGAACATCTTCTCGTGATCGTCGCGGCCCCATCCGTTGGAGCCCACGATGGTGTGTTCGAACGACCAGATGTAGCGGATGTCGGTCTTCGGATCGTAGCCGCCGGTCGCCCCGCAGGTCAGGATCCGACCACCGCGCCGCACCGTCCGGAAACACTTTGCCCAGTCCTCGCCGCCGGAATAGTTGACGCAGACATCCACCCCGCCGGATGTGCCGCGGGTTCGCGGCTTGCCGAAGGTGTCGACGATGTAGGCCACATAGTCGGTGGCCGAGCTATCGATGACATGGTCCGCGCCGATGGCGCGCAGCCTTTCGCCCTTGTCGGCGCTCGACGTAACGGCGATCACCTCGCAGCCGGCCATTTTCGCCAGCTGGATGCAGCAGGTTCCGACGCCGCCGCTGGCACCAAGGATCAGGATCTTTTCACCACGTTCGACCTGGCCACGGGTAAAGAGCATCCGGTGCGCCGTGGCGTAGGCAGTCGGCAGGCAGGCAACGGCATGATCGTCCACCGCATCCGGCGCCAAGACCAGGTGACTGGCTTCCACCGCAACCAATTCGCACAGGCCGCCGAGCGCGGTCTCGCCCATCATGCCATTGTCGCTGCTCGGATCAACGCCGACCCGCTGCCCGACACTGAATCGAGCAGTGTCCACGTCCTTGCCCATCTCGACGATCTCACCGGCGATATCGGCCCCCGGGATCATCGGCAACGGCGTGCGCAAGCCTGGAATGCCGCGCATGACCATGGGGTCGAACCCGTTGAGGGTTACGGCCTTGACCTTGACCAGGCACTGTGTCGGGCTGATCGCCGGAACCGGGATATCCGCCAGGTAGAGATTTTCGATCGGGCCGTGCTGGTCGAACTGGATGGCGCGCATGGTTTTCTCCTGTGCCGGCACTCAACCGGCGCTCACGACCGACGAATAGGTGCCGCGGCCGATGGCAATCAGTGAACCGGCTTCGTCGGTGGCGCGGATTTCGGCGACCGCGATCGAGCGGCCGCATTTGACGATACTCGCCGTGGCCGTGACCTTGGCGCCGCGCGCAAACCGAAGGAAGTCGACATTGAGCCCGATGGTCGGGACGCCCTGCCCGACTTTCAGAGCGACCGCATAGTCGCCGGCAAGATCGATCAGGCTGGCGATCACGCCACCATGCAGCTCGACCCGTTCGTCACTACGCGACAGGTCCTCATGCGCCTCGACCGAGATCGAAACGCGCCCGGCTTCTGCGTCAAAATCCTCGAGTTTCAACCCGAGAAAGCGGTGGAACGGACAACCCTCCACCATCGCTGCAAGGTCATCACGGGTCATACCATCAGGATCCTTCCCTTTGGCGTGTCCATTTCCAGCATGAATCCGGGCGACACCGCGCGACGTACGGGCACGCGCACACCCAGCTTGCAATAGATCTCGGTCAACTCGTCGGCCCTGGGATGCAGAGCCGCGAAAGAGACAAATTCCAGGCCGGTCGGCGTGGTTTCACAGGGGTGCTGACTGCCCATCCAGTCGATCAGAAAGGGGATCATGTCGCCCCACACTGGATCGTCGATATAGATGGACTGCCACTGGATCTTCACGCCGTCGGCGCGCATGCGCGACATGCCGACCGGATCGGAGGCGTTCAGCCCAAGCCCCCGGGCGGCGTCACGATAGGCTTCCAGGCCCTCGCCGCGAATGCCGAATGTGTGCATTTCCGGCGCCGTCAGCTCGCCGATGCGCTGCGCCCGTTCGCGATACCGGTCCTGAGCGGGATCGACCGAAATGATCTCGAAATAGATCTGGTCGCCTAATGAAGCGAGCGAGTTGCGGGTTCCGAACCCGGCATGGCTGCCACCATTGCCGGGCGTTACGCCGGTTGCGTCGGCGAATTGTGCCGCGCCGGCTTCGAGGTCGGGCACGGCCCACAAGACGTGATCCAGCCCCAGTTCACCCTTCACATAGTCGATCATGTCGCGAGACCCCGTATCTTGTCGGCCAGCTCCGCCGGTGAGGCGGTCAGCCATGATTCGTTGAACTTGATCGTCATTTGCGCCTTCGCCGAGGCGGGCACCTTGAGATCCAGAGCAGCAGCTTTCTCCACCAGCGCTTCAGATGACGCCGGCGCCTGCGGCAGGGTCAGCCGAACGGCATTGGTGCCGTCTTCAAACGGCGTCACCGTCACCGGACCGTCCTGCAGGTGGTCGATTACGGCGCCGGCATGGGCGATGACGTCCCGCCACAACGCATCGAAGCGATCAAGCTTGTCGGCCGCCATCACGGCCGAAGGCCACATCTGCCACAACCCGCCGCCATAACCACGCCGCTCGTGATAGAGATCGTCCAGCATGGCGGCCGGCCCGGCGAGCACGCAGCCGAACGGCGCATCGAGATATTTATAGAGCGACATGTAGACGAGATCGAAGGGAGCGGCCATATCGGCCGGGCTCTGCCCGGTGACCGCGCATTCGATCAACATGCGCGCGCCGTCCAGAAACATCGGAATGCCGTTCGCGCTCGCAACGTCGGCGATTTCCGCGATGCGGCCGGCGCCGAATTGCCGCCCGTCGATGCGACGGCTCGGGCTCTCCACAGCGATGCATCCGACGCGGGCAGCCACCCTTGCGCTTGCCGCCCGGTCGATCTCACGCTGAACGTCATCCGCTCCGAAACCTGCACCCTCGCCTGTTATGGGGACCATGGTAAAGCGACCGAGAGCGGCCAGATTGTCGCCCGCGTCATTGAAAAAGTGACCGTCGCGATGCACCAGGATGCGCGCATTGTCCGGCCCGGCCAACCGCCGCATGGCGCACAGATTGGCAAGGGTTCCGGTGGGAAACATCACCGCCCGTTCCTTGCCCAGATGGCTCGCGATCTGCGTCTCGAACGCTTCTACTGCGCCGCCATTGCCATAGTAGTCCGACACGGTCTGCCCGTCGGCTGTCAACTCGGCCAGTCGTTTCGCCATCTCGGCGGGCGACAAAAGTGCCGCATCGTCAGCCAGGGAAATCATGCGCCTGCCCTTTCCGCTGCATTTCGCCCGGCAATGCGCCCGCCAATGCAGCATTCCGCAAGGTTGCCACCGGACATGTAAAGGTGCCCGAAGGCCGATCCGCATTCGCCCGCCGCGAAGAGACCCGAAATCGGCGACCCGTCCGGAGCAAGCACCTGCTGTTTTGCATCGTGGACCGGACCGCCTTGCGTGTTGGAGACAACCGGCTCGACCGCAGCGACAAAATAGGGCGGCGACAGCGGGTGCAGCGAACTCGCCGGCCGCCCGAACTCGCCATCGGCGCCATCAGTGCAGGCCGCATTCCATTGAGACAGCGTCGCCCCGACAATCTCGACGGGCGCCTCGCACAGACTTGCAAGCGCCTGCATGTCGGACGCCTCGCGAAACAGGCCGGACTCGCATTCCTGGCTGTTGTCGCCGCTCCAGTCATAACGTGCGGATACATTGTTGCGGGTCGGCTTGCCCAGCGGATACATGGCCAGCCCGGCCCTGTCGGTCACCATACAGGCCGGATTGCGTTCGTACCGCTGCAGCGCCGGATCGTATTTCGCCAGCATCCGCCCCGCGGTGTCCTGAACATAGGGTTCGTATTCATTCATGAACCGCCGGCCACGCCGGTCGAGCAAAATCCAGGGCATGACCGGCAACCCGTCCGGCGCCGCACCGCTGCCGTCCGGCGTCCAGTCGGGAAACCGTTTCACCCGCACACCGAACGGATAGGCGCTGTCCGGCAGCCGATAGCCGTAACAGCCATGCCAGTGCCACATGTGCCAGAGATCGGCGCCGACCGCCTGCGCCATGCGAATGCCGTCGCCGGTGTTGCCGGCATAGGCGGCCGAAAGCGCCGGGCCTCCGGACCAGTATTGCGCCTGCATGTCCGGGTCGGCTTCGAAACCGCCACAGGCGAGCACGACGCCGCCGGGAGCGGCAATGCGGATCCCGTCCGCCAGGCGGACGCCTGTAATCGCATCGCCAGAGCGCTCGAGCCCCGCAACCGGAGAATCCAGTCGCGTGATGATCCTGTCACGCTTTTCCACATTGACTTGCAGCAATCGAAACAGCAGGGCTCCCTGCGCCGCCCCCCGTACATGCGGCCAGGCGGCAACGGGGTCGAAGCCTGGAAACTCCTCCACATAAGAGAAGCCGAAGGTCTGATATCCTTCGAAGGGATAATTCGCCGGCGAATTGCGGTTGTCGATGCGGGCGCCGGTGCCCTCGGCTAGCCGGCAAAGAACCTCGTGCACCACAGTCATGCCGTCGGCCAGTTGGCGCAGCACAGAGTCGGGCGTCTTGCCCCCGGCGCTGGCGTGAAGATAAGCGAAGGCCTGATCGGCATCTTCGGCCGTGCGCAGGCCGCCGGCCGAACAGATGGAGATGCCGCCCGGAAGGGTCGCCTTCTCCAGCAGCAGTACCCGCGCTCCGGCATCGGCCGCGGCAATGGCGGTAAAGGCGCCGGCATAACCGTAGCCGACGACAATGACGTCATATGTCTCCTGCGTGGTCATTGCTCTCCCGTCAGCGCATCCGGCCAGACGGCGCGGATCCCGTCGACCACATCGGCGACCGTCGCCTTGAGCGATGCCTCGCCCTTTTCCGCCGTGGCCAGTGTCGGATCGCCGCGCACGCCCGTGGCGCTGTAGTCGGGACCGCTGTCCGGTGACGGATCGAAGATGGTCGGTTGATAAAAGACGGTTTTGGGCTGCTCGCGCATGGTGCCGTAGTCCTGCCGGGCCTTGCCTGAACGAATGCGCTCCGGCGCCAGAGCCTCGATGAGCGAGGTCTCGTGCTCATCGCCGTGACCGCCAAGCTCCTGTTCCATCAACCCGTCGGCAGCCCGGCCCAGGCGGCTGATATGCGCTGCCCGGACACGGGTGCCGGTGTCCTCATAGGTCTCTCGCAGCACGACATTGACAATGGGTTCGGTGGAAATGCCTGTATTGACCACCAGCAGGCGGCCGAACCCTTGCGCAATGAATCCGTCAAGCACATCGCGCAACAGAGCGGTAAACGTCTCCGGCCGCAGGTGCTGACTGCCCGGATAGTGGCGGAAGGCCGGATAGTAGCCGAAGCTGATCACCGGCGCTGCAAGGACCGGAAGCTCCGACAGCACGCGATCGCAGATGCCGCGCGCCAGCAGATAGTCGGTGCACAGCGGCAGATGATGCCCATGTTCCTTGGAAGCGGCGCCGATGGGCACGAGCAGCACAGCCTGGCGCTTCATCCAGGCCTCCGCTTCGGGCCAGGTCAGATCTTCGAGCCAGCGGCCGGGAGCTGAAGCGGTCAGAGCCATTGATCCAGAAACTCCCGTACCTCCTTGCCCCACAGCGCAGCACCCTGGCCGTAGAGAAAATGTCCTTCATCCTTGGTCAGACCGAAGCCCGGATAGATCCTTGATTTGACGATCTTGTCCGTGCCTTCCAATGCTGCCGAGAGCTCGGCTGTGGGCGCCGCGGAATAGTCGTTGGCGGCCTGCATGAAATAGATCGGCTGGGTCAGCCGGTGGGCCGCATCGAACATGGTCTTGCGCAGTCCGGGTGTCTTTTCCCAATTCATCGCTGCGCCTGCGAATTCGACAGCGCAGCGAAAGCGGTCGCATTTGGCCGCCGCAAGCAGGGTGACCGTGCCACCGAAGGAGCTTCCCATGACGCCGATATGGCCGGCATCGATCTCGGGTCGCTGTTCCAGCATCTCCAGCGCGGCAACCACATCATTGCTTTCGTCATCGAGGCGTTTGGAGAGCTGCGCATCATAGGCCTCGGTGCCGTAGTCGGCGCTGACGTCCTCGCGCCAGGCGCGCCCGGGCGAATTGCCGTAGCCCCGCCGGTGCGGCAGGAAGGAGGCCAGCCCCCAGCTCATCAGCACGGCGGCCGTCCCCGGCCGACAGACATCCGATGTCCCCTGGTGAATGGAACTGCCATGATTGGTGACCATGCAAGGAAACGGGCCGTCGCCTGGCGGCAGGTAGAGATACCCATTGAGGGTCAGATCGCCGCTGCGGAAACCGATTTCCTGTGGAACCACGGCCATGCCTTCGAGCGACGTCCGGCGCAACTGGCTGGCTTGTTGCTCGGCGCGCTTGAACAGGCGGCGCTGAAAGTCGTCGATATGCTCGCGCATGGCGTCGCGAATGCGACCGAATTCCCCGCTGCCGTCGCGCGCCTGCAAATCGGTTCGTTGCTCCTCGTCTGAGGTAAACTGGCATTCCCAGTGCACCAGGTCCTCTCCGTCCGAACTGGCTTCGACGAAGATTTCACCGACCGGAAGACCGAGCTTTCGGCGAATATCGCAGGCAGTTCGTCGCGTTTGAAGGACCGCGTCGAAAGAACCCGCCTTGGGGATATAGGTCGTGCGCTCATACAGCATCGCGAATCCATTCATTCTCGGTGTTCGGAAAGTGGCAGGCGCCCCAGTGGCCGGGCTCCAGCTCGGCCAATGCCGGTTCATCGCTCCGGCATCGATCCTGCGCCTTGGGGCATCTCTGGTGAAAAGGGCAGCCGGGCGGCGGGTTGATGGGGCTGGGAATGTCGCCCGTCAGATGGGCGCGCGTGCCGCGCCGTTCATAATCCGCTTCGGGGATCGCCCGCAGCAGAGCCGCGGTATAGGGATGGCGCGGCGTCTCGAACAGCGCCTGCTCCGGTGCCAGTTCGACGACACGGCCGAGATACATCACCGCCACCCGGTGGCTGAGAAACCGCACGACACCCAGGTTGTGGGAAATGAACAGCAGCGCGACACCGGTCTGCTGCTGGATCGACTTCAGCAGGTTGAGGATCTGGGCCTGTACCGAAACGTCGAGGGCCGAAACCGCCTCGTCGCAGACAATGAGGCGCGGCCGAATGGCGATGGCGCGGGCAATGCCGATGCGTTGCCTCTGGCCACCGGAAAACTCATGCGGATACCGGTCGGCATAATCGACCGGCAGTTTGACGATCTCCATCACCTCCCGCACCCGCGCCGCGATCTCGGCGCGGTCGGAGACGAAATTCTCCAATGGCTCGGCGATGATGTCGCGGACCTTCATGCGCGGATTGAGCGAGGAATAGGGATCCTGAAAGATGATCTGGATGTCCTGCCGCATGGCCTTTTCTTCGGCGCGCGACAGCTGCGTGATATCGCGTCCGTCGAACAGGATGCGCCCGGCACTCGGATCTGTCAGACGAAGGATCGTGCGGCCTAGCGTGGTCTTCCCGCACCCGGATTCGCCAACAATGCCGACCGTTTCTCCGGCATGCACGTCAAGACTCACATCGTTGACGGCGCGCAGGTGCTGTTCAGCCTGCCACAGCCCTCCCGACTGGATGGCGAAGTTCTTGGTGACATTCTCGAGCCGCAGGATCGGTGTGCCGTTCATGCCGACATCTCCTCGAGCAACTGCCCGGCAGCGTCGAGACGGACACAGCGGGCGGAATGGTCGGGAGCCATTTCACGCAGCGGCATGTCCGGGTTCTCACATTCCGGCGCGGCCAGCGGGCAGCGTGGTGCAAACCGACAGCCAGGCAAGATTTCCGACGGAGCGGCGGCCGAGCCCTCGATCACCGGAAGCACGTCCTGCTTGTGCTGCGCCGATGGGATCGAGCGCAAGAGCAACCGCGTATAAGGGTGCTGCGGATCGGCAAACAGACGCTGCGCCGTCGATTGCTCGACGATCTGGCCGGAATACATCACCACGACGCGATCGACCGTCTCGGCGATCACGCCCATATCGTGGGTAATCAGCAGCACCGCCATGTCGAGCTGGTCACGCAATTCGACGATCAGGTCGAGAATCTGCGCCTGGATGGTCACGTCGAGTGCAGTGGTCGGCTCGTCGGCAATCAGCAGCCGCGGCCGACAGGCCAGCGCCATGGCGATCATGATCCGCTGCTTCATGCCGCCTGAAAGCTGGTGCGGATAATCCTTCGCCCTTCGGTCCGGAGCCGGTATGCCAACCCGGTCCATCAGATCGACCGCCTGTCGATGCGCGTCGGCCGGATCCGCGTCCGTATGTTCGATCAACACTTCGGCGATCTGAAACCCGACCGTCATGATCGGGTTCAGACTGGTCGACGGCTCCTGAAAGATCATCGCCAGGTCGCGGCCGCGTTTCTTGCGCATTTCGGTTGCGCTCAGATCGGTCAGCATGTCGTCGCCGAAACGGATCGCACCGCCGTCGACATTCCCCTGTGCGCCCAGAAGGCCCATGATCGCAAGCGAGGTGACCGATTTGCCGGAACCGCTTTCGCCCACGATGCCGACGATCTCTCCGGGATCGACCGAAAAACTCACCCGGTCGAGAACCTGCACCGAGCCACGCAGACCGGCAAAGGAAACCGACAGGTCACGCACGTCCAGCAGAGGGTCGGTTTGCGGATTCACTGGGTTCGCACCTTCGGATCGAGAATGTCGCGCAGGCCGTCGCCCAGCAGGTTGAAGCCGATCATCGTCACCGCCAGGGCCAGGCTGGCGAACAGCGCAAGATGTGGATCGGTGCGCAATTGTGACAGCCCGTCCCGGATCATCGCGCCCCAGGTGGGTTGCGGTTCCTGGATGCCTATGCCCAGGAAGCTCAGCGTCGCCTCTGCCATGATGATGAAGCCCACGCCGATCGAGGCGCGCACGATCAGCGGCGCCACGATGTTGGGCAGAAAGTGCCGGCGCATGATCTTGTGAACGGGTGTGCCCGACGTGATCGCCGCATCGATGAACATCTCGTGCTTGAGCCCCAGCACCAGCGAGCGTGTCAGCCGCGCGATCCCCGGCCACCAGACCATCGACAGGGCAATGATCACCGTCAGCGTCCCCGGCCCCAGCATGGCGGCAATCAGAATGGCAAAGATCAACTCGGGAAACGCGAAGATGATGTCGACGGTCCGCATGATGATCGCGTCGACCCAGCCGCCGAAATAGGCGGCGCACATTCCAAGCACCGTGCCAATCGTCAGCGTGATCGCCAAGACCGAAAACGACACAAGCAACGAAACACGCGCGCCCAGGACGATGCGGGCAAAGACGTCGCGCCCCAGGGCGTCGGTTCCCATCCAGTGGGTCTGGTCGGGCGCCTGCCAGCTGGCCAGCACATTTACACGCACCGGGTCGTGGGTCATGAAAAAGGGGCCGAACAGCGCCATCAGGATAACCAGGGAGACGATGGTCGCGCCGATCATCGCGTTGCGCGACCGGCGAAACCGCAGCAGAAAATCCGAACGCGACCTTGCGGCTGACGATACCGTGGGCTCCGCCATGGTCAGTCTTTCCCCTGGTCGAGGCGGATGCGCGGATCGAGCGCGCCATAGGCCAGATCGACGGCCAGGTTGATGAGCGAATAGAACATCGTGAACAGCAGCACGATGGTCATGGTCACCGGGTAGTCGCGGGCAAAGATCGATTCGATCGCCAGCCGGCCCAGCCCCGGAATATTGAAGATCGTTTCGACGACAAAGGTTCCCGACAGCAAGCCGCCGAAGATGATGCCGATGGTCGTCAGCAGCGGTACAAACGTGTTGCGCAAGGCGTGGCGATAGATCACCAGCTGATCGCGCAGCCCCTTGGCCTTGGCGGTCCGCACGAAATCCTGTTGCAGCACCTCCAGCATGTAGGTCCGCGTGAGGCGGGCAATATAGGCGGTCGGCGGAATGACCAGAATGGCCACCGGCATGATCATGTGCTGGGGGTCACCCCAACCGGCCACCGGAAGCAGCGCCCACTGGATTGACAGCAGATAGACGATGAAGGAGGCCATGGCGAAATTCGGGATCGAAATGCCCGCGACCAGAACCAGGATCACCGACGTGTCGGCCCAGGAATTGGCGCGCCGCGCTGCAAAAACACCAAGAATGACACCCAGCGGCACTGCAATCACGATGGCCAGAACCGCCAGAACCGGTGAAATCAACAGGCCGCCGGAGATCACTTCGAACACCGTGGTGCCGGCATAGCGGTAGGACAGCCCGAAACTGCCATTGGCGATGTTGCCCAGATAGTCGAGAAACTGGACCGGCAGCGGCCGGTCGAGACCATAGTCGGCGCGCAGCCGGGCCTCGAGTTCGACATCACCGGAATTGTCCGACAGCAGCGCCATGATCGGATCGCCGGGCACGAACTGCACGGCGATGAAGGTGATGACCACGGCGAGGAACCACACCCCCAGCAGGCCCGTCATTCGCCGTGCAGCATATTTTAACATGGTCGAACTCGTGACAGTGCCGGGGGTGCGGCTTTGGATTACTCGCTGATCTTCACATCACCGAAGGGCAGGAACCGGAAGGGTGTCAAGGCCACGCCCTCCACGTTCGGCTTGGCCAATGCCACCTGCATGCGCACCGTGGTCGGACAGGTTCCCCAATCGTTGATGAGGATTTCCTCGGCCTGGTTGTACATCTTGTAGCGTTCCTGCTCGTCCGCCGTGCCCTGAGCCTTCTCGATCAGAGCGTCGAACTCGTCATTCTGCCAGCGCGAACGGTTGTAGGTGCTCGGTCCATACCAGACCTGGCTCAGGAAGTAGAGCGCATCCGGATACCCGGCCGACCAGCCCCACGGGAAGAACGGCACCTCACCTGCATTCATGCGTTTGATGTGTGTGCCGCGTTCAACAACCTCGACCTCGACCGGAATACCCAGCACTTCCTTGAACTGGCTGGCGAAATAGGTGATGTCGTTCTTGTTGGGTTCGGTGCTGGTCACCTTGATCGGCGGCATGCCCTCGCCATTCGGATAGCCGGCTTCAGCCAGCAGCGCTTTGGCGCGCTCCGGATCGTAAGGGATTTCCTTCAGGTTCGGGTTATAGCCGGCAACGCCCGGCGTGACCTGGCCGTAGAGCGGGAAGGCCGCGCCCTGGTAGAGCCCGTCAATCATGGCGTTGCGGTCGAAACCGATGCAGACAGCTTCACGAACGCGGATGTCCTTGAACGGCTCATAAAGGTTCTGGTTCATGCCCAGATAACGGATCTGCGCCGCCGGCGACTTGATGATATCGGGCTCGAATTGCGGGTCCTTCAGGATGCGCCGGATGGTTGGCGTATCGGCGTAGACCAGGTCCAGTTCGCCGGCTTCGTACATCGACACGGCCGTGTCACCGCTCGGCACGATCAGGAACTGGACGCCGTCGATTGCCGGTGCGCCGCCCCAGTAGTCCGGGAACGCTTCCAGCGCGACGTTGCGTCCGATGTTCCATTCCTTGAAGCTGAACGGTCCGGTTCCGGCCGATGCCTTGGTAGCCCAGTCCTCGCCCAGTTCGTCAACGATGCCGCTGTCCATGAAGAAGAACGGATAGATCGGGAAGAGCACGTCCGGCGATGAGAACCGCACATCGAGCGTATGATCGTCGACCACCTTGACGCCTTCCAGATCGGTGGTTTCGCCATCCTTGACGGCCTTCGATCCGACGATGTTGTTGAGATATCTTGCGTTGAGACCGCCGCGATTGCCGGGGATGAGCAACTGTTCGAACGTGTATTTGACGTCCTTGGCGCCGAAATCACGGCCGCTGTGGAATTTGACGCCGGGGCGGAGTTTGAACTGGAAGCCGAGTCCATCATCATGCGCAGTCCAGCTTTCGGCCAGCGCCGGAACGACATTGCCCTCGGCATCCAGTGCGACAAAGCCTTCATAGACATTGGCCATGACGTCGCCGGCAATGAGCTCGGAATAGGTGATCGGATCGACCATGGCCGGGTCGGCATTGATGTTGGTTCTCAGTTCGGCCGCCAAAGCCGTCGAGCTGAGCGCGGCGGTGATGGCCAGTGCTGAAAGATACTTTTTCATTGGTTTCCTGACTCCTTTGTTGGACCTGACGACGCCCACGGCGCTGCCTCCGAATACGGGCCCGAAATCGTGTTCCGGTTATTGGTTTTGTTGTTTCGCTTGGTGCCAACGGTTCGGCGAATTGTCGTCGAAACGATGGAATGCCTGTCTGATTTATTGTAAAAATGGCGCAAAACCGGATACAATCCCTCGTATCGACAATTTTTCAGTAAATTTGCCATCGAAATAACGGAGCAGGCGATGAAACGCAGGTTGGACAGTGTGGACTCGAAATTGGTCGAGCTTCTCAAGGCAAATGCACGCGAAGCCACCGCTTCGCTGGCGCGTCGCCTTGGCCTGTCCCGCTCGGCTGTTCAGGACCGCATGTCCCGCCTGGAACGCGACGGTGTCATCGCCGGCTACACAATCCGCCTGGGCAAGCATGCGGAGGAGGACCGGCTGCAGGCGATCGTCCGTTTCACCGTGGATCCGAAATACACGACGGAGATCGTCCGAAAGATCGGTGAAACCGTCGAGGCCAGGTCCTGCTATTCGGTCAGCGGCGCCTTCGATCTGATCGTCATTGTCGATGCGGAGACCGCCTTGCGTCTGAACCAGGTTTTGCAGGAGTTCGGACAGATCGAAGGCGTCGAACGCACGACATCCTCCATCGTCCTTGGCGCAGCGTTCGAGAACCGGTCCTGAATTGTCGAAAAGCAACAGCGAGCGAAATTGTCGGTCTGCTCTCCGGTTTCCGGTATAGACCGCCCTTGCAACTTCGGCCCGAAACGCCAATGATGCCGCCGATTTCGATGCGGGGGGTTGCATGGGTCGCAGATTCAGCGTGAAGACAGCCATTGTCGCCTTTTTGGCGGCCGTCGTGCTCACCGGCTGCCAGTCGGGCATAACCAACCCGATGTCGGTTGTGGCGACCGCCTATGCGCCGAAAGAACCGATCACCCGGGGCAAGTCCGCTCTGGTGGTGGACGCCGGTTCGGGCCGGGTGCTGTTTGCCGAAAATGCCGACGCGCCGCGTCATCCGGCGTCTCTTACCAAGATGATGACGCTCTACATCCTGTTTGAGGCGGTGAAAACGAGAAAGCTGTCGCTTAACACACCGCTGACGGTTTCCGCCGAAGCAGCGTCCCAGCCGCCCACACGCATCGGCCTTGAAGCAGGCAGCACCATCACGGTACGCGATGCGATCCGGGCGCTTGCGGTCAAGTCGGCCAACGATGTCGCGGTGGTCGTCGCCGAGCGGCTTTCGGGTTCGGAAGCCGCATTCGCGGCACGCATGTCGAACAAGGCGCGCGCGCTGGGCTTGTCTCGTACCCGCTTCGGCAATGCGACCGGACTGCCGGATCCCGGAAACGTCACGACGGCCCGCGATATGGCGAAACTGGCGCGTCTGCTCAAAACGCGGTTTCCCCGCTACTCATCCTATTTCCGCGCCCAGATGTTTACGTATAACGGCCGCACGTTCAAGGCGACCAACCAGCTTCTGGGCACTGTACGCGGTGTCGACGGCATGAAGACCGGCTATATTCGCGCCTCCGGCTTCAATCTCGTGGCAACCGCCAATCGCGGCGGCAAGCGGCTGATCGTTGTGGTCATCGGCGGATCCAGCAAGAAAGCCCGCGATGCCGAGGTTACGGCGCTGATCGAGTCCTATTCCTGACCAACCGCGATCAAGACCTTGCATCGTCCAGGATGTCCGCCCCGCCATCTGCCAAAACCTTGCGGGCGAAATAGGCGAAGGTCGTGTCGACCACCAGCGGCGAGTTGAGGAAATCGCGGGATTCCCGGGCCAGCGCCGGATCCACCGGCTTCACTTTTCCAACGGCGGACGCGCGAAGCTGCATCGCGGCGGCATGCTCCAGAAAGATGCTGTAGCAGGTGGCCTCGGCAACGGATTTTCCTCCGGCCAAGTAGCCATGATGGGCCAACAGAATTGTCATGCTGTCACCCAATGCCTCCGAGATGATCCGCCCTTCCTCATCAGCAATGGGAAGGCCCGGCCATTCGGCCAGGAAGGCACAATTTTCGAAAAACGGCGTCTGATCCATATGCGCCACGACCAGTGGCGTTTCCAGCATGGACAGGGCCGAAAGATGCGGCGGGTGTGCGTGGAAGATCGCATTCAGATCGGGCCGTGCCCGGTAGACCCAGGTGTGAAATCGCGTCGCCGGGTTAGGACGCCCCTCACCATCGAGCGTCTTCAGATCGTCGTCCACCAGCAAAAACAGATCCGGCGTGGCTTCTTCGAAGCCGTAACCCAACCGCAGGGTCCAGTAGGTACCGGCCGTCTCGCCTCTTGCGGTAAGTTGTCCCGCCACGCCCGAGCCGTGGCCTTCGAGTGCCATCATCCTGGCTGCGATGGTCAATTGCTGGCGGATATTGAGATCCTGGCGCGAGAGGTTCTCACCAATCTCCCGCTTCGCCCTGCGCTCGAAGTCCTGCTTGCTAATCTGCATTCCGGCCAATCCTCCGTGTTTCGGCCATACTATGTGGTCGGCCTGCTGTCTGTACACTGATCGGGTGACAGGAGTTATCGCATACTCTGCCCACAACACGCCTGGGTTATTTTCACCGCAAATACAACCACGTAGTCAAAAACGGGCATTGTGCTCATCGCCACGGCCGTTACTATGCCGTCTAACATCCACGCGGGAGGGGACGTCTGCGGATGGCAAACATCACGAGAACGGTGAAAGAAAACGCAGGCGGCATCAGTGAGACCGTCACATTGGATGATCTCGGCTTCCTGGCGGATCTGGTCGTTGATTACGACATCAACTACTCGCTCGGCGGCACTGCTGTTCAAGGCGCGGACTATTCGGTCACCATCACTGAAGGCGTTGGCTCTGCGACGATCAACGTGACTGTCTTTCAGGACGATATTCCCGAACAAACCGAGACGATCGTTGCCACCGTTACTGGCTACGTGGATTACGTCGGACCGGGCGGCGACACCGAATACACCAACATCAACGGAGGTTTCGTCCGGGGAACACTGATCAGCGAACCGATCAGCGGGACAATCACGATCGAGATCCTCGATTGCTTCGACACCACGATGTCGAGCAGCGAGTTGATCGACCAGGCCATTGCCGATGCCACAGACAACCCGGACTTCGACCGACCAGTCATCGGCCCCCAGTCCGACTGCCGGACGATCCAAGACTACCAAAAAGACCTGATCAACGACGCGCAACGATCAATCAAGAAGCTGAGAGACAGCACCTGTGACCCCCAATCGGAAGGGGCGCAGGCTTTGCGCGATGCAAGCTACCACCTGATTGCCCGTCAGAGCGCCTATGCGCGCGACTTTGGGGATCTGGTGGTCCAAGGGGGCACAGCAGCGCTTCCGGCCTATAACATTGGAAAGTCCTTTGCGCACGCGTTGGCGTGGCTCGGGTTCCCGGCCCTCGAACAACGCATGAGGGATAATCCCGACGTGCCGACCACCAATCCGGGCCTGAACTTTTTTCAAGGCTGGGGCAGCGCCGGCTCAGGCTTGCTTCAGGGCTATGTCGACGCTTTCAAATGCGAAGCTCCAAACTTGCCCAATCCGCCGATCGTGCAGCCGCTGCAGGCCGCCGGTTCGGGCGAGACGTTCGCGGTAGCCCAGCTAGCCGATACGGTGTTCTTTCAATATGGCACCGATGATGACGGGGCGACGGCCGGGGAATTTCCTCTCCTGAACTATCAGAAAGACGTCGACTACACGACCATCGAGATCGGGGATCCATTGGTCGATTTGCCGGCCATACTGTTCGTTACCAAATCCCAAGGGCAGATCGATACAACGCCCTATGGCGATTTTGTCCTCAATTCCGGAACCATCGGAACGCTCAACACGATGGGTGGTGACGACACGGTCATCTCCGCTGGGCAGATCGACCAACTGAACACCGGACCGGGCAGTGACCAGGTCACACTCTACGGAAATGTCGGCACTGTGGACCTGGGCGAAGACGACGATCTCATCATCATTGATGGCGGCAGCAACTCGGTTCAAGCCGGAAGCGGCCGGGATACCGCCATCCTCCACGCCGGATCGGGCTCGGTCGATTTCGGTGACGACGACGACCAGGCCGTTTTTACCGGTCAGAAGGATCGTTTTCAGATCGTTCAGGACGCCGGCGAGGTCACAGTGACATCCACTGACGGCCGGGTGTCGTTCTCACTGACCAATGTCGAAACGCTGATTTTCGACGATTGTATCGTCGACGCGGTCACCTTGGCGGAGCAGCCCCGGTTTTCGATCCTCGATATCGACCTTTTCGCCTTCAACGCCGATACGGAAGCCGGTGACGTGGTTGCTCAGTTCCAGATCGATCCCGGGTCGGGTCTGGCGCTTGAGGACCTGACATTCGATTTTCTGTTTCTGGAGACCTTCTTCTCCATTGACGGCAATCAGATCAAGGCCTCTGACAGTTTCGACTTCGCTCAGATCAGCGTCGCCGACATTCCCGTCACTGTCTATGACAGTTCCGGTGAGCCCGCGCCGATCGCCAACTTTTATCTGCTGGCCCAGACAGATGGCGCCAATGGCATCACCGATCTCGATCTGGACGGTGCGGAGGTTTCTGAAAACGCGTCGGAAAACACGATTGTCGGAATCCTGCAACCCACCGGAGCAGGTCCGTTGGACATCACGCAGTATTCGATCGTCGGCAACCAGCCGCATTTTGACATTCTCGGCAACAAGCTTGTCGTCGCCGCAGGCGCCGATCTCGATTTTGAAACCGCCACCCAACACACGGTCAGGATTGCAGCCAGCAACGGCACTGGCGCGGCCTACGAAGAAGATTTCATCATCCAGGTCGTGAACATGCCGATCAGCGATATCGCGATGGTGTCCGGTGGCACGGTGAAAGAAGGGGCCGTAGCGGACACGGTGGTTGCCACATTCGAAGCGTCAGAGAACCCGGCCGAGCCGACTGCCGATTTCTCCATCGTCTCCGGCGGCGACGGCCAGTTCTACCTCGACGGCAACGAGCTCAAGGTGTCACCCGGTGCAACGTTCGACTTCGACAGCCAGAGCAACTACTTCATCACCTTCTCGGCCACGGATGGAACCGGGCCGGCCTACGAAGAGAGCTTCGACATCTTCGTCGAAAATGTCGGGCCCATCCTCGGAACACCGGACGAAGATTTACTCGACGGTACGGGATTCGACGATGAAATCCAGGCGCTCGAAAGTGACGACATCATCAACGCATCCTTCGGCGACGATGATATCGACGGAGGTCCCGGGACCGACACGGTCGTTTATGCCAGAGGCCGCAACCAGGTCACCCACGACTGGATGAATGACGGCACCATCGTGGTCACCCGCACTGCGCTGGGCGAGGGAACGGACACACTGACGAATGTCGAACGCATCGATCTCGACGACGGGTCGCTGCTTTATGATGTCGACACGCCCAACCTGGGCTTCGGCTACCGCATCTACCAGGCCTCCTTCGACCGTACTCCGGATGAGGGCGGAGTGCTGTTCTGGATCGGCGTTCTCGACGACCTCGATAACCAGGGCTGGAGCCAGTACGACAAGGAACAGTTCCTGGCGACGCAGTTCATCCAGTCGGACGAGTTCAAGGCCCTGTTCGGGGCGAACCCGACGAACGAAGAATACATCGACGCGATGTACCAGAACGTTCTGGACCGGCTGCCGGACCAGGGTGGCTACGACTTCTGGGTGGGCGGCATGGTGAACGATGGTCTGACCCGCGAGGACATCCTTATCGCCTTCACCAAGAGCGATGAGAATGTCGACCGCACCGCGCCCGACATCGATGATGGGGTGTGGGTCGTCTAGGCGATCGATCGGCCTCGCTCTTAATTCGTCGGCATAACACTGTATGTGCAGCTGCACTGAGTGCTGTTTGCAGAACGACCAGCCGGAAATTCGAAGGCCTATTCGAGTGTCTTGGCCGTCGCTGGCTCCGATCGCAAAGATTGGACCCAACAACAAACTGACGAACAGCGGCACCACCGAAAATCAAGACTTGAAAAAGGTTTGTATTTGAAGAGGATACGCTCGGCAGACCTGTTCCAGCACCTGTGCGGGCGAACTCGACTATTGGACCGAATGGACTACGACATACGACAGACCGTACTGGGCATCTACGACACCGTAACGGACCAGTCGATCTGGCCTTCTGTTCTCGATCGTCTGGCCGACCAGCTCAACGCCCGCGGCTGCCTGATATTCGAAATGGAAAATCAGGGCTTGTCGGCGCCGCTAACGTCGTCGTGGTACGATGCCTCAGCGCTGCGCGACTACATCGATACGCATCGCGAATCCGAGCTTGCGGACCACCGCATCTTTCAAAACCACAGCCTTGCCCACGATTCGGTCGACATCGTTCCCGACAGCGTCCTCTACGAGGATCTGGCGGAGTTCAGGTCGCGCCCCAACGTGCGGCACGTCATGCAGTTCGGCATTCTGCATCGGGCGGCTGCTTTGCTGAGCAAAGACAATCCAAACATTTCGCGCTTTTCCGTTCAGTTCCGATCCGATCGAGGTGGCATCACCGCGAACGAAAGCGCCTATCTGAACAGACTATTGCCGCATATCGCAAAAGCGCTTGAACTTGGCCGGCCGGCGCGTCAACTGGAACGGGAAAACCGGGGTTTGCTGGCGGCGATGGATCGGCTCAATATCGGGGTTTGCATTCTTGACCCGAGGGGCAGGGTTGTTCAGGCCAACGCCGAATTCGAACGTCAGCAGGACGCCTACCGTGTCTTCAAAACAGTGCCGGACGGCGAACTCCTGCTGACGGAAGACCAAGATCAGAAACTCTTCGAAACACTCAAGGGCGACGCCCTGAACCACGGCAAATTTGGCGCCCGGCCGCGCAAGGAGGCGGTGTCTGCTGACGACAACACCTATTTGTGCATCGAAGTGTCGCCCCTCGACCGGTCTGATGAGATCGGATCCGGGATCTTTGGCGGTTGCATTGTCTACAGCACCGACACGAGCTTGCCGTTGCGCTGTCAGACCTTGCCCGTCAAACGCGCCTATGGCCTGACGGATGCAGAACTTTCGCTCGCCGATGCGATCGCCGAGGGACTGACGAATGCACAGATCGCGGAACGCCGCGGCCGCGCTGTTGCGACGATCAACGGCCAGGTCAAGTCGATCCTTTCCAAGACTGGCTGCGCCACCCGCACTCAGTTCGTTCGGCTGTTGATGAGCTTCGGGTCTGATTTCCTGGCCGAACCGGACGATTGAGGATCGATCGCGGTCAGTTTGTGGCAACCTTTTGGTGATCGTCTACGGCGGCCTCGATGATCCGAAAGTTCAGTCCTGCCAACGGGCCGTCCAGCACATCGACTTCGATATCCGGCACCAGCGTTCGCTGGTCGTTGAAACGGTTCTCCGGGCTGTCGTAGCAGTTTTCGGGGATGTTCAACACAAAACCGGTATGGTCCAGCGTGAAATCTCCGTGGCCCCGGGCACAATAGGTCACGGTGTGCGTTGCAGGCGCACCGCCGACGATGGTCGCGTCTCGCAAGCGCTTGAGATTCGCTGCAACCCGGATCGAATTCGAGCGTGACGTCGGACTGATCAGCACAGAGATTTTGCCTTTGTAGTCCGGCTTGCCAAATGATTGCTTGCGAATGGGCGCCGTCCGGACCCCTTGCTTCGGTTTGATTTTGCCGAAGAAGCGGGCGTTGTATTGGTGCAGATCTTTCGCCTCTTCGTCGAAATACTCGAAATTCTCCGGGCGCTGTTTCTTAACATTCTTGACTCGAACCTTGTGATGCAGGCGATGGGATCGCGGTAGCAAAAAGGCCAACAGCTGTCGCGCTGTCTTCGTCGCTCCACCGGAATTGTCGACGAGATCGATGATTAGTCGATCCGGGTTCTTCTTGATGATATCGCGCATGACGAGCTCGACGCCCTTCTTCGCCTTTTCCGGCGTTTTGAAGGAATCGACGCCCAGGTAGGCAGCGTTGTGGCGTTCGGAATAGCGATAGTCCAGACCGGCTTCTCCAACCGCAAAACCCAGGTGCCGCTGACGGAAACCGTCGACCAGAAGCCCTGTCCGCATGACGCGATCCTGCTGCTTGTGGAAGTGATTGCGATGCGTCGTTGAAACGAAGTGACCGGCGGCACGGACGGTCCGTTCGGTGACCGTTTGGGAATCCGGCGACTTTGACCTCACCTTGTAGGGGCCGTCATACCCAATCAACTTGCCCATGAGGCTGCCGTATATCGGTAGCGCCTCGTTGACGATCAGCGTGGCGTCACCAAGACAACCGTCATTCGGGCTCCGGGCCGCCAGCGCTGACACGATGTCTTGTCCGGCAATACCATTGATGGAGAGGACCTCCTCCGTTTTTCCGGTCTGAAACTCCTCCATGAAGAGCCGGCCGTCATCGACGATCAGCGGAAACTCGTACCAGGGCCATCCATCCGGCAGCAGAACGCGATCCGCTTTGCCTGTGATGACCCTCGTGTGTTCATCACAAACGGATGCGACGAGCTCTGCAATTACGAAAAAAGCTTCGTCCTGCGAGTTGCTTTCGCCGACTTCATCCAGCAAACGCTTGTAGAGGTCATCGAAATCCTTGCGACCAGTGTGAGCACTCAGGTTTGGATGATGACTCCGGAGCAGTTCATAGGTTTGCGTGATGTCGGCCCGAAGCTCGTCCCGCGATATGAACTCCGCGGCCTTGGCCGGCAGATGCGCGACGCACAAACCTATCAACGCAGTTAAGCCGCAGGTTCGCATCCGCAAGGTCGCCGACTTAAGTCGATCACGGACGTCAACGCTTGTAGAAAGCGCGATGGTTGCCAGAAGTTTCTTCATTTTTCTTTTCATACCTATGTTCCGCGGACCATCAATTCGTAACCACCCTGTCAAAGTCATCCAGGGCCGCTTTCAGGATATTCGATCGCAGATCGACAAGTCGGCTTTCCAACGCGCTGACCTCAATATCCGGAACCAGCGTGGCGTCGTCGTTCAACCGGTTTTGCGCACCGTGGTAACACAGATCGGGAATGTGCATGTGAAAGCCGGTATGAGGCAGTTCAAACGAACCGCTGGCGGTGGAGCAATAGGTCACGGTGTCCGTCGCCGACAGGCTGCCGACGATCGTTACATCCCTAAGCCGTTTCAGATTGGCTGCCAGCGCCGTCGAGCCCGATCGCGAGGCCGGGTTTACCAGAACATAAATCCGCCCTTTGTAGTCGGGTTTTCCAAACGACCGGCGAGCAATCGACACCGACCGTTTTCCGCCCTTTGACCGGATCGATCTGAAGAACTTGACTTCTTCCTTGTGGCCTTTCTCGGCTTCCGCATCGTAGTACTCGAAATTATCCGGACGGGTTTTCGATACATTGCGGGTATAGACGCGGCTGAAGAGGCGGTGAGACCTCGGAAGCAGGAAAGCCAGCACCGTCTGCACGGTATTGATAGTGCCACCCGGATTGTCCACCAGGTCGATGATCAAAGCATCAGGCTTCTTCCGGATGATGTCGCGCATGGCGAGATCAACGCCTTTGTCCGCCAGCGCACCCACCTTGAAGGTCTCAATTCCGAGATAGGCGAGATTGCGATCGGTTGCATAGCGGTAATCCAGCCCGGCCCGCTTGACCGCCGGATCCAGCGGACGCGGTTTGAAACCCGCCTCTGCCAGCACGGTTTCATGCCGCCGCGCTCCCTCTCCCATGACCTCAATGCTGTCAATCGCCGTGGCATACAGATCTGTGCCCTGGACGGTTTTCGTCCACACACCCTGCGTCCCGGCTGGCCGCGTTTTCAGCACGTAGCTCTCGGAGACGCCGATCAGCGCGGCAACGATATTGCCGTAGACGGTCAGCGTCTCGTTGACCAGGAGCGTTCCGTCATCACCCATGCAGCCGTTGCTGCCGCTGCGCTTGGCCAGGCTTGCAGCAATGTCGAGACCGCTGACATCGTCGATGAACAGCACCTCGTCCTTAAAACCCGTATCGGGGTCTTCGACATAAAGCCGGCCGCTATCGACAATCAGCGGATAGTCGTACCAGGGCCAGCCTTCCGGCCAGGCATCCTCGATCTCGTAGCCGGGTTGGACCCAGGTATGTTCATCGCAGGCTGCTCCAACCAGTTCGGCAATCGCCAGGAAGGCCTCCGCCTTCGTGTTTTGGTCATTGGTGGTTTCAAGCAGTCGCTGATGCAAGGCATCGAGCTCCCTGCGGCTGGTATGTGCCGTCAGATTTGGATGATATTTCCGCAACAATTCATGGGCCTGCGATATGTCAGCACGAAGATCTTCGCCTGTAATCGAGGGCGAGGAGGCACTGACCTGCTGCGAATACAGAAACACGCTTGTCAGCAGGATCAGTGCGGTCCGTCCATATGTTTTGCAGCTTCTAGCCAGTTGAAAGCGAAAAGGCGTTAGCCGTCCATCGCATTCGGACACGGTTTCGTGAGTAGTTTTGACGAGCATCGATTGTTGTTCTTGCATTTGGTGCTCAATCCGAGGATCCAGATGTTGTTTTTACTTTCCGAATGCAGGCAATACGGGAAATCTCAATCGCATGTAGGAACCAAACTTGGCGACTTTGTGAACGAGCGAAACAATCCGTGAGCGCCGTCAGATGATATGCAATCGCGACCGCAGCCGGTCGATCGCCTCGACCTGGAGGTGGCTCAAGTGACCGCCGGCCTGCGCCACATCGCTGACGAGATCGACGAGATCTTGCCGCTCCTGCATCGACAGGCTGCCGGTCCACAATTTGCCGAGGCGCAGCGAGATATTGTTGGGATCCTGGTTTTCCTGAACCACCCACTTGGCGAAGGTGATCTCTTCGTCCTCATTGTCGACGCCGAGAACCGAGTTCATTTTGTCCCTCAGTGTCGCCTCTTCTTCCGCACCCAGGTGTCCGTCGCGGCTGGCGACCGCAATCGCCATCACCACAGCCGCCGTACGCGGATCGCCGATCGCCGTCAGTGAGGAGGCTTCGACCTTGTTTTTGAACTGGCGTCGTTTGTAGGCGCCGCGGGCACGCCCGGCCATGTCGACAACATCGTCGACTGCGTCACGGGTCCTCCGGAAGGCGAACCAGTAATAACCGAACGCGGCGGCAATGCCAGCGATTGCAAGGATGATGTGCATAGTCGTATCTCGGGCCGGCGTAGTGCCGCAAATGGGGTTGGGTTCCATCAGGAACGCTGCCGCCCGGTACGTACCTGCAATCTGTGGTTGGTGCAGAACCAGGCGATTTTATGTCGCTCGGCAATTTTGTTGGGGCAAGGGCACAATGTTCGCTACCATGAGCTCCGCGTCGGAAGGGGCAGAGCCAAAGGGACATGATCGAAAGCGAGGTCACCAATCGAGTTCGCGACACCATCGCGGCAGCCGGCATCAGCGGTGTCTGGGCTTTACCCGGTTCAGACTGCCCTGAACTGCGGAAGAAGGGCTCTTATCTCCTGGCTATCGGACTCCTGACACCGGTGCAAACGGATTTGAGCCGGCTGGGTTCGCCAAGGCTTGCGTCAGGCAATTACATCTACGCCGGCAGCGCCAAGGGGCCTGGCGGACTGATGGCGCGGGTGAACCGCCACTTCCGCCAGGACAAGACCCTACGTTGGCACATCGACCGCCTGACGTTGAAAGCCGGCGCCATGGCAGCGTTGCTGATTGCCGAGAGTGATGAATGCGACCTCGTCCGGCGGTTGTTGGCGTCCGGCCGGTTCGAAACGGCCATTCCCGGCTTCGGAAGCAGCGATTGCAACACCTGCGAGAGCCATTTGTTGAAACCGCAAAGCGGTGAAAGTGCTTATTGATCGGCCAGCCCGCCATCATGAAGGTTGCTTTGCAGAGCTGTCGAAAGCCGCCACTGCTTCATCCAGCGAATCGAAGAACGGCGCGTCAGGAAACAATTGCCGCAACTGCCGACGACTGGTTGCGTTGATATCATCGACATCCTGGGCAAAGGCCAACGTAACGTCTCGTGCCGCCATCGTTCTGCTGATATCAGACAGCGCTTCGGCGGCGGTATAGTCGACATCATCCACCGCGGACGCGTCGATGCACAACCATCGAAGGGGCGGATCGGCCCGGTCCGCCAGATCCAGGATCTCATCCTGCATGCGCTGGGCATTGGCGTAGTACATGCTGTGGCCGAAGCGGTAGATCGCCAGGCCCGGCCGCGCTTCGGCGATGCTATCCAGCCCTTTGGCCCGCCAGTGTTTCGATCTGTCCTTGAAAAGCAGCAGGTTGTTCGGCCGGTAGCCGTGGCGGGTATGCACGACCAGCGAGAACAGGATGGCAAAGACGATCCCCTGTTCGACGCCGAAGACCACCACCACTGCAGCCGTTGCCAGCGCAACCCAGAATTCCGAGCGCCGCCGGTGATAGATGTCGCGCAGCCCATCAAAATCGATCAGTTTGAGGCCGATGAGAAGCACCACGGCGGACAACACCGCCTGCGGCAGATAGCTCAGTGGTCGGGTCAGGAACAGCAGTGTCAAAATGACAACGACAGCGGCCGCGATCAACGACACCTGGCTGCGGCCACCGGCACCATCGACCATTTCCGTCTTGGTCGGGCTGCCATTGACGACGAATGTGCCGGTCAGTCCGGCGCCGATATTGGCGAGGCCAAGCCCAGTGAGATCGCGGGTTTCATCAAGCTTTTCATGATATCGCGCCGCATAGGCGCGCGCTGTGGCTGCACTTTGCGCCAGAATGACCACGAGCATGGCAAACGCCGTCGGCAGCAATTGCCAGAGCAGCGAGAAGCTCCAATCGACCTTCGGGAGCGCCAGCGAAGGAAGGCCGACGGGCACCTGGCCAACCACCGGCATGCGCGTCGAAAGGTCGAACACCCAACTGGCGATGATGGCGCCCGTCACGGCAATCATGGCGCCCGGGATGTTGCGTCGCAGCCGGGTGGAGAGCCAGCGGCTGCCGACGATGACAAAAATCACCAGACCCGCGACGGAGAGTGCCCAAGGGTCGAGAGCAAGCCCCTTTCCCCGGTTCTCCCAAAGCATCATGAAGGTGCCGTGATGGTGTCCGGGCAGGCCAACCAGTTCCACCAGCGCCCGCAAGGCCACCTGGATCCCGACTCCTGTCAAAAAGCCGACCAGCACGGTGCGCGACAGGAAATCCGCCATGAAGCCGAGACCGACGGCGCTGGCGCAAATCAGCATCAATCCAACCAGCAGGGCCAACAGACCGGCAAGGGCCAGATATTCGGCAGATCCGGCCGCAGCAATGCCCACAAGACCGCTCGCAAGAATGGCGGCGGTTGCCGAATCGGCACCCACTACCAGGTGCCGCGACGAGCAGAACAGAGCGTAGAGAAGGGCCGGCACCAGCATGGTGTAGAGACCGGTGATGACGGGAGTTCCCGAGATCTTGGTGTAGCCCATGACCTCCGGTATGGCGAGCGCCGCGAGCGTGATACCGGCGATCACATCGCCGGCGATGCGCTGGCGTTGCAGCGGCAGAACGCCGCCAAGCATCGGCAGGCGCCAGGTTGCCCTATCCATGTCCGGTCTTGCCGGTTTTCGCGCACATGCAACCAGCATTAGCATGGGTTGCGTGAGCCGGGAATCGCCTGGCGCTTGACCGCCATGCCGACCGGCGGTCATAACTGCCGACCGGCGGTACAATACCGACGCAGCGGGAGGGACCATGTTTGCGCGAGAAAACCTGAACTATGAGCCGCTTCCCCTGCCGGATCGGCAGGACCTGACGGACGAAGCCATGCGGGCGGCCGCCGAACTGTTTTTCGACCGCATGCGCCGACGCCACACGGTCCGGCAGTTTTCCGATCGTCCGGTGCCGCTTGACGTCATCGAACGCTGCATCGCGACGGCTGGAACCGCACCGAGCGGCGCCAATCACCAGCCCTGGCATTTCGTGGCCGTGTCTCAGGCGGACCTGAAGCATCGCATTCGCGAAGAAGCTGAAAAGGAAGAAGATCGCTTCTACGCCGGCGGCGCCGGTGAAGAGTGGCTGAAAGCGCTGGAGCCCATTGGCACTGACGGCTCGAAGCCGCATCTCGATATCGCCCCCTGGCTGATCGTCATTTTCGCCCAGCGCTACGGCGTGCTCGACGACGGCACGCGCTACAAGAATTATTACGTTCCGGAAAGCGTCGGCATCGCCACCGGTTTCCTGATCGCCGCGCTGCATCATGCCGGGTTGACTGCGCTAACCCACACGCCCAATCCGATGCGCTTTCTCAACGGCCTTCTGGACCGGCCGGAATCGGACAAGCCGGTGATGATCCTCGCGGTCGGCCACCCGGCCGACGACGCGACGGTGCCGGCGGTCGCCAAGATCAAGAAACCGCTCGACGAAATCCTGACGGTTCGGTAAGCGATTTGAATGCGCTCGCCTCACCGGGGCGCCTGCCATTCGGCCCGGCAGGATGGTGACGGGCCGAAGTCACCGGCGGTTCGGAGTTCGCTCCAACCGCCGGTGGCGCCGCACATCACGCCATGCCGGGTGCGATCCCCTGTTCCGACAGGAACATGCTCCAACGGTCCTTCGGCTGGGTGATCGTCTTGTAGACGCCGGATTCCCCGGTCAGAAAGTAGTCCTGCACCAGCGCCTCGCCGCTGGCGGCGACCTCCCATTGTGAGGTGATGGTGCCGGCGTTCTCATCGATCCACCAGCGACCGGTGTCCAGCGGCCGGTCTGCAATCTTCAGCGCGCCGCTGCCGTCCGGTCGAAAGGCCAGGACATAGGGATCGTCGTCGTAAAGCACACCGTAGATCGTATTGCCGGTCACCAGGTCCGCTATGTCCGGGCCAGTCATGCGTCGGTCGGTGCCGTCGAGCACGAATTGCTTGTGCCGGTCGCCGATGATTTGGCGAGCCTGGTCCAGTGTTACACCGCCATGCGCGCGTGCAGACCGCGGCAGCGCCAGTCCGGCGCCAACGGCAATCGCTGACACAAGCAGGGAACGGCGGTCGATTGGCAGTCCTGCCATGAGATGCGTCCTCGTCTGATTTCGCCACGCAGGCAGTATGGCCCGCTGCAAGGGGCAAGCGCAACCAGGGCTTGTCTTCGCCAATTTGCAATGTTATGCAAGTTTTTGCCGTATCTTGCAGGAAATTAACGATGGACCTCAACATTCCCGAAACCCGACAGGATCTTTTGGCCGAGCGACTGGCGAACGGCCTGCAGATCGTCGCGACCGATATTGCCAGCGAATTCGGCATTTCCGTCGACACCGTGCGGCGCGACATCATCGCTCTGGAGGAAGCCGGCCGAGCCCATCGGGTTCGCGGGGGCGCTATCCCTGTCATCAAGCCGGCCGCAGCGTTTCAGGATCGAATTGCCGAGGCGGGACCGACCCATGCGGCCATCGCCGACGCGGCTCTGGCAAGGCTCGACGGCTGCTCCACCCTGCTGCTTGACGGCGGCTCCACGGTCCTGTGTCTGGCCGAACGTCTGCGCCCTGCCGATGGGTTGGTTGTCATGACCCCTTCGCCCTGGGTCGCTGTTGCCTGCCACCGCAACGACGTCGAATGTTTCATGCTCGGTGGGCGGCTGAGCGTCCATGGCGGGGTCAATGTCGGCGAGGAAACCGCCTCGCGGCTGTCTGATATGGCCGCCGATGTCGCCGTATTGGGCGCCTGCGGCCTCGACGCAGGTTTCGGCATGAGTTCCGACGATTTCGAAGAGTCCCGGCTGAAACAGGCCATGGCCGGTTCGGCCGTACGCTGCATGATTCTGACCGACGCCAGCAAGGTCGGTCGCCGCGCGCGGCATCGAACGCTCCAGCCCGACGCCATCGACCTGGTCGTCACGGATTCCGACCGTGCCACCTGCGCCGAGTTCATCAAGCAGGGCGTGGAGGTCGACCGTGTCTGACATTCGCAAGGCGCGCCGCGCGGTCATCGCCATGTTCATCCTCAACGGCGCGCTGTTCGGCATCTGGGCGTCACGCATCCCCGCCATCGCCGAAACCCACGGTCTCGGACCCGGCCAACTTGGCCTGTTGCTGCTGCTCCTGGCGGCAGGCGCGATCATCGCCTTTCCTCTGGCCGGCCGCGGCGCCGACCGGTTCGGCGCAAACCTGATCACCTGGCGCGTCGCAATTGCCTATACGATCACCCTGTTTCTGATCGCTCTGGCTCCCGGCACGCCCTGGCTGGCGGCCGCCCTTTTCCTCTTCGGCGCCGCTCACGGCGCCATGGATGTCGCGATGAATGCCTGGGCCGGAGAGGTCGAGCGGCGCGCCGGCCGACCGCTGATGTCATCCTTTCACGCCATGTTCAGCCTCGGCGCCGGTCTTGGTGCCGGTTCCGGCTACCTTGCCGTGACCGCCGGTTTCAGCGTCCCGCTACATTTCATCAGCGTCGGCGCCGTTCTTGCCGTCATCGCGCTGCCTCTTGCAAAGATCCGTTGGCAATCGGACTTGCGCCCGGCCGGCGAGGCGGCAGCCGTCTTTTCGCTACCGAAAGGCGGCCTGCTGGCCGTCGGCTTCGTTGCTTTCTGCGCGGCGCTGGGCGAAGGCGCCATGGCAGACTGGAGCGGCATCTTCCTGGTGTTCGCCACCGGTGTGACGGAAGCTCACGCAGCACTTGGCTATGCCGTGTTCTCCGTCGCCATGGTGGCAATGCGCCTGTTGGGAGATCGCGTGATCCAGCGCCTTGGCCCGGTCGTCGCCGCCGGTCTTGCAGGTGTCACTGCTTCGGCGGGCGCGACCATCGCCGTGGTGTTCGCGTCCTTCCCGGCAGCACTCACCGGATTTGCCCTGATGGGGCTGGGCTATGCCGTCATCATGCCGCTCGCCTTCACCCGCGCCGCCAACGACCCGCACGTGCCACCGGGCGCCGCCATCGCCGGCGTATCGACCCTCGGCTACGGCGGATTCCTCACCGGCCCACCCCTCATCGGCTTCATCGCCGAAGCGACATCGATCCGCGTGTCCTTCGCCGTGCTGGCCGCGTTCGCCTTCCTGATCGCCCTGATGGCGGGTGCATTGCGCCCGATACAGCGAAGCGATGGTACGGTCCGGGCTGACCGCGTCGAATGCATGTAGAACCGGTTGAAGCCGCGGTCATCTTTGCCAACCGGGATACGGTCAGTCGACTGCCTCAAGCGGCCATGGGGCGAGACAAAGCGAAGCTTCGTCAACACAGCGTCTTTGGCGTGGCACCTGCCATTAAATCTGCGCGGTAAGTTGGACTTGAGATCGAACCGGCACTAGGATTGTTTGGCCTCGTGCATGGAGATCGCAGTTGACCGAAGACAAGCTCGGCCGAAGGCTTGCAGCCATTTTGGCGGCCGATGTGGTCGAGTTTTCCCGCGCCATGTACGAGGATGAGGACGGAACGATGCTCCGTCTGAAGAGGCTGCTGAGCGAGATAATCCATCCCGAAGTTCAGGCCCACGAGGGCCGTGTTTTCAAGGAAGTCGGCGACGGTGTCCTGGCCGAATTTCCGAGCGCTGTGGGGGCTGCCTTGGCGGCCGAAGCCATCCGTCGCAGACTTCGAAACAGCGACATTGATCTCGAGCTCCGCATAGGCCTCCACCTCGGTGATGTGATCGTGCGTGATGGCGATCTCTTTGGCGACGGGATAAACGTCGCCGCCAGGCTGCAAGGTGAAGCAGAATCGGGTGCAATACTGGCCTCCGCGGCTTTCGTCGAGCAGGCTCGAAGGAAAGCCGGTCTCAAATTCGAGCCGGTGGGCCAAAGGACGTTGAAAAACCTGCCCGAGCCGATAGAGGTGTTCGCGCTCGGCGGGACGGCAAAGAAGGTCGTGCCGCATCGACCATGGCTGCGGTCGGCGTTGGCAGCCCTTGTGATTCTGGCGCTTGCGGCAGGTGCTTTCAGTCTCTGGACCGTTTCCAATCAGACGGACCCCGATGCACTGCCACGCATCGCGGTCCTTCGCTTTGAGAATCGTTCCTCGGACGAGGAGCAGGCCTACTTCGCCACCGGAATGGCCGAAGACCTGATAACGGATCTGACCAAGGTCGAGGGCATTCGCGTGCTCTCCCCGAACTCCTCTTTCACCATCGATCCGGACATACCCACTGACGAGATCGCCAGGCGGCTGGATGTCAGCCATGTTCTGTCCGGAAGTGTCCGCCGATCCGGCGAAGTGCTTCGAATTTCAACACGCCTGGTGGACGTGGCCGCGGACCACCCGATCTGGGCCGAACGCTATGACGGCCAGGTTGAGGATGTGTTTGGGTTTCAGGACCGGATCCGAGCCTCTGTCGTCACGGCGCTTCGCACCAATCTGACGGAAGCCGAAAAATCCGCGATCAGCGCCGCCGACACAGACAACCCCGCAGCGTTCGATGCTTACTTGCGAGGATTAAGGTCCATTGCCGCGCGTCGACGGTTGGATGTCGAAGCAGTCGAGGCCGCGCGCGAGGCCTTCAAACAGGCAATCCAGTTGGACCCAAACTATGCGTTGGCTTATGCCGGCCTCGCCTGGACTGAGATCATCAGCTACGAGTCCGTCAATTATTACCGTGGCCCGGACCGAGCTTTCGAACTTGCGGAACAATCCCTGGAGATTGCAGAAACCGCGTTGGCCCACCGGACCCTTTCCAAGCGCTACTTCAACTTGCTGTTCGAAGTCGATGATCGCCGCGATGTTGAAAAGGCTCTTGACCACCTGAACGCTGCACGGAGACTGCAGCCAGGTGATCCGGATGTGCTCGCCGATCTCGCATCGACGCTTCCCTTCGCCGGCCAACCGCAAGAGGCTTTGAGTTTGATCCGGCGTGCGATGGAGCTAAATCCCGCGCATCCCAATTGGTATTACGCTGCGTCCGGTGTTGCCTTTCTTCTGTCCGGGCAGACCGATCAGGCCATCCGCGATCTTCAGAAATGGTCGGAAGCAGATCCGAACTGGCACATTCCGTACCTGTTTCTGGCATCCGCCTACGGTAATGCCGGGCAAGAGCAGAAGGCGCAGGCGGCGATCAAGCGCCACAACGATCTGATCGGGAATTTTTCGCTCTACGCCATCAATCGGACCTGGCCAATGGCGGAGCAGGAAAAGGAAGTGTTTAACCGGGGCCTTCAGGTTGCCGGAGTCAAGTGACGAATGCGATCGCCGAGTAGCCGCCGCCTGAAACCGCAGTACCCTGCCTAACGGACTTCGTTCACGTAACGGTGCTTTTCCGTGCGGGCAAAGTGACGACTGACGGCGATCGGCCGGTTGCGGTGGTCGTAGGCGACCTGACGCATCTCGAGCAGGGCATGCGGTGGCGGGCTGGTGATGCGCAAGGCCTTGGCCTGCTCGGGGGTCGCGATCTTCGCTCCCAGTTCTTCCCGCACGGCGGAAAGCCTCAGTCCGGATACTTCAAGCAGCCATTTGTAGATGAGCGTCGGCGCTTCCTGCTGACCGGCAGCCAGCGGTTTTGCGTAGACCGCAGGCAGCACGAAGTGATCAAGCATGGTCGGACCATCCTCGGTCGTGCGAACACGATTGATCTGGACAACCCTGTCATCTGACATGGGTTGAAACAGATTTTGTTCTTCCTCCGTCATAGCCCGCACTTCCGTGCTGACCGGTTCCACTTCTGAATTGACGACCGTCCCGTCGATCCGGTGCAGGCGAAAGAAGTGGTAGAACATATCAAGGGTGTTCAGGGTCGACCGGCCGGTGACAACCGTACCGACGCGCTGACGGCGCATGATGACGGATTGTCGGACCAGTTCGGCCATCGCGCGCCGGACCGTGCCGTAGGACACACCCAGGGTCTCGGCAAGCTCCATCTCGGTCGGAAGGACAAAGCCCTCCGGCCACTCTCCCAAAATGATGCGCTTCAGGATGTTTTCTTTGACCTGCTCATAGAGCGGAGTGGTTGTCATATTCCAGCGCAGCTTGCCTTGGGTTTGCGGGCCTTGTCGTTACGCATGTCAAAACGCTTGCGTCAAGAGCCGATCTGTATTTCTATATAGAAATGGAAGATGCCTCCATACGCAAGGAACGGGTGGTTGCCATTCTCGAAAGGGCAATCGCCTGTGACACCAGCTACCCACCCGGTGAGAACTATGCGGTTTTCGCCGATCTGATGGAGCAGGCCTTTGCTCCCCTGGGTGGACCAAGTGAACGCATCTTGGTTCCCGATCGGCTGTGGCAGGTTGCCGGAGCGTCCGGCGAGCGCGTCAATCTCATCATTCGGCCCGACCTCGGAACACCGGACACACCGGAAGCGATGATCTACGTCCACACGGACACGGCACCCGCCGGGGACGGATGGAGCAGCAATCCGTTTGAACTCGTGAGTGACGGTGACCGCCTCTACGGACGCGGAACCGCCGACATGAAGGGAACCATCGCCGCCATTGCGGACGCCCTGCAGCGGCTCTCCAAACGGGATGTGCCGCTAGCCTATCGTCCTATCATCGCCTTTTGCACCGATGAGGAAGGCGGCCGTTATCCGGGGATCCGCTATCTGGAGGAGCAGCGGCTGGTGCCTCCGGTCGTGATCAATCTGAACGGTTCCGCGGAGCCTAGGATCTGGGCGGGCTGCCTCGGATCGTTGACATTCCAGCTCATGGCGGAGGGTCGTTCGGCCCATTCGGGGTCCGGCGCCGGCATCAACGCGTTTGAAGAGTTGATACCTGCCTTCACGGCGTTGTCAGAGCTTGCCGCCGACCTGTCGCGACGTGCGACCGAAATGCCGCCACATCCAGCGGCTTCAGGGCCACTGACCGCACGGTTGTCGATCACCGCCGTCGAGGCTGGACAAGGTGCCGCTGCGATCCCCGGGAAATGCACCGTGACGATCAACCGCCGATACCTGCCCGAGGAACGCTATGAGAGCGTGTTGAACGAAATCCATCAGACGCTGGACACAGCGCTTGCTGGCAGCCGCCTCACCGCGTGGAACCTTGAGGAAACCGGCCATCTGCCGCCGGTTCAAAACGCGCCCGGCGCCCCGAGTGACCGCTGGGATCATGCGCGCTCGCAGGCCTATGCCGTGCCATTGAGCGAGTTTCGCCGCTACGGATCCGGCTCCTCCTCCGATTTCGGATGGCTGACGCAACAGCCGAAAGGCACATTCGTGCTCGGTGGACTGGCGCGACCGGATCGCAATGTCCACGCCGCCGATGAATTCACGACATACGACGATATCTTCGCACTCTCACAAGCGCTCGAGTTGTTCTTCGATGCGACCTTCTCCCCAGCTCTGCCGATAAATCCACCAGCAACAGAGAGGACACAATGACATATCGGATTTCCCGTCGAGGCTTTCTTTACACGACAACCAGTGCCATGGCGTTGGCAGCCCTGGCGCCGGTAATGCCCACCTTCGCGGCCACTCCCGGTGGTACGTTGCGCGTTGCGCTCAATGTGACGCCGTCGGTGCTGAACCCGATGCTCACGCGCCTCAACTCCGAATACATGATCAGCGAGATGCTCTATTCAGGCCTGACCTACCTTCAGCCTGACATGTCCGCCGGGCCTGATCTGGCATCCGAGTGGAGTGCAAATGGAGACGCCACGGAGTGGACCTTCGTTTTGCGCGATGACGCCGTCTTTTCGAATGGCGACAAGGTGACGCCGGCGGATGTTGCCGCCTCATTCAAGAAGCTCCTGGATCCTGAAACGGCCGCTCCGGGCAGCCGCAACCTCGGACCGATCTCCGAGGTCGTCGCCGGTGATGGCAACACAGTGATCATTCGCACCGCCTCACCGTTTGCCGACCTTCCGGTGGCCCTGTCCTATCCGACCGCCAAGGTGATCCCGGCTTCGATTGCGGAGGGTGATTTCGAAAGTCTGGCCACCACGCCCGTCGGCTCGGGTCCGTTCCGCCTCGAGGAGTTTCTCCCGGATCAAAAGGCGGTCCTGGTGAAAAGCCCGGACTACTACATCCCGGATCAGCCCTATCTCGACCGTGTTGAAATCATCACCTATCCAGATGCTGCAGGGTCTGCGGCCGCAATGCTGGCCGGTGAGGTTGACCTGCTACTGGAAGTGCAGCCGACCGACTACGAACGCATCAGTGCCGCCAACGGGGTCGTTGGCATGCGCACGCCGTCAGGGCGTTTCCTGGATGTCGTCATGGATTGCACGGTCGAGCCGTTCAACGATCCGCGCGTGCGCCAGGCGCTGGCCATGGCCGTTGACCGTCAGGCAATGGTCGAACTGGTGGCAGAAGGCTACGGCACACCCGGCAATGACACGCCGGTGAACTCGGCCTATCAGTACTACAGCGAAGCACCGCTCAAGACCTACGACCCAGCCGGCGCAAAGGCTCTTCTCGCCGAAGCCGGCTATCCCGACGGCATCAAGATCGACCTTGTGGCATCCGTGCGTCCGGCATATCGGTCGGCCATGGCGGTTGTTCTGCGTGAAATGGCGGGGCCGGCGGGTTTCGACATCACGGTCCAGACGATGGACCATCCGACCTATCTGGACACCGTGTGGCGCAAAGGCCGGTTCTATGTGGGTTTCTACAACATGCAACCGACGGAAGGCACGATCTTCAATCTCCTGTTCACGTCGAAAGCAAACTGGAACGAAACCCGTTGGAACAATGCCGAGTTTGATGCGCTTGTCTCCGAAGCCGATGCCACGGTTGATCCGGCGCGGCGCGGTGAACTCTATGCTTCCGCTCAGAAGCTCATGCGAGACCAGGTTCCTGCATTGATCCCATGTTTCTTCGATCTGCTGGGAGCGCGCGCAGCCTATGTCGAAAACTATGTGCAGCACCCGAGGGGCGCAAACTTCGCGCTGCACAAGGTTTCCCTTTCCGCCGACGCACCGTCTCGATAGGCGACGTCAGGCATGAGCGCTGCATACGTCATCAGGCGTCTGTTTTATCTCGTTCTGACGGCGCTGGTCGTCTCGATGATCGTCTTCGGGGTGACACAGGTGCTGCCGGCGAATGCAGCGACCATGATTCTCGGCGAATACGCGACGGACGAGGCCCTTGCGACACTGACAAATCGCCTGGGCCTCGACCAGCCGGTCTACGTGCAATATTGGGACTGGCTCCGGGGTGTCCTCCATGGAGATTTCGGCACCTCCTTGCGAACCGGCCAACCGGTCAGCGACACGATTTTTGCCGCCCTCGGCAGATCGGCCATTCTGGCCGGATTGTCGCTGTTTCTGGTCTGCCTGATCGCATTTCCGATCGGCGCACTGGCGGCGGCAAAACGGGGATCGGTGACCGATCTCGCCGTGTCGCTGGTCAGCTATATCGGCGTTTCGATGCCGGAATTCGTGCTTGCCACGCTGCTGCTCGTCTGGCTCGCCGGCCCGGATATCGGCCTGTTCCCGACATCCGGCTACGCGCCCTTTGCGGATGGACCGCTCAAGGCATTGCATCATCTGGCGCTGCCGGTCCTGACGTTGGCAATCATTCTGACCGCCCATATCAGCCGAATGGTCCGGTCCGAAATGGCCGATACACTGCAGAGCGATTTTGTCCGGGCAGCACGGCTGCGAGGCCTGTCGAAACGGCGCGTTCTGATCGCCCATGCGCTGCGCAACTCGATGCTGCCGGCCATCACCGTGGTCGCCCTAGACATTGGCTATCTGATTGGCGGCATAATCGTGGTCGAGGAGGTGTTTGCCTTTCCCGGCGTTGGGCGGCAACTCATTCTGGCAATCCAGAACCGCGATCTTCCGATGCTGCAGGCCGGGGCGCTGATCATGGCGATGACCTATGCCTTGGCGAATCTACTCTCCGACTTTGCCTACGCCATGCTCGACAAGAGGATCGTCCTGGAATGACGGCTCTGAAAACCCTGCTGCGGCTGCCACATGGCGCAATCGGATTGCTCCTGTGCGTGTTTTTGCTGCTGATCACGATTTTCGGGCCGTTGCTGGCTCCCCACGATCCCGAAACGATGAATTTCGGCAGCCGTTTTGCGCCACCCAGCGCCGAGTTTCCTCTCGGCACCGACTGGTACGGGCGAGACCTGCTCAGTCGGCTGATGGTCGGAGCGCAACCGACCATTCTTCTGGCGCTTCTGGCCACGGTGCTCGGAACCGGCGCCGGCGCCGTGATTGGAATTGCATCCGGCTATGCCGGCGGATGGACGGACGAGATCGTCATGCGACTGACCGATGCGCTCATCGCCATCCCGTCGCTGCTGCTGTCGCTGATGATCCTGACGGTTCTCGGATCGTCTTCGATCAACGCCGTCTTGGCGATCGCCATAGCGTTCACGCCCGGCATGGCGCGCATCTCCCGATCGATTACGCTGCAGGTCAGGAACCTCGACTATGTCGCGGCAGCTCGCTCCCGCGGCGAGGGCGTCGGCTGGATCATCTTTGCTGAAATCCTGCCGAACGTCGCCGCTCCGGTGGTTGTCGAAGGAACGATCCGCGTCGCATTCGCCATCATGACGCTTGCCACCCTGTCCTTTCTGGGGTTGGGCGCTCAGCCGCCCTCGCCCGAATGGGGCCTGATGATATCCGAAGCCCGCGATCATCTGTTCCGGTCGCCCTGGCCGGTGCTGGCGCCAGCAGTCGCCATCGCGACTGTCGCCATCGGCTTCAACCTGTTGGGCGATGGCCTGCGCGACGTTCTCAACCCGAAAGTCGTGTCATGACGGTTCTGGCGATCGAAGGCTACGCCCTGAACTATGCGTCGGCGCGCGGCGAAGTCCGCATTCTCGACCAGATCGACATGTCGATTTCCCGAGGCGAGGTGCTGGGGCTCGTCGGAGAAAGTGGCTCGGCGAAGTCGTCCCTCGCCAATGCCATCATCCGGGACCTGCCCGGAAAAGTGACATTCGAGGCCGGACGCATCGCACTGTCCGGCGACGATCTCATGACGCTGGACGAGGCAGGGCTGGGGGCCATTCGCGGCCGTCGCGTCGCCATGGTCTTTCAGGACGCCGCGACCGCGCTCGACCCGGTTCAGACGCTCGGAGGACACTTGCGGGAAGCCCTGGCAGCCTACGGTTTCGAGGGCGATCCGGACGAGCGGATCATGGAACTGTTTGAAACGGTTCGCCTGCCTGATCCCAGGGAACTGCAGGATCGGTATCCGCATGAGGTGTCCGGCGGTGAGAAGCAGCGTGTCGTGTTGGCCCTGGCCTTCGCCGCCAACCCTGACCTGATCCTTTTTGACGAACCAACATCGGCGCTTGACGCCACCACGGCTGCAACTCTTCTCGACCTCATTCGGGACCTGAAGCAGCGCACCGGGTTCTCGGCATTGTTCATCAGTCACGATCTTGGTGCCGTGTCCGCGGTGGCCGATCGTGTCGCGGTCATGTATGGCGGGCGTGTCGTGGAAGAAGGGCCGGCGGATCTGCTTTTCTCCGCACCCCGTCATCCCTATACGCGTGCTCTTCTTGCTTCGCTCCCGCGACCATCGGATACGTTGACGCATCGCGCATTGAACACCAACGCAGCCAATCCAGCTCCCCGACTCACCGCTCCGCCGCCCTGCATTTTCGCCGCGAGCTGTCGGCACCATGCGCCGGACATTTGCGACACGGCGCCGGTTACGCTTCAGAAACAAGGAAACCGATCGCTTGCCTGCGCGCGCGGCGGGTTTGAAGGCGACGAGTGGAACCAGCGCGAAGCGGACATCACCGCATCGGATCGCGACTTCGCTCTCGAGATCAGGGATCTCACGGTTATCCATCGACGCAAGGGATTGCTCAACCGGCTCGCCGGAAAGGGTGCGGCATCCGTCTACGCCGTGACGGAAGCCAATCTTGCGGTGCGTCGCGGCGAAACCCTGGCGCTGGTCGGGGAATCCGGCTGCGGAAAATCGACCCTCGCGAGGGCTCTGGCCGGGCTGCTCCCCTTTTCGGGCAGCATCAGCCTCAATGGCCAGCCGGTCGATGACCTGAACAAGGCCTACCGGTCGCGGGTCCAGATGATCTTCCAGAACCCGGACAGTTCGCTCAATCCGAGGCACTCGGTGCGAACCATATTGTCGCGACCGCTTCGCCTGTATCGACCCGATCTGAAACGCTCCGAAATACCCGATGAAGTCAACCGCATCCTGGAGCAGGTCAGATTGTCGGCGGACTACAGCCAGCGCTACCCGCACCAGCTCTCCGGCGGCGAGAAGCAACGGGTCGCCATTGCCCGCGCCCTTGCCGCGCGGCCGGAGATCATTCTGTGCGACGAGATCACGTCCGGCCTCGATGCAGCGGTCCAGGCGTCGATCGTCGCATTGTTGCGCGAGATCCAGGACGAGACGCAGATTTCGCTCGTCTTCATTTCCCACGATCTGGCCATTCTGCGTCATCTGGCCCACCGCGTGGCGGTCATGTATCTCGGCGAAATCGTCGAAGAGCGCGCCATGGAAACCATCAACGGGCCGCCCTACCACCCCTATACCGAGGCACTGATGTCGTCCTCGTCCGCCCTGGATCCGATGGCGACGACACGGCGGGTAAGGCTGAGCGGAACCTTGCCGACCCGAACGGAGCGCAACCCGGGCTGCGCATTTGCAAGCCGCTGCCCGCGCAACCTCGGTGACATCTGCTCTACAACCCGACCACCGATCCACAGTCTGGAAGATGGTCACAGGATTCTATGTCACATGGACGCCCAAAGCCTCCGGAGCGTCCCGGCCATATGGCAATTCGACGGACTTGCGGAAACAGCAAAATGACCCAAACCCACGTGATTGATAGCCTCGACGAAGAGGCCTGTTATCAACGGCTGATCGACCTGATCCGCCACAAAAGTTACACGCAGACCGACGGGGAGAGACTGCTGGCGGAACACGTTCACACGGTTTGCCAGGCCATGGGTCTGGAGAGCCGGCTCCAGCCGGTGACGGGAGGCCGCTTCAACGTGATCGCCACCTATCCGGGCACCGGCGGTGGCTCGAGCCTTCTCTTCAACGGACACCTCGACACCAATCCGGTGACCACCGGTTGGACGGTCGATCCCTGGGGCGGGGTCATGGATGAAGAATTCATCTACGGGATTGGCGTGTCGAACATGAAAGCCGGCGACGCGGCTTACCTGTGTGCCGTCGAGACCCTTCAAAAGGCCGGAATCCGGCCCAAAGGCGATGTCGTCCTGTCCTTTGTCGTCGGCGAGCTGCAGGGCGGCATCGGCACCGTCGACATGATCGCCGATGGGGTGCGGACCGACTACTTCATCAATTCCGAGCCAACGGACCTGCAGGCCATCACGCTCCATGCCGGCGCTTTCGTCTTTTGCATCGACCTTATCGGCGACACCCGGCACATGTCCAAGCGGGAGAAAGCGACCGACGCACTTGCAGCGGCTGCACAACTCGTGCCGCAAATCAACGCGATGACTTTTTCCGGTGCCGACCGGCCGGAGCACACCATGGTCAACAGGGCGCAGGTCGGAGTCATGCGAGCGGGCCTGGGCGACGAATTTCTCGAATGGCGCCCGCCACAGGTTGCGGACCGCGCCCGCCTGCTCGGATCGGGCCGCTATGGACCGTCACAGTCGATTGAAGGGTGCTTGAACGACATGCGGGCGCTATGCGAGGGGCTGAAAACGGATTTTCCCGATCTTTCCTACGAAGTGTCCCAGCGCGAGGCTCTGCACAAGGGACCGAGCATGGCGCCCTTCGAAGTGTCCCCGCAAAGTCCGGTTGTCGCGGCGATCAATCGCGCCCATGAAACCGTGCGCGGCACGGCGCAACCGACAGGCCCGATCGCACCGCCCTGTTTTTTCGGCACCGATGCCGCTCATTTGGCCGATGCCGGAATGGAGGGTGTTGTTTGCGGCCCTGGCGGTGAATTCAACACCATGCCGGACGAACGCGTTCGCAAGTCGCAGTTCATCGACTGTGTCAAAATGTACATTCTGGCCATCCTCGAGATCTGCGAGACCGAATGACGGCTTCGTCTCCATTCCGCGAGCGGTTGGCCAGGCTTCGCAAGGCGATGGCCGATGCAAATGTCGACGTGTTCCTATGCGACCATGCCGAGATGCTTGCCTGGCTCAGCGACTTTACGATTTCGGAGACATTCTATCGCGGTGTTGTGGTTCCGCGAGACGGCATGCCGACGTGGATATTGCGCGAAATCGATCGCGAACCGTGCCGCGACGCCACCTGGATCGAGGACATCCGAACCTTCCATGACGATGAAGATCCCTACGCAGTCGTCAGCGATGTGATCGGGAAAACCGGGGCCAGACGGCTCGGCGCCGACTTCCAGAGTTTTGGCTTCACGGCTCACAGCTGGCGCAGCCTTGTGGAACTTCTGCCCGATGTCGAGATTGTGGACCTGCCGCGCCTGTCGGATCGTATTCGATCGCAGAAGGATGAAAGTGAACTCGGTTTTATCCGCCAGGCGGCTGCGATCGCAGACCAGACCATGGCGTTCCTCGCGGATAGTGTCGACACAGGTGAGCGCGTGCGCGACGTCATTGCCCGGGCCTCGGCTTTTGCGATTTCGAAAGGCGCCGACGACCATTGGGTCGGGCCTATTTCGGTTTCCCGCAGCGCCGCGTCAGGCGGTCACGCCATGGGCTTCCTGCATGCCCGAAACGATGATCGCCGATTGGCAATCGGCGATGTCCTGCATGTCGAACTGGTGCCGAAATTCAACGGCTATTCTGCCCGCATGATGCGGTCCATTCGATTGGGGTCCGCTTCGAAGCAGGAACTGGAGACGGTGGAAACGCTTGTTTCCGTCCAGGACAGCCAGATCGCGGCAATGACTCCGGGTTCCCAGGCCACGGACATCGATGCGCTGGTGAGACAACCGTTACTGGCCGCCGGTTTGCGCAAAGACTATCCGAACATCACCGGCTATCAACTCGGCCTCTATGCCAAGACGCCGCGCTCCTCGGACACATCCCTGAGCTTCCACCCCGCTGCCGACTGGACACTGGCCGACCGCCAGGTCTTCCACATGTACGTTTCGGCCGATGGATTGTCTGTCTCCGAAACGGTGATGGTGACACCATCGGGTGGCGAGCGATTGACGAAGACAACGCGATCGCTGCTGCAGGCGCGGTCCGTCGAGCACTGATGAGCTTCGCCGCGTCTGCGGACATTTCCGCGTTGTCTATTTCGTTACATGTGGGAGCCGGCGAACTGCAGACACCCGAACAAAGGCGCTTCGTCGCCGTCGATGACGTGGATCGGCAGCGCTTCAGCCAAAGCCTGCATCCGGCCTTTTCGGAAACAGTTCTGCAGAAACCCCGAGTCCGGCGCGTTCAGCAAGGGCCACAGAGCGCGCCCCAACCCGCCGGAGATCCAGACACCGCCCGTGGCAAACAACGTCATGGCATGATCGCCGGTGGCTCTTCCGGCGATGCGGCAGAATTCGTGACAGGCCTGCACGGCATCACCGTCGTCACCGCGCAATGCGGCGGTGAGGATTGCATGGCTCGTTTGGCCGGCTTGCTCGCCACGCACCAGATCATGGATGGCAACGAGCCCTGACCCGGACAGAACCCTGTCAAGCGAGCATCGGCCATAGAGCTTGCCCGCCCAGTCCTGCAATTGCCGGTCGAAGGCGGTCTCCGCCGGAAAAGTCGCATGTCCGGCTTCGCAGGCGAGCACGGTTCCATCGGGTGCCATCACAGCCGTGTTGAACCCGGTGCCGAAGTTCACGACAAGGCGGTTTCCAAGTGGATCCGGGTGCCCCTGGTTGAGCCGGCGCGTGCTCAAACCGGTGGCATCCAAACCAAGCGCGACAGCCTGCAAGTCGTTCAGGAAGGCAACCTCGGCTCCATCCAATGCGGTGCTCAATTCATGCTTCGACAGAACCCAGTCGCGGTTGGTCAGTTGAACCTCACTCGCAAGGGCCGGCGCTGCCAAAGCGACGATAAGCTGCTCGATGCGCGCAATTCCGGCTCCACTGCGATAGGCTTGCAGCGCCGACAGGAAATCGGTGAAGTCGTCGTTCTTGAGCGCCACGATGCGATCGCGGTCAATACCACCGCTGCTATCCGGCGTCGTGAAGCGGCAATTCGTGCCGCCAAGATCGCACATCACAAGTGTCATGTCGCACCCGTCCCATCAGACTGCCTGACATTATCACGAAAACGCATCATTCGGGTTTCTTGAGGCGCCAGACCTGTTCCACCGGATAATCCCTGGCCCAGTCCGACGGAATGGCCGCACGTGTTCCCATGGCCCATTCGGGTGCGTAGAGCTCATCGTATCGCGTGACCTCGAAACCGATCTCTGCGAACAGCTTCATCCAGTCCGATATCGTCAGGTTGAAACACACACCCGTCGGCTCGAATTCGACCTCGGTCCAGTCCGCGCCCCACATGTCGCGATAGGGGCGATGCAGCGCCCGGTCGGCGGGCGATCCGTCGAGCGGCGAGCAGATCAGCGAAAGCGGGTGGTTTCCAAGAAACACCAGCCGTGCGCCCGGGCGCAACAACCGCCAGGCTTCACGCAGCCACTTCTCCGGCGGACACCAGATCGATGCGCCATATTCCGAAATGGCGAAATCGAACGAGGCATCCGGCAAGCCGGTTGCTTCGGCGTTGCCTTCGATGAACGTGATCTCGGCCTTGTGTTTTGCTGCGAGATCGCGCGCCGTTGCCAACTGTTCGGCTGAGATGTCGATGGCCGTGACCCGCGCCCCGCGCCGCGCCATCCAGAAGGACACGTATCCTGTCCCGCACCCCAGCTCGATCGCATCAACACCCGTCATGTCGGCAGGCAGCATGTCGAGGCCTTCCTCGGGATTGCCCCAGGTGCCCCATTCGGGTGTCTCCAGACTCCAACGCTCCTTGGCGAACTCGACCCAATTGGCCGCGTCGGAATTCCAGATATCCCTGTTCGTCGACAAATACTCGCGCGTCATGGCCCACTCACTCGCTGTACGTGGGTTCTGGCTTATCACACCTGCCGGCCCGACAAACCCTGTCAGGCACTAGCAAATCTGTAGCAAACGTGGCGTGATTTGATCGAAGGGCGATCTGTCACCGAAACGCGTCAAAGTCGAAGCGATAGGTCAGCCCTGCCCCGATCGTGATGTTGTCGTCATCACCCTGCTGGACAATCGGGCTATCGGCGGCATCACCGACAAAGCGGTCCCAACCGGCCCGCACATGCAGCGTGGTTCGGTCGGTAATGGCATAGTTCGCTGTCAGATCGAAACCCACCGACGAAATCCCGGCACTGGGCCGGTAGGCGGTCAACGTGGATCCGGGTGCCGCGGCCTCCGCTGCGGTGACGCCGAAATAGGTCCGCATATAGTCCCCGGAACCCCAGTTGACGCGGGGGCCGAAAACCAGTTCGAGACGATCTGTCGGTTCGGTGATCACCTCCAGACCGAAACGGCCTACCTGGCCGCTATAGCCGCCGAAACCCTGCCTTACCTCGGCATAACCGCGAAGCCAGTCGTAACGGTAACGAACCCCAAAACCGAGTTCGACGGATGAATCGATGGTCGTCGTGCCGGTCAGATCGGGAGAATCCGACGCCTCACGCTTTCCGATGAAGGAAAAGGCCGGATAGAAGCCCCAGCCGCGTGTCTTTTCCTCTCCGTCGACCACCTGGCCGAGCCCCGGGAGGTAAAGCCGGTCGACGGCTACGATCGGCAGGGGAGTGAGGATGTAGGAGTCTGCGCCGGGATATTTGGGCTGGTATTGTGCACCGATGCCCAGATGGATGACATATTGCTTCTGCGGCGTCGTGAAACCGCCCGACGTGTCTGAGGCATGGGCGACGGCACCTTGCGCCGATAAAAAGACCCCAACCGCTAGAACTCGCATTACGCAACTGTTCATCCGTTTACCCCACTCGAACCCGATTCGCCGTCCAGACTGTATATTGGCAATCCGGTTAAGGGTAGGTTTTGACATTTGCAAAGTTTCCGAAATTGTCCGACAGCAAGGAGGGGACCGCCTCTGGCGACCCTTTTGGTCCAATCTCGGTTTACGCACAAAGCATACGCTCGGATCAACGTCGACTAACGGGAGCAGGAGGATGTGATGGTCAATCTCAACGAAGTCGACTGGTCGCAGTTGCCACAGCCGCAGGACGACAACGCCTGTGCGCATCTGACCGGAATGTCGTTGTGCAAAGTCCGGCTCCCGGCAACGGATGGATCGCCTGTGGATCTCCCGGCACTCTCGGGCACGACAGTGCTGTACATCTATCCCATGACCGGTCGGCCGGACCGATCGCTCCCCGACGGTTGGGACGACATCCCCGGTGCGCGTGGATGCACACCGCAATCCTGCTCCTTCCGCGACCATTTCGCCGACCTCAAGGCGCTCGGGGTCGACCATCTTTACGGCCTCTCGACCCAGACAACGGATTATCAACACGAGGCGGTTGAAAGAATGCATCTGCCTTTCCCGCTGCTTTCGGATGCGAAGCTTGAGTTTGCCAAGGCGATGCGGTTGCCCACCTTTGACGTCGACGGGATGGTCCTGCTGAAACGCATGACCATGATCGTGCAGGACGCAGCGATCCGGAAGGTCTTCTATCCGGTCTTCCCACCGGACCGGAATGCAGCGGACGTGATGGCTTGGCTGAAAGGTTGACGCCGTCTGCTCCCAGCGCCGACTACGTCACAAGATCTGACTGAGGAACTCCTTCGTGCGCGGGTCGCTTGCGCTGTCGAAGAACGTATCCGGCGGGCCGTGCTCGACGATGATGCCGCGGTCAGTGAAATAGATGTGGTCGGCGACTTCGCGGGCAAAGCCCATCTCGTGCGTGACCAGAATGCAAGTCATGCCGTCCTCCGCAAGATCCTTGATGGTCACGAGGACTTCCTTGACGGTCTCCGGATCGAGCGCCGCCGTCACCTCGTCAAACAGCATGACATCGGGATTCATTGCCAGCGAGCGGGCGATGGCCACGCGCTGCTGCTGACCGCCAGACAGTTCGCCGGGATAATTGTTTTCCTTGCCCTGCAGCCGCACCTTTTCGATCAGAGCGCGGGCGCGCCTCTCAACCTCTTCCTTGGGCTGCTTGAGCACCTTCAACGGTGCCATCATGACGTTTTCCAGGGCGGTCTTGTGCGGAAACAAGTTGTACTGCTGGAACACCATTCCGACCTTCTTGCGCAGTTCCAGCTTGTCCAGTCTGGGGTCGTGGACCTCTTGACCCTCCACCTTGATCGAGCCCGATTGGATATCATTGAGCGCATTGATGCAGCGGATGAGCGTCGATTTGCCGGACCCGGACGGACCGATAATGCAGATGACCTCGCCCTTCATGACGTTGAGCGAGACGCCCTTCAGCACTTCAAGTTCGCCAAACGATTTGTGCACGTCCTGAATGGAGACGATCGGTTGATCGGGTGACCAGGTACCGGCGGTCATGATGGCCTCCTAGAGTTTCACCGCAAATCGCCGTTCAAGCGCGATGGTGGCGCGGGCGATCGGGTAGCAGTAGACAAAGAAAATGAGCAGGGCAAAGCCGTAGAAGGGAACCAGGAGTTCCGGCCGGTTGTTCTCGGCTTCAATGGCCTGACGGCTCAGCGTGATGATCTCTTCCACACCCAGCAGGGAACACAACGGCGTTGCCATGGTGAGGATGGCATACCAGTTCATCCAGGGTGGGATCATCCGCTTGAAACATTGCGGCAGGATGATCTGCCAAAGCGTCTGTTGCCGGCTAAAGGCCAGCGACTCGGAGGCCTCCCACTGGCCGCTGGGGACCGATTGCACGGCGCCGCGAACGATCTCGGCAATATTGGCCATAATCGGCAGGCAGAGCCCGAAGACCGCCTTCATCCAATCGGGAATGTTGAATGTCACGCCAAAGATCGTGACCTGGAACGGCAGCGCCAGCAGAACGATGAAGAGCAGCACCAGCCAGGGAGAATTGCGGAACGTCTGGGTGATGATCTGCGCCGGCACGCGGATGAAGCCGTTCGGCGAAATCTGCATCAGGCCGAGCACCACTCCGAGAAGCGTGCCGATGGCCATGGCGAAGAAAGAGATCAGCACGTTGAAGAGGAAACCGCTGCCGACAATGAAGGGCATCCATTTCACCAGGGCGGCAAAGGCGTCTCCATAGCTATAGCCGTTGGCAGCCAGCGCCCAGGTCGGCACGAAGGCCAGAATGCAAACAGCAATCACCCAGGCGGACCCGGGTATTCCGGCCAGCCAACGGGAAAACAGCAGGTCGTCTGCCTCACCGGCGGCGCGTGCCTTGAACGGCTTGAGCACCGGAAGATCCGTCGTCGACGGGGTGGTGATGCCGGGGATGGAGCTCTTTTTCATGTGTCAGCTCCCGTAGCCCGGGATTCTCAAGGCGCGCTCCCACCGGTGCATGCCGTAGACGAGCACGCCGACCAGGAGAATGAAGGTGACGAACAGCACCAGCATCGTCGGATATTGCGCGCTGGGGAAGTCATTCCAGATGCCCACGCTTTCGTAAAGCAGTTCCGGGACGGCGATGCCCACCGCTTGCGTGGTGGTTTTCACCAGGTTGACCAGATTGTTGTTGAGCGCCGGCAGAGACACCCGAAACGCCAGGGGCAGCACGACTTCCGTATAGGTCTGCAGCCGCGTGAAGCCGAGCGAGCTTGCCGCTTCCTGGGTGGATTCAGGTACCGCTTCGATGCCGGCGCGAAAAATCTCCACATTGAAGGCCCCGGCGAAGAACGACAGGGAGATGATCGCCCAGCCGACATTGGAGATGATCGGATATTCCGTCCAGCCATCCTCACCGAGCACCGTCGGCGTGAACTGCCCCAGCGCAAAATAGAAAAACAGCAATTGCACAAAGGGCGGCGTGTTGCGGAAGAACTGGATGTAACCCTGCACGACGTTGCGCAGGATGCGGCTGTTGGAACCCTGCAGCCAGGCGCCGACAACCCCAATGATGACCGAAAAGATCACACAGGCTATGGACAGCAGGATCGTGTACTGAATGCCGCCGACGATGCGCCAGAATTGGCGTTCATCGTAAAAGAAGATGAAATTCCAGCGTGGATGATCCTCGGCAATGTGCCGAAACAACTCCGTGAATGCCTCGAGCATTCAGAATTCTCCCCAATGCACCGCAATGAACGGGGCGCGAGCGCCCCGTTCTCAGGCTGTCTCAGTCTTTACTTCAGCCAGTCGGCGTATTGGTCCTTCTGCTTGACCAGATAGCTGGTGGGTTGAATGCCCCACTTTTTTTCCAGCTCGATCAAGGTTCCGTCCTGGTGCATGTTGTAGATCAGGCCGGACATGAAATTGCCGAAGATGCAGTTCCGCTCGGCCAAGGGAACGGCCAGACCCCAGGGGTTGTCGTCCTCGGAGTTGAGTGGCATTTCGAAGTCGGCATATTCGCCTGATGCAAGGTCGGAGCCGATCGAAGAATCGTCATAGACCCAGGCCACGCATTTCTTGTCACGCAGGGCCTGTTTGGCCTCGGCGTTGCCGGTAAACGCGACGATGTTCACGCCGTAGCGCTCGGTGACCACCTGGTTGTAGAAAGCGCCCTGCTTGCCGCAGACCGGCTTGCCGCGCAGATCTTCCCAGCTTTTGAAGCCGAGGGCCTTCGGCGCCATGATGTTGGTGCCCGACGTGTAATAGGGCGGCGAGGTGATGCCAACGATCTTGCGACGGTCCTCGCGGTCGGACATCGTCGCAATGAACATGTCCGTCTTGCCCTGCTCGAGGAACTGCATACGGTTCGACGACTGCACGGCCACCGTTTCCAACTCCACGCCCATGGCATCTGCCGCCGCCTGGGCAATATCGATTTCCATGCCGACGATCGCGCCGCTTGGATCGCGGTAGCCCCAAGGCTTGTAGTCAGCTTTCACGCCGACGACGACCTTGCCGGCAGCCATGACTTTTTTCCAGACATCATTGGTGCACGCCGCCTGTGCCGACGCGGCGGTCACACCCAAAATGACCGCCGAGGCCACGGTCGTATTGAGAATTCTTTTGAACATAGATTGCTCCTGATTTTTGCTCCCAGCCGAGTTGGGTCGAAACAGGCCCAAACCCGGCAGCTGGTCTTTCCCATATTCTTGCTGCGCTTCCCGGCTTCTTCGTCCAGACTGCGCAGCGCTATTCCGCCGATAATCGCGAGCGAAGTCAACATGGCTTTTCAGGAAGGTTGGTTGTTTGATGGTTATGGCACCTGAACCGGAGCTGCCGGCAATCATCACGATTCGCCTCTCGACGAGATGCTGAAGGAACGACCGAAATGAACACATTGCCCGCCCATGCATCCGTTGTCGTCATCGGTGGCGGAATCATGGGGTGCTCCACCCTCTACCATCTGGCCCAGATGGGCGTTGGGGATGCCGTTTTGCTGGAGCGCAACAAACTCACCTCAGGCACGACCTGGCACTCCGCCGCCCAGGTGCGGGCACTGCGTCATTCGCGCAACCTGACGCGGATGATCCAATATTCGGTCGATCTTTATTCCAGGCTGGAGCAGGAAACCGGACAATCGGTTGGCTGGATCCAGAAGGGATCGCTTTCCATCGCCACCAATCCCGACCGCCTCACACACATCAGACGCCAGGAAGCACTGGCCCATGCTTACGGGATCGAGGCGACGTCGATCAGCGCCGGCGAGGCCAAGGAGCGCTGGCCGCTGATGAATGCCGACGATGCTCTGGGGGCGGTCTGGTCCCCGGATGACGGTCGTGTTTCTCCCTCAGACGTCTGTGCGGCACTGGTCAAGGCGGCGAAAAGACTGGGAGCAAAAATCTTCGAAAACACCGGCGTAACAGGTGTGTTGACGGAAAACGGCCGGGTGAAAGGCGTTGAAACCACCAACGGGGTCGTCTCCTGTGACGCCATCGCCCTGTGCGCGGGCCTCTGGTCGCGGGAACTCGGGACCATGGCCGGCGCTGACGTTCCGGCTCTCGCCTGCGAGCACTTTTATCTGCTGACCAAACCCGTTGATGGCATTGTCGGCAACATGCCGACCCTGTCGGACCATGACAGCCACCTCTACATCCGCGACGATTCCGGTGGACTGCTGGTAGGGTGTTTCGAACCCATGGGCAAACCCATTGCACCGGGCATTCTCAACGAAAGCTTCGAGTTCGGCCTGCTGCCGGAAGACTGGGATCACTTCGAGCCGATGATGGAGCTTGCCCTGCATCGCCTCCCGCCGCTTGAGACGGCCGAGGTCAAGATGCTGCTCAACGGGCCGGAAAGTTTCACCCCCGACGGAACGTTCATGCTGGGTGAAACGGCGGAAACCAAGGGACTCTTTTTAGGATGCGGCATGAACTCCGTGGGTCTGGCCTCCGGTGGCGGTGCCGGCATGAACCTCGCCCATTGCATTGTTCATGGCCACACCGCCTATGACCTGGGCGAGGCCGACGCCAAACGGTTTGCCCCCATCTTCAACTCGATCGACCATCTGATGGCGCGGGCGCCGGAAATTCTCGGCACCCATTACGACATTGCCTATCCGGGCAAGCAGCTCAAGACCGCCCGCGATCTGACCCTCATGCCGCTGGACCGCGACTATCGGGAGGCCGGCGCCCATATGGGGCAGTTTTACGGTTGGGAACGGCCCCTGTACTTTGGCAAGCAGCAGGAACCCACCTTGCGTTTCGAGCGCCCCGACTGGTTTGAAAATGTCCGCGCGGAGGTGATGGCGGCGCATGAAGACGCCGCGATCTTCGATGCCACCTGTTTCGGCAAGATCGAAATCACCGGAGCGGACGCCGAACGGTTCCTCTTGCAGGTTTGCGCAGGGCACATGGCCCGGCCGCCAGGGTCGGTCATCTACACGGCCATGCTCAACGAACGCGGTACGTTTGAAAGCGACCTGACGGCGCAACGCCTGTCGGACGATCACTACCGCCTGTTTGTTGGCACGGCCGCCATCAAACGAGATTTCGCCTGGCTCAGCCGCGCCGCCGCAGCAGGTGGATTTGACGTGCACCTGGAAGACAGCACGACAAAATACGCAACGCTCGCCCTGATGGGCCCGAAGGCCGCCGATATCGTCAACCAATGCGGCGCAGGCGAGCTCAACGATCTCGGCTATTTCAAGGTGGGGCCCGTTCACCTGGCCGGAACACACATCCGGGCTGCCCGCATGTCCTATGTCGGCGAAGCCGGCTGGGAAATCACCTGCCTGAGGAACAATGCCAAGCCGATCTACGACGCCATGATCGTGGCCGGCGCACAGCCGGCCGGCCTCTATGCACAGACCTCCATGCGCATCGAAAAGGGCTTCTGTGCAATGGGTCACGAACTGGACGGCGATGTTTCACCAATCGAGGTCGGCCTGGACTTCGCCACCCGAAAGGCTGGCGGCTTCACCGGTTTCGAGGCGATGCAGGAACGCAAACGGCACGGCGCCACCCGCCAAACCGTCAGCCTGTGTTTTGAAGATGAGGCTGCCGTGCCCCTGGGGCACGAACCAATCTATGTCGACGGCGAGATCGTCGGCCAGACAAGCTCCTGCACCTTCGGCTACAGGATCGGCAAACCCGTCGCCCTGGCGCATTCCAAGAGAGAGCTGCCGGACGGAGCAATCGTTGAAGTCGACATCGCCCGGGAAGTCTTTCGGGCTCAGGTGAGCTACGCGCCTCTGTTCGATCCTACTGGTGAGCGGATGCGGCCCAATCGACCGTCCGATTGACGGTTGCGGCGCTGGAGCGTCAAGTCTTTGTCCCGCGCAAGGCCTGGGTCTCTGCCTCATCCACTGCCGGCGGCTCACCGCTGACCACCACGCCGAACAACGCCTGCGCTTCGTTCGCCGAATAGCGCCCAAGCCGCACATCCTCAAGCACCGCATCCGGGTCCCGCACGGTCGGGTCACCATATCCGCCGCCGCCGGGCGTACGCACGCGTACCCGGTCGCCGGCCTGCAGCGGAATATCCTGTTCCTTTGACATGTGCTCCGGCGTGTGGGCCTCGCCGTTGCGCCAGACCGTGACCTCGTTGGGCGCGCCGTCGGCGCCACCCAGCGCACCTTGCGGGCCGAAGCGGCCGTGGTCCATGACGAAGCTGGCTCGGGCGTGGCCACGCCTCAATTCCAGCTCGTAGTCGAGACCGAAGCCGCCGCGATGGGCGCCGGCGCCACCGGATCCCTCACGCAGCGCATAGCGGTGATAGAGGACCGGAAAGGCCTGCTCCATGATTTCCACCGGCGGTGCCTTGGAAATGCCGATGGTCGAGCAGCCATTGCTCAGGCCGTCATGATCGTCGTTGCCGCCGTAGCCGCCGCCCGACAGCTGATACATGACGAAGTCGCGATTGCGTTCCGGGTCGTGACCACCCAGCGCAAAATTGCCGCTGGTGCCGGCCGGCGCAGCGGTCACCCGGTCGGGCAAGACTTCGACAAGGGCCGCGAAGACCGCCTCGGCGATGCGCTGCGACACTTCCGCCGCACAGCCCGAGACCGGCCGCGGATAATGCGCGTCGAGAAACGTGCCCTCCGGCGTTAGCACCTTCAGCGGCTCGAAGGCGCCGGCGCTAATTGGCACTTCTGGAAAGATGTGGCGCATGGCGAGATAGACAGAGCTCAGCGTCGTCGCCAGCACCGAGTTCATTGGCCCGGCGCAGGGCGGGCTTGAACCGGCGAAATCGAAGGTCAGTTCGTCATTCGCTTTTGTCACCGTCAGCCGGATCGCCAGCGGTTGGTTGATGACTCCGTCGCTGTCGACCCAGGCGACAGATGTATACTGCCCGTCCGGAATGACCGAAATGCAGGCGCGCATCTGCGTGGCCGCCCGCTGCCGCAATTCCTCGATGGCCTGGCGCACTGTGTCGTCGCCGTAGCGGTCGAGCAGGGCTGAAAGCCGTTCCTCGCCCACCATCAACGCCGCGGCCTGCGCCTTGACGTCACCGATGCGCTGATCCGGCACCCGGATGTTGGAGCAGATGACGGCGTAAAGTTCCTCGTCGAGCACACCCTGCTTGAACAGCCGAACCGGCGGCAGCCGCAGGCCTTCCTGCTCGACCGCCGTCGCCGACGCGGAGAAGCCGCCGGGCACCGAGCCGCCGATATCCGGCCAGTGGCCGGTGTTCGACAGCCAGCAGAAAATCTCACCGTTGCGGTAGAACGGACGTGCGAAACGCACGTCCATCAGATGGGTGCCGCCGAGATAGGGATCGTTGATGATGTAGATATCATCGGGATGCGGCGCAGGCGCCTTGCCCGCCGCGATCATGTCGATCAGCACCCGGGTCGAATACTGCATGGTGCCGACGAAAACCGGCAGGCCGCCGGCCCCTTGCGCGATCAGCGACCCGTCAACGGCCGAGTAGATGCCGTCCGACCGGTCGTTCGCCTCGGCGATCACCGGCGAAAAGGCCGCGCGGGAGAAACTGAGGTCCATCTCGTCGCAGACCTGCTGCAGACCGGCCTGGATAACGCTGAGGGTGATCGGATCGAGGCTCATTCCGCTTCTCCCACGCTGACAAGGATATTGCCGGCACCATCGCCCTGCGCCACATCGCCCGGTTCAATCAGGACGGTGGTATCCATTTGCTCGATCACCGCCGGCCCCTCGATACGGAATTCAGCCGGCAAATGATCTCGCCAATAGATCGGCGTGTCATGCCATTCACCGGCGAAATGGATCGGGCGGGCGGACGTTCGGGCGTCACCGACGGTGCCCTTGCGGCCGACTGGATCGATCAGCGTCGACAGGTCCAGCGCCGGGCGGACGCCAATCACCGAGGTGTTGACGTTGACGAGGTTGGCGCGGATTTCGGCGAGCTCCACCCGGAAGCGCTTGAAATAGACGTCTTCGAACAGCCGCCGCAGGGTCGCCCGGTCCGGCGTCGGTGTTTCCAGCGGCACCCGCAGCAGATGCGACTGGCCGACGAACTGCATGTCGACGCTGTGGATGTGGCGGATTTCGGTGATCTCGACACTTTCCTTCGACAACAATCGCTCGCCCTCGGCGATCTGGTCCGCGAAGACGCGGTGCAGTTCCTTTTCATCGACAGCATCGAGCGGCCGATTGAGCGTGTTGACGAAATCGTGCCGCAGATCAGCGACGACGCAGCCGATGGCATTGGCAATTCCCGGCCGGCTCGGCACCAGCACTGTCGGCACACCGATTTCGCGGGCCAGCGCACTGGCGTGCAGCGGGCCGGCGCCGCCAAACGCGAACAGTGCGAAGTCACGCGGATCAGCGCCCAACGACACCGACACCATGCGGATGGCGCCGGCCATCTTGGTATTGGCCATACGGATCACCGCTTCTGCCGCACCGGTCGCATCGAGCCCCAGAGGCTTGGCGATCGTGTCCTCGAACACAGCCCGCACATCGTCGATGGAAACGCCGCCTTCGACCGATTTCAGCTTGCCGGGATCGAGTCGACCAAGAAGCAGGTTGGCGTCGGATATCGTCGGTTCGGTGCCGCCGCGGCCGTAGCAGATCGGCCCCGGCACAGCGCCGGCACTCTCCGGTCCAACTTCGAGCAGCCCGGCCGCGTTGACCCGGGCGATCGAGCCGCCGCCGGCTCCGACAGTGCGCACATCCACCATCGGTACGTGGATCGGCATGCCGTATTCGACCTCGATCTCCGCCGAAACGGCCGGTTCGGCATCGCGGATCAGCGCCACGTCGGTCGATGTGCCCCCCATGTCGTAGGTGATCAGGTTTGGAATGCCGGCAGCACGGCCGGTATAGGCAGCGCCGATGACGCCCGACGCCGGCCCCGACATAACCGTCTTCGCCGCCTCTCGCGCCACACGCTTCGACGACACCATGCCGCCATTGCCGTTCATCACCAGCACGTCGCCGCGATAGCCCTTGTCGGCAAGCTCGGATCCGAGCCGCTCCACATAGCGCTCCAGAATCGGCCGCACCGAGGCGTTGACAGCCGCCGTCACGCCGCGCTCGAATTCGCGGTTTTCCGCCAGCAAGGCGTGGCCCATGGTGATGTAGTCGTTCGGCCAGAGGTCCCGGACGATCTCTGCAGCGCGCCGCTCGTGCTCGGGGTTGGCATAAGCGTGCAGGAAATGGATGACGACGGATTCACATTCGGCATCCAGCAGCGCCTGCACTGCCTCGCGCACATCATCTTCGTCGAGCGGCGTGACGACGCGGCCGGCGGCGTCCATCCGTTCGGCCACTTCCAGCCGCAGATCGCGCGGGATGATCGGATCGAATACGCCCTTCATGCCATAGGCTTGCGGCCGCGTGCGTCGGCCGAGTTCAAGCACGTCGCGAAAGCCGGCCGTGGTGATCAGCCCGGTGCGGCAGAGCTTGCGTTCCAGCACCGCGTTGGTGGTCGTCGTGGTGCCATGAATGATGAGGTCGAGGTCGGCCAGATCAGCGCCGCTTTCAGCCAGCGCGTTGAGCACCCCGAAGGCCTGGTTGTCCGGCGTGCTCGGGACCTTGGCAAGCCGGACATTGCCGCCGGAGCCTCCCGATTCCAGCAGGATAAGATCGGTGAACGTGCCGCCGACATCGACGCCGACCACCAGACCGCGACCCGTTTCGCTCATTCATGCACCTGTCGTCAAAATTTGTTTGTACACAAACAAAATCACACGGTCGTGTCAAACGGCCCGTCACTTCACGACGATGGTGGCCTCGGCCGTCACCGGCTCGTCGTCGACCACATAGGCGCGGTGGTCGTTGGTATTGAGTGTAACGCGCACCGTGTGCTCGCCGGGCGGCAGCGGTCCTATGTCGGCTTGCGGGCCGTAGAGCCGGCCGAGCTTCAGCCCGCTGACATAGAGATGCCCGTGGCCGACGCCCGGAATGTGCTCCTTGTCGGCGCCTTCCTTGGAAAAGGTGAATTCCTCGGCGTCGACAATGACTCGCCAGCCGGCACCGTCCGGCCGGGCTTCCGTGCGCAGCGAGATCGCCGGCGCCGGTTCGCCCTCTTCGACCCGGCAGATGTCGCCGAGGCCGAACAGCCCGCTTTGGGTTGCGTCGCCTTGCGAGACTGGAGCGGCGAGCCGCGCCCGGGCGGTTACCGTTCCGGCTCTTTCAAAGGTCAGCGATACTGGAAACAGCCGGCCGTCATCGAGCGGCCCTTCGACGCCGCGCAGGACGATATGGGCACCGTCGGACGCAAGCAGCGGCGTGCTTGCTCCCGGCAGCGGGATCGTGCCGTCCGATTCGGGTGCATAGAGCACAGTCTCCGAGGCATCGCTCGCGGTCGCGGCGATCAGCCGATCCGGCCCGCCGCGATTGTCGATGGTGAGGAACAGCGCCAACGATCCATCGCTTCCATCCTCGAGCGGCGCCGCCTGCACGCTCTGCAGCAAAAGCGGCTGGCCGAACGGGTCGAACAGCCGAAGGCCTGCCCAGCCGACAACGGCGAGCACCGCCAGAACGATCAAAGGACGCAGGTAAGTCATTGTGCCGGACCCGAAATCGTGATTCCATGAAAACATGTTGCATCCGCCAAACCAGGTCAACACGCTTCCTTGCGCCGCCAATCCCAACTCCTCCTGACGCTTGCCGTCGGCCTGACCGCCTGGCCCGCCGCGGCACATGTCGCCCAGCAGGGCTTCGTGCTGCTTCTGCCGACCGATGTCTACATCACCTCCGGCATCTGGGTCGTGGCACTGACTGCGGTGGCGCTGGCCGTTACTCCGGGCCATATCGGCGAGAAGATCTTTGCTTCCTTCCGGCTGCCGCGCCTGCCCATGCCGCATTGGGAAGCGGCCACCAGTTGCCTAGCATTTCTGGTGCTTTGCTGGCTCCTCTATGTCGGCCTTGCCGGATCGCGCGATCCGCTGGCCAATCCGCTGCCGCTTTTCATCTGGACGGTGTTCTGGGTGATCCTGGTGATCCTGCAAGCGCTGGTCGGAGATCTGTGGCGCTGGATCAACCCGTGGTCGGGTCCGGCACGACTGGTGTTGGGCGCCGGCGACCGAACACCACCGATCCGCCTGCCGGAGGGTTTCGGGACGTGGCCGGCAATCATCACAATCTTGGCATTCTCGGCCTATGCGCTTGCCGACCCGGCCCCGGACGACCCAGCGCGGCTGGCGGTCTTCGTCGCGCTCTACTGGCTTTACGGCTTTGCCGGCATGGCACTGTTCGGCGACGACTGGCTGAAGCGCGGCGAGTTCATTTCACTTCTGATGCACCATTTCGCCACGCTGTCGCCGATCCGCTTCGGCCGTGACGAAAGCCGCGCCGGACTGTTCGGCTGGCAGTTGCTGAAACTTGAACCGCTGACTGTCAGCGGCGGCATATTTGTGCTCATCATCCTCGGCACAGGCAGCTTCGACGGACTCAACGAGACCTTCTGGTGGCTCGCTCTGATCGACATCAATCCGCTGGCCTTTCCCGGCCGCTCAGCGATAATCACGGAAACCGTCGGTGGACTGCTGATCGCCAACGTGCTGCTGGTCGTGGCCTTTGCAGCCCTGGTGTGGCTCGGCGATATCCTTGCCCGACAATTCGGCGGATCGTTCGAACCGCCCGGCTACGCCACAGCCTTCGGACTGCTGGCGCTCTCCATCCTGCCGATCGCACTGGGCTACCACATCGCCCACTACCTCACCGTCTTCCTGGTCAACGGCCAATATGCTCTGGCAGCGGCGAGTGATCCCTTCGCCACCGGTGCCGACTATCTCGGTCTTGGCACCTATTACGTCACGACCGGCTTCTTCAACACCCAGGATACGGTGCGTGTCATCTTCCTGACCCAGGCCGGCGCGGTGGTGATCGGCCACGTGCTGGCGATCCTCGCGGCCCATGCCATGGCGCTGCGTCTTTACGGTGAAAACCGCCCGGCTTTGCTGAGCCAGATACCGCTCGCCGGCTTCATGATCCTCTATACGTTTCTCGGCCTATGGCTCCTGGCGGCACCCAAGGGGGCTTGACGCCACCCCGCTTATGGGGGAACAATTTGTTTGTATGCATATAAATATCGAGCGCCGGAAAAGGCGCCGCATAACAGCCGAACGGGAGCACAATCATGCCGATTATCAAAAAGTCACCCGCTTTGGTGACCCGCCGGAATGCCATCAAGACGCTGGCTGCCGGGGCCGGGGTTGCCGCCGCCGGCGCCACGATGCCGGGCTTTGTACGCTATGCCCAGGCGCAGTCCTCCGAACCGGTCCGCGTCGGTTTCCAGGTCCACCGCACCGGCATCGGCGCGGCGTACGGCCGCTGGTACGACCGCACGACACAGGCCGCCGCCAAGGCCATCAACGATGCCGGCGGCATCAACGGCCGCCCGCTTGAAATCATCGCCGAAGACGATGGCACCGATCCGAAACGCGGCGCTGAAGTGCTTGAGAAATTCGCCAACCAGCACAATTGCGACGTCGGTTACGGCACCCTGTTCAGCCATGTTGTCATTGGCTCGGCGCCGCGCGCCGGTGAACTCAAGCTGCCCTATTTCGTGGTATCCGAAGGCCATCACGTGGCCAGCGGCATGCTCAACCGCTACACCCTGCAGCCCGGCATCACCGATGTGAAGAGCCAGGTCGAGGCGATGGCGCCGTTCGTGTCGAGCAATCTCGGCAAGAAGGTCACCATGATCTTCCCCGACTTCGCCTTCGGCCACGACCACCGCGACTATTTTTCCGCGGCGCTCGAAAAGCAGGGCGGCACGGTCATCGAGAAGATCGCCATTCCGCCAACCGAGACTTCGTTTACAAAGTACTTCCCGAAGATCCCGCGCGACACCGACGTCATCTATCACGTCATGGTCGGACCCGCGGTTCTGACCTTCGTCAAGGAAATGGGCGAGTTCTACGGTCCGAACAAGCCGGAAATCTTCGGCTTCATCGACAGCCTCGAAGCGGTCGATCTGGCCAGCCCGGGTCTCGAATTCCTCGAAGGTTCCTATTTCTGGGAAGGCAATCCGCGCTACGCCCAGGCCGATCAGTCCGAATACGACAAGGCCTATCGCGCCGCCGTCGGCGTTGATGACAACGGTGCTTCGGTCTCCGATTCGAAGGACGTCTCCACCTACGCCCACATGTTTGGCTGCTGGGAAACCCTGCACGTCATCAAGGACGGCATGGAAGCCGCCGACTACAAGGGTCCGCAGGACCGCGGCAAGCTGATCGAGGCGGTCGAGGCCATGACCGACATGCCGCATTCGCATGCCCATCCGCAGGGCGCCAAGAAGTTCAATGGCAAGACCCACCAGGTCTTCGGCCATCAGTACATCAGCCAAGTCAAGGACGGCCGGCTCGATCTGGCCCACACCACCTCGATCGAGGATACCTTCTATCCGGACGAGACGGACTACACGAAGCAGTCGTTGTAATCCGAATGGAACAAAGGCCGCAGCAGCAGCTGCGGCCTTGCCCAATCTCGGCGAGAACCACAAAAATGCGGTGTCAAACAGAAACGACCTGCCAGAATATCGGGGACAGTTTACTTAATTCCGTTCTGTTTTTCGCAAGATCAGCACATTGCCCAGAATTAAGTAAACTGTCCCCGAAATTGCCACCTCCTCACTTGTCGACGGGGATACGCCCGAAACGACCCGGCTTCCGCCGCCAGAATACCTGACAGGCAACGACCCCATGGATCTCGGACCCTATCTCCTGCTGGCCTCACTCGAGGGGGCCGTGGCGGCCGCCGTGCTGGCGCTCACCGCGGTTGGGCTGAGCCTGGTCTTCGGCGTCATGCGCGTCGTCAATGTGGCCCACGGTGAGTTCTTCATGCTCGGCGCGGTGCTTGCCTGGTGGTTTGCCACGCTGGTCGGCGCCCATCCGGCGCTCGGCTTTATGGTCGCTCTGGTCTGCGCACCATTGATTGCAGCAGTGATCGCCGCGACGGCCGACTTTGTCGTGCTCAAGCGGCTCAATTACGACCCCGAGACCACCATCGTCGCCACTATCGGCCTGCTCTACATCATCCAGCAGACGGTGCTGATGACCTACGGCCCGGATGCCCGGCCGGTCGAGGCGCCGTTCAACTACCGCTACTATTTCCCCTGGTTCGGCTATTCGACCTACAAGTTCTTCGTCATCGGAGCCGCGATCGCCATCCTGCTTGGCGTCTGGGTGATGCTGACAAAGACCCGGCTTGGCCTGGTCCTGCGCGCCAGCCAGCTTGATTCCGAAATGGCCACCGCCTTCGGCATCAAGGTCGACCGGGTTTACGCCCTGGTCTTCGGCCTTGGCGCGGGGCTCGCGGCCCTCGCTGCCGTGCTGGTCGTGCCGATCCAGCAGGCTCATTACCTGATGGGCGCCGACCCGCTGCTGCTCTCCTTCATCGTCGTTATCATCGGCGGCCTCGGCAGCATTGCCGGCACCGTCGTCGCCGCCGTTTTCATCGGCATGAGCGACGGCATCATCTCGGTCTTCTTTTCACCGACACTGGCGAAAATCATCGCCACCCTGCTCGTCGCCTTCGTGCTGATCTTCCGGCCGATGGGTCTGTTCGGGAAACGCGCCGTATGAGCACGACCGCCCGCTCCGTCCTGCTGCATGGCGGCGTCATCGCCCTGCTCTTCGTCCTGCAATTTGTCCTGCCCGCCTACCATCACGGCAACCTGGCGCGCATCATGGTGCTGGCCGTCTATGCCATGGGCTACAACCTGCTGTTCGGCTATACGGGCCTGCTCAGCCTCGGCCACGCCCTGTTCTTCGCCGCCGGCATGTACGGCCTTGGCCTGGCCATGACCCAGCTTGATCTCTCCGCCTCACCGGCGATTATCGCAGGCATCCTGTCGGCGCTGCTGGTTTCCGCCGTCATCGGCTTCCTGGCGCTGCGCACCACGGGCGTCGCCTTCATGATCGTCACGCTTATGTTCGCCCAGGCCGGGTTTCTGACCGTGCTGCTGTTCGGCGAATACACCCGCGGCGACGAGGGCTTCGTCATCCAGCAGCCCGAACGCATGATCGCCGGCATCGATCTGACGACGCCGGGCAATCGCTATTTTGCCGCCCTGACCCTGTTCTCGATCTGTCTGATCATCGTCGCCCGCGTCGTCCAGGCGCCGTTTGGCCGGGTGCTGGTGGCCATCCGCGAAAACGAGGAACGGGCCCGCATGCTCGGCTATGACGTGCTGCGTCACAAGCTGATTGCCGTCATTCTGTCGGGCACCATGTCGGGCGCCGCCGGCGCGGCCTACGCACTTCTGTTTGGCTATGTCGGCGCCACCTTCGCCTCGGTGCAGTACTCGATTTTCCCGCTGCTGTGGGTGCTTCTCGGCGGCGCCGGCACGACCATCGGTCCGCTGGTCGGCACGGTCTTCATGTTCTACCTGATCGACTTCACCAGCGGGCTGACGACCGCCTACATGCTGATCGCCGGCCTGACGCTGGTGCTGCTGACTTTGTTTGCCAAGCAGGGCCTCGTGGGCGAATTGAAACGGCGGGCGTTGCCATGGCTGCCGTGACGCTCCTGTCGACCCGAGGCCTGTCGCGCCATTTCGGCGGCCTCAAGGCCGTGGACGATGTCGATTTCGACCTGCCCGAGGGCGAGGTGCGGGCGCTGATCGGCCCCAACGGCGCCGGCAAATCGACCTTTGTCGGCTTGCTCTGCGGCCGCATTCCGGCGAGTACCGGCACGGTCGAATTCGACGGCGCCGACGTCACGCCCCTGCCGGCCCACAAGCGCATCGCGCTCGGCATGGCCTACACGTTCCAGATCACGTCGATTTTCGCCCGGTTGTCGCTGCACGAAAATGTCGCCCTGGCCGTGCGCCGCACCGCTCGCGATGCAAAGGCCGTCGAGACTCGCGTCCAGACGGTGCTGTCGCGCGTCGGTCTCGCCGACCGGATGGACCAGACCGCCGGCGACCTCGCCTATGGCCATCAGCGCCTGCTGGAGATCGCCATGGGCCTCGGTCAGGAGCCTCGTCTGCTGATCCTCGACGAACCGACACAAGGCTTGGCCGAAAGCGAGGTGGAAGACTTCAAAGGCCTGATCCGCAGCCTCGCCGGCGAGACAACGATCCTGTTGATCGAGCACAACATGGACGTGGTCATGGACACCGCCGACACCATCACCGTGCTCAACAACGGCAGCGTGCTTGCCGAAGGCAGCCCGGAGGATGTCCGCGCCAACGCGGAGGTCCAGGCGGCGTATCTCGGAACAGGAACGGCCGATGCTTGAAGTCAACGGCATTGACGTCGCCTATGACCGCGTCCAGGTCCTCTTCGGCCTGTCGCTGAAGGCAAAGCCGGGCGAAATCCTCTGCCTGCTCGGCCGCAACGGCGCCGGCAAGACCACAACCATGAAGGCGATCATGGGTCTGCTGCCCCTGCGGGCCGGCACGATCCGCCTCGACGGAGAGGATATCGGCAGCCTGCCGGCCGACGAGGTGCCGAAGCGGCGCGTTGGCTACGTGCCTCAGGGTCGCCGCCTGTTCGCCGAACTGACGGTCGCCGAAAATCTCGAAATCGGCCTCATGGTTCGCGGCGGCGGCAGCGATGTCCGCGAACGCGTACTCGACATTTTCCCGCGACTGCGCGAGCGCCTCACCCAGCGCGCCGAAACCCTCTCCGGCGGTGAACAGCAGATGCTCGCCACCGCCCGCGCCCTGTGCATCGAACCGCAGGTACTGCTGCTCGACGAACCCACCGAGGGCCTGCAACCCTCCATGATCGACCAGATCCGCCAGGTCATCGTGCAGATGAAAGCCGAGGGCGTCGCCATCGTTCTGGTCGAACAGCGCGTCGACGCCGTGCTCTCCATCGCCGACCGCGTCGCCTTCATCGAGAACGGCCGCAATGTCGAAACGGTCGATGCGGCGGAGCTCCGCGAGGATACGGCAAAGCTGACCCGGTATCTCGGGGTTTAACGGCTCAATTCACGCCAAGCCACGATCAGGTGTTGCCAATCAAATCGAGGGCTGCTTGTGTCGGGCGCGTGCGACGTCCCTAACGGTCGCGCATGTTTGAAATTGGGAGACGTGGCCATGAAAGTCGAGGACAGCTGCCTCGGCAGAGCGACCAGTTGGCTCCAAAGAAGCAGGTCTGGTGCCAGTCGGCGCTGCCGCGGGCTTTCGACATATGGGCCATACCCCGCCGGTCGGCCCAGAACTGACCGCGGCCGCGCATGAGGATCAACAGGCGCTTTGTCTATGGGGCAATCCTGGTCGGTATTCTGGCAGCAGCCGTCGCCTTTACCCTCGTAAACCGAAGCCGCCCTGATGTTTCAGAGCTGGAACGCAAGGTCGGACAGCTCATCCTGGTGGGGTTCGACGGCACGAGTACCCACGACAACGGCGTCCGCGCCGTGTCGGCTCAGCTGGCGGATGGAAAAATCGGCGGCGTGACGATCATGGGACGAAATGTCGGCAGCGCTCGCCAGTTCAAAGATCTGACATCCCACCTTCGGGCCCAGGCGCCAGACGTCTTCATCGCCATCGACCAGGAAGGCGGCCGGGTCCAGCGGATGGCCGGCCTGACAGGTGTTTCGTCCTGGGTTGCGCCCGCCGACATGCCCGATTTCAGCGGCAACTGCGACCCGGACGTTTCCACACGCTATTATGCCCGCGTGGCTGCCCAATTGCCGGAATTCAACATTAACCTCAACTTCGGTCCGGTTGTCGATTTGAACATCAATCCCGACAACCCGGTGATCGGCAGGCTCGGCCGAAGCTATTCCGCCAATGTCGAAATCGTCGCTCGATGTGCCGAGGCCTTCATTCGCGGTCACCAGGTGGCCGGCGTTCTGACCAGCCTGAAGCACTTTCCCGGCCACGGCAGCGCCACCGAGGACAGCCATCACGTTCTGCCCCATATCGAGTCCGTTTGGCAGGAGAGCGAGCTCGCACCCTATCGGATGTTGGCGCAGGGCAACCTGACGGACATGGTCATGATGGCCCACGTCGTGCACTCCCGATTTTCCGATGCGCCGGATCTTCCCGCGTCGCTTTCCAGAAAGGGTGTCGCCGCCGCCCGCGAGATCGTCGGCGACGAGGCCGTCATCATCACCGACTGCCTCGAGATGGACGCCATATCTCAGCGCTTTGCTTCCGAAGAAGCCGCCGTTCGCGCCCTGGAAGCCGGCAACGACATGGTCATGCTGACCAGCTACGGACGGTTCGACCCCGGCCTCGGCGACCGGATCAACGCGGCGATCGTAGAAGCCATCGAGGACGGTCGGCTATCCCTCGAACAGCTCGAGCGCTCCATCGAACGCATCCGGACCCTCAAATCTCGGATCTGAGATCCGAAGGGTCGCTACCCGCCATGCAGCCGAAGCAACTCGACTGCCGCTTGCTTCGCATCCCGCGCCGGGTTCTCCGTATGCCCGAGATGGGCCGTAACGATGGCGCCCTCCTTGAGCAGCAGCAGTTGCCGAACCAGCAGGCCGGGATCTCTTAGCCCTGCTCGCTCGGCGAGATCCAGCATGTGGACTTCGAGCAAGCGTTTGTGCTCGGCCGATTGCTTGTGAATGGGGTGGCTTGCCTCCTGGTATTCTGATGAGGCCTTGATGAACATGCAGCCCTTGTATTCCGTTTCCGCGAACCACTCCTCCAACGCGTCGAACATGGCGATCAGCTGATCCTTGGGCGTGTCCGCCAGATCCTCCATGCGGCGATAGAGCCAGTTTCTGAAGTTTTCGTCCCGCAGCCGCAGGACGGCGAGGATGAGATCCTCCTTGGTGCGGAAATGCTTGTACATCGATGTCTTCGAGATGCCCGTCTCGGTGACGAGTTTGTCCATTCCGGTCGCATGGAAGCCATCCCGATAGAACACTTTCAGCGCTTTCTGAACCAGTTCATCTCTCTTGGTGGGTCTCATATCTGGATCCATTAGTTAACCGATCTGTACACAATATAGTGTATTCTCCAAGTTTTTTCGAAAAATTTTTCGTGATCGTTTTCAGACAATTAGCGCAAACTCGCCTCATCAGGCGACAACTCCGCCACCAAATCCAGTTGACAAAGTTAACTGATCGGTACACTTAGTAGCGCACAAGGTGTACCGATCGGTAACCTTTAGGATGAACCAACGGAGACCGACATGAAAATCCTTTCAAAGACCATCATGGGAAGCAGGGTCCGTCGCCCCGCTGCCGCGCTGACCACGGCCATCGCCTTGGCTCTTTCCGTCGCCGGAAATGCCGTCCATGCCGACAACAGCGGGTTGCCGGATCCCGGCTTCGAAATCGTTCAGGGCACGACGGCGCTGCTGGTCACCGATCCGCAGAACGACTTTCTCAGCCCGCTGGGCGTCACCTGGGGTGTTGTCGGCAAGAACGTCGAGGACAACGGCACGGTGGAAAACATCGACCGGCTGTTCGCGGCCGCAAAGGCCTCCGACATGCCGGTTTTCATCTCGCCGCACTACTACTTTCCGCACGATCACGGCTGGAAGTTCGAGGGCGCGCTTGAAACGCTGATGCACAAAATAGGCATGTTCAATCGCAAGGGCCCGCTCGACACCGAAGGGTTCGAGGGTTCGGGCGCCGACTGGCTGGAGCAGTACAAGAAATACATCGACGACGGCGCCACCGTCGTGACCAGCCCGCACAAGGTCTACGGTCCGGAAACCAATGACCTGGTGCTGCAGATGCGCAAGCGCGGCATCGACAAGGTCATCATCGCCGGGATGTCCGCCAACCTGTGCACCGAATCCCACATGCGGGCCCTCATCGAAGAAGGGTTCGAGGTCATGGTCGTGGCCGACGCAACGGCTGCCGCCCAGGTCCCCGGTTATGACGGCTATGCGGCCGCACTGACCAACTTCCGCATGATCGCCAGCCACGTCACGGACACCAGCTCGGCCGTGGCGGCCATACAGGCGGCTGCCACCAACTGACGGTCGCCAAGCACCGCCCCTCCTGGCGCGCCCGGCCGCCTCCTCCCCGAAAGGCGGTCGGAAAGCCCCCAAATAGCAAACCGAATTGGAACCGGAACGATGACCCGCCCGCCCCTGCCGCCTTTCACCAAAGAAACCGCTGCAATGAAAGTTCGTGCTGCGGAAGATGCCTGGAACACGCGCGACCCCGCCAAGGTGAAACTCGCCTACACGGCCGACAGCCGATGGAGAAACCGGTCGGAATTCCTCACCGGCCGCGATGCCATCGAGCGCTTTCTGACCCGAAAGTGGGAAACCGAGCGGGAATACCGGCTGATCAAGGAATTGTGGACCTTTGCCGGCAACCGAATTGCCGTCCGCTTTGCCTACGAATGGCACGACGCCATGGGCCGGTGGTTCCGGTCCTACGGCAATGAAAACTGGGAATTCGCCCCTGACGGCCTCATGCAGCGGCGCATTGCCAGCATCAACGATCTCGAAATCGATCCGGCCGAACGCAAGTTCCTGTGGCCGCAGGGCCGCCGGCCAGACGGCCATCCGGGGCTGTCTGACCTGGACCTGTGAGCTCCGGACCCGCTTGCCAAGCTTTTTCAACCGCCCCTTAGGGCACCAACCAAGAAGGATGAATGACATGAAAACCATCACAACACTCACCGCTGCCGCAATGATCGCCGGCGTCTTCGCAACCATTCCCGCGGCCCATGCCGCCGACGAATACAACGTGTCCAAGGGAACCACGGTCGACGGCCACGGCGTCGCCTTCCGCGGCAACGATCTTGTGGCGATGGCAAACGGCCTCGGCATCGTTCCGGGACAGGCGAAACACACCTATGTGCATGACGGCGTTGCCTATTACTTCGTATCCGAAGCAGCCCTGCATGAATTCGCCGCGGCCCCGGAAAAGTTCATGCCGCAATACGGTGGTTACTGCACCCTCGGTGTCGCCCTGGGCAAGAAGCTCGACGGCAGCCCGCGCTTTGCCGACATCGTCGACGGAAAGCTCTACGTGTTCCTCAACGCTGCGGTCTTCGAAGCCTATCAAAAGGACAAGGCCGGCATCCTCGCCAAGGCCGCGGCAACATGGCCGGGCATCCATCATGGCACGGTTGCAGAGGTCAACGGGTTGGGAAGCTGACGCTTTCCTGCACTTATTGGCTACATGCCGACAGGATTGGACCAGGCGCGTCTTCGAGGGCGCGCCTGTTCGCACTGGATCCTTCGATTGCAATCTCATGGCCATTGCCTAAGGTCGGCGCTCCTGAACACAAAAGGATACCGGGATGAGCGTCGACGAGCGGGCCGTCATGGCCGCCGAAAACAATGCCGATCTCTATGAGGCGATGTTCTCGTCGCAGGGGCTTGCCTACCAGCGGCTGCCGTTCGCCTTCGTCGGCCAAGACGAACCGCCACCCTACTATTCCAACCTGACTATTCTGTCTCCCGATCGCGCCGACGAGATTGTCGAGCACATCAAGACGCTCGCCGAACGGTTCGGTGGTGCTGTCGGCGTCAAGGATAGTTTTTGCCGGCTGGAACTTGAGCCCAACGGTTTCAGAACCCTGTTCGAAGCCTCCTGGATCTGGCGGGAACCCGGCGTTCGACCGGTGTCGCACGGGTGGCATCGGATCGAAGACGAGACGGACCTGGCACTTTGGGAAGCGGCCTGGAAACGGTCCGGATCGCCCACCGATCGACGCATGTTCAATGCAAAAATGCTCCGGCGTTCCGACATTTCTTTTCTGGGCCGAAAGGGATCGGGTGGATACGAGGCCGGGTGCATTGCCAACAGATCGGCGGACTGCATCGGGTTATCAAACGTGCTCGCAGCCTCCTCCGACTTGTTCGAACAGGCGGCTGCTGCGGTCGCGTCGGTCGATCCGCACCTGCCGATCGTCGGTTATGAATCCGGCACATCGCTGGAGCAGGCTCGCACGGCGAGCTTCACGACCGTTGGTGACCTGCGCATTCTGGTCGCCGACGCCGCATCGTTTCCCGCCCATGACTGAGTTCCGGCTGGCCAGGGCAGATGATGCCGGAAACGTATCCGATATCAGCGAGAGGGCCTACGTCCCGGCCTATGAAGCAATCATCGGAACGGCACCCAAGCCGGCTTGGGAAGATTATACGCAGCGCATCGCCGACGGCCGTGTATGGCTGGCAGAGATCGGCGGCGAAATCGCCGGTGTCCTGGTTGTCGAAACCGGCCCGAATTTTCTGCTGATCTACAGCATCGCCGTAGATCCCGATTTCCAAGGCAAAGGGCTGGGCCTCGCGTTGCTCAGACAAGCCGAGGCGCTCGCCGCCGAAATGAGATTGAACGAGGTGCGCCTCTACACGAACAGTCGCATGGAAGCCAATATCAGGCTCTATCTCAAAGCCGGCTTTCGAAGGATTGGCGAGCGGCCCCATCCAAGCCGGATTGGCGAGATGTTGACCGACATGTCAAAGCCGGTCGGAGATTTCTGAACCAATCTTCATCCACGCAGTTCGGCCGCTTGCAGCCCGTCGTAGCTCATCACGCTCCGCAGCCCGCTGAACACCGATACGAGAAACGACGCACCGAACGCCAGGACCACGACCAGCAATCCGGTTTCCGGGTCGGACGCGCCCACGACCACGCCGCCGATCAGCGCCCCCAGCGGTCGGATGCCGTAGATCGCGGTCTGGATCACCGCGTTGACCCGGCCGAGCATGATTCCCGGTGTCACCAGCTGGCGGACCGAGTTCTGGGCAATCAGCCACATGGACGGGCCAAAACCCAGGAAGAAAAAGCAGACATAGAGCAGGATCTCGTCCGAACCGACTGCCATCAAGCCCGCCGCTGCCAGGGCGGAACTGCCGGGCCCGAACAGCAGGATGACGGATGGCGCGACCTGCTGGGCGAACCGACCCGCAAGCCACGATCCGCAAATCGCGGCGAGACCGAAAGCCGACAGGGCGATGCCGAAGGTGCCGGGATCGAAGCGGTATACATCGCGGATTGTCGGAACCAGGACGACGAGCAGAGCGGCAAAGGCGAAATTCCAGAAAATCGCGCAAAGCGAGATCGGCAGCAGCAGGCTGTGACGCATCACATAGGCGCCGCCCTCGATGATTTGCGGGATCACGGGCTCGCGTTGACGCACGCTTGTTTCAAAACGCGGCAGCGATAGGGCGAAGGCCAGCGCGGCAAAGGCGCCAACACCCGCCACGGCGAAAACCCAAGTGGCCGGGATATCGGCAACCACCAGGCCGACCGCAAGCGGCACCGCAAAGGAGCAGGCGGCGCGCGGGATTTCGATGGCCGCGTTGGCGCTGGCCAACCGGTTGGCGGTCACCGCCTTGGGCAGGATCGACAGCGCGGTCAGTACGAACAGCACGGCGCCGAACCCGGCTATCGTGATTGTCGCCCCGAACGCGACGACGTTACCAGCCAGGACGCTCGCAGCCGCGCCGAACGAGCCGACGATGGAAACCAGCGTCGCGGCAATGGCGAGACTGCGCTGCTGCGCGCTGTCCACCATTATGCCGAACGGAATGGACCCCAGCAGGTGGGCCATCGACTGACAGGCAACGAGAATGCCGATCACCTCGGCGGAAGCGTCGAAAGCCAGCGCGGCGACAAGCGGCACGGCAACGAGGGCGATCTGGTCGGCCAGGTGGATGCCATAGGCGGCCCCGGTCAGGCGACGAACGGTGGACATGACGAGTTCTCCGGCTGTTTTGCCGGAGAGTTACGCATCAGGCATATGTCCAGCCATCCGATTCTTGCGCGGCTATTCATTCATCGTTGACGTGGTCGATAATCGGTCAGCGAGACCCGCACAGACGATACATGAAGAGCGTTTCGAGCGATCCGTAGGTCCCGATCACATCGCCGGCGAATCCGACTTTCCGGGCAACATTGATCGACGCGGAATAGGTCGGGTCGAGCAGGCAAACCGTCTTGTCCGCGTCCAGATTGTGATCCGCCCAGTGCATCATGGCGGACACGGCTTCCGTTGCATACCCCTTGCCATGGGCGGCGGTCTTCAACGCCCAACCGGCCTCCGGCAGGCCAGTGATGCTTGGCGTGGTGTCGCGTTGGTAGTCGGCAAAGCCGGCCTCACCGATGAACGCGCCATCGGCTTTTGATTCCACGACCCAGTAGCCGAAACCCAGATGCTGCCAGTGGCCGGTATATCGCAGCAGGCGTGACCACGATTGCTCGGCCGTCGACGGCGTGCCCGAGATATGGGCCACCACCTGCGGATCGGCCCACATCGCAGCGCTCTGCGCAAAATCGTCGGTCCGATGCCCTCTGAGCAGCAGGCGTTCGGTTTCGAGAATAGGAACGAGTTGGAGATCGGGCATGCTCAACCGGCCTGCGCGCGCGGTCCGGTCCGGCGCAAAAACAGCGCGCAGCTCGCACAAACCACCGCACACACCAGGACGACGGGAATAGCGCCTTCCCAAAAACCCGTCCACGCCACCACGGCGGCGCCGATGGGTGGGCCGACCAGTTGGCCGACGGCGGCGCCCTGCATGACCATACCGCTGACCGTCGCAATGACGGAGCGGTCCGGCGCATGGTCGGGTATCAGTGCGAACAGCGAGCTTGGAATGAGACCGGTGCAGATGAACAAGCCACAGGCCGCGACCGTTCTCCAGAGCCCGGAAATGTCCTCCAACAGCACGATCGATCCGCCAATCACCATAATGACGCAACCGAACAGGATCAGCGTCGTGGAGCGCACGCCGCGGTCGTGCAGCCAACCGGACAGAACGTTGCCGGCGGCATTGGAGAAAACCGCAATGGCACTCACGGCAGCCGCACCCGATGGGGTGTAGCCGTTCAGTTCGACAAGGATGAGCGGAAGAAACCCGGCAACGATGAGATATTGACCCGCATAAAAACAGAAGATCGTGCTGAGCAGGACCGGTCCGCGGCCGAACGCATGTCGAAGACTCTGTCCAAGTTTTGGTTTTGCCGCCGGTTGCCCGGCGCTTGTCCCTAGGCTTCGTCCCACCCGGTAGACCGGAACCGTGACGAGAAGGATGAGAACCGAGGTAAACCACCACAAAACCCGCCAATCGAAATGCGCCAGGATCAGCCCCGACAGCGCCAGCATGAAGCCGGAGCCCAGGGGCATGTACATGCCCCACAGCGCAAACGATGTCTTCATGTGCCGTTCGGAAACGGCGTGAAGGATCAAACCGGGCATCGAGGTCGTGGTCAGCAGGAAGCCGAGACCTTCAAGGGTACGCGTGACCAGAAGCGCCGTTCCGCTGTCGACGAATCCGCCGGCAATCCCGGAAAGCGCCGCCAGAACCATGCCGGAGAGCGCCACCCGAAGCCGCCCGAACTGGTCCGACACGGTCCCCAGAAACACCGCCGTCGCGGCAGCCACCAGATTGAAGATGGCGATCACCCAGCCCGACTGAACCAGACTCAACCCCAGCTCGGCCTGCAGGTCCGGCAAGGCCGCCGGCACCTTGCCAACGAGCATCGCGACGGCAGCACCCGCGCCGATCAGGATGGTCACTCTCAGCCACATGTGGATCTGTTCACGAAATAGAACTCCGAGGGGAGCCCAGATCTAGAGCTTTGTCGGTTGAATGGAAACTGTTGTTTCGCGCTGAACGGACAAAAGAGCTCCGCGGCGGCCGCTCGAAATCGCAGCAAACGCAAACATGACGCTGACATGACTGAGCGGCCTACGCACGTCTGTCATCTCTGACATGCGCCGCGACATCCAACTCCGGACCTGTCGACGGCGACACAAGCGTGGGGCTAATCGGCAACGCGGAAACCGGTCGAGATCCGGTTCCGCAGCAAGGAGCGATACCATGTCTGCATCGACTCACACGACGACCGCCCGGCAACCGTCGCATCATGACCTCGCCTGGCGAATTCTTCTGGCAACTCTGATGGTCCTCACTTTCAGCGCAGCCAGCATGACGACGAAGGCACAGGCCGCTGACGGCAAAACCTATCCGGCGACTGTCTGCGAACGTTGGAACGCCCCGGAAAACGCACCGCGGTCGGCGATGGCCGTGTCGCAATTCGGGCGCATCATCAATCAGTCGAATAACCAGCGCCTCGGCATCGTCTGTCCGATCGTCCGCGATTCCATGCGCGGCAAGATCGAGCGGATCAAGGCCTGGGGCATCCACCGCAACTGTGCCGGCCGCGGTGAAGGTCAGACCTGCCCCGGCAACAGCCGCTGCACCTTCCGCATCATGCAGATGTCGGGTGACCAGGCGCGATCCTCGTCACCGGCTGCCAACGAACCGATGGTTCGGGTGGACGAATCGCAACAGGCGGCCGCCATCATCGCCGTCGGATGGGTGAACCTGTCCGTACCGGATTTCACCAGCGCCAACGGAACCGGCCCGAGCGGATCGACCTTCGTTCTGTTCTGCCGGCTGGCCCCGGGGGCCGAACTCAGCTCGATCTATATCGGCGAAGAGACCTGAGCCGGCTCCAGAGCCGCGGCGTCCTCCCCGTCGCGGCTCGCTTTGCTCAGGCACCGGCACCATTGATCATGCCTCCGGCTGTATCCGCCCGTCGAGCCAGGCCACCCACAGCGCGCTCGCCAGGCTTGCAAGGGTGACCACGAACATCAGGCCCAGCAGGGCCGCCGCTCCGGTCTCCCCGGTAACGATCAGGCCGGAAAGCCAGGTCAGCAACGCCCCTCCGCCGACGGTCATGGCGCCGGCAAGGCCGGAGGCGGTGCCGGCGAGGTCGCTGCGCACCGACATGACGCCGACGCTGGCACTCGGCATGGTGACGCCATTTCCGAAGCCGACGAACAGCGTCGAACCGAACAAAGCCCATTCGTGCGTTATCCCCACGGCAAACAGGATCAGGCCGATGGCGAGGCCGACGCAGGCGATCACACGGCCAGAGATCATCATCGTCATCATCGGCACCCTCCGGGCCAGGCGGCCGGCGCAGAAACTACCCACGAAGAATCCGCCGGTGATCGAACCGATATAGATCCCCAGCGTACCGGCCGACATGCCGTAGGCCACGCTGGCCACCAGCGGCACACCGGCGATGAAGACGAAGAAGCCGCCGACGGAAAGGGTCATGCAGGCCGCATAACCCCAGAATTTCCCGGAGCGCAGCAACGCCGGGTAAGTGCGCATCTGACGGCCGAACGTTTCCGAGGGGTTCCGGTTGGTCTCGCCCAGATCAACCCAGGTCAGCACGTAAAGCGCCAAACCGAGCAGCAGGAACGCCAGAAAGCTGGCGCGCCAGCCGAAAAGCTCGTCCAGGGCGCCGCCGGCCAGCGGCCCCAGCATCGGCGCCACCGCCATCGCCATGGCGATATAGCCGAGCATGCCCGCGGCTTCCTTTGGCGGCAGCACGTCGCGCACCGCCACCCGCGCCAATGCCCCGCCGGAGATAATCGCCCCCTGCAGCAAGCGAAACAGCAGAAACGTCCAGATGTCCTGCGCCAGCAAGCATCCGAGTGACGCCACGCAAAACAGTGCAATACAGGCCAGCAGCACCGGCCGTCGGCCGTAGCGATCGGACATCGGGCCAAGCACGATCTGCAACACCGCCGTCACCGCCAGATAGCCGGCGATCGACAGGCTGACGAGCGCATAGCCGGCGTCGAATTCCGCTGCGATATTGACCAGTGACGGCAGGAACATGTTGAGCGACACCGTTGACACCCCGGTCAGGCAGATCAGGGTGAAAATCGTCGGAGGTGTTCGTTCCGTTGCAGGCATCTGGTTTTCCGCACAAAAAAACCCCCGAGCAATTCGGGGGCGCATCTCGTCGTGAGTGTGGATCCGTTACCGACCCACGCGCCTTCGCTCTGATACCACTTTGAGCAATGTCACGCCGGGATCCTCCATTTGGTGAGTCAAAACGATAGGCGCGCTCCGGAAAGGTGTCAAATCCAAGCGCTGGTCTGCTTCCTATCGTCGCTCCGGCCCGATCTTTCCAACCAGTCATGAAGGCTCTAAGTGTGTAAGCGGCAAATCCAACTCCGGACCCACCATGCTGCTGGCGCTGCGCGACGTCACCAAATCCTACCCGACCGAGGAAGGACCCGTCGATGTACTGAAAGGTGTGTCGCTCGAGCTCGATGCCGGGCAGCATCTGGCGCTGACCGGCGAATCCGGGTCGGGCAAGAGCACGCTGCTGCACCTGATCGCCGGGCTCGATGTGCCGGACTCCGGAGAAATCCGCATCGACGGGACGGATATCGCGCCGATGAACGATGCCGGTCTCGCGGCGCTGAGGCGCGGCACCATCGGACTGGTGTTCCAGCAATTCAATCTGGTGCCGTCGCTGACCGTGGCGCAGAATCTCGCCTTCCATGCCCGCCTGGCCGGCCGGCTCGAAACCGACTGGACGACGGAACTCGGTGAGCGGCTCGGGCTTGCCGACTATCTCAACCGGTATCCGGAACAGCTCTCAGGCGGCCAGCAGCAGCGGGTTGCCATCGGCCGCACGCTCGCCGCCCGACCCGCGCTGATCCTCGCCGACGAGCCCACCGGCAATCTTGACGAGGAAACCGGTGATGCCGTCATCGCGCTGATGCTGGAACTGGTGGCTGATGTCAGCGCCGGCTTCATTCTGGTCACCCATTCGACCCGTCTCGCCGGCCTGCTCGACCGACGGCTGCACCTGACCCATGGCCGGCTGCAATGATCGGCGCGGGCATCTCGGCGCTGCTGTCGCACTGGCGCTATCGGCCGCTGCAGCTTGTCACGCTGATCGTCGGCCTGGCGTTGGCGACCGGGCTTTGGACCGGCGTACAGGCGATCAACAGCGAAGCGCGCTCCAGCTATGCCGAAGCCGCGTCGGTGCTCGGTCAGGACACGCTGGAGCGTTTGCAAGCGGCAGAGGGCGGATCGATCGCCGCCGAGCGTTTTGTGGCGCTGAGGCGCGCCGGCTGGCTGGTATCGCCCGTCGTCGAGGGGCCCTTGCGGATCGGCCGCGAGCGCCTGCGCGTGCTCGGCCTCGATGTGTTCACCCTGCCGCAAGGCGCAGCACCTCTCGGCCTGTCCGGCAATGAGGACATCGGCGCCTTCGTCGCCGGCGAGGATCTGATTCTTGCCCATCCCGACACCGCCGCAGCACTGGCTGACAGCGGCCTCAATCTGCGCACCTCGTTGCAGGTCGCGCAGGGCGATCTGATGGCCGATATCGCGACTGCCTGGAGGCTGCTACAGCGCGATGATTTCGACTATCTGCTGTTGGCGCCCGATCAACCTGCCGGGCTTGCGCCGCTGACCGAGATCGCACCCGATCTCGAACGCATCGCACCGGATCCGCAGGGCGATATCGCCCGGCTGACCGACAGTTTCCATCTCAACCTGACCGCCTTCGGGTTTCTCTCCTTTGCCGTCGGCCTGTTCATTGTGCATGCCACCATCGGCCTTGCCTTCGAACAACGCCGTCCGGTCATCCGCACCCTGCGGGCGCTGGGCCTTCCCAACCACGCGGTCATGCTGTTGCTGTTGACCGAAACCCTTTTGCTGGCGTTGGTCGCCGGGCTGATCGGCGTGGCGCTCGGATATCTCATCGCTGCCCTTTTGCTGCCAGACGTGGCGGCAACGCTCGCCGGTCTTTACGGCGCATCGGTCTCCGGGTCGTTGACCCTGCGGCCCGACTGGGTGCTGACCGGCCTTGCAATCGCCTTTGGCGGTGCCGTTCTGGCAACCGGCCAGGGCCTGTGGCGCATCGCCACCATGCCGCTGCTGGCCCCAGCACAGCCGCGCGCCTGGGCCATGGCCAGCCGCCGCACCAGCCGCTGGTCGACACTTGCCGCCTTTGCCCTGCTTCTGACGGCACTGTTGACCGCATGGCTGGGCAGTGGCCTGGTATCCGGCTTCCTGACCCTCGGTGCGCTGCTGCTGGGCGCCGCACTGCTTCTGCCGGCGATCCTCATCCTGCTTCTCAAGGCGGGCGCACGCACAGCCCGCACGGCTTTGGCCGAATGGGTGTGGGCGGACATGCGCCAACAGGTGCCGAGCCTGTCGCTGGCGCTGATGGCGCTGATGCTGGCGCTGGCCGCCAACATTGGGGTCGGCACCATGGTCTCCTCGTTTCGCTACACCTTCACCGGATGGCTTGACCAGCGCCTCGCCTCCGAACTCTACGTTACGGCGGAAAACGAGACCCGGGCCGAGGAACTCCGTACCTTCCTGGCCGACCGGGCCGATGCCGTGTTGCCCATGCGCTCGACCGAAGTCGAGATCGCCGGCCAGCCGGTCTTTCTCTACGGCGTCGTCGACCACGAGACCTACCGGCAAAACTGGCCATTGCTCGAACAGTCCGAAAACGTCTGGGACCGGGTGGCGGCCGGCGACGGCGTGCTGGTCAACGAGCAACTGTTTCGCCGCAACGGATACCGGCTTGGCGACCGCCTGACCCTGGCACCCGGCTGGACCGAGGATATCGTCGGTGTCTATTCCGACTACGGCAATCCGACAGGCCAGATGATCGTCAACCACAGCAAGCTGATGGGTTTCTTTCCCGATCTTCCGAAACTGCGCCACGCCGTGCGCGTGGCGCCTGAAAGAGCGCCCGCTCTGGCGGATGCGCTCACAACCGATTTCGGCCTTCCCGCCAGCAACATCCTCAACCAGGACGATGTCAAACGCTTTTCTCTGCGTGTGTTCGACCGCACCTTCCTGGTCACCGGAGCGCTCAACACGCTCACCCTCGGCGTTGCGGGTTTCGCCATCCTCGCAAATCTCCTGACCCTGTCGGCCATGCGGCTGTCGCAACTGGTGCCGGTCTGGGCGCTTGGGACGACGCGAAGGTCCTTGGCGCAGTTGGAAATCGTGCGCACGCTGGCTCTTGCGGCGCTCACGTGGCTGGCCGCCCTGCCGGTCGGTCTTCTGTTGGCCTGGGTGTTGCTGTCGATTGTCAATGTCGAAGCCTTCGGCTGGCGACTGCCGATGTTCATCTTTCCGATCGACTGGTTGCGCCTGCTTGTACTGGCGCTGATTGCGGCCGGTCTCGCCGCAGCCTTTCCTGCCTGGCGCCTCGCCCGCACCCGGCCGGCCAGCTTTCTCAAGGTGTTCGTCCATGAAAGGTAGTTGGCTGACTTATGCCTTTGTCATGATGGCGAGCGCTGCCTTCGCCCAGGGCTTTGCGGGCCTCGGAACCGACGCGGAAGGATTTTCCATCCCGCAGGCCGGTCGCCAACTTGTGTTTCCGCAGGACCATGGCGCCCATCCCGACTATCGCATTGAATGGTGGTACCTGACCGCCAATCTGAGGGACGATGCCGGCGCAGATCTCGGTCTGCAATGGACGCTGTTCCGCTCGGCTCTCAAGCCCCAGGCCGATGATGGCTGGTCGGCGTCGCAAACGTTCATGGCCCACGCCGGCCTGACAACCAAGGACGATCATTATTCGACCGAGCGCTTCGCCCGCGGCGGAATTGGCCAGGCCGGTGTCACCACCGCACCGTTTGCGGCCTGGATCGACGATTGGCAGATGGTGAGCCGGGCGACGGCCGGCGCCGATCCGCTGTCGGCCCTGCACATCACGGCCCGCGGTCCGGACTTTTCCTACGACATCGAATTGTCGGCGTCCGGTCCGCTCGTCCGACATGGCAAGGATGGCTATTCCGTCAAATCCGCCTCAGGCCAGGCAAGCTACTATTATTCCCAGCCCTTCTATTCCGTCACCGGTACGGTCAATCTGCCGACCGGACCGGTGAACGTCAGCGGCCAGGCCTGGCTCGACCGCGAATGGTCATCGCAGCCGCTCGACCCGGACCAGACCGGCTGGGACTGGCTGTCGCTGCATTTCGTCGACGGCTCCAAGCTCATGGGTTTCCGCCTCCGCAGCCGCTCAGCCAATGCCTATACGTCGGCCACCTGGATCGAGTCCGACGGCAGCACGACGGCCTATGGCGACGGTGCCCTGTCGATGACACCCGGTCGCACGGCCGAGGTCGCGGGTCAGTCCATTCCCGTCGAATGGCGCCTGCAACTGCCTGACCGCGATCTCGACATCACTGTCGATGCCATCAACCCGGACAGCTGGATGGACACGCTGGTTTCCTACTGGGAAGGCCCCGTTACTGCTGCCGGCAGCCACCCCGGCCGCGGCTACCTGGAGATGACTGGCTATGAATGACTGGATCCTCGACCTGCCTGAAACCCTCGATCGGGTCTGGGCCGAACTGGACAATGCAGCCCGAGACCGCCAGTCGCCGTTCCGCTATTTGGCCGTTGCAACAGTGACCACTGATCGGCCAGAGATTCGTACGGTCGGCCTGCGCGTCGCCGACCGCGAGCGTCAGGTCATCGAGTTCAACACCGACAGCCGAACCCCGAAAGTTGCAGCCCTTCACGCCAATCCACACATCGCCTTGCATGTCTGGGACCCGGCCCGGCAGTTCCAGCTGCGCATCACCGCCGAGGCCCGCCTGCTGCCGGGTGATCGTGACCGCTGGAATGCCCTGCCCGAGGGGTCGCGTCTCAACTACGGCGTCCACCCGGAGCCCGGCACGCCGATCGCCGATCATGACCAATACGAACGCATTCCCGATCGCTCCCTCTTCGTCTCGGTCGAGTGCCATATCCAGACGTTCGACACGGTCGTGCTTTCCGAGCCCACCCACCGCCGCGCTCGTTTTGAACGCAGCGACGGCTGGCGCGGAACCTGGGTGGCGCCCTAGCACCGCAAAGCAACACAGTTCAAAACACCGCCCGTCGTCCCTATCTGAAGGGGTGGATCAATGGAGGCAAGGGCTTGGGGTTTTGGCGCAGACTGTTCGGTATAAGGCAGCCCCTCTACCTGGGAAGCATCACGGTCGCGTCGAATTTCAATCTCAAGAAAGGGCTCGCCAAGCTGGCACCGGTCCACAACCCGGTCGATCCCGGCGTGATCGAGCAGACCTTGCGCGACATCATGGCCCTACCACCCGCTTCAAGCCGGATGGAACCGGGCAGCAATGATATGGCCATCGACATCACCGTGTCGGATTTCGACGTGGGAGAGTTCATGTTTGTTCCGTGGATTCCGGTGAGCGTTCCGCTGGCGTGGCGGCCGCAGATCTCCATGACGGCTCGAGTCTACCGGATCGACAGCGGTCAGGATGTCTATGCCCACACAGTCCACCAGAAGCTCCAATGGAAGATCTGGCTGCGCCGGCTGCGAAACCCGATGGCCATCTTTCGAATGGAGTCCTACGTAAAGGCTGAGGATCTCGAATATCTGGTGCGCAGGACCTGCATCAAACTTTTGCGGAGAGTCCAGAAACAGATCTAGCCTCAACCCAAGGGAGCCCGCCATGAACATCACCGGCTTCGATCACATCGTTCTGTGCGTGCGCGACGTTGACGCCAGTATTGCGTTCTACCGACGGGTTTTGGGCCTTGAACCGCGCGAAGAGCGACCTGGCAAATGGTCACTGCATTTCGGCGACGCGAAGATCAGCCTACAACATGCCGCGACGGCGCCGGGCCTTGCCGCGAAGACCGTGCCCGGCAGCGGCAATTTCTGCCTTGTGACCGAAACCCCATTGGACGAGGTGATCGCGCAACTCGGCGCCCATGACGTCGAAACCGTTGAAGGTCCAGCCGAAAAAATCGGTGCGATCGGCAAGCTGATGTCTGTCTATTTCCGCGATCCCGACGGCAACCTCGTTGAGGTCAGCAATCGACTGGCTTGATGGACGATCTCGCTTGCCAGCTCGCTAAACCCTCCGCTTTCCGCCCAGCAAAATCAGGACAAGCGCCGCGCCGCTGAAGATGGTGTAGCCGGCGACGACCGGAACCACCGTCATGTCGAACAAAAGTCCGATTCCGGCCGAGATGACGAGACTGAAGCCGGTCGTGGCGGAGGCGACCAGGGCGGCTGCCAGCCCGGCCACATGGCCGAGATCCTGCAAAGCGATTGCATTGAAATTGCCGATCGGCAGCCCAAGCAGAAACAGGATGGGACCGTTGACGACCATCCAGACCCAAAGCGGCGGCAGTCCGGCAACAAGCACAAACAGCAGAAACCCGACGGACCAGAGGGTGGACAGGGCCGCGGCCCAGATGCAGATGCCTTCCATGGAAAGGGTTTTGACCAGGCGGGCGTTCAGCAGCGTCGCGGCCGAGATGAAGACCGCCGACACGCCAAACAGCACCGCATAGGCTTCACCCACCCGGTACAGGTCCTGGAAGATCTGCTGCGAAGAAATGATGTACCCCATCATGGCGCCGTAGCAGCAGGCCGAAGCGAGCGTGTAGGAAACGGCCCGCCGGTTGCTCAAGACCTCTCCGACGGCACGCAGAAACTGGACTACGCCGAGTTTCCGGCGCTGCAACAGTGTTTCCGGTTGCCTCGCCAGGAGCCAAAGCCCGCCAGTCAGCGAAACCGCCGCCAGAACCACAAAAAGACCCCGCCAGTGCATCACCAGCAGCAGCGCCTGACCGACGGCCGGAGCCAGCACGGGCACAAGCACGAAAATCCCCATGATGATCGAAATCACCCGCGCCATGGTCGGGCCTTCGAAACGGTCGCGGATCAGCGCAACCATCACCGTGCGCGGACCGGCGGCCGAGAATCCTTGCAGGGCCCGGCCCACCAGCATCATCTCGAACGTGGTTGCGGCCGCGCAAATGAGGCTGCCCGTGATGAAACCCGCCACACCGGTCAGGATCGCCGGACGCCGTCCGACGGCGTCGGAAATCGGTCCGAAAAACAGCTGCCCGGTGGTCAGCCCGATCAGCAACACGGTCAGGACCCACTGACGGCGATTGCCGTCGGCGGCACCAAGATCCTCGGCCAGGGTTCCGAGCGACGGCAACATGATGTCGATCGACAGGGCCACGACGCACATCAGCACGGCGCCCATGGCCACGAACTCGCCGATTTCGGGTTGCTTCCGCTCAGTCATTGCAGGCGCCCGACGGGAGCAGCGTCCTGTACACACGCGCCAAGCCGCCGGCTTGCGGTCAATTCCAGTTGTCTCATTCCGCCTCGCGCCTAACCTGGCCCGGTGGCTGGCCGAACACCCGTTTGAAAGCTCGGCAGAACGACGGCTCGGAGCGATAGCCCAGGTCCGATGCAATCACCGCCAGCGACTGCGGCGTTCGCAGCAATCGTTCGCGCGCCAACTGCATGCGCCACCAGGCCAGATAGCGCATGGCCGGCTGGCCGATCAATTCGGTGAATCGGGCCGCAAAGGCCGAACGCGACATGCCGGCTTCCCGGGCCAGGCTTTCGACCGTCCAGTCCTGCGCCGGTGCCCGATGAATGGCGACAATCGCCCGACCGATCTGCGGGTCGCGCGCGCCCTTCAGCCAGCCGCGATCGGCTTCCGGCGCCGTGTTGATCCAGTTGCGGATCGCCTCGATGACTACAACATCGGCCAGCCGGGTGATCACCGTTTCGCCGCCTGGCCGTAGCGTGCGTGCCTCGCGGGCGATGAACTGCAGTGTAGCCTGTAGCCAGCTGCCGGATTCCCCGCTCCAGGTGTCGATCTTGAGAACGTCCGGCAGCAAGTCCAGCAACATGCCCCCGGCGGCATGATCGATGCGGACAATGCCGTAGGTGACAGCCGTCACGTCTCCACCACCGCCATAGTCGAGGGTCTCGTAAATCTCGGTGATCTTGCGGATAGGCAGCGCATCCAGGCCGACCACCGGTGCGTCCGGGTCGCTTTGCAGCCGGTGTTCGCACACGCCGGTCAGAAGAACCAGATCGCCCTGTTCCACCGCAAGGGGCTCACCGGATCCGGCAGTCAGCCAGGCACGGCCGCCCGTCACCATGACGAAGCTCATGACATCCTCGAAGGCGGGAACCTCGATGCCCCAAGGCGCCGAAAGCCTGGACTGGCAGTAAAACGTGCCGGTCAATTTCAGCAGGTGCAGGATCTCGCCCAACGGGTCGCCCAGCGGCTGGGCAATCAGAGACGGATCCGGGACATGGGGCTGATGCACGATCATGGTCCGTCGTTTCTCGCAGCCGAAAACACCATTGTCCAGCGATTTTGGACGAACGGATAAACAAACCGGACACATTGAAATTGTTCGTCTCGAAATTCGGAATATTTTTCGGATGAACCGAAAAAGGAGACTCACCATGAAGAACCCGGTTCTTGTTCGCCTGACCCTGTCGCTGTCCGGTCTCATCGCCATCGGCGTCGGCATCGGAATCCTGTTTGTGCCCCACGCATTCTACGCCTCGTCGGGCATCCTTCTCGGCGATGACGTAAACCTTCTAAACGAAATGCGCGCCTCGTCCGGCCCGGTGTTGGTCGGGGGTCTGTTTGCGCTCGCCGGTACCATCTGGTTGCGCCTTGCCGTTCCGGCACTCGCCGCTGCGACCTTGCTCTACTTCGCTTACGGCTTCGCAAGACTTGTCAGCGTTGCTATCGACGGCATTCCGAACGGTGCCATGCTGCAGATCACCGGTCTTGAACTGGCGGTCGGTTCGGTCTGCGCGGTCGTGTTGTGGAATAGCATCAGGTCGCGGGCCGACGCCCGCATGGCGACCGTTTGAGAGAATCTGCTAAGGATGGCGCACACTCATTTCGAGAAGGACGCCACATGGACATCCACAAGGCCAACAGCCGCCCGACGACATTCGCCAGCCCGGATTACTTCACCGGCACCGTGACGATGGACCCCATCGTTTCGGCGCCGGAACCGGCCCGGGTGCATGCGGTGCGGGTCAGTTTCATGCCGGGCGCCCGTACGGCGTGGCATACCCACCCGCTGGGTCAGACCTTGCATGTCGTCGCCGGCGTCGGCCGGATCCAAAAACTTGGTGAGCCCGTCCAGGAGATACAGGCCGGAGATACGGTGTGGATCGCTCCAGGCGAAAAGCACTGGCACGGGGCAGCACCCGACAACGCCATGAGCCATATCGCCATCCAGGAAGCGCTCGACGGGTCCGCGGCGGAATGGATGGAACACGTCACGGACGATCAGTATCTCGGCCGCAGCTGAACGAACTATTTTTGTTGTATCGACGGGTCGCGCGGTGGCGGTTGCTGCGGGCGTCGGCCCCGCAGCCGACCCAGATTGACGATCAGAATGAACACGCCGATCAGTGCCAGAAAGATGCCCAGACCCATGCCGAAATAGGCGATGACGGCACCGACGATCACACCGAGAATGGCTGAGACCCGAACGCCTTTTTGCGGGGTCATCACATAGCTGAGAACCTGATCGACAATGCGGCCACCGTCCAGTGGGAAGGCTGGCAACAGGTTGAAAACAAACATCGCCAGATTGATCAGCGTGAGCAGCCCCAGGGCCTTGGCCAGCCAGATCGGTTCGACCGTCTGGGGATAACCGACAAAGGCAATGGTCCTCAATTCTCCAATCGAGGGAAACGACAGGAAAGCCCACAGGGCCAGGAAAATCAGCAGATTGGCGCCGGGTCCGGCCGCCAGAACCGCCACTGACCGGCGTCGCGTGGTGCGATGCGGCAGCATGCGCGCATAGCCATAAAACCCGCCGACCACCACCTCGGCGACCCCGATGCCGAACGAGCGCGCGCTGAGCGCATGGCCCAGTTCATGCAGCAGAACGGACAGGAAAACGCCGACAATCACCGCGCCGATTTCGAACCACAGCTCGTTTCCGGCCTGGGCCGAAAACCGGTTGAGAAAAAGCAGGGGAACGATAACGAAGGTGAAGTCGAGGCGAATCGGTATTCCCGATACGTAGCCAAGAGTGATTTTCGGCCAATTGCCAAACATCGGTGTCTTTCCGTTGATCAGTCGATACGCCCGCGCAAGGCCTATAGCGGGATCGGTCGCTCCTTCATAGCCGGAATCGCACCGGCACACCTGAAGGGCCTACTTGTCGACCAGAGAGTAGATCTCGGTCATGCCGCCGAAGTCGGGCACCGGATAACGCCCGATCGACACAAGACCGTGCCTGTGACAGCCAAAGAATTGCGGCGACGCCAGAACCGAAAGCGGCATTGTTTTGGTCAGTGCCTCGATGCGCGTCACCTGATTGGCGGAATGGCCGGTAACGGTCATGTCGAGGCGATCCGCGGTTCCGACATTGCCGAGGATCACGTCGCCCATGTGAAGGCCGATGCCAAAACGCAGGTCGGAGACCGGCGCGTTGTCGCCTTCGGACAGTCCCTGCGCTTTCACAAGCGACAGCCGCGCCGCTTCCAGCGCGCGTGAACAGGCCGGTCCCTCCTGACCGGTTTTGCAGGGAAATATCGCCATCACACCGTCGCCGATCAACTTGAGCACGTCTCCGCCCATTTCCAGCACCGACCCGGCTGTGCAATCGAAGTAGACATTGAGAAGTTCGAGATATGCTTCAGTCGGCAACCGGGCCGAAAGAGCGGTCGAGCTCCGGAGATCGCTGTACCACAGCGCGCATTGTATTTTGCTGCCATCGCCCCGTTCCACCTGACCGTCGAGGATGCTGTCGGCCGCCAGGTTTCCGACATAGGACTGCAGCAATTTGGCCGACAGCAGCCGTTCCGTACTGGTTTTGAGATAGAGTGAAAAAGCGGGCCAGAGTGTTTCGATCGCCTCGATCTCCCCATCCGTAAAGCCACCCTCCTGCTTGGTGGCGAAGGAACCGTAGACGCCTTCGGAATCGCTTTCAGCATCTTGAAAGACCCATTGGCGGCCATAGGACATTTTCATGATCAGGTAGTCCGTGAAGCCACGCGCATGCAGGTCTTCAAAGCTTGCAAACCGGGATCGTTCTTCTGCCAGGGTCAGATCGGTGCGAATGAAATCGGACTTGCTCCTGGCCAGCCAGCCGGCCGGCGTTGCTGATATATTGACGTCGGCAATCACGGATTTAGGCACGAACTCTGTTTCCCGGGCGCCCGCATCCCGTTCCCATGTCGTGTCCACGGCACCCATGATCTGGTGCCGCTGAAAAGTGGAGCAATTGATGCGATCAACCGCTATTCCGGAGGTCGACAGTTTTTGCCCGAACCACTCCAGTGTCTCGTCGATCGGCCGTTCGACCAGGGCGGTAGCGATGAGCCAATCGGCAATTGCCCTTGTTTTATTGTCGCTCATGTCCGTGCCTTCCACATCAGGCAAAACCGTAGCGGCGTCACCTACAGAAGTGTAGTGCGTTTCCAGGCGGCAAGCGAAACCCGGGGAGCCCATGGCAATGAGCGAACACGTGACGATCAATCGTGATTACTGGAATGCCATGGCTCACGACTGGGTCGGCGCCGGCGAGCGGCTATGGAGCGTTTCGATGCCCGCATGGGGCATCTGGGGTCTGCCGGAATCGGACCTTCGGCTCCTCCCGGATGACATGTCGGGCCTCGACGCGATCGAATTGGGCTGCGGCACCGGCTATGTTTCCAACTGGATGGCCCGCCGCGGTGCCCGGGTGACCGGCATCGACATCTCCGACCGTCAATTGGCGACGGCCCGCCGGTTGGCGGCCGAGAATGGCGCAGCGATCACGTTGATCGAGGGGAACGCGGAAAAAACCGACCTGCCTGCGGACTCGTTCGATTTCGCGATCTCCGAATACGGCGCCGCGATCTGGTGCGATCCCGATCTGTGGCTGCGCGAGGCCTGGCGGCTGTTGCGCCCGGGCGGCGAACTGGTCTTTCTCGGCAATCATCCGCTGCTGATGGTCTGCAGCCCGTTGAGTGGCGCCGATTGCGACTTCACCCTGCACCGGCCCTACCGAAATCTCGGCATGCTCGACTGGACCGATGTGGACGTCGATCCGGGCGGCATGGAATTCAACCGGAGTATCGGTGGCTGGATGCGGCTGTTTGCCGAAATCGGTTTTGAGGTTCGCGACTACAAGGAACTCTATGCCCCTGAACAGACCACCGGCACCCGCTTCACCGTGCGTGCGGAATGGGGCAAACGCTATCCGTCGGAGCAGGTTTGGAGGCTCAGGAAGCCGGCTGCGCCGTTATGACACGGTGGATAGGCGTGCCGGTTTCGGGCGGCGTCCCTATATTTGCATGGAGGTATCGTAACCGGCGAAAGGCTGGCCATGTTTGCGACGGGTGTAACCGCAACCGAACTGCCCTCCGACAGCGCGCTGCACGCGCGTATCACGAACGGTGATTTCCTCGATTGCTACGCCGTCGCCGCCGAGACGAAGCCGCGACGGGCCGCCGAGATCATTACCGCTTTTCCGCGTTGGGCCCGGCTCCTCGTTGCCATCCGTCGTCTTGTGACAACGCCCTTTGGCCTGTCCAATGACGGTCCTCCGGCCGCCGACAGGGTTGGTATTTTCCCGGTCGAATCGGAAACAGATCGCGAGCTCATAGCCGGCTTCAATGACCGCCATCTGAACTTTCGGGTATCCGTGATGTCGGACAAGGGGCGCGTTCTCCTCGCAACCTGGGTGCATCCGCACAACTTCGGCGGACGCTTCTACCTCAAGGTCATCATGCCGTTCCACATCCTGATTGCCCGCAATGCGCTGGCACGCGTTAGAGCTTCGCAGTCGGAAGCGTAGTCCTCAGTCACCGGATTGCTCCCGTCGCCGTGCTACCAGCCACAGCCGAACAGGGATTTCGGTCGTCAGGGAGATGGCCTTGTCGTAGGCGGCAAATGCTTCGTCCCGGCGGCCGGCCATGCGCAGCAGGTGGGCTCGGGTGGCCCAGTAAGGTTGGAAACCGTCAATCGCGCGCTCGCCGATCATCGACTGTGCACCGGAAAGCGCGTTGAGCCCGGCGTCAGGACCTTTGGCGTGGCCCACCGCAGCCGCCCGCGCGACGGCCGCTCCGGATGACGGCGCAACCGCCATCAGACCTTCGTAGAGCTGACAGATCGCCGGCCAATCGATCCTGCCCGTTGCCAGCCGGTCGGCGTGAAGCGCCTGGATGGCCGCTTCCAGTTGAAACCGTCCGGGGGAGCCGGCCTGTGCCGCCCGCGACAATAGCACGGAGCCGCGGCGCATCAGCGTCCGGTCCCAACGCTCTGCCGGCTGCCGATCGAGCGGGACGAACGCGCCATCCGCATCGAAGCGGGCATCGCGCCGCGCATGGGAAAAGCTGATGAGCGCATCGAGACCCAGCACTTCCGGCTCATCGGGCAGCAGTCCTGTGAGAACACTGACGAGGTAGAGCGCTTCGCCGGCCATATCCTCGGTCGCCTCGTCCTGCGGCTGCTCCCAGCCGAGCGTATAGGCGCCGTAGAGCGCCTCGAGCACGGCCGGCAGCCGGTCCGACATGGCGTCTCGCTCCGGTATCGAGAAGGGCACGCCCGCCTGGCGGATCTTGCGCTTGGCGCGCACCAGCCGCTGTTCCAGCGTCGGCATCGGCATCAGATAGGCGGACGCTATGTCGGCGGCTTTGAAGCCGAGCACGGTCTGCAGCATCAGGGGCGTATGCACCGTCGCATCGATTGCCGGGTGAGCACAGGCAAACAGCAATTCCAGGCGCTTTTCCGGTATGGCTTCCGGATCGATATCATCCAGAATGGAGGCAATGTTCTGCATGCTTTGATCATCGACTGACGCGCTGGTCGTCCGGGCCGCCGCGCTGCGTGCGGTGTCGATCTGCCGGTTCCTGGCCACTGTTACCAGCCAGGCCTCCGGGTTCTGCGGGATCCCGTCGCGCGGCCAAACGGCGAGGGCGCGGGCAAAGGCTTCGCTGAGCGCGTCCTCGGCATCGGCGATACTGCCGTTGCGGCTTGCCAGAATGGCCACAAGCCGGCCGTAGGAAGCGCGCGCCACATTGGTCGCCGTTGCGCGCGCCTCTTCCGGTGTTGCTTGCGTTGCCGCCATCAGGCGTAGGGGTTGCCGCCTTCGGGCAGGGCCGAGGCGCGAATTTCGATGCTGCCGAAGTGGACCGCCGGGCATTTTTCCGCCCAGGCAAGCGCCGCGTCGAGGTCAGGCACGTCGATGACGAATGTGCCTCCAAGCTGCTCCTTGGTGTCGGCATAGGGTCCGTCCTGCACAGTCTTCGTGCCGCCGGCCTTGCTGATGGTTGTTGCGGTCGTCGTCGGCTGCAGCCAGTCGGTATCGACCAACACTCCGGCCTCTTTCAGAGCGGCAATATAAGCACCGAAGACTTTGAGGGCCTGATCGATCTGGGCCGGATCGGCATCAGCCATACTGGATTCGTCACTGTAGAGAAAAAACGTGTAGCGCATGGTTCTGTCCCTCCTGTCAGGCCCGATTGCCAGCGGCATCGCCGAGCAGCTTCAGACCGAGTTCATAGTCGGAGCCCAGCATGCCGTCCAGAAAAAGCCCGAACACGCGGCCGATCGGATTCATGCCGAATTCCGCCCGCGTCGACCATGTGACCCGGGTTCGCTCACCGGCCGGTTCCAGGCGGAATGTCGTGACCGGCTGACCCATTGCGCCAAGATCGAGCAGCATGGTCACGGAGGAATTGTCCTCCAGCGCCGTGATCGTCTGGGAGCCCTTGCCACCCTTGCCGTCGAAGGCGAAGCCGGATCCGATACCCCGGTCCGGGCCATGCATGGTGATTTTCAAATCCGGATCCTGCGCCTTCCAGGGATTGAAGCGCTGGTAGCCGCTGTTGGAAGCGATCATTGGAAAGATTGTTTCGGCCGGAGCGTTGACGATGGCCGACCGTTTGACGATGGTGCTTGCCGGCAGCAGAAAAGGCACCGCGGCGACGCCGACGACGGCAATCGCGCCAAGTATGAGAGGTGTGGTCATGCTGGTATCTCCTTGTCATTGATGTGCGAAAGACGTTGCTTTCACGGACATGACGAGGAGACTGCCGACCAATCGACATTCGGTGGGGAATTTTTCTGAAAAATTCCAATAAGCGGTTGTTCTCAATACCAATTATTACAGGCAGTCCGCTTCATTCGGCAAATCCCCATGAGTGCTGAGGTGACGTGCATCACCAATAATGCTAGGACGCAACATTCTGTCACCGCCATCGGAAATCGGGATTCGAGACCAACATTGCTGGCGAAACTGACACGCTGGATTGTCGTCTTGACGGCACTGCTTGCCCTGCAGGGTTGCAGCCCGACCTATCTGCTAGGCTCGGCAAGCGGCCATCTCAACCTGATGTCGTCCGCGCGGCCCGTGGACAGCCTGATCGATGACCCTGCTCTGCATCCGGCTGCTCGAGAGCAACTGGCACAGGCCCGCGCCATCCGCCAATACGCCATCGACGACCTGGGGCTGCCCGACAACGGCTCCTACCGAAAATTTGTCGACACCGGCCGCCCATACGTAACCTGGGCGGTGTTCGCCGCTCCTGAATTGTCACTTGCGGTACACACCTGGTGTTTTCCGGTGACCGGCTGCGTCCCCTATCGCGGTTATTTTTCAGAAGCCGCAGCCGAGCGCTTTGCCGATGGCCTTCGCAAGCGTGGTTTCGACGTTTACGTCACCGGCGTTCCTGCCTATTCGACACTCGGATTTTTCGCCGACCCATTGCTCAACACCATGTTCGGCCGCGGCGAAACCTATCTCGCCGCGACAGTGTTCCACGAACTGGCGCACCAGGTGCACTTTTTCGGCGGAGACGCAGTGTTCAACGAATCCTTTGCGGTGGCCGTCGAGGAATCCGGTGTGGAAAAATGGCTGCGCCAGCAGGGCGATATCACGGCGTTGAGGCGCTACCATGCAGGCCAGAAAATCGACGCGCAGTTCATTGCGCTGGTGGCGAGCGCCCGCGAGAAGCTGCACGCCATCTACACGAGTGACGCCAGCGACGCCCAAAAGCGAACGGAAAAGGCCGAAACGATCGCGGATTTGCGAACCCGCTACCGCCGCATGCGGGATAATCAATGGAAGGGCTTCAACGGCTATGACCGCTGGTTCGACGGGCCGATCAACAATGCCAAGCTCGCCCCGATCGCCGTCTACAGCGATCTGGTCCCGGATTTCAAACGTCTGCTTGAGCTCTGCGGCGGAGACTATCCAAGGTTTTATCGGGCCGTTGGCAAGATCGGCAAACTCGGCCCGACAGAGCGTCGGAAGGCTCTGGTCAGCGCGAGTTCCTGTGCGTAGCTGAGGTGTTTATTTGGAATGGTGTCAGTTGGCGATTGAGGCGCCGGGCCAGGTCGACCCGCAGTGGCGCCTAACAACCCACATTGAGGCCGCAGTTGATAGCAGACGGCAATTTTCCTTACCAAGCCAGCCCGAGTGCAATATACCATTTGTATCGATTGGGATAGCCAACAAAAAAGTTCTTCTGATTCACCCCTGAACAATAGGTCCATTTCTGGGCGGGCCGCATCTGTTTGGGTCTAGGGGAATATATGACAGTAATCTGGCCGTTGTGTACTACGTTCTAGATGGCTGGGAGTTTGCGTTAGAGCGTCAATTGCGGCCAAAAATAGTGTTAAAACATCGAACACTTAAGTTTTGTCCGTCAAATCGCAGAGTCGCCAGCGAACTAAATTAGTTCGGCAAGTTGACACCTCAAACGGACAAACCGATGCCTGACATCAGTCAGGCCGGACTTCAAAACGGACTACAGGTTCAACTTAGGGTTCGGTCGTGATCGATTGATCGTGCCCCGCAACGACCAGTATGTTACATATTTGAGCTAAGTGTAACCTATGGGAATGTGATCCACACGAGAGCAGCAAGCGGGGATAAACTTTGCCAGAGTTCATTTCAAAAATTTTGGCGCAACCTGTTGCGGTCTTTTTTTTAGGGCTTGTAAGCATCTATGCTGCTGAGTTCGTCAAAGTAATAGCCAAACGGCATGCCGCCAGCACTGAAAACATGGATGTAGGAGAGAGTGCTGCTGAAGCATGGCAATGGATGAAAATTCGCCGCTGGAAGATTTTCTGGTTTATGGTTATATTAACCGCATTAGTCTGGTGGTTTTTTGATCCATGTAACAATCCAAGAACTGAAATGACGGGGGAGCAAGTAAGAAAATGCGATGCACGTTGGCTACGGCTACCTTTTTTTTGATAGTTTTTGTTTCATCTTCAGCAAAAACACAAGAATGTCTTGATCAATTATCTGCTGACCAGAATTATGCCGAAGCCCTAGCCTGCATCAAGTCGGTGCTTGAGACAAATCGTAACCGTTCAGGCACCGAAGTTCCTGAATTGCCTGTTGGCACAATCATCGCTTGGTATGCCGTCAATAGCCCGGTTCCAGATGGATGGTCAATTTGCGATGGAAACAACGGCACTCCCGATTTACGTGGCAAGTTCTTACGTGGGGTCGGCACAATTGCTGACGCAGGCAACGATCCAGAGGCTAAAAGCAACCATCGTCATTCGGCTACCGTTACCGACGCATCAAAAGCAAACAATAGCCACAATGCAACCTGCTCTCAGGGTTGCGACGATATGTGGGCTTCACTTTACAACCACGATCATTTGGGAGCCATCAGTCAAGTTTCGCACATCCCGCCGAATTTCAAGGTAGTGTACCTGATGAAAACCCGTTAAATTTCAGCATTTCGTACCGGAACTGCGTCAAGCAGTGGTTGATATTGTGAGCCTTCAGTGTTCGCAGCAATTGCCCGAACAATCTCAAACGATATAAGCCGATCAAGTTCGCCAACGTCTTCTCGGCATCGCGCCAATTGATCGATCGAAATACTCGCCAGTAATTGCGTTACTGCCATTCCGCGCAGCAATGACTCTGAAGAGCGTCCTGCCTTCAGAGCTCTCTCGTGATGTCTTTAGACCTGGGGCCCCTCGACCACCTCAAGTGCATCTTCCCAGGAGTGACCGGCAGCCATGATGCAGGTGACGCCCTTGGTGGTGGTCATCACGATGGTCCAGGTGCCGGTTTTCGACGTGAACACCTCGAACATCGCCTTGCCCGACGACGACAGGCCCAGGGCGCGGGGCGATTCCTTGTATTTGTCGTTGAGTGCCTTGAGCAGCGCTGTGCGCTCGCCGCAGGCCATTCCCGCAGCTTGTGCGTGTGTCGACGTCGCCACCACACCCGAAAGCAAAGTAATACCCAGTAATGTCTTGAAGATTCTACGTTTTGATTTCAACATGTTCATACCTTTCCCAGCCGCTTAAGAAGGTCTGACGAGAGGTATATTCATGTACGTGCGTCAGACGCGCTTGTAAGCTGAACCATTACATGGTCGGCTCATGCAACAACTCCCTAAAATCTTATCGAATCAGTGTGCGCCCCAATAGTTAACAAGACCTTAACCGGGACATCACACTCTCAGGAGAATGGCATCGCGGCTCAATGGCCAAACGATACCTGTGTAGATGACCCCGCAGTCCAGTCAGGCGCCGACAGCTTGTTCCCAGTCCGTCAGGAAACGCATTATTTCGAGCGAGTCGCTCCAGCGCGGTGATGGCCGAGGCGCTTGCCGCAATTTCTGTTTCAGACAGTCCTCGACCATCCGGATCTGATGATGGAATGCGTCATGGGGGTCGGAAACGACGATCCGCTCCGCGGGCTTTTTGTGCGTTCTGATCTCGATCACATTGTCGCCGGCGGCGGGCAGCCAGGGATTGGTGCGAAACGACAGGCTGCCGGCATCTCCGACGATATCGAAACTGTAGTGCATGCCGTAGCTGTCAGTCGATTGCAGTGTGGCGTGGATGCCGTTGTCGAAGCGGACCGATGCCGCGGCGTCGATGATATTGCCATGCCCGTCGCGATTGCCGACCGCCGTCAGCGTTCGTTCACCGAAGATACTCTCGCCGCAACATTGCTGCACGACGAATTGCAGCAAAGAGGCCGGATAGCAACCGAGATTGTAGAGCGTTCCGCCTCCGGCCGGATTCGTCACATCCTTGATGTCAGCCGCGTAGACGGCGTTGATGGAGCGGATCGATCCAAGTCTCTCATCCCTCAGAAGGTCTCCGACCCGTTTGTAAAGAGGATGGCTGAGATACATCAGCCCTTCGACAAAGAAGACATCGTGCTTCTCGACACTGGCTATGAGCTGCTCGGCGTCCTCATAGGTCGTCGTCAGCGACTTTTCAGACAGGATCGCCTTTCCGGCTTCCGCCGCCGCACGGACCATCGGCAAATGTACATGATTGGGCAGGCCGATATAGACGGCATCGATTTGGTCATCGGCCAGCGCTTCGCCGAAATCGGCATAGGCCTTCGCAATGGCGTATTCCGCTGCGAACGCCGATACGCCGGCGGCAGACCGGCCCGCAACGGCCGCCAGGCGCGATCCGTCGCTGTTGTTGATGGCATCGGCGACAGTGCGGGAGATGAAGCCGGTTCCCAGGATGGCCCAGTTGATCAAGATGATGCTCGCGGTGGGAGGAAAGACAGCAAACCGTAGCGTCAGGTTACGGCACGGCGCCCGGACTGAGTGTCCAGCTCTCCGGCCAATACCCGACATCCTGCAACAAGACAACGACGGCCAAGCCGGAAAAGAGGATAACGAAGAACCAGATTGACTGACGCAACGTCGGTGGCTTACGCAAAAGCCCGCGGAACGAGGGATAGGGATTGCGGGGCATTTCCGATCTCCATGCTGATCACAAACACATCCAGAAACCTAAGATAGTGTGTCCCCTGCCACGGCGCCATCCGTTGCAACCGGGGGATGTCCCATTTGATAAGCCTGGACCCTACATTGATTGTTCCGTGAGAGCTTAGTCAGACGTCAATGACCCCCCTCAATCGCCTCAAAAACCCTTCCACGATCTTGTTTTCCGGTGCGTCGCGCCGCCGCGCCGCACCCAGCGGCCGCTCGAATTTCGGATGGTCGAAAGGCAGGAACATCAGGCCCTCTCCCAGGTAAGGCTTGGTTGTCGCCTTGGGCATGGTCGTGACCAGATCCGTCGACGCCGTGATTTCCAGAGCTGACCGGATCGAATCGGTTTCGCAGGCGATGCGGATCTGGTCGATCCCCGAGGCATTCATCGCCGCCTCGGTCTGTTGCCGCAGCAGGCTGCCACGCGAATGAAAGAGCCACATCTGGTCGCGAAAATCGTCTGGTGCGAGCGTTCTCTTGTGGGCAAGCACATGGCCGGTACGGCACAGGATGCCCACCCGGTCATCGATCAGATGGTCATAGGATAGTTCGGGTACGCCGTCGCAGAGATTCCTGGGTCCGATGACGACATCGATCTGGCCTCGCTCAAGCATGGAGCGCAGTTCATGAACCAGCCCGACCCGCAGTTCGAGAACGCATTCCGGGTTCTCGACAACGAATTCCGATAGCACCGGTGTCAGGAACTTGCCGGCGACAATGGGTGGAACGCCAAGCCGCAATTCGCCTGCCGCGCCGACGGTAGACAGACTGCCATAGGCGCTGGCCTGTTCCTCTGCAATGCGGATAGCAAAGCCGTTGCGCGCCAGGCGGCGCCCCAGTTCTGTCGGAACCGATCGTCGTCCTTCACGTCTGAAAAGCGGCGCACCGACCCGCCCCTCCAGGATCTTCATGTTGCGGCTGAGCCCCGGCTGAGTCAGTCCCAAACGATCCGCAGCAGTCTGAAACGACCCGGCTTCGACGATAACCGATAACTGCGCCAGATGCTTGGGATCCAGTTTCATACCAATCTTCTATGAGAAGCCCACTAAAAATGATTATTCGGTATCATATTGTTTTGCTAGCCTCGCTTCAATCCAAGGGAGGAGTACCATGAAACGATTGGGACGATTCGGCCGACTGGCGGCCCTACTGACACTTGCTGCGTTCGCTTCGGGCGGCGCCAAAGCTGATATTTTCAAGGGCGAAACGGCCGGCGTCGGTGACCCGGTCCACACCATGTTCGTTGCCTTTTCAAACCAGGCGCTCAAGGACGGCGTGGAAGTCCAGGTCAATGCCGGGCAAACTTTGACCAAGTCCATGCTGAAAGGGGCCAAGGGGGAGATCGCGTTTTTCTCCTCGGTGCCGTCGCTGGTCAATCTGATGGCTGGCCAGAAGGCCATGTACAAGAACATTGATGCAGCGCCGGAGCTCTCAAAGAACCTGCGGTCCATCATCGGCTTCCGGGCCGGAGCCTACCACCCGGTCACTCTCGGCGGCTCGGGCATCGAGAGCTGGGAAGATCTTCGCGGCAAGACCGTGTTCACCGGACCGCCGGCCGGATCGGCATCGGCGACGTCGGAAGCCCTGATCAAGGCTCTCACCGGCTATGAGGCCGGCAAGGACTACACGGCCGTCCGCTTGGCCTGGGGTGAGGGCTATACAGCCCTGGCCGATGGCAAGATCGACATGATGGTCCGTCCGGCGGAAATCGGCTCGGCGCGGATCGAGCAATTCGGTCTGTCAGGTGAGTTTCGCGTCCTGTCGATCCCCAAGGACAAGATCGAGTCGGAAGGGATGAAGTCCCTGTTCGGTCGCGCCGGACGCGGTTATGCCTCGTTTGATGGCGGCCTTTACAAGGGTCAGCTCACCGATGGCGAGATCTCGGCTCTGGGTTTCTTCCAGTTCGTCGGCACCCACAAGGATGTTCCTGACGACGTCGTCTACGCAGCCACAAAAGCGTTCTGGGAAAATCTCGACGAGGTCCATGCAACGGCACTCTTCCTGCAGGACGTCACCAAGGACACTGCGTTTACGTCGATCAACGTTCCGCTTCACCCGGGCGCGCTGCGCTACTACGAGGAAGCCGGCTTCGATATCCCGGACGAACTTCGTCCAGCCAGCTGACGTTCGGCTAAGGCCGCGGCCCAAGGCTGCGGCCTGCCTCGCAACATCAAACCGCGAGAGCATTTTCCATGACAGGCAACGACAAAAAGCCTGGCAGCATCCTCGATGCGTATTCGTTTGCATCGGCCATTTGCTGCCTGATCCTCGGCCTCGTGGCGCTTTACATCTCCGGCATCGGGCTCCTTGATCCCAAGACCCACCGAGCCGGTGGTTTCGCCCTGGCACTGATTGTCGCCGTGGTCGCCGCGCGCCAGACATCCGGCCGCACCGGCTGGCCGCACCTGGTCGGCGACCTTGTGCTTGTCATACTGGGTCTGTGGTCGATCTGGTCGTTCCTGTTCGTGCAGACACAGATGGAAACAGCGCTCTACGACGTGACGCGCCGCGACGCCTGGCCAGCTCTCGCCGGCATCGCCGTGTTTCTCGAACTGTGTCGCCGTCTTTGGGGATGGGGTTTGTTCTGCGTCGGCGCATTTGCGGTAGTGTATCTCTTCATCGGGCCCTGGATGCCGGGACTGTTGGAGCACACCGGTTTCACACTCACCGAAACCGCAGAAGCGCTCTGGTACAACACCAACAAGGGCGTGTTCGGCTCGATCACCAACATCGTCCTCAGCACGGTTTTCATCTTCATCATTTTCGGTGCCTTGCTGGAGGGAACGGGCGCCGGCGACACACTTCTGAAATTCGCCTTTCTCGCCACCCGCCGCACGCGTGGCGGCCCGGCCCACGCTGCCATTCTGGCATCGTCGCTCTTCGGCACCATGTCGGGTTCGACCGTCGCCAACATCGTTGGAACCGGCACGTTCACGATCCCCATGATCAAGCGGCGCGGCTTTTCGCCTGCCTTTGCAGCCGGGATCGAAGCGACGGCCTCGTCCGGCGGACAGATCATGCCGCCTATCATGGGTGCGGCGGCGCTGGTCATGGCCGACCTGACCGGAGCCGGCTACCTGAATGTCATCATCGCCGCGCTCTGTCCGGCCCTGTTCTACTATTTCAGCCTGTTCGCGGCGGTGACGGTGGAATCGCGCCGCCAGGGGATCGAGGTCCAGCCGCTGACGATGGACGACCGGATCACCCGGGTGGACCTGATTAATTCGGTGCTGTTTCTCGGACCGATCCTGACCGTGATCGGGTCGCTGCTGTTCGGACTGTCGACGTCAGCGGCCGGTTTCAACGCGGTGATCGTCCTGCTCGCCCTGTCGGTGATCAACCCAGAGGTTCGCAGCAACCCGCTGAGAGTGTGGAAGTCGTTCCTGTCCGGATCGGGTTCGGGTGCGAAACTGCTCATTGCCGTCGCAGCAATCGGCATCCTGGTCGGTGCGCTCGATTCCACCGGCCTCGGCCTGAAGGTCGCCAACGTGATCGCGGCAATCCGTGGGGAAAGCCTGTTTTCGGCACTGTTGGTCGCCATGGTCGGCGCACTGGTTCTCGGCATGGGCATGCCCACCCTGCCCGCTTACCTGATCATCATCCTGGTCATGGGCCCGGCCATCCAGGCGCTTGGTCTGTCAATGCTGACGGCGCACATGTTCGTCTTCTACTACGGCGTCGCGTCCTCGCTCACACCGCCCGTTGCGATAGCAGCTTATGCGGCGGCGCCGATCGCCCAGGCCAACCCGTTGACCACGGCGCTGATGTCGTTCCGGCTCGGCATGGCCAAATTCATCATTCCGTTCGTCTTCGCGTTCTATCCCACACTGCTGATCGTCGAGGATTTCCAGATGGGCACCTTTGTGTGGATCACGCTGCGCACCCTGTTCTGTATCTGGCTGTTTTCCTCGGCGCTGTCCGCCTATGACCGCGGCAGGTTGAGCATCCCGGAGGTCGTGCTGCGGTTTGTCGCCGCCTTTGCCCTGCTGGCGCTCGACCCACAGATCTACCTGCCTGCTCTGGCGGTGGGCCTTGCATTGATGGCCTGGGACTGGCGACGCACCCGAGGAGGCGCCATCGATACGGCGGGTGCCAAATGAGCAAGCGTCCCAACTTCATCATGATCATGACGGATCAGCACCGCGCCGATCATCTGGGCTGCTACGGAAATCCCGTGGTGCGGACGCCCAACATCGATGCCCTGGCGGCCGGCGGGCGGCGATGGGATCGGTTCTATGTCGCCAATCCGATCTGCATGCCGAACCGCGCCTCGATCATGACCGGGCGCATGTGCTCCCTGCACGGTGCCCGGCATAACGGCATTCCGCTCAGCCGCGATCACACCACCTTTGTCGAACTGCTGCGCGATGCCGGCTACAACACAGGCCTGATCGGCAAATCGCACCTGCAGAGCTTCACCGGCAAGCCGGCCACCAATCGGTTCCAGCCGCAGGAAGGGCTTCACACGCCGTCACCGCCCTTGCGGGATGCGCACAAGCGCAATCGTCACGGCATCGAATACGATCTGGAGGTCCTGCCGGCCTGGGACAAACCGCTGGCCGAGCGGACGGAAGGAGATTTCTACGGGTTCGCCCATGTGGAAATCGCTGCCGATCATGCCGACCAGGCCTCCGGCGACTACCATCTCTGGGCCCGTTCGCAGCGATCCGATTTCGATTCGCTTGTCGGTCCGGAAAACGCCCTGCCGGATAACAGGATCAAGGCGCCGCAGGCCTGGCGGACGGCGGTTCCCGAGGAACTCTATTCGACGTCCTGGATCGCCGATCGTACGCAGGCCTGGCTGGCGCAATGCGCACGATCGGACGAGCCGTTCTTTCTGCAGATGTCGTTCCCGGACCCGCATCATCCGTTTACGCCGCCGGGACGCTACTGGGACATGTACGATCCGGCGGACATTGAGCTTCCCGCCTCGTTCGGAAAGGGCGACCTACCACCCATTCGAGCCATGCGCGAAGCCTTGGAGAACGGGACCGATCCGCGAGACAATCAAAACCCCTTCGCCGTAACCGAAGACGAGGCACGTGCGATCATCGCCCTGACTTACGGCTCGATCACGATGATCGACGATGCGATTGGACGCGTTCTGGCAGACCTCCAGAGTTTGGGGCTTGCGGACGATACGGTGGTGATCTTCACGTCCGACCACGGTGACTACATGGGCGACCACGGCCTGATGCTAAAACTCTTGCTGCATTATCAGGGTATCATCCGGGTTCCGTTTATCTGGCGCGATCCAACGTCTCCCGACCAGGGCAGTCTGGACGAAACGCTCGGATCGTCCATCGATATCGCCGCGACCATCCTTGCCCGTGCCGGAATCCAACCCTTCAACGGACTTCAGGGCCGCGATCTTCTGTCGGAGAAAGCGCCGGAAGCAGTTTTGGTGGAAGAGGACAGCCAGCGGACCATGACCGGTTTCGACAGGCCGCAAAGGGTCCGCACCATGGTGACCGACCGTTATCGCATGTCGCTGCGCGAGGGAGAGGACTGGAGCGAGCTCTATGACCTGCAAACCGATCCGCACGAACTCGACAACCGGTACGACGATCCGGAGTTTCAATCCGTCAAGGTAAGGCTGATCGAGACGATGCTGCGCCGCATGATTTCCCTGCAGGACCGCTCACCGCTGCCGGCCTATCGGGCCTGAGAACCCGGTGCGTCAGGCGTAAGCCTCGCTGGTGACAAAGCGCACACCGCCTTTTTCCATATCGGCCAGCGCTGCGGCCAACGAGCCTTCGAGGTCGATCGCCCGACAGCAATCGGTGACCAGCGTTGCCTCGAAACCGAGACGGCGGGCATCCATGGCGGAATAGTAGACACAGAAATCGGTGGCGAGACCGGTGAGAACCACATGGTCGACGCCCCGTTCCCGCAGATAGCCGGCAAGTCCAGTCTGCGTGGTCTTGTCGTTTTCGAAAAACGCCGAATAGCTGTCGATCGCCGGCCGAAACCCTTTGCGGATGACAAGATCCGCGCCGTGGATGACGAGATCCGGGTGGAAGTCCGCGCCCTGACTGCCGCGCACGCAGTGTTTGGGCCACAGGACCTGGTCACCGTAATGCATCGGTTTGAGGCTGAACGGTTCAGCGCTGTCGTGATTATCGGCAAAGGAGCTGTGTTCGTCCGGATGCCAGTCCTGGGTCAGAATGCTGATTTCAAACAGTTCGAGCAGGCGGTTGACGGCCGGAACGATCATATCCCCTTCAGCGACCGCCAGAGCACCGCCGGGACAGAAATCGTTTTGGACGTCGATGACCAGAAGTGCTGTCGATTCGGTGTTTTCGGACATTTCTGTTTCTCCAGAAATCAGCGTATTTTTGTTAAAATATTGTTTTTATTATCTATTTTGCCTTGACCATCTTTTCGAGAAGCTCCGCGAGCTGCGTCTGCTCCTGCTCATTGAGCGGCGCCAGCGTCTCTTCGGTTATCGTCACCGCCGCATCGACATTGTCGAGATAAGCATTCAATCCGGCCTGGGTCAGCTCCACCAGCAGCCGACGCAGATCGGTCGGATCGGGCCGTGTCGTGACCAATCCCTTGCGGCTCAGCCGGTCGATCACACCCTTCATGGTGGCCGCGTCCATCGCCGTTTGGCGGCCGAGATCGTTCTGGGACACGGTGCCGATTTCGTGAATTTTGGCGAGCGTTGCAAATTGGGTTGGTGTGAAGTCGCCGATGTTGCGGCCGAAAATCGCCAGATGCCGCTGGTTGGCTTGCCGCATGATGAAGCCGATCTGGTCGTCGAGCCGGTAGGCGGTCTCAAGAACCGCCTGTCTTTGTGCTGTGGCCATCCCTGTCCTCGTGGCTGTTGCGCGCTCATATTGACACCCTTGGATGGCTAAGGCAAATTTGTTTGTATGCAAATGAAATTCCGCCGCGGCGCGGTCTAGAGCGAGTTGTGATTGGATTGGATCATTTGATGGCTGCAGATCGGCTCCACTCGGCCAGGCGCGTCGCGCAGCGCGATGTGGTGCATCGGGCAAGCGGCGCAACGCAGCCGATGGGCCGATGTGCAGCCACCCTTCGGGCCGGGCGCTTTTGGCCCCCGGCGTCGTTGGCTTGCACTTGTGGAGGGGTGACACCACGGCGCGCAACCCGCCTAGCCAGAGACCAAAATCGCCACGGTCAAATGATGCAATCCAATCACAACTCGCTCTAAGGTAACGTCGTGGCCTATGTCCGACCCACCGAGCTCGAAGACGCGCTGGCCCGTCTGGCGACAGGCGATCGGCGCATTGCCGCCGGCTGCACCGACCTGTTCCCGGCAACCAGCCGTCAGACTCTGACCGGCGATATTCTCGACATCACCGCAATACAGTCGCTGCGTGGCATTGTGCGCACAGAAGCCGGCTATCGCTTTGGCACGGCGACCACCTGGACGGACATCTTGAAGGCTGAGTTGCCGGCCGGCTTTGACCAGCTCAAACTGGCGGCGCGCGAGGTCGGCTCGGTGCAGATCCAGAACGCCGCCACGATCGGCGGCAATCTGTGCAACGCCTCTCCGGCGGCTGACGGTGTTCCGGCGCTGCTCGTGCTCGATGCCGCTGTGGAACTCAGCTCCCAATCGGGCACGCGCACCCTGCCGCTCAGCGAATTCATCACCGGACCGCGCCAGACGGCACTCCGATCAGACGAACTGCTGTCCGCCATCCTGATCCCGGACGGTTCCATCGCCGGTAACTCGGTTTTCCTCAAGCTCGGCGCCCGCAAATACCTGGTAATCTCCATTGCCATGGTGGCCGCGCGGATCCTGGTCGACAACGGCCGGATTGCGGACGCGGCCATCGCGGTCGGCGCCTGCAGCGCCGTCGCCACCCGGTTGAGCGAGATCGAATCCGGCCTGATTGGCCAGGCGGCGGGGCCAGATTTCGCCAATTCAATCTCCGATGACGCCGTGGCACAATATCTCGATCCGATCAGCGACCCGCGTGGCGATGCTGCCTATCGTTCTTCTGCCGCAGCGGAACTGGTGCGCCGCGCCATCCGCCAATTGCTGCCGGAAGGGCAGCTGGCAGCATGAATGTCCGGCCCGACACCTTCGGCCTCAAAGTCAACGGCCAACCCGCCAGCCTGCCGGTCGATCCGGGCCGGCGCCTCAGCCACGTTCTGCGGGAAGACCTTGGTCTCACCGGAACCAAGGTCGGCTGCGACGCCGGTGACTGCGGTGCCTGCACGGTGCTGGTCGACGGTGAACCGGTCTGCGCCTGCCTGACCCCCGCCATTCAGGCAAGCGGTCGCGACGTCACCACGATCGAGGCGTTGTCGGGCGAGACGCTGGCGCCGCTGCAGGAGGCTTTCCTGCGTCACGGCGCCGCCCAATGCGGCATCTGCACGCCGGGCATGTTGATGGCAGCCGTGTCGTTGCTCGAGAACAACCCAGAACCTGACCGCACCGAGGTCGAAGATGCGTTGGGCGGCGTTCTCTGCCGCTGCACCGGCTACAGCAAGATCATTGACGCAGTTTGCGACGCAGTGAAGCCGGCTAAGCAACCAGATATGCCCGGATCGGGAAGCGCCGTCGGCGCAAGGCTCGAACGACTCGACGGCGACCCGAAAGTCCGCGGCACCGAGATTTTTGGTGCCGATTTCTGGCCGCGGGACGCCCTTCTCGTCAGGGCCGTCCGTTCTCCGCACGCCCATGCCGATTTCACATTTGGCGACATCGACGCCTGGAAATCAGCCCACAAGGGTGTGGAGGCGGTCTTCACCGCAGCCGATATTCCCGGCGCCAACGTGTTCGGTGTTATCCCGCCGATGGCCGACCAGCCGGCGCTGGCTGAAACCCGGGTGCGCTTTCGCGGCGAACCGGTGGCGATCGTCGCCGGCAAAGCCGGAGCGATCGAGGCGCTCGACCTGGAAAGCTTCCCGGTCACCTGGTCGCCGCAGCCGGAGATCGCCGACATGGACCGCGCGCCGAACGGGCCGCAGCTGCATGAGAGCCGTCCGGACAACATCCTGACGCGGGGTAGGGTGGTCCGTGGCGACGCCGAAGCGGCGCTCGCCGAGGCACGGTGGACAGTCGAGACGTCGATGGTCACAGGCTTCGTTGAACACGCCTATATCGAACCGGAAGCCGGCGTCGCCTGGGTCGATGGCGATGTGCTGACCATGCAGGTCTGTACCCAGGCGCCCATCATGGACCGCGACGACGTGGCCACCATGCTCGACTTGCCGGTCGACCGGGTGCGGGTCATCCCGGCCGCGACCGGCGGCGGCTTCGGGTCCAAGCTCGACATCTCGCTGCAGCCGCTGATCGGCCTGGTGGCGCTGAAAACCGGCAAACCATGCCGCATGGTCTTTACGCGCGCTGAATCCATGGCGACGACCACCAAGCGGCATCCCGGGACCATGACCGCCCGCATCGGCGCCGATGCGGAAGGACGCATTGTCGGCATGACCTTTCACGGTGACTTCGACACCGGCGCCTATGCCAGCTGGGGCCCCACCGTGGCGACCCGCGTGCCGGTTCACGCCTCCGGCCCCTACCAGACGCCGAACTATCACGCGACAACGCGGGCGCTACACACAAACGGCCCGGTTTCGGGCGCGTTTCGCGGCTTCGGCGTACCACAGGCGGCGATCCTGCAGGAAACGGCCTATGACGAACTGGCCGAGGATTGCGGCATCGATCGGCTGGAATTTCGCATCCGAAACGCCCTGCGCGATGGCGAGCACTCCGTCTGCGGCCAGCAGCTTTTCGGAGTGGGCATAGTGGAGTGCCTAGAAGCTCTGCGGCCACGCTGGCACGACATGCTCGAAGACTGCCGCGTGTTCAATATGGGCTCCGACATCCTGAAACGCGGCATCGGCGTTGCCTCGTGCTGGTATGGCTGCGGCAACACGGCGCTGCCCAACCCGTCGACCATCCGCCTCGGCATCACCGCCGACGGACGTTTGATGCTGCACCAGGGCGCTACAGACATCGGCCAGGGCTCGAACACGGTGATCACCCAGATTTGCGCCGATGCGCTTGGCCTGCCCATCTCCGCTTTTGAGCTGATCAGCCCGGACACGGCCCTGACGCCCGATTGCGGCAAGACGTCCGGGTCCCGCCAGACCTATGTCACCGGCAAGGCGGCGGAAGCAGCCGGCCTAGCCCTGCGCGACAAGATCCTGCGCCGCTGCAATGCGGGACCCGGCGCCGAGCTGCGGCTCCATGGCGGCCGATTGTCGGTAATCGATGGCGACACGGAGCACGCCATTGCGCTTGATGAGGGCACCGACGACAACGGCTACGCGCTGTCGGTCGAAGAAAGCTACGACCCTCCGACCTCGCCGCTTGACGAAAACGGCCAGGGCTCGCCCTACGCGGTCTATGGCTACGGCGCGCAGCTTGCCGAAATCGAAGTCGATACGAAGCTCGGAACGGTCAAGGTCCTGCGCATCACCGCTGCCCATGATCTCGGTCGCACCATCAATCCATTGCTGGCTGAGGGCCAGATCGAGGGCGGCATTGCCCAGGGTCTTGGTTTGGCCTTGATGGAAGAGTTCATCCCCGGCCGCACGGAAAACCTGCACGACTATCTGATCCCGACCATCGGCGATGTACCTCCGATCGAATCGATCCTGATTGAAAAGACCGATCCGGAAGGCCCGATGGGCGCCAAAGGGCTGGGCGAGCACGTGCTGATTCCGACCGCCCCGGCGATCCTCAACGCCATTCGCCATGCCACCGGCGCCCGCGTCGACCGCCTGCCCGCACTGCCACACCGGGTCTTGGCGGCCATCAAACAAACGGGGTCGATCTGATGAGTGTTGGAACGACGTGCCCGAAATTGCAACCGTCGCCGGGAAGGCTCCCGATCTCTCGAAACTCACCGCTCGCAACGGAGAAGACATGACGGAACCGCATACCCATGCTGCGCGAGAGGGCTCGGTTCCCGAAGCTGCAGACGCCGGCAATGCCAAGCCCGACAAGGTGCGCTGCGATGCCTGCCCGGTCATGTGTTATGTCGCCGAAGGACGAACCGGTGCCTGCGACCGTTACGCCAATGAGGACGGTCGCATTGTGCGCTGCGATCCGCTGACCATCCTGGACCGGCGCATTGCCGCCGGCGACGAAGTCAAGCCGTTCCTCAAGTCCGACTGGGAAGACAAGCCGTTTTCCGGTGGCGAGGTGTTTGTCACGGCCATCGGCTCCGGGACCACCTATCCCGATTACAAGCCGGCACCTTTCATCGTCAGCCGCGATATCGACGGGGCTGACGTCGTCACGGTGGTGACCGAAGCGATCTTCTCCTATTGCGGTGCCAAGGTGAAGATCGACACGGATCGGCATATCGGTGCGGAGGCTGCGACGGTGCGCGCGGGAGGCGAGGCCATCGGCCATGTGATGACGGGCGAATACGGCTCGCAGATGCTGTCGCTCGGTGGCGTCGATCACCTGACAGGCGGATCCAAATCGGAAGGTCGCGCCACCTGCGACGCGCTGATGCGGCTGTGCAACAAGGAAGCTGTGGAACTGACGATCGACGACGGCTCAACCGTGCTGGTACAGGCGGGCAAACCGCCGGTCGTCGACGGACAGCTCGAAACCCGCATGCGGGTTGGCTGCGGCTCGGCCACGATTGGCATGTTTGCATCGCAGTGGGTCGGCCTGGTCGATGAGGTGGTCGTGGTCGACGACCACATCACCGGCGTCGTGTCGGAACACCAGGCCGGCAAAGTGCTCGACTGGCAGGACACCGGCATCCGAATAAAGGGCCGCCGTTCGACACCAGGCCGCTATTTCCAGGTGGCGGAGCCTGGTCTTGGTTGGGGCGGCACCGACGTCGAAGACCCGTTGACGATCCTGGGTCCGTGGAATGCCAAAAAGGGGGCAAAACCCGGGCTGACCATGCTGATGGTGTCGACCACAGGTGAACAGTACGGCTACTACGTCCTTGATGACAAACTGGAACCAAAGCCGGCTAATCTTCCAGAAAATCTTGTCCCCTCGGTGGAACTGATCGGTGAAAACTGTGAACCGGCGATGTGTTCGGTTCTGTTCATGGGCGGCGCCGGCGGGTCCCTGCGCTCCGGCGCCACAAAGAACCCGGTCAAGCTGACCCGGTCGGTGCAGAGCACATCGACCCGGGTGACCTGCGGCGGCGCTCCGGTCTATGTCTGGCCGGGCGGCGGTATCACGGTGATGGTCGACGTGACAAGAATGCCCGACAACTCTTTCGGCTACGTACCGACGCCGGCCATCGTCGCGCCCATCGAGTTCAATGTCAGCCGAGACGAATATCGCGCCCTCGGTGGCCATGACGACGCCGTGCGCACGGTGGAGGACATTCTGGCCAAAGGTGGGGAATATGGGGCCTCGACCCGCGCCGTCAAACCGCCAAAGGGCAGCGCCATCAACGGCGGAGCCACGGTCAAATGATCCAATCCAATCACCCTCCGCTCTGATGCCCTGGGAAAAGCCGCAAGCGGCGCTGCTGCCGGACGGCAGGCGGCTGCACCTCAACCATGGGCCCATCGACCTGATCATCGAGGCCTTCGACGCCGATCGTGACGGTTTCTACCAGCGCGCCGTCTCTCGCTTCGAAACCATCCTCGCGCCGCTTGCCGGCGAACTGACCGAATTGCGCCGGCCGATATCCGAAAATCCTGTCCTTGAAGGACCCGTGGCGCGACGAATGCTTGAGGCTGTCACTCCTTTTTCCGAAGGCTTCGTGACGCCCATGGCAGCCGTCGCCGGAGCAGTCGCCGACGAAATGCTGACCGCGATGCTCGCAGGCACCGCGGTACCGAAAGCCTATGTGAACAATGGTGGCGATATCGCCTTTCACCTGGGACCGGGTGCACACTTCGATATCGACATCGTTTCACGGCCAAGGGGTCATATCGCCATCGTTGCGGACGACCCAGTCCGCGGCGTCGCCACATCCGGCTGGCGCGGTAGGAGCCATTCGCTTGGCATCGCCGACTCCGTGACCGTGTTGGCGCAAAACGCCGCAATGGCGGACGTCGCCGCCACACTGATAGCCAACGAAACCGACTTGCCGAATCACCCGGCAATCCACCGCACTCCGGCAATGGAACTGTCGCCCGACAGCGATCTTGGCGACCTATTGGTAACGACTGCAGTCGGCGACTTGACGAGTGCCGAAACCGAAGCCGCGCTCAACCGCGGTGCCACCTATGCCGAAGCCTTGCTGACCGCCGGAACCATCGAAGGCGCGGTGCTGATGCTCAACGATAAAGTCCGGTGGGTGACACCGGACACACTGATGCTGGATGAAGGAAAGCGAAACCATGGTTGAATTCGTAGTGCGCAAAACCCTGCTGCTGGTCGAAGAGACATTGCATGAAAACGGGCCGCCGCCTGCCACACCCCGTCGCAAGGCAGCCATGCTCGCCGTCGTGCGCAATCCCTTTGCCGGCAAATTTGAGCCGGACTTGGAAAGCGCCATGGACGACCTGAAGCCGCTCGGCGCGATGATGACCGACCGGTTAATTGCGGCATTGGGCGATGTCGATGCCATCGACGGTTACGGCAAGGGGGCCATTGTCGGCGAAAATGGCGAACTGGAACACGGCGCCCTGTGGCATGTGCCCGGCGGCTATGCGATGCGCGAAAAACTGGGAGAGGCGGCAGCAATCGTGCCCTCGTGCAAGAAGGTCGGCGGGTGCGGTGCACGCATCGACATTCCGCTAGGCCATATCAACGCCGCATACGTGCGCAGCCATTTCGACGGTATGGAAGTTGGTCTGGCCGATGCACCACGGGCGGACGAGATCGTGTTCGTCCTGGCCATGGCCTGCGGTCCGCGCATCCAAAATCGCATGGGCGGCCTTGAAGCCAAAGACGTCAAGGGTGAGGACGGGTTGCGTTAACCGTCTCTTAATCTTGTGTTCGCCTGGCGGACAGAATTTCCTTAGCCGGCGAGTTTCATCAGAGAAGGGTGCGCGTCGTGAATAACCCCGTAGACCGGGCGATTCCGACTTACCGCGCCAGGCCGGCCTCCGCGAACCGCGCCACGCAACCAGGAATATCGACCATCCGTTTGGATGCAACCTCTACAATCAGGCGCGGATTGTCCGCATAGCGGACAGCTTCGAAGAAGCTGCGCCACTGGATGTCACCATCGCCCGGCAACCAATGCCGGTCCGCGTGGCCATCTGTATCCTGCAGGTGTACGTGGTGGAGCAGTTTGCCGGCACACTTCACGAAATAGTCAATCGGTGGCGCACCGGCCATATCGCTCATCATGCGGGCATGGCCGGTATCGAACGATACGCGCACGGCGTCGCTGTTGAAGGATTCGACCAGGCGCACCCGTTCCAGTGGGTCGACATCCTGGATATTCTCGATCACCAGCTCGCAGCCGATCTGCTCGGCGCGCCGAACCGCCGGTCCCAGCGTCGCATGGCTGGCTTCAAAGATCTGGTCCTTGAGCCCTTCCTGATGACCAAAATTGCGGTGAATCCAGTGGTTGAAGGGGCTATGGACGACCATCTGGGTCGCACCAACAGCTTCCGCCGCCTCGAGCGCCTGAAGAAAACGTCGCTGAACCACCGCCTGGATCTCGGGATCGGTCGTGCTGATGTCGAAACCGTAGAACGGACCGTGGATGCCGACACGTCCACCGTGACCATCGAGGGAGGACCGATAGAGTTTGGCGACACCCTGCCATTCACCGTCGAGGATCTTCGGATGGCCGAAGTCCTGTATTTCGACATCACGGTCGCTGTCGCGCAGCCAGGCAAGCAGCAGATGCAGCTTGGTCATGTTGAGCGCGGCGCCCAAAACGGGCAGGTCCGATCCACTTACCGTCATGGCATTTCCCAAGTATCAGCCGGGTCGCATCCCTCAGCCGGTGGCAATACCATAGATCGGTTGCGGTTAAAGAACTGCCAAACCGTCAGCGCGCCAGGCCAAGCGCCTCCAGGCGTTTGACACAGTCCGGGATACCGGCAATGCGGTCTGGAAAGACCTCGATGACCATCCGGGGATCATCGGTATGCGCGGCGATCGCCTCAAAAAAGGCGGGCCATGCAATCGTGCCGTCACCGGGCAGCCAGTGTCGGTCGGCATGGCCGTCCGTATCCTGGACGTGCACGTGGTGCAGCAGCCCGCCGGCGGCCTTGACGAAATAGTCGACCGGCGGCGCTCCGCTCATGCCGCGGCTGAGATGGGCGTGACCGGTGTCGAGCGAAATCCGCACCGCAGCGCTGTTGAAGGATTCGACCAGACGCAGGCGCTCCAGCGGATCGACATCTTCGATATTCTCGATCACCAGCACGCAGCCGGTCGCCTCGGCACGCTCGATGACCGGCTTGAGGGTGGCATGGATCGCCTCGAACATGCGGCCTTTCAGCCAGTCAAAATTGCCGAAATTGTTGTGATGCCAGTTGTTGAACGGGCTGTGTATCACCATCTGGTTGGCGCCGAGCGCTTCACAGATCTCCAACCCCTGCAGCAATCGGCGGCTGACCACGGCCTGAACCTCCGGATCACCAGCTGCCAAATCGAGCCCGATAAACGGGCCGTGTATCCCGAGACGCCCCCGATGACCATCCAGCAGTGGCCGGTAACGCTCGACGATGTCCCGCCAATCGCCGTCCATCACATGCGGTTCGCAAAAGTCCTGCAACTCCACATCCCGGTCGGCAGCGCGGATCCAGTCGATCAGCATTTCGTAGCCGGGCAGTTGCAGGGCAGCACCCAGTACGGGCAGGTCGGATTCGGTCATGGCTTTCCCCAGTTCGATCGAGCGCGACAAGCATTGTCGTGTCGCCATGACAATTCCATGAAATCGACACCGATTTCCACTGGCCAGTACAAAGATCCAGACAAAGTCTAGTTCGAGATCCACCGGCATTGATAGGGCGCAAAGCGGATTGTTCCGGAAAATGCCTCAACGGGCTCGCCGGAGAGCAGGTCCGACCACTGGTCGCCGCCAATCAGGTTGAGTGACATGGCTGCGATGTCCACGTCTTCGTCGGAGACATTGTGGATCGCGAAGATGCTTTGCGCCCGGTCGGCGCTCTGTCGCCAGAAGCCGAACAGCTTGTCGCCGAGTTGCAGCGTGAACTGCGTGGCGTTGGGGTGAAACGCCGGCTGGCGGAGGCGGATGCCGATCATCCGCCTCATCTCGTCAAAAACGATCCGCTGGCGAGACTTTGGATCGTCGAGCTTTTCCTGCAGTTCGGGATAGTGCCAGCGATGCCTATTGATGGCGCGGTTGTGGCCCGTGGCCTCGGCGGCTGCGTTGTCGTTCGGTGTCGCCAGCAGCGAATGGATGTAGAAGGCCGGGATCCCCTCCAGTGCCATGGCAATTGCCTGGCTGCATAGGAAACGTTGGATGTTGAAATCGTCCTCGCCGCCGGTCGTACCCTTCAACGCATCGAACAGCGACACGTTGATCTCGTAGGGCCGTTTTGCTCCGCCAGCCGCTGCGCGCATGCTGACCAGGCCACCGAAGCTGCGCACCGTGTCAATCATGGACTGGATGTCCTCTTCGGCGAGCAAGCCTTCGGCCGGTCGAAGACCGATGCCGTCATGTGAGGCGGTGAAATTGAAATAGGTACAGCCCGGCTGCGCAGGCGGCATGGCCATCTGCCAAAGGTTGAGGTTGCGCGATGTGCCGTTGAGCAAAGCATGCAGGATTAGCGGCGGCAGCGAAAAATTGTAGATGACATGGGCTTCGTTCCGATTGCCGAAATAACTCAGATTCTCGACGTTCGGCACATTCGTCTCGGTGATCAGAACCAGCGGCTCCTCATCGAAATCGGCAAGCAGGCGCATCAGCCGCACGATGTCATGGGTCTGACGCAGGTGAATGCACGATGTGCCGACTTCCTTCCAGACGAAAGCCACCGCGTCGAGCCGGATGGTGCGCACGCCGCGATCGATGTGGAACCGCATGATGCGCAGGAATTCAAGCAGCACTTCTGGATTGGAAAAATCGAAATCGACCTGATCGTGGGAGAAGGTGCACCAGACATGTCGCTCGCCGTTGGCCGTTTCGACAGGACACAAAAGGGGATGCGCACGCGGCCGCACCACCAGGGAAAGATCGTCATCAACAGACGCTTCGAAAAAGAACCGGTCGTAGGGTGCGCGGCCTTCTCGATAGGCCTGGAACCACGGACTTTGGCTCGAACAGTGATTGAGCACCAGGTCGGACATCAGCTTGAAGCGACCGGCGATTCGCTCGACATCCGTCCAGTCTCCAAGCGCGTCATTGACCAGTCTGTAGTCGGTGATGGCAAAGCCGTCATCGGAGGTGAACGGAAAGTAGGGGAGGATGTGAACGCCGTTGATGCAGCCGGCCAGGTGCTGGTCGAGAAAATCGTTCAGAAGCTGCAACGGGCAGCTCTCACCATCGACGATGCTGTCGCCATAGGTGATGACATAACTGTCCCGCTCACTCCAGATGGGTTTGCTCAACTGCCTGCCGCGGCGGCGTGGTCGCGCCCCGCCACCCCAATAGGCGTCGACAGCCTGGTCACACAGTCGACCGGCGTCATGATCCGGATAGATATCGGCCAGCAACTGGTGCAGCCCGTGACGCAGCCGCGTCGGAACATCGCGCTTTGACCGGGATTCCGTTTGCTTGCCCTGCGCTGCCATGATGTCGTTCATTGCCTCCCTGCATCCCGACCCCGGGCCCGACCCCAGAATGGTAACGGAACCTCCCACAGATCCGCTCCGAAAGCGCTTTCGTAACACTATCGCGCGCACCCGCAAAGCCCTGTCGCGATCAAATCGGCCTGCAGCCGAAATGAATCTGGATTTGCGACGGCCCAGTCTCTACGGTCGATCCGGATTTCACGGAAAGGCTTACGATGGACAAAAGCGAATTTCGAACCTGGTCGCACCGCGCCAGTGACTGGTCTGCCGATTATCTGGACACGCTGATCGACCGTCCCGTACGCCCCCAGGTCGAACCGGGCGACATCGGCGCCATGCTTCCGGGTTCTCCGCCCGATGCCGCGGAAGAGATGGAGACGATCTTCGCCGATTTCGAGCGCATCATTCCGGACGGCATGACCCATTGGCAGCATCCCCGGTTCTTCGCCTATTTCCAGAGCAATGCCGCACCGGCAGCCATCATCGCCGAACAATTGGCCGGTGCCATGGCAACCCAATGCATGCTGTGGCAGACCTCGCCGGCCGCCACGGAACTCGAAGTGCGCATGGTCGACTGGCTGCGTCAGGCGCTGGACCTGCCGGAGAGTTTCAGCGGAACACTGCAGGACACCGCCTCGACCGCAACCCTTTGCGCGATCCTGACCATGCGCGAGCGGGCACTGGACTGGACCGGCAACCAGACTGGACTGTTCGGCCGCCCGCCGTTGCGCGTCTATGCTTCCACGGGAACCCATACATCCATCGACAAGGCCATGTGGGTGTCCGGCCTGGGGCAGGACAATCTGGTCAAGATCCCGACCGACGACAACCAGGCTCTCGACGTTGAAGCGCTACGGGCGGCCATCCGTGCCGATCGCCAAGCCGGCATGGTGCCGGCCGGCATCGTCGCCTGTGTCGGCGGCACGTCGACCGGCGCCACCGATGATATCGCCGCCGTGTGCAAGGTCGGCACGGACGAGGATCTCTACGTCCATGTCGATGCCGCCTGGGCCGGCACGGCGATGATCTGCCCCGAATTCCGCCCTCTCTGGAGCGGCGTGGAGACGGCCGACAGCATCGTATTCAATCCGCACAAGTGGCTGGGCGCCTCCATGGAATGCTCGGCCCACTTCGTCCGCGATCCTGAAAGCCTGGTCCGCACGCTGGCCATCCACCCGGAATATCTGAAGACCCACGGCAAGGAAGGTTTCGTCAACTTCAGTGAATGGTCCGTACCGCTCGGCCGCCGCTTCCGCGCCCTCAAACTGTGGTTCCTGATACGCGCCTATGGCCTGGACGGTCTGCGCACCCGTATCCGCAACCATGTCGCCTGGGCACAGGAACTTGCCGAAATGCTTGCCGCCGAACCGGACTTCGAGATCACCACCGCACCGGTCCTCTCGCTGTTTTCCTTCCGGCATGTGCCGCAGGGCTTCGACGGCGACCTCGACGAACACAACCGCACTCTCATCGACGCCATCAATGATGACGGACGGATCTATCTGACTCAGACGCTGAACGATGGCAAGCTGGTCATCCGCTTCGTCGCCGGCCAGTTCGAGATGCAACGCGAGGATATGCTCACCGCGTTCGAAGCAATCCGCGACATCGCGCGAGCTCTGTAGAGCCGGATGGCGACGCGGCACCAGCTGATCCGGTTCTTCTGGCTCGTCGGCGGCTTCCTCAGCCTCGCCGCCGGTATTGTCGGCATTGTGTTGCCGCTGCTTCCGACCACCCCATTCCTGCTGCTCGCCGCATTCTGTTTCGCCCGCGGATCGCAACGGCTGCACGATTGGCTGGTCCACCATCCGCGCCTCGGTCCGCCAATCCGCGACTGGCAGCGTCACGGCGCCATATCGCGCCGGGCCAAATGGATGGCGATGGTGGCCATCGTCGCCGTGCTGATGGCAAGCTTCCTGTTCGGCGTCGCAACCCACACTATCGTGATTCAGCTCGTCGTCCTGTCGGCGGTCAGTCTCTTCATTTTGACTCGACCGCTACCACCCGATGATCTCTGATCACTGCGTCAACGGGCATTACCGGGTTGTCATCTCCCGGCCATCGAACTGTAATGGTGCGGACACCCGCGTGTCATTTGCCGCGCATTAGTCTGATACGGCATCGGACTAAAGGGGGATTGAGACCATGCGGATACTGACTTTGCTACTGGCGCTGGTGGCAGTCTGCACCCAGGCGCAGGCGCATTTCTCGGAAGACGTGCGCACACGCACGCTCGTTCTGGCTGAAGACAATGACGCTCTGCGCATCTATATGCAGGCGCCTCTTCCATTGATCTTCTCCGACCTGATCGCCGGGTCACAGGCCAGCGGCGAGCGGTTGCAGTCACCCTATCTCTATCTCGATGATACCGGCGCGATCTGGCTCTATCACCTGTCATTGCAAGCCGTCACCGACGACGATACCGGTCTGCGCATGCGCCTGACAGATTCACTCGTCTGGGAGCAGGACGGTCGAACGCTGGCTGCTGAGCTCCAAAAGTACCGAATCGCGGCGGCACCGGAACACGGCGATTTCGATGGACTCAACGCGGCTCGCACCGAGCTTGCAAAGCCTGGTGCAGAAATCGATCCGGTCTTCGGCGATGCCGTGATCGAGGCTGAGTTCCTGCTATCCGGCGCCTCGCCGAGTGGTACTTTGACGATCCGTTCCGGATACCCCGAGCTGGTTCTCGGCGATGGCATGACCATCGAGAATGTGGTCGTCGATGCACGCGTTTCGCAGCCCTATTCCTTCACCCGTGACGGCCAGTTGCAGGAACCGCTGCACATCGACGGCAGCCGGCTGAATGCGGCGCTGGAATTCGTCTGGCAGGGCATTCTGCACATTGTCGAAGGACCCGACCACGTGCTGCTGGTGGTCTGCATTGCGCTCGGCGCCGGGCTGACCATGCGGCTGTTCTGGATGGTCACGGCGTTTACCGTCGGCCATTCCGTAACCCTGATCGCCACGTTCCTCGGTGCAACACCAAGCTGGTCCTGGTTCATCCCGGTGGTCGAGGCCGGCATCGCCGCATCGGTGCTCTATGCCAGCATGGTTGCGCTGTTCCGAAAATCCGGATCGCCCTGGGTCTTCGCCCTGATTGGGCTGCTGCACGGTCTTGGTTTCTCATTCGTGCTGGGTGACATCCTCGGACGCGACTCGCCAAACCTGGTGCTGTCGCTTGCAGCCTTCAATGTCGGCATCGAAGTCGGCCAGGTGGCGCTCTTGGCGGCCACGTTGGGCATCGTTTTCGTGCTGTCGCGGCTGTCGATGGCGACGGTCCAGCCCGCTCGCATGGTGGTGCTCTGCGCCATCGCCGTGGTCTCAACCTGGTGGATTTTCGAACGCCTGTCGGCGGTCGTTTAGCATGTAAAACCGAGGGCCTTCAGTTTCTTGACCGCGCGAGATGCCACCGATTTTCTGCTGTCGGCGCTGAGGCGGTCGAGGTGTGGCTTGAGCCATTTTGCCAGGGCCCCGTCTTTGAACGCCCATGCCGACAGGGTTTCCATGGTGGCATTGAGCACGATCCAGTCATTGTGGTTCTTCAGATTGCGCTTCATGATGTCGGTCGCCGCCTTCCTCTGCCCGTCATTCATATCCGACGAAAGGCGATCAAAGAGCTGCGCCAAGGTCCATTGAGCCGAAGCCTGGTCGAGGGCTCCGATCTGTTCGATAAAGCGATCGACATATGGGACCAGCAGGTCGTGACGCTCGGCCTCGACACGCTTCATGGCGTTCGACGTCCGCAAGCGAACGACTTCATCCTCGCTTTCATAGCAACGAAACAGCTCGTCGAAGCGTTCCGGTTCGGACAAAACCAGATCGACCACCTCGACCGTTCGTCCCAGTGAATTCGGATGCCCGCCGGCGAGCATGTCTTGAAATGGTTCGGTCATGGCTGGCCAACCTAGCTGACCTTTGCACTCAGGAAAACGACTCTCTGTTCAGTTTCATCGGGTCAGGCAGCGACCTCCTCTAGCGCCACGTCGTAGCCCCAAAGCATCCTCAGATGTTTGAGGGTCGCGTCCCGCAGCTCGGCGTCAAGCGGCACCCCGTCGCGCTTGACGTGTTGCAGCATCAGTTTGCGGTCGCCGAGCAGGTCGACATCGACGACCTGAACATGCGGTTCCTGTGAGGCAACGTCGTAGTTCTGCGCCAGCACGTCGCGTACCTGGTGGAACCCCCGTTCGTCATGAATGCCCGACACCAGATAATACGGGTCATCAGCCTTGTCGGTGACGGCAAACATGCGGAAACGGCGGATCACCGCCGGGCTGAGAAACTGCTGGACGAAGGATTCGTCGCGGTAATTGGCCCAGGCTTCTGCAAGCACCGAGCGCCAGTCCTTCTCGCCGGCGAATTCCGGGAACCATTCGCGGTCCTCCGGCGTCGGATCTTCGCAGATACGCTTGATGTCCTGCATCATGGCGAACCCGAGTGCGTAGGGGTTGATCCCGCTGAAACGCGGGTCGTCATAGTCCGGCTGGAACAGCACATTGGTGTGGCTGTGCAGAATCTCCAGCAGGGCTCCATCGGATAGGAGGCCCCTGGCATGCATTTCGTTGACGATGTGGAAATGCACGAAGGTGGCGCAGCCCTCGTTCATCAGCTTGGTCTGTTTCTGCGGATAGAAGTACTGCGCGATATTGCGGATGATGCGCAGCAGTTCGCGCTGCCAGGTCTTCAGCACCGGACTGTAGTGCTCGAGGAAATAGAGCAGGTTTTCCTCCGGCAGGTGCAGTTCCCGCTTGCGTTCCATGGCTTCCGCATTGGCCGAGGCTGAGTGGGTTGCGTCCGTGAGCGTGCTCCACAGATAGTTGACCGTCTGCTCCTCGTGGCGCTGGCGTTCCTCCTGCCGCTGCTGTTCTTCGCGCAGTGACGGCGCTCGTGGCCTGCGGTAGCGGAAAACCCCGTTGGGCATCAGCGCATGGCCTGCGTCGAGCATCGCCTCGACCTCGGAGACACCATGAATTTCCTCGCATTCGGCAATGTAGCCCCGGGCATATTCCAGATAGTCAAGGATGCCGCCGGCATCGGTCCACTGGCGAAACAGGTGATTGGCCTTGAAGAAGTGATTGTGACCGAAGGCGGCATGCGCCATCACCAGGGTCTGCATCGGCATGGAGTTTTCCTCCATACAGTAGCTGATGCAGGGGTCGGAGTTGATGACGATCTCGTAGGCCAGGCCCATGGCGCCCTTGCGGTAGTAGCGCTCGTTGGTGACGAAATGCTTTCCGAAGGACCAGTGCCGATACATCAGCGGCATGCCGATGGAGGAATAGGCGTCGAGCATCTGTTCCGATGAGATGATCTCGATCTGGTTGGTGTAGACATCGAGTTTCAGATCGTTGCGCGCCACATCCTCGATCGCGTCATAGACCGAACGCATGGTCTCGAAAGTCCAGTCGGCACCTTCGAACAGCGGTTCCTGCTTTTTCATCGCTCTAGCCCTGGGGCTAACCATCGGCGCCTCCGGCGGATTTCTTGGCAAAAAGCTCGCGGAACACCGGATAGATATCGGCCGGTTTGGCAATGCGCTTCATGGCGAAATTCGGCCATTCGCGCGCCACGCGACGGTAATTGCGCCAGAGTTCAATGCCGTTTTCCTCGCTGTTGAGGAATTCGGCCTCCGCCTCGTCGACGATCTCGACATAGGCGAAATACTGGCAGCACCGCATCAGGTCCTCGTTGAGCAGCGCCACGCATTTTTCAGAGTCGCCGGAGAAATTTTCCCCGTCCGAGGCCTGGGCCATATAGATGTTCCATTCCGACGGTGAGTAGCGCTCTTCAATGATGCGTTTGGCCTCGGTGAGGGCCGTCGAGACCACCGTTCCGCCGGTTTCGGTCGCGTAGAAGAAGGTCTCCTCGTCAACCTCCTGGGCATTGTGGGTGTGACGCACGAACACCAGGTCTATGGATTTGTAACGCCGGGACAGGAACAGGTGCAGGAGCACGAAGAACCGTTTGGCCAGATCCTTCTCGCGCTCGCCCATGGAGGCCGACACGTCCATCAGGCAAAACATCACCGCCTGCTCGCGCGGCTCCGGCCGCTGTTCGAAATAGTTGTAGCGAACGTCCAGCGGATCGATGTAGGCGATCACCCGTTTGCGCCGCAGCGTGTCCTCCAGCAGGGTGCGCAGCCTTTTGAGTTCCTCCCGCTGCTCCGGCGTTGGCGATGACACTTTTTCGAGTGCAAAAATCTCCTCGCGCAACGCCCGCACTTCCCGATCCTTGGGGCGCTTGAGCGCGAGGCGGCGTCCCAGCGAGTTGCGCATGGTGCGTTCGAGATTGATGTTGGCCGGCGAGCCGGTGATCGAAAATCCCGCACGATGTGGCCGCTTGAGCTGGATCTGTTTCAGCCCGCGCTTGACCAGATTGGGCAGTTCCATGTCCTCGAAAAACAGATCGAGGAATTCGTCGCGCGACAGAACGAACAGGAATTCGTCGTCGCCGTCACCGTGGTCGCTGCCGGTCTTGCCGCGACCGCCACCAGCGCCGGCCGGTGGCTTTCGAATGCGATCGCCAGTGCTGAAGGTCTTGTTGCCGGTGGTCACGTAATCGCGCCGGCCGGCCTTGTTGGAGTGCCGGAAGGTCGGCTCGGCGATCGAATCCGCCGGAACCGTAACGTTCTCGCCGCGGTCGGCGTCGGCGATACCGCGCTTGCGCACCGCCTCGTCGACCGATTTCTTGACATGCGAGCGCACCCGCTTGAGGAATCGCCGCCGGTTGCCGAGGCTCTTGTCCTTGGGGTTGAGGCGGCGATCGACGAAATGACCCATGTGTCCTCGCTACTTCACGCTCAAGTGCCTAACCCGCCTTGTTGACGCGCATGTACCATTCGACGAGACGGCGGACCTGGCGGCGGGTGTAGCCGCGCTCGATCATCCGGTCGACGAATTCGTGGTGCTTGGCATCAGCCTCCTTGTCACGCTTGGCGCCGAAGCTGATCACCGGCAGCAGGTCTTCGACCTGGCCGAACATGCGCTTCTCGATCACCCCGCGCAGCTTCTTGTATTTGCGCCAGTCGGGGTTGCGGCCATTGTTCTCCGCCCGGGCCCGCAGCACGAACTTCACCACTTCATTGCGGAAATCCTTCGGGTTGGCGATCCCGGCCGGCTTCTCCACCTTGGACAGTTCCTGGTCGAGGATCTCGCGGTCGAACATCTGGCCGGTGTCCGGGTCCTTGAAATCGTGCTCTTCGATCCAGGCATCCGCATAGGCGATGTAGCGGTCGAACAGGTTCTGGCCGTAGTCGGAATAGGATTCCAGGTAGGCCTTCTGGATCTCGTGGCCGATGAACTCCGCATAGCGCGGCATCAGCTCGGCCTTGAGGAATTCCAGGTACCGGCCTTCCACTTCTTCGCTGAACTGTTCGCGCTTGATCGCCTGTTCCAGCACATACATCAGATGCACCGGGTCGGCGGCGATCTCGTCAGTGTCGTGATTGAACGTCTCCGACAGCACCTTGAAGGCAAAGCGGGTGGAGGTGCCGTTCATGCCCTCGTCGGCGCCCGCCACGTCGCGGTATTCCTGCAGCGACTTGGCCTTCGGATCCGTATCCTTCAGGGTCTCGCCGTCATAGACGCGCATCTTTGACAAAAGCGTCGAGTTCTCGTGGTCGTGCAGCCGCGTCAGCACGCTGAAACGTGCCATGATGTCGAGGGTCTCCGGCGCGCATTGCGCTTCGCGCAGGGCACTGTCGCGCAACAGCTTGTCATAGATCTGCGATTCCTCGCTGGCGCGCAGGCAGTAGGGCACCTTGACGACGCTGATCCGATCGAGAAACGCTTCGTTGTTGCGGTTGTTCTTGAATTGTTGCCACTCCGCCTCGTTGGAGTGGGCCACGATGATGCCGTTATAGGGAAAGGCGCCGATGTTCTCAGTGCCGACATAGGAGCCTTCCTGGGTCGCGGTCAAAAGCGGGTGCAGCACCTTGATCGGAGCCTTGAACATCTCGACGAATTCCAGGAGCCCTTGCGTCGTGCGGTTGAGGCCGCCCGAATAGCTGTAGGCGTCGGGGTCGTTCTGGCTCAGATGTTCGAGCTTGCGGATATCGAGCTTGCCGACCAGCGACGAGACGTCCTGGTTGTTTTCGTCACCCGGTTCGGTCTTGGTGACGCCGACCTGGCGCAGCTTCGACGGGTAGATCTTGGCGATGGAGAATTTCGAGATGTCGCCATCGAACTCGTCCAGCCGTTTGACAGCCCAGGGCGAGATCAGACCGGTCAGCAGTCGTCGCGGGATGTTGTACTTGTCCTCGAGCAGGTCGCCCATGCGCTCGGGATTGAACAGGCCGAGAGGGGATTCGAACACCGGCGACACCTGTTCGCCGGCCTTGAGCACATAGATCGGCTCCTGCTCCATCAGCCGTTTGAGGATCTCGGCCACGGTCGACTTGCCGCCGCCGACGGGGCCCAGAAGGTAGAGGATCTGCTTTCGTTCTTCGAGGCCCTGGGAAGCATGGCGGAAGAAGCCGACGATGCGCTCGATCGTCTCTTCCATGCCATAGAGGTCCGCGAACGCCGGATAGCGTTTGATGGTCCGGTTCAGAAATATCCGACTGAGCCGCTGGTCCTGGCTGGTGTCGACCAGTTCCGGCTCACCGATTGCGGCGATCATCCGTTCCGCCGCTGTAGCGCGCATGCCCGCATCTTCACGACATGCAAGTAGGTAGTCTTGCAGGGTAATCTCTTCCACCTTGGTTCTCTCGTAAACCTCGGATTGTAGAGAAAACACGTCCATCGTCGTCGTCCTTTCCTGTACTAGCGCCCTCCTCCCACGGCCATTTCTGTCTCACTACCTAAGTTGGTGCCGGGGCTTACGCTGGGCCAATCAAATCAAGTTGAGATGCTCGCGAAGCCTGCCGGTGATTTGCCTGCCCCAAATTCACCGAATCAGGGATCCGTCTTCAAAGTGTAACACCAAAATATGGCGTCGACTCATCAAATCCGATCTGGATACAGTCTGCATACTAAGCCGGAAGAGGAATTTCGCGGCGCGAGGGGCGCAGAATCAACAAAAATGAACGGCTTTAATAAACCCCCCGAAGCGCAAACTTTTTTCCACAACATCAAAGCCTGAGGGGGAACTCGAAACGAATCCGGCGAAAATGGGAACGAATATGGCAGCCCCGTTCACATCGTCGTGTTGGCATGGCCCGGCGGCCGCTCAACCCGTCCCCCAATGGGGAACAGCGGAAAGCGACTGTCAGGCCGCGACGACCAGATAGAGAATGCTTGCGGTGATCAGGGCGATGCCCGCAAGTTCCTTTTTCGCAATGACTTCGCGAAAGAAGAGTGCCGACGCCAGAAGCGAGAAAATGACCTCAATCTGTCCGACGGCAAAGACGTAGGCGGCGTTCTGCAACGTGAACGCGGTGAACCAGCACAGCGAACCGGCCATGCCGGTAATCCCCATCCAGACCGCGGTCCGGCGAGCCGCCACCATGCGGGTGATTTCGCCGGGCTCCCGCAACCGCAACCAGATGAGCATGCCCACGGTCTGACCGATCGTGACCAGCATGAGCGAAATGCTTGAGCGAAACAGCGGATCGTCGCTCATGATCTCCAGGGTCGCACCGCGATAGCCGACAGCGGAGAATGCAAAAAAGACGCCCGACAAGACGCCCAACCCGGTGCCGAGATTGAAGAAACGGGACAGGAATGTGCCTTCGGTGTCACCGGGTTTTTGCGACAGCACCAGGACGCCGATCAGCCCCAGAAAAATGGCGACGAAACCGGCGAGCGAAATCCGGTCCCCGAGAACGGCCAGCCCGACCAGCGCCGTCAGCAGAACCTCGGTTTTCTTGAAGGTGATGCCGACGGCGAAATTGCGTTGCTGAAACAGCGCGACCACGCACCAGGTCGCCAGAATTTGCGACAACCCGCCGATGAAGGCGTAACCCCAGAAAAGAGGTCCGAGACTGGGCATTCCGTGCCCCATGGCGAGGGCATAACCGAGCGCAAGCACCGTGATGAAGGGGACGGAATAAAAGAAGCGGGAACAGGTTGCGCCGCCCGTCGACAGGGTTCCCATGCTCAGTTGCTTCTGAAGCATGAAGCGCAGGGTCTGAAACGCGGCCGCAGCGATCGCGATGAAAATCCAGGCTTCCATGACTTCGGATGTCTCTGTTGTTTGGATGGTACGCAGGCGTTACCGGCTTGGGTGGGAGCACCATTGTGTCACTATCCGGTCTCCTCGGGCAAGGATACCGCCGATGATCGCCCTTTGCTCTAATGCGGCTTGAGATCGGGAAGCAGGAACGTCTTGCGCGCCTCGGCGCTCATCAGCCGCTCCCGGGAATAGAGCGAGGTCAGAGGATTTTGTGTCAGCAGATCCCGATTGTTCGCCATGAAGTCCAGCGCGTCGTCATAGTCCCGACGGTTCATGCGTTCGGCAATGATGCTGAGGAAGGCAACGGTAATCGTCGCGTTGAATTTGTCGCCCGCGCCGGCGCGTGTCGCAACGGTGCTGATGATATCGGCATAGCGGCAGGCGGCGGTCAAGAACGCGTGCCGTCGCAGCATCTCGAAGGCCACGCCAACATGGTGTTCGTGGCTGAAGTTCCCGGCATCGGCCTCGTATCTCTCGAAATCGTCGGTCATGCTTGCGTAGTCCGTGCCCATGGCACCGATCTCCCATCCTGGATCCGAAAAACAGGCAGCGAACAACCGCGATCCTGCTTCCATCTTATTTGGTACCAATGTACCATTCTGTCAAGGTAGCGCAATTTAGTTCCTCCCAATCGCTGGTGATGCGCACCGCTACCATGGTACAAAATGACCAAAGAGGAGCCGCGGCATGCCGGGAACCGGAAAAAAAATCGAACGCGTTCAGACGGGGGTACGCCTTGAAAAACGAGTCCTCCAGGTGCTGAAAGCACTGGCCGCACGGCACGAAATGGGGCTGGGTGATCTGATCGAAGGCATCGTGCTCCACAGTTTCGAAGGAAAGTCGCCCTTCGACAAGGAGTCGCTGGATTTCATCGAGCAGATGCGCAAGGCCTATCGTCTGGACCTGACATCGGCGGACAGCCACAAGCTGACCGAGGAGTAAGACGTCCGGCTCCTGGCACTGCAAACGGTGGCCACCACCGAAAACATGTGCAAGTGTTTGGCAGGTCAGGGAGGTTGTCATGAGTCTTTTGGAAGCACTGGCAGAAGCCGTCGTGAACGTATCCGCGGCAAAAAATGCGGGCGGGTCAAGATCCGGCCATCACGGAAGCGGCGGATTGCTCGGCCAACTCCAGGGCGGTGGCGGCGGTCTTGAAGATCTGTTGGGCGCGGCACTCAGCGGCCACGGCGGCCGTTCGTCAGACGGGCGCGCCCAGGACGGTTTGGGTGGTCTGCTTGAATCGCTTGCGCAGTCCTCCGGCAGAGGCGGATCGGGTGGCGGTCTCGACGACCTTTTGGGACAAATGATGGGCGGCGGGCAGGGCGGCGGAAGCGACGGCCTCGGCCAGATCATCGGCGCGGTTGCCGGCGCGTTGGTAAATGCCGGCGGATCACAAGGCACCGGCGGCTCTTTCGGCGATCTGCTGAATCAGGCCATTGCCGGCAGGGGACGGGGCGCGATGCACCTGCAGCCCTCGGAACCGCAGGAAGTGGCGGCGGGTCTTATGCTGCGGGCAATGATCCAGGCGGCGAAATCGGACGGCCGGTTCGACCAGGCGGAGCAGGACAAATTGCTCGGCCGATTGGGCGACGTCAGTTCAGCAGAACGCCGGTTCGTCAACGACGAGTTGAACAAGCCGATCGACGTCGAAGGCCTGGTTCGCGATGTGCCGCGAGGTCTTGAAACCCAGGTCTATGCCATGTCGGTGATGGGCATCGATCTCGATAATCAAAACGAAGCGCGCTATCTCGACCAGCTTGCGAGAAGCCTTGGCATCGACGAGAGAACCGTCAACGCCATCCACGCCCAGATCGGCGCGCCCGACCTCTATCGGTGAACCCGTCTCACTGAGGGTTTTCATCGGTCGCGTAACCACCCGCGTTACGTTTGCGCGTGCCACATGTCGCAATTCTTCAAGACGTGGGCGAAGCCCCTGTGCAGAGATCGGTGCCCTGCGATAACCCTCAACAACGGGAAGGGCCCCGATGCACTTCAGATATACGATCCTCTACGTCGACGACGTTGCAGCCTCGCTCGACTTTTTCGAGCGCGCTTTCGGCCTGGAAAGGCGCTTCCTGCATGAAAGCGGCGACTACGGTGAGCTTGCAACGGGCGAAACCAGGCTTGCCTTCTCCTCGACTGCGCTGATGCGGCAGCTGGACAAGAACCCGGAGAAACCGCGAGCGGGCGCACCGGTCTTCGAGATTGCCTTCGAAACCGATGATGTCTCCGGCGCGCTCGCCAGGGCGGTGGAAGCCGGCGCCGACCTCATCCAGGACGCGCGCGACGAGCCGTGGGGCCAGACCACGTCCTATGTGAACGATCCCAACGGCTATCTCATCGAGATCTGTTCGCCGGTCCAGTTGCCGAGCGCCGGTTGAGCGATGTCGTCGAGCAGTGTCTTGTTTCGGCGCAGCATGGACGGCGTCTGCCCGAACCAGCGTTTGAATTCGCGGGTCATGTGCGCCTGATCGCTGTAGCCGCTGTCGAATGCGATGTCGGCCAGCGGCAAACGGTGGGGCAGCATCGACGCGGCGCGCCGCGCCCGTCCGAGCAGGCGCCAGACCTCGGGCGGGGGCAGGGAGAGGTCCTTGAGCCGGCGCTGCAGCGTCCGCACCGTCACGCCGACGGATTTCGCGGCACCGGGAACGGAGGCGCCAGGATCAAGCAGCGCGTCAATTACCTCGTCATTGGTCACCGCATGGGCGCTGATCCAGTCTTCCGGGCAATCGGCACCCGCCGCCATGGCATCGATCGCTTTCGACGATATCGAGGTTCCGGGGCGCAGGCGATAACCAGCGATCCTGGTGCCGGCGCGAAGCACGACCTTTCGGGGCTGAAAATCCCAGTCGGTCAGCCTGAGCGCGCGCTCGCTCTGCCTGTCGGAAATCACAAGAATGTCGCGACAGCCATCGGGACAAATCGTGGCGGTGGTTTCAGTCGCGGTCTCGAATTGCCAGGCATGGTAGAGCCTGTGCTTGGTCATTGGACATACCCCATAACGCCATCCTGACACTGACCTCAGGACCTCATCAAGCACCATATTCGAATGGACTACCGTGACCGCTCGTGGCAGAAATCACAATATGGCATCAAATTCTGCCAATCCTCAGCGATCCTCTGAAGACAAACACCTCATCGTCTATGTGGTGTTTCCGGACATTTCGCTATTGGATCTCGCGGGTCCGCTGCAAGTGTTTTCATGGGCGCGCCATGGGGATGGCGATCTGGCCTATGACACCGTGATCCTGTCGAACCGGGGCGGGCCTATCCTGACCGATACGATCATGACCGTTGAAACCGAACCGGTTGATGCATGGACTGATCGTGCGATTGACACGCTTCTGATCATTGGCGGTGACGGGGTCTATTCGGCCGCCGACGATGACCAATTCGTTCAGAGCATTTCGGCCCTGGTCGGCAACGCCAGGCGCGTCTGTTCTGTCTGTTCCGGTGCCTATCTTTTGGCCGCCACCGGCGCATTGGATGGACGGCGCACCGCCACCCATTGGGAAGATGGCGACGCCCTGCGCGCCCGATTCCCCGATGTCCGGGTCGAGCTGGACCCGATCTATATCCGCGACGATCACATCTGGACGTCGGCGGGCGTGACTGCCGGAACCGACATGGCGCTGGCAATCGTTGCGGAAGATCTGGGCCTGGAGGCCGCGTTGGAACGGGCCAGGGCGCTGGTCACCTACATGGTGCGGCCCGGCGGGCAATCGCAGTTCAGTCCGATGCTGGAACGTCAACGGCGCGACCGCCAGGGTCGGTTCGACGACCTTCATGCGTGGATCGCCGCAAACCTTCGGAAAGACTTGCGTGTCGAGGATCTTGCGGACCAGGCAAAAATGGGATTGCGCACTTTTCACAGATCCTATGTCGCCACCATGGGAACGACCCCATCCAAGGCAGTTGAAGCAATCCGTTTGCAAACGGCGCGCGAACTGCTGGAAACAACCGGCACAAGCATCAAGGCCATCGCTGCAAAATGCGGCTTCAAGGATGCCGAACGGATGCGGCGGTCTTTCTCCCGACAGCTGGGCATATCGCCTGTCGACTATCGGCAGCGGTTCAATCTTGCCGTACGCAACACCTGAAACCGTGTCCGAAATCGTGGGCGTTTTGTCACTTTGACAGGCTGTTGTCGGGATATCCTGGCCCGCACACGGAAAGAAGCTCGAGGCACAGCCATGAAAGACCTTCCTGAAATCCTGAACTGGCGGCGGATCAATGAACGGATCACCACGTCGGGCCAGCCGACTGAGTCACAGATGGCCGACATCAAATCCTTTGGTGTCACCCTCATCGTCAATCTTGGCATTCACCACGATGGCAAGGGCGCGTTGGATGATGAACCCGGCACGGTCGCGGCGCTGGGCATGGAGTATGTCTACATTCCCGTCGATTTTGCGAACCCGACGGATGCAGATTATCAGGCGTTCAAGGAAACGCTAGCCGAGCACCCGGATGCAACCATCCATGTCCACTGCATCTACAATGCCCGGGTGAGCGCTTTCTTCTACCGGTACGCCGCCGAAGGGTTTGGCCTGTCGGTATCTGACGCGTTTCACAACATGGAGAGCATCTGGCGACCGGGGTCCGACTGGGCCGATTTCGTCGGGATCCCCGACGCAGCCGGGCAGCCCAACCGCTACGCCGGCGAAGATTACTGAGTTCCTTTCAGAGCCGCTTCTGCATGACGACAAAGGTTGGCCGGTCAAAACCTTCATGCGTTCCGCAAGACGTCCGAACAAACCCAAGCCGCTGAAACGCTTCGTGATTTTCGATCAGCTCGATACGCGTTTCCAGCTCAAGCGCTCCCAGGCCGCTGGCCTTTGCACGATCTTCGGCCAGATCCACCAGCGCGCGCGCGATACCTCGGCCGCGCATGGTCTCGTCGACCGCCAGCTTGCCGATATAGATCGCATCAGGATTCCTGATCAGAAAAATGCAGGCATGGGGCGGCGACCCAAGTGTCCAGACTTCCCCGCGCTCGCACTGGGCGCGGATGGCGTCCGTTGTCAGGCGAAGCACTGAAGACGGCGGGTCGATGCGCGGATCCATGAAGGCAAATGAGCGCTTTAAGAGGTCGAGAATGGCATCCACCTGATCGCCGTCAGGGGCCACGCGAATGGGCTTGTCAGCGGCCAGGCGATCTGTCTGTGTCATGTGCGGCAAGCCTCATTCGAGCCAACCTGTCGCCAGCCTCGACTGCCATGCAGCGTGGTCTGCTTCAGCAGCCAGCGCAACCATTCGGCCGGTGTCATAGGGAACATGGCGAAAACTGCTCGCCCAACCGTGGCGTCGACGTTCCACAACCGCGTAGCATGCCGCTGCCGTTCCCGTCTGAACCACATGCGGCACCGGACTGGAATCGCCGTAGGCCGGACAGCCCACGCTGCCGGGGTTCAGAATGACCCGGCCGCCTGACAAGTCCACACGGCGTGGAATATGTGTGTGTCCGCAAAGGTAGAGATTGGCGGAAACGGATTCCGCCGCTGCGACTATCTCGCTTTGAGACCGCAATACAACCTCGCCCTGTTCGGTGACCGTTTCCAGCCAGTACTCGGTATCGGAAGCCGGCGTGCCATGACAGGCGAAGATATCAGGGGTGATTTGCCGGGTCGCCGGCATCGCCTTCAGCCACGCGCGGTGCCTTTCGTCGAGATCCGCGTGGGCCCAGCGGTCAATGGATAACATTTCGTCAGGAGCCATCTCGCCAACCCAACGATCATGGTTGCCTTTGATCGACGGGTAGTCCCGCTCCATCAGCAACTCCGCGCATTCCCTTGCGGCCAGCGGGCCACTGACATGATCGCCGAGATTGACAACCGATTGGATTGACAGCGCATCAATGTCCTCGAGCACCGCCAGGAGAGCATCCGCGTTGCCATGAATGTCGGCTATCACCGCAAAGCGCGTTTCGTCGAATGCAGCCAAATCTCCAGATCCTTCAATTGCGGCAAACAGGACCAAACGCACCTTGTGATGCGCCCGGCACCCACGCCAATCCTATGGTCATCACGATCGACGCAGGCGACAAAATGCCCGCCAATCGCGCCAGAATGCTGATTCACAATGTTTGGGCCGAAGCGCACATTCTTCAAGTCGTTTTTTGCAACCGTCTCAAGAAGACGCGGCTTGGCCAGATGCAAAATACCTGCTATCGAGCATCCACGGTCGGCAGACACCGAGGCGTCGCTGCTCCTTGAGGAGAGCTAAACCTGCCAATATGACCACCTGGCTCCGCACCCAAACCGGCGCCGCGTCGTCAAGCCAGCGACCAACGACCCAGCATGGCGCCTGATATGGATGCACTATGGCCAAGAACCCTTTGCGGCTTCAGGTGGACGATCTCACGACGTTCTCCCGCGCTCTTTCCCGTCAATTGGGGGACACAAGCCCCTCACACCTGACACTGATGAACATGCTTGCCCGCGCGGCCGGTTTTGAAAACGTCCAGCACATGCGTTCGGCCCAGGCGGCGACACGACGAATGGACCGGATCACCGACGAACGTCCCGCCGATGCACGCGCGGTTGAGCGCACATTGCACCAGTTCGATACGACCGGGCGGCTTCTGCAATGGCCTTCAAAGCGGGCGGTGCAAACGCTCGCCCTGTGGGCGCTGTGGGCCACACTGCCCGCCGGACAAACGATGTCCGAACGCGAAGTGAATGACCGACTGTCGGACGAACATCTCTTTGAAGATCCAGCCACACTGCGCCGGACCATGATCTCCTGCGGGCTCCTCTCGCGACGCCCGGACGGCTCGGATTACCGCCGTATGGAGCAGGAGCCTCCGGCCGAGGCAAAGGCCTTGATCAAGGTCGTCGCGGCTCGGCGTCGAGCCCGCACCATGATGCCACGACAGGAGGCGGCCAATGCATAAGGGTTCATGCCTCTGCGGCGCCGTTCGTATTGTTGTCGAAGGCGAGCTTCCACAGCCCACGGCCTGCCACTGCGTCGCCTGCCGCAAACAGACCGGACATTACGAGGCGTCAATTGACATCCCCCGCAGCCAGGTTCGGATCGAGGGAGAAGAGGCGGTGCGCTGGTATCAATCCTCTGAAAAAGTGCGGCGCGGATTTTGCGGCACCTGTGGATCGACCCTGTTCTGGGATCCGGTATTTCATGATTGGACAGCCATCGCCATGGGTTGTTTCGACGGCCCGACCGGAACATCCCTTGAGCGGCACATCTTCGTATCCGAAAAAGGCGACTACTACGACATCGCGGACGGGTTGCCGCAGAACGAACGATAGCGGTTCCCGAATGCTCTGCCCGCTTCTTCAAAGCGGCGATCGAGGCGTTGTTTTGTCCCATTGGACGGGTATTCTGACCCGAAGAAGCGGGGGTGCCCATGTATTTCGATGATATGCCTGTAGGATTCCGGTTTGAAACCGGGTCGCAGACGCTGACGTCGGAAGCGATCAAACGGTTTGCGAAGGAATGGGACCCTCAGCCTTTTCATCTGGACGAGGAAGCGGCAAAGGCTTCGCCTTATGGCGCGCTCATTGCCTCGGGATTTCACACAATCCTCGCCGCCTTCAAGCTGATTGTAGAGGCAAATGTGTGGTCGGAAAGCTCCATGGGCGGGCCCGGGCTGAAAGAGGTGCGCTGGCTTAAGCCCGTTTTCGTCGATGACACAATCCGGGTCGAGGCCGAGGTCCTGGACGCACGAGTGTCGCGATCAAAGCCGGACCGAGGGTTCCTGGAGATCCGCTACGACATTTTCAATCAAACGGACGAAATGGTGGCGCAGTATCAAGCCACGCACATACTAAAACGCCGTCAAGCGAATTGAGCGTCGATGCAGAAACGCCGGAAACGGCCTGAATGCGGCAACGGGCGCTAAGGGCGCTCGTGCCGGGGTTGATAGAACCCGACCTTTCCGCCACCGGGAAGCGTAAAGGCCGACAGGATTCCCCATCCTTCATCAACTGGCTCCGAATATTCGATTCCATGATCGTCAAGTTTTTCGCAGGCGGTCTTGATGTCATCGCACATGAAATAGAAATCATGGGCGGTCGACGTTTCATGCGGATGAAACGCCACCTCGCTGGGAGGCAGGGAAAAAATCAGCCAGCCACCGCCCACATCCACATTGGCAAGTCCAAGGACATCCTTGAAAAACCGTCGATCCGCTTCGGCGTCTTTCGAATAAATCACGACATGGCCGCCATTGAACATCGCACCTCTCCCGATTGTGCCAGTTGGCACAAGATTACCCGATGCTGACCGCAGAGTCGTGGACGAGCTTGGATCCGCCATTTCCGTCGCGGCCAACATGTGCGGTAGTCTGATGGGAGCAAGCAAACTGCCGGAAAGAAACACATGATTTCCTACGTCACAGTCGGCGCGGATGATATCGATCGCGCAAAACGGTTTTACTGCGCGTTCCTGCCAGCGCTTGGCTATGGCCTGGAAGAAGGCCCCGAGGGGTTGAGCTTCGCACTGCCGGTCGAACCCGGCCAAATTCCGGTTTTGCCTGAGTTCTACGTCAAACCGACCTTCGATGGACGTCCGGCCTCGGCCGGCAACGGGTCCATGGTCGCCTTTGAGGCACGCAATCAGCAGCAGGTTCGAGACCTTCACGCCGCCGCACTTTCAGCGGGCGGATCCGACGAGGGCCCACCGGGCTTTCGTGCGTCTTATGGGCCGCGATTCTATGTCGGCTACCTGCGCGATCCCCAAGGCAACAAGCTCGCACTTTTTTCCAGCAACCCGGACGAACCGGGACGGGACGGTTAGCTCGCGCGCCAGCCGGTTGGTTTAATCGCGATAGGGAGTGTCGCGCCCTATCCGTTTCAGGTGAGCGGGACCTCAAACACTTCCTCCTCGGCCTGTACACCACGCAACTCTTGGGTGCCGAGCGAGCGCAAACCGTCCGTCACGCCGGCGGCAAAGGCCGAGGACGCAATCACCGGTGCGTCGAGCGTCTTGCAAAGGCTCTCGATCCGAGCCGCCTCGTTCACCGCCGGTCCGATAACCGTGAAGTCGAGGCGGCGTTCCGTCCCGACGTTGCCATAAGTGATCGTGCCCCGGTGCAGGCCGGTCCCGAATTTCAGAAGCGGCAGGCCGGACGCGCTGCGCTCGGAATTGGCTTTTGCTATTTGCTCGCCGGCCGTACGGACCGCAGCGAGTGCCCGTCGACAGGCCTCGGGGTGGGTCTCGGTCGGGTCCTCGATCGGAAAAATGGCGAGCACCGCGTCGCCAATGAACTTCAGCACCTCCCCCTCATGCTCGATCACCGCTCCGGCGACACAGTCGAAGTACTGGTTCAAGGCCGCCAGATAATCCTCGCGAGAGAGCGTGTCCGCGAGGGTCGTCGACTGTCTCAGGTCCGAAAACCAGATCACGGCATGGAGTTGTTCGCCATCGCCGCGCTTGACCGAACCATTGTTGACGCGTTCGCCGGCATTGCGCCCAAGATAGGTCTGCAGCAGGGTAAGCGACGAGATTCGTTGCGCGTGCGCCTCGAGCAGACGGCCAAGATTGGGCAAGACCTCGTAGAGGTGCCCAAGCTGATCGGTTGAAAACCCGTCCGGCGCGTCGGAAATGAGGGTAAGGACGTTGATCTGCCCGTCCGAGAAGCGCAGCGGGACCGCCACGTAGTCCGTAGCTCCCTCTTCGATCAGGTCGCTCAGGATCGGAAAATCCAGCCGGGGATTGGCTCCTTCAAGCCGCCGGCGAACGCCGCCCTGACCGCCGATGACAAGCGCGAATGGGCTATCCAGGAACTGTTCGGACTGAGCCCCAGCATGCGTTGCTTCGCGCTCGATGATTTCCGCGCGACCGCGTTTCCAGCTGTAAAACCGGGCGAAGAGTTGGGGATTGAGGGTGCGGACAAAGAGCCGAAGGCTCCATATCGGGAATCCGGTACGGTCTAGTGCCGAGACCAGCGCCTCAACCAGCTCAACGGTGGATGTTGCCTTCCACGCATCGTGCACGAGCCAATCGACAAGCGGATTGGTTTTCGCATTTGTGTCTGCCGCCGGCTGCTCTTTGATTTCTGCATCGTCGGCAATCCAGAGGTCCATCTTGCCCCAGTAAAACGCGATGTAGTCCTCGACCATGGCCGCTTCGTCATAGGCGTCTTCGTAGCTCCATGCCGCATTTTCTGCAGTCTTGTCGCCGGCTGTAATGCTCCAATAGGAGGCATTGCCTTTGAAAGGGCAGTATGTCCTGCGGTCGGTGGATTGGAGCAGATCCATCCGAACGTCATCCCGGGGGAAATAGAACACCGGACGAAGGCGCGTTTCCTTCATGACCATCACCGAAGCGCTGTCGGCGACCGTCACACCATCGAGGACGGCGCGTATGCGCTTGGCTTCCGGCTCGATGGTCATCCGGTAGCCGACATGGGTCTTTTCCCGGCTTTCGTTTGCGACGTTAGGCCGCTTCTCAGTCTGGGTTGCAACCATCAGCTCCACGTGCCTCAATTGTCCGCGTGTCGGAAGCCCAGGCCCCGATGCACCACCTTATCTAGGGCGTTTTCACGACGAGTTCATCACCCCGTCGCGCACCATGCCATACAAACTGCCGATTCCTCAGAATGCCGCCTGGGCACGGAACTCAACCAATTTGATACGCTTCCACATCACTGGAATGCCCCTTCATCTTCTGTGGCCCCAGTGACCTGGGCGAAAATGATCCATCAAGTTTACGGGCTGTTGTTCCACTGATCAAAATCGCAACATCACTGTTGCCCGATTCGAGCTTCTTACCCAGTTGTTCGAGCTGCTGACCGACATTCACCGTGTCTCCGATGATTGTGTAATTCAGCCTTCCTGGTGCCCCGATGTTTCCGACGGTTGCGTGACCCGTATGAATGCCGATGCGAACGCGGATTGGGGGATGACCTGCGGCAACCCTTTTCCTGTTGTCGTCGCCTATTACGGCAGCGATCGCAACAGCCGCCCTGCAGGCCCGTTGAGCTGTGTCGTCCTGGGATTCCGGCGCTCCCCAGAAGGCCATGACGGAATCGCCGATGAATTTGTCGACGGTGCCACCCTCTTCCTCGATACATTTGGCCACCGCGGCAAAATGGTGATTCAAGAGATCGGCAACCTCGGTGGCTGGCATGCCCGCGGCAATATTCGAGTACCCGGCAATGTCGGTGAACATGACGGTGATTTCCCGGGATTCGGAAAGCACCTGACTGACGTCGCCCTGCTCAATGAGATTCTCGACAACTTTCCTCGGCACGTAGAGCTCAAACCAGCGCAGCGCCTGCAGCATTGTATTGAAGGCGATCGATTGATCATTGAGTTCACGAAACACGCTGCCTGGGAGATTCTCGACCTTGGAGATGGCGAGATCTCGGATTCGACTTGCAGCGGCGGAAAAGCGAACGATGGGCTGTGCAATGCGTTGACCGACGATGATCGCACACACGAGTGAAAGCAAGAGCAACACGATGCCGGCGACCAGTGAAATGACCATGCGGCGTATCTCCGATTCGACGTCTGCCGAGCGGAAATAGGCGCCAACCAACAGCGGCACATCGCCGAGACTCGAGAGCTCACGGTAAACAAAGACGTACTCATCATCCTGAGCGTCGATAACGTGGCCATAAGTGCCTTGCGGGAGATCCAGCGCGAGTTCCTGTCTCTCCTCCGGTTTCCAGATGGAAGCCAGCACCTTGTCTTCGAAGCTTGATACCGTCGGCAGCGGGTTGTCGGAAGAGCGGCCGGGGTAGCCCTCCTCCAGAAGGGGGTGCGCCAGAACGTAATCCCGGTCGTAGAGGATGAAACGGCGGCCCGCGTCCTGCTGGGCAGTGTCCCGTACAAACCCAGAGAGTTGCTGAACGGAGACAACGGCCACGATAACCCCGATATACTCCTCATTCTGAAAGACTGGATGGGCGAGATTGAGATATGTCTTTTGGTACCTGTCGCGCCAAACCGGCGTTCCCCATCTCGGGGAATCCAGAATTTCTGTCATGTTGTTTCGAATGACCGGGTCTTGCGAGTAATCGACTTCGTCCAGAACAACTGTGCTGTTTTCACGATCACGACCGGCTTCAAATGCCTGGAAGTTCGTGTCTATGAACATGACGGCCTCAATTTGCGGCGCAGCGGCAAGTGCCCCCGTCAACAACAGACCGAACTGCTGCCGATCGGAAACATCGACCTCGCCCTTCGCAATTCGTTCGGCCAGAAATCCGGTCTGATGTTCGGTTGGCTGGAGGTGCAGTTTGACTTGGTCGGCTGTTGCCACAACACTCAGATGCGCGTTGGCGCTCAACAATGAGAATGTGTTTTTCTGTGCCAACCAGACCCCAACTCCCAGGACACTGCCAACCGAAATCAGCACGAGAACGCCAATTGCGGTTGCCAGTGTTACAGTTATGGAGAAGCGACCGGCCCATCGATTTCCTCCATCAGAACGCAGGTTGGACAACATCCCGGAGTTGCGATCGGCCGGATCTGCTTTGTTGTCCAAAGGCATGAGCTGGTTACCTCGGTTCGGTTGCTGTGCATTCGCCGCAGCTTTGACTATCTCTTGGAGAATAGTACGCACATTGCACGCCGCAAGATCAGCCAGAGAGCGGAGTGTTGCGGGCGTCCGCCCTGGCGCAGGACGGCCAGGTGACTATCCAGGGCGCTCTGACGGCTGATCGAGCTCCTTCACCATCAGCACCGCTTCTGTTGGCTCTTCGCCAAAGCAAGACAGGTCGAACGGCCGCCGTGCGCGCTCGGTGTACCCGGCCCGCCGGTAGACGCTCATGGCGGTTTCGTTTGTGGCGGCAACAATCAGCGCGAGACCTGGGCAAGAGCCTTCTCGTGCCTGCTCCTCAGCCTTGTTCAGCAAAGCAGCGCCCACACCTTGCCTTCGCCCCTCAGGCATGGCGGCCATGAAATTGATGTACCAATGACCCGGTACGAGCTGCGCGAGTTCCTCGACCGCGACAAATACTTCGGGAACGTCAGGCCCTACTGGCTGCGGCGTGGTCGGAAGGACGTAGCCGATCAGTCCGCCCAATTGGGCACCATCGCGTTCGGCAATGATCCCGTTTCGGTAGCTGAATTCACCGTCCATTGCGGCAACCATCTCCCGCCCCACGGCAATGCCGTCCATACCCGGAGGCGCTATCTCGGCCCAGAGCGCAGGCACCACTCCGTCACTTGCCATATCAACGACGCGCACAAGAAAGGGCGCATCGTCCGGCATCGCCTTTCGGATCGACAGTGTCATGGGGCTCCTCGCGTGCGGGTCTGTCGCGCTGCTCGGACAAGGAACCCTTTCTGGGGGTTTCCCGGCACGGCGTGATCTTTCGGTCCACCCGGTTTCGCTGAGCAGAGTCTGCGCTCGCAATTATTCCGGAAAACCTGGCATTGCATTGAGCAAGATCAATTCCGTTCCCAATGAAGCAGCATCACGCCGGTGGCCGGAACGCTCTTTGCTGCATCGTTCAGGATTGCCTGTTCCGCATTTCTAGGTGCTTGATGACGGCAGTCAAAGCGGGGACGAGGACGAGCGCCATGAGCGGAACCATCAGGCCGGAAAGAATAAGGGTTCGTATCGCCAGTGGCATGTGATCGATCGTCCCGTTCGTAAGGAGCAGCAGGACCGTAATGGTCGGCCACGCTGCTGCCCAAGAGACCAGAATATGGCGCATGTCAGGGGGCCAAAACCGAAGTGTTGGCTTCCAGATGTGCGATGGTCGTTGTGCCGGGGATCACCAGGATATTGGGGGCACGTCTCAGCAACGTGCGAAGCGCCTCCCCTGGATTTATGGTGGCGCCTTGTTTCATGGGATTGGCGCCGAGCGGCCCATGCGGGACGAAAGCGATTCCCTGGGCATCCAGCCAATCGATCAGGTCTTCCAGAGTATCATCACGTGCATCTGCGGGAGAATACCGGTTCTGAATGGCCGCAATCGGCGCAACCTGTTGCGCTTCTTCCACCTGCGACTTCGAGACATTGGACAGTCCGATCATGCCTATCTTGCCCTCCTGGCGCTTCTCTTCGAGCGCCGCCACGCTCTCGGCAACCGGCGTTACGCCATCCGGGGAATGCACATAGTAGAGATCGATCCTGTCTGTCCGCAGATTGGCCAGGCTTTCCTCTACGTGTCGCTTCATCGTTTCCGCGGAGGTGTCCCGACTGAGGCTTGTTGCGGTCTTCTCGACACCGCCTTTGGACGCAATGAACATTTCACCGTAGTCGCCATTCTCCGTCAGAAGCGCATCGGCAATCAGTTTTTCGTTCTCATGGGGCCCGTAGGCCCGTGCCGTGTCGATATGGGCAACGCCCAGGTCGCGCGCCCGAAGCAGCAGGTCGATGCCACCTTGCCAGTCGGCGTAGGGTCCGAAGTTGCGGGGCTGCCCGGTCAGCCGCATCGCGCCGTATCCAATCCGGTTGACGGTGCGACCGTTCAGAAAGGTGAAAGTTTTTTTCAGATCATTCGACATAGTCTTTGTCCTTTCGGTTTGATTGGACTGAACATATCCAGCGCGCGGAATACCGGTAGTCGTATGACAGTAAAGACTGTTATACGTTTTAGGTATGAGCGTGCGTTTTGATCGCCTTTCCCTGCTGGAAACCTTTGTCCGGATCGCTGATCGCGGATCACTGTCAGGAGCTGCGCGTGACCTGGGCACGTCACAGCCGTCGATATCCCGTCAGCTCGCTGCCTTGGAATCCCGCCTGGGCGTCGTGCTGGCGCGTCGCACGACCCACGATATGACACTGACCCCGGACGGATTGGCGTTGCTGGAGGATGCGCGCCGAATGTTGGGCGAATGGGAAGCCATCGAAGACCGGCATGCTGAAGCCAGTGCTCTAAAAGGTGTCATACGGGTCATCGCGCCCGTTGCCCTTGGGCAGAGTGCGTTCATCGAGGCTGCTTCCCAATTCATGAAGGACCACCCGGACATAACTATTGACTGGCGCTTGCGCGATGATGCCATCCGGTTCGCCGAGGAGGGCTGCGACTGTTGGTTGAAGGTCGGACCCGTGCCCGACGATACACTTGTTGTGCGAGAACTGGCGCGCGTCGAACGCCTTGTGGTGGGCACACCGGACTGCCTGGCGACCCATGAAAGTGGGGCGTTGAAGGCGATGCCGTGGTTGACACTTGGCCCCTTCGAAGGAAACCGGATCGAGCTCTACGATCAGACGGGAAAAGCTCAGGTGTTTTCCGTTGCGCCGAAAATGGCCAGCGACAACATCTTTGCAATCTGTGAAGCCGTAAAGCGGGGCGTCGGCATCGCCATCATGCCACACTGGTTCGTATCAGCGGAGTTGGAGGCGGGAACACTGATGGATGTTGCGCCACATTTGCGTGCCGGGAGCTTGCCCGTGAACCTCGCGATATCGTCGGGCACAAAACGACCGGCACGGGTCGAGCGGTTTTGCGACGCCATTGAGAGATGGTGTCGTTCTCGGCTCGGCGTGGGTGCCTGAAGCTGGCATTGGTATTGCGATGCAGCGGTTAAAGCTGGATTTCAGGCAATCCAGACGACCAGCCGCCGCGCAGGGGTGGTCATGGTCGGCTAACCCCTGAGCTCACGGACAAAACCGGAAACGGCCTTGCCGATCTCGTCCGGCGAATCCTCCTGAATGAAATGGGTGCCCTTGACGGTGACCTCTTGCTGGTTGGGCCAGGACCGGCAGAAGTCGCGCTGCTGTCCGACAAGGATCGAGCCTGGATCCGCGTTGATGAACAGTTTGGGCAGGTCGCTGGTCGACAGCCACGCGCCATAGTCCTCAACAACCTTGGCCACGTCCTCGGGCTCACCTTCGATGGGGATCTGGCGTGGCCAGGTCAACGTCGGGCGACGATCCTCACCTGCATTGACGAAGGGACGCCGGTACTCGGCCATTTCATCGTCGCGCATTTCCCGCATGACCGAAGCGGGAAGCACCCGTTCGACAAAGACATTCTTCTCCAGCACCATCGCTTCGCCGGCTTCCGATCGGAACCCTTGAAAGACGGCGCGGGCATTTTCCGGCCATTCATCCCAGGCCACCGGTTTGACGATGGCTTCCATGTAGGCGATCCCCTGGACCCTGTCCCAGTTCTGGTTTGCCCAGTCAAACCCGAGGGCGGATCCCCAGTCGTGCAGCACCAGGACGACACGGTCGCCAAGACCCAGAGCGTCATAGAGCGCGAACAGGAATTCGCGATGTTCGGCGAAGGTGTAGCTGTCCGGGCCGGACGGCGAGAGCTTGTCCGAGTCGCCCATTCCGATGAGATCGCAGGCGACCAGCCGCCCCTGGCCCTCCAGATGCGGCATGACATTGCGCCACAGGTAGGATGAGGTGGGATTGCCGTGCTGGAAGACGATGGCGTCACCGTCTCCCTCGTCGATATAGGCCATGGAACGGCCGTTGATGGTGATCGTCTTCTTTTCAGCATAAGGGGCGATATCGATCGGCATCAGGATGTCTCCTCATCAATCAGGCGCTCGGACATGGTTCGGCATGTTTTCAGGATCCGGTCTGACAGTGCAGGACTGTCGACGGCGCGTGCCAGCGACAGCCCGCCGACAAACAGGGCCATGAGAGCGATGGTTTCCTCGTAATGGGCGTGTTCTTGCCGTTCATCCAGGGCGCTGCCGCCCATGGCGTTCAGCGACCTGTGCAGCTCTTCTTCAAAGGTTTGGCGGAAATCGTCCGAAGCCCGGGCCGCGTCAGTGGCCAGTGCCGAATAGGGGCAGGAATGCGAACGGCCATCCCGGTGCTTGCGGTTGAGATATCCCTTGGCCAGTTGGGCAACCCGCGTCTTCCATGACCGGCTCCTGACGGACCCGATCCATTGCTCGCGGTTGTCCGAAATCGCGTGTCGGAAGGCTTCGACAGCCAAATCATCCTTGTTTTCGAAGTGGCTGTAGAACGTACCGTGGGTCAGCCCGGCCATTTTCATGACAGGAATGATCGATGCACCGTCAATGCCGTCTTCGCGCAATCTGGCAGCCGCTGCATCGAGAATGCGCTGCCGGGATTCCTGTTTGTGACGCGCCCGCTGCGTGCGGTGATCTGCCATGCCAATTCCCATTACGCTTGTAATACGAAATGATATCTCGCATTATGCTCGTAATGTCAAATTGAAATCCGGAAATTCAATGTTCACGCCACAGCAATCCCGAACAGAAACCCAGTTGGCCCGCCCGGACTGCTATGTGGTCTATGGCTGGCAGCGCAGCTATTTCACCCACAAGCTCATGGCCGCCTTGCACTTTTATGGCGCCGACTGGGAGTTCCGCGCCAAGACGAGAGACAACGGGGACGAAATTCGCCTGCGCGCGGCGACCCATCAGATCCCGGTGCTGCACACACCGGAAAACTGGATGCTGGGCGATACGACGCCGATCCTTCGGATGCTGGATCACCGCTTCGCCCGCCGGGAAATGTTCCCTGGCGGGGAACTCGGGGTTCTGGTGCATGTCCTGGAGGAATATTTCGACGAGTGGATCGCCCGCACGACGGTACATTGGCGCTGGAACTACCCGGCAAACCACGAGCTCCTGTCAATGGATGCGGCCGGGGGCGATGCGGCCTTTGCCAGATCCTTCGTTGAATGGGGTGCGAAGGTGTGCCGGGCGACTGGCGTGAGCAGCGAAACGCAGAAAAGGGAAGCCGAAAAGGAATACCACCGCATCATGCACGCAGCTGAGCAGCAGCTGGTGGAAACGCGATATCTGCTGGGCGACCGACCAACGGCGGTCGACTGCATCGTCCTCGCCGGACTGCGGGCACATTTCCTCTTTGACCCGGCCCCCAGGACAGAGCTCCACGATCGTTACCCGGTCGTCGTGAAGTGGGTCGAGGAAACCGCCGACACATGGGACGGCACGGGCGATTTGCCGGCGTTTCCCGTAACAACGGGTTTTGGCCGATTCGTCCTTGAGGAGATGGCACGGACCTACAAGCCCTTCGCCCTCGGCAACGCCAGGGCGCTTGCCCAGAAGGACAAAGCCTTCGTCATTGCCATCTATGGCGAAGACGTCAGCTACCTGGCCCGGCCCTATGTCGAGCAGTCCCGACAAATGATCGTCGACCACGTCCATGGCCTGTCGACAGCCGATGAGGCTTCAGTGCGGGCCTGGCTGAACTCGGTCGACCTGTTGGAGATTGTCGAGAAGCAGCCCTGACGGGATCTACAGAATACCCTGGCGCTCCGGCTGGTCCTGCCCTAAGAGCCAACCCTTGCACTCGCAAGGATGTGGGAGTGCATGATCACTCTGGCCCAGTCGGAATCGCCCTGGGTGAGCGCATCGACGATCTCGCGGTGATGCCCCATGGAACGCTGCAGCCGTTCGCTGCCGAATGCGATGAACCGACGCTGCACAAGAAGCGGATGGGCAAGGTTTCCGATCACCTCCGCCAGGCGCCGGTTCCCGGAAGCTTCGATGATTGTCATGTGAAACTGGCTGTTGAGATTGGTGATCTCTTCCAGGTCTGCCGTGGTACCTCTTTCAGCAGCCTGTTCCATCTCACGGCACAGGGTCTCGAGTGTTTCGAGTTGTTGGTGAGTGATCTTTCGGGCCGCGACACCGGCACCGAACCCTTCCAGCAGGGCACGCATGGCGGTGATTTCTTCGAGATCCTGGGAGCTCCAGTTGGCGACCCGCGCACCCTGGTGATGGGTCATCACAATGAAGCCCTGCGCCGCGAGTTTCTGCAACGCATTGCGGATGGGAGTTCGGCTGACACCCAGCTTATCCGCGACCAGTTCTTCCTTGATGCGGTCACCGGCGACCAAAGCGCCCGACATGATCTCTGCTTTCAGCCTGTCGTAGGCAATGTCTGTCGTGCTGCTCATTCGGATTCCAGGCGAGTTCAGGTCCATCAGCTGGACTCTACTCATATTGGATACAAAATCATAGCGATCACATATTTTTATTGTAAGAATACACACTATTGGATACAAAATAATTGAAAGCCGCAAAAATCGACATGCTCGGGAGGATCCGTCATGGCAGTCAGCAGACTTCACCACGCCGCCTATCGCTGTAAGGACGCAAAAGAGACCGTCGAGTTTTACAAGAAGTACCTTGATCTTGATTTCAACATCGCCGTGGCCGAGAATGAAGTCCCCTCGACCGGCGAGTGGTCGCCGCACATTCACGTCTTCCTGCAGATGCCGGACGGCTCGTTCATCGCCTTTTTCGAACTGCCCGAAGACAAGGGCAACATGGTCGACCCCGAGACCCCGGCCTGGGTGCAGCATCTGGCGTTGCATGTCGAGGATCGGGATACCCTGCTGGCCTACAAGAAGCGCCTCGAGGCAGGCGGAATCGATGTGCTTGGCCCCACCGACCACAAGATCTGCGAATCGATCTATTTCTTCGACCCCAACGGGCACAGGCTCGAGATTGCGTTTGACACGACGACGCCGGAACTTGGGCAGCGACTGCGCGACAAGGCGGAAGACACCCTGGAAATCTGGTCCAAGACCAAGCGGGCGCCGGATGTCGATATGGATTTGCATGCGGACGCACGCGGCTGAGCCGGGAAATGTCTGCCGTTCACGAAATCCAGCGGGAACCGGTTATCGTCGCCTTCGAGGAAAAGGCAGCCTTCACTGAAACCTACGGGTTCGCCGGCAGTCAGGGAAAGGTTTTCCTTGAGGGTCAACGCATTGTTCCGGAAGGGCATGACAGCGAAACGGTTTTGCTCTTCATGCATCCGGCATCGACGCTGAACCTCATGCCGTTGCCGTTGGCACTGGCGAAATCCGGACATCATATTCTGTGCTGCGCGTCGCGCTACGCCAAGAACGACACCGCGCTGATCATGGAAAAGGTCGCCGCTGATCTGGGCGCCTATGTGGCGCATGCCCGGGACGTTCTGGGATACAGAAACATCGTGCTGTGCGGATGGTCGGGCGGTGGCTCGCTGGCGGCATTCTACCAGAATCAGGCGGAAAACCCGACCATGACGGAGACACCCGCCGGCGATGCATACGATCTGACGCGGGCCGGTTTGCAGCCGGCCGATGCGCTGATGTTCATCGCGGCCCATACGGGCCGCGCCCGCATCCTGAGCGAATGGATCGACCCCTCGCTGCGCGACGAATTGAACCCGGATGACCGCGATCCGGCCCTCGATATCTACGGGAGCGATGTGAACCCGCCCTATGGAGAAGAGTATGTTGCCACGTTTCGCGCGGCTCAACTCGCGCGCGTCCGCTGCATCACCGATCGGGTGCTCGAGCTTCTGGAGACTTTGAAGAAACGCGGCGGTGACGAGCTGGAACGGCCCTTCATAGTCCATCGCACCATGGCCGATCCGCGCTTTCTGGACGACACGCTGGAACCGAACGACCGCCGGCCCGGCTGGTGTTATCTGGGCAATCCCGAGACCGTGAATTCCGGCCCGGTCGGCCTTGCCCGTTTTACCACATTGCGCGCGTGGCTGTCGCAATGGTCGCCGGATCATTCCCGCGCCGATGCCGAGGCCTGCATTTCCGGCGTCACAGCACCGCTTCTGGTGATCGAGAATACGGCGGACGATGCGGTACCGGTCAGCCACCCGGCCTGCGTGTTCGACGCGGCGACGACCGCCGACAAGAGCTTCCGGCGCATCGACGGCGCGACCCACTATTACCGTGACCAACCGGAGCATCTGGCACTGGTCGTGGAGCAAATCCGAACATGGCTTGCCGAACGCAACATGTGAACCGGGACTGTCGTCCCAGGCTGCGCCGCTAATGGAAATTGCGCCCCTTGGGCAGGATGCCGCGCGTGGCCATGGCGTGGATGTTGGGCGTGCTGCGACGCTGCGGCGCCTGGATCACCATCTGGTGGATGCGGGCTGCCTTCTGGCGTTCTTCCGGCGGGATCGGCTGGCGGCGCACCTCGTCGGCGCGGGCGAGGCCGTCGATCGGACCATCGCTGTCCGACAGACCCGACAGCATCGGCGTCAGGTCGGTCATCTGCCGGGCGACCACATGAATGACGCCGTCCTGTGACTGCAGCGGGCCACGCACGCCGATGAAGCGGCTGCCGATCACCACCGTGCGATAGCGTTCGAACACTTTCGGCCAGACGATGATGTTGGAGACCCCAGTCTCGTCCTCCAGCGTTTCGAACACCACGCCCTTGGCCGAGCCCGGCCGCTGGCGCACCAGCACCAGCCCGGCGACGGAGACGAAGCGGCCGGCGCGGCAGTCGGGCAGCGTGACGTTCTGCCGGTAGCCGGCCGCGATCAGTTGCTCGCGTACGAAGGACACCGGATGCGCTTTCAGCGAAAAGGACAGGCTTCGATAGTCGTTGATCACCTGTTCGCCGAGCGGCATCGGCGGCAGGCTGATATCCGGCTCCTGCTGCAGGCTCTTCTGGCCGGCGACGGAAAACAGCGGCAGCCTTTCGGCCGCACCCAGCGGGTCGAGCGCCCGCACCGCCCACAGCGCATCGCGGCGCGACAGGCCGATCGACTGGAAGGCGTCGGCCTCGGCCAGCTTTTCCATCGCCCGGCGCGACAGGCCGGACCGCATCCACAGATCGCGCACGCTGTCATAGCCGGCGCCGCGGGCCTTGGTCAGCCGCTCGGCATCGTCCTCGCCGAACCCCTTGATGCGGTGAAGCCCGAGCCGCACCGCATGGGTGTTTCGCATGATGCCGGCCATGCTGGCATGGCGCGGTGAGATGGCGGCCGTGGTGCTGCCATCCGGCGCGCAGGGCTCCAGATGCGAATACCAGTCGGACAGATTGACGTCGACCGGCCGCACCTCGACGCCATGCTCGCGAGCATCGCGAATCAGCTGCGCCGGGGCATAAAAGCCCATCGGCTGGGAGTTGAGGATGGCAGCGCAGAAGACATCCGGATAATAGCATTTCAGCCAGCAGGAGACGTAGACCAGCAGCGCGAAACTGGCCGCGTGGCTCTCCGGGAAGCCGTATTCGCCAAAGCCCTCGATCTGGCTGAAACAGTGTTCGGCGAACTCCCGCTCATAACCGTTGGCAACCATGCCATCGACCATTTTGACGCGGAAGGAATGGATGGTGCCGACGCGCCGGAAAGTGGCCATGGCGCGGCGCAACTTGTCGGCTTCGCCGGGGGCGAAATTGGCGGCGACGATGGCGATATTCATCGCCTGTTCCTGGAACAGCGGCACGCCTAGCGTCTTCTTCAGCACCTGCTCCAGCTCCTGCTTGGGATAGGTGACCGGTTCCTTGCCCTGGCGCCGCCTGAGATAGGGATGCACCATGTCGCCCTGGATCGGACCGGGCCGCACGATCGCCACCTCGATCACCAGGTCGTAATAGCAGCGCGGCCGCAGCCGTGGCAGCATCGACATCTGGGCGCGGCTTTCGATCTGGAAGACGCCAACCGTATCGGCCCGGCAGATCATGTCGTAGACGTTTTCGTCGCCATCGCCGAGCGACGCTAGGGTCTCGCTGCGACCATAGTGCTTTTCGAGGAACTCGAAGGCCTTGCGGATGCAGCTCAGCATGCCGAGCGCGAGCACGTCGACCTTGAGAATGCCGAGACATTCCAGGTCGTCCTTGTCCCACTCGACCACGGTTCGGTCTTCCATGGCGGCGTTCTCGATCGGCACCACCGAGCTCAGCCGGTCGCGGGTGATGACGAAGCCGCCGACATGCTGCGACAGGTGACGCGGGAACCCGATGATCTGCGTCGCCAGGTCGAGGATCTGCATCAGGTACTTGTCGTCCGGATCGAGCCCGGCGCGCTTGGCGTCGTCGGCATCGAGCTGCGCCGTCGAGGCGCCCCAGCGGGTACCCGAAATGGCGGTGATCACGTCGTCCGACAGTTCGAACACCTTGCCCACCTCGCGCAGTGCCGAGCGCGATCGGTAGGTGATCACCGTGGCGGCGAGGCCGGCCCGCTCGCGACCGTATTTCTGATAGATATACTGGATGACCTCCTCACGCCGCTCGTGCTCGAAATCGACATCGATGTCGGGCGGCTCGTTGCGTTCCTCCGAAATGAAGCGCTCGAACAGGAGGTCGACCTTTTCCGGATCCACCTCGGTGATGCCGAGGCAATAACAGACGGCCGAATTGGCCGCCGAGCCACGCCCCTGGCACAGGATCTGCTTCTCGCGGGCGAAGCGCACGATGTCGTAGACGGTGAGGAAATAGGGCGCGTATTCGAGCTTGCGGATCAGCGCCAGCTCATGGTCGATCGCATCGAGCACCTTGGCTGGCGCACCATCCGGGTAGCGCATCTCGAGCCCTTCCTGCGTCAGCCGTTCCAGCGTCTCCTGTGGCGGCAACTCGCTGCCGGTCGGCTCTTCGGGATACTGGTAGCGCAGCAAGTCCATGGAAAAGCCGAGCCGCGACAGCAGCCGGCCGGTCTCCGTGACGGCCCGCTCGTACCCCTTGAACAGTCGTTGCATCTCGGCGGCCGAGCGCAGGTGCCGCTCGGCATTGGGTTCGAGTTCGCGGCCGGCGGTGCGCAACGGCAGATGCTCGCGGATGCAGGTCACTACATCCTGCAGGAAGCGCCGCCCAGGCTCGTGATAGAGCGCGTCACCAACGGCGATCAGCGGCAGGTCGAGGCGCCCGGCCAGCCGGTCGATCAGCGCCAGGAACCGCTGGTCAACGGCCGCATAGCGCCAGGCGGCGGCAAGATAGACATGACCGGCAAAGCGCTCTGACAGCCGCGCCAGGCAGGCGGGTTCGGCAAGTGGCAGAGCCGGTGGCAGCACCACCGCCATGATCAGCCCCTCGCCGTGCTCGAGCAGGTCGTCAAGCCCCAGGTGGCATTCGCCCTTGGGCGCCCGCCGCTTGCCGGCCGTCAGCAATTCGCACAGCCGCCCATAGGCAAGGCGATCGCGCGGCCAGACCAGAATGTCGGGGGTCCCATCAGCGAAGACCAGCCGGCAGCCTGGAGCGAAGGCCAGTCCGACCTCCTTCGCCGCCATATGCGCCCGCACCACGCCGGCCAGCGAATTGCGGTCGGTGACGCTGATGCCGGCAAGGCCGAGCCGAGCCGCCTCGTTGACCAGTTCCTCGGGATGCGAGGCACCGCGCAGGAAGGAAAAATTGCTGGTCGCGGCCAGTTCCACATAGCCGCCATCGAGGGTCGGATCCGTCATGCGAACATCCCGTGCATGAACCAGGACGGATGACGGGTCTCACGCTCGAACAGCCCTTGGCGGAAGATCCAGAAGCGGTATCCCTGGTCGTCCTCGACGCGGAAATAGTCGCGGCTCAGGCCGCCGCGGCCGTCGCGCCACCATTCGCAGGCAATGCGTTCGGGCCCTTCCGAGCGGGCGATGCAGTAGAGCGCCCGACGCCAACGGAAGCGGATCGGCGGCCCGTCCGGCACCTCGGCGACCGCCTCGACCCGTTCCGGCCGTTCGAACAGCAACAGCGGGCGGGTGAGCACCACCGGGCCGCCGGGCCTCTCGTTATCCGCCTGCCACAACAGATCCGGCTCCGGTCGGGCACCGGCGGCGGCCTCCGGCAGCAGCCCGAAACTGCGCTCGGGAATATGGGTGTCGGCGGCAACGAAATGCTGCACCCGGTCGGTGCCGAGCCGCGCGCCGAGCTTGTCGACCAGGCTGCCATAGGCTTCACCGCCACCGCTCTTGGCGGTAAAATCCGCCTGCTCGGCCGGCCGGTCCTCGCTCTCCAGAATGTTGAGCCGGATCAGGTCGAAGCCGAACCCTGCATCGAGATCCTCGTGGAAACCGGCAATGCGTTCGCGAAACAACATGGTGATGCGCGGCGCCGTATAGACGGGGCTGGCCGAGCGCACGCGGATCGACACCACATGGCCATCGACGCGAAACAGCTTGAGCTCCAGCTCGCGGGCGCCGAGCTGCCGCTCGTCGAGGCCCTTGCGCAGGTTGGCGGCAAGCTGGGTTGCCGTGCGCTCGATATCGTCGGCCAGGACAATCGGTTCGGCAAAGACCCGCTCGGCGGTGAGTTCAGGCACCGGCAGGCGCGGCGAGATCGCCTCGTCCTCGCGCCCCAGCGCCTGGTCGAGACGGCGCAGCAGCGTGCTGCCGAAACGCGCCGCCAACGGCGCCCGCGGCAGGCTGGCAATGCAGCCGACGGTGCGCAGGCCGAGCTTGCGCAGCATGTCGAGCAGGTCGTTTTCAAGGCGCAGGCCGGCAAGCGGCAGGTCGAGCAGCGCTGCCTTGTGTTCACCCGGCGCCACCACCCGGTGGTCACCGTAGCGGGCGAAGGCCCAGGCGGCACCTGGCGTGTCGGCGATCGCCGCCGAGGCGAGAAAGCCACCTGACCTGAGCCGGCCGACGACATCATCGAGCATGGCCTGTTCGCCGCCGAACAGATGGGCGCAGCCGGAAATGTCGAGAAACAGGCCGGCACAGGCGCCGGCAATCTCGTCGACCGGCTGTTCCAGCGCCACCAGCGGCGTGTAGCGGTCGCACCAGCCGGCGATCGCCTCGGCCAGGGCCGCATCGGCTACCGGGTCGTGGTCGAAACTGTCGAGATCGGGTATCAACGCCCGCGCGTCGCTCAGCGTCTGGCCGACCCGTAGGCCTGCCTGAAAGCCGGTGCCGTCGATGGCAACGAGCCGCATGGCATTCTTGATCCTGGCCATGGCGGCCAGCGGCGGTGATTCAGGACGCCCGTTTGAACGCCATGACCTGCCCCATTTGCGGCGTGCCATCCGGTCGGTCGGCAGATGCGGCAGGGCGATCGACATGATCCTCTGGGACATGCTCGAACTGTTGTCCTTGCTGGTTCCATGCAATGGTCCAATGCCCCGTCCGTCCATTGCGGTTTCGTTCAAGCACAAGACCGAGCCGCAGCGGTCCTATGCCGGTTTCAAGATCGGGATCGGGCGCCGACGGCCGGGCTTGCACCTGCCAGCGGGTCGCCACGCCGTTCGCCTCTTCCTCGCCCCCCTGGCGCAGGATGCCGACGAACAGGCCGTTGCCCTGGGCCTTCAACATCAGCCGGCGGGTCGCCGTCATGTCGAAGCGCGCCGGATTGCCTTTGACCTGCAGGACCACAGCCGAAAGGTCCTTGCACTTGGCCGCCTCGTCGCCCGCCCAAAGCGCCGTCTTCAGGTCCGCCGGCTGCACCATCAGAAGCCGCGCCGGGTCGAGCCCGAACATCGCCAGCCCGGCCGGAAAGAGCTGCCCGCCATCGAGCGTGCAGGCCGGATCCCGGATCCAGGCAATGCGTCCCGGCCGGCGCGTCGCGGCGGCCGTCAGCAAGCCGGCGAGAAAGCCGCTGGCGGCGCCGATGTCGCGGGTCAAGCCGCAGCGCACCTCGTGCAGGGCATGCAGCGGAAAGCCGTCGTCGAAGACGTCATCCATCGCCGCGATGCCGAACCGCAACAGCCCGTCGCCGTCGCCCTGAAGGCTGGCGGACGGTGCAAAGGCGGCGTGTCGTCTGTCGATACGCGCGACGGCATCCTGCAACGCCTGCAGATCCTGCCGCGCCCGATTGCCCTGCATGATGGGTCCACTTGTTCCTGTTTTGTTCTCATATTGATTCCAAAAACCCTGGCAGGAGTCAAGCGCCATCGGAAAGGGGCTCGCTTGCGGAGCAAACGACCTCTGGTACAATCGACCCATGACCAAACCAACAAATCTCGACACGGCTGTTGAAGCTGTCAGGAAACTACCTGAGGAAGCACAGGAAGCCATCGCGCATGAGCTCATGGAGACAGTGCGTGGTTACAGGCATTTGCGTCTGTCTGAAGAACAACGCGAAGAGGTACGCCGGCGGCTAGCCGAACCGGATCCCGAAATGGCCTCCGACGAAGAAGTAGAGGCCGTTTTCAATCGCTACATTCAAAAATGAGAATCGTCTATCGACGGTCGGCACTGAACGACCTCGATCTCATCGGTGCTCATATTGCTTCCGAAAACCCTGCTGCGGCTGAACACGTTATCTCGACAATACAGAAATCCGTGGAGCGTCTCGGGACATTTCCCTATTCCGCACGAAAGGGAGATATTGAAGGCACACGCGAACTGGTGATCACGAAATACCCCTATAGTGGTCTACCAAGTGCTCGAGGTTGTGGAAGTAGTTGCCGTATTTCACGGCCGACAGGATCGGCCGAAGAAGGTCATGAACCTCCAAGATTGAGTAAGACTCGATACAACGGCTACGACCTCGACTGCAGGAACCAACAGTGCTGACTCGAGACCCAATCGCCTCTAAGGCTGCGGTTCGCCCGGCTCGTCCTCGTTTTCCGCCTTCAGCGACTTCAGCTTGGCGAAGACGGCGTCGGCGTCGATTTCGTCTTCTTCCTTCTTGGGTGCTGGTGGCGGGGTCATGTCGAGCGAGAAACCTTCGGTCTCCTTGGCCGGCAGCAGGGTCTCGTCTTCGCGTTGCAGAACTTCGGATGGGCGATCCTTGGCGGCCTTTTCGACTTCGATGTCGAGGTCGATCTGGGTGCACAGGCCCAGCGTCACCGGATCGAGCGGTGTCAGGTTGGCGGAGTTCCAGTGGGTGCGATCGCGGATCTGTTCGATGGTCGACTTGGTCGTGCCGACCAGCCGCGAGATCTGAGCGTCGCGCAGTTCCGGATGGTTGCGCACCAGCCACAGGATGGCGTTCGGCCGGTCCTGGCGTTTCGACACCGGCGTATAGCGCGGGCCTTTGCGCTTCAGCTCGGGCACATGAACCTTGGGGTTCGACAGTTTCAGCTTATGGCTCGGGTCGCCCTCGCCCTTGGCAATCTCGTCGCGCGTCAGCTGGCCGGTCTGGATCGGATCGAGGCCCTTGATGCCTTGCGCAGACTCGCCATCGGCGATGGCCTTGACCTCCAGTGTGTGCAGTTTGCAGAACTGGGCGATCTGTTCGAAGCTGAGCGCCGTGTTGTCGACCAGCCAGACGGCGGTGGCTTTCGGCATAAGAAGTGTCGTGGCCATTGGATAAAGGTCTCCTGTCCGCCCGCTCCGGAGCGCGGGCCGTGGGTATCAACCACTTATTTCCGGGAATTGCGCACAGCATATAGCGCCGTTACCAAACAAATGCAACGAAATCGAACGGGATGAAATCCGGCCATTCCCGATTGCGTTCGATCAAGAATTCGTTCCAGCATGCGCTTATGATCGACCCGGGCCCATTCAGACCCAAGGTCTAATTGCCCGGAGCAAAAAAGCCGCTATTAATGGCGCAGTTTGGACCGGAGGGGACCGACCGGATATAAGCCACCGCGTCGGGCAGCCAGCGAAGGAGGAATGCATGACCGTGAAAACCCACAAGGTGCTCAAGGCCGCCAGCGAGCGCGCCCTGATCGACAACGATACCTATCTCGACTGGTATCGGGAAAGCACCCGCAGTCCAGTGAAATTCTGGAAAAAGCACGGCAAGCGGATCGACTGGTTCAAACCCTATACCAAGGTCAAGAACACCTCCTTCGACGGCAAGGTCTCGATCAAGTGGTTCGAGGACGGCGTCACCAACGTTTCCTACAATTGCATCGACCGGCATCTGAAAAAGCGCGGCAGCCAGACGGCGATCATCTGGGAAGGCGACAATCCCTACGACGACAAGAAGGTCACCTACAACGAACTCTACGAAAAGGTCTGCCGGCTCGCCAACGCGATGAAGAAGCTCGGCGTCAAGAAAGGCGACCGGGTCACGATCTATATGCCGATGATCGTCGAGGCGGCCTATGCCATGCTCGCCTGCACCCGCATCGGCGCCATCCACTCGATCGTCTTCGGCGGCTTCTCGCCAGACGCATTGGCAGGCCGCATCATCGACTGTGATTCCGATTTCGTCATCACCGCGGACGAGGGCCTGCGCGGCGGCCGGACCATCCCGCTCAAGGAAAACACCGACAAGGCGATCGAGATCGCCAAGAAGAAACGCGTCAAGGTTCGCAACGTTCTGGTCGTGCGCCGCACCGGCGGGGAGATCGGCTGGGTCGAGGGCCGTGACGTCTGGTATCACCAGGCGACCGCGGCGGCGAAACCGGAATGCGCGCCGGCCAGGATGAAGGCTGAAGATCCGCTGTTCATCCTCTACACCTCTGGTTCGACCGGCAAGCCGAAGGGCGTGCTGCACACCACTGGCGGTTATCTGGTCTACGCCTCGATGACCCATGAATATGTCTTCGACTATCATCCGGGAGACATCTACTGGTGCACGGCCGATGTCGGCTGGGTCACCGGTCACTCCTATATCGTCTACGGACCGCTCGCCAACGGCGCCACGACGCTGATGTTCGAGGGCGTGCCCAACTACCCTGATGCCGGCCGTTTCTGGGACGTGGTCGACAAGCACCAGGTCAACATCTTCTACACCGCGCCGACCGCGATCCGCGCCTTGATGGGTGCCGGCGATGATTTCGTGACGCGCTCGTCGCGCAAATCGCTGCGCACGCTCGGCACCGTCGGCGAACCGATCAACCCGGAGGCCTGGGAGTGGTATTACAACGTCGTCGGCAACCGGAAATGCCCTGTCGTCGACACCTGGTGGCAGACGGAAACCGGCGGCATCATGATCACGCCGCTACCGGGCGCCACCAACCTCAAGGCCGGCTCGGCAACCCGACCTTTCTTCGGCGTCCAGCCACAGCTGGTCGATGGCGAGGGCAACGTTCTCGACGGAGCAACAGACGGCAATCTGTGCATCATCGATTCCTGGCCCGGCCAGATGCGCACCGTCTATGGCGACCACGAGCGCTTCGTTCAGACCTATTTCTCCACCTACAAGGGCAAGTACTTCACCGGTGACGGCTGCCGTCGCGACGAGGACGGCTACTACTGGATTACCGGCCGCGTAGACGACGTCATCAATGTGTCCGGTCACCGCATGGGCACGGCCGAGGTGGAGAGCGCCCTGGTGGCCCACGACAAGGTTTCGGAAGCCGCCGTTGTCGGCTATCCGCACGACATCAAGGGACAGGGCATCTACTGCTACGTCACACTGATGGCCGGCGAGAAGGCAAACGACAAGTTACGCACCGAGCTGGTCAAACACGTGCGCCAGGAGATCGGACCCATTGCCTCGCCCGACAAGATCCAGTTCGCGCCCGGCCTTCCGAAAACCCGCTCCGGCAAGATCATGCGCCGCATCCTGCGCAAGATCGCCGAAGACGATTTCGACAAGCTGGGCGACACATCAACGCTGGCGGAACCGGCGGTCGTAGATGACCTCATCAAGAACCGCCAGAACAAGAAGTAGGCTCGCGTTATCATTGCTCTGTGTGGGGGCCGCCATGCGGCCCCTTTTCGTTGCCAATGATTATCCGTATATGCGGGTCTTCTGAAACGCCGGCGGGCACGAAACGTGAATGGAGATGTCATGGGCTCGGCGGACAAACCTGCCAGGATGATCCGAACCGTCGTTGAGGTCCTGGAGCCGCAATTCGGCGTCAGGCTGTGGAACGGCGAGCATATCGGACCGACCGACGGACCGGTGCTGGCGATCAACGACCCTCTCTTGCTGCGGCGTATGGCAATGCGACCCAACATCGACTCGCTTATCGAGACGTGGGTCACCGGCCAGATCGATGTCGAAAACGGCACTCTGTTCGATCTCGCCGAATTGGGTACCCGCCAGAAACTCAAGCACCGGCTGAAAGAACTGCCCAAATGGCAGCTTGCCAAGGACCTGCCCTCGATCCTGCTCGGCCGTGGTTCTGCCGAATCCGGTCTTGCCGGCGACAATCCTTTCGTATCCGGCTCCGGCAAGGAAGCGATCCAGCACCACTACGATATCTCGAACGAATTCTATGCGCTGTTTCTCGACGAGCGCATGGTCTACACCTGCGGTTATTTCACCGACTGGTCCAACGGCATCGACCAGGCACAGGCAGACAAGCTCGACCATATCTGCCGCAAGTTGCGGCTGCAGCCCGGCGAGCACCTGCTCGACATCGGCTGCGGATGGGGCGCAATGCTGATTTACGCGGCCAAGCATTACGGTGTGACCGGCCACGGTGTGTCGCTGTCGGAAGAACAGACCGCGCTTGCTCGGGAGCGCATTCGCGCCGAAGGCCTGGAAGACCGGATCACGATAGAGATCAAGTCCTACGAGGATCTCGACGGACAGTTCGACAAGATCTCGTCGATCGGCATGTTCGAGGCCGTCGGCAGCGCCAACTACGACACCTATTTCTCCACGGTCAATCGGCTGCTGAAGCCGGGTGGCCTTTACATGCACCACGCGATTTCGCGGCGCGCCAAGCGGACGAAAAAGGGATTTCGACGCAAGAGTGCCGAACACAAGGCGCTGGTCAAATACATCTTTCCGGGTGGTGAGCTCGACCATCTCGGCATGAGCATCGAGAACCTCGAAGGCCATGGTTTCGAAGTGCATGACGTCGAGAACCTGCGGGAGCATTATGGCCGTACCTGCCGTCTGTGGGCGGAGCGTCTCAACGCTCGTTTCGACGAGGCGATCGCCGAAGTCGGCGCCCCGAAGGCACGGCTCTGGCTGCTTTATCTGACCGGCTGCGCGCTCGCTTTCGAGCGCGGCACGGTGCAGATCAACCAGACGCTGGCAAGCAAACGGGTGCGCGGGCCGAGCGGCCTGCCGCCGACCCGTGCCGACCTCTATCAAACCAAAGAATAGGCCGGCCGGGACTGATCCCGACCGGCCAGGCATTCCATCCTGTGTCCCTGGGCTACTGGGTCAGGCGCAGCGACTGGATCAGGTTGGCAATGTGCGAATAGGTGTCTTCGAGCTCCGCTGCCGTGTTGGGCTCGTAGGCATAGGTCAGCGTTCCCTCATCCGGAGAGGCACAGGCCTGGAGCATGGCATCGGCGGAGTTTGAGGTCGCAAACCCAATGGTGAAGATCTTGATGCCGGACGCTTTGATATTGGTGCACAACTGCGCGGTATGGGCCACCGACAGTGTTCCTTCGCTGCACTCGACATCGTCATCGTTGGATCCTGCATAGGCGGTGTTGAACGCGCCGTCCGTCATCAGGATGATGTATTTCGCCAACTTGTCGTTGGTGGCGAAGTCGTCGGGCTTGGAGTCCTTGGAATGGTAGTCGGCCCAATTGTGCGAAATCGTGTACCAGGCCCACTGCAGGCCGATATGACCGGCCGTGCAGCCGCCGGTGGAAAGGCCGTTGATGGAACTGTTCAGTTTCGACTTCTTGTCCGTCAGCGTGATCAGCTTGGAACTGGTGCAACCGTTCTTCGGCAGCCGCGAGTCGCGGCTGATCATGCCCTGTGACGGGTTGGCATCGGTGTACTGGTAAGACGGTCCGCTGAACGGCGCCTTGCGATCGGTGGCACACTTGTCCTGCGGCTTGCCGTTCGACTTGACGACGAAGTCATTCGGGATGTCGGTGCACTTGAAATTTCCGTTGCTCTTCAGCGTGCAGTCGGCGCCGTAGCTTTCCAGGAAGGGTTCCACATTGTATCCGGCCTTGTAGCTGGAGTCGTAAACCGGCGCGTTGCTTTTGGCCTGGTTGTAGTCCGGGTAGACATATTTCGACAGCGGACCGGCATTGATGGAGTCGCTATAGGGAACAAGGCTGATGCGCACATAGGTGTCATCGGCCGTATTCGGCGCCAAAAGCTCCTTCACGCCCAGTTTGGCGGCATCCTTCAGCGCCTCGATTTTGGAGCCTGACATCGACCCCGTAACGTCGAGCACCATGGCGACCTCGATGTCGCCTATGCCGTAAACCGCGGCCGACTTGCTGGCGACAGTTCTCGTGTTCTGGTTGGTTCCAACACGCGTGAAAGTCAGTTCCTGGTCGTATTCGGCCACTGCTGTGACGGACTGGTCGACCGGATCGATGTTGAAATTCTTGATGGTGTAGTCACTGCCGGCAAGGCTATCAATGCCCATATTGGCAGCGAATACGGCCTTGAAGTAGTTCTCCGCGGCATTTCCGGTTTCGCTGATTTCACCAATGGAGAGCGCCCGAGCCGTGGCCAGGGACGCCGCGTCCAGCGCATTGTTGATCCGAGTCTTTTCGCCCATCGACCTGGAAAAGTCGACGGCCAGCCCGATCGCCAGAAAGATGGCGACCGTACAGAACCCGAAGGCTATGGCAAAATTGCCGCTTCTATCCTTCAGGAACCTCTTCATGAGAGGGGTGTCTTTTCCAGTCATCATTGCGAATCTTCCCATCAGATTGACAACATTGTTTTTGATCCCGACAGCCGGGGCCCGGTCATGGACTGTCCGCCGGGTTCGATCATGTTCCACTGTAAAAGATTAGATTTTAGATGAATTTAAATCGATCGATACAATTTTACCGAACTGCGCAAGGCTCTGATTCTTCAATAAAATCGACGAAGTTTTAGGCTCTTGGGCGACCAAAACAAAGACGATGCGCCGAGGGCGCATCGTTTGATCGTGTCAATCTGATGTGGAACGCCCCAGAGGCTGTTTCGACACTATTTCGACAGCCGCAGGGTGCGAATCATGTTGGCGATGGTCTGAAAGGTGCTTTTCAGTTCGTTCGCCGTGTTCGGCTCGTAGGAATAGGTAAACGTACCCTCATCCGGTGAGGCACAGTCTTCCAGCATCGCATCCGCATAGGAGGGCGTGGCGTAGCCGATGGTGAAGATCTTGATTCCCTGGCCCTTGATGTTGTCGCACAGCTTGTCGGTATGGAACTCCGACAGGCTCGGCTGACTGGTAACGTAGCTGGAATTCGTTCCGGCATAGGCCGTGTTGAAGATACCGTCGGTCATCAGAATGATGAATTTTGCAAGATCGTCGTCAATGGCCATGTCGCCGGGATCCGAGGCCGTACCGGGGATGTAATCCACCCACTTCGGGGAGATCGTGTACCAGGCCCACTGCAGGCCGATATGGCCGGCGGTATAGCCGCTTCCCGTCAGCCCGCTGATGGCGCTTGTCAACGTCGTCTCATTGCTGGTCAAAGTGACGAGCGGAGCGCTCGGGCAGTAGTTCTTGTAAAGCCTGGAGTCGCGGCTGATCATGCCCTTCGACGGATTCTCGTCCGTATACTGGTAGTTCGGCCGACCGCTGGTTTTCGGTGCCTTCCGGTCCGTCGCGCAATCGTCGACATTGGTTCCGTCGCTGTTGACCCGAAAATCGTTCGGCAGGAAGCACGTATAGGTGCCGCTGTAACCGCCGTGGCTGGCCAGCTGATAGCGCGGTTCAAACAACGGAGCGTCAGCGCTGGAGCCAAGGTTAAAGGACGCATTGATGGGTTTTGGCATCCCGGAGGTACCGTCAAAACCGGCATAATCGAAGGCGGGCGGCGAAACCCGGTTCTGAACCCAGTAGCAATAGGTCTTGTAGGGAGCCTGGAAGGCATCGACGTCGTACCCGGCCGGGAAGCTTGGATCATAAACGGGCGCATCGCTCTTCCATTCGCGATAGTCGGGATAGACATATTTCGCCAGCGGACCGGCGTTTACACCATAAGCGTAGGGAACCAGGCTGATACGGATGTTTTCGTCCGTCGGGGTGTTGGCATCCAGAAGCTCGGTGACGGCGAGCGTTGCCGCGGCCTTCAGATTGTTCAGCTTGCTGCCGTATCCGTTGCCCATGGAACCGGTCACGTCGAGCACCATGGCGACTTCGACTGCGCCGATGCCGAAACTCGCCGCCGAGAAACTGGCGACGGTCTGATCCGCATCGAGGGTCCTGACCCTTGCCAGAGTCAGCTTCTGGTCGACTTCAACCTCAGCCGACACGGTCTTCGCAGCCATATCCAGATTGAAGTTCTTGAGCGTGTAGGTGGTCGAATCGAAGGCATCGTCGCCCACATTCGCCGCGAACACCGCCTTGAAATAGTTTTCGGCCGCATCGCCGGTCGAGGGGATTTCACCAATGGCCAGCGCTCGGCCTGTCGCCAGCGACGCGGAATCGAGCGCGTTGTTGATCCGGACCTTGGTGCCGAGCGCCATCGTATAGTCGACTGCAAGGCCGCCGGCCAAAAAGATGAACGTCGCCGCAAGTCCGAAGTGAATGGCGAAATTGCCATCCTTGTTTCGGAGGAATCGCTTGGCGGAGAACCTTGAGCGAGCGGATTTCATGGTCGTTGCCCCTACGAATAATGGGACAAGGCAGTGCAACCGGTCTCGTCGCTCAACGAAACCGTGTCTATGCGCAATCAATGTCCCTCGGCCCTTGCGGACCGTGTGCCGATTGTGCGGTAGCGGCTTCGTCTCCCCCGGCCGACCATCGCATCGCCGCACTGATTGCGGCATTGCTGGGTAACCGGGACAAATGTCAGAAAACGGTGCAGTCCGGTCACCACGACCCCGATGCCATCCGGGGCGGTTCTGCATCCGAGACTATGAAAAGACAGCCTTGAACGAAAGTTAACCGGCTGCGAAATAGGCTGAATAACGCCTTGCTTTTGCCAAGACGCTTAATGGAGACTTAAGTCTGCCGTTAAAAATCGACGGCCCGGCCATCGATCTCCCAGTCTCCGTAACGCGATGGATCCTTGCCGCCGCGGCCACCGACTTCGGCCGGCTGACCGGCATGGTCATCCTGTTTTTCCCGCCGGGCCTGGGCCTCTTTCAGGGCGCGCTGAGCAGCTGGAGGAAGGTCTTCGAAACGCCGCGTATCAGGCTTTTCCTCGCTCGCCGTTTCCGGCGTCGGGCCAGGCTGGTTCAAGGCCTCGTTGGTCTTGTTCGATTGCTCTTCCTGACGCATTGAACTCCGCTCCCGCACACCCCATCATATAGGGCAAAGGACCCCGCATTGGAGTGCATGCCATGAATATGGTGCGAACCGCAATGCTGCTGGCCTTCATGACCGCTTTGTTCATGGCGATCGGATATATGATCGGCGGAACAGGCGGCATGATGATTGCCCTTGCTATTGCGGCCGGAATGAACCTGTTTTCCTACTGGAACGCCGACAAGATGGTGCTCCGGATGCACCATGCTGTCGAGGTGAATGCCCAATCCGCCCCGGAATATTATGGCATCGTCAAGCAGTTGGCGGAACGCGCCGACCTGCCCATGCCGAAGGTCTATCTGATCAACAACGATCAGCCCAACGCCTTCGCCACGGGTCGTAATCCGGAAAATGCCGCCGTCGCGGCGACCACCGGGCTGTTGCACCGGTTGAGCCACGAAGAAGTCGCAGGTGTCATGGCGCATGAGCTTGCGCATGTGAAACATCGCGACACCCTGACCATGACGATCACGGCAACACTTGCCGGCGCCATCACGATGCTCGCCAATTTTGCCTTCTTCTTCCGTGGCGCACGCAACAATCCGCTCGGCATTGTCGGTGTTCTGGCCGCCATGATCCTGGCGCCGTTGGCGGCCGGTCTGGTGCAGATGGCGATCAGCCGCACTCGCGAATACTCCGCCGATCGCGGTGGTGCCGAAATCTGCGGCAACCCGATGTGGCTTGCATCGGCGCTCGAAAAGATCGCCGGTGGCGGGCGCCGCGTCGTCAACGAAGACGCTGAGCGCAACCCCGCAACGGCCCATATGTTCATCATCAACCCGTTGGCCGGCCAGCGCATGGATGGGCTATTCTCGACCCACCCGGCGACTGAAAACCGCGTTGCCGCCCTGCATCAGATGGCCGCCGAGTGGGGCCAGTCCGACACGCCGGCGCCTCGGGCACGTCAAGAACCCCGGTCACCCCGGGCTCCTGAGAGAACCGCCGATCCGGACACCAATGGACCCTGGGGCCGCAATCCCGGCGGTCGCCGGACACCAAAGGGGCCCTGGTCTTGAGCCGCAGCCGCGCGGCCTCAAAGACATCGCAGCCTTCCTCGCATGACGGAGATAAGCCCGGACTGGCGCCGCGGCGTGTCGCAGCACGCATTCTGGCGGCTGTCGTCGACCGGCAGACATCGCTTGACGGAATGCTGGATCCCACCAACGGCAACCGGGCCTATCGGGATCTCTCACCGGCAGACCAGGCACTGACGCGAGCCATCATCCTGGCCTCGCTACGCCACTTGCCGGTGATCGAGGCCTTTCTGGCGAAGCTGGTGGAGCGGCCATTACCGGAAGGAGCCCGCGCACTCGTCCATGTGCTGACGGTTGCCGCGGCACAGATCCTCTATCTCGGCACGCCGGACCGCGCGGCCGTCGATCTTGCCGTTGAGCAAGCCCGTGGCGATCCGCGCAATCGCCGCTTTGCGCCGCTGGTCAATGCTGTTCTGCGTCGCATGAGCCGTGAAAAAACCACCCGATTGCCGGAGCTCGAAGCCAATACAGTCAACGCCCCCGCCTGGTTCGCTGACCGACTTCACGCGGTTTATGGCGATGCGACGGACGGAATCTTGCGGGCACACGCCACACCGGCGCCTCTCGACCTGACCGTCAAGGCGGATCCACCTGGCTGGGCCGAACGGCTTGGCGGCACGGTCCTGCCGACTGGCAGTGTGCGTCTTGTTGGCCCCGACGGACCTGTCACGGAGCTGCCGGGTTTCTCGGAAGGCGCCTGGTGGGTGCAGGACGCCGCGGCGGCAATTCCGGCCAAGCTCTTCGGCGACGTGGCGGGACAGGCTATTGCCGATCTGTGCGCCGCGCCGGGCGGCAAGACCGCACAGCTTGCGGCAGCCGGAGCAAGGGTCACGGCGCTCGACCTGTCCGCCAACCGGCTGAAGCGGCTGGAACAGAATCTGCAGCGCCTGCAGCTCGAAGTCGAGATCTGCCAGGGCAATCTGCTGGACTGGCAACCGACCAACCTGTTCGACGGCGTTCTGCTTGATGCGCCGTGTTCGTCGACCGGCACGGTCAGAAGACACCCTGACATCCCCTGGACAAAGGGCCCTGAAGACGTGGCCAAACTGGCCGACCTGCAGGCGCGCATGCTGCGCCGGGCACTGTCGCTGGTCCGACCCGGCGGAACCGTGGTTTTCTCCAATTGCTCACTTGACCCGGCTGAGGGTGAAGATCTTGTCGCGGAACTGCTTCAGGAACGCCCGGACGTCGAAAGGCGGGCCATTGCGCCGGACGCATGGCCGGGACTCGAAGCAGCGGTGACACCGCAAGGCGACATTCGCACCACACCGGCCATGCTGCCGGCGGATGATCCGCGGTTTTCCGGCCTTGATGGCTTCTATGCCAGTGTCCTGATAGTTATGGACAATCAGGACAAATAGTTGGCATTCATTTACCCTGTCGACGAAATAGTCTTATGGTATAGACGGACGGGCGCCCCTTCACGGGGAGTACGGGGATAGGGTTTGGCGGCAGCATTGACTCAGTTTCGGCACGTCGTGCCGCTTTATCTGCGTGAAACCGGACGACGCATAACGCGCCGGCTGTCGATCGGCCGTATTGCCGCCTGGCGTATTTTCGGCAAAGTGCCCGACCGGCTCATCGTCGCACCGACCGATCTGCGCATTGCAGACCCCTATATTGCCCATGAAATCCACACCGGTCGGTTTCCGCTGGCAGGCCGGGTGCTTGAGACCGAAGGACAGTCTCCTTTCCTGATGGTGGGGCCGTCAGAGGGGTTCGAGGAATCGCTTCACAGTTTCCGCTGGCTGCGCCACCTGCGCGCCGCGGAGACCGACGAAGCCTTCGCCGATGCCCGTCAACTCACCGAAGACTGGATCAACACCTGGGGCAAAAGCAAGGTCGGCATTGCCTGGCAGCCGGACGTGACCGCCCAGCGCCTTCTGGCGTGGCTCTCGCACTCGCCGATCATTCTGAAGAACCAGGATCGTGGCTTCTACAAGCGGTTCATTCGCAGCATCGCCCAGCAGAACCGTTACCTGCGCCGCATGGCCCCTGTTATGCGCGAAGGGGAGTCGCGGTTCCGGGTTTACATGGCTCTGGCCATGACGACGCTGGCAACGCCGGCCAGCCCGTCCGCCATCAAGGTTGCGGCGCGCAACCTCGACATCGAACTGGAAAAACAGATCCTGCCCGATGGCGGCCACGTGTCGCGCAATCCGCAGGTCAACATGACCTTGCTGGCCGACCTGTTGCCGTTGCGCCAGACCTACCTCAATCTCGGTCACACGCCGCCCAAGGGGCTGGTACCCAGTATCGACCGCATGTTCCAGGCGCTGCGCTTCTTCCGCCATACCGACGGCACGCTGGCGCTGTTCAACGGCGCAACGGCGCAACCGGCCGACCGGCTTCTATCGGTCCTGCGCTATGACGAAGCCGGTGGCGAGCCGCTTAAACTGACGCCGCAGATGAAGTATCAGCGGTTGGCCAACCGCAAGACCATCGTGCTTGCCGATACCGGGCCGCCACCTCCGGGAGAACTGTCGGCCACCGCCCATGCCGGCTGCCTCTCCTTCGAAATGTCGTGCGGCCGCAACCGCTTTATTGTCAATTGCGGCGCCCCGGCCTATTTCCAGCCAAGCTATGCCAAGCTGGCGCGCACCACCGCCGCCCACACGACATTGACGGTTGCCGACACCTCATCGGCAACGATTTCCAACTCTTCCTATCTGGGCCCGGTCATCGTTTCAGGCCCGGCCAATGTCGACGTCGAGCGCCGCGATGACGATTCCGGCCGCCAGGGTTTTGTCGCCAAACATGACGGTTTCGCCGAACGCTTCGGGCTGGTGCATGAGCGCACCCTGCAGCTGAGTGCAGAAGGCAATGTTCTGTCCGGCCGCGACCGATTGGCCAAATCATCGCGCTACGACCTGTCGATCGCCCGCGACACCCAGGCTGCGATCCGTTTCCATATTCATCCAAAAATCCAGCTGTCCCGCGACAAGAACAACGACCTCGTCCTGACCGCAAGCGATGGCGAGTTCTGGACTTTCTATTCGCCCGATGTCGATGCGGAGATCGAGGAAGACATTTTCTTTGCCGATCTCGCCGGGCCGCGCCGGTCGGCGCAGATCGTCGTCAACATGGTGATTTCGCAGAAATCGGAAATCGCCTGGACCTTTGTCCGCTCGGTTCCGAAGACCCGGAAATAACATCCTGATCCACAAGCCGGGGATACCCGCCCCGAACCCACCTCGAACAGTGCGCGGACGGTTCATTATTGCGCTGCACTATGCTACGCGAACGACGGTTTCCCCTTGAAGGATCGTTGCTATGGCCGTTTCGTCCAAACACATCCCGGCGCCGGATCTCGTTCGGCCCCGCCGAGCCCTGCTGTCCGTCTCCGACAAATCAGGCCTGGTGCCGCTCGCCGAGAAACTGGCAAGCCACGGGATTGAACTCGTATCGACCGGAGGAACCGCCAAAAAACTCGCTGATGCCGGCCTTGCGGTGCGTGATGTCTCCGACCTGACCGGCTTTCCGGAGATCATGGACGGACGGGTCAAAACCCTGCATCCGGGCGTGCATGGCGGGCTGCTGGCGATCCGCGACGATGCCGACCATGCCGCTGCCATGCAGGACAATGCGATCGAACCGATCGATATCGCCGTGATCGATCTCTACCCCTTCGAGGCGGTGCGGGCAGCGGGTGGCGACTATGACACGACGGTCGAGAACATCGACATCGGCGGACCGGCGATGATCCGCGCAGCGGCCAAGAACCATGCTTATGTCACCGTGATCACGAACGTCGCAGATTACGCGGCGCTGGGTGAGGAACTCGATTCCGGTAACGGCCAGCTAAGTCTGGCTTTTCGGAAATCCATGGCGGCTCGAGCCTATGCGAGAACCGCGTCTTATGACGCCGCCATTGCCGGATGGTTCGCCGACGAATTAAAGCAAGCAACTCCCGAAAGACGCATTCTTGCGGGCTCGCTTCGGGATGTCATGCGCTATGGTGAGAACCCGCATCAGACCGCCGGATTCTATGTCTCGGGCGATCCGCGACCAGGGGTGGCGAGCGCTGTTTTGCATCAGGGCAAACAGCTTTCCTACAACAACATCAACGATACCGATGCCGCGTTCGAACTGGTCAGCGAATTTGCCCCGGAGGATGCATCGGCCTGCGCCATCATCAAGCACGCCAATCCTTGTGGTGTTGCCGTGGGAGACAGCCTGAAATCAGCCTATGAAGCAGCCCTTGCCTGCGACCCGGTCTCGGCATTCGGCGGGATCGTTGCCTTCAACCGCACACTCGACGAAGCAGCGGCCCGTGAAATCGTCAAGATCTTCACCGAGGTCATCATTGCACCGGACGTCTCGGACGCGGCGCGCGCTGTGATCGCCGAAAAGAAGAACCTGCGCCTCCTGTCCACCGGGGGCCTTGCCGATCCGCGTGCGCCCGGCCTGTCGGCCAAAACCGTCGCCGGCGGCATGCTGGTGCAGTCACGCGACAATGGCTGCATCGACGATATCGAGGTGAAATGCGTGACGGCTCGAACACCGAGCGATGCAGAGATGAACGATCTGAAATTCGCGTTTCGCGTCGCCAAACACGTCAAGTCGAACGCCATCGTCTATTGCCGCGACGGTGCCACCGTGGGCATTGGCGCCGGCCAAATGAGCCGCATCGACTCGTCGCGCATCGCCGCCCGAAAGGCAGAAGATGCCGCCGAGGCGCTTGGCCTGGCAGAACCGCTGACCCGCGGATCCGTTGTCGCCTCGGACGCCTTCTTCCCCTTTGCCGACGGGCTGATATCGGCCATCGAGGCCGGCGCCACCGCCGTCATCCAACCGGGCGGTTCGATGCGCGACGACGAGGTGATCAAGGCAGCCGATGAGGCTGGCATCGCCATGGTCTTCACCGGCATGCGGCACTTCAGGCACTGAGATCAGTTGCAGTGGCAGCCGTCAGGGCCGCGCGTCGTGGGCACTCTTGATGCGCGGAAGCAGAAAGATGCCAGCGGCGAACAGAACGATGATTGGTGTAACCCCCAACCTTTGACTGTCGAATATCCAAGTTGCAGCCCCGATAAGAAGCGGACCAATAAAGGCAGTTGCTTTGCCGGAAAGTGCATAGAGCCCGAAAGCTTCTGTCACCTGACCGGGTTGTGCTTGATCTACCAAAAGTGTCCGCGACGCAGCTTGCAAGGCTCCCCCGGCGGCACCAATCAGACATCCAGCTATATAGAACGTAATGTTGGGCAGATCAGATTCGGTTCCAACCGAGATGAACAGCACTTCCCCTGGTGCCGTGGAGACAACTAGCAGGCAGCATAAGGTCAGAACGACGATACTCGTGCTGACAACAGACTTGGGCCCAAATCTATCGTCGATTTGCCCGCCAGCCCAAGCGCCAAGCACTCCCACGGTTGCGGCCAGAATTCCAAAGATACCGATCTGTATCGTCGACCATTTGAGGACGCCTGCGGCGTAGATTCCACCGAACGAGTAAAGAGCATTAAGCGCGTCCCGATAAAACAGGCTTGAGATCAGGAAACTGAAGAAGCTGCGCTGTTCGGGGAGCTGCTCCAGCGTCTTGCCTAGCTGTTGCAGTCCTCGTTTTATTGCACCATGTGATACACGGCGTCGATGAACGTCCGGAGTGAACAGAAACATCGGCAGAACAAAAACAACATACCAGAGTGCCGACAACGGTCCGGATGCGCGATCACCCTGGTAAGTCGCGGCGTCCAGGCCGAAGAGCGGCGTGAACCCCAAAAGTGTCTTTCCCGTTGAAGGCTGCGCAGCGAGAAAACCCAAGACAATGACGAGTGATACGATTCCTCCGATGTAGCCCAGTGCCCAAGCTGAGCCTGATAGGCGGCCGAGCCGGGAGCGCGGTACCAGATCAGGCATCATCGCATTGTTGAAGACCGCGGCAAATTCCATGCCGAACAGCCCTAGAATCAGTGCGAAAATCACAAGCCACATGTCACCGCCGCCAGGCTCCGCGAACCAGAGCAGCCAGCAACCGACCACGCCAAGCATTGAAAAGGCCAAGATCCAGGGTTTGCGAGGACCCGTCGTGTCGGCAATCGCACCGAGTACCGGTGCCATTAACGCAATCGCAACACCTCCAACGCCGACAGCCACCGCCCAGATCTCTTGACCACGTACAGCGTTTTCAGCCACGTGTGCCACGAAGTAGGGCGCAAAGACAAACGTGATGATCAACGTGTGGAACGGCTGGGTCGCCCAGTCGAACATCATCCAGCCGATGACTCCCTTTCGGTCGACCGGGCGGCTATCGCCTCCATCCATGGTCTGGTCCGTCATCGGCCTTTGCTCCCCTCAATCAACGGTAGGGTCAAGCTCGTCCCCGCGCCACATCCGTCATCATGCCGGCAGCAACCGTCAGCCGGGCGACGCTGATTTCACCGCTTTCGATAAGGGCGCTGACACGCTCATGTGCCCGGTCGACACGCACCCGATCATCGTCGTGCCATGCAGCAATCGGATCCTTCTGTTTGCCGAACCGCTCAAGCGCTGCCTGGGTGATGGAACGCCGCGCCGCGCCGATCTCATCAAGGCAACGTGCGACAGCGAGCGCCTCGTAATAATCGGAGATGTTGGCACGGTGCGCCGCCAGATCGATGCGGCCGATGCGGAACAAGTCACCGACAGCAAAGAAAACCTGAGCGGTCTTTTTCAGGTCCGCCTTGGCATTCTGAGAAACCTGCATGATCTCCGGCAGCAGAGACAGCGCCGGCAGTTGGCACAGGCGCCGCGCCAGCTTGCGCGGCACACCGTTGTCCACCGAGCGCTGGTACCACATCTCCGTCTCTTCCTTCATGAATTCCGGCAGCAGCGACGGCAGCGTCGCCTCGAGTGAGCCGACCGCCTTCTGCATGGCCTTGACCGTTTCGCCGATCGGCTGGCGGTTGACACCGGTTTTCAGCGCCCAGCGTGAGACCGCCTGAACGACGTGACCCATGCCGGCATAAAGCTCGTTCTGAAAATCGCCGGGAACCTTGTTGTCGAGTGCATCGATTTCATCGTAGAGCTCCGGCAGACCGAGACCGTCGCGGATCATGACATAGGCCTTGACGATGTCGGCCGGCAGCATGCCGGTGGCATCGACCAGGCGGCTGACATAGATCGGGCTGCCGCGGTTGATCGCATCGTTAGCCAGCAATGTACCGATAATCTCGCGGCGCAACCGGTGCCCCTTGATATCGGCCCCGTGCTGGCGATGCATGCGTTTGGGGAAATAGTCGATCAACTCGCGCTCGAAATAAGGATCGTCGAGCAGCTCGCTGCTGGTCAGATCGTCGAAAAGAACGATCTTGGCGTAGGACAGGAGCACGCCGATTTCCGCCCGCGTGAGCGGCTTGTTGGCGGCCAGCCGCTCGGCCAACGTTGTGTCGTCCGGCAGCTCCTCGACCTCGCGGTCGAGATGGCCTTCCGCCTCCAGCCGGTTCATCATCCGCACGAGATCGCCGGTGGCGCGAGCGCTGCGTCTGTCGACGAGTGAAATCGCCAGCGTCTGCAGGTAGTTGTTGCGCAATACCAGCGCGGCCACTTCGTCGGTCATCGACTCCAGCAGTTTGTTGCGATTGGCGAGCGTCAGCCGCTCATCGCGCATCGCCGTTGCCAGCGCGATCTTGATATTGACCTCGACGTCTGAAGAGTTGACCCCGGCGGAGTTGTCGATGGCGTCCGAATTGCAGCGGCCGCCGTGCTGATTGTATTCGATGCGACCAAGCTGGGTGACGCCGAGATTGGCGCCCTCGCCAATGACCTTGGCACCCACTTCGCTCGCGGTGATGCGGATGGAATCGTTGGTCCGATCACCGACCTCGTCATCGCTTTCACCGGCGGCCTTGACGTAGGTGCCGATCCCGCCAAACCAAAGCAGATCCACGTCCGCCTTGAGGATTGCCGTCAGGATCTCGAACGGTGTTGCCTTGGCATGCTTGAAGCCGATGGCCTTGGCGGCCTCCGCCGTCAGGGTCACCGACTTCTCGCTGCGCGGGATGATCATGCCGCCCTTCGACAGTTTGGAGCGATCGTAGTCCTGCCAGCTGGAGCGGCCGAGATTGAACATGCGTTTGCGCTCCTTGAAGCTGGACGCGCAGTCCGGATCGGGATCGATGAAGATGTCGCGATGGTCGAACGCCGCCACCAGCTGTATCTTCGGCGACAGAAGCATGCCATTGCCGAACACGTCGCCGGACATGTCGCCGACGCCAACCACCTTGAATTCCGTTTTCTGGATGTCGATGTCCATTTCGCGGAAATGGCGCTCCACCGCCTCCCAGGCGCCGCGCGCGGTAATTCCCATCTTCTTGTGGTCGTAGCCGGCTGAACCGCCCGACGCAAAAGCATCGTCGAGCCAGAAGTGATGCGCCTGGCTGATGGCATTGGCCGTGTCGGAGAACGTGGCCGTGCCTTTGTCGGCAGCAACCACAAAATAGGGATCTTCACCGTCATGGCAGACCGTGCGACCTGGCCGAACGATCTTATCGTCGACGATGTTGTCGGTCACCGACAGCAAAGACGAGATAAAGGTCTTGTAGGCTTCGCGGCCAGCGGCGAAGACGTCGTCACGGTTGCCGCCCGCCGGCAGTTTTTTCGGATAGAATCCGCCCTTGGACCCGACCGGAACGATCACGGCATTCTTGACTTGCTGCGCTTTGACGAGCCCCAGCACCTCGGTGCGGTAATCCTGCGCCCGGTCGGACCAGCGGAGACCGCCTCGGGCGATCGGCCCGAAGCGCAGATGAACGCCTTCCACTTCGGACCCGTAGACAAAGATCTCGCGGAAAGGGCGCGGCTCGGGAATGCCATCCAGTGCTCGCGGATCGAGTTTGAAGGCCAGTGACTCGCGCGGCGACCCGTCATCCTGCCGCTGGTGATAGTTGGTCCGCACCGTCGCCATGATGGCATTGACGTATCGCCGCAGGATACGGTCATCGTCGAGACTTGGTACACGGGTCAGCTCTTCCTCGATATCGGCGATGATCCTTTCTGAATCGAGTTCCGACTTCTTGCCACGTACCTTCAGATCGAACCGGCTGCGGAACAGCCGGAAGATGGACGCGGCAATGTCCGGATAGCGGTTGAGCGTACCGGCAATGTAGCCCTGCGAGTAGGTAATGCCGGCCTGCCGCAGATAGCGCGCATAGGCACGCATGACGACGACCTCACGTGCCGTCAGGCCGGCATTGATGACCAGCCGGTTGAAACTGTCATTGTCGATGCGACTGTGCCAGGTCGACAGAAACGCCTCGTCGAGCATGTGCACGAGCAGCGCCAGATCCACCGCCATGCCCTCGCGGTGCACCAGTTCCATGTTGTGCAGCACAACCTTGCGGGTTTCCGTCACATCGGCACCAATCGACAGATCGAAAGTCTGCTCGCTGATGACGTTGAAACCCAGGTTTTCAAGCAGCGGCACCCGTCGTGACAGTTCGACCGGTTCGTCCAGGTGGAAGATCTTCAAAGACAGGTGATCGCTTGCCTCTCCGTCGCGCTGGTAAAAATCGATATTGATCGGATTGTCGTCACTGCAAGTCAGAAAGTTGGCGAGATCTTCGACCGCTTCCTCCGGCGTAAAGTAATCGCGATAGGCATCGGACGTATGAAGTGACAGGGCCTCCACCCCAGCCAGGGTCGCAAAACGGTCTTCCCAGCGCGTGACGATCGTGCGCACCGAGTTTTCCAGCGTTTCCTGGTTCACACGCGGCGTCTTGCCGGTTGAACGACCGAGCACGAAATGGACGCGGGCAACGCCGCCTTCCGGGAAGGCCGGATAATAGGCCGAGAGCCGGGCGTCGAAGACATCCTTGAGATAAGCGCCGATGCGCTCGCGGGCATCGGAATTGTATTGGTCGCGCGGAACGTAGACCATCACGGAGACGAAGCGGTCGAATCGATCGATGCGCGGCAACACCCGAACGCGCGGCCGGTCGTTGAGCTCCATGATCTGTTCGCAAAAGCCGGCGAGCATCGGCACATCGACCTGGAACAGCTCGTCGCGCGGATAGCTTTCCAGGGCGTTCAGCAGCACCTTGCCCGAGTGGCTTTCCGAATCGAAGCCGAAACTGGCAATGACCGCGTCGGCCTTGGAGCGCAGCAGCGGAATGCGGGTGACCGACCGGGTATAGGCCGTCGAGGTGAACAGGCCGACGATCCGGAGTTCGCCGGTGACCCGGCCGCTTTCGTCGTAACGCTTGACGCCGATGTAATCCATGTAGGCGCGCCGATGCACGAGCGAACGCACATTGGCCTTCGTAACGATGAGTGCGTCGGGCCCTTGCAGAAAGGCGAGCAGTTCCGGGGTCGTCGTCACATGATCGGTGCCCCGCCTCAGCACCCGGACATTGGGGTCGGACAGAATACCGAGGCCGGTATCTTCGGCGCGTTCGACCCGCGCCTCCTTGCCGGTCCCGGCATAGTGATATTCACGCATACCGAGAAAGGTGAAATTGTCGTCGCGCAGCCACGACAGAAAGGCCAGCGCTTCGTCGCGCTCGGCGACATGGTGGAACGCGCTGGACGCTTCCAGTTCGTCGATGACACCGTCGAGCTTTTCGAGCATGCCGCGCCAGTCGACCACCGCGCGGTGCACCTGATCGAGAACCTTGAGCAGGCAATCCTTGAGCTCACCCATCGCTGCCGCGGAAATGTTGGGCAGGTACACCTGGATGAGGCTGACCTTGGACCAGTCCTCGTCGCTTTCACCGGCGACATAAAGCACCACATCCTCGACCTTGCCGCCCTTGCCATGGCTGACCGAGAGGATTGGATGTGCTGCAAGGAAGGTGTCGCGATGCGAGGTGGAAATCTCCGCCATGACCGAATCGAACAGGAACGGCATGTTGCGGTCGATGATGCTCACCAGCGTCACCGGTCGCCCGGCGACATCGATCCCTTCGACGGTCTCGACATTGACGAGCGCGCCCTTGCCGTCCCATCCCATCAGTTGGCGATGGGCGTCGGCGGCGGCCGCCGCCAAGGCATCAGGGCGAAACGTGACCACGTCATCGGCACTCACACGCCCGAAAAGGATGTCCGGATCGATCGCCGGCCGTTTCTCCTTCTTGAGGATATCCGCCACTCTGGCGATGTGTTTGTCTCGCTTCGGGTGACGGCGCACGCCCATTACTCTCTCCCTGAGTCTGTGCAATCCGGGCGCCGGCATTGCCCACGCCCATCGACGGATGGTAGCAGAACTGTGACGGGAAGCGATGCAATAATGCACTGGCAAAGCAAATTTCACCGGAGTTCAAACTATGAGCAAGAAAGAGCCGGCGGTCACGGCGTTGGACATGCCCGCAATGGCGGATCTGAGCCCTGATACGAAAGCCTATTTCGACAAATGCCAGGAAAAACTGGGCATGATACCCAATGTCCTGCTTGCCTATGCCTTCGATGAAGCCAAGCTGCAGGCATTCTCGATGTTCTACAATGATCTCATGCTTGGCGACTCCGGCTTAAGCAAACTGGAGCGGGAGATGATCGCCGTCGCCGTTTCCTCGGTCAATCACTGTTACTATTGCCTTGCCGCCCACGGCGCCGCCGTGCGGCAGCTGTCCGGCAACCCGGCTCTCGGAGAGCAGATCGCCATGAATTACCGCGTCGCCGATCTCGACACGCGTCAACGCGCGATGCTCGACTTCGCGGTCAAATTGACGGAAACACCGGATCGTATTGTCGAAGAAGACCGGGAGGCATTGAGAAAAGCCGGTTTCAGCGATCGCGATATCTGGGACATCGCCGCGACGGCTTCCTTTTTCAACATGTCGAACCGGATGGCGGCCGCGACCGAGATGCAGCCCAACACTGAGTATCACGGGATGGCACGTTAGGAAGCCGGCTAAAATTCCACCACATGGTCGGACAATTCATTGCGGGTGTCATCGCTTGGCGGAAAGTGTTCCGCCAGCAAGACACCCGCCCGCTCCGCTGCACCCTCCAGCGCATCAGCGATCTGTCCCGCGGCAATCTTTTCGGTCATGGAGCCGACAATCGTGTTCCATTCATCCTGCCCGACCTTCTCGGATATCCCCGTATCGGCGATGATTTCCGCATACCGTTCCGCCAGCGAAACGAATATCAATATCCCCGTTCTGTCCTCTGTGGCATGGATATTGTGGGCCAGGAACTGGCGAACCGCATTGCCGTGGGCGCGCCGATAGCAAAGGCTCTTCGGCAACAGCCATGGCCTGAGGCCGGGCTTTATCTTTATGATGGCAAGCCCGAGGGCCAGGGCCGCGATCTGGCAAGCCAGGAGGGTCAGTGCGTCAAGGTCGATCCACATCATATGGGCGTACACCCCCACCAGCACGGTCGACAGGATTGACATGCAGGCCAACACGAAGCCGGCCGGCAGGAAATAATCGTCGCTTGACCGGCACAGCACGCAGAAGATCTCGCCGCTTGTATTGCGTTCCGCCTGCCGGATCACTTCGGCCACGCGCGCATGCTCAGATTGGCTCAAGATCACCATCCGCCTGACGCGCCTCCTCCGCCTGACGACCCGCCGCCGCCTGAGAATCCGCCACCAGAGCCGCCGCTCCAACCGGATGATCCCGATGACGAGGAGCTGCCTCCATAGGTGATGTCCATGCCCAGCCATCGATAGCGGCCAGGCGCGATCTTGCGACCGAAGATTCGCGCCAGAACGGCAAATCCGAAGGTACCGACGAAGATTGCAGCAAACACCGCAAGGAACACGAACCGCCCAATGAGACTGCTATCCCACCGGTCTGTATTGCGCTCTGCCCGTGCCTGCAACTCGGCGGAATCTCCCGAAAGAACCGCAATGATGTCATCCGCTCCGGCGCGAATGCCACCCTCGAAATCGCCGTCGCGGAAATGCGGAACGATCGTAGCGTCGATGATCAGCTTGGCGAGCACATCCGTGAGGGTGCCCTCGAGCCCGTATCCGACCTCGATGCGCATTTTGCGGTCATCGACGGCGACAAGCAGCAAAACCCCATTGTTTTCCTCCGCCTGACCCAAGCCCCAGTGCCGGAACAGGCGGTTGGCGTAGGATTCGATCGATTCACCGTCTGTCGTGTCGATGGTCGCGACGACCACTTGATCTGACGAGGCCTGTTCATGGCTCGCCAGAGCTGCCGTTAGGGCGCTCTCCACCTCGATTGACAAGATACCGGCGCGATCGACGACCCGCCCCGAAAGCGATGGCAGCTCCTGTGCCCATGCGGACCCCAGCGCGAATAACGCGAGGACCGCGATCAGCGACGCGAAACCGCTGACAGTTAAATGGCCAAAAGGACTCCGGCTAATCGTCAAATTTGACCTGTGGGAGAGCACGTGCGTCGCTGTCGATGGTAAAGGTCTGCATGGGTTTGGCCTCCGGATAGAACCACGAGGCCCACCAGCGTCCCGGGAAAGTCTTGAGCTCGGTATTGTAGCGCCGCACCGCTTCGATATAGTCGCGCCGCGCCACGGCTATTCGGTTTTCCGTGCCCTCCAGCTGCGACTGCAGTGCCAGAAAATTCTGGTTGGATTTAAGGTCCGGATAACTCTCCGACACCGCAAGCAGTCGTGTCAGCGCCGAACTGATCGCCGACTGGTTCGCCTGAAACTGTTCGAAGGCCGTTGGATCGGTCAGCACATCGGCGGGAAGCTGCACCGATGTCGCCTTGGCGCGGGCGTCGACCACCGAGGTCAGCACATCCTTTTCCTGCGCCGCAAATCCCTTGACCGTTTCGATCAGGTTCGGGATCAGATCGGCACGCCGCTGATACTGGTTGAGCACCTGGCTCCACGCCGCCTTGGCCTGTTCCTCGTAGGTCGGAATGGCATTGATGCCGCAGCCGGACAGCAGCAACAGGCTGAAAAGAGCGGCGATCACCACTCCCGGATTGCGTCCCCGTGCGATGTTGGCGCTCATGCCTGTCATCCCCGATTCACTCGCAGGGAGCATATCGAATGTGCCGACAAAGGAAAACGCCTCTGCGGCAAACACGGAGCAATCGTGGTCATTCACCGAAAGGTATCAATCCGACTGGTCAATTCGACAACACGCCATTAAGACAGCCGCATGAGCACACCACCAGACAATCCAGCCGCAGGCCCTGTTCTTGTGATATCGAGCCACGTCGTTCGGGGTTCCGTCGGCAACCGCGCTGCGGTCTTTGCCCTCGAGATGCTCGGCCATCCGGTCTGGGCCCTTCCAACCGTAATCTTGCCCTGGCACCTCGGTCATGGACCCGCGACGCGATCGATGATGCCGCCGGAGGATTTCTCGGCGATCATCGACGATCTCTGCCGTGCTCCCTGGCTTGCAGAGATCGAGGGCGTGCTTTCCGGATTTCTCGGACGGCCCGAACAGGCGGCTGACATCGGCCGACTGGTTGACAGGATACGTGAAAGCAATCCGCAGGCGATCTATGCCTGCGATCCGGTGATTGGCGACCACGGCAGCCTCTATGTCTCCCAGGAGACAGCAGAGGCGGTACGTGACACCTTGATTCCGCGCGCCTCTATCGCCACGCCCAACCGCTTTGAGCTCGAGTGGTTGACCGGCCTTCCGGCCGACAGCAGCTCGGCCATTATCAAAGCGGCTTTAGCATTGGGCCCCGACCGGGTTCTTGTGACATCTTCGCCAGCCATGATGGCCGGTTCCATCGGCAACATCCTGGTATCGCGCGGTCAGGCCCTGATGGCCGAGCATCGCGAGATCCCGGATCCGCCCAACGGCACCGGCGATTTGACCGCGGCGACCTTCCTGTCCCACATTCTGAATGGTCGCGACGACGAGAAAGCGCTGCAGGACACCACGGCTTCGGTGTTCGAAATCGTCGCACGAACGGCAAAGCGCGGCACCGACGAATTGGCGATCGAAAGCGAAGCCGCAAGCCTCGCGCGCCCCTTTGCAATGGTGCAGATGCGCCGGCTGACCGATCGCAAACCAAGGGCCTCAATCGACTGACGAGACTGCCATGACTGAATTCCCCGACATTCTGCTGCAAGGCTACAGCCGCTTCATGAGCGGACGCTATGCTGAGGAAAGCGCACGCTACCGGGCGTTGGCCGAAACCGGCCAGAAACCGACGACACTGATCATCGCCTGTTGCGATTCACGCGCTGCGCCGGAAACCATCTTCAACGCTGGTCCGGGCGAACTGTTCGTCATACGCAATGTCGCCAATCTGGTGCCGCCCTATGCCCCCGACGGTGAGTACCATTCCACCTCGGCGGCACTGGAATTCGCCGTCCAGTCGTTGCGCGTCAAGCATGTCGTTGTGATGGGGCATGGCCGCTGCGGCGGTATTTCAGCCGCCCTCGATCCCGCTGCCGAGCCACTGTCACCCGGCGATTTCATCGGTCGCTGGATGAGCCTTCTGGCGCCGGTGGCCAAGGAAATCCAGGATAGCACGCTGCTGACCAGCGGTGAGAGGCAAACCGCGCTGGAGCGTATCTCCATTCGCAATTCCATCGCCAATCTGCGGACTTTCCCCTGCGTCAAAATCCTCGAGGACAAGGGAAAGCTGCAGCTTCACGGCGCCTGGTTTGACATTTCCAGCGGCGAACTGTGGGTCATGGATCCCAACTCCGGCGACTTTTCGCGGCCGGAACTGATGACGAATCCGGCTAACGTTTAGCTGTCAATCCGCAAGGCAATGATCGCGATGGCCTGCTGGTAGACGCCGGCTGCGTTCCATTTCTTGATCACGCGGAAATTCGCCTGGCCCTTCTGATAGCCGGCACCGCGTCGCCAACCGTGACCGCGCAGGTAGTTGGCCGTCGACATCAGCGCATCGGTCTTCGAGCGCAGCAGGTCACGGCGGCCATTGCCATCACCGTCCACGGCGAACTTGACGTAGGAGGAGGGCAGGAACTGCGTGTGGCCGAGTTCGCCATGCGCTGCGCCGCGCATCTGATTGCGTGTCAGCGAACCGCTCTGGATGATCGACAGTGCGGCATAAAATTCCCGGGTGAAGAAGGCTGATCGGCGGCAGTCATAGGCCAGTGTTGCCAGGGCCGAGATGGTATCCGAATTGCCGGTATAGCTGCCGAATCCCGTTTCCATGCCCCATATGGCGAGAATCACACCCGGTGGCACGCCGTAGCGTTGCTCGATCCGGTTGAAAAGCCTGGCGTGTTGCTTCTTCAGCCTTTTGCCGCGCGACACGATGCCATTGGCACCGCGCTTTTTCATGAACTGATTGAGTGAAAGCCTGAAGCTCGACTGGTTTCGGTCGAGACGGATCGTCTTGGTCTGATAGGACACGTTGCCCAGCGTTGCATTGATCGTCCGCTGGCTGAAGCCCTTGCGCGCCGCTTCCTTCTTGGTGTCGGCTACCCATTGCTTGAAGCCGGAGGAATTGTTGCCGCACTTTGCGGCCTGTGCCTGCGTGGTCGCTGCAAACAGGCCTATGCACAGTGCCGTTGCGATCTTTGTCATACCGATCTTCACAGGAAACCCCCATCGATTCCACTTTTGCCCGATATCGGCATTGTAGGGGCAGTCCCGCCAGAACTCAATTCTGCGTCGATCGAGTAGTCCTGACGTTCAGCCGGCTTTGCTCTAAGAACAGCCAAGAAAAAAGCGGCCCAGTACAACCGGGCCGCTCAATCATACTTGGTTTCTACAACCGATCAGGCTGCCTGGCTCTTTGCCTTGATCAGCCCGCGGGCGACCAACAGTTCGGCAATCTGGATGGCGTTGAGAGCGGCGCCCTTGCGCAGATTGTCGGAAACGACCCAGATGTTGAGGCCGTTTTCAACGGTTGCGTCCTCACGGATGCGCGAAATGAACGTGGCGTCCTCGCCGGCACATTCGAGCGGCGTGACATAGCCGCCATCCTCGTGCTTGTCGACCACGAGGCAACCGGGCGCTTCGCGCAGGACATTGCGGGCCTGCTCGGCGCTGATCTCGTTCTCGAACTCAATGTTGACGGCTTCCGAATGACCGATGAAGACCGGCACGCGCACGGCAGTACAGGTCACTTTGATCGACGGATCGAGCATCTTCTTGGTCTCCGCCACCACCTTCCATTCCTCCTTGGTGTAGCCGTCTTCCATGAAGACATCGCAATGGGGAATGACGTTGAAGGCAATGCGCTTCGGATAGACCTGCACTTCCGGCGGATCGGACACGAACACCGCCTTGGTCTGGGCAAACAGCTCTTCCATCGCATCCTTGCCGCTGCCGGAAACCGACTGGTAGGTGGACACGACGATACGCTTGATTTTCGCCGCGTCATGCAGCGGCTTCAGCGCAACCATCAGCTGGGCGGTGGAACAGTTCGGATTGGCGATGATGTTCTTCTTGGTAAAGTCGACCACCGCATCGGCGTTGACTTCCGGCACGATCAGCGGCACGTCGGCGTGGTAGCGCCAGGCTGATGAATTGTCGATGACCACGCAACCCTGACTGCCGATCTTCGGCGACCATTTTTCCGATACCGAACCGCCAGCCGACATCAGGCAGATATCGGTATTCGAGAAATCATGCGTCTCGAGGTTCTTCACCGTCAGTGTGGAATCGCCGAAAGATACGTCCTTACCCACCGATCGGCTGGAGGCCAGCGCCACCACATCGTCGGCGGGAAAATTGCGTTCCGCCAGAATATCCAGCATTTCCCGGCCCACATTTCCGGTGGCGCCGGCAATCGCTACTCTGAATCCCATGATCCGTTCTCCTGTCTCTCTTCCTGTCTAAACCCGCCGGCCGGTGCGGGTCCCTCGCCCCCGGCCGTGCCGGGAAGAGGGCGGACAGGCCAGAGACATCAAACCGTTTTGGTCGTCTTCGTGGCCGTTTTCGTGACGGAACAGGCGCATGCGTACCCGCAGCCGGCACGTGCTGCCGAACTCAATGCGGGATGGTCATGTAGAATACGCGACGGCATGGTTCTTCCTGTTCAGCGGGCGTTTTACAGACCGCTCCTTGAGAGTCAATGCTCAATCGCAATTCACTGGCGCTGGTCAGGACGGGTTGCCGGCTTTGGGCCTCTTTCGCCACAGTCGCAGGAGATCGACCCCGCGGCGCCGCACCGGCCAACCCTGTGGATCATAGGTGAAGATGAAGCCATAGCGGGCAAAGACCAGCGCACTGAAATAGGCGTACCAGGCTCCAAAGGCGAGACCGGCGACGACATCGCTTGGATAATGCGCCCCGACGAGCACCCGGGTAAAGCCAAGCCAGATGGCAAGAAGCAGGGCCGGAATGCGCAGAATCGGAAAATAAATGGCGATCGCGGCAAACAGGGCTCCGGCCGTCGTCGAATGTCCGGAGGGAAAACTCGCCCAGCTGTAATCGGACAGCGGTTGGAAGGAATAGGCGCCGAATTCCTCGAAATGTTTCGGGCGTGCCCGGCCGATCAACCGCTTGAGGATCGTGACAATCAGACCGGAAACGCCCACGGACAGGAAGATATAGGCCGCCGCCGACATGAAAACTGCGAGCCGCAGTCGCATCCGGCTGCTGAACCTTTGCCAGTTGAGGGCATAGCCGATAGCCAGAAAGATCCCTGTCGGTATCAGGATCCAGCCGGACTTGCCGATATCGGTCAATCGCGCGGCCCAGAGGATCACCTCGGGAGGCCATTGCGTCCGATAGGCGCCAACGGGCTGATCCAGCACGATCGCAGCCATGACGACAATCATGCCGATGATGATGAAGTAACGCCACCCGTGCAACCGCGGAATGCCGGGACGCACATTCCGGCGGTTCGTCAGAAGCCGCCGGTTGGCTTGCACATTGGCGCGAAACTGCTCGTAGACCGGCCGTGTCAGCCGCCGCAGGCGGCCCTCACCGTCGCGCTTCGCGCCGCCGTGCTCTACCGGTTCTGCCATGAATCGAGCCTCTCCGGCCCATGTTAAGCGGCAACCGCTAACCCATCAATGACCGGAATTCCGCGAGTACCGCATCGCCCATTTCGCCTGTGCTCACCGTTGTCGTTCCCTCGGCGGCGATATCGGGCGTGCGTATGCCGCGACCGAGCACATTGGCGATTGCCGTTTCCAGACGGTCGGATTCCTCAACCATGTTGAAGGAATAGCGCAGGCACATGGCGAAGGAGGCGATTTTCGCCAGCGGGTTGGCAACACCCTGGCCGGCAATATCAGGCGCTGAACCGTGCACAGGTTCATAAAGCGCGCGCCGCGATCCGGTCTTTTCATCCGGTGCACCGAGCGACGCGGACGGCAGCATGCCCAGGGAGCCGGTCAGCATGGCGGCTACATCCGACAGCATGTCGCCGAACAGATTGTCGGTGACGATGACATCGAACTGTTTCGGTTGACGCACAAGCTGCATGCCGCCCGCATCGGCCAGCATGTGTTCCAGCTCGACATCCTGGTAGCCGTTGGCGTGGGTTGCCGTTACGACCTCGTTCCAGAGCACGCCGGATTTCATGACGTTGCGTTTTTCCATCGACGTCACCTTGTTGGCGCGGGTGCGCGCCAGTTCGAAGGCAACGCCAGAAATGCGTTCGATTTCGTAGGTGTCGTAGACCTGCGTGTCGATCGCCCGTTTCTGTCCGTTTCCGAGATCGATGATTTCCTTCGGTTCGCCGAAATAGACACCGCCAGTCAGCTCGCGCACAATCAGAATATCGAGCCCTTCGACCAGTTCAGGTCGCAGCGAGGAGGCGGACGCAAGTGCCGGATAGCAGATCGCCGGCCGCAGATTGGCAAAGAGTTCCATGTCCTTGCGCAGACGCAACAGGCCCGCTTCCGGACGCACGTCATAGGGTACGCCATCCCACTTCGGTCCACCGACGGCACCGAACAGCACGGCATCGGCGTCCATGGCCAGGCCCATATGATCTTCCGAAATCGACTTGCCGTGAGAATCGTAAGCCGAACCGCCAACCAGGCCTTCTTCGATTTCGAACCCGGCCGAGAGCTCCTGGTTCATGTAGACGATAATCTTGCGGACCTCGTCCATTGCCTCAGGGCCGATACCGTCGCCGGGCAGAAGCAGCAGTTTGCGCGTTGCCATGTTGATTTCCTTGTCTGTGGGGGTGAGACGGTCAGCCTCCCTTGAAGGCGGTGACCTCAATTTCAATTCGCATTTCCGGCCGGATCAGCCCGCTGACCAGCATCGTGGCGGCCGGTCTGATGTCGCCGAGGATTTCACCCAGAACGGGGAAAACGCGACCGGCATCGGAAGCATCGATGATATAATATTGCGCACGCACCACATCGGAGAGCGAAAAACCGGCCTCTTGCAGCGTCTTTTCGATGGTGGCCATGGCATTGCGCGTCTGGTCTTCGACCCGTTCCGGCATGACCATGGTCTCATAGTCATATCCAGTGGTTCCGGCGACGAAGCACCAGTCGCCCTGGACCACCGCGCGGGAGTAGCCGGCCGCCTCTTCGAATGGAGAGCCGCTGGATATCAGTTGACGCATGGGTTCCCGTCTCGCCGCTCAGGCCTCAGTGCCAGGGCCGATGGTTGCCGATGTGATCTTCGTGCCGATCGATGAGGTGGTCGTTTTCCATCGTCAGGCCGATCTCGTCGAGACCGTTGAGCAGGCAGTGCTTTTTGAAAGCGTCGATTTCAAACGTGATGATTCCGCCGTCTGGCCCATGGATTTCCTGAGCCTCGAGATCGACCGTCAGCGTTGCGTTGGCGCCTCGCGACGCGTCGTCCAGCAATTGCTCAAGTTCCTCGGGCGTGACCACGATCGGCAGCAATCCGTTCTTGAAGCTGTTGTTGTAGAAAATGTCGGCAAAGCTGGTTGAGATCACGCAGCGGATCCCGTAGTCGAGCAACGCCCAGGGAGCGTGTTCGCGCGACGAACCACAGCCAAAATTGTCACCCGCAACCAGAATGGATGCATTTTCATAGGCCTGCTTGTTGAGAACGAATTCCTCGTTCTGCGATCCGTCCTGATGAAACCGCATTTCAGCAAACAGACCCTTGCCGAGGCCCGTACGCTTGATCGTTTTGAGGTAATCCTTCGGGATGATCATGTCGGTGTCGACATTGACGATCGGCAGGGGTGCGGCAACGCCGCTGTGTCTGGAAAATTTCTTCATGGCGAACCTCGAACTGCCGCACCCGCGAAGATTCCGAAGCATTGTTTCGGACAGAGATGCGGATCGGCTTGGATACTGTCGCCAAGCGTTTATCAAAGCTGAAGCGGAAAAAGAAGACCCCGGTATCGATTCCCGGCGGTCAGGCGCGGGATTCCGCGCCTACATGTCGATGATCGTACCGTGGCCGTCGTTCCAGACGCGCGGCTCGCGCTGCTTTTGCGCCTTGGGCCGTGCGATGAAGCGGGCATAGACGAGCCCGACAAGTCCGGCAACAACCGCAAATCCGACAACGGCAAGGCCAACAGTGGCCATGACGAACAGGGTCAGCACAGCGATGGCCAGCCCGACGATTCCAACTATGATATTGCGTATGTTTTCCATTTTCATTCGACCCCCGGTTCAGGTTGCGACATCGATTCGGGCGAACAGGCCCGCCTGCATCGCAAACCACCCAATATCGGGCTTGACCCTGAGGTGGCGATCCGTTTTGCCGATTTCAAGCGGCCGAAGATGACAAATCGTTCATCCGAACCTGACCGGACGGCTTGCGCATGGGCGCCGGCGGGGGCAAAACTCGGGCCATGGACAGCGAAAAGAGCGAATTGACCCACCGTCCGATACGATCCCGGCGATCGGTGCTTTATGTGCCGGCCAGCAAACCGCGTGCGATGGAGAAAGCCCGCGACCTGAATTGCGACACAGTGATTTTCGACCTTGAAGACGCCGTCGGGCCATCGGAAAAGCTCGCCGCACGCAATGCGCTGGAGAACTGGTTCTCTCTGCCACGGCCAGCCGGTGAATTCGTTGTCCGGATCAACGCGCTTTCATCCGACTGGGGCATGGCGGACCTTGGAGCCGCTGGCGCCTGGGGACCCGACGCCGTGCTGTTGCCGAAGGTGAACGAACCCGACGATATCCAACATGCCCAGAAACTGCTCGATGACGCACCGGTGCAGGTTCGCCTCTGGGCGATGATGGAAACGCCCCATGCCATCGCCAATGCAATCCCCATCGCCAATACCGGCCGCCAGCCGGGTGGTCGCCTCGACTGCATGGTGGCCGGAACCAACGACCTGGCGAAGGACACCGGCGTCGCGCTTGAACCGGGCCGAGCGCATCTGTCCGTCTGGCTTATGCAGATGGTGCTTGCGGCGCGCACAGCAGGGCTTGATATCATCGATGGCGTTTACAACGATTTTCGCAACCTGGACGGCTTCGATGGCGAGTGCCAGGAAGCAAGAAACATGGGCTTTGATGGCAAATCGCTGATTCACCCGACACAAATCGAAGCGGCCAACCGCATCTTCGGCGTCAGCGATGCCGATGCGGAGGCTGCCAGGACAGTGGTTGCGGCCTTTGCGCGGCCGGAAAATAACGGTCGCGGCGTGATCCAGATCGACGGACGCATGGTCGAGCGGCTACACCTGGAGCAGGCCGAAGCGCTGCTTGCCCGCGCAGCCCTGCAAAAGGAAGGAACGGCGACATGAGACTCTACCGGCTTCTGACTGGTCCTGACGATTCGAGCTTCTGCCACAAGGTCAGCAAGGCGCTTCACGACGGATGGGAGCTGCACGGCAATCCCTGCTACGCCTACAATGCCGATGCCGGCCAGATGCAGTGTGCCCAGGCGGTGATTAAGCACGCCTCCGGCCAGACCTATTCTCCCGACATGAAGCTTGGAGAGCAGTAACGGATTACCGCCGGCCGGAGGAGCGACGAACCCGCACGGGCGCCTCTTCACCGGCCACCTTGGCTTGCCGTAGATAATCGCACAGTTTCGCCAGCTCAGGTGAGTTTCTGCGACCGCCGTCGATCGTCCGTAGGGCATATTCCGCTGCCCGATCGACCGCCGCATCATCAGGCAGGTCCAGGATCCATTGAACGAGCGCTTCCTCGGGTGTCAGGGACCGCACGCTGTCGTGGTCGTGGATCTGCACAACGTTGGTTGTATCCGGCGCCGCCATGCTGCGCACCAGTTCGCCCAGATCGCAATCGTCCGGAATCGGATGGGAGGTCATCGGCGCCTCCCCTCGGTCATTCGTTGCAAACTGTCTCTCTCCGTTCAGAGTGAGACGGGGTCGGAAAAGTGCGGCGTTCACCGCTGGCGGGAACGCCGACGCTTCACCGGGGCACCCCGCCCGGGTTGCTACATCATGAAGGCAGGTCTCCTGGCTTGCGGGTCTTCGTTTGCCTCCCGCCTTCCCGGCCGATGGCCAGTGGCATTGGGGAGGAACTGCCGCTTACAGTTGCGGGGGCAGCGCCGGTCTTCCACCGGCTTCCCTCTTCGCCCGGCCGACCTGTCGAATCGGCCTGGGAACCTTCATACCGTGCAATTCTACCTGATTTCCGTTTTTACGAACACGACTTTGCGACCTCTCGCGTCGCATGCGACATTTTTACCGGTAGAACCGTCGCAAAAGCAGCGGCGTCAAATACATCGGCACCTGGTAACAGCCGATAAACAGCAGCATCGGGTCAATGACGGCGGTCGGCAAAGCGGCCAGGAACAAGGCGATGTTACGGTTTCCCGCCGATACCGCAAAGCCGACGGCCTGGGGCTTGAGCGAGGTGTTCTTCAGCACCAGATAGGTGGCAATCTGCACACCGAAATTGGCAGCAAAAGCGACCGCCAGATTGGCAATGAGCCCAGCCGGATTGCCGGTTATGGCAGGACCGACTGCCGACATGAGGCCGACAACCATCACGGCCAACACCACCGCCGATACGCCATCAAGCGCCTGAAGTGCGGCCTCGGACGGTTCCGGGACAACAAATCCGCGAATGAGAAACGCCAGAAGTGCGGCCGCAAAGATCAGCAGCAACAACCGGAACGCCGCGTCGAATATCCCGCCGCCGGCAAGCTCCGGCAACAGCCAGAAGACCGGCAGCACGGTCAGCGGCAACAGCGCCGTCGCCGCGATCAACACGCGAAGCGCGGGTGCGCCGTCATGCCCGGTCAGCTGTGTGATGCTCGGACTGCCCGAGATCGGCGAGGCGGCAAACATCAGCGCCAGGGCAAAGGCCAAGGGGCTCTGCCAGTCGGTAATGACCAGCAGCACTGCATAAATCAGCGGACACACGATCTGCAGCACAACGATATAGCCGAGCGACTGACCGAGATCGCGACGCGCGCCCAAGGCCCGTTTCGGTCCGATCCGCAGAGCTGCCAGGAACAGGATCACGGCAACCAGCCAGGGCAAATGACCCCGCAGGTATTCGGCAAGCGACGGCAAGGTCGCGCCGGCGACCAGTCCAGCCACCAGCAACCACCGCCCATGCCGTGCCGCCGCCCGGCAGATCGTCAGCAGCGCTGTCATGAAAACAGGCCCCGCACCATCAACAGGAGGCCGGCCCCACCGGATACCGCCAGCAGAAGCGTGCGGTACCAGCGATCGAAACCACTGCGCAACAGCCGCGACACCGCTATGCCGACCACCAGCGGCGGCAGCATGAGGGCTGCGAGAAAGGCGTCGCGCCAGCCCGCCTCTCCGGCCGCGTAGAGCCCGATCAGGGACGCCAGGCAGCCAAGCGAAAAGAAGGCTGCCAATGTGGGACGCGCCGTGGCCGGCTCACGATCCCGGTAAATGAGCGCCAGCGGCGGCGCCCCGACCGATGTGATTGTTCCCATCAATCCGGATATCCAGGACATCGACAGCAGTGATCGGGTGTTGAAGGCGAGCTGCCAACCACTGGCTGTCAAAAGCACCGCCAGCAGCACCAGGCCCCCGAACACCAGCTCGAACCCGGCCTCGCTGCTGACGCTCGCGAGCACTGCGACGCCGGCAACCACGCCGACGGCTCTGCCGAAGGCGGCCATGCCGGCCTCTCGCCAGATGATCGCCTTGCGTTCTGCGATTGCTCCCCAAGCGGCCGTGAGCATGCCGAGATACAAGGTCGGAGCCGGAACAAGAACGGGGTCGATCAAGGCAAGCAGCGGTGCCACGGTCAATCCGAAGCCAAGCCCGAGCCCGACCTGCACCAGGCTGCCCGCAATGATGATGCCAGCAATGAGCATGATGGCACCGACCGACAGCCCATCGGGCAGAACAAACGGGTCCATGCCGCTATGAAATCCGGATTTTGACCACGGGAGGCAGCCTTTGGAAGGGTGTACGGCCCTTCTTAGCGCGAAGCGGCAATCATGAGAAGGTGAGCAAAGACTGCAGTTCTTGAGAAGGTCCGAGTGGCGCGCGTTAATTCTGCGTCTATCGTCCCGTTTCGGGTTGAGATACGGGAGGCCTAAATCGTTCCTCTATACGCAGAAGCAGCGTAATATGGCTGTTATAGCCGGGAAGGTAAGCTGAAGCGTCAGTCAAAGGTCCAAGGAGGGAATGATGGGCACATTCGCGAAAAAAATGCAGCGCCTGAATCGCATTGCTTACACAAGGTTTCCGCTCGCGGCACTTTCTATCTTCCTCGTTTCGGCCACGGCGGCCGCAAAAGATCCTACAGCTGCCGATCTCGGATTGATGCAAGGGTTCGCCATAACCGATGATAAGTTCGTCGATGCCGCGAACTGGAACGTCTATCCCCTGAACCGTTGGTCGTTTCAGAACATGCGCAGGTTCATGCCGACCGCAGCTTTGGATTCCGACCCGGCCACCGTTGTTCCGCTCCACGAGGCGCCGCAGGACCTTGCCGATGTCTCCGTCGATCTCGGAAGTTCCGGTAAGCGAACAGTGTCGGACATCATGGAATCCTGGCAGACGGATTCCCTGGTGGTTCTGCACAATGGTGTTCTGGTCTACGAAAAATACTGGAACGGCATGTCTTCCAAGCAACCGCACTGGGTCGCCTCCGTCAGCAAGTCCTATATCGGCACACTTGCCGCCATTCTGATTGAGCGCGGCGTTCTTGATCGGAATCGGACCGTTGCGAGTTATGTTCCGGAGCTCGCAAGCAGCGGATTTGCCGAGGCGACCATCGGACAGATCCTCGACATGACCGCCGGCACCGACTGGGACGAATCGCCCGCGGCATGGGCTGATCCGGATTCTCCCGCTCGTCACTACGGTGCTGCGACTGGCAGCCTGGCCAAACACGATCAGGCCAGTGTCGGAGCCGCCGGCTTCCTGCCGACCATCGAGCAGGAGCGGCCCCATGGTGAGATCTTTGTTTACAATTCACCGCAGGTCGACGTCATGGGCTGGATCTTGGCGAACGTCACCGGGATGCCTCTCGACAAGTCGCTCTATCAGGAGATCTGGTCGAAACTCGGCACCGAATGCGAGGCCTACTATATGCTCGACGGTAGAGGGCAACCATTCGCGACCGGTGGCATGAGCATTTGTGCTCGGGACATGGTGCGGTTCGGCCAAATGATGCTCAACGGCGGACACTTCGGCGGACAGCGCATCGTACCGGATAACGTCGTGCGAAAGATCACGACACTGGGTGACCCGGAGACTTTTGCGCGCGGTCCTCGAGCCGATACCTATCCAGGTGGTGCCTATCGCGATTACTGGTGGATCACCAACAACGATGACGGTGCCTATCTTGCAAAGGGTGTTTTCGGTCAACTCATCTACATCAACCCCACGAAGAACGTGGTCATCGCGCGACATGCATCAGAACAGGAACCCTCCAATGCAACCAAGACGGTCGAGGTGGAAACGGCCTTTCAAGCAATTGCAGACCACCTTGCCGCACAATGAGGTTTACGGGAAAAGTTAGCGGGCCTTCCGACAGGGCAAGTCATGCCTTCTGATCAAGGGACCTGTCTCTGTCAGTGTATTCGCCTCAAAACTTGACCGTCGTCCGAAGCCGGCAAACAATGCATCCTGGCTTTCGTCCGGAAACGCGTTGATCCATTGCAGGTCCTCAGTGACGCGAAACCACGGCGTCACCAACACTGGTAAAACTGGGTCCACGATGCCTGTATATCGACGCCGGCATCGCGCCACGCCTGTCGCTGCCACGCGTTACCATCTCAAAACAAACCCTGCTGAGACTTCCTCCGGCATTACAGTGTGAGATCGAGAGTTTCACAACCGAATTTTGGGAAAATCGCCTGAAATACTACAGGAACCTCTTGGTCTGCAGCGGCATTTCCCGCGCTTCCATGGTGCGATAGTAGTCGCTGAGCATCTTTCCACGCTCCGGTTTGAAGGTCTCACCGGTTGCATCGATGCTCTTCATCCGGTCGAGCCGGAACGTTCGAAAGTCAGTGCGCATCTCGCACCAGGCAGCCAGCGTCCAGACCTTTCCCCAGAACCACAGGCCGAGCGGTCGAATTCGCCGCCGGGTGGGAACGCCTTCGGCGTCATAATATTCGACATCGAGCACCTGGCGCTGATCCGCCGACTGCTCGAGCAGGTCGAAGCGGTGACGCACCTCGTCGCGCATCATGAAATCCGGCGCATGGATCTCGGTGCCGGAAATACGACGGCGTTCGCTGTCGGGCAGCACTGCCTCGATCTTGATCAGCGCCTCCTCGGCTGCCCGGGCGATCGTCGCACCGCCCCAGGCTCGGGCCAGCCGCGCCCCGGTGACGAGCGCTACGATCTCGTCGCGCGAAAACATCAGCGGCGGAAGATCGAAGCCTTCGCGCATAATGTAGCCAACGCCCGCCTCGCCATCGATCGGCACCCCGGTCGATTGCAGGTCGGCGATGTCGCGATAGATGGTGCGTTCCGACACCTCGAGCCGTTCGGCAAGAGCGGCCGCCGTAACCAGGCGGCCGCCCCTGAGATATTGCACAATCTGAAACAGTCGGTCTGCGCGGCGCATGATCCTGTCCCGTCTGTGAACCGGTGGGCGGACTATAGTCGGTCTGCGCGTCCGCCCAAACCGGCAATCAGTTGAACAGACCGATGCTGTTGCCGTCCGGATCCTGACAATAGACGAAGCGACCGGCATCAATGGTGACGATGTCCGACACCACCTGGCCGCCACTCGCGACCACGCGGTCCATGGCATCTTCGAGTTTGTCCGGCGTGGCGAGATGTATGGTGTTGCCATTGCCGGCTTCGCCCGGCTTGCCTTCGTAAATATGACCGGCCACACCGGACATCGGGTCCTTGCACGGAAAGATCCCGACGGTTTGCGGGCCCATATCCTTCTCGACGAGTTCGGTCTGCAGAACGGTGTTGTAGAAAGTCGTAGCGGCTTTCAGATCGTTGACGGGGATTTCGAACCATACGGCGGCATTTTCGGGAGCGGATACTGACATTTTTCGATCTCCATTGGTGAGCAATGGAGGTGTTGTCGCACACCCCTCCTGACAACATTCTGTCAGGATGGCTGAGGCTGCCTCGGAAAAAGCCACAGGGCCAGATCAGGTCTCCGGCACGTCGACCGTATAGTTCAGCGGCAGCCGGCCGCCGTCGGCAAAGATGGTCTGGCCGGTGACATAGGCCGCATCCTTGGAGGCCAGAAACGCCGCAACGCCGGCGATTTCAGCAGGATCGCCGATGCGCCCCAGAGGTGTGCGCGACAGGATCCGATCCCGTGCGTTGCGTTCGTTCACGACCGAGGCCAGCATTCCGGTCATGATCGATCCGGGGCCCACGGCATTGACCCGGATACCATGCTGCGCCAGCGACAGCGCCATGACCCTTGTCAGTTGCGCCACGCCGCCTTTCGAAACGGTATAGGGCACCTGCTGCGGCAATCCGACGACGGCATTGATAGACGAAATATTGATGATGCAGCCGGGATCGGCACCCTTTGCGATCGCCTCGATCATGTTGCGGGCCGCCGCCTGGCCGCACAGGAAGGCGCCCTTGACGTTGACCGCCATAACCCGCTCGAAATCCGCCTCGGTCAGTTCGAGAAAGTCTGCTTCGTGGGCGATACCGGCGTTGTTGACCATGACATCGACGTCGCCGAACGTATCGAGCGTGGCGGCGAGCAGGTTGCGCACATCAAGCCGCTGAGAAACATCAGTGAGCACAAATTCGACCTCGCCAAGGTCGGACAGGTCTGCGACAGCGGCTTCTCCGGATTTTTCGTCGATGTCAGCAATGACGACGCGGGCGCCGTCCTGCAGAAACCGCTGGACAATGGCGTAACCGATGCCCTTCGCGCCGCCGGTCACGATCGCAACCTTGCCTTCCATCGCCACATCCCCTCCGTATCCGATCGCACGGACCTTGGACCGGCAGGCCGGTGGCGGTCAACGACCAATTCCGGCTGGAATGATCACGTTGCCTAACGTTGCATCAGGCCCCGAGCGCTGAGCGCATCGGTGATTTCGTCCAGGATTGCCGGATCGTCGATGGTTGCCGGCATTTTCCAGGTCTCCCCATCGGCAATCTTCTGCATGGTTCCGCGCAGGATCTTGCCGGAACGGGTCTTCGGCAGTCGTTGCACGGTCAGCGCCAGCTTGAACGCGGCCACCGGTCCGATCTGATCGCGGACGAGCTTGACCACTTCCTGTTCGATTTCGTTGTCCGATCGGTCGACACCGGCATTGAGCACCAGGAATCCGGCTGGAATCTGGCCCTTCAGATTATCGGCAATGCCGATAACGGCGCATTCGGCGACGTCCGGATGGTAGGCGATCGCCTCCTCCATGGCACCGGTCGACAGCCGATGGCCCGCAACATTGATTATATCGTCGGTGCGCGCCATGATGAACAGGTAGCCGTCTTCGTCCATGTAGCCGGCGTCGGCGGTCTTGTAGTAGCCGGGGAATTCCTCAAGATAAGCCTCCCGGAACCGGTCTTCGGCGTTCCACAGGGTCGGCAGGTTGCCGGGTGGCATGGGAAGCTTGACGACAATGTTGCCAAGCGTGCCGCGCTCCACCGGATGGCCTTCGTCGTCGAGCACCTGGATGTCGTAACCCGGCATGGCAACCGTGGGCGAACCGAGTTTCACCGGCAGGGCGCCGAGGCCAACCGGATTGCCGGCTATGGTCCAGCCCGTCTCGGTCTGCCACCAGTGATCGATCACCGGAACGCCGAGCTTTTCCCGAGCCCATTCGATCGTATCCGGATCGGCGCGCTCGCCGGCAAGGAAAAGGGTCCGGAACTTGCTGAGATCGTAGTTGCCGATCAGTTCGCCCTGCGGGTCCTCCTTCTTGATCGCCCGGAACGCCGTTGGCGCGGTGAAAAGCGCCGCCACGTTGTGTTCGGAGATCACCCGCCAGAACGTGCCGGCATCGGGCGTGCCGACCGGCTTGCCCTCGAACACGATGGTGGTGTTGCCGTGCAGAAGCGGCGCATAGACAATGTAGGAGTGGCCGACGACCCACCCGACATCGGAAGCCGCCCAGAAGACTTCGCCCGGATCCATGCCGTAGATGGCCTTCATCGACCAGTAGAGGGCAACCATGTGCCCGCCATTGTCGCGAACAACGCCCTTCGGCTGCCCGGTTGTCCCGGACGTATAGAGAATGTAGAGCGGATCGGTCGGCGCCACCGGCGTGCAGGGGATGTCGCGGCCTTCCGCGCGCGCAATCTCCATCGCGGCCCCGAGATCGACATCCTGGCCCTGCGTCAGCTCCGCCGGGTGCTGTTCGCGCTGCAGCATCAGGCACCCTTGCGGTTTGTGCGAGGCCAGCGAAATCGCTTCGTCCAGCATCGGCTTGTAGGCAACGATGCGATTGGGTTCGATGCCACAGGACGCGGCAACGATCAGTTTCGGCCTAGCATCATCGATACGGGTCGCCAGTTCGCTGCCGGCGAAGCCGCCGAAGACAACCGAATGAACGGCCCCGACCCGGGCACAGGCGAGCATCGCCATGGCCGCCTCCGGGATCATCGGCATGTAGATGATAACGCGGTCGCCCTTGGTCACGCCATTGTCCTGCAGGACGGCAGCCAGGGCTTTGACCTCACCGAGGAATTCCGAATAGCTGTAGATCTTCTTGGCACCCGTGATCGGGCTGTCGTAGATCACCGCCGGCTGGTCGCCGCGGCCCTGGGCAACGTGTCGGTCGAGGCAGTTATGGCAGGTATTGGTGGTACCGCCGGTGAACCAGCGTCCGTAGGTTCCCGCATCCGGATCGAAAACCCGTTCAAACGGCGTGAACCAGTCGATCGACGATGCGGCGGCACCCCAGAAGGCCTCCGGATCGGCTTTCCACTCGGCATAGGTGGCGTGATAGCTGCTGGTCATGACGTCCTCCCGATCGCTTTCGCCGGTTTTTACCGATTCACCGAAAGGGCGGTAAATCAGACAATAGGTTTACACCGCCCCGCAAACCCCGGATTTCCTGGCTCCGGCGCTGCGTTAGGTCGTCGCAGCGGTGCGTGACCCGAAAATGGCGGACCCGACCCGAACCGAAGTCGCGCCAAACGCGATGGCGGTTTTGAAGTCGGCCGACATGCCCATCGACAGTTTGCCGACACCGGCTTCGCGGGCGAGTTTTTCCAGAAGCGCAAAATGCGGCCCTGGATTTTCATCGATTGGCGGCAGGCACATCAGACCCTCGATCTCGAGACCGAAGTCGCTGCGGCACTTCTCGACAAAGTCCACGGTCTCACGGGGATCGATGCCGGCTTTCTGCGGCTCCGACCCTGTGTTGACCTGGACGTAGAGGCGCGGCATGCGATCCTGTTTGTTCATTTCGGACGCAAGCGCGCGGGCGATTTTCTCCCGGTCGACGGATTCGATGACGTCGAACAGCGCCACGGCGTCGCCTGCTTTGTTGGATTGCAGCGGTCCGATCAGATGAAGTTGGATCCCATCGGTTTCCTGGCGCAAGGCTAGCCACTTGGCCTGCGCCTCCTGCACCCGGTTTTCACCAAAGACCCTCTGCCCCGCGTCGATCACCGGTCGGATCGCCTCGGCCGGAAAGGTTTTGGAAACAGCCACGAGCATCACGCTGTTCGCAGCACGGCCTGCCTCCTCGACAGCGGACGCGATATCCTGCTTTACCTGTTCAAGTCGTTCCGTTGCGTCCATCGTGACCCGCTCATCCCCACCGCACTTGTCGCCCCTAGCAATAGCGTTTCACCGCCGCATGGCAAGCCATGGGTTCAATCTCGCCGGCAACGGTTGACGCTTGGCTGCTTTCGTGGTGAAGCTCCGCGCAAAACAGCCAAAATGACAGCGGATCCTATCGATGGCCATCGAACGCTACAATCCGCGCGACGCAGAGCCGCGCTGGCAAAAGGTCTGGGACGACCGGAAACTGTTCGAAACGAACAATGACGATCCCCGACCCAAATACTACGTGCTGGAGATGTTCCCCTACCCATCCGGGCGCATCCATATGGGCCACGTGCGCAACTATGCCATGGGCGACGTCATCGCCCGCTACAAGCGCGCCCGCGGCTTCAACGTGCTGCACCCCATGGGATGGGACGCCTTCGGTCTGCCGGCGGAAAACGCCGCCATGCAGAACAAGGTCCATCCCAAGGAATGGACCTACGAAAACATCGATGCGATGCGCGCCCAGCTGAAATCCATGGGCCTGTCGCTCGATTGGTCGCGCGAATTCGCCACCTGCGATGCCAGCTACTATCAGCACCAGCAGCAGTTGTTCCTGGATTTCCTCGACAAGGGCCTGGCCTACCGCAAACAGTCGAAGGTCAACTGGGACCCGGTCGATATGACGGTGCTGGCCAACGAGCAGGTCATCGACGGCCGTGGCTGGCGCTCCGGCGCGCCGGTGGAACAGCGCGAGCTGACCCAGTGGTTCTTCAAGATCACGGACTTCAGCGAAGAATTGCTGGAAGCCCTGGATGGACTGGATCAGTGGCCGGACAAGGTCCGCCTGATGCAGAAAAACTGGATCGGACGGTCCGAGGGTCTGCACATTCGCTGGGAGATCGTCGCTGACACCGCACCGGATGGCGAAACTGTCCTGGAGGTCTATACCACCCGTCCCGACACGTTGTTCGGCGCTTCCTTCATGGCGGTCGCTGCCGACCATCCCCTGGCGCTTGCAGCATCGCAGAAGGATGCGGCACTGGCGGAGTTTTGCGAGGAATGCCGCCGCATGGGAACATCGGTGGCCGCGTTGGAAACCGCCGAAAAGAAAGGCTACGACACCGGCATCAGGGTGCGTCATCCCTTCGACGATGAGTGGACGCTGCCGGTCTATGTTGCGAATTTCGTGCTGATGGACTACGGCACCGGCGCCATTTTCGGCTGTCCGTCGGGTGACCAGCGCGACCTGGACTTTGCCAACAAATACGGTTTGCCCGTGGTGCCCGTGGTGATGCCGAAGGACGCCGATGCGGCAACCTTCCAGATCACCGAAGAGGCCTATGTCGACGACGGCGTGATGATCAATTCGCACTTTCTCGACGGCATGAGCCCGGCGGAAGCGTTTGAAGAGACGGCGCGGCGTTTGGAATCCGACGAATTAGCCGGCAAATCAAAAGGTCAGCGCGAGACGAACTATCGTCTGCGTGACTGGGGTGTGTCGCGCCAGCGCTTCTGGGGCTGCCCCATTCCGATCATTCACTGCGACACCTGCGGCGTGGTGCCGGTACCCCGCGCCGATCTGCCGGTGGTGCTGCCCGACGACATCGATTTCGATCGTCCGGGCAATGCGCTTGATCACCATCCGACCTGGCGCAACACTACCTGCCCGAAATGCGGAGCGGATGCGCGTCGCGAAACCGACACGATGGATACTTTCGTCGATTCGTCCTGGTATTTCGCCCGCTTCACGGCGCCCTGGGAAGAAGAGCCGACGGATCCCGAGGCGGCAACGCAATGGCTGCCCGTGGACCAGTATATCGGCGGCATCGAGCACGCGATCCTGCATTTGCTCTATTCGCGCTTTTTCACCCGCGCCATGCGGATTGCCGGCCATGTTGACCTGAAAGAACCCTTCAAGGGGCTTTTCACCCAGGGCATGGTTGTCCATGAGACCTACTCCAGCAACGGACAGTGGCTGGCGCCGGCCGAGGTCAAGATTGATGAACACGAGGGCAAACGGCGTGCCGTAGCTCTCGATGACGGCCGCGAAGTCAGTATCGGCGCGATCGAAAAGATGTCGAAGTCCCGGCGAAATGTCGTTGATCCGGAGGATATCTTGGCGTCCTTCGGGGCCGACACCGCCCGCTTCTTCATGCTTTCAGACTCGCCGCCCGAGCGCGACGTCATCTGGACGGAAGCCGGCGTCGAAGGCGCCCACCGTTTCGTACAGCGTGTCTGGCGCCTGCTCGGCGAAGCGGCGCCGGTGCTGCGCGACGTTGAAGCCAAGCCGGCTAAAGATGGTGACGCGGTGACTATTTCGAAAGCCGCCCACAAGACCTTGAAACATGTCGGTGAGGACATCGAAAAGCTGGCCTTCAACAAGGCGGTGGCGCGTATCCACGAACTGGTCAACAGCCTGGCCGGCCCGCTGGGGAAGGCAGCCGAAGGCAAGGCTGATCACGCTACGCTCCATGCTCTGCGGGAAGCGGCTGACATTCTGGTCACGGTTTTGGCGCCGCTGATGCCGCACCTGGCGGAGGAGTGCAACCAGGTTCTCGGCAACAGCTCACTGGCGGCGGAAATCGCCTGGCCGGACTACGACCAGAAGCTGGTCACGGATGAGTCGATCACCCTGCCGGTTCAGATCAACGGCAAGAAACGCGGTGATTTGACAATTGCCCGCGATGCCGATCAACTGACCGTCGAGAAGGCTGTGCTGGAACTGGAAGTCGTCCAGGCCGCACTGTCCGGAGGCGAGCCGCGCAAAGTCATCGTCGTTCCGCAGAGGATCGTGAATGTCGTCATCTGATCGCATTGGCAGAAGGGGGCTTTTGGCCAGCCTGCTGGTTGTCGGCAGTCTGTCGCTGGCGGGCTGCCAGGTGCAACCGCTCTATGCCACCAACACGCTGACCGCGCAAAATCTTGCCTCCGTCGGCATTGATCCAGTGGACAACCGGGTCGCTCAGGTTCTTCGTAACCGTTTGATTTTCCTTTATTCCGGCGGCCAGGGCGAACCCGCCAGTCCGGACTATACGATGAACTTGAGCTTCAGTGGACGCGCCAGCGCTGCTTTGCGCGAGGAGCTTTCTGACGGCATCACGGCACAGCGCTACCAGGCAACGGCACGCTTCGTGCTGACCGATGTCAAAACCAAGGCCATTGTGGGCAGTGGTACTCGCAAAGTGACGACCTTCTACGATCAGACGACCCAGGAATTCGCCAACCGGCGCGCACTACGGGACGCGGAAAACCGGGCAGCCGAAGAACTGGCGGAAATCATTCGGGCAGACACGGCGTCGATCCTCAGCCGCACAACCCGCTGATGGCGCACAAGAGAGCCAGCGAAGTTGATCCGTTCATTCGCCGGCCGGACCCTGCCTATCGCGCCATCCTGATCTACGGTCCCGACCGGGGTCTGGTTTCTGAGCGCGCTGTGGCCCTGTCGAAAACCGTCGACGTTGATATTTCCGATCCCTTCAATGTCGCCAAGCTGGACAGCCAGGACATCAAGGACGATCCGGCCCGACTGCTTGACGAGGTCAATTCCCTCGCCATGTTTGGCGGGGGGCGTCTGGTCTGGGTCAAAAACGCCGGCAACGAAAAGGCCATCGTCACGGCGCTCGAAGCCATTTCAGAGGATCCCCCGACCGACACGCTGCTGATTGTCGAGGCGGGCGACCTCAAGAAGAGTTCCGCCCTGCGCAAGGCGGCCGAAACCGGGTCCGCCTGCATGGCCCTGCCCTGCTATGCCGACGAAGGCCGCAGCCTGCAGGCCCTGATTGACGAAGAACTGAGTCGCGCCGGTTTGCAGATGACAACGGATGCGCGGGCGGTGCTTGTTGGCAATCTAGGCGGTGACCGCCTGGCCAGCCGTGGTGAGATCCAAAAGCTGATGCTCTATTGCCACGGGCGTGAGCGCATCGAAGAAGAAGACGTGCGGGCGGTGACGGGTGACGCATCGGCGCTGTCGGTCGATGAGGCCGTCGATTGTGTGCTCTCCGGCAATGTCGCCGGCCTCGATCACGCCCTGTCGCGCATCATCGCCTCCAAGACACCGATCTTTCAGGTCCTTCAAGCCTGTCTGCGGCAGTTTCAGTCGATTGACGTCGTTCGTGGTCGCATAGAAGGCCAACGCCAGCAGGCGTCACAGGTGATCGGCGATTTCACCCGTCGTATGCACTTTCGCCGCAAACCGGCCTTTGAACGCGCTGCCCGCAACTGGAACGGCAGGGCCGTTGCCCAGGTGCTGAACCATCTGTCCAAAGCGATCCTGGAAGGTCGCCGGCATCCGGCCCTGCAGGAAAGCATGGCGCGCCAAGCACTGCTCGCGGTCGCGCAGCGATCGGCAAGACTCGGCAGATAGCCGGCTATTTTATTCTATTCGATGATCTATCCTGCTTGTAGCAGGCGGCACAGTTCGTCCAGTTGCTCCAGGGATCGATAGTCGACTTTCAAATGCCCGCCCTTCTCCTTGTGGGCGATCGTCACCCTCAAACCCAGACGGTCCGACAGCATCTTTTCGAGCGCCAGCGTATCGGCATCTTTTTGCGCCGGTGCGCGCGTTGGCGTGGGCTCCGCTTCCTTCTGGGCCAGCCGTTCAGCGTCTCGCACCGAAAGACCGCGCGAGACGATCGCATTGGCGTGTTTGACCGGGTCTTCGGTCGAGGCGATGGCGCGAGCGTGGCCAGCGGTCAATTTGCCCAAGGCCAGCATGTCTCGCACCTGCTCGGGCAGTTTCAGCAGGCGCAGGCTGTTGGCGACGTGACTGCGGCTTTTGCCGATGATATCGCCAAGATCGTTTTGCGTATAGCCGTGTTCAGCAATGAGCTGATCGTAACCCAGAGCCTCGTCCAAAGGGTTGAGGTCGGACCTTTGGACATTTTCGACAATGGCGATCTCCAGCGCGGTGCGGTCGTCGACATCGCGAATGATCACCGGAATTTCCACCAGACCGGCCCGCTGCGCGGCGCGCCAACGGCGTTCACCGGCGATGATTTCATAGCGTCCCTCACCGGCCGGCCGCACCACCACCGGCTGAACGATGCCGTGCTGCGCTATCGAACGGGCCAGGTCCTGCAGATCGGCCTCATCGAACTGCCGTCTCGGGTTGTTGGCGTTGCGGCTGACAAATTCGATCGGCACATGCCGGTCTGCCGTCGGTACAGGCGCTTCGGGTGCACTCGCACCCATGGGTTGGTCCATGTCACCAATCAGCGCCGCGAGACCGCGGCCGAGCCGTTTTTTGGATTGATCGTCGGTCATGCTGTTAGACTTTCATTGGTGCGGCGCCCTCACGCCGCCTTGCGTTCGCGTTCCCGCTGAATGACCTCCGACGCCAGGCGCAGATAGGCCTGGCTGCCCGAGCAGCTGAGATCATACAAGATAGCCGGCTTACCGTGGGACGGCGCCTCGGACACCCGAACATTGCGCGGTATCAGGGTCTGGTACACCTTGTCCCCTAGGTGCGACCGCACGTCCTCGACGACCTGATGCGCCAGATTGTTGCGGGAATCGAACATGGTCATGACGATGCCCTGGATATCCAGATCCGGGTTCAGCGTCGACCGGACCTGGCCCACCGTTTCAAGAAGTTGGCTCAGACCTTCCAGAGCAAAGAACTCGCACTGCAACGGCACCAGCACGGAGTGGGCCGCGGCCATCGCATTTATGGTTAACAAATTGAGAGACGGCGGACAGTCGATCAAGATGTAGTCATAGGCGGCCGCCGAAGGCACGGATACGGCCCGTTTGAGCTTGAAGACCCGATCCCGCTGGTCGGCAATTTCCATCTCGACGCCGAGCAGATCCATGGTCGATGGCACGATCGACAGGTTGGGCACGTCGGTTTCCATGGCCACGTCGCCAATGTCGGCGCCGCTGACCAGCAGGTCATAGGAGGAAAGTGTCCGGTCATGCCGGTCGATCCCCAGACCGGTGCTGGCGTTGCCCTGCGGGTCGAGATCGATAATCAGGACCTTCTCACCGATCGCCGCCAATGCGGTTGCAAGATTGATGGCAGTCGTTGTCTTACCGACACCGCCCTTCTGATTGGCCACCGTAATGATTCGGTTTTCGCCACCCAACATCGCCTTGAGCCCCATAACGCCTCGTCTTCGTTGCCCGATTCGAACCGAACCGGTGGGATTAGCTCTGCTTGCCTGGATGCCGGGGCGCCAATGTGTCGATTTGCAGGATCACCGAGTCCGCATCCACCCTGCTTGGATGTTCTACCAGATCGAAGGACCAGCTTCTACGGGCATTGTCGACCTCGCGCTGATAATCCCGCCCTTTATGGAAATACGCCGTCGCACCGGTTGTGATCCAGGGCTCCGACAGCTCGAGAAGGGACTCCAGGTCGGCCAGGGCACGCGCGGAGACCGCTTCGACCGGGCCGATGGCCGCAAAAGCCTTTTCTGCGCGAATGGTATGCACTTTGCCGGGAGCACCTGTTTCAGCCAGCGCCCGGTTCAGAAAGGCAGCCTTCTTCTGATTGCTTTCCACGAGATCGATTCGGCCTCCGGGGGTTTCCAACAGCAGGATTGCGGTCACTATCCCCGGAAATCCGCCCCCGCTGCCCAAATCAAGCCAGCGGATCGGGCCGGGCCGCAGAGCTGCGATCTGCAAGCTGTCGGCAACATGGCGCTCCCAGATATCCGGAAGGGTGGACGGTGCGACGAGATTGATCGCCTTGGACCATTTTCGGAACAGCTCCACAAACAGTGTCAATCGGTCCAATGTTTCACGTGAAATAGGATGGATCTGGTGTAGATCAGAAGCTTTCCTGACTTGAACCAGCTGTGGTTGATCAGTCATAACACGCTGTTTTACAATATCTTTTAATGTAGATCTTAAGTCGCGTGGTGGTTACGAGGCGAGCGGTGTCGTGGTTTCGGCGTTTTCCATTCGGCGAATCTGAGCCAGTATCAGTGTGATCGCAGCTGGCGTCATGCCTTCAATGCGAGATGCATGTGCAATCGTACGCGGCCGCGCAGACTGAAGTTTCTGCTTCAACTCGTTTGAGAGGCCTGCCAGAGGACCATAATCCAGCCCATCCGGAATCCTTCGGGCTTCTTCCTTCTTGACGATCGCAATATCCCGATGTTGCCGCTCAAGATAGACAGCATAGGCCGCTTCGATCTCGAGAGGCGCGCCAATGGAAGCATCAACCGATGCCAACTGCGGCCAGATAGCAGAGACACGCTGCAAGTTGCTGTCCGGGTAGGCCAGCAGATCATAGGCTGAGCGACGCACCCCATCCTGGTTGATTTTGAACCCGGCTTCCGAAATTTCTCGCGGGGTCGCATTGAGGTCCTTCAGCGTGACGCGCAGCCCATAGATTTGCTCACTCCAATCCCTGTAGCGCTGCTCCCGCTCAGACTTCACCAGTCCCAGCGCGATAGCGCGCGGAGTCAGCCGAAGATCGGCATTGTCCGCTCGCAAAGACAGGCGATACTCGGCCCGTGACGTAAACATGCGGTAGGGTTCGGATACGCCACGCGTCGTCAAATCGTCGATCATCACACCGATATAGGAATCCGAACGGCTGAATAGCTCCGGGTCACCACCGGCGCAGGCCAGCGCCGCATTCAGACCGGCGACAAGACCCTGCGCGCCAGCTTCCTCGTATCCCGTTGTTCCATTGATCTGACCAGCCAGGTACAAACCTGCGATACGACGTGTCTCGAGACTGGGATGAAGTTCCCGCGGATCGATATGGTCGTATTCGATTGCGTAACCGGGTTGAAGGATAGTTGCCTTCTCCAAACCCGGGATAGTGCGCAGAAATTGCTCCTGAACGGATTCGGGAAGCGAAGTCGAAATACCGTTCGGATAGACCGTGTCGTCTTCCAAACCTTCCGGCTCCAGAAACACCTGGTGCTGTTTGCGGTCGGCGAAGCGCACTATCTTGTCTTCGATCGACGGACAGTAACGCGGTCCAGTGCCTTCAATCCGACCGGAATACATCGCCGATTGGCTGAGGTTCTCTTCGATGATCCTGTGCGTGTCCTCGGTCGTGTGGGTCACCCCACAGGCAACCTGCTGGTTCACGATACGATCGGTCAAGAACGAGAACGGTACGGGATCGGCATCAGCGTCCTGGCGCCCGATTGAGGCCCAGTCGATCGTACGCCCGTCGAGCCGCGCAGGGGTACCGGTTTTCAACCGACCCAGTTGGAACCCTGCCGCCATCAGAGTTTTCGACAGGCCATTGGCCGGCGCTTCTCCCATACGGCCGGCGGGAATCTGTCGCGTTCCAATGTGAATCAGACCGCGCAGGAAAGTCCCGGTCGTCAGGACAACGGCTCCGCACGACAAACTGCGCCCATCGGCAAGCCTGACGGACGAAACCCTTTGATCGTCCAGATCGAAATCGTCGACTTCGCCTTCGATTACGTTAAGGTTCTCGATCTTGCCGATAAAGTCCTGCATGGATTGGCGATAAAGGCTGCGATCAGCCTGGGTCCGCGGACCGCGAACAGCCGGACCTTTGCTGCGGTTCAGCAATCGAAACTGGATTCCGGCAGCATCGGCCACCCGACCCATGAGCCCATCCAGGGCATCGATTTCCCGGACCAGGTGTCCCTTGCCCAAACCGCCGATGGCCGGATTGCATGACATCACCCCGATGGCATCCCGCGCAATGTCACCAGAGCTGTGCGCGCGCCAAGGCGCGCGGCAGCGGCGGCAGCCTCACAGCCCGCATGGCCGCCTCCGACCACAATCACATCATAAGACGCAGAATGCTTGTCCGTCATGGTTGTCTCCAAGCCTCCTGTTCCCTCCGGGCCGTCCAATTGTCAAGCATCATTGTTTCACGTGAAACAAATGCTTGTGTTCAGCGGCCACTCACCGGACATTGTTTCACGTGAGTCACTCCTTCGTCGCAGCGCATGTTTCATGTGAGTCATCCCTACTTTCCGATGCAGAATTCGCGAAAGATCACGTCCAGCAGGTCTTCGACATCGATTTGGCCAGTCAGCCGCCCTAGCATATCCGAAGCAAGGCGAAGTTCTTCGGCACGCAGTTCCAGGGGAGATCCGTCGTTCTCGATCGCAAGCTGGAGATGATCGCGACACCTTTCAAGGTACTCGCGATGCCTTTGCCGGTTGGGGAGGGCACTTGTGACCGAACCGGCCGCGTCACGCACCCGTTCTTCGATCAACTTGATCAGCCCATTTAGTCCTGCCTCTGAGCGAACAGAAATCAGGCAATCGTACTCAGCCGGCGACGACGTTGTCATCAGATCCGATTTGGATCCGACTTTCAGCACCCGAGAGGGATCGACATCCGGCAGGTCGATCGAGACCGGATCATGAGTGTCTTCAAGAACCAGAAGAAGATCTGCCCCTTCCGCAGCCGTCCGAGCGCGGCGCATGCCCTCCATTTCGACGCTGCCAGCGGCGTCGCGCAGACCAGCCGTGTCGAACAGATTGACCGGGTAACCGGCAATATCGAGATGCACTTCGAGAACGTCCCGCGTTGTTCCAAGTTCATCTGAAACGATCGCAATGTCCCGCTGCGCCAGGGCGTTCATCAAACTGGATTTCCCAGAATTCGGCGCACCGACAATAACGATTCGGTAACCATCACGAATGATCTCCCCGGCGGAGGTTCTTTCGATATGCGCTTGAATTTGTGCTGCCAGATTCCGCAACGGCTGCCATATCGTTTCAGCCACCGACCCCGGAACATCCTCTTCGTCAGCGAAATCGAAATCGGCTTCGATCATGGCGCGGGTCCTGACAAGATCGGTTCGCCAGTTCCCATAGATCGCTGAGAGAGCGCCCGCCGATTGGTCTAGCGCCTGGCGTCTCTGCATCTCTGTTTGGGCGGCGATGAGGTCGGCCAGTCCCTCTACTTCAGTCAGATCCATGCGGCCGTTTTCGAAGGCCCTTCTCGTAAATTCTCCCGGTTCTGCGCTGCGATATCCGTCAAGTGCCGCCAACCGGCGTAAAAGCGCATCCACGACGGCTCTTCCGCCATGGGCATGGAGTTCAGCGCAATCTTCGCCCGTGAATGAATGCGGGGCAGGGAAGTAGAGGACCAGGCCTCGGTCGATCGCATCGCCCACGGCGTCCTTGAAGACCCGCACTGTCGCGCGCCGTGGTTCCGGAATTGCGCCGCAGATTGTTTCGAGTCCGAATCGAACGGCCGGACCGGAAATCCGCACGATGGCAACACCAGCCGGTACAGCGCCACTCGACAAGGCGAAGATGGTGTCCATATGGTAAACAGCCTCCTTCAACAGACACTCCAGCGGCGACCATGACCCATTCAGATCTGACCAACGTGCTTGGCGATGCCGCCAGCCCCTATTTGCAGCAGCACAAAGACAACCCTGTTCACTGGCAGGTGTGGAGTGACAGTGCCTTAATGGAGGCCAGGCGCACCGGCAAGCCCATTCTCCTGTCGGTCGGCTATGCGGCCTGCCACTGGTGCCACGTCATGGCCCATGAGAGTTTCGAGGATCCGGCGACGGCGGAGGTGATGAACGAGCTCTTCGTCAACATCAAGGTCGACCGCGAAGAACGAACCGATATTGATCAGATCTACATGGCGGCCCTGCATGCCATGGGAGAACAGGGAGGCTGGCCGCTAACCATGTTCCTCAACAGCGACGCTGAGCCCTTCTGGGGCGGTACCTATTTCCCAAAAACCTCCGCCTACGGCCGCCCGGATTTCGTGACAGTGTTGCGCAGCATTGCCGATATATACCGGAAAGAACCGGACAAGGTTGCCCGAAACGCCGCTGCCGTTCGAGCCCATCTCGACCAGACTCTGGCATCGGACAAGGTGCCTGAAGATCCCTTGCCCGAGACCTTGGGGCAGCAAGCACGCGGTATCTTGTCGATCATTGATCGTCAAAATGGTGGTATTGGTCAGGCGCCTAAATTTCCCAACGCCTCGATGCTGGAGACCTTGTGGAGGTCCTGGCGAACCGATGCCTCACCACTGGCCCGTGACGCCGCGCTCAGCTGGATCCGGTCCATGATCAATGGCGGCATCTACGACCACCTCGGCGGTGGCATGGCACGCTACACGGTCGATGCGGCATGGCTGGTGCCGCACTTTGAAAAGATGCTCTATGACAATGCCCAACTTCTTCGTTCCCTTGTTTGGGCCTATGCGGAGACCGGCGATGAATTGTTTCGAGTCCGAATCGAAGAGACCATCGATTGGCTCAAGCGCGAAATGCTTTTGCCCGGAGGCGGGTTCGCATCAAGCCTGGATGCCGACAGCGAGGGTGAGGAAGGCAAGTTCTACGTCTGGGATAAAGGCGATATTGACCGCCTTCTGGGCGAGCAATCCGAGGTTTTCTGCACGAACTATGATGTTTCCCGGGACGGGAATTGGGAAGGAAAAACCATCCTGAACCGCCTTGCCAACCCGCCGACCGATGACACACAGAAGGAAGAAACACTGGCTGCCTGCAGACGCATTCTCCTCGCCGAAAGAGGCAGCCGGGTGCGCCCGGGATGCGACGACAAGGTCCTGGCTGACTGGAACGGGCTGCTGATCCGTGCTCTTGCAGAAGCTGGGGAGGCGCTTGATCGGCCCGACTGGATTGACCTGGCAAAGACTGCGTTTGATTTCGTATCCGAATCGATGTCCAGGGAAGGGCGGTTGGCGCATGCCTGGCGCGACGGTATCGCCACCTATCCTGCTCTCTCATCGGACTACGGTGCGATGATCAACGCTGCTCTTTCACTCTATTCTGTCGACGCCGATGAAAAGTACCTGGTTGCCGCCCGATCATACACTGACGTGCTTGATCACCACTACCAGGACGGCTCGGGCGGCACCTACTTCACTGCCGACGACGCCAACGACGTCTTGCTGCGGACACGCCACGAACATGACGAAGCCGCCCCCTCGGCCGGTTCTCAGGTGCTGGAAGCGCTCACTCGCCTGGCTTTGATCGATGATAATGCCGATCTCACCTTGCGGACACGCACCATGGCCGCCGCCATGTGGGGACGCGTCAAGGAGATGCCGATGGCGGCCAGCGGAGCGGTCAACGCCATTGCCACGGTGGCCAACCCGAGAAAGTTGGTTCTCCTGAATCCGGCTAACGATATGATCCGGGTGATGCGGGACAATGTTGACCCAGGCCGCTTCGATTTGATCGTCAGCGATGCTCACGCCGCCGACAGCATTGTTCCAGGCGATACTGTCTCTGCCTATGTCGAGTCCGGCAAACAAAAAGGGGCCGCTGCATTTTTGTGCAACGGCCCCGTTTGTCTGGCGCCGATCACCGACGCTGAGGAACTCAAGCTCGCATTGCGGCCAGGTTCCTCTTAGGTATTCATCGAATCGAAGAACTCCGCATTGCTCTTCGTCTGCTTGAGCTTGTCGATGAGGAATTCGATCGCGTCCGTGGTACCCATCGGAGCGAGAATCCGCCGAAGCACGAAGATCTTCTGCAGGTCCTGGCGCGGCACCAGCAGGTCTTCCTTGCGGGTACCGGATTTGAGGATGTCCATGGACGGGTAGATACGCTTATCCGCGACTTTGCGGTCGAGCACGATTTCCGAGTTGCCGGTGCCCTTGAACTCTTCGAAGATGACTTCGTCCATGCGGCTGCCGGTATCGATCAGCGCCGTGGCAATAATGGTCAGCGAACCGCCTTCCTCGATATTGCGGGCGGCGCCGAAGAAGCGTTTCGGGCGCTGCAGCGCATTGGCGTCGACACCGCCGGTCAGGACCTTGCCGGATGATGGCACGACGGTGTTGTAGGCGCGGCCCAGGCGGGTGATGGAATCGAGCAGGATCACCACGTCGCGGCCATGTTCAACCAGACGCTTGGCCTTCTCGATGACCATTTCAGCAACCTGGACGTGGCGGGAGGCCGGCTCGTCGAAGGTCGACGACACCACTTCGCCGTTCACCGAGCGCTGCATGTCGGTCACTTCTTCCGGCCGCTCATCGATCAGCAGAACAATCAGATAGCATTCCGGATGGTTGGCGGTGATCGAGTGGGCGATGTTCTGCAGCAGCACCGTCTTACCGGTGCGTGGCGGCGCCACGATCAATCCACGCTGGCCTTTGCCCAGCGGCGCGACAAGGTCGATGACCCGAGCCGACAGATCCTTCGATGTGGGATCGTCGAATTCCATGTTGAAACGCTCGTCCGGATAGAGCGGCGTCAGATTGTCGAAATGGGTCTTGTGACGGATCTTTTCGGGATCGTCGAAATTGATCGTGTTGACCTTGAGCAGCGCAAAATAGCGCTCGCCTTCCTTCGGTCCGCGGATCGGCCCTTCGACGGTATCACCGGTTTTCAGCGAGAACCGCCGGATCTGCGACGGTGAGATGTAGATATCGTCGGGGCCCGGAAGATAGTTGGCATTGGCCGAGCGCAGAAATCCGAAGCCGTCCTGCAATATCTCGACAACACCTTCACCGATGATTTCGATGTCCTGCGCGGCCAGCTTTTTCAGAATCGCGAACATCAGCTCCTGCTTGCGCATGGTGCTGGCGTTCTCGACTTCCTGGGTCTCGGCAAACTCGAGCAGTTCCGTAGGAGTCTTGTTCTTGAGCTCTTGAAGCTTCATTTCCTGCATGGGGCTTATTCGTTTTCTTTTTGGGGGATGTCAGGGGTGGGTGTGTGAACAGGCTACGGGAATTCAGGAGGTAACGCTGTGCGGATAACCGTCTGCCGGCGAGGGGAATGAGGACCGGCGATTCACGTGAAACACCGGAGGAATATCCGGTTGACCTGCGTGTCGCATATTCTGCGCCGAACGGCAAGCTTAAAACGGCTTCACGATGACCATGACGACGATGAAAATCATCAGGAGAGTCGGGATCTCGTTGACCAAACGCCAATGGCGCGCCGGCTTGTCGCGATGATCGGCATGAAAGCGACGCAGCGCCCGACCGAAATAGCCATGCACGGCGGACAGCGCCAGAACCGCGAGGATCTTCAGCCACAGCCAGATGCCCGAGAAACCGAATCCCTCCCAGGCAAGCCACAGGCCGACGATCCAGGTGATCGACATGGCCGGCGTGATGATGACCTTGTAGAGCCGTGCCTCCATTACCTTGAAGGTCTCCGACTGCTCCGATCCCACCTGCGTGTCGGCGTGATAGACAAACAACCGCGGCAGATAGAGCATGCCGGCCATCCAGGCGATGACCGCGATCACATGCACCGCTTTCAGCCACAGATAGAGCTGTGGCGGGTTCCAGACCATGAGTGCGATGACGATGACCGCCATGACTGCAAGCGCGATACGAGCGCGGCTCGCTGCCCTGCCGCCGATCCTGGCCCCGGTCTGTCGTGCGTCTTCGCTCACTTCGCGCCCGCCTGGCGTATGCGCTCAACGAGCCGCGTGACGTGACCGGGATCGGCCTGCGGTGTAATTCCGTGACCAAGGTTGAAGATCAACGGCCCGCTGCCGAGCCCCTCAAGAATGGAATCCACACCTGCGTCGAGCGCCTCACCACCGGCGACCACACGCATGGGGTCGAGATTGCCCTGAACCGGGCCTTCGGCCTGCAGGGTCCGGGCAAAGGAAAGCGGGACCGTCCAGTCAAGACCGATGGCTGTCGCGCCCGTCTTTTCGCGATAGCCTTGCAACAGCGGACCGGCACCCTTGGCAAAGGCAATGATGCGCGCTTGCGGGTGACGCTCTCGTACCCGCTCGATGATCTTGCGCACCGGTTTGACGCTAAACCGCTCGAATTCCGCTTCACCCAGCACACCTGCCCAGGAGTCGAATATCTGAACGGCATCGGCGCCGGCATCGATCTGGGCGCTGAGATATTCGGCCGACAGATCGGCAAGCAGATCCAGCAGTGCTTCAAAGGCCTCGGGCTCACGATAGGCAAACAGACGTGCCGGCGCCTGGTCCGGAGTCCCATGACCAGCGATCATATAGGTCGCTACCGTCCAGGGAGCGCCACAGAAGCCGAGCAGCGTGGTTTCCGGGGGCAAGGCACCCCGAAGCCGTTCAACGGTCTCCAGAACCGGCGCAAGGTGGCTGAGCAGCCCGCTGCCATCAAGTCGACCGATCCCCGCCGCGTCGATCGGCGTCATCAGAGGCCCGCGCCCCTCTTCGAAGCGAACATCGCGATCGAGGGCATCGGGAATGACAAGGATGTCGGAAAACAGGATCGCCGCGTCGAAGCCATAGCGACGAATGGGCTGAAGTGTCACCTCCACTGCCAGATCAGGTGTGTAGCATAGATCGAGAAAGCCACCGGCCCTTTTCCGAGTTTCTCGATATTCGGGAAGATAGCGACCGGCCTGGCGCATGAGCCAGACGGGTGGTGGAAAGACGGTTTCACCGTCCAAAACTCTCAGCACCTTGCGGCTGGCGACCACGCCTGCGTCCTTTCTCCAATAAAAAAGAAATATATAGAAAGGTCTTCTATTTCTTTGAGTCGGTGGGTTTCAAGGATTAAACCCTGTCCACCGGTTGTTCCTATCCCAAGACCAGCGACATGAACGCGCACCTAATTGAGCCGATAATCTGTGGCTAATGTGGATAGTCTGGATTTCCTCAACCGATTCAGTCCGCTAAGTGCTCTGCTCGATCAGGCCGATTATGGATAACAAGTGGTTAACCCCGAGCTTGCCTGTTGATGAAATTCCGTCCACAGGCCTGCCCTGAACCCTGTCCCCGCACCCTTCGGTGTGGACAAGTCGGCTGCTTATTCACTAGGTGATAGAGCGGGCGAGCCGCGCCCCGACCTTGTTCAAGAGTTTCAACAGCCGCCGGTGAATCGTGTGGATCGACCGAAAAACTACTTCCATCTTCATATGATTTCGGACTCGACCGGTGAGACCCTGATCACGGTTGGCCGGGCCGCGGCCGCACAATTCACCGATACGCGGGCTCTTGAGCACGTTTACCCGCTGATTCGCACCCAGCGACAGGCCGAATCAGTGCTCGACACGATCGATGGGGCTCCCGGAATCGTTCTCTATACCGTTCTTGATCCGGAGATCTCCGGAACCATCGTTGATCGCTGCCGCGCCATGAACATTCCCTGTGTTTCGGTCCTGGATCCGGTGATCGCGCTGTTTCAATCTTATCTGGGAGCGCCATCCACCTATCGCGTCGGCGCCCAGCACTCGTTGAACGCAGAATATTTCGGCCGCATGGAAGCGCTCAACTTCACCATGGATCACGATGATGGTCAGATGCCCGCCAACATCGAAGAGGCCGACATCATCCTCGTTGGCATCAGCCGCACGTCCAAGACGCCGACCAGCATCTATCTCGCCAACCGTGGCTACAAGACCGTCAATATTCCGATTGTCTTCGGCGTTCCGCTGCCGGACATTCTCGATTCGGTTGAACACCCGATCGTCGTCGGCCTCGTGGCAACCGTCGACCGCATCGCCCAGGTCCGGCGTAACCGGGTGCTTGGGGCGACGGCGGGATTCACCGGTGAAGACTATGTCGATCGCGCCGCGATCGCCGAAGAACTGAAATATGCCCGCACCCTGTGTTCGCGAAAAAACTGGCCCATCATAGATGTGACACGACGGTCCATTGAGGAAACCGCCGCGGCGATTATCGCGCTGGGTGTCAACGACCGAAATTCGTAAAGAAGGATCGAAATGTCCGATCGACTTGTTCTTGCTTCAACCAGCCCGTTTCGCCAGGCGCTTTTGAAGAATGCCGGTCTGACCTTTGACGCCCAGCCGTCAGGCATCGATGAACGAACCGTGGAGGCGCCGCTTGTCGATGGTGGCGTCGGCCCACAGGACATTGCGCTCGTGCTCGCCGAAGCCAAGGCCATGGCCGTCAGCGAGGACGAAACGGACGCGTTGGTAATCGGCGCCGACCAAACCCTTTCGCTCGGCGACGACCTGTTGCACAAACCGGCCGACATGGAGGCAGCCCGTCGCCATCTTCTCAAACTGTCCGGTCGCACGCACCAGCTCAACAGTGCCGTGGTCCTGGCGCGGGGCGGTGAAACCATCTGGCGTCATGTGGAATCGGCCGATATGACAATGCGGTCTCTCGACCCCGGATTCATCGGCCGCTATCTGTCACGGGTCGGTGACATCGCTTTGCAAAGCGTGGGCGCCTATCAGCTGGAAGGAAAAGGTGTGCAGCTGTTCGACCAGATCAAGGGCGACTACTTCACCGTCATCGGCTTGCCCATGCTGCCGCTTCTTGCCGAGCTGCGACGCCTGGAGGCGATCGATGGCTAAGCGAGCCTTTGTTACCGGATACCCGATCAAACACTCACGCTCGCCGATGATCCACGGCCATTGGCTGGACCAGCACGGACTGGAGGGCAGCTACGAAATGGTCGAGGTGGCGCCCGAGGCATTCGATGGATTCATTGCCGACCTGATTTCCGGAAAATCCGGTTTCATCGGCGGCAATGTCACCATTCCGCACAAGGAGGCCGCCTTCGCCCTGGCGCAGAACCCGGATGCGATCGCCCGGGAACTGGGCGCCGCCAACACGCTGTGGCTCGAAAACGGCCAGCTTTGTGCGTCTAATACCGACGGTTATGGATTTACCGCCAACCTCGACGCCCAGGCCCCTGGCTGGTCCGACGGCGATACGGCCGTGGTGCTCGGTGCCGGCGGCGCCAGCCGCGCCGTCATCGTGGCCTTGCGCGACCGCGGCTTCAAAGCCGTCCATGTGGTCAATCGCACCGTCGAGCGCGCCGCGGCACTGGCCGAGCGCTTTGGCGACACGATCCATGCCCATCCCCTTGATGCCTTGCATGAGGCGATGACGGATGCCACGATTTTCGTCAACACCAGTTCGCTGGGCATGGAAGGGTCGGAGGTTCCGCCGATCGATTTCTCGATGCTCGACACCAACGCCGTCGTCACCGACATCGTCTATACCCCTCTTGTGACGCCCATACTGTCAATGGCCCGGGACCAGGGTTTTCGCGTTGTCGACGGGCTCGGCATGTTGCTGCACCAGGCAGTACCGGGATTCGAAAAATGGTTCGGTGTTCGCCCGACGGTCGATGAGGCACTGCGTGCCCTGGTGGTCGCGGATCTGGAGAGCCACTGATGATCGTGCTTGGCCTTACGGGATCGATCGGCATGGGCAAGTCCACGGCAGGCAAGATGATTGCCGATCGGGGCATCCCGGTGATCAGCGCCGATGAAATTGTCCATGACCTCTATTCCGGTCGTGGCGCGCCGTTGATCGAGGCGGCCTTTCCCGGAACTGTCGTCGATGGAACGGTCGACCGCGAAAAGCTGTCGGCCGCCGTGGTTGGCGACGAAACGGCATTCAAGCGGCTTGAAGCCATCATCCATCCGCTCGTCGCGGAGGAGCGAAAACGGTTCGTCGAACGGCAGCGGCAGGCTGGGAAACCGCTGGTCGTGCTCGATATCCCTCTGCTCTACGAGGGCGGCGGTGAGCGTCATGTAGACCGCGTTCTGGTCGTTTCCTGCAGCGCCGACTTGCAACGGGAGCGCGTCCTGAAGCGACCGGGCATGACGGAAGAAAAGTTCCAGGCGATCCTTGCCCGCCAGGTTCCAGATGCCGAAAAGCGCGCGCGGGCCGATTATGTTGTTGATACGTCCGGAAGCTTCGAGGAAACACGGGCGCAGGTTGATGCGATTGTCGATAGGATACTGGCTGACAGCGAATCATCGCAGTCATAACGTTCGGGGCGTTTGACTGACGTGCGGGAAATCATTTTCGATACCGAGACCACCGGGCTCGATCCGGAGCACGACCGGGTTATCGAAATCGGCGGGGTCGAGTTGGACAACAAGTTCCCGACCGGGCGTACATTCCATGTGTTCATCAACGCACAAGGCCGAAAGGTGCATCCCGAAGCGCTGGCCGTGCACGGAATCACCGATGAATTCCTGACCGACAAGCCGGTGTTCTCGCAGGTTGTCGAGGAAATGTCCGCCCTGTTCGATGGCGCCAAGTGGGTTGCGCACAATGCCAGCTTCGACATGGGTTTCATCAATGCGGAATACGCCCGGCTCGGTTTGTCGCCTGTTGATCCCGGACGGGTGATCGACACACTGGCCCTGGCCCGCCGCCGTCATCCGATGGGCCCCAATTCGCTGGACGCATTGTGCAAACGCTACGGCATCGACAACTCCCATCGCACCAAACACGGCGCCTTGCTCGATGCGGAACTGTTGGCCGAAGTCTATATCGAGATGAACGGCGGCCGCCAGGCGGCCCTCGGTCTGGTTCAGTCAATCGCCGGCGTTTCGGCAGAGGACGGCTCATCCCAGGAAACGGCAGTCGGCACCCGTCCGGACCCTTTGCCGCCGCGATTGACCGCCGAAGAAACGGCGGCCCATCAGGCGCTCATCGAGCGGCTCGGCGGATCTGCTCTTTGGAAAGCCTATTCAGGCTAGAGCAAAGGGCGATAAGTTTGGACCATTTGATGGCCGATATGCAGCCACCCTTCGGGCCGGGCGCTTTTGGCCCCTGGCGTCGTTGGCTTGCACTTGTGGTGGGATAGCACCACGGCCTGCAATCCGCCTAGCCAGAGACCAAAATCGCCACGGTCAAATGCTTATCGCCCTTTGCTCTAAACGTCAGTTGGCGCCGGAAGGCGCTTGGACTTTTGCCTTGGCCTGCTCTTCGGCCATGCGCTGCATGAACATCGCATTGAAATCGATCGGATCGATCAGCAGCGGCGGGAAGCCGCCATTGCGGGTCGCGTCGGCAACGATCTGGCGCGCGAACGGGAAGAGAAGCCGCGGGCACTCGATGAACAACAGCGGAAGCATGTGCTCCTGCGGGAAGTGCTGGATCCGAAACACGCCGCCATATTCAAGCTCGACGTTGAAGACGACCGCGTCGCTGCCTTCGTCCTTGGCCTCGACATTGAGCGACAGCCGCACATCGTAGTCGGTTTCAGACATCGGATTGGCGTTGACGTTGACATTGATGTTGATGGCAGGACCGCCTTCGCGGTTGGCCATGGATTGCGGCGCGCTGGGATTCTCGAAAGAAAGGTCCTTGATATATTGCGCCAGCACATTGAGTGAAGGCTGCGGACCATTGGCCGTCGTCGCGCCGCCGGCTGCCGTCGTTTCGGGTTGGTCTGACATCAAACTGTCCTTAAAATGATGATCTGTCGGCCGGGCCCGGCCAATTCGGGGCACTGGCTAGCATTTCGCCCTGCGGCTTACAACCAAAAAGGCGCGTGGCAGACCGGGGGCTGCAACAGGCCCTATTCCTTGTTCCAGGGAGAATCACGATCCGGATCGCGCTGAAATTCCTTGGCATCGAGATCAATTGTCTGAGAGGGTCGATCATCATCAGGCTTTTCGTGCGCATCCGGAGCCGCACCATGTGAAAACCCGCCGGCCGAAACCACCGAAACCCGTTTCCGAATCATCGCCCAGCCGGCGTCGCGAATTTGCGGGACGAAGAGCAGGAAACCAAGCGTGTCGGTGATGAAACCCGGTGTCAGCAGCAACACGCCGGCGATCATGATCATCATTCCGTGGACCAGCTCGCGTCCCGGCACCCGGCCGTCCTGCATTTCCGACTGGATTCGGTTGATCAGGCCAAAGCCTTGAATTCTCAGTAAAATCGAACCTATGACTGCCGTGACAAACACCATGGCCAGTGTCCAAAGCACGCCGATTTCCCGACCGATGACGATGAATGCGCCGATTTCCGCCAGCGGAACGATCAGGAGGAGAAACGGGATGATGGAAAATGGCATGGACAGTTTTTCCCTGGGGTATTCGGCCCTTTGCAGAGGATACTCGCTGCCGCGCCCGATGGCGACGGTTCTGATACCGCTCATATAGGCATTTCGACCGACAACGCGAGTCATGGTCGAAACCGGTGCAAACACCTGTGGTTCAGGGCCTTGCGCTTTAAGGTTACCGGGATTCTGGATTTGAATGATCAGAGGCAACGGACTATATGAAGAATCAAAAGACTGAAGCGCTTTATAATTTTCCTCTGACCGGTACCGGCGAATGGGTTCGTTTGACTTTGTAACCGTTTTCTTCTTCGTGGCTGCGGTGATCATTTTTCTGCAGCTGCGCAATGTGCTGGGCCGTCGGACCGGCAACGAAAGACAGCCTTTCGACCCCTACAGTGCGCGTGAAGGCGAGCAAACCGGTTCCGGTGAAGGGGACGATGACAGCAAGGTGATCACCCTGCCGCGCCGCGACGGCGACAAGCCGGCCGACGAGCGTTTTGCGGCGGCGGACGATTATTGCGAAGCCGGTACCGACCTCAACAACGGCATTCGCTCGATCATCACAAATGATGAAAGCTTCGAGCCCAAGAGTTTCGTCGAAGGCGCCAAGACCGCCTATGAAATGATTGTCAGTGCCTTTGCCGAGGGCGATCGCAAGACCCTGAAGTCGCTGCTGTCCAAGGAGGTCTATGACGGTTTCGTTTCGGCCATCAAGGAACGCGAACAGCGGTCCGAAACCGTGAAGTCGACATTTGTCGGCATCGACAAAGCCGATATCGTTCAGGCCGAGATGAAAGGCAAGGAAGCGCATGTGACCTTGCGCCTTATCAGCCAGCTTATCTCCGCAACCTTCGACAAGGACGGCAATGTTGTCGACGGCGATCCGGATAGCGTGGGAGAGGTCAACGATGTCTGGACCTTTGCCCGCGACACCCGGTCACGCGATCCCAACTGGAAGCTCATCGCGACCGAATCGGAAGACTGATTCGATATGTCTGCGACGCTGACCCCGGTACCGTTCCATGCGCTGCCGGGCTGGACGTCCGACGACCCGACACCGGTGATCGAGGGCCTGGTCGACTGCGCTGGTCACGTCGAAACGGTTAAACCCTACAAAACCGGATCCCTCGGCGCCGAAACATCCGAGTACGCTGCTGTCTTTGAGGCGGCGCGTCGCGAGACCATAAGCACGCCCGATGATGCGCGCAGGTTCTTCGAAGGCCACTTTCAAGCTTTCCGCGTCGATCCGCCCGATCGCAAGCGCGGATTTGTCACCGCCTACTACGAACCGGAGCTGAGTGTATCTTCCGAACGGTCGGATCGCTTTCGGTATCCGATTTATCGCCGTCCGGACGATCTCGTCGAGGTGGACGACGGCAACCGACCGGAGGGTATGGACGAATCTTACGCGTTCGGACTTGCCTCCTCCAAAGGCGTCGACTTCTACCCCGACCGTCGCGCCATCGACGAAGGCTATCTTGACGGGCGCGGCCTGGAGATTGCCTGGGCCGACAGCAAGGCCGACGTCTTTTTCATGCACATTCAGGGAGCGGGCCGGCTCCGCTTTGAGGACGGCAGCGTCTTGCGCGTCTCTTACGCCGCCAAGGCCGGCCATCCCTTCACCCCGATCGGCCGGGTGCTGATCGAATGGGGTGAGCTGGATCGTGAAGCGGCCACCATGCAGGGGATCCGCCGCTGGCTTGCCGACAATCCCGATCGGGTGGATTCTCTGCTGTGGCAAAATCGCTCCTATATCTTTTTTCGGGAAGCTCCGGTGGCCGACCCGCAACGAGGACCGGTGGCAGCTGCCAAGGTTGCGCTGCGAGCCGGGCGTTCCCTGGCCGTCGACCGACGGATCCACACCTTCGCGACCCCCTTTTTCATTCAGGCCGACCAATTGACCCACCTGGATGATCGCCCCTTCCGGCGGTTGATGCTGGCGCAGGACACAGGCACGGCCATTGTCGGCCCGGCCCGAGGCGACCTGTTTCTCGGTTCCGGCGCCGAAGCAGGCGAAAAGGCCGGTTCAGTCCGTCACGACGCGGTGTTTTTTGTCCTGCTGCCCAATCCGGCAGCAGAGAGGCTTGTGCAATGAGCCGCAAGGTCAAGCAGCTCAGTCGCGAAGACCGCGTTTTGTGGGGACAGGTCGCCCGCTCGGTGGATGCTTATCCGGGGCGCATGGAGGCGCTGGAATCTCTGCAGGCCGAGAGCCAAGCCCCCTTTTCAGAACCGAACAACCGTTTCAGCCCGCCGCCGTCTCCGAAGGTTGTGCCGCAAGACCAACCGAAGAAGCCTGTTCGAGCGCCGGGCCGCGAACCGGGTGTCGCGCCGATCGAGAAGCCGACCTACCGCAAATTGGCGCGCGGTCGGTTGCCGTTGGAAGCCAGCATCGACCTGCATGGCCTCACCCAGAGCGAGGCCTATGGCCTTCTGCATGGGTTTATCGCGCGCGCCCATGCCAGGGGTCTCCGCCACGTCCTGGTGGTGACCGGAAAAGGCACCTCTTCCGGCGGCGATGGTGTTCTGCGCCGCGCCGTCCCGCACTGGCTGCGCACGCCGGAGTTTCGCGGCATGGCGTCGGGCTGTCAGCCGGCCGCCCGCGGCCATGGCGGCGACGGAGCCTTCTATGTCCGCCTGCGCAGGCCCAACCATTGACCCCCTTCGGCGAGGCCATCCGCCGCATGCGCGACGAACGCGGCATCTCACAAAAGAAGATGGCCGACGCGATCGGTGTATCAGCCGCCTACCTGTCGGCGCTCGAGCACGGCCATCGCGGCCAGCCGAGCTGGGAAATGCTGCAACGGATCATCGGCTTCTTCAACATCATCTGGGACGACGCCGAGGAGCTGCAGCGCCTGGCGGGCCTCTCGCATCCGCGGGTGACCATCGATACCGCCGGATTGTCCCCGGAGGCGACGGCGCTCGCCAACAGGCTGGCTGTTTGCATCGCGGACCTCGATGAGGATCGCATCAGGGCATTGCACGCCGTCATCGATGGCGACGGTTAGGGTCGGAACCTAACATCTGGCTCCAACCTCAACGTAAGCTTCTACTAACAGCGGACGTTCGAATAGGGTCAATGGCCGGGTGGCGTGGCGAGGCGGACATTGGGAATAGTGGCAGGATGCGATACGGTAACCCGATGCCGATCAATCGCTGCGACTGTTGAACCGCGTTTCACCAAAGCGTCTGCGAGGTGCGAAAATGAGCAATGAGGAAAAGAACGTCCGGGCCGTAATCGAAAAGTATGTGACCGGCTTCAATCGAGGTGACAAGGCGCTTCTGATGGAGGTGTTCCATCCCCGATTTGTTTCATCAGGGCTAATAAATGGCGAACTTCAGTGGGATAGCGCGGAGGAGTTTGCGGATTTCTGTGTGGAGGCTGCTCCCGACCCCGAGGGTCCCGTTCCGGACTGGACGATCAAGTCAATGAATGTTTCCGGTGCAACTGCTGTCGCGGTAGTTCACGACCAATGGGGACAGCGAAGGTTTTGCGATAGCCTGACGTTGTTGAACCACCAAGGGCGCTGGCAAATTGTGTTCAAGGCATTTCAGGGGCTCACGTAGATTAACATTTTCGGCTCTGGAAAAGCCCGCTCAATGCGTCGAGTTTGTCGTTCACCAGCCAGCAAAGCCGGCTTACCTTGGCGTCACCAGTAGGCCGCTCACCGATCCATCGTAGCCTGATCGCTGAAGATGCGTTGCCAAACGAAAACAAAGTTCTCTCTGAAACTTGCGGGAATAAATGTTTTGAAGGGGAAAGCGGGCGGCAAACCGAAGCTTTTGAATGAACCTTTGCCAGAATCGGGGCAATGACCGATTTACGGACAAAACGCGTTGAAATCTCGTCAACCGAAGACATCGGTTGTGGTTCTATCTCCGACCGGCGGCGACGTTGGCCGTTCAGTTTCACATCCGGCCCTAAATGGAAAGACCCTGTTCCTAGGCTACAAGCTGGCAATCGAGTTCGGCGCTCATTTGTCCTTGCAGGGAAGTGCGGCTTCGAGTTCATAAGCAAGATCAAGCAGCGTTGGAGCAATAATAGTGAATTCATCAATTGAAAGCCGCCCAGTCGCAATCGTAACCGGGGCAAGCGGAGGGCTAGGCTCAGCGACAGCTCGTGCTCTGGCCAGCGAAGGCTATCGCCTGGTCCTGATGTCTCGCAGCGGGTGTAAGGATATTGCTGAAGAAACGGGCGGGATCGGAGTCGCCGGATCGGTGTTGAGCGACGCGGATGTCAACCACACGGTTGCAACTGCCCTGGATGCTTTTGGTAGGGTAGATGCAGCCATCTTCGGTGCGGGGCGTCATAGCGAAGTCATGAAAGGGCATGAGATTCCGGTGCCTCCTCCTGCAACGCGCGACAGCTTTTCCTATGATCCTGAATACAAACGTGAATTGTTTGATATCCCGTGGCCAGCCTGGCACGATGACTATGAAATGATGGTGGTGGCGCCAATGCGATTGGCCAAGACGGTACTGCCGCATTTCGCTGCCAATGGTCGGGGTTCATTTGTCGCGATTTCCGGCATCGAGGCCGGTCAGCCCAGGTTGCCTTTTTCTCTTGGGCCGACACGCCTTGCACTGCATGGTTTCATCAAACTCCTGGCCGACCGGTTTGGACCGGACGGGATTCGGTTTAATGCCGTTGCGCCGGGTCTGATGGAAAGCGGACAAACAGAGTTTCATCCAGAATGGGCTGGAACTGTTCCATTGAGACGGGTGGGCCGCAACGAAGAGGTAGGTCGTACAATAGCGTTTCTGGCATCGGACGCCTCCAGTTACATTACCGGTCAATGCCTGACCGTAGACGGGGGAGTAAACAGGTCGCTTGGAATTTAGGTCGTCAGCGGAAAGCTCGGACATCACGATCGAAAGCCACCGCACCTTGGCGCCACCAGTAGGCCGCTCACCGATCCATCGTAGCCTGATCGCTGAAAATGCGTTGCCACACGAAGACAAAGTTCTCTCTGTAAACCTGCGGGAATAAATGTTTTGGAGGGGACAGCGCAGTCGGCGTCCCATTCGTTGAATTGCGTTTGGCCAACGCAAAATCAAAATGCAGGTCGAAGTTCGGGGGAAGCCCCATGCGCATATCCGCAATGGAAATCTCGTTCGCGAGTTCGGCAAAACGATAAAATCCCTTTGAAAAATTCATGACCTTTTCGGCGGCTGTTCTGTTGGGCAGCTCCTTAAGCGTATCACTTCGGCGTTCCATCACAGTGAAATCCAGCCGCGTGGTCTCATCATCAAGAAGGGAGGTCACGCCATAATGCACCTTGTCGCCCTCTTGAACCAGAACATACCAAAGCAACGAATTGCCAAACGTTGGAGACGCAAACAGCCGGTCAATGACTATGCCATTGGATACCATTTGATCTCGGGCATGCTTCTCGATGGTGTTTTGGGCAAAAAGTCCCCAACCGAGATACAGGCTGGATACCGTCAAGGCAGCTATTGTTACCCGTTCGGACATGACCGTACCCCCCTTTGATCTGGAGGATCCGCGCCAAAAAACCCAGATTGTGGCCAGCAATAGGGGAAGTGTGTAGATCGGATCGATGATGGCTACCGAACCTAAACCAACAGGGCTTTGTGGTAGCGCGGGTATAAGATCAGATAGAACCCAGAAAATCTGGGTGCCATAAATTGTCATCGCATCCAGCAAGATGTGGGTGAAAAAAATCATACCCACCATCAGCACCATGCGACCTGGCACGGCGCGGGCATCCTTATGAAGACGACTTATCGCAAGACCGATTGGCACCGCAGCCAAACCGGTCACTAAAAACGAGTGCGACCAGGAGCGGTGCATGACATAGGTGTCAATCGGATCCGCATATTGAATCAGAACATCGAGGTCTGGCAGCGTTCCGAGACCAATCCCCCATAAGGCAGCCTTTCGACCGAGATAGCGCCCACCAAATGTGTAGCCCACGGTCGCGCCCAAAACAGCCTGCGTTAGTGAATCCAACGGCCACTCCTCACGGTCACTGAATTGATCGACCGTCTTTCAAGATTATCCATGACCAGACTTCGTGCAATCCGGAGCGTCTGACCGATTGGACGCGTTGCCGTCATCTGACCCAATTGTCGAAATGACGAGCTCACAGGTTAGGGTATTGCGCTGTCGGCAGTCTGAACCGCCGCGGCCGTCACTTGAGATATGAGTCTGACCCTAGAAAAGCTCGCGCAACTCGTCGAGTTTGTCGTTGACCAGCCAGCCGTAATAGTTCTCTTGCGGATAGCTAGGCTTCAGCCCCTGGGCCTTTCGACGCTTGTTCTTACGCGCCAAGACCCGGGCCCTCTGGTCGGGATTGCCGACATTGTAGAGCGTGGCCGTGACGCCGGGGTTCCTTGATATGTCGAACCCGGCAACCTGCTTGTAGACATCAATCGACCGGCGCAGAGCCGCCGCCACATAGGCAAGCGAGATGTCCGGGTTCATGATCGCCTTGTAGACCTCTTCGCCGTTGCGGTGCGAGAGCTTGCGATGGCCCGATATCCGGTTGACCTTGTCCGTGTGTTTGAGAGCGGTCAGTGGATTGAGCTGGCCCAGGCCGAAGGTCTGTCCTGCGTAGAACGGCTGAAAGAACACGGCACTGAAGCGGTCGTTGGGATATTTGCGGCCGTTCACCCGTTTGCCGCGGAACGTCTTTTCCCAAACCTGTTCGCGGCAGGTCCAGAGATCAAAGGAATCGCTCAGCGCGGTGCAACGTTCAAATTCGTCGCGTTTGATGAAGCTGTCGATATCCTCGCCGCCATAGCTGAACGAAATGCCGCCGGACGCATAGGCCATTGCTTTGATGTAGTACGACTGCAGCCGGTCATAGGCGTCGACATTGTAGGTGTGCTCTCCGACCAGGGCACCAGCAATATGCAGGGGATCTATGCCGTATTTGGCCGCCGCCTTCGAGATCTTGCTGCGCAGTTTGGCATCCTGTTTCAACAGGTCGCGGATTTTCTCGTATTTGCGGTCGAACGTGGTTTTTGTCTGGCGGGTTCGCTTGACGGAGGCACCGGGTACGCGTGGCTGGCTGACGTTGCGATTGCCTTCCGGCACCGTGACGATCTTGGCGCTCACAGCCGGCGCGGCGGACACGGCGAGGCCCGCAGCCATGCTCAAAACGATTGCCAAACGGCGCCCGATCATCTCCCCCGGTCTCCCTGTCGCCCGGTATACCGGGCTCGTTGTTCAACAGCGGGACTCTAGGAATTTGACTTCAAATGTCGAGTATTGATTGGTCCTTGGGCGCTTGTGCTTAATGTCTTCTTACCGATACCGATGCGTAAAAGTCACAGAATGTAACGGGACAGATCTGCATCCTTGGCCAGATCGCCGACATGTTTGCGCACATAGTCAGCATCGATGACGAACTCGCTGCCGGACTTGTCGGGCGCCTCGAACGAGATTTCGTCGAGCACGCGTTCCATGACAGTCTGCAGTCGCCGGGCACCGATATTCTCGACACTGCCATTGAGTTCGACCGCCACATCGGCAAGCGCATCAATGGCGTCCTCGGTGTAAGTCAACGTCACTTCCTCGGTTTCCATCAGCGCCACATACTGCTTGATCAGGCTTGCCTCGGTCTCCGTCAGGATGCGACGGAAGTCTTCCTTGGTCAGCGCCCGCAGTTCGACACGGATCGGCAGCCGCCCCTGCAGTTCGGGCAGCAGGTCGGACGGTTTCGACACGTGGAAGGCGCCGGAGGCGATGAACAGGATGTGGTCGGTCTTGATCGGACCGTATTTCGTGGCGACGGTGGTGCCTTCGACCAGCGGCAACAGATCGCGCTGCACGCCCTCGCGGGAGACGCCGGCACCCATGCCGCCGTCACGCGCGGCGATCTTGTCGATTTCGTCGAGGAAGACGATGCCGTCATTTTCCGCTATGCGCATGGCTTCCTGGTTGATCTGATCCTGGTCGAGCAGCTTTTCCGACTCATCGTTGATCAGCTGCTGGTAGCTGTCCTTGACGGTGGTGCGAATCTTCTTCTGCGGCTGGCCCATGGCCTTGCCCAGCATATCGGACAGGTTGAGCACGCCGATATTGGCGCCGGGCATGCCGGGAATCTCGAAGTTCGGCATACCGGAACCGGTGTCCGCCACCTCGATTTCGATTTCCTTGTCATCGAGCAGGCCATCGCGCAGCTTCTTGCGGAAGGAATCGCGTGTCGCCGGCGACGCGGTGCTGCCGACCAGGGCGTCGAGCACCCGTTCCTCGGCGTTGAGATGAGCCTTGGCCTTCACCTCTTCGCGCTTCTTGTCCTTCACCAGGCCGATGCCGATTTCCACCAGGTCCCGGACGATCTGCTCGACGTCACGGCCGACATAACCGACTTCCGTGAATTTGGTCGCTTCGACCTTGATGAAGGGTGCACCGGCGAGCTTGGCCAGACGGCGTGAAATCTCCGTCTTGCCGACGCCGGTCGGTCCGATCATCAGGATGTTCTTCGGCATGACCTCGTCGCGCAGGTCACCCTCGAGCTGTTGCCGCCGCCAGCGGTTGCGCAGCGCGATGGCAACGGCGCGTTTGGCGTCTTTCTGGCCGATAATGAAGCGATCGAGTTCGGAAACGATCTCGCGCGGAGAATAATTGGTCATGGTTTCAACCTGATTGAAATGGGTTCGGCCGGCTTAACTGGCGCTGCCGTCCAGCGTTTCGACGACAATGTTGCCGTTGGTGTAGACGCAGATATCGGCAGCGATTTCCATGGCCCGGCGGGCAATGTCCTCGGCGCTCTTGTCGCTGTCCATCAGCGCCCGAGCCGCCGCATAGGCGAAGTTACCGCCCGATCCGATGGCCATGGTACCGTGCTCCGGTTCCAGCACATCGCCGGTTCCCGTCAGGGCCAGCGTGATATCGGGGTCCGCCACCAGCATCATCGCCTCCAGCCGGCGCAGATACCGGTCGGTGCGCCAGTCCTTGGCAAGTTCCACGCTGGCGCGCATCAGCTGTCCGGGATACTGCTCAAGCTTCGTTTCCAGCCGTTCCAGCAAGGTGAATGCGTCGGCGGTTGCGCCGGCAAATCCGGCGATCACTTCCTTGCCGCCGGTTTTGGAAGAGCCGATCCGCCGGACCTTGCGTGCATTGCCCTTCATTACGGTCTGGCCCAGGCTGACCTGGCCGTCGCCGGCCATCACCACCTGATCGCCCTTGCGAACCGTAATAATGGTTGTCGCATGCATCACGCCATAGGGGTCGTGTTCGCTCATCGTGCTGTCCTTTGGCTCGGGATTCGAACCCTACAGAAGAAAGGTGCCTACCGCCAATGCGGCCGGGTTCGTAGCCCTATGTATGTCGGATATCCGGCTTTGCAAACCCCCGGCCGATTTTCCGGGGGAAATGGCCGCGGCAAGCAGGACCGGTGCGTTCTGGATATTTTCAGCCTGCCCTGTTATGCAGCCGCTATCGCCAACCCATGGAGACGCGTAAATGGCCCAGCAGCGGCAGGATCGCACCGGCAGCGTCAACCGCGCCACCAAGGAGACGGACATCTCCGTTTCGGTGAACGTGGATGGCACGGGATCGTCGAAAATTGCCACGGGAGTGGGCTTTTTCGATCATATGCTGGAGCAGCTATCGCGCCATTCGCTGATTGACATGGAGATTTCCGCCAAGGGCGACCTGCATATCGATGACCACCACACGGTGGAAGATACCGGCATCGCCATCGGCCTGGCCTTGTCGCAGGCACTGGGCGAGCGTCGCGGCATCGCCCGCTATGCGTCGATGGACCTGGCCATGGACGAGACGTTAACGCGGGCAGCGCTCGATGTTTCCGGCCGGCCCTTTCTGGTGTGGCATGTGGAGTTTCCGTCACAGAAAATCGGCGCCTTCGACACCGAACTGTGTCGCGAGTTCTTCCAGGCGCTGTCGCACAATGCCGGCATCACCCTGCACGTGACCAACCATTACGGCGCCAACAGCCATCATATCGCCGAGACCTGCTTCAAGTCAGTGGCCCGGGCCCTGCGCAGCGCGGTCGAGATCGATCCGCGGCAGGCCGGCGCCATTCCGTCGACCAAGGGAACGCTGGGATAGGACCATGGCCAGCTTTGTCGTTCTGACACCGCCGGACGACCCGGAAGCTCCGGAACGGGCTGAAATCATCCGCGACGGGTTCGCCTGGTTCGCCCTGATCATTCCGGTGTTCTGGCTGCTCTGGCATCGGCTCTGGTTTTCCGCTGCCCTCATGCTGCTGGCTTCGGTCGGTGTCGTTCTCGGCATGGATACCTTTCCGGACTGGTCGGCGGCCTTCTTCACCGCCGCTGTACTGATTTCGATTTTCGTGGCCCTGGAAGGCAACGGCCTGCGCATTGCCAGGCGTGAACGTCAGGACTGGCAAGTCGATGCCATCATCGAGGCACCGAACGGCGCGACTGCCGAGGCGATCTATCTGGCTGAACTCGGCCATACGCCGAAGCGCAAGGTGCCGCCTCCACCCAGCCGCGGATGGACAGTGCAGCCCGACACAAAGACAACACCCGCCGACACCGGACCGGCTCTCGGTCTCCTGGACATAAACGGAAAACACTGATGCGTGTTGCCATCATTGATTACGGGTCGGGCAATCTGCGCTCGGCCACAAAGGCTTTCGAGCGCGCGGCCCGCGAGAGCGGCGTCGACGCGCAGATCGACCTCACCGCCCAACCGGAGGCGGTCGCAACGGCCGACCGGGTCGTGTTGCCCGGGGTTGGTGCTTTTGCCGACTGTCGCCAGGGGCTTGCTGCTGTCGACGGCATGGACGAAGCGCTGTTCGAATGTGTCGAAAAGCGCGGCCAGCCGTTTCTTGGCATTTGCGTCGGCATGCAGCTCATGGCGACGCGCGGCCTCGAAAAAATCGTCACCGACGGGTTCGACTGGATTGCCGGTGATGTGAAGCTGATCGAGCCGGACGATTCTGATCTGAAAATTCCGCAGATCGGCTGGAACACTCTGTCGCTAACGCGCGATCATCCGCTGTTTGACGGCATTCGTACCGGTCCGGACGGGCTGCATGCCTATTTCGTGCACTCCTATTTCCTCGATGCGACCGATCGTGGCGATGTTCTGGCCGAAACCGACTATGGCGGTCCGGTAACGGCGGCCGTGGCGCATGGCAATCGGGCCGGCACCCAGTTTCACCCGGAAAAGAGCCAGACGCTCGGACTTGCCCTGATCGCCAATTTTCTGAGGTGGACGCCATGATCCTGTTTCCGGCAATCGACCTGAAAGACGGCGAATGCGTTCGCCTCAAACTGGGCGACATGAACGAGGCGACGGTCTACAATACCGATCCTGCCGCGCAGGCTCAAGAGTTTGAAAAACAAGGCTTTTCGTGGTTGCACGTTGTCGATCTCAATGGCGCCTTCGCCGGAGAGAGTGTTAACGGCGCCGCCGTGGAGGCAATTCTTGCGGCAACCGGCAATCCGGTGCAGCTCGGCGGCGGCATCCGCACACTGGACAACATCGCCTACTGGCTCGAAAAGGGCCTGGCGCGGGTTATTCTCGGCACCGTTGCGGTGCGGGACCCGGACCTGGTCAAACAGGCCTGCCTCGACTTTCCCGGACGGATTGCAGTCGGCATCGACGCGCGCGGCGGCAAGGTCGCTGTCGAGGGCTGGGCCGAAGCCTCTGAACTCGGTGTGGTGGACCTGGCGCAACGCTTCGAGGGCGCTGGCGTGGCGGCCATCATCTACACCGACATCGATCGCGATGGCGTGCTCACCGGGATAAACTGGGAGCAGACCCTGGCGCTGGCCGACGCAGTGGATATTCCGGTTATTGCCTCCGGCGGACTGGCGTCCATGGCCGATATTCTGCGCATGACCATGCCGGATGCGGGTCGCCTTGAAGGAGCGATTTCGGGCCGCGCACTCTATGATGGCCGCATCGACCCGGCCGAGGCGCTTGCGCTGCTCGCCGAAGCGCAGGGAGAACAGCCATGACCCTGAAAGCCCGTGTTATTCCGTGCCTCGACGTCAAGGACGGCCGTGTGGTCAAAGGCGTTAATTTCGTCGATCTGATCGATGCCGGCGATCCGGTGGAATCGGCGAAAGCCTATGATGCCGCGGGCGCCGATGAGCTCTGTTTTCTCGATATCACGGCGTCCTCCGACAATCGCGAAACGATCTACGACGTGGTTGCACGCACCGCCGAGCATTGTTTCATGCCTCTGACCGTCGGCGGCGGCGTGCGCACTGTCGACGATATCCGCAAACTGCTTCTGGCCGGCGCCGACAAGGTGTCGATCAACACCGCAGCCGTAAAAAACCCGGATTTTGTGCGCGAAGCAGCCGACAAATTCGGCAATCAGTGCATTGTCGTGGCCATCGACGCCAAGCGGGTCTCCGCCGATGGCGAGCCGGATCGATGGGAGATCTTCACCCATGGCGGTCGCGAGCCGACCGGCATCGATGCCATCGAATTTGCCAGGAAAGTCGTCGCACTGGGCGCCGGTGAAATTCTGCTGACGTCGATGGATCGTGACGGCACCAAACAGGGTTTCGATATTGCCCTGACCCGGGCCATTGCCGATGCCGTGACCGTACCGGTGATTGCCTCTGGCGGTGTCGGCACGCTCGATCACCTGGTCGATGGTGTGCGCGAGGGCCACGCGACGGCGGTTCTGGCGGCCTCGATTTTTCACTTCGGCACCTATACGATCAGGCAGGCCAAGGAGCATATGGCCGAAGCCGGACTGGCAATGAGGCTCGACTAGGGGTTGAAAATGGCCGACTTTTCGCTCGCCGATCTGGAACGGATCGTTGCTCGCCGCGCTGGCGCTCCGGTCGATGAATCCTGGACGGCCAAGCTGGTCTCATCCGGCCGCGAGCGGGCAGTGAAGAAATTCGGCGAGGAGGCAATCGAGACGACCATTGCCGCGATGCTCGAAGACAACGAAAGTCTGACAGCGGAATCCGCCGATTTGCTCTATCATCTGCTGGTAGTGCTCCATATCGCCGGCATTCCGCTCGCCGATGTGATGGCGGAGCTTGAACGGCGAACGGCCCAGTCGGGCCTGCAGGAAAAGGCGGGGCGGACGTCATGATGAACGAACACGCCAAGGCACCGGCGGAAGGTGAGCTCGACCATTTCGCGCCATCTGATTATTCGCCCTATCGTTTCTTTACCGCGGAACGGTGGGCCGAATTTCGTGCCGACACGCGGCTGACGCTGACCGAGGACGAAGTGCGGCGGCTGCGCTCGCTGAACGACCCGGTCGATCTGGACGAAGTCCGCCGCATCTACCTGTCGCTGTCGCGGCTGCTCTATGCCCATGTGGAGGCGTCGAGCCTGCTATTCGACCAGCGCCGGCACTTCCTGTCTCTGCCCAACGTGACCAAGACGCCCTTCATCATCGGCATTGCCGGTTCGGTGGCGGTCGGCAAATCAACCACGGCCAGGGTGTTGAAAGAGCTGCTGACCCGTTGGTCCGGCAGTCCCAAGGTCGACCTGGTGACAACCGACGGTTTCCTGCATCCCAACGCCTATCTGCGGCGCGAAAATCTGATGGACAAGAAGGGCTTTCCCGAAAGCTACGACGTCGGGACGCTGCTGCGCTTCCTGGCGCAGATCAAGGCCGGCCAGCCGAATGTGCGGGCTCCGTGCTATTCCCACCTGACCTACGACGTCATCCCCGACAAATATATCGAGATCGACCGGCCCGACATCCTGATTTTCGAGGGCATCAATGTTCTGCAGGTGCGCGAACTGCCGGAGGACGGCAAGATCGTGCCGTTCGTATCGGACTTTTTCGACTTCTCGATCTATATCGATGCGCCGGAAGACCAGATCCACAAATGGTATGTGGAACGGTTCATGCGGCTCAGGGAAACGGCGTTCAAAAACCCGGAATCCTTCTTCCATCGCTATTCGACCATTTCGGAAGATGCGGCCCGCGCCATCGCCCACGGCCTTTGGGAAAACATCAACCTGAAGAACCTGCGCAACAACATCCTGCCAACCCGCCCGCGGGCCAACCTGATCCTGACAAAGGGTCCGGATCACCTGATCGAACAGGTGGCGCTGCGCAAGCTGTAGAAGACTAGCAGCAGGTATTGCCCTCTTGAATCGGTGGGCAGGGAACGGTGGCGTAGGAGCAAAAAATGCAGCAGTCGCCTTCCTTGGGCTTCAGCAGCGCGCCACATCCCTTGCAGTCATAGAACCACTGACATGCATCGGTTGGCATTGTTTCAGTCTCGACATGCCCACAGTCCGGGCAGGTTATTGTCGAACGAAGCTCTACTGTCGCTGGCGTCGCCATAGCGCATATCCCGTCATCAGTATGAAAATTGCCAGGGCCGGCAGCAGAATGATGTCCAGATAGCCGATCGCGGCCGACAGCCCGACTGCCGAAAGCAACAGCGCAAGCGCCGGCGTAAAGCAGCAGATTGCCGCCACTACCGTGCCCACGATACCAATCGTAAGAAGTCGGTCTTTCAAGGTGTCTCCGTCAGATTTTGGCATCTTCACCCAAATATGCATCCTGTAGCCGCTACAGGATCAAGGGCTGAATCATGTTTCCCATTGGACAGGCTGCACAACAAAGCGGCGTCACCATCGAAACCATCCGCTACTATGAGCGCGAGGGCATTGTTCCAAAACCGGATCGAACGGCATCGGGCAGGCGGGCGTATTCAGTGGGTGATATTGCCCGCCTCCGTTTTGTCAAAAAATGCCGGGACCTGGGCTTTCCAATATCCGGTGCCAGGTCGCTGCTCGGTTTGACCGACGGCTCTGAGACAAGCTGCGCGAGGGCACAAACGATTGCCTCCAAACACCTTGCGGATGTGCAGCACAAGATGGCGGAATTGAAGCGCATGGAAAAAGCGCTTGTCGAGATGATCAGGTTGTGTGGCGCCAATGAAGGACAATGCCCGATATTGGACCATCTGTTGTCCGAGTTTTGAAGATAGTCCGGAGTGGATCGGACGGGTGGTGCTGCGCAGGCCGCAGAATGCCGTTTAACGCGCCGTTTACCCCGCTTCTATAGCTTCAAAACACTCTATTGAAGCGCGATTGGCCAATCCGATGAAGCACTCCGCCAGCCGGGCGAATGACGGGGCGGCACCCGTCTATTCCCTGGTTCTTCCGATTTTCAATGAAGAGGCCGTCTTGCCGCTTCTGGTGCGGCGAATTGGAGAACTGCTCGATCGCCTCGACGGACCATGCGAAGCGATATTCGTCGATGATGGTTCGAGCGATACCAGCGCCATCTTTTTGCGCGACCTCGCCCGTCGCGATAGCCGCTGCAAACTGATCGAGCTGTCCCGCAATTTCGGCCACCAGATCGCTATCACCGCCGGTATGGATGCCGCGGAGGGCGAAGCGGTCATCGTCATGGATGCGGACCTGCAGGACCCGCCGGAGGTGGTGTTCGACCTCATCGCCAAATGGAAGGAAGGGTTCGAAATCGTCTACGCGCGGCGCATCCGGCGGGACGGCGAAGGCTGGTTCAAGCGAACAAGCGCCAACATCTTCTACCGCATCCTGGATCGCATGACGTCGGTCAACATCCCGCGCGATGTCGGCGACTTTCGCCTGGTCGGGCGCAAGGCCCTGGCCACCTTCAAAAGTATGCCAGAGCGCGACCGGTTCGTGCGCGGCATGTTCGGCTGGATGGGTTTTCGTCAGACCGAGGTGCCGTTTGAACGGCCGCCGCGCGCCGCCGGCGAAACCAAATACCCGTTCTGGAAGATGCTGCGGCTTGCCGTCCACGCCATCGTCAGCTTCTCCGAAAAACCGTTGCGCGTGGCGCTTTGGGTCGGCTTCGCGATTTCCGCCTGTGCAGCTCTGTTCGGCGTCTACGCGGTGCTCGCCTGGTTCTTCAAATCGAGCATGGTCGAGGGCTGGACATCGACCATCGTCGTCGTCAGCTTTCTGTTCGGCATCAATCTGTTCATGACTGGCATTATCGGACTCTATGTCGGCGGGATTTACGCCGAAGTGAAGCGGCGCCCGCTCTATGTCGTCGACAAGCTCACCGGTTTCGAGCGTGTCACGGCACAGGAACCTACGGCCGAGCAGGAAAAGGGTGCGGCCTGATGTCGACGCTGTTCGACGGTTACCGCTCGGATTATGGCGACGTCGTAGAGGACTCCGTCAGCTTCTCCGGGCTGAAACACGATTTTTTCCTGCAGGCAAAGGTCGATATCCTGCGTGGCATTGTTGCCGCGCGTGGTCTCGACAGGGACGGACAGCCGCCGCGCACGCTGGATGTCGGCTGTGGCATCGGCGCCCTGCACCCGTTCTGCCGCTCCCTTTTTCCTGAACTGAGCGGCTGCGACATTTCCACTGAATCGGTCGAGCGGGCGAAATCCGACAATCCCTGGGCCGACTACCGTGCCTATGCGCCGCCGCGCCTGCCCTATGACGATGATGCGTTCGACCTGGCTTTCGCGGTCTGCGTGGTACACCACGTTCAGCCGCCGGACTGGCCCGGATTCGTCGCCGAAATGCGGCGCGTGGTGCGTCCCGGCGGAGCGGTCTGCCTGATCGAGCACAACCCGCTCAATCCGTTGACACGGCTTGCCGTGCTGCGCTGTCCGTTCGATGAGGACGCAGTGCTGCTGGGTCGCCGCAAGGCAGAGAAACTGCTCGCCGGTGCCGGCCTGACGGAAATTGCAAGCGATCATTTCCTGCTGTTCCCGCGCTCCGGCCGGCTGGCGCGGGCGATCGAGAAGCGACTGGCCGCCTGGCCGCTGGGCGCGCAATATGCCAGCAGCGCGAAGGTCTGAGACCGCATGCGCAATCATCTCCAGTCCGTCTCTCGTTTTGCCCTCGTCGGTCTGACGGCAACGGGCATCTACGCCGTCCTGGCCATGCTGCTCGGATCATGGATGCGTGACGATGCCGGACAGGCGGCGGCCTCGCTTTTGGCCTATGGGGCGGCGGCGGTCTTTTCCTACTGCGCCCACCGGATCTTCACCTTCGCGTCCAGTGGTGCCTACCGGTTCGAGATTCCTCGATTTGTCGCGTTGACGCTGAGCGGCGTCGCGATCTCCTTCATTGTGCCACTCGTGTTGGCGCAATGGCTGCTTTTGCCGATGATCATTCCGGTGGCCGTCGTCTGCGTGGTCATCCCGCTGCTCAACTACATTGCGCTGGATCGCTGGGTGTTCAGCGCCAGCACCGGCAACGGATAGGCCGCCATGGCCGATGTTGTCGCAAGCTCCGACCGAATACAGCCGACCCTGTCCACGGACCGGCTGTTCGCAATCATCGGCAGCGTGGCCATTGTCGCAATATCGCTTCTGTTGAACCAGCGTGCCGGCACCGTCAGCGACGTTTCCTGGAACATTCAAATCATCGAACGGCTGTGGTCGGGGCAGCGACTCTATATCGACATCATGGAGGCCAATCCGCCCTTTACCGTCTGGCTTTATTGGCCGGCCGTCTGGATAGCGGACAGGCTCTCGATTGCCCCGGAAATCGCCATCTTGGCCTTTACCTATGCTGCCGTGTTCCTTGGCTTCGCCCTTACGGCGACGATTGTGCGGCGCGGCGGTTTGCTGGCGGCTGAAGCGCGCTGGTGGCTTTGGCCTGCGCTTCTGGCAATCCTGTTGATCCTGCCTGTCGGCGCATTCTCGCAGCGCGAACATATCGGGCTGGCTTTGTTCCTGCCGCTCCTGGCCGTCATGGCCTGGAGACGGCGCGATACAGGCGAGAACCGACCGCCGTTGACACTGGCGATGCTCTCCGGTCTGGCCGGGTCTGTCATGATTGTGGTCAAGCCTCACTGGGCCTTGGCGATTGCACTGCCGGCCCTGTGGACTGCAGTATCGCGGCGCTCGTTCGCGGCGCTGTTCAACATTGAATTCGTCATCGTCGGCACCGTCGCCACCATCTATCTGCTGCTCGTGCTTGCTATTCACCCAGAGTTTCTCGACACCCTCTTCCCGCTGCTCAAGCTGGTCTACCTGCCGATCCGCGCAGAAAGCAGCGATTGGCTGCCCATAGCCATCATTTTCACGGTGTCGCTGTCGGTCTGGATACTGTGTCGCAGCCGCGGGCCCGTGTCGCCCATGGCCGATGTGGCGGCACTCGCCGCCATCGGGTTTTTCATCGCCATGGTGGTGCTGGGCAAGGGCTGGTACTACCACCGGTACCCGGCCCAGGCGACGGCGCTGCTCGCGTCGATCCTGGCCCTGGAACAGCTCCTGCGGCAAGGCGGCGGCAGTGCGGTTTATCGCATGGGCTGCGTTGTCCTGGCGCTCGTGGCCTTTGGCCGTCCGCTCCATGACTGGTCGACCCGAGAGGGCAAGGCGGATGCCGCGCTGGTCGCCGACATCCAAGGCCAAACGAACAATCCGAGCGTGGTGATCGTTGGTTCCGATATCGGACTGACCTTTCCGCTCCTGCGGCAGATCAACGGTCGCATGAGCGCGCCCTTTTGCAGCGACTGGGTGCCGGCCCACGCTTTGCATCGGTTGAGCGAAGGCGAATTGGCCGCAGATGGCCCTGAGGCCGAGCAGCTTCGGCATGTGTTCGACGACTATGTGGAAAACAAACTTGCAGCGATGCGCGCTGAGCGACCGGACCTCATCATCGAGGCCAAATCCGGGAGTTCGCTGGATTATCATTGGGTGCGCCATCTGCAGGCGATGCCGGCCTACCGCACCATTCTGGCCAACTACGAACCGTTGACGGAAAACCGCCATATCGCCGTTTGGCAACGCAGGGCCCGCGCGGCTATCGAGCCTTTCGGTCTCCGCGGTTCGCTCGATGCCGTCAGTCCGGCTTGGTGACCCGTCGCAATGTCAGATTGATGCGTCCGCCGTCCTTCAGCAGCGTCGAGCTTTGCGGATAGATCCGATCGACACCGTGATAGCGCAGCCGTGACGGGCCACCGAGGAGCACAACGTCACCGCTGGCAAGCCGTATCGACCGGGTTTTGCCACCTCGGCTGGTCCCGCCGATGCGAAACAGGCAATCATCGCCCAGCGAGACTGAAAGCACGGGCGCCTCGAATTCTTCCTCGTCGCGGTCCTGGTGCAGGCCCATTTTCGCGGTGTCCGCATAGAAGTTGATCAGGCAGGCCTCTGGTGGCGCCGGATAGTCGGCCAGTTCCTGCCACAGCGCCATCAGCTCAGCCGGGATCGGGGGCCACGGCTTGCCGCTGACCGGATGGGTGTCCTGGTAGCGATAGCCACGCTCCTTGTCGGTTACCCAGCCGAGCGATCCGCAATTGCTCATTCGGACCTGCATCGGCTTGCCGCTGCGTGGCATGGTCGGGACGTATAAGGGCGCTTGCCGGACGACATCGCGCACGGCATCGAGCAGCGCCTGCTGTGCCGGCCGGTCAAGATAGGCCGGCAGATGCAAAGTGCCGTCTGGAAGGCCGTCCATGAAGCTCCGATCTAAAGTGTCGATGCGTCCGGAATGCGCAGCACCTGCCCGGGATAGATCTGCTCCGGATCCGTCAGCATCGGCCCATTGGCCGAGAGAATGGTCGCATATTTCTCGCGCTCACCCTTGCCGTAAGCGGCCTCGGCAATCGACCACAGGTCGTCACCGGGTTCAACGCTGTAAAGGACCGGCGTTTCCGGGGCGCCCCCGGCGAGCATCAACCCGGTTGCGTCGACACCGGCAATGCCGTTGGTATTGCCGACGGCCACGACCGACTTTTCAAACACCGTCTGGTCCGCAACTGTGCCTGCCAGGAGGATTTTGTCGCCGTCTACCGAAACAGTGACGCCCGCGGTCCCCAGTCCCAGAGTATCGAGGTCCCGCTTGACATGCGCGGCATCCGGTGCGCCCGCTTCCCCTCTCTGCGGCCCCGCCGCTTTCACAAAACTGAATATCCCCATCTTGGTCCCCAATGCCGAATTGCTGTTGTAGATTACAAATTACCCTGATCGCGATGCTCATAGACAAGTCACAGCGAAGGGCGTTACCTCATGGATTAGTGCCTGCTGAACAGATCGGCGCGTGACCAGTATGGAATATAGCCGCCGCTCGAATCTCGCTGATGTGCGGAAAAAAAGGCTTCCTCAAACGCTGCTCTGTCATTTTCTGCCAGACGCCGGTCTGCATCCACGCGGATGAGGTCGTGAAGCATGCCGGCAGGTGAATCAGTTCTGTATTTTGAGGCAAAGTGAAGGGTTCGAATACGCTCCAGCGGTCCAGTCGCCGTTGCGTGGTCCAACGCCGTTTGTGCCTCGGCATAGACTGCGCTTTCATCATCGATAAACCGCATGACCGGAAAAATAGGGTCGGAAATCTCGGGTTCGATAACGAGCATTCGCCCACCGCTTCGGGTCAATCGGCACGCTTCCTGGACAGCAGTATTCATGTCATCCGTATGATGCAGGCTGAATGAAAACAGCGAGACGTCAAACTCCTCAGTCTCCAAACCTGTCGCTTCCGCAACGGCCTCGACGTAGCGAATTTCTTCGCCGTCGCTCCGCGCGACCTTCAATGCTTCCGCGTTCGGCTCGACACCGGTAACGCGCGCCCCCATCACATCAAGTTTCCGCGTAACCTGACCCGTTCCGGCACCGATGTCGACGATTTTGAGCCCACCAATGTCTCCAAGGAGTTCGCTGACCACTGTTTCCGTTTCCAGGAAGGGGCGATCACTCACCTTGAAACCTCAAATGGTGTTGAGGTGCCCGGGCGATACCGCACCGCCGCTTTGACAAGACTGAAAATCCCCATCCTGGCCCCTTGAGTCCGAATCGCTCAGACAGCCTACAGCAAATAGTCTTAAATAAAAGAATATGAAAACCACTCAGGTTGAAGCGCTGCGGAGCACTGCTTCAAGTTTAGAGTCAACCCTTTGGAGAAACCCTCAACAGCCACAATTGTGCCGTTGATTGGCGATAGCCCGGGGAGACCTCTCCACACCGATCAATTGCGGAATTTCGTTGTCGATGAAGGGCCCCATAATCAAGGCGCAAGGAAGCAACTCTTTGCTGGGTGACGCCTTTTCAAAGGCAATGTCCGTCGGGCTTGCTCCGCTGCTTCAAGCGGGAAGCAAGGCGGCCGAGCTTTATCCGCATGATGAACAGGGATTGTTGAGAGTGCTCCATTATCGGGTGCAGTCTGCGAGGATTGCCAATCGGCGGAGCCGATGGTTTGGAGGCCGTTTTTACAATTGGATGGCGGGTGAAGACCCGCAATACCTGCCGATGTCCGGAACCCATCTGCGACAGGCATTGACCGTTGCCGGACTCGAAACCCCGGATCCGGTGGTTCCACACGGCCGATACCTGCTTCGACTGGATATTGGCGAGCAGGCCCGGGATTTGTTGCTCGACAAGCGCGGCAACACATTCAAACACCGATGATGTCAATTTTGCCATTGTGTCGTGACGAGACTGACCTAGGATCGCGCCAAAATCACTCCGGCATACCAAGGGCGGATACATGGCAAGGGTCAAATGGGGAATCATCGGTCCCGGCGCGATCGCCGGAAATTTTGCGCAGGGGCTCAGCGAAAGCGAAAGTGGTGAGCTTTTCGCCATTGCCAGCCGATCGGCCGAGCGCCGTGATGCCTTCGGCGACAAATTCGGCGTCGATCCGGCTCGACGCTATGGCAGCCATGCGGCGCTTCTGGCCGACAAGGACGTCCAGGCGATCTATATCGCCACGCCCCACCCCTTCCATGCCCAGCTTTCGATCGACGCGATCCGCACCGGCAAGGCGGTTTTGTGCGAAAAGCCCGGCGGGCTTTGTGCTGGTGAGCTGGTTGCCGTGACGGAAGCCGCCGCCCAGGAAAGTGTGTTCTACATGGAAGGGCTGATGTATCGCACGCACCCGCAGATCGCTCGCCTTGTCGAGCTCCTGCGTGCCGGCACAATAGGCTCAGTGCGGCATATCGCGGCGAGCTTCGGCTTTGCCGCATCGGTTGATGCCACGTCCCGGCTTTTCAATCCCGCACTCGCCGGTGGCGCCATTCTTGATGTGGGCATTTATCCGGTCTCTCTCGCCCGGTTGGTTGCCGGTGTCGCTTCCGGCTCCGGTCCCGCCGATCCGATCCGTGTGGCCGGTCTCGGCGTCATCGGGTCGACAGGCGTCGACGAGGTCGCTCGTGCGCATCTTCTGTTCGACGGCGACATCACGGCCGAAGTGTCGACGGCGGTGACGCAGGAGATGGCGAATGATGCGGTGATCGCCGGTTCGAAAGGCACCATCCGCCTCCCCGATCCCTGGACACCAGGCCGGAACGAGGGCCCGTCCGATGCCGTGATCGAGGTAACGGTCGATGGCAAGACCAGCATCGAGACCCTGGAAGACCCTCGCATGCTGTTTGCCCATGAAGCGGAAGCTGCGTCCCGTGCGATCCTGGCTGGCAACACGTCGCCGGACTTCCCGGCGGCTGATGCAGCCGATTCGCTCGGAACGCAGCGGGTGCTCGACGACTGGCGCCGTCAGTGCAATTACCAGCTTCCGGGAGACACCGTTGCCGGTCTCCGCAGGCTTTCCGGAACCCTGCCGAAAGGCCTGCCGGCGATGCGCATGGCCCGTATTGCGGGTCTCGATCGTGAGGTCAGCCAACTGATTCTCGGCTGCGATAACCGCGATCACCTGGAAGAGGGAGCAATCGTCTGGGACACCTGGTTTGAGGCAGGTGGCAACGCCTTTGACACCGGCTTCGTCTATGGCGGCGGGCGGCACGAGGACGTGCTCGGCCGGTGGATGACCGGTCGCGGCGTGGCAAAAGACTGCGTCGTCTTGGTCAAGGGCGCACACACGCCCTACTGCACGCCGGAAGCCATCGAAGTGCAGCTGGCAATCTCACTCGATCGCCTCCAGCTCGATCACGCGCCGATCTACATCATGCACCGTGACAACACCGACGTGCCGGTTGGCGAGTTCATCGATGTGCTGAACCGGCTGAAAGACGCTGGCAAAATCGGTGTTTTCGGCGGCTCGAACTGGACGGTCGAACGGTTTGCCGAAGCCAATGATCATGCGGCAAAGGCCGGTCAGGCAGGCTTGTCCGTCCTCAACAACAATCTGTCGCTGGCGGTGATGGAACAGCCCGTTTGGCCTGGATGTCTCACCGCGAACACGGCACAGGCTCTGGATTATCTCAGGCGAACCGGTACGGCGCATTTAAGCTGGTCTTCCCAGGCGCGCGGATACTTCGTCGAAGCGCATCTTCGAACGGCACTTTCCGATGACACGTCGCCGGACGCCTGTTTCGCCAGTGTTGCCAACGAGGAACGCCGCCGCCGCGCCGAAAAGCTGGCGAGGGTACGCGGCGTCGGGACCCATCACGTAGCGGCAGCCTGGGTCGTTTCGCAAAGCTTTCCGTCCTTTGCGTTGATCGGACCCCGCACACCCGGCGAGATCGCCACGACCCTTCCGGCCCTGGCAGTCACGCTATCGGCCGGAGAGGTTGCCTGGCTTAACCTGGAGGCCGACGATCCGGCTTAATCAAAGTCGATCGAACCGCGGTTCTTCTTCAGCGTCGAGCGGCTGGCCTTGGCCTTCAGCCGGCGCTCGACCGACGCCTTGGTGGGCCGGGTCTTGCGCCGCTTCGGCGGTGGCGGCGCGGCGGCCTTGACGATCAGCTCCTTCAGCCGGTCGCGCGCGTCTTCCCGGTTGCGTTCCTGGGTTCGGAACCGGTCGGCCTCGATGACCAGCACGCCGTCCTTGCTCAGACGACGGCCGGCGAGCTTTCCGACATTGGCCTTCACCCGATCCGGAAGCGATGGCGATGAACGCACGTCGAAACGCAGCTGCACGGCTGTCGCAACCTTGTTGACGTTCTGCCCGCCCGGGCCGGAAGCACGAATGAACTGCTCCACCAGCTCCCAACCGGCTATCGTGATCGCGTTATTGACGTAAAGCGGTTCGCTGGCCATGGCCTCAGGTCCGTTAAACCGTCCTCATTGGGGACGGGCGGACGCCATAGCAAAAAAAAGGCGGTGCCGCCACGTGAGGCGACCCCGCGTATTCATTCGGATGGCTGCTGTTGTCTATTCCGCTGCCTGTGCCATTTGCGGTGCGGCACCCAGAACGTCGGTGCCGACATGCTCTTCGAACTTGGCGAAATTGTCGCTGAACATGGCCACCAAACGCCGCGCCTGGGCATCGTAGGCGACCGGGTCGGCCCAGGTCGAACGCGGATCGAGGATGGCGGAATCGACCCCGTTGACGGCGACCGGAACCTGGATGCCGAAATGCGGGTCCGTGCGGAATTCAGCCGCGTTGAGCGAACCGTCGAGAGCGGCAGCCAGCAGCGTGCGCGTCGCCTTGATCGGCATGCGCGAGCCGGTGCCGTAAGCCCCACCTGTCCAGCCGGTGTTGACCAGCCAGCAATCGACATCGTGTCGGGCGATCAGGTCACGCAGCAGGTTGCCGTATTGCGACGGGTGGCGCGGCATGAACGGTGCGCCGAAGCAGGTCGAGAAGGTGGCCTGCGGCTCGGTCACGCCCTTTTCCGTGCCTGCAACCTTGGCCGTGTAGCCCGACAGGAAGTGGTACATGGCCTGCGCCGGTGTCAGCCGGGCGATCGGCGGGAGCACGCCAAAGGCGTCGGCCGTCAGCATGATGATGTTCTTCGGCTGGCTTGCCCTGCCAGTGGCGCTAGCGTTTGGAATGAAATCCAGCGGATAGGCGCAGCGGGTGTTTTCAGTCAGCGAGCCGTCGTCGAAATCCGGCTCGCGCCGCTCATCGAGGACGACGTTTTCGAGCACCGTGCCGAAACGTTGCGTCGTGGCGTAGATTTCCGGTTCGGCGTCCTCCGACAGTCGAATGGTCTTGGCGTAGCAGCCGCCTTCGAAATTGAACAGGCCGTCGTCGCTCCATCCGTGCTCATCGTCGCCGATCAGCGTGCGGGCCGGATCGGCCGACAATGTCGTCTTTCCGGTGCCCGACAGGCCGAAGAAGACGGCAGCGTCACCGTGCGGACCTTCATTGGCCGAACAGTGCATCGGCATGACGCCGGTTTGCGGCAACTGATAATTGAGCGCCGTGAACACCGATTTCTTCATTTCGCCGGCATAGGACGTACCGCCGATCAGCACCAGACCGCGCTCCAGATCGACCGCAATGACGGTTTCGCTGCGGCAGCCATGACGCTGCGGATCGGCGCGGAAACTCGGCAGATCGATGATCGTCAGCTTGGGCGCGAAAGCGTCGAGTGCCGAACGCTCCGGGCGGATCAGCAGATTGCGGATGAAAAGCGAGTGCCAGGCAAATTCAGTGACGACCCGCGTCGGCAAGGCGTGGGCTGGATCGGCACCGCCAATCAGGTCCTGGACGAACAATTCCTTACCTCGGGCGTGCGCCAGCATGTCTTCGCGCAAGGTTGCGAAGTGCTCCGGCTGCATGGCCTTGTTGTTGTCCCACCAGATTTGCGGCTCGGTGACGGCGTCACGGACCACGAACTTGTCCTGCGCCGAGCGGCCTGTGTGCTGGCCGGTGATCGCCCGCAACGCACCCTGGGCCGTCAGTTGGGCCTCACCGCGGCACAATGCCTGCTCGTAAAGCTCGGCCTCGACCAGATTATAGTAGACGTGCTGTAGCCCCTGAAAACCGGCTGTTTCGACACCGACGGTCGGATTGCGCGTGCCTGATTCAGAAACTGCTGCTCGCATAGTCTATTCGCCTTTTCGCTGGGTGGGCATTGAAAATTCGCCGGACATTAGGGGCAGACTTTAAACCCCGCAACAGAAACTTCGGAAAAAGATTAATAATTTCAAGATATTAATCGATTTAAAAAACATTCAAATATTTTAAATCGGTTGAAATTCTGTTTATTTCTCAATTAAAGACCGATGGGCGCGCACGGGATGAGCGGAAAGGTCGCCGCGAAAATGACAAGCCAGGCGTTTTGTGCCACATTTTGTTCTACCTTTGCTCTCATGACACCCGGCGGTTAAAGGGGGTATCGGCCGGGTCCGACGGGCTCGGGCTGATCGAGACTAGACGGAGAACACCACATGCAGACCATCGCGCTCGTCGACGACGACCGCAATATCCTCACTTCCGTGTCCATTGCTCTGGAAGCTGAGGGATATCGTGTCGAAACCTATACGGACGGCGTTTCGGCCCTCGAGGGATTGGTTGCCCGGCCACCGCAACTGGCCATCTTCGACATCAAGATGCCACGCATGGACGGCATGGAATTGCTGCGCCGCATGCGCCAGAAGCTCGATATTCCGGTGATTTTCCTGACATCGAAGGACGAGGAGATCGATGAACTGTTCGGTCTCAAAATGGGGGCCGACGATTTCATCACGAAGCCCTTCTCGCAGCGCCTGCTGGTCGAGCGGGTCAAGGCGATCCTGCGCCGCGCATCGGGCCGTGACGCCATAGCGCCGGCCAAGAGCGGCGCTGAGGAAAGCACCACGCTCGAGCGCGGCCAGCTGTCCATGGACCAGGAGCGTCACACCTGCACCTGGAAAGGCCAGCCGGTGACGCTGACGGTCACGGAATTTCTGATTTTGCATTCATTGGCGTTGAGGCCCGGCGTGGTCAAGAGCCGTGATTCGCTGATGGACGCCGCCTATGACGAGCAGGTTTATGTCGACGACCGGACGATCGACAGCCACATCAAGCGGCTGCGCAAGAAATTCAAGATGGTCGACAACGATTTTGATATGATCGAAACGCTCTACGGGGTCGGGTACCGGTTCCGGGAAGACTAGGGTCTGTAGACCAAGGCATGACGGCAGGTCTCGAGCACGAAGATATCGCCAAGACGGTTTCAGCCGCTTCGCAGGAAGAAGCGCAGCGGCGCTCGTGGACCTATCCCTTCGGTCTGGTGCGCCGCGGTCTCAGCCGCATCATCTTCTCCAGCCTCACCCGTCGCATCCTGTTTCTCAACCTGGCGGCCCTGCTGGTTCTGCTGTCGGGCATTCTCTACCTGAACCAGTTTCGCGAAGGATTGATCGACGCCCGCGTCGAAAGCCTGCTGACCCAGGGCGAGATCATCGCCGCGGCAGTTGCCGGCTCGGCCAGTGTCGAGACCGACTCGATCACCATCGACCCGCTCAAGCTGCTCGAACTGCAGGCCGGCGAGAGCATTTCGCCGGGCACCGATATCGACAATCTCGATTTCCCCATCGTGCCCGAACGGGTGGCGCCGGTCCTCAGGCGGTTGATCTCGCCGACCCGCACCCGGGCGCGCATTTACGACCGTGATTCGAGCCTCTTGCTGGATTCCCAGAGCCTCTATTCGCGCGGCCGCATCCTGCGCTACGACCTGCCGCCGCTGGAGCAGGAGCAACTTCCGCTGGTCGAGCAGATGCTGACCGCGGTCAATCGGCTGATCCAGCGGGCCGACCTGCCGATCTACCAGGAACAGCCCGGTGGCGACGGCTCCATCTATCCGGAAGTCCTGACGGCGCTCACCGGTGGACGCAGCGCCGTGGTGCGGGCCACAAAACGCGGCGAACTGATCGTATCCGTGGCCGTTCCGGTGCAGCGTTTCCGCGCCGTGCTTGGTGTGCTGCTTCTGTCGACCCAGGCTGGCGACATCGACAAGATCGTGCGCGACGAGCGCCTTGCCATCGTTCGCGTTTTCACGGTGGCGGCAGCGGTCACGATCCTGTTGTCGCTTCTCCTGGCAGGCACGATCGCCAACCCGCTGCATCGGCTCGCCGATGCCGCCCAGCGTGTCCGAAAAGGCATCACTGCCCGTGAAGAGATCCCCGACTTCTCCGCCCGTCAGGACGAGATCGGCAACCTTTCTGCTGCCTTGCGTGATATGACCAACGCGCTCTACGACCGCATCGATGCCATCGAGAGCTTTGCCGCCGATGTCAGCCATGAGCTGAAAAACCCGCTGACGTCGCTGCGCAGCGCCGTGGAAACACTGCCGCGGGCGAGAACCGAAGAGTCCCGCAAGCGCCTGCTCGATGTCATCGAGCACGACGTGCGCCGGCTGGACCGGCTAATCAGCGATATTTCCGATGCATCGCGTCTCGATGCCGAACTGGCCCGTCACGATGCGAGCCCGGTCGACCTGCGCCGGCTGGTGGAGGATTTCGTCGATATTTCGCGACAGATCCGCAAAGGCGGCAAGGCCGTCGACATCAGTTTCGAAGTCACACCGGAAAATTCCCCGCGCAGTCGCTTCATGGTGCTTGGTCACGACCTGCGTGTCGGTCAGGTGCTCACCAACCTGATCGAGAATGCCCGGTCCTTCGTGCCGGCAACCGGTGGTCACGTGGTTCTGCGTCTGTCGGCCAACAAGGAAAGCTGTTTCATCAAGGTCGAGGACAACGGTCCGGGCATCAGCACGGAAAAGATCGACAGCATTTTCCGACGCTTCTATACCGACCGACCGGATGACGAGGCATTTGGCCAGAATTCCGGCCTCGGCCTGTCCATCAGCCGCCAGATCATCGAGGCCCATGGCGGCAAGCTGACGGCGGAAAACATCGTCGACGTAAAAACCGGCGCGCGCCGCGGTGCCCGTTTCATCGTGCAACTGCCGCGGTTCAAGCCATGATCGGACATATCCGGTGACGCGACAGGACGATCGCGCCGCCGACAATGTCCACGCCACCGCCCTTGTTGTCGGCGAAACCGGCCTTCTTGTCACTGGACCGTCGGGCAGCGGCAAAAGCCGGTTGGCGATGGAGTTGCTGCAATCGGCGCGCGTGGCTGGCCGTTTTGCCGCTCTCGTTGCGGATGATCAGGTGTTTCTTTGCGCTGTCGGCGGTCGTGTTCTGGCGGTCGCTCCGGAAACCATCAGCGGGCTGATCGAACTGCGCGGCAGCGGCATCTTGCGGGTGCCGGTTCTCGAACGTGCCGTCATGCACCTGGCGATAGCCGTCAGTGCGCAGGACGATGCCCCCCGCCTGCCGCCCGCCGATGACAGATACGAACCCGGTGCTGGCCTGTCCTTGCCGATGGTCCACGCCGTTGCAGGCCAGCTGCGGAACCCGCTGGAGCTGGTCGACGCCCTCACCGAAGGCAGAATGCTTGGCTGAACGGTGGTTGTGGTCCGGCACTTTCGCAACAAAGTTCACGCAACCCGGCAAATTCTATTGAATTGAATGGTGCGCGCAATTATGCGTTTAATTCCGACGCGATTGGCTAAAAGGCAGGATCGGGTGCAGACTCGGGGCGATGGGAGTTTTGCGGTCCTTCCGGAGCGCAGGAGCAGGTAGCAGATGATTGGATTGGTGCTTGTCACGCACGGCAAGCTCGCAGAGGAGTTCCGCAACGCCCTGGAACATGTTGTGGGACCCCAGAAATTGCTGGAAACCGTGTCAATCGGCCCCGAGGACGACATGGACCAGCGGCGCATGGACATCATCGAGGCCGTGTCTCGGGCAGAAGACGGCCAGGGTGTCATCATTCTGACTGACATGTTCGGCGGCACCCCCTCCAATCTTTCCATTTCCGTCATGGATGGCGGCCGGATCGAAGTGATCGCCGGGGTCAACCTGCCGATGCTGATCAAGCTCGCCAGCGTCCGCACCGAGGGTGACATGGAAAAATCGCTGGCCGAGGCGCAGGAGGCCGGCCGGAAATACATCAATGTCGCCAGCCGCGTCCTCAACGGAAAATAGGCAATGAGTGAAACCGCTGCCGAACACCAGCTGACGCGGACGTTCGATATCGTCAACAAACGCGGGCTTCACGCACGCGCCTCTGCAAAATTCGTCAAACTCGCCGAAACCTTCGACGCCAACATCACCGTCACCAAGGATGGAACCAGCGTCGGTGGCACGTCAATCATGGGCTTGATGATGCTGGCCGCGAGCCCCGGTTGCTGCATCACCGTCTCCGCCGAAGGCCCGGAAGCTGGTCCGGCGCTCGATGCCCTCGATGCTTTGGTGGCCGGCCGTTTCGGCGAAGATACCTGACCACTTCCAGGGTCGAATTCAATCATATAAAGACTTCTTTATATCTTGTTGCGCTATACCCGCTCGCCTGCTAAAGGCGGCGGGTAGATTTTCGGGGCCGCGTCTTTCCGGCGCCAGGGCCGCAATCGGAGTGAAGCATGAGCACGCAACAAGATTATATCGTCGCAGACATCGGCCAGGCGGAATTCGGCCGAACCGAGATCCAGATCGCTGAAACGGAAATGCCCGGCCTGATGTCCTGCCGCGAGGAATTCGGTGCTGCCAAGCCACTGAAAGGCGCGCGTATCTCCGGTTCGCTCCACATGACCATCCAGACGGCCGTGCTGATCGAGACCCTGCAGGCGCTCGGCGCCGAGGTCCGTTGGGCCTCCTGCAACATCTTCTCCACCCAGGATCATGCGGCTGCCGCGATCGCCGCCACCGGCACGCCGGTCTTCGCCGTTAAGGGCGAAACGCTGGAGGAGTACTGGTCCTATACCGATGCCATCTTTCAGTGGCCCGATGGCCAACCGTCCAACATGATCCTCGACGATGGCGGCGATGCCACCATGTATATCCTGATCGGCGCCCGCGCCGAGGCCGGCGAGGACGTGCTCAGCAATCCGGGCTCCGAAGAAGAAGAGGTCCTGTTCGCCCAGATTGCCAAGCGGCTGAAACAGTCACCCGGCTTCTTCACCGCCCAGCGTGACGCCATCAAGGGCGTCACTGAGGAAACCACGACCGGGGTCAACCGTCTTTATCAATTGCAGCAAAAAGGCCTGCTGCCGTTCCCGGCGATCAACGTCAACGACTCGGTCACAAAGTCGAAATTCGACAACAAATACGGCTGCCGTGAATCGCTGGTCGATGGCATCCGCCGCGCCACCGATGTGATGATGGCCGGCAAGGTGGCTGTCGTCTGCGGTTATGGCGATGTCGGCAAGGGTTCCGCTGCGTCCTTGCGCGGCGCCGGTGCCCGCGTCCAGGTCACCGAGATCGATCCGATCTGCGCGCTGCAGGCCGCCATGGACGGTTTCGAAGTCGTGACGCTCGAGGATGCGGCACCCAACGCCGACATCTTCATCACCACGACCGGCAACAAGGACGTCATCCGGCTCGACCACATGCGCGCCATGAAGGACATGGCGATCGTCGGCAATATCGGCCATTTCGACAACGAGATTCAGATCCAGGCGCTGCGCAATCTCAAATGGCAGAACGTCAAGCCGCAGGTCGACATGATCGAATTCCCGGATGGCAAGCGCATGATCCTGCTGTCTGAGGGCCGCCTGCTCAATCTCGGCAACGCCACCGGCCACCCGTCTTTCGTCATGTCAGCATCCTTCACCAACCAGGTGCTGGCGCAGATCGAGCTCTACGGCAAGGGCGACGAATACGGCAACGAAGTCTATGTGCTTCCCAAGCACCTGGATGAGAAGGTCGCGAAGCTGCACCTGGACAAGCTGGGCGCCAAACTGAGCCAGTTGTCGGACGAACAGGCCGACTATATCGGCGTCGAAACGACGGGCCCGTTCAAGCCGGAACACTACAGGTACTGATTCTCAAATCATTACCCACAATATATAGTAGCCGCGCCCTTGACATCGGGCGCGGTTTTCTTTTTTGCCGCCGCACCTTCACCCCGATTCGCGAACAAGTTACTATAAAGACACCATGATTCGTGCCTGATCGGGTGCGATTGGGGGCTGTCTTGCCAACGATGCGGCAAAAAGGATCAAGACATGCCGAAGACTGAATCGTCCCGGGCGGATCGGCCGAACGGGAGGATCATCGGGGAACAGTCACTCAGCCTTTCCGGGCAATTCGGCGGGAGGCTTTGGCGCGGGCTGTTGACGGCGACCACCGCGCTGACGGCGGCTTGCGGACCTGCGCTGGCGCAGGAAGGCGGCGTAGTGCGTGCGCTGACCGAAGGCGGGCTGTTCGCCAACTCCTTTGAAGTGGTCAACTTTGCACTCGTCATTGGCGCTGTTTCGGCCGCCATGATCTCCGCCATCTGGCTCATTCGCGAACGCGGCAAGATCGCCGCTGACAACAGCGAGCTGCGTTCGGCTCTGAGCGAAGCCCACACGGACGTCGCCCGCCTTGAATCGCTGATCGTTGAAAAAGACCGAACCTATGTCATCTGGGACGGCCAGTCGCCGACCCAGTATCTCGGCAGCCTGCCGGTGCACACCGGCGCGCCGCGTCCCGGTGCTGAGTTCCTGGCATTCGGTCGCTGGCTCGACGCCGCGTCGGCAACCCGCATCGAACGCGCCATCGACTCGCTGCGTTCCGATGCCAACGGTTTCGACGTCACCATCGAGACCCAGCGCGGCCAGCTTATCGAGGCCCAGGGTCGCACCTCTGGCGGCCGGGCATTCGTCCGCTTTGCCGCACTGACCAATTTGCGGGCGGAGCTGGCCGGTCTGAAGGCCGAACGCGACCGTCTTCTGAACGGCATGGAGACGCTGCAGACCCTGCTCGACACGATCGACATGCCGGTCTGGCTGCGCGACAAGGACAATGAGCTGACCTGGGTCAATCAGGCCTATGCGGTGGCCGTTGAGGCCGTCGACAGCTCCGATGCCGTCAGCCGCAATCTCGAACTGCTCGGAACACAGTCGCGGCAGAAAGTGTTTGCCGAACGCACGCTCGATCGCCCGTTCATCGACCGGCTGTCGACGGTGGTTCGCGGCAATCGCGCCTTTTTCGAGATCACCGATGCCGGCAGCATCAACGGCTCGGCCGGGCTCGCCTGCGACGTCACCGAGATCGAGGCGGTGCGGGAAGAGCTCAAGCGCACCATCGACAGCCACGCCGAAACGCTCGATCACCTGGCGACACCGGTGGCGATTTTCGACGCTGACCAGCGGCTGCAGTTCTACAACCAGGCTTTCCAGAATCTGTGGGATCTCGACACCCCGTTCCTCGATAAGAGCCCCGATCACGGCGAATTCCTCGAGCGGCTCAGGGCCGATGGCAAATTACCCGAACCGCCTTCCTGGCACGACTGGAAGGACGAGATCCTGTCGGTCTACCATGCGGTCGATCCCCAGCCGCATCTGTGGCACCTGCCGGACGGTCAGACCCTCAACGTCTTCGCCAACATCCATCCGCGCGGCGGCGTCACCTGGGTGTTCGACAATCTGACGGAAAAATATGATCTGGAAACCCGCTACAACACGCTGGTCAAGGTCCAGGGCGAGACCATCGACCATCTCTCCGAGGGCGTCTGCGTCTTCGGCGCCGACGGCAAGTTGAAGCTGTCCAACCCCGCCTTCCGGGCGCTCTGGGCAGTGCCGGAAAAGGTCGCGGTGGCCGGTGTTCACATCAACCGCATCGCCGAGATCTGCCAGCCGTCCTATGACGAACCGGATGGATGGGCCTATTTTGCTTCCATCATCACCGGCTATGACGAAGAGCGCCGCACCCATGAGGGCCGGCTGGAACTCAACAGCGGCCTGGTGCTCGACTTTGCCATCGTCCCGCTGCCCAATGCCCAGATGATGCTGACCTTCGTCAACGTCACTGACAGCGCCCGGGTGGAGAAGGCGCTGACGGACAAGAATGAGGCGCTGCAGAAAGCCGACGCGCTGAAGAACGATTTCGTCAAGCACGTGTCCTATGAGCTGCGTTCGCCGCTGACCAACATCATCGGCTTTACCGATCTTCTCAAGACACCGGAGATCGGCGACCTCAACGACAAACAGGCGGAATACGTCGATCATATCTCCACCTCTTCGGCCCTGCTATTGACCATCGTCAACGATATTCTCGATCTCACCACCGTCGACGCCGGAATCATGCAACTCGACATGCAGAAGGTCGATGTATCGGAACTGATCGATGAGGTTGGGTCGCTGATCGCCGATCGGCTGAAGGAAAACAGTGTGTCGCTGACCGTCGACATCGCCGAAGACGCCGGCACGCTGGTGGCCGATCCGCAGCGGCTCAAGCAGATCCTGTTCAAGCTTCTCGGCAACGCGGCCAATTACGCACCGGAAGATTCGGCGGTGACGCTCTCCAGCCGGCGAGAGGGTGACGAGCTGGTCTTTTCGGTCAGCGATACGGGACCGGGAATTCCCGAAGAAGTTCTGCAGACCGTCTTCAATCGCTTTGAAACCCACAGCGCTGCGGGTCGGCGCAGCAGCGGCGCGGGTCTCGGTCTTTCGATCGTCGACAGTTTCGTCACCCTGCACAGCGGCACCGTCCAGGTGATCAGCAACGAAGGCAAGGGCACCACGGTCGTCTGCCGTCTGCCGGCCGAACCGACGGTTCCCTCCCAGGCGGCAGAGTGAGCCGCCAACTCGAGATTGCCCTGCCGGACGAGCGTGCCACGCAACAGCTCGGAGAAGACCTGGCGGCGGCGATCGGCGTGGGCGACTGCCTGGCGCTTTACGGCGATCTGGGCGCCGGCAAATCGACCCTGGCCCGGGCGCTGATCCGCACTGTCGCCGACGACGCGGACCTGGAAGTGCCGAGCCCCACCTTCACGCTTGTCCAGACCTATCCTCTGCGCATCGCCATCGGCCATTTCGATCTGTATCGCATTGGCGACCCCGAAGAGCTGGTGGAACTCGGGCTGGACGAGGCCCTGGCCGACGGTGCGGTTTTGATTGAGTGGCCCCAGCGAGCCGGAGACCATCTGCCACCGGATGCTGTTTCCATCCGGTTGGACCATGACGGCAGCGGTCGCCTGGCTTCAATAACCGGTCCGGACCAGGCGCTCGCCCGCATCGCCCGCAGCCTGGAGATCAGGGCCTTTCTCGATGCAAACGGTCGGCAGGGGGCAGAAAGACGGTTTCTCCTGGGCGATGCGTCGGTGCGCGCCTATGAGACCATCCATGGTGACGCTGTCGAACTGTTGATGAACGCGCCCCGGCGCGAGCTGGGTCCGATCATCCGAGACGGCAAGCGCTATGCGGAAATCGCCCGTGTGGCCGAGGACATGGGGCCTTTCATCGCCCTCGACTTGTTCCTTGCAAGTCGGGGCTTCCGCGTTCCGGCCATCCTGGCGCAAGACCAGCCGCACGGTCTGGCGCTGATCGAATATCTCGGCAGTGAAGGTCTTGTCGATGACGATGGTCAGCCGGTTCCGGAGCGCTGGGACGCCTCGATCGACTGCCTTGTCGCCCTGCACGAGGAGACCATTCCAGGCACGATATCCAATCCCGGTGCGACCGATCACGTCATTCCGCCCTTCGATGCGGCGGCGATGACGATTGAGGTGGAATTGTTCCTCGAATGGTATCTGCCCTATCGCCTCGACCGGGCCGCGACGCCTCAGGAGCGGGCGCGCTTCGAAGACGGCTGGCGGCGCCTGATCGACCTGGCGCAGGCGGCCGAAACGGGGCTGCTGCTGCGCGACTTCCATTCACCCAACATTCTCTGGCAGGCCGATGCGACGGGAATTGCCCGCGTCGGCATGATCGATTTCCAGGATGCGATGATCGGGCCCGTCACCTATGATATCGCGTCCCTGGTGCACGACGCCCGTATCACCATCCCGCCGGATTTCGCGGAGCGGCTGGTGCAGCGATACGAAGCGGCACGCCTTGCAGCCGATTCCGCTTTCGACACCACGGCCTTTCGCCAGGCCCTGGCGATCATGCAGGCGCAGCGGGCCACCAAACTGCTTGGCCTGTTCGTGCGGCTGCGCGACCGTGACGGCAAATCCGGCTATATCCGCCACCTGCCGCGCATCGAGACCTATCTGTGTGAAGCCCTGCGGCACGAGGTGCTTCGTGACTTGCAACCGTGTTACACAGAAGCGGGAATCACGCTGGACGAATCGTAAGGGCGGATGAGCAAGACACCTGACAGCGCCATGGTGCTCGCAGCCGGGCTCGGCATGCGCATGAGGCCGATCACCGAGCGCTTGCCGAAACCGCTGGTGCCTGTGGATGGCCGGCCGATGCTCGACTACACACTCGACCACCTGCAGGCGGCCGGGATCGGTAATGTCGTGGTCAATGTGCACCACCTGGGCGACATGCTGCTCGATCATTTGGCGGCAAGGCCCGATTTCGACGCGGTGATTTCCGATGAAACCGACAGGCTGATGGATTCTGGTGGCGGCGTGGTGAAAGCACTGCCGCTTCTGGGTGACGGTCCCTTTCTGATCCTCAACGGCGATTCCTTCTGGCTGGAAGCGCCTGATGCGGGCGAGACCAACCTTTCAAGGATGACCGCCGCCTGGGATCCGCGGCAGATGGACATGTTGATCATGACCGCGCCAATGGATCGAGCGATCGGCTATGACGGCAGGGGCGATTTTCTGGCTGATGCCGCGGGACGGCTTTGCCGCTATGACCGCCATTCGCCCGACCCGCAAGTCTATGCCGGCGTCATCATGACCCATCCGGGCATCTTCGCCGATGCGCCGGACGAACCATTTTCGCTCAATTGGTGTTTCGATCGGGCGATCGCAGCCGGGCGCCTGTTCGGCATGCCCTCCAAGGGCCTGTGGTTGACCGTTGGCACACCCGAGGCGATCGGCGAAGCGGAGGCCGCCATGCGCGCCTTCCGTGCCGCGGAGGCGGCCGCCGAAGCCCTGCCATGACCGCGCCAACGCTGTTTACGGTCCCGCCGGGTGTCGCCTTCCTGCAATGCCTGGCGCAAAGCCTGTGTGACGGATCCTTGATCGAGGGATTTCGCAACGACCCGGACGACCCGCTGGTTCTTTCGGCAGCGACCATCTATTTGCCGACGCGGCGCGCGGCGCGCGCACTGCGCTCCGAATTTGTCGACCTATTGGGCGGCAGCAGCGCCGTTCTGCCAAGCATCAAGGCACTGGGCGACGCGGATGACGATGCCGACTTTTTCGACGAGGAGCGGCCCGTTCTTCTCGATTTGCCGCCGCCTGTCGGCGGTACCCATCGGCTGCTGGAACTCGCCCGGCTGATCATCGCCTGGAAACGCCGCCTGCCGGAGAGCGTGTCGGCAATCCATGGAGAAAACCGGCTGATCGCCCCCGCCAGCCCGGCCGATGCCGTCTGGTTGGCCCGCGGTCTGGCGGAACTTTTGGATGCAATGGACACAGAGGAACGCGCCTGGTCCGAACTCGATGACCTGGTGGCGGCCGACCATGCACAGTGGTGGCAACTGACGCTGGAGTTCCTCAAGATCGCCGGCGAATACTGGCCGGCCCGGCTTGCCGAGCTGCACGCCTCCAACCCGGCAGACCATCGCAACGCCGTGCTGCGTGTTGAGGCCGAGCGCATGCGGACCGCGCCACCCTCCGGTCCGGTTATTGTCGCCGGATCAACCGGTTCCATTCCGGCAACCGCCGAGCTGATGGCGGCCGTCGCGCAACTGGACCAGGGCGCCGTGGTGCTGCCCGGGCTCGACCAGCAGATGGACGAGGCGGCCTGGATGCTGGTGGGTGGCAATCCGGCGCATGAGCACTTCGATCCGGCGACCTGTGCTCATCCGCAATACGGCCTCTATCGCCTGTTGCAGAAACTGCAGGCTGATCGCGACGATGTGGTCAGCCTGGCAGACCCATCGGATCGCGTCGGTGACCGCAATCAATTGGTTTCGACCGCGATGATGCCGGCCGCGGCGACCGCCGATTGGGCTTTGCAAAGCATGCAGCCTGACCGGGTGGCCGCAGCGTTCGAGCATGTCGAACTGATCGAGGCGGCCAGTGAGCGCGAAGAGGCGCTCGCCATCGCTGTTGCCATGCGCCTCGCCGCTCAGCCCGAGGGCGATGCAGCGGCCAGGGACGTGGCGCTCGTGACCCCCGACCGCACTCTTGCGCGCCGTGTAGCCGGTGAACTGCAGCGCTTCGGCGTCGAGGCCGACGATTCCGGCGGACGCTTGCTGGCGCTGTCGCCGCAGGCAACCCTGCTTGAACTGGCGCTTGAAACGGCCTTCGGCGCGCGCAGCGCCATTGCCCTTGTCGCGCTGATGAAACACCCGCTGGTCCGTTTCGGGCTGCCGGCATCGTCGATGCGCCGTGCGGCGCGGCTGATCGAGCGGGTGGCGCTACGTGGCGGCACCGGTACCGCAGACATCGGCGCTTTGGCCGCATTGTTCGACCGCCGGCTCTCGGAAAGGCAGGCCAATCTTCGTCATGCGCCGCACTGGCAAAAACGCCTCGATCTGGAGGATATCGCCCTCGCCCGATCGGTGGCGCACAGGATCGAAGAGGCCTTTGCCGCTCTTCTGGGGCAGGAGCAGACGGAACTGACCGTCTCCGAGTGGGCGGACCACACCGGTCGGCTGCTGGAGGAAATCGCACGCGATGAATCCGGCTCACTATCGGCGCTGTGGGAAACAGAAGCCGGCGAAAGACTTAGCTCGCTGTTTGGCGATCTTCTGGAAGACCGGTCGAGTTTGGCCTGCGCCGCACAGGAGTGGGTTGCGACAGTTCCTGCACTGCTCGGCGGCGAGATGGTCAAGCCAAGGGCTGGCGGCCACCCGCATATCTTCATTTGGGGCGCGTTGGAGGCGCGACTGCAGCGGGTCGACACGATCATTCTGGCCGGACTCAACGAGGGTACGTGGCCGGGTGCGGTTTCTGGCGATCCGTTCCTGTCCCGGGCGATGAAGGCAGCGATCGGCCTCGATCCGCCTGAGCGGCGCATCGGTCTTGCTGCCCATGATGTGCAGATGGGGCTCGGTGCTCCGCACGTCGTGCTCAGCCGATCGGCCCGATCGCAGAACGCGCCGACCGTCGCCTCGCGCTGGCTTCAGCGGCTTCAGGCGGTGGTCGGAACCGACGAGACAGAGCGCATGCGATCGCGCGGCGGGCGCTACCTGCGGTGGGCCGGAGCCCTCGACCGCAGAAGGGACCGGCCCATCGCCAGCCGGCCTTCGCCGAAACCGCCTGCTGACCGGCAGCCCAGGCGGTATTCTTTTTCCGAAGTCAAAACCCTGCGGCGCGACCCCTATGCCATCTACGCGCGGCGGATCCTTCAACTCGATGCGCCGGAGCCGCTGATTGGCGACCCCGGGCCGGCGGAACGCGGCACGCTCTACCACCGGATTCTGGAGTGCTTTACACGCGAAGTCCCGGATGTGATGACGCCAGCGGCCGGCGATCGTCTCGCGCAAATTGCCGACCGCGAATTCGCCGAAACCGGTTTGCCGGTTCATATAGCCCTGGTCTGGAGGCACCAGTTTGCGGGCATTGCCGACGCGTTCCTCAATTGGGAACGCGGCAGGAACGCTGATATCGTCGCCCGCCATACGGAGCATCGGGCCCGGTACGATCTGCCCTTTGGTTTGACGCTGTCCGGCATTGCCGACCGCATCGACCTGCGCACTGACGGCATGGCGGAGATCATCGACTACAAGACCGGCTCGACGCCGAGCCGCAAGGTGGCCCGGACGCTGCTCGATCCGCAATTGCCGCTCGAATCGGCCGCCTTGTCCGCCGGGGCATTCGATGGACTCGAACCGCTGCGGCCGGCGAGCCTTGCCTATATCCGTTTGAAACCGGCGGAAGAGCTCAAAGTCGACCGGATTGATGGCAAGTTCAAAGGAGAAGACAGCGAGAAATCGGCCATTGAACTGGGCGATGAGGCCGTATCCAGACTGACCGAGCTGGTTGATGCCCTGGCTCAGGGCAGCCTTGGTTTTACGTCGCAGGTCATCCCAGATCCGCAGGCCCGCTACGGTCGCGATTACGACCATCTGGCGCGACTGGGCGAATGGTCATCCGTCGACGCGGATGACCCGGAGGGGACGGAACAGTGAGCGGCGGCGCCAATGACAATTTCGCCGCGCCGCGGCATGATCTTGACTGGACCACCCGCCAGCAGTCGCTGGCATCCGATCCGGTCCGGTCGGCGTGGGTGTCGGCGAACGCAGGGTCCGGAAAAACGCATGTGCTGTCGCAACGGGTTATCCGGTTGCTGCTTTCCGGCTGCCGGCCTTCGGCGATCCTTTGCCTGACCTACACAAAGGCCGCCGCGTCCGAGATGGCCAACCGGGTGTTCGACCGTCTGGCCGGCTGGACCCGCATCGATGACAAGGCGTTGGCCGCGGAGCTATTGGAGCTGGAAGGACGACGCCCCGATGCCGCCCGGCTGCACCTGGCTCGCCAGCTCTTTGCCCGCGCGCTTGAGACGCCGGGCGGTCTCAAGATCCAGACCATCCATGCCTTTTGTGAAGCGGTGCTGCACCAGTTCCCGCTGGAAGCCAATGTTGCCGGTCATTTCGAGGTGATGGACGACACCGCCACCGCGCAGCTGCTCAACGAGACACAACAGGCGTTGCTGGCCGCCGCCGGCAATGGCAACGGTGCGCTGACGATGGCGCTCGAGACCGTGCTCGGAGCCGCCGGCGAAGCAGGTCTGCAGGGGTTGTTTGCCGAAATAGCCGGCAAGCGCCAGCCCATACGGCGGTTCCTGGAAACAGCAGACAGGCTGGGCGGTGTCGACCTGGTTTTGCGGCGTGCGCTGCGGCTGAAACCCGACGATACGATTGAGGCCGTGCTGTCAGCGACCTGGCCGCTTCCGCAGCACCCGGGAATGGGTCTCGACGACTATTGCGCCGCCGCTGCAAGACAGTCGGCCAAGACACCGAAGAATTTTGCTGAGGCTTTCCGCGAAGCCGGCAAGATCCTCGATCCGGCAGATCGTTTCGCCTTCCTCGAACTGCATTTCTTCAAATCTGACGGTTCATCGAGATCACTCGGCAGCGCCGTGTCGAAATCGATGCGTGAAGCTTTGCCTGAGGCGGTTGACTGGTTCACGGAAGTCGAAACCGTTATGAAAACGGCCCGCGAGCGAATGCAGCTTTTGAAGACCGTCGAGCTCAGTGTCGCAGCGATGGAGCTTGCACGGCGGCTCGACCGCGATTACGAAATCCTCAAGCGTCGCCGTGGGCGGCTCGATTTCGATGACCTGGTGGCCAACACCGCGGCGCTGCTTCAGCGTGATGGCGCCGGCCCCTGGGTTCATTACAAGCTCGACCGGGGCATCGACCACATTCTGGTCGACGAAGCCCAGGACACCAGCCCCGAACAATGGGCGGTGATCGAAAAGCTGGCGGAAGAGTTCTTTGCCGGGCAATCGTCGCGGGAGGAGCGGCGGACCCTGTTTGCCGTCGGTGACGAGAAACAGTCCATCTACTCCTTCCAGGGCGCCCGGCCCGAACTGTTCATGCAGACCGGCCGCGCCGTCCGACAGCGGGCATTCCATGCCGATCGGCATTTCGAAGCCCTGAATCTGCATCTTTCCTTCCGCTCGACAGCGGATGTGCTGTCGGCTGTCGACGTGGTCTTTGACGATCCCATCAACCGCGCCGGACTGCAGTCCGGCGACGACGCGGTAAGCCACGCCGCGTTTCGCGCCCAGGATCCGGGCTGTGTCGATCTCTGGGAGATGATCGCCAAGGACGGCGCCGACGACCACGAGGACTGGAAGGCGCCATTCGATGCGACGCCTGAATCGGCGCCACCGGCGCGCCTTGCCCATCGTGTGGCGGCAACGATCGGCCGGTGGCTCGCCGAGGGCGAGACCATCGTGCACAACGGCAAGAAGCGTCCCGTATCGGCCGGCGATATTCTGGTGCTGGTGCGCAAGCGCGATGGTTTCGTGCCGGCACTGATGCGGCAGCTCAAGCGGGCCCACATATCGGTCGCCGGCGCTGACCGCCTGATGCTCACTCAGCACATTGCCGTCGAGGATCTGATGGCGCTTGGCCGCTTCGTGTTGATGCCTGGAGACGACCTGTCACTGTGTGCGCTGCTGAAAAGCCCGCTGTTCGACTTCACCGAAGCGGATATCTACCGCCTGGCTGCCGAGCGAAAGGAATACCAGAGCGTTTTCCGCCGCCTGGCTACCCTGGCCGATCGTGGCGCGGCGAAATGGCGGGAGGCCCATGAGCGCCTAACCGCGCTCCTCGATCACGCCGACCGGGTGCCTGTGCACGAGTTCTATGCCCGCATCCTCGGGCGCGATGGCGGCCGCGCCCGCATCCTGGCGCGCCTCGGCAGCGAGGCTGGCGAGGTGCTAGATGAATTTCTGGCGTTTGCGCTGGATCAGGAAATGGCCGGGCTTCCCGGTCTCGAAGCCTTTCTCGCCACCCTTGAGGCGCAGTCACCCGAGATCAAGCGCGAGCTGGAGCAGGGGCGCGACGAAATCCGCATCATGACCGTTCACGCCTCGAAGGGTCTGGAGGCGCCGATCGTTTTTCTGGTCGATTCCGGCGGCAAGCCGGCGGAACATCAGCATTTGCCGAAACTGCAGGAATTGCCAATCGACCAGACCATAGGAGCGCTGCCGCCGGCCATTGTGTGGGTGCCCGGCAAATCCGTTGCCAATGAAACGACCCGTCAGCTGAAAAGCCGCATCACTCGGGCCATGACCGAGGAATACCGCCGGCTGCTCTATGTCGGAATGACGCGCGCGGCCGATCGGCTGGTGGTATGCGGCTATCACGGTCTCAATGTTCCGACCTACAGCCATTGGCACAAGATGGTGGCTGAGGCGCTGGACGGCCACGCCAATAGCAGCCCGCGCGAATTTTCTGCTGGCGGCGAAACCTGGGACGGCTTCCGGTTCGCCGTGTCGCCGCCGGATGAGAGCGTTGTGGCGCCGCAGGCTGTTGCGCCCGAACCCACCGATGACAGGCCGCCGGAAGGGCTTTCGCAGCCGTTGCCAAGGCCGGAACGGTTGCCACGGCCCCTGACCCCATCGTCCACAGGTCTCGTCATCGACCCGGAGAGCGGGCTGACCGCGGGTCGGTCACCACTCTTCCATGCGTCCGGCCCGGGCGGCCAGTCCATGGAACGCGGCCGCATCATTCACCGCCTCCTGCAACTGCTCCCGGAGCTCGATCAGGCGGAGCGGATGATCGCATCCGAACGCTATCTGGAGCGGGCGGTCCCCGAGTGGACCCGCTCGGACCGGGATGAGATCGTTACCGCGGTCCTCTCGGTACTTGACGACGCTGCCTTCGCGCCGGTGTTTGCGCCCGGCAGCCGGGCCGAAGTCTCGGTCATGGGAACACTTGTCATTAGTGGAGAACAACGTGCCCTCTCGGCCCGGCTCGACCGCATCTGCGTCGACGCGAAGACGGTCAGAGTTGTCGACTACAAGACCAACCGGGTGCCGCCGGGATCGGTCGCGGAGGTGCCTCCCTCCTATGTCACCCAGATGGCCCTCTATCGCGCGCTGTTGCAGCCGCTTTATCCTGGAAAGCCTGTGGAAACCGCCCTGCTTTTCACCGAGGCCCCGCGCCTGATTCCATTGCCAACCGACACCCTGGAGACGGCTCTCGCGACATTAACGACAATGTGACGCATGCATTCTTGAAATCCGCATCGGCCTACCAGATATTGGGTCCAACGCGTCGGCAGTGGACTGATTCCCTGCCGCAGATGTCATGAAGGAGCAAATGCGATGGCCACTGTGAAGGTCGACACGTCCAATTTTCAATCGGAAGTCCTTGAATCCGCTGAGCCGGTCGTGGTCGATTTCTGGGCGGAATGGTGCGGCCCCTGCAAGATGATTGCCCCAAGCCTTGAGGAAATCTCCTCGGAAATGGAGGGCAAGGTCAAAGTCGCGAAGGTCAATATCGACGAAAACCCGGATATTGCCGCTCAATACGGCGTGCGGTCGATTCCGACGCTGGCCATGTTCAAGGGCGGCGAAGTCGCTGACATCAAGGTCGGTGCGTCCCCGAAGTCTGCCCTTTCGAGCTGGATTTCCGGCGCCGCCTAAGCGTCGTCACGAAACAATCAATCAAACAAAAAACCGCACCGGAGCAATCCGGTGCGTTTTTCCGTTCTGCGACGCCGTTGGTTACTGCGAGGGCGTCTCTTGCATGAAGATGGCGTCCTGTATCAGCGCACAGCCATTGGGGCCGGAAAGTCCGTCGGCCTTGGCTGTGTCCGGGAACGGCGGCGGCAAGCTGTCGTCACGGCAGCCACCGCGATAGCTTGTCAGCATCGACGCGGCGAGCTCGGGGATCAGCGGTCCGTGGTCGTTGAGAACCAGATGGATTTCCGCCGTGGTCGGGTTGTCGAAGGACGTCTCATACCAGCCGTGAGGCACGGACCCCCGCGGCAAATAGGCCGCAAAGCTGGCCTTGCCGTCCGGAGAGTTCACCACCCCGTCCGCGTAGACGATCTGGGTGCCGACATCGTCCGCCCGGCCGATCACATCCTCGGGCGAGCAGGGCTTGGCCTCGCAGTTCATCGGCTTTGTGATGATGACCCACCACGCCGTGGTGACGTGACCGGGCTGAAGTTCCTCGGTGGTCAACGTCATGGTGGCGCCGGTTGACGAGGTCATCAGGCGCGCCTTTGCGCCGGGAATGTCTCGGGCCGGCGTGTTCTCCGTCGCCATGTGCTCGACATGCTGTATCAATTCCGTCGACTTTCCGGTCTCCATGGCAGTCGCGCTGGAGCAAACCAGTACAATGGCTGCGGCTGCGAGAACGGTCTTCGATGCGATCATCTGAGTTACCTCCTGGTTTGATGTGAGTTAGGTCGATGCGACGTTCTGGTTCACCCGAAACAGATTGTCGGGATCGTAGCGGCGCTTCACATCGCTCAGCCGTTCCAGGTTGCCTCCATAGGCATCGCCGGCCCGGTTTTCCGCTTCCGCTATGAAGTTCACATAGGCGCCGGGGACGGCGTGGCGGGAGATGCGCTCCGAGACGTCCTTCAGCCAGCCGATGACGTGATCATCTTCGTCCGACGAGTGCCAGCGCACGCCTGGCGTCGATACGAAAGGGACCTGTCGGTGGGGGAAAGCGGTGGCCTCTGGCGTGACATCGGCAATGGCGCCGCCCAGTTGGCAGATGAGAAGCTCTGACTCGGGCGTCGGCAGGTGCGGCGTCAGGTCGACCAGCAGATCGATCAGTTCCGGTGTCAACTGCGTGTGATTGTGCGCGCGCCAGTAGTTTCGGGCGCCGAAAGGATAGGTTGGATCGAGGAAACCCTGGGCCTCGACAAAGGGACGGGGCGCAAGGGCTGAACCCAGCGGTTCGGCACCGCCATAAAGGGCCGTCAGGTCGGCGGCGCCCCGCTGGGCGTTCTTGTGGAATTGCATCAGGGTGAGGACCTTCGTGCCGTGAACCGATTCCGGCAGCACCGGAGCCGGCGGTGCCGTCATCAGGTTCGCCCAGACACAGGCTTCACGGGGTAAAGTCGGCGCATGGTGCGCGTAGGCGCTGAGGACCTTGCGGGCGTCTTCCAGAGCGAAGAAGGTCGGGCCGAACAGAACCTCCGGTCCGACGGCATGAAGCTTGAACGTGAACTGTATCGCGATACCGAAATTGCCGCTACCGCCGCGGATTGCCCAGAAAAGCTCCGGGTGCGACGTCTCCGACGCGGTGACCGTTTGGCCGTCTGCCAGGACCAGGTCCGCCGACAACAGATTGTCGACCGACAGGCCGTGAAGGCGTGCCAGCCATCCAAATCCGCCACCCAGGGTCAACCCGGCCACGCCGGTCGATGAGACGACACCACCGGGTGCTGCAAGCCCATGTTCCTGCGCCGCGGCGTCCACCTGCGCCCAGGTTGCGCCACCTTCCACATGAGCAAAGCGCTGCAGCGGGTCGATCTCGACGCCATTCATGAGACTGAGATCGATCATCATGGCGCCTTCACCGACTGCCGAACCAGCAATGTTGTGGCCACCACCGCGCACTGACACGGCAAGGCCGGCGGACCGGGCCGCCGCCAAAGCTGCAGCGACGTCCTCGGCATTCCGGAATTGTGCGATCGCCGCGGGCTTGCGGTCGATCATGGCGTTCCACACTGTGCGCGCTTCCTCGTAGCCTTGGCTTCCGGGCAAGAGCAGCCGCTCGGCGAATCGAGGTCCAAGGGTTTCGGTCAGCATGAAGGTCTCCATCCGGGCTGTTCGTTCGGTTGCCTCGGTCATGACTGACACGATCCTGGACGGGGAAAAACTAGAGAATCTGGAGTGCTCCAGATTCTGTAGTTGGGCACTGGGCCGAGTTGAGCGATACTTGCACCGTTCAAAGCCCCCGGAGGAACGGATGCCCTACAAAGGATACGGTCAATATTGCCCCCTGGCCCTGGCGGCGGAGGTGCTGTGTGAACGATGGACCTTGCTGGTGATCAGCCGGGTCATTGATGGCTGCACGCGCTTCAACGAAATTCACCGGGGCGTGCCCAAAATTTCCGCGACACTGCTGAGCCAACGCCTGGAGCAACTGGAGCATGCCGGGCTGATAAGGCGAAAACCATTGGAAAACCGGCGTGGCCATGAGTACGAACTGACCGACGCCGGACGCGATCTTGATCCGATCATCATGAGCCTCGCCGGTTGGGGTCAGAAATGGGCGCGCGACATGGAGCACGAGGATCTCGACCCGGCCTTTCTCGCCTGGAGCATGCATACGCGGCTGAATGTTGCGGCCATGCCGAGCGACCGAACCGTTTTGGGCTTCGAGTTCTCAGGCACCCACAAGGGTTTCAGTCGCTTCTGGCTGGTTGTGGTGGATGGCCATGTGGATATGTGCCTGAAACACCCGGGCTACGAGCCCGACGTGACGGTCAAGGCGGATATCAGACGCTTTGTCGAGGCCTGGCGCGGTTTTCGCGATATGCGAACGGAAATTGCGGCCGGGCAGATCCGGGTCGAAGGCGGTGCCAAGGCGTGCAAGGCCTTGCCGGACTGGCTCTTGATGAGTGCGCTCTCCGGTATTCCAAGAAACTGCGGGCAGGAGGCCGATATCGAGCGGTTTGAGGGCAGCCAGCAGGCGGCGGAGTAACCACGGTCGGCTTTTGTTCTCTGAGAGACCTTTATAGAAACCGTGCCGGATGACCGGCGCGGTTTCTCTTCATTGCGGGCGAAACAGTGGTGCTCGCCCCAGCGTCACTCCGGTAACGCGGTGTCCGAGTACTGCTCGGCAAACTCCGCGTTCGGGGGGATCGGCTTGATCACGTCGATCAGCACGCCGTTTGGATCCCTGGTGATGAAGTGACGCTGGCCGAAGGGCTCGTCCCGCAATTCAAGCAGGATCGGCAGCCCCGCGGTTTTTGCCTTGGCGTATTCGGAATCGACATCCTCGACTTCGAAGTTGATGACGAGGCCCGAGGTCTGTCCGCGACCTTCGGCGGGAACCGTCTCGTGCTGACCATCGAGAACGGCGATATTGACCGATTCATCTTCGCTCGACTGCAGATGCACGTACCAATCGCTCTCGAAGGACGGCTGGAAGCGAAAGTGCTCCCGGTAGAAATTTGCCGTATCCTGCACCTTGTCGGTCATGAGGACCGGATAGAACTGCGTGCACTTCATGCTGTTCTCCTTTGGAAAATTATGATACATACAGCCTGTATGTAAATAACATGCAGCCTGTATGTTTGCAAGAGGCGCGAATGAGAAGAACCAACAAGGATCGTTCAGAGGCGACACAACGCGCTCTTTTGTCCGCCGCTCGCGAGCTGTTTGCCGAGAAGGGTTTTGCCGAAACCAGCACACCGCAGATCGTTGCCAGGGCTGAAGTTACGCGCGGCGCCCTCTATCACCACTTTGCGGAAAAGGCCGATGTGCTGAGGGCGGTTATCGAAGCCGAGGCAGCGGCTGTCGCGGACACGATTTCGGCCGCCACGCAAGACCAGAAGGACCCGCATCTTGCTCTGGTGCAGGGGACCGAGGCGTATTTTGAAGCGATGGCGGTACCGGGGCGCGCCAGGTTGCTGTTGCTGGAGGCTCCGGCTGTGCTTGGCACGATGGAAGTGGCCGATATCGACAAAACCACCGGAAGCCAGACGCTCGTGGAGTGGCTTCAGCTGGCAGCTGAATCGGGCAAATTGGCAGGTGTGCCTCTTGAGCCCTTGGCAGAAATCCTTGGTGCGGCCTTCGACAGGGCAGCCTTGGCGATCGCCAATGGCGAACCGGCGGATCCCTATCGCAGGGCCGCCAGGTCACTGTTGGAGTGTTTGCTGCGTTAGAGTCGAATCCGGACACCGATTGATCCGAAGGAGCCCGGTGAGCGGATCCCGTGCCACGATCACTTGGTTTTCAACACCTCAGGCCAGTTCTTGTTTCCCTTGGAAATATAGCCGTTGATGTCCCGGTTCCATTTGTTCTGAACCGATCGGTTGTAATTCAGGTAGAGCTTGCCGCTGACGATGCGCCACACTTTCGGGTCGCCGCGAACCGCATAGCCCCGCGCCGTTCCCCAGGCGCAATGTCCACCGTACTGAGGAGCATATTTCCTCGGATTTGCCTTGAAGGCGGCCAGGTTGTCGGCGCTGGAAAACCTCCAGGTCGCGCCCTTGTATTGTGTCGACAGGTTGGCCTGCCCGGAAACGGGTTTGCCCGACACGAAATAGGACACCGCGTCGAAGCCCTCGAGCGCCAGCGAACTATTGCCCTTGGTGAATATTTCCTGTGCCAGAGACACCGTAGTCAGCGATGCTGAAAGCAAAATGGCTCCGACAAGCAAACGCACCGTGTTCAGCATTGTTTCCTCCTCCGCATGCGGCTTCGCCCGGATTTGGAATAACAATAGATGTGCTTTGACCCCCGGCAAGTCCTGCCGGCCGAGGTCACGGTGATTTGAGGATCGTGTTATGCGTCGAGAGCTCGGATTCTATGACACCGTGGCGCTGTTTTGCTCCAGCACGTCACCGACCAGATAAAGCGAGCCGCAGATCAGAATACGCGGCGGCGCTTCCATCTCCTCCCAGTCCTCCTGCAACAGCTGCAAGGCCTGGTGCACATCGAGCGCCGGCTGGGCCGAAAGGCCGGCCTTGGCGGCCTCGCCAGCCAGTACCACCGGATCGATACCCGCCTCTGAATTGGTGATCGGCACGGTATAGACGTGACGGGCTACGCCTTCGAAAGCGGCGAAGAAGCCACCCGGATCTTTCGTATCGATCATCCCGCACACGAGGAAAAGCGGGCGAGACATGCGCTCCTCGAGTTCGGCCAGCGTTTCCGCGATCACCACGCCGGCGCCCGGATTGTGACCGCCGTCGATCCAGATTTCGGCGTCGGCCGGAGCGGCGTCAAAAATCCGGCCCGCGGTCAGGCGCTGCATGCGGCCGGGCCATTCAACCCGTTGCAGCCCGGTTTCAATCTCACGGTTCGTCAGGTCGAAACCGGCAGACTTGAGAACGCGGATGGCCGCGGCGGCATTGGCCAGCTGGTGCCGTCCCGGCAGGTTGGGCAATGGCAGGTCGGCGAGGCCTGTTTCGTCCTGATAGACCAGACGGCCGTGCTCCTCATGGGCGTGAAAATCCTGTCCGTAGACACTGACCGGGCAGCCGAGACGATCGGCGGTTGCCACAACGACGTCGCGCGCCGTCTCTTCCTGCTGAAAGCCGACGACAACGGGAACACCGGGCTTGATGATGCCGGCCTTTTCGGCGGCGATCAGTTCAACACGGTCGCCCAGAAAGGCCTGGTGATCGAGCGAAATAGGCATGATCAGGCTTGCAGCCGGATGGTCGATGACATTGGTCGCGTCGAAACGGCCGCCAAGTCCCACCTCCATCAACACGGCATCCGCCTCGTGTTCGCTGAACAGCACGAAGCCAACCGCCGTCAGAATCTCGAAAACGGTGATGGTCTCGCCATCATTGGCCCTGGCCACCCGCCGGATCGCTTCCGCGAAGGTCGCATCGTCGACCAGCGCGCTGCGGCCACCCGGCTGCCCGATCCGATAGCGCTCGTGCCAGTCGATGAGATGCGGCGAGCTGTGGACATGCACCGCAAGACCGGCAGCCTCGAGCATGGCCCGGCAGAACGCTGCGGCCGAACCCTTGCCGTTGGTTCCGGCAATATGGATGATCGGCGCCATGCGGTCCTGAGGGTCGCCGAGTTTGGCGAGCAGTCGCCTGATCCGGTCGAGAGAGAGATCGTAGCCCTTGGGGTGCAACCCCATCAGGCGATCGATTTCCTCAGCCGCGGTTGTCTGGGTCATCGCTTTCGGGCTCTGCCATCGAAGGGGCTTCCTCGGCAGCTTCCGCCGGTTCCGCATCGTTGTCTTCAGTGGGTTCGGGTTCGGCAGCCTCGACCGGTTGTTCTTCCTCCTGCTCTTCGACCGGATCGGCCGGTTCCTTGAGAAGGATTTTCAGCAACCGAGCCAGCGTGTCGGGCAAGTCGAGGCGCGACACCACCATGTCGACCATGCCGTGTTCCATCAGGTATTCGGCAGTCTGAAAACCCTCGGGAAGTTGCTGGTGGATCGTTTGCTCGATCACCCGCTTGCCGGCGAAACCAATCTCCGCCCCTGGCTCCGCGATATGAATGTCGCCGAGCATGGCATAGGAGGCCGACACCCCGCCGGTCGTCGGATTGGTCAGAACGACGATATAGGGAAGGCCCGCTTCCTTCAGCATCTCCACAGCGACGGTGGTGCGTGGCAGCTGCATCAGGGACAGGATACCTTCCTGCATGCGCGCCCCGCCCGAAGACGGAAACATCACCAGCGGGCAGCGGTTTTCGACAGCCACTTCAAAGGCCTTGATGATCGCCTCACCGGCGGCCACACCCAACGACCCGCCGATAAAGGAGAACTCGTGCACGCAGGCAACCAGCCGGACCCCTTTGACCGTGCCGATACCGGCAACGATCGAATCGTCCAGGCCGGTCTTGGTCCGCATATCCCGCAACCGATCGGAGTACTTTTTGGAATCGCGGAATTTCAGCGGATCCTGAGGCGCCGGCGGACGCGGCAATTCCTCATATTTTCCGTCGTCAAACAGGTAAGCGAGCCGCGCCTTGGCGGAGATCTTCATGTGATAGCCCGAATTCGGGACCACCCACATGTTCTCCTCGAGATCGGTGTGGAACACCATCTCCCCGGTTTCGGGACACTTTATCCAAAGATTTTCGGGCACTTCGCGGCGCCCCAGCATCGAACTGATCTTGGGGCGCACAAAGCTGGTAATCCAGTTCACGGCCAATCACTCCCGCGCGGTTGGAGGATTTGTCTTCTGTCCCAATGTGGGGCTTTTACTCGGCGGCTGCAAGGCGCGCCGATGCCACACCCGAGGCAAGGGTTCTAACCAGCGTCGCAACGTCCGCGACGGTGCTGTCCGTAGCGGCTCCGGCATCGCTCAACGAGCCGGCAACGGCATTGACGATCGCCGTGCCAACCACGACGCCATCGGCCTTCGCGCCGATGGTGCGGGCATGCTCCGCCGTCTTGACCCCGAAGCCGACGCAAACCGGCAGTTGCGTGTGATCCTTGATACGGCCAACCGCGTCGCCGATCCTGTCGGTGTCCGGCAATGCGCTGCCGGTGATCCCGGTCATCGACACGTAGTAGACGAAACCGGACGTGTTCTTGAGCACCGCGGGCAAACGCTTGTCATCGGTGGTCGGCGTGGCAAGGCGAATGAAATTGATGCCGTGGTCGAGGGCCGGCAGGCACAGTTCGTCGTCCATTTCCGGCGGCAGGTCGACAATGATCAAGCCGTCCACGCCGGCATCGACCGCATCGGTCAGGAATCGCTCGACACCATAGGTGTAGATGGGATTGTAATAGCCCATCATGACGATCGGCGTATCGGTGTCGTCGGCACGAAAGTCGCGGGCCATCTGCAGGGTTTTGGCCAAGGTCTGGCCACCCTTCAGCGCCCGCAGACCGGCCGCCTGAATAGCCGGGCCGTCGGCCATCGGATCGGAAAAGGGCATGCCAAGTTCGATGATGTCGGCTCCGGCATCCGGCAGGGCCTTCATGATCGCCAGTGATGTATCGTAGTCCGGATCACCGCCCATGAAATAGGTCACGAAGGCGGGTCGGTTCTCGGCTGCCAGTTTGGCAAAACGCCGGTCCATGCGTTCGGTCATTATAGGTCGACTCCGAGGTGCTTGGCGGCGGTGAAGACGTCCTTGTCGCCGCGGCCGCACAAATTCATCACGATGATCTGGTCCTTGCTCATGTCGGGAGCGCGCTTGATCACCTCTGCCAGGGCATGGGCCGGCTCCAGCGCCGGGATGATGCCTTCAACGCGGGTCAGCCGCTGGAAGGCATCGAGCGCTTCATCGTCCATGATGGGCACGTAATCGACACGCCCGTGTTCCTTGAGCCAGGAATGCTCGGGCCCGATGCCCGGATAATCCAGCCCCGCGGAAATCGAATGGCCTTCCTCGATCTGCCCATCGCCGTCCTGTAGCAGATAGGTGCGGTTGCCATGGAGCACGCCGGGCCGCCCGGCGGTCAGCGAGGCACAATGTTCCTGGCTGTCGAGACCCTTGCCGCCGGCCTCGACGCCGACGATCTGCACGCCGTCGTCGTCCAGGAACGGATGGAACAGGCCGATGGCGTTGGAGCCGCCGCCGACCGCTGCAACCAGGAGATCCGGAAGCCGGCCTTCGACCGCCATGATCTGTTCCTTGACCTCATCGCCGATCACCGACTGAAAGTCGCGAACCATCTCAGGATAGGGGTGAGGACCAGCGGCCGTGCCGATCAGGTAGTAGGTGCTTTCGACATTGGTCACCCAGTCGCGCAGCGCCTCGTTCATGGCGTCTTTCAGGGTGCCATTGCCGGAGGTGACCGGGATAACTTCGGCGCCGAGCAGCTTCATGCGAAACACGTTTGGCGACTGTCGTTCGACGTCCGTGGCGCCCATATAGACGACACAGGGCAGGCCGAAGCGGGCAGCGACCGTGGCCGAGGCGACACCGTGTTGTCCGGCGCCGGTTTCAGCGATGATGCGGGTCTTGCCCATGCGCTTGGCCAGCAGTATCTGGCCCAGGCAGTTGTTGATCTTGTGCGAACCGGTGTGGTTGAGCTCGTCACGCTTGAAGTAGATTTTGGCGCCGCCCAGCTCCTCCGTCAGCCGCTCGGCAAAATAGAGCGGGCTCGGCCGGCCGGTATAGTGGGTGTTGAGCTCCAGCAACTCGGCCGCATAGGCCGGGTCGTTCTTGGCTTCGTTCCACGCATCCTGCAGATCGAGGATCAGCGGCATCAGCGTTTCCGCAACGAAGCGACCGCCGAATATGCCGAAACGGCCATCTTCATCCGGGCCGGCGCGATAGGAATTGGGTTTTACGGTTTCGTTCACAGCATACTCCCGATCGATCAGGCGGCTTTGGCCGCGCCGACCGCTTTGAAGAAATCATGGATCAGGCCGACATCCTTGACGCCAGGCGCGCTTTCGACACCTGACGAGAGGTCGACGGCCTTCGCTCCCGTCTGGTGGAGCGCGATGGCGATGTTGTCGGCGTCGAGACCGCCCGACAACATGTAGTCCACATCGCCGTCGAGTCGCGCCAGAAGCGTCCAATCAAAACTCACCGCATTGCCGCCCGGCAGCTCGGATCCGGCCGGTGGCTTAGCGTCGAACAGGAACCGGTCAGCGATGCCCTTATAGGGCGCGATGGTGTCGAGATCGGCGGCTTCGCGGATGGCGAAGGCCTTCATGACCGGCCGATCGAAACGTTGCCTGATCTCGGCCAGCCGTTCCGGGCTTTCCTTGCCGTGCAGTTGCAGCATGTCTGGGTCAACGGTCGCCACGATCTTCTCAAGCGTCTCGTCGTCGGCATTGACCGTCACGGCAACCGCTTTTGCCCGTCCGCGGGCCGCTTTGCGCAGGTCCGCAGCCACCTCGGGCGCTACGTTTCGCGGGCTTTTTCCGAAAAAGATGAAACCCACATGATCGGCGCCACAATCAAGTGCCGCACGCATGGTTTCGGGCGTCTTCAGGCCGCAAATCTTGACAGAAACGGTCATGCGCTGCTCGTCGCATGAAATTGTCACGGAGTCGAGCAAATTAGCGCTCGGGCGCCCCGCTTCCGGCGGCGCTTTTGGTCGCATCACGGAAATCGATCGCGTGCAGTCCGGAGCCGTTTTTCTTCAGCCAGGCCTTGGCCTTGTCGGTACCCGGGCAGAGCTTGCGACACAGCGCCCAGAAACGCGGGCTGTGGTTCATCTCCTGCAGGTGCGCGACTTCGTGTGCGGCCAGGTAATCGAGCACATGGTCCGGCGCCATCACAATGCGCCAGGAAAACGATAACCGGCCGGTCGAAGAGCAGGATCCCCAGCGGCTCTTGGTGTCCTTGACCTGGATCGCCGTCGCCTTGCGACCCAGCTCGGCCGTGTGTCTTGCTACGGCGGCTTCGAGGTCGGTGCGTGCCTGTTTCTTCAAAAAGTCGACGACGCGTCGGCCAAGATGTTCCGCGGCACCGCCGACGTAAAGAACCGCCTCGCCATTGCTGGTGCCGGTTTCGCTGACGCCGCGCAGCTTGCCGGTGCGTTCGATGCGGTGCGCCACACCGCGGATCGGTATGGTTCCGCCCTCCTCGACGCTGCTGGGCTTGGGCAGGCTTTTAAGTCTTGTTGACAGCCAGCCATGGTGACGCTGAAGGAACCGGTCGATTTCGCCATCAGACATGCCTGTCGGCACGGACAGTTTGAGTGCGCCGCCCCCGGGTTCGATCCGCAGCGTCATGCGGCTGGCCCGCGGATGTTCCCGGATGGTCAGCGGCAGCCGTCGCCCCGCCACCGCGATGTCGCGACCACGCGGCTTTGATGGCACATTGCGTGTTTTCCGGCCGAACATGGCTGTCTTCTTAGCCGATTCCCTGGAACCTATCATGGTTAGATTGAAGCAATTCTGTTTGTGGTCGCCGAGGCGATCCGCGAGGAAGGAGCGCAGAGCGATGCCGGAGGCATCTCCCGAGCATCATGACACTGCGGGCGTCCGCCGACCACAAACCCGAAGGGCCGGGCGCATTTGCGCCAATTCCTTCGCTCAAAGCCTCGGACAGCCTGGCCTGCATTTTGAGCTCGACCTTGACGCAAATGCACCTCGGCAGAATTGCCTCAATCTAACCATGATAGGCTCTGGGACGAACGCACAAAAAAATCGGCGCCCCGAGGGCGCCGAAGAGGGTGACTGGATTGATGGGAGGAGGTGTTAGTCCAGATCACTGTCCGAGGATCGGTCTCGTGCCGTCCTTCGTTTGGTCATGAAGCGATCAAATTCTTCCTGGTCCTTGGCCCGCCGCAATTCGCGAACATATTCCTCGAATTCCGCCCGAGCTTCGTCGAGCTTGCGCCGCTCCTCTGCCAGCCGCTCCAACTCGGCTTCACGCCAGTCGTCGAAAGCGACGTTTCCGGTGCGTGCATAACTGTGGCGCGCCTTGCGCCGGCATCCTGCAAACATGTCATCGGTCGCCTTGTTTACGTCGCGCTTGAAGCCATCGAGGCGGTCGCCCCAGATGATGTAAGCGAGCATGGCAAGGCCCAGAGGCCAGAATACGACAAAGCCGAGTACCATCAGGGCGATAGTAAGCGGTGTCCAGGCCGGACGCAGCATTGCTGTATTGGTCATCGATAAGCCCTTTTGAGATCAAACGGCAGACATTGCCGTCCCACGATTTTGGATGTGGGTGGCATTGCGCTGTGATTCAAGAAAGTGCTTCGACTATTTTGTTAAGCAATTGTTATTGCTCAAAGAATTCGCCAAAACGTGAATTGGCAAGCACAACCATGAAGTGTATCGGACAATGTGTCCGACCCGGTTCAGGAGGCTTTTTTGCGTGGTGCGCGCCTGGTATTGGCAGCCCTGCGCCGATGATCGGCGGTGCGCATGAAATCGAGAATGCGCGGCGCGATTTCCGTACGGAAGCGCGAGCCGTTGAAGACACCGTAGTGACCCACGTCAGGCTGCATGTAGTGCTGGCGCAGGTCTTCCGGAAGATTGACGCACAGATCATGCGCTGCCTTGGTCTGGCCGACGCCCGAGATATCGTCGTTCTCGCCCTCGACGGTCAACAGGGCAACGTTGCGGATTGCGGCGGGGTCCACCCTTTGCCCGCGGTGCATGAAACTGCCCTTCGGCAGTGCGTGCTTGATGAACACCACATCGACGGTCTGCAGATAGAATTCGGCCGTCAGGTCCATCACGGCCAGGTACTCGTCGTAGAAGTCCCTGTGCTTTTCCGCCGAATCGCCATCGTTCTCCACCAGATGCTTGAAGAAGTCCTTGTGGGCGATCATGTGCTTGTCGAGATTCATCGACATGAAGCCCGACAGCTGCAGGAAGCCGGGATAGACGTCGCGCATGAAACCGGGCTGCGGCCACGGCACCTGCATGATGACATTGTCCTCGAACCATTCGAGAGGCTTGGTTTCGGCCAGCAGGTTCACAGCGGTCGGATTCTTGCGCGTGTCGATGGGGCCGCCCATCAGGGTCATCGAGCGCGGCGCCGCGCTGTCCCCGGATTTTTCCATGACGGCAACGGCCGCCAACACGGGAACGGACGGCTGACAAACGGCCATCACATGGGTCTCGGGACCCAGCACCCGCAGCATTTCGATGACATAGTCGATGTAGTCGTCGAGGTCGAACCGGCCGTCGGTGATCGGCACCATGCGGGCATCGATCCAGTCGGTGATGTAGACATCGGCACTCGGCAACAGGGTTTCGACCGTGCCGCGCAAGAGCGTGGCATAGTGTCCCGACATCGGTGCGACGATCAAAATCTTCGGACCGGGCCGTTCGCCCGGCGGCAACGCCCGTTCGAAACGAATGAGATTGCAGAAGGGTTTCTTCCAGACGATCTTCTCGTGAACCGAAACCGTCTTGAAATTGACCGAGACCTCGTCGATACCGAATGTCGGCTTGGCGTAGCGCCGGGTCGCCCGTTCGAACACTTCGAGCCCTGCGGCCATCGCCCGGCCGGCGGGCGTCTTCGACATCGGATTGAGTGGGTTGGAATAAGTCAGCCGCATCGCATCCGCCGCTACGCGCCATGGTGACATCGCAGCATGGCTCAATTCGTAGAGCTGATAGAACATGAAATCCCGTACCCCTTGCCGTGGTCCCGATGGCGTGCACAGCACGCAAGAGCCACGTCACGCGCTGCCCACAACCCCTTGTGCAGCGCCGTAACCCTTTGTTGCAGCCTAGCATTTTTCTGCTGCAACGCAACAGGCTTAGACTAAAGTCGAGTGCCGCCGAATGCCGGTTCTGTCGGCAAAGGGACCTGATTCGCGGTCAGATGTCGAGGTTGGCAACGCTGAGCGCGTTTTCCTGGATGAAGTCGCGGCGCGGTTCGACCTCGTCTCCCATCAGGCGGGAGAAAAGGCCGTCGGCGTCCGTCGCGTCGTTGATCTTGACCTGCAGCAAGGTCCGGTCGTTGGGATCGAGCGTGGTCTCCCACAGCTGATCGGCATTCATTTCGCCGAGACCCTTGTAACGCTGCATGGTCAGGCCCCGACGACCGATCGCGAAGATGGTGTCGAGCAGACTGCTCGGCCCGGTGACCGGGGTCGAATCTTCCTTGCGCTTCAGAGCCGCAGACCCTGCGTAAACCTCATCGAGCCGTTCGGCCAGTTGATCGATGCGCCGCGCATCGGCCGAGGCCACCAGTTGAGCGTCGACCAGGTGCGATTCGCGTACACCACGCACGGTGCGTTCGAGCCGCAGGCCGCCATCCCCGACAATTTCGCCCTGCCAGCCACGCTCCGTTTCTTCCGATACCAGATCGAGGCGTTTGACCAGCTCGGCGATTTTCGACTGCGCCCCTTCGGGATCGTTCATCAGTTCAAGATTGAGAGCGCCGACGATGGCCGCCTGTTCGATGATGGTGCGGTCGTAGCGCGAATGCAGCCCTTCGATCAGATTGCGCAATTTCAACGCGTCGTCGATGACCGCGCGCAGGTCTTCTCCGGTGCGGACCTCTCCGCTGTCGAGTTCGAGCGCGGCATCCTCGAGGCCGGCACCGATCAGGTAGTCTTCCAGCGCCTTCTCGTCCTTCAGGTATTGCGACGACTTGCCCCGCGAGACCTTGTAGAGCGGCGGCTGCGCGATATAGAGGTGGCCGCGCTCCAGCAGCTCCGGCATCTGCCGGAAGAAGAACGTCAGCAGCAGTGTACGGATATGGGCGCCGTCCACATCGGCATCCGTCATGATGATGATCTTGTGGTAGCGCAGCTTCTCCAGATTGAATTCGTCCTTGCCGATGCCGGTGCCAAGCGCGGTGATCAGCGTGCCGATTTCCTGGCTCGACAGCATCTTGTCGAAGCGCGCCCGTTCGACATTGAGGATCTTGCCGCGCAACGGCAGGATTGCCTGGTTTTCACGCGAGCGCCCCTGTTTGGCGGACCCGCCGGCGGAATCGCCCTCGACCAGAAACAGTTCGGATTTGGCCGGGTCGCGTTCAGAGCAGTCGGCGAGCTTGCCCGGCAGCGAGGCAATGTCGAGCGCTCCCTTGCGGCGGGTCAGTTCACGCGCCTTGCGGGCAGCCTCGCGGGCGGCGGCGGCTTCCACCACCTTGCCGACCAGCACCTTGGCTTCCTGCGGGTGTTCTTCCAGCCACTGGTTGAGCGCTGCGTTGACCAGGCTCTCGACCACCGGCCGAACCTCAGACGACACCAGCTTGTCCTTGGTCTGGGACGAGAATTTCGGATCCGGCACCTTGACCGACAGCACTGCGGTCAATCCCTCGCGGCAATCGTCGCCGGTGAGCGAGACCTTTTCCTTCTTGGTCAGGCCGGAACTGTCGGCGTAGCCGACGATTTGCCGGGTCAGCGCACCGCGAAAACCGGCCAGGTGCGTGCCGCCGTCCCGTTGCGGGATGTTGTTGGTAAAGCACAGCACGTTTTCGTGGTAGCTGTCGTTCCACCACATGGCGACATCGACGGTGATGCCGTCCTTTTCGTTGGATATGGCGATCGGCTCGTCGACCAGCGGCTTCTTGTTGCGATCGAGATATTGGACGAAGGCCTGAATGCCGCCGTCATAGACCATCTCGGTCTGCCGGACGTCGGAATGGCGGTTGTCGGTCAGGATGATGCGAACGCCGGAATTGAGGAATGCCAGTTCGCGCAGCCGATGCTCCAGCGTGTCGAAGTCGAACTCCGTCATGGTGAAGGTTTCGGTCGACGGCAGGAAAGTAATCTGCGTCCCGGTTTCATCTCCCGCTTCACCGGTAACGGTCAGAGGGCCGTCGGAGATGCCGTGGGTGAAGCTCATTTCATGGATCTGCCCGTTTCGCATGATCTTCATCGACAGCGAAACAGACAACGCATTGACCACCGATACGCCGACACCGTGCAGACCGCCCGAGACCTTGTAGGAGTTCTGGTCGAATTTGCCGCCGGCATGCAGTTGCGTCATGATGACTTCAGCGGCTGAAATCCCCTCTTCCGCATGAATATCGGTGGGAATTCCGCGGCCGTTGTCGGTCACGGTGCAGGATCCGTCCGCATTGAGCGTTACGGTCACATGGCTGGCGTAGCCGGCCAGCGCCTCGTCGATGGCGTTGTCGACCACCTCATAGACCATGTGATGCAGACCGGACCCGTCGTCGGTGTCGCCGATATACATGCCCGGGCGCTTGCGGACGGCGTCCAAACCCTTGAGAACCTTGATAGAATCGGCCCCGTATTCGGGATTCTCGCCATGGCCGTTTTCCGGCGTGTCGCTCATATGCTGTGGTCTTTCCTGGAAATCGGCGTTCGTGTGCCCACGCGCCTCGAATCACACATGCTTGGTGCCTGAAATATAAAGGTTTTGTGCCGTGAATCCAAATCTGCCGGTGATCTTTTTCGCGGCGATTCGGAGCGGTTCCGATGGCCCGACCCCGTAGGCTCAGTCGAACGGCTGATCCGGAAAATTGGTGGTCGAATGGGGCGGTCGCTCAAGTGATTCGCCGTCGCCCGCCCCGCGACATCACGATGGCCGGGCATTGTTCAGCACCCAGCCTCAAAAGAGCTTGTCGTATTTGGTGCGGTTGATGCGCGAAAGCCGGCGCCATGGCCGGCTCATGCTGGAATTTACTGCCTGGCGGCCTGCTCGACGGCACAGCCTTCGATGCCGTAGGCGGAATGACAGCTGCCAGAGCCGGTCAGCGACGCCGGCGGTGCGAAAAACGCTCCGACCAGAATGACCGCTCCTGCCAGAATAAACGAGGAGAAGATGGCTCGACCCATCGTCTTTTGTCCCGTCATGATACCCCCTCAACCTTTTTTACGCACACGCGGGCTCGTTGGCCCCCGGCTCAGCGTCGTTGGTCCCCACCAAGCTGAACTTTTGTAGCAAAAAAATCCTAACGATTTGTGATGGATGTAATGGCTCCCGAGAGCCGAATCAAGAGGCCCGAGAGAGTTTCGCCGAGGCGTGTTTTTTTGATCACAGCTGCATGCGGCAGTCTTTGCGAGCCGCCTTCTACCGGCTTGCAATTCCCATCCGCTTGCCGTTTTTTCGGGCCATGAAAATTACCATACTGGATGACTATTTCGATACGCTGCGCACATTGCCGTGCTTTGCCAAGCTGTCCGGCCATGACGTGACCGTGTGGAACGATCATATGCAGGACACTGATTCGCTGGCCGGCAGGTTGGCGGAGACCGAGGTGTTGGTGCTGTTTCGCGAGCGCACCGCCATCAGCGGCGACTTGCTCGACCGGCTGCCCAGGCTTCGGCTGATCAGTCAGCGCAGTGTCTATCCGCATATCGACGTGGCGGCGTGCACGCGCAACGGCGTGCTGTTGTGCTCCAACATGCACAAGGGCACCCCATCATTCGCAGCCGCCGAGCTGACGTTCGCACTGATCCTGGCTGCCATGCGCCAGATCCCGCAGCAAATGGCCGCCCTGCAACAGGGCCGATGGCAGACCGGCGTCGGCCAGACGCTGCGCGAAAAGACCCTCGGAATATGGAGCTACGGTCGCATCGGCGAAGCGGTTGCCGGCTATGGCAAAGCCTTCGGAATGGAAATTCAAGTCTGGGGCGGATCCGAATCCTGCGAGCGGGCCAGGGCCGATGGCTACCGGGTGGCCGCCAGCCGCGAGTCGTTTTTTGAAACAAGCGACGTGGTTTCCCTCCATATCCGGTTGCATCCCGAGACGCGAGGGATCGTTACCGCCGCCGATCTCGGCCGCATGAAACCCGATGCCCTGCTGGTCAACACCAGCCGTGCCGGCCTGATCGAAGCCGATGCGCTGGTCGAAGCCTTGCGCGCCGGCCGTCCAGGCATGGCAGCGGTCGACGTCTACGAACGCGAGCCGGTGCTCGATGGCGATCATCCGTTGCTGTCGATGCCGAATGTCGTTTGCACGCCTCACATAGGCTATGTCAGCCGCGAGGAATACGAGACCCAATTCAGCGACATCTTCGACCAGATCGTCGCATTCGATCAGGGTGCGCCCATCCACATGGTCAACCCGGAAGCACTCGAACAGAGTCCCTGATCGGCAATGAAAGGCTGTTGAAAGGTGGCGATGCTACTCGGCACGAGAGGTCGAGGGAGGGGCCGGAGGAGTGGGGAAGTCACACGATATCGTCGTAGTCGGCGGCGGCAACGCGGCTCTTTGTGCGGCGATCACGGCGGCCGAGGCGGGTGCTTCGGTGCTGATGCTGGAAAGTGCGCCGAAACCCTACCGGGGCGGCAACTCCCGCCACACCCGCAATTTTCGCTGCATGCATGATGGGCCGCTGTCGGTGCTCACCGACAGTTATCAAGAGGCCGAGTACTACGACGACCTGCTGAAGGTGACCAAGGGCAAGACCGACGAAACCCTGGCGCGCCTTGCCATTCGCACATCACAGGAATGCTTGCCCTGGATGCAACAGCGGGGTGTCCGGTTTCAGCCCTCCTTGTCGGGAACCCTGTCGCTGTCGCGCACCAACGCGTTTTTTCTTGGCGGCGGCAAGGCGCTGGTGAACGCCTACTACAGAACCGCCGAATCCCTGGGCGTCGAAGTGCTTTACGAAGCTGCCGTCACCCACGTCGAGCTTGACGGCGATTGCGTTCGCCATGTCGACTTCACACATGGCGGCGAAACCAGGAAGGTGACGCCGCGGGCAGTCATTGTCGCCTCCGGCGGTTTCCAGGCTGATCTCGACTGGCTGGCTTCCGCCTGGGGACCCGCCGCTCGCAATTTCCTGATCCGCGGCACGCCCTATAATCGCGGTGTGGTTCTGAAGGACCTCTTGGACCAGGGTGCCGCCTCCGTCGGCGACCCGACCCAATGCCATGCTGTTGCGATCGACGGCCGGGCACCGCAATTCGATGGCGGTATTGTCACTCGCCTGGACTGCGTGCCATTTTCGATCGTGGTCAATCGTCATGCCGAACGTTTCTACGACGAAGGTGAGGACGTCTGGCCCAAACGCTACGCCATCTGGGGACGGCTGGTGGCAGCGCAGCCCGAGCAAGTGGCCTACGCGATTATCGATTCCCGCTCGCTGGATCTGTTCATGCCGTCGGTTTTCCCGCCGATTTCCGCGCAGACCGTGGGCGAACTCGGCGAGAAGCTCGGTATCGATGCACGCGGGCTGGAAGGCACGGTTGCCGCCTTCAATGCGGCCTGCCGCGACGGATCGTTCCATCCGACCGAGCTTGATGGGCTGGCGACTGAAGGACTCGCGCCGGCCAAGACCAACTGGGCGCGTCCGATCGCTGAGCCCCCGTTCTACGGCTACAGCCTGCGTCCCGGCGTCACCTTTACCTACCTGGGCCTGAAAGTAGATGAAAATGCACGGGTCCAGTCGACCGCCGGACCCATCGAGAACCTCTGGGCCGCCGGCGAAACCATGGCGGGATCGATCCTCGGTGAAGGTTATCTCGCCGGCTTTGGCATGACGATCGGGACCGTGTTCGGACGGGCAGCCGGCAGGGAGGCGGCGCAACATGCAGGCTAGCTTGATCGAGGAGGCACGGCGGCAGATCGAAATCTGCAATGCCTGCCGTTACTGCGAAGGCTATTGCTCGGTGTTTCCGGCGGTCCATCGCGCCCGCAGCTTTGCCGATGGTGACCTCGTCCAGCTTGCCAATCTGTGCCACAACTGCCGTGGCTGCTACTACTCCTGCCAATATACCGAACCGCACCTCTTCGCTCTCAATGTGCCGAAGGTGATGGCCGAGTTGCGCCAGGATAGCTGGCAGCAATTCGCCTGGCCTGGCGGTCTGGCAGCCTTGTTTCAGCGCAGCGGCGTGGCGCTGGCTTTGGCGCTGCTCATCGGTATCGCGGCTTTGTTTTGGGCCATGTCCGCGCTGGGAGCACCGTCCGATGGCAGCGGGTTTTATGCAGCGCTGTCTCACAATGCCATGGTGGCCATTTTCGCACCGGCTTTCCTGCTTCCGCTCGTCAGCCTGGCGATCAGCCTGCGGCGCTACTGGCATCAAGTAGGTGGCAGCGCGGTTACCCTTGCTGACCTTATTTCGGCCTGTTCGGCAGCCGCCACCATGCGCAACCTGTCTGGCGGCCATGGCGATGGCTGCAATTTCGAGGACGGCGACCGTTTTTCCGGCGCCCGGCGATGGGCGCACCAGGCGACGCTTTACGGCTTTCTGCTCTGCTTTGCGGCAACCAGCGTGGCAACGCTGATGCACTATGTGCTGGCGCTCCCGGCTCCCTACGGACCGTTTTCGCCGCCGAAACTTCTGGGTGTTCCAGGCGGTCTTCTCCTGTGTTTCGGTACCGCCGCGCTACTGGCCCTCAAGCTGCGCTCCGATAAAGGCCTGGCGGACAGCCGTGCCTGGGGTGGCGAGGTCGGGTTCATCATGTTGCTTTTCCTGGTCAGCACCACCGGCCTGGCGCTTTACTGGTTCGGTTCCGGGCTCTGGCTGCGGCCGCTGCTCGCCATACACCTCGGCAGCGTATTGGCGTTTTTCCTGTTGATGCCTTTTTCCAAGATGGCACACGGGTTCTACCGGATGGCAGCGCTGGTCCGCGAGGCTCAGCTTCAACGCTCGCGGGTCTAGGTCGGCCTCGGCAACAGGATCGTGATGCTTTTGCCGGCGCCGTTGTCATCAGGCGAAACGGCCAGATAGCCGCCGTGGGATTTGGCGACGTCCTTTGCAATCGAGAGGCCAAGCCCGCTTCCCGATCGCGGACCGCCACCGGTGGAAAAGGGCTGCGAGTGTCGAATCAGGTCTTCCTCGGTAAACGGCGCGCCCTGATCCGACACATTGATGCACAGATGCTCGCCGTCTGCTGAGCCACGCAGGCTGACGTCGATCGCACTGCCTTCATCGGTATGGCGGATGGCGTTGTCGATCAGATTGACCACCGCTTCCTGCATCAGAATCCGATGACCCTTGAACCGACAGTGCTCGAATTCGCTGTCCAGCGAGAGGTCCTGGTTCTTGCTCAGGGCACTCGGTGCACATGTCCGAGCGGCCTCGCGCACCGTTTCGGCCAGATCGAATTCTTCGCCGCTGTCCGGATCCGTGGCATGAGCGCTGGCGCTTGCCAGCATCTGTTCGATGATTCGACCGGTCTTGTTGGTCGTATCGACGATCTGCTCCAGTCCTTCGCGCAGCCGCTTTTGCGACTTGGCATCGAGCGATGTCTCCGCCTGCACCTTGAGCGCAGCGATGGGGTTGCGCAATTGGTGGGCAGCATCGCCGATAAAGCGCTCGCGATTGGCCTTGGACCGTGCGACACGCGCGAACAGGTCGTTCATGGATCTGACGATACCGGAAAGCTCGACCGGCATTGCCCGCCGGATCGGGGTGAGGTCGTAAGGCGTCCGCGATTCGATGGCATGTTGAAGATTGCGCAGCGGACGCAGGCCGAAGGCGACGGCGAACCAGACAATCAGCCCGGCTGACAGGATCAACAGCACAAAACGGGTGAGCGAGCGGCCGAACATGCTGTAAGTCAGGTCGGTGCGCACACCAACGCGTTGCCAGGCGGTAATGTTGGTCCAGCCATTGAGTTCCCGCTGCGACAACAGTTGACGCATGGCGACCACGCGAACAGGATCACCCTGGTAAACCCCGTCATAAAACACCGGTTTGCCGCCCTCCAGCTCGATGCCCGCAGGTGGCTTTGGGAACCCGGAATAACCTGTCACGAAGGATTTTCCGGGGCCGGCGACGTGATAGAAAAACTGATCACCCAGCGAATCCGTCAGCACTTCCAGCAGATTCTCCGTCAGCACGTCGCCATTCGTTGCAACCACGTGTTCCGACACCGTCAGCATGACCGCCAGCAGCGTCCGGTCATAGAGGTCGTTGGACACCCGTTGTGCCCGGCTGAACGTTTCAAGCGCAACGACCGCCGCAACCAGTGTCAGCGGGATCATCAGCCACAAGACGAGACGGGTGCGGATCGATCTCATGGCACTTCCCGAAAACAGTAGCCCAGCCCGCGCACGGTCTTGATCTCGGCGCCGCCGGCACCCAGCTTCTTGCGCAATCTATGGACATAGAGTTCGACCGCGTTGTCCTCGACCTCGGCGCCGACGCCGTAAAGGTGCTCGATAATCTGTTGTTTTGATATCACCTGACCGCTACGGGTCATCAGGATTTCAGCAAGGGCGAATTCCCGTCGTGGCAGATCGAGTGTCTGTCCGTTCACCGCCACACGCCTCGAGGCCGGATCGAATTCAATGGCGCCAAAGGTCATGGTTTCGGCGAGATCCTTGTCCGCGCGACGCAGCAGCGCCCGGGCACGCGCCTTCAACTCCGCCAGGTCGAAGGGTTTGGTCATATAGTCATCGGCGCCCAGGTCGAGACCATCCACTTTGTCGTTGAGCGTACCTCGCGCGGTCAGCATGAGAACCGGCGTGTGGATACGGTTGCTGCGCAATCCCGTCAGGATATCCAACCCCGATGTGCCTGGCAGGTTGATATCCAATATGACGAGATCGACCTGCTCGCGCAGCAGGAATGGCAGGGCGTCGTCGCCGTCATGAATCTCGTCGACACCATGACCCTCATCCTGGAAGGCGCTGGCGATGCCATTTGCCAGCGGAATGTTGTCCTCTATGACAGCGATGCGCACAATGGTCCCGCTTTCTCTTTCCATGAAAGCACCATGAAAGGTTCGCCAATTAAAAACCGGCTTGTCAACACCCGGAGGATGCGTGTTGACGGGAGGACGCCGGATCGGCGGCCGGTTGTGAAACCGTTTCTGGGAGGGAAACACATGAACACTGTGACCAAACTTTTGACCGCCGCATCGGGCATGGCTCTGGCGCTGGCAATGGGTAACGCCGCGCAGGCCGCTGACTTTTCCGGCGAGACCATCGAGTGGACCATTCCGTTCTCTGAAAAGGGCGGTTCGGCCAAATGGGCCAATTTCTATGCGCCGCTGCTTTCGGAAGCTCTGCCAGGCAAACCGACTGTGGTGGTCAAATTCATGCCCGGCGCCGGCTCGACCAAGGGCGCCAACTGGTTCCAGAAGCAGTCCAATGGCGACGGCACGGTGATCTTCGGATCCTCCGGCTCGACACAATTTCCCTATCTGCTGGGTGATCCCCGGGTCAAATACGAATACGGCGACTGGAAAGTCGTGCTGGCCTCGGGAACCGGCGGCGTTGCCTATCTTGCACCCGAACTTGGCGACAAGTTCGACGGCAGCGCCAACATGCTGAAGGATGTCAACTTCATCTACGGCTCGCAGGGCGCGACGCGCCTTGACCTGGTCCCGCTGCTCGCCTGGCGCATGCTCGGACTCAATGTCGAGCCGGTTTTCGGCATCAAGGGCCGCGGCGACGGCCGGCTGATGTTCGAGCGCGGCGAGGCCAATATCGACTACCAGACCTCTTCCGGCTACCTGAAAGGCGTCACCGCCCTTGTGGACGACGGCAAGGCCGTACCGATGATGACCTGGGGCGCGCTGGACGCCAGCGGAAACATCGTTCGCGACCCGACATTCCCCGATATTCCAACCTTCAAGGAAGTCTGTGAAGCAACCGATGGATGCGAAACCTCAGGCGAAGCCTGGGAGGCCTGGAAAGCCTTCTTCGTTGCAGGGTTCCCGGCTCAGAAAATGGTTTTCCTGCCCGGATCGGCTTCGCAGGAAGTCGTCGATGCCTATACCGCGGCATTCGAAGCCATCAAGGCACGCCCCGATTTCGCCGAGATTTCCGGCAAGCGGCTGGGCGTTTATCCGCAGATGACCGGCGCTGAGGCAACCGGAGCGTTGCAACAGGCGACGACGGTGCCGGATTCGGCGAAGGCCTATGTCACCGAGTGGCTTGAAAAAGACTACGGCGTCGCACTGAAATAGTCACAATCGATTGAGCCGGCCCGGCGCAATCGCAGGGCCGGCGCGAGGGGGAATGTCCCATGGATATTTTCGCGCCTGCCCTGCCGGCGCTGGCGGAGGCGTTTGCCCTGATCCTCCAGCCCGGCGTTATTGCTTACCTGGCCCTCGGCGTCGTCATGGGATTGGCGATCGGCGTATTCCCCGGGCTTGGCGGCATTGCCGGACTGTCCCTGGTCCTGCCCTTCATGTTTGGTATGGACACCGTCAGCGGCCTTGCGCTGATGATCGGCATGGTCGCCGTTGTTCCAACCTCCGACACATTCGCCAGTGTGCTCATGGGAATCCCCGGCTCCTCGGCCTCCCAGGCGACGGTGCTTGACGGCTTCCCGCTTGCCCGCAAGGGCGAGGCCGCGCGAGCCCTGGCGGCTGCATTTGCCGCTTCGCTTTTCGGGGGCCTTGTCGGCGCAGCGTTTCTGACATTCTTTATCCTGATCGCCCGACCCATCGTGCTCGCCTTCGCGCTGCCGGAAATGTTGATGATCACCATCCTCGGCCTGTCGATGGTGGCGATCCTGGCCGGACGCATCCCGCTCAAGGGGATCGCAGCGGCGGGGCTCGGCCTGATGGTCGGCACCATCGGTGAAGCCGATGCCGGCGGCAGCCTGCGCATGTCGACCTACGACATCCCCTATCTGACGGACGGGTTGAAACTGGTCATCGTGGGCCTCGGAATCTTTGCGGTTCCGGAGATCATTGCCTTGCTGCGCCAGGATCGGTCGATTTCCAAAACCGCCGAACTTGGTGCCGGCTGGTTCGACGGCGTACGCGACTGGTGGCGCAATGTCTGGCTTTCGATCCGCTGTTCGCTGATCGGTGTCGTGGTGGGGGTCATTCCCGGTCTCGGCGGTTCGGTGGTCGACTGGATCGCCTATGGCCACACGGTTCAGACCACCAAGGACAAGTCGCAATTCGGCAAGGGTGAGATCCGCGGCGTCATAGGCCCGGAAAGCTCCAACAATGCCAAAGAAGGTGGCGGTCTGGTGCCGACGCTGATCTTCGGCATCCCCGGCTCGGGATCGATGGCTGTGTTCATGGGTGCAGTGGCTTTGCTTGGATCGGGCGATCTCGAAGTCGGACCACAGATGCTGTCGGCAAGCTATCTCGACATCACCTATTCGATCGTCTGGCTGCTGGCGCTCGCCAATGTAATCGGAACCATTCTGTGCATCGCCGCGTCGGGCGGTATCGCCAGGCTGACCACGATCCGCTTTACCCTTCTGGCACCCTTCCTGTTCATGCTGATTTCGTTTGCTGCCTTCCAGTCCGGGCAGTCGCTGGGCGATCTTGTTGCCCTTTTCGCCATCGGCTTGATCGGCATCTTCCTGCGCCGCTTCGACTGGTCGCGGCCTGCCTTCCTGATCGGTTTCGTGCTGTCCAATCCTGCCGAAACCTTCAGCGCTCAGGCCTATCAGGTGGCCGGTTCCAAGTTCCGCCAGGGTTTTGAAGTCGGTATCGACTATGTCCTGAGCCCGATCGTCATTGTCCTCATCATCGTCACCGTCATCTCCATTGTGCTCGGTATCCGCCAGGCCAAGGCAATCATGCCGGAGGGTGACGTCAAGGCCGGCTCCAAGCGAGCACCGCTGATCTTCCTTGGACTGATCACGCTGTATTTCGTCGTCTCCTTTGTCGACGCATCGCAGATCAACGACCGGCTGATGACCGACAAGATCTTCCCGATGCTGGTGTCCGGGGTTTCCCTGGCCTGCTGCCTGGTGTTGTTCGGACGGATGATCCTTCGGCCGGAAACCGACATCGTCTTCGCTGATCGCGAGCGCGATGCGGAAGACGGTGCAGCCTCGCATGGTCTCTGGCCAACGCTGGCATGGTTCGGCTTTCTGCTGGTGCTGTGTTCGCTGATCGGCTTCATCCTGGCGCTCGCCATCTTCCTGTTGATTTTCCTGCGGAAGCGGGCGGGCCTGTCCTGGAACCGAGCGGGTCTTTTCACGGTCGCGGGCATCGTTTTCATGTGCCTGATGGCCTATATCCTCAATCGAGATTTCCCGCCCGGACTGCTGCAGGCCTATGTTGATCTGCCGTGGCCGTTTGGCGGTCCGTAACCCGGCCAGGAGGCGGCAGTGAAACAGAGGGAAATTCCGGCCATTCTGATGCGCGGCGGCACGTCCCGTGGCCCCTATTTCAACGCCGCGGATCTGCCCTCGGACCGCGCGGTTCTGACCGATGTGTTGATCGCCGCCATGGGTGCGGGTTCGCCGCTCGAGGTCAACGGCATCGGCGGCGGCCAGCCCACGACCAGCAAGGTGGCGATGCTGTCGCCATCCGACGACGACTGGGCGGAGATCGACTACTTTTTCGCGCAGGTCCATGCCGAAAAACCGGAGGTGGACTTCAGCCCGAGTTGCGGCAACATCCTGGCCGGCGTCGGACCGGCCGCAGTCGAGATGGGGTTGATCACGCCGACGGGTGACGAGACCCGGGTGCGCATCCGCAACACCAACACCGGCGGACTGATCGAGGCGGTCGTTCAGACCCCGAATGGCGAGGTCGACTACGATGGCGATGCGCGCATAGACGGGGTCCCTGGTACCGCGGCACCGGTCATTCTCAACTTCATGGATGTTGTCGGTTCAAAGACCGGCGTTCTGTTTCCGACCGGCAATCCGGTGGACACGATCGACGGTATCGACGTCACCTGTATCGACGTCGCCGTGCCGATGGTGGTCGCTCGGGCTGCCGATTTCGGCATCGAAGGCTACGAATCGCGCGACGAGATCGATGCCAATGCGGCGCTTTTCGAACGCATGGAAGCAATTCGCCTGATCGCCGGCGAACGCATGGGTCTTGGCGACGTCACGAGCTCCGTCGTGCCCAAATTCTGTCTGATGGCCAGTCCGCGGGAGGGTGGAACATGTGCCGGGCGTTACTTCATGCCGTGGAAATGCCATCCGACCTTCGCGGTGACCGGATCGATCTGCGCCGGGGCTTGCGTGCTGGCGCCGGGAACCGTTGTCGATGGCCTGATCGAAGCACCGACGGGAAATCCATGCCACATCCGTATTGAACATCCCTTGGGCGTCATCGACGTGGTGTTCGACCATTCGTTTGAGGCAGGCGAGTGGTCGTTGCGTTCAGCCGGTGTTCTTCGTACGGCGCGCAAGCTTTTCAGCGGCGCGGTCTGCATTCCCGCCGCGACCTGGCCGTCATGATGCTTGCAGGAAACGCCGGCCGGAATCGGTGATGCGCACGATTGCCTGACCGTCATTGTCGGTATCGCGCTTGACGAACCGGTTTTCGACGGCGTCTTCCCAAACGGTCAATCGCGGACAGGACGTTCGCCAGGCGTCCATGACTTCCGCATAGGGCCGTGGTTCTTTCGATACCCACTCAACGAGATCGCGAACAAGAGGTTCGTTTTCCATGACAACTCTCCTTCAGCCGGAGTTTAGCGCAAGCCAGTAGAAATTGAGAGCGCCAACGATCGTCAGCCCATCAACCAGCCGGCCGTGATGCTTGTTGGTCATGCGTCGCAGCGCAATGCGGCCGAACCAGTTTCCAGGTATCGTCATCAGGCCGATGAACGCACCGTATAGAAACAGATCCCAGGTCAGCAGGTCGGTCGAGCCGAAAACGGTCGTTCTGGTCAGGTTGGCGATCAGCGCAATCCCTGCCAGCGTTGCAACGAACGCCTGCCGGCTGAGACCGTAGCCGAGCATGAAGGGAACCAGCAGCATGCCGGGTCCGATGGAAACGCCGGAAAGGGTTCCGTAGACGCCGCCGACGCCGACGAGCGTCCTTTGGCTGGCGCGGATTTGCCTTGCCTCGGTCCAGTGCCGCAGCGGCACGGCCACCAGAATCACGGTGCCGAGAACGACGGCGATGAGGGACGAACTCATGCGCCCGTAGACGAACGCCATGATGGCGATACAGGGAACGGCCGGTAGGCAGATCGACAGGAAGGCGGTTCGATCGAAATGGGCGAAATTCATCGTTGCTCGGGACGCGTGGCTGATCAGCAGGGCCACGCTGATCACCGGGACGATCGGCGCCACGCCAATCACGGGTGCCAGCGCCGCCGTGAGCAGCCAGCCGCCGGCCACACCTGTCGCGCCGTGAATTGTGGCGGTTACGAACGCCAATACGGCTCCAAGGGCGATGGTCCAGGTGTCGAAGGATCCGATCATCGCCCGCAAACCGGGCGCGCGGGATCCATATGGCTCAGCGCGCTCAGGCGGCCTGGTCCCGGGTGAATTGTCCGGCCGGGCGGTAACGCACCAGGTAGGAGGGCAGGATGGCCTCAAGCGTCGTGGCGTCGATGCCCATGCCGGCGAGCGTCCGCCCTTGTGCTTCGGCTTCATCCGAGACGACGGTGTCGTTCTCCAGCATCAGCACCTGATCTTTGGTCAGCATGGGTTCGATCAGCGGCACCATGGACATCACGCTGCCCATCAAGCGCGCCGGCGCCCAGGGAATGGTGACAAAGCTGCGTTTGCGCACGATCACCTTCAGCATCAATTCCAGGCACTCTTTGAAAGTCAGGATCTCCGGGCCGCCCAGGTCCCAGGTCTTGCCCGCCTCGATGGTTCCGTCGACGCTGCGGGCAACGGCCTCCGCGACGTCGCCGACATAGACCGGCTGAAAGCGGGTTTCTCCGCCGCCGATCAGCGGTAGAACGGGCGAGAAGCGCGCCATTTCGGCAAATTTGTTGAAGAAACCGTCTTCCGGACCGAAGATGATCGACGGGCGCAGGATGGTCGAATCCTGAACCGTGTAGCGCACCGCTTCCTCGGCCAGTCCCTTGGTTCGCGCGTATTGCGCTTCCGCCTGGCTGTCCGCGCCGATGGCCGATACATGGGTGAGCCCGATCCCCGCATCGCGGCAGGCCTCGGCGACGGCGCGAGCGCCTTCATCCTGGACAGCGTCGAACGACTGACGGCCGCTTTCGAACAGGATGCCGACGAGGTTGACCACATAATCGGAGCCACGCATGGCGCGCTGGATCGACGGACGATTGCGAAGGTTGGCCTGCACGGGAGCGATCTGGCCGACATTGCCGAGCGGCTGCAGGTAATTGGCCAGCTCCGGGCGCCGAACCGCGACCCGCACCAGATAGCCGCGGCGCGCCAGGGCCCGCACCACATACCGTCCGACAAAGCCGGAACCGCCGAAAACCGTAACCAGTTTTGGGACGTTGCTGTGGGTCATGACGGCCTGATCTCCCGGCTCGATGCTCAAATGTGCTTTCCAGACGTTCTCATAATCAAAATGCGCGCCGACGGGAAGAGGCGGACGTCAAAGATCAATGACCATCAGCACCCGCTGATCCGGTCTTGCTTCTTCCGGAACCTCGGTCTCAAAGCGATCGCGTTGGCTGGAGGTTGCTTCGCTCAGGGTCAGTTCGCGAAAACCCATGGCTTCGTAGAAGGGCTGATTGAAGGCGATGTCACGAAAGGTCGAGAGCCCACATTGCGATGCCCCGATGTTGCGTCCGTGGCGGATCGTTTCCCGCAGCAGTTCCGATCCGATGCCGCGGCGGCCGTGATCGGGATCAACCGCCAAAAGCCGCAGCCAGCATCCGCCGTCAAGCGGCTGGATCGCGGCTAAACCAACGGGTTGGTCGTCGCTTGAGCAGGCGACCAGCACATGGCAGGCCTCCAACATCCGGTTGAAATCGGCCACCGGCGCGGGCGGCCCGGAGACCATCGCGACCGCCTCTGGAATGCCGGTTTCCAAAAACAGTCGGTCCGCCGCCCGGTCGATATCGGCCAGGCGTGCCGCTTCTTCCGGCCGCATGGGCCGAATGTGGTAGTCAGCCCTCAAAGCCTTCGACCACGAGCATCTCGGCGTCGGCAACTTCCTGGCGAATGGCCTTGGCGGCCTGATATTCCTCGGAATTGTAGCAGTCGACGGCCGCCTGCATGGACGGAAATTCGATCACCACGTTGCGGGCGCGCGCATCGCCTTCCAGAACCTCGATCGGACCGCCGCGGGCCAGGAAATTGGCGCCGTAACGCTCGAATGCCGGTTTGGCGGTGGAGACGTAATCCTTGTAGCGTTCCGCGTCACGCACGTCGACGCGGGCAATCCAATAGCCCTTGGCCATGATGTTTCCTCCTATCGGGGTCCGAAGACCTCATGCGGCGTTGCTCAAGGCTCCGCTCATTTCAGACAAAATCGCTTGTGCGGCGGCGGCTGGATCGGGCGCCGCGACGATCGGCCGCGCGACCACCAGATGGCTTGAACCGTTGCGCAGCGCATCGGCCGGGGTCACCACCCGCTTCTGGTCACCATGGTCGGCGCCGGCAGGCCGGATGCCGGGCGTGACGACGGCCATGTCGGGGCCGACGATTGCCCGCACCGTGGCGGATTCTGCGGCCGAGCAGACAATGCCCCCCATGCCGGCTTCTTTCGCCTGGCGGGTGCGGATGGCCACAAGACCCTGCGCGGTGTCGTGATAGCCGGCTTCGCCAAGATCCGCGTCGTCCATCGATGTCAGCACCGTGACGCCAAGCAGCGTCAGCGGCGACCCACGGGCTGCTTCGACCGCCGCACGCATCGCTTTCGGATAGGCATGCAGCGTCAGCATGGAGACGTTCATCTTGACGATGTTCTCGACGCCCTTGGCCACCGTGTTGTCGATGTCGAGCAGTTTCATGTCGAGGAACACTCGCTTGCCATCGGCAATGATGTCGCGGGCGAATTCAAGACCGCCGGCAAACACCAGCTGATAGCCGATCTTGTAAAATCCGACGCTGTCGCCGAGCGTGTCGACGATTGCCTCTGCCCGGTCGACGGTCGGCACGTCGAGGCCGACGATCAGGCTGTCCTTCGCGTCCTGCATGCGTTCGCTCCTGGCTGTGGGATGCTTTGCGCATCCGTTTAGTCGGATTCGGCGGCAAAGGGAACCGTCTGTCCCCAGTTACTCGTCGACACGCGAATTTCGGACAGCGGCATGACTTTGCCATCTGCTTCGGCTAGCACAAATGCCAACAAAAGGAGTTGCGCTATGAGGAAAATCGTCGGCGTCCTGTTTCTCGGCGCCATGGCCAGCGTCGCGGTGAGCGTCATTGCGGAAGCTCAGCAACGCAATCGCGAGCAGCGGGAACGCCGGTTGTCGGCAACGCAGCGCGGAACGGTCACACTCGAACCGGCCGACCGTACGGTGTCTCCCTCAGAGGTCTCCATCGAAGTCAGCGGCAACACCCGCATCGTGCGGACCAACGGCATTCCGCAGCATCCGGTCGGAGCGTTTCCCAACCGCGGCAATCCGCACGCCATCACCGAGCAGAATTTCGAGTTTCGCATGACCACCGAGCCGGCGCCCGCCGGCCGCATCACGCCGGCGGATTTCGCCTATTGGGGCGTCGGCCTGAACGGCATTCCCTTCGAACCCGGCACGGCGGAATTCTGGAAAGGCGACCGCAATTCAGGTTGGAATTACGATGCCTTGGGTGGAGCTGTCCGGCTTGGTCTCGACGCCAACTACGCGCATGTGCAGCCAAATGGGGCCTACCACTACCATTTTACACCGACGGGCCTGATGGAGGAGTTGAACTGGGATGGTACGGAACATTCTCCGCTGATCGGTTGGGCTGCCGACGGCTATCCGGTCTACGTGCTGACCGGCGATCTCGGCAACGGCATGCAGGAAGTTGCCAGCTCCTACCGGCTGAAATCGGGCAACCGCCCGGGCGGCCGCCAGCCCGACGGGACGTATGATGGCACCTTTGTCGAAGACTATGAATATGATGCCGGCCTTGGCGATATGGATGAATGCAACGGCGCCCGCACAACATCGAAGGAATATCCGCGAGGCACCTATGCCTATTTCCTGACCCGGGAATTTCCCTATGTGCCGCGCTGCTGGACGGGAACGCCTGACGCCAGTTTCAACGAGCGACGGCGCCGCTAAACCGCAGATTTTTCGGCACACCCTCTTGCCAGTTCGGGCCGCGCGATATTATTGCGGCGAACCATGAAACCGTTTCTGATCCTGCAACTGCGCCCTGAAACCGAAACCTCGGATGGCGAATTCGAAGCCTTTCTCGACAAGGGTGGTCTCAGCCGCGAGGAAACCCATCGCATCCGTCTCGACCAGGAGCCGATTCCCGACGGTCTCGATGTTCGCGATTATGCCGCGGTCATTGTCGGCGGAGGACCCGGTTGCGTCAGCGATCCGGAGGACAAGAAGACGCCAGTCGAAAAACGCATCGAGGAGGCTGTCTTCAGCTTGATGCCTGCGGTCACCGATGCGGACTTTCCGTTTCTCGGCTGTTGCTACGGGATCGGCATTCTGGCCGCCCAGCTTGGAGCCAAAGTTAACAAGGAACGCTACGGCGAGGAGGTCGGCGCGGTCGAGTGTTCCAAAACGCCGGACGCGGCGGCCGATCCTTTGACGGCCGACCTGCCCGACCGGTTCATGGCTTTCGTCGGCCACAAGGAGGCCGTTCAGGAGCTTCCCGCCGGTTGTGTGCACCTGTTGTCTTCAGCGCCGACGCCGTTCCAGATGATCCGCTACAAGTCCAATGTCTACGCCACCCAGTTCCATCCGGAGGCCGACGGCGCGGTGTTCGAATCGCGCATTCGCATCTATCGGGACTCCGGCTATTTCCCGCCCGAAGATGCCGACCGGCTGATCGAGTATTGCCACAGCCAGAACGTAAACATGCCGGAACGTATCCTGCGGAACTTTGTCGAGGCGTACCGCCAACCCTCTTCAAGCTGACGTCAGCAACAACCAGAAGGCAACTGGCAGCAGGCCAGAACCTCCTCGTTTCCCTGGCAGCAATCCTGCACCAGGTAGCCGATCAGGCCGCCAATCGCCGCGAAGTTGACCCTATAGATCAGATTGCGCGAAACCCGCGTTCGGGTGATCAGACCGGCCTGTGTCAGCGCCGACAGGTGAAATGACGTGCGCGATGAAATTGCGTCAACGGCCTCGCCGATGTCACCGGCGGTCGCGCCGGCCTCGCCCTTCGTCACCAGAAAGCGAAGAATTCTGAGGCGGGTCTCCTGCGACAGGGCTGACAGCGCTTCGACGGCTTGACTTTCTTCCATAATTCAATAATTCTTGAAATGTTGAAATTAAGTGGAGACTACATCATGCTTCGCCCGCCCGCAACACTGGGACAACTGATGGAAACATTCAAACCACTGGCCGATGGCGCCGGCGTGGTCTTCCAGACCAGCGAAGGCGAGATTGGTGCCGGTTACCATGTCACCGAGCTAAAGCTGGCGCGTTTCGACAGCATCGATTGCGGCGGCAATCGGCACCGCTGGTCGGAAGCCCATCTGCAATTGCTCGATGCGCCGGGTTCCGACCACATGCGCGCCGGCAAATTCACCGGCATCCTGCGCAAGAGTGTCGAAACCATCAGCGAATTGCGCGACGCTCCGTTCTATGTGGAATTCGCATTGAAAAACAAAGGCATCGAGCGCTTCCGCATCGAGGATGTCGAAGTCGATGACGGCCGCATCGCCATCGCCCTTGAGCCCGGTCGCGCCGCCTGCAAACCGGCGATGGCGTCGATAGCAAAGGGCAACGGGGCGGCCTGTTGCGGACCGCAGAGCAAGGCAGCCTGCTCCTGCTGATTTCTGCCTAAAGAAAGCCCCAGGCGATCATCGGATAGAGCGACGCAACGAGGATCAGAGCGCAGCCGACATTGAACACACGGCGCGCCACCGGCGCCTGTAGAAGCCGTCTCAGTTGCTGACCAAGAAGGGTCCAGCAATTCAGCGAGAAAATTCCGATCAATGCGAAGGTCAAAGAGGCGACGATGACTGTTGTCAGCGAGCGATCGGGCGGGGTGTAGACGCTGATCGCGGTCACACCCATGGCCCAGGCCTTGGGATTGACCCACTGGAAAGCGGCGGCCTGGAAAAAGGTCAGCGGGGTTGTGCCGCCGTCGCTGTCGTCGGACTGAACCGGTGCCGCGGTGGCGATCTTCCAGGCGAGATAGCACAGATAGGCGGCGCACAGGATCTTCAGCACCGTGTAGCTCGCAGGCACCCGGTCGAAGACCTGCATGATTCCCAGGCCGACCAGCACGATCATCACCGGAAAGCCGATGCCGATACCGAGCATATGCGGAATGGTGCGCAGCCAGCCGTAATTCATGCCCGATGCCAGCAACATCAGATTGTTGGGGCCGGGCGTGATCAGCGAGATGAAGGCAAAGGCAGCGAGCGCTGCGAGCAATTCGATTGTCATGGCGAAGCAATATTATGGCGCAAGTGGCGCAAAGTGCTTGCTTTCTGGTGCTCCAGACTCCATTGTCTGCAATAAATGAATGAGTTGGATCAAATTGACCGCAAAATATTGCGCGAGCTTGAGCGCGATGGACGTGTCAGCAACACCGAACTTGCGCGCCGGGTGGGGTTGTCCAGCTCGGCCTGCCTGAGGCGCGTTCAGGAACTGGAACGCAACGGCACCATCGTGGGCTACCGGGCGGTGCTCAATCGCGAAGCGATGGGCAGCGGCTTCACGGCCCTGGTCGCTGTCGGACTGGCCCGTCACCGCAAGGAAGACCAGATCGATTTCGAGCGCATGGTTGCCGCAGCGCCGCAGGTGCGCGAATGCCACAATGTCTCGGGCACAATCGAGTACATGTTACGTGTCGAAGTACCGGACCTGGCGTCCTACAAGCACTTTCACACCGAGGTCCTTGGCATGGTGCCACAGGTCAACAGCATCACGACCTACATTGTCATGGGATCGCCCAAGGATGAACGGGGCTAGCCCGTATTTCTCCCACACTATGTCGTCTGCGTTGCCTTTCGACGCGGCAGATACGGTTCCAGGCGACGAAAAGCGTATCGGGCCATACGGTTGAGGCGCATGGGACCGGAGATGTCCGCCGAAAGGCAACCCCCGGCTGAAGCGCCACAGAGAGTGGGAAAAATGCGGGCTAACGGCTCTCGGACGGTCGCGCCACCCAGACCCAACCCGGCCATTCATCCACATTTGCCATGGGCATGACAAAGTCGCGGGCTTCGTCGCGCTCCAAATTGAGACGTCGCATGACTGCCTGCGAGCGCAGATTGTCCGGCCTTGTATAGGCCAGCACTTCGTCCAGTCCGATCCGGGCAAAGACATCGTCGAGAGCAGCCTGTGCAGCTTCGGTAGCGAAGCCGCCGCCCCAGGCATCGCGGATCAGCCGCCAGCCGATCTCGTTGTGCACGCCGAGCGGTGGATCGTCGTGGCGCAACATCACCCCGGTATATCCGAGGAATGTACCGGCATGATCCTCGATCAGCCAGCGGCCATAGCCATGCTCTTCAAAGGCCGACAGGTAGCTGTCTAGCTTGCGATCGCTGGCGGCCCGGTCGATCGGTCCACCAAGATCATCCATGACTTCGGGATGAGCATTCAGGGCGGCAAAGGCATCCCGATCCGAGTCCTGCCAGCTGCGCAGCCGCAATCGATGCGTTTCCAGAAAGAGTGGGGGTTTCTGCTGCATGGGATGTCCCTTGTTCAATCGGTTTCTCTTGCAATGGCAGAGGCAGTAACGTCTGAGCGGCGTGTCGCAAACAACATGGCAAAAGCTGCAACGGCACCGAGGGAAGCCAGCAAAATGGCCGACCTGAAATCATAGAACTGGGCGATCAATCCCATGGAGGGGCCGGCGATCAGCCCGCCGACGATCAGGCTGTTGACGTAAAATGACGTCGCCCGGGCAACCCGACCACCGGCAAAGCTCTGGACGAAGGAAATGCCGACGCCGGCAAAGATGCCGTAATAGAGCCCCTCCAGAGCCGCGCCGATCGCCAAACCCGGCAGTGTGGCGACTTGAGCCAGCACGAGAAAGGAGATGACTGCCAGCACGCAGGTTGCCATCAGCACGTTTCTGGCGCCCCATTGCCGCATCAGCCGCGGTACGCTTAGGATGGCTATGATTTCAACGAAGGTCTTGATCGAGAAGGACAGGCCCGGCGCGTAGGTCGGCAGGCCGGCTTCCTGCACGTAGAACAGGGGCAGCGCGCTGGTGCACAGCATGTGGGCGAGTGCCAGGAAAAAACAGGCGATCGCCGCATACCAGAGCGGCCGATTAAGAGGGTCGACGCCGGTGTTTGTCTGGGACCGGTCTTCGACAGGTTTTGCGAAATCCTTCGGCACGACCAGGTACCACAACACGCCCCACACGACGGCAAGGGCGATCGCCAGACGAAATACGTCGATCGGCGCAAACCGGTCTGCCACGACAAAGGCGGCGGCGGGTCCGATCATCCAGCCGAGCGAATGGGAGGCACGCAACAGCGCGTTGAATTTGTCGGTGTCGAGCTCTTCCCGTTCGGCAAACATTCTGCCGAAGGCAAACATGGTCACCATGGCCCCGGCCGACAGGCTGAAGCCGATGCTGGCGATAACCGGGAGCACCCAATATTGCTGCACCCCGACGATGACCACACAGGCTGCAACGAAGCTGACGATGGACAAGAGCACCAGCGGCGCAATGCGTGCGCCACCGTCGATCCATTCTCCGAACTGCCGATTGATACCGAAAGCGAGCACCAGCGCCACGGCGGTGTAGACGCTGATCTGCCACGGCTCCTGTCCGAGACCTTCGACGATGTAAAAGGCCATGAACGGGATGATCATGGAATTGCAGATGACGCCCGACAGATGCAGCAGTAGGATCAGTGCTGCCTGGCGATTGCGCAGGATATCCATGGAGCCGGCGAGTCCGAACGTTGGGGTGTCGAAAGCGGTGGATGCAACCCGCGCCTGCGGCGCGTGCGCCATGGCATAACCATGTCGCCACCGATCTGCAATCCCGTTGTTGGAGTGCGAGCGCCTTCAGCTCTTCTTCCAGTCGCCGTCCTTGTTCCACCAGCGATGCGGGTTGGTGCTGTCGTCAAGGCCTTTGCACTGGCTGCGCAGCACTTCGGTGACCGTGATCGCCGGCTCGTAGTAGCTGTGGACCTCGTAGATTGTTTCGATCACCGCGTTGAGGAGCGTCGGATCGCGCGGGATGAAGAAGCTCATTTCGTCGACATTCGGACGATGGCGGGTCTCCTCTTCGGCCCCGGTGGGTGTGCCCTCGCGCGGTCGATAATATTCGATGCCGGCCGGAGCGCGATAACCGTTCCGGTCGGTCTTGCCCTGTGCAAGCGGCGCCACCTCGACGATGGCGTCGAAGATGCGGTCGACGTCTTCTTCAGGCGCCTGAAACATCACCAGCCACATGGGTTGCATTTCGATCGGCCGCGTGTCGAAGCCACGGGCCAGGATGTTTGTATCGCTCATCATGTTTTCTCCTGTCAGTCCAGTTGGGCGGGCAGTCCGCGCCCGTTGTTCCACCAGCGGTTCGGATTGTTGCTGTGCGGGTCGTAGGCAGACCGGCTGGCCCAGTCCTCGCGCAGGAAAATCACCGGCTGTTCGTAGTGGTGCATGTGAAGGATCGCGTTCATGACCCGCTGCAGCGTCGGCAGGTCGCGCTCGATCGAGATCTTCAGCTCCACCATCGGATAGGTTTCGGTGGCGCCTTGCTCGTATCCGGGCTTGTGCGCGACGGTGGTCGAGTTCGGCTGCGGGCGGGCGGTTTCTGTTCCAACGGCCGATATCGACGCGTTTCGGTGGTAGCGGCCGTAACCCAGCGGATGCACCGCCAGAACCGCGTCGAGAATGCGGTCCGTGTCCTCCGGCAGGGTCTGGATTTCCAGCGTCCATACCGGCTCGAAGGTGCCGGATTTGGCTTGATAGGATTCGAGCAAGGCCTCACTCCTCGATCGGGTTGCGGGCTTGCCGATGTAGCAGAACACTGCTGACAGGAGCGTGTCAGCAGTGTTCTGTTATGGATAGGGCATGAGCCGTTCGACACGCCTTTTTGAAGTCATCCAGATTCTGCGCCGGGCCGAAACGCCGGTTACCGCCCAGGCCATGGCCGACACGCTGGAAGTCGCCAAGCGCACCATCTACCGCGACATCGCCGCACTCCAGGCGATGCGGGTGCCGATCGATGGGGAAGCGGGCATCGGCTATATCCTGCGGTCCGGGTTCGACCTGCCGCCGCTGATGTTCTCCCAGGACGAGATCGAGGCCATCGTCGTCGGACTGGCGCTGCTTGGCCGCACCGGTGACCGCGGCCTGGAACGCGCCGCCGAGAGTGCGGCCTCGAAGATCTCCGACGTCATCCCCGAAGACGCGCAGCGCGCCGTGCCGCTGCATGTGTCGCTTTGGAACCCCATGCCGCAGACGAATGTCGAAACGGCCGACTTGCGCCGCTATATTCGCGATGCCTCGGAACTTCATATCGTCTATCTGGATCTCAAGGACCGGCGAACCGACCGCGATATCAGGCCCGTGGCGCTGATCTACTTTATCGAAGTGGTCATCCTGGCGGCCTGGTGCGAGCTGCGCCAGGCATTCCGCCATTTCCGCGTCGACCGGATCGAGCAATGCCAACCCACCGGCGATCGATTTGCAGATTCGGCGAGAGCCTTGCGCACAGCCTGGGAGACCGAGACCGGCGTCGGCACATTGGAAAAGGCCGAGGAAGCCGGCCGTGCAGCCCTGTCGGGCCGGATCTTCTAGCCAATCAAACGCCTTGCAGCCTGCAAGGCCGGATCGCGGCCGGCGCGAAAATCGCGGGAAGACGGTGCTGCGACGATGTCAGGGTTCAGCGACCCGGCGGCAACCATGTGCGCCGCGATCTCGGGCGGCGTCAATTCCGGGTCGGCACGGCCATCGCGCCAGTCGTGGTATCCGGTCGAATGGCGCACCTTCAGGCGCGATTGCGCAAGCGTGATCGTTCCGCCTTCGGCAAAGAACCGCTCGGTATCTCCCATCTCCTCACCGATGATGCAGCAGCTGCGAGCGTGATGTTTCAGCAGCGCCGCAACGACAATGGCCGCCGAAAAGGTGAACTTGTCGACCAGCACGACACAGGTGCCGTCCTTGGCATAGAGGTCGTCGATGTGACAGGCGAAATCGACAGTGGACAAAAAATCACCACCGGGATTGCCGCGCAGATCCACCACGATCGATTGTTGCGGTGCTGCCTTGATCTGCTGGCGCATCGCCTCAAAACCCTGCGCCAGCACCGCGGAATCCTCCGAGACCAGATCCGCCAGGCGAACATACCAGGCCGACGACCCGGGCAAGAGCGTGCAGGTGTTGCAAGAGCGGGCTTCATCTTCGCTCGCCGTCAATCCACCCTTGTGGATCAGCCGGTGGGCAATGCCGGTTTCGTGCACCGGATAAAGGCGCTCCGCGCCAATTCTGTCGGGGAGTGCGGGCTGGATGGACACCACCGCACCGGTGTCGTCTTCGAACGCCAGGTCACGCACCACGACACCGATTGCCTGCAGCGCGTCCGGCCAGGCCAGCATCATGGCCCCGATAACCTTCTGGCGTGGTTCGGTGCCGGCGAGATAGGGCCGAAGCGCCTGATGAGCCGAGCTCGCAGCATGGCTTCCGACGCGGAGCAATCGGCATCCGACCAGATGTCCAAATCGCTCGTCCGCGCTGACAACGCACGGCCCGTCCTCCAGCCAGACAAGGCGCAACGGCAAGACCCGGGCAATGCCGTTAGGAATCACCCGGCTGTGTCCGTTTCCGGCCAGCGCCATAAGGCGCATCGCCGCGACGGTAAATGCGGTCAGGGGTGTCTGCGACCCGTTAAGGCTGGCTGCGGCGGCAGCGAGCCGGTCGCCATCGACGTGACGAAACGAGGGGTCGCTTGCAACGATTTCGTGCAGAAATGCGGTATCGGAATCGTAGACCATAGTCGCCATCATCCGCCGCTGCAGACTGCTGTCAATCCGATCATCAGTCGGCTAACTGGAGGACAGTTTGTCGGAAAGCGCCTGTAGTGCCGCCGATACCGCTTCGGATTGCGGCTTGTAAAAAACCCAGTTCTTGATCTGCTTGCCGCTGACCAGCCCGGCCTGTTCCAACACCTTCATGTGCGAGGTAACCGTCGGCTGCGACAGCCCGATCTTCTCGGTGATGAAGCCGACGCAAACACCGTCTTCGACCAGGTCGCCATCCCGTTGCGGTGGAAAGTGATCGCGCGGAGAACTGATCCAGATCATGATCTGCAGGCGCTTTTCGTTGGCCAGCGCCTTGAGGACGGGAAGGGTTGAATCGTCGGGCATCTATATCGATCAGATTCTATATTGTTGATTATCTATATTGATGATATTCGAATTAGATATCACGGTTCCGCCGGTCGGCCAATCCGCCGGTGCGGAAGAGCAGGAGAGATGTCATGCAGTACGACTTCCATATTCTTGATGTCTTCAGCCCCACTGCGTTCGGCGGCAACCAGCTTGCGGTGCTGCCAAATGCTCAAGGAATATCCCCGTCTGGAATGCAGAAGATTGCCCGCGAATTCAATTTTGCCGAATCGACCTTTGTCCTGCCACCGGAGGATCCGTCCGCGACGGCCCGGGTCCGGATCTTCACACCCAATGCGGAGGTGGATTTTGCCGGCCACCCGACTGTCGGGACCGCCTGCGCGATTGCCTACGCCCAACAGCCGACACCATCCGATGTGATGCTGCAGGAGAATGTCGGCCCCGTGCCCGTCAGGATAGAGCGCCATGACGAGGTACTCAGTGGCACGCTGATCAGCACCACGCCATTGCAGCATCCGACAGAGAAGCCGGCCGCCGATGCTCTCGCTAGTGTCCTTTCAATCGACGAGGATGATGTGATCGACGGGTTCTTTGCCAGTGTCGGTCTCGAATTCTGCTTTGCGCACCTGTCCAGCCGCGAAGCCGTCGACCGGGCCGTTGTCGACCGCCAGGCCTGGCGGGAGCATCTGGCCGAGGCGTGGTCTTCGAACGTCTTCTTCTTTGCCGGATCGCTCGAAGATGGTGGCGAAATCTACGCTCGCATGTCGGCACCGGCCCACGGTATCGATGAGGATCCGGCAACGGGGAGCGCCGCGGCCGCCCTGATGGCGGTGGCCGGGCAGCGCAGCGGTCTTGCGGACGGCAAGGTCAGCCTGACGGTGAACCAGGGCGTTGCCATGGGCCGCGCCAGCACCATGGCCGCATCGGCCATATTGCGGGACAGGAATATCGCTGCGGTCGAAGTGGGCGGCCCCGCAGTTCTGGTCGCCAGCGGCAAGATCGAGGTCGCCGACCCTTGGCTTGAGGCTCGTTCCACGGCCTGATCAACAGTCGCTCAGCTCAGGTCGCAGCCTTTCATTTGCGGCGAGCCGGATTGCGGCGTGCGGCGACCTTCAGCAGACGCCGGAAGATCGGGCATTCCAGGTGCGATGGCGCCGGACGGACGGCGACGCGACGTTTCAGGCAACAGGATTGCTGCTCGTCACCCTGACTGTGGTAGCGACCTGTTTTGCGCTCATGGGTGCCTGGCGGCAGCCAAACTCTATGACAAATGGCACAGCGCCTTCAGTTCACTCAGAAGCCGCTCGCGAAAAGCCCTTAACAGGGTCGAAACCGGGCGATCAGCCGGTGTCAGCAGGTAGATCGTCTGGGTCACTTCGGGGGTAAAGCGACGGGTCTCGATCGTATCGCCCGCATACCTGCTGGCCGTGATTGGATCGATGAGGCCAGCGCCGACACCTCGGCCGATGAAACCGCAGGCTGATTCGAAGGTTTGCGTTTCGATGGATGCCGCCGGATAGGGTGTTCCCTCTTGGGTAAACCGTTCCTCCAGCTGTGTTACGGTCGGGTGGGTCGGCATCAGGGTTACCAGTTTCTCATGCTGCAGGTCGCGCGGGCCGACACTGTCGGATACCGGTGCTCGGCCACGGCCATAGGCCACGACGCAGGGCATCTCGATCTTCTCGATCTCGAACTGCCGGGTTTCGGCCAACTGGGTGACGATTGCCATGTCGAACTCCTGCATCGGCAGGAGGCCGCTCATCATTTCCGACCGGCGTGCCAGCAGCCGCACCCGGACATCGGGTGAGTCGGCCAGAAAGGCGCTCATGACTGCCGGCAGAAAGTCGATCGCAATGTTAGGGTAGGAAGCGATCGTCAGGTCTCCGTAGCGGTTGTCTCGGATTTGCTGGGCCTGCCGCATGGCTTGGTCGATGCTGTCGAGCGCCCGCGTTACGTCAGGCAGGAAGTGTTTGGCTTCCGGCGTTGCAACCAGTCTCCCCTTGACCCGGTCGAACAGCTTGAATCCGAGCCTGTACTCCAGATTGGAAATCAGGCTGCTGGCCGACGGTTGCGAAATTCCGAGGTTCTCGGCGGCCTGGGTCATGCTGCCCGTCGTCATGATCGCCCGAAGGCACTCGAATTGTCGGATGTTCATGCCTGGTCTCCTCAGGCCATAGTTTCAATCTATGAGCTCTGCAAAAGATAATATTATCTTCTATAGGTGAAATCTCCTACCGTTCAATCGTACTGAGGCGGTGCGAGCTATCCCGCTCCTCCCGCCACCTGACCCACAAGAGGACTTCTTTTGATGCTGAATGCTTCGAACGCATTCACAGCGAACACCTATGCGCTGGCGCCCGACCTGTTGCTGACGGCCGAAGGCCCGCAGACGAACTGGGTTCTTGCGGTGCGCGACAGCGAGATTTCGTTTGTCGGCGAGCCCGAGAAATTCATGGCCAGTCACCCGGATATTGCCGTCGACCGGCTGCCGGGTCGGGCGATCGTGCCTGGGTTCATCGACGCCCACACCCACCTGGGACAAGCCTTCGGCAAAAAACTGACCGGCGGTGAGCCGTCGCAGATCTGGCGTCGAATCTGGGTCCCGCTGGAATCAAGCCTCGATCCCGAATTGGCCTATGCGTCGGCCAAGTGGATGTTCCTCGAAGCGCTGCGCGGTGGGTTCACCACGATCAACAACTTCGCGATTGTTAACGGCGAAAAGGCCGATGCGGTGCATCGTGCTGCGGTGGACGTCGGCATTCGGCTGGTATCCAGCACCGGTGCTGCGCAGACGATTGATCTCCCGGACGAGCTGAGCCCATCGGACAGCAACCGGCTGATCGACGACGCATTGCGGCGTGCGGAGGCCCATGTCGTGGCTTGCTCCAGCAATTCGATGATCGTGCCATCGTTGTGCGTGTCGGGCGTTCAGGGCGCGTCGGGTGCCCTCATGCAGGCGTTGTCGGAGTTCTGCGCCGATAATGACGTGCTGTTTCAGATCCACACCAACGAGCACCACGTCGAGGTGCATTGGAGCGTCGTGCGCTATGGCCAGCGTCCGCTGGAGTTTTTCGCCGAACACAACGCCGTCGGGCCGCACACGCTTCACCATCATTGCACCCTGGTGACTGACGACGAAATCGAACTGCTGCGCGAAACCGGATCGGGCGTCAGCTACAACCCGCTCGCTTCCGCCTGGAAGGGAGACCGCGTCGCTCCGGCCCTGGCCTATGCCGCTCGGGGCGTGCGTTTCGGCATCGGCACCGACAGCACACGGTCCGATGCGCTGCGCCTGCTGGAATCCGCAGAGACATGTCAGCGCATCGCCCAGGGAATGTCGCTGGCCGATTTTTCCTGCGGTGCAGCCTGGACCTGGATCGACGCCGCGACGCGCGGCAGCGCTGACGTGTCGGGGCTGGAGGGGACCACCGGCGAACTGCGACCCGGGCTGCGTGCCGATTTTCTCATACTCGATCGGAACCGTCCCGAGGTCATGCCGTCCTGGGACTTCGAATGGGAGCTGGTGCGCCTCTACAATCGCGATCAGATCGAAGCGGTGTTTGTCGATGGCCGGCAGGTCATGCGCCAGGGACAACCGATCGGTTGGAATGCCGAAGACTTCATCAAGGACAATCTCGATCGGGCAATGGAAGCGGTGACGGCCGCGCCGATCAGCAGAAAACACGGATTGTCGTCACATCGGCGCGCCGGTTCATCGAGCCGGCGTCCGGCGGCAGTCCGCCAGGCTATCGAATGATCGGAGCAAAACCATGCTGAGCCGAACAAAACTCCTCCAGATCGGGCAACTTGTCCTGTCGCTGACCGGCGTGGTTATCGTCTGGTGGCTGGTCGCCAGTTCCGGCGTTATCAGCCAGGACCTTTTCCCGACACCGGGAATGGTCTTCAGCGCAGCTGTCGAACTGTACCAGGATGGCGTCCTCGTCAAGGATCTCCAGGTATCGCTGACGAGAGCGGCGATCGGCTTCACCATCGGGGCGACTTTGGGTGTTTTGGTGGGGCTTCTCACGGCGCGGGTGAGCGTCGTCTCGGTGGCACTGGAACCGTTTCTGACTCTGCTGCGGCCAATACCGGCCATTGCCCTGGTGCCGATCGCCATCGTCTGGTTTGGAATTGGCGAGGGCTCCAAGTATTTCGTTATCGCTTACACGGTGTTTCTGGCGGTTTGGCTGAATACTCACCACGGTGCCGCCCATGTGGCCGGCACCTACATTCGCGCCGCCCGGTCGCTCGGCGCCAGCCGTTTGCGTGAGTTTTTCGAAGTCATCGTACCGGCTGCTGCCCCGCACATTGTCGTGGGCCTGCGGCTCGGGTCGGCGCTGGCCTTCCTCAGTCTCGTGGCGGCCGAGCTCAGTGGCGCATCGTCCGGCATTGGCTTTCGCTTGCAGGACGCCCGCCAGTTCATACGCACCGACCGCATGTTCGTCGGCCTGATTGAGCTGGGGATCCTCGGCGCCACCCTCGACATGATCTTCGTCGCCATCAGCAACCGGCTGGTGCATTGGGAGAACGCATGATGACTGCAGTCCTACACAAAATCCAGGAACACGCCGAAACCATACCCGACAATCGTCCGGAAGTCGGCTTGATCGAAATCGACGGTGTTTCGATCGAATTCAGGGCGCCGGGAGGCCGCACGATCCAGGCGCTCTCCAGCACCGATCTGGTCATCGAGCCGGGCTCCTTTGTTTCGCTGATTGGTCCGTCGGGATGCGGCAAGTCGACCCTGCTCAATGCGGTCGGCGGGTTTGTCGATCTGACGACAGGTTCGATCCGGTTGGACGGCGTCGAGGTCAACGGCATCAATCCGGATGTCGGCGTGGTGTTTCAGCAATACGCGTTGTTTCCTTGGTTCACCGCCCTCGGCAACGTGATGTTCGCGCTCAAGCGCTTTCCGATCAGCAAGACGGAGCGTCTCGACCGCGCCCATGCGGCGCTTAAGGAAGTTGGACTGGAAGGCCGCGAAAAAACTTTTCCAGGTCAGCTCTCCGGCGGCATGCGGCAACGGGTGGCGCTCGCTCGCACCTTTGTGACTTCGCCCAAGGTGTTGCTGATGGACGAACCGTTCGGCGCCCTCGACGCGCAGACTCGGATCGTCATGCACGACATTCTGCTGCGCGTCTGGGAAGCCCACCGGGCAACGGTAATTTTCGTCACCCACGATGTTGATGAGGCGCTGATCCTGTCCGACCGCGCCTACATCATGAGCGCAGGGCCCGGCCGCATTATCGAGACCATCGATATCGACACAGAGCGTCCGCGCCATGTCGACGAGATTTCCGAGGACTTTGTCAAAAATCGCAACCACATCATCGGACTCCTGCGCCACGGCAGTTCCGACGACCACTGATCCATAACAGGAGGAACACACATGCTCAGTCAGCTCAAATCCATGATCGTCGCGGCGGGATTGGCAGTCCTTTCCCTGCCGGCGGCGGCAGATGCCACCAAGGTAACGATCGGCGGCGGGCCCTATCTGGATATCCCTCAGCTTTCGGTCGCCATGGACCGCAATCTCTGGGCCGACCAAGGCCTGGAAGCCGACGTTATTCCGTTCCAGTCCGGCCGTGCTGCCTTCGAGGCGCTGCTCGGCGGCCAGCTCGACTTTGCATTCCTGGCCGAGTTTCCCGCAGTGATCGGTGCAATGCGCGACCAGGAATTCGCAGTAATCGCCGAGATGTCGCAATACACCGCGACGCGGCTTATCCACACCGGCGGCGGCGACATCAAGGAAGTCGCGGATTTGGCCGGAAAGCCGGTCGGCGTGACCGCCGGTACCAACGTGCATTTCATGCTCGAAAACGAACTGAAGGCCGCCGGTGTCGAGGCTGAAATCGTCTCGGTCGGCCCCCCGGACATCGTTCCCGCCCTGGCGCGCGGCGATGTCTTTGCGGGCGCCATGTTTCCGTCTTTCTATCAAGGCGCTAAAAAGACCCTCGGCGATCGCTACTCCGAGATCCGGATCGACAGCTATGGTACCCATTTCATCCTGGTAGCAACGCGCAAGATGATCGACGAGAACCCAGAGGCGGTTACGGGTGTTCTGCAAGCGCTCTACAACGGTGAAGAGGTTGTGCATTCCGACCCCGCCGAAGCGCACGCCGCGGTATCGCGCGTGCTGTCCGGCACACTCAAGCCCGATGACGTCGCTGCAGCCTGGGGCAACTATCGCCACAACATGAACCTGAACAGCGCGCTTCTCGACCTCATGGTCCGTGAGGGCGTCTGGATCCACGGACGCGGTTCGATCAAGGGCGATGTTCCGACCGTCGAACTCATGCGCGCCTATGTGGCACCGGAATTCCTGGCCGGGATCAATGCGGACCGCGTTTCCCTCGACTGACCGCATACCGGCCGGGTTGCACCATCGCCACCTGGCCGGTATTGCGACCCATGATGACTGAACCCGCGTTTTGGCTGCTCGTCCCCGCAGTCTTTGGTGCATCCCTTCTGCAGGCGGCAACCGGCATCGGATACGGGGTGATCGCCGGGCCGATCCTGCTGGTGGTGCTGAACGGCAACGAAGCCTTTCAAATCAGCACGGTGCACAATTTTCTCATCGCTCTGATGCTCACGCCATTCGTCTTCCGTGGCTCCGACCGGTTCGCACTCAGATGTCTCGTGATCGGCAGCGCATTCGGAATTCCGGCCGGGTTCGTCATTCAGGCTCTCGTCGGGGTCACGATCCTGAAACTTGTGTCGGCGGTCGCCGTGTTCTTTGTCGCTGCTGCGCTTGTCATGGACATGGCCAAGTCGGCGCGAGTCGGGGAAAGCCCCGTGATCAGAAGAGGCGAAGTGACGATCGTCGGCGCGATCGCCGGAACCATGGGCGGTATGCTGGCCATGCCTGGCCCCATTGCTTCCACCTGGATGTCGATCAGGGGCTGGCAAAAGTCCGAAATCCGCGCAACGATCCTGACCTTCTTCCTGTTTGCCTATGGCGCCGGACTGCTTCTGCACGCGCTGTTTGGGGAGGTTTCAAAATCGACCGTCGAACTGTCATTGGCACTCACGCCGGCGGTCGTGCTTGGCATCCTCGCGGGCAACCGCGTCACTGGTTGGCTTTCCGAAACGGCGTTTCGGAGCATTCTGCTGGTCGTTTTGTTGGCAACCGTCGCCGGTCTGCTGGGCAGTCTTTAGGATATTTCTTCCCAATGGAGTTGCCCTATCCGGCAATCCCGTGCCGGCGGCAATGATCGAACAGCGATCGGCAGGTCTTGTCGAGCATGCCGGCCGTGCGCTCATCCGTCAGGGAGCCATGGTCGTCGAAGGCGTCGCCGGCGCCATGCACGGACACCTGCTGTGAAATCACCTGGGCACCCACGCTGACCATGACGGCGCGCAAATGTGCAAGGCTGCGGATGCCGCCGAGGCGTCCCGGTGAAGCGGCGCCGAGGGCGACATAGCGGTCCTGCCACGGTTTCAGGACGGCTTCGCCATCGTTCGAAATCAGGCTGATCCAGTCGATGGCGTTTTTCAGCAACGGCGGGATCGAGCTGTTGTATTCGGGGCTGGCGATGAACACGCCGTCTTGGGCCGCAATCATCCGCCCCAGCTGCATGGCTGGCTCCGGAATGCCCTTTTCCGCCTTCAGATCCTCGTTGACCAGTGGCAGCGGATAATCATGCAGGGACACCCGCGTGACATCGGCGCCGAGTTGGGCAAGCGTCAGTTGAGCGGCGTTCGCCAGCTTGGCGTTGACCGAAGTCGATTTGACCGACCCCGGCAAGACAAGGATTTTGGGTGTCATGGATACCTTAACCGGTTCGTCGGTAGAGCCACATCTGGGCCGGCGGAATGTTGCGGATTTCGATGCCGAACCGCTCGACCGAGTAGTGGCCGCGTCCCGGCGGCACGGGCGATGTGGGACCGTAGGAAAACTGGATCATCGGCCGGCCCTTGGGAATGCGCGACAGCGCATCTTCGATCAGCGTGACGCGCTGCTCGGGAGAAAAGTTCAGCAGCGGCAGTCCCGAGACGACGCAGTCGAAATGCGCCGATTTCAGGTCACCCAGGGTCTTGTCGAGATCGAAGGCATCGCCGTGCAAAACGCGGATGTCGGGAAATTCCTTGCGCAGATGCTTGCAGAACCGCGACGAATATTCGACCGAGACCAGCATGTCCGGCTGGATGCCGCGGCGCAGCAGCGCACGGGTAACGACGCCGGTTCCGGGGCCGAGCTCAAGCACCGGCAAGGCCGAGGCCGGATTGGCAATGCTGGCCATGCGCCGCGCCATGAAAATCGAGGTCGGCACGATGGCGCCAACGGTTTTCGGCTGCGTCACCAGCCCGTGGAAGAACCGCAGATTGCCTTTGACCTGTCTGAAAACATGTTGCGGCAGCCTGTGGGCCATTCACGATCCCTCCCTAAGATGCGACAGCCCTGCCTGTCCCGTTCAGTCGCTCAGTTGCTCGAAGAAATGTCGCATCTTCGAGAAGAACCCTTCCGATTCGGGGTTGTTGTGCTGCGAAGACAGTTCGTCGAACTCCTGCAGCAGTTCCCGCTGACGTTTGGTCAGGTTTTGTGGTGTTTCGATGGCGATCTGGATGTAGAGGTCGCCCTTCTGGGCGGAGCGCAGCACCGGCATGCCTTTGGAGCGCAGTCGGAACTGGCGTCCGTTCTGGGTGCCTTCGGGTACCTTTACGCGGGTCTTGGCGCCATCGAGCGTGACCACGTCGAATTGGCCGCCAAGGGCCGCTGTGGTCATGGAGATCGGCACGGAGCAGTAAAGGTCGGCCCCATCGCGCTGGAAGAATTCGTGCGGTTTGACCGACAGGAAGATGTAGAGATCGCCCGACGGCCCGCCCCGCGAACCGGCTTCGCCTTCGCCGGCCAGCCGGATGCGGGTACCGTCCTCGATACCGGCGGGGATATTGACCGAAAGGGATCGTTCTTCGGTAACCTTGCCCTGTCCGGAACATTTGGTGCAGGGATCGGTGATGATCTCGCCGCGGCCGTGGCAGGTGGGGCAGGTGCGCTCGACCGAGAAGAATCCTTGAGATGCACGCACGCGGCCGGCGCCGTGGCAGGTGCCGCAGGTCGACGGCGACGAGCCTGGTTTGGCGCCGCTGCCCGAGCACTCGTCGCATTGGACGGATGACGGCACCCGGATCTGCGCGGTCTTGCCGGTGTAGGACTCCTCGAAGGAGATCTCCATGTTGTAGCGCAGGTCGGCACCGCGCTCGCGACCACCGGAGGAGCGGCGGGCGCGACCGCCCATCATCTCGCCGAAAATGTCCTCGAAAATGTCGGAAAAGCCGCCGGCGCCACCGCCGAACCCGCCACCGAATCCGCCCGGACCGCCCTGTTCGAAGGCCGCATGGCCGAACTGGTCGTAGGCCGCCCGTTTCTGCGGGTCTTTCAGGGTTTCGTAGGCTTCGTTGACTTCCTTGAAACGCTGCTCGGCGCTCTGATCATCCGGATTCTTGTCCGGATGGTATTTCATGGCCAGCTTGCGGAAAGCGCTCTTCAGCTCGCGCTCGTCGGCGCTTTTGGAGACGCCCAGCGTTTCATAGAAATCAGCCTTGGCCATTCATATGCTCCGCGGATTTCATTCCGTTCCGCTTCCTGATCTGTCGAGCTGTCCCGCCATGACGCCGCCCCGGCGCGTGTCGGACCTTAATAGCTGCACATTGCGAAAAACGCCACAGGCGTAAAAAAAGTCGGCGCGGGACGCATTGCGTGCTCCCGCGCCGACCTATTGACTTAAGCCGATTTCTTTTCGTCGTCGTCGTTGATTTCTTCGAAATCGGCGTCGACAACGTCTTCGCCATCGGCGGCGGCATCGGCCGCGGCGTCAGCTTCGGCGGATTCGGCCTGCTGCGCCTCGTACATGGCTTGACCGAGTTTCATCGAGACCTCGGCCAGCGTTTGCGTCTTGGCCTTGATGTCCTCGCCGTCCGGCTCTTCGGCGGAAATCGCCTCCTTCAGAGCCTCGACCGCTTCGGAAATGGCGTTGCGGTCATCTTCGCTGACCTTGTCGCCATAGTCCTCGAGCGATTTTTCCGTCGAGTGGATCAGGCTTTCGGCCTGGTTCTTGGCTTCAACCGCATCGCGCCGTGCCTTGTCCGCTTCGGCATTGGCTTCGGCGTCCTTGATCATCTGATCGATATCGCTGTCGGACAGACCACCGGATGCCTGGATGCGGATCTGCTGCTCCTTGCCGGTGCCCTTGTCCTTGGCCGAAACGTTGACGATGCCGTTGGCGTCGATGTCGAAGGTGACTTCGATCTGCGGCACGCCGCGCGGAGCCGGCGGCAGACCAACCAGGTCGAACTGACCGAGCATCTTGTTGTCAGCGGCCATTTCACGTTCGCCCTGGGCAACGCGGATGGTCACGGCGCTCTGGTTGTCTTCGGCAGTCGAGAAGACCTGCGACTTCTTGGTCGGGATCGTCGTGTTGCGATCGATCAGCCGGGTGAACACGCCGCCCAGTGTTTCGATGCCCAGCGACAACGGTGTGACGTCGAGCAGCAGCACATCCTTGACGTCGCCCTGCAGAACGCCGGCCTGGATGGCAGCGCCCATGGCGACCACTTCATCCGGGTTGACGCCCTTGTGCGGCTCCTTGCCGAAGAACTGCTTGACCACTTCCTGGACCTTCGGCATGCGGGTCATGCCGCCGACCAGAACCACTTCGTCGATTTCGCCCGGCTGGATGCCGGCATCCTTGATGGCGGCCTTGCAGGGTGCGACGGTGCGCTGGACCAGATCGTCGACCAGGCTTTCGAATTTGGCCCGCGACAGCTTCATCGTCAGGTGCTTCGGTCCGGTCTGATCGGCCGTGATAAACGGCAGGTTGATTTCGGTCTGAGCCGAGGAGGACAGTTCGATCTTGGCCTTTTCAGCAGCCTCCTTGAGGCGCTGCAGGGCCAGCTTGTCGTTCTTCAGGTCAATGCCCTGGTCCTTCTTGAACTCGGCTGCCAGGTACTCGACCAGGCGCATGTCGAAGTCTTCGCCACCGAGGAAGGTGTCGCCGTTGGTCGACTTCACTTCGAACACGCCATCGCCGATTTCAAGCACCGATATATCGAAGGTGCCGCCGCCGAGGTCGTAAACCGCGATGGTTTTGCCATCCTTCTTGTCGAGCCCGTAGGCGAGCGCGGCAGCCGTCGGCTCGTTGATGATGCGCAGCACTTCCATACCGGCGATCTTGCCGGCGTCCTTGGTGGCTTGGCGCTGGGCGTCGTTGAAGTAGGCGGGAACCGTGATGACGGCTTGCGTGACCGTTTCGCCGAGATAGGTTTCGGCGGTTTCCTTCATCTTCTGCAGGATCATTGCAGAGATCTGCGAGGGCGAATAGTTTTCGCCGCCGGCCTCTACCCAGGCATCGCCATTGTCAGCCTTGGTGATCTTGTAGGGGACAAGCTTCTTGTCCTTTTCCACCATCTTGTCGTCGTAGCGGCGACCGATCAGGCGCTTGACGGCGAACAGGGTGTTTTCCGGATTGGTGACGGCCTGGCGCTTGGCCGGTTGGCCGGTGAGGCGCTCTCCGTCGTCGGTGAAGGCAACCATGGACGGTGTGGTCCGCGCGCCTTCTGCATTTTCAATGACCTTCGCGTCCGATCCGTCCATTACGGCGACGCAGGAATTGGTCGTTCCCAGATCAATACCTATAACTTTTGCCATGTCACATTCTCCTTTAGCGAGCTGTCGGGACCCGTATCGGCGTTCCGTAAGACAGCCCCTGGCGGTGATATCCCCCAACGCCCCTCGGGGCGCAGTGTTGAAGGGTATATAAGAAAGCCGTTTTGGGACTGCAAGGCGGGATTTGGAGCCTGTTTGTCAAACCGGTTTCCCCATCCGGCGCTCGCTTTCGCGCGACAGCCGATAGCATTGCCGAGGGGCAGATGCAAAGGCCTTTTCTACAGTCAACGACTTGCCGTCGTTTCGGTCGACGAAACCGACTGCTCAATCAGGCGACGGAGCTGCCAGTGAGGTCGAGCCGCGATCGACCGATTGGAGCGGAAGGATCGGTACCAACGCGCCGCCGTTCACCAAGTGAACACATCTGGTTGTCCGCTTCACTTGGCGCCGTCGTTTGAAAACGATGACCGTTGAATTTGGTTGGCAAGCTAGCAAGAGAGTCCGGTCGGTGAACTATACTTTTTTAACCTGTGCGGTCGTCGGAAACTTCACCACACGTCATCAGAACGAGAATTTACCCATAACGCCGGAGCAGATCGCCGACGACTGTCTGGAGGCGGAAGAGGCCGGTGCCGCCATTGTTCATATTCACGTTCGCGATCCTGAAACCGAGCAACCGTCGATGGACACCGATCTGTATCGAAGCGTTGTTGCGCGCATTCGCGAAAGATCGTCCGATCTGATCATAAATCTCACTACGGGAACCGGCGGCAGGTACCACCCTTCCGACGACAATCCCGCGATTGCCGGACCAAGAACCAATCTCGTGCGCCCCGAAATCAGGGTGCGGCACATTCTGGACATCCGGCCTGACATTGCCACGCTCGACCTCAACACGATGATTTTCGGCAACGAAGCCGTCATCAACACGGTCCCTTCAATCACAACGATGGCGGGCCTGATTCAGGGCGCTGGTGTGCGACCGGAGATCGAGCTTTTCGACAGCGGCGACATTGCGATCCTCCATCATCTCATTTCCGAAGATGTGCTTCCGGCAGATCCACTGTGTTCCATCGTCATGGGCGTGAACTTCGGATTTCAACCGTCGCCGGAAACGCTGCTCTATGCACGAGACCGACTGCCGTCGAACGCGGTCTGGACTGGCTTTGCAACTGGAAAATGGGCCTTCCCGATGATCGCGCAGTCAGCGATTGCGGGTGGCAATCTGCGCATAGGGCTGGAAGACGCGACTTACCTCGAAAGAGGTGTTAAGGCGCCGTCGAATGCGGCCATGGTCACAAAGGCGGCTCGAATGGCAAAGGACCTGGGTGTTAATCTGATGTCGGCCGAAGACACGCGCGAAATGCTCAGGCTGCCCAAAAAAACAGAAGGATAAGCAGATGAGGCTGTTTCATTCCCCCGGAAGCTGCTCCGATGGAATCCAGATCATTCTCGAAGAGGTCGGAGCGGACTATGAAATTGAAATTGTAGATGTCACCAAAGGCATGCAGCGGGCTTCGAGCTTCCTGGAGCGAAATCCGAAAGGCAAGGTTCCCGCACTATTGCGTGACGATGGGTCGGTTCTGACGGAGTTCCAGGCAATCGCCTGTTGGTTGGCGCAGGAGTGCGCACAGGGAAAGCTCTGGCCCGGAGGCCCTGAAACGCAGTGCCGGACGCTTGAGGCGTTGGATTTCATAGTTGGATCCGTTCACATGCGCGGTTTCACATTCGTGAAAGTGCCGCAAAAGTTTCAACTGGATGAAAAGGGGACGCGGGACCTGCGAGACTATGGACGCAAAGAAGTCGCCAAGGGACTTCGTAAGCTGGAAATCATGCTTGGCGAATCGCCCTATCTTTTGGGATATTTCGGGATCGCTGACGCCGCACTGTTCTATGTGTTGCAATGGGCCGACAAAGAAGACTTTAACTTGGCCGTGAACCTGAGGGCCTTTCTGGAAAGAATGCGCGACCGGCCATCGGTCCAGGCACTCATGCAAACGTCCCGTTAATGCGATTACCCGACCAGGGGCAAGGTTCCATCTGCTCCCTCCGTCGTCGGCAGGTCTCCGGATATCCGCGATGCCGTTTTCTGCAGATCGGCTGCGTGCAACTCGAGAGCGTCCTCAAAAGACAATGCCGATGCGATCCAGATCAGCGTGAGACAGGCGATCAGCCGATCACCGGCCCAGATGGGCGCCGACAGGCTCATTGTATGTTCTCGAAATCCCTCCTGCCTGAACCCCAAACCGAGGGATCTTGTCTGAGCAAGCATGTGGTCGAGATAAGGAGCATGTTGGAAGTAACCGGCCTTGATGCGGCCCTGTTTCCTCAACCCCTCGAGAATCATCTCGCGCTCCGCGTCCCCACAAAATGCGAGATAGCATCGCCCTCCCGAAGTCTCCAGCAGCGGCAGGCTTTGTCCGACAACGCCATGGTCGATGGAAAACGGACTCGTGCCGTGAGTGGATTCGCGGACCACCATCTGAAAATTCTGGAATGTCACGAGGTCGATGGGCCACAGCACTTTCTTGCCCAGTTCAATCATTCGAGGCACCGCGTGCTGGGCTACCCAGTCCTCCTCACGGAAGCCAGAACTCAGCGACTTTGTTTTCAGGGTGACACACCAGCAGTCATCCGTTTGGCTCGGCTGGACAAAGCCATGCGACTGCAACGTTTCGAGCATACGATAGACGGTGGGACGTGGAACGCCGGTCAACTCGGCGATATCCCTGATGCTGGCCGTGCCCTTCTGGTTGACGGCCATGAGCACATCCAGGCCCCGCTCGAGCGCTCGCACCTTCTTGAAAGCCATGACAATCTCCAAACCGAGTTGTTCACCTAGTGAACACAACGCAACCCTGTTTTGCAACTGCGATGGACCGGATCAACAGTCAAGCGGTTCGATGAACCACGACTGGAGATGACCGGCTATGAAGCACGTTGGAAATGCCACAACCTTCATGTCTTCGGCTGCGCGCACTCTGGCGCTGCTGGGCTTCGGCGGGCTGCTGATCCTGGCGATCCTGACGACATTGGATGTTCTGCTGCGCTGGGCTTTTGCGTATCCGATCCAAGGCGTCAACGATGTGAGCTCTGTTGTCATGGCCGTTGTGATTGCCGCCTGTATACCCTCCAACCTGGTCAACAGGCAGTACATCTCCGTAGAAGTCCTGGGTGACTTCCTGGGGCCTCTCGGCCGTCGCATGCTGTCGGCCTTCGGCAGTCTCTGCACTGCGGTTTTCATCTTCCTTATGGCCTGGCAATTCGTCCCCTATGCCGCCGATCTATACGAAAATGGACAACGGACCTGGGTTTTGGCGTGGCCGGTCTGGCCATGGTGGAGCTTTGCCGCGGGCTGCATCGTTCTGGCAGCGATCGTCCAGGGGATCATTCTGTTGAACGACCTCAGAGCGCTGGTGCGAGGATCCGGACGGGCCGTCCCGCATTCAGATCGCAAAGACACTTGAACGCGTTCGCCTCCCCCGTTTCGCTGGAAAGGAAAACCGATGGATCCGCTTACCCTTGCGCTGATCGGTTGTTTGGCGATGTTCGCCCTGATCATCCTTCAGGTTCCTCTCGGGGTCGCCATGGCCTTGGTCGGGGTGGTGGGTTTTGCCTGGATAACCGATTGGGGCCCCGCGCTCTCCCTCATGGCGTCCGAACCCGCGGCCGCCATGTCCAATCTGGACATCGCGGTTATCCCGCTCTTCATGCTGATGGGCAGCCTGGCCACCGTGGGAGGCCTTGGCACCGATATTTACGAGGTCTCCTATGCGCTGATGGGCCACCGCCGCGGCGGCCTTGCCACAACGACCATTGTGGCAAGCGCGGGGTTCGGCGCGGTCTGTGGATCCGGTGTGGCCACGACGGCAACGTTCAGTCGGGTGGCCCTGCCGGAAATGCTGAAACGGCGGTATTCGGCCGGGCTTGCGACCGGATCCGTTGCGGCCGGCGGCACCCTGGGCATCATCGTTCCTCCGTCGGCAATGATGATCCTTTATGCGGTGCTGACGGAACAGTCTGTGCTCCATTTGTTTACGGCAGCTTTCTTACCAGCGGCAATTGCCGTTGGACTCTATCTCGCGGCCATCCAGGTTCAGGTGCGCCTGGATCCGGAAGCCGGCCCTAGCGGAGATCGCCTGACGTTCCGCGAACGTCTCCGGGCTCTGCGTCGCGGCTGGGGTGTAGCGCTGCTTGCAATTGTCGTCCTGGGTGGAATCTATTCTGGAATTTTTACCGTGCACGAGGCCGCGGCTATCGGAGTGGTAATCGCCTTCCTGTTTGCATTGCTCCGCCGCCGGTTGGGTTTCAAGCGGTTTCTCTCGGTGCTCGGTGAAGCCAGTTCGGCGACGGCGATGATCTATCTGATGATCTTTGGCGCCACGATCTTCTCGTATTTCATTTCCGTCACGGGAGCTGCGGATTTCATCGTCAACTCGATCGGTTCGCTTAACGTCCCGCCGATGGCCATCATCGGCCTGTTGCTGCTGATCTACATTTTTTTGGGCGCATTCTTCGATGAAGTGGCGGCGATGGTCATCACGCTGCCCTTCGTTATTCCGGTCATCCAGGATCTTGGTTTCGACCTTGTCTGGTGGGGCATCATCAATGTCGTCGTCATCGGGATCGGGATGTTGACGCCGCCAATCGGTATCAACGTCATGCTCCTCAATGGCATGAATCCTGAAATTGGATTGAAGACGATCTATCGCGGGATCATGCCGTTCTTCTTTGCCGATGTCATACGGCTGACACTGCTGACACTGGTTCCCTCGCTGACGCTTTGGCTGCCGGCAATGCTGAATTGAGCCAACATCCTTGGGTCTGCTCGGGATCCGCCGCCTTTGTTCTAACCGGTATCGAGCGTGAAAGGTTGCTGGGGCGGGAACCGCTGTCGGCAAATGCCTGTTCACCTGGTGAACAAACCTCAAGGAGAGCATGGAATCGAAGAAGGCGGGCGATATCAAACGGTTGATATTCACTGGAACCTTGGGAGGAATCATGCGTTCGATAAAAAATCTCGTTGCGGGAGCAACGCTCGCGGGCATGACCGCAATGGCATCACTGACACCGACGGCGTCTTTGGCGGAAACAACGCTGCGGTTCGCCAGCTTCGAACCCCCGGTCGCCTTTCTGACCAAAAACGTCTTCACGCCTTGGGCCGAGCGTGTCAGTGCCGATTCGAACGGCACCATCAATGTGAAGATGTTTTCCGGCGGCACCTTGGGTCGCAGTCCGGCCCAACAGCTCAAGCTTGTTGAGGACGGAGTGGCGGACATCGCATGGATCATTCCCGGTTACACCCCTGGCCGATTTCAGGAAGGCACGGTGAGTGAGCTTCCCTTCCTGGTACAAAGCTCCGAGGCCGGATCGAATGCGATGTGGAAGCTCTACGACGCTGGGCTTCTTCAAGGCGACTACCAGAAGTTCAAGATGATCGGGATCTTTACCAGCTACCCGAATTTCGTAGCTGCGACCAAACCTGTCGTGGAGCCTGCGGATATGGAGGGATTGAACTTTCGGGCTCCGGGACCGACGCTGCTTTCTGCACTTGAGTCGCTTGGTTCCGTACCGGTTGGCGGGATTACCGCTCCGACCATTGCCGAAAGCATGAATCGCGGCCTGATCGACGGCACGCTGTCCCAGTGGGGTGCCATCAGCACGTTTCGAATTGGCGAAGTGGCCAGCCACTATCTGGAGGTGCCCCTGGGTGCGACGGCGATGCTCGTCGTCATGAATAAGGACAAGTACGAAAGCCTGCCGCAGGAAGCCAAGGCGGCGATCGACGCTCATTCAGGCGCTGTATTCTCTGACATCTTTGGCAGAGCCTTTGACGGGCACGTCGCATCGGCCGGCGAAAAGGAGATGGCGAGGGACGGCATCACCGTGGTCACGGCCGACGGAGATCTGCTCGGAAAATGGCGTGATGCAGTCAGTCTTTCGACACAGGACTGGATTGCCGCGAACGACAATGGGCAGGCGATCTACGACGCTTTCAAGACTGGTCTTGGCGAGTATCCCAACGCCTTTTGAGACATGCAGCGCGACGACGAAACATCGGTTCTCCCGGCGAAATCCAGGGGAACCAAAGCAAAAGGTTCGGAAAAACATGACACTGACGTCGCTCGGATATATCGGCGTTCGATCGTCGCTGACAAACGATTGGGACGAGTTTGCAACCAGGCTCTTGGGAATGCAGAAGGTTGATGCCGCAGGCTCGTTGCATGCTTTCAGAATGGATGACCGCAAACAGCGGCTGATCGTATCGAATGACGATCAGGAAGGTCTGGCGTTTCTTGGCTGGGAGGTCGCTACGGCGGATGATCTGGAACAACTTGCTCATCGCGTTGAAAATGCCGGGATCCGGGTGACGCTCGAGGGAGTTGCGCTTGCGGATCAGCGGCGCGTGGCGCGTTTGATATCATTCAGCGACCCGGAAGGAAACCGGATTGAGGTGTTCTGCAACCCCGAGATCGCGTCGGATCCGTTTCGACCCGGTCGCCCGATATCGGGCTTCCAGACCGGAACATTTGGAATGGGGCATGCGGTGCTGCATGCCATCGATGTGGATTTGCTGCTGCCCTTCTATCGCGATCTGCTCGGCTTCAGGGTGTCGGATTACGGGACCAAACCCTACAAGTTGTACTTCTTCCACCTGAATGGACGTCACCATTCCTTCGCCATGGTCGGCAGCGGACGTCAGGGCATGCACCACTTCATGGTGGAGCTGCGTTCGCTGGACGACGTCGGCCAGGGCTATGACCTCGTTCAAGAGCAGCCGGGTCTCCTGGCCTTCACGCTGGGGCGTCACTCGAACGACCACATGACCTCTTTCTATGCAAACTCCCCATCCGGCTTCTTTGTCGAATACGGCTGGGGCGGACTGGTCATCGACCCCGAGATATGGGTCGCGAAGGAAACATTCGACGGCCCGTCCTATTGGGGACATGACCGACTCTACCTGCCGAAGGAATCGGAAACACGCATTCGCCTCAAGGAAATGGCCCGGGACGCGGCGCGGCGCGGAATACGTGCACCCGATCCTAGCGGGTGTCCGTGGCTGGACAGTACCGTTTCCCAAAGATGACCTTTGTGAAAACCGGCTGACCGCCGGCAAGCAAGAACCAACCAGGAGTAATCCATGCAAATCTGTTCCTTCATCGCCGGCGACGGGGTGTCCTTCGGCGTTACCGACGGAAACGGTATTCGAGAGGCCGGCAGCGGGTTCAGGAGCAAATACGCGACGCTTCGGGACGTTCTCGCCGCAGGCGCTCTGCCCGAGTTGTGTCAGGGTGGAGACGGGATGTCCGAGATCGACCCGGCGGGGATCACGATGTTGCCGCCGATTCCGCGGCCCGACAAAATCATGTGCGTCGGTCTCAACTACAAGAGCCACATAAGGGAAACCGGCAGGGAGGACCCCAAACACCCCTCGGTTTTCAATCGCTATCCCGACTCCCTGGTCGGGAACGGCGCGCCGTTGCTGCGCCCCATAGTGTCCGAGAAATTCGATTTCGAAGGCGAACTCGCCGTTGTGATCGGCAATCCTGCGCGCCATGTGCGTGCGGAGAAGGCGCTCGACCATGTTGCTGGATACGCCTGTTTCAACGATGGATCGGTCCGCGATTTCCAACGCCACACCTCCCAGTTTTTTGCTGGAAAAAGTTTTGAGCACAGTGGATCCATGGGCCCTTGGCTCGTAACGCCCGATCAGGTGGGAGACCTTGATGACCTGCAGCTTGAAACCCGTTTGAACGGGCAGACAATGCAGTCCGCTTCCCTCGGCGATCTGATGTTTCGCGTCCCGGAGATCATAGAGTACCTGTCGAAAATCATCACCCTCCTGCCGGGTGACGTCATCGCCACCGGAACTCCATCCGGCGTTGGCCTGTTTCGCGATCCACCGCTCTGGATGAAAGCCGGCGATGTGGTCGAGGTGGAGATCACCGGACTGGGCGTTCTTCGAAACACTGTCGAAAACGAGGTCTGAAACCGTGCGAGCCGTTGCAATCCGCGCGCCTGGCGCACCAGACGTTCTCGAGCCTGTCGAAGTCGAGATGCCCGTCGCAAAACCCGGCCAGCTTCTCGTGAAGGTCCGGGCTGCGGGTGTGAACCGACCCGATGTCGCGCAGCGGCTGGGTCGATATCCGGTGCCCCCAGATGCCAACCCGCTTCCGGGTCTCGAGGTAGCAGGAACCGTGGCAGCGCTGGGGCAAGGTGTGTCCGGTTTTGAATCGGGCGATGCCGTTATGTCCCTCACCCATGGTGGTGGGTATGCTGCCTATTGTGCCGTGGATGCGCGCCACGCTTTGAAAATTCCGCCGGGGATCAACTTTCCTGAAGCGGCGGCGGTGCCTGAGGTCGCCTTCACCGTCGAGTTCAACATGGTCATGCGGGCCGGATTGTCGAAGGGTGAATCGGTCCTGATCCACGGCGGCTCCAGCGGCATTGGAAGTCAGGCGATAGCCAGAGCCCGCTCGCTTGGCGCCGTGCCGATCGTGACGGCCGGTTCAGATGAGAAATGCGTCTATTGCCTCGACCGCGGCGCCGCGCACGCAATCAACTATCGCAATTCGGACTGGGCGGAGCAGGTGATGAACCTGACCGACGGCAAGGGGGTCGATGTGATTCTCGATATGGTGGCCGGTGACTATACCCAACGCAACCTTGATTGCCTTGCCGATGATGGGCGTTACGCTTTGATTTCCTTGCTTGGTGGTCGGGAGGTCAGCATTGATCTGAATCCGGTGTTGCGCCGGCGGCTAACCCTGACGGGCTCCACATTGCGGCCACTGGCCGCGGACCGGAAATCCACCATAGCTGCGCGGCTTCGCAGAGATGTCGTGCCCTTGCTGCCCGAGGGCGGGTTACGGCCTCACATCCACGCGACATTTCCGTTGGACCGAGCCTGCGATGCCCATCGGATGATGGAGAAAGGCGACCATCTCGGCAAGATTGTGCTCCTCGTCGAGTAGACGCAGCAGTACCGACCGAATGGGACCCGGAGGAACAGAAATGCGAGAGTTGCCATCGCAGATGCCCGTTGTGATTGTCGGCGCCGGCCCAACAGGCCTGACGGCCGGCTTGCTGCTGGCGGAGTACGGGGTTGCATCCATTATCCTGGAACGAAACTCCGCTCCGATGGATATTCCAAGGGCTATCGTTCTGGATGACGAGGGGGCTCGGACCCTGCAATGTTTCGGTGCTGACAAGACCTACGTGGATGGCACTGTTGAAGGCGAAGGCGCCCAGTATATAGACGACAGCGGCGTGCCCTTCGCCAACACAGGTAGCGGAGCGGAAACATACGGATTTGCAAAACGCCATTTCATCAACCAGCCGGAAATGGAGGCAGCGCTTCGTCAGCGGATCGCGGAAACCCCCCTTTGCGATCTCAGGTTCGACAGCAACGTATCCGGCTTTCGAGACGAAGGGTCCGCGATCATTGTGGATGTGGCCGGTTCGGACCGGAGCCCGCGCCGTATCGAAGCCCAATATCTGATTGCCGCGGATGGTGGCCGCAGCCCGGTTCGGGAAGCGCTTGGGATCGAAATGACCGGCTCGACCTATGCTCAAGACTGGATTGTCATCGATACGCTCAACGATCCGGACAAGCAGCCCTTTTCGAAATTTGTCTGCTCAAGCCAGAGGCCGCATGTATCCGTTCCTGCCCCGAGCGGTGGTCGCCGGTACGAGTTCATGATGCTGCCCGGCGAGACCCATGAAGAGGTGTTGCGGCAGGATTTCATCGATGCTCTGCTCGAACCCTACCGGGAGATCGAGGCAGGCGATATCGTACGGAAGACCATTTATACGTTTCACGCCCGGATAGCCGACCGTTTCCGATCCGGGAGGGTTTTTCTGGCGGGTGACGCCGCGCACCTCACGCCGCCCTTTGCCGGGCAGGGCATGAATGCCGGATTGCGAGATGTCAGCAACCTGGCCTGGAAACTGGCCGCCACGATGAACAGCGGTGGCAGCGACGCCGTTCTGGATAGCTATTTCGATGAGCGGCGCGACCCTGCCTGGGCCATGATACAGCTTGCCGTCGTTATGGGTGACATCGTCATGCCTATCGATGCCGACCAACTGGCGTTCCGCAATCAGCTGAGAAAGTCACTGGCGCCGTTCCCCGGGTTTCAGGACTATCTGCTGAAGATGAAATTCAAACCGCGTCCGCGGTGCGATCAGGGTCTGTTTCTGGATCTGGACGATCAACCCTTCGAAAGCTCGATCGTGGGTGAAATGATTCCGCAGCCGGATGTCGAGTTGACGTCCAGGTCCGTCAAGCTCGACACGATACTGGGGAATGGATTTTCCTTGATTGCTCAGGATCAGGCTGGCGCCGATGCGCTCGATGAATGCGGCTGGGTGCAAATTTGCGGATTACCGCTGTCCAGGATTGTGCTGGACTTCGGCGTCGGCATCGTATCGACATCTGCTCCCGTAGCACGGGTTTTTGATGAACGCGGCAAGCCGTTGCGAACGCACCGGGACCAGGTGTTGCTGATCCGGCCGGATCGCTATTGTGCCGCCGCGTTTTCACCCGCCAGGATCGAGGACGGCCTGCAGGCCTATGCAGATCTGCTGGGTTCGGGCGATTGTGCCGACACCGACTTGCGTCGTGCGGGCCATAAAGCCGTTTCGCCCTAGCTCTGTCCGCTGAGATCCTCGGCCAGCATCAACGCATTGCCGTCCGGATCGTAGATGGTGGCAAGCTTGACCATGCCCTCGACGACGACGGTTTCGCCGTCGAACTTGATGCCCTTGGCCTCCAGAGCCGCACGGTCGCTATCCAAGTCCGAGACGCCGAACACCGGAACGCTGTTGCCGGGTGACGGTTTCATGGCGTCGCCGAGACCGATGGTCACGCCCGGCGTGTTGGTGGAGAGCTCCGTCCATCCGGCCTCATCCGCACTGTAGAGCACTTCGAAGCCGAGATGCTCCGCATACCAGGCGGCGGTCGCGGCGCGGTCGGACACGGAAAAGGACAGGTTTATTGTGTTGAGCAGTTTGACGGTCGACATGGTTTCCTCTTGGGTTCGTCCAATAAGTAGTGTAACTATACTAAATGGACAAAACCTTGTTCGTCAAGCTGTGTTCTCGCCGCTGGTCTTTGACCGCCCTGGCGCTGATCGCCTCCGGCGTTCATGCCCGGGTGTCGCCGATTGCCCATGCGGCCGGTTGCGGCCGCACGGCAATGACAGCGTCGTTCGAGCGTTTGCTGGAACTCGGTCTGATGGTGCGTTCACCCGGCCACGGTCATCCGCTGCGGCCGGAATTCATGCTGAGCGCGGAAGGCCGGGAGATTGCGAAATGGGCTTTGCAGCTCGAGACCAGGATCGTCGACGACGTTGACCGACGCCGCGTCAGGCGCGCCTGGACGTTGCCGATCCTGAGGGAATTGAATGAACCGCGCCGCTTCAACGAATTGCGACGAGCGCTCAAACCGATCACCGATCGGGCCCTGACTTTGGCGCTGACGGATTGTGTCGATGCCGGCTGGATCGAGCGGATCGTGGATGCGGACACCAGCCCGCCGGCCGTCAGTTACCGCGCCATTGGAAAGGGTGCGGACATATCCAGGCTGCTGGAGGCGTTTCCTAACCGGCCTTGACGATTTCTTCTTCCACCTGGCCGAGCCGCTCCTTGCCGAAGAACATCTGCTTGCCGACGAAGAAGGTCGGAATGCCGAACGCGCCGCGCTCGACCGCTGCTTCCGTATTGGCGGCAAGTTTTTCCTTGATGGCAGGATCCTGGGTGCGTTCAAGCAGGCCGTCGCCGTCGAGACCCGCGGCATTCATCGCTTCAGCGAAGACCTCCGGCTCGTCCATTTTCAGACCCTCTTCCCACATGTGCCGCAAACCGGCTTCAACATAGGGCTCGAGGATGCCCTGCTCCTGCGCGGCAATCGCACCGCGCATCAGGATCAACGTCTTTACGGGAAAATTCGGATTGAACCGGAAGGCCGTCAGCCCGTGCCGCTCGATGAACCGCTGCAGCTCGAGCCGCTCGTAGTCGAGCTTGTTGCGGATCTTGGCATAGGCCATGAAGGGCGCCTGGTTGCCGGTCGCCTTGAAAATGCCGCCGAGCAGGCAGGGATTGATGGCGAAGGTTGCGCCGGTGCGCTCGACAATGCCGGGAAGCGCCTTGTAGGCGAGATAGGCATTGGGGCTGGCGAAATCGAAAATGAAATCCACGGTGGCTGGCATGCCGGTCCTCCTCACCAGGGTTCTTTCCAGGGGCGCAGGTCGAGTTCGTGCGTCCACGCCGTGCGCGGCTGTTTGTGCAGCATCACGTAGTTTTGCGCGATGTGATCGGGCGCCAGGATCGCATCCTCTTCGCGCATCTGGTCCGCATTCGGAAAGTTCTCGCGAATGAAGACCGAATCGATTGCGCCGTCGATCACCACATGGGCGACGTGGATGTTCTTCGGCCCCAGTTCGCGCGCCATGGATTGGGCCAGTGCCCGCAGCGCGTGTTTCGCGCCGGCGAAAGCGGAGTGGCCGTCGCGGCCGCGCACGCTCGCCGTGGCGCCGGTAAACAGGATCGTTCCATGGCCGCGCTCGAGCATGCGCTTGGCGACTTCGCGGCCCATCAGGAAACCGGCGAAGGTGCCCATTTCCCAGACCTTGCGGTAGACCCGGGCGGTCGTCTCGGTGATCGAAAACCGCACATTGGCACCGATGTTGAACACCGCGACTTCGATCGGCGCGATCTCGCTTTCGATCTTGTCCACCAAGGCGATCATCGCCTCTTCGTCACGGGCGTCGGTCGGCAGTGCCACGGCCTCATGGCCTTCGCCGCGAATGCTCTCGGCCAGCTCTTCAAGTGCGGCCGCATGGCGTGGCCGACGCACCAGGCAAGACACCATGCCCTCACGTGCGAAGGCTCGTGCGACAGCGCCGCCCGTGTCGTCGCCGGCGCCGATGACCAGACAGGCCTGTTTGTCCGCCATGAAAGCATCCTCCCTGCTTGACATTTGGTTGCTTTTTTAAACCAAATATCATATTGGTAGTGAAATGCAACCAAAATACGGACGTCGCCTGTTGCGACCAATGCCGGCATGACCCATCCACACACACAGACCTGCGCGGTGGCGGGTTTCCTCAACCTCTTCGGCGACAACTGGACGCTGCTGATCATCCGCGAGGCGCTGTACGGCGTGACGCGGTTCAAGGAATTCCGTGCCAACACAGGTATCGCCAGAAACCTGCTGAGTGATCGCCTGGCGTCGCTGGTCGCGGCGGGCATTTTCGAGAAACACGACATCGGCGAACGCGGCACGCGCTACGCCTATCACCTGACCGACAAGGGACGGGCGTTGGAAACCGTGCTGTTCGCAGTGCAGGAATGGGGCAACGAACACGTCTATGGCCACGGCCGCGAACCGGTGCTTCTTGTCGACCGCCATAGCGGCGAACCGGTCGGTCGGGTCGCCCTGCTCGACCGTCACGACCGACCGCTACAGGGTGCCGATGTGGCGCCACGCCCCGGACCCGGCGCCAGCCGAGCCGCGGAAAGGCGACTTGCGCGGATATCCGGCTGAACACGTCTCCATCGGATTGAGAGCTTGACTCCCAGTGAACCCCTGGTGTGGGCTGGTCGCCAGGAACACTCAGCCCGGAGGATCACGATGTCCGAAGATCCCTATGCCGATCTTGGCAACGCATCGGAGGAGATGCAGCGAACTTTGGTCGATGCCATGATCGCGCGGGCCGAAGATCCCAAGCAGATCGAAATGCGCCGCTCCTACCTGGCCAAGCTGGATCTGCCGGAGAATGCCCGGGGCGTGGAGTTCGGCAGTGGTACCGGCGATGTGACGCGGGAGATGATCGACGTGGTCGGGGCCGAAACCGCGATCGGGATCGAACCGTCGCCTGTTATGGTTGAGGCCGCCCGTTCGCGCCACGCGGACGTGCCCGGCCTTTCCTTTCAAATCGGCGATGCCAGAAACACCGGCCTGCCGGAGGCGTCCTTCGATCTGGTCATGATGCACACGCTGCTCATCCATTGCCCCGATCCGCAAGACGCGCTGGCCGAGGCCCATCGCCTGTTGCGCCCGGGCGGCTATCTCACGGTCTTCGACGAGGACCCACCATCAGTTACCGGATCGATCGCCGATCACGATCCCTTCAGGCCGATCGTCGACAATCTGATCCGGGCCTATGTGCACGACCGCTGGCTTGTGCGCCGCACGCCGGCGCTGCTGTCGGAAGCCGGCTTTGAATTGCTTGAGCGCGATGGCTATCTCTATCTGCCGGCAAGCGACTCGCCCTACTTCCTGACGATCATCGATCGTGGCGCGGAAACGCTGATTCAGGAAGGCGTTATCGGCGAGGAATTTGCTCAGGGCATCAAGGCAGAAGCGCGCCGACGGGTGGCTTCGGGCAGTTTCTTCGGCTCGATCGCTTTCGTCAGCGTCGTTGCAAGGAAGCCCGGCTAAGAGCCTATCACTCATCGAGATGCTGCAGCCATTTGCGTTCGATGGCCGCTTCGATGTCGATATCGTGTGCACGCACATAGAGAATGAATTGACCGAACAGGTCGGCCGCTTCGTTCTCGAGCGCTTCCTGGGTACCGCTTGAGGCCTGGCGGTCTGGACGGGCCCGGCCGCCGAGAAGCAGGTGCTCCGCGGTCAGTTCCCCCAATTCCTCGGTCAGTTTCAGAAGATACCAGTCGCCGTTGCGCTCGATAGCATGGCGACGGGCGTAAATGTCGCCCACGCGACCGATGCGGTCACTCAACTCCTGAAGCGTCACACTCATCAGCTCTCCTCGCTATCATCGATTCGAGCAGGCTAACAAAAGTCTATGACAGGTTCAGTTCAGTTCAGGCTTCTGACGAAAAGTGTTTGACGGCTTTCTCGAATTTGTCACGGCAACCGGGATTGCAGAAGCCGACCACCTTTCCCTCAAAGACGGTGAGTGAATCCGCCGCCACCGGTTTCCCCGACCAGGGGCAAGTCTTGTTGGAGCAATCTTCGAGTTTCAACTCAGCCATTCTGTCTTCCATTCCCGCTGATGCAATCGAGTGTTCATCCTATCCGCGATGGCGCTGTTCGACCAGCAGTGGCCGAAGGCAGACCTCTAGCGCCACTGTGCCAGAACGGCTTCCTCCTCGCTGATCCGCACCACCAGCATCGCGGCGTTCAGGGCGGAAAAGACGGCAGCGACCATGGGCAGGCCAAAGATCATCGGCACCGTGAAGATCTCGGCGATAACCAGCAGGTAGTTGGGGTGGCGGGTCCAGGCGTAAGGGCCTTTTGTCACCACCGGTTCCGGCAGGACAATGATGCGCGTTGTCCAGCGACTGCCGAGGCTCCAGAGGATCCATATACGCAGCGCCTGAAGCACAACGAAGACGGCCAGCCAGCCAAGCGACAGGGTTTGTCCGATCCCGAACCAGACGAGGGCGACGAGCCAGGTGCCATGAAGGATGATCATGAACGGGTAGTGTCCGGCGCCCACCTCGGTTGCCCCCTGCTCCAGGAGCCTTCGGGTGTTGCGGTTGGACAGGACCAATTCACCGAGCCGCTGGACGACGAGAAAAATCAGCAGCAGCAATGCCGGTAGGGAGACGGTCATTTCATGCCCTCGCGATCGGCATGAAGGAAGCGGAAAAACCAGGACCGAACGCACCCATCAGCATGTTGCCGCTCTGACCTGCTTCCAGAACCCTTTTGAGTACAAACAGCACCGTTGGCGCTGACATGTTGCCAAAGTCCCGCAGCACCTGTCGTTCGATGCTGAGTGACTCCGGCGCCAATTCGAGGGACTGTTCAATGGCCTGGATCACCTTGGTGCCGCCGGGATGAAACACGAAGCGGTCGATCTCGTCGGCGTCTTTGCCCATCGATGACAGGACGTCCGCAACGGCGGGGGATAGATGGTCCTTCGTGAAATCCGGGATGGCCTTGTCGAAGATGACCCCAAGCGAGGTATCGCTGACATCCCATCCCATGATGGACAGCGTATCTGGCCAGGTCTTTTGCACCCCTCTGCCGAGAAGTATCTCACGTTTCTGACCCTGATCTGTTGCAGACGTCACGCATACGGCCGCCGCACCGTCGCCAAACAACGCCGCACCGATAATGTCGGCCTTGCGCGGAACACCGGCACAAAACGACACCGAACAGGCCTCGACGGCAACCATCAACACGCGGGCTCCGTCATGTGATGCCGCCAGGTCGCGGGCGATTGCCAGGCCCGATACGCCGCCGGCGCAGCCAAGCCCGAAGACCGGCACACGCATGACCGTGTCGCGAAACCCCATTTCGACCAGCGCCCGTGCCTCGATCGATGGCGTGGCGATACCGGTTGAAGAGACCGTCACGACAGCGTCGACATCGCCTGCGGCCCAGCCGGCATCGTCCAGTGCTGCCTTCGCCGCCTCGATGAACAGAGCCGTCGCGCCCTGCAGGTAAGCGTCGTTCCGTTCCGGCCAGCTTTTCGGGCTCTCGAACCAGGCAACGTCGGCCACCGTGTAACGCGTATCGATCCCGGCATTGTCAAAAGCCTTCGACATGCGCTCGAACTGTTTGAATTTGCAGCCAAGGGTGCGCCGGGCCCAATCCAGAACCACGGTTTGCGGTATTTCGGCTCCGGGCACGGCGGTGGATATACCAGCCAGCTTCACGCTCAACAGATGTCTCCCAGGCGCATTGCAGTCAGCAAGCCCATATAGAGCGCGCTGGCGCTGGCCCACACTTGTGGGCGTAAACTCTCCTGACGTTCCTGTGAAACGGTTGGTGAGAGCTCCGGCCAGGCTATTCGAGGCAACGAAGACTCGACGGTTCTGTGGAGCGTATCAAATTGCTTGGAAGCGATAGCTGGGTCGCGGACCAAATGCCTGATGCTTCATTCTACCCGGAGGCAGCTCAACTCACCGACGGCCTGCGTTTTTCTTTTCGACTTCGCGCCACGCAGAAGGTGTCTGGTTCTCCCACTTCTGGAACGCTCGGAAAAATGACGCCTTGTCTTTGTAGGCAAGGAGGAAGGCTATTTCGGCAAACTCCATGTTCGGTTGGGCAAGATACTCTTTCGCCAATTCATGCCGTGTTTCCAACAGGATGGTTTGAAAGCTGTGGCCCTCTTGACGAAGGTGCCTTTGCAAGGAGCGTTCGCTGACAGCCATGTCCTCAGCGATTCCCGCCAGGTTCGGCCTGCCTGCCGTCAATCTTCGGCGGAGATGCCAACGCACTTGCTGACTGTAGGTACCGCCGGCCCCCGTAACTTCGGCGAGGCGTTCTTCGAGGACTTTATCAAGCAATTCCAGGAGTTCGCGATTGTACTGCGTAAAAGGGAGGTCAAGATCGGTGCGCTTGAATACAAGACGAGCTTTTCGCTTGGTCCAGCTGATCGGACAGTCATACCAGTCCTGAAGCTTCTGGCTGTGACCTCGCGAAAATTCGACTCGTTTGGGTGTGACGTATGTTCCTGTACAAACGCGCGCCATCTTTACAAAGAAGGCAAATGTCGAATCGATATGTCCGTCAGGGATTGGCGATTTCGCGCACGGAAACGACAAAGAGATGCTGAATTCGTCCTGATCGGCGGTCAGTTCAAAGACCTCCGGGGCGGAAAGTTCTTTATATCGCGCCATGCGATGTATCGCGTCGCCTAAGTTTTTTGCATGGAAAAGCACGACAAAATTGGGGGGCAGTGCGCCCGTGTTTGTTCCGATCGACAGATCATGCGCTGCGTCTGGCCCGCCCAAAGCTTCAACTGCCCGCCACAAGTCAAATGCCTGATCAGTGGTCATGATTGCGCCGTCGGTTCCCAAGGCAAGCGGAAGCCTGGCTTCGCGAAGGATAGCTGACCGCCTGAGGCCGATCCTTTCGGCCGCACTCCAGAACTCATCCGTGCATTTGACTCGATCGCGCATCGTCCTCGAACTCTGTTTTTTCGTTCTTTCCGCTATCACAATGCAACGAAGAGAAGGCAGAGGTCACGGTGTGACCTCCACCCAATCAGGTTACTTGCTGAAGAACTCGGCCACCGCATTTGACGAAGCATTTACGGCCGCTGGCTTGTAGTAAAAATCAACATGACCGAATTCTTCAAAGGTCACGACTTCATGCTCGTTCGTGAGCTTTTCGACAAACTGCGTGGAGCAAACGGCCGTCCAGGCGGACTTGCTGTAGATAACCAAAGACGGCTGCACAATCTTGTCCGCATAGGCTTCGCCGATCGAAATGAGGGACTGCATGCCCTGATCGCCGATATGCATGTTGGTGAAGGTTGGAACCGCCTTCGGCCCTTTGATCCCATCACGTCCATAGTCGTAGGTTTCTTCGGCCATCGGATTGACATTCAATCCGACATAGTCCTCGCGGGATTGGTCATCGGTGAGGCCGATTGGCGCAACGAAATCCGGCTCGCCTGTCTCATACATCTTCTGCATCGAAGCGTTGGAGGCCGCAATTTGCTGATTGACCATGTCGCGGTCGGCCCACTGGAACGCGTCCGCGGCCATCATGCCCGAAATCATGGCGATTTTCTTGATCCGATGGTCTGTCACGGCTGCCGATGCGATTATCGACCCTCCCTGGCACACGCCGAGGCCGTAGATCTCGCCGACGAACGGAAGCGTTCCCAGGTAGGAAACCGCATCCCAGGTGTTTTCAATCAACCGGAACATGTACCGAGACTGTTTGAACTCCCCAGCGAGCGCCGGGGAGTCGCCCATGCCCAAATAGTCAAAGCCCAGGTAGATGAAGCCGCGTGCGGCCATTTCCGGACCGTAGGTTGCCGGAATTTGATCTTTGACCTGGGGGAACGGGCTGGCGCCTACGATGGCTTTGTACGTCTTGCTCTCATCAAAGCCTTCGGGAAGGTAAAGGTCACCAACCAAATCCACTCCAAAGGATTTGAACGTTATCTTGTTTGCACCTGCAGCAAGGGTCATGACTGATATCCTGATTTTGTTTTTTGACTTGCGTGTCTCTTGCCAGATAACAATGCTGGTAGCGTCAATCCCGCCATTCTGTTGGCATAACACGCCAAATCGTGAACTGCCGGACAGCAGCTACGCAGCCCTCAAATTGGAAAAGGCAGAACTGTTCGCATGTCAGGGATACGCGAATTAGACTTTGACTAGCTGTCAGCCAGGAATGCACAACCCGGTGCCCTGAAGGTTCACAGCACATTGGGGCGTCAGCTTCAGGACCAGCTCTAGTTCCCGAGCAAAATTTCCAGCAGCGTCGTCGATTTGTCGTTTGACGGACCACCGGCGATCTCTGCCGGCGGCACACGGACGCGGGTCGAGCCGGTGCTGTCCTGCGAGACATTGGCCGGTGCCGGCTGCGGGGTCGCGGCGACGTCATTCGGGGGCTGTCGGGTCGGCAGGTTGGCCGGGCGCGCGGTTGGCACGGCAACACGGCTTGGGTCGGCTGGCACTTCGTATTGTCCGGGCAGGTTCTGCAGCGGGGTGCCGTCGAGTGCGGCTTCCATGTAGGCCTTCCAGGCCGTGGCCGGAAGCGCTCCGCCGGTGACCTTCTTGGTCGGCGTGCCGTCGTCATTGCCGAACCACACGCCGGTGGTCAATTGCCCGGTATAGCCGACGAACAGCGCGTCGCGAAACGCCTGGCTGGTTCCGGTTTTGCCGGCGACCCGGTGGCGCGCCAGTTGCGCGCGACGACCGGTGCCCTCGCGCACGACACGGGTCAGCATGCCGTTCATCATGGCAATGATTTCGGGTTTCAGCACCCGCGGCGGATTATCGTAGGTGTTTTCGTAAAGCACCTTGCCGTCGGCCGTTGTCACCCGCCGAATGACGTGCGGTGTTGCCTTGTAACCGCCATTCATAAAAGGCGCATAAGCAGCTGTCAGCTCGGTCAAAGTCACTTCCGATGTGCCAAGCGCGATCGACGCGTTGGTCTGCAGCTTCGATTCGATGCCCAGACGTTTCGCCGTCTTGGCGACGTTTTTCGGACCCGCTTCCATCACCAGCTGTGCGGCCACCGTGTTGAGCGATTTGGTCAGCGCTTCGGACAGGGTCACCGGGCCGCGATACTGCTCGTCATAGTTGGACGGCGTCCACTTTCCGATGCGCACCGGCGCGTCGTTGCGCACCGAGCGCGGCGTGCGACCACGCTCCAGCGCCGCGGTATAGACGAAGGGCTTGAAGGCTGATCCGGGCTGACGCTTGGCATCGGTGGCCCGGTCGAACTGGCTTGCAGAATAATCGTAGCCGCCGACCAGCGCACGAATGGCGCCGCTGCCGTCGATCGACACCAGCGCGCCCTGCGACACGTTCAGTTTTTTGCCCTGGCCGTCGATCGCACTTCGGATCGACGCTTCAGCCGCCTGCTGCATGGGCATGCTGATCGTCGTATGCACGACCAGGTCCTGCGTGACGTCGCCGCCGATCAGGCTTTCGACGCGGTCCATCACCAGGTCGGCAGCATAGTTTTCCGCGCCGGTCCAGTAACTCTTGGCACGGGTCGGTGGTCGGGTCAGCGCCGTGGTGATTTCGCGATCGGTAACGTAGCCCTCTTCGCGCATCGCAACCAGCACCAGCTGGCCGCGAGCCTCGGCGGCGTCCGGATTGCGCGCCGGCGACAGCTTCGACGGCGCCTTCAACAGGCCGGCCAGAAGCGCTGCTTGTGCCAGATTGACATCCCGTGCGGGCTTCTTGAAGTAACGCCGTGACGCCGCTTCCACGCCGTAGGAGCCGGAGCCGAAATAGACCCGGTTCAGATACATTTCGAGGATCTGGTCCTTCGAGAACTTGTGCTCCAGCCAGAAGGCGAGCAGCACCTCCTGAACTTTGCGCTCCAACGTGCGTTCCGGTGACAGGAACAGGTTCTTGGCAAGCTGCTGGGTCAGCGTCGAGCCGCCCTGCACCATGCGTCCGGCCATGACATTGTGCATCATGGCGCGCGCCAGGCCGATCGGGTCGACGCCGAAATGGGAGTAGAAACGCCGGTCTTCAATGGCAAGCACGGCCTGCGGAATATAGGGCGACATGCGTGCCAGGGTCAGCGCCTCGCCGCCGGTCACGCCGCGATTGGCCATGGTCTTGCCTTCGGCCGACAGGATCTTGACGTTGGGCGGCCGTTGCGGCACGGCCCAGGTCGTGGCGCTTGGCATTTTGGCCCCGTAGAAGGCGACAAGACCGGCCACGCCGATACCGGCCCACAGGCCAATGACGAAGCACCAGTAGAAGCCGCGCCGCAGGAATCCTGAAAGCCCGCGCCGGGCTGACCCCGATCGCGATTTGGCGCTCTTCTTCTTACCCTTTTTCTTGCGACTCGGCCCGCCGGCCACCCGATCTTTCGGGTCGGCGCGCAGTCCGCCCTTCTTCTTCTTTGGGCCGCTGAACGTCGGTTCGATGCGGGTCTGCTTCTTGCCTTTGCGTGCCATGCGGTCCGGTGAAACTGGTTCGTGGAAAACAGGACTTTGCGCGGTCGCCACCCGCATCCGGTCCCGGATTTGAACCCTAATGGCGTCAATTTAAGGGCGCGTTAATGGTGGGATCTGGGCAACTTTCATTAACCGGTGACATTAACCGTTCCCACCGAATGAGGCTTTACTGTGGGACCGAAATCGAGCCTATGAGCCCATGAACCTCGTCTCCCGCCACCCCGTCGCCGTTGCCGCCGCACACTCGGCCGACTATGTCCGCATCGAATCGGGCCGGGTCGACTGGGTCGACTATCTCAAGGGCTTCTGCATTCTGCTCGTCGTCATGATGCATTCGGTGCTTGGCGTTGAAAAGGCTGTCGGGTCCGAAGGCTGGATGCATGCCTTCGTCGCCACGGCACAGCCCCTGCGCATGCCGGCCTTCTTCCTGGCCTCAGGCCTGTTTTTGATGCGCGGAATCGACGCACCGCTGAACCGGTTCTTCGACCGCAAGGTTCTGCATTTTGTCTATTTCTATGCGCTCTGGCTCAGCATCCAGTTCGTGTTCAAGGCACCGGGCATGGTGGAGGAAGAAGGGGTGTCGGGTGCCGCCGCGACCTACCTCCTGTCCTATATCCAGCCCTTCGGCACGTTGTGGTTCATCTATATCCTGCCGGTGTTTTATGTCGTCGCCCGGCTGACGCGGATGATCGCGCCGCCGATCATGCTGGCCGCCGCCGTGCTGCTGCAGGTTCTGCCAGTGCACACCGGCGCCGTGGTGATCGACGAATTCGCCAGCTATTTCCTGTGGTTCTACCTCGGCTATGCCTTTGCCCCGCGCGCCTTCCAACTGGCGGCCTGGGCCGGCAAGCATGCGGCCGTCGCGCTGATCGCGACCGCCGCCGTGATCGCGATCACCTGGTGGTTGACCAATATCGACATCCCGCTGGCAGCGCTGCCGGCACCGTACGCGGTCTCTGCTGGAGTGGAAGAGCTGCCGTTCTCCATGATGCCCGTCGTCTCGCTGCTGCTTGGCCTGGTCGGATCGGCCGCCCTCGTTGCGCTCAGTTCGGTGCTGGCGTATCGGCACTGGCTCGGCGCCATCCGCTGGTGCGGCGCCCATTCGATCGTCATCTACCTTGCCTTTTTCCTGCCGATGGCCATTACCCGTGCCGTGCTTCTCAAACTTGGGATCATCTCCGATGTCGGCACGATCTCGCTGTTGGTATGGATTGCCGCGGTGCTCGGACCGGTCATTCTTTTCGTTCTGATCGAGACCACTGGTCTTGGCCGCTTCCTGTTCGAACGTCCGGCCTGGGCACGATTGAAATCCGAAAGCTGACATCGAAGCGCCATGTCTTCGACACAGGTCGCTCGTAATGAGCGTCCAGGTGGCGATGATTTCGGAGGGCGGACCGTGACAGCAACCTTTACGATGAATTCCTATCTCGGCAAGCAGCTCCTGGCGCTGGTGCGCGATGGCGACTACGCCCATGCGGGCGAAGAGGAGCCAATCGAGATCGCCATGGCGCCGATGCCACGCGATTCCGATCGTCGGCTGCTCGATGCGGGCTGCGGGCGCGGCGGCACCGCCGCCTATCTGCAGAAGCATGGCTGGGGCCAGGTCACCGGCATCGATGTCGAGGCACAGTCGATCGAACGGGCCAGGTCTGCCCATCCGGGCGTGCGTTTCGAGGCGGCTGACATTACCGATCTTTCCGGTCGCTTCGACATCGGTTTCGATGCGGTCGCAATGTTCAATGTGCTCTACGCAATGACCGATCACCACGCCGCGTTGTCATCGCTGGCGGCCACCGCGCGCGATGGTGCCACCTTGACGGTGTTCGATTATGCAGACCCGGGGGATTACGGTGACCATGCCATCCGCGAGGGCGATAAGCCCTTTCTGCCGAATCCGATCGCAGTCGCCGACATCGAGCCCTGCCTCGCGGCCTCTGGCTGGGAGGTAACGGGTGTCGACCGCATCGATGCCGACTATGTACGCTGGTACGAGGCACTGGTCACCCGCATTGACGGCAAGCGGTCCGACATGGAGGCCCTTGCCGGGCCGGAAGGCTTTGCCCGGGTGCGCGGTCTCTATGCCGGTTTGCGCGACGTGCTGCGGCAGGGACACCTGGCCGGCGCGGTGATCCGCGCCGAGCGAGTGGCATGAATCACCATCAGTCGGCCAGTGCGTTCATGATACGCACCCAGGAGCGCATGCCCTTGTGAAAGGACCGCAGGTCGTATTTTTCGTTGGGGGAGTGAATGCAGTCGTCCTCCAACGCAAAGCCGACTAGCAGCGAATCCATGCCGAGCTTCGACTGGAAGTCGCCGACGATGGGGATCGAGCCGCCCATACCGATGATCGCGGCCGGCTTGCTCCATTCGGCCTCGAGCGCCGCGCTGGCCTTGGCCAGCGCCGGAGAATCGAACGGCAAGCGAATGGCGCCCGATGTGCCATGTTCGGCAAACTCCACCGAGCAGTCGGCCGGAATGCGGGCGCGCACGAATTCGCGGAAATTGGCCCGCACCGCATGCGGGTCCTGGTCGCCAACAAGCCGAAACGACACTTTGGCCGAGGCCTCTGCGGGGATCACCGTCTTGAAGCCTTCGCCGGTGTAACCGCCGGTGATGCCGTTGACCTCCGCGGTTGGCCGCGCCCAGGTCTGTTCAAGAACCGACCGGCCGCTTTCACCCGACGGGATCGACAGGCCGATCTCGCCGAGAAAATTCTCCGCTGTGCGACCGAGCCCCTCCCACATGGTTTTGATGTCGTCCGGCGTTTCGGCCACGCCGTCGTAAAAATGCGGGATGGTGACGCGGCCTGTATCATCGTGAATGGCGCCGAGCGCTTTTGTCAGAATGTGGATCGGATTGGCCGCGGTGCCGCCGAAATGGCCGGAATGCAGATCGCGGCTCGCCGCCTTGACGGTCACTTCCTCGCCCGTCAAACCGCGCAGGCTGACCGTGATGGCCGGAGTTTCGGCGTCCCACATGCCGGTGTCACAGACGAGCGCCATGTCGGCTCTCAGTTCTTCCAGATTTGCGTCGAGGAAGGGTTTCAGTGATTTCGACCCGGACTCCTCCTCGCCCTCGAACAGGATGCTGACCTTGCACGGCAATGTACCGGTGGCATCCTTGTAGGCGCGGCAGGCTTCGACGAAGGTCATCAACTGGCCTTTGTCGTCGCTGGTGCCGCGGCCGGTGATGACTTTGCGGCCAGGCTGAAGCTCGCGGATTGCCGGATCGAACGGATCGTTCGTCCAAAGATCCAGCGGATCGACAGGCTGTACGTCGTAATGGCCGTAAAACAGCACGTGCGGCGCGCCATCCGGTCCGTCATGGTGGCCGACGACCATGGGATGGCCCTGTGTGTCGCGCACGCTGGCGTCGAAACCAATTTCGGTCAGGGTGGCAACCAGCCATTCGGCCGCCCTGCGGCAATCCGCGGCATAGGCAGGATCGGTGGAGATCGATTTGATGCGCACCAGTTCGCTCAGCCGCTGGAGGCTGGCGTCAAGATTGCTGTCTGCCTTTGTAAGCACGGTTTCGAGATCGGCCATTCGGTACTCCCTGGGTAACGGTGGCCGCACCATAGAGGGAGTCCGCCGGGGTGCAAGTGCACGATTGCGTGCCGATTCGTGCGGTGCCGGTTGCACCACAAATCGTGTTTGGAAAGCTGGACAAAAAAGTGCCACCGTGGCTGGAGGGGACTAGTCACGGTGGCGTTGGGGATGTGAGCGGCGACCCGGAGAGGGGGGGATGAGGTCGCCGCTCATGTCCGGCGTGGCGGGGGACATGCCTCTCGCCAGACATCGGCATTTTGTTGCCGGTACACCCGATTTGGTCCGATGAATGTGGCAATTCAAGGACATGATTGCCCGATTTCGGCTCACGACTGCGTGACACATGCCGTGAGTCAGACTGAGTCTCGCCGCCGCTTTTCGCGGTCACCCTTCGTCAGCCTCCGCAACAATTATTCATAAGCCTTTCAAACACCGTCACATTTGTTAACCGGCCCGTGAGACCGGGCAGCATTGCAGAGCGATTCGGCGCCGACGATTCGCCGTCGGATTGGCGTTGTGGGGCCGGCAGAAAAAATTTCAAAAAAAGCGAATCTTTCGAATCGCTTATGTGAAAGTTCGGTGACAATCGACCTGTTGGGACCGAGTCGGTCGTGGACTTGACCAGACCGTCACACACCGACGAACGGTTGAGTTGAATCAGATCGCGCCTAGCGTGCCACCCGGTTTTTGATTTTTTGACATCGGGTAGTGTGAACTCCACGCTGATAACGGCTCAAACGGCGCCAGAGTTCGAACGCTTTTGTGACCCGATCAGGGCACCAAAGCTGCCTCCGGATCCGCATAGGTATCGTAGGCATTGATCCCCGAAACGCCGGACGGGCCGATGCGCAACAGATTGATGCCACGTCTATTAGGCGACATTTCACGACCGTTGACGTTGATAGACGACCAGTTGGAACCATTGCCGCCACCGCTCATCACGTCGACGGTTTGGCCGAAAAGTTCCGCTTTCAAGGTCACGTCGCCTGCTTGGGCGATGGCTTCTTCCACCACGCGCCCGTCCTTGAGAATTACGGCATAGGAACCTCGATACCCAAGCGTCCCCAACTTGCCGCCCCGTTGATCGATGAGACCAGCAAACTCTGGTGGCAATGCCGCGGTCGCTTCGTCCCGCACGCTGATGACAATGGCACAGTCCTGTTTGCACCCGTCGACGGTGTCGTAAAGCGAGCGTGTGCTCGATGCTGCATGGTAGGGAACATCGGGGCGCTCCAGCACCAGGTCTGTACCGGGCGTGACAACAAGGAGCCCGTCAAGCTGGCGCAAACGCTCCAACTTATCTGCCGAACCGTTGAGCAAAAAGGGAATATCGGAAGGGTTGAGAACGTAAAGAACGCCATCTTCGAATTCGCCGCCACGCAGCCTGGCGTGCGCCTCTTCGTTGGCCGCGGCCTGGAGAGCCGTGCGAATGTCCTGAGCATAGTAGGACCTGTTCACCGATTTCCCGCGACCGACTGTCAGGTAGGCAAGCTCAAGCATGACAAGATTTGCGGTACCCGGTGAAATGTGAACCCGCGCGGCAGACTCGATCAGTATTTCCCATTTATCGGAGCTTGCGAGCGCTTCCAGACGGACTTCACGTGATTGGGTCACTTGTCGCGTGTAACTTGCGATCGGTAGCAGGTCTGAGATTTGCAGGCAGGCGAGCAGTGTCAACAGAGGACCCACCGCCCGAGAGTGTATAGACAACCAAAGAGACAGGGCAACCAGCACAACCAGGTAACTCGCCGGCCAGCCGAACCGGCCAGAGCCCCGGAACATAGAAAGCACGGTCCCGATGACAGGCCAGTCGAATACGTTGACCGAAACCAGCGTGTGGCCGGCAACCCTCACCACGGGTGAAATGGCTATCACTGCAAGAACGATCACAGCGGGCAACAGCCAGGGCAGGCTGCGAACGACAGTTTCGGGTGGACGGGCCAGACCGGTTGTCCAGGCCATGGCAGCTGAGATCACCGCGATCAACGCACCGGCTCCGAGGTATTGAGCGCCTTCATACTGACCTTCGCCAACGCCCCAACCGCGAAGAAATGCCGATGCTCCCCAGCCGTTGAACCAGGCCAATGGGTCCATGGTGAAAATGCCGATGTGCTTTCCGGTGGTTTCCAGGCTCAATATGCCCAGGATCCAGCTAACAAGGATGGTCACGGCCAGAAGCACAGCCAGGCCGGCGGCCAGAAAGCGAAGCGTCGGAACGAAGGGCTTCCGCCGCTGGTAACGACGATAGGCCCGCCGCACCATGTCCATGCCCGCCACCGCAAAGGTCATGGGCATGAAATAGGGGTGCACCGCCATGGAAAGCCCGGTTACACCGGCATATTTGGCGATGGCGCGAAAATCGGAATTCGGCCGAAGAAAGATTGAAAATGAAGCGAGGATCAACCATTGGGCCATCAGGGTATCGTGCTCCACGCGCAAGAAGAAATAGGGTGCCGTTATCAGAATCACAGCTGCCAATGCGGCCGGCACCGGCCGACCGCTCAACCAGGTCAACAGGTTGAGCGCAATATTGTAGGAAAGCAGAAGGCACAGGAGATACCAGATCCCGATAAACTGACAATAGTCCGGCATCAGCGGTGACAGCAGTTTGAGCGGGACCGCCATTAACGGATTGCTGTCAGTTGCTGTCAGCGGCATACCGGTCGGGTAGGCGATCAGTTCGGAATACCCGATTGGCCATCGCCAGGCATCGTGTTGAAACGCCGTCCAACCGACAAAGTGGGCCCCCAAATCACCTTTGATCAGCCAGCCGACATCGGTGGGATCGAGCACCGCCCAATCGAAGAAGATCGCAAACAACAGACAGGGCAGAACAAGTCGGTGGAGGCCCTTGCAAACCTCAAAGGCTCCGTCATAGGCCCACGGGCATTCAGTTCGATATTCAATAACACCAGCTTCTTCTCGTTCCATAAAACAGCAGACCGGAGCCACAAGCTTAGCTACAAATGATTGGGCTCCGATCCGCACCTCAAGAGCAATCTAGAGCCGGACTAGGTTCCTTCAGGAGTGGCCAATCCGCTTGTCCAAAATGGGGTGAGGAGTCCACGGTGGCCGCTTGAAATAGAACCACGACGGATACACTAGACGCAAGCCAATTTTGGAAAATATTCAATAAATTCATATAGTAATGCGGATATTTGTCCATAAGATTCGCGTCTGATTGGCAGCGTGCCTTGGACCTTGCGTCCACCACACCAAACTATGATGTTAGCTCGTCAAATTGTGCGGCTAGGATGGTTTCGGGCTCAATTCGGTGATCGGCCACAGCTGCCATCGAGTTCGCGCGCAGAAGCCAAGAACGCGCTGATGAAACACCAACAATGGGCCAACCTAATTCGGTAAGTATGGGAACACCACCCCCACACACTGCAAAACGAAGCCGGATAAAACCAATGCGATACCGATGCCCACTCGTAAAGTCCTACGCAGAATCTCGGTCTCGAATTCATGCACCTCGATATTAATACGATCCTCAAAGGACTTGTTTCTCTGAGACGCCTCTTCGGGTGTGGTACCAAGAAACGATCGCCCAGCAGTTTTGGCGTTGTTTTTCCGTATCCCGGTGACGAGGTCCCAAGCCTTCCTCTCGCTCTGAAAGGCTGACATTAGGTCGCGAGCGAGAAGCGAAAACCCCACGAAATCGGCAAGTAATCCCATCCCAGTGAGGAAGTCCGCGAAACCGTGAGTTCGACTATTTGCATTCAGTTCTCCGCGAGCGAGCGTCAGAAGAGACCCAGATTTCGGGCGCGCTGATTGGGTTGCAGTTGGAAAGGACGTCATGCGCGGATTGGACCATCTCTAGGGTTTCAGCCGTTATCCGATCCAATTCCAACACTGCGTTGGGATACAGTCTCGGCGTCTCGATCTGTTCGCAGTAGTCGTTGACTGCCGCCAGGGCACACTCAACGGACTCCTCGGCTTGTTTGTTCACCACCAAATGCACGGTGCAATTTCCGAAACAGCTGATCGCATTTTGGTGCAAAGATCGAACCGAGAGGACATCGGCCTGGTGGATCTGGGTCTTAAGGGCACCCATCCAGACGTCAACAATACCAGCCATTGTTGAACTCCCTAGTTTTCCGACCGGTGGCAGACACGCAGATAGGTACCGAAGCGGACCAAGTTCGCCCGGTCATTGCCCGCTGATATCATCGGAGATCGATAGCATCTTGGATACGTTGCGGCGCCCTTAACACAACTTAAAAGTGGCACATCAAGTGTAGACTCGACCAGTGTCGCCGAATTTCATTGGCGAAAAACATCGCGAGATGTGGAGCCACGCGGGCGCGACTTAGGTTGTGACGGCTTCAGACCATGACCGTCCATCCGTAGGACTCAGGTGTCCCGGTCATTGGTGCCGTTTTGGCATCGGCCAGTTCGAAAATCGGTTTTTGACTTTGGAACCGTTGCAATCAAGGATTGAGGGGCCGCACCCAATTGTGGCGCGGGAGGTTCTTGAGAGGACAAACTGCGCCGGGTCGGGACTGTCGACTTCGCGTGCCTAGCCCGCGAGTCGCTCCTGAAACCCATCTCCCGGGACGCTTGCTCGGGATTTTACCGAATACAAAAAACGACTTTTGCAGCCGTTGCCTGGAAATCCGGCACACCATCCAGGCGCGCGCCGGATAGCACAAACAGCCGTGCTGTTGTTGTTGCGAGAAAGAGGGGATTCGCAGGTGAGCACCACGTCGACAGAAAACGCCCTGCCGAACGATCACGAACAGAAGGCCAACAGTATCCACACCACAAGCGGCCGCTGGAAGTTTGGACTGATCCTGACGCTAACGGCAGCGCTTCTGTGGGGCATACTCCCCACCGCGCTGAAGGTGCTCGTGGGCGTCATGGATGCCTACACCATCACATGGTACCGCCTTGTACTGGCGTTTTTGGTTCTGCTCGTGTTTTTGTCGGTGAGGAATGGGCTCCCAAATCTGAGACGTCTTGACGGCAAATACGCGCTGCTCCTGGCGATCACCTGTCTTGGACTGTGTATAAACTACATCACCTACGTGCTGGGCTTGGATATCATCGGGCCAGGCCCCGCCCAGCTTCTGATCCAGCTCAACGCCGTCTTCGTGATCCTGGGCGGCATATTCATCTTCAGGGAGCGATTCGTTGGCGTCCAGGTCGTCGGCCTGATTGCGATTATTACTGGTCTAGTGATGTTTTTTCACGATCGGCTGAACGCGTTGTTCACGTCCTTTACCGAGTATTCGCTGGGTGTTCTCATACTCGTGTTTTCAGCCGCTGCGTTGGCCGCCTACTCCCTGGCACAAAAACAACTGCTGGTGAAATTCAGTTCCCTGCAGATTTCCATATTGGTCTTCGGTGTTGGCACCGTCGTCATGCTGCCCATTACCGTAGAGAACATCCCTCAGGTGATGGACTTGAGTTGGACGAGCATAGCCCTTCTTCTGTTCTGCGTTGTCACCACTCTCGGTGCGGTCGGCTGTTACGCAGAAGCCCTGCAGCACTGGGAAGCCACAAAAATCAGCGCCGTCCTGTCTACCGTCCCGCTGATCGCGTTGGGTTTTGCCCAGCTGACTGTATCTCTCTATCCCGGATTGTTTGAAACGGATCCGATCTCGACGCTTAGCATGGCAGGCGCCATGGTTCTCGTCGTCGGGTCCTACCTGATCGTTCGAAGAAACAATTGATTGCCGCGAAGCGGAGGGCTTTGCCAGCCGGTTATCGCAAAACAATGATATTGATGGATCGATCCTAGTAAGACCGCGTTGGCCGGTCCATGACCCGTTTGCCGAACAGGCTGGCGACCAGGTCGACCATCAGTTTGGCGGTTCGGCCGCGCTCGTCGAGGAACGGGTTGAGCTCGACCACATCGAGCGACGTGACCAGGCCGCTGTCGCACAGCATCTCCATCACCAGATGCGCCTCGCGAAAGGTGGCGCCGCCAGGCACCGTGGTGCCGACCGCCGGCGCGATGTCCGGGTCGAGAAAGTCGACATCGAGGCTGACATGCAGGGCGCCGTCGGCCGCCTCGACCTTCTCAAGGAAATTCCTCAGCAAACGGGCAAATCCGTGTTCGTCGATGTCCCTCATATCGTGCACGGTCACCCCCGTGCGGCCCAGCCCCTGTTGCTCGCCACCGTCGACCGAGCGAATGCCGAGCATGCAGACATTTTTCGGATCGACCGGCGCTTCGACATTCGGAAAGACCGGATCGAAGCCGGCCTGGCCGGTGAAATAGGCGACCGGCAAGCCGTGCAGGTTGCCGCTTTCCGTACTGTCGAGCGTGTGGAAATCCGGATGGGCATCCAGCCACAGCACGAACTGGGCTTTTCCGGACAGCGCGGCATGTCGCGAAATGGCCGGGACACTGCCCATGGCAATGCTGTGATCGCCGCCCAGAAACACCGGAAAATGGCTGTTTTCGGTGGCCTGAACCCCGGCTTCGAATATCGCCTTCGCCCAGCTGACTGTCTGGGACAGATAACGGATCGAAGCATTGGGATGAGGAATCGGCGGGCCGCTCTCAGCGGCAAGGTTGCCTGCATCCGTGACCGTGTTGCCGAGTTTTTCCAGAACCGGCCCGATTCCGGCGGTCCGCAATGCGTCCGGCCCCATCAGGCATCCCGGTTGGCTGGCACCGGTCTGCACCGGCGCGCCGATAAGACAGATGGATTTCGACATGAGCTTGGTCTTTCGCGTTTCGGCGCCGCTGACGAGGGTTGGCCAAAGCCTGGTGTCAGGACACTAGATTTTTGCGGCGGAGGGATCAACGCCCGGGTCGCGATATCAACCACTTGCCGTCAACCGCCCGCAAATGTCAGTGGGCTGCGGTGATCGCCATAGACCTCGCCCGACCGCTGCGCTATCCCTTCTCACCATGAACAAGGACGATCATCTGTTTCTCATCGACGGGTCCGGCTACATCTTCCGGGCCTATCACGCGCTGCCGCCGCTCACCCGAAAATCAGACGGCCTGCCGATCGGCGCCGTATCCGGATTCTGCAACATGATCTGGAAGCTGCTGTCGGACGCCCGCGACACCTCCGTCGGCGCGACGCCAACCCACCTGGCGGTGATTTTCGATCATTCGGCCAAGACCTTCCGCAAGGAGCTCTTTCCCGAATACAAGGCCAACCGCTCGGCGCCGCCGGAAGATCTGGTTCCGCAATTCGGGCTGATTCGCGAAGCGACGCGCGCCTTCAACCTGCCCTGCGTCGAGCTCGAAGGCTACGAAGCTGACGATCTGATTGCCACCTATGCCAGGCAGGCGGAAGCCGCCGGAGCCGAGACCACCATCATCTCGTCCGACAAGGACCTGATGCAGCTCGTCACTGACCGGGTGTCGATGTACGACACCATGAAGGACCGGCAGATCCGCGCACCGGAAGTGATCGAGAAATTCGGTGTACCGCCGGAAATGATGATCGATCTGCAGTCGATGACCGGCGATTCGACCGACAACATTCCGGGCATCCCCGGCATCGGCCCGAAAACCGCCGCTCAGCTGCTCGAAACCTATGGCGATCTCGACACGCTGCTCGAGCGCGCAAGCGAGATCAAACAGAACAAGCGCCGCGAAAACATCATCGCCAACGCCGACATGGCTCGCCTGTCGCGGGAACTGGTGACGCTGAAAACCGACACGCCGGTGGTCGAAGATCTCGGCAGTTTCAAGCTGGAGCCGCAGGACGGGCCGAAACTCATCGCCTTTTTGAAGACGATGGAGTTCAACTCGCTGATCCGGCGGGTCGCAGAGGCGACCGAAACAGATGCTGCGGCGGTCGATGCGACGACCGTTGATGTCGAATGGGGTGGTGCGGCGCGCGGCCCGGATCTCGATTTCGGTGATACGCCCGCGCCATCCGCCAAGGGCGGACGGTCCGACGGCTGGACGCCGCAGGACCTGGTCGAGGCCCGCGTCAAGGCGGCGACGAAGACGAGCATCGATACCGGCAAATATGACTGTCTAGGCAGCATCGCCGACCTCGACGCCTTCATCGCAGAGGCTCGCGAGACCGGCTTTGTTGCGGTTAAAATCGCGGCCAATTCGACAGATGCCATGCAGGCGGAGATCGCCGGCTTCTCGCTGGCCTTTCAGCCGCAGGACGCGCGGTCGCTGGCAGCCGGTCCCGTCAGGGCAGCCTATGTGCCTCTGGCCCACCGGGCCGGCGAAGATCTTCTGGCCGGTGGCCTTGCCGAAAACCAATTGCCCTTTGACGACGGGCTTGCACGCCTGAAGCACCTGCTCGAAGACCCATCCGTTCTCAAAGTCGGTTACGGCCTGAAGCAGGATTGGCTGATCGCCCGTCGCTACGGCATCGATTTCGTCTCTCTCGACGACACGCTGCTGATTTCCTATGCGCTCGACGCCGGCCGCGGCAGCCAGAATTTCGAGGCGCTGTCCGATCGCTGGTTCGGTTACAAGCCGATGGTGCTCAAGGATCTGACCGGCAGCGGCAAGTCTGCCGTGACCTTCGAATATGTCGATGTCGAGCGGGCGACGGCCTATGCCGGCGAATGCGCCGATATCGCCCTGCGGCTTTGGCAGGTGCTCAAACCGCGGCTTGCCGCGGACGGACTGGTCTCGGTCTATGAGCGGCTTGAGCGGCCGATGGTGCCGACGCTCGCCTGCATGGAGCAGCGCGGCATCAGCGTCGACCGCCAGATCCTATCGCGGCTGTCAGGCGATTTCGCCCAAGGGGCGGCGGCACTGGAAGCCGAAATCCAGGAATTGGCCGGCGAAGAGTTCAACATCGGCTCGCCGCGGCAACTCGGCGAAATCCTGTTCGGCAAGATGGGCCTGCCCGGCGGCTCCAAGACCAAGACGGGTCAATGGTCGACCTCCGCCCAGGTGCTGGAGGAACTGGCCGCCGAGGGGCATGAGTTCCCGCGCAAGATTGTCGAATGGCGGCAGCTCACCAAGCTGAAGTCGACCTATACGGATGCCCTGCCCGGCTTCATCAATCAGGAAACCCAGCGCGTCCACACATCCTACGCCCTGGCGTCGACCACCACCGGCCGGCTGTCGTCATCCGACCCCAACCTGCAGAACATCCCGATCCGCACCGCCGAGGGTCGCAAGATTCGCGCTGCCTTCGTGGCCGAGAAAGGGACCAAGCTGGTCTCGGCCGACTATTCGCAGATCGAATTGCGGGTGCTCGCCCATGTCGCCGATATCGATGCGCTGAAACAGGCCTTTACCGACGGCCTCGACATTCACGCCATGACCGCTTCGGAGATGTTCGGCGTCCCGGTCAAGGACATGCCGCCGGAAGTGCGCCGCCGCGCCAAGGCGATCAACTTCGGCATCATCTACGGCATTTCGGCCTTCGGTCTCGCCAACCAGCTTGGCATTCCGCGCTCCGAGGCGAGCGACTATATCAAGACCTATTTCGAGCGCTTCCCCGGCATCAAGGACTACATGGATTCGACCAAGGCCTATGCCCGCGAACATGGCTATGTGGAGACGATCTTCGGTCGCCGCGCGCATTATCCGGACATCGTGTCGTCAAACCCGCATACCCGTTCCTTCAACGAGCGCGCCGCCATCAACGCGCCGATCCAGGGCTCGGCTGCCGATATCATCCGGCGCGCCATGGTCAAGATGGATCCGGCACTGGAACAGGCTGGGCTAACCGCGCGCATGCTGCTGCAGGTGCACGACGAACTGGTCTTCGAGGTGCCCGATGCCGAGGTCGAGCCGACGATCGCGCTGGTCACCGACATTATGCAGAACGCCGCCATGCCGGCAGTGGCGATGAAAGTTCCGCTGCAAGTCGACGCCCGCGCCGCCGACAATTGGGACGAGGCGCACTAGAGCCTATCATGGGTTGATTGAAGCAATCCCGAAGGGCCGGGCGCATTTGCGCAGAACCGCGATCGAGGCCGCATGGACCGGCCGCACCAGCCCGTAAACGGTCGGCAAGATCCCTGAAAGCGATGCGCACGGCCGCATTGACGACTTCCGTGGCGCCGCCCCAATGGGCCGGGCCGATGTGGTAGGAGACGTTCATGCCGGCAAAGCCTGACTTGTGGCATAAGCCGCCAATTCCGATCGTGCTGCGGTCGACGGTGAGCGTCCAAGGACCGAATCCATGCGCCCACCAATGCGCCAGCATGGCCAAGTCGGAAAACAGGGAGCAGTAGAGCTCCAGATCGCTCTCCTGTCAGCGGATTTGAATGCATAGCATGATGGTCTATTTTGACCGCGATACATAACGGGAATGCAAGCAAGAAAGTGCAACCATGAAGGAGCGCCAGATCGAGGTTTTCCGCGCGGTGATGAACCATGGCGGCATCAACCGGGCATCCGAGATGCTGAACATCTCCCAGCCGGCTGTTAGCCGCATGATCTCCGGTCTGGAGGCAGCCACCGGGCTTACCTTGTTCGAACGCAGCGGCCGCGCGGTCAAACCGACGCCCGAGGCGCACCAGTTCAAACGCGAGGTCGACACCTTTTTCATCGGGCTCGATCGCATTGCCGGTGCGGCCGAGGAGATCCGTGAATTGCGCAGGGGACACGTGCGCATGACGGTCATGCCGGCATTGGCCTTGTCGGTCGCTCCAACCATCGTCGGCCGAATCGCGGAGAAACATCCAACGGTGAAGACCACCCTGGACGTTCATACCTCGCCCCGCATCGGCGACCTGATCGGATCGGGTCAATTCGATCTCGGCATCGGCCACCTGTCGATCGACCGCCCGGAAATCGAGGTCCTTGGGGCTTGGCACGTGGACTGTGTCTGCGTGATGTCCTCCAGTCACCACCTGGCCGACCGCAGGGTATTGCGGCCGGAGGATCTCGATGGCGAGGCCTTCGTGTCGTTGTCCTACCAGACCGATACCGCACAGTGGCTGGGGCAGGTGTTCCGCAATGCCGGCGTGCGCCCGAAAATCCTGGTCGAGGCCCAGCCATCCTATGCGGCCTGCCTGCTGGCGGCTCAGGGACTGGGGATCACGGTCATCGATGCTCTGACGGCGGAATATTTCGGCTCCGATGAGATCTCCGTTGTTCCCTTCGGGCCCGGCATCCCGTTCGAATTCAAGCTGATCAAACCGGCTGGCGCCCGATCATCGGTTCTGGCAAACGACATTGCCGACATTGCCCTTGGTGTCATGCACGACCATCATCTCACCAGTTGAGACCGGACTGGAAGGGGCTCACACATAACCAAGATGGATCAATAGCCACTCTTTCGGCATTTGACGGAATGTGTCGGATCAAGAATCCTTGGTCCGCTTCCGGGCAAGGAACAAAAACAGGGAGATGAATGATGGCAGCATGGAAACAACTGGCGGCGTCGGCGCTTGCCGTGATGATGGCTACGACCGTCTCGATGGCCGCGGACACGACGATGCGACTGCACACGCTCGTCAAATCGCCTCATCCGTACAACGACATGGCCAATTTCATGGCCGAAGAGATCGCCAAGCGGTCCGATGGTGCAATCGAAATCAAGGTGTTCGATGCCGGACAACTCGGAAAAGATCCGGCCGTCATCGGTGAAATGGGACTGGGCACCATCGATCTGATGATCAGCTCGACCAACAATGCCGTCAAACAGGTGCCGGAATACCAGGTCTTTTCCATGCCCTACCTGTTCGCCGGTTTCGACGATCTGATGGAGCGGGTCGGACCGGGAACGCCGGCTGAAGATTACTTCAAGAAGGCCTATGGCGACCATTCGCTGAATATGCAGCTTCTGGCGCTCGGCGGTTCCGGCACGCGCAACCTTTCCAACGCCAAGGGTCCGGTCAACAAGCTGGGCGATATCTCGGGCTTCAAGATGCGCACGCCGCCGTCGCCGATGATTTCCAAGACCTGGGCGGAACTCGGAACCCTGCCGGTGACCGTTGCCTGGGGTGAACTTTATGCTGCAGTACAGACCGGCGTGGCCGAAGCGCTTGAAAGCTCGATCCCCGGTTACACCGGCTCCAAGCTCTATGAGGTTGCTCCCTACCTGGCGCTCACCGGGCACACGATCCAGGTCAACCACATCTCCATGAGCCAGCGGGCCTGGGACAAGCTGACACCGGAGCAGCAGAAGATGTTTCTGGAAGTGGCGGCTGAAGCCTCGGTTCTCGGCATCGACATGGCGCGCAAATACGAGACAGAACTGGTTGAAACGCTCAAGTCCAAGCATGGCGTGACCGTCACCAATCCGGATGTCGCCGAATTCAAGGCGGCCCTTGGCCCGCTTCAGGCGTCACTTGCCACGGAGCTGGGGCTGGAGCCCGCCATGGCCGCCATCAGCGGTAACTAAGCATCCACGTGCGGCGGTTTCGGCCGCCGCACCATTGCGCGCAACCACCGATCCCGATCGGATTACCATTCGGAATGCACCCATGCTGGTTCGCTTGAACAGCGTTCTGGAGAGATTGTTCGGCACCGTCCTTGCGGGACTGTTCGCCGGGCTCATCCTTGTGGTCTTCATCCAGGTGGTTGCCCGCAACATTCTTCAGGTGCCGATGATCTGGACGCTCGATCTGGCCCAACTGCTGTTTTCCTGGTGCATCTTTGTCGGCGCCGCGCTGGCGTTCAGAAAGGGACAGCACTACGTGGTCGATATCTGGCCGCAGTCCGGACCGTTCAACCTTTTGCCGGTGATTGTCCCGATCCTGGCGTCGGCCATCGTGATCTACGTTCTCGTTCGCAATGGCGCCCTGATGACCGAGATCGGTCTCAACCGGACATCGCCTTCTCTCGGCATTTCCGAGTTCTGGTTCTTTTTGCCGATCCCGCTGGGCGGGGCCTGCATGGCTCTGTTTCTTCTGGAAAACACGCTCGCGAGCCTGCGCCGATGAACCCGCTGGTCTTGCTATTAGGCGGGTTTTTCGTGCTTGTCGCCTTTCGCGTCAATATCGGCTTTTCGCTGATCCTGTCGTCGGTTGCCGTCATCCTGTGGGAAGACCTGCCGCTGACCTCGGTGATCAATCAGATGTATTCTAACATCGACAGTTTCACGTTGTTGGCGGTGCCGTTTTTCATGTTTCTCGGCCGCATCCTCAATGCCGGGTCGATCACCGGCCGCTTGCTGGATGTGGCCAATGCCTCGGTCGGCCACGTGCGGGGCGGCCTCGGCCAGGTCAACGTCTTCGTGTCGATGGTGTTCGCGTCCTTGTCCGGGTCGGCCGCCGCCGACACCGCCTCCGTCGGCTCGATCCTGATCCCGGCGATGAAGAAAGCCGGCTACAGTCCGGCCTTTTCGGTGGCGCTGACCGCCGCGTCCTCGACACTCGGAGTGATCATCCCTCCGTCGATCATCCTGATTGTCTACGGCGCCTTCGGCAATGTCTCCATCGGCGCCCTGTTCCTGGGCGGCGTCGTTCCCGGCTTCATCATCGGCTTGTCCATGATGGCCTATGCTTACGTCATGGCCGTGCGCGAGGGCTATCCGTCCAATCCGTTTCCGGGCGTTCGGGCACTCGGCAAGGCGGTATGGCGCGGCGCCGCCGCCATGCTGATTCCGGTCTTCGTGCTGGGCGGCGTGATTGCCGGCCTGTTTACGCCCACGGAAGCGGCGATCAGTGCCGTCGCCTGGGCATTGGTGCTGACCTTCATCGTCTATCGCGACGTGCCGCTGCGAGAGCTGCCGGGTCATCTGACTCGGGCCACGCTGGAATTTTCCGTCCCGTTGTTCACCGTGGCGGGCGCCGGCATCTTCGGTTGGCTCATCGCCTTTCTCGGCGCTGCCGATATCGTTGTCGACTTCATCACCGCGCAGACCAGCCATCCGGTCGGGATCATGCTTCTCCTGATCGGCTTTCTGTTGATGATCGGGACGGTGCTCAATCCGATCTCCGCAGTCCTGATCTTCCTGCCGATCATCCAGGGGCTGGGCGACACTGCCGGCATGAACCCGGTTCACATGGGCGTGCTGTCGACCATTGTCCTGTCGGTCGGTCTGATCACGCCGCCCTACGGTATTTGTCTGCTGATAGCGTCGCAGATCGGCGACGTGCCGCTTGGCCGGGCCATGCTGGCGGTGATCCCGATCGTCACGCTGACCGTGCTGATCGCTATCATGTCGATCTTCGTCCCGGATATCGTGCTGGGGCTACCCAAGCTCGCATTCCCCAATATCTTTGCCAACTAGATCAAAACTGAGGAAACGCAACATGGCGCATATCAAACCCAAGGGCAGCTTCGTCGCCCTCGTCACACCGATGAACGAAGATGGTTCCGTCGACCTGGAGGGCTTTCGCACCCTGCTGCAGTTCCATGCCGAAAACGGCACTGAGGCCGTCCTGATCATGGGCTCCACCGGTGAAGTTTCGATGCTCACGCCGGAGGAAAAGAAGTCGATCATCAGCGCGACCGCCAAGATGGAAGCGCCCGGCATTCTCAAATATTACGGCTGCTCCGGTAACAACACCGAAGCCACCATCGACATGGTCCGGTTCGCCAAGGGAGAGGGTGCCGACGGCGCGATCATCGCCGCGCCGTCCTATATCTGCGCCGCCAACGAGGACATCGCCGACTATGTCGAGGAGGTTTGCGATGGCGTCGAATTGCCGATCGGCTTCTACAACAATCCGCCGCGGGTGAAGACCGACCTCCATTGGGACGACTTGTTGCGTCTCGCCAGACATCCAAACATGGTGGTGCTTAAGGAAAGCACCACGCGTGTGGGGCAGGTGGCGCAAATGTGCGCGGCCAAGCCGGATATCTCCATTATGTGCTGTTGCTCGCCCAATCTCGGGCTGGTGGTTCCGACCATGTCGCTGGGCGGTGACGGAACGGCCAACATGACCGGCAATCTGATCCCGAAGGAATTTGCCGTGATTTCCAAGCCGTGGGAAAATGCCGAGGACGCGCAGAATTTCCGCGATGCCTATCTGCACAATCTCGACATGCTTCACTTTGCCTATTCGACGATCAACCCCGTTGCCATCAAGAGCCTGATGCGGGCCGTGGGTCTGCCCTCCGGACCGCTGCGCAAACCCTTGAAGCCGCTGACCGGCGATCAGCTTCAGAAGGGCCTCGACATCGTCGCCCGACTGGGGCTCGACAGGAGCTACGGCTACCGGATCGACGGCCGGGCCAAGGCGGCCTAGCAACAATGGGACAACGGGTCACCCTGATCACCGGCGCCTCGAGCGGTATTGGCGCGGCCACGGCGCGGCGCATTGCTGCGCCCGGAGAGTGTCTTGTCCTGCACGCACGCGGAGGTGTCGACGGCAGCAAGGTACCGCTTCTTGAAGCAGTCGCCGAAGACGTGAGGCAACTTGGAGCGGACGCTTCCATCAAGACAGGCGATTTGGGTGAACCCGGCGTTGCCGCTCGGCTGGTCAGCGAAACCGTTGCGGCCCATGGTGGCCTGGACCGGATCGTTTCCAACGCCGGCTTTGCCCTCAACAAGCCGGTGGGAGATCTGTCCAGACAGGAGCTCGATCACTCCCTTTCGGTCATGACCGGCGCATTTTTCGAGTTGATCACCGAAGCCCTACCGCATCTCGTATCCTCGAAGTGCGGTCGCGTTGTTGCCATCAGCTCCTTTGTTGTCGACCAGATGCCCGGCGGTCGCCTGTTTCCGGCTACGGCAGCCGCAAAGGGTGGACTGCAGGCGTTGGCCACGACCTTTGCGGCGCAAGTCGCAGCGGATGGGGTGACGGTAAATTGCGTGGCGCCCGGCTTTACCGAAAAGGAAACCGCCGGCCATTCCGCACTGTCTCAGAGTTCCTGGGAGGCCGCAGCGGAAATGACGCCGGATCGACGCCTCGCGAAACCCGCCGATATCGCTGCGGCCGTCGCCTTTTTCCTGAGCGACGAAGCAGCTCACGTCACCGGCCAATGCTTGCGGGTCGATGGCGGGCTATCCCTGATTTGATGGAGGATTGCAATGCCGATCGTCAAGGTGACCATGGCCTCGGGCCGCACCGCTGAACAGAAGAAATCAGCGGCACTGGAGATCACGGATACGCTGGTGCGGCACTGCGGCGCCCATGCCGAACATATCTATGTTGTCTTCGAGGACGTGGCCCCTGACGACTGGGTCGTCAACCGCGAGACGATTACCGAACGCAAGGCCAAACGCGGCGAAACCTGATTGGCTAGCGGTCGCTTGACATGACGAAACCGGTCAGTCTCTGTCACTGGGGGCCGTTCGAGGCAGACGTCCGGAACGGTCGCCTGGTTGCCGCGACGCCCATGCCCGGCAGTGGCGCCGATCCTGCCATGATCGGTGCCCTGCCCGAGCTCGTCCATGGACAAAGCCGAATCAGCCAACCCGTCATCCGCGAAGGCTGGCTGCGCGACCGGGCCGCGTCTGACGGCTCCGCTCGCGGCAGCGATCGCATGGTTCCCGTGAGCTGGGACGATGCTCTGGACCTCGTCGCGAGGGAACTGACCCGGGTCCGCGACGAGCATGGGCACAGCGCGATCTTTGCCGGTTCCTACGGCTGGTCGAGCGCCGGACGTTTCCACCATGCGCGCAGCCAGATCAGGCGGTTTTTTGGGGCTTTCGGCGGCTTTACCGATCAGACGGGCAATTACAGCTGGGGCGCCGCACAGATCATCTTGCAACACGTGCTGGGCAGCGACGATGCCGTCGCGGGAGCCGCGACCGCCTGGGGCAGCATTGTCGGCAACACCGATGTCCTGGTGGCGTTTGGCGGCCTCAATCACAAAAACTGGCACGTGACGTCGGGCGGCGCCGGATTTCACCACATGCCCGACCATGTCCGCCGGGCGCGTCGGAGCGGCACCCGCTTTGTCGTTGTCAGCCCCGTCGCCGACGACATCCCAGACGGGTCGGACGCCCGCTGGATTGCGCCGCGGCCCGGCAGCGACACGGCAATCATGTTGGGGCTCTGTCACGAAATGCTGCGCCGCGGGCGCGCCGATCACGCCTTTCTCGATCGCTTTTGCAGCGGTGGGCAGGTTCTGATTTCGTATCTGCTGGGCGAAACCGATGGCGAGGCGAAGACGCTCGACTGGGCAGCCGGTATCGCCGACCTGCCAATTGAAACCCTGAACGAGCTGGCCGACCTGATCGAAACGGGTCGGATCATGCTGACGGCGAGCTGGTCGTTGCAACGGGCCCATCATGGCGAACAGCCCTTCTGGGCCTTGATCGCCCTGGCCGCGATGCTCGGCCAGATCGGAGAGCCGGGTGGCGGGTTCACATTCGGCTACGGATCGCTCAATGCGGTCGGTCAGGGCGCGAGAAAGGGGCTGGTGCCCAGCCTGCCTGGGCTTGGCAATGAAAAGGGGACAACGATCCCGGTCGCCCGATTTGCCGATATGCTCGAAAATCCCGGGAAAACGATTGCTTTCAACGGCAGCGAAGTCACCCTGCCCCGGACGCAGCTCGTCTACTGGGCCGGCGGAAATCCATTTCACCATGCCCAGGACCTGTTCCGCCTGCAGCGCCTGTGGGCGCGGCCACAGACGATCATCGTGCACGAGCAGCATTGGACGGCAACGGCAAGGCGTGCCGACATCGTGTTGCCCGTGACGACCAGCCTCGAGCGCAACGACATCGGCGGGTCGTCGCGGGACCCGCATGTGTTCTACATGCCGAAACTGATCGATCCGGTGGGTCAGGCGCGAAACGACTACGATGCGTTTTCCGATCTTGCCGGTCGATTGGGCATCAAAACCGCCTATTGCGAAGGACGCGACGAACAGGCCTGGCTTGCCCACCTGTGGCGAACATCGCACCAAAAAGCAGCCGACCAGGGCATCGAGGCCCCTGATTTCGAGGAATTGAAGCGCCTGAATGTCTGGCGGGTGCCGCTCCCCGAGACGCCGGAGATCTATCTCGCGGAGTTTCGCCGCGACCCAACCGCCAACGCGCTGGCCACGCCAAACGGCCGCATCGAACTTGGCAGCGAGCGCATTGCATCCTTCGGCTATGCCGATGCGCCGGGCCATCCTGCCTGGATGGAGCCAATCGAATGGATCGGCTCGGCCGCATCAGGCGAGCTTGCGCTGCTCACCCGTCAACCGCGACATTTTCTGCACAGCCAGCTGGCTCAGACCAGCCTGGCTCAAGAGGCGCCGCCATCGATACAAGTCCATCCTTCGGAAGCCGGCCGACGGGATATGGCCGACGGCGAAACGGTGGCCGTGACCTCGCCGCGCGGTCGCTGCCTTGCCCGCCTCAGGCTGTCCGAACAGTGCCGACCGGGCGTCGCGGTGATGGAGACCGGTCCCTGGTTCGAGGGCGGATCCGCCGATCTCGATCGGGGCGGCAACCCCAACGCTGTGACGACGGATATCGCCGCTTCGGCTTTGTCCCAGGCGACCGCCGCGCAGACCTGCCTGGTGACCATTGAGCGTTACACGGGTTAAACTGACGGAATCCAGCTCCGATCCACTCTGCGCTTGACCTTCCAGTTGCTGGAACCTCTATATCGTGATGCACGCGATCATTCGACAGGTGCAACCGATGGACCAGCACGTTCACAGCACGGCCTGCAACGGCCACCACGATCATCAACCGGATGGCGCCACCAAGGCGCTGGAGCCAGGCACCGTCATCGATCCGGTCTGCGGGATGACAGTGGCCGTCGATGCCGGCAAGCCGACGCTCGACTACAAGGGCACCGACTATCATTTCTGCAGCACCAAGTGCCACGATCGGTTCGAGGCCGATCCCTATTTCTACGTCTCTGGCAACAACGCCAAAAAGAAAGTCGCGGCGCCGGCGGACGCACGGTTTACCTGCCCCATGCACCCGGAAATTGTCCAGGAAGGACCGGGAACCTGTCCGATATGCGGCATGGCGCTGGAACCGATGGATGGCATCTCGGACGAACCGAACCACGAGCTGGTCGATTTCACCAAGCGATTGTGGATCAGTGCCGGTGCCGCCGTGCCGCTGCTGATCCTGACCATGGGTCCGATGGTCGGTCTGCCGATCCGTGAGTGGTTCGGTGAAACGCTGTCGATGTGGATAGAGCTGGTTCTGGCGACACCGGTGGTGCTGTGGGCGGCCGCTCCGTTCTTTCAGCGCGGCTGGTCATCGATCCGCACCTGGAACCTCAACATGTGGACGCTGATCATGATCGGCGTCGGCGCGGCCTACGGCTACAGCGTCATAGCGACGCTCTTTCCAAGCCTGTTTCCGTCGGACATCCGCATGGACGGCGGTCATGTGCCAGTCTATTTCGAAGCGGCTGTGGTCATTATTGCCCTGGTCTTTGTCGGCCAGGTGCTGGAGCTGCGCGCCCGTGAGCGAACCGGTGACGCCATCCGGGCTCTGCTCGATCTGGCGCCCAAAACCGCAAGGCGCATCACTCCCGATGGCGACGAATACGACGCGCCGCTGGAAAACATCGTCGAGGGCGATCGCATGCGGGTTCGTCCGGGTGAGGCGATACCGGTCGACGCGATTGTTCTCGAAGGCAGATCGTCGGTCGATGAGAGCATGATTACCGGAGAGCCGGTGCCGGTCGAAAAGTCGGCGGGTGATCAGGTGACCGGTGGAACCCTCAACCGCAATGGCGGTCTGGTGATCGAGGCCGCGCGGGTCGGCGATGAGACCATGCTGTCGCGCATTGTCGCCATGGTCGCTTCGGCGCAGCGCTCACGCGCGCCCATCCAGGGCATGGCCGACCGGGTTGCGTCTTACTTCGTTCCCGCCGTGGTGTCGGTCGCGGTGCTTGCCTTCTTTGTCTGGCTGTTCGTTGGGCCAAGCCCGGCGTTCGTTTTTGCCATCGTGTCGGCCGTGTCGGTGCTGATCATTGCCTGCCCCTGCGCGCTGGGTCTCGCGACGCCGATGTCGATCATGACCGCAACCGGTCGCGGTGCCCAGGCCGGTGTGCTGATCAAGGACGCCGAAGCGCTGGAACGCATGGCCCGTGTCGACACGCTTGTCGTGGACAAGACCGGGACGCTGACCGAGGGCAGGCCGGTGCTTACCGATGTGGCGGCCTTTGGTGCCTTTGACGATAGCGAAGTCCTCACATTGGCGGCAGCCCTCGAAAAGGGATCCGAACACCCGCTGGCTGAAGCGATCGTTGCCGGTGCCGAATCGCGCGGGATAACATTTTCGGACGCTGCTGATTTCGAAGCCATCACTGGCAAGGGTGTTTGCGGCAAGGTCGACGGCAAAGCCGTCGCCCTCGGAAACCGCACCATGATGGCGGATGCCGGCGTGGACTTCGCTGCGGGCGAGGAAACGGCTGATGGTCTGGCAGCGGAGGGCAAGACAAGCATGTTCGTCGCGGTAGACGGCGCGCTTGCTGGTATCGTCGCTGTTGCCGATCCCGTCAAGGAGACAACAGAGGCCGCCATCAAGGCGCTGCATGAGGCCGGCCTGACCGTCATCATGGCGACCGGCGACAATGAACGCACGGCGCGCGCTGTCGCGGCAAGTCTCGGCATCGACGACGTGCGCGCCGGTGTATTGCCGGAAGGCAAGAAAGACCTGATCGACGAGCTGCAGGCAGCCGGTCACAAGGTGGCGATGGCCGGCGACGGCGTCAACGATGCCCCGGCGCTGGCGGCGGCCGAGGTCGGAATTGCCATGGGCACCGGAGCCGATGTCGCCGTCGAGAGCGCCGGGATCACCCTGTTGAAGGGAGATCTGACCGGCATCGTGCGTGCCCGTCGGCTGGCCCACGCGACGATGCGCAACATCCGTCAGAACCTGTTCTTTGCCTTTTGCTACAACGCCGCCGGCGTGCCCGTTGCCGCCGGCATCCTCTACCCGCTGACCGGCATGTTGCTGTCGCCGATGATCGCGGCTGCCGCCATGAGCCTGTCGTCTGTTTCGGTCATCAGCAATGCGCTGCGGTTGCGGGCAACGCGCCTGGATTGAGGCTTCGGACATGGCAAACAGGAGAGCGCGATGAATATCGGCGAGGCCGCGGAACGCACCAGCCTTCCGCCCAAGACCATCCGCTACTACGAGGAAATCGACCTGGTGACGCCCGATCGCGGCGCCAATGGGTATCGGCGCTATTCGGACAAGGACGTGCACCGTCTGCGCTTTCTGCAGCGCGCCCGCAGTCTCGGGTTTTCCATCGACGAATGCCGGCTGCTGCTGTCTCTCTACCAGGACCGGCATCGTGCAAGCGCCGACGTCAAGGCGCTGGCGCTCGACAAGGTTGCCGAGATCGATCGCAAGATCGACGAATTGCAATCCTTGCGCCTCACGCTCTCGGCGCTGGCGGAACGATGTCACGGTGACGACAAGCCCGACTGCCCGATTATTGACGACCTGGCGGGGAAACGCAGTCAGTGACCGTGCGCATCCTGCTTGGTGTTTTGGTCGTAGGCCTGATCGTGTGGTGGCTGCTGCCGCGCGACGCTCCGATGGCCAGCGGCGAGGCAATGGTTGAGGTGACGGTGCCCGACCTTTCCGCTGCTGCGCTTGCCGGCAAATCCGCGTTCGACCAGAATTGTGCCGCCTGCCACGGCGACAACGCTGCCGGACGCGAGGGTCTTGGGCCGCCGCTGGTACACCGGATCTACGAACCGAGCCACCATGGGGATCCGTCGTTTTTCCTGGCGGTTCATAACGGCGTGCGGGCACATCATTGGCGTTTCGGCGACATGCCGCCGGTCGATGGGGTTGGCGATGAGCAGATCGAAACGATCATTGCCTATGTCAGAACTTTGCAGAGGGCGAACGGAATAGAATGAAGCCTTTTCGGGTGCCCGAGTGCCGGAATGGCTTCAGTGGCGAGAGGATCGAAACATGTTGAGCAAAAGGCAATTTTGGATTTCGGTAACCGCCCTGGCGGCATTGACGGCGGGCGCATTTGCCCATGGTGGCGCCACGGGCATCGTCAAGCAGCGCATGGACGGCATGACGGCCATTAGCGATGCGACGAAGACGCTCGCCTCGATGATGCGCGGTGCGCGACCCTATGACGCCGATGAGGTATCCGAGGCGGCTGGCATTATCCGATCCCATTCGGGCGATGCGCTGACCAACCTGTTTCCGGAAGGAAGCCTGAACCATCCGTCGGAAGCGAAGCCGGACATATGGACGGATTGGAATGAATTCGAGGCATTGGCAACGCGTCTGGCGGATGTCGCGACTGGCCTGGAATTGGCTGCCGGCAACGGTCTGTCTGGAGACAATGCGTCGGCGGGCGCGCTGGCCGGATTGACCCCGGAACAAATGGCGGATCGTCCGCCCGACGTGATTTTCAAAGCCCTAGCCCAAACCTGTTCCGATTGCCACGGCAAGTTTCGGGTGAAGAGAAACTGACAGTTCGGACATCGGAAGTGACAGAGGCATGAGGCGTTTTGTGGGCTTGGTATTGATGATGGTGTTTGCCGTCCATGTTGCGCTTCCGGCTCACGGTGCGACGGCAGCCGTTGCCCTGGAGCCAGCTCACCAGTCCATGGCCAGTTCAATCAGTACCTCCATGCACTGCTGCACGGATGCGCGCGGTCAGGCACTTTCATCGTCCTGTGCATTGGATTGCTCATGTTTGATCAAGCCTGCGAAGAGTGACATGCCGGTCGTCGATCAGCACCATGAGACTGCCGGTTCAGCGTCTCCGCGTATGCGTTATGCCAACGCTTTGTTTCGTCCACCCATCAGCTAGCAGCGTCAGGCAAGCGGTCTTGAGCCGCCTCATCACAAATCAGGGGCCGGGACGTACCCGGTATCCGAACCAGCTACTCGATAGCGATGGTACGCGCATCGTATCGGAAGGACAGAACTATGAAACGAATTCAGCTTATTACCCTGGCAACACTCCTTGGCCTCGCCGGCCTCACAACAGCCAATGCCGACGAAACGAAGAAAATGACGGTGTTCAAGACGCCCTGGTGCGGCTGTTGCACTGCCTGGACGGAAGCCATGCAGCGCCAGGGTTACGGGGTCGCCGTTCGCGATCTCGAAGACCTGACCACCATCAAGACGCAGGCTGGTGTGCCGGAGAGCCTGCAGGCATGTCATACGGTGGCTCTTGGCGACTATGTCCTGGAGGGCCACGTTCCAGTTGCGGCGGTGGAGAAACTGATGAGCGAGCGACCGGCGATCCGCGGTATCGCGGTTCCCGGCATGCCGGCCGGGTCACTGGGTATGGGGGATGATCCCCAGGCGCGCTATCAGGTTTTTGCCTTCGACCGAGATGCTTCGGATCCACCTCGGGTCTTCTTCGAGGTTGGAGAATAGGCGTCCACGTCGATCGCCTCTGGCCGCATTGACGGCCTTTCGCCAAGTTTGCGATGGCGGGCAAACCGCCATCGCGGCGAGGCGCTGTCAATCCCGCTTGATCGGACGCGAATCGACGGTCACGCGGATTTCCTTTTGAGCATGCGGTTCGACCGTTGGCTTGGCCGAACCGCCATCCGGCTCGCCCCAGATCAGGGTGAGCTCCTGGCCGTCGACTGCCAGGTCGGCGTCGATGGCAGCGAGCGAAAACCAGGCGTTCAGGTGCACCGTGTAGACCGGATAATAGGAGATGCCGACCGGACGCCCGTCGAGCAGTACCGTGTCCTGCGGCGAGGTGGCGTAGTTGGCCATCGGCGTGTCCATGAACTTGTAGCGCTCGCCATCGCCCAGCATGCTGGCGCCGACGGCGGCGACATCGTCGTTGTTCCACACAAGCCGGACCTTGCGGCGCTGCGTCTCTTTTGCCATGCGTTCCAGCGCCTCGCGACCGATGAAGTCGTGGTCGAATTTGATCATGAACCCGTAGCCAAGTTCGTACGGTGTCTGGTAGAGGTCGTCGATGGTGCCCGTCCGGTTGCTGCCGCCGACCGACATCACGCCCTCAAAACCATTAGCCGGCAACCATTCCCGATAAGCCTGCATTTTTTCGCCCGAATAGATGGCCGGGATGACCGAGCCGACCCAGCCGGACTCGACCGCCGTGACTGGATAAATGCGTGATCCGATCTGCTGCAGGCCGAACTCGGCGCCGGCTTCAAGGATGAGAGCCTTCACGGCCGGTCCGATTTCCGACGGCCCCCAGAACTCCAGGCCCGGCGCGCCCGACATGCGGTGATTGAGCGCCGTCACCTCGTGCGGTCCGACCTTCAGTTTGCCCATCTTGAAAAAGCCGATCTCTGGCAATGGCCCGCCGTTAATGATTTCGAAGATCCGGTCGGCATTCGGGCCTTGCACCTGGTAGCGGAACAGGCGCCGCGCGGAAAGGTCGGGCGACGGCCTGTCGAAATGCTCCATCGTGACGTCGTAGTCGCCGGTTTCGGCGTGAAAGGCCACCCAGTTGGCGACGGCCGGTTTGCCGACGATGCTGACGCGGTTTTCCTCTTCGCAAAACAAGATGGCATCGCCGATGTAGAAACCATCGTAGTTGCACACAACATATTGCTTGGCCTGCATCGGTCCGAAGCCGGCAAAGCTATTGATGCCCAGATCGGAAAGCAGGCGGTAGAGGTCCGGCCCTGCAAAGATCACGTCGCACATGTGAAAGGACATGTCCTGGAAGATCGCGGAATCGCGCCAAGCCCGCTGCTCGTCCTGCCAATTGCTGAATTCCGGCTGCAGAGGAAAGCCGAACGGCCGGCCCTTTGCGTTGTACATCATGTCAAAAACATCACCGTGGGCGTCGATTTTCTGCTGCAGCGATTGCTGTGTCATGTCCGGGTCCTCCTGGGTCGGGGACTATTATGGGAACGGCAAAACCGCTATTCTGTCATCCGTATGATGGACAAAATGGACCCGGAGATCCTTAACCCTCATTTCTCCCACTCTCTGTGGTCTGCGCCGGCTCAAGCGCGCGACGGAGCAGGAGAAGTGCGCAGAGCGTACCGAGCGTACGGTCAAGCGCTTCGACGCACGCTGTCGCGCGCTTCAGCCGGCCCGAAGGGTTGCCTTTCGGCGGACATCTACGGTCCCATGCGCCTCAACCGTATGGCCCGATACGCTTTTCGTCGCCTGGAACCGTATCTGCCTCGCCGAAAGGCAACGCAGACGACAGGGAGTGGGAGAAATGCGGGTTAAGCTCAGCGACCAGGCAAAGCTGGTCGCTTCGGTGTCGACGGAAGGTTTCGGCAAGGCGCTTTTGACCTACGTATCGAGTGCGGCGGTGATCCGCGATTTCGGCACGTTTTACTTCGCCGACCTGGCCCACCCGCGGCCGGTTCTGTCGGTGTGGTCAGGCAAGATCAGCGACTACTGGTTCCGCAACAACGCCGCCGATATCCTCGGCTCTCCGACGATTCAGGCGGAGATCCTGCAACGGATCGCCCAAGCGCCGCCCGACGGCGTGCATTTCGAGTGGTGGGCGCCGCCGGAGGGCGATTTTCGCCATGACATGTACCGGAGGGCGGGTGTGCTGGAGCGCATCGCTGTGGCGTCCCGGCGCGGCCGCTCCGGCTATCAGAGTTTCTTCCTGCGCAGCGTTTCAGACGGGCCGTTGAAACCCGAAGAGGTCACGGATTTGAAGGACGTGCTTCCGGTCGCCCATGAATTGATCGGCCTGCGCCATCGCATTGTCGGCTCGGAGGCTTTTCATTTCACCTCGGGCCAAAGCGTTTCGAGCCTGCGCGAGCGTGGCGTCGAGGCCTTCGAAATCCTGTCGCGGCGGGAGTCACAGGTCTGCGACTGCATTGTTCGCGGGCTCTCCGTGGAGGGCACGGCAATCGAGCTCGGCGTCGCCGCAAGCTCGGTACGGACCCTTCGCCAGCGTGCCTACCGCAAGCTCGGCATCAACTCGGCCGGCGAATTGATGGCTCTGATCATCAACGACAGGTCGAGCCTGAAAGCTAGTGTGGTGGATTTGAAGTTCCCGTGACATTTGCCGAAGGTTCCGTTGGGAACTTCGAATCCGTAAACCACACTAGAATCATAATCTTGGTAGTGTCCTGATTGAATCTGAAGTTCGTTCGGCGCTCGCTGCATGGTTTGGCGAACTTCAGATTCAGGACACTAGCGAATCATCGAGTCAGGCAAAAACAGACTGAGCTGCGGAAACGCGACGAGCAGGATGAGGCCCACCATCATGGCGGCCCAGAACGGCATGACGCCGATGAAGATCTCGCCCATCGGGGTTTTTTGCGCGACGGATTTCACCACGAACACATTGAGCCCGACGGGCGGCGTAATCATGCCCATCTCGACGACCACGACGATGAGCACGCCGAACCAGACCAGATCGAAGCCGAAGCCGGCAACGATCGGCAGGAAGATCGGCACCGTGATGACCAGCATCGAAAAAGCCTCGAGGAAGGTGCCGAGCAGGATGTAACTCGCCAGGATGAGCAGCAATGTCGTGTAGGGTCCGAAACCAGCCTCGACCAGCAGGTTCAGAAGGTCCGAGGGCAGGTGTGTCAGCGCCAGGAACGGGCCGAGCACGCTGGCGCCGATGGCGATAAGGAAGATCGCCGCGGTCGTCCTGACGCTGTCGAGCAGCACCGGTCCGAAATCCGCAAGTGTCATGCGGCGCATGGCGAAGGCCAGCGCGGTGATGATGAACGCACCGACGCCGGCGGCTTCCGTCGGCGTGAAGATGCCGAGATAGATGCCGCCGATCGAAACGCACACCACGAACAACAGCGGCAGCGCGCCGGCAAGCGTGCGCCAGCGTTCCGACCAGGGCATGGCAAGCGCCCGCGGAGCGATTTCGGGGTTCATCCGCACATTGAGGCTGATGGTGGCGACGAATAGCAGGGTGAGCAGCAATCCAGGCAGGATGCCGGCCATGAACAGCCGGCCGATGCTGACTTCGGTCAGCAGCGCATAGATCACGAAGCCGGCCGACGGCGGTATCAGGATGCCAAGCGTACCGCCGGCGGCGACGGCGCCGGTGGCGAGACGCGCCGAATAGCCGACCCGGTCCATCTCCGGCAGGGCTACTCGGCCCATGGTCATGGCGGTGGCCACGGAAGACCCGGAGACCGCCGCAAAGCCAGCGCAGCCGACGACCGCAGCCGATGCCAGTCCACCGCGAAATCCGCCGATCCAGGCGAACGCCGCGTCGAACAGGCTGCGGCTCATGCCTGATACGGTGGCGACATTGCCCATAAGCACGAACAGCGGCACGATCACCAGCAGATAGCTCGAACTGAGTGTCTGGGCCGTGGAAGCCATGGTCGCGGTCGCCGCGTTCAGCCCGTTGAGCATGGTGATGCCGGCGAACCCGACAGCCAGCAGGCAGAGCCCCACGGGCATACGCAGAGCGAGCAACCCGAGCAGGGCGATCATGCCCACAATGCCGACGCCGGTCTCAGTCATATGGTGCTCCAAGGGCGGAGCGCATTGTCTGCCACAACAGGATCAGCGCGAACGCGGCCATGGACAGGCAGATGGTGGCGTAGAGCGGCCATTGCGGGAAACCCAGCAGGATCGTTGCGTCGTCATAGGTCCAGGCGTCAACCGCCTTGCGCCAAGCCCGTCGGCTGAGAAACGCCAGGGTGACGATGCCGATGGCGCCGGTCAGCAGATCGGCCAGGCGCCGCCCGACGGCACCCAGCGCATCGTTCAGGAGATCGACACGGATATGCGCCCGTTCGACCGTGCAATAGGGGATCGACAGCATGATCAGGAAGGACAGCATGATCTCGATCATCTCGTTGCTGCCGCCGATCGGGCGTCCGGCCAGATAACGCAGGCCCGTATCGAGCACGGTGAGCACCATGATCGCCAGCAACAGGCCGCAGGCGGCCTGCGCCAGGCGCAGCGAGATGCTGCGCAAAACTCGATCGATCATCTCGACGGGCACTACTCGCCGCGCATCTTCGCCAGGACCTGCCGGGCTGGCAGCCCGTCGCCTTCCAGTTTGGATACAGCTGCTTCCAGCACGCCCGCCGCGGCCTCGTTAAACGGGGCGGCTGCCTCCGGCGACAGCTTGATTTCGCTGCGCCCGTCGGTGTCCAGAAACGCCTTGATCGATCCAAGCGTCATGCGGTTGCCGACCTCACCGGCATGGGCTTCGAGCACTGTGCCCGAGACCGAATCCAGCGCAGATTTCCCGGCGTCGGAAAGACCGGCATAGGTGTCGCGGTTCATGACCAGCGTGAACACGGCCGGCAGGCTGTCGAAACCGGTGATCATGTATTGCGAGACTTCCGTCAGCTTGAAGGCTGCGGCGCCGGACGCGTTGATCAGCACCGCGTCAACCACGCCGGTCTGCATCGCCGTGTAGATTTCCGTCACCGGCATGAAGATCGGGGTGGCGCCCCAGGCTTCGATCAGCTTGCCCGCTTCCTTGGAGCCGGCGCGGATTTTCATGCCTTGGACGTCGTCGATCGACTGCACCGGCTTTTCGCGCGAAAACAGCACCGCCGGCGGCATCGCCCAGGTGGCCAGCAGCTTCACTCGCTTGTATTCGTCGGCGAACAGATCCTGTGCCCGGTTCATCGCCTCGGTCGCCTTCATCGGATCCTTGATGGCACCCGGCTGCTCGGCAATCAGCGACAGCGGAAACGGATTACCCGGGGTGTAGCCCTGAACGACAAAGGAAACATCGGCCACCCCGTCAATCGCGCGGCTATACTGTTCCAGCGGCCCCTGACCCAGTTCGCCGGCCGGAAAAATCCGCACCGTGACCTCGCCGTCGGAGGCTTCGCTGACCTTGCCGCCCCACCATTCGAAGATCATCGGATGAAACGGATGTTGCGGCGACATGAAGTGCGAAAGCTTGATTTCAGTTGCCTGCGCGGCCGCCGCCAGGCTGACGGCACCCGCAAGCACAGCTGCAAATAGTGTGCGCATGCGTTCCTCCCTTGAGAGCTCAAAGGTCGCAGCTAATGATGGGGAATTCTGTCATATGAACGGATGACAGAGATGAAGGACGTGTTTCGTCGACCTCGCCCTGTTTCAGGAGGCCGGCCAGCCTGTCCCGCGTCTCTGCTGCGTGCAAATTCAGCCGCGCAGTTCTCTTCGCCTGATCAACTGATTGATGGTGAGTGGCCGGCCTTAAGGCACGAGTCACAACATGATTCGGCGGACATGCCGCGATTGGAGGCGGCCGACTTTGCTGGCTTTAATCTGATAAGCTCCGGAATAATCGTCAGCTTGATGAGAGCCTGGTTTGGATTGACGCACTGGGACGACTTTTTCGATATCTGGAAAAGTGCCTGTTGCCCCGCGTGTCCAGACCGGACACGGCGGTTTTGCTTAAGGGTGAGTAGCGAGCGCTTTCTGTTCCAAAAGCGTGGTTCATTCTGCGCCCTGTCTTGGAAACGACCGGTATCGCGCCCCGGCAACAACCAAACTGCGAATCGTCTTAATTCGACGGCGAGGCCACGATCTTCAGGTTCATTGTGATTTCGTTGCTGACCCACTCGATCTTCGGGTCTGACTTCAACCCCATATCGTAGTCGAGCCGCAGCACGACGAATTCCGCGGTTGCCGTAACCGGGGCCTTGGAAAGATCGCTCAGCGTGAAGTCGAAGGTCACCGGTTTGGCGATGTCGCGGATGGTCAGCGTGCCCGTGGCTTTGAAGGTTCCGTCGCCATTTGCCGTGATCGATTCCGATACGTAGGTGACTTCCGGGTGGGTCTTGGCGACGAACCAGTCACCCGTCGGCAGCGCGCCGTCATATTGCGGATTTCCGGTGGCGGCCGATGTCGGATCGAAGCTGGCGCTGAATTTCGATCCTGCAAGATCGTTCGGGTCGAAGGAGATCTGTGCGGACCAGGCGCTGAAGGTTCCGGTGAAGTTGCGCTCCGCATGAATGCCGGAGAAGCGGATCTCACTGGCCCCGGTATCGACGGCATAGTCCGCCGCAAAAGCCGGCATGGAAACAAAAGCAAAGGCGCTTGCGCACAGGAGTCTGTTGAGCGGTGTCATGAGGCGGTTTTTCCAAATCCCATTCTTTGAAGAACGTTTTCGCGATCGATGATCACGTGTTTCAGGGCGCCGGCCACATGCAATGCGATCAGACCGGCGAAAACATAGACGATCCATTCGTGCACGGTGCGCGCGATGCCTTCGATGGTCTCGTTGAAGGCAATGCCCGGAATGTGCGGCCATTCGAACAGACCGAAGACTATGGTCGGCAGCCCGAACACGCTTGCCGAAACCATGACCCAGCCGCTGATCGGAATGAAGATCATCATGAAATAGAGGCCGCGATGAACCAGCTTCGACAGCGTCTTTTCCTGCTCGGTCAGATAGGCCGGTTCCTCAGGAGTGCCGATCAGCCAGCGCGCCGACAGGCGCACACAGGCCGCGAGAAGCAGAAGCACACCGCCCGATTTGTGCCACTGGATCATCTCGAACTGCAACTGGTTGGAGATGCCGGCATATTCCATGATGATGCCGGATCCGAACATCAGCAGAAAGCCGATGGCCATCAGCCAGTGCAAAAGGCGTAACACGATATTGTAACGGGCGTCGCTGGTGGACGCCCGGTCCAGGGTCGACATGACAGTCGACTTACTTGTGCTTCATGAATTCGGCTTCAATCAGCAGCGAAACGTTGTCGCCGATGCTCGGTGACAGGTACTCCATGCCCCAGTTCGACCGTTCGACGGTCGCGGAAGCCGTGAACCCGACGACAGGTTTGCCGACGAAAGGCATTTCCAGGTAGGCGCCATTGTAGGTGACATCAAGGGCAATTGGCTTGGTCACGCCGAGGAAGGTCAGGTCACCTGTCACCACTCCGGTGTTTTCACCGGTCATTTCAACGCCGGTTGACTTGAACGTGATGGTCGGATGGGCGGTCGCGTTGAACAGCTTCGCGTCTTCCTTCAGCTCCTTGTTCCAGTCCTTGTAGTCGAACGGGAAATGGGTCTCGAGAGACATTGGGTCGACTTCGACCGTTAGCGTGCTCTTCGATGGATCCTGTGTATCGAGATCCAGGGACCCGGACATTTTGGTGAAGCGTGCCGTGTAGTTGGAAAGACCGCTGTGGTTGACCTTCCAGACCAGACTCGAATGCGCAAGATCAAGATCGTATGTGCCGGACGGCAGCGTGTCGAGCGCGTCGCCGGCATGCGCCGACGTTGCGGCGCTAACAACAAAAAATAGTACTGATACCAGAAGTTTTTTCATGTGCGTCCCCAAGAGAAAATACAGCTTTTTGTTTAGCAATACTCAAAATGCAACCGGAAGGAACCTTTGGTAGCTATTCCGATGGGCACTTGAGGACTACAGAATGTCAGAAATATTTCGGTCGGACAACATCACAAAATATATACAACCCTTAGGCAAGTATGAATCAAAAATAATACACGATTTGCGCGAATCCGTGTTCCGCCCTGGTCGATGACTCAGCCGGATCGGTATGGCTGCCTTAACGCCCGCGCCACGAGCTCCAGACGATCCTGGCCATAGAACATGTCGCCATCGACAAAATAGGTCGGCGAGCCAAACACCGAGCGCTCGATCGCTTCTGTGGTGTTCGCATCGTAGGCGGCACCGACTGAATCCGAAACCGCTGCCACGAGCAGCGCTTCTCCATCGAACCCGATGGTATCGGCAATGCCGTGCAGTGTGCGGCGGTCAGCAAGATCGGCATCGTCGCGCCAATGGGCCTCCAGCAGGGCATGCGCGAGACCGTCGATCGACCGTCCCGTCTCTTGAGCAGCGATCAGCATTCGGTTGGCAAGATCGGGATCATTGGCGTGATGGGTCGGGTAGTGGCTGACAATCGGTGCGTTGCGTTCCTCCGCCCAGCGGTCCAGCTCTCTGCCAAAGAAATAGCGTCGATGGGCTTCGCTGCGCGATCCGTTGGCCGTGCCGCTGACGGCCGCAACCGTCTTGCGCAGGTCGAACGGCCGGTGCAGCAGGCTCGCTCCGGCGTCGGCTGCAATCGACTGCAGTGTTGATGAACCGAGATAGGCATAGCCGGAATGGGCCGAGTAAAAATATTCGATATGAGCCATGTTTGCTTCCGTTGTTGCAGGCGCTATCGATCCAGCACCATTTGCAGGAAATTGCGAGCTTTTTCCCGGATACCCGGCGCTTCGCTCTCTCGTGGCCCGGCGATGTTGAGGACTGACGGATCGACGCCTTCGATCCAGTCCCTTATTTCGTCAACACTCTGTGTCGTGTTTTCGGTGAGCGCGACGACCTTGCATGGCTTCTGCAATTCCCGGGCAAAATTGCTCGGTAATGGCGGTCCCCGGGCTCTCGGAGCCGTCGGACAGGATCAGGGTCGCATCGGAATCCCGGGCGTTGAGCCGCGTTCGGGTTGCAGGAATGCTGTCCGGTGCTTCGACGAGCCCCTGAAAACGGTCGGATATGATGCCGTCCTCGTTGGTCCGGCCCTTGGGCACCCAGCCGCCATAGGGGAGCCCGCGCTCAAGCGCGATTTCGAGGGCTGCCGTATCGACCCCGGTTTGTCCGCCGCTGACCAGTTTCACGCTCGAGGCCTCCTCGGTAAATCACTTTTGCTGTTTGCCGCGACGTGACGGATTGCTATTCACTCGGCCACCGGTTCGAAAACAGAAAACCACAGACGCAGAATGATCGTAAAGCCGCCATTCATGTCATTGCCCGAACTCCGAGCTGCCGGGGTGCCGGAACCGTGGACCTTCGGCCGCCGCGACTGGGTCCGTTCCGGTGAGATCGACTCGCTGAACCACGTCAACAACACAGTCTACCTGATCTGGTTCGAAACGGTGCGAGTCGGCTACATGCACGCCCTCGAACCGTCGCCCTATCCGCGGCTTCAAACGGTTCTCAAGTCGCTTACGGCCGAGTTTCACCAGGAGATGAACGTCAACGAGGAATATCTCGTCACCGCCCGCACCAGCAGCTTCCGCACCTCCAGTTTCGTCCAGGATTATGCGGTATTCTCCGGAAACCTTAGGGCTACCGGATCAGCGATCACGGTGATGCTGGACGCCGAAACCGGAAAGAAAACGCCGCTGCCTGATTCGATGCGCCGTTTCTTTGTCGAGCACGACGGTGCTGAGGATCATGGACCGGTCACCGGTGGGACCTGAGTTTCACAAGATTTCAGAACATTTCGTTTGATGGCAGGCAATCCGACGACCTCAAGTGGTGAGGGCGCCAATTGGCCCTCGCCATTTTGTTGAACTTCGGGAAGCCATCCAAATGAACAAAGCTCTCTACACATGCCTGACCGCTGTGGCGGGTTTAGCCCTTTGCGGATCAGCCGCGGCAAAGGAACAAAAGCAACGGTTTGAAGCTTGCCTCGATGCGGCTTACGCGGAACTGATCGATGCAAGAAGCGAGGCCTTCTCGAGTCCTCAGTACCGGTTGATGTGTGATCCCGGGCGAAAGTTCGACGGCTCGGTTGCGGCCGACTGCAAAAAGCAGGAACGCACGCGATCCTTCACATACGAAGCCCGACCAGGGTTTCGAATTGACGAACCGCGTTTCAAAGTGTCGCTGCAGACCAACCGGACAGGGTTTGGCGACATCGATTCAGACGGTCGGCGCGCCAGGATCGACCTTGAGTGTTTCGCGGAGTGCGGTGACAAGGGGCATATGGCTCTTGCGGGAAACCTGGTGGGCCAACTGATCTACGAACCAACGGTCGCGGACAGCAAGGCCATTGCGGTCGCATGCCTAGGTAGCGTTCAGGACTGAGCTGCTCTCGCCGTCGAGAGGTCGCACGGAAACAATCCCGGGGCCGCGACCGGAATGACCTTTGCTGCGATGGGTTCGAAATCCGCGCGGAAATGGGCCGTGCTTTTGACGACGATGATGTTGGCTTTCCGTGGGTCCAGGCCGAAATGCGTGAACTGCGCAAGGTCCAGACACTGGTTGCGGATGCTGGTCACGACGATGGCAATATCGGCGCCTTCGATATGCAGGACACAGGACGGGCCGAGGGTTGCGACGCCGCCGCCATACATGGCGCCGGTATAGGGGATGGTCCCTGTACTGAGCGTGCCGACGCGAAAGCGCCCGTGATAAGGAACATCTCCGACGACTCCGGAGCGGCCGCCGAGCGATCCCTCGATAATTGCGCCTGAACCGGCCGCCTGCGCTTTGGCGGCAAGCGCCGGATCGTGCATCAGGCCGAGCAGAGCGCCCTGTGCGCCGGCATCGACAAGTGCGCGAAGAATTCCGGTCGTGTCCGATGACGCACCCGCGCCGGGATTGTCCTGAACATCAGCAAGCACCACCGGTTTGTCGAACGATCCGGCCATGGCTTGACCCACCGCATCGGCCGGGGAGGTCAATCCTGTCTGGAACGCATCGCGCGCAGCTGCGAGCCGCTGCAGCGTTGCCTCGGCTTGCGCGTCGGCTTCGGATTGCCCAGGCGCGTAGGCGATGACCGACGGACCCGTGTCCGGCCCATCGGCTGCGGTGAAACCAAAGGCCAGTTCCACATGGGCATCCGATGTATCGGGCAGCTCGGCGCAGAGCGCCCGCGCCGGCTCCACGTCCGTGGTTTGCGCGTGCAGCGGCACAAGGAATGGGGCCTGCCAAAACGCTCGGGCAGGTCTGCTTCCGGCGAGCAGGGCTCGCAGGCGGGTCCAGGCACGGGCGCCCGTCACCGCCATGTCGAGATGCGGATAGGTTCTGAAGATGCAGATGACGTCGGCCAGGGCGACCATTCGGTCGGAGACATTCGCGTGTATGTCGAGGGAAACGGCGATCGGCAGCGAGGCGCCCGTGACGACGCGGATGCGCTCGAGCAATGCGCCTTCACCATCCGCGTGGCTGTCCGTCATCATGGCTCCATGCAGATCCAGGTAGAGCCCATCGATCGGGCCCGAGGCGCGAAGTCCGTCGAGGATGCGTTCGGTGATCGTTTCGAACGCTTGATCCGTGACCGGGCCCGACGGTTCCGCGGCGCACCAGAGGATCGGGCGCAAGTCGGCCTCTTCGGCCAGGGCGGCTTCTGCAAAGCCGGCGATGGGGAGGTTCATGCCTTGCGTGCCGGTAAGTACCTCGGATCCGCTCAGCAGGGCGGGCCAGCTATCGGCCATTTCGAACTCGGCCAACCCGGCGCGGCCGATGCCGAAACTGTTGGTTTCATGCTGAAACCCTGCAAGGGCAATGCGCGGCATAATCAGGCGGCGGTGGGTGAAAGCGCCTGGTCGAGGATTTCACGCAGCTTGGCAGCAACCACCTCGGGTTTGTGCCGAACCAGTGATACATGACCGAGACCGGGGAGCTCATGAAACGTGCCATCGGGCACCAGGTCCGAAACGACCTTGCACATGGACGGCGCGGTCTGCACGTCCTCGGAAAACGAAATCACGTGAAACGGCACCGGGCAGGTTTTCAACGCCTCGCGGCAGTCGAAGTCGAGGCACGCCTGCCACTGGTCGATCGTGTCCTGCGGATCGCGGTCGCGAAAGCGTTCCGTGTAGCTCTCCTTGACCTGTGCCCAGAACTCCGGCTCGTGCAGGGCTTTGGCCGGGAAGGCATAGGCTGCATAGTGCGGCGCCAGAAATGACTCCGGCAGGCGAATTCCCTGGCGGCGTAAATCGATCTCGGCCTGCATCCAGTCGCGGGTGAAGCCGTCAATATAGGCAGCCGTCCCCATGGGAATCGCCAACCGCACCTTGCCGGGAAAGTCGATCGCCGTGGCCTGGGTGATCAGCCCGCCCAGCGACAGACCGGTCACCACTGCCTTGCCATTGCAAAAGGCATCGATCACGGCGGCGCAGTCGCGCGCGTAATCCGCCATTGTCCAAGGTGGCGGCGGGGCGGTGGTTTCACCAGCTCCGCGCGGATCGTAGGAAATGCAGCGATAGTGGTCCGACAGGCGGTCGAACTGCTGTGAATAGGCATCGGCGACCTGATCGCCGCCGGGCACGAAAACCAGATCCGGTCCGCTGCCCTGCACGACCACGCGCATGGTGACGCCATCCTCTGTCGTCAATTGGTGAAACGCGGCCTTGTCGCCAAAGCCGGGAAAAACAGCCATCAGGTATCCTCAGACGTGATCTCGGGAAATGTCTTCGTTCCAGTCGCGGGTCATCAAAACACCATCCGCATCATGCGCCTCCAGTCGTGCGGTCACGCGCCAGACATCGGGCAGCGTCTCGACAGTGACCACGCTGTCGATACCGGCCATCCAGTCGCCGCGGCGATAGGTCTTTTTCCAACTGCACCGGCCGCGAGCCGAATTCGGGTTGTCGGCATGGATCTCGAACCGGTCTTCGTTCACATAGCGCACGGCAATGCCGGAGTGAACGTGCCGCACTTCGCCGGTGTCATTGTAGCGAGAAATTGTCTCGATACCCGTCGGACAATCGAGTGTCACGGTGCGGTTGCTGGAGTCCGGGCTGAGTATCTCGGTCTGCAGAGGAGCGGCCCCCTCGGAGGGGCCGAAGGCCGGGAGCGCCGGACCGTCCTGCGCCGGGTCATGGACCGGCAGCACAAGACGGGCGTTGGTCAACGTCAGTTCGGCCTTCTCCGGCGAGGGGAAAATCATCGGCCAATAGGCCTGGGACAGGGCGAGGCGAATCCGGTATCCGGGCGGGATGCGCTGGCCGATTACGTTGAGCTGAAGGTCTGCCTCGACGGGCTCGCCGACGGGCAGCGCCTCGGGTTCCGCGTGACTGTTGCGATGCGTCAGGTTCAGCGTTCCAAAGCTGACGAGTGTCGCGCGTCCATCCGGTGCGACCAGCGACAGCACCGCTGCAAGATTGGCCTGGGGGACATTGCTGGCGGCCAGGACTTTCAACATCGGAAAGCCGAATATTTCTATGTCCTCACTGAGCACGCCCGTTTCAAAGAAGCTCATCCGCCCGGCTTCGCGGTTCTGATCCAGAGGGCCATCCGCGTCGGCGCCGTACATGCACCAGGCCTGTGCCGCACTGCCGGCGTTTTCCGGGCAGGCCAGTCTGATGGGCGCGTCCGATGGGCTGTCGGAAAGGCCTGAAGGTATGACGTGCAGCACGCGCTCCCGCGTGACCGGCGATGGCCATCGGGTCGCCGAGATCCAGCGCCCCGGGCGCTCCGTCGAAACCGGATCAGGTGCCTTGGGTTCCTGCATCCAGGCGCGGATCATCGGCTCATCCATGATGCCGGTTTCAATGCCCTTCAGGTGTTGGTCCCACCAGCGCAGGCATTCCTGCAGAAAGCCGATTCGCGGACCCGGCGTGGCAAAGTGTGGATACTTGTGCGCCCACGGCCCGATCAGCGCTTTTCTCGGGCAACTCAGGCGCTCCATCATGCGGAAGATCGGATTGGTGTAGCCGTCGGCATAGCCGCCCACGGCATAGACCGGCACCTGAACCGCAGCATAATCCTCGCAGATCGAGCCATGTTGATAGAGCGCATCGCGCCGCTGGTGGCGGATCCAGTCGAGCAGCCAGAGGCCGTTGTTTTCCAGCCGCTCGATCCACATGTCGCGCCAGCGATCTCCGACAATGGCCGGGTCGGGCGGTGTGTTGCAGATGGCGAAGGCCGTGGCGCCCCAGGACAGCTTATCGGTCAGCATTGCGCCGCCCATGAAGTGAATATCGTCGGCGTAACGATCATCGGTCGAACACAGAGAAATCACCGCCCCCAGCGCCTCCGGCTGGCGGGCGGCAACCTGAAGGCCGTTGAACCCGCCCCAGCTGATGCCGATCATGCCGACCCGGCCACTGCACCAGGGCTGGGCCGCCAGCCAGTCGATGACCGCCATCGCATCGTCCTGCTCCTGCAGCAGATATTCCCCCAGGCAGATGCCCTCGCTGTCGCCGGTACCGCGCATGTCGACCCGCACACCGGCATAGCCGTGTCCGGCAAAATACGGATGGGTCAGATGATCGCGTTCGACCGTCCCGTCACGCTTGCGGTAGGGCAGGTACTCGAGGATCGCCGGAACGGGATCCCTGTCCGCATCCTCCGGCAGCCAGATACGCGCCGCTAGCCGGATGCCGTCCGGCATCGGGATCCAGGTGTTTTCGATTTCACGCACCTTGCGCGGAAATTCGGATCTGACTGGGATGTCCTGCATCACATGCCGTTCCTCGCAATGGTATGGGTGGTTTCCCGCTCGAAGATGATGTCGTCCCCCGACCGGCAGGTCACCCGCGCGCGCAGGTGAAACTCGGTTTTGGTGGCCGTCTGCTCGGAAACGGTCTCGATCGTTGCGGACCAGTCGTCACGGGTGAAACCGGCGGTCTGCTCCATCGTCGCACGGGCGGTCAGCGGGTCGTCGGCTTGGATGGTGTAGCGCCGGTCGGAGATATCACTCAGCACTGTGCCGATGTCGTCAAGGCGCAGATCGCCAACGGGGCCGAAGACGCCACCGTCCAGGAAAAACCGGTGGCTCAGCTCGCCGGTCGTCAGGTCGGTGTGGATCGAGCGTTCCATCGAACCGTCCCGCATCCGCGTCAGGGGTCGCTTGCCGCTCCGCTTCGGCGGGTCGGGCAAGGGGCGGGGCGCGGGCGCATCGGCCGGTTCTGTCCGAACGGGCAGGTGCAGTGCCGAGGTGCCGGCGGCAATGGTCAGCGTGACCGGTTCGGGAGCGGGCCAAAGGATCGGCCAATAGGTCGAGGCGATCTGCACCACGATGCGATGGCCGGACAAAACCCGGCAGCCGGTCCCGTAGAGCGGCACGGTCACGTCCATGGCCTCGCCCGGGACGACCGGCGATGGCGCGGTATCGCTGTTGCGATGGTTGAGATTGCAGAACCCGCGCGCCAGAAGGGTCTGTGCGCCGTCAGGCGCTTCGTCGACCAGCAACGCCACGACAAACCCCTGCGGGCGATCGGCCGCGACCGTGAGCGAAAGCTCAGGCTGGCCAAGGATGTCAACGGGTTCCTTCAGCGGCGCGCCTCGGAATTGGAGTGCGCCGCCGGCATCGAGTCGACAGTCGATCGCCATGTCGCCCGGAATGGCGAATGAGCACATGTCGCCGCCGGCTGCTCCGAACGTCTGTGGCGAGCAGATCGACAAGTCCACCCCCGGTGAGGGCTCGGTGTCGAGCGTACCGTCGTTCAGCCAGAGTGTCTGATTGGAAACATTGGCGGATGGCCAGGCGGCCTCCTCGATCCAGCGGCCTTCGCGGTGCCGGTGAATGCCCGCGGGCGCAATGCTGTCCTGAAGGAAGAAGCGCAAGCGCGGCTCATCCATCAGTCCGGTGTCGATGCCCTTGAGCCAGTGATCCCAGAACCGGATGGCCTCATCGGTGAAATCCACCCGGGGGCCCGGAATTCCTTCGTGCGGATAAAGATGCGCCCACGGACCCATCATCACCTTGACGGGTGTCTTCAGATGTTTGGCGATCCGAAACGGCGTATCGCGAAACAGATCCGCCCAGCCACCGAAGAAATAGACCGGAACCTGGATGTCCTCATAATTCTCGCAGATCGAGCCGCGCCGCCACGTCGCGTCGTGAGTCTGGTGTTCCAGCCACATGGCGGGCCAGAACCGTGCGGCTTCAAGTCGCTCACGCCACTGATCCAGCCAGCGATCATGCCCGACAATCTCGGGATCAGGCGGCATGGCGTTGTAGAGCTGCATGATCGAGCCCCACCAGAAATTGTCGTTCGCCAGGACGCTGCCGTAGAAATGGATATCCTCGCGCCAGCGGTCATCGGTGCCCATGACCGGGATGATCGCCTTCAGCGCCGGCGGCCGGGTCGCGGCAACCTGGAACGAATTGTAGGCGCCCCAGCTTTTACCGAACATGCCGACATTACCGTCGCACCACGACTGGGCGGCGATCCAGGCAATGATGTCGTGACCGTCCTGGATTTCCTGGTGCGAATACTCGTCTTCGGCCAGGCCGTCGCTGTCGCCATAGCCGCGAATGTCCACCCGGATCGAGGCATAGCCCGCTTCGGCAAAAATCGGGTGCATGCTTTCGTCACGCATCCGGGTCCGGTCGCGGCGGCGATAGGGAATGTACTCCAGAATGCAGGGCAGCGGATTGTCCCGTGCACCTTCCGGCAGCCAGAGCCGGGCGGCCAACCGCGTGCCATCCGGCATCGGAATCCAGACGGTTTCAAGGACTTCGATCAAGACGCAACTTCCATGGCTGGCGGTCGGGCGCCCGGCGCAAGCGGAAAGTGGCAGGCGACATCACCGGCCGGCGGCGGGACAGATGAACATTTGGCTTGAGCCCAGGGGCAGCGCGTGTGGAACTCGCAGCCGGATGGGCGCGACAGAAGCGATGGCACTTCGGCGGGAAGCGAGATGCGGTTTTGCGCCTTGTCCGGATCGGGTTCCGGATTGGCCGAGAGAAGCGCCGCTGTGTATGGGTGCCGAGGGGCCGCGAACATTGCCTCGGTTTCGCCCGTCTCCACAAAGCGGCCGAGATACATCACCGCTGTCCGGTCGGCCACGTGATGGACCACATGCAGGTTGTGGGTGATGATGACCATGGCCAGTCCAAGACGTTCGCGCAGATCATTGAGCAGGTTCAGCACCTCGCCCTGCACCGAGACATCCAGCCCGGCGGTCGGCTCGTCGGCGATGATCAGAGCCGGATCCAGTGCGATGGCCCGCGCCACGCCCACGCGGCGGGCCTGGCCGCCCGAAAGCTGGTGCGGATAGCGGGTCATGAAATCCACCGGCAGACCGACCAGCGTCAGCAGCCGGGCCGCTTCGTCACGCAGGTTGCGCCCGCCGATGCCGTGGATGCGGAAAGGTTCAGTCACCAGGCCGCCCACCGTCATGCGTGGCGAAAGCGAGCCGACCGGGTCCTGGAACATCATCGACATGCGCTTGCGCAACGGCTTCATGCGGCTTTTGCTCAGCCCGCCGATGCGGTCGCCATCGAAGGTGATTGTCCCGTTGGATATGGCCTGCAGGCCATTGATCGCGCGCGCCAGCGTGGTTTTGCCGGAGCCGCTTTCGCCGACAAGGGCAAAGGTCTCGCCGACCCGCACGTCGAAGCTGACACCGGCGACGCCGAGGATCGCATCACGATTGGTCAGACCACCGACCGGAAAGGACACCTGGACGTCTTTGACGGAAAGAATGGGATCGTTGGTCATGGTGCGGCCCCTTCTTGCACGACGTGTCCTGCCAGGTTGCACAGGGCCGTATGCTGGTCCCCGATTGTTTGCGGTTTCTGGGGCAGGTCACAGCCATCGTGGCGATCAAGGCAGCGCGCCGCAAACACGCAGCCTGCAGGCCGGGCGCGCAGGTCCGGGATTTCACCGGGAATGGTGGGCAGAATGCGGGTCCGTTCGCTCTGGCGGGCCGGATCGCATTCCAACAGCCGCCGCGTATAGGGATGACCGGGCTGCCGGAACACGGCGCGCACGGTACCGCGCTCGACCACTTCGCCGGCATACATGACCACCACGTCATCGCACAGTTCGGCGATGACACCCAGGTGGTGCGAAATGAACATGACGGAACAGCCGATCTTTTCCTGGAGATCCTTCAGGAGCTCGATCGTCGTGACCTCGAGCGTCGCATCCAGCGCGGTGGTCGGCTCATCGGCAATCAGCAGCGCCGGTTCCATCATCAAAGCCATGGCGATGGCAATGCGCTGCTTCATTCCGCCGGAAAACTGGTGCGGGTAGCGTTCCAGCGCACTGTCGGCGTCGGGAATGCGCACCAGCTTAAGCATCTCTACGGCGCGAGCGGCCTTGTCTGCTTTCGATTGGCCGGAGCGGTACTGGATGTTGATCATCTGCCGGCCTACCGACAGGACAGGATTGAGTGCGCCCATCGGGTCCTGGAACACCGTTGCAATCCGCGGGCCGCGCAGGTCTCGCATGCGCTGCGGCGACAGCTGTGTCAGGTCGTCCTTTCCCTCGAACACGATCCGACCGCTGCTGATCTCGCCATTGTCTGCCAGCAGGCCGAGAATGGCGTTGATCAGGGTGGATTTGCCGCAGCCCGACTCCCCCACGATCCCGACGATCCGCTTCTCGGGCACCTCGAAACCGACATCTTTCAGCGCGTGAAGCGGGCCGTCCTCGGTCGAGAACAGAACATTCAGTCCGGAGATACTGAGCGTGCTCATCAGCGTCCTTTCAGGCGCGGATCGAAAACGTCGCGCAGTGTTTCGCCGAGGAAAGTGAAGCCCAGCGTGGTGACGATGATGGGCAATCCGCCCGCGATCGCGATCCACGGGGTTTCGCGGATCTGGCCGAAGCCGTCATTGAGGATCGTGCCCCAGCTTGGGGTTGGTGGACGAACGCCGAGACCCAGAAAGCTCATGCCGGCTTCGATGGCGATCACCACGGGAATGTCCATCGAGGCCAGGATCACCAGCGGTCCGATGACATTGGGCATGATGTGCACGCCGAGAATGCGTGCGGTGGAAGCACCCATGCTGGTGGCGGCGGTGACGAATTCGGACGATTTGATCGCAATCGTCTGGGTGCGGACGATCCGCGCGTAGCCGGGCACATTGACCAGGATGACCACGACGATCACCGCCGTCAGCGACGGCCCGAGGATCGTTACAAGCGCCAGGGCGAGCATAACCGTGGGAAAGCTCTTCACCGCGTCGAAAAGAAGGATCATCAGGTTGTCGAGCCAACGTGGCCCGTAGCCTGCGATCAATCCGAGAACGATCCCGATGGCGAGCGATATGGCGGTGGAGACCAGCGCCACATAAAGCGCGATCCGTCCGCCATAAAGCACACGGGAAAACAGATCCCGGCCCAGTTGGTCGGTACCCAGAAGGTGGTCCGCCGATGGCCCGAGGAACCGATCGCGCGGGTTGATCCGTGTGGGATCCCACTGGGTCAGGAGGTCGGCGAACACGGCGCCGAAGATGACCAGGAGAACAAGACCCAGACCGAAAGCGCCAAGCGGTTCGCGCAACAGCCGGCGGATCGAGCGCCAAAGCTCGGAGGTCTGTTTGGCGGGGGAACTAGAAACTGCTTCTGACACGGGGATCCAGGGCTCCAACAATGAGGTCTGCGATCAGGTTCAGCAGAACGAATAGGGCTGTCGTCACCAGCACCGCACCGGTCACCACCGGAAAGTTCCGGGTCAGGATCGCGTCATAGACGAGCTTTCCGACGCCGGGCCGGGCAAAGACGATCTCGGCAAACACCGCCGAGGACAGCATCTGGCCGATGCCGACACCGAGCAGGGTGATGGTGGGCAGGATGGCAATGGTCAGGGCGTAGCGATAAGTAATCATGCTGTCGGGCAGGCCGAAGGCGCGAGCGGTGCGAATATGCGACGCTTCCAGAACCTCCAGCATCGAGGCGCGCACCATGCGGGCGATATATCCGACCCAACCCAGCCCGACCGCCAGCGAAGGAAGGATCAGGTGGACAAGCTGATCGCCAAGGTCGCCCGGTTCGCCGGCACCGATGGCCGGTAGCCAGCGCAAAGTCACCGCGAAAATCAGCAGCGCGTAGATCGCTACGACAAAGGACGGGACCGCGATGACCGCGACCGACAGGACACCGACCAGCCGGTCGGCGAAACTGCCGCGATTGATGGCGGCCCAGCACCCCAGAGGAATGCCGAGCGCCACGGACCAGCTGATGCCGCCGGCAATCAGCACCAGCGTAAAGGGCAGCTGTTCCAGCACCACGTCGAGCACGGGTCGGCCCGACAGGACTTCCTCGCCCAGATCGCCGGTCCAGGCACCGCTGAAGAAGTACCAGAACTGCGCCCAGATCGGTTGGTCGAGACCCATCTTGACCCGCAGTGCTTCCTTCATCGCCTCCGTGGCCCGGGGACCGAGCGCCACAGAGGCAGGGTCGCCGGGGACCAGATAGATCATGCAAAACAGCAGGAACATGGCGAGCGACACGATCGCCACCGCCAATCCAAGCCGCTTGACGGCATAGTTCAGCATCTTGCGGACCTTCCCTGGCTGTTTACATCCAGGCGGCCCCCGTGTTCGGGGACCGCCTGCTTCTCGATCAGGCGGGTTTGAAATCCGACAACAGCGACTCGCCGTTCGGCTTCAGACCGGGTGTGATCGTGTCCTTGTGGATGGCGCCGACGACTTCATGGGTCAGGAAGACATAGCAGCCGCTCTCATCCATCAGCGATTGCATCTTCTTGTAGATTTCGTCGCGTTTCGCGGCGTCGCTCGTCACCAGACCCTCATCATGCAGGGCCTTGTATTCGGCGCTGTCGAAGCGCTCCCAGTTCCAGACGCCGATCTGTTCCGGCGTGAACCAGACGGTGGCCCAGCTCGGATCGGGCTGCATGGAAAACCGGCTGAGGACCAGTTGCAGATCCATGAAATAATCGCCGTCCTTCGAACCGAGCGACCAGAAGGTACCACTGTCGTTCTGCTTGATTTCGCAGGTGACACCGACATCGGCAAGATTCGCCTGGATCACCTGCGCGGCGGTCAGGCGCTCCGTCTGGTTGAGAATGTCGAGCGTGACGTTCAGACCTTCGGCACCCGCTTCGGCCAGAAGGGCACGGGCCTTGTCCGGATCGTAGTCGTAGGTCACGCTGTCGCGGCTGCCCGGAAGACCAGGCGCGATGATTCCGTTGCCGACCCCGGCAGCACCGAAATAGGCTGCATCGACAACGACCTCCCGATCGATGGCATGCTGGATCGCGCGGCGAATGCGCACGTCCTTCAAGGTCTCGTTGTCCTTGTTCATGCCAAGCCAGACATAGGCCAGCGACGGTTTCTCCAGCACGGAGCTGCCAGCCGGCGGATTTTCCTTGAGGCGCGGCAGCGAGGAAACGGATGTCCAGGTGTAATCGAGATCGCCCGCTTCGAAGCCGCGCTCCGCGGTGGCCGGGTCTTCGATCGGAATGATGTGGATCTCCTCGAAGCCGCCCGGTTCATGCTTCCAGTCGGGGTTGCGCTTGAGAATGGTGCGTTGCTTGGGCACCCATTCGCTCAGCAGATACTGGCCGGACTGCGCAACCGGCTCGGTGCCGATCTTGCCACCCAGCTCGCCCACCGCTTTGCGCGAAACGATGCAGGAAGCGGGTGTCGGCAGGGTCGTTGTCCAAAGCGGGACGAATTTGTTCTTCAGGTGGATAAGACCGGACAGCTTGTCTTTGACCTCGACCTCCTTGAGCGCAGCCCAGTCCCCCGCATAGGGGCTTTCATTGGCCGGATCCGCGATCCGTTCGATCGAGAATTTCACGTCGTCGGCGGTGACTTCGCCGAACCCGTCGGTGAAACCCATATCGTCCTTCAGCGTGAAGGCAATCGTCATATCGTCGAGCTGTTCCATAGAGGCCGCGGCGACCGTTTTCCATTCCCAGACATCGCCCGCCACGGGTTCAATCAGCGGCGGATAGATGGTGCGGATGATATCGTCTTCGGGAAGGGACAGACGGAACGCCGGATCGAGAAGCTGCAGATCCGAATAGGAGCGCACAGTCAGGACTTTTCCGTCCTGGCTCAACGCCATGTGCGGAAAGGCAAGGCTTGCCGCGCCAAAGGCGCCTGTGCCGGCAAGGAAGGACCGGCGGGAAAGGCCGGATTTCAAGCTGTTGGTCATTTGGTTCTCCCTGTTGTCGTTGGTTTGTATGTGTTCACCGATCGGACGTGGATATCAGGTGCCGGAGCGCTTTCGCGTCACGGTGCGATTGGCATCCGGCTCGGAGTCCGTTTCCTCCAGGACAGCGTATTTCGGGATGACGACCGGCGAATTCACCCAGATCAGGCGGGCCGGCTTGTCACTGCGGTTGCGGGTCGAATGGGGAATGTCACCGGGGAAGCTGAAACTGTCGCCGGCACGCACCGTGATGACCTCATCGCCGAGTTTCAGGACGAGTTCGCCCTCGAGCACCAACCCGTGCTGCTCTCCGTCGCGTGTGTAGATCTCGTCGATGAAATCTTCGCTGAACGGCGGATATTCGGAGATCCCCATGTGGAACGCGCCACCGAGAGAAGAGGAAAGCAGCGCGTCTGAATATCCCGATACTTCCGTGGGTTCGCCGTAAAGAAGGTCCAGATTGCGCCGGTTTTCGTTTCGAACCACGTAGGTTCTTTCGAGCGGACCATCGCCCTGACGCCGATAGAAAAACCACTCCTCCGGGACGCCGAGCCCTTCTGCAATGCGGGCGATCTTGCCCAGTGTCGGGTTGACGCTGCCGCGTTCGATGGCGCTCAGATGGCTGACCGACACGCCGCTGACTTCCGCCAGATCGACAAGCGTCATCTCCCGGGCCTTGCGCAACTGGCGGACTTCCGCGCCGAAGGTCGTGAGGCTTTCATCGGTGGCTACACGCAGAGGGCGTGGCTCATTCTGCCTGCTCACAAATCTCCTCCCGACACTGTATGGCGGAAGTTTAGACCGGAAAACGCGTGTGACAAGAAAAAACTTCCAAAATTCTTAAATTTCGGAACAATGCTCGAAAATTTTTCCGGCTGATGAAGGTGCTCGGCCGTTAGAATTGGTTTGCGGGAGGTTAGAATTTGCAGCAGAAATTCACAGGCTTTTCCGTTGCTTATAGTGGGGTCAGGAGATGACGGAGACGCCGGAGTTTGATCCGGTCGCTGACGTGACGGTGACCGATCACATTTGGATCCCGATGCCCGACGGTGTGCGGCTGGCGGCGCGACGATGGCACCCTGACCAGGTCGCGCGGGACCCTGTGCCGGCCATCTTCGAGATCATTCCCTACCGCAAGGCCGACATGGTCCGGGCGCGGGACGAACGCACTCACCCCTATTTTGCCGCCCGCGGCTATGCCTGCCTGCGGGTCGATATGCGCGGTTCCGGCGACAGCGAGGGCCGGATGGAGGACATGTATGGCGACCACGAGCTCGCCGATACGCGCCATGTCATCGAGTGGATCGCGGCACAGCCCTGGTGCGACGGCAAGGTCGGGATGTTCGGCACGTCCTGGGGTGGAACGGCCTCCCTTCAGGCCAACATGGATGCCCCCGAGCCGTTGAAAGCGGTGATTGCGGTGTGCGCCACCCATGACCGGTACGAAGACGACATTCACCACATGGGCGGCTGCCTTCTGACGGATACGTTTGAATGGGGCGCGACCTTGCCTGCCATCCTCGGCGCACCGCCGACACCCAATGCGGGTTCGGACTGGAAGACCTTCTGGAAAGCGCGGTTGGAGGAGTTGACCTTCCCGGTTGAAGCCTGGGTGCGCGAGGAGGTGCGCGGCGCCTATTGGCGACACGGCTCGGTGATCCGCCAGGCCGAGCGTCTGTCGCGACCGGTGCTGGCTGTCGGTGGCTGGTCCGATCGATACTCCAACTCCGTCATGTCCCTGGTTTCGGCCCGGCCGGACCTGGTCTGGGGCCTCGTCGGGCCGTGGGGGCACCACTACCCGGACCATGGCCATCCGGGCCCTGCCCTCGGATTTCAGCAAGTGGCACTCGAGTGGTGGGACCGCTGGTTGAAACCCGCATCCGGCGCGCCGGACTGGCCCCGGTTGCGCGTCTGGCTGCGGGAATTCGATCCGCCCGCCGATGCGGTTGACCGGCGCAACGGCAAGTGGATCGAAACCGGACCGCCGGAGACATGTGCGAATTCGAAACCGTGGCGACTGGGAGAGGAGTTGCGGGCACCCTCCGGTCACAATGTCGCGGGTGGCTGGCCGGTGCCGCAGGACTTGCGGGTCGGCCGCGCGTCGGGCGATACGGGCTATTTCGGCCGCCATGGCGGCCTGCCGCCGGACCAGCGTGACGACGATGCGCTGGCACTGACGTTCGAAACCGTACCGCTCGACGAGGATGTCGTGATCTACGGTGCCGCGTCAGCCAGGCTGCGCCTCAGGCTCGACTCGCCGCAGTGCCAACTGTCAATCCGCCTCAACGATGTCGCACCCGATGGCGCGTCGGCCCGTGTCGCGTTTTGCGTGCGCAATCTCGGCCTCGATGACCGGCTGGATTCCCCGGCAGATCCTATTCCTCTCGATGCTCGGGACCTGGAAATCCCGTTTCCCACCACTGCCTATCGTTTTCGCAAAGGCCACCGAATCCGCCTGTCGATCGCGCGCTCCTACTGGCCTCTCGTCTGGCCGTCCCCGGGCGATGGAGATGTGCAAATCGAAAGCGGTGCGTTGCTTATGCCCGTGTTTTCCGGCGAGCCGGACGACTTGCAACAAGCGCTTCCGCCGGCACTGGATCTCCCGAGGCACAAGACATTCAGCGTTTTGGAGAGCCCGCCGCTACGTCGTTTCGAGACCAAAGAGGTCGATTGCGAGCTTGTCGGCGGGTGGCACCAGCCTTTCACGGAATTGCATTACAACGAAACGGATACGGCTTTCGGATTTCAAACCCGGGCCGAGTACAGGATCAGACCGGACGACCCGACATCGGCCAGCGCATCTTTTGCCCATGCCGCACGCTACGGCCGCCCGGATGGCGTCGCCGACATCCACTGCGAGCTGTCTGCACGATGTGATGCAACGACCTTCTTTCTGCGGGCGACGCTGACAGCAAGCTGGGAGGGCAAACAGGTGACAGAGCGCCGCTGGGAGGCGTCGATTCCGCGACGATTTGGCTGAATATATCGGATTTGGCTCAAAGCTTGGACATCAACTCCTTCTCCGAAGGGCACGGTGTTTTATGCGAGGGTGGTGAGGCCGCTCAAATATCAAAATTGCGCTTTGCGGGCACTAAGCCGCTGCCTTCAGCACGTTAGTGTAACATTTTTTTCTTCGTTATATCAATGCGATAAACGCGATCGTTGACTTAAGATCAATGTCATGACACTAAGTCAACATGCTCGAAATTTCCAAACAAGACATTCTACGAAGTCTGCGCCGGGACAACCCCTGGTGGGAAGTTTCCTATGAGATATCAAAAAGCCCGTTGGAGAAAAAGCGCGCCTATTTTGCTCCGTTCTCCGAACTCGCGCTCGACTGGAGGGTGCGCCGGTCCACCGTACTTATGGGACCACGCCGTGTCGGCAAAACTGTCATGCTGCGCCAAATGATCGAACAGGCAATCATGGACGGGTTTGAGAGGCGGAATATCCTTTTCGTTTCTATCGACACACCGCTTTACAGCAGCATGCCGCTGTCGCGGCTGATCGAGTTGTTCGAAGAGGTCACAGAGCACAAGTCCGAAGATCGCCGGATCATCGTGTTCGATGAAATCCAGTATCTCAAGGATTGGGAAGTGCATTTAAAGGTGCTTACTGATCAGCATCCAAACACGCGGTTTGTCGCCTCCGGCTCTGCTGCGGCAGCACTGAGGCTTAAAAGTCAGGAATCCGGCGCAGGACGGTTCACAGACTTCTACCTGCCACCGCTGACCTTTGCGGAATTTCTGGCATTTCGCGGGATTGAAGGCAAATTGATTGAGGCCGCCCCTTCTGGTTCCACTTTGCGGTTTTCAACGTCAGATATTCAACGTCTCAACGATGAATTCATCAACTACCTGAACTTTGGGGGCTATCCAGAAGCGGTGCTGAATGAGAGCATCCAAGCTAATGTTCAACGGTTTCTTGGCCGCGATATTATAGACAAGGTGCTTTTGCGCGACCTGCCCAGCCTTTACGGCATTCAAGATATTCAGGAGTTAAATCGGCTCTTCACCACCATTGCCTACCACACAGGGCAGGAAATCAGCCTTGATGCGCTGGCGCAAAGCTCAGGTGTCGCCAAGAATACGATCACCAAATATCTCGACTATCTCGAAGCGGCTTTCCTTATCGTGCGCGTGCGTCGTGTCGATGATACGGGCAAAACGTTTCAGAGGATGCGAAACTTCAAAGTATATCTGACAAACCCATCAATGCGCTCTGCACTATTCGCACAAATATCGGACGGTGATGAGGCGATGGGCGCAATGGCCGAAACAGCGATTTTTTCGCAATGGTTTCATTCTGATATGATGAAGAACCTTCACTTTGCCAGATGGAAACAAGGTCGCACCGAATTAGAGGTTGATCTGGTGCGCGTTGATCCTGCGCGCCTCAAACCGACATGGGCCTATGAAATTAAATGGTCAGATCGCTATGCAACCGACAAGTCGGGCGAGCTGCGCGGGTTGATTGAATTCGCCAAACGCAATTTTGCAGATGGCACGCCTGCCGGCGCAACGACCAAGACAATCACGAGGGAAAGCACCATAGACGGGATACATATCCGTCACTTTCCATGCGCGCTACATTGCTATCAAGTAGGGAAAAATGTTGCGGAGGGCCGTGCACCTTAATGCCGGAGGCCATAGATCAGCTCAAGCAGAGTGGCTTCAAGGATTGTCAAAAGCTCACAAAGAGCTGGCAGGAAGAGACCGCACGCATGTGGCGCTTCTCTCGTTCAAACGGGATCACGGAGGGCTATCATCGAAAAATGAAGCTTATCCAACGCAGAGCCTTCGGGCTCCGATACTTCGAAAACTATAGAAAGCGCATTCGAGCTCTCTGCGCTTGAAGGTCAAAGGAGGCGAAATCTTAATCAGAACGGACCCACACTCTGCAGATCATAGGCGGATGCCCCCGTATTCGACGTAGAGCCTATTCGACGAAGACCCAAAGTAACGTGCAATTTTGTAAAAAAATGGTGCCCAGAAGAGGACTCGAACCTCCACGACCTTGCGGTCACCAGCACCTGAAGCTGGCGCGTCTACCAATTCCGCCATCTGGGCATTGCAGTGTGCCGGCGTGATGTAAGGCCCTGCCCCTTTCCTGTCAATGACTTATTTTGCGCCGCCTCAGCCGAATTCTACCCGTTGCTTCCAGGGACGGAACCCCGGCGCAGCGCCGCCGTGATGAAGTCGATGAATACCCGCAGCTTCGTCGGCATGAAGGGGGTTCTGGGACGGACGAGACTGAGGATCGACTTGTGCAGCTCATGATCCGTCAGCAACGGAACCAGCCGCCCTTCCTTCAGATCGTCCTGCACGCTCAGGCAAGGAAGGGTCGCCAGTCCGAGGCCGCGTAGCGCCGCCGTTCGCTGAGCCTCCAGGTCGGTAACCTGGAGACGACAGCGTATCGGCACGGAAATCGACCGGCCATCCTTCAGGAAAATCCAATCATTCGGATTGGCGCTGCCGAACCAGCCGATGCAATCGTGGTTTGAAACATCCTCCGGTCTTGTCGGTATTCCGGCATGTTTCAGATAATCCGGGCTTGCGAAGAGCTGGTAGCGCAGCTCGATGATACGGTGGCTGATCAAGGAAGAGCTTTTCAACTGGCCATAGCGGATTGCCGCGTCAAAACCCTCCGCCACCAGATCGACGACCCGTTGCGTGATCTCGAGCTCCAGCGAGACCTTGGGATAGGTTTCGGCGAATTCGACGGCCAGGAGAGCAATCGATGTATGCCCCACGGTGGGTGGCGTCGTGATTCTCAGTTGCCCCTGAGGCTCCTCCCCGGTGTCGGCAATCTCAAGGTTCAGCCGATTGATTTCCTCGAGCGCCGCGGCGGCTCGCGGCAGATATTGAGACCCGGCCTCCGTTGGACTGACGCTGCGCGTCGATCGCCGGAGCAACGTCACGCCCAGCATTTGTTCCAGGTCGGCAACATGTCGGCTGACGGCAGTTGTGGAGACGCCCAATTGCCGGGCGGCGGCGGAAAAACTCCCGGCCCTTGCAACCTCGACATAGGTGGCCATCGCGGTGAGTGTGTTCATCAAATTATCCTGGAATACGGGATTATATTTCCCAAACTTAACATACTGTCCTGAAAACAACAAAGCGCTAGGATCCGCGGCCAGAGAGAACCGGATGGAGAAAACGCCTTGTTCTTTTTCAAATGGATCCGTCGACGCATGACACATAACGGCGTCATGACAACCCTGGCTCAAGCCAGCGATCACCTTCTGAATGATATTGGCATCACGCGTAACGAGGTCTTTCGGGCCAGCCTTGCGTCGCCTTGGAAAGACCCCGCACATGAGCTGAAGAAAATGAGAGAGGATCAGAGGAAGGCCGAGGGCAGGTCGAATGTTCCAAACAGGCCTCGGATCGTAGCCCAGGGCCGCTCAATCAGGCTCAGCGATCATGAATCTAGAGCAGAAACGGATAGCCGCCTTCGTGCTTGAGCAGGCGGATCTTCATCTCGATGCCGCCTTCGCCGGAATAGCCACCAATACCCTCTGCGGCGAGCACCCGGTGGCAAGGCACGATGATCGGGATGCCGTTGCTGCCACAGGCCTGGCCGACGGGCTGTCCATAGGTGCCCAGGTCGCGAGCAATGTCGCCATAGGATCGCGTTTCGCCGTAGGGAATGGCCAGCATCGCCTCCTGCACCTGGCGATTGAAATCGTTGGTCGACAGGGTCAGCGGCAGATCGAATTCTGTCAGGTCGCCATCGAAATAGGCGGTCAGTTGAGCGGCGGCTTCTTTCAATGCCGGGGTCTCGCGGATTTCGGCAAAGCCGGTCGAACCGGAATTCCACCACAGACGCGCAATGCCGCCATGCCGTTCGACGACGGCCAATTGGCCGATCGGCGTGTCGACGGGCCAGGCAAAAGACGGCGCGTCGGACATGGCCGTCGCGGATTTGGTGGCAATCGATCCGGTGGTCATGGCCGGGATGGTGCCAACCACCCCGTCACGTGTCAATCACGCTTTGTGTAGGGCATCCCGGAACCGATGCTCGCCCCATGGTTGGGCTGGGAGAGAGGCATCAAATCGCGTTAATAACTCCAATATTTCAACAAGTTATATTAATCACGGTTACCCACAGTTTTGTCCTGAAATGATCCCTGCAACGCCCTTTTTCGTCCCCGATGCAACCACAAATCGGCGTCACTCTCGGGGAAGTCCGGCGCAGGGCCGGGCGAGCGGCCGCCTATGGAAAAGGCGGCGTTCAGCAAAAACAGGAGAGACCTCATGAAAAAGCTTCTTTTGGCAGTCGGAATTTCTGCATTCTCGATGGCCGCCTACGCGCAAGCCGTCGAGTTTGCCGTGGCCGACGCGGATGGCGATGGAGTGATTACCAAGGAAGAAGCTATGGCAGCCATGCCGAGCGTTTCCTCGGACACCCTGCTCGCAGCCGATGCCGACGGTGACGGCGTGCTCAACCAGGCTGAATATGAGGCGTTGGCAAGTCAGTAACAGGCGCTACCCCTCACGCATGGTCCTCACGGGCAAACAGCGGACATGCGTGGCTAACTGACAAGTCGGCGCTTTTGCCGGAGCCCCTGTCGCGACAAGCGGCAGGGGCTTTCTTGCGTCCCTCCGCTGTCCAGGCGCGGCGTGCCTGGGGCAGCCAAGCCCGTGGGAATGGATCAGGTTGAGATCTTCAGCCAATAACCGTCATCTCGTTCAAAGTGAACTCAGCGACGGCGCCATCGGTGGCCTTCATGTAGGATGCCAGATGGGCGGCTCCCATGTGGGTTTGCCACAACTCCCGGCTTTCCCAGTTCTCGTAGAACAGAAAGTGTGCGGGATTGTCGTTGTCCTGGTGCAGATCGTAGTTGATGCAACCCTTTTCGGAACGGGTGATGTCGATAAGCTTCGTCAGTTCCGCCTTTACCAGGTCAATGCTCTCGGGTTTTGCTTTGATGTTTGCAACGATTGTCAGTTTGACCATTTGCGGCTCCTCTCGATTCATATTGAGAGAGATTTACGCTGCCGACATTTCAGGATAAATAGCTTCGATCCGATATTATAATCCGGAAATTACGGATAATGCTGCTCGACAATCTTCGCCTCTTTTTGACCATCAACGAAAAGGGAAGCCTCGCTGCGGCGGCTCGTGAGACGGGCCTGTCCAGCACCACGGTATCCGAGCGCCTGGCAATGCTCGAGGCGCATTACGGGGTGGTCCTCTTCAATCGAACGACCCGGTCGATCAGTCTCACGGACGAAGGTCGGATCCTTGTCGACGGAGCAACCAAAATTCTTGGTGAAGTCTCGGATCTCGACGGATTGATCAGACACGGTGCGGAAACGCTGTCCGGGCCGGTGCGCATCAGCACGCCGTTCGATCTTGGTCGTGGCGTCGTATCTGATGTGATCGCGGAATTTACCGCCTGTAATCCGGCCGTGTCGATCGAGCTTGTCCTGTCCGACGGTTATGTCGATCTGGTGGGCCAGGGATTCGATCTCGCGATCCGCTTTGGTAACATGGACGACACATCGCTGAGAATCCGCACTCTGGGACATTATCAGCGGCTTGTTTGCGCAGCGCCGGACTATTTGAACAAACACGGCGTGCCCGAACGACCGGGCGATCTGGTCGAACACAATTGCCTTGTCATGAGGTTCGGCGGGAACCTCGATAACCTTTGGGAATTTGGTACAGGGCCTCAACGACAGCGCATCACGGTCAAGGGCAACCGGATCGCAAATGATGGTTGGCTGATCCGGTCATGGGCGCTGTCTGGAAACGGTATTGTCCTGAAATCCGAACTGGACGTGGGAGACGATATCAGAACCGGAAAGCTGATATCGGTCCTGGAGAAACATCTTCCCCCGCCGGTTCCATTGCAAATGATGTTCCCTCCAGCCCGCGCCCAGCCGCGCCGAGTGACAGCTTTGGCGGAGAGTTTCATCCGGAGGTTTGCTGGAGCAGGTTCTTCTCTCGCTGCAATGTAAATGTCACTGGTGCTCAGCTGTTCGCTGTCTGCCAATGGGAGCCACAACTGGGAGCTAACCGGATGACCCATTGCCCAGCGGAGGAAGACGGTCATCAAGCCACCCGATCGCATGGTCGAAAATCGACTCCCATTCAGGTTCCCATTTCAGGTCATGATGCGCACACACAGGGGTGAGCAATGTGCAGTCTCCCGAATGTTTGGCGGCGAACCTCTTGCTGCCGCTGGAGAGGGTGACCTCGTCCGCATCGGCGTGGATCAAAAGCAGTGGCAAGGGAAACAGATCGGCTTCGGCGATTGCCCGATCGAGCCCTTTGAACCAGTCGCGGGCCATCCCGAACGTGCCGCGGAAATGGACGAGAGGATCGGCCCTGAATCGCTCGCGCGTATGTGTGTCGCCGATCAGCTTCCTGTCATCGATCGGTAAAGTGGCCGAGATCGTGGGAAGAACGAGGCCCAGTATTTTCAGAAGTTGTGCCGGTCTTCGGTCTTTGTCCGGAATTTCCAGGCCGGGACAGGTTACCATCACGCCTGCAATATCCGGATGACGATCAAGACAATAGAGCAGGGCAATCTGACCACCCATGCTGTGCCCCATCAGGAAGATGGTTTTGTGGTGCTGCAGTTCTTCGGTCAGCAGTTCGTCAATATCGCGATAGACGTGTGAATAGCGCAGATGCCCTTTCTTTCCCTCCGTTTTGCCAAAACCGCGCAAATCGAACCCCAAGAGTTCGTAACCCCCCGTGGTGAGCTTTTCGGCCACGTGCCGATAGCAGCCCGAATGTTCGGCACCCCCGTGCAGGAGCAAGACCGTACCTTTGCTCCGACCGTCTGGCGTCCAGCGGCGGAGGAAGACCTGGGTGCCGTCCGACATCTCACGCTGGCCCTCTGCGTAGTCCATGTCACGTCTCCCAAGCCCGCGAATTGCTGCCGAAACCCTTCACAAAAGCCCCTTGAAGGAGCGAAGGTCAGCCCGGCTGGAGTGTTCGGTATGGGCCCAAAACCACGCAGCTATCCTGTTCCAGAACCGCCTGCCTGAAAATTGAGGGCGGGGTTGTGGGGCCTCGTCTCGTTTGAGCGCGATGAGATCAATGGTATTCTCAGCAGGTGAGCGTATTTGTGTCATAGTGACCTCCGCGGCTTGCCGATCCATTGATAAGGTCAAGGTCATGGCCTTGCATGAAGACGAAATTGCCGTTGTCTTGCCGGACCATGGTTTGCTCTTGCCGGAGCCTTGCTGACCGATGATCTTCAGATTTGGACCATTTGCGATTGACGGGGAGAGGTGCGAACTGACCTGTGAGGGCAGCGAGGTGCCACTGCAGCCGCAAGCGTTTTCGCTGCTTCTGTTTCTTGTCGAAAACAGAAACCGCGTGGTCTCGAAAGACGAGATATTTGAGCACGTGTGGCAGGGCCGGATCGTGGGCGATGGCACGCTCAACAGCCGCATCAATGCTTTGCGCCGGGCCCTGGGCGATGACGGAGCTTCGCAGACCGTCATCAGGACTTTGCCGAGGCAAGGCTACCGTTTCATTGCCGAAGTTGAGTCGACGAATCTGAATCTCCGGCGGGACGATAGCCCTGAAGGAGACGGGACACAGACGGAGACACCGGTCGCGACCCGGCCGACAGTAGCTGTTCTGCCGTTCAACAACATGTCGGAGGATCCCGAACAGGAGTATTTGGCAGACGGTATCGCAGAGGACATACTGACGGCGCTTGGCCGCTTTAGCTGGTTCTACGTGGTGGCGAGAAGTTCCAGCTTTTCGTTCAAGGGACAGAAGCCGGACGCGCGTACCGTCGGCCGGGAACTGGACGCCCGCTATGTTGTCGACGGCAGTGTCAGGCGGGCAGGTAGCCGGGTAAGAATTACCACGGAGCTGGTGGACACCTCCTCGGGACGCCAGCTCTTCGCCGAGCACTATGATCGTCGCCTGACCGACATTTTCGATTTACAGGACGAGATTACCCAGCAGGTCGCCATGGCGATCGTTCCGACGATGGAACAGGCGGAGATCGACCGAATTGCGGCCAAACCACCCAGGAACTTCGGAGCCTGGGAAAAGTACCTGAGGGGCTCGGCGCTGGTCTACAGGATGAACTTGCCCGACATTCTCAAGGCCCGCCGTTTGTTCACCGAAGCCATTGAATTGGACCCTGGCTATTCTCGGGCCCACACCGGCAAAGCCCTGACATACTCGGTTGGCTTGCGCTTCTTCGATGAACCCGACCGGGACATGGGCCTTGCGGATTTCATGATCGAGGCCAGCAGAGCGGTCGATCTCGATCCCGGGGATGCGAAGGCGCGCATCCTGAAAGCCCTGGCCCTGCTTTATCAGTCTCCGCCGGGCTCCGATCTCGCGATCAAGGAGGTTACCGAAGCCAGGGTCCTGAATCCGCTTGATCCACAGGCATGCAGCGTCATGGGCGTTGCCCTTGCGCTTTCATCCGATCGCCTTGATGAGGGAATTCAATGGATGGAGAAGGCGGTCGCAACCAGCCGTCGCGATCCACTGCACCATCTGTACCTGAGTCAACTCGCCATCGGGCGATTATGCGCCGGCCAATATGACGCGGCTGCCGAAACCGCGCAGGAGGCCATACGCAACAAGAAGGGGTTCATCGAATCCCACATCGCTCTGGCATCCTGCTGCGGGCTTCTCGGAAGACACGCCGATGCGGCGGCGGCGATGTCATCCTTCGCAATCGATCCCATAGCGTTTGTCGAAAACCACCTGGTGTTTTCGGCCAAAGTGAAAGAGGCACTGATCGACGGCCTGCGACTCTCCACAGAGTCAGCTGGATCCCGCCGCTAACCAGCCTTCATCTTCAACGTGTCATGCCGCTGGACGGCTCGCTTTCCCGCTTGGCATAAGCTGCCTGCGCGGCCGCGACCTCCGGTCCGTGTTCCGTTGCCCAGTTCGCCAGGGCGGTGATGTGGACCAGCAGGGAATGGCCGAGCGGTGTCAGGCTATAGGCGACAGACGGCGGTCGCGTGTCGAAAACCTGACGATGCACCAGCCCATCGCGCTCCAGGCCGCGCAGCGTCACCGTCAGCATGCGCTGGGAGATACCGTCGACGGCGCGCAGCAACGCCCGGAACCGTTCGGTTTGCCGGCCCAGGCGAAGGATGATTAGCACGCTCCACTTGTCGCCAATGCGGTCCAACAGATCGCGCACCGGACAGGCGCCGCTGAAATCATTGGCGATCCAGGCCTCGGCCCCGGCATAGACTGCGTCGGCCTGCGCGGCGGTTACCTCCATGTGCCCATCGGATGAAATCGTGCCTCCTTTCGCGCTCAACGTCGTCCTCCTACATGTGGTTCCTGATAGTAACCATCATACCATGGAGAACCACTATGAGCCAACATGTTGCCATTTTCGGAGCCACCGGAGCGCAGGGCGCGCCCGTTGTACGCGAAGCCCTCGCCAAGGGCATGTCCGTTCGTGCCGTCGCGCGGGACGCCGCCAAAATCGAACAGATGCATCCGGAAGCCCAGGCTTTCGCTGCCATCCTTGACGATGAAAATGCTGTCGCCGCTGCGCTTGACGGCGTCGACGCGGCCTTCGTTCACTTGCCCATGCCCCAGTCGCCGGACGATCCGGCCATGTGGATGAAAGCACTTTTTGCTGCGCCGCACCGAGTGTCGCTGCCGCTGCTGGTCTACACGACCGGCGGATCGTCGGGCGACCGCTATCCAAACTCAGCCATCGTCGACGCCGGGACCGCAGCCATGAAGGCAGTCCTGGGCAGCGGCATCCCGTCGATCGTGCTGCAACCCAGCATCTATCTGGAGAACCTGCAGACGGACATGATCGCGCCTCGGCTGAAAAGCGAGGGAATTCTCGACTACCCGCCGCTCGGCGAGAGCCAGAAAGTCATGTGGACATCGCACTGGGATCAGGCGCGCATCGCAGTGGCGGCGCTGGCACGGCCCGATCTCGCCGGAACCGCCTACGAGGTCGCCACACCAGGTGCGCTGACTGGCACAGAACTGGCCGCCCTCGTAAGCGATTGGCTGGGTCGGCCTGTGCGCTTCGAGCCGCTGACACCGGCCGCTTTGGGTCAGCGTGTCGGTGATGCTCTCGGCAATCCCGGCGTCAGTTTCGCACTCACCGATCTCTATGGCGCCATGGCGAAGATGGGCGACGACGACATGATCGTCGACACGGCGCCGCTGGAGGCGACGTTCGACGTCAAGCTGACGCCGGTCGCCGATCATATCGCCGGCTGGAGCAAAAAAACGGTGGCGGCTTAGAGCAAAGGGCGACAAGTTTGGATCATTTGATGGCTGCAGATCGGCTCCACTCGGCTAGGCGCGTCGCGCAGCGCGATGTCGGGCAAGCGGCGCAACGCAGCCGATGGGCCGATACCCTTCGGGTCGGGCGCTTTTGGCCCCTGGCGTCGTTGGCTTGCACTTGTGGTGGGGTGGCACCACGGCCTGCAATCCGCCTAGCCAGAGACCAAAATCGCCACGGTCAAATGGTGCAAACTTATCGCCCTTCGCTCTAGTCGTCCTTCATCTTCAGGGCGGCAATAAAGGCTTCCTGCGGGATGTCGACCTTGCCGAACTGACGCATGCGTTTCTTGCCGGCTTTCTGTTTTTCCAGCAGCTTGCGCTTGCGGGTCGCGTCGCCGCCATAGCACTTGGCGGTGACGTCCTTGCGCAGCGCCGAGATCGTTTCGCGGGCGATGATGGTGCCGCCGATCGCCGCCTGCACCGGGATCTTGAACATGTGGCGCGGGATCAGGTCCTTGAGCTTCTCGCACATGTCACGGCCGCGCTTTTCGGCAGCCGAGCGGTGCACCAGCATCGACAGTGCGTCGACCGGCTCGCCGTTGACGAGGATCGACATTTTCACCAGGTCGCCGACCCGCATTTCGGTGATCTGGTAGTCGAACGAGGCGTAGCCCTTGGACAGCGATTTCAGCCGGTCGTAGAAATCGAACACCACCTCGTTGAGCGGCAGATCGTAGGTCAGCATCGCCCGCGCGCCGACATAGGTCATCTCCACCTGAACCCCACGCCGGTCCTGGCACAGTTTCAGGATCGAGCCGAGATGCTCATCGGGCGTCAGGATCGTCGCGCGGATCCACGGCTCGTGGATCTCCGAGATCTTGACCACATCCGGCATGTCGGCCGGGTTGTGCAGCTCGCGCCGGCTGCCATCGGTCATGGTCAGTTCGTAGACGACCGATGGGGCGGTGGCGATGAGGTCGAGATCGAATTCGCGCTCCAGACGCTCCTGGATGATCTCCAGGTGCAAGAGACCGAGGAAGCCGCAGCGGAAGCCGAAGCCGAGCGCGGCGGAGGTTTCCATCTCGAAGGAGAAGCTGGCATCGTTGAGCCTGAGCTTGCCCATGGCGCTTCGCAGGTCTTCGAAGTCGGCGGCGTCGACCGGAAACAGGCCGCAGAACACCACCGGCTGGGCCGGTTTGAAGCCCGGCAGCATTTCGGCGGTCGGACGTTTGTCCTCGGTGATCGTGTCACCCACCCGGGTGTCCGCCACTTCCTTGATTGAGGCCGTGATGAAACCGATCTCGCCTGGCCCGAGGCCGACAACATTGGCCATTTTGGGTGTGATCACACCGACGCGGTCGACCGGATATTTCGCATCCGTGCCCATCATGCGGATGGTCTGGCCCTTTTTCAGCACGCCGTCGATCACCCGCACCAGAACGATGACGCCGAGATAGGCGTCGTACCAGCTGTCGACCAGCAGTGCCTTGAGCGGTGCATCTGCGTCGCCATGGGACGGCTGCGGCAGCCGGTGGACGATGGCTTCGAGCACCTCCTCGATGCCCTGGCCCGTCTTGGCCGAAATCTCCACTGCATCCGACGCGTCAAGCCCGATGACTTCCTCGATCTGCTCCTTGACCCGCTCCGGCTCCGCGGCCGGCAGGTCGATCTTGTTGAGCACGGTGACGATTTCGTGGTCGTTGTCGATCGCCTGGTAGACATTGGCCAGCGTCTGCGCCTCGACGCCCTGGCTGGCGTCGACAACCAGCAGCGAGCCTTCGCAGGCCGACAGGCTGCGCGACACCTCGTAGGCGAAGTCGACATGGCCTGGTGTGTCGATCAGGTTGAGCACATAGGTCTCGCCGTCGCGCGCCTTGTAGTGCAGGCGCACGGTCTGTGCCTTGATGGTGATGCCGCGCTCGCGCTCGATATCCATGTTGTCGAGCAGCTGGTCCGACATCTCACGGTCGGCCAGTCCGCCGGTCTTCTGGATCAGCCGGTCTGCAAGCGTCGATTTGCCGTGGTCGATATGCGCGACAATGGAAAAATTGCGGATATGCGACAGCGGTGTGGTGGAACTTGAACTCATGGCACGCCGTATAGTGCGAACGCGCCGCAAAGAAAAGCGGTTGTTTCACCTCTGTCCAGGCTGGGATCAGGATGCTGGGCGACGCACACCGCGCCGCCGGTTGAGCCACCATGCACCCACGAGCAGTGCGGCCGGCAGGAGCCAGATCCACAGAGGTGCATCGCCTGCCGTTGCCGTCATCCGCCTGGCGAGTTCCGCCAGTGGTGTTTCGCCACCGAACACCACTTCATGCATCAGTCGGCCCGGCAGCAGCGTGAACGAACCGGCGATCACGAGCGCGCCAAAAAAGGTGGCCTGCATGGTGAAACGGTGGCTGGCAATGTCGTGGCGCCGCGCCCGCTGCACACCAAACGCCAGGCTGATCAGCGTGACAATCGACAGGATATGGATCGGGCTCCAAGGCCCCCAGAGCATGATTTCGTGAATGCCGAAGGAGGACAGGGACACGACGACCATCAGGACGACCCAGATCTTGCCCGCCAGCCTGTGCCGCGGCGTACCCTTGCGTCGAAACAGGATCGCAGCACCCAGAATGGTGGCGGCCAGCGCCGCATAGACGTGGATCTGGATAACTGCCGGTGCCGCAAAGAGTGATTGCAGGGCCATGGTGTGTCCTCGGTTGTTTTGTCGGACACGACCGTTACATTCCCGGTAAAGGTCCCGTGACGGGCGTTTCGCAAAAGGCAGCCGGAATTCGTGACTGAACGGACAGTGCAATTGACGCTTCGCGAATGGCGGACGCTGATGACGGCGCCTCAGGCCATGATTGCGCTCACAGGGGTCGGGCTGGTGCTCGGCTTGTCCGGTCCTTTCGGCACCTATGGCAGCATGCCGCCGGGCGGTCGTATCGTCTATTGGCTGGTGATCACCTTCGCGACCTTCGGCGTCGGTTTGCTGACATCGCTGCTGGTGGCCGAGAACACGCCATTGCGACGCCTGGGCCCGATACCGGCCCATGCTCTGGCGGCTGTCATAGGCGGAGTGCCGGTAACCGCCACCGTGCTTCTGATCAATCGGCTGGGTGGCATCCGCTTCGCCGAAAGCTGGAGCGGCATCGCCGAACTCTATTTCTATTGCGCCGCAATCTGCGTCTGTGTGACGGGACTGTTTGCCGCCTACCAGGTGTCGGAAACGCGCAAAGTCGACAAGCCGAGGGCTCCGGTGCTTCTAAAGCGTTTGCCGATCGAGTTGCGTGGAAACCTCTCGCACCTGTCGATGCAGGATCATTATGTCGACATCGTCACCGACAAGGGCAGCAAGCTGGTGCTGCTGCGGCTCGCTGATGCCATCGCTGAAACCGAACCCGTTCCCGGCTTGCAGATCCACCGCTCCCATTGGGTCGCGCTGGATGCGGTTGCCCGCACCCGCCGTGAAGGCGATCGCCATTTCGTCGAATTGAAGGACGGAGCGGTTCTGCCGATCAGTCGCTCGTCGCTGCCCGCGGCGCGGGAGGCCGGATTGGTTGCGACCGGCTGAACCAGGAGAATCAGAGCTCGGTGTCGTGCGTCTGAGTCGTGCCGTCGCCGCCGAAATTGCCACGCGTTAACGAATTGGTCACTGATCTTTAAAATTGTAGTGGCGAGTATCGCTACACCCGGCGATGGTGGAAACGGGTGGGGATCTCAAGCTGGGGATGCGGTCGGAGAGTTCCGCCTGGAGTCCGGTCGTTGATTTTGATTTCCTTGGCAATGCGCGCACCAATCCAATTGAAAAACTGCGGCTGGTCTTTCTGCAAACACCGCCTTCGGGTGTCCCTTTCATTCGTTCTTCAGAGAGGAGCAGAGAGTGCCGACCTTATTTCGAAAAGGTAATTTTCTCGGGCCAAATTTTGTCGACGGCCTTGCCAACCAAAAAAGCGACATTCATGTCGTCAGTGAAACCGAAGCGACAATCAGCTCGTTTGACGGCGGCTTCGACTCCAGCATCAGTTACACGGTTACCTTCCACGGGACCGGCTTCGGCACAACAAGTGATGACCGCTACACAGGCACCGTGCATTGCATGATCGCCGAGGGCAGCGACGGGACCAGCTGGCATGTATTTGGGTACAACGCGTCGCTGAATTCGACCAACACCGGCGCCACACAGCAGGACTTCATCCAGAATCTTCTCGTTCCGATCCGCTGGACCTACGTCGGAAACAGTTTCGACGATGTCTTTATCGGCGGCTCTTTCGGCGACGTGCTGATCGGCTTCGACGGCGATGACACCTTCCAGGGTCTCGGCGGCGACGACATGATCTTTGGTGGAGCCGGGAATGACACACTCAACGGCGAGGACGACAACGATACCATCTTCGGCGGCCGTGACGATGACACCATTCGTGGTGGACCGGGATCGGATCGGTTGTTCGGCGGCCTCGGCTCCGACGACATTTTCGGAGACGAAGGGGCCGACCAGATATCGGGCGGCCTGGGGAATGACACCATTGAGGGCGGCGGCCAGGGCGACACGATCCTGGGCGAGCTTGGTGATGACGAGATTTTCGGCCAGGACGGTGGCGACCGTCTGGACGGTGGGCTGGGCAACGACCGGGTGGAAGGCGGCGATGGTACGGATGTCGTTGCCGGCGGCATGGGCAACGACGTTGTCGAGGGTGGCGACGCAAACGACTTCATCATTGGCGGCGCCGGAAACGACCTGCTCGCCGGCAACACCACCTTCGCGGTGAATCCTGACAATGCCATCGACACCTTCCTGTTCGAAGGGGATTTCGGCCACGACATCATCACGGACTTCGAGATCAACTGGGATTCGATCTATCTGACGGGCATTTCCCCGCTTCTTGTCCGGGTCGACACGGTCGGCAACGACGTGCTGATTACGGTGAGGCAACCGCTATCCGCATCGGATTCGACGATTCTGGTGCGGGGCGTCGCTCAGGACTTCGACCGCGATGTGGACATCGTTTTTGCGGATTCTCCTGTCAACACAACGGTCGAGCTCGACAGCTTCGAACTGCCTGATGGCCATGCGGTATTCGCCATCGAAACCGACAATGCGGACGTCGCCGGTCGGTTCTACCAGGCTGCCCTCGGGCGCGCGGCGGACGATGCGGGTCTGCGGTTCTGGGTCGACGTGCTTGACGACCTTGACCAGAAGGGTTGGAGCGACACACAAAAGCACCAATTTCTCGCCGATGAATTCTGCGGCTCGGACGAGTTCCTGTCGCTCTACGGGAGCAATCCGAGCAACGGCGATTATATCGAGTCGGTGTATGTCAACGCGTTCGGCTGGCAGCCGGACCCGGGTGGGTTCGATTTCTGGGTCGGCAAATTGGATGAGGGTCTTAGCCGCAAGGAGGTGCTCATCGACTTCGCCCTCCACGAGAACAGTTTCCACCACCAGATGGTCGAACTCGACGATGGAATTTGGTAGACGGAAACGGCCCTCGCCGCGCCAGGTTCAGGTCGTCTTAGCCGGCTCTGGCGTGGGTTCCGCCTCGTCCCCGTCCATCGCCGGATCCCAGTGGATCGCCTTGTAGTCGAAGCCGTATTCCAGCGTCGGCTTCACCACCTGGAAGAAGGGCGACAGGTCGAAGTCGCGCGGGGTGAAGAGCGAGTGGTGGCGAATGTGCAGGATTTCCCGGCGCGAATAGCTCGACTGCGCCAGGGTCTGGCCGGGATGCTTGCGGATTTCCGGCAGGATCGGATAGCGTACTTTCTGGAAGGCCTGGGCTATCAGTGAAGAGCAGATGGCGCGGGTCGGATCGCCGGAGCCGAAGGACAGCATGCGGCGCCGCCAGCGGATCGGTACCGGCGGCGTCGGCAGGAAATAGCGCAGCATGTCGAAGATGTTCTTCAGGTCATATTTGGTGCCGATGCGCGACACCATGAAGTCGACGATGGCCCGCCGATCGTCACCGGTCAGCCCCACTGGCCGACAAATGCGGGTGTTGTAGGTGGCGTATTTCGACAGCGGCACCGCGATGCAGCCCTCACCCAGGATCACCTCGATCAGCTTCGGTGCATCTTCGCCATCACGCGTCGCCCCGCAGGCATCGCCGACATAAAGTGCGGCATGCGACCAGGTCGACTGGGTCAGATACTTGATGGCAATGGAGAGCTTCTGGTTGCCCTCGACCAGCAGTATGTCGCCCGGCTGCAGGGTCCTCTCGAGGGTTTGCGGATCCGATGGCGTGTAGGGCTCATAGCCCGAGGTTTCCGACTGCAGGCGTTGGGCAATCAGTGAACCGAGGCGGTCGAGCCAGGTGTCGGGCGATGGCTGCAGGGGCGCATTCTCCATGTTGTCACACTTCGGGCACAACTGGCCGCCGGTCAAGTCCGTGCCCTTCACAGGCTGTTCACGCCTGCGGCAGGCTGCCGCTTGACCGCCTGCGCCAGACCTTTATTTTAGAATTATTCTAAATAGGAGAGACCTATGCTCCTTCGCCGTCTGGCCGGGTCTGGCCGCCGTCCGTTTTCATCGCTCAATGAACAGGAGATCCTGGCGCTCGCCATCTCCAACGAGGAGGATGACGGACGCATCTATCTCGCCTATGCCGACACGCTGCGCGAACAGTATCCGGCAAGCGCCGCCATCTTCGACGACATGGCCAAGGAGGAGAACGAGCACCGCCGCCGGCTGATCGACCTCTACCAGGAGCGCTTCGGGGACCGGGTTCTGCTGATTCGGCGCGAACATGTCAGCGGCTTTTTCGAGCGCCGGCCCCTGTGGCTGACTAAGAACCAGTCGATCGACCAGATCCGCGACGAAGCCGAGCGCATGGAGCGACAGGCCTGGCGCTTCTATCTGGAGGCGGCCAAGCAGGCAAAGGATGCCTCGACCCGCAAGCTGCTGGGCGACCTGGCCGAGGAAGAACGCGAGCACGGATCGATGGCGCATCGCCTGAGCGAAGCGCATACACCGGAAGACGTGCGCGACCAGGAAGCGGCCGACGAACGCCGACAGATGATCCTCACCTATATCCAGCCGGGATTGGCCGGCCTGATGGACGGTTCGGTGTCGACGCTGGCGCCGATCTTCGCCGCCGCCTTTGCCACCGGCGACACCTGGCAGACCTTTCTGGTTGGCCTCGCGGCCTCCATCGGCGCCGGAATTTCCATGGGCTTTACGGAGGTCGCCTCAGACGACGGCGTGATTTCCGGCCGCGGCGCACCGATCAAGCGCGGCCTCGCCACCGGCATCATGACGACCGTCGGCGGCCTGGGCCACGCCCTGCCCTACCTGATCCCGCATTTCGTCACCGCGACGACGATCGCCATCATGCTGGTGTTTGTCGAACTCTGGGCAATCAGTTGGATCCAGCATCGCTGGATGGAAACGCCCTGGTCGCGTGCCATCTTCCAGGTCGTGCTCGGGGGCTCGCTGGTGTTCGCCGCGGGGCTGCTGATCGGGACGGCCTAATGGGTCGATGCCCCGGTCGCCGCCGCGGCCGAGAGCTGTTCTTCCGCCGTTGCATGCCCGGCTTTGATCTCAAGGAAACGCCGTTCTACATCCTCACCCACGCACAAGTTCATTCGTGAGGCCAAGGAATTCGACGAAATCGTCGTGCGGCTCAAAATCGCCAAGTTCAACCGCAAATTCGTGCAGCTCGAACACAAGGTGTTCGACGGCGCGCAGAACCTTTTGGGCGAGGGCGAGCAGAACCTTTTGGGCGAGGGCGAGCAGACGCTCATGTTCGTGCATGCCGACGACCACAGCGTCATCGACATTCCCACCGACGTGGTCGCGGTATTCACGCCGCATTTGTGATTTGATTGCGGAATAATAATTTTGGGGACAGTTTACTTAATTCCAAACAAAATGACGTAATATCAGTGCCTTATGCAGAATTAAGTAAACTGTCCCCAAAATTGCAGCCTCCGAGAGCATCGCAGGATGCACTCCGACCTCTCAGGAACCATGACAACCAGCCCGTTTGACAGCGCCTCCTGAATTGTCGAACGTCAGGCAACTGGATTCGCTCGGAGGTTCGCTGTGGCGTTTGAAGACCTGATCACCCGCATCAACATGCTGTTCGTCGAAATGGAAAATCAGCCGCAAGACGCGACGGAACTGCTGGAGCAGATCCGGCTGGAGCTCAACCAGATGAAGGCGACCGGCCAGCCGCTGCCCGAAGACCTGGTGGCGCTGGAAGCGCGCCTCGAAGAAGAATTCCAAAAGGCGGCGAAGAAGGACGGCTGAGCGCGATCCGGTGTCGGATGGCAGCGCCCCGCGCTTCTCGGTTTCACGGATTGCGGCCGGTTTCATCGGCAATGTGCTCGAATGGTATGACTTTGCCCTGTACGGCTTTTTCGCCGTTACCATCGGCAAGTTGTTTTTCCCGTCCGACGATCCGGCCACCTCGCTGATCGCAGCCTTCGGCGCCTTCGCCGGCGGCTTTGTCATGCGCCCGTTGGGGGCCATCCTCTTCGGCCATATCGGCGATCGCTACGGCCGTCGGGCGATGCTTATCGCCTCGTCACTGACCATGGCGCTGAGCACATTTGCCGTCGGCCTGCTGCCGACCCACGCGGAGATCGGCGCCGCCGCGGCCGTGCTGCTGGTGGCGCTGCGCCTTGTTCAGGGGTTGTCGGTGGGCGGCGAATATGTCGGCTCGGGCGTTTTCCTAGCCGAAACCGCACCGGTGCGTCATCGCGGCCTGATCGCCGGCTTCGCCACCGCCGGGTTGTTTTGCGGCATGCTGCTCGGATCCGCCGCCGGGGCGTCCATCAATGGCTGGCTGACGGAAGACCAGATCGCCACCTGGGGCTGGCGATTGCCGTTTTTTGCCGGCCTGCTGCTCGGCCTCGTGGCGATTGTCCTGCGCCTGCTCGTGTCCGAGCCGCCCCTGCCGGCCGGCCGGTCTCGCGCGCCACTGGCCGAGGCGGTCCTGCGCCACGCCGGCGGCATGATCCATGCCGTGGCGATGGTGGTGACGATCACCGCCGGCTGGTATGCGCTGGTCATCTATCTGCCGACCTGGATGGTCGCACACCTGGGTCTCACCCACGCACAGGTGCTGGAAATCAATGCCGCCAACATGGCTGTGACCATACTGGCCGGCCTCTGCGCTGCGACGGCCTCGGACCGGATCGGCCGAAAGCCCGTGCTCGTCGCCATCAGTCTGTGCCTTGCGGCGCTGACCTGGCCTTTGTTCATGCTGATCAGTCGCGGCGACGTGCAACTGGCTGTGGCTTCCCAGGGCATTCTGATGGCGCTGACGGGCTGCATCGCCTTCGTGCTGCCGGCGACGCTGGCGGAGATGTTCCCCTGGCGGGTGCGCGCCACGGCCGCCAATCTCAGCCTAAACCTCGGATTTGCCGTGTTCGGCGGCACCGCGCCCATGGTGGCTGCCTGGCTGGTCGCCCGGACTGGCGGCCTGTCGGCGCTGGCGCTCTATCTCACGGCGCTCGCCCTGTGTTCAGTGGTGGCCTGCCTGGTCCTGACCGACCGGCGCGGGGTCGATCTTTCGCCATGACCGGAGACTGCAGTTTCGGTGACGGTTTTACCGCGTCTGCTCGACAACACGAAGCTCGTCTGCATTAAATTCCGTAGGGTTGCGTGTGTCCCCGGCGACGAATACGGAGGCTGCAATTTCGGGGACAGTTTACTTAATTCCCCTCGACGCCACCGCCGGACGTCGTTTGCAAGAATTAAGTAAACTGTCCCCGAAATTCTGGCTCTGCAGTGCGGCAACGCCCGCGCGTTCCGGCCTCACGTAGCTAATGTCTTGGTGCAGACTTGCCTTACTGCTTGGGGATCGACCCGACGACCAGTTCCTGGCTGTCCTCGATGTCCACCCAACGGCCGGCATGGAACGACGCCTGGCGCTTCAGGTAGGTGTAGGGCGTGTCGGTCCACAGTTTGACGGTGTCGTTGAGGTTGTCGAGCACGAAATCGCCGTCGGCCGTGCGCAGCGTCAGCACCGCATGGCCTTCGCCGTTGGGCTTGCGCACCACGGTGATCAGCAGGTCGGAGGCCGAGAAGCCGTGTTCCATCAGCATGGCGCGTTTCAGCAGCACATAGTCTTCGCAGTCGCCGACGACGTCGGGATAGGACCAGACTTCCTCGCGGCCATGGATCTCGAAATCGGTCATGGGCAATACGGAGAAATTCACCGATTCATTGACTTCGCGGACCACCGACCAGCCATATTCGGTCACCCGCGGCGCGGCCTTCACCTTGCCGGTTCCCCGACATTCCTGGCGGTTCTGCTTGCAGAATTCATAATGTCCGATCGGTTGCGACGTCACGTCACCGACACGCATCGCCGTGGCTGTCTGCGGCGCAGCCATGACGATCGGAGTGGGCGATGCAGCCACAGCCATGGCGGCCAGCATGCCACTGAACAATACGCGCCTCATCGAAGGCCAGTCCCCGTTCACCCATTGTTATCCTTAACAAACAGTTAAGAGGTGCAACGGACCTTGAGTCAATCGCGGCGTTCGCAAAGTTCTGTTTATGGTTACCAAAATTGAGGAGAGTCACCTCAATGCACCATGCTGGCCGGCTCTGGTCACTGGTTACCAAAATTGAGTGGAGTGACTTTCAGGCACCCCCGGCCCGTTGTGTGGTTACCAAAATTGAGTGGAGTGACTTTCAGGCACCATGCTGGCCACTACCCCATCACACTATCTGATCGACAGCACTGAGCATCAGCGCGATATCCTGCGGCCGGGACAGGCGGTGGTCGCCGTCGCGGATGAGGGTCAGCACCACGTCGTCGGACGGCAGGTGTTCGACCAGTTTCAGCGCGTGGGTGTGCGGCACATCCGGGTCTTCCATGCCCTGCAGGATGCGCACCGGGCAGCCGGTTTCGATGATGCCTTCAAGCACCCGGTTTTCGCGCCCGTCGTCGAACAGCGCCTTGGTGAAGACGTTGGGGTCGGGGCCGTAGGGCGTCGGTTCCTCGAAATAGCCCTGCTGTTCGAGATCGCGTTTCTGCGCCTCGGTCAGCAGCGGCTCGTGCAGTTCGCTGGTGAAATCCGGCGCCGGCGCCAGCAGCAGCAGGCCGGCGATGCGGCTTGAGGCGTCTTGTTTGCGCAATTCCTGCACCATGCGCAGCGCAATCCAGCCGCCCATGGACGAGCCGACCAGCACTTGCGGGCCTTGCGCGAAGCGTTCGAACACGGCGAGGCTTTCCTCCAGCCAGCGCGAAATCGTGCCCATGCGAAACTCGCCGCCGCTTTCGCCGTGGCCGGAATAGTCGAGGCGCGTGCAGGCGATGCCGAGCTCGCCGGCATGGCCGTCGAGTTCGATCGCCTTGGTGCCGGCCATGTCGGAGCGATAGCCGCCCAGCCACACCAGGCCAGGCCGCCTGTGACCGCCGGTTGCAGCCCGGTGGCGCACGGCAATCCGGCGCGCTTCGTCCCCGGTTCCGACATCGATATAGGTGGGCTCTTCGCTGCTCATAGAAGGACGTTCCTGATGTGCTTTCCTGTTTTCGATTCGAAGTGTGGCCGATTTGACCGCGCGGCGACAGGCCCCAAAGGCCCCCGAACACCGCTAAGCTGGTGATTTTTTTCGGCAGCCATGCTATTGACTTGACGTCGGCGATGGTCACATTGCCGGCTTCCGCACGCGAAACGCAACAGCCAAGGAGAATACGGCCATTCGCAGACCATTCAGAGCGCCGCCGCCCACGCAGACGGGACCGCGCGCCAACGCCGATATCCGAGCCGACCGGGTACAACTCATCGATGATGAGGGAGAAAACCGCGGAGAAGTAGCAATCGACGAAGCACTGGCAGTCGCCCAGGACGCGGGTCTCGATCTTGTTGAGATTTCTCCCAACGCAAAACCGCCGGTTTGCAAGGTTCTCGATCTCGGCAAGCTCAAATACCAGACGCAGAAAAAGGCAGCCGAAGCCCGCAAGAAGCAGAAGACCGTCGAGGTCAAGGAAATCAAGATGCGTCCCAACATCGACACCCACGATTACGAGGTGAAGATGAAGGCGATGAACCGCTTCTTCGACAGCGGCGACAAGGTCAAGGTCACCTTGCGCTTCCGGGGCCGCGAAATGGCCCACCAGCAGCTCGGCATGCAGCTGCTGCAGAAGGTCAAGGAAGACACCGTCGAAATCGCCAAGGTGGAGGCCGAGCCGAAGCTCGAAGGCCGCCAGATGATGATGGTCCTGGCGCCGAAATAACCCTCTTTGAATCCGATCCGGCCGATTGCCCGCAAAGCGCCTTGCGCTGACGGGCAACAGCCGTTATAAGGCCGCGTCCGAACCGTCCGGCAGGGCATGCCGTGGCGGTTCTGAATGCCAAAACCAGGTCCCATACCCGCAATTGACAGCGTCCGGCCCAAAAGGGCCGCTGCAGCCGTTGCGGGTTCAAGCGGACCGAACAACAAAGACGGCGGCCATGACTGCCGACCGATGGAGATAGCAAAATGCCCAAGATGAAGACGAAATCGTCTTGCAAGAAGCGGTTCAAGATCACCGCGTCCGGCAAGGTCAAATCTGCCCAGGCCGGCAAGCGCCACGGCATGATCAAACGGTCCAACAAATTCATCCGCGATGCGCGCGGCACCATGGTGCTCGCAGAGCCCGACGCCCGCATCGTCAGGAAATTTATGCCGAACAGCCAGTAGTGGTCGGATCGATCAACTAGCTGACGCACACGAATTGAAGGAACCAAGATCATGGCACGCGTAAAACGGGGCGTTACGTCCCACGCAAAACACAAGAAAGTTCTGTCGCAGGCGAAGGGCTATTACGGCCGCCGCAAGAACACCATCCGCACGGCCAAGGCCGCTGTCGATCGCGCCAAGCAATACGCCTATCGCGACCGCAAGACCCGCAAGCGCAATTTCCGCGCCCTGTGGATCCAGCGCATCAACGCCGCCGTGCGTGAACACGGCCTCACCTATGGTCGTTTCATCGACGGCCTCAACAAGGCCGGCATCGAGGTCGACCGCAAGGTGCTGTCCGACATGGCGATCAACCAGCCGGAAGCCTTCGGCGCCCTGGTTGCAAGCGCCAAGCAGGCGCTCGCCTATCTCAAAGACACCACCCCGAATGCTTTTGAAAGCGCTGTCCGCTAAGCCAGCGTTTTCCCAAGGCATGACATTTTGAATTTGGGAAACCCGCGCTGGCAGGGCCGGCGCGGGTTTTTTCATGGCAAGCAAGACCAGAGCACTTTGTTACCAGATAGGGTCATTTGATGGCGGAAAATCGGTTCACTCGGCAAGGCGCATCGCGCAGCGCGATGTGGTGCATCGGGCAAGCGTTGCAACGCAGCCGATGGGCCGATTTCCCCCACCTCTTCGAGGCCGGGCGCTTTTGGCCCCCGGCGTTGTTGGCTTGCACTTGTGGTGGATCGGCACCACGGCGTGCAACCCGCCTAGCCGGAGACCAAAATCGCCACGGTCAAATGACCCTATCTGGTAACAAAGTGCTCTAAAACAGAGGAACGATCAGATGAGTGATCTGGAGCAGCTCGAAGACAAGATACTGGCCGATATCGCCGGTGCCGGCGACGAGCAGGCGATCGAGGCGGTGCGCGTTGCCGCCCTCGGCAAGAAGGGCTCGATTTCGGAAAAGCTGAAGACCCTCGGCGGCATGACGCCGGAGGAACGCCAGGTGATGGGCCCGGCCATCAACGGCCTGAAGACCAAGGTCGCCGATGCCATTGCCGACCGCAAGCAAGCGCTGCACGAAAAGGCGATTGACGAGCGACTGGCCAACGAGACTGTTGATATCAGCCTGCCCGTGCGCCCGGCGCCGCTGGAATCCGGCCGCATCCACCCGATTTCGCAGGTGATCGACGAAATCACCGCCATCTTCGCCGACATGGGCTTCGCCATCGCCGAAGGTCCGGACATCGAGACGGACTACTTCAACTTCACGGCGCTCAACTTCGCCGAAGACCACCCGGCCCGCGAGATGCACGACACCTTCTTCTTCAACGAAGACGAAGTGGGTGAGCGCAAGCTGCTGCGCACCCACACGTCGCCGGTTCAGATCCATACGATGATGAGCCAGAAGCCGCCGATCCGCATCGTCATTCCGGGCAAGACCTACCGTTGCGACAGCGACCCGACCCACACGCCGATGTTCCATCAGCTCGAGGGCCTGGTCATCGACCGCACGGCCAATGTCGCCAACCTGAAATGGGTGCTGCACGAGTTCTGCGAGGCCTTCTTCGAGGTGCCGTCGCTGAACATGCGCTTCCGGCCGTCCTACTTCCCGTTCACCGAGCCGAGCCTCGAGGTCGACATCCAGTGCGACCGCTCGGGTTCCGAGGTGCGTTTCGGCCAGGGCGACGACTGGATGGAGATCCTTGGCTGCGGCATGGTCAACCCGAACGTGCTGCGCAATGTTGGCCTCGATCCGGACGAGTACCAGGGCTTTGCCTGGGGCATGGGCATCGACCGCATCGCCATGCTGAAATACGGCATGCCGGATCTGCGCGCCTTCTTCGATGCCGACAGCCGCTGGCTGCGCCATTACGGTTTCCGGCCGCTCGACATCCCGTCGCTTTTCGCGGGCCTGAGCAGCTAGATTCGAAGACTTTATCGAGACAACGGACAATCCGATGAAATTCACGCTTTCCTGGTTGAAGGACCATCTCGAGACCGAGGCGACGCTCGACGAAATCGTCGACGCCCTCACCATGATCGGCCTGGAGGTCGAAGAGCTCGACGACAAGGTCGCCTTCAAGCCTTTCGTCATTGCCCGCGTCCTAAGCGCCGAGCAGCATCCCGATGCCGACCGGCTGCGGGTGCTGATGGTCGACACCGGCAGCGGTGCGCCTGTGCAGGTCGTCTGCGGCGCGCCCAATGCCCGCGAGGGACTGGTCGGCGCCTTCGCGGCGCCGGGCACCTATGTTCCGGGCATCGACCTGACGCTGTCGGTCGGCAAGATCCGCGGTGTCGAGAGCCACGGCATGATGTGTTCGGAGCGCGAGCTGCAGATCTCCGACGAGCATGACGGCATCATCGACATTGACGGCGAGGGCCTGGAGATCGGCGCAAGCTATGCCGAATATGCCGGCCTCGACGATCCGGTGATCGAAATCGGCCTGACGCCGAACCGGCCGGACTGCACCGGCGTGCGCGGCATCGCCCGCGATCTCGCGGCCTACGGCCTTGGCAAGCTGAAGGACAAGAGCACCGCACCGGTCGGCGGCACGGGCGCCTGCCCGGTCGGCCTGTCGCTCGACTTCGGCGACACGCCGTCGCTCTGCCCCGGCTTCGCGCTGCGCATGGTGCGCGGCGCCAAGAACGGCCCGAGCCCGGCCTGGATGCAGCAGCGGCTGATCGCCATCGGCCTGCGCCCCATCAACGCGCTGGTCGACATCACCAACTACGTCACCTTCGACCGCGGCCGTCCGCTGCACGTCTTCGACGCCGCCAAGGTGGCCGGCGATCTGGTGGTGCGCCGCGGCCGCGAGGGCGAAAGCCTGCTGGCGCTCGACGGTAACACCTACGAGGTCAACGACGCGATCTGCGTGATTGCCGACGACAATGGCGTTGAATCGCTCGCCGGCATCATGGGCGGCGAGCATTCCGGCTGCGACGAGGCAACCACCGACGTGCTGATCGAATCGGCCCTGTGGGACCCGGCCAATGTGGCCCGCACCGGTCGCGACCTCGGCATCATCACCGATGCCCGCTACCGTTTCGAGCGCGGCGTCGACCCGGCCTATATGGCCGAAGGCATGGAACTGGCGACCGAGCTGGTGATGGAGCTCTGCGGCGGCGAGCCGACGCAGCCTCATATCGTCGGCTACGACGAGCCGGTGAACAAGGTCGTCTCCTTCCCGCTCGCCGAAATTCGCCGGCTGACCGGCATCGACGTGCCGCGCGACGAGGCGCTGGGCATCCTGTCGCGCCTCGGTTTCGAGGCCGAAGGCTCCGGCGATACGGTCGACGTCACCGTGCCCACCTGGCGCCCCGATATCGATGGCAAGGCTGACCTGGTCGAAGAGGTGATGCGCATCTACGGCATCAACCGCGTCGGCCTGCAGCCCATGCCGCATGACGCGGTGACCACCGGCCGCATCCTGACGACGCTGCAGGTGCGCACCCGCAACACCAAGCGGGCGCTCGCCGGCCGTGGCATGCTGGAGGCGGTCAACTGGTCCTTCGTCGACGCCACCCAGGCCGACGTCTTCGGCGGCGGCGCGGCCGCGCTCAAGCTCGCCAACCCGATCGCCGCGGAGCTTTCCGACATGCGCCCGTCGCTGCTGCCGGGCCTGCTGGCGGCGGCCCAGCGCAATGCCGACAAGGGCATTGCCGACCTGGCGCTGTTTGAAGTCTCCGACATCTATCTCGGCGACACCCGCGAAGGCCAGCACCGCAAGGCCGCCGGTATCCGCCGCGGCACCGCCCATCTGACCGGTTCGGGCCGCCACTGGAACGGTTCGTCCGATCCGGTCGGCGTGTTCGACGCCAAGGCCGATGCGCTGGCAGCGCTGGAAGCCGCCGGCGCGCCCGTCGGCCGCGTGCAGATCGAGGCCTCTGCGCCCGACTGGTATCACCCGGGCCGCTCCGGCGTCATCAAGCTCGGCCCCAAAGTGGTGCTTGGCACCTTCGGCGAGTTTCACCCGCGCGCGCTCGATCGTCTCGGCGTCGACGGCCCGGTCTGCGGCTTCGAGATCGATCTCGGCGCCATTCCGGAGCCGAAGCGCAAGGCAACGCGCACCAAGACCCCGCTGGCCATCTCGCGCCTGCAGGCGGTGCACCGCGATTTCGCCTTCGTCGTCGACAGCGACAAGCCGGCCGCGGCCATCACGGCTGCCGTGCAGGGCGCCGACAAGAAGCTGATCGTGGGCGTCAACGTCTTCGACATCTTCGAGGGCGCGTCGCTGGGCGAAGGCAAGAAATCGGTCGCCGTCGAGGTGGAGATCCAGCCGACCGAAAAGACGCTCACCGACGCCGATCTCGAAGAGCTGGCGAAACGGGTCGTTGACAATGTCGGCCAGAAAACCGGTGGCGTGCTTCGCGGTTAGCGAAGATAGTGTAGATAGAGTAGCCGGACGGAACGGGCGGAGTTCTTCCTCATGAACATGATCCTGAATACGGACAGCTACAAATATTCGCATTTCGCGCAATATCCGCCGGATACGGACGCGATCTCGGCCTATATCGAAAGCCGTCCCGGCGGCCGCCACGACCATGTGCTGTTTTTCGGCCTGCAGATGTTCCTGAAGGAATATCTGACCCGGCAGATCACCATGGCCGATGTCGACGAGGCCGACGAACTGGTCACCGCCCATGGCCTGCCGTTCAACCGGCCCGGCTGGGAAACCCTGGTGTCGCGCCATGACGGCCGCTTTCCGCTGCTGATCGAGGCGCTGCCGGAGGGCATGGTGGTGCCGGTCGGCACGCCACTGGTCCAGGTGCGCAACACCGATCCGGACTTCTTCTGGCTGCCGACCTTCATCGAGACCGCACTCCTGCGCGCCGTCTGGTACCCGTCGACCGTTGCCACCGTGTCCTATCACGTGCGCCGCATTATTACCGCCGCACTTGAACGCTCCTGCGACGATTACACCGACGTGCTGCCCTTCCGGCTGCACGATTTCGGCGCCCGCGGCGCCACGGCGCACGAGCAGGCGGGCCTCGGCGGCGTCGCCCACCTGGTCAATTTCATGGGCACCGACACGGTGGCCGGCATCGTCTATGCGCGCCGCTATTATCACGAGCCTATGGCCGGCTTTTCCATTCCGGCGGCCGAGCACTCGACCATGACGAGCTGGGGCGAGGAGCGCGAGACGGAAGCCTATGACAACATGATCGAGGCTTTCGGCGGCGAGGACAAGCTGGTCGCCGTGGTCTCCGACAGTTACGACCTCTACCGCGCCGTCTCCGAGATCTGGGGCAAGGACCTGCGCGACAAGGTCAAGTCCATGGGCGGCACGCTGGTGGTGCGGCCTGACTCAGGCGACCCGACCGTGGTACCGGTCGATACGGTCGACATGCTGGGCGGCATTTTCGGCCATTCGGTCAACGCCAAGGGCTTCAAGGTGCTCGACCCGTCGGTGCGCGTCATCCAGGGCGACGGCGTGACGCCGGAAACGATCCGCATCATTCTCGACCGGCTGATGGAGCGTGGCTGGTCGGCCGAAAACATCGCCTTCGGCATGGGCGCCGGCCTGCTGCAGAAGGTCAACCGCGACACGCTGCGCTTTGCCATGAAAGCCAATGCGCGGCTCGATGCCGACGGCACCTGGTCGGGCGTGCACAAGGATCCGAAGACCGATCCGGGCAAGGCGTCGAAGCGCTACCGCCAGGCGGTGGTGATGGAAAATGGCGCGCCGGTGGCGATGCCGCTGAAGGATATCGGCGACCGGCAGAACCTGCTGAAACCGGTCTGGGAAAACGGAGAGCTGCTGGCGGATTGGACCCTGTCCGAGATCCGCGCGCGGGCGGCGGGAGAAAGCGCATGAGCAAGTTTCGGTGGGGTGTCTTGTCGACCGCAAAGATCGCCCGGATGCAATTGCTACCCGCCATGGCTGACGCCGAAAACGGCGTGCTGTCGGCCATTGCCAGCCGCGACTGGACGAGGGCCCGCGATGTCGCCGACCGGTTCGGCGCGCCGCACGCCTTCGGCTCCTATGAGGAGCTGCTCGCCTCCGACACGGTCGACGGCGTCTACATTCCGCTGCCCACCAGCCAGCACATCGAATGGTCGATCAAGGCGGCCGATGCCGGCAAGCATGTGCTGTGCGAAAAGCCGATCGCGCTGGAGGCCGCGCAGATCGTGGACGTGATCGCCGCGCGCGACCGCAACGGCGTGCTCGTCTCCGAGGCCTATATGGTGGCCTACCACCCGCAATGGCTGAAGGTGCGCGAGCTGATCGCCGACGGCGCCATCGGCCGGCTGCGCCAGGTGACCGGGGCGTTTTCCTATTTCAACGTCGACCCCACCAACATGCGCAACCAGGTGGATCTCGGCGGCGGCGGCCTGCCCGACATCGGCGTCTACCCGACGGTGACCACCCGCCTGGCGACCGGCAAGGAGCCGCGCCGCGTCCATGCCCAGGTCGAGCGCGACCCGACCTTCGGCACCGACATTTACGCCAACGTGCTGGCCGATTTCGGCGATTTCAACCTGACCTTCTACTGCTCCACCCAGATGGCGCTGCGCCAGTCCATGCTGTTCCACGGCGAGGCCGGCTATATCGAGGTGGCCGGCCCCTTCAACGCCGGCGATTACGACCACGCCTCCATCACCCTGCACGACCACGACCACGACCACGCAGAAACGTTCCGCTTCCCCGGCGAGCGCCAGTACAAGGTGATGCTCGAACAGTTCGCCGACGTCGCCGCCGGCGCCGAAAACACCCTGTTCTCGCTGGAAAATTCCAAACTCAACCAGCGCGTCATCGACGCCATCTACCGCGCCGGCGAAAGCGACGGCTGGGAAGAGGTGTAGACAGCCGAAAGGCACGGTTGAACCCGGCACACAGCCCGAGGCATCATCAGGCTCCGCCCCGATTCGGAGCCTCCCATGAACCACCTCCGCTACGCCGGCCTCCCCTTCGAGCGCCAGCGCGACATCCTCTTCGACATCGTGCGCGCCAAGCCGCTGCTGATGAACGCCCTGGAAGCCGCGCGGGAGATGAACCTGCCGCAATGGCGCCTCGTTGCGGGGGCGATTTACAACAGCGTGTGGAACGCGCTGACCGACCGGCCCTCGGGCTACGGCATCAAGGACATCGACCTGCTCTATTTCGACGACAGCGATTTGTCCTGGGAGGCCGAGGATGCGGTGATCCAGCGCGGGCGCGAGGTGTTTGCGGGGTCAAAGGTGCCGGTGGAAATCCGCAACCAGGCCCGGGTGCATCTGTGGTTTCCGGAGAAGTTCGGGATCGATTTTCCGCCGCTGAAGTCGGGCGATGAGGCGCTGACACGGTATTCGGCGAAGACGCATGCTGTGGGATTGCGGCTGGAGGCGGATGGAGGGCTGGATCTGTGTGCGCCGTTTGGGTTGGAGTACATATTTGCGTTTCGGATTGTGCCCAACCGAGCGCTGGATAATGCGGGGAGTTATTCGGTGAAAGGGGGGCGAGTGAAACAGGCTTGGCCGGAAGTTGCCCTAGAAGCCTGGTGATAGCGGGGTCCGTCCCCCCCGTCAGCGTCCTGGTGAATGATCGTTGATGGCGGGTTCTAGTAGAACCAGTTGCGTGAATTCTTGTTTTGGTTGTGGAAAGTGTCAAGGGGTAGTTGACCGACAGTTTGACACAACGATAATGTTGTGTCATGATTCCTGAGTTCCTATATAGAGAAGGCGCTCCTTACGGCGTGTTGCCGGCGGGCGTTTACGAGGCGTCCCTCGTGGAAATCGAGGAGCGGTTTGCTACGAATGAACATAGAAGACATCTGTTCAACGGCATTGCCGCCGTTGTCGAAACGCTGAAGAAGGCTGGGTGTAAGCGAGTCTTTCTGGACGGAAGTTACATCACCAGTAAGGAAAAACCCGGCGATTTTGATGGTTGCTGGGATCCAAGCGGCGTTTTGGCTTCAGCTCTCGATCCAGTCCTATTGGAATTCGAGAATGGTCGAGCCGCTCAAAAGCGCAGGTTTGGAGGAGAGATGTTCATTGCAACCTGGCCGGCTACGTCATCAGGCGATCTAGCATTTTTGGATTTCTTCCAATCCGACAAACACACCGGAGAGGCAAAGGGAATCATATCAATTTCCATGGACCCACAATCATGATAACCAATGAGCGTCAGTATAGGATTTCCAAGAGCCAGGCGAACAAGTTCCGTGAAGCAATAAAAGGCTTTGATGAATTCGCGCTGATTCGCGAGGGAATTGATCCGATAATAGCCGTCGCACAGCGCGAAGGACTCAAAAGTCAATTGGAGGATCTTGAGCGTTCTCTTGAACACTTTGATGCATTGCGCTCTGGACGCGCCGGAGATCTAGAGGCTGACACTTTTGACGACGTCGGCGTTAAGCTGATTGAGGCGCGAATAGCTAGTGGACTCACTCAAAAGGACCTCGCGGTAAAGCTTGGCCTTAAAGAGCAGCAGATCCAAAGATATGAACAGGGTAACTATCGGAGTGCCAGTCTCGCTCGCATTTCTGAAGTGGTTAGCGCGCTGGATTTTTCGGTTACGTTCAAGCTCATGCAACCAAACCATAGAAGCGCCGGTGACAGGGGTGACGAGTTTAGGACACTCAATATCAAGCTTCCTCATAGGGAAATGCGAAAGCGGGGCTGGCTTAATGAAATCACAAAGCCGTCTCAAACTAACATGGAAACTGATGTTGAACTTGCTGCATTGTATGTTCAGCGGGCCCACGGTCCGAATGCATCGTATGCGCTGCACAAGCGTACGCGTCTTGGCGATCAATATGATGAAGGCGCTCTTTTGGCGTGGAAGGCGCGTATACTCCGCCTAGCCAGAGATGCCATCCCGGCTGCTGCTGCTGGCAATATAGCCGATAGCACATTTCTTAATGAACTTGTCTCTCTAAGCAGACTCGAAGACGGGCCTGTTCGCGCCGTTAATCTGCTGCGTGAAGCCGGTGTAATTGTTGTTGTCGAGAGGCATCTTCCCAGGACTCATCTTGATGGTGCTGCAATGCTGCTTGACCGCAAGCATCCTGTTATAGGCCTGACGTTACGGCACGACCGATTGGACAATTTCTGGTTTGTGCTCATGCATGAGATTGGTCACATAGTTCGCCACCGTCATGAAGGGCTTGAGCAGGGTTTTTTTGATGACGACACAGCGCGTTTGGTTGAGTCCGTAGAACAGGAGGCAGATGATTTCGCACGAAATGCTCTTATTCCGGATGAACTCTGGCGATCATCCTTTGTTCAGTTCGCCAATTCTTCAGAGAAGATAAGAGTATTTGCTGGTCGCGCTGGTGTTCATCCCGCTATCGTTGCCGGTCGCATCCGTAGGGAGCGAAGCGACTATTCGGTTTTCACTGAAGTTATTGGTCGAAATAAGCTTCGCAACCTCTTTGTTTCCGGATCTTCTGTCGTAGGAGGATATGATGCTGTTTAATCCCACAGACATTCTCTATGCACCCGTTCTCAAATGGAAGCAGGCTGAATACACCGCGCTTGGCCCACTTCCCCTGAATGTGAAAATGCGAATGCTCCCGATCTTTATGATGCCACCTCCAGGCAGCTTTGATCATGAGGCCGGAAAGGTTTTGACACCTGCCGAGCACATCACGAAGTTCGGTACAGCCTTAGAGGCTAATTGGGCTGGCCGCCCAGCATTTGTTGATGCATTGATGATTGACAGCGACACCTATGTACTTGCCTGCGATGGTGACCATCCACTAACGGCACTCCTTGAACGTTCACGCCTAAGCAGACAAAAAGCGTACTGTGCGCCAACTACGGGTTTGAATCGATCGAACGCCTATCAGCTGGCTGTACGCCAAAGTTTGGATGCGACGCCAGCACTTCCTGTGTGCATTCGAATTGATCTTGCATCGCTAGACGAAATAGGTTTTGAAAGCTCACTGCGCGATTTGTTAGATACAATTGGCATAAGCCCCAGCCGAGCTGTCTTATCAATTGACGTCTCAGACTTTGACATGTCGAACGTAAAGCTATTTTCCGACATGTTGGTCGATGCTTTGAACCATCTTCCGGCACTCTACGATTGGCACATGCTTGTGCTTTCGCTTTGTGGATTGCCAGCCGATCTTGGTGTCAGAGTAAACCAGACCAAGCACTTTCCACGATATGATTGGTTAGTCTATAGAACTGTTTTCGATCACTATCATGACGGTAAGCTCCTTCGACTACCAACTTATTCCGATTATGGCATCGACGGGGCGACTTTCATGCCTTCAGCGCCGGTTCGCCCGTCGGCACAGCTACGCTATACGACGCCGGAGGAGATAGTTGTGGCAAAGGGCCAGAACACCAAGACTGCGGGTTATGAAGCTATTTATCCGGTGGCAAAAGACATAGCTTCAGCAAGTTTTTTTATGGGTGATAATTTTAGTTACGGTGATGGAGCCATGGCGGCCTTAGCCACTCGTTCTTCGAAGACCGGAACAGCTGCCACATGGAAGAAAATTGGCTTCAACCATCACTATGCCCTGGTTGATCTTGAGCTGTGTGAATTGTTTGGACAACCTCCCGGAGAAGATAAATCTACCACCGTGGAACGACAGGCCGAGCTGTTCGAATGAGCCGTAGAGAGCGGTGAGCTATTCTTTGCGTGGGACAATTGTGGAGATTTAGTGCCAAAGGTAATTCGAGAAATGGTCCGGTACAACTCGTGCAGGCAGCTCACGAAGATCAGTAGGCTTTGAACAAGAAGAGGTCAGCCAATTTAGAGTCTCGATACTAGCATACCCAGTTGCCCAATAATTAGTTAAACATTAGAATGAAGAATGGGTTACAGAATTTCAAGTCTTTTAGAACTTGAATCCAATCTAACAGATTGGCACGCAATTCTGCTTGGGTATGGGCGCAATCGCTGGATCGACGCGTGGGTTGACTCAAATTTCAATGCACTTGCACGTGATATCGGCAAAGCAGGTGTCGTTGTTGCAGGCCTCGATGAGCAGCTTTCGATTGATGTTGAAAAGTTTTTTGAACGGTATGCCGAAACATTTCCTCAAGAGTTGTTCTCTAATGCCCTTTCGTGTGTGCTTTCTAGGGGAGCTTTGTCTGTAACTCAGAACCGGGTTTTGGTGTTTCCTTTGGCAGTTGGCGAGGAAGTAAATACCGATGATGCTGCTTCGCTTGCTGGTCATCTTGTCATTGAAATTATCAGTGCCATCGAGAGTGACGAAGTTGAGAGGCTGGCCCAGCGCCTAGGTAGTCAGGAAATCGAGCTTGAAGGTGGATTAAGTGTTGCTCTAACAACATTGTCAGATATGAATTCTGTAATTGAACTCAAGCCGAACATAGCGGGAATTGGTGTGAACCTAAACGCCTCTATCGACTCGTTTCTTGACAAGTTCAGACGACGGACGGTGTAGCGACTTAATTCCTCCCGGACACAAGGTAATAGCTGGTCGAGCATTGCATGCGGTGCAGGGGCCGACCTTCAGAATAATCCAATAGGTACTTTGTATTGGCCAGTTTTGAGATCGTTAACTTTGTTGATTGAGATTGGGATGCCTCGATAACAACGGAAATTGTTTCCACCCCCGCAACCCAAGCAACCTCTCCCCCAACTCCGTCAAATCCGCCACCGCCGCATTCCTCCGCTCCCACTTCCGCGGATCGCCGGGAAACGCGGCGCGCATCGGAAAGTCCTGCTCGCGCCAAAGTCGGATCCGCTCGTCCCGTTCCGCCTCGCTGTCCGGTTCCGCCGGGTGCATGGAGACTTACTGGGCCATGCGGACGCGGTCGGTCGAGCGGTTGGGGCGGCATAAAGTGAAAGTGACGAGGTGAAATCGGGGTACAAATAGGATTTTGAAGCGAACATCAAATCCGTACCCTGCCATGTAGAGGATGTGGGCTGCCAGGGGATACTTGAAGGCACGCGCAAAGTTAACTCAGGATGGGAAAAACCAAGAACTACAAAATTGGATCCTCAAATGCCTCGTGATATCGCGCAGAGAGTGTAGTAGCTCGAAAGTTAGGGTGAGCGAGCGACTATTCATCGTTGATTGGCGCCGCCTTTGAAAAAAAGCCAACGGTATCCGAGTCCGAATTGCGTTGTGTTCGCGCCGGCTCCTCATACTCATTGGAATCGATTCCGCAAGAGTGGCAATACCCTACCCACTCGTCCCCATTGGCTCCGATAACGTTGCCTTCACAGTCGGGGCAAGATCTCCGTTCGACCGCGAAAGTCGCGCCGCACATTATGCAGTTAACGACATTGCCGGTTGCACCAATGTAGGCGGTCCCGCATTCAGGCTTTTCCAACCCGGCAAAGCGCGTGTCGCCTGCATCAACACAACTGTGACATAGGTATCGCCGCTTTGACTTAGGTTGTCCAAAGAGTTTTCTGAACTCACTTTTTGTAAATAGACCTATATCGACAGGCCATTCCTGCAACACCAACATGTGAGTCGATACGTACTTGCCATCGTGTAACCACGCTTGTCTTGTCTGGGCAGCGAAAGCTAACCTGTCGGACAGCCATTTTCTGCCAGGCCACATCATCAAATATAGCGATATGACCTGGCGCAAAATATCTTCGGGATCCAGCGTAACACTCGCTTCACCAAGGTGAGTGATTTTGTTTCGAAGTGAACGTAAACTCGTATATTTTTCGACAAATTCGTCAGAGACGGGCTTGTCGGTCAGCGTATTGACAGCACCAGGAAGATCGACAGCGTCCAGTGTCTTAAGTTCCGAGAAATCAATCTCCTTGTGAGAGGTAGACAGCTTCATCCCAGTATCTAGCAACAGTAGATAAGGGCTGACTGCACATATCCGGGCTTTGAGAGCTAGCTCCATGGATTGCTGAAGGAGAGAACACGTTGTTTGTAAATCGGATTGCGATTCTTCCAGATATTCGCGCCATTCATCAGCCCAATCCCTCTGTATGGCCGCCATGTCATCCGATTGGACAAAGTAGCTCAAAAAATCGAGCCAGATCGAAATCAGGCGGTTCCAAGCTTGGAAATAAGTACGTAGCGCAACATTATTAAGACCGTTGTGCGTGGGAAGATTAACAATCATTTTTTGTCAACAGTGGCCGTCGTCCGTGGCCTCAACTGATAGTGTAGTTAGAGGAATTTTGGCTCAAACGCCAGCAATTGTCCTTACCACCCCCTCAACCCCAACAACCTCTCCCCCAACTCCGTCAATTCCGCCACCGCCGCATTCCTCCGCTCCCACTCCCGCGGATCGCCCGGAAACGCCGCGCGTTTCGGAAAATCCTGCTCGCGCCACAGCCGAATCCGCTCATCCCGTTCCTCCCGGTTGTCCGGGTCCGCCGGATGCATGGAGATATACTGGGCCATGCGAACGCGGTCGGTCGAGCGGTTGGGGCGCACGCCGTGCGCGAGCAGGGAGTTGAAGAGCAGCAGGTCGCCCGGCTGCATGGCGACGCTGACGATCTCCAGGCCGGTGATGTCGGGATGCATCGGGTCGCGGTCGGCCGGCTGGGTTTTCACCCAGGTGTCGAAGTGCTCGAACAGGTGGGGCACGCACTGGAAGCCGCCGGTCTCCGCGTCCTGCGGCGTCAGGCTGAGCACGCCCTGGACGCCGACGGGCAGGGGATCGAGCGAGGTGTCGACATCCCAGTGGATGAAACCGTCGCCCTTGCGCGGCGGATTGAGGTTTGCCCGGTCGATGGTGACCCAAAGGTCCTCCCGGTCCCAGATGTCGACAAAGATGTCGTAGACCCGCGGCTCCATGCGATTGTCCCACAGAAACTGGTGATTGTAGATCTCCAGCATCCCGGTGTCGTTGAGCTCGGTCATCGCATGCGCCCGCCGCTGCGGCGCCTGCCAGGTCCCCGGATCGTCCGGATCCTTCTCGTCGAATTCCCACAACAGCCCCACCAGCCGGTCGACATTGGCCTGCGGCACCGCGCCCGGAATGACGACATACCCCTTCGTTGTCCAATGCGCCCAATCCGCCTCACTCAACACCCGCAACGGCAACCGCTTCTCGATCCGATGCAGTGGCGTCTGCACCTGCGCGGTCGGGTGGCTGTCCTTCGGTGCGGTGGTTTGCATGGTCCTGCATCTCCAGCGATGGCTCATCCTACAGACTGGTTCCAGATTTGTTCAAGGAAGCTACCGCGCCTGAAGTCCGAGATCTGCCGTAAACGGCGCCTGCGGCGGGCTGTTCGACTGTCCTGCAAGATGACACAATCAGCCCATGCAAAGGCAATCGATCCGGGGGTGGTCATGGCAACATTCGTTCTTGTTCACGGCGCCTGGCAGGGTGGCTGGTGCTGGACGCGGGTCGCATCACGCCTGCGCCAATCCGGTCATGACGTCTTCACGCCGACGCTGACCGGCCTTGGAGAACGGGCGCATCTTTTCGGTCCGGGCACCGACCTCGATACCCATATCCGCGATGTGCTCGGCGTCGTCGAGTGTGAGGAACTGAAGGACTTCGTCCTGTGCGGCCACAGCTATGGCGGCATGGTGATCACTGGCGTCGCCGACAGGGTGCCCGATCAGGTGCGTTCGCTGGTCTATCTCGACGCCCTGGTGCCGACCGATGGCCTAGCGGTCCTCGATCTCCTGCCGACCGAATCCGCGGCCGGCCTCAAGGAAAGCGCCCGACCGAGCGCCACGGGCTTTCGGGTGCTGCCGGCACCGGCAGAAGCCTTCGCCGTCAAGGCCGAGAACCGGGACTGGGTCGACCGCCGCTGCGTCGACCATCCGCTCAAGGCCTTTGAACAGCCCATTCGCCTGGAGGACAAGTGGATGCAGGCCGGACGCACGGTCTACGTCCATGCCACAGGCTGGCACCCGGGCATCGGCAAGACATCCGTTGAAACAGCCCGAAGGAAAGGTTGGCGGATGGTATTACTGGACTGCGGACATGATGTGATGATCGACCGTCCCGAGGACCTGACGCGGATATTGATTGACTCGAAATGACGTCGTTCGCCGATCGCGTTTCTGGAACCGTCCTTAACGTGTCCCGGAACAGTTTATCCAAGGAGCGTATTTGAGGTGTTTCTGGAACACCTGGACGAGTTGGCGTTCCGTCGAGCTCAGCAACAGAGGCGCTGACTGTCAGCTCCTGATTCAGCTTACAGAAAAGACACCTCCTCATACTGCTGAAACCGATGTGGCGCGTCGGTCTCCAGGTAGCCCTTGCGGCGGCTCTCGAAGAGCGGCAGGTCATGTCCCTGCTGGGTTTCCGGAGGCGGAAGGTTGGGGTTCATGTCGGGTGCATATTCCAGTGTTGACTGGTCTTGCGCGAACAGCGCCGGAAGGAAGTTTTCGAAGGTGCCCACCTCAATCACGTTGTGACGTTGCCAAGCAGCGAAGAACTCGGGGCCGAACTTGCCCGAGATGCGGTTGTTGATGAAGCGGCTGACCGGATTGTTGCCGGTTGCGCCGATCACGACCTCGTAGTGGTAGTGGGCCCCGATATGTTGGCCATCCTCAACAACATCCTTGAAATGGATGCGCAGCATCATGACAGGACCGATCAGCGGAAGCACCTTTCCCATCGCCCAGCCATCATCGCCAACGTAGAAAATCTTCAATTGGCTATCGACCGGATATTTCCAGCCAAAGCGGTCATATTGCATGGCCTCGCGGATGTGGATGGAGCATCCCGGCCGGGCGACGCCGCCGGGGCCGGTGGTGCCGGAGAGCTCGGCGCCCAGGTGATCGACCGGATGCCAGAGCCAGTAGGCCGGAACCTCCTGCCCCTCGTATCCGGGAACATCCTTCAGCCGAACCTTCAGGCGCGTGAAGTTCAGGAACCACCAATGGAGCATCTCGGCCGAAACACCACGCAGCAAAGCGTGGTTCAGCACGACGCAGAACTGGCCGTTGTCTTTCTGCTGGATTTCAAAATGCGATGAGGAGACCGGTTTGAGGGCCCAACCAAAATCTCGTGCTGCCGGCATTTGCAGTTTGGTCATGTTTCCGTTCCTCCGATCCAAAGCCCAGACGGGCGAATGACATCGGTTCTAAACGGAAGAGAGCAGGCGGCGATGAACCTCGGTTAACTGGTTTCGGATAATCGTCGACGCAGGAACCGGGAAAGCCCCTGGGGCGTAATGCCAAGAAATCGGGCAATGTCCTTTTGCGGCACATTCCCGATGACGCATTGATGGTGTCGTTCGAGAAACTGATACCGTGTCTCGGTCTGGCCGGAGGTCTTTGCGCAGATCAGTTCCTTGGCAAAGAGATGCGCCTCGATCATCTTGAGCCGGAGGTAGGTGCCGAAAAACCCGCCCTGAAGATATTCTTGCCTGAAGATGCTGTCGGGGATGGCAACACCCGCAACATCGGTCACCGCGAGCAGGTCATCCGATGCAATGTCGCGGGTCCACGCGCTGGTGAAGTTGGCGCAAATGGTCCCGGGCTCGAAGAAGCGGGCTATGGTCGATGACCCATCGAGCCAGGTCTGTTCGGATGCAGCGACCCCATCGGAGAGGAAAATCCAGGCATCGGCCACGCGGGCCTGATTCTGGATCTTTTCGCCTGCCTGGATGCGGACGGTAGAGCATCGTTGTCGGATTGTGTCCCACTCGTGCCCGTTGAGAGCGACACCCAACCGCTGGATGTCGTCCACCAGGGACGTCAGCGCATCCATAGCTTCCTCAATCCGTTCAAACCTTCCCATGCAGGCTATCAGATCGCTAGGACCGTTTCGAGCAGGTGAAATCTCGCCTGTCGTCCAACGCTACGGCAGGCGCGTCATCGGCCCGCCGCCATCATGATGCGCTTTGCGGACTGCGGCGAAAATAGACGATGGCGCTCAGCACGATCGCGGAGCCGGACACCAAGGTCATCACGGTTCCGGGGAAGAAGTGGACGAACCCGCCCAAATCCATGAACACGAAATAACCGATATCGGTCACGCCACCGACAATGGCCGTGAAGAACAGCCAGGTGACATTGCCGCGCCAGATGAATATTCCACCCACGACCGTAAAGATGCCAATCCAAAGCAGGTTGAAGCCATGCTGATTGATCAAGGCATCGGTCGCCGCCTGGTAGGAGGCATGGAACACCGCGGGATCCACCGCGTCGGCAATGCCTGCAATGGAATCGGGAGCCGCTTGCGCGATGGTCAGGACACCGGCGAGGGCATGAACCAACCCCCAGACGACCCAAAGGACCGTGATGATTTTCAACAGAATCGATTGTGTCATTGTCGTTTCTCCAGAGTGCCGGTCAGCTTAGTCCGCGGGGTGAGACCAACGCCGACGGCGTTCGAATTCGCCCGTCGGGTCGGAGGGCTGAAAATGGATCGGCTCGCCGCTACGGGAGCCGAGACCGGGCGCGCCGACCAATGGTTTGGTTCGCAAGACGGCGCGGAAACTGGTTCACGCTGCCGCCATCCTGTCGGTCTTCGTGAGCTGTGACAGCAGATCGTCGAGCGCGGTGATGTCTTCGGTTCGCGTCAGCGATTTCGTTTCGCCATCCCAGGCCTCGCCCCATGTGCCGATGCCGTATTTCCCTTTGAGATCCATCCCGAAAAACGGTGCGGTGAATTCCTGCGTGTCGAGCACATTGGCGCCCGCGCGCGGGCCCGGCGTGGCGGCCAGCAAGACGACAGGTTTGTCCTGCCAGATCCGCATGTCGATGCGGCTCATCCAGTCGTGGATGTTCTTCCAGGCCGCGGTGACAAAGCCGTTGTGCTCGGCAAATGACACCACCAACGCGTCGGCGGCACCGATCCTGCCATAAAACGCCTGCGCGAGCGGATGGATGCCGTCTGCTTTCTCGCGGTCAATCGAATAGATCGGCATCTCATAATCATTGATGTCGACACGTTCGATGGATGCATCCGGCCGTATGGTTTTCAGCCTTTCGGCCGCATAGCCAATGAGCGCGCGGTTGATGGACTGGCTGTGATTGGTTGCCGCAAAGGCGAGGATTTTCATGTCCGGTCAAACCTGTTGGTATCTGCGGTGGGGACTTCATTTCACCTAGTCGTGCAACGGCCACTACTCAACGCATCCAAACGCGCATAAGATGCGCGTTCATGCAGCATTGAACGGAATTTTGAGACTTTTGCTAACAATGGTGCGACAAAGTGGAGATAGAATGGACAACTGGACCGAGATTTTTACGGCCTATTGCGTCGCCCGGTCGGGCACCGTCAGCAAGGCTGCGGAAGAGTTGGGCGTTCACCGCGCAACCGTGAACCGGCATATCGACGCCCTGGAGACCGCATGGGGCACTAAACTGTTTTTGCGACACCGGCGCGGCTACGACTTGACGGACAATGGCCGGGAATTTTTGCGCATAACCTCGCGCGCCCATGACATGCTGGAAGACTTTTCCGGCCGCATAAAGGTCCAGCGGTCGGAGCTGGAAGGCGATGTCATCGTCACCACGCTCTTCCCGCTCACGACACTCATTTTGCCTGCTGTCGTGGAGTTTCGCCGCCGCCATCCGCTGGCGCGTGTCACGCTCCATACCGATGAGGCCCTTGCGCGGCTGGAAAAGGCGGAAGCGCATGTCGCGCTTCGCGTCGGCGCGAAACCGCAACACGATGACTATGTCGTTCAGCCATTTACCGCGCTGGACTTCGCGCTCTTTGCCCACCAGAGCTACATCAATCGGTACGGCATGCCCGAGGGGCTTGATCTCAGGGGGCATTTCGTTGTCGGAGACCCCAGTCCGCAAAACCCGGCTCCGTTTTCCAATTGGCTTGCCCGAAACGTGCCCCCGGAACAATTTGTCCTGCGCGTCACCAACCCAAGGGTTTTGGAAGAGGCCATTTGCGCGGGAGAAGGCATCGGCTTCATGCCCGCATCGCATGCCGTTGATATGGACAATCTCCAACAGATCGGCCCGGCCTTGCCGGAGTGGCAAGTGCAGAGCTGGCTGGTCACCCACGTGGACCTGCACCGCACCAACAAGGTCCAATCCATGCTGGATTGTCTGAAGACCGTTGCGCGATAGTCTCTCCCGATGAATTCCGGTCGGTGATGGGCTCTAGCCCGCCGACCACGACGACATTGACTTGAGATGGAAGGCATCCCGCTGGCCGGCTTGCCACCATTGCTTCCGATATGTCAGGGTCCACATTCTCGCAACCTTGAGCTGTCAGATGCCTCGAATCGCACTCCTGGGGAACACCGCTGGGGGCAAATCCACGCTTGCCCGGCACCTCTCTGAAACGAGAGGATTAAGGCACATCGAAATCGATGGCCTCTACTGGCAATCGGATTGGACCCTGACGCCGGCCGCTGTCTACGAACGACGTCATACCGAGGCCATCCAGGCGGAGGACTGGATCATCGACGGTGGTGGAGACCTGCCATCCATCCGGGCACGGGTGGATCGGGCGACGGAGATCATCCTGATAGACTTGCCGCTTTGGGTTCACTTCTGGCGCGCTGCCGAGCGACAAACAGCGTGGGCGACTGGGACGATCCAAAATCCGCCCGCCGGTGGCACCGAAATGCCGCCGACGGGACGCCTTTTCGAGATCATCTGGCAGGTGGATCGCGACTGGATGCCGACGATCCGCAAATTGTGCGATGAACAGGAGGCGAGTGGCAAAATCGTCACGCGTTTGGAAACGATCGAGGATCTGGACGCATTCACACATGCGGATTGAGTGAGCGCGACATGACCGACATCGTCAACGGCCTTCTGATGAGGGATCAGCACATCCTGATGGCACGCCGCTCGCCGTCGCGACGCACCTATCCGGACACCTGGAGTTTTCCGGGCGGACATGTCGAGGACGGTGAAACATTTGAACAGGCGTTGAAACGCGAATTGCTGGAAGAGATCGGAGTCCGCGCCCGATCCTGGTCCTTCATTCAGCGGTTTGACGATCAATCGGCCGGCTCGGATCGCCCGGTGACGTTTCATTGTTATGTGGTCGACGAGTGGGTCGGTGATCCAACGAATATCGGATCCGAGCACACCGAGATCCGCTGGGTCGACCTCTGTGACGCGCCCGGGATGCCGGACCTGGCTTTGCCGGCTTATCAAGCGCTGTTCGAGGTCATCGCGGCCACCTGATCGCATACAACTGACGAGTGCCTCGCTAGTGAACAGCGAAATTCCGGGGAAGCTTCTATCCGAGTTGGGCGCATCTCGAAGTAACTTTTCTAATTTTTCCCATAGCGGTATCATTTGTGCGGCCTTCGGGAGAGCAGGAATGGCAAAGCCAGCAGTAACCCGACGTCTGGCGGCCATCGTGGCTGCCGATATTGTCGGCTACAGCCGCCTCATGTCGGAAGACGAAGCGGGGACGCTGCTGCGCTTGAAGGAAATCACCGAGGAGTTGCTTGAACCAGAGGTCCGTGAGCACGGCGGTCGCCTGGTTAAAACCACAGGTGATGGTGCATTGCTGGAATTTCCAAGCGCGGTTGACGCCCTCATTTGCGCCGTAACGGTACAACGTGAGTTGGCATTAAGGGAGGCCGAGGTTCAGAGCGAAAACCGCATTCAATATCGAATTGGCATCAATGTTGGCGAAATCATCCATGATGGAGACGACATCTTCGGGGATGGTGTGAATGTTGCTGCCAGGCTAGAAGGCCTCGCCGAGCCGGGCGGCATTCGTATATCCGAGGCCGTTTTCAACAATGTCAAAGGCAAGCTTGATCTCGGCTTTGCGGACTTGGGCCTGCAAACTGTCAAGAACATTGCTGAGCCAATTCTGACTTATCGGGTGCTTCTTGATCCCGATGATGCCGGCAAGCTCATCCATGCGCACCAAGACAAACCCAAGCAGAAGTGGCTGCTGGCCGTAGTCGTTGTGGCGTTCGCGGCTGTTGTCGCCGCCGGCTGGTTGGGCTGGGAGCGTTACGGCGGTTTAGACCCAAGCGTGCCGGGAGAGCCGCGCATGCTGGTGCTTCCGTTCAAGGCGTCGAACGATGAGGCGCAGGTCTATGCCGACGGTGCGACAGAAAACTTACTTGCTACGTTTACACGTCTCAAGGGCCTGACGGTTGTGCCGCGCCATGTGGCTCTCCGGTACAAGGGGATGGATCCGAATATCTCAAAGCTTCGCGAGGAGCATGATTTCGACTTTGTCATCGACGGTAGTGTCGAGCTCCGGGACAAGAAACTAACGGTATCGGGTCGTCTCCGCACAGCATCCGGACAGTCGGTCTGGAGTGAACCGGCCGATGGAGTCGTCGAAGACGCTTTCGGACTGTTGGCAAAGCTTAAATCCAGAACGATGGCCAGCCTGCAAATTCCGCTGAACGACTGGGAGCGAAAACGCATCTCACGCCAGCCGACCAGCGCGATGGATGCCTATGTTGCCTTCGCGGAAGCGGAGCGCCACCTGAACTACGGTGAGTGGACCGCGACGCGAGATGCCCTTTCCGGATACCAGCGAGCGCTCGAAATCGACCCCGACTTCATTGACGCAAAGGTCGGCCTTGCCAATACGAATTTTCGTATTTGGGTCAATTCCTGGGGCGCTGTCAAAAACACGCCGACGGCCGAGCGCGATATGGTCGGCCTGATCGAGAACATCCTTTCTGAAGACCCTAAGAACCCATCGGCCCTAGCTATTCGTACGCTTCGAACACTGAACCTGCTACAGCAAGACCGTGCTTTGCGTGAGGCGAGAACCGCCGTTTTCGCGTTCTCCGACGAGCCACGTCACCTATATCCGCTGGCATTTGCTCTGACGGCCGTTGGCGAATACGAAGAAGCTACGAGCGAACTCGACCGCTATGTCGAGCTCGCTCCGCGTTTGCTGCCAAGAGACATACACGACGTTGTTTCGCTTTATCTGCGCTTGGGTGAGCCGGAGAAGGCGTCAGCATTGTTATCGGAAATACCGAACTTACTTCAGAACACTGTAGCCTTCCATCAAAACATGGCTGAAGCGCTGTCTCAGTTGGGTGACACCGACGCTGCGAGGGCCGAGTTGCGGAAGTCATTGGCAATTGCGGCTTTTCAGAACATCAACTGGTACAAGCCATTTTTTGCCGTCTACAAGGATCCGGAGGTGTTGGAGCGTTTCGTTGAAACCATGCGCGCGGCGGGGATGTCCGATTGGCCGTATCGGTTCGATGAAGAGAACGCGGAACATAAACTCGGGCCCGAGAATATGAGGGCTTTCGTCGAACAGGTTCCCTTTAAAGATGTCGATGGAACAGGCCCGTTCGGTCAACCGTACACCCGCACCCTGAAACGCGATGGAACCTTCGAGTTGGATTTCAAATGGCAGCCGGCCATTGCCGGCACCTGGAGGTTGGATGACGACAAAATCTGCTTCCGCTCTGCTTCGGCATACATGAACCGCGAGTTCTGCAATCTGCTGTTCTTCGACCCGGAGAGCCCGGCCTCTGGCAGGCAGCGCTACTATCAGCTCGACATATTTGGCTACTACAATTTTGCTGTTGAGCGGATCGGCGACGAATAACCGGCAAGCCGCCGTTACGCCTCATTATTGCATAAAGTTTGTATAATTACATTGCATAAAGTTTGTATAACGCGTAGACTGACACCCGAAAACGACAACACGGGAGCCGAGCGCCATGTCCAATCGCGAGTGGGTCATCACCGAGTATTCCGGCATATCGGGGCTCCAGTTGCGGGACTACACCCCGAAGGATGCGGGGCCGGGGGAGGTTCGGCTGAAGGTCGAGGCGTTTGCTCTGAACTGGGGCGACATGGACCTGATGCAGGGTCGCTATTCCTTTAATTTCAGCGAATTGCCGGCGCGGATCGGCTGTGAGGCCGTGGGCATTGTCGACCAGATCGGCGAAGGGGTGACGGATATCGAGATGGGCGGGCGCTACTGCACGCTTCCCTATTTCTACGACATGAAAGGCGCCAGCGGCGATACGGTGCTGATCGACGCGCGCTATCTGACCAGGGCGCCGGAGGGCATGAGCGCGGTCGAGGCTGGGTCGATATGGATGCAGTTCATGACCGCCTATTATCCGATCGCCGAATTGGCCGGCGCGGCGCCTGGCGTCAACATCCTGGTCACCGCCGCCACCAGCACCGCGGGCAGTTCGGCCCTGCAGATCGGCAAGATGCGCGGCGCCAACATGATCGGCACCTCGCGGTTTGAGTATAACCGCGACCATCTCATGCAGGCCGGCGCCAGTCATGTCTATTTCGGCACGGGCGAGGGCCTGGCGGAAGCGATCCACGAGTTCACCGACGGCGTCGGCGTGCACGCTGTTTTCGATTCCATCGGCGCCGGCATGATCGCCCAGTACAGCAAGGCGCTGGCGAAGGATGCGCAATTGTTCACCTACGGCACGCTCGACGAAAAGCTGCCGGAGCTGCCGATGATGGAGCTCTACCAGGCCAACGCGACCTTCAAGCCCTATTCGCTGTTCAACTATATCGAGAACGCCGAGTGGAAGAAAAAAGGCCTCGCGTTCGTTTATCAGGCCCTCGAATCTGGCCAGATCCGCCCCCATGTCGACCGGGTCTTCCCGATGGAGGATTATGCCAAGGCATGGGAATACCTGCGCGCGCCGCGCAAAAGCCACGGCAAGGTCATGGTCGAGGTCGGCTAGGCTGCGCCGGCCCAATCGACGCGACTGACGGCCGTAAACCGGGCCTGTCACAAATCTCCGCCGTCAGGCGTCATATCTCCCGAGACCTCACTCTTGGGAGATAGACATGTCGAAAATTGCTCTTGTCGCCGTCGGGCTGCTGTCGCTGGCGACGGCGGCCCTCATCTGGTTCGCGACACAGTTCTGGTACCAGGCGGTGCCGGGTGTGAAGGACACCGGCCCGCTCAATATGCACTTCGCCAGGGATGTAGCGCTGGCCTATCTGGTCAGCGGCGGTGCGCTGATGGTCGCCGGGCTTCGCGCGGACCGATCGCTGGCCGTTTTCGGCTCCGCCTGGCTGGTGCTGCATGCGCTGTTTCATATCTGGATCTGGATCCACCGCGGTGCGCCGTTCGACACGGTCGCGCTGGTCAACCTGTGCGGCATTCAGATCCCGGCTTTTGCCGCCCTGTTCGCGGCGCTGAGCCTACGCGACGAGGAGGTCCTGTCGTGATCGAGTCGATGATCAGGTCCTTGCTCAAAACGGGCTACCGGCGTTTCGGGCGCCGCTATCGCTACGATACCGGCTACATGGCCCACATCGCCGACACATCGGTTTCGGCTGGCCTGCGGCTCACCGCCTTCCCGCTGATCAGCCAGTATCGCGGCCCCGCGCTCAATCTGTGGGCCGGCGCCCTGCTGGGCTCGACGCTGGATGGCGATTGCGGGCCCTGCGCCCAGCTTGTCGTCGACATGGCCATCGAGGCGGGTGTTCCGACTGGCAGGCTGGCGCTGTGCATTCAGGGCAGGGCGGAAGAGGCCGGCGATGTCGGCCTCGGTTTCCGCTTTGCCCAGGCGGCCATCGCCGACGATCCGGAGCTGGACACCCTGCGCACCGAGATCGAAACCCGCCATGGTCCGGCGGCGGTGACGGCGGCGTCCTTTGCCGCTTCCAGCGGGCGCATGTACCCGGTATTGAAACGGGGCCTGGGCTACGGCCATGCCTGCAGAGTTTTGAGCGTCGGGAAGTAGAACGTGCGCAATGACGGTCCATACCGAGATTTTTGAAGCCGAACGGGTCACCCTGACCGCGCTCTGCTATCGCATGCTGGGCGAGCGATCCGGTGCGGAGGATGCGGTGCAGGAGACGTGGCTGAAATGGGCGGCGGCCGACAAGAGCCAGATCCGGAATCCGTCGGCCTGGCTTCGCCGCGTCGCCACCAACATCGCCATCAGCACTCTGCGCAAGGCCCGGCGTAGCCGCGAGGTCTATGTCGGCCCCTGGCTGCCGGAACCGCTCATGCAGACCGGCGGGCTCGAGACCGGCTTCGAGCTGGCCCAGGAATGCGAGCTGGCGCTGCTGTGGGCCATGGAGCGTCTGAACGAACGGGAACGGGCGGCCTTCATCCTGCGTGAAGCCTTCGACGCCAGCTATGCGGAAATTGCGGCAACGCTCGGGACGACGGAAGGCGCCTGCCGCCAGCTCGTCAGCCGTTCGCAGAAGAAGATCCAGGAAACAGGACCGCGGTTCGACGCCGCGCCTGAAGACGTCGCCGCGCTGAGCCAGCGGTTTTTCATGGCGGTCATGGCCGAGGATTTCGCCACGGCGCTCGACCTGCTGACACCTGAAACGGTGGCGATCACCGATGGCGGGGCCAAAAAAACCGCCGCACGGCGCCCGCTGGTGGGCGATCGCGAGATCATGCAGGTCTTTGGTGCGTTGGCCGCAAAGAGAGGGAAAGAACAGGGCTGGACCATCCGCGATACGGTGCTGAACGGCAGACCGGCCGCGCTGATCCTGCAATCGGGTCAGCTCGACTCCGTCATATCGGTCACGCCGGGCGAGGACGGCCGGATCGCCTGGATCTATCTCATGCGAAATCCCGACAAGCTTGCCGGGATCACCCGGTTCCTGGACGCTTAAGGCCGGTTCACCGCCGCTGCGCCGCCAGGCATGTCAGCATGCGCGCTAGCGTCTTGTCCTCGCCTTTCAGAAGCTCGAACAGCAGGCGCGATTGCACCGCCTCGCGGTTCTTCGGATTGCCGGCCTGGTCGAGCCGCGGCTTGGCCTCCTTCAACTGGCGCTCCAGCGGCGCCATCAGGCTCAGGCAGGCGGTGTCCGGCTGCGTGACCTGTTGGGCCATGGCGAGTGTCGGCAGGGCGGCCAGCGCGAGGGCCAGGGCAGGACGAAGGGGCAAGGCTCGCATCTCAGCACTCCTCAGGGAACCAGGATCGTGTAGATCTCGACCATGTTGTCGGCCGCGTTGGTGTCGGACCCTCCGGCCGTCACCTCGGCGCGGTTGATCAGGAAGGTGGTGGTGTCGCCGCCGCTGTCGAACCTGTAGGTCAGCACCACCGCCCAGAAGCGGATCTGCGCACCGGCATCGGCCGCCAGTTCCGGCAGCGTCACCGTGAATTCGGCGGCCGGCGGGAACGGCGTGAACTGCACCGGGTCGCGGCTGGCGCCGGGCGGGATCTCGAACGGCACCTCCGGCACCAGGAAAGCCCCGGCTACCGGCCCGAGCAGGCCAAGCGAAACGCGGTCATTGATCTCGACGTTTTCGGCCGCGATGCCGCCATTGACCACGTCGACCGTGTAGAGCACCAGGAAGGCGCGGAACTGCGCCGCGCCGAATTCCGGCAGCGGCACCTCGATCACATCGGCGCGCTTTTCGATCGACAGCGCGGTGCGCATGTCGCGCTCGGTGACTTCCTCGACATGCACGCTGCGCACACCGTCCTGCAGACCGGCTGTGAAGACGGCGTCGACATCGAGGCGGCGCGGCGATTGCACGACCAGGTAGCCCTCGAAAAAGCCGTCGTCCGGCAGGTCGCCGCGCAGCCGCTCGCGCAGATCATCGCAATCGGCCTTCAGCGCTTCATCGACACCCAGCCGGTCGATGCCGATGGGCAGGATGGTGCCGGCCTGCTGTTCGCGCGGCGGGAAGGCCAGCGCCAGCTTCTTGAAGAAAGGCATCTCACGGTTCTGGAAATTGTGCACGTTGACGATGGTCTCGTAGAGGCCGGGCACCGCCGGGATCGACTGGTTCTCGCGCCCGTCGCCGCAGACGAATTTCGCCGCATATTCGAACCGCAGGCAGATCACCTCCAGCCGCGCCGTGTCGCTGTCATTGCGCGGATTGGTGTCGAAGCCGGCGCCGTTCGCCACCTCGGCGGTGTTGGAAACGGAGACGAAATCACGGCCGTCCTCACAGGCGATCGCCCGGTTGATGCGGGCGCGCAAGGTGATGTCCGCCGTGTCGCCGCTGCGCACCCGGCCGAGGTCGCAGGTCACCACGTTCATGGCATCGGCCGAGCAGGCATCCGGCAGGCTCACCGGGGTGAGCTCTTCCGGGAAGGCGTCGGTGACCAGCGCCTGCAGCGTGTGGTTCGGCCCGACATTCTCCACCGCGATGGCGATCTCCACCTCCTGCCCGGCGATCTGCGGATTGGGGGCGATGGTCTTGGTGATCGCGAGATCCGTGGTGTAAAGCCGCTCCAGCAGGTCCGCCAGGTCCTCTTCCGAAGGCTCCGGCTCGGTCGTCGGGTCGACCGGTCCGTCGAGCGCATCGCCATATTGCAGGAAGTTGAGCTGCACCACGGCCCAGTCGTCATGCGGCTGGTGCGGCGTGACATTGAGCGGGTTGCTGGCGCAGGCCGAGGCCGGCCCGGAATTGACATTGGCGGTGACGCCGGTGTCGTCGGGGATTGCCGGCGGGATATCGTCGCCGCTCCAGTCCAGCCGACCGTCGAGCACCATGGTGCGCACGTTGCTGGCGCCATCGACGAAGGCGGTCATGTTTTCCGTGTCGGTCGGGTCGAGAATGACGGTCTCGTCGAGGCCGTCGCCGTTGAGCCCGTCCTCGGCGATCTCGTCCAGCTCCACGGTCGGCACGGCGGCGCGGCCGCCGCCCGGAAGGCGTGGCGGCGAATAGTCGATGATGCGGAAATCCAGTATGCCGTCACCCAGCGTGTCCTGTCCGGGATTGGTGTCCTGCGGGATGCCGTTCTGGAACGAATAGTTCATCACGCTGATGTAGTTGGGCTTGCAGTTGCGGTTTTCGAAGCCGCCATGGCGCAGGTTCAGATTGTGGCCGAGCTCATGCATGAAGAGGCCGGCGCCGGGCACGCTGAGGAAGAAATCATTGCCGCCCAGCTCCGCCTGGGAATTGCGGAAACAGTCGCCCGAGTCGTCATTGTCAACCAGCTCGTCGCCGTCATTGTCGATGCCGTCGCTGCAGGAGCCGGGGCCCGCGCCCTGTTCGACCGTGCCGCTCGGTCCGCCGATGACATAGTGGAAGGCCCATTGCCGGTTGAAGTCGAAATTTTCCGCCTTCACCTGGTAGAAATCGGCCACGCCATCGGCATCGGCGTCGCCGCCGAGCTTGCCGACACTGACGCCGTTGGGCACGTCGCCGAGCGGGATCTGGTTGCCCCCGCCAAGATCGTCGCCGGTGGCGGCATTGCCCGTGTCGATCCAGATATTGATGCCATCGGAGCCATCCGGATTGTCGATACCACCGGCATCACCGGGGGCCGCGGCGAAGGCGTCCTTGACCGCCTGGATGGTGCTCGGCACCGGGTCGCGGCCGGGCAGCCAGTCATATTCGATGAAGATGTCCTTCTTGTCGGGGTCGGCGCCGAGGCTCGCCAGGTCGAGCAGGATCTCGTCGACCTCGCAGCCGGGAATGCCGTCGGTCTCCCAGGTGTCGTAAAGCCCGTCGCCGTCAGAATCGTCCAGCGGGAAGGTGATCTGCAGATTGGTGAAGGTCAGGCCACGCGCGCCGGTGCGGAAATCGGAATTGCCGAAGGCGCCGCGCGAGCGCGCCTGGATGCGGAAATAGAGCTCGTATTCGTCGCCCTGTTCGAGGGCCGCGGAGAATACGCGGGCCGGACCGTCCAGCGGGTTCTGCGGGATCACGGTGACCTGCGAATCGTTCTCGCGCTCGAAGAACACCTCCTCCTCGTCGACCGTGCCGTCGCTGAGATTGCGCAGGCCCGCATGCACCGAAACCTGGCCGAACGTGCCTGCGACGCCGCCCTGGATGACGCCCAGAATGGCGGCATTCATCACGAAATCGACGTCCATCGTGTAGGCGGAGCGGAAATGATAGCCGATCACGGCGGTCGCCCGGTTGTTGGCGGCCTGGTCCGCATGCACCCGCGCCCGCCGGTTGTCGAGATCGACGGAGGCCGAGGCAAACAGCCCGCTGGTGCTGCTATCCTCCAAATTCGGCAGACAATCCGTCCCTTCACAGCTCGTCCGGTCGGCCGAGACCAGACACTCCTGCGCCAACGCGGGCACGCTCAAAAACGGAACAATCACGGCAAGGGCACGCAGGGGCAAAGCCATATCAGACTCCTCAATCAGGCCCCGTCGGCCATTTGCCCCACCCCGATCGGGGTTTCTAAAAGCGTAGCATTCAAAGCGGGCGTGGCCGGTAACAAACTGTCACGGGCTGATATATGGGCGGGTTTTGGAGGCTGCGTCTGGCAACGAGGTGAGCTGATCCAAGCCTTGGCCGATATCACGTCGCCAATGGTCGGCGGTGCCCCTCACACGCCGACCGGAAGATTGAAAATCTCGTGAAAGTACCGTCTCGTCCGCTTGGAAATATTGCAGAAAGGGCCTTCTTCCGCATTGCAGGCGGCGTTCAGATTGAGGAATAATCGGTTTCCGCAGTGCGCCTCCAGGACCGCGTTGGAAATCGCCTCCCGATTTTGGACAGTCTCATCCCACGCGACATTTCTCGCATCGAAATATGGTTCGAAAAAGTAGTAATATTTTTGCGTTTCGTGCCAAAACATCTGGCAAACCGTAGCCTGGTCGCATTGTCTGCGACTCAAGCACAAGCTCGCTTCGGAAGAGATCGACCAGATCACGAAGAGGTTATCTACGTTGTCTCTGGTCCGGGTTACCGTCCTGGCAAGGTCATGCAAATTCTCAAATTTTAGATTGCCTTCTTGGTCCTGCCGTTTTTTCAGTTCTTGCCAGAAGCCTTCATTGTTCCAGACCTGGTCTATGCCTAGACGGGCCTTGAGAACTTCATTGGCCTGGTATCTTTCATAAATTCCAAGGCTGCGTTGGATCCGTCCGTCGTGTTGACGCTTCAGATATTCGTTCACCCCAACCAAAACGCCAACGACTGCAAGTAGCAGCTTGATTGTGCCGTCGTGTCGATTGAACCAACCTTCCTTACCAAGATTGCGATTGGATGATCGACGGGCCCCCAATCGGATTCTTCGGTTCCTGGTCCGGTTCATTGCTGCCAAGCCTTGAAGCGCTCGGTCAACGGCCTGGAGTTTAAGTTCCAGAACGTCGGATCAATCTCGAAGTGTCCCATGGAGTTTTTGCAGCAATTGGGGCTGCAGCCACCACCTTCGCAAGGACATTGTTCACCTGCGCAGGCTTGAACCGTGATGATGTCGGACCGGTCGATCGCTTCAGATGGCACGGAAAGCCGCCCCTGAAACCCTCGATACATGGCCTGAAGTCCCTCGGCACTTGCAGCGTGCGCAACGAAGGAACTCGCCAGATCAGGACGTTCCAGTCCCGAGGGAACCGCCAGATATTGATATTCCACCAACATGAATTCCGGCGTGGTCGCCAATTCGGCTCCCTGCTTTTTTGCATCGTCAATTTGGCCTGACCATGCGGTCGACATCACTAAATCGCCTCTGGTCAGCATTTCGACCGCTTGATGGCCGCTCGTCCACCACACGATGTCTGACTTGATCGTCTGCAGCTTGTTCAAAGCCCGTTCGACACCTTCTTCGGTAGAGAGAACTGCATAGACACTGTCGGGACCGACGCCGTCCGCCAGAAGCGCCAGTTCAAGCGTGCCCTCCGGCGAGGCTGACAGTCCCCGGTGACCCGGAAATCGTTCCGTGTCGAACAAATCTGCAATTCCCGACGGTGAGTCTTCGTCTTTTGGATTGAAGGCGATGGTTTGTCCGAACATGAGAAACGGAACACCGCAATTCGGAGATTTGCTCAGATGGTCGAGGGAATCCGAGAGGTCTTGAGAAAGGTTGGCAAGTTGCCCGGCCGAACAAAGCCGCTGCTCATTGCGTCCGGAGAGAGCGATGACGCCCCATGGATGCTGTTTGGCGCGAAGACCGAGCCGCACTTTCATCATAAGATCGTTGTCCGCTTCCACAATCGCCTTTGAATCGCTGCGGTCATTCCAACTTTGAGCGATGCTGTCATTGATCGTCTTCGCGACGTCTGCTCCCCAAACGCCGACTTTCAAATCTTCCGCATTGGCCGAAAGACTCAAGGCGCAAAGGAGAGCGGATAGAAGTGAGAATTTGAAGTGGAAAAAGGTCATTGTTTACCCCCGATCCATGTCTCGATTTGCTGCCTGGTCACGCCGTGTCACGAAGCCATTCGATGATGGCCGCCGCCATGGCTTCTCCGCCGCGTCGGCTCCAATCGTCGAACTGTGCTGGTGGCGGGTCGTCCGGGTTCTGCTGATGGATGAAATACATCTCGGCCAGGATGGCCGCGCGTACCCCGGCATCGCGGGCGCCGCTGGTGACGGAGTGGCCGGCTTCCTTGCGGCCGCGGTCGCGAATGTTCAGTTCGTCGGCGATCGCCTTCGAGACCATGGCCGCGAGCACCCGATCCGCCGCGATCCCCTTGGTGGCGTGCGAGAAGGCCTCCGCGCCCTGCGCGCTGGCGCCGCCGCCGACCGAATTGTGATGGATCGAAACGAAAACGTCGTAGCCTGACGAGGCAAGGCCGGCTTGGTAATTGCTCTTGCGGCCGTCGTCCACCAGCACCGGGACTCCTGCTGCATTGAGAGCCGCCTCGCACGCCGCAGCCGTAACGAGATTCAATGCATGTTCGGTGATGTCCGAACCGGAATGCACGGCGCCGGGGTCATAGATGCCCGGCTTTTTGCCGTGCCCGACATCGAGATAAACGCCCTTTCGTTTCCAGATCTGGTCTGCTGCCGGCGTCGGTGCATCGTCCAGCACTGATTCGAGCAACCCTTCAGCTTCCGAGAAGAGGCGCTGGACCGTGCGCACATATTCGTTCTTGCGCTTGCGGTCCTCTTCTCTCCGCTCGGGCGGAACGTTTGCATGCGGTCCGCCGACATAGCCGGCAAAGGCAATGAAGCGGATGTATTCGACCGGCGTTTCCGACGAATGCCGCCAGCCGGTGTAGGGATTACGATCGATGAATCGCCAATATCCGAGCACGGCTGTTTCATAGTCGGCGAAGTGACAATAAGCGTCGGTCTCCCCGGCATGGTCGGTGTACTGCACCGAGGTGGCGAAACCCGCCATTTCCGGACGGTACTTCATGCCGAACGGATTGTTGTGGTCCTTGAACAGGTCAGAGCTGCCTCGGCCACTTTCCAGGATGGCCTGGGCAAGCTGGGCGACCTTGAGATGTTCGAATTCTATACGCGTGTCGGACAGGGCCCGTGCAAATTCCTTGAAGCTCATGGTTGTCTCCATCAGTAAATCACTGCCAAGAAGACAACAAAATTCAATAGATGTATGTGATATTATTCACATTGAGATGTGGAACGAACTAAAACAGAGTATTTCCTAAACAAAGAAACATGCATGGACGTGACAATGAATTGAATTTGAAGGCAGAACGACGATGGTGTTGAAAAGCCTTTGATCAATTTAAGCGCCCAAAGCCTCGACGCACGCATCCAGACAGGCCTCGCTGCTCCGGTCGAGCATCGGCAGGTGGCTGTGGCCGGTGGCAAGCCCGTTGCCGGCTTCGAGCAGCGTTGCCTGGCCGCCTCGCTCGGCGACCGTCGTGACCCAGGCGCGCCAGTTACGCTGCCGTTCCTGCCACATGTCGGCGTCGAGGAAATCGCCGGCGGCAAGCACCGTCGGTATGCCGGCCGCGGCCCGGGCGTCTTCCAGTCGGGTCGAGGGTTCGACGGCGATCAGGCCGGCGAACAGCTCCGGTACCCGGCTCATGGCGTCGTGGGTGATCTCGCCGCCCTGGCTGTGGCAGATCACGATGGCCGCGCCGATCTTGCGCAGCACGGCGACAAGCGCCTCGACCTGAAGCGGTGTCGTCGACAGCCAGCGCGGCACCAGCATGCGGGCGAAGCGGTCGAAATCATGGATCGGAAACAGCGATCCGGGATGCGGTCGGCGGGCGTCGAAATCGTCGGCGGCGCCGATGCGGAAGAGAAGCCAGGCCTCCTGGCGGGAGCGCGGAAGCGGGTCACCGGGCCACAGGCCGGGCGCGAAACCGCTGCGGCCGCGCTCGACATTGTCGAGCACATGCACGTCGTAGCCGCGCTGCACCAGCAGGTTGACCCAGCCGGGTCGTCCGTCGGGGGTCGTCTCCCAAGTGCTGCCGCACATGCCGCCGCCATGCACCAGCACCACGGGCGGCGCGCCGTTGCGCCGTTCGGGCAGGAAATACTGCACATAGGCGTGTTCCACCGCGAATTCGCCGCGCGGATCGACCATGTGCACGGCGGAACGGGTGAAGTGCACCTCGCGCGGTTCGCCTGTTTCGACCGTGTGAACGCGCCCGGCGACCGTGTAGCTGCCGAAATCCCTCAGGGCGTAGCTCACCACAGGCGCTCCGAAGCCAGGGCCGCGCCGTCGGCCAGCGCCTTGAGCTTGGCCCAGACGATGCTCTCGATCACCGGATTATTCGGCCCGGCAAAGGTGGCAAAGCCGCAATCGGTGGAGGCGATGACGCGTTCGCGGCCGACCACATCGGCCCATTGAACGATGCGCTGCGCCACCAGGCGCGGATTTTCGACAAAATTCGTCGTTGTGTCGATCACGCCTGGCAGCAACACCTTGTCGTCCGGCAGGCCGAGCCGCTTCATGTCTTCCCACTCGTGCGCATGGGCCGGGTTCGCCCCCTCGATCAGCAGCCCGGCCGGACGCGCCCGCATCACCACCGGGTGCAGGCTGGCAAACGGGATGTCATGGGTGTGCGGGCCCTCGTAATTGCCCCAGCAGACATGCATGCGCATGCGCTCCGGCGCGATGTTGCGGGTGGCGTGGTTGAGCGCCTCGACATTGCGCGCGGCAATCTTCAGAAAACCAGCCTCGTCGAGATCCTGATACTGGTTGTGGCGGGCGGAGCCGAAATCCGGCGCGTCGATCTGCAGTATGAAACCGGCCTCGGCAATCGCCTCGTATTCCACCGCCATGGCATCAGCGAGGTCGGCGACATAGGCGTCCTCATCGCCGTAATGCATGTCGGGCACGAATTTGGTCAGCACACCGGGCGAGGCGGCGTTGACGAAGGCCTCGGTCACGCCATGCGTGGCGCAGGCGGCGGTCAGGTTGGCCAGGTCGGTGGCGAGCGCCGCCCGGTCGCCGTAGGAGACAGGGTCGATGGCCGCGGGCGGCTTGGCGCGGTCAAACCAGCTCATGCCCTGATTGATGCGCGCAGTGCGCTCGATCATGCCCGGATGATCCATCAGGTCGCGGTGCTGGGCGGTCTTTGGCAGCGATTTCTCGGGCGGTTTCGGTCCAACGCCATTTAGCCGGTCGCGGACATAGAGCGTGTAGGATGTCTTGGAATTCTCGCCATCATTGACGATGTCGATGCCGGCGCCGAGCTGCGCCGCCACCACGTCGGAGATCGCCCGGGAGATCCGCTCGTCAAGCGCCTGCTGGTCCACCGTCTCGCCGGTTTCCTTGGCCTCCAGCATCGCCAGCATGTCGGGCGGGCGCGGCAGGCTGCCGACGTGGCTGGTCAGAATGCGGTCCTGGCTGGTTCGCATGGGTGGCGTCCCTGGCAAATTGGTTTGGCAAAAGGCCCGGCCCCGTCATACAGGGCCGGGCAGGTGCGGGAGGATCAGTTCAGATCGGACAGCGCCTGATACTCGTTATAGGCGTCGGCATAGGCGCGGTAGCTGTCGATGACGCGCTTGAACATCGCATCCTCGGCGGACTTTTCCGCATAGATCTCGTCGGCCGCCGTCCGCAGCGCCTGCATGACGCTGTCCGGGAACCGCTTGACGTCAACGCCGTTGGCGCGGAACTCGTCGAGGATGGCGCTCTGGGCGCCGGCGGCGATGCCCATGGCATAGAGATTGGCGTCGGCGCAGGCGATTTCGATGGCGCGGCGCTGGCTGTCGGTCAGCGCGTCCCACTTGTCCTTGTTCATGTAGAACTCGATGAAGCCCGCCGGCTGGTGCCAGCCGGGGAAATAGTAGTGCTTGGCCACCTTGTCGAAGCCAAGCAGTTTGTCGACCAGCGGAAAACTCAGCTCGGTGGCGTCGAGACGGCCGGTTTCGAGCGAGGTCGAGATCTCGCCGGCCGGCAGCGACATGGCATTGGCGCCGAGCTTTCCCAGGATCGCGCCGCCGAGGCCGCCGACGCGGATGTTGAGGCCCTTCAGGTCCTCAGGCGATTCAACCGCCTTGGTGAACCAGCCGCCGGCTTCCGACAGGATCACGCCGCAAGCCATCGGCACGATGTTGTAAGGCTCGTAGATCTCCCGCCACAGTTCCAGGCCACCGCCGTGGTGCAGCCAGCTGACATAGGACAGCGGATCGCCACCGAAGGGCACGGAGCCGAACAGAGCCGCCGCCGGCTCCTTGCCGCTGGCATAGGCCGCATAGGACCAGGCCGCGTCGATCGCCCCGGCGCTGACATTGTCGAAGATCTCGAAGGGCGGAGACAGTTCGCCGGCTAATAGATAGTTGAAATTGACCTCTCCGCCGGTCAGCGTCGCGACATTGTCGACGAAGCGCTTGGCCGTCGGGTCGAGCACCGGCAGGCCGCCGAAGGCGCTCTGCATGTTGAAATCCTTGGCGGCGGCGCCGGTCGCCGCCAGCGCGGCAATGGCCGCGGCAATCATCAGTTTACGCATGGGGTTTCCTCCTTGTTGTCAGATCAGTCCGGTAATCAGCACCGGGAACAGGATGAGCAGCAGCAGCACGACGAGCTGCAGTGCGACGAAGGGCACGACGCCGCGATAGATCTCGGGCGTAGCCAGCGCGTCGCCGGCGGCGCCGCGCAGGTAGAACAGTGAAAATCCGAAGGGCGGCGTCAGGAACGATGTCTGCAGGTTGACCGCCACCAGGATGCCGAACCACACCAGCAGCGCGTCGCCTGACAGGCCGTTGCCGAAATCGAGGCCGGCGACGATCGGCGCAAAGATCGGCATCAGGATGAGGGTGATCTCCAGCCAGTCGAGCACGAAGCCGAGCAGGAAGATTGCGCCCATGACGACGATGAGAACGGTGAACGGCCCGTCGCCAAAAAGCCGGATGCCGGCCTCCACCAGGTCGTCGCCGCCGATGCCCTTGAAGACGGCGGAAAAGCAGGTCGCGCCGATCATCACGAACAGCACCATCGAGGTGGTGACCACCGTGCGCCGGGCCGCCTGCATCAGCATGTCGAGGCTGAAGCGGCCGTAAATCACGGTCAGCAGTAGCGCGCCGAAGGCGCCGAGACCGCTTGCCTCGGTCGGCGTCGCCAGCCCGGCGATAATCGAGCCCAGCACCGAGACGACCAGCGCCAGCAGCGGTCCGAGATCGAGCAACAGCCGCCACGGTGCAACAGTCTCGGTACGCGACACCGGCGGCAGGCCGCGGGCTCGCCACATGACCAGCCCGGCATAGGCAACGACGAGCAGCAGGCCGGGACCGATGGCGCCGGCGAACATGCCGGGCACCGGCGTCTGCAACTGGTCGCCCAGCACGATCAGCATCACTGAGGGCGGGATCAGGATTGCCAGCGTGCCCGAAGCAGCGACAAGGCCGGCCGACGTGGTGTTGTCGTAGCCGGTCTCGCGCAGCCGCGGCAGAGCGAGCAGCGCCAGCAGCACGACCGAGGCACCGACAATGCCGGAGGACGCGGCCAGAAGCACGCCGATCACCAGCACCGACAGGCCCATGCCAGCGGCACTGCCACCCAGTGCCCGTTGCGCGGCGCGCAGGGAGCATTCGGCCACGCCGGAGATTTCCAGGATGAGCCCCATGAAGATGAACATGGGGATCGCCACCAGCAGCCAGTTGGACAGCACGTTGGCATAGATGCGGCTGGCCAGCAGGTTGAAAAAGGCGGTCGGCAGGTCGGACACTAGAATGAACAGCGCCGCGGCCCCCGCCAGCACCATGGCAACCCGGTAGCCGGCGAGAATGCCGCCGAGCGTCAATGCTGCCATGGCAAGGGGGAGCAGCGCCTCGCTCATCGCGCCGTCCGCAGCAGGCGAAGCGTTTCCACCAGCACCGCCAACGCCAGCAGGGTGATGCCGAACGGCAGCACGAACTTGATCAGCCAAAGGTCGTTGAGCCCGGCATTGCGTGACCCCTCGTCGGCACGCCAGGCGCGCAAAGCAAAATCCCAGGCGGCCGGGATCATCAGCGCAAAGAAGGGCACGGCGAAGAGCAGGTTGCCGGCTAGGTCGACGCGGCTTTGCCAGCGTTTGTCGCGGCCGGCATAGAGAAAGTCGACGCGCACGTGGCGGTTATCGAGCCAGACCAGCCCGGCTGGCAGCAGGCCGATGATCACCAGCAGGTGCCATTGGAAATCGAGCAGCGAATTGAGGGTGATCGCCTTGCCGATCAGCGGCAGTGCCGTCTCGAAGGTCATCACCGGATTGATGTCGAGCGCACTGCCGATCACCTGCGCGACGATCGCCAGCATCAGGATCACCAGTGCCACGGCGAGTGCGCCGAGGCTCCAGCGGGACAGCGCCTGCATTGCTTTCTCCTCTCGAGATTGCTCCATATGGAACTATATATTTCCATCTGGAGCAATCTTTTTTTTCGTTTTATGGTCGCGGCATGAAACTGATCGACATTCTCGATGCCACCGCGATCCCGGTCGGCTATCGCCTGGCTTTCCTCACAAACTTCTGGCGCGAGCCGCTTTTGCGCTGGATGGAGCGCGAGACGGGCATCATCCGTCCGGAGCTGACGGTGCTGATGTGCCTGAGCTTTCACAGGGATCTCAATGCCCGCGATATCTGCGAGATTACCGAGCAGCCGTCCAACACGGTGAGCCGCGCCGTCGGATCGCTGGAGGAGAAGGGCTACATCACCCGCGAGCGCGATGCCATCGACACCCGCCGGCGGGTCCTCAACATTACCGAATCAGGCCAGGCCGTGCATGACCGTCTGCTGACCCGTTTCGCCGAAGCGGAAGCAAAGATGCTGGAAACGCTGACGCCACAGGAGGTGGAAACGCTGACCGCGCTGCTCGACAAGCTCGGCCGCGACGTGGTGCGCTGGCGACCGGAGTAAGCGGCCGCGGATGTCGCAGTCAGAGCCGGCGAAGGCGGCGCCCGACAAATGTCACGGACGCGCCGTGCAAAACTCGCATCGAAACTAAAGAACGCGAGGGATCCCGATGACCAAGCGAGGCCGTTGCCTGTGTGGCGAGACAGGATGGGAGTTTGAGGGCGACGTCACCTGGGCCTGCTATTGCCATTGCGACGACTGCCGCCGCAACTGCGCGGCGCCGGTAGTCGCCTGGCTCGGCGTGCCGCTAGAGAATTTCCGCTGGACCGGTGCCGCGCCGAAAACACTGGAAAGTTCCAAGGGTGTCCACCGGCACTTCTGCGCCACCTGCGGCTCGCCCATGGGGTTCGAAGCGGATCATTATCCAGGCGGCATGCACCTCTACGCCGCCTCGCTCAAAGACCCGGCCGATTTCGAACCGACCTTCCACGTCAACTACCAGAGCAAGTTGCCCTGGCTGAAGCTGGACGATGATCTGCCGAAATACGAGGGCACCCTGCTGCAGCAGCCGGAGCAGGTGCGGGATTATGGTCAGGGGTGACCGGAACGCCCGTGTTCCAGAACGTCGAGCGTCGTGTTCCAGGGCTGCGCCAACGGGCCGGCTTTTCTGCCGGCCAGACCCCAGTAGACGAACCCGCCGAAAACACTGCAAGCAGCCACGGGCAACAGCAGAAGCGCTTCGTTCACCAGATTGGGCGCTAAAACAAGTACGCACACCAGGCCGATCAAAGCGCTCACCGCCAGGTGAGTTGTCAGCCCGCGCCACCCTCTGCGTTCAGCAATATAGATCATCAAAGCAGAGGGAAGGGCGCCGATGAAGATTGCGATGCCACCAAGAAAAGCGCCTATGGCCAAATCATCAAGGATGGTTTGGGGAAAGGGCCTGTCTGATTCGAACAAAAAGTTGCTTGCCCACACCGCAAACACCATCCCGGCCGAAAACGCGGCGACCAGATAGGAAACAACGATCCGCAGCAAATGTCGGGCAACTTGGTCCATAATAGAATAGATCGGTACGATGTGGGCCAAATACAACCAGCCTCGTATTCAAGACGAGACGATTTGGTCGGTTCGATAGAGACAGCGTGCGACAGAATGTCGGTTGTTGGATCGATTGCAAACACGCTATGGGCGTGCCGACGACTCCAACCAATTCACGAAAGACATAAATGTCAATTGTGCCAACTGATGCTCCCGGCCGTTTTCCGGAGATCGCACCGGACGAGTTCGTCACTGACGAGCGCACACCGATCATTGGCAATCTCAAGGACGATAACGGGCACGGAAAGGATGCGGCGAATACTCTGGTGATTCACTCCATCAACGGGGTTTTGTCATCCGGATTGATTGGATCGGAGATCCTGCTGGCGTCGGGCGCACATCTGATTATCGAAGATGATGGCAGCTTCCTCTACGACCCGGCGGGTGGGTTCAACGCTTTGGATGCCGGCGAGACAACTTTCGAAACATTCACCTATGCGGGTGTCCTCCGCACTCCGGAGGGCTACCTCTATACTCGCACGGCAACCGTTTGCATCGAAATCACAGGCATTGCCGGCAGTGTCGCGGTTTCACCGAAGCCGGCCGACTTCGTTCTCGGCACAGACGGTCATGACACGTTGCTCGGTACTGGCGACGGCGACAACATATTTGCGCTGGACGGAGACGATATCGTCTCGCCTGTCGGCTCCGCAAACATGATCGACGGTGGTGAGGGCCACGACACGGTCGTTTATACCGGCAATCGAGCTGATTACCGCCATATCCAGCAGGCCGATGGTCTTGCGGTTGAGCACTCTGACGGTGAGACCGACACCCTTGAGGACATCGAGCGGGTGCAGTTTGACGATGGAGCGTTGATTTTCTTCGATGACATCGATCGCGCCCACCTGGAGAGCGTGTACCGGTTCTATTCGGCGGGTTGCGGGCGCACGGCGGACGAGGACGGCCTGCGATACTGGATCGACCGTCTGAACGACCTCGAAAACGCTGATCCGGCAGTGAACACGGAACGTTTTCTTGTCGATAACTTCTTCGCTTCCGATGAGTTCAGGGATCTCCATGGCATCGGCCTGGACAATGCCGAATATGTCGATGCGATGTATCAGAATGCACTCGGCCGTGCAGCTGACGATACGGGCCGCGCCTTTTGGATCGACGCCCTGGATCACGGCCTCGGCCGCGCTGATCTGCTGCTTGCCTTCGCTCGATCCGACGAGCTGGGTCAGCAAATCGCCCCCGATATCGATGACGGTGTCTGGGTGGTGTGAGTTGGATTGTGCACGGGGCTCAAGGCAATTCGATCCGGTCCCGAATGAACTCCCGACGTGGTTCACAAGGCTTCTGCCAGGTCCCACCCTTGGTGTATCGTTGATTCGCGAATGGCCACCTGCCTCAGGCAATCCACAAAACAGGACGATACCAGCCATGATCAAACACAGCCTCGTCGTCATTGCATTGCTTTTAACTCCGATTGAACTGTCGCTCGCACAGACGGCGCCGGATGTGCAGCGTGGTCGTGTCATTGCCAGTACCTATTGTGCCGAATGTCACTCGATCGACAGGATCGGTCCGAGCCCGCTCAGTATCGCCCCGCCGTTTCGCGAGCTTCACAAACGCTATCCGGTGGACACGCTGGCAGAGGCGCTGGTCGAAGGCATCATGACCGGTCATCCCAGCATGCCCGTGTTTGCCTTCGAGGTGGATCAGGCCAACAACCTGATCGCATTCCTGCAGTCCCTGGAGTAACACCCGCGTCAGACCCGTGGCCTTTATAAGAATTTAGGTCCAATTCGAGATTACGCCGGAGATTTCGTGTAGGCTCTTTCAAAACACATGAAGGGGTACACATGGCCAATCGCAACGCTTTCGGGGCGAAAACGACCACGGATGAGGTTCTGGACGGGATCGACCTGTCCGGCAAAACGGTACTGATCACCGGAGGATCATCGGGGCTCGGTGCCGAAACGGCCCGGGCGATGGCGGCCAGAGGCGCGGATGTGATCATCACGGCACGCACGGCAGCCAAGGGCCAGCCCGTCGTCGAACAGGTCAAGGCGTCAACCGGCAAGACCATTTCCGTGGAAGAGCTTGAGCTCGGTTCGACCCAATCGATCCGGGCCTTTGCGGAGCGCATCAATGCGGGCGATCGCAAGATCGACCTGCTGATCAACAATGCCGGCGTCATGGCCTGCCCGGAGCAAACAACCGAAGACGGGTTCGAACATCAGTTCGGCACCAATCATCTCGGCCACTTTTTGATGACCGGCCTGATCGCGCCGTCGCTCGCCGATGGCGGGCGGGTCGTCGTCCTGTCTTCCGGCGCTCATCAGATGTCGGGTGTCATGTTCGACGATATCGACATGAAAAAGGCTGGCTATCACCGCTGGAAGGCCTACGGACAGTCGAAGTCGGCCAATGCCCTGCATGCACTGGAGCTGAACAAACGCCTGGCCGACCGCAATATCGAAGTCTTTGCCGTGCATCCCGGCGTCATCGACACCGGCCTCGGAAAGCACCTGCAATTGCGCGACTATCTGATGTTCATTCCCATGATGGTGTTCGGCGGGCTGCGACGAAAATCCATCCCGGCCGGTGCCGCCACCCAGTGCTACGCCGCCACGGCGCCCGAAATTGCCGGCCGCGGTGGCAGCTATCTGGCCGATTGCAAGATAGCCGATGTCAGCCCGGAGAAGAAAAACGACATGACGGTCGCATGGCCCCACATCGCGGACTCGGCAGCGGCCGAACGCCTGTGGGCGATTTCGGAAGACATGCTGAACGAGAGATTCGAAAAGCTTTGATTGTCACGCTCGCTGGGACGCTCAGACAAAAGATAGGACATTTGCATGGACTGGGATGAAATGGCACGCCCCTGGCTTGAGGCCTCACCGGATCTGGAAAAGGCACTGCAGCCGGTTCTGGAGGCGCTGCTGCCAGCAGCCAACCTGGCGCACGGGGAAATCGTGCTGGATGTCGGCTGCGGGACAGGCCCAAGCCTCCTTGCGGCAGCCGAGGCCGTCGGCGAAACGGGTCGCATCACCGGCATCGATATCGCGCCGCCCCTGTTGGCGCGGGCAGCCGAGCGCATTCCCGCCAATGTCGAGCTGGTCAACGGCGATGCCGGTGCCCACGCTTACGAGGAAGCAGCATTCGATGTCGTGATGGCGAATTTCGGTATCATGTTTTTTGAAGACAACCTTGCGGCTTTCTCCAACCTGCGACGGGCTGTTCGACCCGGCGGCCGCCTTGCTGCGACCGTCTGGGGATTGCCGGCGGACAATCCCTGGTTCTCGATGCCTCGAAAAATCATCGACGAGACGGTTGCCGATGTCCCCAGACCGGACCCGGCAGGCCCGGGACCGATGCGCTTCGGCGATCCATCGGTCCTCGAAGGCATTCTCAAACAGTCAGGCTGGACACCCGAGATCAAGACACTCGATATCCATCTCACACCGCCCGGCCCTGCGGAACAGGTGGCTGCACTGCACATGCTGGTCACCGCGGGGATGACGCTGAGAGGCGTGGACACGACCGACGAGCAGCTTGAGCGGATCGAACAGGCGATCATCGAGGCCAGTCGCGAACACGACGTCGATGGACACATCAGAGTCCCGGCTCGCATTCACGTCGTGACGGCGTTGGCCGCTTGATTTCCAACGCATCCTTTCTTCGCGCACAAGCCGGACTGATCGCCGGCTAAACAAGGCACGCATTCGTTGAATTGGCGATCTGAAATACCTGTTCCGGTGAATGGTTTACCGCGGATGCCTTCTGTTACTCTGATCGAGATACCCGATTGATTTCAGAAGGAAGACGCAATGGTTACATCGAGCATTATCAGGAGGCGCGACATGCTGGTCGGCCTCGGTTGTCTGGCCGCTTCTCCGGCATTGGCAAAGGCGCCTCTTTCCGGCGGTCAGGTCGCCGGGGTCCATCGCTACAAGATCGGCGACATCGAGGTATCCGCTATCCTCGACGGGCACTTTGCGCTCGACACCAAACTGATGCCCAAGGCGACACCCGAGGCCGTTGGGGAAATCCAGCGTTCCGAATTCCTGCCGGTCGGCGAAACCATTCGCGGCGCCGTCAACACCTATGTCGTCAACACGGGGGACGCGCTGATCCTGGTGGATGCCGGAGCGCGCGACTATTTCGGTCCCACTGTCGGCAAGCTCCTGAACAATATCGCTGCCGCCGGCTACACGCCCGACCAGATCGACAAGATCATTCTGACCCACATGCATCCGGACCACATCGGCGGTGTCATGGATACCGACGGCAATGCGGTATTTCCCAATGCCACGTTGCACGCCCATGAGGCGGACTGGTCGTTCTGGCGAGACCCTGCAATCAAAGCCCAGGCTGGCGACGACGCGGCGTTTTTCTTCGATGTTGCGGTGGCCAGTTCAAACGCTTACGAGGACAGGGCAGAGCTGTTCAAATATGGCCAGGACCTGGGTGGCGGCATCAGCTCCACCGACATGTCCGGCCATACGCCCGGCCACAGCGGCCTGCTGATCAGTTCCGGCAATGAGAGCCTGCTGATCCTCGGCGACGTGGTCCATTCCGCACCGCTGCAATTCGCCAATCCCGACTGGAGCATCGCCTTTGATGTGGACCAGGATGCCGCTGCGGCCGCCCGCAAACAAAGTCTCGACATGGCGGCGACGGACCGGCTGCTGATCGCCGGTATGCACATTCCGTTCCCGGGGGTGGGCTATGTCGAGAAACGGGGCCAGGGCTACGGTTTCGTCCCGGCGCCTTGGCAATATGTGCTCGAGTAGGCCGGACCTCTTGTCGCTCTGATCGCCGCCGACATTGCCGATGGCAGCCCGCTCCGGGCCGCCATCGGAATACGATCGGGCTGCCAAAAAAGTCTCATTCGCGTATATCTTTGCTGGAGACACACCACCAGCAAAAGAGCGCTCTGATGCCGTTCGGATTTCCGGCTGACCTGGACCTCAAATACATCGAACAGCCATCCGGCAGCCGTGCTTCGCGCGAGTTTGAGCACCGTCCGCTCCCACGCGCCTTTCTGGCTGGCAGCCCGCGGTCGGCGCAATCGTCTTCGGATCGGGAACCCGGCTTCTACGTGACGGGCGATCACTTTACCGGCAATCCCTTCCGCGATGCGCCGCTGAATAACGCCACCGGCGGAACGATCTATTTCGAAGCTGGCGGAGAAGAGCCCCTGCGGGCTCTCTTGCGCCTGCTGCTCGGGTTCGTGGCCGAAAGACAGGACTTCGTGGCCTTCGGCATATCTGCGGCTAACCCGGTGGAAGAGCGGTTTCTGGATCAGATCAAGATTATTCCGAACGTCGCCCTGTCATCCCTGTTGGACAGTGAAATCGAACGGTTGACCGAAGATCAACGCCTGACGATCGAGGAAGCTGTTATCGGTTTCGTTCGGGCCCAGAGCGAAAAGTGGAATGAGCCCGGCCGAATTTTCAGTCCGCGGCTCGAAGGCGCGGCCGGAGGGGACGGTGAATACGCCAAAGAAGCGCTCGCTTTCGGACTGCATGTGGAAAGCAGCCATTGGAGTATTGTGCGGATTTGGAGTCGTCCCTGGCTGGTGTTGAAGTAACGCGACCGAAATAGCCTCTGTCGTTTTTAAGTATTTCTCTGTATAGTTGTTGGCATGTCGACGCCGGAGAATGACAAGGGACCGGATCAGGCGGGCGACACGAAACCGCCTGCGAGTGGATTTTCGAAGTTGTTTATTGGCTTCGTTCTGTCGCTGTTCGTCAGCAAGGCCTTCGAGTTCGTCGCCAACACCGATGTAATCACGCAAGGCGTCGAAGCGGCCGCTCAGGTGGTCGTGACGGAACTGCTCGAAATACAGAAGAGCTGGAAAAGCACGGTCGAGAGTTCGACGCCACTGGCTCTGGCGTCTACGTACTGGCAGGATTTGTTGGTGATCTCAGACTACGGTCCGGCGGCAGTGGTGCCGATGGGGGATCGCTCGTATGACGAACTGGTCGGGTTGAGAGCGTGGCTGGCGGAAAACTACCAGTCTCCGAATAGCGAAAAGGAACTCTACCAGCTTATCCTGATGCCATTTCTGGCGTTGGTGAGAAGCATTTTGCAGCTCACCGATGGAGGCGGCTGGAGCTATCTTTGGGTCGGCTTGCAGCTTGCCATGGGCGTGCCGGGCTTCATGCTTGTGTTCAACAATCTGGAAGGCTCGCCGACCGAACCGCGTTACTTTCCCGAGCATATCATCGGCAAGATCATCATCATTCCCATCGGTGTCGTCGCGGTGTCGAGCGTTCTGGCCCTGGGCCTCAAATATGTCATGCTCGGCGCTTTGGCTGGCCTCGGCTGGTTTACCAACCTTTCGGGCCTCTGCTGCGGGGCTGCTTCCGTGGCCGGATTCTGTTGGTGGTGCAGCGTCAAATTTGCCGAATACCGGTTTTCCGGAACGATCCAGAGCAAGCTGCTCAAATGAGGGACATTGTCGGCACCGCTCACATCTCGTTTCGAATTTCCCAAAGCTCCGGGAAGAACCGGTGCTCCGTCACCTGCCTCAGCCAGCCCACGCCGGCGGAGCCGCCGGTGCCGGGTTTGTAGCCAATGATCTTGTGGACCGAGGTGAAGTGGCGCCAGCGGTAGAAGGAGAATTTTTCGTCGAGCGCGATCAGCGCTTCGGCGAGCTGGTAGTCGATATTGTCGGAGTGCGGCTTGCGGTAAACCGCCAACCACGCCTGGCGCACCGAGGCGTTGGAGGCATAGGGCTGCGACCAGTCGCGCTCAAGCGCCTTGGCATCGATCAGATAGCCATTACGGTGCAGCGCCCGAATCACCTCGTCATAGAGGCTCGGTGAATTCAGCGCTTCTTCCATGGCCGGCCAGATATGCTTGACGTTCTTGTGGGCGGTGGCGAGGCGTTTGCTCTTGTTGCCGAGGAGGAATTCCACGTGGCGATACATGAAGGACAGTTGCCCGGACGCGGTCGACAGATAGTCGCGGAATTCGTTGAAACCTTCCGTTGTGATGGTCGACAAAACGTCCCAGGACTTCTGGATGTAGTCGACATAACAGGCGGCCCTGTTGAGAACGACAAGCGCGTCGTGCGGCTTGTCGTTGCGGATCATTTCGCGGGCGTTGAACAGCTCGAAATGCAGGCCGCGAAACAAGAGCTCCTTGGTCTGACCCATGACGAAGAAGCACATCTCGTCATAGCCCTGCGAGCGTGGATGCTGCAGCGACAACAGCATGTCGATGCTCTGGTAGTCGATATAGGGATTGGCGTTGCCCTCATACTCCACCAGCGGTGTGCCACCGGTCGACTTGGCAGTCTCGACACGGCTTTCGTCCGTGGTGGTGCCGATGGGCCGCGGGTCGAGGCTGGTGTCGACCTGGCTGGCGTCGATCAGCTTCGGAAAGACGGGCTTGTAGCTTGGCATCGGAGTTCCTCAATCTTGCAGGAAAGCAGCGGTCTTGCGGCCGAGTGGGCTGTCGTCGACAAGGTCGAACAGGATGTCGAAATGGTTGCGCCCCGGCACCTCGAATGTCTCGGCGGTCGGGAGCAGGCTGGCGAAGTGTCGGCTCTGGCGCTTGAACTCGTCCGTCTCGATGGCGCCCCAGGTGACAAGCGCTTGTGGAAACCCGACAAGCTCCGCCAGCGCCGGACTGTTGCGTCGGGCTGTGGCGACATCCATACCAACGGCGTCATTGATATAGGTGCCAATCAGCGGTTCCAGCTCGTAGACTCCCGACATTAAAACCACACCACGCGGCCGCTTGTCTGCGGGCAGCTCCAGGCAGGTCATCGCCACCAGATGGGCGCCCGCCGAACTGCCCGCGAGAACGATGCGGCTCGGGTCGATACCCAGAGATGCAGCTTCATCGAACAGCATTGAAACCGCTGTGGTGCACTCGTGAACGATCGCGTCGATCCTGGCCTCGGGTGCGAGTGTATAGTCGACCGCCGCGAAGCCTGCCCCTCGGGCCAGGCAATCCGGTGCCGGCAGAAAGGATTCGGTCTTGGACAATTCCTGCCAGTAGCCGCCATGGATAAAACCCAGAAGTGGCGCAGGAGAATCGCCGTTTGGAACCACGACATCGATCGTGTTCGACGCCAGCGGCCCGTAAGTTACGGTCTTCACCGGACCGCAGGCCTTATAGGCGGCGGCGCTTTTGTCGATATAGGCCTGGATGAACGGACTCAGATCGCCATCCTCCAGGGCTTTGCTTGGTGAATAGGCTTCGGCGCGCGCGACATCGCTCATCCCGCGCCATTTTGGAAAATCGGTCATGCGGCGATTTAGCCCCTGCGAAGTCCAAATGGAAGCCACCCGAGCAGAGCCTATGGCGAATCCTGATACTGCGCTCTGATCCGGGTAATGATCTCGCGGCTGACCGCAGCAAAGGTCGGATCGTTGTGGCTTTCGGCCCAGGCTATGCTGGCGATGGCGCCAACAAGACAGACGGCGTCCAATTGCAGGCGTTCGATGTCGGTCGGCGTCCGGCCATATCCTTCGAAAAAGGCGTCGCGAAGGATCGGATTTCGGTGCCAGTGGTCGTAGGCCATGCGTTGCACGTCCTGCAGCCAGACATCTGCGCCACCGCGTTCCCAGTCCATGATACCGAGACGGATGCCGGACGCTGTCCGCTGTATCAGCCAGTTGCGCGGCGAAAAATCCCGGTGGCAGGGCACCGTGGCGACCGGTCCATGCGCGCAGGCCCGGTCGATGAGATCACGCGTCCAATCGGCTGTTTCGTCGTCCACGGTCCCGCGGCCAGCGGCCAGGTAGTGCTCGAGGCGATTGCGAAAGGAGATCGGACCCTCATCGGAATGGATCCCGGAAAGACCATGCAGCTTTCGCGCAAATTGCCCCGCCAGTGCATACGCCGTTCTTTCCTCCTCGGCCGAAACCGAAGCTTCGGTCAACGGCTCACCAATGACCTCCGTCATCAGGATGCTCCCCGTCGCGTCGTCGCTGGCAACCAGGGTCGGCGAGGACCACCAGTCCTGCACGCCCAGTGCCGGGGCTATTCGCTGGAGTCCCAGCAGTTCGCGACGCAAATGACGCGAACTTTCATGGCGTTTCAGCCAGACCCGCATCCCGTCTGCACCGGTCAGCCGCCAGACGACCGATGGCCGCCCGAAATCGCGCGAAAAGTCTTTGACCTTCACCCGAGAGCCCATGTGCTGTCGGGCAAAATCCAGCAAGCCGGCATTGAGCGGATTATCGGGGCTGTGAAACGAAACGTCCGTCATCGGGTTCGCCGGGGGCGCTGGATATTTTCGTTTTGCCGTTTTGACCAGGCAGAGCCGATCGCCTCTGCGGCATGCAGCGGTGTTCGGTCGTTGTGCACTTCAAAATCGTAGCTGCAATATCCGTGGGTCTTCAGGTGGAATTCCGCCTCACCGACGGTTCGATCCCCGCGCCGCTTCTCACGCTCCCGCAGCGTTGCCAGCTCGCAATGGACGCCGACCCAGAACGTGTCGAAAGGTGTAAGCACAGTGCCGAGGTCGTCCGCCCAGGCCCGTTCCTCGACGATGTGTTCGACAACGAGATCGTTACCGGCAGCTGCAAACGACGCCAACGACCGGTGGAATCCGTCGAAAAATCGACAGCGTTCCTCAGGCGAACTTCGTAGCGGACGGAATCCCGCTGCGGCGAGCTGGTCTGACGCATAGTAGCAGAATGTGTCCGGCAGCAGCTTGCGCAATTCCAGTGCGATGCTGGTCTTTCCGGCACTCGAGGTCCCGTTCAGGATAATGATGCGGGCAGTTGCCTCTTTGTGGGTGCTCAAAGGGTCGGGCTCCGACTTCGATTTGCCTGGCAGATTACAGGATTCGCGCGGGTACAAAGCGTAAAATTGCAACCGGTTTTCGCCACACTCGATCCGTGTTCTAATCCCAGCGATTCCCGTTTCCATCCCGGTCCGCCGGTCCAAACCGTCATGTCCCTTTCTGATTTCGCCTATAGACGCTTCGAGACGCTGGTGCGGCCGTTGGATATTCCCTTCGAGCCGCTGCCGACGCAGAGCCCGTTCGCGCTGGTGCTGCATTTCATCAGCATGTTTCGGGGTGTTGTGGTGGCGATCGTCCTGTTCAGCATTGCCACCGAGTGCATCAATCTGGCTGTGATCTGGGGCATCGCGGCGATCGTCGACGGCGTTGCCGACAAGGGGGCAGCCGGCTTTCTGCATGATGACTGGCCGCTATTGGCGATCCTCGGTGTGCTGATGGGCGTGCTGCTGCCGCTGTTCATTTTCCTCGCCAACACCCTGCGGTCACAGGTCGTCTCGGTCTGCATGCCGGTGTCGATGATGTGGCAGGGCCACAAATCGGTCGAGCGCCATGACCTGGCGTTCTTTCAAGACCTGTTCGCAGGCCAGGTCGCCACGCGTATCTCGCAGGTCGCCGGTGCCGTGCGCCAACAGGTCGTTGTGGCGTTTCAGACCGTCCCGCATTTCCTCGTACAGTTCGTCGGTTCGGTGGTCCTGCTGGCCGCGCTGGCGTGGCCGTTGGCACTACCGGCCTTTGCCTGGATTGTTGCCAACGTCGCTGTCGCCCGTTGGGCGGTGCCGGAATTCTCGACACGTGCCAGCCGCTCGGCCGGTGCCCGCAGCCGCGTCATCGGCGCCATGACCGATCTCTACAGCAACATCCAGATGGTCAAGCTTTTTGCCGCCGAAGACACCGAGGCCGGATCGCTGCGCACCCTCATGAGCGATGCTATCGGCACTCAGCAACAGGAAGGGCGCGCCTATCTGACCGCCGACATCGGCGTGGTGTTGCTCAACGTGCTTATGGTGCTTGCCACGGTGGCGATCGGCCTTTGGGGCCTTGTCGCCGGCTTCGTCAGCATCGGCGAGTTCGTTGCATCGACGGCCGTGGTCCAGCGGCTGTCCGGCAACGCTCGGGCCTTCCTGCAGATCGGCCAGCAGCTGTTCCAGGCCGCCGGCACCATCCGCGATGCCATGCCGGTGGTGACCACGCCGCCGACCATCACAGACCGCGACGGCGCCCGGCCGCTACAGGTAAACGCGGGCAAGGTCGAGTTTGAAAACGTCCGCTTTGGGTACAGGGAGACCCAGACGGTGATCCGCGACCTGTCGCTCACCGTGCAGGCCGGCGAAAAGGTCGGCCTGGTTGGCGTCTCCGGCGCCGGCAAATCGACCCTTGTCAGCTTGTTGCTGCGGTTTTTCGAGCTGAAGGACGGAGCGATCCGCATCGACGGCCAGGACATTCGCGACGTCACCCAGGAAAGCCTGCGCGAAAGCATCGCTATGGTCACCCAGGACATATCGTTGCTGCACCGCTCCGTCGGTGACAACATCCGGTACGGCCGTCCGGACGCCACGCCCGCCGAGGTCGAACGCGCCGCCGCAATGGCGGAGGCTGACCGGTTCATCGCCGAACTCAAGGACAGTGAAGGTCGCAGCGGCTATGACGCCTTCGTCGGCGACCGCGGCGTCAAGCTTTCCGGCGGCCAGCGCCAGCGTGTCGCCATTGCTCGGGTGTTGCTCAAGGACGCCCCGATCCTCGTCCTCGACGAGGCTACCTCGGCGCTTGACTCGGAAGCCGAAACCGCAGTGCAGGAGAAGCTGGCGCTTCTCATGCAGAACAAGACGGTGATCGCCATTGCCCACCGCCTGTCGACCATTGCCAGCATGGACCGCATCGTAGTGCTCGACGAGGGAACGATCGTCGAAGAAGGGTCACCGTCTGACCTATTGGAGCGCGGCGGTCTCTACGCTCGCCTGTGGCAACGCCAGACCGGCGGCTTCATCGCCGACCGTATCGACCAAGAGTAGAGCCGGGAAATCTCATGCTTCCTGCAACCGAAACAGCCGGATCGGTTGCGAATAGCCTTTGACCGTCTCTTCCCCGAAGGCGACGGGTTCGAAGCCGGTGCCGGCCAGTTCCTGCGCGACCTCTTCAGAAAACACGAGCGGCAGATCGTGATCCTTGGCCTTTTGTTCAAGCCGCGCGGCGATGTTGATGTGGTCGCCGTTGAATTCGATCGAGCGGCGCAGGTCACCCTGCTCGCTGGCGATGACCTCTCCGGCATGCAGGCCGGCGCGAAACTCCGGCGCGAAGCCGTACGCATCGCGATAATGCCTGGCGCGACCGGCCATCGTCTTGCGGGCATCGACAACGGCCGAGACAGCATCGGCAACGCTGGCCGAATCCGTGTGCCGCCAGACGGCCACGATGCCGTCGCCCATGAACTTGTAGACGTCGCCGCGGTTGTCGGTGATTGCCTTGGAGATATCGAAGATGAAATCGCTGATGAACTCGCGGGCGCGCACGGTGCCGAGCGTTTCCGTGATTGTCGTCGAGTTCTTCAGGTCAAGGAACAGGAAAACCCGATTTTCCTGCATCGGGCGCTGGTAGCGGCCGGTCAGCAAATGCAGCAGGTTCTTGGCGCCGATGAAGCTGACGATCCGCAGGATCAGCAAGATGGTGACGGAGATCACAAACACCACGGGCAGGGTGATGGGAATGCGCGAGATGATCGCCTGCGCCATCCGCGGCGACGATACGAAAAGCACCAGGAAGGCAACGCCAGTACAGTAGAGCAGCAGAATCAGGCCGGCATAGAGCAAGGAGTGTTTCAGCGGACTGAGCTTGCGGAAAGCGATGCCGAGCGGCGCCTGAATATAGAGCACCTCGAACAGGCTGACGCCAAGCCCGAGCCAGGTCGCCAGAAAAACGGCATTGGACACCGGCACACCGATGGCGATACCGGCGACGACACCGACTGCCAGGAAACTGAGCGTGCCGATGACGACCGTCAGCAGTTTCCTTTTTGTGGTGTTGTTCACCGAACCGTCCCCCGGCTTTGATCATACCGCCATTATGAGGCTAAGACGAGCCGCGTCGGCAAAAGGGTTCGGGCAGCCTGAAATATTTCGGAGTCAGTCCGCGTGCTTCTCCCCGGCCAGTTTCTCCAGCCGATCTGCATAGTTGAGATAGGAGTTTGCCAGTGCCTCCGGGTTTCCTGGCTGGATTGTGTGCTGCCCCGGATCGTCGGCATAGTCGAAACTGACGCCGCCGCCCTCGACCATCCGGTTCATCAGGTTGAAGAGCCCGGCCACTTCGTTGGCCTCGAACAGGGCCTCCTCCGACCAGCCGGCGTCGAACACTGCCTTGGCGTCGGCGGAGACCAGTTTGCTCGGCAGGGTGTTGAGTTTGGCCACATAGGCCAGCAGCGGCTTCAGCTTCGGATCGACGTCCGCGGCTTCGACGTTTTCGATCAGCTGTTCCAGCTGCCCCTCCGGAACGCCAAACGCGCGGGCGTAAATGGTGTGCGAGCCGTAGCAAAAAGTGCAGGCATTGAGGCCAGAGACGTAGGCCGCGATCAGCTCGCGTTCGCCGACGGTCAGCGCACCCTCTGAACGCATCACGGCATTCACATAGGCCATCAGCGGCCGGACGTTCTTGGGAAACCGCACCAGCAGGTCGGTCAGATGCGCCGTCTCAGGCAGCGACGGGAATTGCGGCATGAATTCTCCCCCAGTCTTCATTTTGCCGGATCAATGTTGACCGGCAAAACCGCTAAGCGCAAGACAGTGGTCCGGATCGAAGCTATCCGCCCGGCAAATTGTGCTACATACCGCTACCCGTCAGCGTTGCAGCTTGTGCCGGAGACGGCGCATGAAATCTGGAGTCTGCGATGAACCTTGCAAAACTCAGCTTGATGCTGGTCGTGCTCGTTGATGTCATGGGCCAGGGCCTGGCTTTTCCCATCTTCAACGCCTTGATGATGCAGGCGGACCTGGGCTTTCTGCCGGCTGGGACGGCTGAGGCGGCGCGGCGCTTCAATTACGGTCTGGTCATCGGCGTTTTCTTCATCACCTGGTTTCTCGGCGCTGTCTATGTCAGCCGGATTTCCGACAGTATCGGCCGCAAGAAGGGTTTGATTCTGTGCCTGACCGGCTCGTTCGCCGGCTATGTGCTCACCGTCATCGCCATGAGCGTCGACAGCTTCGCGCTGCTGATCGCCAGCCGGGCGATTACCGGCTTCACCGCGGGGACGCAGTCCATCGCCCAGGCCGCGATGGCCGACGTCAGCACTGACGATGCGGACAAGGGTCGCAATATGGGTTTCATCGTCGCCGGGGCCGGCATTGGACTGGTGGCAGGACCCGTCATCGGAGGCGTATTTTCCGATCACCAGTTGCTTGGCAGCGACGCGTCACTCGCGCTGCCATTCTATATCGGCGGCGCTTTCAACCTGTTCGCCGCAGCGATGATCCTGTTGTTCTTTCACGATGTGAATCCGAACCGCCTGCCGCTGCGCCTCAACCCGCTCGACATCGTCCGTCTCATTCTCGATATCGCCAAACACCCGACGGTCGGCCGGGTCACGGTTCTCTGGTTTTTGTACATGGGCATGCTGATCACCGCCTATATCTTCCTGACCAACTATCTGTCGGGTCGTTTTTCCATGGACACCGTGGGCACCAGCATCGGCGTGCTGGTCTTCGGCGCCAGCTTCGGCGTTACCAGCACGTTCCTGGTCGGCCCGTTCCAGGAACGCATGGCCCGCAGCACGATGCTCGTTATCTCGGCCATCGTCATGATCGCCTCGATCGCCCTGCTGATTGCGGCGCCGACAGCAACGATCGCCTATCTGGCGTTCGTGCCGCTTGGGTTTGCCCACGGCATTGGCGCGCCGGCCATGTTCGCTCTGTTTTCTGCGAGCGTGGACGACACCCTGCAAGGCTGGGTGATGGGCGTCTCGGTCGCCGTGTGGACGCTGGCCGCGGGACTGAACTCGCTGATCGGTGGAGAATTGCTCGCCTTCGGCCTGCGAAATCCGTTCTACCTGGCGATGGCATACGGAGTGCTGCTCCTCATCGGCATTGTCACCATTGGTCGTTCCGACGATATTCGCCGAATCTCCGGCCGGGTGACGGCGGATTAAGCTGACTGGGAACGGGCATGCAGACCATTCAACAGGCTTTATCAGACCGTTGGGGTATCACCGCCACGTTGACTCGGCTGGACGGTGAATACGACCTGAACTTTCTGGCCGACCGTGACGACGGCACGCGGGTGATCGTCAAGGCCATGCGGCCGGAGTGCGAGCGTGAGCTGGTGGACCTACAGGTCGCGGCTCTGGAGCACATGGCGGAAAATGAGCCGGGTCTGCCGGTTCCGCATGTTGTTCGCACGGTCACCGGCGCCGCGGTGCTTGAAGTCACGGATGACGATGGCGACGCAAGATTGGTCTGGGTTCTGCAATGCCTGCCCGGATTGTGTTTCGCCAAAGCCGCGCCAAAGACCGAGGGGCTGGTGCACGAGCTTGGCGGCGTTCTTGGCGCTTGCGCAGCGGCCCTGGCCGATTTCGATCATCCGGGTGCGCGCCGCGACTTCAAATGGAACCTGATGCAGGCGGACTGGATCGCTTCGCGAACCGGATGCATTGTCGATCCAACCCGCAAGGCCATCGTGGATGCAATCGCGGCGGATTTCGCCGCTCTGAAGCCCGTCCTGTCCGAGCTGCCGCAACAGGCCATCCACAACGACGTCAATGACTACAATGTGCTGGTCGATGGTTGCCTGACCGGAGCCCCGCGCATATCCGGACTGATCGACCTCGGCGACATGTGCGTGGCGCCGAGGATCTGCGATTTGGCCATCGCGGCCGCCTATGTTGTTCTCGACCATCCGAAACCGGAAGCCGCACTGGCCGCACTCGTCTCCGGCTATCACGCCGCCAACCCTCTGATGCGGCAGGAGGTCGACCTGGTCTGGCCACTCTTGCGCGCGCGTCTGGCAGTCAGTGTCGTCAATTCCACGCTCATGGCGGCGGACAATCCGGACGATCCTTATGTGACGATTTCGCAGGCTCCGGCCTGGCGTTTTCTGGAAACCGACGGCCTCCATGGCGGGCTGATCAGCGCCCGGCTGCGGGCTGCCTGCAGCTTGCCTGCCGTCGACGGCGCCGAGCGCGTCATGGCGTGGTTGGACAGCGCCCGAGGCAGCTTTGCGCCGCTGATGGGCTCTGATCTTTCGGACGCACCGGTCGGATCGCTGTCGGTGGAAAACAGCACCTGTCCACGCAACCCGTTCGAGATGCCGGCGCAAGAGGCTGCTCGGCTCGGCGAGGAGTTCGATGACAACGGCCGTATCTGGCTCGGCTACTACAACGAACCACGCCTCATCTACACGGACACGGCCTTCCGGAGAGGTCCGTGGAAGGCCAGCGATCGGCGAACCGTGCACCTGGCCGTCGACGGTTTCGCGCCGGCCGGAACACCGCTGCATGCGCCGCTCGATGGCACTGTCATCGTGGCCGAATACCGCACCGGCAACCTTGATTACGGCGGCGTCATCGTGTTGCGCCATGAAACACCGGAAGGCGACCCGTTTTACACGCTCTACGGTCATTTGAACCCGGCATTCCTTGAGCAACTCAAGCCAGGAGATCGCGTTGAGCGAGGCGCGGTCTTCTGCACCTTGGGCGACCTCGACCAGAATGGTGGCTGGGCGCCACATGTGCATTTCCAGCTGGCGCTGACGGTTGACGGCTTGGAGGAAAACTGGCCGGGTGTCGGCGATCCGGACGACATGGTTTTGTGGGGCGCGATCTGCCCCAATCCGGCGGCGCTGCTCAACCTGCCCGACGACAAGGTGCACTACGTGCCGACCGATAAAGCCCAGGTGCTGGCCGACCGGCGGCGCCATTTCGGAGGCAATCTCAGCCTGACCTACGACGATCCGGTCATGCTGGTGCGCGGCTGGAAGCACCATCTGTTCGACGAATGGGGTCGGGCTTATCTGGACGCCTACAACAACGTCCCGCATGTCGGCCACGCCCATCCGCGCATTCAGGCGGTCGCCGCGAATCAGCTCAAACGAATGAACTCCAACACCCGTTACCTGCACCCCGCGCAGACGGCCTTTGCGCAAAAGATCCTGTCGAAACTGCCCGACTCGTTCGAGGTTTGCTTCTTCGTCAATTCCGGCACCGAGGCCAATGAACTGGCGCTGCGGCTGGCCCGTGCCTATACCGCTGCAAAGGGCATGGTAACGCCGGATCACGGCTATCACGGCAACACCACCGGAGTAATCGACATTTCGGCCTACAAGTTCAATGCGCCCGGTGGCGTGGGACAACCGGACTGGGTCGAATTGGTCGAGATTGCGGACGATTATCGCGGCTCGTTTCGCCGCGACGATCCGGGCCGGGCGCAAAAGTTCGCAGATCTTGTCGATCCGGCCATCGCATCGCTGCGGGCAAGGGGCCACGGTCTTGCCGGCTTCATTGCCGAGACCTTTCCGTCGGTCGGCGGCCAGATCATTCCTCCGGAGGGCTACCTCGCCGCTGTCTACGAAAAGATCCGCGCCGCCGGCGGCGTCTGCATTGCCGATGAGGTACAGACCGGCCTTGGCCGGTTGGGCGATTTCTATTTCGGCTTCGAACATCAGCAGGCGCTGCCTGACATCGTCGTGCTCGGCAAACCCATCGGCAATGGCCACCCGCTCGGCGTGCTGGTCACAACCCGTGCTATCGCCGACAGTTTCGCCAAGGGGCCGGAGTTCTTCTCCACCTTCGGCGGCTCGACATTGTCGTGCCGCATCGGCAAGGAAGTGCTCGATATCGTCGACGACGAGGGTCTGCAGGACAATGCCCGCCGCATGGGAGCGGTGCTCATGGACGGACTGAAATCCCTGCAGCGCGGCCACACCTGCATCGGCGACGTACGCGGCATGGGCCTGTTCATAGGCGTCGAACTGGTCCGCCCGGACGGTTCCGAAGCGACCGAAATCTGCGCCTACGTCAAGAACCGCATGCGCGACCGGCGCATCCTCATCGGCAGCGAAGGCCCGAAGGACAACATCCTCAAGATCCGCCCTCCGCTGACCATCGACGCGGAGGGTGTCGACATGCTGTTGATATTATTTGCCGAAATCCTGGATGAGGTGGCATCGGGTGAGCACGGATGACAAGCACCGTCGCTCTTCCCAGCTAAGACATCCGCCGGTGCCCAAAAGATTTGCAAATGTCCTACCTTAGCCACTTCACCACGATGCTTACGGGAAACTGATTCGCCAAAAATGTTCGTTTGACCTCAATCCGCCGGCAAACCGGACGCTGTCAGGGCGGAGCGAAAAACCTCTTCAGTCGACCGATCGGCGAATCCGAATGGGCGGACCTTGGACAGTGTCAAATGCGGTTTGACGTCCAGCAAAGCCTCCATGAACGTGCTGGCCAATTTCGTTTCCCCCAGCACGCTGGCGGAAGCGGCGGCAAGCGCCAGCGCATATGGATTATGCGGCGCATAATCCAGTGACTTTCGCGCAGTATCCAGGGCGCCGGCCATGTCATTTGCCGCGAATTGACAGGTTGATTTGTTAGCAAGAACACGATGAATAAACCGGGTTTTCGAGAGGACCGGGATCACCTGCTCAAACAGGCCGAGCGCTTCTTCAAGCCGGCCCGCAAAAGTATAAAAGCGGGCCCGGGCGTTTAGACCGAGCATGTAATCGGGTGTCACATCAAGGCTGCGGTCAACAGCACGCAAGGCTTCCGACAGATCGGCTTCAACGCTCCAGCAATACTCCGCTCTCATGAGATGAAGAAAATCACTCTGTTCATTCAACTGCCGCGCCTGTGTCAAAAGATCCTTCGCTCTGGCCGCGTCTGCATCGCTGACATGCTCGACGCCGCGAATACCTTCTTCGAGCAAATGAAGGGCCTTCATGCCGAGCGCCATGAACTCATCGGGCCTGGCTTCCAGGTACGCGGCCAACAGCTGACCGGCTTCCTGCCAAGCCGCTGCATCCGGTTCCATCATCAACACTGCAGCACGTGACAGGTTCTGCTCCAGCGTCGATTTGCCAGAAGCGTCGAGCCCTCCCTTGTCCCCCTCGTTCTTGGCCACGGCAAAGCGGATCGATGTGGCGATCTGGTTTGAAAGCGCATCCTGTGCTTCGAACAGATCCTCGATGGTCCCGTCGAACCTGTTGGACAAGACGGGCTTTTCGTCTCTGCTCTCCAACAGTTCGAGGGTGCATCGATAACGATCGCCAATCAGCTGGAAACGGGCGTTGGCCATGTAGTCAGGCGCGGCGTTCTGCGACACCAGGGTAAGCCCCGTGAGACTGGACAAATACGCGGCGGTCGTTTGTTGACAGCCGCTGGAAAACAACGTCGATATCTCGTCCTGTGTCAGCGCCTCGAAAGCACCGATCGCCACAGTGGGCTTGCGGTTTTTACGGCCGTTTGTCGTGTGGCCGGTTTGCTGCGCAGCAGAATTGCCGGCAAAGCTGAATGTGCGAATTGGTCGAGATATATTCTTGACATTTTGCAGGCCGGAATCATGGAATTTTTCGGCCAGATCTGACGTCAATTGATCCCAGACAGAGGAAGAAATGCAAACGCCACCAGGGCTGGCAATCGACTCCAGTCGGGCGGCAAGATTGACGCCATCACCCAGGATATCGTCGCCATCGATCACGATATCGCCAATGTGCAATCCGATCCGGAGAACGAGATTGATGCCATCGGGAAACGCCGTATCACCGGCTGCCATGGCCTCCTGCACGTCCAGCGCGCACTTTACCGCTTTGACCGCACTGGTAAATTCCGCCAAAACGCCGTCACCCATCGTCTTGACGATACGCCCGCCCTCACGACGGGCAGTCGGTTCCAGCACGTTTTGCCACAGGGCTTTTACCGCCTTGATCGCACCTTCTTCATTGTCCTCGATCAGCCTTGAATACCCCACGACATCTGCTGCCAGGATTGCAGAAAGGCGGCGTTCCAACTCGTCAACCTTGCTTTCCATGGGGTCGTTCCTCATCGTCATGGGTACTCCATTATGGACTCAGGTATCACCAAACACGACTGTTTTGTGCATCGCTCATTTCATTAAAAAGGTGCCCGGTTTGTCCGGTGATTTTCGCGGATTTGTGGCTAGTCCCGCCCAATTCGACCTAATCCCGCCCAACTCCGAGACCCGGTGAACAACTACAACGGATGAGGCTGGTTATACAGCCGGCAAAGCTTGTCCCTCAGTCCCGAAGCGGCATGAGAACTTTCAGCACGTCCAGTTGCGGCTCGCCCTGAGCCTGGCAGGCGTAAGCGATGCTCGCGCGCAGTTCTGATTTTTGTAATCGTCGAGAGCCTGCGGCGACTCCCAGAGATACAGTCCGCCCGTGAGGGCGCGAAATTCATCGGAGCAAAGGATGGCGCGCAAGGCGCGCGGGTGCGAAACGGTCATGGCCGCAGGTTAGCGATCGTTGGCTGTATTTTTGTGACCCGTCGCCTGGATTCGTCTACCGCCCGAACACCAGCTTCGCGTAGCCCGTATAGGAAAAGATCGTTGCGGTGGCCGAGGAGACCGTCAGGGCAACGACCGGCGGCAGGGAGGTGAAGAACACCAGCAGGCCCGAATAAACCAGGTAGTTGAGGATCGATGTGGCAATGCCGACGCCGCCGTAGCGCATGCCCTCGACGGCGGCGTGGCGGTTGCTTTTTCCGAAAGTGAAGTTTCGGTTCAATAGCCAGGTGACGTGCAGGGCAGCCGCAATCGCCACCAGCCGCGCCGTGAACGGATCAACAGCCGTCCAGCGTAGCAAAGCGAGCAAAACGCCCACATCGGTGAGAAATCCAATCCCGCCGACGATGACGAAACTCAGCAGTCTTTTTTTCATGCAGCGATTGGCTTCCTTGCCTTTCCGCCGGAGCGGCGCCCTTGGGAGCCGGCTGCGCGAGGACGTTCGCCGCGCGTGGCCGGCAGTCCCATATACAGCATCCTTTTGTATTCCGCACGGCTGCGCGCGACAGAATCGAGAATTACACCTGCGACAAAGAAGAGCATGGAGATCATCAGCAGCGACACCGACAGGATCCAGGTCGGCATGCGGTCGACGAGACCGGTTTCGAAATATTCGCTGAGCACCGGCGCCATGAAACCGAGGCTGGCGATGAGAAAGGCCGCGCTGATCGCCGAAAAGAAGAAGAACGGACGCGTTTCCTTCATCAGCAACATCAAGGTCCACAGGATCTTGATGCCGTCGCGATAGGTCGAAAGCTTGCTGCTCGAACCTTCCGGTCGGCGACCGTAGTCGAGTGTCAGTTCGCTGACCGGCATGCGCAGCATCGACGCATGCACCGACATTTCCGTTTCGATTTCGAAGCCGCCCGACAGGGCCGGGAAACTCTTGACGAAGCGCCGGTTGAACACCCTGTAGCCGGAGAAGATGTCGGTAAAGTCATTGCCGAACAACGTCTTGTAGATGCGGTTGAAAAGTCGGTTGCCAAAGGCATGGCCGGCTCGGCCGGCATCGTCAGTCACGCCGCGCCGTGTTCCAACCACCATGTCGCTGCGCTCGGTGATCAGCGTGCGCACCAGGTCTGGAGCGTCCTCCGGCGCATAGGTGCCGTCGCCATCCGCCATGATGTAGATGTCGGATTCGATATCGGCGAACATACGGCGCACCACGTGGCCCTTACCCTGGCGCGGCTCGCGGATCACCGTGGCGCCGGCGCGCGCCGCCAGGATTGCCGTGCGGTCCGATGAATTGTTGTCGTAGACGAATATCCGCGCCTGGGGCAGTTCGCGGCGGAATCCGAGCACCACGTCGGCGATGGTCGCTTCCTCATTGTAGCAGGGCAACAGCACTGCAATTTCGAGGTCTTCGAAAGGCTTGTCTGACATGGCGGGCCTCGCCGGTTACGCTGGAACAAAATCCCGATCAGGGCGCCTTTACTATTTCTTGGGAAGGTTAAGGCTAGGTTGCCTGTCAGCGAATAATTGCGAACAGTTCAGGGTCAGTCGTCCGGAGCCCCGGACCGGGAGTTGTGTTTTGAGTGTCACCGGAACCGTGAACCAGGGCGTGGCAGGCGCGCGCAGCCGCAATGGCGTGCTGTGGCCGGTGCTGATCACCACGATCGCGACAGCGATCGGATTGGCTGGAAAACATTGGTTCAAGGCGGTCGACTATGTCGGCCGCGACAATGACGATGTCATGCGCCTTGTGCAGATCCGCGACCTGATGGGCGGGCAGGGCTGGTTCGACCTGACCCAGTACCGGCTCGGTCTCGAAGACGGCACGCTGATGCACTGGTCGCGCCTCATCGACGTGCCCATCGCCAATCTGATTGGCTTCTTCTCCCAGTTCCTGGATCCGCTGCAGGCCGAGGCTGCGGCGCTTTTCGTCTGGCCGCTCTTGCTGCTGCTGCCTTTGTTCACCGGGGTGGCGATTGCCGCCAGACATCTTGGCGGTCGCGACGGCATGCTGGTGGCGCTGGCCTTGACCGCCTTGTTCGCTTTGACCCAGGCGCGCTTTCAGCCGGGTGCCATCGACCACCACAATGTGCAGATGGTGCTGATCGCGCTGATTGCCGCCGGCCTGACGGACCGGGAGTTCGGTCGTTTCTGGTACGCCTCGGCCGGCGTTGCCGCAGGCCTTGCGGTTGCGGTGGGGGCCGAAACGGTGCCCGTGGTCGGCATTTGCTGTGCCGCCGTCGCCATAGCCTGGGCCGTTATTGGTGAGCGTGCTCGTAACGCGGCGTGCGCCTTCGGCCTTGCCTTTGCGGCCACGTTGACGGCCTGCTTTTATCTGCTGGTGCCGCCGGGCTCTTACAGTGTCGTCGTGTGCGACGGTTTCTCGGCCGGCTTCTATGTTCTCGGCACCGTTGGCGGCGGTGTGCTGTTCCTGTCAGCGGCGCTCGCCGGCAAACGGTCCCTGCCGCTGCGCTTCGGAGCGCTTGCGGTCGGCGGTGTTGCTGTTGGCGTCGCAACCGTTCTGATCGCTCCGCAATGCCTTCAAAGCCCCCTGGCCGATCTCGATCCGCTGCTGAAAACCATGTGGCTTGACCACGTCACTGAAGCGAAATCGATCCTCAGCCTGGCACAGACCAAGCCCGAGGCGGTTGCCGGCCATTTTGCCGTTCCGGTGATCGCGCTGGCCGTTTGCATCTGGCAGGGGCTGCGGTCGGACCGTCAGGTACAATACTGGATGTTGGCAGCCGTCATTGGGCTCGCCTTCGCCATCTCACTGGTGCAGGTGCGCGGCGCCGTGTTTGCCAATCTTCTGGCGATCCTGCCGCTGGCCGCGCTGGTCGGCGAAAAGCGGGCGGCACTGAATGCCGCCGCGAAACCCGGCCTTGGTCTCACTCTTCAATTTGCCGTGCTGGCGATTTTTTCCGCCCAGATTGTCTGGTCGATGATCGGGTTGGTTGCCCTGAAGGGCGCTGGGTCGGCTGCGGTCGTCGTCAACAACGCGGCGGATCCGAAGGAAGCCTGCGCCACCGCCTCAGGCCTGGCCTCACTCGCCGCCCAACCCCCGGGCGTCGTATCGGCAGTGACCAATATGGGCTCCGATATTCTGCGCTACACGCCGCACCGGGCGCTTGCCGCCCCCTATCACCGCAATCAGGGCGGCATGCTGACACAGCTGCATATTGCCATGGCCGATAGCGCGGAAGCGGAAGCGTTTCTGCGCGGCGCTGGTGTCACGCTGGTTGCCTTCTGTCCGACCGATCCCGAAGCGATCGGTCTGGCGAGGATCTATCCCGACAGCCTGACCGCCGCGCTGATGGCCGGCGAGGCTCCGTCCTACCTGCAGTCGGTCGAGGGCACCGGTCCCGTGGCGCTTTACCGTTTGTCTCCTCAGCTCGGTAACAATTGGTCGCTTAAGTGATGTGCCACTCGCCAGCTTTTGGTCTATGGTGATCGCGATGATTTGGTCGCGACGGAGCCGGACCATGGCGGGATCGACGGTGAAGCTGGCGGGGGCCGCCCTGGCATTGCTGGCAGGCATGCTGATCGGGGGGCATGCCTCGGCGTCGGATTCGGTGCCGGCGAAACAGCTTTTCGGCGGCAAGCGGCTGCCGGCGCAATTGCCTGCCAAAGTGCACGGTTTCTATTCCAAGGGCTGCTTCTCTGGCGGCATTGCCATTCCCACCGACGGTGCGACCTGGCAGGCCATGCGCCTGTCTCGCAACCGCCGCTGGGGCCATCCGGAACTGATTGCCACGATCGAGAAGCTGTCGCGCGATGCCGCCGCCAAGGATGGCTGGCCTGGCCTGCTGGTTGGCGACCTGTCGCAACCGCGCGGCGGTCCGATGCTGACCGGCCACGCATCTCACCAGATCGGCCTCGATGCCGACATCTGGCTGACGCCCATGCCGAACCGCCGTTACAATGCGTCGGAACGGGAAACCACAAGCGCGATTTCGGTGCTCAAAGCCAAGTCGGTCGCGGTCGATCCGAGGGTTTGGACGCCGGCCCATGGCAAGCTGATCATGCGCGCGGCAAGTTACCCGAATGTTCAGCGGATTCTGGTGCATCCGGGCATCAAGAAAAAGCTGTGCGACACCTGGAAAGGCGACCGCACGAACCTCAACAAGGTGCGGCCCTATTACGGCCATCACTACCACATGCACATCCGCATCCATTGCCCCGACGGGTCACCGGCCTGCAAGGCGCAGAACCCGGTGCCGAAGGATTCGGGCTGCGGCAAGGCGCTGGACTGGTGGTTTGACGTGGCGCTGAAGCCGAAAAAGCCGAGCAAGCCGAAGAAACAGGCGGCCAAGAAACCGAAAAAGCCGAAGAAGCCGCGGCATACCATGTTGTCCGACTTGCCCGCCGCCTGCGCCGTGGTGCTCAATGCACCCGCTCCTGCTTCCGAGGAAGCGGTCACCTTCAAGGTGGCCGGCGCCAGCAACCTGCGCACCGCCTTTGCTCCGGTCAAGGCGGCGGCGGCACCGTTTTCCATGCCGGCCCTGGTGCCGATCCCGCGGCCCAAGCCGGAACCCGACCCCGGGCCCTTCATCCCGATCCCCGAGCCGCGGCCCGGTCGGCCCTGACCGGCTGAAATATCTCTGCAACATTCGTCCGGTAATTGGGCCGGCAGCGCAATTTATGCGGCTGCCCCGCTTTTCATTGCCTTCAGGACTGACTATAGGAAGCAATCAAATCGATTGAATTCGGCACTGGACATACGGCTGAGCGTTTCCGCCGCAGCCCAATGGTATGGCATCATCGTCCGCTGTCGAGCCTCGGAGACCGACCAGCATGCGTAGAGTTACTGACCAGGAATCGATCATCAATTTTCCCATCCTGATCGGTGACATCGGCGGCACCAATGCCCGGTTTGCCATCCTGGTCGACGCCTTTGCCGAACCGAAAGAATTTCCAATCCTGGCGACGGCCGATTTCGAGACGATCGACGAGGCAATACAGAACTGCGTTCTCGACAAGACATCGGTGCAGCCGAGATCGGCGATCTTTGCCATCGCCGGCCCGGTCGACGGAGACGAAATCCAGTTGACCAACTGCCCCTGGGTGGTGCGTCCGAAATACATGATGCGCAATTTTTCTCTGAGCGACGTCATCGTGCTCAACGATTTCGAGGCTCAGGCGCTGGCCGCCGCATCGCTGGATGCCGAGCATCGCCACAATATTGGCAGCGGTGAAATGGAAAACGGTGCGTCGCGTGTCGTGCTCGGACCGGGCACCGGCCTCGGCGTGTCCGGTCTTGTCTATTCCCGACACAACTGGATCCCCGTGCCGGGTGAGGGCGGCCACGTGGATCTCGGTCCGCGCAGCGAGCGTGATTTCGCTGTGTTCCCGCATCTCGAGCGGGTCGGGGGTCGCGTATCGGCCGAGCAGGTTCTTTGCGGCCGAGGGCTTGTCAACTTGTACCGGGCCGTGTGCCTGGCGGACAAGGTCGACCCGGCTTATGCGGAACCGCAGCAGATCACCGCGGCCGGCCTCGATGGTTCCGATGCCGTGGCGGCCGAAACTCTGTCTCTGTTTGCCACCTATCTCGGCCGCGTGGCGGGAGATCTGGCGCTGGTCTTCATGGCCCGCGGCGGCGTATTCCTTGCCGGCGGCATCGTTCAGAAGATCATTCCGGTGCTGGAGAAGCCCGAGTTCCGCAGTGCTTTCGAGGACAAGGCACCGCACAGTGACCTGGTCCGATCCATCGCCACCTGCGTCGTCACCCATCCGCTGGCCGCCCTCTACGGGCTCGCGTCCTACGCGCGCACGCCGGTGCGTTTCGGGGTCTCTACCGAGGGGCGTCGCTGGAGGGCATAGGCAAACCCCAGCGAAGAGTATATAGAGCCGCAGAACGGGTAGCAGCACACCAAGGCTTGCGAGTGGCACACAGCGACGATCAGCGCGTCGATCCCGGCGCTATCTGGGGCGTTCTCCGACGGATTCTGTCGGAAAACGGCCGCGACTATGTGGGCACCTACATTGTCGCGATCGTCTGTCTTGCCGTCATCGCACTGACCACCGCCTACATGGCGTGGATCATGCGCGACGTGGTCGACGAGGCGTTGGCCAAGCAGCGTGCTGAGGTGATCTGGTACGTATCCGGAACAGCCTTCCTGGCCTTTTTCCTGCGTGGCATTGCCACCTATGGGCAGGCCGTTGCGCTGGGCAAAATCAGCAACAATGTGGTGGCACGCTACCAGCGCCGTCTTTACAGTCATCTGATGAACCTGAGCGTCGGGTTTCTGGGCGAAAAGCGCTCGGCCCATCTGGCGGCGCAGATCGGCCAGAACACCACCGGCATTCGCGATGTTCTCAACCTGACGATCACCTCGCTGGCGCGCGACACGCTCACCCTGGTCGCCCTGCTCGGGGTGATGATCTACAGCAACGCGCTGCTGACACTGGCCGCGTTCCTGATCGGCCCGCCGCTGGTGATCGCGATACGCTATATCTCCAAGCGTTTGCGCGTCGTCACCCGCGAGGTCGTCGACGTCAACAGTCGCGTATACGGGGTGATGCAGGAGACTCTGCAAGGAATCTCCATCGTCAAGGCCTTCACTATGGAGGACCAGCTGCGCCAGCGCGTCGACAAACTGGTGACCGACGCCGAACACCAGTCGAACCGCATCGTTCGGCTGACGGAACGCACCGCACCACTTACCGATACTCTGGCCGGCCTGATCATCTCCGGCATCCTGGCCTATGCTGCCATCCAGACCATCTATTACGATGTCCTTCCGGGCGCGCTGATTTCGTTCATTACAGCCATGCTGCTGGCCTACGATCCGGCCCGGCGACTGGCCCGTTTGCAGGTCAATCTGGAGCGGGCCGTGGTCAATGCCCGCATGATCTACGAAATCCTCGATGTCGAGCCACAGCAGCCCGATCGTCCGGACGCCATTGACCTGACGGTCACCGGTGGCCAGATCGAGTTCCGCAATGTCAGCTTCGGCTACGGCGAGGCCGGCCCTGTGCTGCACGACGTCAGCTTTGTCGCCCAGGCCGGCGAAACCACCGCCCTGGTTGGCCCGTCGGGAGCCGGCAAGACAACCATCATCAGCTTGCTGCCGCGCTTCTACGATCCGCACGAGGGCAGCATTCTGATCGACGGCCAGGACATTGCCCATGTAACGAAGCAGTCGCTGCGTCATGCCATCGCCTATGTCTCTCAGCAGCCTTACCTGTTCGAAGGCACGATCCGCGACAATATCCGCTACGGCCGCCCGGAGGCGACCGACGAGGAAGTCGAGGCCGCCGCAAAGCTTGCCTACGCCCACGAGTTCATTCTCGAACAGCCGCAGGGCTATGACACGCCGGTCGGCGATGCCGGTTCAACGCTGTCGGGCGGACAGCGACAGCGCGTCTCCATTGCCCGGGCGCTGATCCGCAACGCGCCGATTCTGCTGCTCGACGAGGCGACGTCGGCGCTCGATACGGAATCGGAAGTCCTGGTTCAAAAGGCGCTGGACGAAGCCATGCAGGGCCGCACAGTGTTGGTCATCGCCCACCGCCTGTCGACCATTGCCCGGGCGGAAAAGATTGTCGTCATGATGCAGGGGCGGGTGGCCGAGGAAGGTCCGCCCCGCGAACTGGCGAACCGCGAAGAAGGGCTCTATGCCCGCTTCCTGAAAATGCAGGCGCTCGGCCTCGACGGCAACGCGGCGCTTGATGCAGAGACAACACCGCTCGACAAGGGAGATGCCTGATGGCGGAAATGGGACTGGTGGTGATCGGTGCCGCCGGCCGCATGGGCTGCGCCCTCATTCGCGCGATCGATGCGATCCCCGGTGCTCGGCTTGTCGCAGGGATCGAACGGCCGGGTGCTCCGGAACTGGGTCGCGATTCGGGTGAACTGGCCGGCCTCGGGGCGAATGGCATCGTCATCACCGGCGATGCCGAAGCGGCCATGGCCTCGGCCGATGGGGTGCTTGATTTCACCGCGCCGGCCGTTTCCGTTCGGTTGTCCGAACAGACAGCAAAGGCTGGAGTGGTCCACGTGATCGGCACCACCGGCCTGACGCCTGAGGACGATGCAAAAATCGCCGAAGCCGCGAGTGGCGCTACCATCGTCAAATCCGGCAACATGAGCCTCGGTGTCAATCTGCTGGCCGTCCTGGTCGAGCAGGCGGCGCGGGCCCTCGAAGCCGCCGATTGGGACATCGAGGTGCTGGAAATGCACCACAAGCACAAGGTCGACGCGCCGTCCGGCACCGCCTATCTGCTCGGCGAAGCGGCAGCCCTTGGCCGCCAGATACAACTGGCCGACGAGAGCGTCCGGGTGCGAGATGGCCAGACCGGGCCACGCCGCGCCGGCAGCATTGGTTTCGCCACGCTGCGCGGCGGTTCGGTGGTCGGCGAACATTCGGTTATTCTGGCCGGCGAGGGCGAGTCGATCGAGTTGACCCACCGGGCGCTTGATCGCTCGATTTTTGCCCGCGGTGCGGTCAAAGCTGCGCTTTGGGCGCATGGCCGTGCACCGGGCCTCTATTCCATGCTCGACGTGCTCGGGCTCAACGATACCTAAGGAGCGACTGATGTCGGGAACTCTCGTGCTCGTGCGCCACGGCCAGAGCGAATGGAACCTGAAAAACCTGTTCACCGGTTGGAAAAACCCGGACTTGACGGAACAGGGCCTGGTCGAGGCGAAGACCGGCGCCGAGGCGATCCGCGACTACGGAATCAAGTTCGACATCGCCTTCACCTCCGTGCTGGTGCGGGCAGAACGCACCTGCCAGATCATTCTCGATATCAACGGCCAGAGCGATCTCGAAACCATTCACGACCAGGCGCTCAACGAGCGTGACTACGGCGATCTTGCCGGTCTCAACAAGGACGATGCCCGTGCCAAATGGGGCGAGGAACAGGTGCATATCTGGCGTCGTTCCTACGACGTCCCGCCGCCCGGTGGTGAAAGCCTCAAGGACACGGGCGCCCGCGTCTGGCCCTACTACATGACCGAGATTCTGCCGCGCGTGCTGGCCGGTCAAAACGTGCTGGTCGCGGCCCATGGCAACTCGCTGCGCTCGCTGGTCATGATACTCGACCGGCTGAGCCGTGATGAAGTCACCGGCCTCAATCTCGCCACCGGCGTGCCCATGGTCTACAAGCTGAAAGCCGACTCCACCGTAGCCTCCAAGGAAGTTCTTGGAGATATGTCCAAGGCCCATTGAACCAAAACCATGCCCACCGTCATTCGCCCGGCCCGGCTTGATGAAGCGGCGGCGCTGACCGATCTCAGCCTGCGCTCCAAGGCCCATTGGGGCTATGACGACCACTTCATGGAGTTGAGCCGCGTCGCCCTGACGGTGCGTAACGGCTGGATCGAGGCCGGCATGGTTCTGGTGGCGGAGCATGAGGGCGCACGAGTCGGGGTGGCGGCGATTGCTCCCGATGGCGATGGCCATGAAGTGGCGGTGTTTTTTGTCGATCCGGCCACGATGGGCAAGGGCATTGGTGCCGACCTTTTTGCAGCCATGGTCGATCTCGCCGCGCAGAACGATATCGCGACGCTCGGTATTCTGTCGGATCCCAATGCGGCCGGCTTCTACAAGAAAATGGGCGCCCGGCCGGTGGGCACGGAACCATCCGATGCCATTCCCGGACGGGAACTGCCGTATCTGGAAGTGGACATTCCGAAGCGCTGATACCGGGCCTCTGCTAGGTTCCGGCGAAGAAGAAGGATTTGAAGGGCACGGTGGTCGGCAAGCCTTCGAAACAATCCGGCAAGGCTGTCCTTTTCGACAAGGACGGCACCCTCTTTTCGTTTACCGAAACCTGGGCGCATTTCTGCGACCGCATGCTGGATGCACTGGCCGGCAACGATGAAGCGCTCAAGGATCGGCTTGCGGAAACCTGCGGTTATCTGCGCGCCGAACGCCGGTTTGTCAGCGGGTCGCTGATCGTCAATGCCAGCGCAGCCGAGGTCGACGCCGCCTGGGCGGACCTTGTGGCAGGCGTTTCGCTGGTGGATGTCGAGGCTCTGACCCGTCGCATCCTGACGGATTTGCCACATGTGCCCACCTGCGATTTGCACGCGGTGCTCGGCTCGCTGCGCGCCCGCGGCCTGCTGCTTGGCGTCGCCACGAACGACTATGAGGCCGGCGCCGTCGCCCAGCTGGAGCAGGCCGGCGCGCTGTCGCTGTTCGACTTTGTCTGTGGTTCCGACAGCGGATTCGGCCGCAAGCCCGAGCCGGGCATGATTGAAGGCTTCTGCAGGCAATTCGACATCGATCCGGCCGAGCTGGTTTTTGTTGGCGACAGCAAGCACGATATGGACTGTGCCGTGGCTGGCGGCGTCGGTTGCCGCGTCGCCGTGTTGACAGGGCCGGCAACGACGGACGACCTCGCGCCGCACGCCACGGTGGTTCTGCCATCCATCGCCGACCTGCCGGCCTGGCTGTTCAATGACGCAGAGAAAGACACGCCATGACCGTATCGACTGCCACCATGCGGGTGCTGGACCCCGCCCCGGGGCTGATTGCTTTCTATGATGGACGGATCGACGGCGCACGTCTTCACTCCGACACACCCAACTGGCTTGACGACGGAGCCTATTCTCTGGGCGCGGCCACCTACGCGTTGCTGAGTCAAGGCGAGGCCCTGGTCTACGACACCGGCATATCGATTGCTCACGCGACCGCCATCCGCGCCGAAATCGAACGTCGCGGCGCCCGCTCGATCAAGGTCGTTCTCAGCCATCACCATTGCGACCACGTCGCAGGAACGGAGGTTTTTGCCGACTGCGAAATCCTCGCCGGACGCAAGACCGCGGACGCTTTGCTGGAATGCCAGGAGAATTTTGCTGCCCGATCGCCCGCCATCGATCCACTGGTCATGCCAACGACGGTGTTCCATGACGAAAGGTCGATGCGCGTTGGTGATATCGATGTCGAACTGCGTCCGCTGGACATACACAGCTTCGATGGACTCGTTGCCTGGCTGCCGCAGACGAAGACCCTTCTTGCCGGCGATACGCTGGAGGACCCCGTCACCTATGTCGCCGAGCCGGAACGGCTAAACGTGCATCTCGCCGAACTCGACCGGATGGCAACCTGGGACATCGCCGCGATCCTGCCCTGCCACGGCGATCCCGACCGGATTGCAAGCGGCGGCTTTGCACCGACGCTGATCGATGCGACCCGACGATATGTGTCGAAACTTCTGCGGTGTCGTTCGGAGCCAGAACTCGCATCGGCCGGATTGGCGGAGTTCATCGCGGGCGACATCACCAACGGTGCGCTGCTCTATTTCGATGCCTACGAGGCGGTTCACCGGAAGAACGTCGAGGCAGTGCTTGAACTGTAGGGTCAGGAAAGACTGGCCGCCAACCGCCCGAGCACCCGTCGGTACCCGGTCATATCGGTGAACATTTCGTCTTCCGTCGCCTGATGGACCTCCATCAGGCCGCTGCGGTTTTCGACGCCGCCATGCATCATCAGATTGTCGATCATGTCGAAGTCTTCGACCAGCAGACCGTCCGGCCCACGGGCCTCTCCCTCCGCGTCGAGCCTGATCTCGCCGTCATGGAATTCAGAGACCCGTTCGAAATGGTGCCGCTTGTCGTTCGTATAGGCGCAGACATGACGCCCGAGCGCGCACATGAAGCCGAGTTCGAAACAGGTGCCGGTATCAGCGCTCACGCCGCGAAATGGCGTCAGATTAGCAACAATCGCATCGGCGCTGCGCATCAGCTTCTCGTCATAGGCGCTGATCGCGACACCCTTCAGGAATTTCGTTCCGCAGTCCTGAATGTCGGCGTCCCCCGGTGCGATGGGCTTGAAGCCGATGTCACGGGCAATGCGCGACTTGAGATCCAGGATCTCCCGAGCATTCGGAAGGAAGACTTCCGGGCCGGCCAGATAAATGCTTGTTGTCATTACGTCATCGCCTGTCTCGGAGGTCCGTTTACTTGTTCCCCACCCGCTTCTTCAGCGCCGGCAACAGGATCTCCTCAAGCAATGTGACGGGAACCTTCCAGGCATCCGGCTGATTGTAGTTGCCGGCGAAGAAGGCAAAAACGAGGTCATATTTCGGCTGAACCGTCAAGCGTTGACCGCCATTGCCGAAGCCCGACATCCATGACGACGGTCTGCCTTCCGCTGGTAGATACCAGTGGTAGCCGTAGCGCAGGCCTTGGAGCGTCACCTGCGGCTCGAACGCGGCCTCCAGCCAGTCAGACGGGACGATCTGTTTGCCTTTGTAGCTGCCACCCTTGGAAATCATCCGGCCGATCTTTGCCAGGTCGCGCAGGTTCAGACGCAGGCCTGAGGCAGCCGAAGGCTCGCCGTCGCCGCCCCGCACCCATTCGAATTCATCGATTCCCAGCGGCAAAAAGAGTTTTTCCGTGGCGTAGACGTCAATGGGTTTGCCGGAGCCTTTCGCAATCAGCCGCGCCAGAATGGCCGTCGCGCCGCCATTGTATGTCCATACCGTTCCAGGGTCGTCGACCATCGGCCGGTCGAGAATGAAGCGGTATCGGTCCGGCGCCAGTTCCATGGCGATTTCGCTGTTGCGCGGGTCCGTGTAGGGCAGGCTCTCGTTCCACTCGGTTCCCATCCTCATGGTCAAGACGTCGGCAATGGTGATGGCGCCGCGGCGCGGATCGGCCGGCAGATTCGCATATTCGGGAAACGCGGAAAGCAGAGGATCTTCCGGCGCCGGCACAAGACCTTCCGACAGAGCGATGCCATAGAGCAGGCCGACAATGGATTTCGACACGGAACGAAGATCGTGCAGCGTGTCGGGCCCGTGTTCGACCGCGCCAATCGACCGGCCCCACCGCTCGTCATCGCCGTCGAAATAGACTTCCGCAAAGGTCTCGTCGCCCAAAGTCACCAGCACGCCGTGCAGTCCTTTGATCCGGCCTTCTTCGACCGCCTGGCGGATCTGCGTTTCAATGGGATTGTCCGCGGCCTGAACCGCTGGACCAGCAAGAATCGCCAGGGCGACCAGCATGGATCGCAACATGATTGAATAACTCAAAACCGGAACTCTATCTTGATGTCGCCGCCATAGGCAGTGGTGTTTTCAGAGAAGCTCGCGCCGGCCTCGGCCCGGAACGTGAAGGCGTTGGCGGTGAAGATATCGAGCGTCGCAGCCAGGTCGAGATGCGTCGTGTCGATCGCCGTCGAATGGCTGAACGGCAGGGCCGGGTTGCCCGCAAAGGCGGCACTCAGCGACGGTCCGGGATTGCCCAGATACTGGGTCAGCCCCACCGTGATGCCCGGCCGGTAGGTGGTGCCGTTCTCGCCCGTCATCGTGGTGCCTAATTCGATCGCTGGCTGCAGGCTCACATAGGTCTCGCTGGCCACATCAACCGTCAGCGCATTGACGCCGCCCGTCTCGGTGAAGTCGGAACCGAAGAAGTGGTCCAGCGCCAGGTCGACCCGCGGCTTGACGAACAGGTTGCCGCTCTCGTGCAGATAAGCCGCCCGCAGCCGGCCCGAGGCCGACCATTGCTTCTGCGTGCCGCTGACGGTGCCACCGGTGATCGGGTTGCGGTTGATGTCGTAGCTGCCGTAGCCGACATGACCTGCCGCCGCCAGTTCGAATGGACCCGATACCCGCTTGCCGCTCAGTCCGAAGAACAGCCGATCGCCGTCTGAACTCGCCCGGCTGGTATCCGACGTGAGCGAACTGTTCTGATAGGCCAGGGATGCGCCGACGAACCAGTCATTGCCAAGCGCCCGCTGTCCGCCGGTGGCAATCCCCCAGGTGGTGGCATCGAAACCGAGATTGTCCGAGGACGCATCACGCTCGATGCGGTTGCCGGTGGCTCGTAGATAAACGCATTCGCCGGTATCGAACGGTGTCGCTGCATTGGCACAGCTCAGCAAGGAGTTGCCGAAGGCCCGGCTGGCATGCAGGGCCTCGATCTGATTGTCGAGAGCCACTTCGGCACTCAGACTGTTCACACCCGAAGCAAAGTCCGCCGGGTCGACGATATTGACCAGTGCCAGCCCGAGGGCATCGTCAAGCAAGCCGTCACGATAGAGTGCGTCCAGCACCCGAGCGAGATCGTCCTGGTTGTCGTTGGTGGCATCGAGGATGCGGTCGGAGGCAAAGTCGATGACATGGCTCAGCAGCAATTCATTGCCGTCCTGCCGGTGGCTGTAATCGACGGCCGCCGTATCGATCACATCGAAGGACGAGGCCACGGTCAGGTCAGCGGCGCGCAGGAAGGGCAGTTCCTCGCCGGCTGCTGCATCGAAGGCGATGATGGTCGGTGCCGCCTGACCGTCGATCAGCGCCGTGCCGTCGATATCGACCTGGTCGATGCGATCGGCAAGCGCTGCCCTTGTCAGGTCGAGCGACAGGGCCAGAACAGCGCCTGCTGTTTGCGTATAGTCACCGGCGATTGCCGTCGTTGCCACCGCCGTGCCACCAATTGCGAGGGTTCCGGCGTTGTCGAAGAAGGCGGCATCGATCCGCCGGCCGGCATTGATCAGGCCGGACGAGCTGTTGTCCAGCGTTGCAGTCGGCGGAGTTGCGCTGGGATCATCGCCATTGGTGACCACGCTGCCGATGATCGTGCCGTTGTTGGTGACGTGCAGCGTGCTGGTGCTCGGACCGGTCTGCAGCACCGCCGTCCCCTCGGTGCCCTGAAGCGTCGAGATCTCACCGTCATTGGTCAGCGTGTTCTGCGTGCCGTTCGCCACGTAGACACCAACACCATCTGGAATGCTGCTGGAGCCGGAAGCGGCGCCGCCAAGAACGCTGCCGGTGTCGGATATTGCGATCACGACAGGCACCGGTTCGCTGTTTTCATCACTTGCGGTGCTCTCTGCATAAATCCCGTGCGACCCGTTTCCGGTTGCCTGAACGGAGGCGTGCAATCCGACCTTGACCGCGGCGCCCGAAGGCGGCGTGCTGAAACCCAGACCGCTGGAAATGGCAGTGATGCCGTTCGACTGGTCGCCGATCGTGGTGATGCCCTGGCTCATTTGCTGGACAACAACGGAAACGGAGCCGGCAGTTCCCGCCACGCCAACGGTCAGGCCGCTGGTACCAGTGGCAACCCCGCCGCCCAGCGATTGGGCCAGGATCCCCGGCGAGGCTTCACCCATCGTGCTGATGAGGTTGCTTCCCTGCTCGACGGTGACCTGGACGTCGCCTGCATTGCCGCCGTTGCCATCGGCGTCGCCCTCACCGGACAGGTTCCCGTCGGCACCGATGCTCTCGGCCTGAAGACCGGGTGAGGAACCGCCGACGGTTGCGAGATCGAAGGTGCCGGACAATGTGACATTCGCACCGTTGCCGCCATTGCCTCCATTGCCGCCGTCCTGGTTGTTCGGATCGGATCCGCCCTTTGCAGACTGTCCGCCGAGACTGCCGGCATAAACCGCGCTGGAAGAAGCCTGGGATGTGGAGACCGTCGTCAAACCCAGTGTCGCGTCGATGATTCCGCCATCGCCGCCGTGTCCGCCGTTGCCGCCCTTTGTACCGTTGGTGCTTTCACCGCCGGCTCCCGCATTGCCGCCGGACGAGACAATCGAAAGACCCGGCGCACTTTGCTCGCTCGTGGTGATAGTCCAGCCGAAGCCACTGCCGGTCTTGATGGTTGCGCTGTCTGCGCCGCCACCATTGCCGCCATTGCCCCCACTGCCATCGGATCCCTGACCGCCGTTGCCGCCGGCCCCACCTGCACTGCGCACGACCAGTCCGCTGGAAGCCGAATGGATCGTCGCTGCCTCACTTCCCGTCAGCTCAACGGATCCGGCAAAGCCGCCGGCGCCGCCGAGGCCGCCGGTATCTGCAGAGGCGTTGGCACCCCTTCCGCCGGCGCCACCCTGACTTTGAATGAGGACGCCGCGGGACGAGTTGCCCTTGGCCTCGACGTGGAGGATGCCGTGGATCGAAACGTCACCGGCCGTGCCACCGGCACCGCCGTCGCCCGCCGGCTGGGAATTGAGGTTTTCGGAAACGCCACCGTGGCCGCCCGCGCCGCCCATGCTGCCGGCACTCAATCCGATTGCATTGGCGCCGCTGGTCGTGATTTTCCAATTGCCTGTCGTGACATCGCCGTTTTGCTGCTGGTTGAGGCCCACATTGCCGGATGTACCGCCATTGCCGCCAGCTCCCGCATGCTCGGCCGAGCTGTTGCCGCCGGTTCCGCCGGTGCCGCCCTGACTGAGAAGAAGCAGACCGTCGCCGGTAACCTCGAACGTGCTGGTTTTCTCGGTATAGAGGTAAACGCCGAGAGCCTGGCCACCGATCCCGCCAACACCACCTTTGTTGAGCGCGCTTTCTCCCCCGGTTCCACCGTCTCCACCTGTGCTCTGAACAACGCCACCGTTGGAATCGCCGCCCGTGGCCGTCACTTTCCAGGTGCCTGCCACCGCCACCGATGCCGCCGTTCCGCCAGCGCCGCCTTTGCCGCCACCGCCCGTGGCACTGGCACTGACCGTTCCGCCATGTCCACCGTCGCCGCCGTCACTGGTGAAAGAAAATCCGGTTGCAGAAGTTCCGCTGAGGTTGATGGTGCGCGAGACATCGCCGGCGGTCACACCGCCGGCGTCGCCACCGGCCCCTCCTGTGCCGGAATCGAACGCATTGGCGCTGCCGCTTTCGCCGCCTGTCCCGCCCATACCGCCCCGGCTGGCGGCCGTGATACCGAACACGCTGTCGCCGGACGTTGTGATCGTCCATTGACCATCCGCGACATTGCCGTTCTGGTCGATGTCGAGGCTGAGATCACCGGAAGCGCCGCCATGACCACCGTCACCGACATGTTCGGCATTGCTTCTGCCGCCGGTCCCGCCGGCGCCGCCCACGCTCTGCAGGCGCAACCCGTTGTCGGTGACCATGATGCCGCTGTTCCACGTCGTAACGACGTAGATGTTGTCAGCTTGTCCGCCGGTTCCACCGTGTCCGCCCTGGTTGAGCACGCTCTCGCCGCCAGCGCCGCCGGTGCCGCCGGTGCTTTGCACGACAGCGCCCTCAGCGCCGCTTCCGGTCGCGGTAATCGACCAGGTTCCGCCGACCGTCACCGGTCCCGCCGACCCACCGTTTCCACCGGTTCCGCCGCTGCCCGTGGCATTGGCATAGCCGCCGTTGGCGCCGTTGCCGCCGCCGCTGGTGGCGATCAAACCGCTGGACGAGGTGCCGCTTGTCTTGATGGTTCGCACAACGTCCGCGAGGATGACTTTGCCGGCGTTGCCGCCATTGCCGCCATTGCCGGCGTCATGGGCATTGCCGCTGTCGCTGATTCCGCCGATGCCGCCGGCGCCGCCCTTGCTGTCGATGACGATGCCCCTGGCATTGTCATCGCTGGTTGTGATGGTCCAGCTGCCGGTTCCAACATTGCCATGCACATCCATATCCAGGACGACTTCCTCGGAATCGCCTCCGGCGCCGCCATCGCCGGCGTGCTGCGCGTCACTTTGCGCGCCGGCGCCGCCGGTTCCGCCATGGCTGTAGAAATCGATGCCGGTTCCAGTGGTCGTCAACGTGCTTTGGCCGGAGGTCACCAGGTTCAGCGCGCCGGAATGCCCTCCTGCGCCTCCACCGCCGCCAACCGAGAGGTCGCTTTCATTGGCCAGCCCTCCGTTGCCACCATCACTGCGCAGCCTCAGTCCGATGGAGCCGCTGCCCGTCGTCTGTACATCCCATGTTCCGAAGGCCCTGATATGACCGCCGAAGCCGCCATTCCCGCCGTGGCCGCTGCTGCCGACATTGTGGTTCTCCGCGCCCTCGCCACCCTCTCCGCCGATCGACGTGATGAAGAAGGCATGCGCATCCTCACCCGAGGTCGTAATCTTGCGGTGTACATCGCCGATCTGCAGGCCACCGCCACCGCCGCCGGCACCGCCGGATCCTGAATGCTGTTCGCCGCCGCGCTCCCCGTCGCCGCCAATACCACCCCGGCTGGTGACGACGAAACCGTAGGCATCGTCGGCCGTGGTCGAGACCGTCCAGCCGCCGGCAACCGCGTTTCCGTCGGCATTGGTGTCCAGGTAGATCGCGTTGCCATCGCCGCCGTGGCCCGCGTTGCCGCCCTGTTCGTCACCGTTTCCGCCTTCACCGCCCGCTCCGCCTTCGCTCAGGACGGATATGGCGACACCGCTCGCGACAACGGTACTGCCGATATCGTTGTAGAAGGTGACGATCCCGCCGGCGCCGCCGTTGCCGCCATGGCCGCCGCTCGCCGATCCGCCGGACGTCTCGAGGCTGGAATTGCCGCCCCTGCCACCAAAGCCACCGACACTCGAGACCGCAATGCCGGCTGCGTCGTCTCCAGTCGCCCTGACATTCCAGATGCCGGCGATGGTAACCGCATTGCCGTCACCGCCGGCACCGGCGTTGCTGCCGTCGGCCGTCAGCGGACTGTTGCCGCCTCCGGCTCCATCACCGCCGGCGCTCTTGGCTGAAAACGCCGTGCTGCCGGATCCCGTCACGGTGATCGTTCGTGTCACGCCGTTGTTGGCTGTGATCGCTCCGCCCATGCCGCCGGCGCCCGAGGTCGGACCGGCATGGGTGTTCGCTTTGCCCGTGTGGCTGCTGTGTCCGCCCTGCGACAGCAGGTAGAACCCGTATTGATCATCCCCGGTGACCGTCAGGTTCCAGCTTCCGTTGGTCGGATTGCTGGCGCTTTTGAAGTCGAGAAGGATGCCGCCTGCAATGCCGCCGACGCCACCGCCGCCGGCCCGGTAACCGCTGCCGCCTTCGCCGCCCTGTCCACCGATGGTCTGCAGCGAAACGGCGGTTCCTTTCGTGTTCAGCGTCACTGTGCCGCTGTTGCTCAGTGCCAACCGGCCGCTGTTGCCGCCAGCGCCGCCGGCACCGGCCTGATCGAGGCTCGAATCCTGACCTTTGCCGCCCTTGCCGCCTTCAGACAGCACGTCAATGCCGTCCGACACCGAGCTCGTCAGGCCGGTTGCGCTGATGTCGTTATGCGGTTCGCTCAGTCGAACCGAGATGCTGCCGCCGGCACCGCCATCGCCGCCGCGATGGCCCGTGTCGACAGTGGTGTTGTTGTAATTCTTGCCGAAATAGCCCGTGGCCGAGGAATCGATCGCCGCACTGTCGGTGGAACTTTCGATGGTGCCCGTGAAGCGCAGCGTCATGTCGGCTGCCGGGTCGCTGTGGTTCTTGCCGATATTGGCGAACTCGATGGCCGAACCGGTGGCCGGCGCCAGCACGATCGAATCGGGAAAGACGTTGAATGTAAGGGTGCCCTTGTCGGGGTTGCCGACATTCCAGATGAAGGGCCCCGTATAGGGTGCATTGCCGGAATTCGGCGTCAGGTTCTCGACATCGATCAGGGTGGCATCGTCCGGTGGCGACCCGCTGGCGCCCACATTAATGCCGTCGGACTGATTGCCGCTGCAGGTGTAACTGCCTGACCCGTTCGATTGGCAGGCGTCCGGTCCGGCAAATGCGGCACTGGTAAACCCTGCACAAGCCAGAAGGCCGGTCAGTGACAGTGTTACTGCCAGGGAGCCGGTCGGCACTCTCAGGGATGCCGCCGAAACGGAAGAAAACCAAAAGCGATCACGTTTGCCTGCGGAAGCAGCTGGCATCGTTACCCTCCTCAAAACCGGAACTCCACCTTGATGTCGCCGCCATAGGCGGTGGTGTTTGCAGAGAAGCTTGCGCCGGCCTCGGCCCGGAGCGTGAAGGCGTTCGCGGTGAAGATGTCGAGCGTCGCGGCCAGATCGAGATGCGTCGTATCGATCGCCGTCGAATGGCTGAACGGCAGGGCCGGGTTGCCCGCGAAGGCGGCACTCAGCGACGGTCCGGGATTGCCCAGATACTGGGTCAGCCCCACAGTGATGCCCGGCCGGTAGGTGGTGCCGTTCTCGCCGGTCATCGTGGTGCCCAGCTCGATCGCCGGCTGCAGGCTCACATAGGTCTCACTGGCCACATCAACCGTCAGCGCATTGACGCCGCCCGTCTCGGTGAAGTCGGAACCAAAGAAGTGGTCCAGCGCCAGGTCGACCCGCGGCTTGACGAACAGGTTGCCGCTCTCGTGCAGATAGGCCGCCCGCAGCCGGCCCGAGGCCGACCATTGCTTCTGCGTGCCGCTGACGCTGCCGCCGGTGATCGGGTTGCGGTTGATGTCGTAGCTGGCGTAGCCGACATGACCTGCCGCTGCCAGTTCGAACGGCCCCGATATCCTTTTGCCGCTTAGTCCGAAGAACAGCCGATCACCATCGGAACTCGCCCGGCTGGCATCCGATGTCAGCGAACTGTTCTGATAGGCCAGGGATGCGCCGACGAACCAGTCATTGCCAAGCGCCCGTTGTCCGCCGGTTGCAATCCCCCAGGTGGTGGCATCGAAACCCAGATTGTCCGAGGACGCATCACGCTCGATGCGGTTGCCGGTGGCTCGTAGATAAACGCATTCGCCGGTATCGAACGGTGTCGCTGCATTGGCACAGCTCAGCAAGGAGTTGCCGAAGGCCCGGCTGGCATGCAGGGCTTCGATCTGATTGTCGAGAGCCACTTCGGCACTCAGACTGTTCACGCCCGAAGCAAAGTCCGCCGGGTCGACGATATTGACCAGTGCCAGCCCGAGGGCATCGTCAAGCAAGCCGTCACGATAGAGTGCGTCCAGCACCCGAGCGAGATCGTCCTGGTTGTCGTTGGTGGCATCGAGGATGCGGTCGGAGGCAAAGTCGATGACATGGCTCAGCAGCAATTCATTGCCGTCCTGCCGGTGGCTGTAGTCGACGGCCGCCGTATCGATCACATCGAAGGACGAGGCCACGGTCAGGTCAGCGGCGCGCAGGAAGGGCAGTTCCTCGCCGGCTGCTGCATCGAAGGCAATGATGGCCGGTGCCGCCTGACCGTCGATCAGCGCCGTGCCGTCGATATCGACCTGATCGATCCTATCGGCAAGCGTTGCCCTTGTCAGGTCGAGCGACAGGGCCAGAACAGCGCCTGCTGTTTGCGTATAGTCACCGGCGATTGCCGTCGTTGCCACCGCCGTGCCACCGACTGCGAGGGTTCCGGCGTTGTCGAAGAAGGCGGCATCGATCCGCCGGCCGGCATTGATCAGGCCGGACGAGCTGTTGTCCAGCGTTGCGGTCGGCGGAGTTGCGCTGGGATCATCGCTGTTGGTGACCACGCTGCCGATGATCGTGCCGTTGTTGGTGACGTGCAGCGTGCTGGTGCTCGGACCGGTCTGCAGCACCGCCGTTCCCTCGGTGCCCTGAAGCGTCGAGATCTCACCGTCATTGGTCAGCGTGTTCTGCGTGCCGTTCGCCACGTAGACACCGACGCCATCAGGCACGCTGCGGGAGCCGGAGGCCTTGCCACCCTGCACGACGCCCTGTTGTGCCACAGAAATCACGATCTGAAGCGGAACTTTGCCATCGACGCTTGCGGTGCTCTCGGCGTAGATGCCGTGGGAGCCACCGCCATTCGTGAGCACCTGATCCGCAACCCGGATCGCCACCGATCCACTCGATGGCGGGGTGGAAAATCCGAGCCCACTCGAAATGGCGGTGATGCCGTTCGACAGATGACCCATCGTTTCGATGGTGCCGCTGCCCTGCTGGATGTTGACTCTTGCGGATCCTGCAGTACCGAAAAGACCGTTGCTTCCATTGCCGGCCGTGTTCGGAGTGCCGCCCAGGGAGCGCGCGACAATGGCTGGTGACTGGCTGCCGGTCGTTTTGATCCGGACTCCATCTTGCGACACTGTGACCGAAACATCGTCAGCGCCGCCGCCACGTCCGTTCGCACTCCCTTTGCCGCTCAATCCGCCTTCTCCGCCGACGCTTTCGGCAATCAGGCCGGCGGAGCCGGTTCCGGTGGTCGACAAATTGAATTGCCCTGACAGTGATACCTTGTCCGCCACGCCACCGGTCCCGCCCGCTTTTTGGGGGCTGGCATTTTCGTCGTTTCCGCCAGTGCCGCCGGTTCCGCCGAGACTGCCGGCATAAACCGCCGTTGAATTGGAACCCATGGTGGTGACGCTGAGCGCGCCGAAGTTTCCGCCCACGGAGGACGCATTGCCGCCCTGGCCGGCCGATCCCGGACTGGTGCTATGCGTGTCGCCGCCCTGGCCTCCCATCCCACCCACGCTGGTGAGCGAAATTCCAATGCCGTTGTCATTCGTTGTCGAAACTGTCCAGCCACCATTGCTTTGATCGATTTGCGCCTGTCCACCACTGCCACCGCGACCGCCGTTGCCGGCGTCGCCGGCGGCCGTGAGTCCTCCGGTTCCGCCGTTGCCGCCGACGCTGCGGACGATCAAGCCGGTGGCTTTGGACACGATCGAAGAAGTGCCGTTCGCGGACGCGAGCGCCGTCTGTGCATCTCCGCCGTTGCCACCCTTCCCGCCGCTGCCCGGACCAGCAGTGCCGCCCCGGCCACCGTGACCTCCGAGGCTCTCAACCAATACGCCGCTTGCGTTGCCTTCGACCTCCACCTTGACCGGACCATAAAGGACCGCAAAACCCGCCAGGCCGCCGCTCGTCCCGTCCTTTGCGTCGAAATCCCCGTCGTCACCCACGGAACCGCCACCACCGCCATGACCACCCTGGCTCGTCAGGCTAATGCCGGGGCCTTTGCTGGAGGTTATGGTCCAGGAACCGTAGTAGGTTGTGTCATCTGCGTCCCTGTTGAGAAATACATCCCCGGCATTGCCGGCAGCACCAGCGTTGCCTGGGGACAGAGTATCACTTTCACCACCATGCCCGCCGTCGCCACCCTGACTGAGCAAGGTCAGCCCGGCTCCGGTCGCCTTGATCGTACTGGCCGCCGTCCCGAGAACGTACACCTCGCCGCCCTGTCCACCCGCGCCACCTGACTCGCCGGCTCCGAGCACGCTTTCGCCACCATCTGCGCCATCGCCTCCGAGGCTCCGGGCCTCGCCGCCGTTGGATCCGGAACCGGTCGTCGTGATCGTCCAATTGCCTTCGATCTTGACGGTCCCTCCGATGCCACCAGAACCGCCTTCGCCGCCTTTGCCGGCAGCGTTTGCTTTGCCGCCGCCTCCACCGTCTCCGCCGCTGCTGACGGCGACAAAGCCACTCGCAGAAGATCCGGATGTGGTCAGCGTGCGGGCAACATTTCCGGTGTTTACCGTTCCACCATTGCCACCAATCCCTCCGCCTCCCGCACTGGCGGCGTTGCCACCGCCGCTTTCGCCGCCGTCTCCTCCGGTCCCGCCTTTGCTGTCGATGACGATGGCGCTGGCACCATCGGCGCTTGTCGAGATGGTCCAGGTGCCTGTGCCGGTATTGCCCTGTGAATCCACGTCGAGAGCCACATGGTCACCATGGCCGCCGTCGCCACCGAAACCGGCTGGCGAAACGGCACTCTCACCGCCATTGCCTCCATCGCCGCCGTGACTATAGGCGTCGATCCCGACATTGTTGACGGTCACAGTGCTGTCGCTGGTTCCGACGAGATGAATTGTCCCCGAATGGCCGCCATCGCCGCCGCTACCGCCCAGGTTGACGGTGCTCTCGCTCGCCGAGCCGCCGTGACCCGCCGTGCTGTGTACTTTCACGCCGTCCGCACCGCTGCCTGTCGTCTTGATCGAAAACGTACCGAACGCGTAAACATGGCCGGCATAGCCACCGTCACCGCCACTGCCGCTGTTGCCTGCGACTGTATTTTCCGCACCTTGTCCGCCGTTTCCGCCAATCGAACCGACGAGGAACGCGTGTGCGTTCTCGCCACTGGTCGTGACAGAGCGCTTCGTGTCGCCAACTTCGACGCCGCCTCCGCCGCCTCCGCGGCTGCCATTGCCCGAAGATTGCAGTCCGCCCCGGCCGCCTTCGCTGCCGGCGCCCCCTTTGCTATAGACGTCAAAGCCGTAAGCATTGTCGCCACTGGTCGAAACGGTCCAACTGCCGGCGTCGACACTGTCGTCGGCGTTTGTGTCGAGATAGACCGATCCGCCGTCGCCGCCGTGATCCGCATTGCCGCCGGACTCGTCGCCGCCACCGCCGCCGCCGCCATTCCCGCCCTGACTGTACACGGATACGGCGATGCCATCGCTCGTGACCATGCTGGATCCATTGCCGACAAAGGTCACGCTGCCGCCGACGCCGCCCGTGCCGCCGTTTGCCCCGCTAGCGCTTCCACCCGTTGAGGCATCGGATGTTCCGCCGACCCCGCCATGGCCGCCGACGCTGGAGACCGAGATCCCGGTCGATCCGCTGCCGCTGGCCGTAACATTCCAGGTGCCGCTGATGTCCACGGTGCCGCCAACCCCGCCCGCCCCGGCGTGGCTGCCGTCCGCCGTCAATGGGCTGTCGCCGCCGTCGGCGCCGTTGCCGCCGGCGCTGGTCGACGAAAATCCGGTGCTGCCCGATCCGGTAACCGTGATCTTTCGCGTCACGCCCGCATTGGCGGTGATCGCGCCGCCGGCGCCGCCGGCACCCGTCGATGGACCCGCATGGGTATTGGAATTGCCGGTGTGAGCGCTGTGGCCGCCCTGCGACAAAAGATAGAAACCGAACTGATCTTCGCCCGAAACGGAAACGTCCCAGGATCCGGTCGTCGGATTGCTGCTGCTTTTGAAATCGAGAAGGATGCCGCCTCCGAGGCCGCCGGCGCCGCCGCCGCCGCCCCGTTCTCCTGCACCACCTTCACCGCCATTACCGCCGATCGTTTGCAACGACACCGCGGTCTCTTTGGTAATAAGCGACACTGTTCCACTGTTGCCCAGTGCCAGCCTTCCGGCGTTGCCGCCGGTGCCCCCGGCGCCGGATTGGGTAAAGGAGGCGTCTTCGCCCTTGCCACCATCGCCGCCCTGAGACCGCACGTTCAGCGCTCCCGACTCCGTACTGCCGATGCTGGTCGCGCTGAAATTGTCATGGGGCTCGCTCAAGCGAACGGAGATGCTGCCGCCGGTGCCGCCATTGCCACCGCGTTTGCCGGTGTCGAAGTCGGAGTTGCCCTTGTGACTGGTTCCGTCATGACCGGTGGCTGACGAGCTGATGGCTGCCTGATCGGAGCTGTTGTCGATGGTGCCCGTAAACCGCAGCGTCATCGCCGCGGCCGAATTGCCGCTGTCCTTGCCGGTGTTGGCGAATTCGATGGCCGAGTTCGCGGATGATGGCGCTGGCGCGAGGACAATGATGCCTGGAAACACGTCGAAGGTGAGGTCGCCCTTGTTGGGATTGTCGACGCTCCACAGGAACGGACCCGTATAGGGTTGGCCGTTTGATCTTGGCATCAGGTCGTCGATCTCGATGGACACCGCATCGTCTGGCGGCGATCCGGATGTCCCGACGTCGATTCCGTCAGACTGGTCGCCGCTGCAGCTATAGGTGTCGGTCCCCGTCGTCGTACAGGCGTCCGGGCCGGCCAGTGCCGTGCTTCCGAGAGAACTGCAAAGGAGCAGCAAAGCTCCGCCTGCCGCGGCTCGGCCACAACCGCCGATGGTTAATGAAACCAACGATACCGAAGCAAGCAATCGATACTTCGGCTTGCGCGCATCGCCCATAATTCAGGCCCCCTTTGGGACCATCCTAAATGAGCGGAATATGCTACGCCAAGTAGCAATCGCCAAAAACGAGGAGGTGTTGCAGTTGAGCCCGACAGGCCCTACGCGGCCAGGTCGGCCACAACCGCGTCGAGAACCAGCATGCCTGCGGGCGTGCAACGCAGCCGATTGTTGCCGAGCCTTTCGACCAGGCCGTGTTCGATCAGAGCTTCTTCGCGCTCGGCCGACAACGGGCGGCCGGACAAGGCGCGCCATCGGACCAGGTCCATGCCTTCGCGCAGCCGCAGACCCATCAGCATCAACTCATCCGCCTGCTCGTCCGCGTCGAGTTCCTCGTCGGTCTCCATGCCGTGGCCGGAGGTTTCGACCTGGGCGAGCCAGTCTTCCGGTCGGCGCAGGTTGGCCGTGCCGATCTTGTTGTCGGAAACGGTGAGCCGGCCATGGGCGCCGGCGCCGAGACCGACATAATCGCCGTAGCGCCAGTAGGTCAGGTTGTGACGACTTTCCGCACCGGGACGGGCGTGGTTGGAGACCTCATAGGCCGGCAGGCCACGTGCCGCCGTCACCTCCTGCGTTACCTCGTAGAGATCGGCGGACCTGTCGCCATCGGGCACGACAAGCTTGCCGCGCTCGTGCAGATCGAAAAACGGCGTGCCCTGTTCGATGGTCAATTGGTAGAGCGACAGGTGGTCGGCCGCCAGGTCGATGGCCCGGTCAAGCTCGCGGCGCCAGGCCTCGGTGGTTTGGTCCGGGCGGGCGTAGATCAGATCGAAGGAGAGGCGCGGAAAGGTCGCGCGGGCCAGCTCGATCGCGGCCAGCGCCTCGTCGACAGTGTGCAGCCTGCCGAGAAACTTCAGGTCCGCATCATTGAGCGCCTGCACACCCAGCGACACCCGGTTCACTCCGGCGGTGCGGTAACCGCGAAAACGGTCGGCTTCGACGCTGCTCGGATTGGCCTCGAGCGTAATTTCCGCACCAGGCTCGATGGTCCAGGCATCGGCGATCGCATCGAGAATGTGCTCAACGGTCGCAGGTTCCATCAGGGACGGCGTGCCGCCGCCGAAAAACACACTGGTGACGGAGCGCGGACCGGTCAGGCCGCGCATATGGGCAATTTCACGGCGAAAGGCGCCGACGTGGCGTGGCTGGTCGATGGGGCTGTGCCGCACATGGCTGTTGAAATCGCAATAGGGGCATTTGGCAGCGCAGAACGGCCAGTGCACGTAGATCCCGAAACCCGGTTCAGCGCTCACCCGGCCTTCCTTTCGACCAGGCACTGTTCGGCGAACAGCTTGAAAGCGCGGGCACGGTGGGAGAGGGCGGTCGCCTCCCCGGGCGTCCAGCCGTGTTTTTCCTCCGCGCTCATCTCGCCGAAGGTGCGCTCATGGCCGTCCGGCTGAAATATCGGGTCGTAGCCGAACCCCTGCGTGCCGCGCGCCGGATGCACGATGGTACCTTCGACTTCGCCGCGGAAGAATTCCGTATGGCCGTCCGGCCAGGCAAGGCAAATCACCGAGACGAAGCGCGCTGCGCGATTGTCGGGGCTCTGTTCCCGAAGCGCCTTTTCGACCAGCTCCATGGCCATGCCGAAATCCTTTTGCGGGCCAGCCCATCGGGCCGAATAAATGCCCGGCGCGCCATCGAGCCCGACGACGGCCAGGCCGGAATCATCGGCCAGCGCCGGCATGCCCGCCGCCTTCGCCGAGGCCAGGGCCTTCAATTCGGCATTGGCCTCGAAGGTGGTTCCCGTTTCCTCGGGCTCCGGCAGATCGAGATCGCCAGCCGTGACCAGATCGTAGCCGAGCGGGTCGAGCAGATCCCGAAGTTCTCGGATCTTGCCCTGATTGTGGCTGGCGATGACCAGCTTGGGTTCTTCGAGTTTTCTCACAGGTCGTCCTTGCCCCAGAGTCGCGGTTCGGCGAATTCGATACTGTTGCCGGCCGGATCGCGCACGTAGATCGACCGGGCCTCGCTGCCCGGCCAGCGAAAATCCGCCTCGATGGCGATGCCGGCGTCCTCTAGTGCCCGCCGGATCGTGTCGAGTTCCTCGGCCGATGCGCCGAAACAGGCGTGGCCGTCGCCGCGACTGCCGTGCACCGGCACCGGCAGCTTCGGATTGCTGGCCGGTTTGACCGTCTCGTCGGCATTGAAGATCAGCAGCACGCCATCGCCGCAATGATAGAACACGTGCCGGTTGCCAACGCGGCCGATTTTTTCAAGCCCCAGCAGGCCGCCATAGAAGGTCTCCGCGGCATCCAGATCATCCACGTAAAGCGCGGTTTCCAGGATGCGGCGCGGGACGACCATCACCCGATGGCCGTTTTCTGCATCGTCACCAGATCGGCAATGCCGGCCTTGGCGAGGCCGAGCAGGGTCGCGAATTGCTCTTCGGAAAACGGCTCGCCCTCGGCTGTGCCCTGGATCTCGACAATGCCGCCGGTCCCGGTGAAGACGAAATTGGCGTCGGTCTCGGCCGCGGAATCTTCCATATAGTCGAGATCGAGCACCGGCTGGCCGGCGAAGATGCCGCAGGAGATGGCCGCCACGTGATCCTTCAGCACCCGCTCCCGTTTGACCATCTGCCGGGCCTCCATCCACTGAAGGCAGTCGTGCAACGCCACCCAGGCGCCGGTGATCGAAGCCGTCCGCGTGCCGCCATCGGCCTGGATGACGTCGCAGTCGATGGAGATCTGGCGCTCACCGAGCGCTTCGAGATCGACGATCGCCCGCAGCGACCGGCCGATAAGACGCTGGATTTCCTGGGTGCGGCCGCTCTGCTTGCCGGCGGAGGCTTCACGCCGCATCCGCTCGCCCGTGGCGCGCGGCAGCATGCCATATTCAGCCGTGACCCAGCCGCGACCGGCATTGCGTAGCCAGGGTGGCACGCGTTCTTCCAGGCTGGCCGTGCACAGCACATGCGTGTCGCCGAACTTGACGAGGCAAGAGCCCTCGGCGTGTTTGGAAAAGCCCCGCTCGAACGTGACGTCGCGCATCTGGTCGGTCTTTCGGCCTGAAGGTCGCATCAAAGGTCTCCTGTTTGACGTGCGGCCTTCTACCGCCGCAGCCGCGCGCATGCAAAGGAAAACCGGCGTGTGAATCCCCTTTTCACCGGTCTGCAGGGTCACTATGTTGGGTTAGAGCAAAGGACGATAAGTTTGGATCATTTGATGGCTGCAGATCGGCTCCACTCGGCCAGGCGCGTCGCGCAGCGCGATGTGGTGCATCGGGCAAGCGTCGCAACGCAGCCGATGGTCCGATATGCAGCCACCCTTCGGGCCGGGCAAATGGTGCAAATTTATCGCCCTTTGCTCTAAGACCGTCTGATGCGAGTCCGTGTATGAGTGATACATCGCGATTGAACGATTCGGCGTCGGTTCCGCTGGACGACCGCACCCGCGAGATCTTTCGCAGCCTCGTCGAATCCTATCTCGATTCCGGCGAACCGGTCGGATCGCGCAGCCTGTCGCGCATGCTGCCGATGACACTGTCGCCGGCCTCCGTGCGTAATGTCATGAGCGACCTGGAAGAGCTCGGGTTGATCTATGCACCTCATATCAGCGCCGGTCGGTTGCCGACCCAGCAGGGCCTGCGCTTCTTCGTCGATGCGTTCATGGAATCCGGCGATCTGTCGACCGACGAGCGCGACATGATCGAACGCCAGGTCAGCGGCCCCGAGCACACCCGTTCGGTCGAGACGATCCTCACCGAAGCGAGCCAGATGCTCTCTGGCCTGTCGCGCGGCGCCGGCGTGGTGATTACCCAGAAAAACGACACCGTGGTGCGCCATATCGAGTTCATCCGCCTGGAACCGACCCGTGCGCTGGTGGTTCTCGTCGGCGACAACGAGCAGGTGGAAAACCGCATCATCGACCTGCCGGCCGGTGTCACCGCCTCGCAGCTGACGGAGGCCGCCAATTTCCTCAATGCCCACCTTGCCGGTCACACACTGACCGAACTGCGCGGGGAACTGAACAAACTCAGGCAGGAGGTTCGGGGTGAACTCGACACCCTGTCGCAGGCCATGGTCGAAAGCGGTCTGGCCGTCTGGTCAGGGGCCGTCGAGGGCCAGCCGACCCGGCTGATCGTGCGCGGCCGCGCCAATCTGCTGGAGACTTTGTCGGATCTCGAAGAAATCGATCGTCTGCGCATGCTGTTCGACGATCTGGAAAAGAAGGACGGCCTGATCGAGCTGCTCGAGCTTGCCGAAGCCGGCTCCGGGGTGCGTATCTTCATCGGATCCGAGAACAAGCTGTTTTCGCTCTCCGGCTCCTCGCTGGTGGTCGCACCCTATCGCGACAATGACGATCGCATCATCGGCGCCGTCGGTGTCATCGGCCCGACCCGGCTCAATTACGCACGCATCGTCCCGATGGTCGACTATACGGCCCAGATCGTCTCCCGCATGATCCGTTAATTGGGCGTTCCATCCCTTGATTTTTGCGTCTGAAACCTCGATATGCGGGGCAAACAGTCAAACGTGAAGGAAGTGTCGCACTATGTCCGACGAGCCGAAGAATAACGGTATTGAGGAAGAGGCGATGGCGCAGCCGGGCGACACGGCGCAGCAGCCCGAGATGGAAGCCCCCCAGGAGGCGGCGCAGGACCAGGAAAAGAGCGGTTTTGCGCTCGATCCGCTGGAAATGCTCGCCGCCGAGCGCGACGAACTGAAGGACAAGTACCTTCGTCTCGCCGCCGAGATGGACAATCTGCGCCGCCGCACCGCGCGCGACGTCAAGGATGCGCGCGCCTATTCGGTGTCCAATTTCGCCCGCGACATGCTGGCGGTGTCCGACAATCTGCGCCGGGCGCTGGACGCCATACCAGCGGAAGCCATGGAAGCCGGCGATGCCGGCCTCAAGGCGCTGGCCGAAGGCGTCGAAATGACCGAACGTGGCATGCTGTCGGCGCTGGAACGTCACGGCGTCACCAAACTGTCGCCGGTCGGTCAGAAATTCGACCCCAACTTCCATCAGGCGATGTTCGAGGTGCCCAACCCTGACGTGCCGAACAACACGGTGGTGGAGGTCGTCCAGGACGGCTACGTTATCGGTGAGCGGGTGTTGCGCCCGGCCATGGTTGGCGTCGCCAAGGGCGGCCCCAAGCAAGCGGCGGAACAGCCCGCCGAGGCCCCTGCGGAAGACGCCAAGCAATAAGTGCAAACGCTGCAATTTCGGGAAAGTTTGCTTAATTCTCGCTAACTTCTTGATTCAAATAGGAATTGAGAGGAATTAAGTAAACTGTCCCGGAAATTATGGCATGTCGTTAAACCGCCACGCCGTCGGCCAACCCGGCATCGATCGCCGCCTGGCGCAGGGAACTGTGTGGTCTTGGGCCGATCTGCTGGATGACCAGCCCGGCGGCAAGGCTGCCGAGTTTTGCACAATCCTCCAGGGAACGACCGCTCGTATAGCCGTGCAGGAAGCCGGCTGCATAGAGATCGCCGGCGCCGGTGGTGTCCACCAGCTCCCGGATTTCAATCGCCTTCACCTCGACCCGCTCGCCCTTGCGTGCGACGATTGATCCATTTTCGCTGCGAGTCACGATGGCCAGTTCGCAATCGGCTTCCATCGCCGTCACGGCCGCTTCCAGTGATGCCGTCTGATAAAGCGACATGGCTTCGTGCTCGTTTGAAAACACGATATCGACCGTGCCGCTGCGCATCAGTTCGAGAAATTCATCGCGATACCGGTCGACGCAGAACGGATCGGACAGTGTCATGGACATCTGTCGCCCGTGCTGGTGGGCGATGGCCGCGCAGTCGCGGATCGCCTGTTTGGCGCGCGGCGGATCCCACAGATAACCCTCGAAATAGGTGACCTTGGACGCCGCGACGATGTCAGCATCGACATCCTCGGGGCCGAGTTCCACACAGGCGCCCAGATAGGTGTTCATCGACCGCTCGCCGTCCGGCGTTACGAAAATCATCGAGCGCGCCGTCGGTGGCGGGCCGTCGAGCGGTTCTGTGTCGAACACAACGCCCTGTGCCCGTATATCGTGCTCGTAGATGCGGCCCAGTTGATCGCGCGCAACCTTGCCGAAAAACGCCGATCGGCTGCCGAAACTGGCAATCCCGGCCGCTGTGTTGCCTGCGCTGCCGCCCGAGGCCTCGATGGCCGGTCCCATGCTGCTGTAGAGCAGTTCGGCGCGCTCGGCGTCTATCAGGTTCATCGCCCCCTTGATGATGCCGTTGTCGACGAGGAAATCGTCCTCGCAGCGGGCAATGATATCGACAATGGCATTGCCGATGCACAGGACATCCAGTTCTTTCATGGGCGCTCCGGGCGGTTTTGATTGATCCCGGTCACCGGTCCTAGCGGGCTTTGACCGCTTTGAAAAGGCGAAACGGTCAGCGACAGGACCGATTCCGTGGCGCCTGCGTTGAATCCGCACCAGACATGCTTATCTGAACGCCATGGTTCCATCGGGAAACGTCCATGATCATTGAAGCCGCGCGGCTGGCCGGCCGCAATCTGTTTGCGCCCGAATCCCGCAGCGCCTTCTGGAAGATCCTCGGGATCACCATTCTGCTGCTCGCCGGCGGCTGGGTGCTCATTCGCGAGCTGTTTGCCTGGCTGGCCCTGCCCTGGCTGGAAGCGCTGGTGCCGGGCATTCCCGAATGGGCCGGCTGGTTCGGTTTTATCATCGGCATCGTCGCCAGTCTCGGGTTGGCGCTGGGCATGGCTTTGCTGATCGCGCCTGTCACGGCGATCGTTGCCGGTTTCTTCCTCGACGGCGTCGCCGAAATCATCGAGGAGCGGGACTATCCCGGCGATCCGGTGGGCGCGGCGGTGCCGCTCGGCCGGGCGATCGTTTACACCGCGAAATTCTTCGGCATCGTCGTGATCGGCAACATCATCGCCTTGCTGCTGCTGTTCATTCCCGGCATCAACATTGCCGCTTTTCTGCTGGTCAACGGCTACCTCTTCGGACGCGAGTTCTTCGAATTCGCCGCCATGCGCTACCGCGACGAGGAGGATGTGCGCCGGATGCGATCCAAATACAGCGCCCGCATATTCCTCGCCGGCTTGCTGATCGCCGCCTTCCTGTCGATCCCCATCGTCAACCTGCTGACCCCGCTTTTCGCCGCCGGCCTGATGGTGCACCTGCACAAGCTGCTGTCGCACGAGGACGCGGAGTTTGCGCTGCCGTTGCGACGGGCGGCTTGATACAGACCGGGCGCAAAACGACACTTTGAGCCACAGGCTTGCGAAGTGTGAGGCAGCAAAGGTGAACCCGACTATTGGCGGGCGGCTGAGCGAGGAAACGCGACATAGACCAAGGGCCGCGGGACGGTCTCCGCAAAACCTCGCGAAAGGGTTGGTTGGGAGAGATCTCGACATCGAGAAAGCTTGAGAGGCAGAGCGTCAACTGATCAAATCGCGGTGGGAAAAATTTGAGCTTACCGGTGGGACGATCGATCATGACAAGGTCAAAGGTTGGGCCGTTAGTTTGATTTCAGACCTTCGTCGCGGGCCCCGCGAGACCAGCATCAAAGCCTGAGTTCCATGCGATGACGAATGTGCGTCTTCACGCCGCTCCTCACCGGCGGAGAACTCATGACAATGCGAAATCCGTTCCGCTCCCAGAACGCTCTTGCTTGCCGGTTCTCATCGAGCACCGCCAGCAGCAGCCTTCGCGCGCTGCGTCCACGCGCGAGAGCCTTGATGTGATCGAGAAGCATCGAGCCGAGACCCGATCCGCGATAGGCCGGATCGATCAGCATGAGACCCAAATAGGCGTCCTGTTTTTTGGGAAAGCCGAAGCCCAAATCCATGAGTGCAATGAGCGCACCGCCATCGTCCATCAGCCCCAATTTGCAGGCGCGGGATAGGTTTCCGCCCGGTGCGACGCCGAAAAAGAAATCCCGAACGGTACCCTCATCAGGGTCCATGCCGGTTTCCAGATGCACATAGTCGGCCGCCCGCTGGTAGAAATCCCGCACGCGTTCGGCATGATGACTGAAACGAAGCGATACGATGCGTGTCGAGTGCAGGATGGTGCCGGACCCGTCAAACACGCCTTCGTCGCTCCTCAGGTCAATAGTCGGGAAACAGGATGTTTCCTGATGCGGCCAAATCTCCGCTTAGATAGAGCTCCCGCAGCCGGCTGTGCTGGAATTTGCCATTATAGGTCATCGGAATGGTTTTCGTTTTGACCAGGTAGACGCGACCGGGGCGAAATCCGAGCTGTGAGAACAGCGACCCGACAATGTCCACCACGATTTTCTCGTAACTCTCCGTGGATGCCGCTTCATCGCGAACTTCGGCGAAGACATAAGCCTGCTCCCCCTCCATCCCGTCGCCGTGTATACCGACCGCAATGCCGTAGCGGATCTCCGGCACTGCGTCGACGATCTCCTCGATTTCCTGGGTGTAGAGCGTACGGCCGGCCAGAATGATGGTGTTTTTCCGGCGGCCGACAATGAAGAAATCGCCCTCCTCGTCGACATAGCCGAGATCGCCCGACAGGATCCACCCGGGTCGCCAAAACAACGCGTCATTGGCTGCCGGGTTGTCGAGATAGCCAATGGGCAGGGCGTCGCTGGCGATGGCAATCTCGCCGATGTTGCCGGTTGCCACCGGATGCCCGTTTTCAACGATAGCCATCTCGACACCCGGAAACGGCCGGCCAATTGATACGTGGCCGTGCTCGTCCGACTTGGTCGGCGTTTTGGGCGGCCACATGGAGACCCCGACGGTCGCTTCGGCAAGGCCGTATGCGGGCGACATCACATTCTGCAACCCGAAGGCCGACTCGAACTCTGCAATGGTGCTGCGGCGCACCGGCTCGGCGGCGTTGAGCGCCACCCGCAGGGTCGTCAGATCATAGTCGCCGGGGTCGGCAATCTGCCGGAGGCACAGGCGGTAGGCGAAATCAGGTGAAGCGGTAAAGGTCGCCCGGTGGGTTTGTATGCTTTCAAGCCAACGGCTGACATCGCGCAGGTTGGCCGGCAAAAGATGAAGGTCCAGACCGAGATAGAACGGAACCATGGTTTTCAGGATCAAGCCCATATCATGATAGAGCGGCAGCCAGCTGACGAAGATGTCGTCGCTCGAAATCTGCATGCCGGCGATCATCTGGCGCACATTGGTCAGCAAGTTGGAATGCGATATCTGCACGCCCTTGGGATCGCCGGTGCTGCCTGATGTGTACTGGATAAATGCAAAGTCCTGCGGTTCGATGGTTGGAAATTTCGGGTTCCGCGCCTTTGCTGCCTCGGCGACAGTTACGGCAGTCAAACCGTGTTCTACAGCGAGTGCCTTCAGGTGTGCCAGCCGGTCCGCCGGCAGTTCCTGTGACACGACGACAACACGGGCGCCGCACAGACGAGCAAAGCCGAGAACGCGTTCCGGGCTAAAACCCGGGAACACCGGAACCGCCGTCGCTCCTGCCCTTTGTGCCCCATAGAATGCGTGGAAGAATTCCGCTCCGTTCGGAAGGGTTATGATCACCCGGTCGCCAGCCGCGACACCCAGTGCCTGAAGATGCGCCCCGACGTCATTGATGCGCTGCCACAGATGACCGAAGGTGCAAGGCTCGTTTTCAAACCAAAATGCCGGTGTTTCTGGGGTGTCGGCCGCCCGATAGGCCAGCATGTCGATCAGCGTCGTGAACTCATCCGTCGCCATGGTTTCGTCCCTAAAGCAACCGGGTGATGAGGCCGTGCAGGTCGGCGACTGTGCGAATGCCGGCCAAGGCGCTCTCATCCACATCAACGCCGTATTTCTGCTCGAGCGCGACGACAATATTGACGATATCAGCCGATACAGCACCGAGATCCCCGACAAGGCGGTCCTCGGGATCCGCCTTTGCGAGGCCGAGCTGTAGCCTGACGATTGTCTGGATTTCTGTCAGTTCCGGTGTCATGGCGACGCCTCCTGATACTGCTTGATGACGCCGAGAAGGCAACTCTGGATATCATCGACGATTTCTCCTGCCTCGGCCGCGTCCATATCGGAATCGAGATAAAGAAAATCCAGGTTGAGAGAGCCATGCAGCAGGTTTCCGAAGCCCGCGAGTTCGGGTCCCAACACATTGTTGGAAATGAACCCGGATAAGCCCGATAAGCTGATGCTGCCGTAGGTTTCGGCAAGATCGAGAGGTCCGATATAACTCAGTGCAATCATGCCGAGCCGCATGCTTTTTCGCTTCACCAACATGCGCACGAGATGTCTGGATATCAGTGGCGCTATGAACTTGTCGTCCTGCTTCGTCGACCGATAGATTCTGTCTCGGACAGTCTCGGCAAGCGCCAAAATGTCTGTTTCAGGCGTTACGGGAACGCTGTAGTGGAGCATTGAGATATAGACGCCAAGATCCTCGTCTTCGGGCTGCGGCGCAAGATAGGGTCGCATGTCGGCAAAGGTAAGCCCGCGCATCGGCATGGACTGCCCGCCATAGCGACGCTTCGCCAGGGCCACCAACATCGCCGCATGCAGGAGACTGTTGAGCGGTATGCCGCGCTTGCGAGCTGCCTTAGCCAACGCTGCCGTGGCGTCGCGATCGAGCCTGGTGTCAAGTATCCGGCATCGTGTCGGAGTATCGGCATGCAACGGCTGCCGCCCCTTCAACTGAATTCGGTACCGCAGCTCTTCGACCATTTGCCTGACCATGAACCCGGCTGTCCTGCTTATCCCGCGCCAACCGCGGTAATCTGGCGGATAAAGCGCATGCAGCGGCAGAAGCGGCGCCCGGGAGGCCGGTATAGTCGTGTCGCCAGCGTCGGCACACAGCCGCAAAAGCTGGTCGATGAACGAAAGGCCCGCCCTGCTGTCGATGATGGTGTGGTGTATCGTCAAAACCAGGTCGCTTGCCGGGTCGCCGTGCAGGTATGTGCACCGCAGGAGTGGCGGGACGGATGTGTCCATCGCCGTATTCAGTTCTTCTTCGGTGACGCCGCGCCAATGATCCGGATCGTTGCGCGGCAACAGTCTCAGCGGGACCGGTGGCGGGTGCGACGCTTCTCGAAAAGCGTAGTCGGTCTTGTTGCGCTCAAGGCAGACACGCATCAAAGGATGGCGTATCTGCAATGCGGCCAAAGCGGCGCGAAGGGCTTCTGGAGCCGGACCGTTTTCCAGATGCAGGACGCCGACGAACAGCACCGGTACAAAATCGTCCATCTGTGCCCAGGTAGCTTCGAACCCGCCGAGTTTGCGATTCAGCATGGCGCCACCGCCGCCCCGGTTCCCCTGGGGGACGTTGTCACGAGACCGAATTTCGATAATGATAACGAAGCGATGAAAGACAAGATCAACAGAGTCTGGTCCGTTACTTGGAAGGATCGCGTGTAATATGACCGAAACAACCGAGATTGACGATACGCAAAGGCCTCCGGAAAACGAGACTGACGAGATTCAGGTCGTTACCCCGGTCGTGGTCGAGATGGGTGAGTTGTCGCGCAAGAAGTTGAAGGCTTTCAAGAAGGGCGAAGGACCTCTGATGGACGACGTGCTCGAAGTTCTCGAAGACGTCGCTGCCGAGCTGGGCGAGGAGGCGTCAGACAAGACTTTCGTTCCGATCGTCATGCTGCACGAAAAGAAGCCGAAAAAGAAGAAACGCACCATCGTGCTGCCTTTCTGACGGAGGATAGGTCCATGGCGAATTCCGCTCACCGGTTCAAGCTCGCTCAACCGCTGGTCATTGACCGGCGCGGAAAGCGCAAACGGTCGGCCTATGTCGATGAAGCGGCCCATGTCGAACGACATATGACGCGGGCTGCGGATCGCGCGGTAAAGGCTTTCGATAAGGGGATTGCCGTATACCGTAAGGGTCGCAAAAAGTCGCGGCGCAAACGGTCGGCCGACTTTGTTCTGGACATCATTCCGCATACGCTTGACGGGGCGGCCGTCGCTGCCCGCAAGATGAGCCTCATTCCGGTTGATTTGATGCGGGCCGCTTATACCAGGAGGAGCGCTCGCCTGGTTCGCAGTAACGTCAAGGCGGCTTCGCGCATCGCCTCTCGCGTCATGCTGCCATGATCTTCAAACATCCGGTCGGGCGGCGCCCGGGATCGGATCGCAGGGACAACCGGATCGGCAGGGCCGTCGGCGATGCCGTGGATCGTTGGCAAACTGCTCGAGCCGCAAGGCGCGAGGCGGAGGTCGTTGTGGACGCTCCGCTCGCAACCGAAAACCCAAGCCCGCAGGATGTGCTGCGGCCGCTGCCCCGGCGAGAGCGGGTAGTCCAGGAAGTTCCGCGCGATATTCAGCCCCGGGTGATGCGATTGGCACGCCCGTTCCGGGTCAGCCTGCTGTTTTGCTTCCGACGCCTGTTCGTCTGGCTCTACGGCATTTGCTGGTTTCTGTTCGGCACAGTGTGGGACATTGTGAAGGGGCGCAACACCATCGATCGTCGGGCCGTGCGGCTTCGCCAATGTTGCGAGAAGATTGGTGGCACCTTCCTCAAAATAGGTCAGCAGGCCTCCATTCGCATCGACATTATTCCGTATCGCTATTGCATCGAACTGACCAGGCTGCTCGATACAGCGGAGCCGTTCCCGACCGACCAGGCGATCGCCATGATCGAAGCCGATACCGGGCGCCCGCTTGCCGAGACGTTTACCGCTTTCGACCCGACACCGATCGGTTCGGCCTCCATTGCTTGCGTTTATCAGGCGCGGCTGCACACAGGTGAGGCCGTCGCCGTCAAGGTTCGCCGCCCCGGCGTCGGTGAGACATTCATGGCCGATCTGCGTGTTCTGGGCTGGCTGTTCCGTTTCATGGAGATGACCACAATCGTGCGGCCGGGATATACCGGCAATGTTTTGCAGGAACTGCGTGAAACGCTCCTTGAAGAGCTTGATTTCTACAAGGAGGCTCGCTTTCAGGAGCTGTTCCGTCGCCGAGCCCGCAAATCCGGCCGGTCATTTTTCACGGCCCCGAAAGTCTATCCGCAGCATTCAAGCGAACGGATCATCGTCCAGGAATTCGTGGGAGGTGTCTGGTTGTCGGAACTCATCGCTGCGATCGAGCAAGACAGCAAACCCGGTCTCGCCCACATTCGCAAATTGAACATCGATCCCAAACTGGTTGCGCGCCGTCTCTTGTGGGCCAGCCACTGGGGCATGTGGGAAAACATCTTCTTTCATGCCGACCCGCATCCGGCCAACATCATCGTTCAGGCCGACAGCCGACTCGTCTTTATCGATTTCGGTGCCGCAGGAACGCTGACAGAGTCACGACGACTTGCAATGCATGAATTGTTTGCCCGCGAGCGGGAGGAGGATCTGGAGGGGATCTCGAGGGTTGCATTGACGCTGCTCGAGCCGTTGCCGCCCATGGATACGGAAAAGGTCATCCACGCCATCGAAAAGGTATTCTGGGATGCCGTGATCGCCCAGCGCAGCGCCCATTCGCAATGGTGGGAAAAAACCAGTGCCAACCTTTGGCTCGGCTTCTTCAAGGTGACCAACCAGTTCAAAATTCCCATGGGTGTTGATCATGTTCGGATGATTCGCGCCACGTTGTTGTATGACACCCTGGCCGCCCGACTCGATAACCAGATCGATCTTGGCGCACAATACCGAAGTTTCATGCGCGACAGCGGCCGTAAGGCCAAAAGACGGCTGCAAAGGAAGTTGCAGAAGCGTCTGACCAACGGATTGACCTCCAGCGATTACGTCAAGATCGAGCGGCTGATGCATATGGGCGATCGGGCGCTCTATCTGGCGCAGCGCGTGGTCGACCTGCGCACCTTCAATTTTGGTGCCCTTATCGGCAAATTCGTATCCGTGATGATTTTGCTTATTTCCCTGGCCTTCCAGTTGCTGGTCTTGACGGGAGCAATCGTGCTCCTTGTTCATGTCGCCCAATGGATCGCCGGCACGCTGCAGGAGACCTGGCTGGAAACGCTGAGAACGGTCGTTACCAACCCCTGGTACATTGGTGGTCTGGCAGCGGTTCTGCTGGTCAACATCCGGCGCATGCTGTTCAGGCTTTCCGATCAGGAGATCCGCTGAGGCTCTTGACCCGGCCCCTGGGGCTGCCTCGATAAGGATTGCGGTTCAACAGCAATTGGGTGATTCGTGACTGATTCCGCACACTATCTCAGCCCGTCCGAAGCCGCACGTCGGCTCGGCGTTTCCATGAAGGCGCTGCGGCTTTATGAGCAGCGCGGCCTCATCGATCCGTTGCGAACGTCAGCCGGGTGGCGCACCTATGGCCCCGAGGACATGGCGACCGCCCGCAAGATCGTCACCCTTCGGAAGCTGGGTCTGAGCCTCGCGCAGGTCGCGCGGGTTCTGGACGGCGAATCGGAAGGCCTGGCTTCGGCACTGGCCGAGCACCAGGCGGACCTGGAGGGGCAGGCTGAACGCCTGGCGGCCACCATTGATCGCGTCCGCGCCATGCGCGGTGACATCGAGCGCGGTGAGACGCCCTCGGCTGGCGAACTCCAGCGGGTGGTGAATTCGGCGTCCGCGATGCATGTCGCGTTTGATCTGCCCTGGCCATGGGGCGGCGAACGGTTTGATCTCGATGATATCAAGCCTTTGACCTTCATCACCGGCCCGCTCGGCAGCGGCAAGACACGGCTCGCACGCAAGATCGCAGAGACACTTCCGGATGCGCAATTCGTTGACCTGGAGCGCGGCACTCCGGATGGCGATGGGCAGACCGACGCCGCAATGGCCTGGCTTGTCGAAGACGGCGCCAGCGAGACGGCGCAAAACCTGATCGCCATTCTGGAGACGGCAGCGGCATCGGTGCTGGTCATCGATCTCGTCGAACAGGGGCTCGACGAGGCGACCCAGGAAGCCCTGATGCGCTATCTTCGGCGTCGCAAGCGGCAGGCTGGGCCGGTGTTCCTACTGACCCGCTCCTCATCGATCTTGGATCTGGCATCCGTCGGTCCCGACGAAACGATCCTCTTCTGCCCGGCCAATCACAGCCCGCCCGTGGTCGTCGCGCCCTATCCGGGGTCTCCCGGTTTTGAGGCCGTCGCGAGCTGCCTTGCTCCGCCCGACGTGCGCGCCCGGACCGAAGGCGTCATCGCAATGCTTCCCTAGCGATGCGAGATGCCGAGATTGCCGCTTGAGGCTGCCGTACGCAGACCGCTCAGGAATCGATCGACCTCGCCGGGCGTCCGGAGACGATATCTGGATTTCTCCGGTGGGGCCGAATCGTAGAGCGCCTGCATCTTCTGGCGGGCGCTGTTGCGCGTGTTCCAGATCCAGCGCAGGAACTCCATTCTGAATCCTTCGGGGCACCCCTCGGGCAGATCCGGTCGGTTACGACCCCAATAGCGCAGGGTGCGCCAGAGCACGCGCGGCAGTCGCCGGGCAAGGGAGAAGTCAAGCCAGATCAGCGTGTCGGCCCGGTCCAGCCGTTCCGGCCAGGTGTTTGAGCGGCCACCTTCGAAAATCCACATCTCCCGTGCATGTGTCTTTGCGCATAGCGCATCTTTTTCCGGCCCCGAGCGCTCCACCCAGCCCTCTTTCCAGTGAATATGGTCGATATGCACCACCGGCAGGTGAGTGATCCCGCCCATGATCCGCGCCATGGTCGATTTGCCGGAGCCCGGCTGGCCTATGATCATCACCCGTCGCATCGCGCTCTGACCTATTCGAAAGGGTCGAGCGCGGCCTGCGCCTTTTTGGTCAAGCTGGCGCGCACAAGGCGATAGGAGTTGGCCAGGCGGTAGCGCAGCTCATCCTCATCGGTGCCCCATGGCAGGTTGATCCACGAGCGATGGAAATAAGGTGCCTTGACGCCTACCTCGGCATCGATCAGCATCTGCGCCGTTTCGATGCTGTCCGTCTTGACCGACACACCGGGTGTCACGGCGCCGATGCAGGCGAACATCTTGCCGCCGACCTTCCAGGCATCATGGCCGCCGCCCCACGGATCGGACTTCTCGGCCCCCGGATAGGTGGCGCAAATCTCGTTGACCTGTTCCCGGCTCATCGCGGTGTCCTTCCCATGAAAAACGCAGCGGGCCGACCATAGGGCAAGGGACGGATTTGGAAAATCCGGAGCCGCAAGAAATCTGCAGGTCAATTCGGCTTTGATTGCGCGTCGTCAGTGCTCCCCAAGGCAGTCAGCATGGCCCGTGTCTGCTCGTCAGCCGGAAACATCAGTTCGATTTTCAACTCCGCCAGCGCGATATCCTCCGCCGATCCGAACTGCGCAATGGTTGAAAACAGCGACAGCACCGTGTTTCCGGTCCGATAACGCGCCGGCACAACCGCAGGCAAGGGGCCTTCGCTCCGGGGTTTTGTGACCAGGGTTGCGGCCAGTTTCGCCACCGCCGCGTCCAGCACCGGATCGCCCCCCAGATGGGCGCTTTCCGTGCGCAGTCGAACGATCATGTGTTCGGCAACTTCTGCCCAATTGTCGAGAACCTGCGAGAGTTGGGTTCCCTCCGTCAGTGCCTCGAGCAGGCTGTCTCCCTGCGTCAGCCCGGCACCCATCAGGAGGAATCCCGCCGACCGGTTGGCGCGAACGATGCTCCAGTGCTTGTCCAGCGCAAATGCGGGAAACGGATCGTGACGCTCCAATGTCCATTCGACAGCGGCGCGCACCTGCGCCATGTCGTCATCCTCGAGATTGCGCCTGCGATAGGCGGGGGCGAAGCCGGCCGCGGTCAGCACTGCGTTGCGTGCCGTATGCGGCATTTCCAGCGAATCGCACAGGAGCCGTACCATGGAGCGACTCGGTTTCGATCGCCCGGTTTCCAGAAACGAAATGTGCCGCGCCGAGACATTGGCCGCCAGACCGAGGTCCAGCTGGCTCATGCGACGCCGGCCGCGCCACTCCTTCAGAACTGCTCCGAACGCACTCTCCATGGCCGATCTCTCCCGATCCGTTTCTGTGAAATCCTTATAGTCCGGCGGACGATAGGAAACACTTACCTGCAAGGTAATTGAGACTATTCACCGTCGCCGGTTATGTCCGCATCCATCGCACCAATCATGGAGGCAATCGATGCATCAGCAGACCACGGTTACCTGGCTCAAGGCCGCTTCGGCCATCGTTATCGCATTCGGACTTGTCGGCGTTCTCGGCGCCTATCCGGCAACATCGGGCTTCGCCCGCATCATGGCGGATCTGGCCTTCTGGCCGGTCGACGGCACGCCTGCTGCCGTATCGGCGGACGGCCGTTTGCTGTGGGCCATATCGAGCGGCGTGCTCGCCGGCTGGGGCGCAATGATCTGGATGATCGCCGGACAGCTTTATCCGCGCGAACCGGCATTGGCGCGGTCGATGATCCTGACCGGCGTTTTCACCTGGTTCGTCATCGACAGCATCGGCTCCGTTCTTGCCGGCGCCCCGATGAACGTGCTTTTCAATGTCGGCTTTCTGGCACTCTTCACCATACCGCTGATGAAGCCCGCGCGGGAGGCGCACGGCTGAAGCGAGTGTCCTGAATCTGAAGTTCGTCACATCGCTCAGCACGCTCCGAACGAACTTCAAATCCACCACACTAGTCGAACCGAAAATCGCGCGGATAGGAATGGTGGGCGTCGAAGTCGGCCTTGCCGATCTCGACGCCGCCTTGCCGCAAGGTCGCATAGCCCATGGTGAGGTGGAAAAAGAAGTTGGGCAGTCCGTAGAGCGTGGCGAATTCCGCCGCGTCTTGTTCGAGGTCTGCCATTCCCGCCGTGTGCTTGATTCGGCGACCGGCAGCTCCATCGAAATCCCTGACGGTCAGTCCGCTCAGCAACGTGTGCACCTCATCGCCACGTCGACGCAAACCGACCACGTCCGTTTCCTCCGTCGACAGAACCGGGATGTCCTGGCCGATCAGCGGAAAGACGGTGCGCAGGACAAATCCCTGAGCGATGGACAAATGCTCGCCGGCGCAAAACGTGGTCGGCACCAACTGTTCCGCCAACAAGGGTTCGTCCAGCCCCGACACAATCGCGTCGATCCTGCCGACGTAGTGAAGAAAAACGGGCGTTGTTGCCCGAAACAGGCATTCGTCGTTCATGAAGGCGGGTTCCGGCTTGGACAGACTGATGCTTTATATCGTCTGAATTGCTGTCACTGACCAGCGTGTCGTCGGAAAACACCCCTTACCAGGCAAAGCGCATCCAGGCGCGCAGGATTTCACCTTCATTCAGGATCGTCAGCTGCGGCTGGCCTGGCAGATTGAAGGCGTCGACCGGGTGCGAGACCGGCTCGAAGCAGAAAAAATCCGCCGACTGGTCGGGCGAATAGACGATTGCGGTCGACAGATTGTCGGACGCCGAGACATCGACTGACATGAACTGCGGCCCCTGCTCAATCCTTGCAGTGCCGTTCCAACCGGAATAGCCGTTGTTGATCCAATGCTCCGGCAAAGGCCGCGGTGCGGCAAAGGACCAGTCCGGAGCATCGTCCAACCGAATGTGGCTGCTCGGGAGATGGTTGGAGTCCTCCTGCCAGAGACCGCTTGCGGAGAATTGCAGGCGGGTGGCGGAGGTGCGTGGAAACCAGGGATGGAAACCACAGCCGAAGGGCAGGGCAGTGCTGCCTCTGTTGGTGACGTCGAGCTCGACCGTCAGGCCGCTAGCAGACAGTAGAAATGTCTGCCGGGCAGCGTAGCGAAACGGGCCGATGGCGCCGTCTGACAGCTCAAGACAGACGCTGTCGGCGCTGTGCGCGGCAATGCTCCAGTGCCGTTGAAACCCGTCGCCGTGGATCGGCAGGGCCTCGCCCGGCAGGTTGGCCTCGATGGCGTGCCGCTCGCCGTCCCAGGCGAATCCGCCGCCGGAAATGCGGTTGGAGAACGGCACCAGAATGTTGGAAGCCAGCGAGAACGGATTGTCACGATCGCCGGACCAGGGGCGCAGCACCGGCAGGCCGCCAGTGTCGAGATGGGCGATGCCGCCGCCAAGTGACGGCGCCAGGACGAGGCGAGCCGGTTCACAGACGAGCTCGACTGTTTCGGTCATCACCAGCCGCCGTCGATGGCGAAGTTCTGGCCGGTGATCATGTCGGATGCCGGCGAGACGAGGAAATGAACCAGGTCCGCAACGTTTTCAGGTTGGATGCGCGACTTCAGACATTGACGGTCGAGCACCCAGTCATTGTACTCCTGCAGCCGGTCGCCGAAGACCCGTTCCTCGGCCTCCGATACGACGGCACCCGGCGCAACCGCGTTGACGTTGATGCCGAGCGGGCCGAGTTCGCGCGCCAGCGACTTTGTCAGCCCCAGCATGGCACCTTTGGAAGTGACGTAAGGCACGTAGCCGTCCCACTGGCCGGTCAGCGTCACCGAGGTGAAATTGACGATCTTGCCGTATCGGCGCTGCTTCATAGCAGGCGAGCAGGCACGGGTCAGCGCGAATGCGGCGGAAGAATTGACGCGGATCTGGTCCTCGTATTCTTCCAGAGAGAAATCCTCGTGCGGCTTGTTGATGATCAGCGCCGCATTGTTGATGAGGATGTCGACGCCACCCATGGCTTCGGCCTCTCCGGCAACTGCCGCTTCGGCCTCGGCCAGGCGGTTGAGATCGCAGCCGAAGAATTCGACACCGTCGCCGAGCGCGGCCGCACGGGCGGTGGCGTCCTCGCTTTCCGGACGGTCGAGCACTATGACCCGGGCACCTTCGCTGGAGAGTTTGTTTGCCTGAGCCCGGCCGAGAGTGCCAAGCCCGCCAGTCAAAAGCACGGTTTTGCCGGCCAGATTGCCCATGTCATCCTCCGTCAAAGTACGTCAAGAACTGCATCCATCGAGGTCTCGTCGGCCCGTTCGTCCAACACCACCTCGCCACGCGCCATGGCCACGATCCGGTCGCAGCATTCGAACACATGGTGGATGTTGTGACTGATGAAGATGCCGGTGATGCCGAGGTCTTTCAGGCCGCGCACGAAGCCGATCACCTTGTTGGTCTCCTTGACGGCCAGGTGGTTGGTCGGCTCGTCAAGGATCAGGACACGCGATTTGAAGTGCATCGCCCGGGCGATGGCGACGCCCTGCCGCTGCCCGCCCGAGAGCTCCCCGACCAGGGCGTCGGGCGAGCGCAGGTGCAGGTCGACATCGGCGATTGCCTTGACGCTATCGTCTGCCATCCGACGGCGATCCATCACGCCGAGCCCGAACAGGGAATATTTCATCGGTTCGCGGCCGATGAACAGGTTGCGGGCGATGCTCATGGTCGGAACCATGGAGTTGTACTGGTAGATCGTCTCAATCCCCAGATCCATGGCGTCGCGCGGCGTGCGGATGTTGACCGGCCGACCGTCCATGGAAATCTCGCCGTCGCTTGCCGTCTGGGCGCCCGACAGGATGTTGATCAGGGTCGACTTGCCAGCGCCGTTGTCGCCGACCAGTCCAACCGTTTCGTTCGGAGCAAAGTCCAGCGACACGCCCTTCAGAGCGTGGACGCCCGAATACCATTTGTGCAGATCGCGCACCGCGATGATCGGTCCGGCCATCGTCACGTCTCCACCTTGATGGCCTTGGCACGCTTGCGCAGCCAGGCATTGACGATGACTGCGAAGATCGTCAGCGAGCCGATGGCGAACTTGAACCAATTGGCGTCAACCTTGCTGAGCACAAGGCCGTTGTCGATGACCCGGATCAGGATCGCGCCGATGACGCCGCCAACCACTGCACCGACCCCGCCGGTGAGCGCCGTACCACCGATGACCGCTGCGGCGACGGCCTGCAACTCCCAGCCCTCGCCGATCGACGGAAGCGGCGACCCGAGGCGCAGAACCTGGATCATGCCGGCAAAACCCGCCAGCATCGAGCACAGCATGAAACAGGCAATCTTGACCCGCGCGGTCGGGATGCCCATGGCCTGAGCGGCCGGCAGGAAGCCACCGGTCGCCCGCACCCAATTGCCGAAATTGGTGCGGCTCATCATCAGCGATGCGAGGATCGCGATGCCGACGAACCACAGGAACGACATGCGGAACAGGTTGCCCGGGCCGACGAAGACCGTGAACAGCCAGTTCGGCAGATCGGTCGGCAACAGGGGCGGGAAGCCACCGGAAATGACGATGGTGAGCGAGCGTGCGATGAACAGCATGCCGAGCGTCGTGATGAAGCTTGGAATGGCAAAGCGGATGGTCAGATAGCCGTTGATGAATCCGATGGCCGCACAGGCAGCAAGCCCGGCGGTGAAGGCGACGGCAAATGGCATGCCGTCTGCCAGCAGCACCGCCATGACCATCGGCATCAATGCGAAAACCGATCCAACCGACAGGTCGAATTCGCCGCAGATCATCAGCACGGTCACGCCGACGACCATCAGTCCGATCTCCGGCAGGATGCCGAGAATGCCGCGCAGATTGTCGGGGCTGAGAAACACGCCGTCGGAGCGTATCTGAAAAACGACGATCAGCACGACCAGCAGCACCAACGCTGCCAGTTCAGGCTTCTCCATCGAGATCTTGAGGAGACGTTTCACCGTATTGCCCTTTGGTGCGAGGGCGGCGGACGCTGCCGCCCCGCCGTCCTCAGTCTGGTCTGTCATCGCGCGCCGCCCGCTACCGCAGACCCTGGGCGGAGAGGGTCATGATGCTGTCGGCTTCGGCCGGCGTGACGATGCCCTGACCGGTGTCGATATCGGCGGGCGCCAGACCGATCTTGTCGGCGAGATAGACTTCCATCACCGGCATGAAGCCTTGCATGTAGGGCTGCTGGTCAACTTGCACCTGTACATAGCCGGCTTGCATCTGCTGCACCACCTCGGGCACCAGGTCGAAGCCGCCGAGCAGCACCTTGCCCGGCTCGACACCGCGATCCTTCAGCACTCGAGCCACGGCGGCGTGCCAGAAGCCAGTGTCGAAATAGGCGGTGGTGTCGGGATTGGCGTTCAGATAGGCGCCGACGCGATCGGCCGTAACTGCGAGGTCAGTGCCGCTGTCGATGCGCTCCCAGCTGATCTCACGGCCCGGATTGGCCTTCTTGTAGTCTTCGAGGAAATCCATCACCCCACCGCCGCGTGCTTCCGACCAGTTTTGACCGGGCGCCGAGATGCCGACCAGCACTTTGATCGGGCCATCGGCCGGAAAATGCGCTGACATGGCCTGACCCAAGGAATAGCCGGCCGGACGAAAGCCCTGACCGACGAAAGCCGCGCGGGCATTGCCGGCCGCCCCTTCGCTGTCGTCGACATTGACGCCGATCACGATAACGCCGTCGGCAACCGCCTTTTCGATGACCGCGTCGAGCGCCCGGTCGTCGACGATCGAGGTCAGCAACGCGTCCGGCTTGCCGGCGAGTGCGGCTTGCATGTTGGCAACCTGCTGCTCGATCGAGCCTTCCGTCTGGGTGAAGACCATCTGGCAGTTGGCGTCGATTTTACCGCAGGCGTCGTCGAAGCCCTTCTTGACCGCCTGCCAGAACGTGTTGGAAGCGGACGAGTGGTGTGTGAATACGATGTTCAGCCCTTCGGCATGGGCGGTCGCGGTGGCGCCCAGGAGCAATGCCGAAAGCGCGGCGGTCTGCATGAGTTTCTTCATCTGATCTCTCCCTTGATGTGTTGCGTCTCAGATATCTTCGGAATCGGAGGTCCGCCGCGTCGTGGTGAAAACGCGGTCCAGATCCGGATTGAGTTCGAGGCCGAGGCCGGGACCCGGCGGCACGGTGATGCGGCCCTTCTCGATGGGAGGCAGCGCCGTGACCAGGTCGCGATACCAGGTGCGGTGGAAAGCCCGCACGCTCTCCTGGATCAGTGCGTTGGGTGCGTTGAGAGAAAGGTGTGTCGATGCGCACAACACCACCGGTCCCGTGCAGTCGTGCGGCGCAATCGGCAGATGCCAGGCTTCGGCCATGGCGGCGATCTTGCGCGCCTCCGACAGTCCACCACACCAGCTGATATCAAGATTGAAGATTCCGGCTGCTCCGGTCTCGATCAGGTCACGGAACGCCCAGCGCGAGCCAAGCGTTTCGGACGCCGCTATCGGCGCTGTCGAGGCATCTGCATAACGCTTGAGGCTCGACAGGCTGTCCATCTTGATCGGGTCTTCGTGCCAGAAGGTGCCGTAAGGGGCCAGCGCCCGGGCGATCTCGATCGCCGGCAGCAGCTGCCACATCAGGTGAAACTCGACCATGATCTGCATGCGATCGCCGACCGCTTTTCGGATCTTCTCGAAAGGCTCGAGCGCCGCCTTCAGGTCAGCAGTTGAGATGGACTGACCCCGGTTCTTGTCGGCCGCCGGATCGAACGGCCAGATCTTCATGGCGTCGATGTCGTCCTCGAGCAGTGAAAGCGCCAGTTCATCCGCCGATGTCATGAAGGCGTTGAGGTCGTCATAGGCGCCCGCCGTTTCGAGACCGTAATTGGCGGTGGACTGGCCGCCCGTCGTCTTGATGTAATCGGTGCCGGCACAGGTGTTGTAAGTTCGGATGTCCTGGCGGGTAAAGCCGCCGAGCATCTGGGTGATCGGCTGGCCGCAAGCCTTGCCGAACAGGTCCCACAGGGCGATGTCAAAGGCCGAATTGCCGCGCATTTCGACGCCCGTCGAGCGGTAGCCGAGATATCCGACAAGGTCGGCCGACAGACGGTCGATTTCCAGCGGATCACGACCGATGACCATCGGTGCCACCGTTTCGTGAAGATAGGCCTCAACCGCCGCGGCGCCGAAAAAGGTCTCTCCCAACCCGGTCAGGCCCTCGTCGGTGTGAACGTGGACCCACAACAGGTTTGGACGTTCCGCAATGCGGATGGTTTCCAAGCCGGTGATCTTCATGACAGTGTCTCAGCTCACCCCGGCGTCGAGCAGCACCTTGACGCTGTCGTCGAAATGATCGCCCATGCGCTCGCTGGCCTTGACGGGATCGCCGGCGGCGATGGCGTCGGCGATATCGAGATGCACCTGGATCATCTGCTCGCGCTGCCCCTTGCTGGTGCGGTTGCGCCAGCCCACCGGCCAGCTTTGCCGAGACACGCCCTGGAATGCGCCAACGATCATCGCGAAAATCGGGTTGCGGGACGCCTTTGCGATGTCCAGATGGAACGCCAGGTCATGCTCCATCACCTTTTCCGCATCATCGAAATGCTCGGCCATTTGCCGGGCATGGTTCAGGATGGCCTGGGCCTCCTTGTCGCTGCGACGCAGCGTTGCGAGCGTCACGGTGCGCATTTCGATGGTTCGGCGCACGTCATAGATCTGCTGCACGCTGATCTGCTCGGTCAGCACGCCGTGTTCGATCATCAGCGACATGGCGCCGTGGTCGAGATGCGCCACCGTCGCACGCTTGCCCGCCGACAGGTTGATCAGCCGCATGGCGGCCAGGGACCGGAACGCCTCCCGCACGACCGTGCGCGACACGCTGAGCTCGCGGACCAAAGCGGACTCGCTTGGCAGCTTGTCGCCAGGGCCGAGTTCGTTGCTGCGGATGTGCCGGGTGATCTCGCCAATGGTTTCGCTGACAAGGCTGGCACCGGGCGTTTCGTTGCGCGTTTGTGACGACATTTTCAAATCTTATCTACAATAAATACAAAACCTGTATGACAGGTTTACTAAATATGATTGCTAGGATAAATTCGGACCGATGTCAACTCGACCATCGGAAAAGGAACCTGACGATGACGGTCACACTGGTCCGCCCAGCGGAAAACATCTGCGGCGAAAGCATCGTTTGGGACGACGCGCGCGGCCGCCTGCTGTGGGTCGACATTCTGGCCAAGACCATCGAAGCTCTGGACCCGCAGACCGGTGAGCATACCCTCTGGCATGCGCCGGACTTCGTTACATCCGTGGGTTTGCGCCGCGATGGCGGGGCGATTGTCGGACTGACGAAATCCCTGTGCCTGTGGGATTTCGATGATGACTTTCGGTTGTTGGCACAAGTCGAGCCGGACTTGCCGGACAACCGCCTGAATGAGGGAGTGGTCGGTCCGGACGGTGCATTCTGGATCGGCACGATGCGAAACAACTTCGCTCCCGACGGTTCGCCGATAGATGCCGATGCGGTGACCGGCCGGCTTTACCGCTGTCAGCCCGATGGTCGGCTGGAGGAGTTGAGTGAGGATCGGTTCGGTACCACGAACACCTTTGTGTGGACGCCGGAGGGCCGATTGGTCACCGCTGACACCGGCGCAAACGCCATCTACAGCTACGCATTGGATATGCCGCCAGGCCGCCTCTCCGACCGCACCGCCGTGGTATCGGGTTTTGAACGCGGCCTGCCGGACGGATCTTGCATGGACGCCGAAGGTTTCATCTGGAACTGCCGCGTTGTTGGCGGATCATGCGTGCTGCGCTTCAGCCCTGACGGCCGCATCGACCGGGTTGTCGACCTGCCCTGTTCCTGGCCGACCAGTTGCGCCTTCGGGGGCGAAGCGCTCGACACGCTCTATGTCACGTCAGCACGGTTCACCATGACCGATGAACACCTGTCCGCCAATCCGCAGGAGGGCGGTTTGTTTGCCGTCGACGCCGGTGTGGGTGGCAGACCGTGCAACCGGTTTGGCTAGAGCAAAGGGCAACAAGTCTGAAGTCAGGATAGTGCCACCAGTGCCGCTGGCACGTCGCAGGTTTTTTCCCGGGACTTGCAAATATCGGCGAGCACACAGGCCGGGCAGTCGGGCTTGCGCGCCTTGCAGACGTAACGTCCATGCAGGATGAGCCAGTGATGGGCGTGCAACAGGTATTCCTCCGGCACGGTGCGCAGGAGATTGTCTTCGACATCGTCGACCGTCTTGCCCGGTGCCATCTTCATCCGGTTGGCGATGCGGAAGATATGCGTGTCGACGGCCATCGTCGGCCGGCCAAAGGCCATGTTGAGAACCACATTCGCGGTCTTCCGGCCGACTCCTGGGAGCGCGACCAAAGCGTCCCGGTCCGCTGGAACCTCTCCGCCATGATTTTCGAGCAGTGCCCGGGACAGCAAAATGACGTTCTTTGCCTTGTTGCGAAATAGCCCGATGGTGCGGATATGGTCGCGGACCGTGTCTTCGCCCAGCGCCAGCATTTTCTCCGGCGTATCCGCCGCCGCAAACAGGGCGCGGGTGGCCTTGTTCACGCCAGCATCGGTGGCCTGTGCCGAAAGCACGACCGCGACCAGCAGCGTGTAGGCGTTGACGTGTTCAAGCTCGCCTTTTGGCTCTGCCCGCTGAACCGAAAACCGCCGGAAAATCTCCTGCAGTTCCTGCGGCGAATAGGCGCTCTTGGGCAGACGTTTGCGGCGCCGCGCCGGTTTAGAGGCCTTTTTCGGTTTCGAGGCGGACGCGGATTTCGATTGGGGCTTTTGCATAATCCCTCTATATTCATGGACCATGACACAAGGCAATGCCAGCATCAGCGTCTCGCCAGACGAGGCACCGGTTTTCGAAGCGCTTCTCACGCCGCACCGGTCGCTGGGTCGAAATGGCTTTGTCATCCTGATGATCATCGTGACCGCCATGACCATCGCCCACAGCGTGGTGTTCGCGATTTCTGGCGCCTGGCCGGTCGCCGCATTCATGGGACTGGACCTGGTGCTGATCTTCGGCGCTTTTGCGCTCAACTACCGTGCGGGGCGGGCGCGCGAACTCGTCAAGGTGTCGCGCACCGAACTGGCGATTTCCAAGATCGCGCCCTCCGGCCGCAGCCGAAAGGTTTGCTTCAATCCGTTCTGGGCCCGTTTCCAGGTGTCGCGTCACGACGAGATCGGCATCACCCGCATGAACGTGTCGGGCGAGGGCCGCTCCACCGACATTGGCGGGTTTCTCAATCCGGATGACCGCGAAAGCTTTGCCCGCGCCTTCTCGGGCGCTCTCGCACGCGTCAGGCGATAGCGCAAGAAACGGGTGGTTGCCGTTGCTGCGGCATGCTTTGATGCCGGCAGAATCATCAAAACGTCGGAATCAAACAGCATGAACGTCAAGGCCTCCCTGAAACCGGTCGGCGCCGAGACCGATCCGGATTACGAACTGGTGCGCCGGGCGCTTGAAATCATCACGCGTCACTATCGTCGGCAGCCGTCGCTGGACGAACTCGCCCATGCGCTGGGCGTTTCGGCAACGCAATTGCAGAAGACCTTCACGCGCTGGTCCGGCTTGAGCCCTAAGGGCTTCCTGCAGGCCGTAACCCTCGATCGTGCCAGAAAGCTGTTGCAGCAGGAGGGCCTGCCGCTGTTGGATGCCAGCCACGAGGTCGGGCTGTCCGGTCCGGGCCGGCTGCACGACCTGTTCGTGACCCATGAGGCGGTCACGCCCGGCATATTCAAGGCCAAGGGTGAGGGGCTGACGATCCACTATGGTTTCCATGCCTGTCCCTTCGGAATCACGCTTGTCATGGCGACCGACCGTGGGCTTGCCGGCATGGCGTTCTGCGATCCCGGCGGCGAGGCGGCGGCGCTTGCCGACATGTGCGGTCGCTGGCCCCGCGCTTCCTATTTGGAAGATCCGGGCACTACGGGCAGATACGCGGTTGACGCTTTTGATCCGGGTCGATGGAACCCGAAAGATCCGCTGCGCGTGGTTCTGATCGGTACGGATTTCCAGATCCGTGTCTGGGAGGCGCTGTTGGACATCCCTCTGGGAGCCGCCATGACCTATGGCTCGATCGCCCGGCGGCTGGGCAAGCCCAGCGCCTCAAGGGCCGTGGGCGCGGCGGTCGGCCGCAACCCGATATCCTTTGTCGTGCCATGCCATCGGGCCGTTGGCAGCACCGGTGCGCTCACCGGCTATCATTGGGGTGTTACCCGTAAGCGCGCCATGCTCGGCTGGGAGGCCGGCCATCTGGTTTAGAGCAAAGGGCGAAAAGTTTGGATCATTTGATGGCTGCAGATCGGCTCCCAGGCGCGTCGCGCAGCGCGAAGTCGGGCAAGCGTCGCAACGCAGCCGATGGGCCGATATGCAGCCACCCTTCGGGCCGGGCGGTCAAATGGTGCAAACTTTTCGCCCTTTGCTCTGACGGTCAGTATTGCGCGAAGCCACGCCCCAGCTGCTGCGGGGCCGCGTCGACCACAATCGCCCGGCCTTCCTGAATCTGGTAGACGGCAAGTGCCCGTTGCGACTTTCCATCCGGCATGAACCGGTATGCTCCCGTCACGCCCCGGAAGCCGCGGTTCTCCAGGTTCTTGGCGGAAAACGCCGCCGGGTTGCGCGATGCCAGAAGCTCCACCGTCATGGTCACGGCATCGTATCCCAGACCGGCATTGACGGTCGGCTCAGCGCCAAAGCGCTCCCGGTATCGCAGCTTGAATTCCTCGAAATTCGCCTGGTCCATGTCGGCGAAGATCGCACCCTGCAAGTAGGCTGAATCGAGCTTGGCAGAGCGCCACTGGCCGGTGCCGATCAGCCGCTTGTCACGCAGCTTGACGCCCTCGCTCTGGATCACGCGGGCGATCGCGGTGGGTGCCGTGCCGCCGTCCGGAATGAAGATGGCATCGGCCTCGCGGATCGCCGGCAGGACTTCTTGCACCGCGGCGACGACGGATTCGTTGGAATACTGGTAGCGCGAGACGCCAAGAAGAACGCCGCCATGGCTTGCCAGTGTGGCCTTGAGCTGCCGCTCTACCAGGGTTCCGTAGGCGCCCTGCGGCAAGATCGCCACAAAGGAGGTGAGCCCGACTCCGGATGCGTAGGAGATGGTCCGGTCGACCACCTGGTCGGGCAGGAAGGACATCAGGAAGACGCCGTTCGAAGCCGCGGCGGGGTCGGACGAAAAGGCGACAATGGAGCGGTTGGCCGGCCGCGCCACCGAGGCGGCCGACGTTACGCTGCCGGAAAACACCGGGCCGAGAATGACGGCCGCCCCTTCGCGAACCGCTTCCTCGGAACGGGCGATCGCTCCCGCAGCCGTGCCGCCGGTGTCCTTGATGACCAATTCCATGGACTGGGCGCCGCTGGCTTCGATCGCAAGTTCCGCAGCGTTGCGATATTCGGTGGCGATCGTCGCGCCATTGCCCGGCGCCGAGCGCGGCAGAAGCAGGGCAACCCGGGTCTCTCCCGTACCGATAACTTCTCCGGCGGCCGGCCCGGTCTTCACCGGCAGGCTGGCTGTTGTTTGAGGCGCACTGCTGTTGTCGCTCGGCAGGCCGTAATCAGCCGACTGACAGGCGCCAAGCAGCAGCAGCGCTGAAAAGAGGCCGATTGCCGATCCGCGGCGAGCGCGCCCGCCAGATGAAGATGCCATTGTCAGTTCAGTATCCTGCCTGTCGCCCGGATTCTCCCAATGCGTTACAGCTTTGAACAATCCGTGTTGTCATCTGTAGTATTGCGTTAAAGACATCGGGTAAAGGGCAAAACCGGGGCGCTGGCTCAGGGTTTTCGAGGATGCGGTCCCGGCGCGATTGCACTAAGCTGATGCAGGGCCGGGCAAACATGAGAAACGATGCGCAACAGCTATCACATAGGCTCCAATCGGATTGAGGCTGGCCCGCTGGAACCGGCGCTCTACGTGGTGGCGACGCCGATCGGCAACCTCGGCGACATGTCCCTGCGCGGGCTGGATATTCTGGCGGCTGCGGATATGGTCGCGTGTGAGGATACGCGGGTAAGCCGCGTGCTTTTGTCGCGCTATGGCATCACGGCCAAACCCACGGCCTATCACGAACACAATGCGGACCGGGTCGGCCCCAGACTGCTGGAAGCTCTGGAGGCGGGCAAAAGCGTTGCACTGGTCAGCGATGCCGGCACACCGCTCGTTTCCGACCCCGGCTTCCGGCTGGTCGAACAGGCGTTGGAGAAGGGTTTGCGGGTTGTTCCCATTCCGGGAGCTTCGGCGCCGCTCGCCGCGCTTGTGGCTTCCGGCCTGCCCAGCGACAGCTTTTTCTTTGCCGGGTTCCTGCCTTCGAGGGACAAGGCCCGGCGCGCCCGACTTGAAGAGATTGCCAGTGTGCCCGCGACGTTGCTGCTGTTCGAATCGCCCCATCGCCTGGCAAAGACCCTGCTGGCCTGCGTCGACGTACTGGGCCGCGATCGCGGTGCAGCTGTCTGCCGGGAACTGACCAAGATGTACGAGGAGGTGCGGCGCGGATCGCTGGGCGAGCTTGCCGAGCACTATGACGCGCATTCCGACGTCAAGGGCGAGATCGTGCTGGTGATCGCGCCACCCGAACCGCAACAGGTATCCGAGGAAGATGCCGATGATCTGCTGCGCCACCTGCTTTCGGATCACTCGCCGGCAAAGGCGGCCACGGAGGCGGCGAAGCGGACCGGCCTTCCCCGAAAGCAGCTTTACCAGCGGCTGCTCGCGATGAAGAACGAAGCCGGATGAGCGGCGAGGCCGAGCGGGCCTCGCGCCGGAGGGCCTATCGCCGCGGCCATTTTGCCGAATATCTGGCTGTGGCCGCGTTGATGCTGAAGGGCTACCGCATCGTCGCCCGCCGCTTTCGAACCAAGGCTGGCGAAATCGACCTGATCGCCCGACGCGGCGACCTTGTGGCGCTGATCGAAGTCAAGGCGCGGGCAAGCGAGGCGGCGGCGATCGATGCTGTGACACCCGCGACAGCCCGTCGCATTATGGCTGCCGGCGACGCCTGGCTTTCCCGCCAGCGCGATCACGACCGCCTGTCGCTTCGAGGAGATATCGTTGTGGTCCTGCCATGGCGTTGGCCACGGCATTTTCCGGACGCGTTCTGAACACAAAGAAAGAGCCGCCGGGCGGAACCCGGCGGCTCTTTGATTTAGCCTGATACGGCGATCAGTACGGGCAATTCTCGTCCGACATGTAGTCGTGCACGTTGATCTTGCCGGTGATGATGTCCGACTTCGCCTGCTCGACAGCATCGCGCATTTCCTGGCTGACCAGCTTGGCGTTGTTGTCGTCCATCGCATAGTCGACGCCGTTCTCGGCGAGACCCAGCACGTTGAAGCCGTAGGAGAACTTGCCGTCATTAGCATCGTTGAACGCATTATAGACGGCGACGTCCACACGCTTCAGCATCGAGGTCAGAACCGAACCCGGCTGCAGGCCGTTCTGGTTGGAGTCGACGCCGATGCTCAGCTTGCCTTCATCGGCAGCGGCCTGAAGCACGCCGATACCGGTGCCGCCGGCTGCAGCATAAACCACGTCGGAACCCTGAGCGATCTGGGACTTGGCGATCTCACCGCCCTTGACCGGGTCGTTCCAGGCGTCCGGGGTTGTGCCGGTCATGGCTTGCAGGACATTGGCATCAGGATTGGTTGCCTTGACGCCGCCGACATAGCCGCAGGAGAATTTGCGGATCAGCGGAATGTCCATGCCGCCGACGAAGCTGACGGTGCCGGATTTGGAAGCCTTGGCGGCCATGACGCCGACCAGGTAAGAGCCTTCCTGCTCCTTGTAGACGACCGAGCGCACATTCGGCAGGTCAACGACCATGTCGATGATGGCGAAATTGGTGTCCGGATATTCGGCTGCCACTTTCTCGAGCGCTGCTGCCCAGGAGAAACCGGCCATGACGATCGGATTGTTGCCGTCACGGGCAAACTTGCGCAGCGCCTGTTCGCGCTGTGCATCGTTCTGGATTTCGAAGTCGCGATAGGCAATGCCGGTATCGGCCTTGAACTTCTCAGCGCCGTTATAGGCGGATTCGTTGAACGACTTGTCGAACTTGCCGCCCAGGTCGTAGATGATTGCCGGCTTGATGTCGGCAGCCAGTGCGGTTGCCGACATTGCGGCCATTGCAAGAATGCTGAGGAGTGTTCTCTTCATGTTTCCCAACCCTTTTGTTCGTTTGGTTTGTTGTCCCTCTACCGCTTTTGGCGCGGCGCAAATGAAGCCTTTCTTACCGGAACCCGGCTAGACTTGCGCTTATCCTTGCACGGCTTTTTGCAAAGATCACGCACAAAATGAGTGCTTTGTGGAGCATGCTTAAAAATCGAAGCTAACCGCCTTTGCTCACAAGGTCAAATTTTTGATCGTATGATCAATTTTGAAGCGACATTGCCCCGTCTGCGGGCGTGCCAGCCCGGGTTTGTCAGCCCATTGTGCAGGAAACGCCGGTTCCCCTGACGCCGCAATAGCCGTTCGGATTTTTGGCAAGATATTGCTGGTGATAGTCCTCGGCGAAATAGAACTCCGGCGCGGAGACGATTTCCGTGGTGATCTGGTGGTCAAACCCGGCATGGTCGAGCGCAGCCTGGTAATCGGTGCGGCTCTGCTTTGCCTGGTGCAACTGCTCGTCCCCGTAGGCGTAAATGGCTGACCGATAGGTCGTACCGACATCGTTGCCCTGGCGCATGCCTTGCGTCGGGTCGTGACCTTCCCAGAAGATCTTGAGCAAGCTGCCGTATCTGATAACGGCCGGGTCGTAGACCACCAGCGCTACTTCCGTATGGCCGGTCAGTCCGGTGACGGTTTCCTCGTAAGTGGGATTTGGAGTCATGCCTCCGGCAAATCCGACAGCGGTTACCCAGACACCCTGGCGCAGCCAGAACATCCTCTCCACGCCCCAGAAACACCCCATGCCAAACAGTGCCTTTTCGAAACCGTCTGGATAGGGCCCCTTGAGCGGATTGCCGTTGACGAAGTGATGGCTGGCCGTTGGCAGCGGTTCGCTGCGGCCCGGCAGGGCGTTCTCGGCGGTTGGCATTGTCGTTTTCTTGCTCATAAGGTCAAGGCCGAACATCGTCTCACTCCATATTGCAACCCAAGGCGACAGATAGCGCGGGCACGGGCGGCCGTCTAGCGCGCGGCGAAGCGGCCGGCCGGTCGTGGCCGCCGCCAGGCGATCAGGTAGAAGAACAGCGACAGCACCAGGAACACCGCCCAGGTCGGCTGCAGCAGGACCCACTGGATGATCGGATCCCACAGATAGGGATGCACGTTGCGCTGAATCACCGCCTGGGCAAGGTTCAGCGTGTCCGGGCTGATGGCGTACCAGGCGTTGCCCAAAGGCTCCATGACCACCTGTGAGGCGGCCACCGACTTGATCGCGTCAATGACGCCGGCAATGACCGCAAGAACCAGAGCGATCATACTGATCGCGCGCAACAGGAATCTCATGGTGGTCGTCCACTCCCATCCGTGACGTCAATTGTGTTGCGCTGGCCTTTTCGGTATCCGACCGCGGTGGCCGATCCCCATGCCCTGAAGGCAGCAAGCACGGTTCATAGCGCAAAAAAGCCCGTCGTGGAAATCACATGCTCGATATCGGCGAGGGCTTCCACCGTCGCAGGTGGCACGGCGGATTCGCCACAACGCAACCTTTGTCATCAAAGCGTCAGATTCTGGTTGATCCGGCATCCGTCTTGACTATAGTGCGCGCCGTTCCGGCCTGCTTTCCAGCGACCGGCGCGATATCCGGAGAGGTGGCCGAGTGGTTGAAGGCGCACGCCTGGAAAGTGTGTAGGCGGTGATACCGTCTCGAGGGTTCGAATCCCTCTCTCTCCGCCATATTGACCGTACAAAATCCTGAAATTGTTAAACTAATTCAGACGCCATGTGCGGTGTTCCCGCTTTCGATCTTGCTTTGGAATGTGGAAACGCGCGTCTCTGGCGGCCAGGGTATTTTGTGAAGCGACAGGAGCCGCGATGGTGGCTGCCTGGTCGCAGCCACTAAGCACCGGCACGCTTCCAACGGAGCAAATCAAGTGGCTCGATGGTTGAACCGGCTTGGCCTAGTCCGGTTTGTTCCAGCTTTTCCATTCTGAATTCGAGATCCTCCACTGCAAGTTCGACGATGGTTACCCGGGTGGTCAACTGATGCCAGGCGGCCGATAGTGCGGCTATTACCGCCAGAATGGCGAGTATGTTGCTGATAGAAAGTTTCGGGTCCAATAGGCAGCGGCGCAAAGCAGTTCTCCTGTCGGCTTCGATTGGGAATGCACCCGCACACTCTTGGAACGGGACATCGCCTCCGTCCGAGTGTCGAGGGAAGACGCAACCTATCGTTTTCATATGCCGCTTCCAATGGGCTCAAAATAGGCATCGCCTTTTGAGGGTAAAGAGAGAGTAGGAAGCTAAGAAGACCTCGTTCGCGGTCAAAAATGCGCGCGTTGAAGCCGCATACTTGGAAGACAGATACGCGTTGACGAAGGTTTGGCTCGCCATGGTCTGGTAGACGAGAGCCATAGCATTTTGTGATGAGCCCCACCCCCTCTCGTCAGCCTCACCAATCTCGTATGTACTGGCCTCCGGAACTTTGGTGGCAGCAGATGTTAAAGCGCATAGTGGACTACATCGAATCTCATCCGAGTGAGTTTTCAAAGGTTGCAGAGCGAGCTTCGATCACAAACGGGAGGAGCCGAGACGATGCCCAACGAGGTCATCGAGCCGCCAGAAGCCGCCGCTTGGGCCAAAATCAGATCGTTGTATGGAGACGACGAGTTCGGCCCTTCGTATCCCATCACCTGGAAGAATTGGATGACGACTATTGGATAAGGGAATTCGGATCGCCTTCGCCGGATGCGCCAGCCATGCTTGATGCGCTTGTGTTGGTGAATGCCTGGAGTTCCGAGAAAGACGGTATGATTGATGTCTATGATTTTAGTCTGCCGAAGAACGCGACTGACTATGTCCTGTCTGTGCGTTTCGAGGACGGCGAGGTTTGTGAAGTCGTGATGGAAAGCTAACAGGTTCACGGCAAACCCTTAAACGAATGGAGAAATGGTGACAGCCGCGATCTACTACCAGTCCGATGCTTACTCCACGTCGGGAAAAAAGCTTATGGGTCGAAATGCGGCTGGAGAGTCGTTTCTGCGCGCTTTTGTGCGCTCTCAACCCGCCGCTGAAAAGTGGGCGTTCGTGGATACGCCAGCTGAAGGAGAAGCCTTTACCGAGATGATGCGCTCGCTTGGCAACAAGGGAGGCGTTCGCGTGATCAATAAAGATCACTTGGCGGATCTCAGCAAGCCCGGAACCTTGTTTCGGCCAGGCCCAAACCTTTCCAGAAATGCATGGCAAAGATCGTGGTTTGGAGCCAGGTCGTGGAGTCTCTGCGGTATTACCCACACAATCGCTTCTGGCCGCGTGATGAATGGTCTTGTGGACCTTCTAACTGCACCGATTGAAACTTGGGACGCGCTCATCTGCACCAGCAATGCAGTGCGCAGCAGCGTAGAGACTGTGCTCGATGCTCAGGCGCGTTATCTCACTGAGCGTTTGGGGGCAAAACTGATCCCGCTACCAAAGTTGCCGGTGATACCCCTCGGCCTGAACACTCAAGACTTTGATTATACGCCGGACCAGCGGTCCGAGGCACGAACCAAGCTGAGAATTCGCGACGACGAGGACGTTGTGCTTTTCATCGGCAGGCTGTCATTTCATGCGAAGGCTCATCCACTGGCAATGTATCAAGCTTTGGAGAGGGCTCAGTCCCGTCGACGTACGACAGGCCGCAAGACTGTGTTGATAGAATGCGGGTGGCACACCTCCGAAAATGTGGCGCAGGCCTTTGCCGAGGCGCGGCGTGTGGCCTGCCCGTCAATACGGGTTATTGATTTGGACGGCCGGTCTGCGCCGGACCGGCAAGCGGCCTGGGCAAGCGCCGACATGCTTTGCAGCCTGGTCGACAACATACAGGAGACATTTGGCATAGTGCCGGTCGAGGCGATGGCCGCCGGCCTGCCAGTCGTGGTCAGTGATTGGGACGGTTACCGGGACACCGTACGCGATGGCGTTGACGGCTTTCGTATTCCGACAGTTGCTCCCATGGCTGGCCTCGGTGAGGACCTTGCACGAAGGCATGCCCTTGAGATTGACACATACGACTGGCACCTCGCGTACACCTCGTCCTTTGCCGCAGTCGATGTCGAGGCCGCTTCCAAGGCAATTTCCACTCTGCTGGAGTCGCCGGAAACGCGTCTTCGTTTCGGTGAGGCCGGCAGGCGACGTGCTCGGGAGGTTTACGATTGGACGATCATTCTTGGTGCGTATGAGCAGCTTTGGCAGGAACTTGCGGAAATTCGAAAGAGCAACCTGCCTCACCAAGAGAAGCATCGCTCCCTGTCCCGCATGGATCCATTCCGAGTGTTTTCGGGCTATCCCACAACTGCACTCACACGCGACACCATGGTCAGATTGAGCGATCCGACGATCGAAGAGGCAATGCAGCGACTGAAGCAGTATCTGGAATTGCGAATGGTTGTGTTCGCTGGCCCAATGCTGCCGAAAGTGGAGGAAATTCAAGCCTTGCTTACGAGCCTCGAAAGCGGTCCCAAGGAGGCGGGCCAACTCATTGCAGCTTTGCCGATAGCACGCCAAGAACTGTGCCTGCGCTCGCTCGTTTGGCTCGCCAAGCTTGATCTTCTGCGGCTCGCGAACGATGTCACCGGTGAGTGAGACCTGGAAGAGCAAAACTGATGCTTGTTGAAAAACAGGAACGCAAACAGTAGGAGCGCCCCAATGGGCGAAGACGAAGCCCTAGCCTTCTGGCCTCCCGACCTACCGCCAGCACTTCGGGATGGCGAGCTGAAGAGCAAATACGGCTGGACGGACGAATAGGTGATGGAGCAGAGCTATTGGTTTGCGAGGTATTCTATGATGAAGGGTGCGATGGCAAAAATCAGACCCAATGAACCTACTACGCCGCTTGGTGCCTTGTTGAGCAGATGAAGGACGCGCCAGAGAACATAACAAACCACGTATTCGATCGCGAACCAGATTACCGTCCATTGGACCCAGATTACGGCAAAGCCCACGATTGCAAAGAGCGACACAAATACAATTGCCCAAAACAGGCTGCCATCCTTCCACCAAAACGTTATGACAAACAATAACAATATGGCAGGTACCCCATACTTAATGTATCGGCCGCGAAAGTCATCGGTGAATATCTGTTTCGGATCAGATAACTCCTCAAGCTCTTCTTTGATTTTTCTGGACATTTCAGCGCGGAAGGCAGGCCAAAAACCGGTGCTGCGTTTGAGCGACTCGGGCAACTCTCGCAAGAGTTCTCTGCGAAATTTACCTAAGTTTTTTTCCAGCACGTCACCAAGCCCAAGAAAACCCACTACTGTAAGGGCAAGGCCTGCTATTTGGATGACGTAAACCAATGCCATTGCTTAACCGGTAGCCAGCGGAATAATACGCAAGAAACACTTGCACAACTTGCCACACTACGCAGTTGGGCTCAAACCTGACTCTTGATCAGACCGCTGGCCGCGCCGATCTGGTTCGTTTCCAAGGCCAACCCACAAGTTTATCAAACAGCTCTTGATGGGACCATTCGCCCTCGTTGAAGAAGCAGACCAGCTTCTGCGCAGTGTCCGGGCTGATGCCGCCGAGACGCATGGACACGACCTTTACCTCTGCGTTGATGAACCAGTTCCGAGCACACATCGCTTGGACAGCGACCCCGGCTCAGCCTCCAAAGATACCGGTCACGCGAGTGTTCATCTGCGGTTGAGCGTCATTTCGCAATTCTTGCAAATGGTTTAGGTGGTAGGTAGGGTCAGTCATTGCAGATTCGCTGTCTAGGCAGCAATCTCGGAGGGGTGTTCCTTAGCCGGATTCCAGGCGGGACTTACATATCAGAGGTGGTGAAAAAACCATGCGCTACAACGCGTACGCATCTTCGGGGGCTAACTATCCTCAATACGGAGCCCAAGGCGGTTACGGCCAAAACAGCTATGGAGGCTTCGCTGCGGGTGGATACGGCCCCGGCTGGTGGGGCGGTACCCCTGAATTTCTTGGCGGCCCTTTCGGTTACGGTGGCCGTGGATCCTATTTTTCACCATGGATTGACAACATCGTAACGGGGGGTGATGTCACCCTAGACCCGTATGAGGCCACGAGTTTGTGGCTTTTCGTTCACGCTGGCGGTTCGTTCACTGGCGTTTTCGAGGACGAAACAGGCATTCCTAACTATTACCAATATGGTCGGCAGTCATTTAACCCCAATGGCCTGCAGTCATTATGGGCAAGTGCAAACACGACCGATGTCACATTTCGTGCACCGAACCTACCTGATGGGCCCGTCAATTTTCCTTTCCGCTTTCTCAGAGAGGTGAGTGTCGACTCCAAAGTACCCGGTTCTCCCGAGGTGGGTCCCGAAGACGATAATCAGGTCGTCGGCACAGATCTTCTATTCCAGAATTTTGGCAGCGACTATTTTGCTTCGCTGCTTCAGACGATCGAAGCGAAGGCCAAAGCGTCGGTTAAAGTTGCGTTCGACAACAATCAGCAGGAAGACGAGAGCGGCGAAGGGCTTGACGTATTCGGCGACAGCTTCATGTGGTCGCTGAAGTCGATCCGGGTTATGTCGCACGATGAAAACGTTGAAGTTTCCGCATCGAACGATGGCGGCAACGATTTCATGCCATCGCTGCAGACCATTTCCATCAAGGCAAAGGAGTTTGCCGGACTCTCGTTCTCGGCCAGCGTGAATACGTCGCCGCTGCCCGACAACAGTCTCGGCAACGGTTTCATGCGCTCGTTGAAAACGATCCGCGTGATCTCCGAGGAAGCGGAGGCCAGTATCTCGGTGTCCTATTCCGGCGGTGCCGATTTCATGGAGAACCTTGAGTCCATTTACATATCTGGCGCCGAATTCGGCGGGAGCGCCAGCTTTGCCAGGGGTGCCAGCCTGACGTTCTCGGTCAGTCCGGATTTCAACGGCACAGAGTCGGTCGAGTTCATGCGGTCGCTCAAGACGATCACCATGCTGGCGCCGACGGGCGAAGCAACGATGTCCATTTCGGCCTCCGGCGACATCCTGTTCATGCCGTCACTGGAGAGCATCTTCGTGAAGGGCGTCAACCATTTAGGGAATGCGTCGTTATCGATTTCGCATTCCGTTCTGGTGGAAGATGAGAACGTTGCGGATTTCATGCCATCACTGAAGACGATCAAGGTGATCGGTGAAAACTCCGGCGCCAGCCTGTCGATTTCGGTCGAGACTGAGGCGATGTACTTCCAGTCGTTGCAGGAGATTTATGTTGCGGGAGAAGCCATCTCAGATCTGAAAATCCGCAATGGTGCAGCTGATGATTTCGCCCCGCTCGTCACCTCTCTCAACGTTGAGATGACCAAGCTGCGAGATGATCTTGATGGGGAAGTCCCTGGCGCGGAGATAGAGATCCGGAACTCGGTGCGGGATTTCGAATTTGCTGAAACTCCCGGTGACAATTTCATGGCGGGTTTGCAGACCATTGCGCTCTCGTCCATTGGATTCGCGGAATTCCAGGTCGAAAACGGCCTCCTGCAACCATTCGATCCGACTCTGGAGATCGGCGGGGAGAACTTTCTGGCCAATCTCCAGACGGTGGATGTCAAGGCCGGGCTTGACGCCGACGTGATTCTGCACTCGGGCGGAGACAATGCCTTCGAGGCGCTGACCGCAATCAATATCGTCACGCAGCAATCGGATGTGCTGACGCCGGACGAAGTCATAGACATCCTTGGCCTCTTTTTCTTGAACAAACCGGACCGGGCGCTTTCGGAAATCGATATCAATGGTGAGGGCGCCACGAATGCCTTCGGTGCGCTCGAAGAGATCAACATCAAGGCGGAGGGTCCGGGGCCGCTCGGACTTGATGATGAGGGCAGCATCACCGTGAAGCTGGACAACATCGCCAGCACCGCTTTCGATGTGTGCCTTGAAACCAATGGCAAGGGCGACATTGTATTGGAGGCCAATGACACACCGGGACTGAAAGTGCTGGCGTTGACTGGTGAAGACATGGCCAGTGTGTTGCTGACCGGCGCACAAACGGGCTTCTCGCTTTTCAACCTCGCCGATATGGCAGCAGGCAGCGAGACAATCGCGGACATGACCGGCGCTGCCTTCGGTGGCGGTTTCGAGATCCGATTGGGCTCCGGCGACCTGGACTACGGGGCAAACCTGGTCAAAGAGACCTTCGTTTTTACCGATGCCATGCTCGGCACCCTGAATTTCAGCGGCTTCGACACGGCTCCATCCGGCGATCTGCTGGACCTTTCGGCGCTTGGCGTCAATGGTTTGGGCGAATTGAATCTCGACGATAGCGGAGCGGATCTGCTGATCTCTTCAACTGACGGCGATTTCACCGGATTCATCCGTCTGGTGGGTGTCGATAACGCCATCGACGTCACAGACAATTTCATCTTCACCTGAGCGAGATCTTGAGCGACGAGCCAACACAGGAGGCGCCGGATCCGCCTCCGCATCGGCATCTGCGCTATGGTGGGATCCGTATAACTTTCGGCGACCAGATCGGCCGTGGCGGGTACAGCACGGTCTACAAGGCCACAGACAGCTGGCAAAACCGTCTTGTCGTCAAAGTCTACAACGCAAAGGGCAGCCATGCGATGTGGACCAACGAGGTCCGCAATTATCAGGCTCTTCCCAGTCCCGGAATTGTCCATATGTATGGGGCATTTGAGTTGGACGGCGTGTACTATCTGATCCTTGCCGACGGCGGCATGGCACTGGGGCGTATCTCGTTTGAAGACCCGGCAGAGCGGCGGTTGATCGTCTACCTCTCTGCAAGGGGGATGCTTGAGGCCTTGCACTTCATGCATGAGGAGGGGTTCGTGCACACGGACATCAATCCCTACAACGCGCTGTTGGAGCTGGGGCCCGAAAACGTCCCAATCCGGGTTCGATTGTGCGATCTCGGTCTGACCCGCAAAACCGATGAACTCAAGCCCGGCAAACACAAGGCCAAGTGGAATCCGTCACCGGAAACGGTGGATTCAAGCCGCTTCGGTCCTGAAGGACCGGCCATGGATATCTACTCGACGGCCCAGGTTTTGCTCCAGATCCTCCTGCCCGATGAGTTGCCACGATTTTCCGACGAGGAGATTTGCAAGGGCGCACCGCAACAGTTGGCGCGCAGCCTCAACGAACCGCTTGGCGATGCACTGGCGCTTGGTCTGGAGCAAGATTCAACGCATCGGCTCTCAGCTTACGAACTTTGGAGGCGGATCCGGTCAGCGGCGCGACCGAGCTAAGTGAACGAAAGCGTGTTTGTCTTCATCGGCGGCCCAGGCGCGTCGCCGCGTCGGCCAGGTTGCCGGTCTGGGCGACGAAGCTGAAGGAGGCCCTGTGTAGCGCGCCGTCGGGATTTGGGTTTTTGACACCGGGTTTTAGAGCAGTTCATCGGTTGAGGCTGCTGGGGTGTTTTCTTGAACATGGTTCTGTGGGGGCCACATCGTCGTGAGGCGGGTTAGCGATGGTGGTCTTTGGTTTGTTTGCTCGCATTCTATCCGGGCGTGCCTGACTTTGGAGCTTGGCATAAGGGCGCCTGTCTCCTTCCGAGAGAGCGGGCGCGCCGGGTTGCGGGCAAGGCACAGAAGGCGGTCTTCTGCCGGGTAGACGGAAACGGTCAGCGCGCTGGAAGGTTCGAATGTCCATGACTGTTAGCGGCTTTGGCAGCGCAGCAGGTGGACGCGGCCCATGTCGACGAACATCTCGGCTTGGCCACAGTGTGTCATGAATGCATCCGGACAGCGCCTTCCGGCCATCCGCCGGCTGCCTGGTATTTGCATGCAGGGCGTTCGCGCGACTGCGCCACATTCGACTTGGCCTCTGGGAGGCAAGCCCCCAGGAAAGCGCAGCGCCGCCGTGCGAAGGGAGGCGACACAGTCGCCGTAGGCAAGCGCAGCGCCGCCGTGCAAAGGAAGGCGACAAAGTCGCCCCAGGCAAGCGCAGCGCCGCCGTGCAAAGGAAGGCGACACAGTCGCCGTAGGCAAGCGCAGCGCCGCCGTGCCCCCAGGCAAGCGTAGCGCCGCCGTGCCCCCAGGCAAGCGTAGCGCCGCCGTGCCCGTGTACGGGCGCCGGAGCGGCTGCTACTGCGTTGGCTGCGGGTTCCAATGGTCATTCTCGTGGAAATCGTCGGGGATGACGTCCAGGGCCTGCAGCCGGGCCGAAGCTTCCAGCACGGTTGAGCGGTACTGGTTGGCCTCATTGTAGAAGCGCTGCGCGGTCGCTCTGTCCTTGAACGAGACAAGAACGCCGGCGCGGGTGCGGTAGGAGATGCCGCGCTCGGGCACCAGGCCGGCGTCGAAAGCATCGATAAGTCCGCGCAGGCGGATCATGGTCGCGTCGTCTGTGCGAAACACAAGACCGTCGATGATGGTGCCGGCGTCGATGCGGCGTTCCGCTTCGGCCTGAATGTCAGTTGCCGTTAGCGGCGGCACGGGAGGCGTATCCAGGGCATCCTCGGGCACCGTCTGCCCCAGCTCCTCGATGACGCCGTGGCTGCCGTCGGACATCCAGTAGGCGCGGCCGCGCTGGTCGATCTTCTGCGTCCAGGCATCATTCTCGAACACCGCCGTGTGTGCCTCCTGGACCGTCTCCGGAGGCGGCTTCAGCGTCGTATGATCCGGGACGACGGGCGTGCCGTCTTCCGGCGACAGGGTGAGCGGGCTGGAGCCCAGATATTCGCCGCTCACCTCATGGTAATAGTGAACCGCGACGGGCTGTGGCTGGTGACTCTCTGCCATTGACCTCTCCTTCTTTGCTGAACCATGAGGGCGCATGACCGATTTGAGGCTGTTTTCCTCGCATTTGAACGGCGGGAATTCACTGGCAACTAACCACAACCCTTCGTTCATTTTTTCGTTTACACACGCTGTGATATGTCCCTTTCTGGGCCGGTGCGATGGGCCGTCAAACTCTGCCCCAAACAGAGCCATCGCACCGGGCCGGAATCGCCCTTGCGTGCTGCTGGGTCCGGCCCGTCACTTGACCTTGATGCAGATCAGCAGCGCGACGTTGCGCGGCCGCGTTTCTTTTCCGCCGACCGTGTGGACCAGTTCTTTTGCTCCGCCGGTTCGAGCCTCTTGGTTCCTGTCCGTTGTCCGGAACCCGCTGTGCACGTGGTTGGCAGGATACCCCTGGCTACTGGACCCTAAGTTGGCCTCATAGCTGCCGACGGAAACGGCATGCTTGTGCGCTTGGATCTGATGGTCCTGCCTCGTCCCCAGTTTCCTGCGAGGATCCACGTTGCGCCCCATGTCTAACCCCCGAATGAACTCGCCACGCAGCTCGGGCAAATTGAAGGTCGTCCGGCCGTTGCCTCTGCCATAGGTGGTGCCGATCGCTTTGAAGAGTTCGGAATACTGGGATCGAGAGATGGCGGCGCCATTCGCCACCATCCAGTTTTCCGGAGGGGTGTTCATGGCAAAGCAGGCAATGGCTCCGACCGGAAGACCACTTGCTGCCGGTTGCTGGTCGATCTTCTTTGCGATGGCGTCCAGCTCTGGCTTGGTGACATATTGCCCGTGATCGTGGTCGATCGGTGCGTAGCGCTTGTCGTGATCGTGACCGATCCGCGCGTAGCGGGCGTCGTGGTCATGACCGACCGGCGCATACTCGCCCTCGTGGTCGTGATTGGCGGACGCATAGTTGTCGTGCGTGTGATCCAGCGGCGCGTAGCGTTTGTCGTGGTTGTGGTCGACCGGCGCATACTCGCCTTTGTGGTCGTGATTGGTGAACGCGTAGAGCTCGTCGTGGCGATGGTCGACAAGGGCGTATCGTTTGTCATGATGATGATCGATCCGGGCATATCGATCGTTGTGGTGGTGCGCCCGGTCTGCCTTGCCGGACAAGGCTGCAGCTTGCTCCAGCCAGAATTTGGCGGTTTCCGTTTTGAGATCCTGGCCCCATTTTAGCATCGCGGCGCTCAGCGGCTTTTTTGCGTCCGGTGTGTTGTCGACCTTGTCGATAGCGAGGTTCTTGCGTGCTTTGGCCGGGTTATCCAGATCGGCAAGATTCTTGACGGCCAGCAGCGCACCGGCGACCTTGCCATCCCTGCCGGGCGCCCCATCCTTGCCAGGCGTACCGTCCCTGCCATCCTTGCCGGGAGGGCCTTGCCTGGGAACCGGTAACTGAAACTGCAGGTCCAGGTTAACATCGGTGCCGAGGTTTTTGATCCGCGGCTCACCCCCCCAAAGAATGTCGTTCCGGACCTTGATCGTGGCCGGACCGGGCTTGCCGGGATCCCCCCTCTCACCCTTGCCGCCGTCCTTGCCATCGGCGCCGTCCTTACCATGCCGTCCAGGCACGCCGTCCTTGCCATCAACGCCGTCCTTACCATCCCGACCAGGCGCACCGTCCTTGCCAGGCACACCGTCTTTTCCATCCTTGCCGTCCTTGCCGGGTTCACCTTGCTTGCCCTGGCTGCCGGCATCTCCCTTACGGCCTGGTTTGCCCGGTGGTCCGGGATAGCCGGCACCTCTTGGTCCCGGCGGCCCCTGGAACGTCTGTCCCGGCGACCAATCGCCGGGTCTGTCGCTTAGTTTGAGGAACACGGTTGGCGAGCCATTCGGTTCGGCCGATGGCACCACAAAGGTAAAACCAGCTAGAGCGGCGTCATGTTCCTTGCGGCCGGCCACGGGTCCGACGGCATCGGGATCGAAGAAGGTCCCGGCCTGCAGCCGGGCGACCACGTGCGCCAACCGGTCATTGGCAATGATGACGCTGGCCGCTTCGGCCCTTTGCCGCTGGATCTCATAAGCGCGATCTTTCACTGCCGCTCCCGGCCAGGGCCGCGTCAGGGTGAGCCTGGTGTCGGAGTCGACGGTTTCGATGAAGGCCGCGATGCCGTCGACCAAGAGCAGTCCACCCGACACCAGCGATACCTCGAAATTGGTGCCGCGGCCGTCGACAACTGTGCCGCCCCCTTTGATCGATATCGTTCCGCTGCTGATGATGCTCATTGGTCGTCGTCCTTCTTCGTCGTCAATAATTACTGTCGTTCCCGATATTCCAGCGACTGGCGGAAGGCGGCGGCCACTGCGTCCAGCGACATGCCTTGCTGCATGGCATTGACCCAGTGGTTCAAGCCCGGACCATCGGGCTCTCTGCCGAGAAGGGTGCGAAAGAGCTGTGTGATCTGATCGGTTGCTCGGGTGCGGAATTCGTCTGACTGGCGCATGGCGGCGGCCACCGCCTCCAGCGACAGGCCCCGCTGCATGGCGTTGACCCAGTGATTCAGGCCCGGGCCATCGGGCTCTCTGCCAAGAAGGGTGCGGAACAATTGGGCCACCTCATCGGATGCTCGGCCGCGGTCAAATGCGCTTGGCCGGGGGGCGACGGTCGCCTGGTGAGCGGCGCTGCCCCCGACGTCGGCGAGAACCGCCCAGGCGAACGACTTGCGGGCCTGCCGGTTGACCAGCAGCAGCCTGCGCGGCCCCGCCTGCCATTCGGCGTAGTAGTGCATGTCGAGCATGGCGTTGCCGTCGCCGGGGTTCATCAGCACCATGTAGGGAACCACGTCGATTTGGGGCAGGTGGATCAGGGTCCGGTCGTTGCCGGCCGAGTGCCATGTTCCGGACGCGACCGCCGCGACAGGCGCCTGGTCTTCATGAAATATCGCGTCGTCGCCGTTCGGCAGCTCCCAGGCGCTGACGCCAGGCCGCGAACAGCGGAAGTGGAATTTTGGTCCCCAATTGCCAATTCGAACTCGGATCATAGCCCGCTATCCGCCTTCATGATGGTAACACGCAGCCGGAACAGGCCGGGTGCTCTCGTGTTGGTGTGGACCGACGACTCGACCCACAGGTGATCGCGTTCGATCATGGCGCCGCCGCCGGGAACGGCGGAGCCGATGGTTGTGGCCGACCACAGGTAGTTGGGATAGCGGGCGGTGTCGGCGGGTTCCCTGTTCCAGGTCATGGCGTAGTGGTGGATGGGCCGATAGGGCAGCACTGGAAAATGGAAGACGGCGCGGTGGCGAGACCAGCCTTTGCCACCGTCCTGGAAGATCGAGGTAACTTCGCCCTGTGCATGCTGTTCCATCATCCGGTAGCGCGGATCGACCAGTCGCGCGAAGCGGTCGTTCAGCGCGTCGAAGCCACGCCGCGAGACGAAAATGCCGTCGGGTGTGAGAGCGAGACGTCTCATGGTCCGGAAAGCCCAAACACCTGGTAATAGAGGGCGAACTCGAAGCGCCAGTAACGGGTTGATGGGAAAGCGCCGATCGTAAACTCTTTGCGACGGATGACGATGGAGCGCTGTGTGACGGTGAATGTGAAGTTCGGTTGAAAATAAATCGGGCGAATGAGCGACAGACGCTTCGCGGTTGGCCGCAGGATATAGGTGGGCGAGAAGTAGACGCCGATGGTGACGGTGGGAATGAAGGAGCACTCGGGAAACGGGATGGTCCACGCAGCGTCCGACACGGTCACATGCGGTAACAGCGGCGCGAGCGGTGGCGCCGGATCGTTCTGCCATCCGGCGGCGATCAACAGGCCGGCATAGGCCCAATCGCTGTCGAAGGCCTTCTCCCGGTGCGGCATGTTCGGCCGGGCGGCGAAGCCGGGGCGGCTGAGCAGCAAGCGACCTGGTTCCATGATGAGCCGATCCGGCACGGGCTAACTCCTGTCTCTCACGACGATTCGTCCGTTGGTCAGATCGATGGTCATGAGACCGTTTTCTGAGTCCACGAAGCCGCTGGTGACGCGACCGATATTGGCCACCTGAAGCTTTGCCTGGCCGTTTTCGAACGTGAACGGCAGATGCTTGCGATTGCCGTCGGTCATAACGAACTGATCGCTGCGCAGCACCGTCCGGCTGCGGATAACCCCGCCTTCGGTAAAGACCTCCAGGCGCAGGCCGGCTTCCTTGAAACTCTCGTTCGTCGAGGCGCGCACGAAGAAGGTGATGGCGGCATTGGCATCGCCGCCCGCCGCGGAGGCTTCGATCTTCATCAGCCCCTTCGCCAGCGATTCACTGGACGCTGCCTTGACCGCTTCGATTGTCTGGGCCAGCGCTCTGGCTTCCTCGGCCCGCGCCTTGCGCTCATTGGTCACCAGTGCTTTCGCCGCCTCGGTTTCGGCCGCGACCCCGTCCAGCGTCCGCGCAAGCGCCGCGTCCTCGTCGGCTCTCACTTCGCGTTCCTGGAAAATCAGCGCCCTGGTTCGGTCGGTTTCGGCACGCACCGCGGCCGTCTGCAGCGCCTGTTCCGCGTCCGTCGCGCCGGCGGCAGCGCCCAGCAAATCGACATTGCGCCCGATATCGTCAAGCTCGTTGCGGACCGCGTCGAACACATCCTTGATGTCGTCCTGAATGTTGGCGAGCTCGACACTCACGTCCGGCGGCCCGCGGTTCGGTTCCCCGACATCGACCAGGAACGGCACCGACCAGCGCGAGATGGCATCCGCAAACTCCGCCTTGACGCGGAACTCGAAGCGGCCGGGGAGCACGCTTTGGACCGTCGCCTTTGGTCCGCTCACCCGGTGGACCTTGCTCCACTCACCGGATTCGCTGCGATATTGGTAGAGATAGGCCACCACGCCCGACGCCGGCGGTGGTGTCCAGGACAAGTTGACGCCGGCCTGAAGCACTCCATCAACGGTCTCGACGAAGGGCGAGCCGGCCAGCGCCTTCGGCGGATAGGCGAAGGGGTCCGCCGGCCGTTCGATATTCGGTTTGAACGCCGGCACATCACCGCGATCGGCCTCATAAACCGGTGTCGCGTCATCCACCAGCTCCAGAGTTGCGGCAAAGTCACCGGTCGGCCGGATGGCGCGCACCCGGCACACCCGGCTTTCCTGGTCAACAACACCGAAGGCGAACAGGTCACCGGCTTCGATCCTCGGCGCCAGCCGGTCGGCAACGAGCTCGATCGTTTCGGTTCTGGTCGGGCCGGCCGTGGCGATGCGGCGCAAAACGCTGGTTCCGTCCGCAAGTCGCACCCGCAGCACATGGTCGCGATCCTCACCAAGCTCGACCGCCGCTGTCAGCGTCACCTGGTTGCCGTCGACCGCCTTCAGCCGGCCGAAGCCGGCGCCGATGCGCGGCACATCGTGGGTCAGCAGAATACGGTCACCGCGCACGCAGGCCAGGTCCTGGGCATAAGAGAGGTCGACAACCAGATCTGGCTTGTTCATTGCCTCGCACGCGATGCGAAGCAGCGTCGAGAAAGGCATTCCTCAACAACGATCTAGATTTTTCGATGCCAACGAAGATCGCGTCGAACCCGCGACAAACCAATTCGCCCCGGACACCCTGTAAACCAAGTGTCCGGAATTAGGTATAAACCATGTGACCGGTATAGACCTTGAAATAATTAGTAGCGCGGGAGGGACTTGAACCTCCGACACGTGGATTATGATTCCCATTTTGTCAATTTAAAATCAATAATTTAACTTCGAAAGCACCTAATTTGAGGCAACCAAAAATCAATCACTTACGTGAGATTTCCAAAACGAAGGTGACTGTGTGTTAAGGTTGCACGCATGAAGATTTGCACCTTAATCACCGCCCTGATCTCTCTTGCCCTTCTTGGCCCCGTACAGGCTCAATGGGGTGACAATCTTCGTGTCATAGACGGCGACACCTTCGTCATGTTCGTAGGGCGACCCCACGAACAGGTCATTCGCATTGCCAATATAGACGCACCAGAAACAAGAACGGCCAAATGCGAGACAGAGCGGCAGCTTGGCCTGAAGGCTGAACAGCGCCTGTATGAACTTCTTCTGACCGAGCAAGACTGGCTGGTTATGGATCCCGGTGACCCGAAGGACGGCAGAAAGAAAGACCGCTACGGCCGCACCCTTGCCGTCGTGTACGTCAAGGGACAGGATGTCGGACAGATACTCATAGACGATGGCTGGGTAGTAGACGCCTAGGTTGACCGTAAATCGCCCATGAGCGGCATCATTGTAGCGGAACGCCTGGACATTGATGACGTCCGTGTGGTCGTTATGCGCACGACGGAAGTTGCGCGCTTGTTTCTTGAAGCGCGCCTCTTTGAGCAAGGGTGCCAATCTAGCTCTGATAATCCCGTCAATTCGCATGGCAATGACGCTCATATTGCCTGCCTATTGGTTGCATCTGCGTCAGATTACACGGTGAGGATTAGCGCTTGCAACCAGCTTTGCGTTTAGCGACACGGTGCTTCAACTAGCCAATCTGGCCACTCTGAAAAATGGTAAAATTTGCCAGTTGGGTTGGCGGAGACCTGCGCCAACTTCTTCCACTAAGAGCCGAGCATTGCCCGGGCAACCAACGCCCTGTCGGATCATGCCCGATCTTGCCTGAACATCCGCGCCACCAGCGACTGAACTTGGCTGCCAACCAACATGACACTGTCGCCATGATAAGTCTTCCAGGCAGTGTCGCCGATGACGTTCTTTGATAGTCAGCTTCATGCACTATGATCTGGGACACATCGACCTGGAGCAAAGAACGCTGCAAACCATCGACAACCCGTTCGGCACGAGGTTGTCATCTATGTCTTAGGTACGTTCTGCTACCTATGTCTTCGGGTCGAACAACAGATCGATGGTGACCCCGGCAGAAATGCAAAATGTGAGACAAATCCTTTAATTTCAGCCGCCTGACCCAAAGGTCAGGGATGTCAACAGATCTTTGATTTTATTGTGAGATTTCTTTCGTCTCCCTCACCTCTGCACACCTTAGGGACCTGTTCGTGAGACAATTGAGACCGAAGAGGTGGCTGCGGACTTCGCTGTCGATGGGACGCATTATGGGGTGATGCCCCTATTGTTCTTCCTCACTGTCTTGGACCCAGCTCCCTACCATATACAAAGAACTTGATGGGTAGACCGTTTCACACGCATTGGCTTTTCTTGCAAGCGAGACGCAGGCAGACTCAATTCCATCAACACCATCCAGCAATGAAAACGGATCTGGTTCCCTAGCTCTTGGTTCATATTTGTTGCACTGACTAATTATCTTTTTGCGATCATACGAGACAAAATATTTTCTAAGGTATTCATCTGGGACTCCTACAGGCGGATTGTCTGAAAAATACCAGGCGCCCTGAAACTTCTGCCATTCGTCAGATGAAATCCGCGCAAAGGCTGACTCTGGGAGACCTTCCTCGTCAAAGAAATAGGGGTCGCCGATGTACGCACCGCTCAGGTTGGAACTTTCAAATCTGAAATTCACTGCATGCTCGATTGGCATCAATGCACATCGCAATGAAACGTTGTCGAAGGTGATAATGTCCCCTGCGGCACTTAGAGTCCTCTTCAATAACTCCGCGGAGTCCACCGGGACGCTACCACTCTCCTTTCCTCCAGAATTAGCTGCCTCACCATCCAAGTCCCGACCAACCTCTATACCGAAAATAGATTCATCAAAAACAGACGCATGTATCGACAATTGGGAATTGGCATGGACCCCAAAACGAGAACCTACAGCGGAAGTCCAAGCAATTTCAACCGCTTCCATTGATCCTGACAAAGTCGATTTATCCAAATACATCCGATAAAAATGGATGTTTTTTAGATCTACGGCAGCAAAATAAACGTTGCGCCAATCGCTGTCGCCTATTTTCGCTGAATCGAGCTTCAAGTTGGGGATTTCTGCGCTTTTCCGCCTCGTTTCTCCTCCAATGTTGATTCCGGTAAGCGGTTCCCCGTTTTCGTGAATAAGCCTTATAGCATCCGCTCTCCCGGCGTTTCCCAATCCAATCGTTGCCAGCGACTGCCAGGCCCTGGCGACCTTGTCGTCTTCCATTGCCTCATATTGCAGACGAATGCCCCAAGCCGTCGCGACAATGCCTGCAAACGAAAAAATCGCTAGAGCGGCGCCCGCTGAAATTAAGACACGAGTGAAAGCGCTCGATTCCAGCCTGTCTGCAATGCGATCGAACGTTGGGCGATTGGGGTCCTTCTTCTTTGCATTTGGTTCGGCTATGAGTGCGACGTAATTCTCCAGCCGATCTAAACGAGCTTCGAAGTCCGCGAGTTTACTCGGTTCAATCTCCATCTCTGGCGCGTCGAATGCTTTCTCCGAAGCGTCTTTACCCCCCATTTGAAGTGCTCCTTCCGTTGACCGCTAATCTTATGGAAGTTTTCTACTTACTCCTGAAGAACACAACCCCCTTATTTCTCTAGAAAAACTCCGAAAGCGCAAAGGCAACGGCCACGGATCAGCTGTTGAAAGTGCGAGCAATGATGACGCCCTTACGCAATCTCCTACAGATATTCGCTATCGGCCTAGCATTGTGGATTAGCCCGGTCGTGGCTGATGTTGTGGTGATCGACGGTGACACGTTGAAGATCGGCGATGTCACTTATCGACTGCACGGCATCGACGCACCGGAGGCTGGCCAAAAGTGCAAGAGTAGCGCTGACCGAAAGGAATGGCCTTGCGGACGACGAGCGACAGCTCGCCTGCAACAGCTTGTTGATGGGCACCAAGTCGTCTGCGGAGAACGTGAGGAAGATGATTATGACCGGCTGATCGCGGTTTGCCAGGCAGCGGTATCGAACTCAACCGCACGATGGTTGCCGAAGGCATGGCATGGGCTTTCGTGAAGTTCTCAACGGACTACGTCGATCAGGAACGTCAAGCGCGGGCAGCCGGCGCCGGCATATGGCAAGCACCAACCCAGACACCATGGGACGATCGGGCTCGCCTATGGCACGTGGAGGCGCAGGAAGCTCCGGACGGTTGCCCTATCAAGGGGGAACATCTCAAAGAACGGCCGGATCTACCATGCGCCCTGGTCGCCTTGGTATTCGCGGACAAAGATATCAGTTAACAAGGGCGAGCGGTGGTTCTGCTCAGAGCGCGAGGCGCTGGACGCAGGATGGCGTGCGCCGATTTGGGGCCGATAGGCGAAGCCCATCTTTAGATGCAGCTGCCATGTCGTAGTGAACGCTAGGCAAGTAAAGAACCCAGCAAGCGCTTCAAACGTGTGGACGTATCATCTATTTTGGATCATAAAACCTGCGTGACTGTTTCGTCCGACGGCACATCCAAAAAATCGAGGCCACAATCTTATGAGCAATGAGCAGATTTTTATTGTTCTCAGCGTATTCGTAATGTTGGTCGGGTGCGCTTTATTTCTACCACCGAGTCGAAATTATTGGAAGAGTTTACCAATAAAGCACAGCGGATACGCGTTCTTGTTTGTCGGCATGATCCTCGCCCTCAACTTTAAGTGGGCCGAAATCGCCATCAAGTGGGGCGAAAACGAATTTCAGATGACACAGTTGAAGGCACAACTTAGTCAAGCTGAAACGGAAATACAGAAGAAAGAACGAGAACTGGATTCAGTCATTTCTGAGAGCGAAAGAGAGAATGAAGCGCTAAAATCTGAGATTGCGTCACTCAAAAGCAATATTGAAAATCTGAACTCCGATGTCTTCGCTTACAAGAACTCGCTGACGCGGTATGAACAGAGTGTCAACAAATTGATCGGAAGCGTCATTCCGATAGACGCTTCAGACACGATATTTGATAACTTTTCCGACCTCATTCCCTATGATACAGCCGACCTTTCGGATGAATTTAAGTCAATCGTTTATTCAAACACCGGTTTGATAAACAAGGCGCGATATGGAATACCAGATGCAAATACAGTAATTGAAAATAAATGGAATAATGATGATTGGGATGAATTTGCTGGGCCGCCTCTTTCACCCAAATCACTGGGCTACTCCTCACTTTCAACAGCACTAGGTGTATTTGAAAGATATGGTACGGAATTGTGTACGAGCTCAGACTACCAAGAGCTTTTTCGAGCGGAAATTGAGAAAATTGATAGTGAATTATTATTTATAGAACCTATACCTATTACTATATTCCCGTTGGGTTTGAGATACAATATACCACAATACGTAAAATTTTCGGACGTATTTGCTGCAGCGAATATGTTTGAAGAAAATGGATGTCAAAATATCGAAAAATTCAAAGACATAATTAGGTCGAAGTCAGTACCAGGCGCGCAACTTATCGTCCTAAATCGCCAGTGACCTTTTTCATCACCTGTTGTCCCTTTCGTGATATCGCTCGAAGCGGACGTTCATATCGCTCGTGTCAACGCCGGCTGTGCGGACAAAGCCGCCAACTGGCGAATGTCCGCTTCGCCAAAATAAAATCCCCTAGGACATCCAAGAAGCTGGAGAAACAAACGAGGCCTCATATCCCTTCGGCAGCGAGGGCAAGGCACATCGATCCGATTCTTCATAAACTGCCGCGAATTCCGCGTCAGAAGAACGGGCCAGAAACTGGCCCGCCAATGGAACTCGAATAAGCCTGCTGCTACTTTGTGTTATTTTTCTTGGTTGCGAGGACTGCATATCCTCCCGCAAAAACCAAGGCTACCATCGCCTTGTCATAGTCCATGCTTGCCGCAATGTAGGCGATTGTGAAGACCGAGTAGACAATGTTTTCAGGTATCTTGTGCATGTAGGCACTCCTTCCATTAGGTTTGCCATTCGAACGGCCGTTGCGATAGCTATCGACGACCGAGATACCCAATTGATTCAGCTGCCGGAAAACGGCTCTAATGGTTTCATCATGGTTTTAATAACGGAAAGAGACGTTGCTGAAGCTATCGAGCATGTAATCGAGATCAAAAATTGTTCGATTGCAGAGGCTCTGAAATTCCAGGACGCCCTGGTATTGGGTGTTCTGATAGAGCTAATTTTCGGATCAAAGGTAGATTGCGCAAATCAGATTATCGAAGATATGCGCGAAGACGGCATAGATGGAAAAGGCCTGTCAGATGATCACGTCGTGAACCAAGTGTCACGTCATGTAAGCGGCCACGCAAAACCCCGCAGAGATTGGATCACAAAATACTGCGATGCTATGAACATCAACGCAGATGACTATAAGCGATACAAGAGCGATGTGCTTGAATTCGCCAATGGCATTGCCAGTTCAAAGTTTTCGGAAATAAAGAGTGATGATAGGGAGACACAGACACCAATCGGACAATCCCGCGACGGTCGAGAGGTTGCCGTTGAACTCCAAAAGATAGAGAGGAACATCGCTAGAATTGAAGACAATCAGAAGAAGTTGTCATCAGTTTTGGGTATGGCTCAGCCCGGCGTAATTCCAGAAGGCCCAAAAGAGCAGTTTCAAGACGTCCATCTGAATATAGACGACGTTGGGCGGAACGAAGCGCTCGGAATGATTGCAAACGCCTTGGTTGAGGTCGCGGCCGTGCCGGCAAGAAATAGGGCCACTCTTGTCAGCATCAACAAGAATTTCAGAACGTCGAAGGCGATGCTGGAAAACTTCCTTGGCATCGAGAGTTCCGCGGTGGAGGGTGTGCTCTACGATTACTCAAAGGCGACAAAAAAGAACAAGAACGATATTGATCGACTGATCTCAGCAGGGATCGATGTAAGTGCGATCCGGGGATACGGCAAGTCTGCGATTGACGCCGCGGCTGACGCCATTCTCCAATCTAGCTGCGCGGAGAGCCTCACTCTGAAGATATCTGGCGAGCTTCATCGGCGACGGCTCTTCATAGAAAAGCTTGTGGCCTACTCTGAGAAGAATGGTTTGCTCGAATGGATCGAGATTCAAGAGGTGGAGGACTCCATTGATCTATGCTCCCCAGCCAACAGGCGATTGCAACTGAAGTCTGAACTAGTTGCCGGGTTGGTTGCGAATTATGACGGTGCATCAGGTGAAAATGAATCCCTGAGCCTTACGGATTTTTTGGTGCAAACAGTGGCGCCCGATGAAGAAAACGGAATCGAACCGTCAGTAAGATCTTGGATTGATACAAGTGTTGAGGAAATATTGTCTGAAGGCAAATATACTGAGAAAACAAGATCATCGCTGCGGACAGATGAGTACAGCGCTTACCGACTAATTTTAGGTTTCTGGGCGACCAAGAATCTTCATATATTATATAAAGTAGTGTCTCTCTACTGTAGAAGAGAGGGTCAAATCCCGAGAATATTAGCTGAAACTATTGATTTTGCGAGCCAAGAGGTATCAAATTTAGGTTTGATTGATCGAATTCAGATAAGGCGTGTGCTGCGTTATGTAAGACAAATTCGAAGCGGTGTTATCGAGGCACGTTCCGGTAGCGACTTCTTTAACGAGGTATATGAATCTTTGACGGAAAAAGAAAAGTTAGAGCGCTCGCTTTGTTTATATCAGATGTCCTACTTCCATTTTCAAATGGACAAGCTCGACAAAGCACAGGAGCTAGTTCTCAAAGCGCTTGAGCTGGACAGTACAAATGTTGCTGCGATTTGCTTTAGAGCCGTTCTTGAGATGCAGAAAGGGAGATCGGAGGTCGCATCAATCTTGCTTAACGAAGCGCAGGATTTGGATAACTCGTATATCTTCATTCCGTTCTACAAAGGTGTATTGTGTGAAATTGAAGGTGAATATGAGGCGGCGATAATTGAATATATTCGTAGCCTAATTCTTGCACCAAATTTCTATGAGGCAGCCCTAAATCTAACCAACTGCCTCCTAGATTCTGGGCGTATTCTCGACGCGGCACGTTGGGTTACGGCGTTTCTAAGCAAATATGCTGCGCCGAGCTTTGAGTTCCAAACAAATATTGCGGTCGGTCTTTTCCAGGCGGGCTACTCCAGCCACGCTCTCAAGATGCTTTCTTCAGTTTACGCCGAAACGCCTGCGCCGCTCATAGCCCTCAATATTGCAAAGGTATACTTTGGTCGTGCTCAGGCAGGCCCGTGCAAAGACTGGGCCAATAAAGTGCTTGCAAGCGAGTCTTCCACAAAAACCGAGCTTAACGAGGCCCGTCAGATGGCCGATTTGGTTGGCAAGGAGGAGAGCATCGAAATGGCTCTCAATGCTGAGTTAAATGTAGTGGAGCGCTCCGAAGAAGTGGGCGATGCTTTGGGGCTATTGTTGGCTTCCGAGTACCAAATAGCTTCCGGTACTAACAACGATCTCTTCCAGACAGTGAGACGCGCAATTCAGTCCAAGCCGAAGAAAGCTAAAAAGTTTGCTCCGAAGAGCGTGCTTGCGTTGCGAGACGCTGAAGCTAGAAAAGCAAACGATCGCAAACTGGCGAAACAGAAACGGCGATACAGCGAGCAGATCAAGAGGGGACGTCTCGACGCTGAGCCTAAGTCATCAGGGTATAGACGAAGGAAAACACATCGCAGGAAATCGCTATTTCCGGGCGGAATTGTGTTGACCAGGGCCCCTTCCTACAGCGCAGGATAGCCTTTGTCGTATGGTCGACCTTCAAATTGTGATGTCGACAAACCTTCAAAACCGCACTCGCACACATGTTCTTCAAGAAAGCCAATATCGTCATCGGTTACAATAGGCTTTGGATTCAGGTAATTTGCTGGATCTTGTACAGTCAGTTTACCATCCTGATTTCTTGATATTGCGAGGCAGTTTGAGAAGAAATGGTACAACTTCGTTGTCCGACACTGGAAACCGATAAGGCCGAATTCCCTCGCTACTATTAGGTTGGTGATTGAAGCTGATAAGCCTTTGATCTTCCTGAGGATAGGTTCGGGGCATCGCTCGCCAGAAATCAGGATCATGGCAGGCGTGAAATGATCTATCCCTAAGTCAATGAGGTCAACGATCGACGATGGCGAACCGGATAGGATGAAGGGTTCTTTCAATGCCTCAATTTTCTGAAAAAGTACCTCCACATTGTTATAAACGAACTTCTCGACATGTAAGGGCGGCACGTCGGTGTCAGTGTAGCTGAAAGATGATTTCCCGTAGCGCGAGTAGTAAAAAATCTGGTTGGGCCAGGGTGAGAGTGGATGATTGAATCGGATTGAGTTGTCCAAAAGATCTCTAAGTCTTTTGAATTCCAAGTGCCAAGAGATAGAAGGTCTCAAACATTGCTTAGGATTACCGGTGCTGCCAGATGTAAATTCTTCGTAGTTGATGAAGACGTTCTGGGAGCGACTTTTTGATATTTTTTCTGAGGCGTTTATAGCACAATTGAAGAAATCCTCTCTATTAGATATCTCGTAAAAGCGCGCCTGTAAGTAAATTCTGGAATCATTCTGGTAATTCGACGCAGGCGGATATGCGTTGATTAGATCAATAAAAAATCGCCGCGAAATTTTGTCTTCTGGTATTCTATTTGATTGTCTTGTCATAGAATATTCAGCCTCAAAGTTCGTTCAATTTTCTGTCTTAGCGCTTCCGTTTTGTCGACTATGCAGGTTCATTGTGCCATTGGGCATAGTCCCGATCCAGTGCGGTTGTTTCCGTGTGCGGGTCTTCATTTTCCGGTCGTATCGGAGTGCCTATGGACAGAAGTGAAGATCGTTGCACTCGAAGCCCAATCAAACAATCAAGATGCTCTCACGAAAGCCAACCGTCAAAACGCCCAATTCGAGTTGAGTTTTGCGAGAATGAAAGAAATCAGACCTTCGCCGCATGGTGACAAATAACTAGGTTGGGCTCGATCCCGGCATTCATTGCGGTTTCAACGAACGGCCGCTGTCACAATCTCGTCCGTTCAGATTGTTGGCCACGATCCGGTGTTGCCCGATACAAAAGAGCGTCGGGATTACCTGATGTCACTCGAAGGCGCAGGCGGTCGGCGTAAGCCAAAGCAGAAACTAGGCCGCCCTCGCGTCTTCGATCCGACACCGGATCAGGCTAAACTGATCGTGGCGATCTGGGAGACCGAAGGCATTATGCCGAAGCACAAGGTTAAGTTGATCGGCGACGTGCTGGGCAAGGCCGTTGAATATCACCATGTGCGTGACTGGTATGCGCGCAAGCCAAGTAGTTAGACGAGACAGAAGACAAAGGTCTTTTCCGATGAAAGACAGCGCAAGCTTTGAAGATTTATTGAATTTGGTCAAGGGTTTATCTGAGCGCAGGCAGGCTGCTGATACGCTAGTTTTGACTTCTTTGATGGATCAAATGTTGCAAATCATCATTGAAGGCAAGATGCCGAACATACACAAAAAGGGAATGAAGAACAGGCTCTTCAGCGGGCCAAATGCGCCGCTCGGCGGATTTTATAGCAAGATCGAAACTTCCTACGCTTTGGGTATCATTTCTGATCAAGACAAAGATGCCTTGAATGCCATGAGGCATATCCGTAACGCGTTTGCCCATTCTGTTTTGTATTTAGACTTCGACTCTTCAGAGATCGATAAACTCTGCAAGGGAAAGATAAGGGGTAAAGAGGGGCTTCCGCCGGTCTCAAAGACGCCGGTCGACAACTATGATCACTTCACGACCGTGTTTGATGAGACGTGGCATCGACTGGCGAAAATCAACAAAGCAGGCGCGCTAGCAAAAGCGTTGGCAAGGCGAGGGTTAGGGACCAGCACAAATGTCAGTAGTTCAGCGAAACCCCACCTCAAACAGTAGGAGCCGAGAGCCGTGAGCAAGCCGACCGCCGCCATCATTCGCGAAAATGAACTCCTGCGGGACGTCGCATCGAAGGCCATCCGCCTTCGCCACGTTGGACGGCTATGTGAAGACATCGAGGCGGCATACGACGAGCTGCGCAGCAATTCGGACGGCCATCTTGGGCGCTCGGCAACCATGCAACTGATGCGTGAGCAAGCGTTCGCAACGGCAAGGGATGACTTCGATCAGGCAGTCTTGCGCGCTGCCGAAGCTGGGATGAATTGGGCCGATGAATGGAAGCGCCCGTTGGCCGCCATAGAGAACGATCACGGCGCTCAATCAGAATATCCCGAAGGCAAACAGTAGGAGCGACGTGACATGGACCAAAGACAAGAGGTGCAGCGGCCATATAGCGCTCCCAAAGAACGGGGATATCATCTCAAGCAACTAGAACTTATTCGCAAAGATATCACCTTTAACATCGATGAAGCGAACAAACTCGAACGATGGACAATGATATCGATTGGCCTCGTTATTGCTTTTTTCTTTCGTGAAACAACATCAGCGGGGCTAAGACCGGAATATATTTTGGCTTTTTTGTTCGTCCCCCTGTACGGGATTTTCAAGTATGTGGCGATTATCAAAAGGAACGTAGCGCTTCGAGATGAGGCCGAAGCGATCGAGCATAGATTTTCCGATCTTGGCATTCATATCGCTTTCAAGAGAGAAGCCCATCGTGAAGCTCGCAGCTTTCGACAGATACACCGGTACGGAGTTTATTTGTTGGAAGCTGGATGTTTGATTGGCGTGTACCTCACACTCGTCTTATCGGGGGCGAAGCCGTCATGACGCTCAGGAACCGCTTACGCAGTCAGTTTAGGAGCGCCAGCGATGGAACGGCCGAATACGCCAAACAGGTCTCAGTTGACTTAGAAGTTGTGGGGTCAGAGAATCACAACGCCGCCGATTCGTTTCGGGAACCGGCGGCTGATGAAACCGCTCAGAGTAGCGGTCCTTGTTTGTGATCACGATTCGAAAGATACGGGCAGGCTAGAACTCGGTCAATAGCGATTGCATCAAGAAACCGATGCTCTGGGAACCACTTCGTAAGAAAGGGTTACCCTAATGACTGACGATTCCCACACTGTTTTGTGCGGCAAGTGCGAAGTTCCTCTTGATGGGCCCAGTGGCGGCAACGACGAGGACATGTTTACCTGCCCCAGTTGCGGGCGCAGTGACAACCGTAAGAACGTCCTTCGAATTGTGAGCAAGTATGTCGAGGAAATCACGGCGCGCGCGCTGCAAGAAAGCCTCAGAAAGTCGATGCGGAGCAACAAGTTCGTGAAGCTCGGCGGCAAGCCCATCCCAAAGCGCTCGCACAAGTTTGTCGTGGACTACGAATTTCGCTTCTAACATATCGGAGCAACATCATGGAGTTTGCGACCGTAGTTGTGACGAGCCTCGGCGCCGGTACTGTCGCGGCAATTGCTACCATTTGGGCTAGTGCCTTCGGTTACTGGAATAAGAACCGAAGTCAGGACATCGAAATGGTAAACATCGCGCTCTCAATTCTGGGTGGAGACAACAAGGATACATCGAAACCTGGGAGAAGGTTCGCCTTACGCGTTTTGGAAAAATACGCCGGGGTCGACATACCAAAGGATGAATTTGAGGAATGGTCGAACTCCGGCACGCTCCCTGCAGACCTATACATCGGCTCCACATTGATGCGAGAGACATCCTCGGACCCTTACCTAAGGCAAATAGTGGCCAGCGCGCTGCGCGGATACAGGAGGCAAGACAAAATGAAGTGCTTTGTCGTTTTGAACGGCGCAATGATCCCGCCGGCGTTTGATTCATTCGAAGATGCGAAAAAGCTCGCTGACGAGCACATCGCCGCTGATCCGAATTCCGACGTGGCCATCGATATTTACCACGGTGAGCCAGGGCAGAACCTCGTAGAGACTTTTCGAAAGAGTGCCAAATCCGAGGAGTGGGTGAAGAATCAATAGGAGATGGAGCCGGAAACACATGACCAATGAGTCTTGGGAGGTAACTGTATTTGAAACAACAGCGGCAGAGCTGCGATCAGTTCCAATAGCACATGTTGGCTTTCTCCTAGCTTCCAGCTTGTCAGCAAACGAACTCACGCTGAACCTAAATTTGCATCGGTTAGCAGAAAACACCGTACCGATAACGAAGCATGACCCCTGGCTGATACAACTAGCCTCATCGAATAGGTTTGTGTTGCTGAGAAGAATTTCCTCAATTCTATACGAGTATTTTGTTGCATTGAGAGCGTATCATCGAACCTGCAGTCGCAAGGCCATATCCGACATGGACGTTTTCTTTGACCAATGGCTGCCGGAGATTGAAAAACTTAAGGATAATTCACTTTTTGAAATAGTGAAATTTCTTCGAAATCAGACGACAAATCACTACAATTCAATAATTCTTCAAAAATTAATAAAGGACGGTGATTTAGGTCCGGATGAACATCCTTTCCATTTCATATTAAACGAACATCACGGAAATTGCTATTACCTCATAGCAGAGCAATTATTGATAAATAAATTTGGTCAAAACGTCGATGATCAAGTAGAGAAATTTGCAGAGTTCGATGCTTGGGTCATGCATGCGTCCGCCATCGCACTGGAAATACACAGTAGTTTTGCACAAATTATAGCGGGCAAATATTTCCGAAACAAAAATGGCGATTCTATCGAACTGCCAACAAACGAGCTAACCGTAAGAGAAATGGCGGAAGTGAATTTACCTGTGTTCTGGCGATTTATCTGACGATACCATACGAGATGCAGCAACAATCTTCGGGAGGATCGATGAATTGGCAGAATGGCTGCGTAGGGCGAGCCTCTGCCGCCGAGCCTCACCCGTGAGGCTTCGCCCAAAACCATCCCCGCTCGCCCGTCAAGTCCTCCGCCAAGTCGTCAATCGCCTCTGACACAGCGTTGGCCTTGTTGTACCGCTCCTTGAACGGCTGAGACCCCGCTTTCACGCGAACGGCGCCAGCTCTGCCTGCTTCCAGCAGTTCGAGGACATCTTCAAGCTTGTAGGGGCTGCGTCGACCCTTGGACATGTTGCATCAACTCTCTCCCGACCTGATTGTTGCCCCGTCGAGAGGATAGCGAACCAAAAGGGAACACGTCCAGCACACAACATTAAATCTGTATCGGATTGTCGGATTCGCTGACGTTCGATCGTCCTTTGGCAAAAAGGGTCAGCTGATACTCAACGCTATGGCCCGCTCGCTCGCCGGCAAATCGTTTAGGTTCCTGCCAGCGGCTACCACCTTCGCGATCGCGTCCGCCTTGAGCTTGTCCAGCTCTGCCGACATCGGAAAGAGCTCAGCGCGGAAATGATCGCAGATCGCATCAATCTCCGCGAGCGCGTCCCCAATGGCGCTTTCAGCAAACGAATCCATTTCCACCAGGACTACGGTGTTTGCAAATCGGGAATGTACACTGTCGCGCAGATCCAGCACCGTCATAGGATTTACCTGCCCAATCTGCATAACCAGCACTCGAACGGCATTTTGTACAAAACCGTGCATTACGTTTCCCCGCAAACTTATGCGTGCAACGATACGGGCGAGTAACATCAAACGGGTCCTCACTCGCATTTTGCGCTAGGAATCGTTGATTAGGAACGCACAGGAAACTAGGGGGACGCAGTAATGGGCGATAAACCGAAAGGTACAGGTATTGGGTTGTGGATCGCCCGTATCGCAGAGAAGACGCTTGAGACGACCTCCATAAGAGAAACCATAGCCGCGTTACCACCGGAACAACGAAAAGAACTACGAAGCAAGCTCATTGCTTTGGTGGCTAGTGAGCTGGTCGGGACAGTCGACGGAATGGTCCCTGGTATTGCGGTGGCGTCCTTCCTCGTATCAGCGCTCATACAAAACCCAAACGTAGATTTCGATGCAGCGGACACGCCCGATGTTGAGGAACTAACCGCGAACTTTGAAGCCGCCATTGCAGAAAGCCCCGCTGAAGGTGATAGCGTAAGCACAGAACAAAAGACCGCTGTCGATAGCGCCCTGGCTGAGGTGCTGAAACTACCAAAGTCAGTCAGGGCAGCCGCAATCATTATCCTGCTTGGGGCAGCTGGCAATGCGTCATGGGAATTGTCGAAATACACCGCAAACAAGGGCTACCAGACAATGTTCCCTGATACCGCCATTGAAGAGGTAGTGGATCCGCAGTTTCCAATCGATGTTGTTGTCACTGCCGACGGCTTGCGGCTACGTGCGGGGCCGTCCTTTGACGAAAAGATATTGGGGTTGCTACCCAAAGGCACTGCGCTCAAGAAGATCGAGGAGCGTGGCGAGTGGTCAATGGTAGTGATCAAGAATCCGAAACCAGGCATCAAACCAATCGGGTTTGTACACAATCACTATCTCCAACTTGCTGAATAGTGGTGCGTCTATGAGGTTTCTGATGTCGAGCTTCCCGCAGAACGCTGACCTCTCTCGCACCCAATCCCGTCCTTGTCTCGGTCCGATCGGTAGATATCCTTTCCAATTACTCTAACCGGCCCCTTGACATAGCCGGGCCATTCCACTTCCCGCCGGCACAGTGATCCGCCGTATCTGGGTACTTTCCGTTTCAACCACTCGACCGGACGCATCCATCAGGGTCACGGTCACCGATCGGTACTGATTTTTCCCGAGTGACAATTGGCTACAAACGCCATGCGTGAGTTTTGCCACAGAACGGATTATTGCCGCTTGCGACAATGACTGAGCCAAGAAATAGGAGTTCTACGATGCGCACGCTTCTTGTGATGTTTCTCGTGATAATGACCACTGCTGCGAGGGCAGAAAATCCGGTCAAAATCGTTTCCTGGAACATCGCCAATCTGCATCACGTAGACGGTGAACCGTTGCGTGGGGGTGCACAGCCAAGGGATAAGGAAGACTATGATCGCCTTGCTGATTTTGCAGCTTTGATCGACGCCCAGATCTTTGCGCTGCAGGAGATAGGCTCTCCAGCTGCTGCCCGACGCATTTTTCCGGAGAGCGACTACCATCTCTTTATCTCTGACCGCTACAAGCCCGGTGACGAAAACCGGCCGCCAGAGCGACGCGATATCTACACGGCGTTTGCCATTAGCAAGGAAGCTTTTCCGCAAGCACCGGATGTTTCCACAATGACGGAATTCTCGATCGCGAACATTGAGATCAACTCTGCTGGAAAAGCCGTTAACCGGCCAACCAGGGCAGGAATGCTCTTGCCGCTAGATCGGGATGGTAAGCGTATCCAAATCCTGAACCTGCACTTGAAGTCATCCTGCCATGGGAATTCGCTTCAGCCGGTGTTCGATGAACGTCGCGACGGGCGACTCAATGGCAACCGCTATGACTGCCGTACTCTTGCAGCCCAAGGCATGATGCTTGAGAACTGGATCGAGCAACAACGTCATCTGGGAAACAGCGTTTTGGTTTTGGGTGACTTGAACCGCCGCCTTAACTCACTTGACAACGTACCGAACAAGAACGAGCATTTCTGGCGTGATCTGAATGACGGCTCGCCAAATGGCTTGGTGCTGCATAAGGGTCCGCTCGGCAAAAACACGAACTGCTGGGCCAACAACAACAAGCTTTTTTTCGATGAGCACATTGACTTCTTGATCTTTGACGACAGCCTGAGCTCAATGATCGATGCGGGCGACATCGAGAAGGTCGCCCTGCCCCATCAGAATGATCCGAAATATTCAGGCAGAGCTGGCCAGAAGCTCAGCGACCATTGTCCGGTTGCCGGCGTACTTAACTGAAGCTCTAGGTACACGTTTTGGCGCGCCCCGACCCTACCTCGCGTGGATGGGTGCGGCTAATCTGCGGTTGTGCTAGTGTTGGCAAAGACAACGGGAGAGAGTCATGGTTCGTCTACTTGCAATCTGCCTCATCACCATGCCGTTCATGGCAACCAGCGCGTTCGCTGAGTCCAAGAAGAAGGAAGACTGTGCCGTTGCCGACCAGTCAAAGATTGCGGCAACTGGTAGTGACGGTGACGAAACCGGATACGGTTCATCTACCAAAGGCGGCGGCGACAACGACTTTGACGGACCCGCAAAAGATGGGTGCCCAGTGGACGAAAAGAAAGCTGCACCACCACCCGACGAGAAACGAAACGGCTAAACCCACTCGCACACCATCGCCTTTCCTGAATCACCTTATGGCGGTTGGAGTCCCGCGACGACGTGGTGTATTTGCAATGCGTTTGAACGCGATGAGCACAACGAGCGGCGGCTTGAACTGATCGAAAACTGATCCTTCCGACAGAAACAACGCCAGGCTATCTACACCCGGTCCAGACACGTGCCGTTTGGGGCGGCGCAACTATTTGGCGCATAAAGTTTGTCTATACGACCCAGACGCCATCGTCGAGGTTCTGGCTGTTGTTGTTGACGTTCTCGTCGCTCTTGGTGAAGGCGATCAAGATGTCCTCGCGGGTCAGGCCGTCGTTTTCCATGCCGCCCACCCAGAAGTCGTAGCCGGCCTGGTCCGGCAGCCGGAACAGAACGTTCTGGTACATCGCGTCGATGTAGTCGAAGTTGCTCGGATTGGCGCCGTAGAGGTCCCGGAACTCGTCCGACTGGATGAACTGGCTGGCCAGGAACTGCTCCTTCTCGTAGTCGCTCCAGCCCTGCTGGTCGAAATTGTCGAGATTGCCGATCCAGAAGCGCACGCCGCCCTCGTCGGGCGTGCGCCCGAAGGAGGCCTGGTAGATCCGGTAGCCGAAGCCGGTATTGGGGCTGGTCAGGTCGTAGACATAGTCGCCGTCGGTAAAGTCGATGCGCTCTATGGTGGTCAGCGTGTCGGTGCCGCCGCCTGGCTTTTCGACGGTGATCGTGCCGTTGCCATTGAGGGTCTGGGTATAGTCGGCGCGTTCGCCGTCATAGACGACGGCATCGTGGCCCGATCCGCCATCGATCAGGTCGGAGCCAGCGCTTCCGTTGACTACGTCATCACTTGCCAGAGCAGTGACATCGTCGTAGCCGGAGGTGCCATTCAGTATGTCTGGATCTGGGGTTCCCACTATCGTTTGACCGTTGGCCTGGCCTATGGCGTCCTTTGCATCTGCGGTCTTTTGTTCAAGCTGTATTCCAGTGTAATCCGCCACAGCCTGTTCAGCATCCAAGGATCCGTCGGCAACCCGCGCAACATCAACGATGGCGCTCTCGTAAGCCACTCGCTGTAGTGCAGCTATGTGATCGATCAAACTTTGGCCATCCAACTCATTTTGCGCGTCAGCAATTGCGCCGTTTATCGCAGCAATGATTGATGAAATCGCATCGGCGGCGGCGCCTTCAATCGCTAACTGTCTGTCGCTCAGCAGAGTCTGAAGAATACCTAGGATCGTCGCTTGGTCGGTGAAATCAACCTCTGACTGGCTGTCCCTCAGCATCGACGCCATTGCTCCAAAGACCACATCAAGCAAGACAGTAGGGTCTGAGCCTTCAAGTTCCTCCAGCACTTCGGTTACAAGTATCGAAACGATATATAGTTGTAGTGCTACTTCCAGATATTCTGAATCACCATTCAATGCTGTCCGCATCAAATCAAGCTCTGCCAAGTCTACCCCATCGATTGCCGTCTTATCGGCAAGCTCCTCTTCGGGGTTTGCCACTCCGGCCTCGGACAGATAGCTAGCTACTGTCGTGAGTGGCGTAATCTTGCCATCCGAGCCCGGAAGGCTTCTCAAAAAGCCGTTGAATGGCAAGTCAGTGGTTGTGTCGGTACCGCCGATAACGACTAGGTCAACATCAGATACATCGATAAGATAGTCACCAATGTCATTCGTAATGGCGAAAACTTCGCCCGGATCCAGTTGTAGATTTCCATTCTCGTCGTGAAAGACCGTCGCACCGGAAAGCGGGCCATCCTCAACATTGCCAAAACTGGGACTGCCGCCCTTGGCGCCGTAAACATACTGAGCATAGGCGCGGTCGAAACTGGTTAAATTTACGGGGTCCCCATTGTCAAACGGAAAAAGCACACTTTCTTTGGGGATCGCATGATTGAGCGCGATCGCGTGTCCAGCTTCATGAAGTATTACGTGTTCCAGCTTTGCCTTTTCTGCGAGTGATGCCGCAGGAGATACACCCTTACGAACCGTCGCCGTGTTTAAGTTGAATTCGATGGGAGACTTGGGCTCATTTTCCTTAGGTTCAGCCGGATAACTGAATTCATCAACTTCACCATATTCACCCTCCGCCAAGTCTATGACCGAGATAACTACGGTTGGAAAACCTGAATTGTCTCCGGCCTGCTTCTCCACAACATCGATGTCCGCGACATCCGTCCATTGTTTGAAGGATTTCACAATCAGTCTCTTTAACTCAGCGATTTCAGCTAATGAAAACTGCTCGCTAAATTGACCGAATTCCCAGGATACGGTTCCACCGCCCGTCCCTATTTCGTTGAGCCCCCACTTGTATTGGACCTCCTTAACCTTATCGCCTGAGACCTGATAAGCTTCGACGTTCTTCAGCGCATCGCCGCCGGTAGAATCATCCTGGGGCCTGAGAATGAATTCCCTATTCCCGGCATAGAAGATCTCGTAGTCGCCAGCGGCTACATCATCCCTGGGCTGTCGCAAGAGTCGGTCCCACCCCTCGCCACCGTCGACTTTAATGTTGCGCGTCGGGTTGACTTGGGTTGCATCTAACTTGTCATCCCCATCACCAAGGCTGATCTGTCTTGAGAGATCGAATGCCAAACTGTTGCCTTGCTCATCTTTGAGTTTCCCAGCATTCTGGTCGCTCGGCAAAACAATCTGGTCGCCTCCTTTTAGCGCATCGTAGAGGCTGCCCTTCCAAAATATATCATTCAAAGCAATTTGGTTAAAATCTATGTGGTCGTTGTCTTCAGAGAAGTACAAAACTTGAAGGTTTAACGGTACCCAAACAAAATCCACAACTCCGGTTGTGATGGAGCCGTTTGTCCCGGTAATCGTGATCGGATTAGTACGAGGGCCGTAGACATTTTCTATTTCATCTTCTGTTTCTTCAATCTCGTCGTCCGGCCCGTAAGCGATTGCTTCTACCGCTGCGTCCACCTTAAGCATATGCCGACCGGCATATCGACCCTGAGAGTCGTATACGTCCATTCCCTGAAAGGAGAAGACTGTTGATGTAGTAAGGTGCGGTAGGTTCCAGAAAAACGAATTTGGCCTGTCAATTTGTTCGTCGTACGCCAAAAGAAATTCGCCCGGAGGGGGTGGGCTAGTGTTTCTTGGCACATAAATAGACGAATTTGTGAATCGGACTTTTACGTAGATGTAAGCCATAAGTACCATGCAGCATTGAAATTCCGATACGCACGTTACAAGGCAAATTTCATAAGTACAACGCTGAGCAACAAATGATCGATTGCCTTGGCAACGCTGCGTTCAGCTATGTTAACAAGGGTGGAAATTACGCGCATGATCCAAATGATCTATTGAGATCCAATGCTAGTGAGCGTTGTGCAGGATCCGATTCGATCCGTGAGCCGACCGACGGGGTCATCAAACAGCTCTTGAGCGGACCATTCACTTTCGTGGAAGAAGTAGACCAGCTCTTGCGCGGCGTCCGATCGGAAATTTGATGTGGCTGACGGCTTTGGGCGTCAAAATCTGGTCGCTTTCACCCGACCTGGCTACTGACGGTGCTTGTCAGCATAGCGAACGAAAACGGAATAAAGCAAGCGCCGACCGACAATTGCATTTGGCGGGGTGGCGGAATATCGGAAGTATCTCTCGATAATGCCGCCCGAGGTGGAGCAGCGAAACGGTTCCGAGCCGATATACAACGTCGCACCGACCTCGGATCTAGACATTGTGATGAGCCGCGACGGAGAAACGATTGTCGAACCGGTACAATGGGGCCTGCTGCTGCATTGGGCGAAGGACAACAAGCGGCCCATAATCAACGCGCGCGGCGAAACCGCGGCGGAGAAACCGTCCTTTAGCGCGGCCTTCCAGTATAGCCGCTGCCCGGTGCCCGCAACCGGACACTAGGAGCGCCCGTATCTCGGACAATAAGGGCCGCGTCAACCGGCCACCCGCTGCCGGCGGCAAGCATGTTGGCGATTTTCAGTGTTTCGTCGATTTGGCCCAGCGCGCCGGGTTTGCCGCCGATGCGCGTGAGTTCGCCCCTGCACTCGGGATCCAGGATCTCCCAGGCATCGATGAGAGCCTCGATGTCGCCGGCAGCCGGGCTGTCGCGTTTCAATCGGATGCTCATGCGCCGGCGAATCTGGGCGTAGGATGGACCGTCATTGCCGCGCTTCTTGTGGAACCGGCCATAGATTTCCGTGTTGCCCACCAACGCCACGCCGCATCGCGTCGGAACGTCCTTGAGGTGTCGCAACTGGTCGACCGCCTCGTCGGTCAGGTTCTGCGCCTCGTCAACAACCAGAAGCGTTCCGCCTTCGATACGGGCAAGGCGGTCGCGGATCACATGCCACAGACGAGCTGGATTGTATTCGACGATGTCGAGTTGGGCTGCCAGTTCCACCAGCATGCCGCTCACCGAACGGGTGTTCGGCGACATGGTGGCCATGAAGCTGTTCGGGCGCTTCTCGCAATAATGGCGGCAGGCGATGGTCTTGCCCATGCCGGCGCCAAGGGTAATGAACACGAAGCCGGCCGCGGCCTGGGCGTAGGCCAGATAGGTGATGATTTCGCCCGCCGACGGTGTCATCACGAAGCCGGGTGAAACCGGGATGGCCGCCTCCAGCCCCTGCATCTCTTCCAGGCTGTCGAGCCAGTTGCGGATCTGCGTGTTCTTTTCGCCCAGACGGCCACCGTATTTGCCGGCCTGCCACTCTGAGAACGTGCTCTTGTTGATGCCGATACGCCGTGCGACTTCCGACTTCGACCAGCCTTTGCCTTTTGCGATTTTGCTGAGCTGGCCGTTCAAGTGCTCCCATTCGGTGACATCTTCGGCATCATGATGCTTGCCGCCGCCGTCGTAGCGGTCGGGCACGATCCAGACTGTTGTTGCCGCGCTATCCATTGGTACAGGTCTCCTTGGAAATCAGAACCGGTCACCGGTTCTTCAACTTGCGACGGGCCGCCACCCCGTCGCCCTTCTTTTCGGCGTCGTTGACTCCGAAATTCTCGTTCTCCGCCACGGCCTCCATCGCGCGTCCGAAAAAGTCGTTGAACTGCTCGACGGTCAGGCCGTCGCCATCCGCGGGTGCCGCCTTGCCGTCCGGCGGGCCGCCAACGGCCAGGCGAACCACTTTCGGCGGCTGCGGTGCCGGTTCCTCGAAGGGCCTGCCGTTGTCGTAGAGATCGGCCAGCTGGCGCGGCGACAGTTCCGCCGCTAGCCGCTTTTGCTCGGCAAGTGCGTTGTTGAACGCCCGTAATTTGCGTTTCGTCTCGCGGGCGTCCGTGGTGGAAAAGAAACCGGCGTCTTCGACGCATGCTGCCTCGCAGACGAACGATTCATCCAGGTCGTAAACCATCAGCTTCTTGTGCAGATTGTCCGGATCGAAGCGCACCGTGACCTTGTGGCCGATGTGCTGAAGCAATTCGTCCGACCAGTAGCGGTTGCCGTGGAGGTGGAGTTCTCCGCTCGGTCGCCGGCAGGTGACCTGCTCGGCCGCCAGGAGCCACAGGGAGCGCTGGGCGGCGGTCGGCCATTTGATCAGCGTACCGGGGTCGGCCAGGCTGGCCTCGAATGCCTCGTCGAAACTGCGGCCGGCGCAGACCTTCGACGTGCGGCCGGGCCTGGCATTGTGTTCGGCGATGCGCTTGGCCACATGCTGGCGGAATTCCTCCAGATCGAGGATGCGGGAGCCGGCATTCTCCGGCTTGTTCAAGGGGCTGTTGCCGGTGTAGGCGCCGGCGCAGAACGGATGCCGCGAGATGTCGTCGGTGAGGTCGCGAAACGCCCGTTCGATCGGCTTCGACTGGCCCGATCGCGGCTTTGCCCAGACGATTTCAATGCCGAGCGTCGTCAACAGGCCCTTCGGATCGTCGCTGCGGATCTTGTTGCGGAAGCGGGTTGGCGCGCCGCCCGAGATCATCTTCGATGCAAAGGCGCGACCGTTGTCGAGCACGACCTTCTCCGGAATGCCGTGGCGCTCCACCATGTCGCCGATCACCAGCCGCACAACGTCCTTGTTCTCGGTGCGCGACAGCCGCCAGGCAAGCAGTTTGCCCGTATGGAGATCCTGTGAGGAGACGAAGATCGGGCGGAAGGGTTTGCCGTTTCCTTCGGCCACCCAGACATCGAATTCGTGGCCGTCAATGTTGACAGCCTGCATGGCGTGCAGGCTTGAGCGGTCCCGGCGTTGCGGCGGATGGAGCGCCTTGGCCTTCTCCTTGCCGTCGCGGGCCAGGACCATGACGCCATGGGGCACTTCGGCCGCAAGGCGTCGACGCAACGCGCGTTGCGATGGAAGCTTGCCCCAGCCATGGCGTTGGGCGGCTTCGGCAACGCGCCGGTAGCAGGCCGAAAAGCCGGGCCGGTCCGACCGCAAATAGTCCGACCGCAGCGCAGCCCAGGCCTCGGGCGGGCAGTCAGCCCGCTTGGCTGTCGCTCGATAGGCCGGCGCCAGGGCTGCCAACCAGTCCGAACGGGGTTTGCCCGATACCAGCTTGAGCCAATTGAACACCGTCGCCGTGGAGATGCCATGGTGGCCCTTGGCCGCCCGTTCTGCCGCTGCGGTCTTGCCGAGGCCGGCCGCCTGGTTGCGCTCCACGGCCAGAACCACGTCCAGGCGTCTTTGGCAGGCCTTTTTCTGCTGTTTCGAAAGCCCTTCGAAACGCCTCCAGAGCGCATCGCTTTGTAGCTCGTTGACGGCCCCATCATCGTCGCCGCAACCGTACACGACCAGCATCCTGGCCTGTGCCGCTTCGGGCAGCAGCGACAGGTGGTATTCCCATTCGCCCGCCCGGCCGGGCCGCTTGCGGGCGAGGCTTTCCTGTCCGCGCCAGCCGGCGGCAAGCCGCGCAAGAGAGCGATGCGAACCGGGCAGGTCGGGGCACCGGGCCGACAGGATCTCGGCTATGGAGAAGAACGCCTTCATCCTTTGGGCCTCCGACCGATCGGACAATGCCGTGCCTCCGGGCGACTTTGTCGCCCTTCTTTGTACGGCGTCGCTTCTCTTGCCTCCCGGCGAGTGTGTCGCCCTACCTGGCACGGCGGCGCTTCGCTTGCCTCAGGGCGACTTTGTCGCCCTACCTGGCACGGCGTCACGTTGTTTGCCTCAGGCGGGCGAGCCCGCCCTTCGGGGTAACGGCGGCGCTGCGCTTGCCTAGGGCGACTTTGTCGCCCTTCTCCGCACGGCGTCGCTTTCCTCGCCTCCGGGCGACTGTGTCGCCCTTCTTGGCACGGCGGCGCTTTGCTTGCCTCCGGGCGACTGTGTCGCCCTTCTCTGTACGGCGTCGCTTTGATTGCCTTCAGCGCGTCCAGTTCCCTGGCAATTTCCGCCCGGTCCCGCGGCACCCCGCTGATGTCATGGCTCGCCCTGTTTTCCGCCGTGTCGGCATCGAGGTTTGCCTTACCGCCGAGCCGAGGCGCCTGGGCCACGCCCAACGCCACCACCAGGCGGTCCTGCGAACATTCCCGGATCGCCTGCGCCACGGCTCGTTTCAGCTTCGTGCGAATACGCAGCTGCTGACGGAATACGTGTATTGGAAAGGGAAATGTGCTAATAGGTTGTGGGATCAGTGCGCGCACAACCACGCACTGATCCCTCATCCCCTTCTGAAAGGACCAAAAGGAGACGATTACGATGGCCAGGAAGCCGAGTGACCGAGATTTGAGCGAGGAGACATGTTCGACGGGGGTGCGCCAGTGGGCGACTGTGTCGCCCTTCCTTTCTCGGCGTCGCTTCGCTTGCCGCCAGCCTCGGGATACAGCGCTCAGGCCACTGACGCCAATCTCGAACAAGGACCGCACCGACGAAGCGTCGAAGCCTCCTCCAAAGCACGGGCGACTTTGTCGCCCTTCCCGGCACGGCGGCGCTTTGCTTGCCTTGGAGAAGGAAAAATGACGGCCAGCCGAGATAGCATCCGCTTCAACGTTCGGGGCGACTTCGTCGCCCTTCTCGGCACGGCGGCGCTTCGCTTGCCTGACAGGAACGCGCTCTATCACACCGGAATGCGCATGGCTTACGAGCGCTGGAACCGTGTCTTCAACTTTCTGGTGCTGCTGTTGGGCGCATCTGCCATGGCGGATGCCTTTGGTCGGATTGGGATCCACCAGGTCTATATTGAAGCAAAGGCAAGCGAAGCGACGCCGTGCAGAGAAGGGCGACACAGTCGCCCCGGTGTTGCTGTTATTGGCGCGCTCCAACTGGTGTTCGATTTCGGCCGCTCCGCCCGAGATCATCAGACCCTGCAGCGTGACTACTACCGACTTCTGGCTGAAATCGAAGCCTGTCCGACCGATGACGAGGACCGCCGAGCACGGTGGTGGGGTCAGATGATCGCCATCGCGGGTGACGAACCGCCGGTGCTGCGCGCCCGCGACGCCAAAGCCTATAACGACGCGCTGGATTCGCTCGATATCCACGACCAAGGCGAGCGCCTGGTGATTCCCTGGTATCAGCGCCTGCTCGGCAGTCTGGTCTCCTACGAGGCGACTTTGTCGCCCTTCTTTGCACGGCGGCGCTGCGCTTGCCTCCGGGCGACTTTGTCGCCCTACCTGGCACGGCGTAACGTTGTTTGCCTCCAGGGGCATCACTACCGCAAACGGTCCGAATTGCCGGGCACGGAAGCGTAGCCGGCGTTGTTTCGCCTTCACTTCCACCGCCGCTTCTCCCGCATTGCCAGGCCAAAGATCAGAACCGCCAGCGGCGCTGAAAGCAGGAAGAAGCCGAGCCAGGCGAGGAGCACTTCAAGCATCGCCGGGCTCCTCCTGCCGGATGAATCCGAGAAACTCGGCGCGAACGGCTTTGTTGGCCCGTGACCAGGTCGAGATCAGGGTCGACAGGATCTGACGCTCCCGATCGGCCCTGGTGGCGGCATCGTCGTCGATCAGGGTCATCGCCTGGTTGAAGTCGTTGTCGGCCTGGCGCAGCGCGATCGCCGCCCGGCGTTGCTTGACCGGCTCCAGCCGCGCCAGTTTCAGCAGCTGCGACTGGTTGTCGGCAATGGCCGTCCCGCGCACCTGTCGGCGCAGGTCCGTGTGCAGGTGCTGGGAAATCTGGTTGAGAAGTTCGATGGAGCGTTTCGAAAGGCCCATGCGCTCGGCAATGTGACCGGAAAAACACCGTTCGGAGCAATCCGCAGACTTTGCGGTTTGATCCCCTCCGCGCCGGATCGCGCCATGTTTGTCTTCCCACACGTCGCGATAGCTCTGGACGAAGACAGCCCTTTCCAGCACCGTCAGGCCGTTGTGGAAGAGCGTTTCGGCGATTTCGATCAGCTGCGCTTCCTTGGCATTGGCCCTGATGATGACCGTGTCGATCTCGATCTCGCCCAGCAGCTGCAGGGCGCGGCAGCGATGGGCGCCGGCAACCAGGCTGTAGGGTTTTGCGGCACGCCGGGTGTTGCGCGCGATCACCGGCGTGACCAGGCCGATCTCTTCGATCGACGTCGCCAGGATGCGGGCATAGTCGTCGTCGACGGCGCGCCAGCGCTCGGCCGGGATCAGGATCTTGTCGAGGCGAAGTGTCTGGAAACCGTTCATCCGGCGGCCGCCCCATGGTCGCGCTCGAAACCCGTCTCGACATCGGCCCCGACAGGCCGGCAGTCATCGTCGCGGCCCTCCGTCGACGGCCGTTCGTCAAGGACGGTGAAGGCCCGATGGTCCGCCTCGCGCGGCAGGCCGATGAATGCGCCAGGGGCGCAACGCCCGTGACCGCTATGCGCAAAGAGAGGATCGCGCGTTTGCTCGAACCGGTTCACCACGGCTGCGCTCCGCCAAGGGTGGCGAGCGCAACGATTGCGAGCGCTATGGCGTGGAAGAACAGGACGCCCCGACGAACCGCGGCGCGGAATGATCGATTTCGCGTGAAAGTTGTATAAGTTTCCGCTACAATCTTACCGACCCCGACACCGCCCACCCGCGGTGCCGGGGCCTTCATCACCCTGTGAAAAAGGCACAAGGAGATATCGCTTTGAAAAGCCAAGACGCCGTTTATCACTTCGAGGAATCGCATTCACACGACCTCCGATCCAGCCACAGGCCAGACCTGCCGACCGGCCAATTCGACGATCATGTCCAAATTGCCGATTTCGGGCGCCGGTTCAAAAGGAGCGGGCAATGACAGAAGAGGAAGAAGCACGCGGAGTTCGGCTGGTCTGCATTCAACCGTCGAAGGACCTGCGTTGGTACTATCCAGGCGAAGCAGTGCAAAAGCTTGATGGCCTGGCTGAGGTCTGTGGCCTCGATCTGGACAAAGACGCGCGAAAGCCTGTTCCACATCGTCATGAGTCCGCAATTCTCGGACGGCTTGTTCGGGAACTGTTCCAGGACGAACCAGGAGAAGACATGGCTCAAAGATGCGGCCGACTATCTGATCAAGATCGTCGACATCTGGTTTACCTTCTGCGGACGTCGCTGGCCGCTGCTCGACAAGCAGAGGAAAGCCAACCTGCCACCCTTCTGGGAGTTCCGCGTGATAGGCTCGGTACATGGTCGAATCTATTGGCCGCTTCCTGGATTCCGATGCCGGATGATTGGGTTGCAACACCATCGGACTAAACCTCCACCTGAGTGACGATCGATCTGTCGGTAGGGCGCTGCGCGATCACAAGTGGATGGCACAGTGTCGAAATACGCGGCTGCGTTTGGTATGCGTTCATGTCGATGCTCCGGTAAATTTTCGCCGTTGCTCCATGGTCGGAGGCCGCGAATAATCCTGCTGCCGACGGCGCCGGCCATCGGCGTGGTAGCGCGTCTGCCAAAGGGTCTCCGGCCTGGCCCCAAGAGCCGCCGCCACGGCGCGTTCGGCCTTCGAGTTGGGCAAGCCCAGCGCGTCGGATGCCGCACAACGGCGCAGCCCATAGCGCCTGTCGATCTCGCGAAACGTCAGACCGGCCTCGAAGACTAGGCTTTTGATCCTGTTGGCTTCGTTGAGTCTGCGCTTGTCCCGTGGGGTGAGAGTCGCCATAGTGCGCCCGTTCGTTCGAAGAAGGGAGGCCCTGGCCGGCCTCCCTTCTTCAGAGGTTGAGGTACGTAGGTACGATTGGGGGTATACGCAATTGCGAACAACATTTCAACCCATTTGCGAATGAAATGTGCGCGAATGCGTGTAATAGATGCGAAGTACGTTTCTTCAGAGGTTGAAAACGCTCCAAGGAAACCTGAGCAATGCCAAGTTCGCTCGGAAGATTGGAGTTAAACCAACCACGTTCCAGCGATATGAGGAGGGCTCTCTGCCACGTGCGGAGGCTGCTGTCTCTATCGCTGAAGCCTGTGATGTTTCCTTGGACTGGTTGCTAGCAGGAAAGGGAAATGCGCCTGAACCGGTAGTCAACAACACAGGAATGGCAGATCGCCTGAACATTGCTGTCCGCGACGATGAGATCGAGTCCTTTGCCAAGAAAGTTGGATTGGATGAAGAGACGCTACGTCGCTACATCGCTGGCCGTCAGCCACCGCTGAATCACCTGCGGTCGATGGCTCATGTGTCCGGCGTGTCACTTAACTGGCTTGCCACGGGCGAGGGGTCGCCCCATGACCCAACGAACTGGGTAGAGATCCCGTCCGAAATCGCCGCCAGGCTGGATATGAAAGAGCAGTATGTGCATGCGATCTTCACCCGGATCTACACGCTGCAGGAACAAAAGAAAGTGCGTTTGAATGCCGATACGTTCTATTTCGCACTGGCTACGATTCACCAAGTAATGCTCGAAAAATTCAAGGGTGAAGATGCCTCATTTACTGATATAGAGTCGGTTCTCAACGAATATGTGGATAATTTGCTCAAAAGAGCGAATTGGTGAATTTCCCCTAAAATTTGACTGTTTACGAACTGTCCCATTTCAGGCGTGAGTTGCGGGGTGGGGTTAGCTAGACCCCACATTAGGCGACATGACCGCCCTATCGTGAAACACGCCCGCGCCCAAACTGCGCAGTTGGGTTTGCTGTGCGGTATGACAGGGTAGTCGCCATGCCGGTCCTACGTCGTGACATCAAATCGGAGCTCCTGGATGCCTATCGGCACCGCAAGGCCGACAGCCTCTCATCCGAAAGACGATGTAATCGATTTTCGCTGAGGCGAGTTGCCTTAATTTTTGCAACTTATGGTCTATTTCGGAAAGCCTCGCTTAGGATAGCCTTTGCCATGGTTGCTATTGTCGTATTGGTTCTGATGATGGCCATCGACCCGTGGCACGGGGCGTTCAGCACGGGATAGTTCGGAGCAAATCGGGCTTACTTGGGATCGTTGCCGGTGTCGTTGGAACCTTACCGGTGCCACAGCGTCAACTGTCAAATTGAGGCGCAACGAAACTCTGACGATTTCACAGACCGGGTCCGATGAACCTTATCGGAACTCGCCGCCACAGGTTAAATCGCCAATTCGTATGACCCGCGATTGTCCGGGCGGATAGCCATCGCCGCCGATACAACCATGAGTGAGTTCCTAGCGCTCAAATACAAAATTATTCAACTGGAGATTGTCGTTCTCGGTGGTATTGGCTTAGGCTGAACGACGGTGGGAAAGACGCACTTGGAGGGAGGGCCAAATGATGAAACGGGCCACAGTTGCGACGCTGATGATCTTGACCGTGCCCGTCGACGGTCGAACCGAGGCATTAAGTATTTGGATGCAGCATTCCACGGTGGATCAAACCACAAACCAGAAATCTGTCTCGGTCAACACACTGTCCGTCGACACGCACTCATGCGGATCCAAACCCGAGCCAGCAATGTTGTCGGTTGATTGCAAAAAAGGCGAGACCGGTTTTTCTATTCTGACCGGCTGTCCGGTGGATTCCGACGACTACGGGTACTCCGGCGTTATCGAGCTCCGATTGGATGATGGCCCGATCCGGAAAATACGTGCCCGGTTGACCAAAGACCGCGATTTCTTCGATGTGCGTGGCGCGAAACGTCTTGTGCAGAATATGTTCGGGCACGATACGCTGACGGTGCGGGCATCAGCGCGTTTTGATCCACCCATTGTCGCCACGTTTGATATCTCGGACATTCGGGTCGCCACCGAACCGGTCCGCAAGCTGTGCGGGTGGTAGCCTGGCAAGCGTCAAACAGCCGCAATCCACCCGTTGGCAAACGACGCTTGCCATCCTATCCCGTTGATTTAACGGCTAAATATCAAGATCAACCAGCGCCGTTTCACGACGAATGCCAAAATGGCATTCGTCGTTTTGGTTTTGCAGCCTATTTCGACAGCGCCACAAGCCGCCAGCCGGGATGTCTCGAACACCCTTCGAACCCCACCAAACAAGGATTTGCGAAGATCCCACCCGCCCCTTCGAACGCCCCTTCGAACAGCGGTCCCCCAACCCCCCGCCCCATCGCCAATTCCACCATCTACTCTAAAACCCGGCGACAAACCCCACCCAGCCACCAAACCCCAATTTGTCCCGTAACCCCCTGATTTCCCACCCCATACCCCCAATTACCACCATTTCCCAAAAAAAACCCCCACCCCCAAAACCCCCCACCCCCCAACACCCAGCAGGGCTGACGAGGAAACCGGAGAAGTTCGGGATTGAGTTCCCCCGCTCAAGTCCGGGGATGAGGCGTTGACACGGTATTCGGCGAAGACGCATGCGGTGGGGCTGCGACTTGAGGCGGATGGGAGTCTGGATCTTTGTGCGCCTTTTGGGCTGGAGCCGGTTTTCGCGTTTCGGATTGTGCCTAATCGGGCGCTGGAGAATGTGGGGAGTTATGGGGAGAAGGCGGAGCGAGCGAAGCGGGCCTGGTCTGAACTGAGGGTGGAGGCTTGGTGAACGGATGCGCCTCTACTTGTTTGGCCTCTCGCGAGCAGCGAAGGCCTGAAATTTCAAACGCTTAAAATCGACGAATGTCCTGTGATTGGGCCAGTCGCACTTTGAACTATGATGGCAGATCCAGCCCTCACCACACCCCCAACCCAAGTAACCTCTCTCCCAGGTCCGTCACCTCCGCCACCGCCGCATTCCTCCGCTCCCATTCCCGCGGATCGCCCGGATACGCAGCGCGTTTCGGAAAATCCTGCTCGCGCCATAGCCGGACCCGTTCGTCCCGTTCCGCCCGGTTGTCCGGGTCCGACGGGTGCATGGAGATGTACTGGGCCATGCGGACGCGGCCGGCCGAGCGGTTGGGGTGCACGCCGTGGGCGAGCAGGGAGTTGAAGAGCAGCAGGTCGCCCGGCTGCATGGCGACGCTGACGATCTCCAGGCCGGTGATGTCGGGATGCATCGGGTCGCGGTCGGCCGGCTGGGATTTCACCCAGGCGGTCACATTGACGAGTTTGGCGATTAACCCACTGGACTTTGATAGGTGTCCGCCAAGTACGGTTTCGTGCAAGACGCGGGTTTGTTGACTGTGACACAGGCTGAGCAGGTCAACCCGATCATAGTGCCGGAACTTCTGAAATAGCACTGGTTCACAAAAATCACGGACTTTTCCCGGTGGCTTTGGAGGCGTTCTGCCAGAGCCCGACAGCGAGACGCCTGCCTGCAACAACTCTTTAGGACCGTCCGTCGTGAATAAAACGCGGTGACAAGGAGGCGACCGTCATGGCGCTCAAGACGGCAGCCCCAAACGAAAATACCGCAGCGAGGCCGAACATGTGCTGCCACGAAATCGCCGCCGCTGCGCCGGCGAGGACTGCTCCGATTGCGCCAATGCCATCCATCAGCACAAATGCAAGACCGAGCGTCGTGCTTTCTTGAGTGTCGGAGTGATCGACTGCGGTGGCCAACATCACTGGACGGATCGAGTCCATCGCGGCAAACCCGATCGCCATGAGCGCGATCATCACCCAGAGCGCCGGGTTGAACATGAGCGCTGCGATCGTGACACCGCCTGTCAGCATGCCGGTCAACAGAACGGGTCGGCGTCCGACACTGTCGGAGAGCTTTCCGACCCAGGGTTGGGCAAGCGCGCCCGTGACCATGAGGGTGGCAAAGATGATGCCGATCGTCGTCGGTTCAAGGCCGTGGACAGTGGCCAGATAGAGCGGGATCATGCTGAACATCGCAATCAGGGCCATGTTGTAGAGGCAGATCATGCCGATGATGCGAAGTCCGCTCCTGTGACGCCAGGCGTGCAGCAGGTCGAGCAGGTCTTGCCGGTTCACCGCCCTGCGTTCGACTACCGGAACGGCGCGGGCGACCCACAGGAAACAGACACCCAGCAGGACAGTTGGCAGCACCGAGACGATCAGCGCACCACGCCAATCGACAAAGGCCAGCAGGAAGCCAACGCAGAGAGGTGACAGAACTTCGGCGAACGATCCACCAATGGCGTGAATTCCGAGGGCATGGGCGCGCCCCTCTCGGTTGTCTCTTGTGAGGACTCCGGTGGCCATGGGATGCCAGGCCGCATTTCCCATCCCGGCAAAAGCGAGAAGGATCGCCAGGCTCCAGAACCCCGGAGCCAGCGACGCCAGCCCATAGCCGATGGCAACCCACCAGAATGTTGCAACGAGTAAACGGCCTCGGTTCGAGACGTGATCTGCAAGAAACCCGGCTGGAATATAGGCTAGTGCGCCGCCAATGATCGTCAGGGTGAACAACAATCCGACCTCGGTTGGCGAAAGGTTCATGCCCAGACCGGCCGCAGGCACGATCAGCCACAGGGCCGCGATCGGCCAGTCAATACAGAGGTGACCCAGTGCGAACCAGGTCAGGAAGGTGCGCTGTCTCATGGCGGAAACGAAATTCGACACTGATATGCCGGCAAAACACCCGGCGTGCTTCCGAAAGCTAGAGGAAGCCTGTATGTCTGTCTGTCGAAGAAAAGTCAGAATATATCGAGGATTCGTCAGTTCATGGCTGTTGAGACCCATCCGATGTCGGCCAATCCAGAGTTGAGCAATCGACCAAAATATCTCGGGGAGACCATCAAGCCGGAAGCCGGCGAGAGCTTCGACTGGCACGCGCACGATTACGGCCAGCTCATTTCGGCGGAATCAGGCTCGATGACGGTCGGAACGCCGGATCGCGTTCTTCTTCTGAGCCCGGCCATGGCCGTCTGGATACCGCCTGACATGGATCACTGGATGCGATACGGCCCAAACGACGTCATGATCTATGTCGACGTCGATCGCCAAGAGGCCGATCGACTGGGTGGTGCGTGCCGGGTGGTCGCCATGACACCCCTGCTGAGATCGCTGTTCATCGCAACGATGCCGGAGGAAACGGATGCGCGTGAGCACCGCCACAACGACGCCTTGCACACCCTCTTGCGTCACGAGTGGGTGAGTGCCCGAGATGTTCCCCTGTCCTTGGCCGTGCCGCAAGACCGTCGCGTCCGCGACCTTGCCCGGTCGACACTCGACGATCCCGGCAAGGTTCATTCGGTTGAGGCGTGGCTGGCCGAGGTGCCGGCCAGCCGCAAGACTGTCGAGAGAATATTCATTTCGGAAACCGGCATGCCGCCATCGAGATGGTTGCGGCACGCCAGAATTCTACACGCTGTTTCCATGCTGGCAGCGGGCCAGAAAATCACGACGGTTGCCTGGGAATTGGGCTACCGGTCATCCAGCGCGTTTAGCTACATGTTCCGACAGGTGCTCGGTGAAAGCCCCAGCACGTTTCTCGGGAAATAGTCGTTTGGGCGATCGCCCCGGGTCAGCTCATTGGGCCTTGGCACAAGCTGAACACAGATCAACCCATCTGGCCTCAAACGACCCACACCCCATCATCGAGGTCGGGTGCGGTGCGGTCGACATTCTCATCGCTCTTGGTGAAGGCGATCAGGATGTCCTCGCGGGTCAGACCATCGTTCACCATGCCGCCAACCCAGAAGTCGTAGCCACCCTGGTCCGGCAGCCGGTCCAGAACGTTCTGGTACATCGCGTCGATGTATTCTTCATTCGTGGGGTTCGCCCCGAACAGCGCCTTGAACTCGTCCGACTGGATGAACTGCGTCGCCAGGAACTGCTCCTTGTCGTACTGGCTCCAGCCCTGGTTATCGAGGTCGTCGAGCACGCCGATCCAGAACAGCACGCCACCCTCGTCCGGCGTGCGGTCGAAGGAGGCCTGGTAGATGCGGTAGCCGAAGCCCAGGTTGGGCGTGTCGACATCATAAAGCAGCGACCCGTCGTCGAGATCGATGCGTTCGACATTCGTCAGTGTGTCCGTTCCCTCGCCCAGCGCAGTGCGGGTGACCACGATGGTGCCGTCATTCATCCAGTCATGGGTGACCTGGTTACGGCCGCGGGAATAGACGACCGTATCGGTACCGGGCCCGCCGTCGATATCGTCATCCCCGGAGGAGGCGTTGATGATGTCATCGCTTCCGAGGGCCCGGATGTCATCGTCGAGCGAGGTGCCGTCGAGTGTGTCCTCGTCCGGCGTACCCAGGATGGGCCCCGCCTTCTGCACAAAGATGTCGAAGCTCTCCTGATAGGCCGGTCCGTTGCCATCGGTGGCGGAGAAGGTGATGAAGTAGTTGCTCTGGTCATCAAAGTCGAATGTTGCGCCGGGTGACACCTTGAGCTCGTTGCCATCGAGATAGAACTTGCCGTCGCCTCCGGAAACAATGGAGAGAACCGCAGTGGGTTCGACGGGATTTTCGGAGGACTCGAAGGTGGCAATCACGGTGTCGGCTGCAGTTCCTTCAATCACTGTGCCGCCGGAAACCAGCTCAATGTCCGAGATCGGCATGTTGTTGATCTGGATAACGAAGTCTTCCTGATAGACCGGTCCCCCGCCTTCACTTGCGGCGATCCGCACGACGTGGCTCGTCGCGGACTCAAAGTCGAGATTTGCCCCCGGTGCGACACGCAGTGTGTTTCCGTCGAGGACGAAGCGCCCTCCTGCATTGTCCACCAGGCTGAAATTGACTGCTCCCGGCGCCGAAGCACCGATGGCCTGAAAGGTCGCCACGGCTTCCGGATTTGTGGCGTTTTCCGAGACCGCGCCACCGTTGATGACGAGGTCATCGATGCGAAACAGCTCACTGATGGTGACTTCCACCGTCGGAATTGTGCCGGGAAATGCAGTGCCGGCTGCGGGGTTCAGGGATATGCCGAATGTTTCGTCGCCCTCAACGGTGTTGTCAGAGAAAACCCTGACCCTCAGCGCTGCGACCTGCTGGCCCTCGACAAAGTCCACGGTGGCGTCGAGCAGTTGGAAATCGACACCCGAAGTGGCACTCAAACTGGACACTGCCGGAACGAAGGAGAGCGCCGACTCCGCCGGTCTGGAGAGTTGAACCAGGAGCACCTGATCGTTTGCTCCGCCGCTGAGTTCGAAAAGCGTATCCGGACGAACGATGACCGCGTTGTTGAATCCAACTCCGTCATCGTCGAAAATGAAGCCAACGCCTGTGAGGACGTCCACTCCTCCGTCCAGCACCGAGTTGGTCGGATTGAACAATTCCACCATCAGGCTTTCGTCCCGCTCGTCGACGGCGTCACTGTTGGAGTTGATGAAGATATCGATACTGGTATCGCCCGGAGCAAACGTCACCGTGCCATTGTTGCTGGGATGCGCCGCGGCGTTGCCGATGTCGGCATCAACAGCAGTGCCGTCAAGCTGCGTCCGATAGTCGACCGTGACCACGTCCACGGACGGCTCTGACAGGGTCACCGTGAACCGCAGGTAGTGGAAGAAGTGTTCGTCTGTTGCGGCGCGGGAAATGGAAATCTCCGGCAGAACGGACGTGTCGGTGTCGAGGATCGTCGCCTCTCCGACGGATCCGGTGGCATCGATAGCCGGCACGCCGGGGACCGTGACCTCGAGAGCAAATTTCTCGGCCGCTTCGGCATCGAGATCTCCGAATACCGGCACCGCAACGGTTGCCACGGTCTGTCCGGTAACGAAATCGATCGTCCCGACCATCGCCTGATAGTCGCTGCCCGCAGTCGCCGTCAGATCGGACGTCTGATAGTTGACAGTGAAATTCGAAGGCGCCGGGCGTGAGAGCAGCACTTCGAAAACGGCCAGCTTATGCCCGGCGTCACCTTCGGTGATCACCGGGTCTGAAACGAAAATGGCGAGGTTTGCGCCAACACCGTCATCGTCCCGGATGACACCGGTGGTTCGCAACACCGGCAGGCCGTCTTCAAGCACGGCGCCATCCGGATCAAACAGCTCCACGACGATCGCCTCATCGGTCTCGTCGAAGGCGTCACTGTTGGAGTTGATGAAGATGTCGACGCTGGTCTCGCCCGGAGCGAACGTCACCGTGCCGTTGTTGCTGATGTGAGTGGACGAACTGGCGATGTCGTTTTCGTTGGCGGTGCCGTTGAGCAGCGTTCGGTAGTGAACCGTGACGGCATCGACCGAAGGTTCCGATAGAGTCACCGTGAACCGCAGGTAGTGGAAGAAGTGTTCGTCTGTTGCGGCGCGGGAAACGGAAATCTCCGGCAGCGCGGACGTGTCGGTGTCGAGGATCGTTGCCTCTCCGACGGATCCCGTTGCATCGATTGCCGGCACGCCGGGGACCGTGACCTCGAGAGCAAATTTCTCGGCCGCTTCGGCGACGAGATCTCCGAATACCGGCACCGCAACGGTTGCCACGGTCTGCCCGGTGACGAAATCGATCGTCCCGACCATAGCCTGATAGTCGCTGCCCGCAGTCGCCGTCAGATCGGATGTCTGATAGTTGACAGTGAAGTTCGAAGGCGCCGGGCGTGAGAGCAGCACTTCGAATACGACCAGCTTCTGCCCGGCGTCACCCTCGGTAATCACGGGGTCAGACACAAAGATCGAGAGGTTGGAGCCGGCGCCGTCGTCGTCCCGGATGACGCCGGTGGTTCGAAGCACCGGCAGACCGTCTTCAAGCACGGCGCCGTCCGGATCAAACAGCTCCACGACGATGGCCTCATCGGTCTCGTCGAAGGCGTCACTGTTGGAGTTGATGAAGATATCGACGCTGGTCTCGCCCGGAGCGAACGTCACCGTGCCGTTGTTGCTGATGTGAGTGGACGAACTGGCGATGTCGTTTTCGTTGGCGGTGCCGTTGAGCAGCGTTCGGTAGTGAACCGTGACGGCATCAGCCGAAGGTTCCGATAGAGTCACCGTGAACCGCAGGTAGTGGAAAAAATGTTCGTCGGTTGCGGCGCGGGAAACGGATATTTCCGGCAGCGCGGATGTGTCGGTGTCGAGGATCGTCGCCTCTCCGACGGATCTGGTATCATCGATCGCCGGAACACCGGGGACCGTGACCTCCAGCGCAAACTTCTCTGCCGCTTCGGCATCGAGGTCTCCGAACACCGGCACCGCAACGGTTGCCACCGTCTGTCCGGTGACGAAATCGATCGTCCCGACCATCGCCTGATAGTCGCTGCCAGCAGTCGCCGTCAGATCGGACGTCTGATAGTTGACGGTGAAGCCGGAAGGCGCCGGGCGCGACAGCAGCACCTCGAAGACCGCCAGCTTCTGTCCGGCATCACCCTCGGTAATCACGGGGTCAGACACAAAGATGGAGAGGTTGGAGCCGGCGCCGTCGTCGTCCCGGATGACGCCGGTGGTTCGAAGCACCGGCAAGCCATCTTCAAGCACGGCCCCGTTGGGATCGAAGAGTTCGACGACGATGGCCTCGTCGGTCTCGTCGAAGGCGTCGCTGTTGGAGTTGATGAAGATGTCTGCGCTGGTTTCGCCCGGAGCAAACGTCACCGTACCGTTGTTGTTGGTGTGGGTGGATGAATTGTTGATGTCGTTTTCGTTGGCGGTGCCGTTGAGCAGCGTACGGTAGTGAACCGTTACAGCGTCCGCCGAAGGCTCCGACAGGGTCACCGTGAACCGCAGGTAGTGGAAGAAATGTTCGTCGGTTGCGGCGCGGGAAACGGATATTTCCGGCAGCGCGGACGTGTCGGTGTCGAGGATCGTCGCCTCTCCGACGGATCTGGTATCATCGATCGCCGGCACACCGGGCACCGTGACCTCCAGCGCGAACGTCTCGGCAGCCTCGGCGGCGAGGTCCCCGAACACCGGCACCGCGACCGTCGCCACCGTCTGTCCGGCGCCAAAGTTGATCGTCCCGGCCATCGCCTGATAGTCGCTGCCGGCGGTCGCCGTCAGATCCGATGTCTGATAGTTGACGGTGAAGCCCGACGGGGCCGGACGCGACAGGAGCACCTCGAAGACCGCCAGTTTCTGCCCGGCATCGCCCTCGGTGATCACCGGGTCGGAGACAAACAGAGCAAGGTTTGAGCCGAGGCCATCGTCGTCGCGGATGACGCCGGTGGTGCGCAACACCGGCAGACCATCAGCGAAATCGGCGCCGTCCGGGTTGAAAAGCTCAACCACGATGGATTCATCGACTTCGTCGATACTGTCGCTTCCGGAGACGACCAGGATATTGGCGGTTGTCTCGCCTGGAGCGAATGTCACTGTTCCATTGTTGTTGGTGTGGGTGGACGAATGTTGATGTCGTCTTCATCGGCTGTGCCGTTGAGCAGCGTGCGGTATTGAACAGTAACAGCGTCCGGAGAAGGTTCGGACAGCGTCACCACGAATGTCAGCGAATTGAAGAAGCTTTCGTCCACCGCAGCGCGCGAGATTGTGATATCCGGCATGTCGTCCCCCTTGACCACCCGACCGTTGGCTGGCGAGACCGGCACCCAATTGCCGCCTCGATTCAACGCGTCTGCCGCAAGCAGAAATCGGAACATCTACAGAAGTAGAAACACTGCACTACTTGGTTGACGCGCGCCTGTTAGAAACTATAGGTTTCAATAACTTCGCAATTCTAGCTAGGGAATTCCCCATGCTGGCGCATTTTCGGGTAGATACTATACCCGGCGACGTCGATCTGAGGTTTGGAGGCGCTCTTGAAGCAGCCCGGAATGTCGACCCGTTGCGCATGAGCGAAACCATGAATGCCTGCCGGCATTGTTCCGATACGCTGCTGCTGATGGACCTCGAAGGCGAAAACCCTCTCGAATGGCGGTATGTCGGCCAGCATGGCGTCGACAGGCTGAAGGCCTGGACGGATTCGGGGCCGGTTGTGCGTGTTGGCGACGTGCCCGACCAGGCATTTGCACGCAATGTTCTCATTCCAACCTATGTGGATGCCATCCGAATAGATCGCCCGGTCGTGCATCGGGTCACTGCCATCGCGAACAGGACGTTCCTGTCTTACCGGAAACTGACGGTTCTGGTTCCTGCAAGGGACCGCAAGCGGGGTAGCGGTCATATGCTGATTTTCAGCCAGGTCGATCAGGCATTTCCGTTGGACCACTCACTGGAACAGCAACCGTCGCTGACCTCGCGCGAACGGCACTGTTTGACTCTGGCGGCCGGCGGACTGTCCGGAAAGCAGATTGCGCGGGAAATGGGGATTTCGGAAAAGACCGTTGAACTGCATTTATCGCGCGTCCGCACCAAATACGGGGCCCGAACAACGGCTCAGGCAATAGCGATCAGCATGGCACTGACCCTCGTTGCCTGAATTGGAGGGCAGCGGCAAACACACATGAGGCCGTAGCCGATTTCGATGCAGCGTTTCCCGATGTTTGACGAACTTGAGCACATCAACCGCAGGCCGGCTGTCTTCGAATTCTACACCGCAGCTTCGCTTTGGGCGGAGGAGTACCGATCGAGAAAAATGCTGGCGTATCACCTGAAGGACGACGTCGATCTGTCATCCAGAAACATCGGTTTCATAGACCGGTCGTCTTCCTGGATGGTTGATCATTTCCGGCTGCGCCCGGGGAAAACGGTCTGCGATTTTGGCTGCGGGCCCGGGTTTTACGCTTCCAGGCTGGCCCGATCTGGAGCTCACGTCACGGGATTGGACTTCTCGAAAAACTCCATCCGATACGCCTGCGAGAAAGCGGCGGAAGCCGGGCAGGAGATCAACTACGTGCAAGCCGACTATTTGTCCTATGATCCCACAGAGAAGTTCGACCTGATTACGATGATCATGTGCGACTTCTGTGCTCTCAGTCCGGCCCAGAGAAAGGTGCTTCTCGCGAAAATCAATGGGTGCCTCAAGGAGGATGGTGCCGTGCTCCTCGATGTCTATTCAATGACCGCCTTTGACGAGCGCGAGGAGGCCAGCTTCTACGAGAAAAATCAGCTGGACCAGTTCTGGTTCGAGGGCGATTACTACTGCTTTGTCAATACCTTCAAGTATGCGAGCGAAGCGGTCGTGCTGGATAAATACAGCCTGTTCACGGAAGATGGCGCCCGAGAAACCGTATACAACTGGCTGCAATATTTCAGTCCGGAAAGTCTGAAAGACGAATTGTCAGCGGCCGGGTTTGCGACGCGGCAGGTCTTTAACGATGTGTCCGGGAGCGCCTATTCACAGCAGCACTCCGAATTTGCGGTCGTTGCGGAAAAGCTCTGAGCTGGCGAGCTCCAGCCAAACATGTCTTCCGGTTGCTCTTCCCTCCGCGCGCGGACACGCGCATAGTTCCGTTCCGAAACGGCAGAAGGAATGACGGCAATGCGAAAACTGCAATCGCAGGGCGTTCACCACATCACCCTGACCGGCGCCGACCGGCAGACCTCCATCGATTTCTGGGAAGGGGTCCTGGGCATGCCTTTCATCTTCGACCAGCCCAATCTGGACAACCCGAAGGAAGGGCATCTTTATTTCGATCCGGGTGACGGCCGCCTGATCACCATTTTTACCAATGAAGACCGCAAACCGGATCCCCGCCGAACGCCGACCGAACCGGGTTGTGTCCACCACATTGCGCTTTCAGTGAGCCAGGCAACGTTCAAACAGGCGGTCAAGCGCCTCGACGAACGCGGGATCAGCCATACGGGGCCCAAGGACCGCGGTTTCATGGATTCGATCTACTTTACCGATCCACTGGGCCTGCTGATCGAACTGGCATCCTACCGGTTCGAGCCCCCGTGGGGCTGCAGCCACGCAGACGTGATGATCGAGGCCCACCGGATCCGCGTCGAAAGAGGTGACTACAACATCCAAGAGGAACACCTGGCTGACGCCATTGAACTGCTGGTTCATTCCAGGCAGCAGTCATTGTCCACCGACCGGACGGCGAAGAACCCCTATTGATTGCCGTCGCGGTCCGATAGCCAATTCAAAAACCGCCGCGCTGAGGGGTCACCTCTGGCGCGCTCCATCAGACAACCAAAATAGCCTCGTGCTGTTTCGATCCGCCGGGTCGTGACAGGCGCGAGATGACCAAGCTCGAAGTGATCGTGCAACAGCGTCTCCCAGCCGAGGATCACCCCTTCACCGTTGAGGGCAGCCTGCAGGTAGACCATGAAACTGGTGAATTTCTGCTCCGAGGCCGGCATCGGCGGTGTCAAACCGGTCCCGGCAAAGAAGGTAAGCCAGTCGTCGCCGTGAATACCGTTGGTCAGGTGGAGCAGGTTCTGCTGCGATAGGGCTGTGAGGTTGTCACCGATGGCGTCGGCCAGATCCGGCCGGGTGACGGCAACCAATGTTTCAGGGAAGATCATGGCCTGCTCGACGCCCGGCAGGCAATCGGGATGGTCGAAAACGATCACGATATCGGCGTTCGTTCCGTAGGCATCATTCTGATCGCGCGAAATCAGCTCGATTGAGGTACTCGGATTGGCAGCGCGAAATTCCGGTAGCCGTTTCATCAGGTAGCAGCTGGCAAACCCGATGGTGGAATTCACCGTCACGTTGTCGTGGTCGGGTCGGCGCCGAATCTGGTCGACGGCGCTGTTCACCTGCAGAATGCCGGCGGCGACGGCCCGGTACAGTACTTCGCCTTCACGCGTGAGGCTGGCGTGCGGACGGGTTCGCTGCAAGAGCTCGACGCCGAGCTCAGCTTCCAGTTCCGCGACACGCCGGCTGACGGCAGGTTGCTGAACGTTCAACTCGCCGGCTGCCCGGGTGAAACTGCGGTGGCGGGCGGCCGCTTCAAAGGCAATCAGCAGGTTCCAGTTCACCATGGCGTATTATTCCCTCAGGGAATGGCAATCATAGCAATTTTGATCGTTCCCTAAACCCCGGAACCGGTTCAGACTTTCCAGCAGAACTCCACCTTCCGAAGGGATGGACAATGTCCAATAGGATTTCGGATCAGCCGGTTGCGGCTGGCGGTGCCACGGAATGGCAGTGGAACCCGGCATTGCCCCTGGCGGTCAATCCGTTGTTTGCCTGGCCTCCTCGCCCCGGGCAGGCGCTCAAATGGCTGGCGGGAACCTGGCTGGCGGTTTCGTCGACCATACTCGAACTGGTTCTGGCAGTCTGCGTATGGTGGCTGGCACAGCCCGCGTGGGAGACCATGCAGACCCTGGCGGTCGGATGGGTTTTGACAATCTGGCTTCGCAACCTGGCGCTTCTCACCCTGCTGGCGGGATCGCTGCACTGGTGGCTGTGGTGGCTGCAAGGGCAGGGCAGGACCTACAAGTTCGATCCGCGCGACCTGGCGCGTGACAACGGTCACTTTACGTTCCGCAGCCAATTGCTCGACAATATGTTCTGGTCGCTTGCCTGCGGGGTTACGATCTGGACGGTGTTTGAGGTCGGATTTTTCTGGCTGGCCGCCAACGGGATGGCGCCGGTACTGCGGATGATCGATGCGCCGCTCTGGTCGGCCCTCTGGTTCCTCCTGATACCGCTCTGGGCGTCATTTCACTTCTATTGGGCGCATCGGTTTTTGCATTGGCCGCCGATGTTTCGGCGGGTCCACAGACTGCATCACCGCAACATCAATATCGGCCCCTGGTCCGGACTGTCGATGCATCCGGTGGAACACCTCGTCTACTTTTCCTCTGTTCTGATCCACTTCATGGTGCCGTCCGACCCGATCCACGTCCTGTTCCATTTCTACAATCTCGCACTCAATCCGGCGATTTCGCATTCCGGGTTTGAGAGATTGCTGGTCCGAGATCGCGCCGGGATGGTGTTGGGGGACTTCTTCCATCAGCTTCACCACCGCTATTTCGAATGCAATTACGGCACGGCCGAAGTGCCTTGGGATGCGGCGTTCGGTTCGTTTCACAACGGCACGCCAGAGGCGACGCGGCGTATTCGCGAGCGCAAGCGAAACCTCGGTCGATGAGGCGGATGGCAAAGGCTGCGGTGCTTCATGGGGTTGGTCAGCCGCTGCACGTCGAGACGCTTCGCCTGGACTCCCCTGGACGCGGCGAGGTGATGATCCGCATGGGCGCGGCCGGCGTTTGTCTTTCGGATCACCACGTCATCTCCGGCCAGGCGGATCATGTTTTCCCGGTTGTGCTGGGACACGAAGGTGCCGGTCAGATCATCGACGTGGGTGACGGTGTCCCCGAGCTCACACCAGGAGACCATGTGGTTCTCAGCTGGATACCGTTCTGCGGAGACTGCTTTTTCTGCGACCACGACCAGACCCACCTGTGCCAGACCTACAAGGGTCCGCTTTGGGACGGCACGATGATGGACGGCACCTGTCGGTTCTCGAATGCCGAAGGTCCGGTCAGACACCTGTCCATGCTGGCCTGTTGGGCCGACACGGTGGTGGTGCCGCAGGAAAGCTGTGTTGTTGTCGACAAGGCGGTGCCTTTCGAAGTGGCCGCGCTTTTGGGCTGCGCCGTGACCACGGGTGTGGGTGCCGTGCTGAACCGGGCGCGCGTTGCGCCTGGGGCCAATGTAGCCGTCATCGGTGCCGGTGGAGTCGGGCTTTCCATCATCATGGGGGCCAAAGTGGCTGGTGCGAACCGGATCATCGCCATCGATGCCGCTCCCGGTACCGAAACCAAGGCGCGGGCTTTGGGCGCCACCGACTTCGTTCCGGCAAGCGGGAATGTTGCCGAGCGGATTGTTGACCTGACAGGACATGGTGCCGATCATGTTTTCGAAGCCGTCGGCAAGCCCTTTTTGCAGCGTGCCGCCATCGATTATTGCCGGCCCGGTGGCCAGGTGACGTTTGTGGGTCTTGCTGCAAATGACGCGACCATCGACCTGCCCACGACGGATATCACGCGTTCCGAAATCAGCCTCACAGGTTCAATTTTCGGTTCGGCCTGCACCCGGCGTGATTTCAGCGCCTATGCGCAACATTTTCTCGACGGTGACCTCCCGATCGACCAGTTGATCGGGCGACGGTATCGACTGCAAGACATCAACGAAGCCGTCAGCGACATGCTGGCCGGTGTACCCGGTCGCGGGGTAATCCGCTTCGATCATTGTGCGGCATGACCGAGACAGCTCTCATTCGTCTTGCCCGTTTCGCGGCCAGGGACCCGCTGACAGCCGACGGGGCAACGCTTGAGGTGTTGCGCGACGGGGTCATTGATACGTTGGGCTGCATCATTGCGGGCGCGAAAACGGACATTGCCTCAAGCGCTCGCAAGGCGGTCTCGAAGATGTCGGCACTGGGATCCGCGCCCGTTATCGGGATCGAGATGTCTACGTCTCGACCACACGCGGCTTTTCTCAACGCGGTGGCGGGCCACGCACTGGATTTTGATGACTGGGAGATCCCCGGCAACACCCATCCAACCGCGGTGCTTTTGCCTGCTTTGCTCGCCGTATCCGATCAGGAAACCTGCGGCATGGATCTCGCGCGCGCCTACCTGGCCGGATACGAAGTCATTGCACGGCTGGGCGAGGCGCTCAATTTCGAACACTATGATGCTGGTTGGCATTCGACCGCAACGCTGGGCGCACCCGCTGCCGCGGCAGCCTGTGCCCGGCTGCTGGGGCTGTCAACGGATGAAACGGCCAACGCCATGTCCTTCGCCGTCAGCGCTGCCAGCGGCTACACCTGCCAGTTCGGCTCCAACGCCAAGCCGATCCAGGCAGGTTTTGCCGCCCGCGCCGGCGTGGAGGCAGCCTGCCTGGCGTCATCAGGACTGCACGGGCAGTCCCACGTGTTGGACCATCCCCGCGGTATGGCCGCTCTGATGGGTGGTGGGGTGCCGGAACGACTTGAAGAAACAATGGAAAAGCTCGGCCGCGGCTATGCGCTGGCCGAGCACGGACTGGTCCTGAAACCCTGGCCGGGCTGCGGCTATACCCACCGCATCATGACCTGCGCCCTGCGACTGCGCAGCTTTGTTGCGCTCGACTCCATCGAGGCGATCGACCTTCATCTTCCCGATTTCCATGCCGCGGTTCTCCCTTTCGCGCAGCCAATGAACCGGTCCGAGGCGCTGTTCAGCGCCCCGTTTGTGGCTGCCATGGGTTTGGTCCATGGCGATTTGCGCCTGTCGGACCTGGAGCGCCTGCGCTGGGACGAGCCGCCCATTTTTGATTTGATCAGCAGGACGCGGTTGCATGCCTTTGCTCCCGCCAGGCCGGAGCTGAACTACTCGGAAGAAGATCCCGACCGGATGGTTTTGACTCTTGCCGACGGTCAGCGGCTTGAAGAAATCTGCGTCCATCCGCTCGGCGCGCCGCAGGCACCGATGAGTGCCGAACAGCTCTGGAGCAAGTTCGTATCGAACGCGGGTGACGTCCGCGAAAACCGGGCGGCAAGACTTGGCAACTGGCTGAACGAAGCTTGCGTTACCGGCATTTTTCTCGAGCAAGGAACGATCTCATGAGCCGACAAAGAGCGGGGCGTGCGGCCCGCCGCGCCGAGCGCATCGGTGGGGCCGGATCGGGTCCCGTCATGCCGATCTGGCCCGGTATCGAGGGTGGACGCTATCGCCCACTATCCACCGCTGGCATTGAGTCCATCCACACAACGGCACTGCGTATTCTGGGCGAGGTCGGGATGGCCAATGCGACGCCGCGCTGCATCCGCACCATGACCGAAGCCGGAGCAGAGGTCTCTGATCGCGGGCGGCTGCTGATCCCAGGAGATTTGGTAGAGCGGGTGCTCGAAACCGCTGGCCGCGGGTTCAAGTTGTACGGCCAACGCCCTGAACACGATCTCGATCCCTCGGGAACGCGCATCCACCTGGGCACGTCCGGTGCGGCGGTGCATGTGATCGACAGTGAAACCGGAGAGGTGCGTGACAGCACGCTCGCTGATCTGCACGACATGGCGAGACTGGCCCAGGCGCTGCCCAACATCCACCTGTTTCAGCGCACCGTGGTGGCCCGCGATATCGCTGATACCCATGCGATGGAAATGAACACGGCCTATGCTTGTGCCGCTGGAACTGCCAAACCCATCGGCACATCGTTCAGTTCGGCCGAAACCATGCGTGCGGCGGTGGCGATGTTCCATCTGATTGCAGGAGGCGAAAAAGCCTGGCGCTCGAGGCCGTTCTGCTGCGTTTCCACCTGCTTCGTTGTGCCGCCGCTGACCTTCGCCGAGGAGGCGCTCGGCATTATCGAATGTGCCGCTGTGACAGGGACGCCGTTGAAACTTGTGTCAGCCGGCCAGGCCGGTGCCACAAGCCCCGCTCCGCTGGCCGGTGCTGTGGCGCAGCAGACCGCCGAGGTGTTGGCCGGCCTGGTCTATGTGAACCTGCTCAACCCGGGGCATCCGGCTCTGTTCGGAGCATTGCCCTTCGTCAGCGATCTGCGCACCGGCGCCATGTCGGGCGGCAGCGCCGAACAGGGGGTCCTGATGGCGGCCTGCGCTCAGATGGCGCAACATTACGGCATTCCGTGCGCAGTCAGTGCCGGCATGACCGACGCCAAGGTGCCGGACTTCCAGGCGGGATATGAAAAGGGCATCACCGAACTGCTCAGCGCTTTGGCCGGTGCCAATCTGATCTATGAAGCGGCCGGAATGTACGGATCGCTTCTGGCGGCCAGCAAGGAGAGTTTTGTGCTCGACAACGATCTGATCGGATCGGTCCTGCGGGCCTCCCGCGGCATTGAGATCAGCCAGGACGCGCTGGCATTCGACGTCATTCGAGATGTCTGCCTCGACGGACCGGGGCATTTTCTCGGCAGCGGCCAGACGCTCGGACGCATGGAAAGCGACTACTACTATCCGGCGATGGCCGATCGCGATACACCGCAGGCCTGGGCCGATGCGGGCACAAGGCCACTTCTGCAGCGGGCGAGACAAACCACCCGCGCCATCCTTGAGGGCGATCCAAACCCCGTTTTCGGTGAGGGTATCGCCGACGCGATCCGCAAACGCTTCCCCGAAATCGTCTTGTAGACGGCCTCGTCGCGATGCCGCTATTCCAGCCGGAAGCCGACCTTGATGCCCACCTGGAAGTTGGTCACCTTGCCCTCGGCAACGTGCCCGCGGATTTCAGACACCTCGAACCAGCCGATATTGTTGATGGTTTCCGATGCCTTTGAGATGGCACCGCGTATGGCATCTTCGACACCTTCCGATGAGGCGCCGACAATGTTGATATGCTTGTAGACGGTATTGCTCATGTCGCTCTCCGGTTTTGCAAGCCACATGATTCAAGTTTGACGGGAGGTGATTGTCAACCAAAGGCGGGCGCATGCCGCCAGGCGAGGGCCGTGTTTGGTTTACCCAAGCTTAACGAATTGAGCCGGCTATCCCAAATAACCAAACATGCGCGGCAGCCACAGAACCAGCCCCGGCCACAGGATCAGAACCGCCAGCGCCAGCAGCAGCACGGCCAGGAAAAGCCAAATCTCTCGGATGATCTCGGCAAGCGGGATCCCGGTGACCGCATTGATAACGAAGAGCAGAATGCCGTAGGGCGGCGTGATCAGGCCGATCATGCAGTTGACCACCGCGACCACGCCGAAATGAACCAGATCGATCCCGAGCTCCCGGCAGGTGGGCAGGAAGAGCGGGATGATCACGAGGATGATCGTCGTCGCGTCGAGCACACAGCCAAGCAGCAGCAGCAGCACGTTGACGGCCAGCAGAAAGGCCAGCGGATGCATGTCCAGCCCGACCATGCTCTGCGCCAGAAGGTTCGGGATGTTTTCCGACGCCACCACATAGTTGAGAATCAAAGCACCGCCGATGACGATGCCGACCGCGGCCGACGAACGGGCGCTCTGAACCAGAATGTCATAAAGCGCCCTGGCAGACAGCGCCCGGTAAAACACCGATGCAAGGATCAGTGCATAGAATGCCGCGACGGCGGCGGCTTCGGTCGGCGTCGTGACTCCGCCATAGATGCCATAGAGCAGAATGGCAGGCATCAGCAGTGCCGGGAAGGCATTGAATGTCAGGCTGGGCAGGTCCTTCAGCGGAACCGCCTTTTCAAGCGCGAAATTGCGCCGGTGCGACAGAAACGTGTTGAGGCCCATCAGCACCGCGCCCATCAGCAGCCCCGGAATGATACCGCCCAGAAACAGGTATCCGATGGAGGCGTTCGATACGAGCGCATAGAGCACCATCGGGATCGATGGCGGGATGATCGGGCCGATCGTTGCCGAGGCGGCGGTGATGGCGGCGGCATAGCCTCGCGTATAGTGACCGCTCTTGGTCATCATCTCGATGATGATCTTGCCGATTCCGGCCGCGTCGGCGACCGCCGATCCCGACATGCCGGAAAAGATCAGCGAGGCAACCACGTTGACATGCCCCATGCCGCCGCGGAAACGGCCGACAAGAGCGACGCAGAATTGCAGCAACCGGTCGCTGATCGTCCCGGCATTCATGATGTTCGCAGCCGCGATAAACAGCGGCACTGCCAGCAGCACGAAACTCGAATAGAGCCCGTCCATCAGCACCTTGCCGGCCAGGCCGATGTCCTGGCCGGCCACCGCCAGATAGACCAGCGAACCGATAAGAATGGCGTAGGCGATCGGCGCGCCGATCGCGGCAAGGCCGAACAGGGTCGCCAGGCAGAGGAAGAATTCGAGGCTCATTCGTCGAACCGTGTGGCTTCATGCTCGTCCGTTTCCGGCGGTCCGAAGCGCATCGTTCGGTAGACGAGCCAGAAGTACCGCAGCGAAACCGCGGCCAGAAAGACGATGTAGATCACGTAGATGTGGCGCATGCGGATCCAGTCGCCGACCAGACCCGAGAGGGTTGCGGTCTTTTTCAACCGCAGAATATGGAACTTCGCCCAGGTTGGCTCGATCGACAGCAGCAGGCCGATGGAAATCGCCAGTCCAAAGACGACGATGAACCATTTTCGCACGCCGGGTCCAACCCGTTGATAGAGGATGTCGAAAGCCACATGGTCGCGTTCGCGCACCACGAAGGCGTTGCCCCAGAACACCAGCCAGAGCCATAACACCAGGCAGAATTCGAGTGTCCAGCCGTAAAGCGACGGTTCGAGGAAGGGAAATGTGTCGCCGATCCATTCCAGACGCGCCGAGTAGCGAATGGTGATCTGCAGGATAAAGGTCAGGAACATCACCGCCATGAGGGCGGCGGCGAAGGCTTCGGCCGCTCTGCGAAGAGTGGACAATTGCCTCATATTCAGATGTTCCCCTCCCACGCGGTTCGCATCATGCGGACCGCTGATGATCGGAAGGGGCGGTCACCGCCCCTTCCAAACGGCGTCGGTCAGTTGCCGAGCCCGTTGATTTTCTCAAGCACGCCGTCCGGCCAGGAGGCGGCGAACTCGGAGCCGACATACTGCGACTGTACATGGTCGCGGAACGCCTTCAAATCCGGTTCGTAGATTTCCAGGCCGTTCTCCTTCAGGAAGGCAACCAGATCGGCTTCCTTCTTCAACTGATTTTGGCGGCCGCTTTCGGCTGCGGCATCGGCTGCGGCCTGCACCTTGGCCTGCTGTTCAGGCGTCAGGCTGTCCCACACGGCTTTGGAAAAAGCGACGTAGTTGAGGTCGACCAGGTGTGAGGTCAGGATGATCTGATTGGTGACTTCATAGAACTTGGCGTCCACCACGGTCGGCAGCGGATTGTCCTGCCCGTCAACCGAACCTGAGGCCAGAGCCGTATACACTTCCGTAAACGCCATCGGCGTGGGGTTGGCGCCCAGTGCCTTGCCGAGGAACTGCCAAGCGTCGGTGCCCGGCATGCGAAGATTGACGCCCGCCAGGTCCGCCGGCTTCATGACGGTCAGGTCGTCTTTCTTCTGCCTGAGATTGACATGACGACGGCCGAGATACATCACCGACAGGAGCTTGACGCCCAGTTCGTCCTCGACCTTCTTCTTGAAGGGTTCCATCAGCGGGTCGTTAAAGACCGCGACCTGGTGATCGGCGTCCTGGTGGACGTATCCGGTGGCGAAGATCGAGAATTCCGGGAAATACTGTGCCAGCTCCTGAGCTGAAGCGATCGACATTTCAAGGTCGCCGGAGGCAATCGCCTCCAGTTCGGAATTCTGCTTGATCAGCGTCGCGTTGTAATGCGGTTCGTAGGTGGCAAAATCCGCGACGGCGGGTGCGAAGATTTCGGCGAGCGCCACCGAGCGCTGGTCCGTTTCGGACGCCGGGGTCGACATCCGCAGCTTGACCTTGTCCATTGCTAGCGCCGGGCTGGCCAAAGCCACCACCGCAAGGGCGGCGAGTGCGCGACGTGTTATCTTACCTACCATGAGCTTTTCCTCCGTTTTGGTGGCGGTTGAGCCCGCCTGATGACCGGGTGGCCCCGAATTCTTCAGACGCCCAGGGCCCTCCTCTTTGCACTGTTGATGTGGGCGTGAATTGCGTCAACCGTTTGTTTCTGGTTGCGTTTCTCGAGGGCCTCGATGATTGCAATGTGCTCATCAAGGACGGATTCCACCAACTCCGGCAGCATACGTGTGTCGGAGTTGCGAATGACGCGCATCTTGATCGCGTTGACTCGATGGATGTCCGAAACGATGCGGTTTCCCATCGAGTCGACGACATGATCGTGGAACGCCCAGTCCAGGCGTTGCGCACGGCCGAGCAAATCCGATGAAACACCGTGGCGGGCCTGCTCGCGGGTTGTCCGGTGTTCGGCTGCGATCCGCGCAATATCCTCATCGGAAGCTGTTTTGCAGAAATGTGCGAACGCTTCCGCTTCGATCATGCGCCTGAGTTGAAAGGCATTTCGGATCAGATCGAGATCGATGGTCAGGATCTGCAGGCCCCTTTTGGGTACAGTACGGATCAGCCCGTCGGCTTCCAGTCTCGGGATCATCTCGCGAATCGCGCCCAGTGGCATTCCCGTCAGTTCGACCAGTTCGCGTTGCGACACGATCTGGCCCGGCTGGATGTCGCGCGACAGCAGCTTCTCGGTGAAGCTTGAATAGGCGTGGTCGCGCAAACGGTGTGCCTGGCTAGCCCGCATTTCTCACACTCCCTGTCGTCTGCGTTGCCTTTCGGCGAGGCAGATACGGTTCCAGGCGACGAAAAGCGTATCGGGCCATACGGTTGAGTCGTATGGGACCGTAGATGTCCGCCGAAAGGCAACCCTTCGGGCCGGCTGAAGCGCGCGACAGCGTGCGTCGAAGCGCTTGACCGTACGCCCGGTACGCTCTGCGCACTTCTTCTACTCTGTCGCGCGCTTGAGCCGGCGCAGACCACAGAGAGTGTGAGAAATGCGGGCTAACCATCGATCGGCTCCGGCGCTGCGGCGTCCAACATGTCCTTTCGCGCCGACGGATCGAGCGGCGACAGCGGTGGCCGGAGATTCTCCCAGACGGGATCCTGCCTGGCCTGCGCAAGCAGAACCTTCAAGGCCGGGTTTACCGGCCCCGAGACGATGCGATCCACCAGGCGAGAGAGGGCTTTGTCTTCCGCGCCGCCCGCAAAAAGCTTGCACATGCGTTCGGGGTGAAGGTTGGCGATGCCTGTAATCGAGCCCGCACAGCCCAGCGGGACGGCCTTGTGGATCAGGCGTTCGTCGCCGATCAGGACCGGAGGGCCCTCGGCCAGCAAAGCTTGAGCCGTGTCCCAGTTGCCGGAACTGTCTTTGATTGCCACAACACGGTCGGGAAAATGTGCGCCAAGCCTTGCCGTCAGGCCGGGAGTAAGCCCAACCCCGGTAACCTGCGGTATGTTGTAGAGGATGACCTGCGCTTCGGTCGGTGCGTTCTCAAACAGGCTGGCGTGCCAGTCAAACAGACCATCATCGCCGACCGGAGAAAAATAGAAGGGCGGTGGGATCAGGAATGTGCGAATGCCGACGGCCAAGCCCTGCCGCATCTGATCTGTTGCGTCCTGGACCGATGAGGCGGCGACGCCGAGAACGACCCGATCCGGCGACACGGCGTCACAGAAGCGGGAAAGAACCGCGGCCCGCTCCCCCAGGCCAATCGATGCACCTTCGCCTGTCGTGCCGAACAGCGTTACGCCAGCGACGCCTCGGCGGATGACATCGACAGCGTGCTGAACAAGCCGATCCAGATCGATCGCGCCATCGGCGCCGAACGGCGTTAGCAAAGCGGTCGAGATGCCAAATTGCACCGTGTATCCTCCCTTTAACACGTGAGCTGGCGGAAGACCGTTCGTAACAGACATGTCATGATGAGGCAATTGACAACATAGCTAACATGTTACGATTTGGAGTGCGGTTGTCGTGCCGATGTGTCAATACGCACCGCCCCGGGCCGGCGGTCGGTGGTCCTGTCGAGCCTCGCATCGCCAGTTGCCTTCCCGCTCGGCTGGCGTTGCAGGGCGGCATGTCCCAAGGGCCGTCCCCCGCCGATGGCATCTCGCTTCGGCGACACCGCGCCGTCGGTCAAGACAGCACAGCGCCGGTAACGGTGACGGTGATTGTAGCCTCGGCCGTTGCGGCCGGCAGCGCGGCCACCTCGTGATCACACGACCCAGACGCCGTCATCGAGATTGACGACATTGTTGTTGACGTTCTCGTCGCTCTTGGTGAAGGCGATCAGGATGTCCTCGCGGGTCAGGCCGTCGTTCACCATGCCGCCCACCCAGAAGTCGTATCCCGCCTGGTCCGGCAGCCGGAACAGAACGTTCTGGTACATCGCGTCGATGTAGTCGAAGTTGCTCGGATTGGCGCCATAGAGGTCCCGGAACTCGTCCGACTGGATGAACTGGCTGGCCAGGAACTGCTCCTTCTCGTAGTCGCTCCAGCCCTGCTGGTCGAAATTGTCGAGATTGCCGATCCAGAAGCGCACGCCGCCCTCGTCGGGCGTGCGGCCGAAGGAGGCCTGGTAGATCCGGTAGCCGAAGCCGGTATTGGGGCTGGTCAGGTCGTAGACATAGTCGCCGTCGGTAAAGTCGATGCGCTCTATGGTGGTCAGCGTGTCGGTGCCGCCGCCCGGCTTTTCGACGGTGATCGTGCCGTTGCCATTGAGGGTCTGGGTATAGTCGGCGCGTTCGCCGTCATAGACGACGGCATCGTGGCCCGGTCCACCATCGATCAGATCGGATCCGCCCGAGCCGTTGATCGTGTCGTCGCTCGCCAATGCCCGGATGTCGTCACTGCCGCCCGTGCCGTCGAGAGTGTCCTCGTCCGGTGTGCCCAGGATCGGGCCGTCGTCGCGGCCGTCGATGTCGATGGTCACGGTGGCGCTTGCCTGGCCGCCCTGACCATCATCGATCGTATAGGTGAAGCTGTCGGTATCGGCCTCGCCTTCATTCAACCCCTCGAAGGCGCCATTGGGGTCATAGGCGTAGGATCCGTCCGCATTGACCGTCACCCGGGCGCCTGATGGTAGGGTGATGGGTGTACCGAAGACGAAGGCATTGCCGTTGACGGCGACGATGGACAATGTGCCGCCGTCGAAATCGGAATCATTGGCCAGCAGCCCCAGTCCGGCGGTCACCTGAACCACGGTGTCCTCATCCGTCGCGGCTGTGTCGTCCTGCGCGGTCGGCTCGATCGTGACTGACGTCTCGTCGTCGGTCCCAGCGTTCTCGGCGAAGCCGGCATTGCCGTCATAGGTGAGCGTCGAGCCGTTGTCGAAGGTCACGCGGAACCGGTCGCCTGCGATCGGTTCGACGCTCACAATCGTCAGGCCGGTGATGTCGATCAGGTCCTGGTCACGGTCACCGGTGATGGCATCATCGCCGCCGCCGGCGTGGAACACGACGCGATGCACGGAGGAGAGGCCGGACAGGTCGACCGTGTCGTCTGCTTCCGAGCCGACATGGGTGATGGTTGACGTGGCCAGATTGGTTCCGTCGAAGGAGCCGTGGGTGTTGAAGGTATCGCCACCGCCCTGACCGTCGATGACGATGTCTTCGATCTCGGTCAGTTCGGCGATGATGGTGCCGTTGCGGGCGACCACGATCTCGGCATCGCCGGCATAGCCGATCTGGGCGACGGCTTCGGCATTGGAGTAGATGTCGAAGGTTTCGGCAGTGCCATCGCCATGGATCTCCATGACGTCCCCATGGATCTCGGCACCGCCATCGACGGTGTCGCGGCCATCGCCGACATTCCACTCGAAGCAGTCGTCGCCGGAACTGCCGATGAGAATATCATCGCCGCCGAGGCCGGCCAGCTTGCCACCGCCCTGAATGGCGACCAGCGTCTCGTCACGCTCCGTCCCCTGGCCTCCGAGGTCGACAACACGGTAGGCAACGGCGCGATCGTCGCCGTCGATGGTGGCGCTGGTACTGAACGAAATCACAAGGCGGCCGTCCGCCAGTTGCACCATATGTGGGTCGCTCTGCGAGCCCTCTGTGTGCAGGTTGATGCGGAATTCTCCGCCGAAGTCGATCGACCCGTCCTGGCGCACCGTTCCGATGCGCGCCGCAATGCTCGCAGTGCCGACTTCGCCGTGGATAGGGTCTTGCGTCTTGAACAGGAAAAATACTCGGCCGTCGTCAAGCTGCAGTACCTGCCCGAAGTCCTGCGGGCCCGCGGTGAACTGGTTGACGCGGAACTCATCGCCGAATTCGACCGATCCGTCCGGCTGTACCGATCCGACACGCGCCGACAGGCCGGCTCCACTATCGTCGCCGTCACTCTGGTCATCGGTATGGAAGAGGAACAGTAGGCGTCCGTCCGCTAGTTCAATCGCATTTGGTTCAGACTGGTGACGCGAAGTGTGCTGGTTGATCCGGAATTCATCGCCGAAGCTAAACGATCCGTCGCCATTGACCGTTGCGACCCGGCCCGCGACGCTGCGACCATCGCCATCACCGTCGGAACCGTCTGAGGTCCGGAAAGTGAATAGAACGCGTCCATCGGCAAGTAGGGTTGCCTGGGCCGAGGTTTGATCGCCGGCAAAATGCTCATTGACACGATGCTCGCTGTTAAAGGTGATGGAGCCGTCCCCATTCACGGTACCGACACGTGCAGCGATGTGTTCCAGACCGATCCAGTTGTCGGTCGTGGGGCTGTCCGTTGGATCCGCGGTTGAGAAGGTGAACAAAACGCGCCCGTCGGCGAGCTGTATCGCCTGTGGGTCGAACTGCTCGTCTGTCGTATGTTCGTTGACTCGAAATTCGCTTCCGAAGGTGAGGGATCCGTCGCCATTAACCGTTCCGATGCGACCGGCAATGCTGTCGGGTCTGCTGAAGAAGGAACCAGAGGTGTCGCCGTTGGTCGGATCGCTTGTTTGAAACGTGAACAGCACCCGGCCGTCGGCCAAGGTGGTGATTTGTGGGTCTCGCTGAAGATCCGCACTGTGCTCGTTGACCCGGAACTCGTCGCCGAAGGTGAAGCTGCCATCGGCATTGAGCGTGCCCACTCTTCCGCCGACGCTGCTCCCGTCGGCGTCGCCTAGGACGCCCGCCTCGGTTGTAAAGGCAAACACCACGCGTCCGTCACCGATTTGCGTGGTCTGTGCGTCCGATTGTCCTCCGACAATGTGCTCGTTGACGCGTTCCTCGTCGTCCAGCCGGGCGACCGGCGATGGTATATCGGCGAGATCCCGCACGTCGACATCGACGTTTGCCGTCGATTCGTCGCCATTGGCATCTCGAAGCTTATAGGTGAAGGTGTCGGGGCCGTTGAAGCCATCGGCCGGCGTATAGGTAAACAGGCTGGTGTCGGGATTAAAACTGAGCGTGCCCTCCACGGGGTCGGTGAAGGATACTCCGCTTGCCGGATCGACGCCGTCGAAGCCGAAATCGTCGTTTGCGAAGAGATCGATATGCGTGGGCGCGTTGTCGACGACGATAATCTCATCGTTGCGGGCCGCCGGCGACAGTGGCCCATCATAGGATATGTTGATCACCACCGGCGTTGTATCGGCGTCGTCGATGATCCGCACCGCATCGCCCAGTTGCAGGCCCTCAATTATCGCCGCATGCACAAAGGGTGCGCCGGCACCGTTGCCAACTGGCCCGTCCGCGTCGAACTGCAGCACGCAAAGCCCGTCGATCAGGTCGAGGCGCAGAAAATCCGCTATCGTGCCCTGGGTCAGGGTCACACCGCCGAACAGAGCCGACACATCGATGAAATCGTCATTGGCGTTGAAATCGCCGATCGTGTCGATATCGGTGGTGTCGCCGAGGATGAATGTGTCACTGCCGAGGCCGCCGAGTAAGTGGTCCCGTCCCAGGCCACCATCAAGCAGATCGTCACCTTTGCTGCCGATCAGCAAATCGGCGCCGCCGTATCCCATCATCACCACGCCGGGCTCGAGCCCGACCAACGTTTCACTATCATCCGTGCCACTGCCGCCGAAATCGAGGATACGGGTAGCGATGCCGGCGGTATCAAAATCGCCGACAGTCGGATCGTCTGTATAGAAGGTGAAGGCAACCCGGCCGTCCGCAAGCTCTGTAACCTGTGGAGAAGCCTGCCGACCCATAACATGCTGATTGATCCGGAACTCTTCGGAAAGGCTGATCGAGCCGTCGGCTTCAACCGTCCCGAGACGGGCCGCAACGCTTCTCAGGCTGGCATCGCCATCGGTGGGGTCCTGGGTTTGGTAGACGAACAGAACTCGACCGTCGGTCAATTGAATGGCTTGTCCAGATTCTTGACTGCCGTCCAGGCGCTCATTGACCCGGAGCTCGTCGCCGAAGGTGATCGAGCCGTCGACTTCGACCGTTCCGACCCGGGCAGCCACGCTCAAATAACTGTCGTCTCCATTCGTCGCATTCCGTGTGTCAAAGGTGAACAGCACCCTTCCGTCGGCGAGCTGGATGACCCGCGGGTCCCCCTGTCCGTTTTCAGTGTGCTCGTTGATGAGGACCTCGCTGCCTAGTGTTGCCGAACCATCCGGGTTGATGGTGCCGACTCGCGCGACCACACCCCCAAAGCTGTCATCCCCGTCGGCGTCAGCGTCGTCGTAGACGAACATCACCCGACCGTCAGCGAGCTGGAGGGGCTGGGAATCCCAGGTACGGTCGGCGTCGACGACGAACTCATCGGTGAAAGCAATGGTCCCATCGACATTGACCGTTCCCACTCGAGCATGAACTGAATAGTTACCGTCGGCCCAACTGTCGTAGACAAACAGAACGCGCCCATCGGCCAGTTCCACCATGTCCGCAGCAGTCTGGTTGCTGAGTGTCGTCTGATTGACCCGCAGCTCGTCTGCAAAGGCAAATGTACCGTCAGGATTGGCGGTTCCGACCCTCGCGGCGATGCCGCCCAGGTTTTCGTCACCGTCTGTCGAATCCTCGGTATGGAACAAAAAAAGGATACGTCCATCGGTCAGCTGCATGACCTCAGGCGCCTCCTGCCATCCATCTGTATGTTCGTTGACGCGGTGCTCGTCCTTGAACACGAGGCTTCCGTCCGCATTGACGGTGGCAATGCGAGTCGCAACGCTTGTTTCGATTGCGTCGCCCTCGGTGCTGTTCCAGGTATGGAAAACAAACAACACTCGTCCGTCGGCGAGCTGAATGGTCCGCGGGGCAAATTGGGGCCCTTCGATGTGCTCGTTGACCCGAACTTCATCTCCCATTCGTACGGCCGGATACCAGATCGTCACGCCGTCGCCGAGAAAGCGGATCCGCTCGACTGAAATCAGCGTGTCCGTCCCCTCGTCGAGCCCGTCGCCGGCGTTGTTGTCGGTGACCGTCAGTGTGCCGTCCGGGTTGCGAGTGACGGTGTAATCCGCGGAATTGCCCGCATATTCGACAGTGTCCGTACCCGGGCCTCCGTCATGGGTATTGTCGCCGGCGCCGCCGGCCAAGATCTGGTCAGTCAATTCGGACACCTCCCGTCAGCTTTGTGGCGACCCCATTGCTCTAGCCGCACTCACACGACCCAGACGCCGTCATCGAGATTGACGGCATTGTTGTTGACGTTCTCGTCGCTCTTGGTGAAGGCGATCAGGATGTCCTCGCGGGTCAGGCCGTCGTTCACCATGCCGCCCACCCAGAAGTCGTAGCCCGCCTGATCCGGCAGCCGGAACAGAACGTTCTGGTACATCGCGTCGATGTAGTCGAAGTTGCTCGGATTGGCGCCATAGAGGTCCTGGAACTCGTCCGACTGGATGAACTGGCTGGCCAGGAACTGCTCCTTCTCGTAGTCGCTCCAGCCCTGCTGGTCGAAATTGTCGAGATTGCCGATCCAGAAGCGCACGCCACCCTCGTCGGGCGTGCGGCCGAAGGAGGCCTGGTAGATCCGGTAGCCGAAGCCCGTATTGGGGCTGGTCAGGTCGTAGACATAGTCGCCGTCGGTAAAGTCGATGCGCTCGACATTGGTGAGCGTGTCCGTCCCGCCGCCCGGCTTTTCGACGGTGATCGTGCCATTGAGGGTCTGGGTATAGTCGGCGCGTTCGCCGTCATAGACGACGGCATCGTGGCCCGGTCCACCATCGATCAGGTCGGATCCGCCCGAGCCGTTGATCGTGTCGTCGCTGGCCAATGCCCGGATGTCGTCATTGCCGCCCGTGCTGTCGAGAGTGTCCTCGTCCGGTGTTCCCAGGATCGGGCCGTCGTCGCGGCCGTCGATGTCGATGGTCACGGTGGCGCTTGCCTGGCCGCCCTGACCATCATCGATCGTGTAGGTGAAGCTGTCGGTATCGGCCTCACCTTCATTCAAACCCTCGAAGGCGCCATTGGGGTCATAGGCGTAGGATCCGTCCGCATTGACCGTCACCCGGGCGCCTGATGGTAGGGTGATGGGTGTACCGAAGACGAAGGCATTGCCGTTGACGGCGACGATGGACAATGTGCCGCCGTCGAAATCGGAATCATTGGCCAGCAGCCCCAGTCCGGCGGTCACCTGAACCACGGTGTCCTCATCCGTCGCGGCTGTGTCGTCCTGCGCGGTCGGCTCGATCGTGACTGACGTCTCGTCGTCGGTCCCAGCGTTCTCGGCGAAGCCGGCGTTGCCGTCATAGGTGAGCGTCGAGCCGTTGTCGAAGGTCACGCGGAACCGGTCGCCTGCGATCGGTTCGACGCTCACAATCGTCAGGCCGGTGATGTCGATCAGGTCCTGGTCGCGGTCACCGGTAATGGCATCATCGCCGCCGCCCGCGTGGAACACGACGCGATGCACGGATGAGAGGCCGGACAGGTCGACCGTGTCGTCTGCTTCCGAGCCGACATGGGTGATGGTTGACGTTGCCAGATTGGTTCCGTCAAAGGAGCCGTGGGTGTTGAAGGTATCGCCACCGCCCTGACCGTCGATGACGATGTCCTCGATCTCGGTCAGTTCGGCGATAATGGTGCCGTTGCGGGCGACCACGATCTCGGCATCGCCGGCATAGCTGATCTGGGCGACGGCTTCGGCATTGGAGTAGATGTCGAAGGTTTCGGCAGTGCCATCGCCATGGATCTCCATGACGTCCGCATGGGTCTCGGCACCGCCATCGACGGTGTCGCGGCCATCGCCGACATTCCATTGGAAGCAGTCGTCGCCGGAACTGCCGATGAGAATATCATCGCCGCCGAGGCCGGCCAGCTTGCCGCCACCCTGAATGGCGACCAGCGTCTCGTCACGCGCCGTCCCTTGGCCTCCGAGGTCGACAACACGGTAGGCAACGGCGCGGTCGTCACCGTCGATGGTGGCTTCGGTGCTGAAGGTAAACACCAGCCGGCCATCATCCAGCTGCGCAACCTGCGGAACCGACTGCCAGTTCTCGGTACCGAGATTGATCCGAAACTCGTCGCCGAAGTCGATAGACCCGTCCTTGCGCACTGTGCCGATGCGCGCTGCGATACCATCGTCGAAGTCGTCTCCGTCGGTCGGATCCTCCGTGCTGAAAACAAACAGGACGCGGCCATCGTCAAGCTGAAGAACTCGACCGGCTGCTTGCTCCCCGAGCGTATGCTCATTGACCCGGAATTCGTCGCCGAACTCGACCGTTCCGTCAGCCTGAACCATTCCGATGCGTGCCGCCAGGCCGTAGTCGCTGGCATCTCCGTCGGTCGTATCCTCGGTGCGAAAGAGGAACAGGACGCGCCCGTCTGCCAGTTGAATGACCTCGGGATTATTCTGGAACCGCGAGATGTGCTCATTGACCCGGAATTCATCTCCGAAACTGAACGTGCCGTCCGGATTGACGGTTACGACCCGCCCCCCGATGCTGTTGCCGTCTCCATCACCATTGGTGCTGTCATGAGTGGAAAAGGTGAATAGCATGCGGCCGTCGGCGAGTTGCATCGCCTGGGGGGAGCCTTGAATGCTGGAAATATGTTCATTGACGCGATGCTCATCGGTAAAAGTGACGGATCCGTCTTCATGCACGGTGCCGACCCTGGCAGCGATGTGACCCAGATCGGCCCACGTATCGGCAGTGGGGCTGTCCGTCGGATCGTTGTTTGTAAAGGTGAACAGAACGCGACCGTCAGCGAGCTGTGTCACCTGTGGGTCGAACTGTCCTCTTATCGTGTGTTGGTTGACCCGGAACTCGCTCCCGAAAGCGACCGATCCGTCGCCATTCACAGTTCCGATGCGCCCGGAAACACTTTCGGGCATGCCGAAACGACCGGAAGTGTCATTTTCGGTCGGATCGTTGGTCTGGAAGGTGAACAGCACCCGTCCGTCGGCCAGCGCCACGACCTGCGGCTCGGACTGCCAGTCTTTCGGATGCTCATTGACCTGGAACTCGTCGCCGAAGGTGATGCTGCCATCGGCGTTGACGGTGCCGACCCGGCCGCCAATGCTGCTTTCGTCGGTGTCGCTGAGGGCACCCGCAAAGGTCCCGAAGGCAAACACCACACGACCGTCGGGGAGGGGCGTGACCTGCGCGCTCCATTGCGTGCCAGGGATGTGCTGGTTGACGCGATCCTCGTCGTCCAGCCGAACGACCGGAGAGGGGATGTCAGCCGGGTCGCGGACGTCGAGATAGACGGTGGCCGTCGACTGATCGGCGTTTCCATCTTCGATCGTGTAGGTGAAGGTGTCGGTGCCGTTGAAGCCGCCTGAGGGGTCGTAGGTGAACAGGCCGGTGAGAGGATCGAAACTGACTGTGCCGTCGGCCGGATCGGTAAAGCTCACCCCGGTTGCCGGATCGACTCCGTCGGCGCCGTACTCGTCGTTGGCGAGAAGATCGATTTGCGTCGGCGCATCATCGGCGACAATGATCTCGTCATCGTGCGCAGTCGGCGACAGCGGCCCATCATAGCTCAGGTCGAGCAAGACCGGCACCGTATCGGAGTTATCGATGATCCGTACATGATCGCCGAGCTGCAAGCCCTCGATGAACGCGGCATTCTGGAAGGGGGCGCCGGCGCCGTTACCCACCGGCCCGTCCGCGTCGAACTGCAATACGCAAAGTCCGTCGACCATGTCGAGCCGCAAATAGTCATCAACATTGGCCTGAGTCAGGGTTATGCTGCCAAAGAGGTCACTGATGTCGATGAAATCGTCATTCGCGTTAAAGTCGCCGAGCGTGTCGATGGCATTGGCATCGCGGAGAACGAAACGGTCGGCACCCAGGCCTCCGAACAGCGTATCGGCGCCAAGGCCGCCGTCGAGAATATCATTGCCAGTCGAACCGATCAGCACATCGTCGCCGCCATAGCCCATCAGTGCGAGGCCCGGATCGATCCCAACCAGCGTTTCGCCTTGATCCGTGCCGCCGCCGCCGAAATCGAGGAAACGGGTGGCGATGCTGCTGAATCCAAAATCGCCGTCAGCCGGATCGGTGCTCACGAAAGTGAAGACAACCCGGCCGTCTGCAAGCTCTGCAACCTGCGGCAAAGCCTGCGGACCCATCACATGCTCGTTGATCCGGAACTCCTCGGAAAAGCTGATCGAGCCGTTGGCCTCGACCGTCCCGAGACGGGCCGCCACGGCTGTCCAGCTGGTATCGCCGTCGGTTGTGTCGTCGGTTTGGTAAACGAACAGAACGCGGCCGTCGGTCAGTTGTATGACCTCTACCAAATCCTGATAGCCTTCCAGGTGTTCGTTGACCAGGAGTTCGTCGCCGAAGGTGATCGAGCCGTTCACCTCGACCGTTCCGACCCTGGCAGCAACGCTTGAGAAGCTGTCGTCACCGTTCGCTGCATCCAGAGTGCCAAAGGTGAACAGCACCCGGCCGTCAGCGAGTTGGAGGATATCGGGTCTGGACCGGCCGCTCTCGGTGTGCTCATTGACGAGGATTTCGCTGCCCAGTGTCGCCGATCCGTTCGGGTTGATGGTGCCGACGCGCACCACGACGCCTCCGAAGCCGTCATCGCCTTTGCCGTCAGGGTAGACGAACATCACCCGACCGTCGGCAAGCTGGAAGGGTTGAGAAACGAAGGTATCGGACAGTTGCTCGCCGACGACGAACTCATTGGCGAAAGCAATGGTCCCATCGACATTGACCGTTCCCACGCGACCGTAGGTGAAATAGGTGTCGGCGGTCGAGATGCCGTAGACGAACAGCACGCGCCCATCGGCCAGTTCCACCATGTCCTGATCGGTCTCGATGTCGAGTGTTGTCTGATTGACCCGCAGCTCGTCAGCAAAGGCGAATGTTCCGTCTGGATTGACGGTTCCGACCCTGGCGGCAATGCCATCCGGATTTCCGTCACCGTTTGTTGAATCTTCCGTAAAGAACAAAAACAGGATACGGCCATCGGTCAGCTGCAGGACCCGGGGGACCGCCTGGTCTTCGTTGGTGTGTTCGCTGACGCGGTGCTCGTCCTTTAACTCAAGGCTTCCGTCCGCATTGACGGTAGCGATGCGGGCCGCAATGCTGCTCTCGCTCGCGTCGCCGTCGGTGCTGTTCCAGGTGGTGAACACGTACAGCAACCGGCCGTCGGCGAGTTGGATGGTTTGCGGGAAGGCCTGGATGCCCTCGGTATGTTCGTTGACCCGAACTTCATCGCCCATTCGCACGGCCGGATACCAGATCGTCACGCCATCACCGAGAAAGCGGATTCGTTCAACCGCAATGAGGGTGTCGGTCCCTTCATCCAGTCCGTCGCCGGTGTTGTTGTCGGTGACCGTCAGTGTGCCGTCCGGATTGCGGGTGACGGTGTAATCCGCGGAATTGCCCGCATATTCGACAGTGTCCGTTCCGGGGCCTCCGTCATGGGTATTGTCGCCGGCTCCGCCGGCCAAGATCTGGTCAGTCAATTCGGACACCTCCCGTCAGCTTTGTGGCGACCCCATTGCTCTAGCCGCACTCACACGACCCAGACGCCGTCATCGAGATTGACGGCATTGTTGTTGACGTTCTCGTCGCTCTTGGTGAAGGCGATCAGGATGTCCTCGCGGGTCAGGCCGTCGTTCACCATGCCGCCCACCCAGAAGTCGTAGCCCGCCTGGTCCGGCAGCCGGAACAGAACGTTCTGGTACATCGCGTCGATGTAGTCGAAGTTGCTCGGATTGGCGCCGTAGAGGTCCCGGAACTCGTCCGACTGGATGAACTGGCTGGCCAGGAACTGCTCCTTCTCGTAGTCGCTCCAGCCCTGCTGGTCGAAATTGTCGAGATTGCCGATCCAGAAGCGCACGCCGCCCTCGTCGGGTGTGCGCCCGAAGGAGGCCTGGTAGATCTGGTAGCCGAAGCCCGTATTGGGGCTGGTCAGGTCGTAGACATAGTCGCCGTCGGTAAAGTCGATGCGCTCAACATTGGTCAGCGTGTCCGTCCCGCCGCCCGGCTTTTCGACGGTGATCGTGCCATTGAGGGTCTGGGTATAGTCGGCGCGTTCGCCGTCATAGACGACGGCATCGTGGCCCGGTCCGCCATCGATCAGGTCGGATCCGCCCGAGCCGTTGATCGTGTCGTCGCTGGCCAATGCCCGGATGTCGTCACTGCCGCCGGTGCCGTCGAGAGTGTCCTCGTCCGGTGTTCCCAGGATCGGGCCGTCGTCGCGGCCGGCGATGTCGATGGTCACGGTGGCGCTTGCCTGGCCGCCCTGACCATCATCGATCGTGTAGGTGAAGCTGTCGGTATCAGCCTCACCTTCATTCAACCCCTCGAAGGCGCCATTGGGGTCATAGGCGTAGGATCCGTCCGCATTGACCGTCACCCGGGCGCCTGATGGTAGGGTGATGGGTGTGCCGAAGACGAAGGCATTGCCGTTGACGGCGACGATGGACAATGTGCCGCCGTCGAAATCGGAATCATTGGCCAGCAGCCCCAGTCCGGCGGTCACCTGAACCACGGTGTCCTCATCCGTCGCGGCTGTGTCGTCCTGCGCGGTCGGCTCGATCGTGACTGACGTCTCGTCATCGGTTCCGGCATTCTCGGCGAAGCCGGCGTTGCCGTCATAGGTGAGCGTCGAGCCGTTATCGAAGGTCACGCGGAACCGGTCGCCTGCGATCGGTTCGACGCTCACAATCGTCAGGCCGGTGATGTCGATCAGGTCCTGGTCGCGGTCACCGGTGATGGCATCATCGCCGCCGCCGGCGTGGAACACGACGCGATGCACGGAGGAGAGGCCGGACAGGTCGACCGTGTCGTCTGCTTCCGAGCCGACATGGGTGATGGTTGACGTTGCCAGATTGGTTCCGTCGAAGGAGCCGTGGGTGTTGAAGGTATCGCCACCGCCCTGACCGTCGATGACGATGTCTTCGATCTCGGTCAGTTCGGCGATGATGGTGCCGTTGCGGGCGACCACGATCTCCGCATCCCCGGCATAGCCGATCTGGGCGACGGCTTCGGCATTGGAGTAGATGTCGAAGGTTTCTGCAGTGCCATCGCCATGGATCTCCATGACGTCCGCATGGATCTCGGCACCGCCATCGACTGTGTCGCGGCCATCGCCGACATTCCACTCGAAGCAGTCGTCGCCGGAACTGCCGATGAGAATGTCATCACCGCCGAGGCCGGCAAGCTTGCCGCCACCCTGAATGGCGACCAGCGTCTCTGAGCGCTCCGTCCCCTGGCCTCCAAGGTCGACAACACGGTAGGCAACGGCGCGATCGTCACCATCGACGGTGGCTTCGGTGCTGAAGGTAAACACCAGACGGCCATCATCCAGCTGCACCACCTGCGGAACCGACTGCCAGTTGTCGGTACCGAGATTGATCCGAAACTCGTCGCCGAAGTCGATGGATCCGTCCTTGCGCACTGTGCCGATGCGCGCTGCGATGCCATCGTCGAAGTCGTCTCCGTCGGTCGGATCCTCCGTGCTGAACACAAACAGGACGCGGCCATCGTCAAGCTGAAGAACTCGACCGTGTGTTTGTTCCTCAAGCGTATGTTCATTGACACGGAATTCGTCGCCGAACTCGACCGTTCCGTCAGCCTGAACCATTCCGATGCGTGCCGCCAGGCCGTAGTCGCTGGCATCTCCGTCGGTCGTATCCTCGGTGCGAAAGAGGAACAGGACGCGCCCATCTGCCAGTTGAATGACCTCGGGATTATTCTGGAACCGCGAGATGTGCTCATTGACCCGGAATTCGTCGCCGAAACTGAACGTGCCGTCCGGATTGACGGTTACGACCCGCCCCCCGATGCTGTTGCCGTCTCCATCACCGTTGGTGCTGTCATAGGTCGAAAAGGTGAATAGCAGGCGGCCGTCGGAAAGTTCAGTGACACTGGGATCGCTCTGCCAACCGGCAAAATGTTCGTTGATGCGATGCTCATCGGTGAAGGTTACCGAACCATCGGGGTTGACGGTGCCAACTCGGGCAGCGATGTGCTCGAAGGGCGTCACGCCCACGGCATTGGTTGGTGAGTCCGTAGGATCTTCGGTGGTAAATGTAAAAAGCAGACGGCCATCTGTGAGTTGCACGACGCGTGCATCAAACTGACCTCTTGTAATGTGCTCGTTGATGCGAAATTCGTCGCCGAAGGTGACTGATCCGTCGCCGTTCACAGTGCCGATCCGCCCCGCGACACTGTCAGGCAAGCCGAAGATGCCGCTGTTGTCGCCGTCGGTTGGATCTCTGGTCTGGAAGGTGTACAGCAGGCGCCCGTCGGCAAGCACGATGACATCGGGATCGAACTGCCAGTCCTGAGGATGTTGGTTGACCCGGAATTCCTCTCCGAAGGCGATCGTTCCGTCGGCATTGACGGTGCCAATGCGGCTGGCGATGCTGTTTTCGTCCACATCGCCATCGGCGCGGGCATAGGTCTCGAAAGCAAAAACCACGCGGCCGTCAGGGAGTTTCGTCAGGTCGGAAATCCACTGCCTCTGGGCGATGTGCTCGTTGACCCGCCCCTCGTCGTCCAGCCGAACGACGTGAGATGGAATATCGGCCGGAGTCCGAAGATCGAGATGGACAGTCGCTGTCGATTGGTCACCGGTGTTGTCTTCAATGGTGTATGTGAACGTGTCCGGGCCGGTGAAGCCCCCGGTCGGCGTGTAGGTGAACAATCCGGTGGCGGGATCAAAGTCGATGGTTCCTTCGCCGGGATTAGAAAATGTCACACCCGTTTGCTGATCAACGTCATCGGCGCCGAAATCGTCATTGGCGAACAGGTCGATGATGGTTGGTGTGTTGTCGACAACGATGAATTCGTCATCGCGGGCTGAAGGCGACAAGGGGCCACCATAGGTGATGTTGACAATCACCGGTGACGTGTCGGCGTCGTCCATGATCTGCACGGTATCGCCAAGCTGCAGGCCCTCGATCAGGGCGGCGTGCTGGAAGGGTGCGCCGACGCCATTGCCGATGGGGCCGTCCGGGTCGAACTGCAGGACGCAAAGTCCGTCGACCATGTCGAGCCGCAAGTAGTTGGAGACATTCGCCTGGGTCAGGGTCATGCCAGCAAAGAGGCTGCTGACATCGATGAGATCGTCATTGGCGTTGAAATCGGCGATGGTGTCGAGGTCGTTGGTGTCACCCAGGATGAAGCGGTCGGCGCCAGGGCCACCGAACAACAGATCCGGCCCAAGACCGCCATCGAGCAGATCGTCTCCGTTGCTTCCGATCAGCGTGTCCGGGCCGCCATAGCCCATCAGGGCAACGCCTGGTTCCAGACCCACCAGCGTTTCGCCCTGGTCCGAACCGCCGCCGCCGAGAGTGAGGATCCGGGTCGCGATGCCTTCGATATCGAAATCGCCGTCCGCCGGATCGTCGGTGGTGAAGGTAAAGACAACTCGACCGTCGGCGAGTTCGGTGACGGACGGCACGTTCTGTTCGCCCTGGACATGTTCGTTGATACGAAACTCTTCGGAGAAGCTCACGGAGCCGTCAGCCTGGACGGTGCCGATGCGTGCTGCCAGGCTGAACCAACTGGCATCACCGTTGGTCGTGTCTTCGGTCCGGTAAACGAACAGCACCCGCCCGTCGCTCAGTTGGATGACTTCGACCCTGTCCTGATCCTCTGCGATGTGCTCGTTGACCCGAACTTCGTCGCCGAAGACGATCGATCCGTCGCCTTGGACATCACCCACACGTGCCGCAATGCTACTTCCCTCGGCATCACCCTCCGAACCGTCTCTGGTGACGAAAGTAAAGAGCACGCGGTTGTCGGCGAGCTGGATCACTTCCACATTGCTTTGGGTACTGTCTGTGTGTTGATTGATACGGAATTCGCTGCCCAGCGTTGCCGATCCGTCCGGATTGATGGTGCCGACACGGGCGACGACGCTCAAATCTCCGTCGCCATTGTCGGCATTTTCCGTGTTGTAGACGAACATGACCCGGCCGTCGGCAAGCTGTACGGCTGCAGCTTGAAAGGTGTTGTCGCTAATGTCCTCACTGACGTGGAATTCGTCGGTAAAGGTTATGGTTCCGTCGCCATTGATCGTTCCAACGCGGGCATAGATATCCCAGAAGCCGGGACCGCCGGACCAGCTCTGGTAGATGAACAGCACCCTGCCATCGGTCAACTGAACGACCTCTTGGTTGCTCTGAGCGAATGCGGTCGTTTCATTGACGCGCGTCTCGTCGCTGAAGGTGAATGTCCCGTTGGCGTTGGCGGTTGCGACCCTGGCGGAAATTCCGGTCTGACTTGCATCGCCATCCGTTGGATCGTCGGTTTGAAACAGGAACAGGACGCGACCGTCAGCGAGTTGCATAACCTTCGGCGAGTACTGATCGCTGAACGTATGTTCGTTGACGCGATGCTCATCGGTGAACGTCAAACTGCCGTCGGCGTTGACCGTTGCAAGGCGGGCAGCGATGCTGTTGTCGCTGAAGTCGCCGTCTGTGCTGTTCCAGGTGGTGAACACGTACAGCAACCGGCCGTCGGCGAGTTGGATGATTTGCGGTTCACCCTGCGGGCCCTCGGTGTGTTCATTCACCCGGATTTCATCACCGAGCCGCACCGCCGGATACCATCGCGTCACGCCGTCGCCTAGGAAGCGAAGTCTTTCAACCGAAACGAGCCGGTCCGTCCCCTCGTCGAGCCCGTCGCCGGTGTTGTTGTCGGTGACCGTCAGCGTACCGTCGGAATTGCGGGTGACTGTGTAATCTGCTGAATTGCCCGCATATTCTACAGTGTCGGTGCCGGGGCCGCCGTCGATCTCGTTGTCGCCGGCGCCGCCGGCCACTGTCTGGTCAGTCAATGTCGATACCTCCGTCAGCGACCGCGGCGGCGGGATAGACAGCGATCATCGGTATCTGGTTCCGAACTCCGGTGCCGTTGTCCCTGTCGACGCGGTGGCCAGGCTTATCCAACAATCGTCGGGCAGTGACTTACCGGCAGCCGAACGGAGCCGACCGGTCGGGGAACCGATCGGGTTCAAGCGCCTGCTGCTGTATCACTGGTCTGAACGATGTGTGGCGTCAGATGAAGAAATACTATTAAAATCAACAGTATAAATCAATCGACGAGGTCGTTTTCATTTTGAAAAAAGATTAATCTATTCGGCCAAGGAAGCTTTGGAAATACAAGGCTGTGGCACGGGAATCTGAAGGATTTTCGGGATTGGGTCTTTTCAAATTGAAAAAGGTTTATTCATCTGAGATTGTCGTAACGAAAATTCTCCGGTTGATGATTTCCGTGAAGAAGGCCCGAGGCGATCAATGAGTTCCGATCTGAACGAAGATAATCTGAGCCAAAACAAGAAAACACAGATCCTGGAGGCAGCAACGGCGGTGCTGCGAGAGCGGGGCCTCCAGGCGCTTTCTTTTGAATCCGTCGCAAAGGAAGCGGGGCTGTCTCGCCAGTTGACCCGTTACTATTACTCGGATCTCGATACCCTGATGGTGGATTTGTGCGGCCACCTTCAAAAGGTCTACCAGGACGCCATGGTCGGTGGCATCGTCAAGGTCGCCGAGGTCGAACGCCTTGAGTTCTTTTTGGATTTTCTGTTCGGTCTGGCGATCGACCACCCCATGCCCGACAATCTCGAGACCTATGACGCCCTGTTTGCCTACGCGGTGGGCTCACAGCCGCTCAAGGACCGTTTGTGCGACAAGTACAAGCTTCTGGGCCAGGTGATCGTTCATGAATTGTCAGTCGCGCATCCGTCAATGGACCATCTGGCGCAGCAGGAACTGTCGTTCCTGATTGTCTCCATGATGCATGCCCACTGGAGCTATGTGGCAACACTCGGCTTTTCCCCGGACCACAATCGCATCGCCCGCAGCGCCGTCGACCGCCTGATCGCCTCTTATGTCGACGGCGCGCCCGCAAATTCATCCGGAACGCCGTGGTCACGGGGTTCATGAGCAGAAGTCTCTGCGATTTGCCTAGTCGCCCATTGTTGAGCCTATCATGGTTAGGTTGAACCATTCTGCCGAGGTGCATTTGCGTCAAGGTCGAGGTCAAAACGCAGGCCGGGCCGGCCGAGGCTTTGAGCGAAGGAATTGGCGCAAATGCGCCCGGCCCTTCGGGTTTGTGGTCGGCGGACGCCCGCAGTGTCAGGATGCTCGCGAGATGCCTCCGGCATCGCTCTGCGCTCCTTCCTCGCGGATCGCCTCGCCGACCACAAACAGAATTGCTTCAATCTAACCATGATAGACTCTAGGCTGATCGAGATCAGTCTTTGATTGCCGACGCGAAATGCCTACCCGCCCACCTCGCAGGGGCTGTTGACCGTTTCGACTGGCAGGCCGATGCGACGCAGGAAGAACACCACTTCGCGTGAAGCGATGGACTGATTGTACTTCGAAGGATTGACCACATACTGGTCGGAAGACGAGTCCTTCTTCACGTAGGTCTTGGTGCCGGAATAGTGCAGGCCGACAACCTCTGCGCAGGCGTTGGCGACCGGTGATCCGCTGTTTCCGCCTGCTGTCGTCATCGTGTATTGCAGGTTGGTGGCCCTCGAAGCGCTGTCAACGAAGTGGTTGTTGATGCGACCCTCACCGGTAACCGCCGTCGGAATCGACTGATCGTCCGGTTTGAGCCGGTTGCTGATGGCATGTTTCAGCTTGTCATAACGGATATCGAAGGTCGTGGCTTTGCCCGGATAGCCGCTGATTGCGATCCACTCGTCGACCTCATAATGCTCATTGAAGCGCAGAAAATGTTCGCTGCGGTAGCCGACGACACGCATCGCGGCAGCGTCGATCTTCAACGGGGTTTCTTTGTCGGCACGTGAAATCAATTTCGCCTCGCGCACCCCAACATGCTCGTTGATGGCGAGCCAGAAACCCGGCGCATTGCCCGGAGCGCCGGCAACATGCGAATTGGTGACAATGACATCCGGCCCGACAAAAAAACCGGTGCCCAGGTGATAGGGCGTGAGCTTGCCGTTTTCGTCGACCACAAACATCAAAAGCACCGTGGCGCGTCGCATCGAGCGCAACACCTGCTGAGGAGTCGATTTGCGTGCCGGTCCGCCCCGCTTGATCGGCGGCGTCACCACTTTCGGCACGTCGTTTGTGACACGAGGCAGGTTCAGCGTGTTGCGCACGCGAGGGGGCAGCTTGACGGTTCGGGTTCCGTTATCGGTGTTGCGTCTGACGGGCTTGTCGTCGGTGCGAGTGACGACCCGGGCATCCTCATTCCTGTCGTTTTCGACCGGCGGTGTGTCTTGCCGCTTGACCGGTTGGCCACCGCTATCGCGAAGCGACTGGGCTAGCGTTGGATTGGCCTTCTCCCACCTGGCCGCGCTCTGCCGGATCGATGCCACATCCACTTTCTTGCGATTGAGTCTGCCTGTTTTCAGCATGGCCGCTTCCAGGCTTCGTGGATGGTCGGCCAGAATCTCGTCCAAAATCAGGGTGATGCGGAAATGGACTTCGCCGCGTTGCCCCGCTGGCAGGTTTTCGGCTTGCTGATGCAGCTGAGAGGCTTCGGACACAACAAGTTTTACATTTCGCCTCTCCGCTGTATTGCCAATGTCATCGGATTGGAGCACCAGCAACAATGCTGCTATAGTAACCGCCAGCAATCGGCATATCCGAATGCTGTCAAAAACATAACCGATACGGTCTCTTACAGGGGTTCCCATCATGCTGAGCCTGACGATATTCTCGCCACGACATGCCGTCGCCCGGGTTTTGTTTTCAAGCCTTGCGATCATTATAGCCGCAGGCGTGTGGATTGGAACACCCAATCGTGCGGCGGCCCAGCAGGACAATCAGGAAATCATCGGGGTGATTTCCGGCAGCGTCACTGGAACTTACGCCCGATTCGCCCACCAGATGTCGATCGTGCTCAACAGTGACAAGATTCGCGTCCTGCCCATCCTCGGTAAGGGTTCTCAGCAGAACATCAAGGATCTGCTCTACGTCAATGGCATCGATATCGCCATCGTGCAGAGCGACGTACTGGATTTCTATCGCGACAATCAGACGATTCCCAATCTGGAGAACTCGATCCGCTACATCGGCAAGCTCTACAACGAAGAGATCCATATCGTTGTCCAGAAGGGCGTTTCGAACATCAAGGAGCTTGAGGGCGAACTGGTCAGCGTTGGCGGTTCCGGAAGCGGGACGGAAATGACCGCGCTGACCCTGTTCAAGGCGTTGGGGGTCACCGTCGAGCCGCTCAATGTCTCCAACCAGGAAGCGATCAACCAGGTCAAGGCCGGCAACCTGAAGGCTGCGGTCTTCGTGGTTGGCAAGCCAGGGTCGATCATCCAGAGCATCAAGCCGGAGGACGGTCTGGCACTGTTGCCGATTCAGCTGCCCAAGAGTATTCAGGGCGCCTATTTCGATTCGCGCTTTTCTTCGGACGATTACCCGGCCGTTGTCGATCCCGGAAGCACCGTATCAACCATCGCGGTTGGCGCGGTGCTGGCCGTGTTCAACTGGCGCGACGGTTCGGCCCGCTATCAGGCAATGACTGAGTTCTGTTCCAATCTGCTCGCTGGCCTGCCGGTGTTGCAAACGGACGAAAGTTTTCATCCGAAGTGGCGGGAGGTCAATCTCACAACCGAGGTGCCCGGCTGGACTCGTTTTGGCGGCATGCAACAACTGCTGCAGCAGTAGAGATCAGGGGTACCGAACATCCGGAACCCCTGCACTTGTAGCTATTGGTTCGCGGCAAAATTTGTGCCGGAGTCTCCGAGGTTTAATTGCGCCCGTGATCTCGGCCAGTCCGCAGAAGCTTGCAGGCGCTGGTCGTAGACGTTCATCAAGTCGCTGTCGCCTGCCGCGTAGACAACGGCACGACAGATCTTCAGCGCCAGGATCGAATTGCCCTGGCTATCGGGATCGGCGCAGTGCTGGCGCATCTCTTCAGGTGTCATATCAAGCACGATTTCAAGCGGCGCCATGGACTTCCGCATCACGAAGGAATCCCGTGCCCGCTCGCCATCCTTGCTGTCTCTTTGAAGGCCCGGCAACAGCAGCCCGGTCGACGGCTGGCTGTTTGAGCCATCGGCGACCAGGGATGTCGGATCGCTGCCGAGCGAATCGGAATAGCTGGCCATGGCCCGCAAGAGCGGAGAAGGGTCATAATCGTCCACCTGCACGAACGGGACCGCACCCTGATCCAATTCGTCCGCGGTCCAGTTCAGCCACTCGGCCGCACGGGATTTGTCCTGGTCGGTGCCGAGGCCGAGGCCGAACTGCTCGCCGATCAACTCGCCATAGGCTTCGTCGCCCAGAACGACCATGTAGGAGGCATAAAGAAGCGCCGCCTGCGCGTTGTCGAACGCATGCGACAGGCCGAGACAGAGTTCCGAACTGTCCAGCAACGCGTCCCGGTCGTTGGCGTTCGGCAGGATCGAAGGGCTGAGCTCCTGAATGAACCCGGTGGCGCTGTTACCGGCCAATATTGCCAGGTCCGAGGCTCTCGCGACTGCATGGTCGCTGCACTGCTGCCAGATTCCGGCAGCTTCCGAGTCCGATGTCGACTGAAGGCTTAGCTGCAATTCCCTGAGCACGTAGGAACGCGCCGTGCAGAACTGTTCGACAAACAGGCTGTTTGCATCGCTGCCGGCAAGATTGACCTCAGTGCCACCTGTGCTTTCCTGGCCGGTGTCATTGTCACACAGCGCTGCGATGGTGATCGAGCCGTTGTCGCTCCCGGTGTCTGGCGGTGCCTGGTCGCGCAGACTCTTCAGGAAGGAGGCGGTTTGCGATGGTGCGACGATCCCCGGCGCGCGCTTGTTATCGGCCGTGGTGTCCGTATTGTCGTTCGGTGGTCCGGAGATAAGCCTGGCATACTGGGTGAGCAATGTTGCCCGCTGCTGGGTTGTCAGCGTGCCGGTCTGCTTGGCGCCGATCGACCCCTGATAACGGCTGATGGCGGCTTTCGTCTTGCGCCCGAACAGACCGTCCGGGCTGCCGGCATTGAATCCGAACGCATTGAGCGCACGCTGGATATTGGCGTCGTCGCGAACGATCGACGAACGCTTAGATCGGGTTGTTGTGCGCTTGGTGTTGTAGGTGCGCCGCTTTGTCCGATAGGTCCGGCGGGGCTGCACCACACAACCGCCGATACCCCGGATGCCGAAACAGACTGCCTGCGCTTGCGCCACCGGAATCTGTGCGACCGACGGGAGGTTCATGTCAGCGATCGGTTCAAGTGAGAAAAACGAAAGTACCAGGCCGGAAAGGCCGACCGTCAAGGTCCGTTTTACCATGGTTTCGCCCCTTGCTTCACGGTTTGTTTCAGTATCGGACAATTCAGACGGTGAGGCAAGCTTGAACAGGTCGTCCTCTATTCACAAATTGGCAAGCAAAGCTGATGACTCTATATTGTTGAGTTGGCTACATAATTCGAAATACTGAATTGATGCACATGGCGCGATTTCAGGAGCTCACTGAAGTAGTGGTGGTATCACCGGCGCCTAGTGCTGTGTTCACCGGGCGCGCACAGGTTCGCCATCGCCCGAATTTGGTCGGATTGCGCCCCCACAGGTAGCCGGGTAGGCTTGCGCCCGCGATCACGGAGAAGGGTCCTCTTGTACGAACTGTTGCAAACCGCATTGGCGCCGGAGGCGATTGCCGGTCACCTGTCCTATGGGCTTCTGGTCCTGTCGATGCTGATGAACTCGATCGTCTGGCTTCGCATCATCGCGTTGGTGTCGGGTGCCGCGGGCATCGTCTACAGCGGTTTCGTGTTGCGCGATCCGGTCGGCACGTTCTGGGAAGCTCTGTTCGTGCTGGCCAATCTGAGCCAGTTCTGCCTGCTGTTGTGGCGCAGCCGCAAGGCGCGCTTCACCGACGATGAGTTCCTGTTCTGCCAGAACGCCCTGGTGCTGGTGCCTCCCAGCCTGGCGCGGCAGTTCATCGATGTCGGCAGCTGGAAGACCATTCCAGCCGGCACGATTCTGACCCATCAGGACGAACCGGTCATGCGGTTGACCTATATTGCCGAGGGCCACGTCGACGTGATGGTCAATGGCAGCCTGGTTGCGACCTGTGGCACCGGAGACTTCATCGGCGAACTGGGCATCCTGTCAGGACGTCCCGCAACGGCGACGACCACCGCGACGACCGAGCTTCGCGCGCTGGTGTTCGAGCGCGACGCACTGATGCGGCACCTGAAAAGCAAGCCGGACCTCAAGCTTGCCCTGCAGGCAGGCTTCAAGAACAATCTGCGCCAGAAGCTGGCGATCGCCAACGAACGTACGCTGGCCGGAACCGGCACGTAACCGGCCTCAGCGCCTTCACGCGGAATTCAGGAGAAACCATGACCTGGCAAGCCTATCTGGATGCCCATCAGGAGCAGTTTGAAAGCGAACTGCTTGATTTCGTCCGCATCCCCTCCGTGTCGGCGGACGCGTCTTACGCGGCCGATGTGGAACGCGCTGCACAATGGGTCGCGACGCGGCTCGACGCGGCCGGTGCGGAACATATCGAAGTGTTGCCAACCGGCGGCCATCCGGTGGTCTATGGCGACTGGCTGCACGCCGGTGCCGACAAGCCCACGGTGCTGATCTACGGTCATTTCGACGTCCAACCGGGCGAGCCTTTCGAATTGTGGGATAGCCCGGCATTCGAGCCGGAAATCCGCAATGGCTGCGTCTTCGGCCGCGGCGCGTCGGACGACAAGGGCGGCATGCTCATTCCGATTCTCTCCTTCGAGGCGATGCTGCGTGGCGGCTCTGGCGTTCCGGTCAACGTCAAGTTCATTTTCGAAGGTCAGGAAGAAATTGGCTCGCCGCAATTGCCGGACTTCGTGGCGCAGCACCGCGATCTCCTGGCCTGCGACATGATCTTCTCGGCCGACGGGCTGCAATGGACGGCCGACGAATCCAACCTGGTCACCGGGCTGAAAGGCCTCGTGGGTCTTGAGATCACCGTCACTGGCGCCGATGGCGACCAGCATTCAGGCCTGCATGGCGGCGGTATCGCCAATCCATTGCAGGCACTCAGCCATGTGCTGGCGTCGCTCAAGGACACGGAAGGCCGCATCACGGTCGATGGCTTCTACGACGACGTACTCGATCTGACCGAGGAGGATCGCGCCGATATTGCCCGGGTGCCCTGGGACGAAGCCGCTTATGTCGGCGAGTTGGGCATTCCTGAGGTCTTCGGAGAGCCGGGCTACACGACCCGCGAGCGCCTGTGGGCGCGGCCGACGCTGGATATCAATGGCCTCACCGGCGGCTACCAGGGCGGCGGCTCCAAGACCGTGCTGCCGGCGAAGGCCAGTGCCAAGGTCACCTGCCGGCTGGTTGCCAACCAGAAACCGGACCGAATTTTCGAGCTGATTTCACAGCACGTCGAACGCCACCTGCCACGCGGCGTGCGGGTCAGTGTCGAACGGCTCCAGGGCAGTGCCGATCCATACCAGATGCCGCGCAACCACAATGCCAGCCGCGTCGCCGGAGAAGTGCTGACAGAGATCTACGGCGCCGAGCCCTACATCACCCGGGTCGGCGGATCGATCCCGGTCACCTCGGTGTTTCTCAACGAACTCGGCGCCCACACGATCATGTTCGGCTTCAGCGTCGGCGATGAAAATCTGCACGCCCCCAACGAGTTCTTCCGCCTGGTCAATTTCCGCCGCGGCCAGAAGGCCTATTGCCGACTTCTGGAGAAGCTCGCAGCCTGACTTTTGGGTTTTACAACCCCGCATGGCTCGGAAATGACCGGAACTGGAACGGTACCCGGCCTTCGATCCGGTCGCGGCTGGGAGCCAATCCGAAACGTTCCCTGTAAGCGCGGGTGAACCGGGCGCCGCTGGTGAAGCCGCAGGCGACGGCAATCGTTGTGATCGGTAGCTCCGTTTGTGTGACAAGCCCGCGGGCCCGGTCGAGGCGCACGTCAAGGTAATATCGCACCGGTGAAACGCCGGTATGCGTCTTGAACAGCCGCTCCATCTGGCGTTGCGAGAGATCGACCTGTCTCGCCACCTCGCCGATCGCAAGCAGATGTTCGAGATTGCGCTCCATCAGAACAATGGCTTCGCGCAACTTGGCCGGGACCGCGGACCCGATTGGTTCGTTTCGGTCGGGAAGCTGGCCTTCCCGGCCGGCGCGCAATCGTTCGTGAAAAATATAGCGACCAACCGCGTTGGCGATGTCGATGCCCTGTTGCAGGCGCAGAACTTCCAGGGCCAGATCGCTAGCCGCACCGCCGCCACAACAGGTCAATCGATCGCCGTCAATCACGAACAGGTCTTCGTCCATCCGGGTGTCGGGGAAGGTCTCCCGGAAAGCCGCGATATGTTCGTAGTGAACAGCGGCCTTCCTGTGCTTCAAAAGGCCGGCAAACCCGAGGACAAAAGCGCCTGTGTCGAGGCCGCAGAGGGTGACGCCCTTCTTCGCCTGTGTCCGAAGCCAGCTGCGCAGCTTCGGTTGATTGAAGCGTTCGACGCTCCAGCTGGCGTTGACGACCAACAGATCGAGATCGTCAGGCGCTTCCGCTATCGGAACGAGGTCACCGATGGTAACGCCATTGCTCGCCACCACGGTTGATGAATCGACACCCAGAAAGACCCATTCGTAGAGCCTCGCGCCGCACAAATAGTTGGTGCACCGGAACGGATCGATGAAGGCATGCATCGCCAGGGAATTGAATCCCTCCAGCAGCAACAGGCCGATTTTGAAAGTGGGTTGGTTCGAGGGGGTGCCCATCTGGCGAAAAGTACAAACTTTTTGGCGAAAAAAGTCAATTCCGATGATCCGGTTGGCGGTAAATTGAAGAACAGGAGGAAGTGCCTGATGCAGGAACGTCCCAACATTCTGGTCATCATGGCGGATCAACTGGCACCACAATTTACCGGCGCCTATGGTCACGCCGTTGCGAAGACGCCGCATCTCGATGCGCTGGCCATGCGCGGGAGGCGCTTTGATGCCGCCTATTGCAACTCGCCGCTCTGCGCGCCATCGCGGTTTGCATTCATGTCGGGTCAGTTGATCAGTCGCATCGCGGCCTATGACAATGCGTCCGAATTCCGCGCCAGCGTTCCGACATTTGCCCACTACCTCAAGATGCTCGGCTACCGGACCTGCCTGTCCGGCAAGATGCACTTTGTCGGACCGGACCAGAAGCATGGCTTCGAGGATCGTGTTACCACGGATATCTATCCTGCCGATTTCGCCTGGACGCCCGATTGGGAAGCGCACGATGAGCGAATCGACAAGTGGTATCACAACATGCAGACCGTGAAGGAAAGCGGTCTGGCCAACGCCACATACCAGATCGACTATGACGACGAAGTCGGGTTCGCCGCCAGGCGTTGGCTGTTCGACTATGCCCGCGATAAGGCGCAGGGGCGCACGCGACCGTTCGCCCTGGTCGCAAGCTTCATTCACCCGCACGATCCCTATGTTGCCCGTCCGGAATGGTGGGATCTCTATGCCGATGATGAGATCGACATGCCGGAATTCGTTCCGCCATTGGAGCAGCAGGACCCGTTCTCGCGCCGCCTGATGGATGGGATCGAGGCAAGCTACGTGCCCTTGAGCGAAGAGGAGGTGAGGCGAGCGCGGCGGGCCTATCTCGCCAATGTCAGCTACTTCGACAGCAAGATCGGCGAATTGGTCAAAACCCTGGAAGAGACCGGTGAGCTGGACAACACGGTTATCGTCGTTACCGCCGATCACGGGGACATGCTGGGCGAGCGTGGCCTTTGGTACAAGATGAATTTCTTCGAACACTCGGCGCGCGTGCCGTTGGTGATGGCAGGACCGGGTGTTGTCCCGGGTGTCGCCGAAAACGCCTGCTCGCTGGTCGACCTGCTGCCGACTTTCGTCGAAATCGCCGGCGGCGACAGCGCCTTGTTCGGAGAGCCGATCGACGGGCGAAGCCTCATGCCTCTGGCACGCGGTGAAGAGGACATGGTCGACGAAGCCATCGGCGAATATTGCGCCGAGATGACGCCTTGGCCGGTGGTCATGATCCGCCGGGGTGCGATGAAATACATCCATTGCGCCATCGATCCACCGCAGCTTTTTGACCTGGCGAGAGATCCGTTGGAAACGACCAATGTCGCCGCCGATCCGGCCTATCAAAATGTTGCTGCGGCTTTTGCCGCTGAGGTCGAGGATCGCTGGGACAGCGACAAACTTCGCGCCGATGTCATGGCGACCCAGCGATCGCGCCGCGCACTGCATGCGGCGATGGAGGCGGGGGCCGGTGAGCACTGGGACTACAATCCACCCTCGGATGCCAGCCAGCAATATGTGCGCAACGCAATGGACTGGACGGTCGCGGCCGGCCGCTACCGTTTTCCTCCGATCAGCACGAAGGACGATTCGTCATGAGTGAATTGCTATCAAAGGACGAGTTCACACGTCTTTCCGGCGGCTACGACGGCGATCCCCGGCGATCGCTTTCGCTGGCCGCGGAAACCTATACCGATCCGAAATGGTTCGAACTCGACCGGCAGACGGTGATCGCCCGGTCCTGGCAATGGGTGTGCCACGTCGAAAAGCTGAGACAGCCGGGGTCCTATGTCACCACCGAGATCGCCGGACACCCAATTGTTCTGACCCGCGACCGCGATGGGGTCCTGCGGGCTTTTTACAACGTCTGCAAACACCGCGCCCATGCCCTGCTGTCCGGCGAGGGCAGCACGACCCGGATCATGTGTCCCTACCATGCTTGGGTATACCGGTTGGACGGACAATTGGTGCGAGCGCCCCACACCGAAAGCCTGGTCGACTTCGACACGCGCGACATCTGTCTCGACCAGGTGAAGGTGGAGGAGTTTTGCGGATTTGTATTCGTCAATCTCGATACGGCCGCGCCTTCGCTCAGCGAGCAGTCGGGTGATCTCGAAACCGAAATCCGCTACTGGGCGCCTGACATCGACAAACTGACTTTCGGTCATCGCCTGTCCTACGACATCAAGTCGAACTGGAAGAATGTCGTCGACAATTTTCTCGAGTGTTACCACTGCCCGACCGCCCACAAGGACTTTTGCGATCTGGTGGACATGGACACCTACAAGGTGACCACCCACGGTATCTATTCCAGCCACATGGCTGAGGCAGGCAAGGGCGCCAACAGTGCCTATGACGTTTCCAACGCCACCGTCAGAACCCACGCCGTCTGGTGGTTGTGGCCGACCACCTGTCTGATGCGCTATCCGGGACGGTCGTCCATGATCGTCCTCAACATCATTCCCGCCGGGCCGGACAGAACTCTGGAGACCTATGATTTTTTTCTGGAAACTCCGGAGCCGAACGACATGGAGCTGGAAGCCATTCGCTATCTCGACACCGTCCTTCAGGTCGAAGACATTGGTCTGGTCGAAAGCGTCCAGCGCGGCATGAGCACACCGGCCTTTACCCAGGGACGCATTGTCCACGATCCGGACGGCTCCGGAAAATCCGAGCACGCGGTGCACCATTTCCACGGACTGATCCTGGATGCCTACGAAAAGAGCATGGGCGCATGATGCTGGAAGGAAAAACCGCCTTCGTCACCGGCGGCACGGGCGGCATTGGATCGGCCATATGCGAGCGCTTCGAGAGGGAAGGCGCCAAAGTGGTGGCCGCCGATCTGGCGGACAGGGGTGGAGCCGGGACGTTTCACCATTTCGATGTCACCGACGAAGATCAGATCATCGCCACCTTCGACAACCTGGAGAAGGACTGGGGCCAGCTCGACATTCTGGTCAATGCGGCCGGGATCGAGATCGAGGAAACGATCGAAAACACCACATTGGAGCAATGGAACCGGATATTCGCGATCAATGTCACCGGCATGTTCCTGACATCGAAATACGCGTTGCCCCTGCTGCGCAAATCGACCGGCGCGAGCGTTATCAATTTCGGATCCTATGACGGCACCATTGCCGATCCCGGTCTCGCCGCCTACTGCGCCACCAAGGGCGCGGTACATGCCCTGACCAGGGCGATGGCCTGCGACCACGGGCCGGAGGGCATTCGCGTCAATGCGATCTGCCCCGGTTACGTGGACACGCCGATGCTGCAGAGTTTCTTTGCGGGCGAGGGCTCGGGCGGCGGCGGCAAATCGATCGAGGACTTGCAACAGGCCGTGCGCGATGTTCACCCGACGCGCACCTACGGAACGCCGGAGGATATCGCCAATCTGGTCAACTGGCTGGCCAGCGACGAAGCCCGCTACGCGTCCGGCCAGCTCTGGGTCATCGACGGTGGGCTCTCCGCCCAGGTGCAGCAGATGAAGTTGTAGCGGGCGCCAGATCGCGAGCGGGAAGACAGGATGCAGCTTGAAGGCAAGACAGCCCTGGTCACGGGCGCCCGGCAGGGCATCGGCCACGCAATCGCCACGGCGTTCGCGCGAGAGGGAGCGGCTGTCACTGTATGCGGCCGCGGCGGGCGTCCGGACGGTATTCCGGAGAGCTGGACATGGTGTCGCTGCGACGTGTCAGATGCCGACCAGGTGGCAAAATTGGCCAACGGGGCTGGTGCCCTCGACATTGTCGTCAACAATGCCGGGGTTCAGATTGAGAAGACGGTCGTCGAGACCACGGATGCCGACTGGGACCTCCTGATGGGAGCCAATGCGCGCGGTGTGTTCAACGTCTGCCGGGCGCTGATTCCAGCCATGCGGGAGGGCGGGTCGATCATCAATATCGGCTCGATCTCCGGCAATGTGGCCGATCCGTCCATGGCGCTCTACAACGCCTCGAAGGCGTTCGTGCATGGCCTGACGCGATCCATCGCCATCGACCATGGCCCAAAAATCCGCTGCAATGCGATCTGTCCGGGATGGATCGAGACGGGCATGCTCGAGGCAGGTTTCGAGTTGGCTGCGGATCCGCAACAAGCCCGTTCCGACGCGCTTTCGCGTCATGCCGTTAAGCGTTTCGGCAAACCGCAGGACATCGCGAGCCTGGCGGTTTGGCTCGCTTCCGATGCTTCCGCATTCGCAACGGGGCAATGCTTCACGATGGACGGTGGCCTGACCGCCGCATCCCCTCTCAATCCGGGACTATTCTGATGACTGAAATCACCACGACAGCTGTTCTGGGCGCCGGCGTCATTGGCGCTAGCTGGACGGCCCTGTTTGCCGCCGCCGGTCTGGATGTCCGGGTCTACGACGTTTCCGACACCGTCGAGAGCGATGTCGGGGATTATGTGGACCGCGCCTGGCCGACATTGCTCGAACTGGGTCTCGCAATCGACGGGCGCAAGGGAAGCATCACGTTCCACGATACTGCCGCCGAAGCCGTGACTGGCGCCGGGTTCGTTCAGGAAAACGTACCCGAGCGCCTCGAAATCAAACATGCCCTGTTCCGCGAGATCGAGCCGCACCTGCCGGCCGAAGCCATTGTCTGTTCATCGGCCTCGGGACTTATGGTCACCGAAATGCAGAAAGGCTGGGCCGATCCGTCACGGTTCATCCTCGGACATCCTTTCAATCCGCCGCACCTGATCCCGTTGGTCGAATTGCTTGCCAATGACAGGACTGATGACAATGTGCTGCCCATCGCTGAAGACTTCTACAGAGCCGTTGGAAAGGTCACCATTCGGGTCCGGCGAGAAGTGCCCGGCCACGTCGCGAACCGACTGCAGGCCGCCCTTTGGAGAGAAGCAATCCACCTGGTCGAAACGGGCGTGGCATCGGTCGAAGATGTCGACAAGGCCGTATGGGCCGGACCCGGACTGCGCTGGGCCGCGATGGGACCGCACATGTTGTTTCACCTGGGGGCGGGTGAAGGCGGCCTCGAGGAATTCTGCAACCGCTACACGGACAGTTTCCACCGCTGGTGGGACGATATGGGTGAGACAAGGCTCTCGGACCAATTGGCAGCCGATCTCGCTTCGGGGGTCATGGAGGAAGCTTCGGGACGATCGGTCAGTGAGCTGTCGCAAGATCGGGATGCCTTGATAGCAGCCACCCTGCGGGCAAGCGCGGGCATCCGGAGGTAATCGACCAAAGGCGGATGTCAGGTGCTTGCTTCCACCAGTTCACTGGAAAGCCACGTGACCAGCAAGTCGGCATCCCTGTGCGCGGCGCGTGCCGGGCCGCGATAGACCGAAAGTTCGTCGGGTCGCGAAACGAATTCGCGGCAAGGTCTGATGAGTTTCCCTTCCCCGATCATGCCTTCCGTCGTACGCCTCCACCCGAGAGCGATGCCCTGGCCGGCAACAGCGGCCTGAAGGGCCAAGGGATAGCTGTCGAAATGCACGAGACGGGCTCGCTTTCCCGTCTTTGCACCAACCGCATCGAACCAGTCCGACCATTCCATCCAGTCCTGCGGAACGACCCGGTGCGACAAAAGCGGATATTTGATCAGATCGGTCGGCGTCAGCGGACGTTCTATCGGCGCCACAAGCGTTGGTGCGCAGACCGGAAACACGTCGTCATCAACGCTAAAGGCCAGTCGGGCCGTCCCGGATGGTCGGCCCGAGGTCTGCAGGGCTACATCAAAATGCTCCGTGGCTTCTGTGATCGGCTTCACGGATGTGACCACCCGTAGCTCGACGCCAGGGTGGGTTTCATGAAACCGCGCCAGCCGGGGCATCAACCAGTAAAACGCCTCGCATAGCTGGCAATGAAGGACCAGCTCATTGGCGCGCCTGTCGCCCCGCAGATAAGCCATCTCGTCAGCAATATCGGTCAAGGCTGCGCTGACGACCCGTCCAAGTCTGCGTCCTTCATCGGTCGGAAACACTGCCCGGTTCCGACGCTCGAACAGCCGGATGCCAAGTTCCTCTTCCAGCCGGGCCACCTGCTTGCTGACTGCTGTCTGGGTCATGCCCAGCTCGTCGGCCGCGCGGGAAAAGCTTTCAAGCCGCGCCGCGGCCTCAAAGGGCCTCAGGCGGGACAAGGGTGGAAGCTGGTGCGTGCTTTTTTGCATAACCATGGGTCATGCAAATAGCGCAACAAGTCGCTTTTTTACAGCGCAAATCCATGAATTGTTGGAGCAGAATTGTGAGCCTTACTGGTGCCGTCGGGTGAATTCACCCGCGCCCGAATTCATGTCGAATGGAGACATCATCCCATGTCGCCGACCCATGCGGGACTGATCTACTGTCTGACGTTCGTCACGCTCGAAGCCTTTCAGGCCGTCTATCTCGGATCCGTGTTTCAACAGGCGGATTCGTTCGTCGTCGGCAGCCTGGTGTTCGGCATTTCCGTGGTCGGCTGCACCCTGGCAACGGCGATCATGCGTCCGTCCGAACTGTTGGCTGCCGTCCGGGCATGGAGGATCGTGGTCGCCCTCAACGTGCTCGCGGCGGTTGCCTGGATCACGTATTTTTTTGCGATCCAACTTATCGAACCGGCGGTGGTGTTCACGATTTTCTCTGGCATGGTGCCGCTGGGAACCGTCATGGCGGGGCGGATCGGACTGCCGGAAGCATGGTCGGCGAAAAGTCGGTTTGCGAATACGGGACATTGGCTGATCGGATTGTCGATGGTCTTGCTGGCAGCCATTACTGCATTGGGGCTTTCGGGGTTTGTGCGGGGCGGGTGGAGCATCGGTCTGCTGGGGGCGGCGCTATCTGCGCTCTCGGGCGGGGTGACCGCTCTGGTCATTCTGTTGTCCGTGCGGTTGAACCGCCATGGCGTCGGCCCCCTGGCGCAGTTCGGTCTGAGATTCGTTCTTTACACGGTGCTGGCGGTGGCGGCATTTCTGTACGGGCTGGACGACAAAGGCCGGCCTCTGCCGCCAGCGGATCTGGCATGGATCGTCATGGTCGGGCTGCTGGTGATCGCATTTCCTCTCTACCTGGTCCAAAAGGCGGTTCCGCTGCTGCACCCCTCATCGATAGCGGCCATCACCGCATTGGGGCCAGCCATCGTGTTACTGATGCAACTTTCCGAAGGCCGTGTTGACTACTCAGCCGCTACGCTTGTCGGTCTGACGGTTTATATGGCCGGTGCCCTTTTGACGGTCCTCGGTGCACCGCAATTCGTTGAAGGCTCGTTTCTTCGTGGCCGCAAAAGGTCGAGATGTTGATAGTCTCTCTGCGAGACTCGACGGGAGATCATTCCAACCGATGAGATCTGGATCAGTGGCAGCTATTTTTCAGCCTCCAGGTCGTTCAGTGTCTCCTGAAGCACTTCAATCGCTTGTTTGCGATGCTCTTCGTCCAATCCTTCGCGATCAATCGTGATCTTCAGAAACTCGTTTTCGTGATGGATGATTTTGCCGTCCGTCGCCATGTCTTCATATATCCCGATAACCCGATAGGATTTCACCGGTTTGGCAATGCCCTTGACCGAGACGGTGGCGGCGGATTCGGCTTTCACCCAGTCCTTGACCAGCGACCAGGTCTCGTGAGCGAGAAGAATGCCGCCCTTATCGGCAAGGGACTCCAGTCGCGCCGCCAGGTTCACCTCGCCGCCGATGATCGTGTAGTCCATGCGATCCTCGGACCCGAAATTGCCGACGGTGCAATAACCCGTATTGATTCCGATGCGCATCTCGAACGGGCGCTCCAGACCCATATCGAGCCATCTCTGTCGCAGTTCCTGCATCCGCCTCTGCATCGCGATGGCCATGGATACGCACTGCGTGGCGTCCTCCTTGGCCCCGAGCGTCTCGGGGTCGCCAAAATAGAGTACGATCGCATCGCCGATGAACTTATCGAAATTCGCCCCGTAGGCCTGGGCGATCTTGGACATCTCGGTCAGGTATTCGTTGAGCAGCGCGGTGAGTTCTTCGGATTGAAGCTGATCCGTGGTTTCCGTAAACCCGACAATGTCGGAAAAGAAGATTGTCAGCTTCTTGCGCTTGCTTTCGACCTTGACCTCCTGCTCTCCGCTGAGGATTGCCTGATAGAGTTGCGGAGAGATGTATTTGGCCAACTGGGCGGAGACACTTTCCAACGACCGGTTGGCGATCTCGGTTCGCTTTCGGCTGTCGAGCAAGCCCTTTTCCGCAATTGATGCGGCCCACTCGTAAAGCCCCATGCACATCGCCATGACACCGGTAAGCACCGCTGCATTTGCAGCGAAAAACAGCGTGTTGAACACACGGCCTTCCGGCGCCACCGCGCCATACATCAGCACGAAGGCACCACTTGCAGCCAGCAAGCAAAGGTAAAACGCCGACACCAGTATCCGCGCCCTGCGGCTGAGAAACGGCGTGATCATCACCAGGACCACGGTATTGACGATATAGAAATTGAAAGCGGGCTCGATCCCGAACCACACGGTTGCCAGAACACCGTGGGCCGGAATCTCAACAAGGTTGGCGAGGACAAACGGCCATGCTGCAAAGTGATTGCGCACGCTTACGGTCCAGACGACCACGGCGAACAGACCGACGCTCGCCACGTTGAACCAGACCAGCGGCCATGCTTCGATCCACCAGAACACGAAAACGAAAATGACGTGGGTGGCGAGAGCAAACGGGTACCCGGCCCGTGCCATGACATGAAGTCGGTGTTCCTGGTCACTGACCCCGTCGGGCCTTTCGGCCAGGTAGTCGAGGTAGCGATTTCCCAATTCCGTCAACACCATCGATGCCCCACATCATCAATTGTGCTTAGGTTAGCGCCGAAACCGATTTCGGCAAATGGCGCTTGCCGGCAGGCGGCAAAACAGCCTGAAGCGGATCAGGCGGTGGCGAGCGCCCTGCCAGACCGGGCGTGAATGATCAACAGGGCCACCGCCGCGACTGCCGCTCCGATCCACAGAGCCGTAAGGGAGCTCAACAAAAGCACGGCCAGCAGCAATCTCAGGCCAACCTCCCAGGCGGCAAGCGGATGCCGGTCGAAGACCGAAAGAGCCGATGACAGGAGATAGAGGGCAAAGACCAGGCGTGCGAGCAGCAGCATGAGCGATCCGATCATGCTGTCCCCGTCATAGCCCGGCAGGTAGGCGCTGCCGCCGGACGCCTGAGGATCGAGGATCGCGTCGGTGATCAGCAGCAATTCCGGATAAAAGGCAAATATGAAGGGAACGACGAAGATCACGATCCCGGATTTGACTGCCGAAAAACCTGTTGCCATGGGCTCCGCCTTGGTGATGGTCGCCGCGGCGAAGGCCGCCAGTGCGACGGGCGGCGTGATGGCGCTGGCAACGGCAAAATAGAAGATGAACATGTGGGCCGTGAACAGCGACAGGCCCAGGCCGGCCAGAACCGGCCCCATCAGCAGGGCGGCATTGATATAGGCCGGGACCGCAGGCATGCCCATTCCCAGCAGCACAGCCAGAAACATCGTCATCAGCAGTGCCAGGAACTGGACGAACACCGATCCGCCTCCGCCGAGGTCAAGGCTGTTCAGCCAGGCCAAAACATCGAGCGCCAGAAAGACCGGCAGCCCGGTGAAAGACAGGCAGAAGTCGATGATCGATACGGCCAGGAACATCAGGTAAAGCGTTGAAATCAGCCCGCCGGCCTGGGCCATTCCATCGATGATCTTCCTGGGCCGGGCACGCACCTCGGGGTCAACAAAGAGAAGAACAATGAGCAGCATCACCGCCCACCACCCGGCCGCGCCGGCGGACCCGGCGGAGTTCTGGATGGCCTGCAATATCCAGCTCAGACTTTCGACCTTGCAGCCGGCATCGGTGAATTGCCGCTCGGCACCGAGGAGGCCGCCAAGCAGGCCGCAACCGACCGAGTCTTTTGGCGTCAGCAGCAGTGCGAGGATCAGCAGGATGGGCCCGAAGATCATGATAAGGTTGAGATAGTCCTGACGGTTCAGGATCATGTCGTCGGTGATTTCGCCGACTGCCGTGATTTTTTGTTTTCGGGCCTGGAAGACGACGGAGAGAAAGAGGCAGAAGAAATAGGCCACCGCCGGAATGATGGCGGCGACGATCACACTTGAATAAGGTACGGCCGTCAGGGACGCGAGAACGAAGGCAGCGACCCCCATGACCGGCGGCATGATCGATCCGCCCGACGACGCTGCGGCCTCGACGCCCCCCGAGAAGACCTTGGAGAAGCCCCGTTTCAGCATCATGGGGATGGTCAGGACCCCGGTCGAGAGCACGTTCACGATCGGACCGCCTGATATGGTTCCGAACATGGCCGACGAGATGATGGCCGCGTGGGCCGGTCCGCCGCGAAGGTGGCGTGTCCAGCGGAATGCCAGCTTGATCAGCGATTTGCCGCCGGCCGAGGTGCCGAACAGCGAACCCAGCACGAGATAGGGGAATATGGTGTTCAGGACGATGTCCATGAACCGTCCGAGGAGCCCGGACGAGTTGTTCACCAGCACATCATGGACGCGCGGACGTCCGTCAGCCAGCATGCGCGGCTCGCCTGCGAGCTTGGTGACCAGGTATTTGTTGATGTCCTCGGCGCCGTAAACCCACCAGACCAGAACGGTGCCGATCGTGTAGAGCGAAATCACGATGGCGACGAACACCAGCGGCAGGCCCCAGACCTTGATGTTGTAAGACAGGAACACCAGGATCGAGAGCCCCACGATGAGCACCAGCCAGCCGCCCGTCGTGTTCACGCATTGCGGGTCTTCCACAGTCGTGGGTGCTGGCAGGCCGAGGCTTTCGTTGAATTCAGCGGCTGCGGCGAGGCTTTCCTGTATCAGCCGCGCCCGGTCGCCGGTGACCTGATCGATCAGGCAAATCGCCTCGATCTCGATCAGGTATGTGAGCGCGATCGTCAGCGCGGTGATGACCAGCGCGACATCCAGAAACAGCCCGAATTTGCGCCGCGCTGGCGATTTGCTTTTCCAGTCGCGCCACATGGAATGCTTGAGCGCGACGATAACCATCATCAGGGCAAAGAAGGTCGGATAGTACCACTCGAAGGAAAACTTGCGGAGCTTGGCGCCTTCGATGCCGGTCAGGGATGCGACCAGATTGTCATAGCCGGGGATGCCGGGCGTGGAATTGAGAAGCCCGATAAACACCATCGCCAACGCAAGCCAGTTGAGCAATCGAAGCGAGAAGCTTGGCTGGTCTGCATTGCTGTCCGGCTCGCCGGTCATGTTTGTCCCCGCAGCGCACGGTCAGCCGGGCAGGAACCATACCCGGCTGAAACGCGTTGAGACTACTTTGCGCAGTCGGGAATAGTGTATCCGGCTTCCTCCCAGGCGGCCACTGCACCCGGGTGATATTTAACCGGATTGTTGCCGCACATATCGGTCAATGCAATGTCGGTCTCGCCGTGCCATGTGCCCGCCATGAAGGGGGCCTTGGCATGGTAGATGGACTCGATATTCGCGATGAAGGCAGCAGTGAGCGCCTTGGCTGTATCAAAGTCCATGTTGACGTTGACGATATCGGCTCCGACCGTGGCCGGTCCTCGATACATGTCGTCTTCCGATGAAATCGTGACGCCGTCGCCATATCCCATGTCGGCGATTGCCATCTCGAACGGAACCGTGCCGGGCAGTTTGCCGACATTCTGGAATGCCTCGCTGCCAAAGACGTCCTTGGATACCGAATAGATCGTTATGTCCCCGGAGGCGAGGGCTGCCGTCACACGCGGGTCCGGGAACGACATTGGCAAAACCATGGCGTCCGCCGATCCGTCCTGGATGGTTTTAACGGCCTGGCCCCAGTTGACCTGGACACCTTCATAGCCGGAGCCTTCCTCCAGACCGGAATTCACCTTGATCAGAAGCCGCGCATTGGTCAGCGCTGCGCCGCGCGGCGGGCCGTTGTAGATGGTCTTTCCCTCAATCCCATCCCATCCGCTGATATTGGCGCTGTCATAGGCAAAAAGCCCCTGCACCGAAATCCGGTAGGTGTACAACACCGCAAGATTTGCAGCGAGCTTGGCGCCTTCTTCCTTGCCCAGACCGGCATAGGGCCCGACACCCCGGGACAACAGGAACGGAAGAATGAACGGCGCAGCCGCGATATCGGTCTTGCCTTCGGCGACGTTTTGAACCGAGTTGGTCAGGGTCTGTCCGGATGTGACCTGAATGTCGGCGACACCAGCCTTGGCGGATGCTTCCGACAGCGAAATGATCGAAATGCCGGGTGTGGTGTTGGGCGCTGCCGTCTCGGCAGTGAGAATTGTCTGGGCCTGGGCGCTTGCGGTCATGGCCATGACCGCGGCTGTCGCCACGTGGATTTTTTTGAACATAGGCTCTCCTCCTTTATCGATCATAACACGATTTTTTATAATTTATCGATATTTTTGGCGCAGTCCGGTTTGAATCGCAAGTGTTTTGGCTTATCTGTCGCGACACAATGCATGTGTGATGGATCGAACGGCCAGTTTGGAGACCGCAAAAATGCCAGACCTGAAGCTCTTTGTTGCCCCTGGAACCTGTGCGCGGGTCCCGACGATCGCCCTGGAAGAAATCGGCGCACCCTTTGAAACCGAGCTCGTGCGTGTTGTCGCCAATCAGCAAAACTCGCCGGAGTTTCTGAAACTCAATCCGAAGGGCAAGGTTCCGACGTTGCTGATCGACGGCGCTCCGCTGACCGAGAACGTCGCCATCCTGAGCTGGCTGAACTCAACCTTTCCGGATGCAAATCTGCTGCCGGCGACATCCGATCATATCGATGCGATCAAACAGACCGCTGATCTGGCGTTCTTTTCGGCCACGGTCCACCCCACGGTGACGCGCATAGCGATGCCGATCAAGTTCATCGCGGACAGTGAATTGTCATTTGACCTGGTTCGGCCCAAGGGCATGGAAGCCATGGTTCCCATCATGCAGATGATCGACGCGCGGCTTGAAGACGGACCCTGGTGGTACGGCGACGACTGGTCGGTGGTCGACGCCTATCTGTTCTGGGTGTGGTGGCGCATCACCGGCGTCGGGTTTTCCGACGCCGATTACCCCAACATCAGGCGCCACTTTGAGCTCAGCAATCAACGTCCGGCCGTGCAGCGGGCCATGGAACGGGAAGCCAAGAACGTCGAGATCCTGAAATCGGAAGGGCTTTATCGGGCCCCGCGATAGACCGGCGCAAGCCGGTCAGTCGATCAGAACCTCGGCCTCCACTTCAACAGCGATACCGTCGCCCATCGGCAGCGATGCCATGCCGACGGCGGAACGGGAATGGCGACCGACATCCGGGCCGAATACCTCCAGAATGAGGTCCGAGAAGCCGTTGATCACCATTGGCTGGCCGGTGAATTCAGGCATTGAATTGACCATGCCCAGCACCTTGCACCAACCGCTAATGCGATCGAGGTCGCCAAGTTCACGCTGCAGGCTGCCGAGCATCGAAAGCCCGGTTTTGCGGGCCAGTTCGTACCCTTCGTCGACGCTGACGTCGCGGCCGAGCTTGCCGTAGGGGCCGCTGATCGTGCCATCGGCGTTTTGCGGCCCGTGGCCCGAAACGAAAGCGCGGTTGCCGCGCACATTGACCATGGCGAAGGGCAGGCGCACGCCCTCGGGAAGCACAACCGGCGCCGGCAGGACGAGGCCCATGGAGTTCAACTTCTCTTTAATGCGTGACATGGCTTTGCTTCTCCGCTGTTCGATCAGGTGCGTCATTCAGACATCGCGTTTGAATATCTGATCGGGCGGCCACGTGACAATGGCGAAGATGAACATGGGACAAGGCCGGCGCTAGCCGCCCGCTCCGATTGCCGCTCCGTGGTGAATTTGTTAGCAATTTGGCAGAGGGTGAATCGTCAGAAGAGGGATGTGTTTCATGGATGATCTGTCTACCCAAATGAGCTCCTTCGCTCCGTTGCTGATCAGCGCCGGAAAAGCTCTGCTCTTTCTGATAATCGGCTGGCTGGTCGCAGGCATCGTCCAGCGCACCATTCGCCGCCGTGTGCTGGCCAGCAAGCAACTTGACGATACGCTCGGCACATTCTTCGCATCCATCGCCAAATGGCTGATCCTGGCGGTCGTCGTCATCGCAGTGCTTCAGGTATTCGGTTTCCAGGCGACCAGCCTGGTCGCGGTTCTTGGTGCCGCCACACTGGCGATCGGCCTGGCTCTGCAGGGCACGCTCGCCGACATCGCGGCCGGTGTCATGCTGATCATCTTTCGGCCGTTCAAACTGGGCAATTATGTCGACATTGCCGGAACAGCGGGTACGGTCAAGGAGCTCAATCTGTTCGTTACGGAACTGGTGACGCCTGACAACGTCCAGATCATCATTCCCAACGGCAAGGTCTGGGGCTCCATCATCACCAATTACTCGGCCCACGATACCCGTCGCCTCGACCTCACATTCGGGATCGATTACGGCGATGATGCCGAAAAGGCGATGGGCATCATTCTCGATTGCGCAGGCAAGGACGACCGGGTGCACAAGGATCCCGAGCCTTGGGCCCGGGTTGTGAATCTAGGTGATTCCTCGGTCGATATCGGCGTGCGCCTGTGGTGCAACGCCGGCGACTATTGGGAACTGAAATTCGCCATGACCAGAACGATCAAGGAAGCCTTCGACGACAAGGGAATTTCCATCCCGTATCCGCATCAGGTCGAAATCCATCGCGACGCCTGATCGCAGCCCGGAGGATCGCTGGATGGCTCGAATTGTATTGGCCGCCATGGCCGCCCTGTGGATCTGGGTGGTCCCCGCGACGGCTTCGGACGCGACGGACCGGCAGCAGATCATCGCTGCCATCAACGACTTGATCGAGGCGTTCGAAACCCGCGATGCCGATCGCATCAAGGCCATGATGACCTCCGATCACGTGGCCATCAGCCCCAATTACGGCCGCCCCTATTCGGTGGAAGAGCAGATTGCGACGCTTGGCGAGCTCGAGTTCGATGTCGTCGAATTCGGCGAACGAACGATTTCGATGATCGATGACAACGTGGCGCTGGTCACTCAGCGTTCCACGGTGAAGGGGCGTTTTCGCGGTGAGGATCTGCCTCGCGAGATCTTCGTATCGCAGCTCTGGGTTCGCGAAGATGGCCGCTGGCTGCAGCGCCTCTATCAGGAAACCGCGGTCGGACAGTAGACCGAACCCTTTGGTCGCAAACATCGCTTGAGTTTCCGCGACGCGTCTGGGCGTTAGGATGTTGACGTCCTCACCGCAGTTCCCAGAAAATCGGAATATAGATGCGACAAAATGAAATTCGTGGGTAAGGTCGGCCTGTAGCAAGTCTTGGTGCGGTTCGGCCTTGAAACCTTGTGGCTGCGGACAGGGAGTGGCTCATGCAGAGATCGCGATTGAGTTTGAAGTGGCTGGAGATCTTCGAGCTTGCCGCGCGTTCCGGCTCGGTGCAGGCCGTTGCAGCTGAAACCGGACTGTCGGTCAGCACGGTCTCCCACCACTTGAGCAAACTCGAGGAACGGCTCGACGTCAGCCTGCTTGACCACAATCGCCGGCCGATGGTGCTGACGCCGGCGGGAGGCGTGTTTCTGCGTTATGTCGAAGAAGCGCTGAGCCTGATCCGCAAGGCGGAAATCGAGGCGGTCTCCGGCAACATGATCGAGGCGCGCAGCCTGCGTCTCGGGCTGCTTGACGATTTCGACGCGGACATCGCACCGGAACTCGCCCGCCTCCTGGCGACTGGCATGCGCAATTGCGATTTCACCCACTATACGCGGCCGAGCCATGAGATCCTGCACCTCCTGCGCAATCGGCAGATCGATGTCGGTGTTGCCTCGCGGCCGATGGACGACGTCTCGGATCTGGTCGAATACCCGCTTCTTCGCGATCCGTTCGTGCTCGTGACTCCGGCGTCACACGACCTGTCGCCCGAAGACTATCTTGGTGGGCGCAGCGCATTGCCGCTTCTGCGCTACAGTTCGACCCAGATCATGGGTCGCCAGATCGAGGCCCAGCTGAGGCGGTTGCGGATAGCGCTGCCCAATCGTTTCGAACTGGAGAGCAACCAGGCCATCATGGGCATGGTGGCGGATGGCAGCGGCTGGGCGATCTCGACGCCGCTGGGCTACCTGCGGGCACAGCGCTTCCATTCGCGCACGGTCATGCACCGGTTTCCGGGCAGCAGTTTCGCCCGCTATCTGTCGGTGTTTACGACCGAAGAATACGCCCAGGGCGTTGCCCAGATGATTGCCAGCACGATGCGCCGCCTGATCAAGCTGCGGGCGATAGAACCCGCCGTCGAGGCCATTCCATGGCTGGAGGATACGTTCTATCTGCAGCCCGAAAGCGTCACGTTCAGGCCAGAATCCTGAAACTCCGGCGAATGGCATCGTCCCGGGCAGCGTCCAGGTATTGCGGTCGGTGGGTCCGAAGAATGTCTCGCGCTTTTTCACGTGCCAGCGTCCATGCGTCAGGAGCACCGCTCTCCTGCCAGACGCGCGGTGGATCGCGGTTGGCCAAGGTGGGATAGAAGTAGTCCCGCTCCATGGCTTCGAGCGTTTGCTGCCCGCCAAGGAAGTGGCCTTCGCCGAGAACCGCGGCGCAGATGTCGTCGTAACCGAGGTTCTCTTCGTTGACCTCGATCCCCCGCATCGCCCGGTAAGTGTTGGAGTGCATTTCATCGTCGAGCACGAAAGCCTCAAAGCTGGCGCCGAGCAGCGATGCCGTCATGCCGGAGCTTTCATAGATCAGATTGCCACCGGCCAGAGCTGCAGCCAGTGATGTCATCGCTTTTTCGGCTCCGTACTGGGCGTCGATGGCCTTGGCATCGCTCATCGAGGCGGCGACCCCGGAAGGCAGGCCGAGCCAGTTGGAGAGCTGCGCGGACGCCGCGTTCAACACCGCGATTTCACCACCGGCACCCGCGAATGCGCCAGTGCGCAGATCGACCACGAACGGCCAGTTCGAAAACACCATCGGATGACCGGGCCGAATGGCATGAACCATCACCAGGCTGGCAAGTGTCTCGGCCAGCGATTGGGCCAGGAAGCCGGCGAGGGTCGCGGGCGCAGTGGCGCCGGCCTGTGCCGCGGTGATGCAGGAAATCGGGATGTTGTGTCGAATGCACTCGAAGACAACATCCACAGCGTCTTCACCGTACCGCATGGGCGATATGACCGGGCTGATATGAGCCTTGACGAAGGGTCGCCGGGAAAAACCACCTTCACTGCCTGCCGCAATATCGAACATCTGAACGATCGGAGCGACATGCTCTGCCAATGTAAATGCCGTTGCCGTCGGCTTGGTGGTGTTCTTCAGCAGGGCATAGGCCGTGTTCACGTCCAGATCGAAACTGTCCTCCACGTCGGTCGCAATGCAGCAGCGGGTGAACCATGCAACATTCGAGAGGGTGTCCTGGAGCCGGGTGAAATCTTGCAGGTCACGAAGCGTCGATGGCCGGTAAAGACCGGTGTCGATGTCGAGTGTCTGGACAGCCGCTCCACCGGTGCCGAAATAGACGCGATTGCCGCCGACTTCGATAGAACGGGATTCGTCGCGTCCATGGAGCACAAACGTTTTGGCAGCTTGGTCGATAGCCGCTTCGACAAGAGCGCGCGGGAAGGTCATGCGCCCGTTGTCGGTGTGGCGAGCGCCCTTTGCTTCCAGCCTTTCCGCCAGGGTGGCAGGAACTTCGCCCATGCCCAGTTTGCTCAAGAGCGAAAGAGCCGTTGCATAGATGTCCTTGAGGTCGCTTTCGGAAAGCGGCTTGTAGCGGCCGCCGATCTGCCCGGGCGGACAGGGATCGAATTCGGGTTTTGCGGCCCGTTTGGCGAGGCGTTCGCGCCGCCCGGACCGCCTGCTTGCCCCTTGCACCGCAAGCCCTCCTCAAAATCCAGCTCGCGGAACCCGAGCTTGGCGCCATTAGCAATGCCAAACTATCGGTTGCCAAGGAAGGAATGGCTTCTGCCAAGATCTCGAAATTGATATTCGAAAAATTAGAATCTGCGCGAGTTTGATTGACCGCGAGCAGCGAAGAGGCTGCCTATGGGACGTTTCATATGGAGTGGACCATGCAATCGCGAACCAGGGTTGTTGTCATCGGCGGCGGCATAGCGGGCTGCTCGACGCTCTATCATCTGACGCGGGAAGGCTGGACCGATGTCGTGCTGGTTGAACGTGACGAACTGACCAGCGGCACGACCTGGCACTCGGCGGCGCAGGTGACGAATTTCGGCATGAACCAGACCATGGTCGGCCTGAAATCGCACTCCATCAGGCTTTACAAGGAACTCGCCGACGATCCCGACTATCCGATCAATTATCACCACGCCGACGGTGGTATCCGGCTCGCCAATACCGACGCCCAGATGGACGGCTACCGCCATTTCGCATCGATGGCGCGCGGTATGGATGTGCATTTCGAGGTGATCGACGCGGCCGAATGCGCGCGACGCCATCCGCTGATATCGACCGACAATCTCATCGGCGGGCTGTGGGATCCGCTCGACGGCGATATCGACCCGGCGCAGCTCTGTCAGGCATTGGCCCGGCGGGCACGCCGTGCCGGCGCCAAGGTCTATCGCCACACACCGGTGATCGGGCTGACGCAAAGAGCCGACGATACCTGGACGGTCCACACGGAGAAGGGTGACATCGACTGCGACGTCGTGGTCAACGCCGGCGGCTATCGCGTCAACGAGGTCGGGGCGATGATGGGCGTGCATCATCCGGTCATGGCGATGGAGCATCAGTATTTCCTGACAGAGCCGATCCAGGCGATCGAACGATCGGAACATCGCATGCCCCTGCTGCGCTGCCCGATCTCGGACTACTATTGCCGCCAGGAAAAGAACGGCCTGCTGGTCGGCTTTTACGAACAGGACTGCCGCACATGGGGCATGGACGGCATCGACCCGAACTTCGTCAATGCGCTCTGCCCGGACGACCTCGACCGGGTCGCCGATGTGCTGGAGGGCGCGTTTGCCCGCATGCCGGTTCTGATGGATGTCGGGATCCACTCGGTGGTCAACGGCCCCATTACCTACACGATCGATGGCGCGCCGCTGGTTGGTCCAATCCCGGGCAAACGTAACGCCTATTGCATCATCGGTTTGCGCGCCGGGCTGGGCGAGGGAGGCGGCCACGGCTGGTTGCTGGCCCAGCAGATTGTTCATGGTGAGGCGTGCTATGACACCTGGTGCCTCGATCCCCGCCGTTTCACCGGTCACGGCAATGTCGAACTGACGGCTCTGAAGGCGATCGAGGATTACCGCAACGAGTTTCGGTTCCACTTTCCGAACGAACACCGCCCGGCCGGACGGCCGATCAAGACGACGCCGCTGACCCCGGTTCTGGCCGCTGAAGGCGCCGCTTTCACTGTGGTCAACGGCTGGGAGCGAGCCGAATATTTCAAACCCGATCCGCAATTCAGCCCGACGCTGAGCTTTCGGTTCGACGAAGCTTTCGACGTTGTCGCCGCGGAAGTTCACAATGTGCGCGACCATGTCGGCCTGACGGAGGTCAGCGGCTTCAACCGCTTCGAATTGACCGGAGCAGACGTTCATCACTTTCTCGATCGGCTCATCTGCGGGACCGTTCCGCGCCGGGAGGGCCGGATCGGACTTGGATATCTCCTCAACCGGCATGGCATGCTCAAAGGTGAGGCGACGATGGCAAACCTGCCGAACGGGCGCGTCTGGTACGGCTCTGCCGCCGCTGCCGAATTTCACGACATGGACTGGCTGAGCCACCACATTAAGCCTGATGAAGACGTCACCATCCGCTCGCTGACAAATGACTATACGGCGCTTGTCCTGGCAGGGCCGAGGTCACGCGACGTCATGGACGCCGTCAGCCGCGGCGACTGGTCGAAGGAGGCGTTTCCCTGGCTCTCGGCACGCGAGTGCTTTGTCGGGATCGCGCCGGCCGTTGTTCTGGCTGTCAGTTTCTCCGGCGAGCTTGCCTACGAGATCCACGTGCCGAACAACCAGCTCTACGCGGCCTATCTGGCGCTGTGCAAAGCCGGCGAAGATTTCGGTCTGAAGCTGTTTGGTGCACGCGCAATCGAATCAATGCGGTTGGAGAAAGGGTACCTCCACTGGAAAGCCGATATCCTGACGGAATTCGATCCTTTCGAAACCGGACTGGAGCGGTTCGTCAAACTCGACAAGGAGGATTTCATTGGCAAGACCGCCTTGCAGTCCCGCCTTGACCAGGGCCTAAACAAAAAGCTGGTGACGCTCGATGTCGGCTGTGACCATGCTGCGGCGCATGCCGGCGCATCAGTGTTGCTCGACGGCACTGTGGTTGGCACGGTAACATCCGGAGATTGGGGGCATCGGGTCGCCAGGAACCTCGCCTTGGCTTTCGTCAGGCCGGATCTGGCCACTCCGGGCAACCTTGCATCGATCGACATACTGGGCGATCACATTCCGGCGAAAGTCATCGAAGCCGCACCGTATGATCCGGCCGGCGAGAGGGTTCGCGCTTGAGAGGTCCATGATGAGCCAGAGCAGGTTCACCGGCAGTTTCACCCAGCAGGAGGGCATACCCGAGGAGGGAATCGAGGCCGCTGTCGCCGTGATGCGCAGCGGGCGGCTGCATCGCTACAATCTTGCTGACGGCGAAGCCGGCGAGACTGCGCTTCTCGAAAGGGAGTTTGCCGAATGGCAGGGCAGCGCTCATTGCCTCGTCGTGGCGTCGTGCGGACAGGCGATTCAGATCGCGCTACGGGCCGCCGGGGTTGGCAAATCGGACAAGGTGCTGACCAACGCATTTACGCTGGCCCCGGTTCCGGGCGCCATTGCCGCGGTCGGCGGCGATGCGGTTCTGGTCGAGATCGACGAAAACCTGCGGCTCGATCTCGACGATCTCGAGCACAAGGCCGCCGAAAGTGGCGCTCGGTTTCTGCTGCTGTCGCATATGCGAGGGCATCTTTGCGACATGGACGCCCTCATGCAGGTTGCCGGGCGCAACGACCTGGCGGTCATCGAGGACTGTGCGCATACGATGGGTGCCTGCTGGAACGGGAAGCGATCGGGGCAATTCGGCCTTGCCGCCTGTTTCTCGACTCAGACCTACAAGCACATGAATTCCGGGGAAGGGGGCTTCCTCACATCGAATGATCCGGACCTCATGGCCCGGGCCACCATCCTGTCGGGCAGTTACATGCTCTACGAAAGGCACGGAGCCGGTCCGGCCGAACGGCATTTTGACAAGGCGCGATACGAGATGCCCAATGGGTCGGCGCGCATGGATTCATTGCGCGCTGCAATTCTGCGCCCGCAATTGCGTCAGTTGGACAACAACATTGCGCGCTGGAATGCCCGTTATGCGGCTGTCGCCGAGCGACTGTCACATTGTTCCGCGATCGCGCTTCCAGAAAGGCCCCAGCAGGAGGACATGGTCGGGTCGTCGATCCAGTTCCGGGTTCCCAGTCTGGATCGACAGGGATGTCTTGACCTGCTGCATAACTGTCTGGAGCGCGGCGTAGAGCTGAAATGGTTCGGTGAAAGCGAACCCAAGGGGTTCACGTCCCATCACTCGTCATGGCGATACGTCACGGCGCAGGATCTGCCGCGTACGGACGCCATCCTGGCGACACTCTTCGACATGCGTTTGCCGCTGACATTCTCAGAAGCCGACTGCCGCCTGATCGCCGACATCATTGTCGATGCGGTCACCGGGCTGGTGAACTGATGCGGGAGGCTTTTGGAGCCGGGCCGGTCTCTAGAGCCTATCATGGTTAGATTGAACCATTCTGCCGAGGTGCATTTGCGTCAAGGTCGAGCTCAAAATGCAGGCCGGGCTGGTGGCCCGGCCGAGGCTTTGAGCGAAGGAATTGGCGCAAATGCGCCCGGCCCTTCGGGTTTGCGGTCGGCGGACGCCCGCAGTGTCATGATGCTCGAGAGATGCCTCCGGCATCGCTCTGCGCTCCTTCCTCGCGGATCGCCTCGCCGACCACAAACAGAATTGCTTCAATCTAACCACGATAGACTCTAGCCGGATTTCGTCTTGCTGCCGCGGTTGAGAAACATCGCTTCGATTTCCGCGACAGGCCGTGCCGGACTGATCAGGAAGCCCTGCATTTCGGTATAGCCCGCTGCGCGGACCTGATCGCGCTGGCTTTCCGTCTCGACGCCTTCCGCCGTTGCGGTCATGCCCAGATTGCGGCTGAGGCTGGCGACCGCGTTGACGATGATGGCTGTTTCTTGCTGGGCCGACAGGTCGTTGATGAAGGATCTGTCGATTTTTATCTTGTCAAACGGGAAGCTGCGAAGGTAGCTCAGCGACGAATAGCCGGTTCCGAAATCGTCCATGGCGATGCGCACGCCCATATCCCGAAGCGAATGGAGTGTGGCCAGCGTGCTGTCGCTGTCCTGCAGCAGGACCCGTTCCGTGATCTCCAGTTCCAGCCGCTGCGGACGCAGGCGCGACTTGGCAAGCGCGTGGAACACGGTTTGAACGAGGTTGCCGCTGCGGAATTGGACGGGAGACAGGTTGACCGCAACGCGGGTAGCAGAAGGCCACGAGGCGGCATCGAGACATGCCCGCTCGATGATCCACTCGCCCAGCGGCGTGATCAGTCCTATTTCCTCCGCAACCGGGATGAATTCCGCCGGTGAGACAAGACCGCGCTCCGGGTGCGGCCAGCGCAGCAGCGCTTCGAAACCGGTCACGGCGTTGCTGTCCAGGTCAACGAGCGGCTGGTAGTGCAACTCGAACTCTTTGTGTGCAAACGCTGCTCGCAGATCCTGTTCGAGCGAGCGCCGAGCCTGGATTTGGGTGTCCATGTTGTTTTCGAAAAAACGATGGACGCCGCGGCCGTCATTCTTGGCCCGGTAGAGTGCCATGTCCGCATGCTTGAGCAATTCGTCCGTCTTCGCACCGTTCTCGGGTGCAAGGGCTATCCCGATACTGGCGCCGATCACTGCCTGATGGCCGTCGAGATCAAAGGGCAGGGAGAGGATGTCACAGATCCTTGAAGCAAGTCTGCCGGCTGCTTCGGGCTGATGGCGCGACACCTGAAGGACGGCGAATTCGTCGCCGCCCAGCCGGGCGATCGTGTCCGTGTCACGAACGCACTGCGACAGACGGTGGGCAGCCGCCTTCAGCAGCTTGTCGCCCATCGGATGCCCTATGGAGTCATTGACATCCTTGAAACGGTCCAGGTCGATGCACATCACGGCGAATTGCGTTTCGGTATCGAGATCCGCAAGCGCTTCCTCCAGGCGCGTGTTGAACAAGGTCCGATTCGGCAATCCTGTCAGTTCGTCATGGTGGGCCATATGTTCCACCAGCGCCTGGACCCGCTGCAGTTCGGTCACGTCCTCATGCGTCGTCACCCATCCGCCGTCGGTCATCTGCTGATGGACCATGGAGATATACCGGTTGCCGGCAAACTCCTGGATGCGCGTCACCGAGGCGTTTCCGGCAATTTCCGCACGCCGCTCCTCCAGATAGGTGTCCGGGTTAACAGTAACGAAATCGTCGCGACCAAGAAGCAGGTTTATGATGTCGTCGAAGCGAGTTCCCGCCTGTCCCATCTCCTCGGGCAGATCATAGATCTCGAGAAAGCGCCGATTGCAGACGAGCAACCGCCCATCCTTGTCGTACATCGACAGGCCCTGGCACATATTGTCGAGCGCCGCATTGAACCGCCGGTTCTGCTCGGTGAGCTGTTGATCCCGTTTCAACAGGGCGTCTTCCGCCCGCTTGCGCTCCGTGACGTCGGTATAGGTGGTCACGAAGCCACCGCCGTCGATCGGCTTGCCGGAGATTTCGATGACCGTTCCGTCAGGTCGCGTTCGTTCGAACCGGTGCTGCTGGAACTGTTTGGCCAGGTCCACGCGTTCCTTGACCAAAGTGTCGATGTCACCGTCGCCGTATTCTCCACGCTCGGCATTGTATCGGATGAATTCAGCAAAGTTCGTCCCGGGCTTTGCGAGTTCCCGCGGGATTTCGAGCACGTCGAGGAAGCATTCGTTGAATGCCACGGCATTGAGGTCGCCATCGATCATGCTGATGCCCTGATCGATCGATTCCAGAACGACCTGAAGGCGTTCAGCATTGTTCTCGGCCGCGACCTTTTGCGTGTGTAACGCGGTGGCGTCCGTGTGGATGCTGATGATACCGCCGTCGCTGGTGCGCTTTTCAAACGTGCGCAGCACCCGTCCGTCGCGCATTCGGTGCTGAAAGGGTTCGCCGGGATCGAGGCGCAGCTGCATGCGCTTTTCAATCCATCGCGGATCGCCGCAGGTCTTCAGCAGGTCGATGAACGGCACGCCGGGAACAACGACGTCCTGATTGTCGGGGAAGAACCACTTGCGGAACAGATTGTTGCTGACGATGACCCGGTCATTGGCATCGCACCACAAGAAGCCAGCTGGAATACTCTCGATAATGTCGGTCAGCTGCCAATCGACGCTGCCGCTGGTGTCGGCGTCGTTCATGGTGGTCGCCGACTCCTCCAAATTTGGCGTTTGCATTCTATCCCCGAACCGCAAACCTTCGACGGAGGGCGCGGCTCCCCCTCATTTCCCGACCAATCAGGGTAGTGGTCGAACCCTTCGATTCGGTTGAAGTACAAGGTAAAGAGAGTGTTGTCGCCATTAGGGCGAATGGACAGAAGTTGCACAACTTCCGGCCCGCCACGGGCGATTGCAAAATGCGGTACTGGTATGCCCAAAGCCTCTGAAGCGGCCGCTCTGTTAAATTTTCCGAAAGGCTTTTACCAGCAATTTTGTCGAACATTTGGGGGTGTTCAGGTCGCGTAGACCATCGGGGAAATTCACATGCTGGTTGGACTTTTGAGAAATCTGCTTCTGCAGGGGCGGGTTGTTTTTGCGACTGCGATATGGACGATCGTGACGCTGGGTGCCACGAGCGCGCTGGAACGTCTCGACAACCCACCAATGGTCGGAGGACCCGCCTTTACAGTTATGCACGACGGTGGGGAGCGGGCTGTTGATATGGCCGACCTCTGCGGTCTGCCGCAATACAGTTTAAGGACGGACAGTCCCTGGGAGGAAGGCGAGCAACTGTTCGAAGGCGTGTTGTTGCGTGATGCCCTTGCCTATCTCAATCTCGATGATGCCGAGGCAATCATTGTCCGGGCGGCAGATGAATACTCGCAGCGCATCCCACGAGAGGACTGGCACAAATATCCATTGCTGTTGGCGATGCGCGAAAACGGGTCCTTCCTGACGCGCCGAAACCAGGGACCCACCCGGTTGGTTTATCCCGTTCTGGAGCATCCGGAGCTCGACAACCCGGTACACCGGAACCGTTGGGTCTGGCTGATTCAGTCCATCGAGCGTGCCGAGTAGCGTGACAATGAATGCGTCGCGACTGAGCAGGCTGAAAGCCTTGGCTCCGGTGCGAGAAACCGTTGCGGTGCTTGTCGCCATTGCGCTTTCGCTTGCCATCATCACCACCCTCCACAGCAACATTCGTTCCGTGGAGCAGGCGCTGCCGCGTTTCGGGTTCCTGTCCTTCCGGGAATTGCATGTCCATGTCCGCGCCGTGGATCGGCTCAAGGACATGGTGCTGCTCGCCCGTACCGACCCGGCCGGTGAGCGCAGCCGTGAACTGCTGGCCGAGGCCACGGATCTTGCCTATGTTCGTTTTGCCCGGGTTGACCGCACGCGGATTGCAAGTGAGCTGGATTCCTACGGGGAAATACGCAACCGCATTCTGGTCATTATCGAAACGGTTGACGGTCTCCTGTCGCAACCAGGGCCCTTCGATCGGGCTGCGCTGGACGAGATCTTGGTGGAGCTCGAAGACGCCGATGCCGTTCTCAACCGCCTCTATTTCAGCATGGGTGAGGAATCGAGCCGTGGGCTTTTTGAGGCCCAGCAGATGCTTGCGACGCTCAACAAACAGATCCTGATTATTCTGGCGATCCTCTCGAGCTTGCTGATCGGCATTGCGATCCTGTTGGTTGAGAGGCAGCGAACCGCCAACAATCTGCGCCAACTGACCTGGCGCGACACGGTCACGGATCTGAAAAACCGCGCCTGGCTGATGGAGCAGGGACCCAAGTTTATCGGTGCAGCAAAAATGGCCCGTCGGCCGCTCGCAATGTACCTGATCGATCTGGACCACTTCAAACAGGTCAATGATACCTTCGGTCATCAGGCGGGTGACGATCTGTTGCGGATCGTTGGCGGTGCGCTGAAGTCGCACGACCGGCCCAACCAGGCAGTATCCGTACGACTCGGCGGCGACGAATTCGCCATCATGCGCGTTGCTGAGAATCAGGCAGAGCTGGTTGAGTTCGGCGAGCTTCTGTGCCGCCAATTGTCGGGATTTCGCGAAGTTGGTGGACATCCGGTACTGCTGGCCGCCAGCATTGGCCTGTCGTTTTGCCCGGATCATGGCGATGATGTGAGCACCCTGTTGAAACACGCCGATCTTGCGCTCTACGCCGCCAAGGCCGACGGTCGTCAACGCCTGTCGGTCTTTACCGAAGACCTGAAGGCGCATCTCGACAATCGCATTGAATTGGAAGAGACCCTGCGCCGGGCCATCCGCAACGACGAGTTCATTCTGGTCTGGCAACCGCAACTGGCCGTCGCCAGCGGTCGTCTGACCGGTGCCGAGGCGCTCGTTCGCTGGAACAATCCTCGGACCGGAAAAGTCTCATCACCGTTGGAGTTCATTCCGGTTGCCGAAGATTCGGATCTGATATTGGAGATCGACAGGCTGGTGATGCGCAAGGCCTGCGAGCAGGCCGCTGCCTGGCTGCCTCATTTGCCTCCGGACTTCACGATCAGCGTCAACATCTCCGGCCGGCACCTTTCCGACAGTTCGCTTTGCACTTACCTGGCTGGCCTGCTGGCCGAGACGGGGCTTCCCGCCTCCATGCTCGAACTGGAGCTGACGGAGCGGGTCCTCATCAAGAACAAGTCCGAGGCGCTCTCGGTCCTGGCCGAAATCCGAAAAATGGGCATGCGTGTGGCGCTCGATGATTTCGGCACCGGCTATTCCAATCTCGGCAGCATCGCGGAACTGGAGATCGATCGGGTCAAGATCGATCGATCCTTCCTGTCGCAACTGGGTGAGTCGCAGCGCAAGCGGGGCATGGTGAACTCCATTCTAACCATGTGCCGGGCCCTCGACATGGAAGCCGTCGCCGAAGGCGTGGAAAGCGCGGACCAACTCGATTTTCTTGCAGAAACCGGCTGTGCCTACGCCCAGGGTTTCTACATTTCCAAACCGCTGCAGGCGTCGCTCTTCACCAACTATCTGCAAAGCCAGGGCAAGGCCGGTGAGGAACGGGCCGAGGCCGTTTGACCCGGTTGCGCGGTGCGTTCAGTCGCCCTCGACCGAGATATGGAACAGCGCGTAGACGCTCTTGCTGCGCAACTTCTTGTCGACGTCGGCATCGCCGACCATGGGAAACACCAACTTGACGGGTCCGAGGTCTCCGATGGCCAAGGGCGAACCGTCCAGTTCGATCGCCAGAATTGGGTTATGGGTTTCGATCTCCAAGCGGTCGATTTCGACCGCGTAGCCGTCCAGTCCGGTCAGCACCAGCCGATCACCCTTGCCGCCGACATGGGTCAGCACGTCAGCCAATAGAGGCCCGCGATAGGTCCCCTCCGACCCCAGAAAATCATCGACATAGCTTGTTTGAGGCATTGCCGCCAGGGTTTCGCGATCAATCCGGTACCCGGCGTCAAAGGCGATGTCATGATAGGAAAACATCCCTCGATCGTCGGCGGTTACCGGGCCGCTGTTGGTTTCAGCAATTGACCCGGAGAAGGTCAGAATGCCGGGCGATTCTGCCCAGGCCGGAGCGGTCGGTAAGGAGAAGGCAAAGATCAATGCGGCAATCGCGAGAAATTTCATAACATCATCCATAGGAAAAAAGGCTGCAACCCAACCCGGAAGGGCTGGCAAAATCAAGTCAGTTCCTATGAACGATTTTCGGCCTAAAGGGCAAGCAGTTCGGCAACCACATGCGCCATCGCGCTGGCGGCGACGACCGCCGGTGCCGGGCAGATGCCGCTGACCCGCAAACGGGTCGCGTGCGTGTAGCTGATGCAGTCGTAGACGACGATATCGGGTGCACAATCGCGCATGGTGGCCGCTGCCAGGTCGATCTCGTCGTCGGACGCGTCGGGTGCGAGGGCCACGACCTCCGGTGTGAAGCCGCCGGCCTTCCAACGATCGGCGGCATTGGCGACCTGTTGCGGCTTCGGGATGAAGACGCCGACGGACTGCGCCACGCTGCCCACACCCCGCAGCGTATTGAGCAGGACCTCCGACGCCTTGATGACGCGATCCCCGACGAATTCATCGAACCGACCGGTGCAGCAGAGCACGTCGATTTCGTTGTCGTCAGGTTGTCGGGCTTTCAACCGGGTCCGCAGCTCTTCCGTGACATGCGTCTTGGACAGCAACGTGGATTGCCCGTCCGGCAAGATCGAAAAAAGCGTGTCGGCATCCGAGCGGGGTGGGTTTGCTTCGATGCTGGATATATCGAGGTGGTCCAGGGCCCCTATTGTGCGGAGATCGCATCCGTTACCGAGAACCCTGCGGAACTCGGCTTCGAGCGCCGGTCTCGGCGAACGTCCAATGACCAGCAGATTGACGGTGGGCCGTGGCGTCACGCGGCCTTCCCCTTCGCAGCCTCCCCAACCACGCGGACCCGAGTGCGGATGGCATGGCCGGGCAGGTAACTGAGCGGCAGATCTTCAACCTCGATGACGCGGATCGTGTCTCGATCAGCACCGGCCCGCACCGCGCTGTCGATGGCGTCAGACTTCGCAGCGGCGATTGCCTCCTCGCGGGTCACGTCGCGGTAGATCCGGTCTGTCTCACCGCTGATCTGAGCGATCGCGGCGCCCACAGCGTTGGCCACGGCTTCGTGTTCGACATGCACAACCTCGGATATGCCTGGCATCGTGTCGGGGATCAGCATGGCACCGCCACCCACGGCGAGCAGAGGAACCGGTTCGGCATCCGTCTTCATGCGGTCGACGCTGTCGGCAATCTGACCGTGGATCATGGCAAGGGAGGCTTCGACAAAAGCCGGTTCGAGACTTGCGACACGCGATCGATCGCCAAGCTCGAGCAGCCCGGCGGCAACGGCAATATCGGTGCAGGTGATGGTGGACCCACCGAACACCAGCGCCTCTTCGGCAAGCCGGTAGCCGACACTGACCGGTCCGACCGTGTGCGGCGAACGGCGCACGATGGTGCCGCCACCGATGGCGATCGACAGCAGGTCGGGCATGCGGAACAGGGTGCGCACGCCGCCGACTTCGACCACATTGTTGGCCTCGCGCGGAAAACCCTGGATCAGGCAGCCGATATCGGCGGTGGTGCCGCCAACATCGCAGACCATGGCGTTGTCGATGCCGGCGAGAAGCGCCGCACCGCGCATTGAGTTGGTCGGCCCGGATGCGAACGAGTAGACCGGAAAGTCACGCGCCTCCTCGGCAACGACCACCGTGCCGTCATTCTGGGTGATGAACAGTTTGGCATCGAGCCCGCTTTCCGCCACCGCGTCGACAAAGGACTGGGTGATCTCGTCGGCGAGATGCACCAGCGAGGCGTTCATCAGCGCGACGTTTTCCCGTTCGAGCAGGCCGATGCGGCCGAGCCGGCTGGACAGCGTGATGCGGGCGTCCGGATGTTCATTGCGAACGATCTCTTCTGCATGCTTCTCGCATTCCGCCGTCAACGGCGAGAAGGTTGCGGAAATGGCGATGGAGTCGACCCCGTCGCGGCGGATGGCCTGTGCGGCGCGTGCGATTTCGCGATCGTCCATCGGCACCAGCGGCCGGCCATCATATTCGTGACCGCCGTGCACCAGGTGGATGCCGCCATTGACCTGCTCCGCCAGATCCGCCGGCCAGTCGCAAAACGGCGTAAGACTGGCCGAGGCCGGCAGGGAAATGCGAATGGCCGCCGCGCGCCCCAAGTGCCGTCGTTGAACCACGGCATTGGTGTAGTGCGTCGTACCGATCATCACGGCTTCAACGCCGCTGGCGGCATCGCCGGCCTCAGCAACTATGTTTTTCAGCGCCGTGCGCACTCCGCTGGTGACATCCTCGGTGGTGAACGTCTTGACGGCGGCCAGAACCCGGCTGCCGTCGATCAGCACCGCATCGGTGTTTGTGCCGCCGACATCGATCCCGATGCGTTTCATGCCGAATGCTCCTCAAACACGGTTTTGAAATCCAGGTCGAAGCCGAAGGCGCGGGGTCCCACATTGGCCAATCCCTGTTCGGACAGAAAGACGGATGGTGCCGGCAGGGCCACCACGGACACCCGCTGTCCGAAACGCAGGATGTCTGTTCCGATGCCCTCGCCGCTGACCGAGTCGAGAACACAGATCAGATCTGGCGTCATCACCACGGGTGCGCCGTCGCGATAGGCGACCGAATATTCGTTCTGGAAGTGGATGACCAGTTCGGCACCGAGATCGTCATCGAGCCCCTCGACGACGGCCTTGCCGCGCAGGAAACCCTCCGCCGTGCGCCGTTCGACGTCGATGACCTTGCCGGTGAACATCTTCTTGCCGCGGCCTGCCCGCAGCACGGCTTCGACCGGGTCGGCGTGATCGCGTTTGGCCTGCAGGATGGTTTCGCCCAGCCGGATCGCCTGGCTCACGGTATAGAGAATGCCGTGTTGCTTGATCTCCGCGCCGGAGCGCGGCGCTTTGCACGTGGCAGCAATCGAGCCGATTTCGGTACAGACCTTGCGGCTGATGCGCTCCATCCAGCGCCAGCTGGCAGCGCGCGGGATAATGATCTCGTTGTCGCGAATATCGGCCATGGTCAGCGGGTAGCACCGCAGATTGGCCACCGCCACGGACGTCATCTGAGCTTCCGGATAGGCACGGCCCATCGTGTCGGCGTCGACCACCGGGTAGCCCGTCAGCGCCGCCACCTGCATCGGGTGCACGCCATTGCCGCCGCCGATTTCCAGCGCCATTACCGCATCGAACTTGCGGCCGATATATTCTTCCATCATGCGCAGTGGCTTGACCGCAAATTGCGGGTCGGCAAGTCGCTCCTGGCCCACCAGCGGCGCGCCCATATTGGACAGAACCGCGACCACCGCATCGTCGGCCAGCGCCATCGGATCGACGAGCGAAACCGAGTGGCCCGCGTCATAAAGCAGACGCATGTTCAAGAGCTTGTGGTAGGGGTCTCCGCCGCCGCCGGTGCCGAGAATCCAGGCACCCTTGGCCAGCGCTTCAATGTCGTCGGCCGTCAGTCGTCTGGTCGTCTGGCTGGGGGCTCTTTGGGCCAATGTCGTCATGCTGTCATCCTGTCGCGGGCGATGCTCGCCGGGATTGTGCCTATTGCGTGCGCAAGAATCTCAGGCTCCTGCCGCCAATTGGCAAATAGAATTATCGTATACGCCGAATAGCGTCGGCTTATGGCGTTCAGTTTGCGCTTAACAGTCTGAAAAAAAAGAGAAATAGGGGGCGTTCTCCGTCAATCTATGGGCTGCATTGGCGCAGCTTATGGGTCCGACGAGGCAAGATAGTTTCAGCCAATACAGGCCATTGACAATAACGAATTTGCAGCGCGGTCGATGCCTGCAATTTTGGTGCAATTCAAAAGCCCGACCTGGGCGCAAAAAAAGGAGCACGCCATGTTCATTTCCTGGAATCGGCTGCGATCGGCGGCCCTCGGCGCCGTGCTGGCCATCAGTACCGCAACGGCCGCGCAGGCCGTCGAGAAGCTCGATGACAAGCTCTACCTGGTGATCGCCGGTCGCCAGCCGGTGTCGACCCTCGATCCGGCCCAGAAATATGACTACGCCATCCGCATGATGGTGCAGGGTCTTTATGACGGCCTGGTCAAGTACGAAGGCAATCCGCCACAGATCAAGCCGTGGCTGGCTAAGAGCTGGGATGTGTCCGACGACGGTCTCACCTGGACCTTCCACCTGGTCGACAATGCCAAGTTTCATGACGGCTCCCCGGTGAACGCGGAAGCGGTGCGTTATTCCTTCGCCCGCACGCTGGAACTCAACAAGGGTCCGGCCTGGATGCTGCAGGATTTCCTGTCGCCGGATGGCATCGAGGTGGTTGACGACCACACTGTCAAGTTTACCTTGAACAAGCCCTATTCGCCGTTCCTGTCGTTCCTGCCCTGGTGGTTCGTTGTCAATCCGGCGGTGGTCGAAGCCAATGCCGGTGACGATCGCGGCCAGACCTGGCTCAACGAAAACGCCGCCGGATCCGGCCCCTTCAAACTGTCGAAGTTCGAACAGGGCAAGGCTTACTGGCTGGAAGTCAACGACGACTACTGGAAGGGCTTTCCCTACGACAACGACAAGTTCGGCGGCATCATCTACAAGCTGGTGCGTGAAAGTGCGGCCCAGCGCGCCGCGCTCATCAAGGGAGAGGCCGATATCGTCGGCGGGCTGACACCGGAAGAAATGGAAAAAGTCGGCGCACGCGACGGCATCAACACGACGACACTGCCGGCTCTGACCGCTTTCGGTCTGAAGTTCAACACCCAGAACGAGCACATGTCGGACATCAATGTCCGCAGGGCAATCGCCTATGCGTTCGACTATGACGGCCTGGTCAAGATCTTCAACGGCGAAGCCAAATTGCAGACCAGCCCGTTCAGCGATGCCATCCAGGGCAAGGTCGAAGTCGCCGGCATTCCCCGTCGCGACATGGACAAGGCCAAGGAATACCTGGCCAAGTCAGCCTGGCCGGACGGTGGCTTCGAGGTCGAGTATGTCTATGTCCAGGGCTTCGAAGAAGAGCGCCAGATGGGCCTCATCCTGATCGACGCGCTGAAGGACCTGAATATCAGCGTCAAGATGACACCACTGACCTGGCCCAACATGGTTGGCCGCGCTTCGGATGTCGCCACGGCGCCCGATATTATCGCCATCTTTGCCACGCCGGTTTCCACGGATCCGGACGCGGTGGCGATCCAGTACCATCCGACCTCCTTCGGCAAGTACTACGGATCGCATTATCTGGATGATGAGAAACTGCATGCGATGATCGAAGAGGCCCGCAACGAGACCGACTGGGCCAAGCGTGAACCGCTCTATGCGGCGATCCAGGAGCGCATCGTCGAGCTGCAGCCGGAGATCTTCGGCATGATGCGCAACCGCCGCTTCGCCATCCGCGACTGGGTGGAGGGCTTCCAGGACAGCCCCATCCGCATGACCGAGGAAATTGACCTCTATCCGCTGCATATCGGAAAGTAGGTCTGATCGCGGCCGGCGTTCTCCCGCGCCGGTCGCCCTCGGCACCCAAGGAGTTCCCGGATGCTTAGACTGATCGCCCGTCGACTGGTGATGATGGTCTTTATGCTGGTCGGTCTGCTGGCCATCATGTTCGTCATAGCCAATGTCGCGCCGGGCGATCCGGCGCGCCTGGCCGCCGGCCCCGATGCAACGGCCGAAATGGTCGAGACGATCCGCGTCGAACGCGGCCTCGACAAGCCGGTGCCGCAGCGCTTCGTCATCTACCTCGGCAACGTGCTGACCGGCGACCTGGGGACCTCCATCCATACCGGCCGTGCGGTCCTCAAGGACCTGGCCATCTTCTTCCCGGCGACCCTGGAACTGGTGCTGTTTTCGATCGGCATGGCCATCCTGCTCGGCATCCCGCTCGGCGTCATCGCCGCGGTCCTGCACAATCGGCCGGGCGACCACATCATCCGCATTCTCGGCGTGTCGGGCGTCGCCATGCCGATGTTCTGGCTCGGGCTGATGCTGCAATGGTATCTGGCGCTGGAACTCGGCTGGTTTCCCCTCGGCGGCCAGCTCGACCTGATGAGCGATCCACCGACCCGCATCACCGGCATGCTGACCATCGATGCGCTGTTGACCGGCAACATCCTGATCTTCCGCGAGGCCGTCTGGCATCTGTTTTTGCCGGCCCTGGCACTGAGCTTCCCGGCGCTTGCTTCCATTATCCGCGTCAATCGCGCCGAAATGCTGGAAACGCTCAACCGTGACTACATCACCAATGCGCGGGCGCAGGGCATCGGTCCGTTTCGCATCGTGGCCGCCTATGCGCTCAAAAACGCGCTCTTGCCGACGCTGGCAATGATCGGCCTGCGCTTCGGCTGGATGCTCGGCGGCACCGTGCTTGTCGAGGGCGTTTTCGACTGGCCGGGTGTCGGGCTTTACGCCGCCAAGGCGGCCATCAGTTCCGACTTCGAACCGATCATGGCGGTGACCCTTATCCTGGGCGCCTGCTTCATGCTCGCCAATCTGCTGATCGATTTGACCTACGCCGCGCTCGACCCGCGGGTCCGGGCGCAGGTGTGAGGGGCCCATGAGCGACGCAACCTTTTTCGAGCGCCACGAAAGCTCCATTCGCGAATACCGCCGCATGGCGGCGACCTTCCGCCGGTCGTCCTCCGCCATGCTCGGCCTGGTCATCGTCGTCGTCTTTCTGGTGATCGCGCTGATCGGCCCCTGGATCGCACCCTTTCCGGAGGATGCCTACGGTGCCATCCATCTCGACAAGAAACTGCAGCCGCCGAGCGCCGAACACTGGTTCGGCACCGACGAAGTCGGGCTCGACATTTTTTCTCGCGTGCTGATCGGTGCCCGGGTGTCTCTGCAAATCGGCCTGATCGTCACCGGCATCGCCATGTTGATCGGCGTGCCGCTCGGCATGCTGGCCGGCATGAGCAGCGGCTGGCTGCGTGAGGGCATCATGCGGGTGACCGACATCTTCCTGTCGATTCCCGGCCTGATCCTGGCAATCGCCATCGTCGGTGCCCTGGGGCCGGGCATCATCAACGCCATGATCGCGCTGTCGCTGGTCTGGTGGCCGGGCTATGTACGCCTGGTCGAAGCAAAAACCCTGTCCTTGCGCAACGAGACCTATGTCGACGCCGCCCGATCGCTCGGTGCGCCGATGCACCGCATCCTTTTCGTCCACATCCTGCCCAACTGCCTGTCGCCGATCATCGTCAAGGCCAGCATGGACATGGGTATGGCGATCCTTGGCGCCGCGAGCCTCGGCTTTCTCGGCCTTGGTGCCCAGCCGCCTTATCCGGAATGGGGCGCCATGGTCTCCATCGGCCGCAACTACCTGCCGGACTGGTGGTGGTATTCCTTCTTCCCGGGTCTGGCGATCTATCTGACCGTGCTCGGCTTCAACCTGCTCGGCGATGGCCCTGCGCGACGTGCTCGATCCGAGGCAGCGCTCATGAGCGAACCAATCCTGTCGATCCGCGATCTGCGGCTGGAATTCGACACCTTCGACGGCATCTACAAGGCCATCGACGGTGTCAGCCTCAACCTGGCGCCGGGCGAAGCACTCGGCCTGGTCGGCGAGACCGGCTGCGGCAAGTCGGTGCTGACCCGCGCCGCCTTCGGCCTGGTGCCCAAGCCGCCGGCGCGCATCACCTCGGGTGAGGTTCTGTTCGGCGGCCGCGATCTGCTGACGCTGAACGAGCGTCAGTTGCGGGCGATCCGCGGCACCGACGTGGCGATGATCTTCCAGGACCCGATGACCTACCTCAACCCGGTGTTCAAGGTCGGGACCCAACTGGTCGACGCCATCGTTGCCCAGCAGCGTGGCGGCATAGGCAAGAAAGCCGCCCGTGAACTGGCGCTCGAGATGCTCGACCAGGTGCATCTTCCCAATCCGCAGCGCCAGTTCGAAAGCTATCCGCATGAGCTCTCCGGCGGCATGCGCCAGCGCGTGCTGATCGCTATGGCGTTGGCCGCGAAGCCGAAACTGCTGATCGCCGACGAGCCGACAACGGCGCTTGATGTGACCGTACAGGCGCAAATCCTCGATCTGATCGCCGAACTGGTCGATGCCATGGGTCTTTCCGTGATCATGATCTCCCACGATCTTGGCGTGGTTGCCCAGGTTTGTCGCCGTGTTGCGGTTATGTATGCCGGCCAGATCGTCGAGGACGCGCCAGCGGCCGAAATATTCGACGACCCGAAGCACCCCTATACGCAGGGGTTGCTGAAGGCCATTCCGCACCCGTTCCGGGCGATCGAGCATTTGGCCGGCATTCCCGGTTCGCTGCCAAACCTCTATACTCCACCGACAGGCTGCCGTTTCGAGGGCCGTTGTCCGCACGCGGCACCCGTCTGCTCCGAGGGCAAGCCGCCGCTCAGCGAAGTGGCAGACAGCCATCGCGTCGCCTGCACGCTCTTCCAGAAGGAACGCGCCGATGCTTGAAATCGATGATCTGCGGGTGCATTTCCCGGTCGGTCGCGACACCCTGGTGCGGGCCGTTGACGGCGTGTCGCTGTCTTTGGCCGCAGGCGAGACCGTCGGGCTGGTTGGCGAATCGGGCTCCGGCAAGTCGACCGTCGGCAAGGCGGCGCTGCGGTTGCTCGACCCGACCTCGGGGCGCATAACCGTCAACGGCATCGACGTGACCCACGCCTCCGGCAAGACGCTGCAGCAGGTGCGCCGCACCGCCCAGATGATCTTTCAGGACCCGCACTCGTCGCTCAATCCACGCATGACCATCTTTCGCTCGGTGGCCGAGCCGCTGATCCTGCACACGAAGACCCGCGGCCGGCCTCTCAACGACCAGGTCGCCGCCCTGCTCGACCGGGTGGGATTGCCCGGCCAGTTCCTGCACCGCTTTCCGCACGAGCTGTCGGGCGGCCAGAAACAGCGGGTCTGCATCGCACGGGCGCTGGCGCTCGGACCGTCTCTGCTTGTGCTCGACGAACCGACCTCGGCCCTTGATGTTTCCGTGCAGGCACAGATCCTCGAGTTCCTGAAAGAACTGCAGGCGGACCGCCCTGATATGACGTCGCTCTTCATCTCCCACGATCTCGCCGTGGTGCGCTTCCTCTGTACCCGCGTGGCCGTCATGTATCTCGGCCGCATCGTCGAGGAAGGGCCGACGGAGGAGGTTTTTGCAGCACCTCAGCATCCCTATACGCGAGCCTTGCTCAGCGCGGTGCCGCTGCCGCAGAGCGGACAGGGCCGCCAGCGCATCCGGCTGACCGGCGACATTCCAAGCCCCGCCGATCCACCGTCCGGCTGCGCGTTCCATCCGCGCTGTCCGGAGGCGATTGCCGGGGTCTGCGACCGCAGCGAACCGGTGTTCGCGGCGACGGGCGCCCAGAGCCGGGCGCGGTGTCACCTGCTGGAACGCGAGGCGGCATGAGCACACGCCTCGACCGGCTCGCCAACCAGCTCGACTGGAACCTGCTGCGCACGTTCATGGTGATCGTGCAGGAGCGATCCATCACCGGTGCCTCGCAGCGCTTGAACGTCACCCAGCCGTCGGTCAGCGCGGCCCTTCGGCGGCTTGAAGAACGCCTCGGCCACCGGCTGATAGAACGCGGCTCGGGCCAGGGCTTTGCCATCACCCGGGCAGGCGAGGCGGTCTATCGCGAGGCGGTGGAAATCTATGGCGGCGTGCTGCGCCTCAACGACCTGGCCGCCCATGCGGAAAAGGCGATCACCGGCAACCTGGTGCTGCATCGCTCCAACCATCTCGACACGGCCTTCCTCAATCCGCTGCTGTCGGAGTTCCGCCGCCGCTATCCGGGCGTTACCTACGCCATCCGTTCCGCACCCTGTTTCGAGGTCAACCAGGCACTGCTGCAGCGCGTCGCGTCGGTCGGCTTCTGCACCCGCGTCGAACCGTCGCCGCGGCTGCAGCCCAAGGCCATGTCGGCGCAGACATTCGCCTTTTATTGCGGCCCCAAAAGCCCGCTTTTCGGCGTCGACAAGCCGGATGCCGAGGCGCTCGCCCGTGCCGAGGTAGTGGGTTTCGAGGAAGACCACATCGCCGGCGCCCTGTCGCCGGTCACGGTCTATCGCGTGCGCATGGGCATCGGCGACCAGGTGACGGCGGCCACCACCGGCATCGTCGACCTGCTCAACATGATCCGCCACGGCGAGGCCGTCGGCGCCGTCCCGGTCTCGCTGGCCGACGACTACGGCGCCGACCTCTGGCGCATCCCGCTCGCCGGTGACCCACCAACGGTCGACGTCTTCTCCGTCATCGACGCCGACCGCCACATGACCCCGGCCGAAACCGCCTTCCTCGAACACCTCGTCGACCACGACATCGTCGCTCGCCCCAGCCGCCGCAGCGAGGTTTGAGGGCTTGCTCGGCCGCCTGAGCAAATCAGTCGCGCCACTAGCTTCTGCAGATCGATGCAATCAATGGTGTCGCCGTCGCTAGACCTTCAATTGGTCCTCAATGCGCGACCTCAAAAGGGGCATCAATTCAGAGATCCAATCGGATTGTCGATTGCCGTGGACGGATAGCCACAGACGAGGAGGACGGATGTCGGCATCGCCCGGCCACCAGGTCACTTCCAGAACGCCGCGCTGGCCGGGTCGTTTGAAGTGCCAATGGGTGCAACCGGGGTGCTTCTTGAGAGACGTTTTCATGGTGAGGCAGAGGTCTGCCGCAGCGCATGCGTCTTCTACTGCAGCTGCAACGCTTCGCTCGTCCAGATCTTTGGAAACGCGGATATCGTGGTGGTTCACGCCCGTACCCTGCCTGTGGCAACGGAACGTTGGCGGCGAGGCCACGGTCTGCCGCGATAACTGCCTCCTCCATACGCCCAGTTGCACCATAATGCAGCGCCAAAGAGCGCCGGATCTACGACTTCGGCCCTTGCCGCCTGCAATCTGCGAATAACGCCCTCTTCGTCTTCGGCCATTAAGCGCGAATAGCCTGCAATATCGGCAGCAAGGATCGTGATTAGCCGGCGGTCCATATGTTTTCCGACGCCATCTTGGACTATGCAGGGCCGGAGCGTAGCTCAATTCGTCGGCAAACAACAAGAGCGGGAGCGAAGTCGCAAGTTTGACCAGGTGCGGCACTTTGCGGACGCCGACTATCGAAGAGATGGCGCCAAGGGACAGTTCCCGCATTGCCCGACTTCGGCAAATGATTTGTGCCCGTTGAGCCCACCTACAGTAACATCAACTTTGCGGTACAAACCCGACTTCAGATGTAAAGCGTAGAGACCAAAGCTGACGCAAAACTGATGCGGCTGCGCAGACCGATAGAGCTGGTTTTTGGCGCACGCGATTGTTCTTGTAGAAAAGTTCGTCGTGAAACGAATGGTCTCCAAACTCTGAGTTGAGCTTTTACTCAGAGCGCGCGCTCCTCAACACTGCCTCAGAAGAGTTTTCCGTTGCTTTAAAGGACAGTGGGACATGTGTGCTTTAATATTGACCAAAATGACGAGCATTTGTAGGTCGAACTCCAGTTTTTTGCCGTTAACGATACGTTGCCAATCCACCGTCCGGAGAGGGCTTTGACCAGGTTGGGATCATTCGACATAGATTTGTCAGCTCGGACAGTCCGGTCTGGGCGAACAGAAGTGCGGCTTTCTCCCAAGTCTACAGCGGTTCTGAAAATCCTGATCGATGCGCGGGGCGCTGTTGTTATGCGCCAAGACCTACTGGATCTTGTCTGGCCTGGCGTAACGGTAGGCGAAGAGGTTTTGACCCAAGCAATCTCAGAACTGCGGCGCTGTTTTGGCGACAACCGTCGCGAGCCTATGTTCATTCAGACCGTTCAGAAGTCAGGCTATCGGTTGCTTGCGCTTCCGGAAGCCGTCCCCGCAACGCAGCAGGACAGAGGGGAAAAAATACAAGTTGAGAGCAATGCACCACTGCCCCTTACTGTGCGAGCTGCTTCTATTGTCGTACTCCCATTTGCGACCAGTGGCTCGGAGCAAGGTCAGATTGGCATGGCTGATGGTTTGAGCCGAGACATCTCCATGAGTCTCACGCAGAAACGTTGGCTTTTTGTGGCCTCTCGCGCAAGCGGACGCGTTGTTTCTAACCAGAACAGAGATCCAAAACATATCGCGACCCGGATAGGTGTCCGCTATGTGCTCGATGGGCTGTTTGACGTGCAGTCAGAGCGGTGCAGTTTGCGTGTGTCACTCACTGATGGCCTGGAAAATCGGGAAATCTGGGCGGAGCGTATCGAAACGCGAACGCAAGACCTTCCGAAGATACACGATGAGATCAATGCCGCGGTTGTGGCCTCGGTATCTGCTGAAATCGAAAACCGGGAACGTCACCTTGCCTTACTGAAGCCTATAGCCACTCTGGACGCGTGGGAGGCGTATCATCGCGCTTCTTATCTTCTGAACAGGTGCCGAAGTGAGGATTTGCCAGAGGTCAAGACTTGCGTGGAACGGGGCCTGAGTGTCGACTCTGCGTCAACGGGGCTTCATTCAGCCAAGTCTCTGATGCATTGGTTCGAAGCTCTCTTTGACGACGGTTCAAATCGCACAAAGAGTATTGATCAATGTTATCATCACGCCGCCGAAAGCCTCGCATTGAATGCAAGGGATTCGCAGGGACATTTGGCAATGGGGCGGGCGTCACGGCTGACGGGTGATATGGGCCCGGCGATCGCAGCCTTGCGGCAATCCATTGTGTTGGCTCCATCGTCGGTCTTGGGTCACTATTCTTTGGCCTATGCGCTGCTTTTTCAACGACAAACTAAAGACGGCCTTGAGCATCTGGATATGGCAGAGCGGTTGAGCCCATTTGACCCACTATCTTTCGGATTCCACTCGCTACGTTCACAGTTTATGTCATTGGAAGACCGTCATGAGGAAGCGGTTTTCTGGTCGGATCGTGCAGTTCGGACGCCAGGCGCCAATGCCAACACCATTGCTGTTGCCGCATGGGTGAACGAACTCGCGGGTAATGGAGAAATCGCGCGTGAGTTGATGACCCGCGCAAAGGCAGTCGATCCGGCTTTTGGCCTCGCCAGTTATCTTTCAAATTTCCCGCACCCCGAGGCGGACCGCAGCAGAATCGAACCAGCTCTTGTTCGCCTGGGTCTCTAGACGAGTGCCGCAAGAAAACCTGCGAAACTCATGGTTTTCAACTGCCGGCCGCGCGGAGTAAGTCGAAACATGTTGGTTGTCTACCTTGGAAGATCCGTTCCCACTTGTTTGATAGGATATTTTTGCCCATGCAGCGAATTACAGCCCCCCGCCTTTGAGCTGTTTGCCGCTTATGCGAAGCGCGCAAAGCAGCGGTTCAATCAGGACACGTCAGTTGCAGCATTGCCCGCGTTGCGGAACTTTGCCAACTGATTTGTATCCCGCTGAGCCTATTGCTCTGCGGTAAGCGTCAGTTCTGAGCCCAAACGGTTCAGACTGGCATCTTCCAAGTGGCTTGATCGTTTCTGGTGGGTGGGCCTAAGCTCAGGTGTTGCCACCTTTTGGAGAAAACGACGTTGGAAAAGATTGTTGTCGAGCATCCCGATATGCCAGCGCCTTATGGTGCGTATTCGACCGCCATCCGGGCTGGAGACTTCCTGTTTGTATCGGGTCAGGCGGGCATCGTTCCGGAAACCGGAGCCAAAGCCGGCGAAGATTTCGAAAGTCAGGCAAGGCAGGCCTTTGAGAACCTCAAAACCTGTCTTCGCTGTTCGGGTTGCTCGATGGACGATGTCGTCAAAGTCATCACGTGGCTCGGTGATGCTGACGAACGGTCAGCCCTGAACGAACTTTTCGGTGAGTACTTTCCGAACAAACCACCATCACGCTCAACTCCCATTGTGGACCTCCCCATGGGACTTCTGCTTTCGATAGAGGCAACCGCAATCGCGCCAGCTTGAGGGAACCAACCGCCAAGGTGATGCCGGCATTCGCAATCGTTTCGGCAGTCACAGTTTGCCCTGAACAAGGAAACCTGCTGCGCCCGTCATCAGATGTAGGACCGGGTGGCGTTCTGGAAAAAGAAGCCGGGCAGGACATGGCTGTAAAATCCGTAGGCCGGCACGAGCAACGTCGCAAGCGGCAGCGCATTGGCATAAAGATCCACGGTGTCGATGTAGTCTTCGCTCTGAACGCCGTTGGGCATCAGCAATTGTTGACGCGCCTTGTCCGGTCGGGCGCCATGGCCCCTCAACCGGAAATGGGCCGAGCAGATGGGGCCGATGAAGACGGCGTGCCAGAGGCGAAGGTCGGAGAAGAACAGCTTGAACATATCCGGCTCACAGCCGATTTCATTGCGGGCAATGGAATAGGCAAAGGTTCCGGTGGTGCGGTTGGGCTGGTGAAAGCGCCGGCCATTGTGGCGCATGGTTGCGGTGAACGTCGCCATCTCGTCCTGAGACGGTAGGCTGCGTTTTCCCGACACCAGCAGGGCCCACCAGCGGGCCTGGATCTCAGAGCTGACCGTGATTGCGCCGATCTGGCCCCGGGCATAGCCGATAATAGCGACATTCGGGTGATGCGGCGGGATGGTCAGCTTATAGAGATCGCGGGCGGACTTGGGAACGGGCGCCGTCGTGTTGCCGGTTGCGGACGTGATCTCCGGCAACAGCGATGCCCCCGGCCGGTAACCGCTGGCATAGATCACCGCGTCAATGTCTTTCTTGACACCATTGGCAAAGACAACGCTGTTTTCCTCGAAATGGTCTATGTCGCGCAGGACCGTAGCGCGCCCGGTCTGCATGGCAGTGTACACGCTGTCCGATTTGGTCCAGTTCAGCGAGCCAAGACGCCACAGTTCCCACTTCTTTGGGTGGTTGAGCACCAGGATGCGCCAGAACTGCCAGAAGATGGTGGGGCGAATACGGTAGCTCGCCACCAGCGGGAAGAGGGTCGGCGGGGCCGCGCCCATCAGGATCATGGCAAAGCGGTGAAACATCGGCCCGTCATGGGCTAGGCGCGTTTCGACATGGTCTGGCGGCAGGTTGACCGCATCGCGCGGGATGACAAACGTGCCGCCGCGCTGCGAGACATAGACATGTTCGGCGCCGGCATCGACAAGATCCATGATCAGGTCCGAGGAAGTTTCGCCAAGGCCGATCACCAGGACACGCTTGCCGGTATAGTCTTTGGCATTGTCGGGCCGATAGTTTTCGACATGGATCTGCGATCCGGCAAACCGATCCTGCCCGGCAATCTCGGGGGTATAGGATTCCTTGTTGAGGCCGGTGCAGATGGTGACGGCATCAAAGTCTTCGTCCGAAAGGTCGCCGCTCGCATTGTCGCGGATCGACAGGCGCCAGCGATCGCCCTCTAGAGCGCTCATCGACAGAACCTCCGTCTCGCAGCGCAGGGATCCTTCAAACACTGTGTGCTCGCTGTCATAGTCCTGGAGAAAGCCGTGAAACTGCTCCCGTTTGAAGTGGTGTGGCCATTTCTTGTGGTCAGGGTGATAGACCTGTGTGACCGTGTCAGAGAGCGTTGAGTTCAGCGCCCCGGTGGAGGTCATCGTCGAGCCCCAGGCAACACCGCCCTTCTGCTTGCTGGTCGCCCAGACGCCACCGGGTCCGGCGGTGCGTTCAAACACCACAACATCGTGGCCTTCTTCCTTCAGCTCCTTTGCCGCAACAAGGCCCGCCATTCCGGCGCCGATGACGGCCACGCGTTTCGGATTTTCAGCCGGTGCCGCATCGCGTGCAGCCGTCGCATCGAAGGCGTGGTTGACGCTGTGCCCGGTCACGCCCCGGATGAACCAAGAGGCATAGAAAAGCACAAAGGCTGTGACGAACCAGCCCGTCGGGGTCCACAGGCCCGTGAGGCCGGAGACCAGCACGGCGAGCCACCAGACCGGTGTCCACACCAGGATGAGCGCCAGCCACATGTAGATCTGCACCCAGATCGACGGCAGGATCGCGTTTCTCAAGGATTTCAGGATCGCTGCGCCGCCATAGAGCCGGCGATATTTTGGACGCAGCGCATGGCCCACGACCATCGCCACGAAGATGACCGCGGCACTCCATAGCACGACCGGCCACAGCCAGTCCGGATATGCGAATGAACCAATCGTCATAGACAACACCCCCTTAAGGCCGCTGATAGAAGAACATTATAAGCCGGCAAAGCCAAGTTTGGCCTGTTGAGGGGCCAACGGGTTGATCCTCCTCGCTGAAGTGGTTCGCCGTTATGGGTCGGCAAAGGGAGGATAGAAACGTCGAGCACGCGACCCAAGCCAATAGAGATTGTCACGAAGTTGCGGCAAGTTGAGGTGCTGACGGGGCAACGTATGCCGCCTCCTGAAGCGATCCGGCACAGAGCGTCAGTTCTGAAACCTGAGCCGACATCGTTTTTGGCGAACGGCCATTCAGAGGCCGTGTGTCGTGAATTGAAAGATCAACGTGATTTGATGGTGGCGTTGAATGCGAGTAGCGTTGGTTTCTATTCGTAAATGGGTAGATCACCTAAAATCTCAGCGAACTCCATGGAGTGGAAATCGGGTCATGATGACTAGAGCGGTCTCTCTTTTCTTAGCCTGCGCAGCAACACTGATCGGCATCTCGGGCGCTCAAGCCTATGAAAGCTGTGAGCCCTTTACCGTCGTAACCACGAATGCCAGTCACGAAATGACGTATATAGACGTTGGCGAGGAAGGTCCCAGTGTCGGCGATCGCCGCGTGTTCCGCGCAACTCTGCAAGATGAAAACGGCGAGCTTGTCGGGAAGACAGATGGCTACACCACGGTCCTCTACGGCGATTCAGAAGGGAACGCACGCGTAGTTGTCAATCTTGTTTTGCAATTCCCGACGGGGTCAATCCTCTACACAATCACACCGGCAATTACCGAAACAGATTTGGCAGATGCCACCGAACTTCTTTTTCCGTCGACCGGATCGGACCGTATAATAACGGGCGGATCCGGAGTGTTTGCTGGCGCATGGGGTCATGTCGACGTTGAACGCGGTGATGGCTTTAGCAACCTCATTCTGAACGTTTCTTGTCCATAGCAGGTTCTAACTTGCATCTATCCTGCAAGTGACAGATATGCCGCACGGGATCCCGCTCACTCCGTCGACAGAAGATGTTGGTTCAGTTGTCTTGGTCAATGCAGGTCCGTTGGTGGCGTTGCTATCCATAAGCAACATGTCCAAGTCGAAATCATACGAGGTGCCGCCCCAGACGAAATTCCGCATTGTTCGAATTGCCGACCTACAGGGCCAAGCCCCACCATACTGACGAAGCGGCCTGATTTGCGGTGATTGCAGCATCGGGCGTTGGCGCCAAGGCGATGGGTTTGGTCGGAAAAGAAGACGTGGATCGGGCCCTGTGCGATTCAGGTCATCTGGCCAGGATCTTTTGTCAGGACAACTGGCTGGCCATGGGGAGTCCGCCGGTAAGCGTCTTCCCATTCGTTGCGTCGCTGCTCCAGTGCTTCGACGGGTATCAGCGCATTCGCAGCAACAATGCGTTCCAATGCAGCAAGCACATAACCGTAATAAGCGGTGCCATCGGACGGATCCCCCGCGGCGCGCGCTTTTTCGATCTCCTCGCCCAGCATTGCGGACCATTCGGCGGGAGACAAATGCCCGGTTTCCTGAAGAGCGATTACCAGGGCAAGGACCTCAGCCTGCCAGGGTTCGGTCAGTTTGGCGCCGTCGGGCCGCAACGACTTATTCTCGCTCAAGGTAGCTCTCCCACAGGCAAGCAATGACAATGTCCCCGGGAACCTCTGCGTCGCTCCACAGCTCCCCTGCAAGAAAGCGGACACTGTAGAGCGGTTCAGGTCTTTCGTCGCCAAGGGCGTTGGCATCGGGCAGGACGTGCCAGCCGTGGTATCTTTCCACCACGCCGACATGGCCGCGCACATAGCGCGGCAGGCGCGTTGCTCCGGGAGGAGCCTGAAGTTTAGCGCGGACCCGGTCACCTGACGTGAAGGCCGGTTCATCCGCAACATCACGGCGGCTGTCGAGACCCTGTTCGAGCATCACCGGGACCGCCTCGGGTGGCAGCGGGTCACCCGTGTCTTCCGGCAGGCTGGATGCCACGCCGCTTTTCAACTCGTCGATGCTGACCCAACCCGCGTTAGCCAGAACGCCGGCATCTCGCCAGTACCAGCGATCGAAATATTCGCTTGTGAGGTAAACATCGGGCGGCAGGCATTCCAGAACGTGGCGCAACCAGTCCACGTTGAATCCGCCAGGCTGTGTATAGGACAACTCCAGGGCAAACATGCGGGCGCGCCAGTCGGTCTTTGACAGTGGCTCGTCCTGCGCTGGATTGACTGGCCCAAACCCGGCCAAACCGCCCATATCGTGGACGCCATCCATGGCTCAGTTCTCCTGAATTGCGGCGGTAACTTTGGCGGTGCCGACCATCGCGTCGCGTGAGACGAGGGCAGCAAGTTCCTTTTCGTCCAGCCCCTCGGTACCGGTGGGGCGCTCCGGCAACACCATGTAGCGAACGTCGGCATTGCTGTCCCACACCCTGACCTCAACGTCGTCGTCCAGTTCCAGGCCGAACTCCTTGAGGACGCCGCGCGGATCACGCACCACCCTTGAGCGATATTCAAAGGATCTGTACCAGGTCGGCGGTAAACCCAAGACAGCCCACGGGTAGCAGGAACACAAGGTACAGACGACCACGTTGTGTCGCTTGGGCGTGTTCTCAACCACAACCAAATTGTTGGCTTCGAGTTTGGGACAGCCCAATTCGACGATCGCCTTTGTGCCATCGGCCATGAGCCGCTCCTTGAACGCCTCATCGGTCCAGGCGCGGGCAACGACTCGCGCGCCGTTTTTTGGGCCTACCTCGTCGCTGAATGCCTCGATCCATCGGTCGATCGTTGCGCTGTTAAGGAGGCCCTTTTCGACCAGCAGGCTCTCAAGTGATTTGACCCGGAGCGCCGGATCCGAAGGAAGATGCGAATGCAGTTCCCTCTGAAGCCTCACGATCTTTTTGGTATCCTTGGGTACTTTCATCTCAAGCCCCTTCAGCGCTGCCACCGTATGATCCAAGATAGCGGCAAAAATACAAAAAGCTAACAGCCATGAAATCTGGTTGGGCACAACAGACGCCGACCTCATGCTATAAGGCCAAGGGCGGGATTGTTCAGTTGCAACCGCCTATTGGCGAGCAGCGGTCGGTTCACACTCAGCGGCCAGTCACACCTCACTCACCTGCATCCGCAACCACTCGAGCACCCGTTCGGCCTTGCTGCCGAGCGGCACGTGTGATGGCCACAGGGCGTAGTGGCCGCGGCCGACGTCGTAGACGCTGTTGCCAAGCCGCACCAGTAGACCCTGGCTGACCAGGATTTCGACGATGTGGTGCCAGCCGCAGGCGATTCCTTCGCCGGCGATGGCGGCCTGGATGACCAGGGCGTAGTCGTTGAAGCGCAGGCCGCCGGCCTTGTCGGTGAATTCCAGCCCTTGCGCGGCGAACCATTCGCGCCAGCCGGCGCGTGGCCGAAAGGGCTCGTCGAGATGGATGAGCGCGTGCTGCATGAGTGCCGCGTCGTTTTCCGGCAGGTCCCGCTCGGCAAGATAGGCTGGGCTGCACACCGGATAGATCCTTTCGGGCCCGAGCCGAAGGCTTTCATAGCCAGGCCAGTCGCCGCGGCCGAGCCGGATGGCAAAGGACAGCGACCCGTCGGCAATGTCGATATCCTTGTCCGTGGTTTCCAGCCGGATGTCGATGTCCGGATTGTCGCGCCGAAAGGTCGCCAGCCGTGGCAGCATCCAGTAGTGGGCAAAGGCCGTTGAGCAGGAGAACGAGACGTGCGCCTCAGCCGGCCGACTTGCCACCTGCTCGGCGGAATTGAGGATGTGCATTAATCCGAATGATACATCCGCATAGAAACGCTCACCCGGGCCCGTGAGGGCAATGGTGCGGTGACCACGCTCGAACAGAGGCGTTCCAAGCGCCTCCTCAAGCTTCTTGACCGACAGGCTGACGGCGGGTTGGGAAACGTTCAGCTCCTCCGCTGCCCGGGTGAACGACCCGTGCCGGGCTGCCGCCTCGAAGGCGAAGAGCGCGGCCGGAGACTGGATTCTCTGATGCAACTTTCGCATAAAGCAATCTTATGCATTGCCTGAGTATTTTCAATCATTACAGGGCCGTGGAATTCTGTCAGACTACGGACGGCAATCCGTCGGGAGGTGGTGCCCATGAGATCCGCATCGCGGCGTGCCAGGCGGGAACCGCGCGCAGCGCCGGCCCTGCCGGCCTATATCACCCGCAACATTCCCTTCGTCGAATATCTTGGCGAAGAAGGTCTGGTGCGCATTGAGGAACAGGCCGAGCGGCTGATCTCGGAAGTGGGTCTCGAATTTCGCGAGGATGCGGAAGCGCTGCGCATCTGGAAAGAGGCCGGTGCCGATGTCGACGAAACGCGGGTGCGGCTGCCGCGCGGCATGGCGCGTGAACTGTGCGCCACTATTCCGAAGAGCTTTACCCAGCATGCGCGCAACCCGGCTCGCAGCGTGCAGATAGGCGATCGCAGCACGGTATTTGCGCCGATCTACGGCGCGCCGTTCGTGCGCTGTCTCGAGAAGGGCCGGCGCTACGGCAGTTTCGATGATTTCGACAAGCTGACGCGCCTCGTCGCCTCACTGCCGTCGCTGCATCACATGGGCCTGGTGGTTTGCGAGCCGGTCGACGTGCCGGTCAACAAGCGCCATCTCGACATGGTCTACGCGGTCATGCGCAATTCGGACAAACCGTTCCTAGGGGCGATTACCGAAAAGGTGCGGGCGGAGGATTCGGTTGCGATGGCGCGCATCCTCTTCGGCGAAGAATTCGTCGCGGAAAACTGCGTGATCATGGGCAACGTCAACACCAACTCGCCGCTGCTGGTCGACCGGGTCGTGACCGAGGCGATCCAGGTCTATTGCGGCGCCGGTCAGGGCATCGTCGTCGCCCCCTTCATCCTGGGAGGCGCCATGGGGCCGGTTACCACCGCGGCATCGATTGCCCAAGCCCTCGCGGAGGCGATGGCTTGCGGCGCCTTCAGTCAGCTTGTTCGACGTGGTGCGCCTTTCGTCATGGGCAATTTCCTGTCCTCGATGAGCCTCAAGAGCGGCGCCCCGACCTTCGGCATGCCGGAGCCGGTCGCCTCCAACTACATCATCGGTCAGTTGGCGAGGCGTCTCGGCGTGCCGCTGCGTTGCGGCGGTTCGCTCACCGCATCGAAGCTGCCTGACGCTCAGGCTGCCGCCGAAAGCGCCGACAGCATGCACTCGACGGTTATGGGCGGTGCCAATTTCGTCCTCCATTCCGCCGGCTGGATGGAAGGTGGGCTGGTCACCGGCTTCGAAAAACTGGTGATCGATGCCGACCGTCTGGGCGCCTATCACAAGCTTTTGGCCGGTGTCGAAACCGACGACAATGCTCTCGGCGTCGACGCCTATGCCGATGTCGAGCCGGCCGGTCACTTCCTCGGCTCCACCCACACCATGCGCAACTACGAGACCGCCTACTACGATGCCGTCCTGTCGGATTCAGAGAGCTTCGAGCAATGGACCGAGCGCGGCGAAAAGGACACGGCAAGGCGCGCCTTCGAACGCTGGAACGCAGTGCTCAGCGACTATCAGGCGCCGCCGATCGACCCGGCGGTCGACGAAGCGCTCAAGGATTTTGTTGCGCAGAAGAAAAACAGCATGCCGGACGCCTGGTATTGATCACCGGCGCCCTCGGACGTTTAGACGAAAATCTATGTTCTGGGTGTCTAGCCTCCGCCACAATTGATCTCCACCTGCGGATCAAGCGTCCCTGACAGGGGACGAACCAACCCGTTAGGAGGATTTGCAAATGATGAAATCCCTGATCCCCGCCGCTGTATTGGCAACCGCGTTGGCTGCCGCTCCGGTCGCCATGGCCGCCACCAACGACAGCACGTCGGTCGACGGGACCTATCTGCTGGTGCAGACCAACGACAGCCAGCGGGTCCTGGCTCTCAAACCAGGTGGTACGGCCAGCCTCGTCAGCCAGGGTCAGCAGGTTCGCGGATACACATCCGGCCTCGGCGCCTGGGAAATGACGGGCCCTGACAGTGCCCGCGCCACGATCATCGATTTCAACGATCCTGCGTTCGAGCCCGATGCCGATGGCGCGTCGCGGCTTGTCTTCGACCTGACCTTTTCCGGTGAAGCCGACGGCCGGTTCCAGAACGTCAGCGGTCAGTTCTCCGGCAACGCTTTTGCCAAGGGCGACAATCCCCTGGCCAAAGACAGTCAGCCGGTTCGCAGCTTCGGCACCTCATTCGAAGGCATGCGCATCGGTATCAACTGATCATGCGATGGGCGGGGGCTCCTGATGAAGTCCCCGCCCATGGCCGCTCAGATACCGCTCTGAGCCGTGAATTTACTTTTCGGCGGCCGCCCGGTAATCGTCACCGAGGTTCACCGGAGACCATCGCCCCGAATGACACGCGCCCTCATCTTCGGCATATCAGCCCTGCTCTTGTTCGCATTGCCGGCCCATGCGGACGTCCGTGCCAAGGAAGTCGTCAAGACCTATTCGATTTCGGGCAAGACCGGCCTGGAGCTTTATCAGTCGATCGGTGCCCGTGGCCCGCGCCTGCGCGGTGGCCTGTCGAGCGCCATCGCCTTGACGGAGTTCGACCTCAAATGGGGCCGCGACTACAAGCGCGACGGCAATGACTGCGTGCTGGCCGTGGTGCGGCCGTTTCTGACGATCACCTACACTCTGCCGAAACCGAAAGGGAAGCTGCCGCCGAAGCTTGCCGAACGCTGGCGCGTCTTCATCGCCGGCATCCGCGACCATGAAAAAGTCCACGGGCAATATGTGACCGAGATGGCCCAGGAAATCTACGACACAACGCTCGGCTTTCGTCAGAAGAACGATCCCAACTGCAAGAAGATCCGCAGCGGCATCCAGGCGCCCCTGAAGGCCGCCTTCGCGCGCTACAAGGCCCGCAACAGCAGTTTCGAGCAGGCCGAGATGGCGTCCGGTGGCAACATCCACCAGCTGATCCTGGAGCTTGTCGAGGAACGGTAGCCTTTGGATGCTTTCCGCCGCGGGGCGTCGTTTACCCTAGGTCTCCACCCGTTCAGCCCAGCCGGCAAAAATGCGCTCCATGAAGACGACGGCGTAGTAGAGCACGATGCCCAGAAAGGCGAGGGCGATCAGCACCGCAAACATCAGCGGATAGTCTCCGTTGGTCTCGCCCGATTTGAACAGCGCGCCGAGCCCTCGGCCGTGCGGCGAAACGATTTCGACCAGATTGGTGCCGATAAAGGCGAGCGTGACGGCGACCTTCAGCGCGCCGAAAAACTCCGGCAGGGTTTTCGGCAGTGCGATCTTGGTGAAGATCGTAAACCGCGACGCGCCCAGGGAACGCAGGATGTCGCGATACTCCGGTTCCAGCGTGGACAGGCCGATTCCGACCGAAACGGCGATCGGAAAGAAGGAAATCATGAAGGCCATCAGCACCGTGTTGAGGTCGTGCTGGCCAATGAAGATCAGCGCGATAACGGGCACGAGGGTTGCTTTCGGGATGGCGTTGAAGCCTACCAGCAACGGGTAAAGGCCATCGCGAACGATGCGCGAGAAACCCATGAGCATGCCGAGAAAGATTCCGACCAGCACCGCGATCGCCAATCCCGCGACCGTGCGCCAGAGGGTCTGCCAGCCCATGACGAGAAACAGCTCCCAGTATTTCGCATAGGCCGGCGGCAGGTCGGAGGGCGAGGCCATCTTGTAGTTCGGCCAGCCGTTGACCCAGACGATGAACTCCCACAGCGCCAGAAACAGGATGATGGCGACGATCGGGACGCCGATTTTCCGCAGTGCATTCACGTCTCGTCCCCCGGCTGGCGGCCCTGTGCGATCCGGATCTGGTCGCGCAGCGTGTGCAGCATGTCGACGCATTCCGGCTCGAACAGGCCGTCGATGACCCGCGGTCCGGGGAAAGCGACATCCAGGGCATGCTGCATGGTGGCTGGCCGACCCGACAGCACCAGGACCTGGTCTCCCAGAAAGACGCTTTCGCGCAGGTCATGGGTGATCAGCACCGACGTGAAGGGTTCCTGCTGGCGCAATTCATGCATGGTCTGCCACAGATCTTCGCGGGTGAAGGCATCGAGCGCGCCGAACGGTTCGTCCATGATAAGGACGTCCGGTTTGTGGACGATCGCCCGGCAAAGCGATGCCCGCTGCCGCATGCCGCCCGACAGCTCGGACGGCCGTTTGTTCTCGAAGCCTTCCAGTCCCACCAGCGCCAGCAATTCGTGGGCCCGCGCTTCCTTCTCCGCCTTCGGCATCGAAGGAGCGACGATCTCCAGCGGCAGGATCACGTTTTGCATGATGGTGCGCCATTCGAGCAGCACCGGGTTCTGGAATGCCATGCCGACGGTTTTGCGGGGACCTCGAACCCGCTCGCCGTGAAGCCAGACTTCGCCTGTGTCCGGCTTCATCAGACCGGCGATCAATCTTGTCAGGGTCGACTTGCCGCAGCCAGACGGACCCACCACCGCGCAGAACTCGCCTTCAGGCACGGACAGGCTTAGGTCATCGAGCACCGGCAGAGGCCCGTTGGGCGTCTGGTAGGCGTGGGTGACGCCCTTGATTTCAATCAGATTTGACATGCGTGCAGGAGGTGCCGCCCGCTGATGCGGGCGGCGTCGCCATTATTGCAGCATGATCTTGTCGTCAGGCAGGAAGGAGCCGTCGAAATAAAGCGCCGGGTCCGGATCCGTCTGGAACTCGTAGACCGATTTGGTCTGTTCGATGGCCTTTGCCATGCGGTCCGCATCGATATTGCCCATTCCGTTTGCCTTCACGGCGTCGGTCAGGACATTGGCGTCGATGGCCATCTGCAGACGCTCGGTTTCGAGCGCCGCGTCTGCCGCCGGATTGCGCTTGATGAGGCTTTCAATGGCGCCGGCCGGATCCGCGACCGCGTCTTTCCAGCCCATGCCAACGGCCTTGATGAAACCGGCGACGAGCTCGGGATTTTCCTTGGCGAAGTCGGTGTTCACCAGAATGGCATTGCCATAGAGAGAGACGCCATGGTCGCTCATCAGGAGAATGCTCTGGTCTTCCATCGGGATGCCGAGCCGTTTCAGGTTGAGCGTCGAGGAAAAGGAGAAGCCTGTTACAGCCGCGACCTTTCCTTCCGCCAGCATCGGCTCACGTGTGGGAAAGCCGACAGGCTCGACGGTGATCGCGTCCATGTCCAGGCCGTTCTCAGCGGCGAAGATCGGAAACTGCGCCCAGGCACCGTCCGGCGGCGGCGCGCCCAGCACCTTGCCTTCGAGGTCCTTCGGCGTTTCAATGCCGAGCGACTTGCGCCCGACCACAGCAAACGGCGGCTTGTCGTAAACCATCATCACCGCAGTAACAGGCGCGCCCGGGTTCTGGTCGAGGAAACGCATCAGCGAATTGATATCGGCAAAGCCGATCGGAAACGCGCCAGTCGCGACTTTCGGAATGGCATCGAGTGAGCCTCTGCCTTCGGCGACTTCCACCGAAAGGCCTTCGCCTTCGAAATAGCCCTTGTCGATGGCGACGAAGTAGGGTGCGGAGGGACCCTCGAACTTCCAGTCGAGGGCAAAATTGATTTTTTCCTGGGCGAGAGCGCCGGTGGAAAGGGCCGCGACCACGGCGGCTGCGGCAAATAAAGATCTGATCATAGGTATTCTCATTGTTTTGGTCACGGCCCATCGAACCGCATGAACATTTTTTGATCAAGACAAAAAATTAGGCAGCCCTGCCTCGGATCGAGGCACGGTGATGGTTTTTGCGTGTCGGTGAGGGATGGATGTTCAACTCCATCCAATGCGGTATTGAAGCTTTACTCCGGTCAAGGTCGCTGGGAACTGCTCAGAATGGAATTTCGTCGTCGTCCCAATATCTCATTTCATCAGGTTGAGATATGCCCACATGTAGCTTGGTCACTGTTTTCGTTGGCTCATCTGTAAAGAAACGTAGTTCCAATGCCGGGATCATTTGCCCGTCGCGGAAATACAAGGATGTCTTCGCCATCCTGATGCCGGGAAACCCAGGCACTTCCGGGAACCCAAGAGGATTCCTGTGCAATGCGTACACAATCGCGGAAAGAGCTTCATCGACAATTCGATGGCCGCCGCAGCCAATGACCGAACTGTCGTACGAACTATCTTCCGTAACGTTCCAGCCATCCATGCTCGGTCGCTAGCTTTCGCGTCAGAGAAACATCTTCGTTAGAGATGGGCTCATCCCGGAGAAAGGCGAACTCATATGGCAAATCGTCCTTATTATTCAGGACTTTCCAGCGAATGTCATGGCTTGCTTCACTGACTTCCGATCCATTTTGATTCCAAAAGTCATCAATGACTTGGTCAACAAGCTGAAGCTCATCAGCTGTGAAGTGTTCTAGTACTGGCTCTCGCTTAGCGATCGTGCGGTGTTGCTCCTTACCGTCGGGCAGAGAAATCCGATTTACCTCTATTGCCCCTTCTTGTTCGAGATCCCTGCGAAATCGCAACAGCAATCGCGGGGCCGGTCCATTGGGGAGTCTGAAGTAAGGCATTCCCGTCAACGGAATCCCAAATCTGCTAAATGCTCGAAAATCGGAATGGTACAGGATTTTGTTTAGCTTTGTTGCGCCGAACCACGGATCGTGTTCGCACTTCTTAGATATGTAGACAATAAGCTCCCTCAACCGTTGTGCACCCTTCGGCACATCGATTGAAAAACTCAACCTAAGCTGTCCGTCTTTCTTGCTCATGCTACACGTCCAGTTTGCAAACCAATATAGGTGAAATCTGTGACCTTGACAAGGCAGGAATCGTGCTGCCAAAGATATGCGCGCTTAGCTTTAAAGAAAATTTCGCTTATATTTCAATGAGCTGGTAAAAAAAATCGAAAGGCACCAGACTGCTGCGGTTTAGTTGGCGAACACGAGTCATGATAAACATTTTCAACTATAGATAGTATTTTTCGATTATCAACACATACTTCTCACTCATGGATCGCCTCGATCGCCCCAAGCTCGTCATGCAGCCGGTCGAGCGTTGCGTCGTCGATGGCCTCGAAGGCGGTGGCGACCCAGTGGGCATTGGCGAGGGCCATGTCGTTGAAGGCGGCGAGACCCTTCTCGGTGAGCCGGATCATGAAGCGGCGGCGGTCGGCCGGGTCCGCAACCCGCTTGACCAGCCCGTCGGCCTCCATGCGGTCTAGCAGCGACGAGATGTTGCCGGATGGAGCGAGCAGGCTGGCCCCAAGATCGCCGATCGACAGGCGGCGTTCGGGCGCCCGGTAGAGCTGCGATAGCACGTCGAAGCGGACGAAACGGGTGCCGTAGGCGTGCATCATCTTGGCGCCGACCTCGGATTCGATGCGGCGCGACGTGCGCACCAGGCGCAGCCAAAGCCGCAGCACGCGCCTCTGCCGTTCGCTGTAGAGGTCTTCGACGGAGTCCCTGTCCGCGGAAATCATTTCGTCCAGTTCCATGGCAGAGAAATACCACCTCGCTCCCTGGTCTGCCAATCGATGTGCCGCACCGTTGCGATCTCAGTACGCCGTCGACCGGGTTCCTCCCGCGGCTGTCAAAAAGCTGTTGCAATTATCTTATATATGAAATATTTATATGTAAACTAAATAACGGTACGCCCTGGGAGGCTGGCATGAAGATCACGGTGGTGGGCGGCGGCCCGGGCGGTCTCTATTTCGCGATCCTGACCAAGAAGGCGCGGCCCGACTGGGATATCGAAGTCTATGAGCAAAACCGCGCCGACGACACGTTCGGCTTTGGCGTCGTGTTCTCCGACGACACGCTCGACGAGTTCCTGTCGCGCGACCCGGAGACTTACGAAAAGATCCGAGATCATTTCGCCTACTGGGATGACGTCGCCATCCACTTCAAGGGCGAGGAAATCCGCTGCGCCGGCAATGGTTTTTGCGGCACGTCGCGCTTCACCCTGCTGAAGATTCTGCAGGAGCGCTGCAGCGAACTCGACATCCCGATGCACTTTTCGGCCCGCATCAATCCGCCGGAGATTCAGCAACAGTTTGCCGATTCCGATATCATTCTCGCGTCCGACGGCATCAACTCCGCCATCCGCGATCACTTTGCCGAGCACTTCCAGCCATCGATCACGCACAAGGCCAACCGATTCTGCTGGATGGGCTCGACCCGTCCGATGGACGAATTCAACTATTTCTTCCGCATGACCGAGCACGGCATCATCTGTGCGCATACCTACCAGTATCAGGCCGATGCCTCGACCTGGGTGTTCGAGATGGATGAGGCCTGCTGGCAGGGTCACGGTTTCGAAGAATTCGACGAGGAAGGCTCGCGCGACAAGCTGGCGGAGATCTACGCCGACGAGCTGCAGGGCCACGAGTTGCTCCTGAACCGCTCCAACTGGCGCAAGTTTCCGCGCATCTTCTGCGAGAAATGGTATCACGAGAACATCGTCATTCTCGGCGACGCCAAGGCCTCGGCGCATTTTTCCATCGGCTCCGGCACCAAGCTGGCGATGGAGTGCGGTATCGCCCTGTCCGACGCCGTTCTGGAGCATGCCGAGCAATCGGTCGAGGCTGCCTTCAAGGCCTATGATGATGAACGCCGCACGCCCTGCCAGATCATTCAGCACAATGCCGACGTGTCGCTGGCCTGGTTCGAACACATGGGCCGCTCCTGGGACATGGACCCGATGCAGTTCGCCATGGTGGTCATGTGCCGGGCGAAATCGATCACTTATGACAATCTGATCCTGCGTGACCCGAGCTTCGTCGAAAAGGCCGATACCGCCTGGTACGAGCGCTACTATCAGGAAACCGGCGTCGACGTGCGCAAGACCCGGCCGACGCCGATGTTCACGCCCTTCAAGCTGCGCGAACTGGAGATCCCCAACCGGGTGGTCATGTCTCCGATGGCCCAGTATTCGGCCGACGAGGACGGCAATCTCACCGACTGGCATTTCGTCCATTACACGTCGCACGCGATGGGCGGCATGGGCATGATTTATGCCGAGATGACATGCCCGTCGCCGGACGCCCGCATCACGCTGGGCTGTCCGGGCCTGTGGAACGATGAGCACGAGGCGCAATGGAAGCGCATCGTCGATTTCGTTCATGCCAATTCCGAAACCAAATTCTGCATGCAGCTCGGTCATTCCGGTCGCAAGGGCTCGACCCAACTCGGCTGGGAGGAGGCCGACTATCCGATCGCCGATCCGGACAAGAACTGGCCATTGCTGTCGGCCTCGCCAATTCCCTATTTCGACGGTGTCAGCCAGGTGCCGCGCGAACTCGACCGGGCTGAAATGGACCGCATCCGCGAGGATTTCGTCCAGGCCACGGAACGCGCCGCCCGCGCCGGTTTCGACATGCTGGAGCTGCACTGCGCCCACGGCTACCTGCTCGCGTCCTTCCTGTCGCCGCTGACCAACCAGCGCACCGACGAATATGGCGGCTCGGCCGAGAACCGGGTGCGTTTCCCGCTCGAAGTCTTCAATGCCATGCGCGACGTCTGGCCGCGTGAAAAGCCGATGTCGGTGCGCGTATCGGCGACCGACTGGAAAGAAGGCGGCTTGAGCGAGGAAGACCTGTTCGCCATCGCCAACGCATTCCACGAAGCAGGCTGCGATCTCATCGACGTGTCGGCCGGCCAGACCGTGCCCGACCAGCAGCCGATTTACGGCCGCATGTTCCAGACGCCGTTTGCTGAAGCGGTGCGCAACGTGCCGAAGATTGCCACCATGGCCGTCGGCAACATCACGGAAGCGGCACAGGTCAACACGATCCTGCACACACGGCGTGCCGACCTGGTGGCGCTCGCCCGGCCGCATCTGTGGGATCCCTATTTCACCCGTCGCGCCGCGGCCAATTACGGCGCGATGGTCGGCCACTGGCCGCCGCAATATCTCAGCGGCCGCGACCAGGCCTATCGCGAGCAGGCCAAGGTGCGCGAGGCGTCGATGGAAATGGCGCGCAAGGCGCGACCGACACGGCATGCCAAGCCCACGCAACAGGCGGCCGAGTGATAGACGTGTCGCATGTCTTCAAGGTCACGCGCCCCGTGCGATTTGCTGATTGTGATCCGGCGGGCATCGCCTTCTATCCGCGGCTGATGGAGCATCTCAACGGCGTCGTCGAAGACTGGTTCAACGGCCCGCTCGATTACTCCTTCGATGACCTGCACCAGCGCGACGGTAAGAGCATGCCGACGGTGCATTTGAATGTCGAGTTTCTGCGACCCGGCAAACTCGGCGATGTCATCGACTGGTTTCTTTCGGTCAAGAAACTCGGCCGTTCCTCCATGACCCTGTCGGTGACCGCCCGTCGTCCGGACGGGCAGGACATGCTGCAGGCGGAACCAACGCTGGTTCACAGTGACTTCGAAGTTGATCCGCCGCGATCGGAACCGTTTCCGCAACAGCTCAGGGAGAGGATCGAGACCTACTGCACTGCTTGAAGGGGCCACCAAACAAGAAGAACGCCTTGGGGAAGACGATGCAACACGACGACACATTGTGGAACTGGCTGCGGCGGCATGCCGAAGCGACGCCGGACGCACCGGCGATTGTCGGCGCCGGCGGCCCGCTCACCTACGCCGCACTAGCGGATCGTGTCAGCAACGCAGCGGCCGGTCTGCAGGCGCTGGGTCTGCGCAAGGGCGACGTCGTTGCCCTGCAGCTTCCCAACACCGATGCCTTTGTTGTCGCCTTCCTCGCCGTGACCGCCTGCGGCGGCATCGCCCAGACGCTTCACATGCCCTATCGACAGGCGGAGCTGAGCCACCTGCTGGAACACAGCGGCGCCCGCATGGCGGTCGGCCTCTCGGCGTTCAAGGGCATGTCTCCCGCCGGCGAAATGCAGGCCATGAGCGTCTCGCTGCCGGCGCTCGAGACGGTCATCGCGGTCGGTGCACCGGTCGAAGGCGCGACGACGTTCTCCGATCTCGGCGGCGAGCCGCAACTGCCCGAGTTGACGCCGGACGATCCGTTTCTGCTGCTCTATACCTCCGGCACCACGGCAAGTCCGAAGGGTGTTCCGCACAACTATCGCGGCTTTCTCGGCAACGCCAAACGCTCGGCGGGGCAGCTCGGCATCCGCCCCGACGAGACAATGTTATCCGTCGCGCCCTACACCCATCTTTACGGCCTTTTCGTCATGCATCTCTGCCTGGCGAGTGGTGCAGCCCAGGCATTGATGCCGGCTTTCGACCCCCAGCAGTTCCTGCCGGCGCTGACTGAGTTGCAGCCCAATGGCATCTTTGCGGCGCCGGCCCATTTCGCACCGTTCTGCTCCGCTGGTCTGATCAAGCCGGAACATATGGCAGCCACCCGTTTCACCTGTCTCTCCGGCTCCACCGTGCCGCCTTCGCTCGCCGGACAGGTCGACGACCTCATGGGCAGCGGTGCGGTTATCCAGCTTTGGGGCATGAGCGAGTTGCAGGCCGGCACGTTCGGCCGTCCCGATGATCCACGCCCGACCCGCCTCAACACGGCAGGCCGTGCGTCGGAGGCCACGGAACTGCGCACGGTCGACGGCGACGGCCAGACTCTCTGTGCGGGCGAAGAGGGCGAATTGCAGGTGCGCGGACCTTCCGTCTTTGCCGGCTACCTGAACAATCAGGCGGAGACCGACGCTGCCTTCACCGATGACGGCTGGTTCCGCACCGGCGACCTGGCCGTGCTCGATGCCAACGGCTTCCTGACCCTGACCGGCCGGGTCAAGGAGGTGATCAATCGTGGCGGCGTCAAATACAATCCGGTCGATGTCGAGGCGGACATTCTTGAGCTCGACGCCGTCGAGGCCTGCGCCATCGTGCCCTATCCCGACCCGGAGCTCGGCGAGCGCGCCTGCCTGTGCGTACAGCTGCGCGACGGTGCTGCGCTGACCCTGGAGGACGTCACGGCGCTGCTCGATGAGCGCCAGATCGCCAAATACAAATGGCCGGAACGGTTGCAGATCGTCGGCGCCATGCCGTTGACGCCGACCCGCAAGATCATGCGCGGCAAGCTCAAGCAGCTGCTGACAGACACTTCAACCTGAACTGCAAGGACCCAATAATGACGGAATTCACCCTCTACACGCCTGACAACGCACCGGGAAAAGCTGGCGAACTGCTTGACGGCGTGCAAAAGAAAATGGGTTTCCTGCCCAACCTCTACGGCAAGCTGGCCGAATCCGATGTCACGCTTGAGGCCTATCTCACACTGTCGTCTCTGGTGGCGAAAACCAGTTTTTCGCCGCCTGAGCAACAGCTGATCCTGCTGGTCGCGAGTGTCGAAAACGGCTGTACCTATTGTGTCGCTGCCCATTCTTCCGCTGCTCGCATGGTCAAGCTGGACAAGCCGGTCATCGAGGCCGTGCGCACCGGTCAGCCGATCGACGATGCAAGGCTGGAAGCGCTGCGCCGCTTTACCGAGGCGCTGGTCAACCAACGCGGTCACGCCAAGGACGACATGGAAGCATTTCTCGCCGCCGGATTTACCCGGCAAAATGTCATGGAAGTGGTACTGTGCGTTTCGATGAAGACGCTCTCCAACTATGCCAACTTCCTGATTGACGTGCCGCTCGACAGAGTTCTGGAACGCATGGCCTGGAGCGGCAAGGAGGAATTGCGGCAAGCCGGCTGAACCGCAGCCGGCATCACCTGAAACCGGCCCGAACGGGCCCAACCCAAAATACAAAGGGAGCAAACCATGAAGAAACTAGCTTGCGCCATGGGTGCGCTGCTGCTGGCCACCACGGCCAGGGCGGAAGATCTGAAAATCGGCCTGGTGGTGACGCTGTCCGGTCCGCCCGCTGTGATCGGCAAGCAGGTCGAGGATGGCTTCACGCTGGCCCTCGACAATCTCGGTGGCAAGATCGGTGGCGCTGACACTGAACTGATCGTCGTCGATTCCGAGCTGAAGCCGGATGTGGCCCTGACCCGCGTCAAAGGCTTGCTGGAGCGTGATGAGGTCGACTTTGTTGTCGGCACGGTGTTCTCCAACGTGCTCGGCGCCATCTTCAAGCCGGTCACACAGTCGGAGACCTTCCTGATCAGCCCCAATGCCGGGCCGTCGACCCTGGCGGGCAGAAATTGCAGCCCGTATTTCTTCTCGACGTCCTATCAGAACAACCAGAACTTCGAAGTGCTCGGCAAGCATGCCCAGGACAAGGGCATCAAGAGCGTCTTCATGATGGCGCCCAACTACCAGGCCGGGCGTGACGCCATGGCCGGCTTTAAGAAGTACTACAAGGGCGACATCGTCAACGAGGTCTACACACCGCTGGGTCACAACGACTTCTCCGCCGAGATCGCCCAGATGTCGGATTCCGGCGCCGAAGCGCTGTTCACCTTCATGCCGGGCGGCATGGGCGTGCGTTTCGTCAAGCAGTTCCGCGATGCCGGCCTTGCTGACAAGATGACCTTCCTGTCGGCTTTCACCGTCGATGAGGCAACCTTGCCGGCGCAGAAGGAAGCCGCACTCGGCATGTTCGGCGCCACCACCTGGGCGCCCAATCTCGACCTGCCGCGCAGCAAGGCTTTCGTTCAGGCCTTCGAGGACAAATACGGCTATATCCCCGGTGGCTTTGCCATGCAGGGTTATGACGCAGCCCTGCTGATCGACAGTGCCGTCAAGGCCGTTGGCGGCGACCTGTCCGACAAGGATGCGGTGCGTGAGGCGCTGAAGGCGGCTGATTTCGAATCGCTGCGTGGCAATTTCCGCTTCAACAACAACCACTTCCCGATTCAGGATTTCTACCTGCTGAAGGTCGGGCAGCGCGATGACGGCAAGTTCTGGACGGAAATCGACACCAAGGTGTTCGAGGACTACACCGACAGTTTCGCTGCCGAATGCAAGATGTAGTCTTGCTTTAGCTGGGTCGCGGTCAGATGACACTCACACTGTTCCTCATTCAGATCCTCAACGGTCTGCAATACGGCGTGCTGCTGTTTCTGATCGCGGCCGGGCTGACGCTGGTCTTCGGAGTCATGGGCTTCATCAACCTGGCCCATGGCGTGCAATATATGATCGGCGCCTATCTGACCTTTCTATTTTTCGGGCTTACCGGCAACTTCTTTGCAGCGCTGCTGCTTGGCCTGTTGACGGCCCTCGTTCTCGGCCTGGCGCTGGAAGTGCTGATCTTCCGACATCTGTATGACCGTGACCATCTCGACCAGGTGCTCGCCACCTTCGGCATCATCCTGTTCGTCAACGAGGCGGTGAAAGTGATCTGGGGGCCGGGAACGCTGACCATCCCGACGCCTGAGATCCTGTCGGGCTCGCTTCAGCTTACTGAAAATCTTCGATACCCGATCTATCGGCTTGCACTGATCGTGGTTGGCGTTGCCGTGGCGCTCGGGCTCTACGTGGTCGTCACGCGGACGCGCGTCGGCATGCTGATCCGCGCCGGCGCCACCAATGCCGAAATGGTCAGCGCGCTGGGCGTTAACATCTGGCAGCTTTTCACCATCGTCTTCGGCTTTGGGGCCATGCTCGCCGGCTTTGCCGGAGCGCTGGCGGCACCGGTTTTCACCCTGGAGCCCGGAATGGGTGACAACCTTCTGATCGTTGCCTTCGTTGTCATCATCATCGGTGGCATCGGCTCGATCCGCGGCGCCTTTGTCGCTGCCATTCTGGTCGGGCTGATCGACACGCTCGGCCGCAGCCTGGCGACCGACGCCATGAAACTGATTTTCGATCCTTCGGCCGCCAACCAGATCGGTCCGTCTCTGGCCTCCATGCTGATCTATATCTTCATGGCCGCCGTGCTGTTCTTCCGACCGCAAGGATTGTTTCCGGCGAGAGGTGCGGCATGAAAGAGATGTCCGCCACGCAGGATTCAGCCGTGCCGGAACGGCCTGCAACAGATCGCACGCTGCTGGTCGGCCTGGCGATCATGGTGCTTCTGGCGCTGGTGCCTTTCGTCACCGAGTTCGCCGGCGGCAACTACGTTCTCAACCTGGTTTTGAAGGCGATGATCCTGGCGATCGCTGCCGTATCGCTCGACCTTCTGATCGGCTACGGCGGCCTGGTCAGCTTCGGCCATGCGGCATTTCTCGGGCTCGGCTCCTACGTCACAGGCATCGCGCTCACCGAAGGCATCATCGATGTGGTGCCGCTGCTTGGCCTTGTGCTGCTGATCTGCGGGCTGTTCGCCCTGGTGACCGGGGCGATATCGCTGCGCACCTCGGGCGTCTATTTCATCATGATCACATTGGCTTTCGGCCAGATGCTGTTTTTCTCGCTGTCGTCGCTGTCCTCCTATGGTGGCGATGACGGATTGACCCTGTGGGACACGCCAACCTTTTTCGGCACGACCCCATTCCTCAACGGGTCCGGCCTGTTCTATTCGACCCTCGTCATCCTCATCGCGACCTGGCTCTTTGTCGGCCGGCTGTCTGTCTCGCGCTTTGGCCGCGTGCTGCGCGCCGGCAAGCAGAACGCGCTGCGCGTGGGAACCGTTGGTTTCGACATCTTTCGCTACCGGCTGGTCGCCTATGTGATCGCCGGGTTGCTCGCCGGCCTCGCCGGCTTTCTCACCGCCTGTCATGCCGAGTATATCAGCCCGGCCACCGCCGCCTGGCAGAACTCCGGCAACCTCATCATCATGGTGGTGCTCGGCGGAATGGGCACCCGCAATGGCGCGCTCCTTGGTGCCCTGTTCGTGGTGCTGATCGAAGAGGGCCTGTCGCTGATCACCCATGAATGGAAGCTGATCTTCGGCCCTCTCCTGGTGCTCATCGTGCTGTTTGCCCGCGGCGGGTTGGCAAGCCTGCTCCCAGGCGGAGGCGGCAAATGACCCCGGTGCTGGAACTCGTCGACCTGGTCAAGAATTTCGGCTCGCTGCGGGTCACCGACCGGGTGTCGCTGGAGCTGCGGCCGGACGAATGCCATGCCCTCATCGGGCCCAATGGCGCCGGCAAATCGACCCTCATCAATCTGGTGTCCGGTACCCTGGCACTTGAGGCGGGCCGCGTGATGCTCGACGGCACGGACATTTCGGACCGGTCCACGCCGCAGCGCGCGCTGGCCGGGCTCGGCCGCACCTTTCAGATCACCTCGATCGTTCCGAATTTCTCGGTTCTCGAAAATGTCGCGCTGGCCGCCCAGGCCAAGGACGGGTCCAGTTTCCGCTTCTTCGGCGTCGCCGCGCGCGAAGAGGAGCTCAACGAACGTGCCCGCGAGGCATTGGCCGCGCTCGGCCTATCACATCGCCTGGATGTGCGCAGCGCCGACCTCTCCCACGGGGAACACCGGCTTCTGGAGCTGGCGATGGCGATCGTCGGGGAGCCCAAGGCGCTGCTGCTCGACGAACCGATGGCGGGCATGGGCAAGGGCGAAAGCAAGGTGCTGACCGAGACGCTGCTTGAGCTCAAGCAAAGCATCCCGATGTTGCTGGTTGAACACGACATGGAGGCGGTGTTCGCGCTGGCCGATCGGATTTCCGTTCTCGCCTATGGTCGGGTCGTCGCCACCGGCACTCCGGACGAGGTGCGGGCCGACGAAAAAGCCCGCGCCGCCTATCTGGGGAGCGATGCGGCATGAGCCTGTTGCAGGTCAGCGGTCTGGAAAGTGGCTACGGCCTCTCGCAGGTGCTGTTCGGGGTCGACCTCGCCATCGACCAGGGCGAGGCGGCGACACTGCTCGGCCGCAACGGCATGGGCAAGACCACCACCGTGCGTTCGATCATGGGCATGATCAAGCCGATGGCCGGGTCCATCCGGTTCGACGGCCGCGACATTGCCGCTGCTCCTTCGTTTCGTGTCGGCCAGGCCGGCATCGGGCTGGTGCCGGAGGGTCGCCAGGTCTTTCCGACCCTGTCGGTGGAAGAGAACCTGCGCGCCTTTGCCCGGCCGCGCGGACAATGGGATCTTGCCAAGGTTTACGGGTTCTTTCCTCGGCTGGAGGAGCGCAAGGCCAATCTCGGCTCACAGCTTTCCGGCGGCGAGCAGCAAATGCTGGCAATCGGCCGGGCGCTGATGACCAATCCGACCCTGCTCCTGCTCGACGAGGCAACGGAAGGTCTGGCGCCGCTGATCCGCGCCGAAATCTGGGACAAGCTCGCGGCGCTCAAGGCCGAAGGGCAGGCCATTCTGGTCATCGACAAGGATATCGACGCGCTGATGCAGTTCGCCGACCGCCACACGGTCCTGAACAAGGGGGAGGTGGTGTGGCGCGGCAGCAATGCCGACCTGCGCGACCAGCGTGATGTCGTCGAAAGTCATCTGCATTTGTAGAATCACCAAAGGGAGGAGAAAGCGATGAACGAGATGCCGCTTGGAATCATGCGGGCCCGTGACGGGTTCGAGGGCATCAGCTGGAACATTCTCGGCCAGATCTATGTGCCCAAACAGCTGTGCGAATCCTCCTTTTCGTGGCACGCCACGCTGCCACCAGGCACCTTCGTGCCGCCGCACATCCATCCGACCCAGGACGAATTCCTGTACATCCTCGAGGGCCGTTTCGACTTCCTGCTGGACGGTAAAGAGGATTTTGCCGAACCGGGCGACCTGGTGCACATGCCGCGCGGCATTCCGCACGGCATCTTCAACAAGAGCGACACCACCATCAAGACGCTGTTCTGGGTGTCGCCGTCGCGCAAGCTCTACGATCTGTTCTGGGCGATCCACAATATGGGCGCCGATCCCGATCCGGCGAAGCTAGTGGCAACTTCCGCCGAGCACGAGGTCGATTTCCTGCCGCCGGAAGACGAAGATTAGGAGCGGATCATGCAGGTTCTCATTGCCGGCGCCGGCGTCGGTGGCCTGACGACAGCATTGATGCTGCACAAGCGCGGTATCCGCGCCCGCATCTTCGAACAGGCCTCCAGGGTGCGCGAAGTAGGTGTCGGCATCAACACGCTGCCCCACGCCATCGAACAACTGGCCGACCTCGGCCTGCTCGACCGGCTTGATGAAGTGGCGATCCGCACCCGCGAACTGCGCTATCTGACCAAGCATGGCCAGGAAGTGTGGCGCGAGCCGCGCGGACTTCATGCCGGCCACGACACACCGCAATTCTCCATTCACCGCGGCCGCCTGCAGAAAGTGCTCTACGACGCCGTGGTCGAGCGGCTCGGATCCGAGACGGTGCAAACCGGCGCCCGCCTGACCGGTTTCATGCAGGACGAGGGTGGTGTCACCGCCCAGTTCGTCAACTCCGTCGATGGCGGTAACAGCCACACGGTCCGCGGCGACGTGCTGATCTGTGCCGACGGCATTCACAGCGTCGGCCGCAGGACCTTCTATCCCGACGAGGGACCGCCAAGCTGGAACGGTGTCATCATGTGGCGGGGCGCCACCGACTGGCCGATCTGGGAGGACGGCGAGACCATGGCCATCGGCGGCGGCATGGGGGGCAAGTTCGTGCTCTATCCGATTGCACCGCCGGAAAACGGCAAGCAGCTGACCAACTGGGTGGTCGGCGTGCGCGTCGCCGACGGCGATGCCGCACCGCCGCCCGAAAAGAGCTGGTCGAAGGTCAGCCATCTCTCAGAGGTGCTGCCGCATGCCTTGCGGTTTGCCATTCCTGGCATGGATATCGAAGGCCTGGTGCGCGCAACGCCGGCGATCTACGAATATCCGATGGCCGACCGCGACCCGCTGCCCCGTTGGACGCACGGCCGCATCACCCTGCTCGGTGACGCCGCTCACCCCATGTATCCCGTCGGATCCAACGGTGCCTCGCAGGCGATCCTCGACGCCCGCTGCCTGAGCGACGCGCTCGCCGCCGCCGAACATCCGCGCGAGGCGCTCTACGTCTACGAAAAAGAGCGGTTGCCGAAGACCGCAGAGGTCGTTCGCCTCAACCGCAAGGGTGGCCCGGAACGTGTAATCGATGAGGTCGAGAAGATCTGTCCTTACCTGTTCGACAACGTGGATGACGTGCTCGGCCACGACGAGCGCGAGGCAATCGTCAAGGGCTATGCCGGCAAGGCCGGGTTCCTGGTGAAGGAAAAAGAGAAGAAGAAAAAGAAGAAGAAGAAATCATAGGCAGCGCCGTCTCGCGCTGCGGATCGGCTAAGGCGAGAGTGTGAAAGGCAATTCATGTGGACCTACCACAATCCGGTGAACACCGTCTTCGGGTGCGAGCGGTTTGCGAGCCTTTCCGATTTGATCGGGGGGCGACGCTACGCGCTGGTGACCTACTCCGACGCCCCTTTTGAAGATCTCGCCGCCCAACTTGCGGCAGTGGCTGGCGCACCGACCCTGGCGATCAATGATGTATCGCCGAATCCGGATTACGAGCTGCTTCGCGCCCAAACCTCACGGTTCTCCAACAGTGGCGCGGAGGTCGACGTCGTCGTTGCACTCGGTGGCGGTTCCGTCATCGATTCGGCCAAGGTTTTTGCCGCAGCAGGGGGCGACTTCGATCGAGTCGCACGCTTTCTGGAGACCAAGGACGGCGCTGACGCCTTCTCATTCCTGCCCATCATTGCTGTCCCGACGACGGCCGGCACCGGCAGTGAGGTGACCTGCTGGGCGACCGTTTGGAACGAAGCTCAGGGCAAGAAATATTCACTCGCCCATTCCCGGCTTTACCCCGAAACAGCATTGGTTGATCCGGTGCTGATGGTGAGCAAGCCGCGCGGACTGACGCTTGCGACCGGTCTGGATTCGCTGTCGCATTCACTTGAGAGCATCTGGAACGTGAATGCCAACCCGGTCTCGGCGCGCCATGCGGTCGCAGCATCGAAACTAATCCTGAAGACTCTGCCAAACCTGCTGCGTGATTTGGGCAATCTCGAATTGCGCAGCACCATGGCGGAAGCGTCGCTGTTCGCCGGCTTGGCCTTCTCGAACACCAAGACGGCGATCGCCCACAACATCTCTTATCCGATCACGCTCGGCTGGGGTGTGCAGCACGGCATTGCGTGCTCATTCACATTGCCAACGGTGCTTCGATCCGTTGCTGGCATCGATGGATTCCGCGGCGCTGCTTTGCGCGAGATATTCGGAAACGACCTGGAGGCGGGCGCTGACCTGCTCGCTGATTTCCTCAGCGATCTCGGCGTCGGCACGCGTTTCGCCGACTACGGCATCTCCCCGGACAAGAGCCGGGTGATCATCGACGAGGCCTTTGCCGGTGAACGCGGCAGGAACTTCGTCGGTTCAAAGGAAACGTTCGTCGCCGTTGCCCGACTGCAGGACGCCATATCCTGACGCACGCCTTTTACTAGGGTGATCCGGGACAGCAATAGCGTCAAGGAAGGCGTGATCGAAGCCATGAAGTTCTTCACCAATGTGAAAACGTACTCCTTGCCCTGGCCGGCTTAGAAATAGTACCTCTTCCTGAAACCTCGGGACGATTGGCCGGTCCCTGTTGTTTTTTCAGGAGATTTGGAGGTTTTCTGAATGATCATAGTGACATTCGTTGTCCAGCTCTTAGGCGCAACGATGCTGCTTCTTTTTGCGGTCCGCATGGTCAGGACCGGCATTGAGCGGGCCTTCGGCAACGCGTTGGAGCAGCTTGTCACATCCGGCCGATCGCCACTCTATCTTGCGCCCGTTGGCATGGTGCTTGCCATCCTGCTGCAGAGTTCAGCGGCAGTGACACTGCTGGTTTCCGGCTTTGCCGGCGGTGGGGTGATCGGATTTGTCCCTGCGGTGGCCCTGGTTCTGGGGGGAGACCTTGGCTCGGCCGTCATCATCCAGGTTCTTTCGTTGAAACTGGAATGGCTGGCGCCGGTGCTGCTCGCCGCCGGCGGTACGCTTTTTCTCAAGACGGAAAGACGCGGACTGCGCCATGCCGGACGCATCATGCTGGGCATAGCGCTGATATTGCTGGCGCTTGAATTGTTGCGCACGGCCGTCGATCCAATCCGCGACAGCGGCTTCCTTCCGGCGATTGCCGGTTACCTCGAGCGCGATTTCCTGACCGCCTTCATTGCCGGAGCCACACTCGCCTTCGTCATGCATTCGTCGGTCGCGGCGATCCTGATGTGCGTCACTGTTGTGGCGATCGGCGCACTGCCCGTTTCCGTCGGCCTGTCGCTTGTGCTGGGAGCAAACCTCGGCTCGGCCCTGATTCCAGTCTGGTTGAGTCGTGATTTTACACCGGAAGCGAGGCGTATTCCCGTTGCCAACCTGATTATCCGGGGAACAGCCGCGCTGATCGCGTTGCTCGGTTTCAATGCCACCGGCGCACCGGTTCCGATCCTATCGACCTACGGGGCGCAGGGTCTTGTAATGCTGCATATCGCCTTCAATGCGGTGTTGCTGGTGTTCATTCCAATCGCATCTATTCTTGAACGGCCGATGCAGGCTTTGCTTCCGTCTAGTCCGTTGGGAGCGCCCAAGGCTGACACGCCGGATTTTCGATCTGTTCTGCCCGACACAGCGCCCGACAACGGTTCCGACGCGATTGCCAATCTTCGTCGTGAAGTGCTGCGCATGTCGGACGTCATCGGCGATATGTTTGATCCGGTCATGGAACTCTACGCCAAGGCGGATCCGGAACGGACCAGCAGCATTCAGGCTCGCGACGACGCGGTCAACGCAGCCCTCGATGGCGTGCGCAGATACATGGCCGATCTTCCATCCGACATGCTGAACCGGTCAGAACGCAAAGAGCTGCGGGCACTGGTCGATTACGCCATCGCGTTGGAGGCCGCCGGCGACATCATCGTCAAGCGATTGCTGATTCTGGCCGAAGAGATGCACGAGGCAGGCCAGTCGTTCAGTACCGAAGGACGGGAGGAACTGGAACACCTGCACCGTAAAGTGGCCAGAAACCTCAAGACGGCCGCCAATGTGCTGATCAGTGGCGATGTGGATGGCGCGCGGCGGTTGCTGCAGGAAAAGGCCGACATGGCGCGGCTCGAACGCAAGAGCCGCAAACGCCATCTGAAGCGCCTCAGCGAGGGCAAAATCAACAGCATGAGCACCAGCGACAAGCATCTGGAGACCGCTTATCTAATCAAGGAGCTCCATTCCTGGGTGATCTCGGTGGCGCATCCGATCCTGGCGCGTGAAGGCCAACTTCTGGATTCGCGGCTCGTCGAGACCGGAACTCCAGACCCGCAGACCTGAAGAGTCAGAGTCCCGGGTTCGCACATCCACCGGCGTCAGTCGTCGATCAGACGCACGAAATCTGAAAAGACAGGATCCAGTTGGTTGGCCATACGGGCTTTGGCCGGGCGACTGGTCTTCAGCAGATAGTTAGCCAGATCCGGATCGACATTCGCGATGCCGCTCAGGATCCTCACGCTCCGGGACGACTTTTCCGACCCCGGGAAGCGGAGGAGTGCGTCAGAGGCCGCTTCCCGTCGATCGCCGGCGGCCAACAGGATCAGGCAGGTGGAAAAGCATCGTTTGCCGCTCCCAACTGTGACGCTCACGGTTGTTTTCTGCACTTGCGCCGAATTGATGATCCGCACGATTTTCAGTGCGGCATTCAGGTCTCCGCCCGGGCTGTCCAGTTCGATGCGTACCGGTTCCGGATAGGGGGTCGACAGCAAGGCCGATGAGAACAGGCGATGGAACTGCCGCGGGCTTTTGGGCAATATCTCGCCTTCCAGAGCAAGGACGTTGTTGGACATGGACCAATGACCCCTGCCGATCTCGTTGGCCCATGTGCCTCCAGATAGGCCAATCAAGATCAGTGCGGAAATCCAGGTAATGACAGTTCTGATGAGCGTGGACATGACAACGCCGAACGTAGGCGCTGCCCGTTACACCGCCGTTACGGGTCGTCCCATGCGCCGTTATTTGTGCGTTACAATTTCTACTGGGCGATTGCGATACGGACCACCGCGCGCCTAGGATGGGCAGCGTATGCTGCTGGAGCGATCCCGATGTCGCAATTGCGTCTCAGTTTGCTTGGACCCTTCGACGCCAGGATCGACGGAGCACCTGTTGTTGTTTCCCGGAACAAGGCCAAAGCACTGCTTGCCTATCTCGCCATGCCCGCCGGAAAGGTCCGCTCCCGGGATGAAGTGTGTGCACTGCTTTGGGGAAGGACGGGCGAAGCCCAGGCCCGAGGCAGTCTCCGCCAGGCCCTGTTCGCCATTCGGGAATCGTTGCCGGCAGACCTGGGTCCCGTCGCTGTGGGCGATGACCTGCGTCTAGAGCCGGAGCGGATCCTGTGTGATGCCTCCGACTTCGAGATTGCGACGGCTGGCGGGTCTATAGCGAACCATGAAAAGGCCTTCGCGCTTTATCGGGGAGCATTCCTTCAAGGTTTCACGCTGCGTGAAGACGGATTTGATTCCTGGGTTTCGGCCGAGCGGGCGCGCCTGGACAATGCTGCCTTGTCATCGATGGCGAAGCTGCTCAAGCACTATCTTGGCGTTAGCAGGCATGATGACGCGATAAACGTGGCGCACAAGGCTCTTGCCATAGATCCCCTGCACGAAGGGGCCCATCGTGCCCTGATCATGAGCTATGGCGCGACGGGACGCTTCGGTCTGGCGCTGGCTCAGTATGAAGAGTGCCGCGAATTGCTCGAACGCGAACTGGGTGTAACGCCGGAAGCGGAGACCCGGCGTGCGTACCACGAAGTTTCGGGAGGCCGACAGTCTGCACAAAACGAGGATCACCGACCGGTGCAGCCGGTCACAACACAACACATCCGGTTCTGTCGGGCCTTCGATGGAATCAGGATTGCCTATGCGACCGTCGGCGACGGGCCGCCGCTGATCAAAGCTCCCAACTGGATGACCCATCTGGAATACGAATGGCAAAGCCCGGTCTGGCGCCATTACCTTCGCGAGTTTTCACGGGATCACACCTTCATTCGATTTGATCAGCGGGGCAATGGTCTTTCCGATCGGGACATCGATGACATTTCCTTCGACGCCTTCGTGAGTGATCTGGAGGCAGTCGCGGACAGGCTCGAACTGGATCGGTTTCCCCTGCTTGGCATCTCGCAGGGATGTGCGATTTCGATTGCCTACGCGGCGCGCCATCCGGAGCGGGTCAGCAAACTGGTTCTTTGCGGCGGTTTCATCCGCGGTGCCGCCAGGAGAGATGGTGACAGCCGTGAAATATCGGACGCGGTCGACACCCTGATCCGGCTGGATTGGGGCAAAGATCGCTCCGGCCTTCGGGCAATGTATACGTCCAATCTGATCCCCGGAGGAACCAAGGAACAATTGGACTGGTACACCGAACTGATGCGGGTGAGCGCGACGCCGGAGAATGCCAGTCGCCTGCGTCTTGCGATGAGCCAGATGGACGTCTCCGAACTTCTGCCGCTTGTTCGGGCCCCGACACTGGTGCTGCACGCGCGCAATGACGCCGTTGCACCTTTCCAGGAGGGGCAGGCGCTGGCCGAGGGCATCCCCGGCGCGCGCTTTGTCGCTCTGGACAGTAACAATCACATTCTGCTCGAAGACGAGGCTGCCTGGCCGGGTTTTGTCAGCGAAGTGCGGGCCTTTCTGAATGATGTCTGATAGTGACGACAATCTGAAGTGCTTGTTTTGTCCGTCAACCACGCGCAGTCGCGGGTAAGCTGCCTGCGGTTTTGCGGATGCGCTGGCCGCTCCTTTGCGAAGAGGGCCGCTGGTGGACACACGGCAACTCCGTCTCCTATGGTTCGAACGGGCATCCGGCGGGGGGTTCATGGCCATTTCCTTTGGATCGAGGCGTAAGCAGAAGCCCCGATCCAGATCACAGGAGCGATTGGAAGAAGCGCTGAGCAGCGAGGAACAGTCGGGTCTCGTGCTGGTGCTGTTCGCGCGGTTCATCGTCCTGGGCATTCTGTTGATCTGGGCGATTGTCGGGACGCGCGCCGAATATGCCGTGGTCTATGCTGGCATTCTGGCGCTGTTCGCCGTCCTCGGAGTGCTGCCACTGCTGCTCAGGCGCTTCGGTCTGTCGGGACTGAACATCATGGCCGTGTTCTTCACGATCGACGTCCTGCTGCTGACCTACATCCTGATGGTTCCGGGCTCGATGTTTCCGTCGACACTGACACCGCAGTTCAATCTCCAACTGCCGAGTTTTCTCTATCTCTGCCTGTTTGTGGCCGGCATGGCGATCAGCTATTCGCCCTATCTGGTGCTGTGGATCGGTTTCGTCGCCTGTGTGGCGTGGAGCCTTGGCATGCTGTGGGTTATCTCGCTGCCTGAGTCGATGTCCTTCACCCTGGCCCAACTTCTGGATTCCAGTCGCTTCACCGATGAAGAGCGCGTGGCGATCACCTCATCGAGGCAGTTCGTTTCCCTGACGCATTGGTACAATCGCATTCTGTTTCTGGGTCTGCTGAGCGCCATCGTCGCCGTTGCCGTCTGGCGATCCCGAAGGCTCCTGCGGCGTCAGATTGCCAGCGAGGCGGCGCGCACCAACCTGTCGCGCTACTTCTCACCGAACATGGTCGATCGGCTTGCCTCGGGTGACAGCACTCTGGAAGAAGTCGACACGCGCAAGATTGCGATCCTGTTCGTCGACATGGTCGATTTCACACAGACCGCAGAACGGATCGGTGCCCAGGGCGTGATCGAACTGTTGCGTGAGTTTCACAAACGCATGGCCGGGACCGTTTTCGAACATGGTGGAACCATCGACAAGTATATCGGTGATGCTCTCATGGCAAATTTCGGCACGCCGGAAACCGGCCCCAATGACGCCTCCAATGCACTTAGCTGCGCCTACGCCATGATCGATGAGATCGAAAAATGGAATCAGGAGAGACAGTCCAGGGGCGAGGCGCCCGTCCGGATCGGCATCGGTCTGCATTTCGGCGAAGTGGTGACCGGCAATATAGGCGACGAACATCACCTTGAGTTCGCCGTCGTCGGCGACACCGTCAACGTGGCCAGCCGCCTGGAGCGGCTGACGCGTCGGGTCGGCAGCCCCCTCGTGGTGAGCTCCGATCTCGTCGACCGGGTAAAGGAAGAAACGGGAGCGGCTTCCAAATTGCTATCGGCGCTGGCCCAGGACCAGACCACGACCGTCAAAGGTCGTCAGGAGCCTATCATGATCTGGAAGCTGGACGCGCACCTTCCGTAAGGTCAAGCTCGTTGCATGACCGCCTGCTCAATCGGTGGCGTGAAGTTCGGCGCGAACGCTCCGCTCGGTCATCTGCAGTTGCCGCAGAATTTCAGCCTCCGTCATCTCCATGCCGATGCCCGACAAGTCTCGGCGCAGCTTGCGCACAACATCCTGAGGTCCCGGTTCCAGGAAATCCGATCTCATCACATCGTGCACATAGTCTGACAGGTCCCGGTCGGAATAGCCGAGCATGCGGCCGGCCCACAGCCCCATCAGGTAGTTGCGGCGGGCATTCACCTGGCCCCGCGTTGCAAACTCAATTTCGTTTATAGTCATGATCCGGCTCCGCAAAACAATGGTATGTTCCATGTGGGGAGCCGATGGCACCATTTGAAATCGTTTAATCAAATGACCCTGATTGAAAATGTCTATGAACCTTCGGTCCGGCTGGTGACGCCAACGATTGCGACTGCAACCAGGTTTCCATAACGATGTGCCCATGGCTATTTGACAACGTGTAGCATGATGGGCGAACCCGGTGCGTAATCGATAGGAAGGTGAAAGGCGCAAGCAATGACAGCAAAGGCCCCGTCAACGGCAAGCGAGTTGTTGTCCGGCCTCGCCGGCCAGCGTGTAGTCGTGACCGCGGGTGCCGGTGGAATCGGCCTTGCAATCGCGGAAACCCTGGATCAACTGGGAGCGCGCATCGCGGTTTGTGACGTGTCCGACAGCGCGATCGAAGCGGTTTCCGGTCGGTTCGAGATTGTCGAGAAGGCTGACGTTTGCGCCGAGGAAGATGTTGACCGGTTCTTCGCTTCGGTTGGCGAAAAATTTGGCGGGCTCGATGCGTTGATCAACAATGCCGGGATTGCCGGACCGACCGGCGGCGTGGAGGAGATCGATCCGGCTGATTGGCGCGCCTGTCTGGATGTCGGCCTGACTGGCCAGTTTCTTGTTGCCCGCCGTGCCGTTCCGATGCTGAAACAGGCGGGCGGTGGGTCGATCGTGGCCATGTCGTCTGCGGCCGGACGCCATGGCTATGCTTTCCGCACACCCTATTCCGCGACCAAGTTCGGCGTCATCGGTTTTGCCCAGAGTCTTGCCAAGGAGCTGGGCCCCTATGGCATTCGCGTCAACGCGATCCTCCCGGGGATCGTGGAGGGCCCGCGCATCGACAAGGTCATTTCGGATCGGGCGTCACAAGTCGGCATATCCGTGGCGGAGATGACCGATCGCTATCTTCAGAATATCTCGCTCAGGCGTATGACAAGTCCTCAGGATGTCGCCGCGATGGTGGCGTTTCTGCTTTCGGACGCAGGCGTCAACGTTTCCGGCCAGTCTCTTGGCGTCGACGGCAACGTGGAGGCGTTGTAGCCGGTCACAGCTGAGATCTTGGCAACAGCGTCTGCAATCTCGCCATCATTGCCTTGGCTTCCAGCCAATGCGAGATTGATCCCGCACGAAGTCTTGCTTTTGGGGGACAAATGAATGCGCTGAACCGGCTTATCGCCTGGTACGCTCATGTGCCCGCCAACCTGACTGCGGGCGAGGCTCGCACGTTTTCCGGCGATAAGATCGGTTATACCGCCTGGATGATCGTTCAGGCCGTCTCCAGTGATTGATCGGGTTATCGGGACAGCCTCCCTCAGCATCACAAAAGGAATTCGTAGACAGCAAGATCGATCAGCGCCGTCTCAGCTCTGTTCGCTTGCGTTTCCGCCGAACTCGTCAGTGGGCCGGGCGGCCAACTGGTGGTCCGGTTCACAGAAGACAATGGTTGTCCGCACAAGTTATTGTGACAACCCCAATGCAAGCTCCCCTCGGAAACAGATGATCGACGAGGTCGAGAAGAACTGCCGCTGCAACTCTCTATCCGCAATGTCCGTTCACTGTTTGGGCAAGAACGCTCAAGCCGCGAACAACTTTTCAATTGTATGCAAATTGAAGTATTGGGTTAAGCAGACATCTGAGAGCATAAGTCGCGTTAGACAAAAATTGAACCTCGCCAAAGGCGGATTTTTGGATGCCGAAAGTTTGTTGCTGCCCTTCCCGCCCTTCGAACGGTACGTCGGCTCGAGTTGGTACAGTTGACCAAAACCAAATGAGCGTGCTGGGTGGCGAGATACTTGGTGGCCGGGCTTTGCTCGGGACTCGGGATCCTCAGATCAGCGATGACGGGGAAGAGCCAATTCGCCTGGTTGATTTGAAACCATTTCGCATATCCCAGACCACGATTACGAACGATCAGTTTGCCGAATTCGTGAACGCCACCGGCTACATTACCGATGCCGAACGGTTTGGCTGGTCATTCGTATTTTGGTCCGACATACCTGGAGATATCCAATACACCCAAGGCGTTGCTGCTTTTGAGTGGTGGCGGCGGGTGGATGGTGCCAACTGGCGCAATGTCCGAGGGCCGAGCACCTCCGACGAGGCGTGGTTCCCCGATCATCCGGTGGTACATGTATCCTGGAACGACGCAGTCGCCTACGCGCATTGGGTCGGCGGACGATTGCCAACCGAAGCCGAGTGGGAGCACGCGGCACGCGGGGGGCTGGGAGAGGTCAAATTTCCTTGGGGTGATCGCGAACCGAACGATACCGACTATTTTCCCTGCAACATCTGGCAGGGACGTTTCCCGGAAAACAATACCAAGGCGGACGGTTGGGCAACGACGGCCCCGGCCATGTCTTTCGAGCCGAACGGCTACGGACTGTACAACATGTCGGGCAACGTTTGGGAATGGACGGCAGACACCTTTCGGGTGAAATCGCTCAAGAAGCGCGTGCGCAAGAGGTTGGATCTCATGCGTGGGTTCAGAGTGCTGAAGGGCGGTTCATTTCTGTGTCACCGCAGCTATTGTTACCGGTACAGGATTGCAGCGCGTACCGGAAATTCTCCAGACAGCACGACCTCGCATCAAGGCTTCAGGATTGTGTGGAACGTTTGACGGCCGATCAGTTCCGGTCGCACACTTGTTCTCCGACAGATTCTTGACTCAATATGTCGGTGAGTTCGTAAACAAGCCGCCAAGCAACTCTACTCGCTGAATTGATGCATAACCGGCGTCGCGCGTTGTGGGTTAGGGTACAGCCTGGAACGGGCTTCATACCACGGAAGGGAGCAGCTTGTCGGGGAGGATCAGCAACAGACAGCTTCGAGCCTACCGCGCCCTTGTTGAAACGGGGAGCGTCACGCGGGCCGCTGAAACACTGAACCTGTCGCAGCCGACAATCAGCCGGCAAATCTCGATGCTTGAGGAGACGCTGGGCTTTAGGCTGTTCGAAAGGCTCGGCAACAATCGCTTGGTGCCCTCCGAACTGGGCGAACGTTTCTATCGCGAAGTTGAAGGCACCTTGCTGGGGCTCGAGGAGCTCAGCTGGATTGCACGGGGCATTTCGACCAGCCAACGAGAGAGGATACGAGTCAGTGCCACGCCGCCCGTTCTCAACTCTGACTTCTTCATCACCGCCATCAATCAATTCACGCAGGACCATCCTGATGTGGAACTGCGAGTCCAGTGGAACCTGAGGACACAAATCGAAGCGGCCGTGGTAGGACGGCGCGCCGAGATCGGAGTGAGCGCAGGCCCGTCAGAGCATCCTGCGCTCGTCGACACTGAACTTCTGCGCCTCAATGCGGCTTTGGCGGTGCCCGTGTCGCATCCGCTGGCAAAAAGGAAAGATGCAACCGTAGACGACATCTCGCCGCGTGAGCTTCTGCTGGATCAGGGGCGGCCGATTCTTCCGCATATGGTGCATGCCGGTCAAGGCTGGCCCACTTCGGAGCCCGGGCCGCTCGATGTTCAGATGTCCGTGACGGCAATGCGCCTGGTTTCGACCGGCGACCGCGTGGCCATTTGCGAACCCTTGAGTTGCGATTGGTTCGGGGGAACGGTGGCATTTGTGCCCTATCATCCGGCGATAGAACTCTACTACGGATGCTTTCAACTGCGGGATCGTTCCGCCTCTGATGCGCAACGGGCTTTTGTAGAGCAACTGGTCGGCAGCGCGGATGAATGGCAGGCAAGGCACACACAGTTTCAAGCCTGAAGTGGCATTCGTTTTTCGAATACAAAAGCCTAAAACAATCAATACAAAAATAGCATGATCTTGCGTAGACTCCCTGTTGATCAAGGTGATGTGCTGCTTTTGGGAGGAGCAGCACAGGACAATCGCAGAGGGAGGACATGATATGTTTGCTAAGCTGAAGTCCATAGTTTTTGGCGCTGCCATGGCGTCGATCGCCGCGATAGCGCAGGCTGATGACTATCCAGGCAAACCGATTAACGTCATCATCCCGTTCCCCGCGGGAAGCAACCTCGATATTATCACACGCATTCAGAACGAAGGTCTGTCGAAAGAGCTGGGTGTTCCCGTGAATTCCATCAACGTTCCGGGTGGCGGGACGGTTCCGGCCGTTATGAAGTTTCTGGGCGAGGATGCCGACGGCTACACGTTGCTGCGCTGGGTCGCTCCGACATTGGTGACGAACCCGATCATGCGGGATGTGCCCTACGATCCGCGTGAAGCCATTGTTCCTATTTTCCACGATGCGACGAATTCCAACGTGCTCTACGTCAAGGGCGACTCGGAATACGAGACCTTCGAACAGTTCATGGAGGCGGCCGGGGCCGATGACCTTCTGGTTGGTATCAATGCCATCGGCGCCCCGCCCCACATGTCGGTTGCGCAACTGAACATGCTGTTTGACGTAAACCTGCAGGTGTTGGCGCAAAAGTCGATCCCAAACTCCATGGCGGGCTTAATCGGCGGCCAGACCGTCGCGGCCATCGGCCAGCTCAAACAGCAGGCCGCCTACGGGGACGAGATCCGTGCGCTCGCCATCCTGGATCGGCGACTGCCGCATTTCGAGCGATACCTCCCCGAGGTCAAAACCGTCGAAGAACTCACGGGCAAGCCTTCTGACAGCTGGATCAATGGCGGGTACGCTGTCAAAGCCGGAACTCCAATCGAGATCATGGAGAGGCTGATCGCGGCGGCCGAAAAAGTCATGAACAACGATGCCTACCGTGCCTCGGTCGAGAAATACACCATCCCCACCTGGGTTGGCGGCGTCGACGAGACACAGGCTTTGGTTGCAGAGGGCTGGGCCCTCTATGAGCCCATCATCACTGAACTTGGCCTGGCCAAGCAGTGATGCCTCTGGCGGGGTGCGGCTGGTCTTGGCGCACCCCGCTTCTTGACTCAAGTGGCACTCAGCGAGCGAAAATATGACGATGCGCATTGTCAATATCGGCTTTGCCGTTCTGCTCTTTGCGACCGCCCTGGCCATGATCTGGATCGCCTCCGGGTTCGATACGGCGGCAAGTGTCGGATCCACGATGCTCGATTCCAATGTGATCCCGGTCGCGTTGATGGGGATCGTCGCGGTGGGGTGCATCCTGTTGATTGTGCGGGGCGTCGCTTCAACGGAGAATTCCGCTTTCTATGGCAGCGGCTCTACCGCCCTTCGGGTCGCGGGATTGGCTTTGTTGCTCTTTGGCGCGCTCTACACTTGGGAGTTTTTTGGTTTTTTTGTGATGTCGGCGGGGTTCGGCTTGGCCTGCGCGGTGCTCTTCGCCGTGCGGGTCTGGTGGATGTATGCCGTCGCCCTTCTTTTCGGCCCCCTGGCTGGCCTGCTCTTCGTAGCCGGTCTCGGCGTGCAGTTGTAGGGGCGCATCATGGCCGGCGGTCCCAGCGCCCTTCTTGCGGGCATCGGACATCTGATCGACCCGACGAGCCTCCTGTTGCTTGTTGTTGGCATTGTTCTTGGGTTGGTGATCGGCATTTTACCGGGCCTGGGTCCGCCAATCGCCATCGCCATCGCGTTGCCCTTCACCTTCTACATGGACATCGTGCCATCGCTGATTCTGCTGTTGGCGATCTATTCGGCGGCCACTTATGGCGGGTCGATCTCGGCTATCGCGCTGGGAATACCTGGTACCGGATCGGCCATGGCGACGGTTCTGGACGGGCACAAGATGTTCAAGGCCGGTCGCGGCGGTGAGGCTCTCGGGCTGTCGCTGACATCCTCGATGATCGGTGGCCTTTTCAGTGCCCTGGCGTTGGCGATACTGGCACCGCTTCTGGCGAGCATCGCGGTGCAGTTCGGGCCCCGCGAATATCTGGCAATTTCCATATTCGGGCTGCTGGTCGTGGTGCGCGTGGCCGGTGACGACTGGGTAAAGGGTATCATCGCCGCTGCTATCGGACTGTTCCTGACCACTTGGGGTGTCGATCCGGTAAACGGCACCACGCGGTATCTGTTCGGCAGTTACCACCTTTATGAGGGCATGCCCTTCGTGCCATTCCTTCTGGGGGTTTTCGCGGTCTCTGAAATGTTCATTCAGGCCGAGTACAATATCCGGGCCGCCAGGTTCGATGCCGAAAGCCTGCGCGCTCGTTTGCCGTCCCTTCAGGTCCTGAATCGATTGAAAGGCTTGATACTGCGATCGTCCATTATCGGAACGGTCATTGGCGTGATCCCGGGCGAGGGCGCGGCGGTCGGCGCGTATTTCAGCTATTCCGAGGCCAAGCGGCGTTCCAAAACCCCCGAGAAATTCGGCACCGGTATCCCTGAGGGCATTGTTGCACCCGAGACCGCCAACAACGCCACCATCGGCGGTGCGTTGGTGCCCACTTTGACGCTCGGCGTGCCCGGCAGCCCGGCGGCTGCCGTTCTGCTGGGTGCGTTCCTGATCCAGGGGCTGGTGCCCGGACCGAAACTGTTCTCCGACCGCCCGGACCTGATGTACTCGATCTTCCTGGGTCTGTTTGTGATCAACATCCTGATGATCTTCATCGGATTGATCACTATCCGCTTCGCCGCGAAGATCGTGGCGATCCCGGCGCAGATCGTGATCCCGTCCGTGCTGATCCTCTGTTTCCTTGGCACCTACAGCGTGACCGGAAACCTGTTCGGCATCCAGGTGATGATCCTGGCAGGCATCTTCGGCTATTTGCTACGCAAGCTGGGCTTCCCCATCGCGCCGCTCGCAATCGGCTTCGTACTGGGCGAGATCTTCGAGACGGCTCTGCGCCAGTCCTTTGTGGTCTCCCGCGGCAGCTTTATCGACATCTTCAACACACCGATCGCGCTGACGATCTACGGCATCCTGATTGCTCTGATCCTTTGGGAGCCCGTCAAAGAGCGCCTCTTCAAAGGGAAATCCGCGGAATGACCGAACGGCAAAACGTCCTCTGCATCTACGTGGATCAAATGCGAGCCGATGCAATGGGATGCGCTGGAAACCCCGACGTCAAAACGCCCTACCTCGACCGGCTTGCAAGCGAAGGGCTGCACTTCATGAATGCCTTCGTGGCGACACCGCTCTGTTCGCCGTTTCGCGGATCGCTGCTGACAGGCAAGTATTCGCACAGTCACGGGGTCTTCGGGAACAACCTACAGATCGACCTGGATCAGGATTTTCTGGCGCAATCGTTCAAGGAGGCGGGTTATCGCACCGGCTATTTCGGCAAATGGCACCTCGGCGGCAGCCACAAGCCGGGCTTCGTGCCGCCCGGCAAAGCGCGTTGCGGGTTCGACCACTTCATCGGGTTTAATCGCGGGCACCGATACCTCCAGGGAGTCTATTACAAAGAAACACCGCAGCCCTATCACTGCCCGAGATTCGAGCCGGATTTCCAGACCGATCACCTGATCGACTTCCTCGGCGACTGCCACGCAGCGAACGACCCGTTTTTTGTCATGCTTTGCATTGGTACGCCGCATTTCCCCAATGACATGCCCGAATATTGGCGACGGATGTACGACCCCGCGCGGATTACTTTGCCGCAGGGCGTGCCGGATCCCGTCCTGCAGGCTCAGGTTCAGCGTTGGAAGCTGGAGATGGACCAGGGCGGAGACGAAAACGGCCTGAATTGGAGCAAGGTGGGTGATTGCACCAAGGGTATCTGGGAGACCGAGTCCGAAGAGGAAATCCGCGGCTTCATCGCCGAGTACTACGCTCTGGTATCGAACATCGACCACAATGTCGGGCGGATCCTGCATTGGCTCGATCGTGCTCAACTGACTGAGGACACCATCGTGATATTCCTGAGCGATCACGGTGATATGCACGGCCAGAAGGGGCACTTCTGCGGCATCAAACGCTCGCCCTACCGCGAGGCCATGCAGGTGCCGTTCCTGGTGCGCTACCCTCGGCGGTTCGTCGAGGCCCGCAGGATCGACGCGCTATACGATGTCTCGATCGACACGATGCCGACGCTCCTTTCAATGTGTGGCCTGCCCATCCCTGAGACGGTGCAGGGCATTGACCAGATGGCGGTCTTCGAAGGGGAGGAAGCGTCCCTGCGCGACGCGGTGTTCTATGAGCTCTTGTCGCAGACCGGCGGAGGCGAGCCGGCCGATTACATGCGAATCCCCGAACGCGGGATACGCACAAGGGACTGGATGTATTGCCGCAAGCCGGGCCGGCGGAAGTATCTCTTCGACTTGAAGGCCGATCCGGATGAGTTGAACAATCTTGCCGACGACGCCGCGTATGAGGACGTCATGCAGATCCTGGATGACCGTCTGGCGGCGCACATGGCGGCGACGGGGGACGATTGGGGTCTGCAAGTTCAGTTCCCCTATCCCGACATGCAGAATATCGGCGATATCGCCACCTATATCGACACTGCGGTCTTGCCAAACGCAATCGTGGAACCATGAACAAGCCCAACATCCTTTGCATCTATGTGGACCAGTTGCGTGAGGATGCACTCGGTTGCACGGGCAATCCCCTGATCCGAACACCGAACATTGACCGGCTGGCGCTCGAGGGGATGCGTTTTTCCGAGGCCTACGTCTCGACACCGTTGTGCACACCCTTTCGGGGGTCCTTTCTGACCGGGAAATACGCACACGCGGCGGGCGTGCACGCCAATCACTTTCCGATCCCCACCAACCAGAAATTCCTGACGCACCATCTGGCCGATGCCGGCTACAACACGGGCTATATTGGAAAGTGGCACCTCTATGGCGGGCCCAAACCCGGCTTTGTGCCGCCGGGGCCCGACCGTTGCGGCTTTGAAACCTTCGTGGGATTCAATCGAGGCCACGAATACGACCGCTCGATTTACTTCTATGACGACGGGCAGCCCTATCACTGCCCGCGCCACGAGCCGGATTATCAGACCGACCAGGCGATCGATTTCATGGATCGGGCGAACGCCGGCGACAGCCGCCCGTTCTTCGCTTATCTCTGCTTCGGACCGCCGCACCACCCCATGCGGATTCCGGATAATTGGAAGTACCTGTATCGGCCCGAAGAGGTACCTCTGCCCAAAGGCGTCCCAAATCCGGATTTGCAGCGCAAAGTCCAGGCGGAGATTGTCACGCGTGACTTCGGTGGCGACCCGGCGAACGCGGATTCCAGCCATATCGACTATCGAGAGATCCCCGCTGGCGAACCTGAGACCGAGGCCGAAATCCGGCGGTACATCGCCGAGTATTACGGCATGATCGCGAATGTCGATTGGAATGTCGGGCGGATCCTGAACTGGCTGGACGCCAGTGGCATTGCCGAAGACACATTCGTGTTGCTCTTCAGCGATCACGGCGACATGCTCGGCCAGCACGGATACTATTGCGGCAACAAGCGGGTCGCGTATCGTGGCGCGATGCACGTTCCGGTCATCGCCCGTTGGCCGGGCCGGATCGCGGCGAAGGCGGTGTCGGATGCCCTTATCGACCTGTCGATCGACGCGATGCCGACGTTGCTCGACCTGGCCGGCGCGCCGACTCCGCCAGACGTCATGGGCAAGAGCTTCTGGCCTATACTTTCTGGCGCTGCGACACAAAGCCACGAAGCGGTGTTTTATCAGCTTATGCTGCAGTCGCGGGGACTAGAAGGCGACATCCACCCGCGCGCCCTGCGAGGCTGCCGCAGCAGGAACTGGCTTTATGTGCGCGATCAGGACGGCCCAAAGTGGCTATTTGATTTACGTGTCGATCCGGACGAAAACCACAATCTTGTCTGCCAAGCCGCCTACTCGGATGTATTGTACGGTTTGGATGACTGGGTTTTGAAACGGATGCTGGATACCGGCGACGACTGGAATCAGGAGCACGAGTTTCCACCTCCGGATTTTGTCACTCACAAAGATGCAGCGAAAAGACATGGACGCTTGCTCGACCAAGCCGTGATTGAAACGTTTCCGAGATCACGAAATCTGGCCGAATCGTCATAGCCAGCAATTGACGGCCATTCCGCCATCATTGTTGAGCTGACATTCAGTAGCACCAACCTTGCAATCATTGCCTTGGCTTCCAGCCAATGCGAGATTGATCCCGCACGAAGTCTTGCTTTTGGGGGGCAAATGAATGCGCTGAACCGGCTTATCGCCTGGTACGCTCATGTGCCCGCCAACCTGACTGCGGGCGAGGCTCGCACGTTTTCCGGCGATAAGATCGGTTATACCGCCTGGATGATCGTTCAGGCCGTCTCTGCCGTGATTTTTCTGCAGATCGGTCAAAATGTCCTCGCCATCTATAGCGTTGCGAGTGTCCTGCTGATCGCCTTCTGCTTTTACTGCCTGCTTTCAGGTCGGCCCGGTCTCGGCTATCTGTTGGTCAACGGCCAGAGCATTTTCGGTGTTGTCCTGACCACATTTTTGGTCGGGTTGAGGCCAGGTTTCTTTCTGTTTGCACTGGTCGGCATCATCTTCTGCACGTTGAGCGAATGGGTGAGCCGGCGCGTCCAGTGGGGTGTCATGGGCGCCAATGCAGTCACATTCGTGGGCGCCATCATCTTGGGATTAAGCGTATCCCCCATATCCGAACTGCCGCCTCTATGGGAACTGATATTCGCTATCTTCAACGCAACATCCACCGCAGGATTGTTGCTGATGGTGGCGCTCACCTATCGCCACATGGTCGACGTGGCGGAAGCGGCTCTGGAGGCGGAGTACCAGAAGTCGGAAGCGCTCCTGCACAATATCATGCCGCCCGTGGTGGCCGAGCGTCTGAAGCAGAATCCCAAGGTCATCGCCGACAGCCATAAGCAGGTGACGATCCTGTTTGCCGACATCGTCGGGTTCACGAAAATTGCTGGCCGGTCCACGCCGGAAGCGCTGGTGACCCTGCTCAACCGGATTTTCAGCCGGTTCGATGCCCTGGTCGACGACATCGGTGTGGAAAAGATCAAGACGATCGGCGACGCCTACATGGTGGTTGCGGGCCTTCCGGCCGCAAGGCCTGACCACGCGCAGGCAATCGCCCGCCTGGCCCTGCGCATGATCGACGCCGCCGATGGGGAAGCTCAGGACACGGGCAAGGAACTGAAGATCCGCATTGGCGTCCATTCCGGCCCGGTCGTGGCCGGAGTGATCGGCCAGAAGAAATTCGCCTACGATCTATGGGGCGATACGGTAAACATCGCCGCACGAATGGAAAGCCACGGTGAAGCCGGGCGCATACAAGTGAGCGCCGAGACGGCAGAGCTGTTGGGAGACGGGTTCGAACTGGAGCCCCGTGGCACGATCGACATCAAGGGGAAGGGCCCGATGGCGACCGCATTTCTGATCCGCGAACGGCGATAGCGACTGAAGTCAATCGTTTCGGCTCGCCTCATTCTCCCAGCTTCGACAAGACGGATTTGAGCTCCCTGACGAGGTCGGCGCGTGCGTCGTCGCTCAATCGGCTTTTGTCGATGGTCAGTGAAAACCCGGTATCCTCCCGATGGATCAGGTCATCACGACTGGCCTGCTCGTCAGCGATGCTGGTGACGGCGTATGTTCGGACCGGTTTGGCAAAGCCTTTCACCTCAATGGCCGCCCTCTCTTCGACGGCGACCCAGTCCCTGACCAGGGAATAGGTTTCGGCCGCCAGCAGGATGCCGCCCGGATCGGCGTTTTCCTCCAGTCGTGCAGCCAGGTTCACCTCGCTGCCGATGATGGTGTAGTCCATGCGGTCTTCTGACCCGAAATTGCCCACCGTGCAGTAGCCGGTATTGATGCCGATGCGCGCTTCGAAGGGACGATCGATCAGCCCCTGTTCGCGCCAGCCGGCTTGAAGCTCCGCTAGTCGGCGTTGCATGGCAATGGCCATACGCACACAGTCCGAGGCGTCTTGCCGGGTTCCGCGGCTTTCCGGATCGCCGAAATAGAACATCATGGCATCGCCGATGAACTTGTCGAAATAGGCGCCATAGGCCTGGGCGATCTTCGCCATCTCGCTGAGATACTCGTTCAGGAGTGCTGTCAGCTCCTCGGCTTCCAACTGATCGGTGATCTCGGTGAAGCCGGCGATGTCGGAAAAGAAGATGGTCAGTTTCTTGCGCTGGGCCTCGATCGCCGCGCGTTGTTCGCCCGCAATGATCGATTGGTAAAGCTGTGGCGGCATGTATCGTGCCAACTGTTCGGACACGTTTGCCAGAACATCGTTGGTCTGACGCAATTCGTTGACCAGTCTGGTGGTTTCGATGGCGATATTGGCCTGGGCGGTAAAGGTCTGCAGCACGCCGTACTGCTCGCTGTCCAACCGCCCGGTGGCCAGGCGCAGGACGGCTAGAACGCCCACGGTCGTGTCACCATGGGAAATCGGCATCATCGTCACCGCCCGGTATCCGGATGCGAGAAAATTCTGGGCGCCGGCGCTGAACCGATCAAGGACATCGGCGACGTCGGGAACATCGACGACCTCGCCTTTCAGAATGACATAGCCATGCAATGTCTTCGGGTGCAGCGGCGCCGGAAAGCGTCGGCGCCACGCCTCGACACCCTCTGGTTTGGGACCGGCGATTGCCGCCACTTCGACCTGATCGCCAGCCTGCAGGGCGATGCTCACGGTCGCTTCGGGAAACAGCGTCAGGCCGGCTTGAACAATGGTATCGAAAACGGGCTGAACGCTGCTTGGTGAATTGCTGATGACCTGAAGAATGTCGGCTGTTGCAGCCTGCCGGTCGAGTGCCTCGCTCAGCTCTCGCTTTAGCCGCGCGGTCTCTAAGTCCGTGTTGGCTGGTTCGCCGACCTCTCCAGCCGCCCCCTCTGGTTCCCGGTACTTTGGCATGGCACTCTCCCGAACGTAGTATCGCCGCAGAGCGAAGCGAGTCAAAGTGCTTCATGTCTGTCCGGCGCCAAACGCCGGTTCGTGACCACAAAATGTCAGGGTTCCAAATGCCGCCGGATGACAGCCCCGATGAGCGTTTTGAGTGTTCGGTCCTTGAGAGCTGGACAGCAACCTATCCAGACCCGATCGAGGTCGTGGAAGGTGAGCCGATTGAACTGGATGGGCGAACAGATGTGTGGGACGGCCACACCTGGCTCTGGGCGAAAAACCGGAAAGGAAAAGAAGGCTGGATCCCGGATTGCATTGTCGCAGGCTCCGATCCGGCGATCGCAACAGAGGCCTATACCGCCATGGAACTGACCTGCCAAAAGGGGGAACGGTTGAAGGGCGAAATGGTTCTGCACGGCTGGGTGTTCTGTTCCAATGCAAGGGGACAAAAGGGCTGGGTGCCGGAGCGAAATCTCGCCATGATAGGCTCTAGAGCCTAGCCCCGGTCAGGATCCGGCGCTTCACATCGTTCCCGTTCCAGGAAGGCATTCAGCCCCTTCTCGGCATCGTCGTCAAACGTCTCTCCGGGAACGGAAAGCTGGGCAATCCTGTCGAAGCGGAACGTGCGAAAATCCTCTCGGAGTTCGCACCATGCGGAAAACATCCAGCCATCGGTCAGGTTCCAGATGACCAACGGGCGCACGCGGCGTTCGGACGGTTTGCCATCGCCGTCCCGATAGGCGAGCACGACGATTTGGCGCCGGCGGATCGCTTCCCTCAGCAGGCCGACGTCGTGCGTTGCGCTGTTGCGGCCCTGCAGGCTGAAATAGGGCGCGTCGGCAAGCCGACGTTCCTCCGGCTGCGGCAATCCGGCCTGGATTTTTGCACGGGTTTCGCGAGCAGCGGTGGCGAGAACCGGATCGCCGGTCCTTTCCACAAACGCCAGCCCGACGGCCAGTGCATCGAGCTGATCGTGGGTAAAGGTCACGTTCGGCATATCGAATCCCGGTCGCAGCAGATAGCCGATCCCGGCTTCGCCCTCGATCGGCAGGCCCGAGGCCTGGAGGTGAGCGATGTCACGGTAGATCGTGCTGACGCTGACCTCGAAATGGTCGGCGAGATCGCCCGCCCGGCTGACACCGCGGGTCCGCATCTCGTTGACAATCCTGAACAGTCGTTCCGCACGTCTCATCGGTTATCAGATCACCTCGATAGGGGTAGCAAACGCACTACCTTGCGTGCTTGAAGCTATATCACAGCCTGTTTCGAGGTTTTCGCGCAAACAGGCGCCCGGCTTACTCGGTCCACCGGACGCCCGTCTTCGGTATCAGTCGGCGGCGGTGGCCTCGATCTCGAACATCAGTTGCGGAACAGCAAGCCGGGTCACCCCCACCAGCGACATGGGAGGAGAAACGCCGGTGGGCCCGAAGCGCGATCCGATGATATCGAAATTCTTCAGCGTTTCATCCACGTCGGTGGAGTAGACGGTCAGCTTGATGACATCGGCGAGACCCATGCCAGCGTCGCTGAGCACGGCACCGAGATTGTCGAGTGCCAACGCCATCTGATTGCGCATGTCTCCCGCATGCTGCGGGTTTCCTTCGGCATCGACAGATGTCTGGCCGGCGCAGATTAGCTGCCGGCTCGTTTCGGTGAGAATTTCAGCCTGGTTGTAGCCAAAGTTCAACGACCAGGACCAGGGGTTGACGGCGGTTCTTTGCATAAGGGTCTTCCTTTTCGAGAATTGGAAGATCCTTTGACCACATTGCTCCTCTCACCGTTGTGATAGGAGTGTCGTGGCACTTGCCGAAAAGGAACCGGTAAGCGGCGTCAGAATTTACCGTTGTCGTTCTTCCATTCGCTGCGCGGGGCAATGGTCTCGATCGTGTCCCAATGCTCAACGATTAGGCCATCTGCCAGGCGAAACAGGTCATAGAAGCTGGTGTGCATGCCGCGGCGATAACCCTCGCTCATGCACAGAACGAAATTGCCCTCCGCGAGCACCTTGTGGAGAGTGTCATAGCGTATGGCTGGAGCCTCGCCGTCCGTCTCTTGCAGGGATGCGCGCAGGGCCGTATTGCCGTCTGCGAGGTCGGGATTGTGCTGGATCAGGTCATCGGCAACGTAGCTTTCAAGCCGATCATGCTGCCGGTCGATCAGCACCTCCTCAACGAAGCGCCGTGCCAGGGCCCGATTGGCCTCCGTCTTGTCCGCATCGCAGATGTCTGTCGTGCCATCGAGCATCCCTCGGCTCGAAGGATTGGGACCGCGGCTTGGCTGAATGTTATCCCAATGTTCAACAGCCTGGCCATCTTCGAAACGGAAAACCTCGAAGGCGACGCGGAGAGTCGAGAAATCATATTCGTTGTGCGCAAAGGCATAGTCACCATCTTCAAAGACCCGGACGAAGGTGACCCGTGGGTTGGTCTTTGCCAGCCGTGCGAACAGCACAGCAAGCCCCTCGCTTCCCTCATGCGTTTGCGGGTTGTGCTGAATGTATTTGGATTCATTGACGACGGCGGCTGCAGCCGCGTCGCCCGTTTCGATGCCCTTGAGAAGTGTTTGCAGCAGCTCTTTCTTCGAACCAGATTTGATCATCCGTTTCCTCTTCGCGACCGTTTTCGTTCGTTCAGGATACCGCGAACAGAGCCATTTCGACCGCGCTGTCACGCCGTGCCCCGGTACCGACAAAGACGGTTCTGTTGACCCAGGCATAGCGCGGCACACCGGTTTCGAGAAATGCAGCGGTGCGCATGTAATATTCGTCCGGATCGACTTCCTCGCCGCTCGCCAGACGCGCCATCACCTCCGGCGGACCGTGTCGATACCCACGGTTGACAATCTCGATGATCGCACCGTCGTCCGTTTCGAATGCATACCGCGTGTCGAGCCATGCGGTTCCGTCAGCGTAGACGGTCTGCCAGTCGGCACCGACATTGAGGATCGAACCCGAGAGCTCACCTTCAACCCTGCCGCCAACGATGGGAATGATCCGCCGCTGACCGGCCGGTCCCTGCCCCATTTCCCGGATCGGGTCGAGTTCCACGAAGAGTGTGCACACGTGGCGAAGGTCCGGTGCGTCCATCATGCCAATCCCCATAGTCTTTGCCACGGATCATGAGCCAATCGGCTGCGAAAAGCACGTTCTTCTTCGGGGTGTCGCCAATTTCACCGGTCGATCAGCTTCCCCAGCGTCGCCGACGCCCTGCTGAGCTCTTCGCTGCTGTCGATCGGGCTCATCAGTTTGTGGATCAGAGGTCCGTAGATCGCCCACATGCGCTTGCGCATCTGACGCCCCTGGGGTGTGATTTTCATGATCTTGCCGCGGCCGTCGTCGGGAAAATCCAGAACCTCGACCAGCCGCTCATCGACCAGGCGTTGCAGCAGCCGCGACAGGTTTGATTGTTCGAAAAGGTGAGATTTTTCAATCTCCTTCGGCCGCAGTCCATCTTGCGGCGTGCGTTCAAGCTCCCACAGGACATCGTACCACCGCAGCGGGGGCAACCCGTTGGCCTTGAGTTCGGCGTCCATGGTTCGATAGATCGCGCGCTGCGCTCTGTTCAGAGCCACCCAGAGGGCAGTCTGTTCAGCCGTTGGATCGACGCGTTCACTTTCCGGTGAGGGGCAAGGTTTCACATTGCGCTCTCTGATTGAATTTAATTAGATGCATTTTCATCTAATCCGGCCTTGCCGCCATTCGTCAAGATCAGGGTCTGGACAACATTTCGCGAGGATGCGGAAACACCCAAAGGAGGAAAGATAATGGGATTCAGCAGAATTTCGAGCCTGGCGTCGGTGCCATTGTTGATCGCCGCGACCAGCTTTTCTGCGTTTGCAACCGAAACCTACTATACCGATCAGGGCCACACCGAAGTGCGGCTGGGGTGGAGCCATGCCGGTGTATCGATGCAGACGGCCGAATTCACGTCCGTCAACGGCACGCTCGTATTGGACCCCGACAACGTCGAGCAATCCAAACTCGATGTCACGGTGGATGCGTCCAGCATTTCCAGCGGCTTCGGTCCGCTCGACGATCACCTGAAGAGCGCGGATTTTCTCGAAGTTGAAACCTATCCCGAGATCACGTTCAAGAGCACAAGCATCAAGCAAACCGGCGATACGACTGCTGATATCACCGGTGACCTGACCATTCACGGTGTGACCCACCCGGTGACGTTGAAAACCACATTGACCCATCGTGGCGAACACCCGATCGGCAAATTCCTCGACTATTACAAAGGCGATTGGGTGGCCTTTACCGCCACGGGAGAAATCGATCACGTCGCATTTGATGTGGGCAAGGCCTTTCCAACCGGTCCGATCTCAATTTCGATCGTCACTGAAATGAAGGATCGCAAATAGATAGATGCTCAACTGGTGAGAGCACTCTGACATCGACAACAACACCGGGCGCTTCGATCCCGAGGCGCCCGGCGCGGCCGCGTTCCTCGCGGCGCTGTTCCCAGTTCCTCGGCAGGTCCGGCACACGTGTTCGTCAACAGTCAAAAGACCTATGGCCTGGTCGCCCAGACACTGCATTGGGCGGTCGCGGCACTCATCCTGACGCTCATTCCGCTTGGCATTTACATGGACGAGCTGCCAGCCAGTTCTGTCGCGGAAGTGACCCATAAATCGTGGTTCTATTCGCTGCACAAGACGCTGGGAATCGCGGTGTTCGTGCTCGCAATCCTGCGGGTCGGCTGGGCGCTGGTTCAACCGCATCCCAAGCCGCTGAATGCCGACAGGCCGCTGGAAAACCTGGCGGCTCAAACCGTCCACTGGGTGCTTTACGGCGCCATCATCGCAATGCCGTTGAGCGGGTGGCTTCATCACTCGGCACTGGAGGGATTTGCACCCATCTGGTGGCCGCTGCCGCAAGACATTCCGCTGGTGCCGAAGAATCCGCATCTGGCAGAGATTTTCGGGGCGGTGCACTTCTTCACGGTCATCTTGCTCGGTTTATGCCTCGTGCTGCATATCGGCGGAGCGCTGAAACATACGCTCATTGATCGCGACGGAACCCTGGCGCGGATGATTCCTTTTCGTACCGTCAACGTACCGGATGATCTTTCGGATCCCGGCTACAGACGGCTTCCAGTGACATTGGCGATTGCGGCGTTCGCAGCGGTCGGCTTGGCAGCGGTGTCCGTAACAGGCCGCTCAAACAGTCCGACCGCTATTTCCGGCAATCCAGGCGTGCCATCGGCGGGTTGGCAGGTGGACCGGCAAAGCAGCCGGCTGGACATTCAGATCATCCAGTCAGGGGCGCCGGTTACAGGCCAGTTTGCGGACTGGAACGCAACAATCGACTTCGACCCTGACGATCTGGCCTCGGCCAAAGTCGCTGTCGAGATCGTCATTGCCAGCCTGACAATCGGGGCCGTAACCGATCGGGCGCTGTCGGCTGACTTTCTCAATGTCGAACGATATCCCACGGCACGCTTCGTATCGTCCGATTTTGTCAACACGGGACCGGAGTCTTACGAAGCCCGGGGTCAGTTACAGCTGGCTGGCCAGTCCAGACCACTGATGCTGCCCTTCACCCTGAAAATCGAGGATGGCCGAGCCTTCATGGAAGGCAGCGTCGCACTCAAGCGGCTCGACTACGACATTGGTCGCGAAGGGTTCGAGACCGACCAGATGGTTGGATTTGATGTTGAGGTGCTCGTTGTGCTGGAGGCTGAAAAGGCAACGTCACGCTGAGGCCGATCAACCGTCGGCCGGGTCGCCTTGCGCCTCGGCCACCAGGGTCAGCACCCGATCGGCATCGCCGATTTCGCGGGCGAGCAGCAGAACCAGCTTTGCCAGGAACACCTCCGCCCCATCCGATCCGGCGGCATCGATGCTTGTCGCGACGGTTTCGTAGACCTTTTCGAGGTCAGCCTGGTTCATGACATCGGTCCTTCCTGCAGATGATCGCCCGGTAGGCGGCCAGGACCTCCGGAGCTGAAGCGCTGCGCCAGCGCGCTGCAATATGTCGATCGGGCCGAACCAGGTAAACCGAGGAGGCATCCGCTCCATAGGCCGAGGCGGTCCGACCATCGCCGGGCTGGGTCAGCACGGCAATGCCAGGGTCCTCTCCGGCCTCCGCCTCCAGATCCGCCGCCAACGCTTCATCGAAGCAGAGGGCGGTGAAGCCGCGGCTCAGTTGATCCGAAAGAAATCCGTCGCCAAGTTTCACATCCGGTGCGACCCGGCCCACTTCCGGGCCGGACGTAAAGTCGCCGGCATCCGGGCAGATCGCTGGACCATCCGTATAGACATAGGGCTTCATCTGGCGCGGGTTGGCCAATTGACCAGCGAAATCGTGACTGAGAGCCAGCGACAGCGCCGCATCGCGCATGATCTGCCAGCCGCGGGTCGGCGGGGTCATGAAGCGGGCGCTTTTGGAAGCGTTGGCGAAGACATCCAGTGTCGCACCGCGCCGTTCCGGCGTGTAACTATCGAGCAACTCGACCCCCGCCTCGCCGTTCAGCACCCATCCGAGCTTCCAGCCGATGTTAACGGCGTCGGCAAGGCCATTGTTGAGACCACGCACGCCAAAAATCGGCACGATATGGGCGCTGTCGCCGGCAAAGAACACGCGGTCGTCGCGGTAGTCGTCGAGGGCGAGCGTGTTGGCGGTGTAGACGCTCCACCATTCCAGTTCCCAGTCGCCTTCGTGGCCGATCTCGCCGAGAACGCCCGCAACGCCGGCCCGGATGTTGTCTTCGCGAATTGCATCCTCGGTGCTTTCCCCATCGAACAGCTGATAGTCGATGCGCCAGATGTTGTCCGGCTGGCGGTGAATGAGCACCGTGCCGCCAGGCCGGCACGCCGGATCGAACAGCGCCCGCCGGATCGTCGGGAAGTCGTGATCCATGCGAATGTCGGCGATGACGTAGCGACCCTCGAAATTCTCGCCATTGAGCCGCAGCCCACGCATCTTGCGAACCGGACTGTGGGCGCCGTCGCAGGCGATCACCCAATCGGCGGTCAATTCATAGATGTCCTCGCTGTCCCTGATGGTCAGAGTTACCCCGCCTTCCTCGTCCTCCAGGGCGACCAGCTCGCTTTGCCACCGCAACGAAATGAGGTCGTTGCCGGAGGCCGCTTCATGCAGATAGCGTTCGATATACTGCTGCTGCAGATTGTACATCGGGCGGTATTTTTCGTCTCCGCTGTCCGGCATCTCGAATTCGAGGATCTGCCGGTTGCGGTAGAATGAGCGTCCGCGCGTCCACGGGAGTGACTTGTCGAGGAACGGCGCGACGGCGCCGAGACTTTCCAGAATGGCGTAACTGTGTCGTTCAAGACAGATCGCCCGACTGCCATCATTGAATGTCGATTTCCGATCCAGGATGACGGTGCGAACGCCCTCCTGTGCCAACGCCAGCGCCGTGGTCATGCCAACCGGTCCTGCACCGACAATCACCACTGGAGCTCTCTGACCGAGATTCTGTCTCTCCGGGTCCTTAGGGGCGTCAAAATGCGGGTAGCTGAAATAGAGGGAGTCGAGCTCTCCCCTGCCGGCGGGCCTCATCGGTCGGTTCCTTCCAGGGTGTTTCCGCGGCGCAGGGTTCCACATTTCGAAAACGCTGTCTGTCCCCCTTGAGGGAGGACAGCCGCTGCACCGTCACCCGCGATCCGAACTGTCGCCGCACAGGGCGAACAGGGCCGGCTTGGAGTTAATACCGAGCTTTTCATAGGCGCGCTTGCGGTAGGTGGTCACGGTGCTCGGCGCAACGCCAAGCTCCCAGGCGATGGCGTCCGTTGTCAGGCCGCGCAGCATCGCTTCACAGATTTGCCGCTCGCGGTCGGACAGCGAATTGAGCGGGCTCCTGAGGTTGGCCGGTTGCCGCTCGGAATAGTGCAGCAATGCCGTCTGCGCAATGATCTCCCAAAGCGGATTGCCGGCGTGTCCAGCGTCGGCTGCAAAACGGCCGCTTTCGTCAAACCGATAGAAATTGATGCCCAGAATATCGTCATCGCGGCCGGCGACAACGGTCAGCTTGTCGACAATTCCAGGCTCGTGGAAGAACGAGGTCCAATATTGGTCGCTCATGCGGTCCCGCAGTTCATCGAGCTGAATCACTCGCGTGTCACCGCTTCGCCCGACGGCCTCGATGTCAGCCTTGAGCGGGTCGATCTGGTAGCCGCTGCGCAGGTACCTTTGCGAGAGGTTCTCCGCCGTCTGTTTCTGTCTTCGATTGAACGACAGATAACAACGCGGCCGGCCGTGCCTGTAGGAAAAGACCATGACCTGGTCGGCCTGTACGGAGGTCTCGATCAGATCGAGAAAGCACCCGTTGAAGTCAGTCGTGCCCAGCGCTCTCATGCACAGCGAGAGAGAGCGCAGGATCGCTGCTGATTCATCGTCGCTCTTGGACAGTTCAGATATCATTGGGCTCGCCGACCCCCGACCCAACGCGAGTGTCCTGAATCCGAAGTTCGTCAGATTGTACAGCAGGCTCCGAACGAACTTCAGATTCAGGACACTAGCAACGAACGCGAAGCCTTTCCATCGAAAGACTTGTCTGGCGTCGTCGCAGGCTGTTCGGAAGGCGGCAACGCCGCCTCCCGATTGGTTCACGCGCCTCTCCGGGAGGAAAAGGGGCGCATGAACATTCCTATTCGACCGGCTGGAAGATTGCCGCCTGAACGTTGGCGCACTTGTAGGAGCCGGGGATGCCGTCACCTCTGGCCGTCGCCGGCAATGTATCGGCCACGCTCTCGGCATTGCAGCCTTCCCGGAATGTCCCAAGCATCGCGGCTTCCCGACCCGGTACCAGCGGGCCATGGTCGCGTACGACCAGGTGGATCTCCGCCGCCGCGTCTGTCAGGCCGCGGCCGAACCACGAATGCGGCATTGCGCCGATCGGCTGAAAGGCGGCAAAACGGACGCGACCGTCCTTGCCGGCAACAGCGCCGTCGCCATAACCGAGATCGGCCTGGACCACGTCGGTGTTCTGCATCACGTCCGAGCTCGGGCAAGGAGCTTCGCTGCAATTTTCCGGCGCATTGATGGCAACGACCCACATGGTATAGGCGTGACCGGGCTTGAGCTCCTTGGCTTCCAGAGTGACGAAAACACCCTCCGGTGACCGGGCAAGCCGCGCTCCGCCCGGGTTGGCCAGTGTCACGTCACCCTGAGACCGGTGCGTCATCACATCTGTCCGCTGAGATTCGGCCTGCGCCGCGTCTGCGATGCAGGGCAGACTCAGGCCAAGCGCTACCGCGATCAGCGTGCGTGGTGAGGTGCGACGGGCTTTTCGATCTCGCGTAACATTACCTGTGGTTGGCCTCTTGGTGACCAACTGTCGGGTTTCGGTTCTTGTCGAGTTCATGGTAATTTCTCCATTTTTTCAAAGAGTTGAGTTGTCGGTTCAGCGAGGCTGTTCAACGATCCGCATATACGGTTTCGGACCGCGCCAGCCGTCCGGAAAGCGCACGCGTGCTTCTTCGTCGGACACCGACGGCACGATCATGACGTCGTCGCCCGGCTGCCATCCGGCTGGGGTGGCGACCTGGTGTTTGGCCGTCAGCTGGATGGAATCGACCACCCGCAGCAGTTCTTCGACGCTTCGACCCGACGTCATCGGGTAGATCATCATCATCTGGATGCGCTTGTCCGGCGCGATGATGAAGGCGCTTCGAACCGTGTGGTTGTCAGCCGCCGAACGCCCGGCTGAACTGTCGCCGGCATCGGCAGGCAGCATGTTGTAGAGTTTCGCCACCGCAAGATCCGTGTCGCCGATAATGGGGTAGGTCGGGGCCGCCCCCTGGGTCTCCTCGATATCGGCCGACCAGGCGATGTGGTCGGAAACCGGATCCATGCCAAGGCCGATGATCTTCACACCGCGCTCTTCGAACTCGGGCAGGGCGCGTGCCATGGCGCCAAGCTCGGTCGTACAGACCGGGGTAAAGTCCTTCGGGTGACTGAACAGGAGACACCAGGAATCGCCGCACCAGTCGTGGAACGAAATACGCCCCTGGGTGGTGTCCGCGGTAAAGTCGGGTGCCATGTCACCAAGTCTCATGGTTGTTATCCTTTGTGTTTGTCGTGCTATAGGGACAAGTCGCTGCGGGGCGCCGGTTGGGCCCCGACGACTTACGCAACCTGTAGTTCGAAGCGACCGACGAAAGCCTGAAGGAAATCGACTGAATTTCTGAAGGAGATGTCAGCCATGTTCATGCTCGGCCGCTGGACGGTCGACCCGATGTCACGGGAAGTGACCGACGGCAGCGCCACGACGCGGCTTTCCCCCAAGGCTTTGGGGGTGCTGATGGCGCTCGACAAGGCGAGTGGCCAGGTCGTCAGCCGCGGTGAACTTCTGGATGATGTCTGGGCCGGTGTGACCGTTGGGGAGGAAGTGCTCACCCACGCCATTGCCGAGTTGCGGCGGGCCTTCGACGAGAGCGCCCGCGATCCGAAAGTCGTCGAGACCGTGCATCGGGCCGGATACAGATTACGGGTCCGCTCGGAACCGGTCGTCGCTGCGGGAGCGCCACCTTCGGAACAGCCGACGGACGCTTTGCAGACCGGCCCGGCGCGCCCCGAGATCAAGCATGTCACCATCCTCATGGCGGACCTTGGCCCAGCCCTGGCCAAAGTCGCGGCAGACGGGCCGGAGGCGGCCGAGAAGGTCATCAATGCCCTGGCTGAGAAGACGGCCAGTGTGGCCCATCGTTACGGTGGGACCATTGCCGATCGCCTCAATGATCGAGTGGTTGTGGCCTTCGGCGCCCCGGTATCCATCGAAGACCCGGTTCGGCGTGCCGCCGATGCGGCGCTTGCTTTGCTCGATGAACCCGAAATCGGTCATGTGCTGCGCCTGGCCCTGAGCAGCGGCGAGGTGGTCCAGCGTCCGGGTGTCGGGGGCCGCCCGCTGCATCTGTCCGGTTTGCCGCTGTCCCTTGCGGCAGAGATCCTGGCTGCAACGCCTCCAGGCCGAATTCGCCTGGACGACGCAACGCAGCGACGCGGCGCCAGCGCCTTGCGAGTGCTGGCGGTCGACCCGGCAGATCCGGAAGGCGGGCGAGCGGTCTACGAGCTCAAGGCGACCATTCCGGTGAGTGCCGTGAGCGGAGTGGGACGGAGCCACTACGTCAGCCGCCGGCTGGAAATGCAGTTGTTGCAGGAGAACGCCGATGAGGTCAGAGCCGGCCGCGGACGCATCGTAGCTGTCTCCGGAGAGGCGGGAATCGGAAAATCCCGTTTGTTTCGTGAGTTTCTCAGCCGTCTGCCGGCTGACGAGTGGTTGATCCTCGAAGCCGCTGCCCCGCGCGGGGAAGCAACGCCGTTTCGTGGTGCCGCCCGAATGCTCACCGGCTATCTTGCCATTACGCCCGCTGACGATGCGGAGGCCAAGCGGTCCAAACTGTCGGCGCGCCTGACCGAGCTCGGTGATGCAGCGGATCTCGAGGCGCCGCTGGCCACATTGCTGTACTTGCCCGTCGACAATCCTGAATTTCAGGATCTGGCGCCACCGCGCCGGCTCGAAAGGATCGAGGGTGCGATACGACGCCTGTTGGCACTTGAGGCTGCTCGCAGACCGGTTGCATTGGTCATTGAAGATCTGCATTGGATCGATCCGCGCAGTGAAGCAGCCCTCAATGCGATGCTGCCGATGGTGTCCTCAGTTCGTATTTTGGCTTTGCTCAACTATCGACCGGATCATACGCCTGGCTTTCTGGCGCTTCCGGCCGTGACCCACCGCAGGCTCGATGCACTGTCCACGGACGCGGAAAGGCAGTTGCTGGACAACCTGATCGGATCCGCGCCGGAACTGGAAGCCGTGCGTGCAGTTGTGGCTGAACAGGCGCGTGGCAATCCTCTGTTCGTCGAGGAGATCGTTTCATCCCTGCTGGAAAGGGGTGTGCTCGAAGGGTCCATCGGCGGTTGCCGGCTCGGCGGAACCCACCTGGACACCAGCCATCCTGTCCCTGCTTCCATCAAGGAGATCCTGGCTGCTCGTGTCGACCGGCTGCCGTCGGATCAGAAGGAGCTTTTGCTGACATGCGCGGCGATCGGTCCGGAAGCGCGACACAGTCTCGTCGGTTCGGTGTCGGTTTTGCCGGACGAGCAGCTTCGCCTGGCGCTCGACCGGCTGATGGCGGCTGACCTGCTACGACAGGACTCACGGGAAGCGGACACCCGTATCCTTTTCAAACACGCCATGACTCACGAAGTTGCCTATGCCGGCCTGCACAGTGAGCACAGGCAGCAGCTGCATCGGCGGATCGCCGAGGCTATGGAGACTGGACATACGGCAGGAGTCGATGACGCTCCGAAGCTTGCGGAACACTGGACTGCGGCGGGTGCGCCGGCGCGCGCCATACCCTACTGGCAGGAAACCGGTCGCGCCGCTCTCTATCGATCAGCGAACCGATCCGCAGTGCGCTATTTCGAAGCCGCCCTGGCGCTCATACCGGAGGTGCCTGACAGCATCGACCGGCAGTGGCGGGAGCTCGAGTTGTCGCTGGCGCTGGGCGTGGCGTTGGTCGCGGCGGAAGGCCTCGGGTCGGCTCGCGCCCTCGAGGTTTACGCTCGCGCCGAAGCGCTGGCGGTCTGGCTGGGTTCCAGCCGCGACAAGTTCATCGCCCAGTGGGGATTGCACCATAATTCCGAGACGCGCGAAGCATTTCCGCGCGCAGTGGAGCTGACGTACCGAATGGCCGATACGGCACGTGAGGCGGGTGATCCGACGCTTCTGTTGCAAGCCGACCATGCCAGTTGGGCAACCCGGCTGGCCCAGGGGCGGCATGATGATGTGCTGATGTTGACTGCAAGGAGCGGCGACCTTTACGCGCAATGTGCCGATCACGGCGACGCGGCGCAATTCGCCGGCCATGATCCGCATGCCTGTGCCCAGTGCCACAGCGCCATTGCGCTGTGCATCAAGGGTGATTCCGAAGCCGCCCTGCTGCGAGCGCAAGAAGCGCTCGACCATGCAAGCACCCTGCATCATCCGACCAGCATTGCCCATGCCTTGATGTTCATGGCCAAGATCCGCTTCCTCCGCGACGAGCCGGATCCGCTGTCGGAGCTCTGCAGCAAACTGGCCATCCTTTCCGATGAGCATGGTTTCCTCGATTATGCCGACACCGCTGCTTTTCTCGGCGCCTGGGCCGATTGGCGCCGGTCCGGGCGGGTCGCTTCGACTGAAGTCCTCGACCGGGCCCTCGGTGCTGCGGACCGGCTGACCAAGACCAGCGCCGAAGTGCTGATCGTACCGGCGGCAGCGGAGCTGCGGGTTGCGGGTGGGGATCTCAAGGGCGGTCTGGCGAGAATTGACGAGGCGTTGGATGTTTCCCGCAAGACTGGGGTGGCGCTGGTCGATGCCGAACTCAATCGCGTTGCGGCACGATTGCACTTCGATCACGACGGGCGAGACGCCGAGATCGCACTCGCACGTCTGGAGAAGTCGCTGGAAATCGCAAAGCAGCAGGGCGCCGAGGCCTTTGCAAGCCGCACACTGAAGGACATCGCCTCGTTCAGGGATTGACGGAACTTACGTGCTCCAAGGTAGAACCTGAGAGCATGGCGGCCTATGATGCCTGTGGGAGAAACCATCCGACAGGACCTCCGTTTTGAGCAGCCCGTCCGCGACCGCAAGCCGATTCCGCTGGACCATTGTCCTGCTGCTGTTCGTGATCAACACGGTCAATTACATCGACCGTTCGGCCATTGCCTTTGCTGCGCAGGCGATCAGGCAGGAGTTTAATCTCTCGGCGTCGCAACTGGGATTGGTGCTCGGCGCCTTCGGCATCGGCTATCTGCTGACCACCTTCATCGGCGGCTATGTGGCGGATCGGTTCGGTGCGCGCATCACCTTCGCGGTTGCGGTTGCCGTTTGGTCCCTGGCCATCGGTTGGACCGGTGCGGCGACCGGATTTGCCATTCTCTACTGCGCCCGCATTGTTCTCGGCTTGGCGGAGGGGCCATCATTTCCAGCCCATGCCCGCATTGTCGAGCGATGGCTGCCGCCGGAGGAGCGCGCGACGGCGGTGGGCTCCGCCCTCGTGGCAATTCCCGTCGCCCTGGCCGTGGGTGCGCCTTTGGCCACCTACCTGATCGCCGAGATCGGCTGGCGCGCCATGTTCTTCGTTCTCGCCGCGGCCGGTGTGCTGTGGCTGCCGGCCTGGCTTTATTTCTGCAGCGACTTTCCGCGGCAGTCGCGTTTCGTCAACCAGGTGGAACGGGATCATATCAGCGGGCAGAATGACATTGCGCAGTCGGCCAACGGCGAGACCGGAACCGACTGGAGATTTCTTCTGACCACCCCGACCCTGGTTGCCGGATACTGGTCCTATTTCGTGTTCGGATATCTGTTGTTCTTCGTCATGACCTGGCTGCCGGAGTTCCTGCGCACGACCTATCATCTCGATCTCAAGCAGATCGGTTGGGCGGCAGCCATACCCTGGGCGGTGGCAGCGGTCGCGCTTTATGGATGTGGGCGCCTGTCGGACTGGCTGATGACGCGCACGGGAAGTCTGCGCATTGCACGCAGCTATCTGATGGCGGGTCTGCATGGGCTGGTCGCGATCGCCGTTTTACCTTTGGCCTTTGTCGACAACCTGCCGGTTGCGCTGGCCTGCATGAGCGTCGCGGTCGCAGCCGGCCTTGGCGCCAATCCGATGTTCTATGCCGTTATTGCCGATGTCGCCCCACGCAACGCCGGCACCTGCATGGGGATCATGAACAGTGGTCTGGCGGCCTCCGGCTTTCTCGCACCGGTCATCACCGGTTTTGCGCTGCAGGCAACCGGCAGCTTTGCGGTCGCCTTCGCAATGATCTCGCTCTTCGCAGCATCATCGGTGATCGTGCTCCTGGTCTGGCACAACCCGGATCGCGATGCGCGATAGGCGCATGAAGACAGGACCAGGCAACCTAGCATATGTGCCTTAATCCGGTGTCCATTGTTGCTTCCGGAGCTCGGTCGGCAGTCGAAATTGAAGAACACCAAGAAACAAAACGAAGAAAATCGGCAAATACCCGTTGATTGACGGAACTTGTTTGTGTATGTCACCCGCCTGTTTTTCAATGAAACCGCCTTACGAAAGGAACACGATGCACGAACCCGCACACATCCATCTATTGGACGTGGAAGCTGGCTCGTCGTGTTCCAGACGCGCCTCTTCCTAATAGCCATCGACACAATCGACTGACATCGACCGGGGAACCCGTGCGGAGTCCTGTCGGGTTTTTCCGTGCGCAATTCCTTGCGTCGCGGGCGCAGCCTGTTCGTGGCTTTTGAAATCATCGAATTGAAAATTGGCCTCATCGTCCGGTCAGGCAGGCGCCGTTGATCGCGCGCGCCATTGGGCTGAGGCTTGCAGGAGAAGAACAGTGTCTGGCGATTTGCTTATCGCATCAGGCCATGCCACCCGTCCCACTCTGGACATGCAGTTGCGGCGTTACCACCGCAGCTATCGACGTCGTCTGCGCAAATTTGCTCATACCGGAAACCGGATGAGGGATCTGGTTTTTGCATTCCCGGCGGCAGCATTTACTCTTGCCGGTGGGCACGGGGATTGCCGTCGGCGCGCTGATGCGCTCGCGCTGGTGCGCGGCGGAGCCGGGCTTCGCGATGTGGCCAATGCGCTTGATCTGCCCGCTTGGTCCCGACGGATTCCGCCGGAAGCCTTCGTGGAGCCGATCGGAGCTTTGCCGACGACTGACGATTTTGCACGCCGCATCGTCGGCCTGGTGCCGACCGATCGGAAGAGCAGCACCATGTGGTTTCAATGGGTGAAGCGCGGAAATGCCCTGTGCGACGATCGGTTCGCACTGTGGATCGCCAAGCAGCGGATCTGGCATGACGGCTACGATGGCTGTGCAATGTTGCAGCCGCTGGCAGCCTATGCCTGGTTCTCACTGGCCGAAAACGCGGCCGCCCTCCGATTGATGACGCGACCCTGGTCACCGAAAATGCGCTTTGCCAAAGCCGTTGCGCTTGCCAAGGATTGGATCCAGCGGGGGTTGGCGGGGCAATGCGATCCAGATGGTCGCGAAGCCGGTCGCTGGCTGGAGACAAGTCGTTGCTGTGGGTTTCAGGTTGTGCCACTGCGCACACCGGAAGAGCTGGAGCAGGAGGGTCGGCGCATGAACCATTGCGTTGGAGGCTACGATGCCGAAGTTGCTCGGGGCGAATGTCTGATTTATTCGATCCGCAAGGGTACCAAATCACTGGCGACCGTCGAGATTTTGCCGCCAAGGTCGAATGACGGAAAACCCTATATCGCTCAGCTTCGCGGTCCTCGCAACGAGGACGTCGATGCCAGGATCCGGTCCGTGGTGAAGACGTGGTTGTCACGACAGGGCCCCTATCCGCTTGTGGGCAACCATTGGCTATCCCGATTGCCATCCGATGATCACAATTGGACGAGTTTCTGGTCGCCATATGAAGATGCAAAGAGCGATTGCAAGCCGTCGACCCAACCCGTCGAGATCCATCACGCGCTCCTCCAGCTGGGTCAGTATGAATGAGCGGTTTTCGCCACAACCGGGTTCAGGTTGCCAATCTGGAGCTCATGTCCAATGATGCTGCGCACCGCTCAGGAAGGGGACGGTCAATGAAGTTTGTTGACGAGATTGCAAAGGCGCGCGCTTCCGGAAAGCCTCCGTTGTTTCTCGACGAGACGTTCGATGCCGAAGCGAAACCTCTCCCGGTTGAGGGAAGCGCTGTTATTGGCCATGTCACCCTTCCCGGGGTTTTGGACGCGCTGGAGCAAGCGCAGCAGCGTCTTGCTCGCTCCAGGGCCGGTCATTGCTTTGCCTGGTTGCCCAAGGAAAGCTTTCACGTCACCTGGCTCAGACTGCTGGATCGCCGCTCGGAGCTTGACCCGGCTTCGTTGGCGGATTGGCAGGGTGATCTTCGGGGTCGAGCGGCCGATTTTGCCATGATGGAGCGACTGCGCGGGTTCGATCTTGGGACCCGCGCTCCCTATCACGTGAAACTAGACGAGTTCTGGCGATACGATGATGCGGCGGGTTTTTGGGTTGTCGGCGCGACGCCGGACGAGGAAGCGCGAATACAGGAAATGCGCGATGCCATTGAAGCGGCTGCGGGCCTTGCGCATCGACCCAGAGGCATCGAATACCGGCTTCACATTACCCTGGGCTACCTGATCGCCTGGCCGGACGAAGAGTCCGCGAAGGACATGGAAGAGGCCATCGATCAGGCCGAGAACGATATTCGTTCTTCATGTCCAGTCATCGAGTTTGGTTCTCCTGAAGTTTGCCTGTTCGACGTTCTAACCGAGTTCCAAACGCAGTTCAGGCTGGGCAACTGAATTAGAGAACACACCTGATCTTCGGTGTTGGCGAGGTTTCCCAACGGACTGCCTCCAGTGCCCCAGGCAGCTCCTTGCAACGCGTTGCCACTGGATGGTTTCTTTGCCTCGAAACACGGAGGCCAGTGCAACATAGACATTCCCATCGTCGAGAACGATAGTCCCTCGAGGGATGAACCAAGGACCACTTCGATGAAATACACGCTGGAGTTCGTTTCTGAGCTGCCTGACCCTGAGGCGTTCGAACTATTGCTGCGTGAATTTTATCAAATCATGGTTGATAAGCTCGCGGCTGCAGGCGGCCCGGCGCATTCCGCGGTTGATTTGGCGGCAGGAACAATGGCTCACCTCGACGACCTTACTCCGCCTGACGGACGCACGCTGCTGGCAATGAAAGAGGACGGTGCCCTGTTGGGCTGCGGCGTAATCAGAAGAATACGCCCTGATGCAGCCGAGTTGAAACGGATGTATGTGCGTCCCGATGCGCAGGGTCTGGGTATTGGGCGACAGCTTTTTGAGATGAGAATTGCAGAAGCACGAAAAATGGGCTGCACGCACCTTTATGCGGACACCGTCAAGGGCAATCGGGAGATGCTGTCAATGTACGAAAAATTCGGCTTCCGATATATTGCGCGGTATCCGGAGAACGCCAACGGCCCTGAATTGGCACCGTATCTCGTCTACCTTGAGCACCAAATGGACTAACTGGGCGCCCGGTTCCGCACCACAGGTCTGAAACACGCTGAAATTCTTAAAGGATTGCCCTGGTGGATGCGGCGGTTGATCAGCGCACCGCCGGGCATGCGCGTGAAGATGCCTCGTGGTCGAGTTCCGGGAGCATCGCCGCATAATGAATTGCCTGGCAATCGGGCAGATGGTAGAGGACATTACTACCAACGTGCAACCGAAAGTGCTCCCACTTGTTCGCGGCGCAACCGTCAGCAAGGGGTATGCCATGCACATCTTCTCTATTGTCGCCCACCCACGTTCAAACAGCTTTTGCCATGCGGTCTCTGCAACCGCGCAATCTTGGCTGACGTCAGCAGGTCATACGATTGAGCACCATGATCTATATGCAGAAAAATTCGATCCGTGTTTGACCGCAGAAGAAGCCTACACTGTCGGGGATACACTGGAAGAAACTCTGCTTCGAGCGGAGGATCCGGTGTTGCGGGAGCACCGCAGCAGTATTGCAAGAGCCGAAGGACTTCTCGTTGTCCATCCGAATTGGTGGGGCAAACCACCAGCGGTATTGGCGGGCTGGCTGGACCGGGTGCTGGTACCTGGTGTCGCCTATCGACTGGAGACGGCAGATGGATTGCCCGATGGTCTTCTATCGATAAGGACGGCCTTGATTTTCAACACATCCGACACCGATGCAGAGCGCGAGGTAAATGACCTTGGCGATCCTTTGGAGTTAATTTGGGGTCGGTGCGTCCTGCCCTACTGCGGTGTCAACAGCTACGAGCGCTCTGTTTTCAGGCCCGTTGTCGGGAGTTCGCCCCCACAACGCGATCGATGGCTGGAAGAAACAGAGGCGAAATGCCATTCCTCCTTTGGCCTGGTAGACCATTGATCGCTCCCGACCGCAATCCGACACTGGTTGTGGGCCTCATAAGGAAACGATCCAAAGACCGGTTAGGTTTCCTAACCGACCGCCTTCAGCGCCCCGGGCAGCTCCTCTTCGAAAATGTCGAGCACCTCGTCCGGTCCGCAACTAATGCGAATGCAGCGGTTGAGCGGTGCGACGCCGGGCATGCGGGTGAAGACGCCGCGGTCGCCGAGTTCCTGCAGCAGTGCGGCGACGAAGTCGCCGTCGCGGCCGCTGTCGAGGGCGACGAAATTGGTGGCTGAGGGCAGGGGATCCAGTCCGTTCCGCCGGCCGATTGCGGCGATGCGCTGGCGCGACGCGTCGATCTGGCCGCAAACCTGCTGGAGATAATCCTGGTCGGCGAGAGCAGCCAGGCAGGCGATCTGCGCCATCAGGTTGACGCCGAAATGGTTGCGCACTTTGTCGAAGGAGCCGATGCTGCCCGGGCTGCCGATCGCGTAGGCGCAACGCAGGCCGGCAAGCCCGTAAGCCTTGGAAAATGTGCGCATGCGCAGCACATTCGGCAGGTCGATCATGGCCGAAACCGGTGGCGCGGCATCAGCCGGCGCGGTTTCGATATAGGCCTCATCAAGCACCAGCATGGTCGTTTCCGGAAGCGCCCGGGCGAAGGCTTCGAGATCGGCGGCGCTGTGCCAGCTGCCCATCGGATTGTCCGGGTTGGCAAGATACACCATCGGCGCCATTTCCCGCGCTGCGGCGTCGAGCAGCGCTTCAAGGTCTTCCATGTCATCGCGATAGGGCACGGTAACCAGACGCCCGCCATTGCCGGCGACGTGGAAGTTGAAGGTCGGATAGGCGCCGAGCGACGTGACGACCGGCATGCCGGGCAGGATGACCATCTTCACCGCCAGGGACTGCAGCCCGTCGATGCCCTCGCCGATCATTATGTTTTCAGGCGACAGGCCATAATGCGCGGCCAGTGCCTCACGCAGATCATGGTTTTCCGGATCGCAATATTTCCAGACCTCTTCCGCGCCGGCGCGCATCGCCTCCTTCACCGATGGGGACGGACCGAAGCCGCTTTCATTGGCGCCCAGCCGGGCGCGGTAGAGTTTTCCGGTCGCCCGCTCCTGAGCTTCCGGCCCGACGAAGGGGACGGTGGCGGGCAGCGACTGAACGAGGGAAGTGAAGCCGGGAAATTCGGACATGGCAGGTCTTCTTGATGCGTCGTTTCAATAATGCGGGGGTTTGGTAACGGGCGGCGCTTCGCGCACCTGTTCTTCCAGTTCGACCAGTCGATCAATCAGCTTCTTCTGCTTCTTGGCGAGCTGATCGACCTTTGACCATTGCTCTGCGAGCTGGTCCGAAAGGTCCTCTATCGTGCGCGCCTGATGCGCCGCATGCTCTTCCAAAGCATCGATGCGCGTGGCCATGGGGTCCTTGTCTCCACTCACAGCGCAACGTCCTCCAGAAGCGCTCGCCAGACATCATCGAGCGGTTTCGGACGCCGGGATTCCCGGTCCACATAGACATGGGTAAAGCGGCCCTGGGCGCTGGCGGTCGTCTCCTCGTTGCGGAACAGGCCAATGCGATAGGTCACCGATGAGGTGCCGATGCGCTCGACGCCGATGCCGGCAATCACCGTATCCGGGAATGCCATTTCGGCGAAATACTGACAGCCGGTCTCGACCACCAGTCCCACGGTCGATCCCGTATTGAAGTCGAGCAGGCCCGCCTCCATCAGCCAGCCGTTGATCGCCGTATCGAACAGGCTGTAATGCACGACGTTGTTCATATGGCCGTAGACATCGTTGTCGGCCCAGCGCGTCGGCAGGGTCCGAAACACCGGAAAGAGGTCCTTTTTGAGGGGTTCAGCCCGGCTCATCGCGCTCTCCGGCGGGGCTGGTCGTTATGGCTCATCAGGCGTTGCTTTCTGAAATCGGGCGGGTGGCGAGGGTGTAAATCCGGCGGCACTTTATCAACACCCGGCAGGCTCAGGAACCGCGCAATTGATGAAAAGCAGCGTTTTGGGCTGGTCTAGCCGAAGCCACATGCATAAGGTTATCGGTTAAACCAATTGATAAAAAAACGGGTAGCGCATGAGCGAGTTTGCGATCGAATTGAGGGGTATCGACAAAAGCTTCGGTGCCGTTCATGCCAACAAGAACATCAATCTGCAGGTGCACAAGGGGACGATCCACGGCATTATCGGCGAAAACGGGGCCGGCAAGTCGACCCTGATGTCGATCCTTTACGGTTTCTACCAGGCTGATTCGGGTGACATCCGGGTCAACGGGACGCAAACCGTCATTCGCGACCCGAACGCGGCCATCGCCGCCGGGATCGGCATGGTGCACCAGCACTTCATGCTGGTCGACAACTTTACCGTGTTGGAAAACGTCATGCTGGGCGCCGAGGAAAGCGCCATCCTCAACCAGGGCATTGCCAACGCCCGAACCGAGCTCAAGCGCCTGGAAGACGAATACGCGCTGGAGGTTGATCCGGATGCCATTATCGAGGAACTGCCGGTCGGCCTGCAACAACGCGTCGAGATCTTGAAAGCGCTTTACCGGGGTGCCGAGATCCTGATTCTCGACGAACCGACCGGCGTGCTGACCCCGGCCGAGGCCGACCACCTGTTCAGGATCCTCGAGCAGCTGCGCGACCAAGGAAAGACCATCGTCTTCATCACCCACAAACTGCGCGAGATCATGGCGATCACCGACGAAGTCTCCGTCATGCGGCGCGGTGAGATGGTCGCGACGCGCGTGACCAAGGAGACATCCGTCGAAGAACTGGCCGAACTGATGGTCGGGCGCCGGGTGTTGCTGCGGGTGGAAAAGGGCCCTCCCGACCCGAAGGACGTCAAGCTGTCGGTCAGCGGTCTGACCGTACGCGACAGTCGCGACGTGGTCATGGTCGACAATGTTTCGCTCGAGGTGCGTGCCGGTGAAATCGTCGGGATTGCCGGAGTCGCCGGCAATGGACAATCGGAGCTGCTTGAAGCCATCACCGGCATTCGCCGCGCCGAAAGCGGCTCCGTGTCGCTCGACGGCTCGGCCATCGATGTGACGGGCGACGCCGATCCGGCCGACCTGCGCAAGCGGGGCCTTGCCCACGTGCCGGAAGACCGGCACCACATGGGACTGGTGTTGAGTTTCGAGGAGAACGAGAACGCCATCCTCGGCTATCACTATGACGAACGCTACCTGAACGGCCCGATGCTCAATCTCGCCAGAATCCGTGACAGCGCGGCCGAGGCGGTCGAGAAATACGACATCCGCCCGCCCGATGTGCGGCTGAGAACCGCCAACTTTTCCGGCGGCAATCAGCAGAAAATCGTGCTGGCGCGGGAAATGGAGCGCGATCCGACCGTCCTCGTCATCGGCCAGCCGACGCGCGGCGTCGATGTCGGAGCCATCGAATTCATTCACAAACGCATCATCGAAATGCGCGATGCGGGCAAGGCCGTGCTGCTCGTATCGGTCGAACTGGACGAAATCCGCGCCCTCTCGGATCGCATCCTGGTGATGTTTGCCGGCCGCGTCGTCGGAGAACGAACACCCGAGGCAACGGAAGGCGAACTGGGGCTGTTAATGGCCGGCGTCGAGGAAGGTCAGGAGGCGGCCCAATGAGCGTTCCCTATGCAAAACTGCCGCGCTGGGTCGAATACGGGCTGATCCCGCTGATCAATCTGGTGGTGGCGTTCCTGGTGGCCGGTCTGGTGGTTCTCATCGTCGGTGAGAGCCCGTTGCGCGCCGCAAGCCTGCTGGTGCAGGGCGCCTTCGGATACGGCGAGGGCATCGGTTTTACCCTCTACTACGCGACGAACTTCATTTTTACCGGCCTCGCGGTCGCGGTCGCATTCCACTGTGGCCTGTTCAACATCGGCGGCGAGGGGCAGGCCTATATCGGCGGCCTCGGAGTTGCCTTTGCCTGCCTGGCGCTGGACGGCATATTCCCGTGGTTCCTGACCTTTCCGGTGGCAGTGGCCGCGGCAGCGCTGTTCGGTGCTGCCTGGGCTTTCATTCCCGGCTGGCTTCAAGCCAAGCGCGGCAGCCATGTGGTGATCACCACCATCATGTTCAATTTCATTGCCGCCAGCCTGATGGTCTACATGCTGGTGGAAGTGGTCAAACCACTGGGGTCCATGGCCCCGCAAACCCGGACTTTCGAGGCCGGAGGCCAGTTGCCGCGCCTGGACTGGCTGTTGTCGGCATTCGGGTTCGATATCGGCGGTGCGCCGTTCAACCTGTCCTTCATTCTGGCTCTGGTGGCCGCCGTCTTCGTCTGGTGGCTGATCTGGCGCACCCGGCTCGGTTACGAGATCCGCACCATGGGCGCGAGCCCGTCCGCGGCACGCTATGCCGGCATCCCGGAAGCCAAGATCATCGTCATCACCATGCTGATTTCCGGTGCACTGGCGGGCATGATGGCGCTCAACCCGATCATGGGTGACCAGCACCGCCTGCAGCTCGATTTCGTCACCGGCGCGGGCTTCGTCGGCATCGCCGTGGCGCTGATGGGCCGCTCGCATCCGGTCGGCATCATTCCGGCCGCGATCCTGTTCGGCGTGCTCTATCAGGGCGGCGCCGAAATCTCCTTCGAGATGCCGCAGATCTCCCGTGACATGATCACCATCATCCAAGGGCTGGTCATTCTGTTCGCCGGGGCGCTGGAACACATGTTCCGCCCGGCAATTCAGACCTTCTTTGCAACTTTGAGCGGGGCGCGGTCTTCGACCGAAGCGCCGGCGGCGGGGGAGTAGCGCCATGGATTATTTTCAGATCATCCTGGTCACTCTCGAGGCCACCATCCGTCTGTCCGTGCCGCTGATCCTGGCAGCGCTCGCCGGACTGTTTTCCGAACGGTCCGGTGTCTTTGACATCGGGCTGGAAGGCAAGATGCTTGCGGCTGCCTTTGCCGGCGGGGCGGCCGCAGCCGTTTACGATTCAGCGCTGATCGGCCTTCTGGCGGCTATTGCGGTCTCCGTCGCCCTGGCCTTGGTGCATGCCTTCGCCTCGATCACCCAGCGCGGCAACCAGATCGTTTCAGGCGTTGCCATCAACTTCATAGCGCTGGGTGCAACCGTGATCCTGGGCCAAAGCTGGTTCCAGCAGGGCGGCCGCACGCCGCAGCTCACCGAGGGCAGCCGGTTCGAGGCGGTCACTCTGCCATTTGCGGAAACGCTGGCTTCGGTACCCGTGCTTGGACCGATCTACAATCAGCTGATATCGGGCCACTTCCTGCTGACATATTTTGCGTTCGCCATGGTGCCGATCACCTGGTGGGTCCTGTTTCGGACCCGTTTCGGCCTGCGATTGCGCGCGGTGGGTGAGAATCCGGGCGCTGTCGATACGGCCGGCATTTCGGTCCCGCGCATGCGCTACCTGGCGGTGATCTGCTGCGGCATCCTGTGCGGCTTTGCCGGCGCCTATCTGTCGATGGCGGTCGCCGCGGGCTTCGTCAAGGGCATGACAGCCGGTAAGGGCTTCATCGCCCTGGCGGCGCTGATTTTCGCCAAGTGGAAGCCGGTCAATGTCATGTTCGCCTGTCTGCTGTTCGGCCTGCTGGATGCCATGGCTATCCTGATGCAGGGTCAGGAACTGCCGGTGGTCGGCCAGGTTCCGGTCCAGTTCATGCAGGCACTGCCCTATGTGCTGACCGTGATCCTGCTTGCCGGTTTCGTCGGCAAGGCCATTCCACCGAAGGCCGGCGGCCAGCCCTATGTGAAAGAGCGGTAACGTGTCGCGTGATCTGTTCGAGGCGGCTCGCGATGCCATGGGCAAGAGCCACTCGCCCTATTCGAAGTTTCCGGTCGGCGCTGCCATTCGCGCCGACGATGGAAAGGTCTACACGGGCGCCAATATCGAAGTGATTGCCTATCCGGAAGGCTGGTGCGCCGAGACGACCGCGATCGGCCACATGGTCATGGGCGGCGGTCGCCGCATTCGCGAGATTGCGGTCATCGCCGAGAAATTGGCATCCTGCTCGCCATGCGGCGGCTGCCGCCAGCGCATTGCCGAGTTTGCCGACGCCGATACGCTCATTCATCTGTGCGACAACAACGGAGTGGCCCAGACGCTGACCATGGCGGAACTGCTCCCTCTCGCGTTCGATACGGAGGTGCTGAAATGAACCAGGCGATATCCGTGCTGGTAAACCGGCTCGGCGGACTGGCGCCGCGGACGGCGATCATATTGGGATCCGGTCTCGGCCCCGTCGTCGACGAAGTCGAAAATCCGATCCGCATTCCCTATGGCGAGCTGGAAGGCTTTCCCCATAGCGGCGTTTCGGGGCATGCGGCGGAAGTTGTTGCCGGCCATTGGGGCGATACCCCAGTGCTGTTTTTGTCGGGCAGGGCGCACTACTACGAAAATGCCGATGCATCGGTCATGCGGGCGCCGCTGGAAACGCTGCACGGTCTCGGCATCAAGCGGCTGGTTCTGACCAATGCCGCGGGATCGCTGCGCGAGGACATGCCGCCAGGCTCGGTCATGCAGATCACCGACCATATCAATTTTTCCGGCTCCAATCCGCTGTTCGGTGAACCGAGCGACCGGCGCTTTGTCGGCATGACCAATGCCTACGATGCCACGATGGCCGACGAGATGCGGGCCGCCGCCAAGCGCGCCGGCGTGGATCTGCACCAGGGCGTCTATATGTGGTTTTCCGGCCCCAGCTTCGAAACGCCGGCCGAGATCCGCATGGCCAAGACCTTCGGTGCCGACGCCGTGGGCATGTCGACGGTGCCGGAAGTGATACTGGCCCGGTTCCTTGGCCTTGATGTCGCCGCCGCCTCGGTGATTACCAATCTGGGCGCCGGCATGAGCGGGGGCGAGTTGTCCCACCAGGAAACCAAGGACATGGCGCCGCTTGGCGGCAAACGGCTCGCCTCGATCCTGCGCGAGATGCTGGCTGGATAAGGGGAGGGCACCCGATGGCGCTGCTGCCACAGGAATTCGTTCGAAGAAAACGCGACGGCCATGCTCTCGATGAGAAGGACATTGCCGACTTTGTCGCCGGTGTGACCAATGGTTCGGTGACGGAGGGCCAGATCGCCAGCTTTGCCATGGCGGTTTACTTCAACGGCATGACGCGGGGAGAGGCGGTTGCGCTGACCGTGGCGAAGCGCGATTCCGGCGATGTGCTGGAATGGTCCGATGTCGATCTGCCGATTGCCGACAAGCACTCCACCGGCGGGGTCGGCGACAACGTCTCGCTGATGCTGGCGCCGATCGTCGCCGCCTGCGGTGCCGCAGTGCCGATGATCTCCGGGCGCGGCCTCGGCCACACCGGCGGAACGCTGGACAAGATGGAATCGATCCCCGGCTACACGGTGGTTCCGTCAAATGAGCAGTTTCGGCAAACGGTCAAGGACGCTGGCTGTGCGATCATCGGCCAGACCGGTTCGCTGGCACCCGCCGACAAACGCATCTACGGGGTGCGCGATGTCACCGCAACAGTCGAATCCGTGCCGCTGATCACCGCCTCCATCCTGTCGAAGAAGCTCGCTGCCGGGCTTGAGGCGCTGGTGCTCGACGTCAAGGTCGGCAATGGTGCGTTCATGGCCGAACTTGATGCAGCAACCGAGCTGGCGGAGAGCCTCGTGGCCGTCGCCAACGGCGCGGGTTTGCCAACGACCGCCATCATCACCGATATGAACGAGCCGCTCGCCAGCGCGGCCGGCAACGCGGTGGAAGTCAAGAATGCCGTTGAGTTCCTGACCGGCGCCCATCGCGATCCCCGGCTTCAGGAAGTGACGCTTTCGCTCGCCGATGAAATGCTGCTGTCGTCAGGATTGGCGGAAAATCGGGAGGCTGCCCGCGGGAAGTCACTGGCGGCGCTTGAAGGTGGCGCGGCTACCGAGCGGTTTTCGCGCATGGTGGCAGCCCTTGGCGGTCCTGCCGATTTCGTTGAACGCTACACGGACCATCTTCCGTTCGCGCCGGTCGTGCGGGAGGTCAAGGTGAGCGAGAGCGGGTTTGTCAGCACCATCGACACCAGGGGCCTTGGGCTTGCGGTCGTCGCGCTCGGCGGCGGTCGGACACGGCCGCAGGATGATGTCGACCCCTCGGTGGGCCTGACGGACCTTGCCGGCAGGGGCAAGCCGGTGGTGGCCGGCGACGTGATTGCCCGCATTCTGGCAGCGGACGAAGCTGCTGCCGAAGCCGCCGAGCAGGCGGTCTTGTCGTGCTATCAGATTACCGACGCGCAGCCCGCGGATAACGGGCCGATCGTCACCCGCATCGCGGCTCCGTGATAGGATCCAGTCTAAGGCGTAAGGATCAGTTCGCCGTTGCGGGCCTGGTAGGAGTCAAGCTTGTTGAGAAAGCTCATTCCGATCAGCGTGACAGTTGCCAGCGACTTGTCGTCGATGACCAATGCCTCGACATTGTTGACGCGGATCGACTGAAGTTCCACCCGGCGCAGGACCACGCGAGCGGCGGGAATGACTCCGTTGGCCGTTGAGACCCGGTACTTGAAATCGCTCTCGGCCACGTTGACACCGAGCTTTCGTGCCGTCGACCGGCTGATGGCGATGACGCTGGCGCCGGTGTCGATCAGGCCACGGATGGAGCGCCCATTAATGCGGAACGTGCCTTCGTAGTGGCCACGCGCATCGGCTCGCAATACGACATGGCCGCGGCCCGTATAGGCGGCCGGAGTTCGGTTCTGCTCTGCCAGATTAGGCTGCGGTGCCGTCTTGTGTGCCTCAGCCGCTCGAGCTTGCCGCTTTGGTTCGGATGTCGGGCCACCGACCAGTTGCGGCACGGCCAAAGCCACGCCGGCAATGAGAGCGGCAAAGATCAAGACGCGAAACATGGCATCGGGCCCCGTTTGGCAGGCAAGACACATCCGGGTGGCGCCGTTAGCGCCTCGCCCGATTTCTCACCTCACGATGAAGGCTCGATAAAAGCAGCACAAAGCTAACAGGGCGTAAGAACGTGCCCGGGCACCCGTTCCGACTGGCGGATTGGTAAAGAAAGCGTTAACGACGGCTATTTGGTTCCGTACATCCGGTCGCCGGCATCTCCGAGGCCCGGAACGATATAGCCCTTCTCATTGAGATGGCTGTCGATGGACGCGGTGAAGATCGGTACGTCCGGGTGGGCGTTGCGAAATGCCTTGACGCCTTCCGGGGCTGCAAGCAGGCACAGGAAGCGAATGTTGTGGGCGCCGCGATCCTTCAGCTTCTCCACTGCCGAGATCGAAGAATTGGCGGTCGCCAGCATTGGATCGACAACGATCACCAGCCGGTCACTGATATCTTCCGGCGCCTTGAAGTAGTATTCGATCGCTTCCAGGGTATCGTGATCGCGATAGAGGCCGATATGGGCGACCCGGGCGGACGGAACCAGGTCCAGCATTCCCTCCAGCAACCCGTTTCCGGCCCGCAGGATTGACGCGAAAACCAGCTTCTTGCCAGCAAGCACCGGCGCATCCATTTCCTCAAGCGGCGTTTCGATGGTTTCCGTCGTCAGGTCCAGTTCCCGCGTCACCTCGTAGCAAAGCAGGGTCGAGATTTCCCTGAGCAGCCGTCGGAAACTCGCCGTCGAGGTCTCCTTCTTGCGCATGATCGTCAGCTTGTGCTGGACAAGGGGATGGTCGATGACGGTGACGCCGTCCATGGCTTTTTATCCTTTGTTTGGTGCGGCCGTCATTTTTGCATTCCGGCCGGCGAGGCGGCAACCCGCCCAAGGCTGCAATCGCGCCTCAGGCGCGGTTTTGTCACAGCTTTGCGAGCAGCGCGCGCCGGGTCTCCTCGTCCACGAAGGCCGCATTGAGAGCCGTGCGCGTCATATCCACAAGCTCGGTGTCCGACAGGCCGAAGGCCTCCCGTCCCATGGCGTATTCCTTGCCCAATGTCGTGTCGAAATGCGGCGGGTCATCTGAATTCAGCGTGACCTTGACCCCTGCGTCGCGCAGACGCAGCAACGGATGGGCCTGATGATTTTCGAATACCTTGAGCGACACGTTCGAACCGGGGCAGACCTCCAGCACCACACCGCCATCCGCCAACCGCTCAACCACCGCAGGATCCTCGATTGACCGAACGCCGTGTCCGATCCGCGATGGCCGCACATGGTCGAGTGCGTCGGTGACGCTTTCGGCGCCCACCAGTTCCCCGGCATGGGTGGTGATCCCCAATCCGGCATCGCGGGCGATATCGAAAGCCCGGGCGAAATCGGCATGCGATCCCATGCGTTCCTCACCGCCCATGCCAAAACCGGTTACCAGCTCGTGCGGCCTGCTGGCCGCATAGCGCGCAACTTCCAAAGCCTGGTCCGCACCGAAATGCCGAACGCAGGTGATGATGATGCGCCCTTCGATACCGTGTGCGTCACGGGCACGGCGGATTCCCTCGCAGAGGCCGTTCAGATAGGCTTCGGGAGACAGGCCGGTCAATCTTGCATGGTCAGGAGAAACGAAGATCTCGCTGTAGATCGCCCCCTCTTCGGCGATTGAACTCAGATAGGTTTCAGCCAGCAGCGCATAGTCTTCTTCGCTGCGAAACAGGCCGGCGGCGGCATCGTAAGCGGCCAGGAAGCTGGTGAAATCGTGCCACTTGTAGCGATCGCCATCGATCGCATGGTCGATATCGGCGCCGTACTTGGCCGCCTGGGCGCGCACCAGCGCGGTTGAAGCCGCACCTTCGATATGACAGTGCAATTCGGCTTTTGGAATGTGGGCGGTCAAAGAAAACTCCTTCCATGCGGACCCGGGGGCAGGCCGAGATGCTGTGCGATGCTTTCGCCGATATCCGCGAACGTGTCACGCACACCGGCCGAACCGGCGGCGACGGTCGAACCGAACATCAGCACCGGTACGCGTTCGCGGGTGTGGTCGCTGCCGCGCCAGGTCGGATCACATCCGTGATCGGCGGTGATCACCACCAGGTCGTCCTGTTTGAGCTTGCGGGCGATCTCCGGCAGCCTGGTGTCGAAATGCTCCAGTGCAGCGGCATAGCCCGCGACATCGCGCCGGTGCCCGTAGAGGGTGTCGAAATCGACAAAATTGGTGAAGACCAGATCACCGTCGCCGGCGTGATCAAGCGCCTCGAGCGTCCTGTTGAACAGGGCCTCGTTGCCTTCGGCCTTGCGCATTTCGCTGATGCCCTGATGGGCGAAGATATCACTCACCTTGCCGACAGCGATCACCATGCGCCCGGCCCTGCAGACCCGGTCGAGCACGGTTGGCTCCGGCGGCGGCACGGAATAGTCGCGGCGATTGCCGGTGCGCTTGAAATCCTCCGGGGTTTCGCCGACGAAGGGACGGGCGATAACCCGGCCGATATTCAACGGATCGATCAGTTTTCGCACCAGGTGGCAAAGATTGTAGAGCCGTTCCAGGCCGAAATGCGTTTCATGCACCGCGATCTGGAACACGCTGTCTGCTGAGGTGTAGAATATCGGTTTGCCGCTTTGGATATGCTCCATGCCGAGCTGGGCAATGACCTGGGTTCCGGATGCATGGCAGTTGGCCAGACTGCCCGGGAGATCACCGTGCTCGATGATCTGTTCGAGAAGCTCCGGCGGAAATGTCGGTTCTTCCTCCGGGAAATAGCCCCATTCGAATGGAACCGGTACGCCGGCGATTTCCCAGTGTCCCGACGGCGTGTCCTTGCCCTTCGACACTTCTGTCGCGCAGGCATATCGTCCCAGCGGTTCCATTTCGTCGTCCATGCCGTACGGGGTTTGCCGGGTTGCCAGCCGCGCCGCCTGCACCAGGCCGAGCGAAGTCAGGTTGGGCAGCGCCAAAGGACCGCTGCGCAGCCCCTCACGGTCTCCAAGGCCCGCAGCGCATTGTTCGGCGATATGGCCGAGTGTGTTGGCGCCGGCGTCGCCGAACACATGTGCATCCGGTGCGCCGCCGATACCGAAGGAATCCAGCAGCAAGATGATCGCGCGTGGCATGGGGTCCCCTGTTCGAACGAAAGTTCGGTCAAACTATGGGTTGGCGGGGCGAGTCACAAGCCGAAAATGTTCGGTATAAGGGATGCTGCGTCAGCAGTCGGTGCAATCGAGATCCGAGCCGAGGCGTGGGCGCATGTAGTAGGTCTCGTTCATGCCGATCGATGCCATGGAACTGCCCATGAACTGATAGGAAGTTATCAGGCTGTGCGTGTTGGTGATTTCACTGCGCACATAATAGGAATCGGCAATCCGCAATCCCGTCGGGATGGTGATCGTAGTGTTCTTCGGATACGGGGTCGTGTTGTCGCTCTTCCACGACCAATCCACTTTGGCGTTGGTCGAAGCATCGACCCGGATCCCGGTGAAGGTCAGGACGATGTTGCTTCCATCGAAAGGCGCCAGGATGGCCTCGGCAACATCAACCAGATCAGCCATGTCGGACTTGGTGATGGTTGTGCCCTGCGTGATCAGGTCGAGGGTGATGTTGCCGGCGCGCGACACCTTCGTATCCACCGAGAGTGCCACCGAAATCTCGACAGCACCGATATACATCAGCACCAGCAGCGGTGCGACGAAGGCGAATTCCACCGCGCCGACACCCTTGCGGTCTCGCAGCATCGAGCGGATGCGCCGAGGCGTGCGCCCGGCAATCCGACCGGACCCGAAGCGCAGAGCGCGAACCAGTGAACGCCGAAATCGCCTATTCATAGGCTTCGTTCCGGTAGGCCGTCGTGGCGACGATCAGATAATATTCCGGCAGCGTGCCGCCGCTGCGAATATTGGTGACATAGGGGCGGACGAGATCGGCCGTCACGCGCCATTTGTAGAACGCCCGAAACATGTTGATCGACGCGGATCCACCGGGGCTGAAGGCGAAACCACTGGTGTCCAGGTCGCCATAGGTACCCGTCTGACGCGGGACCTTTTTCGGCATGGCGCCAAACGAGGCGTATGATTTGAGATCCAGGAACAACCGGGAATTCACGTCGACCCCGCAGGCGATCATGATCGAGAGCTGATTGCAGAATTCGGTCTTGAACTGCGCTTCCGTCATGTCGGTCGTTGCCGGCGGGGTGCTGTTGAACGTGATCTGGCCGGTTCGCAATTTGCGACCCATCCGATCCACGGCATAGTTCAGCGTCTGCTCGGCGGCGAAGGCCACGCAGGTTTCGATAATTGCGAAAACCAGCAAGAAAAACGGGATGGCCAGAACAGCGAATTCGATCGCCGCGCTGCCGTCCTTGTTGCGGCGAAACCGGCGCAACCATCCCTCAGCCGACTTGGAGTCGGCTTGGCGACGCCGCTGATGTTTCAGGATCCGCATGGTTTCCCCAATAGTGTACCAGTGCGGTCAGTGTAGTGGATATGCGTTACCAATCCGTATCCGAAATGAATTGGATTAACTCGGCACCCGTTTGGCCGCCATTTACCAACAAATTCGAGGACTTATTCCGGCAGATCCAGGTTTTCGCAGTCCGGCGTGCAGGTGAGAACGTGGCGCTCATCCTGGCGGTACTCGCGCACCGTGTTCTTGGTTTCCAGCGACACAAGCACACGCTCATCGACGATCGCATTGCCGTCCTTGTCGAGGATGACCAGGTTGGTCGTGCCAAAGCGCTTGCCGGTCAGGACGATGGTCTGCGAATCGCTGACGGCCGCATCGGCAATATCGGCATTGCCGATAATGACGCGGCTGACCGCCCGATCCAGTTTGATGACGCGGGCGTAATCGAGGTCGACCCGAATATTTTCCGCCAACGCCCCCGAAACGGCAACGCCGCAGAGCGCCACCGCAAGAGCCGGTCCGCGAAGTGATTTCGAAAGGTATGCTAGTCCGGACAGGCGGGTCATGGCGTGCTCCTCGTGCCGTGCCAATAAGTTCGCCATAAACTCGCCCGGAATGGTGAATGAACCATTAACGGGTCGGCGGAAAGCGAGGGCAGGGCAATGCGGATCGGCCTTGTGGCGTCAGAAACCGGCGCACGTCTTTACAGCGGGCGTGAAAGTTCAATGGCCTCGCCCTATATATATAATGTCTTGCGGAAACCCGCTCGGTGGGGCCGGTCCGCTTGGGGCCTGGGAAACTCCCAAAAGAGAGCGTCAGCGATTAAGCCCGCGTTCACCACAGTTGGGCGCTTTTTTGCGCAAGGCTTTGGTAACCGTATTTCTTAAGTAGATCTCAAAGCCTGGTGTTTAGGTTGCGAGCATCCGATCAACGAACAACAAGTTGACGGCTGTGCTGAACAAACACGTGGAGCAAGGAGTATTCCAATGACCAAGATTTTCGCACGTTTTCTCAAGGACGAATCCGGCGCGACCGCCATCGAATATGGCCTGATCGCCGCTCTGATCGCTGTTGCCCTGATCGCCAGTGCTTCGCTCGTCGGTAACGAGCTTGAAGAAACCTTCAACAAGATCAGCACCGAGCTGAACAAGGCACAGAGCTAATCAAGCTGGGCGTTCAGCAACTTCGCGACGCCCTGCCCTTCTCGCCCGCTTCTGGCGCGAGACACAAGACAAAACTGTCCGGCCGTCTGGTCGGGCAGTTTTCTGTTTCTAGCGGTGCGGTATCGCGCTTGGTGCCCGCCGGGACCGGTCCAGGACTATCCTGGATCTCGCGATAACGGAGAGAACACATGTTGGTGGCCGCGATCATCGTCATCTTCCCGCTTTGTCTGGCCTATGCGGCGTTCTCGGACATGTTCACGATGACGATCCCCAACCGGGTTTCGATCATCCTCATAGCTTCGTTTGTGGTCATTGCGCCTTTCACTGGAATGGCCTGGGGCGTCTATGGTCAGCATTTTGCCGCGGCAGCGCTCGTTTTTGCCGTCTGCTTTGCCCTGTTCGGCTTCGGTCTGATGGGCGGTGGCGATGCCAAGCTTCTGACAGCGGTGGCGCTGTGGTTCGGCCTGAACATTCATCTCTTCAATTTCCTGGTCTATGTGGCGCTGTTCGGCGGCCTGTTGACCGTGCTGATCGTTCTCGCCCGGACAGACCGGTTTGCGCTGGTGGTCAATCGCGTGGGCATGTTCAATCACCTGACCGATCCGGCGCTGGGTGTGCCTTATGGTGTTGCCATCGGCATTGCCGGTTTCATCTGCTTTCCAGCAACAGAGCTGGCGCGTTACGCCCTCCAGCAAATGGTGTGAGCAATGGTCCTGATCGGTCGCAGAGAAGGGCCAAAGGCTCGCCGATAACCGTGCTGGTCTCCTCGGCCCCGGGCAATTAATTCCCCGTTAAGCACGATTGTAAGCACCGCATTAACCATAATTACACGATTGATGCCGCATTGTCCGGGCACACGCAAAACTGTGTCCTGGGGTATCGGTATGAAGCCTGCACGCATTTTAGTATTGACCATTGCGCTGGTAGCCGCCGTTGCGGCCGGCTACCTTATGTTGAACATTTCCAACCAAAAGGCCGAGCAGCCGATTCGCATCGTCAAGGACGTCACCACTGATCAGGTTCTGGTGGCGTCGAACAGCATGCCGATCGGTACACGGCTCAACGAGGACAATCTCGACTGGCAGGAATGGCCTGAAGACGCGGTATCGGATGGGTTCATTACCAGGTCCGTCAGGCCGGAGGCCATTGAGGAACTGAACGGCTCCATCGTCCGCCTCCCGGTTTTCGAAGGAGAACCGATCCGCGGCGAGAAGGTTGTTGATTCCGACACGAGGATCATGTCGTCGATCCTGCCGTCGGGCAAGCGGGCGGTCTCGACCGAGATATCCGTTGCAACCGGCGCCGGTGGCTTCATCCTTCCCAACGACCGTGTCGATGTCATCATGGTCCGGTCGAATGAGGAAACCGGGTTCCTCACGGAAACCATCCTGTCGAACATCCGCGTGCTCGCCATCGACCAGCGCATCCAGGAAGATGACGAAGGCAACAAGACGGCTGTCGGATCGACGGCAACGCTCGAGCTGACGCCGGAACAGGCACAGATCATTTCAGTAGCTCAGCAAATGGCCGCGCGTTTGACGCTTGCGCTTCGCAGCGTCGCTGACGTGCAGGAAGCCGACACCGGCGGGGCCAATTACCTGCTGAGTGGCGACGGGGGATCGACCATCCAGCTGATCCGTTCGGGCGAGATCATCAATATCGGTGCAGCAAAGTAGACCGGGGACAATTCAGTGCATAGATCTAGAAAATCCGCAATTGCGCCAGGCATCGGTCAACTGGCTCTGATAGCGACCACAACGGCCGTCCTGACAGCGACCACCGCAATCGGCCCGCTTGTCAGCGTCGCCAGCGCCAATGAGCAGACCATCAACATCAGCCGGATGGGCGCCGGGGTCAGCCGCGACGTCAAACTCGGGTTGAACAAAGCGGTCGTCGTCGACCTTCCGGCCGATGCGCACGATATCCTGGTAGCCGATCCCAGCGTCGCCGATGCGGTGACGCGATCGTCCCGCCGGATTTACATCTTCGGCAAGGCGGTCGGCCAGACCAACATTTTCGTGTTTGGCGCGAGCGGCGCACCGATCGTCAGCCTCGACCTCGCGGTTGAACGCGATATCACCGGGCTGAAGAAGCAGTTGGCGCGCTTCATTCCGGACTCCGATATCAATGTCGAGATCATCAGCGACAACATCGTGCTGACCGGCTCCGTGCGCACGCCGCAGGATGCGTCGCGGGCAAGCCAGCTTGCAGGCATCTTCCTCAAGGGTGGTGAAGCCACGACGCGAAACATCACGGCCATCGGCGATGGCGGTGACGCAGCAATCTTTGCCGAACAGCGGCAGGTGTCGCAGATCATCAACCTGCTGGACATCGAGGGCGAGGACCAGGTGACCCTGAAGGTCACGGTCGCCGAAGTCAGTCGGCAGATCCTCAAGCAGCTCGGTTTCAACACCTACTTCAACGGCGCCAACGGCGGCACCGCATTCCAGTCGGTCAACCCGGTTGGACTGGGCAAGGTTCTCAGCAACACCGCAGGTCTCGGCCAGTTTGACCTCGGCAGCTACAACATCGACGCCTATGTCCGCGCGATGGAGCAGGCTGGCGTGATGAAAACGCTCGCCGAACCGACGCTGACGGCCATTTCCGGTGAGGCCGCAGCCTTCGCCGTCGGCGGTGAGTTCCAGGCGGTATCCGGGCAGAGCATCAGCGACGGCACCATTACCTACGAATACGAAACCAAGGAATATGGTGTCGGCCTCGAATTCACCCCGGTGGTTCTGTCGGCCGGGCGCATCAGCCTGAAGGTCAGGACCGAGGTTTCGGAACCGACCTTCGAGGGCAGCGTGACGCTCAGCGGTGCGAACGGCCTTGGCGGCGTGACCATCAATGGCATCCGTCGGCGCGAAGCCGAGACAGCGGTGGAACTGCCATCCGGCGGATCGATCGTCATTGCCGGCCTCATTCGCGATGATCTCCGGCAGGTCATGGGCGGATTGCCCGGTGCGTCGAAAATTCCGATCCTCGGCACGCTGTTCCGCAGCCGCGATTTCGTCCGCAACGAAACCGAGCTGGTAATCATTGCCACGCCCTATCTGGTCAGGCCCGTTGCTCGCAACAAGCTGGCCCGGCCGGACGACAATCTCAATCCGTCGAGCGATGGCGCAGCCTATTTCCTCAGCCGCGTCAACCGCATCTACGGCAAGGCCCAGACGGACCTGCCGAATGGCCGCTACCACGGCGTCGTCGGCTTTATCTACAAGTAAGGGTTTGGAGCCAGATCATGACTTACAAGGACACGGTTGCCATGCGTAACAAAGCATCAGGGCTTCAAACCGGCAAAACCTGGCTGAAACCCGTCATAGCTGTTCTGTTGACAGGAACGCTGCTGGGCGGATGCGCCAATGTGCACAATATCGAGGTGGGTTCGGTGCCCGACGATTACCGGACCAACCATCCGATTGTCATCTCCGAAAAGCAGGAGGTGGTCGACATCCCGGTTGCCGGCACGGACCACCGGATGACCTTCGGGACGATGAGCATTGTTCGGGGCTTCGGTCAGCAATACCGCGCCAACGCTTCGGGGTCGCTGACCATCATGCGGCCGGTCGGATCCGCCAACGCCCGCGCAGCCACCCGCGTCTCCAAGCAGATCCGTCGCGTTCTGGTCGATGAGGGTGTTCCCGCAGCGCGTATCCACACGACGACCTACCAGGCACAGGGACAGAACGACGCCGCGCCCATACGGTTGAGCTTCGGCGCCATTGCGGCGTCCGTGGAAGAATGCGGCCGCTGGCCGAAGGACCTCGTGCTCAACACGACGGAGAACAAGCACTACGAGAATTTCGGCTGCGCGACCCAGAACAATCTGGCAGCGCAAATTGCCAACCCGTCGGACCTGATCGCACCGCGCGGCACCACGCCGATCGATGCGCAGCGTCGCGACAATGTCATCAACGACTATCGGGAAAACGGAGCCGGCCTGAAGAACACCGACGCGGACATCACGATCAACATCAACCAGTAATCGTTTGATCGATCCGCCACTGGCAACAGGCACAACGTGAAGCAGGAAAGCACGATGAGTGAGTTAGCACACAGCAACGGCGACGAGAGCCTGATCGATACCGGCGGCAAAGCCGATGAACTCGAACAGATGCGCCCGTTGCCGCGCATTTCGGTCCAGGCCTTCTGCGAGTCGGAAGACGTCCTGGCCACGATGGAGGCCTGCGCCGAGGATCGCCGGATGGCGCGGGTGCATTTTCGCTCCGTCTCCGGTGGTATCGAGACCGCGACCAACATGTTCGCCTCGTCGCCGACACCCAATCTGATCATTCTGGAAAACCTGGCGCCGCCCCATGAGCTGATGGAGCAATTGGGCGAACTCGCGGAAGTCTGCGACCCGTCCACCAAGGTCGTTATCGTCGGCCATGACAATGACGTGCATCTCTATCGCGACCTGATCCGCCAGGGCATATCGGAATACATCATCGCTCCGGTCTCGCTGGCCGACATGATCAACGTCATTTCGGCAATCTTCATCGACCCGGATGCGGAGCCTCTCGGCCGCACCATAGCCTTCATCGGGGCCAAGGGCGGGGTTGGATCGTCAACCATCGCTCACAACTGCGCCTGGGGCATCTCGAGCCTGTTTTCCACCGAGGTGATCCTTGCCGATCTCGACCTGGCATTCGGCACGGCGAACATCAATTTCGACCAGGATCCTCCACAGGGCATCGCCGAGGCGGTGTTCTCTCCGGAACGTCTCGACGACGTGTTCCTCGACCGGCTGCTGGCCAAATGCGCCTCGCATCTGTCGATGCTGGCGGCGCCGTCGATGCTGGACAAGACGTACGACTTCACCTCCAACACGTTCGAGCCAGTGCTGGAAATCGTCCAGCGCAGCGCGCCGATGACCGTGCTGGACCTGCCCCACATCTGGGAGAACTGGTCACAGGCGGTGCTCAAGGAAGTGGACGACGTGGTTGTCACGGCGACACCGGACCTGGCCAACCTGCGCAACACCAAGAACCTGATCGATACGCTCAGCAAATTGCGGCCGAACGACAAGCCGCCGCGTCTCGTGCTCAATCAGGTCGGCATGCCGAAACGGCCGGAGATTTCGATCAACGATTTCTGCGAGCCTTTGAACATGGAGCCGACGGCCATCATTCCCTTTGATGCGCAGCTCTTCGGAACGGCATCCAACAGCGGCAGGATGATTGCCGAAACGGATGCCAAATCGCCGACTGCGGAAACCTTCTCGCAACTGGCCCACGTGCTGACCGGTCGAGCCGAGATGAAGAGCAAGAAGAAGTCCGGACTGTCCAACCTGCGTTCGCTGCTGGGGCGCAAGTAGGCGGCAACTCCACTCTAGACTGATCCGAGGTACTGCATGTTTGGTAAACGGGGTAACAAGGGGTTCGGCCAGGCCGCGGACACCGTCGTCAAGGCGCCGCCGCTGGCGCCGGAACTTGCCGAGGACAAGCCGGCCGCCAAAAAACCGGAACCTGCCAAAGCTGAGGCACCGGTGCGCACCAACACGCCGATCGCACCAGGCGGCGATCGGCCCGAGAAGAAGCGCCGCGGACCGAAACGCGACGACGGTTATTACACGACAAAGTCGCAGGTCTTTTCGGCGCTGATCGACACGATCGACCTGTCGCAGCTCTCCAAGCTGGAGAACGAGAGCGCGCGCGAAGAAATCCGCGATATCGTCAATGATATCATCACGATCAAGAACTTCGCGATGTCCATCTCCGAGCAGGAAGAACTGCTGGAAGACATCTGCAACGACGTTCTTGGCTACGGGCCGCTCGAGCCGCTCCTGGCGCGCGATGACATCGCCGACATCATGATCAACGGCTCGGGCCAGAGCTTCATTGAAGTGGACGGCAAGGTCGAGGAAACGGATATCCGCTTTCGCGACGAGAGCCAGTTGCTGTCGATCTGTCAGCGCATCGTCAGCCAGGTCGGCCGCCGGGTCGACGAATCGAGCCCCATCTGTGACGCTCGTCTCCCGGACGGCTCTCGTGTCAACGTCATCGCACCGCCGCTATCCATCGACGGCACCGCACTGACCATTCGTAAGTTCAAGAAGGACAAGCTGACACTCGACCAGCTGGTCAATTTCGGATCGATCACGCAGGCGGGCGCCACGATCTTGCAGATCATTGGCCGCGTTCGCTGCAACGTGGTGATCTCCGGCGGTACCGGTTCGGGAAAGACGACGCTGCTCAATTGTCTGACACGCTATATCGACACCGATGAGCGCGTCATCACCTGCGAGGACTCGGCGGAACTGCAGCTGCAGCAGCCCCACGTTGTTCGCCTCGAAACCCGCCCGCCCAACATCGAGGGCGAAGGCGAGGTGACGATGCGCGATCTCGTCAAGAACTGTCTGCGTATGCGACCGGAACGGATCATCGTCGGCGAGGTGCGCGGACCGGAAGTGTTTGACCTTCTGCAGGCCATGAACACTGGCCATGACGGGTCGATGGGGACGATTCACTCCAACTCGCCTCGCGAGTGCCTGAGCCGTATGGAATCGATGATTGCCATGGGCGGTTATTCCCTGCCAACCCGAACGGTGCGTGAAATCATCGCCGGCTCGGTCGATGTCATCGTCCAGGCGGCACGCTTGCGCGATGGCTCCCGCCGCATCACCCACATCAGCGAGGTGGTGGGTATGGAAGGCGACGTCATCATCACCCAGGACCTCATGACCTTCGACATGGACGGTGAGGACGCCAACGGCCGCATCATCGGGCATCACCGCTCGACTGGAATTGGCCGCCCGCATTTCTGGGACCGGGCTCGCTACTTCAATGAGGAAATGCGGCTCGCCGAGGCGCTGGACAGCATGGAACAGTCGGCCGCCTGACGGCCGCGCGTGACGCCCGATCGACGGGCAACGAGGAAGGAAGGCTATCGCCGTGTTCGGATTTGATACGTCGATCGTGATAATTGTCGCCCTGGTCGCAATCGCCGCCGGCGGGCTGGCCTATGGCGTGCTGTTTTCGACCTTCGAGACCCAGAAAAAGTCAGACTTGCGCATGCAGCGGGTCAAGGCGGCGGAAACCGACATCAACGCGGTTCGCTCGGCGCGTGAGCGCATGAAAGAAGCGACCATGCGGCGCAAATCCGTCGAAGAGTCGCTGGAAGACCTGGAATCAAAGCAGAAGGGCAAGGGCAATCTGGCCTCGCCGCCGCTGAAGATCGCCCTCAAGCAGACCGGCTGGAAAATCACCGTCGGGCAGTTCTACCTGGCAAGTGTCGTCTCAGGCATCATCTTTGCCGGGTTGGCCTTTGTGTCCGCCTCCAACATTCTGATCGTTATCGGCGCTTTTGTCGTGGGCACATTCGGTATCCCTCGCTGGCTTGTTTCGTTCAAACGCCAGCGTCGCATGAAAGCGTTTCTGGCGGAGTTTCCGAACGCCCTCGACGTCATGGTTCGGTCGATCAAGTCGGGTCTGCCGCTCAACGACGCCTTGCGGTTGATAGCGTCCGATTCCCAGGAACCGCTGCGCAGTGAATTTCGCAAGGTCGTCGAGGCGCAACAGCTCGGCATGACCGTGCCTGAGGCCTGTGAGATCCTGCACGAAAATATCCCGGTTCCGGAGACCAACTTCTTCGCCATCGTTATTGCCATTCAGGCCCAGGCCGGCGGCAATCTCTCCGAGGCGCTGGGCAATCTGTCGCGCGTCCTGCGTGACCGCAAGAAGATGAAGGCGAAGGTCCAGGCGCTGTCGATGGAGGCCAAGGCATCAGCCGGCATCATCGGTGCCCTGCCGTTCATCATCACGTTTCTCGTTTATCTCACCACGCCCGACTACATCATGCTGCTGTTCACCGACCCGCGCGGCAACCTGATCGTCGGCGCGTCGCTGGTCTGGATGACCATCGGCGTCCTGGTGATGCGAAACATGATCAATTTCGACATTTAGCGCGGTCGCACGGTATCGGATGAAGGCTTGATATCATGGTCAATACACTGACAGACCCGAGTTTCGTGCTGGCGCTGCTGGTCGGTATCGCGGTCTTCGCGACGCTGTTCACCGTCTTCATGCCGATGCTCGACCGCGGCGACCTGAAGGCGCGCATGCGCTCGGTGGCGCTGGAGCGTGACGAGATCCGGGCGCGCGAGCGTGCGCGACTGACCGCCGACTCCACCAAATCGGCCAGTTTGCGCCTGGAAAGCAATGCGCGGGCGCAGAACCTGGTGGACCGTCTGAACCTGCGCGAGGCGCTGGTCGACAGCGAAACCCAGAAAAGGCTGAAACTGGCCGGCTACCGGACCCAGAACGCCCTCAACATCTACCTGGCGGCACGCTTCGTGTTGCCATTCCTGTTTTTCGGCCTGGCCATCTTCTACGTCTTCGTGCTCGGCAACTTTGCCGAACAGTCGACATTGATCCGGGGCGCCATCTGCATCGGCGTGGCCTATCTCGGCTTCTATTCGCCGAACATCTATATTTCCAACCGCACGTCCAAGCGGCAATTGTCGATCAAGCGGGCCTGGCCCGATGCCCTCGACCTGATGCTGATCTGTGTCGAAGCCGGTATTTCGATCGAGGCGGCCTTCAAGCGCGTCGCCACCGAAATCGCCACCCAGTCAGCGCCGCTGGCGGAGGAACTGGTCCTGACGACGGCCGAGCTCTCCTATCTGGACGAACGTCGCAAGGCGCTGGAAAATCTCGGCGACCGCACCGGCCTCGAAGCGGTCAAATCGGTGGTCCAGGCTTTGATCCAGGCGGAGCGCTACGGCACGCCGATCGCCCAGGCGCTGCGGGTTCTGGCCCAGGAAAGCCGCGACATTCGCATGACCGAGGCGGAAAAGAAGGCAGCCGCCCTGCCGCCCAAACTGACCGTCCCGATGATCCTGTTCTTCCTGCCGGTGATCTTCGGTGTCATCCTCGGCCCGGCCATCATCCAGGTCATGGACAACTACACCCGCTAACCGCTCTTCACAGCTGAAACGAAAACCCCGGCTGCCATCAGCAGCCGGGGTTTTCGTTTGTCAGTTGGGTTGTATCCAACGGGCGGACGGTCGGTCAGCCGCGCTTGTCTTCGAGCTTTTTCCAGGCGTTTTGCTGTGACAGGATGGACCGCAGATAGGCGACATTGGCCTCGGCCTGTTCCTTGGACAATTCCGCCCGGGCGATTTTTTCCGCCTCTGCGAAACGGCCCTGCAGCCCGACGACCAGCGCTAGGTTCTGCCGTACGCGGCTATCGGCGCCGGGCAGGGCTGCCGCTTTTTTCAGGGTGGATTCGGCGGTGCTCAGATCGCCGGTCAGGACGTAGGACATGCCGAGATTGGACATCACCGTCGGCTCGTTCGGCTTGATATCAAGCGCCTGGCGGTATTTCAGCCGCGCTTCCTTGGTGCGGCCGAGCTGATCGAGGATAGCGCCTTCGGCTGACAGCAGCCGCCAGTCCGGCTGGTCGGGCGTCTGGGCCCGTCGGATCGTGCTCAAGGCGTGGTCGAGCTGACCGGCGGCAGCTTGCGCCTTGCCGTAGCTGGCCAGCACCGTCCGGTCGTTCGGATGATGAATGGCGACCTGCTGCATCACCGCGAGCGCCTGGCTGTCGCGGCCCGTCATGCGCAGGATCGTCGCGTATTGAATTCCGGCGGTCTTGTCCTTTGGATTGGCCGAATAGGCCGCGGCGAACTGCCGTTCGGCGAGATTGAGCTCGTTGGCGTTCATCTCGGCGACCGGTTTGCCGCTTGAGCGCACCGACCCGGTCTTGATGTTGGAGGTGTTGGCGCAGGCGGCAAGGCCCGCCACCAACGCCAATGTGCAGACGTTAAGGGAAAGCCGAGACAGGCGCTTCGCCATATATGAACTGTTCATTGCAAGACCCCGTTATGCATTGTCTTCGGTGTGTGACGCCAATACCCAATGGCGGACACGCGCCGGACAAGGCCGGGTTCGGTCGGACGATTTGACACTTGCTTCGCGTGCTCCGTCCTTTAATCAATATTCTGTTAACCCTAATGGATCGTTAACGTTCCTTAACGAAGGTGATCGATGACACTCTCCTGTTTTGCCGACCCGACCGAAGTCTCCCTGCCCGTCCACCTTTTCAGCAAACCCGACCTTGAACACATCGCCGGCGACCCGGTCATGAAAACATGGATCGAGGCCACCGGGTTCAAGGCCTCGGCCGGACAGTTCCGGCTATTGCCGGGCAATGACGGCACGCTTGCCGGAGCCTTGTTTGGCCTTGGGGTGTCGGCCGAGGACCAGCCGCTGATCGCGGGTGCCCTGGCGACACGACTTCCCGGAGGCGTCTGGCGGCTGGAAAACTCCGGCGCCAATGGAGAGGCTTTGGCGCTGGGTTTCGGCCTTGGCCGCTATCGGTTCGACCGCTACCGCAAATCCGACGCTGTGAAGCCTCGGCTGATCGTTCCCGATAATGCGGACCGAACAGCGCTGGAGCGCACACTCAGCGGCTGCTATCTCGCGCGCGATCTGGTCAACACGCCGGTGAATGACATGGGCCCGGCCGAACTGGAGGCGACGGTCCGGGAGCTCGGCGAAAGCCATGGAGCTGTTGTCGAAACAATCGAAGGCGATGCACTGCTCCAGCAGAATTTTCCGATGATCCACGCGGTCGGGCGGGCCAGCGCATCGGCGCCGCGGCTCATCGATCTGCGCTGGGGCGCCGAAGACGCGCCCAAGGTGACGCTGGTCGGCAAGGGCGTTTGCTTCGATACAGGCGGGCTGGACATCAAGCCGGCAGCGGGCATGCTGTTGATGAAGAAGGACATGGGTGGCGCGGCCAATGTGCTGGGCCTTGCCGCCATGATCATGCAGGCTCGCCTGCCGGTACGCCTGCGGGTGCTCATTCCTGCCGTCGAGAACGCCATTTCAGGCAACGCCTTCCGACCCGGCGACATTCTCAAAAGCCGCAAGGGTATCACAGTCGAAATAGGCAACACGGACGCCGAAGGGCGCCTGGTTCTTGCCGATGCCATGGCCTATGGCGATGAAGAACAGCCGGCATTGATGGTCGACATGGCAACCCTCACTGGCGCGGCCCGGGTGGCGCTCGGACCCGACCTGCCACCGTTCTACTGCCACGGTGACACGTTGGCCGAGGAACTCATGGCGGCCGGCCGCCTGACCCATGATCCGCTCTGGCGCATGCCGTTGCACAAGGGCTACGACCGCAATCTTTCCTCGCCTGTTGCTGATATCAACAACGCACCGGCCGGCGGCATGGCCGGCTCGGTGATCGCAGCCCTGTTTCTCAACCGCTTCGTCGAGAACGCCGACAGCTGGATCCATCTGGATATCTATGCCTGGAACCCGAAGGCGCGGCCCTGGTCGCCCGTCGGCGGCGAGGCTCAGGGTATTCGCGCCCTGTTCCAACTGATTTCGGAGCGTTTTGACCCGCCGCACGCCAAATGATACGGTAGCGAAACGATATCTGCATTGCTTGGATTTCTGAGCGACCATGAGCGTTTCGCTGACCGCCTCGCAGGCACTCCATCTGTGGCACGGAACATCACTGAAGCTGGTCCGGTCGGACGCGCCCGACTTGACGTCACGGCAGTTGAGCATCCTTCTTCACATCTATCTGGTGCCCCCACCGCACACCGTGCGCGGGCTTGCCTCCCTGCTGGGTGTGACCAAGCCGGTCATCACGCGAGCTCTCGACAGCATGGGCGCTCGCGGCCTGGTCCAAAGGCATCGCGACGAGCAGGATCGTCGCAACGTCATCATCCAGAGAACCGTTGCCGGTGCGCTTTATCTTGAACGGCTCGGCGATATCATCGTCGAGGAAGCAGCGGAGCTGTCGCTGTGAACACACTTTTGGACAAGCGCCTGAATGTCTATCGACCGGATCGCGCCGACATTGCACTGAAAAGCTCGGTTGACGCCGCCGAATACGTCACCGGGTCACCGGCTCAGGTCGTCGCATCCGTCGTCGACATGAAGAACGAACCGACCGAAACATCCGAGGCCGGTAGCCAGTTGCTGCTCGGCGAGACCATTTCGGTGTTCGAAGAGACGAACGGCTGGAGTTGGGTCCAGGCTGACATCGATCGCTATGTCGGCTACGTACCGACACAGGCGCTCGGCCCGGTGCGTGATGCAGCGACCCATGTGGTCGTCGTCCCGCGAACGTTCGTCTATACCGGCCCGGATCTTCGTCACCCGGTGCGCATGGACTGCTCCATGGGCAGTCGTTTGAGGATTGCCGACTATGCGCAGACCCGCGGTACGGATTACGCTGTTCTTGACGATGGCACGGCCGTCATAGCCGCGCACATACAGCCGCTATCCCATCGCTTCGAAGACTACGTGACGGTCGCCGAGCGGTTCCTTGAAACGCCCTATTTGTGGGCCGGAAAATCAGGCTTCGGTCTCGATTGCTCCGGCCTGGTGCACCTGGCCGCGCTGATGTGCGGTCATGTCGTGCAGCGGGATTCCGATATGCAGGGCAAAACGGTCGGAGAGGCGATCGAGCCCGGCCCGGGCGCAACAGGCTTGCAGCGCGGCGACCTGGTGTTCTGGAAAGGTCATGTCGGTGTGATGACGGATGCCGAAATCATGTTGCATGCCAGCGGCCACGCCATGCGCGTGGTGCGCGAGCCGCTGAAGGAGGCAGTTGACCGAATAGCGGCGCTGTACGGCAAACCCACAGGGTACCGGCGCCCGGGTTTCTGACGGTTCTTGTTTTCCTGGGAGGCTGCAATTTCGGGGACAGTTTACTTAATTCTTTCAGAGGGTTACCGATCATGTAAGGCAGTGATCGAATTAAGTAAACTGTCCCCGAAATTCTTGAACGTTGTCTAAGATCAGTCGCTGACTACACCCGTCGCTGCCGTTTCCAGATCGAAGGCCGCTGCCATCAGTGCCTTGGTGTAGTCTGTCTGCGGCTCATCGAAAACCTGTTCCGACGGACCCTGTTCCACCACTTTCCCCGAACGCATGACGATGACGTTGTTGGCGAGCGCCCGCACCACTTTGAGGTCGTGGCTGATGAACAGATAGGCCAGGTTGTGGTCGCGCTGCAGCTTGCGCAGCAGGTCGACCACCTGCGCCTGCACGCTCATGTCGAGCGCCGAAGTCGGCTCATCGAGCATGACGAAGCGCGGGTTGAGCACCATGGCGCGGGCAATGGCGATGCGCTGCCGCTGGCCGCCTGAGAACTCGTGCGGATAGCGCCAGCGGGTCGTCGCATCGAGCCCCACCTCTTCAAGCACCTCCGCCACCTTGCGGTCGCGATCGTCGGCACTGAGGTTTGGCTCGTGCACGCGCAGGCCCTCGGCCACGATGTCGGCAATCGACATACGCGGTGACAGCGAACCGAACGGGTCCTGAAACACCACCTGCATCTGGTTGCGCAACGGCTTCATGGCGGCAAAGGAATAGGTGTTGATATCATTGCCAACGAAACCAATGCGGCCCTTCGACGAAATCAGCCGCGTCAGTGCCAGGCCGAGCGTCGTCTTGCCCGAGCCGGATTCGCCAACGATCCCGAGCGTCTGTCCCTCACGCAGGGTGAGATCGATGCCGTCGACCGCCTTGATATAGCCGGCGGTGCGCCGCAGCAGGCCCTTCTTGATCGGAAACCAGACGCGCACATCGTTGCCCTCGATGACGATCGGCGCGCTATCGTCCGTTTTCGGTGGATCGCCTTTCGGCTCGGCGGCCAGCAGATGCCGGGTATAGGGATGCTGCGGGTTGTCGAAGATTTCCTTCGTCGGTCCGGTTTCGACGATCTCGCCATTGGTCATCACGCAGACCCGATCGGAGATCTTGCGCACGATGCCGAGATCATGGGTGATGAACAGCATCGACATCTTGTGCTCGGATTTGAGCTTTTCGAGCAGTTCGAGGATCTGTGCCTGCACCGTCACGTCGAGCGCCGTCGTCGGCTCGTCGGCAATCAGCAGGTCCGGCCGGTTGGCAAGCGCCATGGCGATCATCACCCGCTGGCGCTGGCCGCCCGACAATTCGTGCGGATAGGCACTGAGGCGTTTCTCCGGTTCCTGGATGCCGACCTGGTGCAGCAGTTCAAGGATGCGGTCGCGCGCCGCCGCGTCGAACAGACCCTGGTGCAATCCCAGAATTTCGCCGATTTGACGCTCCACCGAATGCAGCGGATTGAGCGACGTCATCGGTTCCTGGAAGATCATGGTGATGTCGTTGCCGCGCGTTTGCCGCAAATCGCGCTCGGACGTCGACAGCAGGTCCTGTCCCTTGTAGAGAATTTGACCGCCCGGATGGCTGGCGGCCGGATAGGGCAGCAGCTTCAGCACCGACAGGGCCGTGACCGACTTGCCGGACCCGGATTCGCCGACCAGGGCGACGCTTTCGCCCGGCTGGATGTCGAAGGACACGCGGTCGACGGCCAGCGTTTTCTGGCCGTCCTGCTGGAAGGCAACCGACAGGTCGCGGATGGAAAGCAGCGGCTCGCTCATTGGAAGGTCTTCCGGGGATCGAAGGCGTCACGCGTCGCCTCACCGATGAAGATCAGCAGCGACAGCATGATCGAAATCACGAAAAAGGCGGTGAGGCCCAGCCATGGCGCTTGCAGGTTCCGCTTGCCCTGGGCGATCAGTTCGCCAAGCGATGGGGATCCGGGCGGCAGGCCAAAGCCGAGGAAGTCGAGCGAGGTCAGCGTCGTGATCGAACCCGACAGGATGAAGGGCAGGAACGTCAGCGTTGCCACCATGGCATTGGGCAAGAGGTGGCGGAAGATGATCGTCGTGTTGCCGACGCCGAGCGCCCGCGCCGCGTTGACATATTCGAAATTGCGGGCACGCAGGAACTCCGCCCGAACGACGCCGACAAAGGCCACCCAGGAAAACAGCAGCATGATGCCGAGCAGGATCCAGAAGCCCGGCGGCAGGATGGCGGCGATGATCAGCAGGATATAGAGCACCGGCATGGAGGACCAGATCTCGATGAATCGCTGCAAGGTCAGGTCGGTCCACCCGCCGAAATAGCCCTGGATTGCGCCCATCCAGACGCCGATGACCGCCGACAGGGCGGTCAACACAAGCCCGAACAGGACCGAGATGCGAAACCCGTAGATCATGCGTGCCATGACGTCGCGCGCCTGATCGTCGGTGCCGAGCCAGTTCATATTGCCGAGGATGCAGTCTGGATCGTCGACGCCCATCGGGTAAGCCGAACAGCGCTCTTCCTTGCTCATTGTCCAGAACGGCGGGGTCGGCGCCGAATAGGGGATGTAGGAATTGGCCGTGCGGTAGGAGTAGCGGATCGGCGGCCACAGCATCCAGCCATTGGCCTCGATTTCCTCGCGAATGAAGGGATCCCGATAGTCGGTGCGCGCCAGGAAGCCGCCGAATTTCTCCTCCGGATAATCGATCAGCACCGGCGCCAATAATTCACCCTTGTAGGAAGCAAGGATCGGCTTGTCGTTGGCGATCAGTTCGGAAACCAGGCTGAGACCGAAGATCACCAAGAAAATCCACAGCGACCAGTAGCCGCGCCGGTTGGATTTGAAGTTGCGCCAGCGGCGCTTGGCGGTGGGCGAGAAGAAACCCTTTGGCCGTTCCGTATCGACGGGCGGGTTTGTGACGGTCTGTTCCATGTCACACGTCCCGCCGTTCGAAGTCGATGCGCGGATCGACCCAGGTGTAGATGAGATCGGAGATCAGACCGACCACAAGTCCCATCAGTGAAAAGATGAACAACGTGCCGAACACCACCGGGTAGTCGCGCTTCAGCACCGACTCGTAGCCGAGGCGACCGAGACCATCGAGCGAGAAGATGGTTTCGATCAGCAGGGAGCCGGAGAAGAACGAGGTGATGAAGGCGGCCGGAAAACCGGCAATGATGATGAGCATGGCGTTGCGGAACACATGGCCGTAGAGCACCTGGTTCTCGGTCAGCCCCTTGGCCCGTGCCGTCGTCACATATTGCTTGCGGATCTCGTCGATGAAGGAATTCTTGGTGAGCAGCGTCGTGGTGGCGAAGGCGGCCAGCGACAGTGAAATCAGCGGCAGTGTCAGGTGCCAGAAATAGTCGATGATCTTTTCCCACCAGGAGAGTTCGCTGAAATTGTCCGACACCAGCCCACGCAATGGGAACCAGTCGAAAAACGATCCGCCGGCAAACAGTACGATCAACAGGATGCCGAACAGGAACCCCGGCACCGCATAGGCTATGATGATGACGCCGGACGTCCAGATGTCGAAACGCGAGCCGTCGGAGACCGCCTTGCGGATCCCCAGCGGCACCGAGATCAGGTAGGAGATCAGCAGGATCCAGATGCCCAGCGAGATCGACACGGGCATCTTTTCGACAATCAGGTCGATGACGGTCACGTCGCGGAAATAGCTCTCGCCGAAATCGAAGCGGATGAAGTTCCACATCATCTGCCCGAACCGTTCCAGCGGCGGCTTGTCGAAGCCGAACTGTTTCTCGAGCTTGGCGATGAACTCGGGATCGAGCCCTTGTGCGCCGCGGTACTTGGACGAGAAATCCGTGCCGCTTCCCGGCTGCACCTGCTGCTGGTCGCCTCCGCTGCCGGAAATCCGCTCGGTCATCGAGTTGCCCTGGCCGGTCAACTCGGCGATGACCTGCTCGACCGGACCGCCGGGCGCGAATTGAATGACCAGGAATGAAATGCCCATGATCCCGATGATGGTGGGAATCATCAAGAGCAGGCGGCGCAGGATATAGGCGCCCATTTATGCATTCCCCGTAAATCAGGCGGGCACGGTCATGCCTTGCCTATGGCTTTTGCTTTTTCTTCGTCGAACCACCACAGCCGTTCCACCGGCCATTCGTAGTCTGGTTTGGGTTCAACAAAACCGAACATGTCCCAATAGGCAACACGGTGGGTACCGGAATACCAGTTCGGTATCCAGTCGAGCCGCGCCCTCAGCACGCGGTCAAGCACCCGCATGGCGGTGATCAGGTCGTCGCGGGTCGACGCGTCACCCACATGGGCGAGCAGGTCGTCGAGCACTTCGGCCTGTGCGCCGGAATAGTTGCGGGAGCCGTTAACGTCCGCAAATTGCGGCGAAAATATCGTTTGCAGGCTTTCCTCGGTCACCGTCGCGGTCCAGCCGATGGCAAATCCGACCATGTCGAAATCGAAATCGTCGAGCCGTGCCTGAAACTGCACCGGGTCGACCAGCCGGATCGAGGCGTCGATGCCGATGCGTTTCATGTTTTCCACAAACCCGCCGAGCAGCCGTTCAAAGACCGGCGAGCGGATCATCACCTCGACGCGAAGTGATTCGCCGTTTTTCGTCATCAACGAGCCGCTGCGTTCCCAGCCGGCTTCCTGCAACAGCTTGATCGCCCGGCGCAGCAGCCGCCTGTCGCGCCCGGACCCGTCCGACACGGGCTGCAGCACCGGTTCGCCAAAAGCGGCTTCCGGAAGCCGGTCGCGCAGCGGTTCCATCAGCGCCAGTTCGGCTTCGTTCGGCAGCCCCTCGGAGACATAGTCGGAGCCTTCGAACAGCGATTGCGAGCGCTGGTAGGCGTCGTAGAAGATCTTGGCGTTCGTCCATTCGAAATCAAAGCACAGGTTGATCGCCTCACGCACCCGCCGGTCCTTGAAGCGTTCGCGACGCTGGTTGAGGGCCCAGGCCTGCAGAGACGGCGTTTTCTCGTCCGGGAAGGTGCGTTTGGTCACGCGCCCATCGGTGATGGCGGGAAAGTTGTACTCAGTGGCCCAGGTCTTGGAGGTGAACTCTTCGCGGAAGTGAATAGCGCCTTTTTTGAAGGCCTCAAATCCGGCCTGCCGTTCAGCGAAGAATTCGATGCGGATGCGGTCGAAATTGTTGGTACCGACGATCGTCGGAAGATCGCGTCCCCAATAGTCTTCGACCCGGTCGTATTCCATGTAACTGCCGGGCTCGAAGCGACCCGGCCGGTATGGTCCGGATGTCAGCGGCACGTCGAGATTGCCGGCCGTGAAGTCATGGGTCTCGTAGTAGGCCTTTGACACGATCGGCGTGTCGACTGCCGCGAGGATGGTCTGCGCCGACTGATTGCCGGAGAAACGCAACTCGACGACATCGTCCTGCAGCGCGGTTGCGCCACTCAGCTCGCGCAGCGGCGTCGAGATCTGCGGATGTCCGTCTTCCTTGAGGATCAGGTAGCTGAAGGCAACGTCATGGGCGGTAATCGGTGAACCGTCGTGAAACTTCGCCTCCGGCCGGATACCGAAGCGCCAGACATTGCGATCCTCCGACATCTCCACCCAGGCGGCGAGATGACAGTAAAGCGCATCCGGCTCATCCAGGGCACGCGCCATCAGCCGGTCGAAACAGCGCTCCATGCGCGGCGGCGCATCACCGCGCAAGATGAGCGTATTGAGCGTGTTGAAGGTCTGGACGTTCTGGTTGAAGTACCAGTTGGGCGGCAGGAAGGAGAATGTGCCACCCTTCGGCGCATCGGGATTGACGTAATCGAAATGCTTGAAATCCACCGGATATTTAAGGTCGCCGAAGGCCGAAATGCCATGCAGTTTTTCGCCCGGCACCATGTCGGCGAAGGCGAAGCGGGCCGGCAGTGCGAGACTGGCCGAGAGCGCACCGGCCGTTTGCAGGAACCGCCGGCGGGTCGGATGAAAAGAACGATCAGCGCACATGACTATTCGCCGTCCTTCGACCACCAGATGGTCGGAAAACCGATACGATATTCCGGCAGAGGATCGGGAAAGGCGAGCTTGTCCGAATAGGCCACCCGGGCAACCCGGCTGGTGTAGCTCGGAACCACGAAATGGCTGGCAAGCAGCACCCGGTCGAGCGCTTCGGTCGCGGCAACGAGTTCGTCTCGATCGGCTGCAAACACGATCTTCTCGATCAGCTTGTCGATAGCTGGATCGGCGATGCCGGCATAGTTGGCCGAGCCTTCGCGGTCAGCAGCGGCCGAGCCCCAGTATTCGAACTGCTCGTTGCCGGGCGACAGTGACTGTGCCCAGCCGGTATAGATCATATCGAAGTCGCGGCTGCGCTGCCGGTTGGCGAACTGTGCCGCATCGATGCTGCGTACAGAGGCATCGACACCGATCTTCTTCAGGCTTTCCGTGAAGGGCAGGGCGACCCGCTCGATGATCGGGCCGTTAAGCAGGATTTCGAACGTGTATGGTTCGCCGGTTTCCGCGTTGACCATCTTGCCATCGCGGATCTGATACCCCGCTTCGCGAAACAGTTTGATCGCTTCGCGCAGGTTCTGCCGAACTTTCTGCGGGTCGCCATTCACCGGATTGGCAAAGGGCGTTGTGAACACGTCCGCCGGCACCTCGTCGCGGACCTCTTCAAGGATTTCCAGCACCTGTCCCTCAGGAAGGCCGCTCGAGGCCAGTTCGCTGCCATAGAAGTAGCTGTCGATGCGCTTGTACTGGTCAAAGAAGATGGTCTTGTTGAGGTCCTCGAAATCAAAGACGTAATTCAACGCCCTGCGCACCCGCGGGTCCTTGAACTTGTCGCGCCGCAGGTTGGGAATGAAGCCGACCAACACTCCGGAGGAGCGGTAGGGGTTTTCCCACTCCGCTCGGTTCACCCGGCCCTCACGGACGGCGGGAAACTCGTATTCGTTGGCCCAGCGCTTTGCGGCGTTCTCCACCCAAAAATCAATCTGGCCTGCCTTGAAGGCTTCGAACTCGACGTTGCGGTCGGCAAAATAGGTGTAGTGGATCTGATCGAAATTGTGGCTGCCGACATTGACCGGCAGTTCGGCGCCCCAATAGTCATCGACCCGCTCGAAGGTCAGGGTTGAGCCCGGTGACAGGGCCGAAACCCGATAGGGCCCCGAACCCAGAGGCGGCTCGAGCGTCGTGGCCTCGATCGAGCGCTGTTTGCCGGACGCGTCCGTTCCCTCCCACCAGTGTTTTGGCAGGACCACAAGCTGGCCGAGGATCTTCGGCAGTTCCCGGTTGTTCTTTTCATCGAAAGTGAAGGTCACCTCGTGGTCGCCGGTCCTTTCCGCAGCGGTCACGTGCTGGAAATAGAACGTGCGCTGAGGATCGAGTTCGACGGCCTTTTCGAAGCTCCAGATAACATCTTCAACAGTCACCGGTTTGCCGTCGTGCCATCGTGCTTCGGGGCGCAACCGGAAGGTCGCGGAACTATAATCGTCGGGATAGCTGATGGCCTCGGCAAGCAATCCGTATTCGGCCGAGATTTCGTCCATCGAAGGCGTCATCAGCGTTTCGAAAACGAGGCCCGTGGCGGTCGCCAGTTCGCCTTTGGCGAGGATCGGGTTGAGCGTGTCGAAAGATCCCGTTTCCGACAGGTTGACCCGCCCGCCCTTCGGTGCCTCCGGATTGACGTAGTCGAAATGGGTGAAACCGGGGCCGTATTTCGCCTCGCCGATCAGCGATGTGCCGACATGCCAGGTTTTCTCGTCAGCCGAAGCCGGACCGGCGCCGGAGGCAGCAAGAACAACGGCTAGCAATGTGGTGGCGATGGCCGTGGCGGTTCGTTTTTGTTTTTGCTTCAGTTCAACCGTCAAGAATAACTCTCCTGAGTTCCCTCTCCTGACGGGTTTCGGCCCGGTTGCCCTAACCGGATCGACCCGCCGGTGACATGGGGTGTAATTGTGACAAAGAACGGGCGTGAATTGAAGAAAATAGTCTCGCACAGCAAAAAACCGGGCTTTCGGCCCGGTTTCTCTGGTCACATTCTCGTGTAGTGCGCTCAGCCGTCCGACTCGGTCGCGGCCTCGCCGGTGCTGTCCGAGCCCCCGGTATCACCCGCGTCGTCGGTTCCACTGGTTTCCGTCTCCGTAGCGGCCGGTTCCGGATCTGGCAAAGGTGCCGGGTTGTCGGAAAGCGATCGCAGATAGGCGATGACGTCCGCCCGCTCGCCGTCCTTTTTCAACCCCGCAAAACCCATGGCGGTGCCGCGGATATATCTCTTCGGCGCAGCCAGGAACTCGTTGAGGTGGTCATAGTCCCATTTCTCTTCGCCGCCCTTGGAGAAATCGGTCATGGCCGAGGAAAAGCCGAACCCGGTGTCGGCGGCCGCGATCGGTCGATCAACGATATTCCAGAGATTGGGTCCAACGCGGTTGGCTCCACCATCTTCGACGGTGTGGCAGGCAGCGCACTTGCGGAACGCCCGCTCGCCGCCCTCGACACTCGCATTGACCAGCAACGGCGCGATCGGCGGCAACCCATCGTCGCCTGCGGCGACCTGCGCTGCTCCGCCGCCCTCCAACGGAACCAGCGCATATCCTTCGGCTTCCGGAGCTCCGGAGTGGAAAATGGCGTCTGATGCGATGGAAACGGTCATCACAACGAAAACAACCGCCAGAAAGGCACCGGCCGCCGCGTTGAGGAAGGAGGAATTCATTCTCGCTGGCTCCATGTCCGTAGCGGTTCATCCCCTGAACCGGCAACGATCTTGATTTCGCGCGGAACCTATGTCTTTTGCTGTGCTGTTGCAACACTGTTTATCGCAAGCTGTGTGTCGCTCGTACACCGTTTGCGCGTTTGGATTTCGCATGGATCGCTCCGCCAATCTCGTCCTCGTCCCGGCGCGGCTTCAATCCACCCGCTTGCCGGGCAAGGTATTGGCCGAAATCAGCGGAACGCCGATGATCGTCCACGTGGCGCAACGAGCGGTCGAAGCGGATATCGGTGCCGTGGTGGTCGCGACCGACGCAACCGAGGTTTACGAGGCCGTCACGGCCGCCGGACTTCAGGCGATCATGACCCGCGACGATCATCCATCCGGCTCCGATCGCATTTTTGAGGCGTTACAAAGCATTGATCCAAAAAAGGAAATAGACACGGTCGTCAATCTGCAGGGCGACCTGCCGACGATCGAGCCGGAAGCCGTCCGAGCGGCAGTGGCCCTGCTGGACGACCCGCAGGTCGACATCGGAACACTCGCCGCAGTCATTCGCGATGAAGCGGAAGAGACCGATCCACATGTCACCAAAGTGATAGGCTCGCCCCTTGATGCCGACCGACTGAGGGCTCTCTATTTCACCCGCGCCACCGCACCCCACGGCGACGGTCCGCGCTATCACCACATCGGCCTCTACGCCTATCGCCGCGACGCTTTGTCTCGCTTCGTCACCCTACCACCTTCAACACTGGAAAAACGCGAGTCGCTGGAGCAGCTGCGGGCGCTGGAGGCCGGCATGCGCATTGATGTGGCGCTCGTTGACACCGTTCCACTCGGTGTCGATACCCCCGCCGATCTCGAGCGGGCCCGGCAGATGCTCTAGAGCAAAGGGCGATAAGTTTGGATCATTTGATGGCTGCAGATCGGCTCCACTCGGCAAGGCGCGTCGCGCAGTGCGATGTCGGGCAAGCGGCGCAACTCAGCCGATGGGCCGATACCCTTCGGGCCGGGCGATTTTGGCCCCTGGCGTCGTTGGCTTGCACTTGTGGTGGGGTGGCACCACGGCGAGCAATCCGCCTAGCCAGAGACCAAAATCGCCACGGTCAAATGGTGCAAACTTATCGCCCTTTGCTCTAGGGCCGACACAGGAACCCGACATGTCATACAAAACCAACAAGATAGCCTTTCAGGGTGACATCGGCGCCAATTCCGACATGGCCTGTCGTGACATGTTTCCCGACATGGAACCGCTGCCCTGCAGCACCTTCGAGGACGCCTTCAACGCGGTCACCGGCGGCGAGGCGGATCTCGGCATGATCCCGATCGAAAACACCATCGCCGGTCGCGTCGCCGATATTCACTACCTGCTGCCGGAATCGCACCTGCACATCATCGGCGAATACTTCATGCCGATCCATTTCCAGCTGATGGCCCTGCCGGGCACCCGGTTCGAGGACATCAAGACCGTGCACAGTCACATCCACGCACTCGGCCAGTGCCGCAACATCGTGCGTGATCGCGGTTGGCGCGCCATGGTTGCCGGCGATACCGCCGGTGCGGCACGGCTGGTGGCCGATACGGGCGACAAGTCCATGGCGGCCCTGTCGCCGAGACTAGCCGCCGATCTCTACGGGCTCGACATCCTGGAAGAAAACGTCGAGGACAGCGACACCAATGTCACCCGTTTCGTCATCCTGTCGCGCGAGCCATTGTCGGTGACCCCGAACGGACCCGACGATCTGATCGTCACCACGTTCGTCTTCAACGTGCGCAACCTTCCGGCCGCGCTCTACAAGGCCATGGGCGGATTCGCCACCAATGGCGTGAACATGACCAAGCTGGAAAGCTACCAGCTGGAAGGCAAATTCACCGCAACTCAGTTCTACGCCGACATCGAGGGTCATCCCGACGATCCGAGCGTCGCACGCGCGCTTGAGGAATTGCACTTCTTCTCAACCAAGGTGCGCATCCTCGGCGCCTACAAGGCCCACCCGTTCCGCACCGAACAGCGACGGCAGATGCAGGATTGAGGCGAGCTAGCGGCTCCGTCTCGGTAGGCGCCCGATCAGCCCGCTTTCGGGAGATTGTGGTCATTGGCATCGCGCGGATCGAAGGGCGGCAGCGCGGACAAAGTGAGCTTTCGCTGCGGATGCCCTAATGGCTGCTTTCGGTCAACCGATCAAAGCGCTCCGAGCACCGTTAGGGTTCATTATTGTATTAAGGTAGCATCGACTAGGAGCTCTGATGTCGGTCTCTGAAGCAGTTTGGTTGTTCAATCATTCGATTAAATGGGACACCCTATCAATATCATCAGAGTACAAGATTTCGTAGCAATTGATTGGCATGGTCGAGTATCGCCGCAAACGCTGTAATGGCAGTTCGAGGCTTTTCTGGATACGATCGAGTTCGGTCTGCGCATCCTCAATAGAGCTCCGTGCGTCCGCAATGGCGCTTTCAGCGAAGTTTATTGACATTGGAGTAGCCATCAGAAGTGAGTCTACAACCTCGTCACCATCCAACTCCATTGTGTCGCAGTTTTCTCGGTACTCGCATCGCTCAATCAGAGTCCTTTCGACGATCAACCTATCTCTGCTTCGTTCATGGAAACGTAGAGTCTGAGCTTCAATCTCTTCGTTCAGTGTTACCCGTTCGCGGTTGAGCCGGTAGAGTCTGTCTGCGGCAATTTCGAGCTTCATTCCTGCTTTTCTGTCATCACCAAACGCTTTGAACATGCAAATTCCGACGTGGACGGGACCATCGTTGCTGAGAAAGAAATTCGCTCCTCCTAGACAACCAAGCGTAACTACTGCTCCAACAGCTGCTCGTCGAATACTCAAGGGAGTTCTACCTGCCATCAAATTCGTCTACAGAACAGCTGTCGGTAAGCTCAGGATATGTTGACTGCTCAGGGCTCATTGGTCTTTGGTCTCCAAGCGTGACCTAACCTCAAACAATGTGAGGAGTGCACCTAGCCAAGCTATCGGATATCCAATGGCATTGCTCAAGGCTCTCCAAACATACCCGTTGTTGTGCTCATTGCGACGGCGATTTCGCTCATTAATTTCAGCAATGCGCGCATCTTGCGCACGTTGTGCTTCACGATGAGCTGCAGAGTCTGACCGTGTTTGAGCGCTCGGATTAAGCAGGTCTTGAAACCCTTGAGACATGGAATCGACGTCACCTGGGATAATCGTCCGTGTCGAAAACACAGGGGAAAGTGGTCGGGGAACTGTTTCGAGCTCCTCTTTCTCAAATAGAACTACGCCCGTGACGATACAATACAATGCCCATGCTGGCGCAGCGGCAACTGCATAAATCCAAATCTTTCGCTCGATTGGATCCCACTTTGATCTATCAAAAAACATCTGGTTCCCCGAAAAAGTATCGCAAAATTGGAAAGTACAGATACAGGCGATCATAGATGAAACCTAAGTCTTGGCTCAACTCCAAATGAACCGCTGGTGCTTACTTTACATGCCCAAACGACTCACAACTTGAGCCAAGATTACATTAACGAAATGCAGGCTTGAAACAGGTGCGAAGCCGCCAACGTGCCGTTGCCTACCCTCCCCAGTGGTCTGCTACGCACCGCACCGGACATTCATACAAGCCCCAGCATCGGTTAAAGTGGGCTCGTTCCGGCAGTTCGCTGCCAATTTAACGAACGGCAGCTCCTGACACGAACCGTCGCCCCCTCACACTCCCATGCAAGTTAACGTGGCGGCTGCCAAGCGTTCGCTATGCACGGCGGCCGTTGCGGCCCATCGCTCCGCTTGGAGACGGCCACTAACGACCGCTCCTAAAGCAGGCCTGCCATCCTCAGCCCGGCGAGCGATTTTTCGGCGCTTTCCTCGCGACCGATGGCAGTAATCCGGATCTGCTCCGCCAGGTGCTCCGGTGTCATGTCGGGATTGACGCGACGCGCCCGGTCCATCGCCTGGCGGGCTTCCTCGGTTCGGCCCTGATGACCGAGCGCATTGGCAAGGGCAACCCAGGCTCCCGCATAACCCGGCTGCAGCTCGAGGCTCTTCCTGGCGAAGCGCTCGGCATCCTCGCGCGATGATGACAGTGTGCTCGGTTAAGATGCTAGAGAGCCATGCCACCGTCTACATCAAAGGCAGCCCCGGTAATGAAGCTTGCTTCGTCACTCGCAAGGAACGCAGCCATGCTGGCTATTTCTGTCGGCTTTCCGTACCGCTTCAGAGCTGTCAAACCGGAGACCGGTTCAAAGAACGGCCCGGCTGCAGGGTTGAGGTCGGTATCAACCGGTCCGGGCTGGATGGCGTTGACCAGGATGTTGCGAGAACCAAGATCGCGAGCCCATCCTTTCACGAGAGCTGTGACGGCAGCTTTGGTTGCGCCATAAGCTGCAAAACCTTCGAACGGCATCCGTTTTGCATTCACCGATGAGATGACGATGATGCGACCACCATCCCGAATGTGAGGAACGGCAGCGTGCGTACCGGCATAGACCGCGTCCACATTCACAGCTGCTTGCTGGCGATAAGCCTCAAAGTCAAAGTCGGAGATCGATCCGACACGGAAGATGCCGGCATTATGGACCAGAATGTCGATATGGCCGAATGCATCGACAGTCTGTTGAACGGCAGCTTCGGCCTGTTTCGGGTCGGCTGCATCCGCTTGGACTGAGATCGTTTCCGGTCCGATCTTTGTAGCCAGTTTTTCGGCAGCTTCTTTGTTGCTGACATAGGTGAAGGCTGTCTTCGCACCCTCTGAAGCAAGACGTTCTACAATAGCAGCGCCAATTCCACGAGCCCCGCCGGTCACAAGGGCAGTCTTTCCAGAGAGATTGTAGGTCATTGGAAATTCCTTTCATGTTCGGAGTTTCGGGTGAGCGCCGCGATTTGAGATCGTGGCGCTTGAGCCTGGGTGCGACGAGCGTCATGCCGCCTGCCGGGTGATGTTGCTTTCCGTCTCGAACACGTGGAGGAACGTGTCGGGATGCGGACGGCGGCGGTAGTTGTCGGTCTCGTCGCCGAAGATCACTTTGCCGTCTTCATCGAGAGCGATGACGGTTGCCATGACGGTGTCGGTTGGATAGCCAGGCATCCCGGATGGGGCACCGCCCATATCCTCAATGCCGAGCGTTTTGGCTGCTCGTAGGTCCTCGTCCTGGAGGATTTCAAAGTGTGCGGGCAAGTCCAGATCCTTGGCGAGTTTCGAAGAGTTGTCGAAACCCTGATTGGAGATGAACTTTACCTTCACGCCAGCCTTTGCGAGGCGATCGGCCTGTTCCTTCACCTGCTTCAACTGGTTCATGCAAAAGGGGCACCAGTTGGCGCGGAAGAAGACCAGCAGCGTCTTGTCATCCACGAAGTCGGCGGAGGATACTGTGCTCTTGTCGAGCCGGTGCAGCGGCAGATCGGGAAGGGACTGGCCGCGAACGATCGCTGCACTCGGCATACGCTTGTAGTTTGAGAAAATATGGATATACCACTGCATGCTCAGCGCGCCGTAGACGGCCAGTCCGATCGCTGCATACTCGGCAATCGAGAAGGGACCGCCGCGACTGAACAGGGTGTAGGCCACGAATGCGACTGCTGCCAGGTTGATGATCTGAATGACGGGCAGGTTTTTGGAGGTCCGGGAGATCCCAAGTGCTCCGGCCAGTACCATCAAGAAGAATGGCATCGTGATGGTTGCGAGGAAGGTTCCGATCCAGATGGGATCGTAGCCGGAATACCAAAACATGACAGCTGAGCCGACGCCGGAGAGCATATTGGTCATGATGTATGGGAGGATGAGTTTGCCTTTCATTGTTCCAGTCCTTTCGAGAGTCTGGTTTTGCTCAAAGCGTCCTGAGCTGATCGCGATGAACCGTGATTGTTTGGGGTGATCGCGGTGTGCCTGGCGTGCGCCCCGTCTGACCAAACGCTGGTGAGACGAGGCGCTTGGCCGCTCTATGCGGCAACCGAGGCCGTCAGCTTGTCGAGAACCGGGAACAAATCCGCAGGTTCGGGACGACGCGTGTAGTCCGGATTGACCTCTGCATAGGCAACGGTTCCATCCGTATCGACAACGTAGCGGGCAGGCATCGGCAGGTTCCATTGGCCGTCGCCGTGGATGCGAGGCAGGTGGACACCAAATCCGTCATGCACCGGGATGACATAGTCCTGGAGCGACCAACGAATGCCGAGCTTGTTCGCCAACTCGCCGTTCTTGTCCGTCAGAATTGGAAAGCTCAGTCCGTTGTCTTTCTGAGATTTGCGGCTGTCGGAAGCGCCTTGCATGGAGATCGCGACAAGGGTCGCACCACGCTCACGGACTTTATCTGCTACCTCTTCAAGGGCTTTCAGCTCGATGTTGCAGTATGGGCACCACACGCCACGATAGAAGGTCAGGACAACCGGACCTTGAGCGAGCAGATCTTTCAGCGAAATTTCGTTGCGATCGGAGTCTGTCAGAGTGAAGTCCGGAAGCATATCACCGGCCTTCACCGCGCGCTCTGCCTGGCCGCTGTCAACCAGTTCTTGTGTTGAGCGGGCAAAGGCGTCGAAAGCCTCTGCTGGAACCATTTTTTTGAATTCGGCTTTAAAGCCATCGAGTTGATCTTGAAGGGTCATTTGTCCAATTCTTTCATGTGGTTACGTTGTTCAGCAGGACGAATTTGGTTCTGCTTGAGTTCAGGTATCGGACTTGTCAGACCCCAATTCTCGCTGCTTGAAAATGAATATGAGTAATGATCGTTACGAATGGTATACGCCGTTATTGACTAATGGTTATTCATTATACAAATGATTTGGGAAGTCGCTCTCACCCTGTGTTTGCGGCGATCACTCGATTATTCGAGACGCAGGTCAGGACAAAAATAGCCCCCAAGAGGCCTTGGGGGTTTTGCAAAAAATCGCACCGTTTCGCGAGCCAAGCGTCCCAATACGGATGAGATTTGGCGCTTAGGCAGCCGAATCCATGTCAGGGCTCCAAGCCAATGGGACAAACGGGGCATCCAAGTCAGGCTTGGTAATTGGCGTTGTATAGTTGGATAGAACCTTGAGGCTCGTTCCGACAATGACTTCCAGAATGGTCTCTTTGGTGTAACCCGCTGCCAGGAACGCTTCGATTTGTGCTTCGGTTGGACGACCATGCGTTTCATGAATGATGATGGTGAATGTCCGCAACGCTTCCAGCTTTGGGTCAGCGATAGGCTGACTGCTCCGCAATGCATTGATGACATCGGGTTCAATCTTGGCCATCTTCGAAACCGCAGTGTGAGCCGCCATGCAATAGGTGCAGCTATTGAGACGGGTGTTCGTCATCTGAGCGTTGCCAGATTGATCGGGCCGAGGACGAAGTTCATTCAGACTTTCACCCAGACGGGGAGCGCGTTGTAGGAGTCCATAATGGGAGCGACGAGCCCATACGCATGAGTTTGAGTTGCGATTGCCATGGTTCAGTTCCTTCTGTTTTTCGCGGTATCGACCGGCTTTGCCCTGAACCTGGACACAATATTGTTCATTCATATTCATCATGGTAAAAGATAAAAATCACTAATGATATTCAAATTTCAAATGAACGATAGCGTTTCATCACTGCGCCTCTTTTGCCGCGTCGCCCGTACGGAGAGCTTTACCAATGCCGGAAAGGAGCTTGGCTACTCGCAACCGTCTGTCTCCCGGATCATCTCAAAATTGGAGAGGGATCTCGGTGCGGCCCTGTTCGTGCGCAGCACGCATGCAGTGAAGCTCACGGAGGCAGGTGTAGACTATCTCGATCGCATCGAGCCTATCCTCGCGGCTCTGGAAGAGGCCAATCACATGGCTCGCGGAGACGGGACTTTAAAGGGACGCTTGAGAGTGGGCTGTTCAACGAGTTTCGCCGTTCGTGAGATCATCCCGAGAATTCCGGAATTCGTGTCCGCGCACCCTGAGCTGAAAGTTGATTTTGTCCTGACCGATGTCATGCAGGACCTGATCGATCAAGCAATAGATGTGGCAATCCGGTTTGGAGATTTGGCAGACTCGACGCTCGTCGCCCGCAAAATTGGCGAAACCCCTCGGATGGCTATTGCGTCTCCTGCCTACCTTGAAAAGGCGGGTACCCCAAAAACACCGGCAGACTTGGCTAGCCATAAGGTCATATTGGGCCCATCTGGGATGGGCGCAACGGGTTGGACTTTCACGAAGAACGGTAAGACTACATCTGTTCGCGTAGAGAACCAGATAACAGTCAGCGTCAATGAGGCAGCGACAGCAGCTGCAAAGTCCGGATTAGGCGTTGTCACCACCAGCTATTGGGGTTGTAAGGATGAAATCGAAAGCGGGAAGCTCATTCATCTCTTCCCCGAGTGGGAGATCGGTTATGTGGAGGTCCACGCAGTACTGGCGGGTGGCCGGAACGCAAAGCCATCCGCTCGTGCCTTTACCGACTTTCTCTTGCGGTCCTTCAGAGACACTGAATGAACATAAGCGCACAGAACCTTCATCGCTGGTGATTTCCCACCTGCCGAACTCCTGGGTCGCACTAGCCATTGAGACCCCGTTTCATATTGAAAGCCGGCGCTCAAACTACTGGTTCAGATGTCCCTGAAGGGCTCGTTGCGGCTGCTCGCTGATTGTTCAACGAACGAGAGCTCCTGGTACGAACCGTTGCCCCCTCCCACTCCAATGCGAGTCACATGGCGGTTGCCGGGCGTTTGATTTTATGCGCGGCGGCAGTTACGGCCCATCGCTCCGCTTGGAGACGGCCAATAACGACCATTCCTAAAGCAGGCCTGCCATCCTGAGCCCGGCAAGCGATTTTTCGGCGCTTTCCTCGCGACCGATGGCCGTGATCCGGATCTGCTCCGCCAGGTGCTCCGGTGTCATGTCGGGATTGACGCGACGCGCCCGGACCATCGCCTGGCGGGCTTCCTCGGTTCGGCCCTGATGACCGAGCGCGTTGGCAAGGGCAACCCAGGCTCCCGCATAACCCGGCTGCAGCTCGAGGCTCTTCCTGGCGAAGCGCTCGGCATCCTCGAAACGGTCCCCGCTCGCGCAGGCATTGGCCTTGAAGTAGAGCCAGTAGGGAACCATCGGATGATTGGGGGCCGATGCGAGTATCCGGTCGAGTATGGCGTGGCCTTCGCGCAATTCGTCTTCGTTACCACCATAGGCGAGGGTACGACCGAGTCTGCCCCAACTGTGGAAGTCAAACGGAGCAATGTCGACCGCCCTTCGAAGCGCCGCAACGGCTTGAGCATGCGCACCGCAATTGCTTTGCACATTCCCCAGCGTTCTCAAAACGGTCGGATCGTTAGGGGCCAACTCGGCAGCGCGCTCGACGGCGGCGAGCGCCTCCGCCCGGTCTTCATTCGCAGCCATGCTGATGCCGTTCAAAACCCGTTGCAGGAGAACCGAAGCGACACAGGCGTGGGCGCCGGCATAGGTCGGGTCGAGCTCCACCGCTTCGCGTGCCAGTTTGAGGGCGTCGTCCATGGCCTCCCGATTGACCGGCAGATTGAGGGATCGGGCCTTTTGCACCAGCCCCCAGGCGTCCAGATTCTCGGTGGGGCGCTGGCTTGCCCGCCGCCATTCGACCCGCAGATATTCGCCGCCGAAGGCGATGACGATGGCTTCCGCGATTTCCTCCTGAACCGAAAAGAGATCGGCAAAGCGGCGGTCGTAGGTGTTTGACCAAAGCTGGGTGCGATCGGCCGCCTCGGTGAGTTCGGCAATTACGCGCAGGCGATCGCCGGCGCGGCGCACGTTCCCGGTCAGCACATAGCGAAACTGCAAATCGCGCACGAGATCCCAGGCATCCTCGTCATGATCCCGCGTGGCAAAGATGGCCGACCGGGATGCGACGCGCAAATCAGGAACCCGGGAGAGCATATTGATGATCTCGGTGGCGATGCCGTCGGCCAGGTAGGCATCTTCGGCGTCCGGGGACAGGCTGTCGAACGGAAACACCGCGATGGATCCGCGCGCCTGCTCGAGGCGTGGCGGCTTGGGCCTCATGGACGGTGGCGCGGAGCGCCTCGCCTCGCCAATGAGAATACGGAAGACGCGCTGTGGCTCGGCGATGTTCTTGAGGTCGCGTTCTCCAAGATCCTCGAACTTGACGTCGAGCTTGTTCCGCGTTGCCTCGTAGACCGTCTCGGAGATGCAGATACCGCCGGGATCGGCCAGCCCTTCCAACCGCGCTGCCAGGTTCACGCAATCGCCGAAGATGTCGTCGCCGTCGACGAGAACATCGCCGATATTAATGCCGATCCGAAACTCGATGCGGCGGTTTTCCGGCGCCATCGCGGCGCGCTCCGCCATGCCTTCCTGGATGGCGACGCCACACCCCACCGCATCGACGACACTGGCGAACTCGACCAGCGCCCCGTCGCCCAGAAGCTTGACGATGCGGCCGCGAAATTCTGCAACCTTCGGCTCGATCAACTCGGTGAGATGGCTTTGCAGCGCCGCGAGCGTCGCCGTCTCGTCTTCGCCCATCAGGCGGCTGAATCCGACCATGTCCGTAGCAAGTATTGCCGCAAGCCGGCGTTCCATGCCCGAACTCCCTCACCAAAGGTTTCGAAATGCGCCCTCGAGCCGCAGGCCGTTCCCTGGCGCTCAAAGGCTGCATGAGACTAGCGGAGTCGGGAGGAAGATTCCAAGGGTCTATTCGGGTTGGGTTCTTTATCCGCGATGTTTTGAGATTAGCATCGCAGGTGAGGATTGCACCTGACGGTACGATGAGTGGCGAAAGGCGTCACGGGACGTGGCGACTAAACACGGGAAAACCGAAGCGCGGCCGTTGCAAGCCGCATGTATCGAGAGAATATCCGCCTTGACAGATTGCTCTACTCGAACCTGAATTCACTACGCGGCAAAACCGTCATCGGGCGACCGCAAGTCAAACCGGGGCCTGCCTGTGAGCCATTTGTCGGCGATGGAGGCGCGGCCGAGACCGGAGGAGAAGCAAAATGAAAATCGATCCCGCATTGAACCACGTCAATCTCATGACGCACGACATGCCGCGTCTGATCCGGTTTTACGGCGACATTCTGGGTTTCGAAACGGGATATCGTCCGCCCTTTTCAGTCGACGGGACCTGGCTTTACAAGGGCGGCAACGCGCTTATCCACCTTGTTCAGGCGGAGCGCGAGCATCGCAACGAAGAGCCGAAGGTGAACCACTTTGCCTTCACCGGGACGGGCCTTGCGGATTTTCTGCAGCACCTCAGGACCAACGAGGTAGCCTACAATGTCATGATCGCCCCGGAGGTCGATCTGCGGCAGGTGGTGATGTTCGACCCCGACGGAAACATGTTCGAGGTGCTATTCGCCGGCGCGGAAGCCGAGGGCGTCGACATTTCGCCCTTCAACTGGCCGTAGGAAGCAGCTCTAGACCGAAGCCAGGTCCGGATTGAGCACGAATGGCAGCGTGATGAAGTGGCGCCGTGTCGTGCTTTCATCGATCTCGATGGGCCGTTCGGCGTCGCGATCGATCCCGCGCTGCAAAAGGGCTCTCAACACCATGTGAATGGTGCCGAACTCGGTTTCTTCCTCATCCTTGTTGCGGTCGGTGATCTGCACACCGACGGCAAGCATCTTGCCAAGGCAGGAATGAGCGCCGCCGCCGAAGGACAGCCCGTGAAGCGGCGTCCGCCCGGTCAGTTCCCGGTAGGGATTGAATTCTTCTGCATCGTCACCGAAGAGGTCGGTGTTGCGGTTGGCCTTGGTCAGGTCGACGGTGACGAACTCGTCCTGCTCTGCTTCGTGGCCATCGGGCAGGTGCATCGGGCACAGCGCCCGCCGCTTGGTGATCGGGCTCGCCGGATGCAGGCGCACTGCTTCCCAGATGAATTTCTGCATGAGGATAGGATCGTCGATCATCTTCTGCCGGTCTTCCGGATGCTTGTCGACCCAGTCGAGCACCTCGTTGACAGTATTCATCAACACGTTGGCGGTGGTAAACGCGCCGGCGAGGATGAAGAAGGCACCGTCCTTGACCCGCTCGTCATAGGGCAGGTCGTCATCGGTCGGCAGTTGCCGCAACTGCGCGGTGATGGCGTCGTTGGGCAGGTCCTTTTCGTCCATTTCGCCGGCCTCGACCTTGGCGATCAGGGCGCGACGGCGGGCGGCGGACGGTTCAAAGAACTCGGTCCGGAAGCTCTCGAGCGCTTCCTTCAGCTCCGCCATCAGCCGGTCACGGTCGGCCGGATTGGTGAGCTGGCCCATGGTCGGCGCATGGCCGAGCTTGCCGATGAGCGCCAGAAGGCGATCCGTATCCTGTTCCGTGTGGGCGCGGTCAACGCCGGCGCTGTCGGCAACGAGGTTGACGAGCACGCGATAGGCGAACTTCGCCATGTCGCCGCGACCCGATTCGATCACCGGATCGAGGGTTTCCTTCAGCGCGGCCGGAAAGACATGATTCTGGTAGTGGCGAAAGAAGGTGCGGTTGAACACGCCCATGAACAGTCGCTTCTTCTCGATGTGTTCCTTGCCGTGCAGGCACACCACGGTCGTCGGCAGGAACAGAGTGTCGGCGTCGTAGAGCGCCTGGTGAAGATCGGGAATGCGCAGCGTCGCTTCCGCGTCCGCATATTTCGTCACGAAATGTTCAGCCATGGGTTCCTCCCGCTCTATTCCTCTGGCGCCAGGGTCAGTTGCAGTCCGTCCAGTTCCGCCGTCACGGTGATCTGACAGGCCAGTCTCGATGCCGCTTCGTCATAATGCATGAGCATGTCGAGCATCGCCGCCTCGAAGTCCTGCCGCGGTTCCAGGCGCTGCATCCAGTCGCTCGCAACCTTGATGTGGCAGGTGCCACAGGTGGCGCTGCCGCCGCAGGCACCCTCCACCGGCAATGCCAGTTCGTCCCGCAGTGCGAACATCAGCGGGTCGCCAGTGCTGACCTGGTGGCTGGCCGTCTCGCCATCGCGGCCGGTGACGTGAATGGTGATCAATGCAGTTCTTCCACAATCAACGGCTCCGGGTCCTGCTCGGGGCCGAACGCCACCTCGCGCGACAGTCGCGATCCCATGGAGGCGAGCCGCCAGCCGGGGATCGGTTTTCGTTTGGCCGGTGGCGACAGGTCCTTTTCAACGCCGGCGATCATCACGGTGGTAATGTTGTCCGGGTCTCCGAGGCTCGCGATGTTCTCCTCGACCTTGCCCTTCACGCAGATGATATCGGCCTGGTAGCCAGGAGCGATAACGCCTGTTTCGCCGTCCATCCGCAGCGCAAATGCGCCTTTCTGGGTGGCACATTGGATGGCTTCCAGGGCGGACAGGCCGAAATACTTCATGAACACTTCCATCTCGCGATAATGCCAGTCGCCATAGGGCACCATGGAGAATCCGGCTTCAGAGCCGGTGAGCAGCGGCACACCTTCCTTGTGGGCGAGCGTCATGGTCTCGATGGAGTCGGTCAGCTCCCGCTCGAACAGTTTCATCAGATAGTCGGCGGTGCCAAGCTTATGGCCGAAATCGACCATGTTGGCCTGGAAGGTCAGCGCCGGGGCCACCGGGATCTTACGGTCGACGATCTCCCTGAGCGCCGTGTCGTCCATGGCGGTCGCGTGGAATATCAGGTCGAACCCGGCAACGGCCGCGCGCCGTGTCGCCTCGGCGCCGCGGCAATGACCCATCACCGGCGTTTCCAGTTCGTGCGCCGTGTCGCAGATCAGCTGCAATTCCTCCAGCGTCCACACGCACATCTCGCCCTTGTGGGACTGACGCGGGATGATGCCGGTGACATGGACCTTGATCCAGTCGGCACCGTATTTGACCTGGCGGCGGACTTCGCGGACGATCTCGTCCCTGGAGTTGACGGCCATGTAGTAGCCGGTGGTGCCCTCGTCCTGGATCAGCCTTCCTGCGGTTCCGCCAACCCCCGTTATCAGTGCATAGGCGCCACAGGACATGCGTGGCCCCTCGACGATGTTGGCCTCGATCGCATCGCGCAGGTCGATCATGTTCTCGAAGGTGGAATCCGGGTCCAGAATGCCGGTCACGCCCGCCCGAAGCAGTTTGCGGGCGTTGTAGCCGGCAACCAGCGCGGACAGCGCGTTGCGTCGCTGATGAAAGATCTCGGCATTGGAGCCGGCATCGTCAAAGGCCAGATGGCAATGGGCGTCGATCAGGCCGGGCATGACGGTCTGTCCCGTGGCGTCGATGCGCTTCAGATCGGGCTGGTCGCTGGCTTCTTTCTCGGCGGCAACGCCGACTGCCTTGATACGGCCGTCCCGGATCAGCACCGATCCCTCGAACGCCGGACTGCCGGTACCGTCGATGATGCGGCCGTTTTCGATGACAAGATCAGCCATGGCGGTTTCCTATGCTTTGATGCGCAGCAGGCGGCGCGCATTGTCCGCCAGCTTGGCCGGCGGACGGTGTGTGGCGAGATCGTCCGGTGCGTCCCAGCCGGAGAAATTGGTGCCGAAGACCAGCCGGTCGTCGCCGACCAGTGAGGTGAACAGTTCCAGCGACGCGTCATTGTTGAGGTGGTTGTCGAACCAGATCCGCGACAGCCGTTCCTCGAAGGCGCCGTCGGCACGCAGATGCGGCGGTGACCACGGTCGTTTTCGCGACGCCATCGCCATGCGGCCGACCAGATAGCCGGTCGAACCGCCGCCATGGCTGAGGCAGAGATCGAGATCGGGATGCCGGTCGACCACACCGCCATAGATCAGCCGCGCCACCGCCAGCGTTTCCTGTGCCGCGAAACCGATCACGACATCGAGATCGTAGTCGTTGAGATTGGCATCGCCGGGAGGACCATCGATTCCGGCTGGCGAGGGATGAATGAACAACGGAACGTCGAGACGCACACAGGCTTCGTAGAGCGGATCCATCGCCGCATCGTCGAGCCGGTGCGGCATGTCGGTGCCGATATAGCCGCCGTGAAGGCCGAGTTCGGTTACGGCCCGCTGCAACTCGTCGATCGCCGCGGGCGGGTCCTGAGCCGGCAAGGCTGCGAATCCGGCCAGTCGGTCAGGATAGTGACGCAACAGGGCGGCAAGCGCATCATTGTGGGTCCTGCAAAAAGCGATCGCCTTTGGCGCATCAACAAAGTGCAGGAATGTCAAAGGGTTGGGAGACAGGACCTGGAAGTCGATCCCGGCTTCATCCATTCGGGCAAGGCGCAGGTCGGCATCCATGAACGGGCTGCCCTGATAACGCACCCCGTCCAGACGGTAATCGCCAACTCGGAACCAGGGAGCATCGCCATCCTGACCGCCCATTTCCGGCCCGAGCGGACCGGCGGCACCCATGGTTTCAGCCAGCACGACATGCGCATGCACATCCAAAACGCTTGCCGCCAGAGCAGGGTGAGTCATCGCCGGAATCCGAAAGATATTTTTATCGTATTGAATAAGATCGTATTCGATGTATCCTGTCAACACCTTGCTGGAGCGAGTTCCTTGCCTCGCTCTGGACAGGCGGATTAAAGAAAAGCATATAGGCTGGAGCTACGCTGGAGTTTTCGATTTGCATCGTCTGATCAGAAAAGACGCAGACGGAAAAGCGGTCCGCCGACCGCTGGAAGACCGCGTTTCGTTCATGACGCACCGCATCAATGCGCGCCTGCAGCAGCTCTGCAATCCGGTCATCGCTCCCTATCAGCTCGACCTCTACAGTTCCCGAATCATCGTGGCGCTGGCCGAGAAGGGCGCGATGAAGGTTGGCGAGCTGGTGGATCTCATGGCGCTGCCTCAGTCGACCATGTCGCACCAGCTCAAGCGGCTGGAGAAGGACGGCTATGTCCTGCGCACGCGCTCCGATCTGGACAACCGCACGGTGGTGATCACGCTGACCCAGAAGGGTGCCGACGTGGCCGAGATCTGCAACCGGCTGAGCGACGCCATCCTCTCTTCTGTTTCCGAAGAACTGTCGGACGAGGAGATCGAATTGCTGACGAAGCTGCTGCAGCGGGTTTTCGCCAGCCTGCCCAAGGACGGCATCATCTCCGTCTGACCTTGACCGGGAGGACCGGCATGCAGACGCCTTTGGAAGACGATGCGATCGAGATGGTGCGGGCGTTCTGCCGCGCCTGGGACCGGCTGGATTTCGATGCAATCGCCGACCATCTTCACGACGAGATCTGCTACCACAACATGCCGCTCGAGCCGATCCACGGCAAAGCGGCGGTGGAAGCCTATCTGCGCAACGCCGGCCCGTTCGAGGCTTGCGAATGGGAACTTCTCAACATCGCCGCCGACGGCCCGACCGTACTGACCGAAAGGGTCGATCGCTTCACTGTCGATGGCGTGCCGATCGCGCTGGAAGTCATGGGTGTGTTCGAGATTGCCGACGGGCGCCTTCGTCTCTGGCGCGATTATTTTGACCTCGCAAGCTATCGGGCCCAGTGGCCGAAATAGGCCTCCAAGGCGCCGGTCGCGAGGCCATTCGAGCGCTGCGCCGCTCTACTCGAGATAAGATAACGTACTGAAAAAGCGCAAGAAAACCCCCCTTTTTTAGGCTATCTCGTTGTCGAGCAAAAAAATATTGTTGTAAATAGTTTCGATTTCGATACAAAATTGCGGACGCCAAAACTGGAGGAGCAGGGAGGCGGGATCATGTCTCAACCGCACGTCATCGCCGACGCAAAACAGATTGCCGCCGGGCTTCGGCATCCCGATCTTCGGCAGGCGCTCTATGACGAGGGCGCGGTCATCATGGACCAGACGCTGTTGACCCTGCATGGCGAAAAACATCGCAAGCGCCGGCTGCTGGAGTTCAAGGTTTTCCGCCGCGATTTCTTCCACTGGTACGAGCGTACGGTTTTCCCGAAGACCCTTTCGGAGTCCATGGCGCCCGACATCGCCGCCGGCCGCAGCGAGCTCGTCGATCTCGGCTACCGCGTGACCATGAACCTGACAGCGGACTTCGCCGGTATCGACCGACCGGAGAAATCGGCGGAGGAGACCGCCGACCTGCTGAAACTGGTGTCGACCTTCTCGGAAGGGGCGACGATGGTTCACAGCACAAGGCCGAAAGACGAGGTCCGCGCCGAAGTTCGGGCAGCCATTGCCGAGTTCGGGCCGCGTTTCCTCGATGCGTCGGTCGCGCATCGTCGGCAACTTCTCGATCGCTTCGAGGCCGGAGAAATCCCGGAGGATGATCTGCCGCGCGACGTCCTGACGGTGATCCTCCAAAATGGTGATCCCGAGGAATTCACGGAAGACGTGCTGACCAGGGAAATCGCATTTTACCTGCAGGCCGGTGCCCATTCGACAGCCAATTCGACGATCCACGCCTTCCACGACATCTTCACCTGGGCGGAAGCCGAGCCAGAGCGCTGGGAGCGGCTTTGCGACGATGCGATCTTCTTCCAGCGTGCCGTGCACGAAAGCCTGCGCTTGCATCCGGCGAGCCCGGTCGCCTGGCGCCGCGCCACCTGTCCGGTGCACCTTGAGGGCGCGGGCGACGTCAAGGCAGACGATATGGTCGAGTTCCGCCTGGCCGAGTCCAACCGCGACCGGGCGATCTTCGGCGCCGATGCGGACGTCTTCAATCCGCTGCGCTCCGTCGCGCCGCCCCATCCGCCCTTCGGCCACACGTTCGGCACCGGCGTTCACACCTGCCTCGGCCGCGATCTCGATGGCGGCCTCGTGCCACGAGCCGACACCGATCCGAAGACCCACCAATACGGCACCATTACGTTGTTCCTGCGCGACCTGTTCGCCCGCGGCGCCCGGCAGAATCCGGACGATTCGCCACGGATGGCGACACACACCGCGCGACCCAATTGGGGGCACTATCCGATCGTCTTCGACGAGGCGCGGCAATGGCAGTGAAGACCGCGATCGTCACCGGCGGCAGCGGCGGGATTGGCCGCGCCTGCGCGCAGACATTGATCGAGGACGGCTTCCGCGTGGGCATTCTCGATATCGATGCCGATGCCGTGGAGGCTGTTGCGGGCGAAATCGGAGCAACCGGTCTGGTCGCGGACGTCACGGATGAGCCTTCGGTCGAGGCTGCACTGGAACAATTCGGGGAAACGCCTGGTCTGGTGGTCAACAACGCCGGCATTGGTCGTTTCGCGTCGCTGCTGGACATGCCGCTCGCCGATTTCAGGCAGGTGCTGGAAGTCAATCTGGTCGGCGCCTACATCGTCGGCCGCGCCGCTGCGCGAGGCATGGCGGAGCGCGGATCGGGCCAGATCATCAACATCACCTCCATCAACGCCATCACCACCGGCCCCGGCACCGGCAGCTATCCGTCGTCCAAGGCCGGGCTGCACAAGCTGACCGAATTGATGGCGCTGGAATGGGGGCCGCTGGGCCTGCGCGTCAACGCAATCGCGCCGGGATTCATCGATGCAGGCATTTCCACCCCGTTCTACCGGGACCCCGAGGTTCGGGAACTGCGCGGCGGAGCGGTTCCGACCAAACGGCTCGGCCTGCCTGAGGATATCGCCAACGCCGTGTCCTTTCTGGCCAGCGACAAGGCGACCTACATTAACGGCCATCACCTTGTCGTCGATGGCGGCGTGTCGGCGAGCTTGTTGACGCAACTGCCCCGGTCCAGGGCCAGGACCCAGGAATGAAGAATCTCCTCCTGTCCGGCGGCATTTACCACCCCTTCGAAGAGACATCGGCCTCGATCGCCAGCCATCTGGAAAGCCTCGGCGTGACGTCGGTCATCCGTGGTGTTCGTTCCGGGCTGGAGACCCTGCGGACCGAAGACTTCGATCTCCTCACGGTCAACGCGTTGAGCTGGTCGATGACACAGGCGGAGAAATACGAACCGTTCCGCGACCAATTCGCCTTCAATCCGTCCGATGACGACCGACGAGCGATCGAGAATCACATGGACGGTGGTGGAGGGCTCCTCGGACTTCACACGGCGGCAATCTGCTTCGACGGCTGGGCACATTGGCCGCGCATGCTCGGCATCGGCTGGGTCTGGGGACAGTCGCATCACCCGCCGCCCTGTACCGTGACGGTGTCGGATGAATCCGGTGCATTCGAGGTCTGGGATGAGCTTTACTGCGATATGACGGTTGAGGCGGGCACTGAGATTCTTGCCACGGGCCGTGCCGACGGCGTCAACGAAGCACAGCCGATATTCACCCGAACGGGTCGATCGGCCTATCTGGCGCTCGGCCATGACCTCAAGTCCACCGCAAATCCCGGGTATCGACGTTTGTTGTTGGCCGCGGCGCAGAGCGCGCTCGGCAGATGAAGGAAAGCATGTGATGCAGGAGATCTCCGGGTATTCGGTTCTCATCACCGGTGGTGGATCGGGGCTTGGCGCCGGCATTGCCCGCTACATGGCGGGAAACGGTGCGCGGGTGACCATCAGCGGGCGCCGCTCGGAAAAACTCCAGCAGGTGGCCGACGGGATCGGGCCGGCTTGCGCCATTGCACCAGGCGATATCCGCGATGAAGAGGACCGGGCCCGGATGATCGATGTGGCGGTCTCCCATGGCGGCGGACTTCAGGGGCTCGTCAATACCGCGGGCAACATGCTGAACGGCCCGATCACGACGCTGAAGGCAGACGCCATACTCGACCTGCTCAGCACAAATGTCGTCGCCGGCATGGTGCTCACCGGCCTGGCGGTGCCGCACCTGGAGCGCAACGGCGGCGCCGTGCTGTTCATCGGTTCGGTGCACACGCGCCGCGCCTATCCGGGCGCCTCGCCCTATGCCGCGTCGAAGGGCGCGGTGGAGGCACTGAGCCGCGTCCTGGCGGCCGAACTCGGGCCGAAGGGCATTCGCGTCAACTGCCTGCTGCCCGGCGCGGTGCCGACGGAAATCAATGTTCGCGCCGGCGTCGCAGCAAGCTTCGAGCACAACCTCGCGCGATTGAAATCGATGGAGGTCGACCATCCGCTCGAGCGGATCGGTACGCCGGAAGAAATCGCCGAGGCAGCCGATTACCTGCTGCGGGCGCAATGGACCACGGGCACTTCCATCGTCATCGACGGCGGATTGTCGCTCGGTGTCAGTTACAAATAGGAGGGTCCGGTGATCGTCGAACAGCGCACCTATCTTTTTCATCCAGGCGGCTTGCCGAAGTTCTTCAAGGCCTATGAGGATTCGGGTGCCCGGGAACTGCAACAGCGCATTCTCGGCAACTTGATCGGCTATTTCACCACCGAAATCGGCATGCTCAATCAGTCGGTCCACCTGTGGGGCTACACGTCGCTCGACGACCGGGCCGCCCGTCGCGCCGCGCTGATGGAGGAGCCGGTGTGGAGAGACTTTCTGGCCAACATTGTGCCGCTGTTGAAAAATCAGGAGTCGAAAATTCTGCTGCCGACCGAATTCTCGCCCATTGGCGGATCGGTTTCGGCAGGGATTTGACAGGGTATCCATTTTACGCCAATTTCGATTATATCAATATCGATTATCTTGGTGTGGGTTGAATTAGAGCCGGGGGCGCCGGCCGCCATTGGGAGGAGCGCAGTGGGCGACATCGATCGCGACAGGGCCAGTTCGGTGTCCGGACCGGACCACCGGGAGGACTGCTGAATGCTGGCTCAGCAGTTGCTGAACGGGATCGTCGTCAGCGGCGTCTACGCGCTTTTCGCGCTGGGTTTCACGCTGGTCTTCGGCATCCAGCGCATCCTCAACCTGGCGCACGGTGCGATCTTCATGACCGGTGCGATGGTGGCCTATTACACGGTGGATGCCGGTGGCCCGCTTTGGCTCGGCTTCATCATGGCGATCATCGCCTCGGGTCTTCTGTCGGTCTTTGTCGAGATCGTCTGCTTTCGCCGGTTGCGCAAGACCGGGGATGAGGAATTCGGCGGCATCATCTCATCGATTGGTGCCGGACTGGTGATCATGACGATTGCCCAGAGGGTGTCAGACACCTTGATACTGCGCTTTCCCTTCGAAACCTTCCCGGTGGTGATCTTCAAGTTCTGGGGTCTTCGGGTCTCGATGCTGCAGCTTTTCATGGCCGGCGCAGCCGTCGTCCTGGTGGTCATCCTCGGCTACTACATCTACCGCACGTCCTTTGGTCGACGGGTCCGGGCCGTAACGGATAACGAGCATGCGGCAATGCTGATGGGTATCAATCCCAATCGGATCTATTCGCAGACCTATTTTCTCGCCGGTGCACTCGCCGGTGCGGCTGGCGTGCTGGTCGGCCTCGCCTTCAACTCGATCAATTTCGTCATGGGCGAGCCCTACCTGATGTTCGGCTTTGTCATCATCATACTCGGTGGTCTCGGCTCCATCCCCGGAGCGCTTCTCGCCAGCGTCGTCTTCGGCATGGGTCAGACGCTGACCATTGCCTATCTGCCCTCCGGCCTGACGGATACGATCATCTTTGCCGCCCTGTTCCTGCTCCTCCTCTTCCGCCCGCACGGGCTGATGGGCAAGGAGGAAGCCGGCAACATCAGGGGGCGTCGATGAGCCAGTTCATTGCCGGCTACCTGCCCCTGTTCGATCTCTACCTGCTGCATCTCGGTCTGGCTTTCAGCCAGTATATCGTGCTGCGCGCCGGCGTATTTTCGCTGGCCACGGCGGCCTTTGCCGGGATCGGCGCCTACACGGCCGGTATTTTTGCGGTCAAGCTTGGCATGCATCCGGTGCTCGGACTGGCCGCAGGCACGCTGACCGGGATGGGTGCAGCCCTGTTCCTGTCGATCCCGCTGGCCCGCCTGCGCGGTGTCTACCAGGCTATCGCCACCGTCGCCTTTATCCAGATCGTGGTGTCGCTCAACATCTTCTCCGAAGGCCTCACCGGCGGCGCCATGGGACTCAACGGCATTCCCAAGACGGTTGGTACGGGCGTCCTGATTGTCGCCGCCGCCGCCGCCACCTATCTGGTCTGGGCCATCGAAAAGGGCCGGCTCGGCCGTGCCTTCAACGCCATACGCCAGGACGAGGCCGTGGCCGCCTCGCTCGGAATCTCGATCACCTGGCACCAGGCGCTTGCCTTTGCGATTTCGGGCGCGCTGGCCGGGCTTTTCGGTGGGCTCGAGGCCTATCATTCCTATGCGCTCGACCCCAACCAGTTCGGCTTTCACCTGCTGATCACCGTTCTGTCCTACGTCATCCTTGGCGGTCGCAATTCGGTCATCGGACCGCTCATCGGCACCGCCATTTTGATCATCCTGCCGGAGCTGGCGCGGCCACTGGCCGAGAACCGCATGATCATCTATGGCATCATGCTGATCATCGTCATCAACTACCTGCCAAAAGGCATCGCAGACACTGCCATCGACAGTTTCAGGGCGCGGCGGTTGCAACGGCGGGAGGCGTTGGCATGAGCACGCTGACGCTGACCAACCTGAGCAAGTATTTCGGCGGTGTGGTTGCGTCCAAGGACGTCAATATGCAGGTGCCGGCCGGCGAGATCACCGGGCTGATCGGCCCGAACGGCGCCGGCAAAACCACCATCGTCAACATGATCACCGGCATGCTGCCTGTCAGTGACGGCACGATCCAGGTCGGCGACACTGACATCACCCACGCGCCGGCGCATGAGATCAGCCGCGCCGGGCTCGCCCGCACGTTTCAGAACATCCGGCTGCTGGGCGAGGCCAGCGTCATCGATAATGTGATGATCGGCTTCCACCGGCACGAGACCTCCTCCACGCTGGCTGCATTGCTCGGACTGCCAGCTGCCGCCAAGGAAACCGCCGATCTCAGGCGCCGCGCTCTCGAACTGCTCGAACGGTTCGACATGGTCGCTCAGGCCGAATATCTGGCGGGTGGCCTGTCCTACGGCCATCAGCGTCGGGTCGAGATGATGCGCGCCTTGGCGTCCGAGCCCGATTTCATCCTGCTCGACGAACCGATCGCCGGCATGAATGACGTCGAAAGCGACGCATTGGCTGAGATCTTCAAGGGCTTTGCCGCTGACGGAAAGGGCGTGCTGCTGATCGAGCACAATGTCCGCTTTGTCGCCAAGCTGTGCAGCAAGGTCTATGTGCTCGACGGCGGCCAGCTGATTTCCGAAGGCACCCCCGACCACGTCCTCAACGATCGCGCGGTCATTACCGCCTACCTGGGAGGCGAGTGATGCTGGCGGTTGACAATCTCCAGGTTCACTACAGCGGCATCCAGGCCTTGCGCGGCGTATCCCTGGAAGTCGGCAAGAGCGAAACGGTGGCACTGATCGGCCCCAATGGCGCCGGCAAGTCGAGCCTGCTCAACACCATTTCCGGGCTGGTGAAGCCGAGTGGCGGCAGCGTCACCCTGGACGGACGAGCGATCACCGGCGCTGCGCCATGGGATGTGACCCGTGATGGCATCCTTCAGGTTCCCGAGGGACGCCAGGTGTTCGCCGAGATGACCGTGCTGGAAAACCTGCAGGTCGGCGAGACGGCGCTGCATGGCCGCCAGCCGACCTATCGTCTCGACGACGTGTTCAATGTTTTTCCGATCCTCGCGGAGCGGCGCGACCAGATGGCCGGCTCGCTGTCCGGCGGCCAGCAGCAGATGCTGGTGATTGGACGCGGCATGATGGGTGGGCCACAATTGCTGCTGCTCGACGAGCCCAGTCTCGGGCTGGCGCCGGTCATCATATCGCAGGTCTTTGCCGCGCTGGCCGACCTGAAGAAACAGGGCCTGACCATCCTCTTGGTCGAACAGAATGCACATCTGGCGCTGACCGCGTCGGACCGGGCCTATGTGCTCGAACAGGGAAAGATCGTGAAAAGCGGCACAAGCGCCGATCTGCGGGAGGACCCGGAGGTCGAGGCACTTTACCTGGGGCAAAGCTAGCCCCGAACCGGAGAACCGAAGGAGGACTGTCATGAAGACTCTTAAAACAATGCTCGCCGCATCGGCGATCATGCTCACATCGGCCGCCTGGGCCGACGACGTCAAAGTCGGCGTTGTCGTTTCGGAAACAGCGACCTATGCCTTTGTCGGCGTGCCGCTGGTCAACGGCATGAAACTGGCGGCCGAGGAAATCACCGCCGCGAACGGCTGGGGCGACAACAATGTCGAGATCGTCTACCAGGACAACCGTTCCGACAAGCAGGAAGCCATCGCGCTGATCACCCGCATGGCGAAGTCCGAGAATGCTGACATCGTCATTGGCCCGATCGCAACATCGGAAGCCATGGCAACCGGTCCGGTGGCCAATGATCTGAAGATCCCGATGTTCACCACGGCCACATCTCCGGCGGTGCTCGATGCCGGGCCCTACATCTTCAAGTCGACCGAAACGGCGGACGCCTACATGGCACCCGTGGCTGAACATGTGGCGAGCCTCAAGCCGAAAACCTGCTTCCTGGTTTCGATCCGCGACAATGAGGGCTATATCCGCCAGCGCAACGTTTTCCGCGATATCATGCAGGCTGCCGGTGTCGACATCATTGGCGATGAGAGCATCCTCGCGGCCGACACCGACTTCACCGCGCTGTCCACCAAGATCGTTTCGTCGGAACCGGATTGCCTGTTCGTGACCACGCCACCGGAACAGGCGGCCAACATCATCATCCAGGCCAAGCAGGCCGGACTGGAGGGCGACACGATCATCGCCAGCGATTCCGGTGCAGGATCGAAGAAGTACCTCGATGCCGGTGGCGGCGCCATTGAAGGCACGTTCTTCCCGGCAAGCTTCGTGGCTGACGCCTCGGACAGTTCCGCTGCCTTTTCCAAGGCCTATGAAGCCAAGTTCGGCAACGCTCCGGACATCTGGGCGGCGACCGGCTACACCATGATGCAGACGGTGGCAAATGCCATCCGCAATGCCGGCGACGACGTCAATCGCGAAAGCCTGCGTGAAGCCATGGCCGCGACCAAGGATCTGCCGGTGGTGCTCGGCCAGGGCAAGCTGAGCTTCGACGAAAACCGCATCCCCTCCATGGGCGGCATCGTGATGCAGATCAAGGATGGCGGCTGGGTCAAACCTTAAACGGGCCGTGACAGCGGAACGCGCCCGCCTCCCGGGCGCGTTCCCTATTCTGACCACTCCTGGTCGTCGAGAACGCTCAACCTCAGTCGCGCTGCATCACATGTCGGCGTTGCAACGGGTGTCGTCCGACGATCCCGCGAAGCCCTCAAGCCCGCGACGTTTGGCCGGCGGTGTTGCCGTCAGCGACAACCGACCGTCCTCCTGTCTCTCGACCGTGATCGTATATTGCGGATAGGTTCTGCTCAGCGCCCGTTTGAGTTTCTGCGCATGGCTGCGTGTTTCAATATTGGTGATCTTGACGGGTCTCGCCATTGTATCCTCCACCCGGCCGGTCGGTTGTTCCCGTTATGCGGCCGCTATCAAGCTTTTCGGATGGACAGACTTTGGCAGGCGGTGCGTGACTTCAGCGTGATTTGGCCGTTATCGGTGCGATAAGTCGCGCCGTGTGGCCACTTTTTGCGGATCAAGTAACGCGTGACTGGTCTGGTAAGGCGGGGGTCGAATCCGATTGCTCGGACCGACCCCATCAGCCTCAATTCACGGTGATCGTGATGACCTCGGAGACCACAGGCGGATTGTGTGGAATGTGGTCCTTGTCGCCGAGCACCAGTTGCAGGGTGTGGGTGCCGGGTGCCAGCTCCACGGTGGCTTCGGTCTGGCCGCCGCCGTAATGGATGTGGTTTTCGTCGGCCGGGATGTTGTAGTCGACTTCGTCAGCGCCATCCTCGCCCTGGCCCAGCGGCGGGCGGTTGACGAACAGATGATGGTGACCGGTGTTTTCCATGTCGACGCCGGCCGGTGCCACGCCCATGCCCGACAGACCGAATTGCACTTTGACCGGGCCTTCGACCGTGTCGCCGTCTTTCAGATTGATGAAATAGACTTCCGCATCCGGTGCCGACGGGGTTTCGCCGGCGATGGCCGTTGCGGCGGTGAGCGAAGCGGCGACTGCCGCCAGGAGTGCGAATCTTCTCATAAATGTGTCCTCATGTGAACGCAGCTTCCGTTCGCTGCTGGTAAGAAACACCGCAGGAAGAGGATTTATTCGGGTGAGGCAGCAAAAAAACGCCGACCGGGAAGTGATCGACGGGCTGAAACCGCTGTTTCCGCGGCTTTGGCGCTACTGCGTTGTGCTTACCGGCCATCCGGAGCAGGCCGACGACCTGGCCCAGGCGGCCTGCCAGCGGGCCCTGGAAAAGGCACATCACTACCAGCCCGGCACACGGCTCGACCGGTGGCTGTTTCGCATCGCCCAGCGGCTGTGGCTGAACGAACGGCGCGCCGAGGCCGTGCGTCGAGGCGGTGGCATGACGGCGATCGAGGATATCGAACTTCCCGATGATCGACCGGGTCCGGAATCGAATATTCTGGCCCGTGAAGTGTTATTGGAGGTACTGGCCCTGCCGGAAGCCCAGCGCACGACGGTGGTCCTCGTCTATGTGGAAGGATACAGCTATAAGGAGGCGGCGGACATGCTGGACATTCCGATCGGAACGGTGATGAGCCGCCTGGCTGCTGCGCGCGGCAAACTGGCGGGCAAATTCAAACAGGAAAAGAGCAGCGTCGGATGAGCGAAAAGCCGACATTCAGCGATGAGCAGCTTACCGCCTATCTCGATGGCGAAACGGATCACATTCCCGCCGACGAGATCAGCAGGGCGCTCGACCGCGACGCCGCCTTGCGGGCGCGCCTCGATCGTCTGTCGGTGGAAACCGATGATATTGCCGATGCGTTCGGCCGCCTGCTGGAAAGCGCGCCCCCTGCACCGGAGGTATCCCTCCCTGAAGCAGCAGCGGATCAGTCGAGCCGTTGGCCGTCATTGCACGCCATCGCCGCGGTCGCCGTCCTGTGTCTCACCGTTGGCTGGGGCGCCGGCTATGTCACGCCGCGCAGCGATCTCACATCCTGGCACGATTTCGTTGCCGCCTATCAGGCACTTTATGTCAACAGCACGCTTGCCCAGGTAGAGCAGGAAGACGATGCCGCCGCTTCACAGCTTGAGCATGTGGCCGGTGCGATCGGAAAACCCATTGACCTGTCGACCCTGAAGCAGATCGAGGGTCTCGACTACAAGCGCGCGCAGATCCTTGGATTTGAGGGCCAGCCACTGGCCCAGCTGACATTTCTGTCGGAGGTCGGTGCGCCCGTGGCGCTCTGCATCATTCGCAAACAGGGCGAGGGGGATGCCGAGGTCGAATTGGCCGAATTGCATGGCATGAGCGCAGCGAGCTGGTCCCGGGACGGCTATGACTATCTGCTGATCGGCGGGTCCGACGCCGCGCTGATAGCCGCGACCGCTGGTAAACTGACAAACCGCCTTTGAGGTCGGCGTTTCAGCGGCCGATCGTCTGGATGACTTCGAAGCCCTCGAACTGCGGGCCTCCGATATAGAGCGGTTTGTTCTGTCCGGCATTCTTGTGCGCGTTGCGAAAGGCTTCGCTTTTCGTCCAGTCGACGAAGGTCTGTTGGCTTTCCCAGATCGTGTGGGAGACGTAGAGCGTGTGGTCCTCGTTTTCAGGACCACGCAGCATGTGAAACTCAACAAAGCCCGGCTCCTCCTTCAGATGCACATCGCGGTTGAGCCAGACGTTTTCGAAGCTTTCTTCCTCGCCCTTTTTGACGCGGAACCGGTTCATGGCGATGAACATGATTTTATCCTCTGAGACATGATTCTTTATAACTGGACGAAATTTGTCATTATTTTTTGTGAAAGCAACCGACAGCGTCAGACTGAGCCGAGCCAGGCTTCCAGGGCGGGCGGAAAAACCAGAGTTTCCCTGGGAACATCGTCGCCGTATCGTGCGATCGAAAACCCAACCGTCGGATGAGCGGATGTAAGGTGGCGGGCACGAGCCGAGCTGAAGCCTGCTCGCTGGAAAAACGCTCCGTTGCACGGGACCAAAATGGTATCGGGAAAGCCTTCTGGCGGATGCGGGCTATGGAGTGTCAGGCCTGCGATTTGGCTGACCAGCCGAGTTCCGATGGCATAGTGGTGGCGTTGCGATTCCACGGGCGCGGCCGCACCCCTTTGCATCCCCGGTAACACGGCCAATGGCGCGAGGCACGCCCAACCACTCGGTTCTTTCATCCATGACAACGCCGCGAATCCGGCGATGACTCCTTGCCATGGTTTGACGGCCTCGGTGACTAGATCGCCGTCTTCTCGCAGTCTGGCCACGATTTGCGCTTCATCTGGTCGACCGAATGCCGCCCTCAGCAGGGCGTCAATTTCTTCACGCTCTTCAGGTCGGGCATCGCGGCTGACATCGGGTCCGATGACCATCAGAGCTTCGTCCGCGACCTCAGCGCAGCGGCCAGCGTGCCCTCGTCGAGATAGTCCAGCTCGCCGCCCACCGGCACGCCATGGGCAAGCCGGGTGATGGCGACGTCGAGGCCGTCGAGGCGGTCGGTTATGTAGTGAGCCGTTGTCTGGCCCTCGACGGTGGCGTTGACGGCGATGACCAGTTCCTTGACGCCGCCTTGCGCGACGCGCTCGACCAGCGATTTGATGTTGAGGTCGTCGGGGCCGATGCCGTCGAGCGGCGATAGCGTGCCACCGAGCACGTGATAGGCGCTGTTCATGGCCGCTGCCCTTTCGAGCGCCCACAGGTCCGCGACATCCTCGACGACGATGATCGTGCTGCCGTCGCGTCGATGATCACTGCAGATGGTGCAGGGGTCGACCGTGTCGACATTGCCGCAGACGGAGCAGAGCGACACCTTGTCATGCGCCTCTGCCATGGCCTCCGCCAGCGGTCCGAGGATCTGTTCCTTCTTCTTGATCATGTGTAGCGCGGCACGCCGCGCCGATCGCGGCCCCAGCCCGGGAATGCGGGCGAGCAGCTGGATCAGTTTTTCGATCTCCGGTCCGGCGACACTCTTTGCCATAGGAACCTATCTACCGTGATTCGCCGGGATTGGAAGGCGTTTCACACCCACCAGGCCAGGGCTGCCGGCAGCACGATGATGCTCATCAGAGTGGAAATCAGGATCAGGCTTGCCACCTCGTGCGACCGTTCCGGCAGGTGCTTTTCCGCCATCAGATAGGCAAAGACGGAGCAGGGCATCAGGCATTGCATGATGAACACGCCGCGTTCCTTGCCGGTGAAGCCGAACAGATGGGTCAAAGCAAAGGCGACCGCCGCCGCAATGACGATGTGCAGCACGGACAGCGCGGCGCCGGTGACGATATGTGCCGGTTTCAAAAGCGCGATGGTGTAGCCCAGCGTCAGGAGCAGCAGCGGAATGGTGGCGCCGCCCAGCAATGTCAGCGTATCGTCGGCCATCTCCGGCAGGGGCGTCCCGGTCGCCATCAGCACGATACCGATGATCACCGCATAGACAGAAGGGGACGAAAGCAGCTTTCTCAGGCTCCAGGTGCCCTGCGGCAGCCATTCGCCGATGGTGAAGACGCCGACAACCACGACCACCCAGAATGCCATGGCATAGGCGAGGCCCTCGCTGCCGAAGGCCAGTGAATTGATGGACAGCCCCATATTGCCGACATTGGCAAGCATCATGGCGCCAACATAGACCCGCAGCGGCAGGCCGAAGACCCGCAGCACGGCGGCCGAGATCAGCCCCATGGCCGTGACAGCCAAGACGGCGGCGAGCATGATGTCGGCAAAGGCGGAAAAATCCACATGGCCCGCAGCCAGATGCGAGATGACCAGCGCGGGCATCGTGATGTTGGTGACGATCGAGGTCACCACCTTGCTGTCGAAGGCGAGCTTGAACCGGGCAATCCCGTAGCCGGCGCCGGCACACAGGAAGACCGGTCCAATCACATCGATCAGGTGGCCGACAATGGAATCGCTCATGATCCCGTCCTACGGGCGGCGCCATGCGGGGTCAACGGTTGCAATTGCGCCCGCCAGCTTTATGTCTGTGGGGCGCAGCAGCGACTGAAGACGGATCGGGCGGAAAAGGTTCCATGGCAGACAAGCTCAAGGTTGCGGTCCAGATGGACCACATCTCCAGTATCCAGATCGACGGCGATACCACCTTCGCCATCTGCCTGGAGGCGCAACGACGAGGCCACGCACTGTTTCACTACACGCCACCGCAGCTTTCGTTGCGCGATGGTGTGGTGCGGGCGCAGGTCGAATCTCTGACGGTGCGCGACACCGAGGGCGACCACTACACCCTGGGTGAACCGGAACGGATCGACCTGGCAGACATGGACGTGGTGCTGCTGCGCCAGGATCCGCCCTTCGACATGTCCTACATCACCTCGACGCATCTGCTCGAACGCATCCACCCTCAGACCCTCGTGGTCAACGATCCGGCCTGGGTGCGCAATTCGCCGGAAAAAATATTCGTCACCGAATTCCCCGACCTGATGCCGGAAACCCTGATCACCAGCGACCCGCAGGAGATCGCCGAGTTCCGCCGCGAGATGGGCGACATCATCATCAAGCCGCTTTATGGCAACGGCGGCGCCGGCGTCTTTCACCTGACGCCGCAGGATCGCAACCTCACCTCGCTTCTGGAAATGTTCGGCCAGATGTTTCGCGAGCCGCTGATTGCGCAACGTTATCTTCCCGACGTTCGGGCCGGTGACAAGCGCATCATATTGATCGACGGCGAGCCCGTTGGCGCGATCAACCGTATCCCGACCGAGAACGAGGCCCGCTCCAACCTGCATGTCGGCGGCCGCGCCGAGCCGGTCGACCTGACCGAACGCGAGCGCGAAATCTGCGCCCGCATCGGCCCGGCGCTGAGGGAGCGCGGCTTCCTGCTGGTCGGCATCGACGTCATCGGCGACGTGATGACCGAAATCAACGTCACTTCGCCGACCGGCATCCGTGAGGTGCTGAAGTTTGGCGGCGCCGACATCGCTGCGATCCTGTGGGACGCCATCGAAGCAAAGCGCGGTTAAGGCCGGACGGCATGGAAAGCGATAGCATCACCGTCCGGCAGATCCGATAGATCGAGGAACACACGCATCCCATCCCTGGCAGCTTGACGCATGGCCCGGCTCGCGCTGCCGGGCACGCACAGCCGTCCAGCCTTCTCCAGCTTTTGCAGCCTTGAGCGTGACAGGCCGAGCTCGCCCGCCAGCAGGCGGTCTAAGCGCGGTGCCGAAACGGTCTCCGTTCGCAGTCTGATTTCGAGCCGTGACCACGGCTCCGGTTGCTTTGACAGCACGATCTTGTGGACCGGACCTTGCGAATTTGTCTCGGCAACACGTTGGAGGCCGGTCGTGTCGAACGCCATGGCTTGCGCCAGAGCCGGATCATTGGACTGCAGAGCTTCCAGCGTGGCTGTGTCGATGCTGCGCACGGACCTGCGCTCGAAAATCGAGCGGTTCCAGGTGTTGCCGCACTGGGTGCAGCGATAGATCAGCCAGGCATCGAGCCGCTTGCCGCTGGCATTCAGCCTGAACTTGCCGCTGTGTTGGAACGGCCTGGGACCGTCGCAACGGCTGCAGGAGAGGAGCGGTTGCGGCTCGCTGCCGGCAGTCACCCGCCATTGAACAAGAAGAAGTCGGGACATCTCTTGGGGTCCTTCGTGAGGAAGGTCCATCGAGATGACGGTGGGAGAGCCCGCATGGCGGGGTCGGTGTGGCAGCCCTGAAGAGGGTGTTCAAGCGTCTGAAAATTTCGAGGAGGCAGAGAAAGTGGCTCGCCATACCGGTCTCGAACCGCCGCCTCGACAGACGCAATGGATCAATCGGCCGCTCGGCGCGGCCTTGCGCATGCTTGGGGAAGTGAGACCGGTGATTACGACGGCAAAACGGCTGTCCTGGTTGCTCCTCGGAAGGCGGCCTTTAAGCAGATGCGCGGCGAAAAGGCAAGTTGTTCTCCCTTAAGAGGAACAACCTTCTTTCAATGTCACCCAGATCAGCTCGATCGGCTCCTTACCGGAATTCACCGACTCATGCTGTTCGCTCAAGCTGACCGCACCGATCCAACCAACGGAACCGTCAGGCCAGTGGCCGGAGCTGGTTTGATCGCCATAACGCGACGTCCAGTGGCCGCCCTTCAGGTGGATGAACACCTGGTTCGGCGGATGGGCGTGCACGCCCTCCCACGAGAGCGCTTCGTTGTTAGGGAGGTTCATTTGATGGAGGAAAATCGGTTCACTCGGCAAGGCGCGTCGCGCAGCGCGATGCGGTGCATCGGGCAAGCGTCGCAACGCAGCCGATGGGCCGATTTTCCCCACCCCTTCGGGGCCGGGCGCTTTTGACCCCCGGCGTCGTTGGCTTGCACTTGTGGTGGGGTTGCACCACCGCCTGCAACCCGCCTAGCCGGAGATCAAAATCGCCACGGTCAAATGAGCCTCCCTAACAACGAAGCGCTCTTGCCTGGCGGGAGGTGAATCGCTGGACGATCACCTTGTCGTTTTCCAGGAGCACCCGGCCCGGGATATTGGGGTAACTCTGTTTGCATAAAACCGACGAAGTGGCGCTGGTATCGATCAGGTTGTAGCCGACGAAACCGGCCACGGTCAGCAGCACGCCGGCGCCGAAGGCTGCGAAACGGGATCCGGCAGTCATGACGACGTCCTCCCTCAGTTGCGGGGATCAGTCTAACGCCGCCGGCACATCGTGTCTAAGCCAGTGCCGCTTCCACCTGGCGGTTGAACGTATCGAGCGCGCCCTCGTAGCGGCCGAAAGTGAGGGTTTCGTTGGCGCCGCTGGCAAGTCCGGCCTGCACCGCGACGCCGATGTCGAAATCCTCTGCCAGCGTGGTGCGGGTGATGGCGTGATTGCGCCGCCAGTGATCGGCGCGGGCTTCTGTGACCTCTTCGGCCGGCGCCAGCGTCGTCATGCGCACGGTTGTTGTTCCTTCCGAACGCGGATCGAGGCTGATCCAGGCGATATGATCCTGCATTACCAGGAACTGGTTGGTCGGGAAGACGCTGTAGAGCACGTTGGCGTGGTCGCGGATCGACCGGTCTTCGGCCGGCATTTCCTGCGCTGCTTCCAGTGTGGTGCGTGGCAGAATGGAGCGCATGTGCGGCCCGAACGTCGTGTAGGTCGACAGATTGTCCTGGAAGTGCGGCCCGATGGTGTCGCGATGGGCGACTTTGAAGTGGTAGGCCTCGATGCCGCCCTCCACGAGGATTTTCCAGTTGGCGGGGATCTCCAGCAGGTCGCTTTCGGCGACGGCGAGATGTTCCATATCGACCCAGGCGAAGTCTTCCGCAAGCGGCGCAGAGAAGGCCTCGAAATCCGCCTCACCCTGCGGGTCGGCGATCACCCAGATAAGACCGTGACGCTCCATTGCCGGCAGGCGACGCAGGCCGTAGTCAGCGCGGTTGAGATCCGGGAAACCGGAGTCACCGTGCGGGATGCCGCGCAGTTCGCCGCGATTGCTCCAGGTCCAGGCATGATAGGGGCAGGAGAAGGAATTGCGGCAGCCCTTTTTGTCGGCGACCAGCCGCGCACCGCGATGCCGACAGACATTGAGAAAGACATGAACCGCGCCGTCGCGGTCGCGCGTCAGCAGCAATGGCAGTCCGGACAGGCTACGGGTCATGAAGTCGCCGGGTTCGAAAAGCTCGCTGGCATGGGCGGCGATCAGTGGCGTGCCGCGGAACAGCCGGCCCATCTCCGCGTCGAACCGTTCTGGTGAGGCGTAGCGCTCCACCGGCGAAGCGGCTACTTCCGGATCGAGAAAGAACATCCCGTTGGCCTTCAGCCCCGCCAATTCCTCCAACAGGGCGATTTCAGTATCGCGGTCCATGGACTGTATCTCCGATTGACTTACCGATTGGTAAGTACTGTAACTTACCGATTGGTAAGTCGTCAAGAGTGCGCTACAGTGTGGCGATGAGCGATGCGATAGAAGCACGACAGAAATTTATCGATGCGGCACATCGGCTGTTTGCCGAGCGCGGTTATTACGGCGTCTCCATTGCCGCGGTCTCGGCCGAGATGGGGCTGACAAAACAGGCCCTGCTGCACCACTTCGGCAGCAAGGAAAAGCTCTATGGCGAGGTGATGCGGCAGCTCGCCGGGCGCTTTGAGGGTGTGGTGCAAGGTGCGATTGCCCAACCGGGGTCGGGCAAGGACAAGGCGCGCGCGGTGCTGCTGACGATCCACGACCATCTGATGAAAGAGGGCACGGACGCACGCATCATCGTGCGCGAACTGCTCGACAATGTCGATCGAGCCGAACAGAGCCGAAAATGGTATCTGCGGCCGCTTCTGGACGCCCTGGCCGAGGTGTTTCGCGGCATACCGGAGTGGGAGCAGGCGAGTGACGATGAGGTCTATGCCGCCATGTACCAACTTGTCGGCGCCATCAACTATTTCGCGATTTCAGGCGCCACGCTCGACCGCATGATCGGTCCGGACCGGCTCTCAGCCGTTTCGCTTGCATTTCCGGCCGTCCTTGGCGATCTGCTTGAAGCCCCGGTGGGGCGATCCGGGAGCGGAACCCGCTCCGATCAGGCCAAGGCCGGTTCGGTCGGCAGCTGATACCGTTCGAACATCTCTGTTGGAGCATCATGGTCCTCGAAGACCCGCGCCGCTGCGGCCAGCAGGTGGTTTTCGACGTCGGCATCCCTCAAGGGGTGCTCCTCGCGCGGATCGGTGGCAAGATCGTAGAGCCGCGTGTCGCAATCCTCGAACCCTTCGCCATCCTGCATGGGGACACGTTTGGCATCGTCCCGGGCCGCAATCTTCAGCAATGACACGCCCTTGGTGTAGTCGAAGGGCTCGACCAGCTCCATGTGCCGCAACTCCTGCAGCGAGAAGGGCCCTCGCATGTGCATTGGCAGCAGCCGGTATTCGTAGAGGTCGGTGCTGTCGAGCCATTTCGGCCGGTGGTGAAAAGCGTAGCGGCCATCGGTAATCAGGAGAGGTCCGCCGAACACGCCGGAGAGTGCGACCTCGTGGTGCCCGCCGTCCTGCGTCAGCAGCGGAACCAGGCTGCGGCCGCGCACCTCCGGCGGGATAGGCGCGTCGAACATGTCGAGCAGGGTCGGCAGAATGTCGATCGCCGAGGTCAGCGCCTGCCGCCGCTCACCGCCACGAGAAGCGAATTCCGGGTGATGGATCATCAGCGGAATATGTGAAATCTCCTGATATTGCGGCATCTTGGTCTTTGCCCACCAGTCGTGTTCCGACAGGAGGAAGCCATGGTCGGTGGTGGAGATCAGCACAGTGTCCTGCCACAGGTTCTCGGCATCGAAACGGTCGAGCAGCCGGCCCAGATAGTCGTCGCACATGGCAACGAGGCCGGCATATTTGGCCCGGATCTCACGGATTTCTTCAGGTGTTTCGGTGACGCGCGCATAACTCGGCCAATCGAGCACCAGCCCGTCATAGCCGCTGTCATGATCCCGGGCGAAGCGTTCCGGCACATGGAATGGTTCATGCGGATCGAAGCACTCCAGCTGCAGAAGCCAGTTGTCGCGCCCCCGCGCGGCATCGAGAAACTCGAAGCCCGCGGCAAAGCACTGGGGCAACGGGAATTCCTGTTCCGTCTGCATCCACTCCCGGTTCACCGCGTGCTGCAGCTTGTGGTGGCTGCGCTTCGGATCGTCGAAGTCGTAGTGCCGCGGGTCGTATTGGCCGCGAAACTTTTCCAGCGCGGGATTGATCGTCGGTTTCCAGGGGTCATATTCCTGGCCGCGAATATTGGTCCAGGTATCGAAGGTCGTGTGATAGCAAAGGCCGCCATCCTCGAAATAGTGGAAATGGTCGGTCACCAGGTGGCAATAGGTGTCGCGCTGGGCGCGCAACAGTCGGCTGTAGGAATTGTCGAACGGTTCCAGCGGCCCCCAGGATGAGTGGAAAAAACCGTAGCGCCCGGTGTGGTGGTCGCGGCGGGCCGGCATGCAGGGCAGGCTGCCGGTATAATGATTGTCGAATAGCACGGACCGCTCCGCCAGCCGGTCGAAATTCGGTGTCGGCACAGCCCCGCCGAAGCAGCTCAGCGCCTTGCGGTTTAACGAATCGAAAAGAAGAAACACCGCTTTCATCAGTTGGTACCGGCCTTTGCAAAACGTTTGAGTGGGTTGCGGGGAAGGAGCGAGAACATAAGTGCGATGGCGCTCGCCGCCAGAATCGTGGTGCACAGCGGACGGGTGAAGAAGATATCGGCTTCGTTGGCGGACATGATCAGCGACCGGCGGAAATTTTCCTCCAGGATCGGGCCAAGCACGGGCGCAATGGTGAGCGGCGCCAGCGGGTAGTCGAACTTAATGAGCAGCAGCCCAAGCACCGCGAAGATCGGAATGAACCACAGGTCCTGCGCCGAATTGGTGACGCCGAAGGCGCCAACCACGCACAGCACCAGAATGATCGGGATCAGGAAGATTTTGCGGATGTTGACGAACCACACAAAGAGCGGAACCAGGAACAGGCCGAAAATCAGCAGGAAGACGTTCGCCACCATGTAGGAGGAGAAGATTCCCGAGATCAGTTCCGGCGAATTGGCGAACAATTGTGGCCCGGGGATGAAGCCGAGCAGCAGGATCGCCGCCAGCAGCAGCGCCGTACACGGATCGCCCGGCAAGGCCAGCGCCAGCGATGGAATCATGGCGCCGCCACAGCAGGCGTTATTGGCCGATTCGGTGGCGATCACCCCGCCCGGATTGCCCTTGCCGAAGCTTTCCGGCTGGCGCGACGCGCTCTTGGCGGCTGCGTAGGAAACGAAGGCGGCGATTACCGAACCGGCTCCCGGCAGCGCGCCGATGAAGGTGCCGATGGTGCTTGAGCGCACCAGGTTGGCACCGTTCTTCAGCGTATCGATGATCGTCGACGGTGGGATGCGCACCGATTGCACACCGGCACTGCGGTTCAGGTTGCCGGCGCGGATCTGCAGCATCATTTCGCTCACCGCAAAAAGCCCGAGCACCAGGGGCACGATGCCGATCCCGCCGATCAGCCACTGCGTGTCGAAATTGAAGCGGTAGAAAAAGGCAAAAGGATCGATGCCGATGGTAGCGATCAGCAGGCCGATACAGCCGACGATCAGCCCCTTGATAGTCGAACCACGCGACACGATGGCGATGCAGACGATGCCGGCAAAGGCGAGCGCGAAATATTCCGGTGGACCGAAATTGAGGGCGAAGCGCGCCAGCACCGGGGCGCCGAAAATCAGGTAAAGACCGCCAATAAAACCGCCCATGGCGGAGGCCGAAACGGCAAGCCCCAGCGCTTCCCGCGCCTTGCCCTGGGTCGCCATCGGATGGCCGTCGAGCAAGGTTGCCGCGGCGATTGGCGTGCCGGGAATGCGCAGGAGAATAGCGGTAACAGCGCCACCGAAAGTGCCGCCGACGAAGACACCAAGCAGCAATGACAGTCCGGCGACCGGCTCCATGTACATGGAAAACGGCGTCAGCAGCACCATGCCAAGCAGCGGCCCCAGCCCCGGCAGCACGCCGATGATGATGCCGAGCAGGACGCCGCCCGCCGTAAAGGCGATCTGCTCAAGGCCGAGAGGGAAGACGTCCAACATCGCAGGATCACCCGAAGAAATCGCCGGCCGGCAGCACGAGATTGAGCAGCTTGGCGAAAGCGACCCACACCGCCCCGGTCACGCCGAGCGCGAATATCGGGATGACCAGGGCGTTGCGATAGCCCAATGCCAGTTGCACCAGGGCCAGAAAAACCGGGGTAGAATAGACAAAGCCGAACCACCGAAAGGCCGCGATATAGAGCAGAAACAGCACGAACACGGCAACGGCCGGCAGATAAGGACGCAGGGCTGCCCGGGAGGGGCGCAGCCACTGCGCTGCGCCGTCCTGTTTCTCCAATAGCGTCCGCACGGCCTGCAGGACGATCAGCCCCAGCAGCAGGATGGCGACCAGACGTGGAAACATCGCGGCGTTGTTTTCGGCACTGCCTCCGACCACGCCTTCCGCGGCGAAGCGCGTCGCGATGTCGTAGAAGACGTAGGCCGGAATGAGCGTGAGAAGAAGCAGAAAGGCGAGCTGGCCGTATTTGCGGTTCATCGTGAATTCCTCCGCCGCGGCAAGTCGCCGTTTCTGGCGTCATTCTATTTGGTGGCTTCTTTTTCCCACTTGATGGCGTCCATGCCGTCGGTGAGCTGGCTGCGCACGCTGGAGCAGTTGTCTTCGTAGAAGCCCGGGTGATAGGTCTCGGGCGGCAGCGGCGTAAAGCCGAGTTCGTTAATCTTGGCCTGCGTTTCAGGATCGTCGAGCGCGGCTTTCATCGCGGCGCGAAGCTTGTCCACGACCGGCTGCGGTGTGCCCTTCTTGACCACCCACCAGTTCCAGCCGACGGCGGCCAGGCCTTCAACACCAAGCTCGATACCGAAATCCTTGGGCAGCGGCCCGGGAATGCCGTGCTCCGACATCGGCCGGTCGCTCATCACAGCCAAAACCCGGATGTCGTCTTTGTTGGCCTTGTAGTTACCTGAGTTGAGCACCATGAAATCGAGCTCGCCGCTGAGGAAGTCCTTCCAGCCTTCGCCGGTGTCGTTATAGGGAATCGAGCGCGCCGGCGCGTTGGCATTCTTCAGCATCAGCGCCGCAACCATGTGCGGAATGCTGATGTCGGCGGCACCGGAATAACGCAATTGTCCGGGATTGGCCTTGGCATGTTCGATCAGGGCCGGCAGGTCGGGAAAGCGGTCATCGTCCTTGCGTACGCCGATGGCAAAGCCGTTCGAGCCGACACCGTAGAGCGGCTCGAAATCCTCACACTTATAAGGAGTTTTGCCCAGCAGCGGCGCAAACAGGATCGGCGCTACATACCCGTCGAACACCTTGTAGCCATTGGCGGGAGAATTGAGCACATCGAGCGCCGCTTTGACGCCGCTTGCACCGGTGAGCGAGTTGACGGGCATCGCCTGGCCAAGTTCCTGGCCCATCCGATCGGCCACCACCTGCGACACTGCGTAGGCGACCCCCGGCGACCACGGGAAAATGACCTGGACCTGGCGCTCGGGAAAGTCGGCATGCGCCTGCACGGCGCCAAGCAATGCAAGGGCGCCTGCGGCGAGTGTGATGGTCAGTCGCTTCATGTTCATAGTCTCCTCCATGACGAACAACGGGTCCAGATCGCCGGGTTCCATTTGCCAATCCGACGATCGTTCATGACCAAGTTTGACGGCCGATTGCGATAAAATCCAATTTCAAATATTGTACTCTCGATAACCAATTGGAATGAGATGGCGCATGGACGTCCTCTATTCGCGAGCACTCACCCATTTCATGGCGGCCTATGATTGTCGCAACCTGCGGTCGGCCGCGGAAGCCGTTCACGTCACCCAGCCGGCGGTATCGAAGAGCATCAGCAAGCTGGAAGATCACATCGGCATGCCGCTGTTCAAGCGCACGCCCAACGGCGTGGAGCCGACCGAATTCGCCCACATGCTGCGCCGGCATGCCCAGAACATCATGAACGAGGCCCGCTTTGTTGAAACCGAGATTGCGGCGCTGACCAGTGGTTCGGGCGGGTTGTTGCGCATCGGTGTCGGGCCGGCCTGGAGCCTGAGCGTCTTCCCGCGCCTGCTGATGCGCTTTCAGGCCACCTTTCCGAACATCGACGTCGAAGTCCAGACAGGCGTCACAGATCACCTGCTGCCGCTTCTGAAAAGCGGTGACGTCGACCTTTGGCTCGGCTCGCTGCACGATGTCGAGGAAACACCTGATATCGCGGTGCGCACCGTCGGTTGGTCTGACATGACGGTCTTTGCCAGAGAGTTCCACCCACTGGCGAATAGGGGCGCGGTACGCCCCACGGACTTGACCGACTACGCCTGGGCAAGCTTCACCAATGACCATCGAGGGCTGGAATGGCTCAGCCGCTATTTCACCGGTCGCGATCTGCCCGACCCGCGGATCGCGCTTCGGCTGAGTTCCCTTGTCACCATGTTTTCGGCAGCAGCGCGTTCCGATCTGCTGGTCTATGCAGCCGATACATTGCTGCCGGAAGCCGTGGCCCGCGAACTCGTTGAGATCCCTCTGGCCGAACCCATCTGGGGCTTCGGCACCGGCATGGCCTATCGCCGCAGCACGACGGACCTGGCAACGGTTCGCTATATTCGCTCCACACTCGTGGACGAATATGCCGACCTCGCCGGCTGAGGTTACGAGCCGTAGGTCAGCCACCCGCTGATCAGGTGGTGGGCGATAGCGCCGGGCGGCGGCGAGGTCAGGTCGTCGGCGACGGTCTGTCGTTTGAGCAGGTTTGCGGCCTCGTCGCGGCTGAACCAGCGACAGTCCTCGAGCTCGCGCGTGTCCATGTTGATGTCGGTGCTGACGGCCTCGCCGTAGCAGCCGATCATCAGCGTGTGCGGCATCGGCCAGGGCTGGGTGGCGTAGTAGCGCACGCGACCGATGCTGATGCCGGATTCTTCCTGGGTTTCACGCCGCACCGCTTCTTCCATCGTCTCGCCCGGTTCCAGGAAGCCGGCGAGGCAGGAATACATGCCGGGCGGAAAATGCGCGCTGCGGCCGAGCAGGCAGCGATCGTTTTCGACATCGACGGCAAGCATGATCACCACCGGATCGGTGCGCGGAAACAGCATGTTGCCACAGGCCGGGCATTCACGCCGATAGCCGCCGGCTCGCGGCTCGGTCACCGTGCCGCAGCGGCCGCAGTGACGGTGCGACATGGCCCAGGACATCAGGCTGGCGCCCTGTGCCAACTGGCCCAGCTCGTTGCCGCGCACCAGCCCCTGGACGTAGATCGACCGGTTGTCGATCGCCTTGACGCTCTCAGGCAATTCGTCCGGATCGAGACGCACCGGGACTGCCAGTCGCGGGGCATCGCCCTCCGCGAAGCCGAGCAGCACGGCATTGTCGTAGTCAGGATCGAACGGCGCCAGTTCCTGGGCATTGTGCAGCGCTTCAAAGCCTTGCCCGTTCTGCCGCAGGAAGGCACGGCCCGAGCGCAGCGCAAAGCCGCGCATCTGGTCCGATGCGAGCGCTTGCTTCAGGCAGTTTTCGTCACGAAATTCCGACCGGCGGTCAAGAGTGTTTCCGGCAAAGGCGACGGAACTGCTGGGTTCGTCGCCGAATTCGGCTGCATCGAAAAGTGAGGTTGAAATGAGCTAAATTTCCTCGTTGATGGCTGCAATCAGTTCGGCGGCGCTATTGGTATCATAAGGTTCGGCATTGCCAACCCCCCAGACCGGACCAGGCCATGCGGGGTCGCCGGGATTGCGTGCAATGACGTGAATGTGGAGTTGGCGGATGTGATTGCCAAGCGTTCCGATATTGATTTTTTCGCAAGATGTGACCCGTTTCAAAGCCCGCGCCGTCTCGCATGTCTCGAAGGTCAGAAGAGTCTGGTCGAGCGGCGTCAACTCGAAGATCTCCTCGATCTCAGCCCGTTGTGGCACCAGGAGCAGCCAAGGCCAGCGTCGATCATTCATCAGCCGCATCTGACACAGGCCCAGGCCGGAAGCCAGCAGGCTGTCGGCCTCGATTCGTTCGTTGAGCTTGAAGCCAGCCATGCCGTCCAACCCGTTCAACTTCATCGCCCCGGACAGGGGCCGTATGCCGCCGGGAACCAAGACTAGCAGTTTTTTGCCGGATTGGCTTGCTTTTCGGCCGGCGATTGACGATATGGGGCTCGGGAGGTTGGTGGTGGACGAGCCACTCGCCAACCGGGTCAGGTCCGGAAGGAAGCAGCCCTAACGAGCCACGGCACGGGTCACCGTGCCAGCCTCCCACCTTTTTCAAACGAAAACAGACTGTTGTTGCGGCCCTCCGCCGGCGGTTTGTTTTGGCCCGGTCATTGACAATTGGCATCAAAATACCCAATATATGACAAAAGGCGAAAACCGATGCCCCAACTCCGTCCCGTTCCCCGTGAAACACCAACGCCGGGCCCCGATTGGTCTGTGGCCGAGATCCAGGCCATGCAGCGTGCCGTCATTCGGCTGTTCGACCGTTGGGGTCTGACCGACGAGCAGGCCACCGTGCTGCTTGGTCATATCGCCACGCGCACCTACCAGCGTTGGAAGACCGGCGAATATGGCCGGGTCGGTATCGATCTGGCCGCTCGCCTGTCCAACCTGATGGGTATTCACAAGGCGCTGCGCCTGCTTTTTGCCGATCCGCAGCGCGGCTATGGCTGGATTGGCCGTGCGAATGCCGATTTCGGTGGCCGATCGGCGCTCGACATCATGCTGGGCGGCCAGCTCACCGACCTGATGCGGGTGCGTCGTTATCTCGATGCGCAAAGAGGCGGCTGATTTCCCTGTCGGTCGCCATCAAATCTTCCATTTCGCTTCCATAGTGGTCCCATGACGGCGGTTTCCCATGTGCGCTGGCCGAAGACCCATCGGCTGATCAGTTCGGCCTATCCGCCGATCGATCTGTTCGAGGATATCGCCGATCCCGCCGACTGGCCGATGCTGATGGGCGCCGAACAGAAGACCAATCCGCGTATTGCGGAAACGATCGGCAATCTCGACCTGGTGCCGGTCGACCGCCGGGTGGGCGGCGATGGCGCCTCATGGGTGATGTCCTGCTTTACCCATGTGAGTCCGGATCGACCGGGCCGATTCCACGACGGCACTTTCGGGGCCTACTACGCGGCACAGGCCTTCGAGACGGCGCTGTTCGAAACCGTCTATCACCGCGGTCGCTTTTGCGCGGCAACCGACGAGGCGCCGGGCTGGATTGCCGACATGCGCGAGCTGGTCGGCTCGGTCGACGCCAATTTGATCGATCTTCGCGGTGACGGTCACGATCATCTCTTGCACCCGCTGGATTATGGCGTTCCCCAGGCTTTTGCCCGCCAGATCATCGCCGATGGCGGCGACGGTATCGTCTACCCGAGCGTCCGCCATGCCGGCGGCACCTGTCTGGCCGCGTTCTATCCCGACGTGGTGTCGATCCCGGTCCAGGGTCGCCACCTGACCTATCACTGGGATGGCGAACGCATCGACAAGATTCGCATACACGGATCCAAGCCGGAGATCTGGGCGATCGATCCTTGAGGCTTCGATTCAGCTGGAAATGAACTGATCTGGCGACAATTTGCCTTCCCGCAGCAAATGCTGCAGCACGTAGGTGACCGACAGGGCATCGTCGAGCCCGTCATGGGCCCTGAGCGGCGGATGCTCGATCCGGTAATAGTCAGCCAGCCGATTGCTCCGGACTTTCCCCAGATCCTCCTCCGGCATTCCTGCCGCCAGCAAAAGTTTGCAGGCATTGTCGAACCGATTGGCCGGGATCGTCGCGGGAATGCCGGCGATGTAGCAGCTGATCGCCATCATGTTGAGTTCGTCCTTTCCCCAGGACCAGAACGACGCGCCACCTGAAAACCGGTCGAGCTCCCTCAGTGCCTTCTCCAGGGTGACACCTTCCTCAGCGATCGTTTCATCGGTCATCCCGGTGAGTTCGGTGAGAAACGGATCGATCCGGTATGGCTTGCCGTGCCGGTCCACGGGTTTGACGAAAATCCTGGCCGTATCGGCGATGGCGAAATCGCCGGTCAGGGAAAGCTTGGCGGCACCAATCTGAACAATCACGGGATCCGGATCGACCGGTGCGCACCAGAAGCGCCTGTTGGATTCCCGCAGGGCAAGAAATTCACAGTCGAAAATGACGGCCGTGTCCACAGCATCCATCCTGTATTGCTAGCCCGCTCAAGGTCGCACAACAGGTCAACAGCTCGCAACGCCGATCTGGATTTTTCACCCGTCGATCTGTAAACCCTAAAGGTCGGATCGCGGCCCTTCCGCGGTCCGCCTTATGGAGCGTCAATGAGCAACGGCACATCAGCGCAGGACGGCGGCTATCGCGTTCTCGCCCGCAAATACCGGCCGATGGATTTCGGCGACCTCGTCGGCCAGGAACCGATGGTGCGCACGCTCACCAACGCCTTCGAAACAGGCCGCATTGCGCAAGCCTATATGCTGACCGGTGTGCGTGGTGTCGGCAAGACGACGACCGCGCGCATTCTGGCGCGGGCTCTCAACTATCGCACCGAGGCGCAGGACCGGCCGACCGTCGACCTGGCGGAGCCAGGCGAGCACTGCGAAGCGATCATGCAGGGCAACCATGTTGACGTGATCGAGATGGATGCCGCCTCGCATACCGGCATCGACGACATCCGCGAAATCATCGAGCAGGTGCGCTATCGCCCGGTTTCGGCGCGCTACAAGGTCTACATCATCGATGAGGTTCACATGCTGTCGGTGCAAGCCTTCAACGGTCTGCTGAAGACGCTCGAAGAGCCACCGGAACACGTCAAGTTCATCTTCGCCACCACCGAAATCCGCAAGGTGCCGGTGACGGTGCTGTCGCGCTGTCAGCGCTTCGACCTGCGGCGCATCGAGGCCGGTGCGCTTGTCGATCATTTCCGCTCCATTGCCGACAAGGAAGGCGTCACGATCGACGACGAGTCGCTGGCCATGATCGCCCGCGCCGCGGAAGGATCGGCGCGCGACGGCCTGTCACTGCTCGACCAGGCGATCGCCCATGGTGGCGGCACGGTGGAAGCGGAAACCGTTCGCGCCATGCTGGGCCTGGCCGACCGCGCCCGGATCGTCGATCTGTTCGAGCTGATCGCCAAGGGCGATGTGGCCGCGGCACTCAATGCCTTTCGCGACCAGTACGATTCCGGCGCCAACCCGGTCGTCGTGCTGACCGACCTCGCCGACTTCACCCATCTGGTGACCCGTCTCAAATTCGTTCCTGAAGCCGCCCGCGATCCCGCGCTCAGCGAGGCGGAACGCACCCGCGGCGGCGGATTTGCCGAGAAGCTGTCCGTGCCGGTTCTCTCCGCCCTCTGGCAGATGCTGCTCAAGGGCATTCCGGAGACCGAACAATCGAACCGTCCGGTCAGTGCCGCCGAGATGGTGCTGATCCGCCTGACCCATGCAGCCAATCTGCCAAGTCCGGGCGATGCGGTTCGCCGTCTGCAGGATGCGCCTCCGCAAGCGCAGCAAGGCAATGGTTCCGCACGGGCCTCAGACCCTCCGCCACCGGCGGATGGACCGGCGGTGCCCGTGGCCGACGCGCCGGCACCGCAGCCCAGGCCAACGGGCGGTGGCGGCCCGGTCGCCATGCTGCAGCCGGAACAGAACGGCGACAGCGCACCGCAGATGCGTGCCGCACCGCAGCCTACGGTGACCATCGATGGGCTGACCGATCTGGCGTCTCTGGCCGGCCAGCACCGGGATCTGAAACTGAAAGCGATGATCCGCAAGTTCCTGCGGCCGGTGAAGGTCGAAACGGGGCGTTTGGAGGTTGGGCTGGTCGAAGGCGCGCCGCGCGCCCTGATCGGTGAGCTCAGCACCCGGCTCGAAGAGTGGACTGGCCGACGCTGGATCATTGCCATCAGTCGCGAGGAGGGCGGCCGCACACTTGAGGAAATCGACAAGGAACAACGGGCCGAACTGGTCAGCGACGCCAGTCAGGATCCCGATGTCGCCGCAATCCTGGCGCAGTTTCCCGGCGCCCGGGTGCGCGACGTGAGAATCCGCGCCAACGAGGTTGATGAGGCACCTGCGGACAGCCAGAGCGATGAAGGCGACATCCTGCCGGATGACACGCCGGAAGACTACTAACCAGACAAATGAGCTGGCGTGAGAGTGCGCCGCAACCAATGGAGACAAAGATGCGCGACCTGATGGGCATGATGGGCAAGGTCAAGGAAATGCAGGAAAAGATGGCCAGCCTGCAGGAGGAAGTGGAAGCGCTCGAGTGTGAGGGCACATCGGGCGGCGGACTGGTGACGGTTCGTCTCAACGGCAAGGGCATGATGCTCGGGATGTCCGTCGACCCCTCGCTGATCAAGGATGACGAGGCGGAGATACTCGAAGACCTGATTGTCGCTGCCCACAACGATGCCAAGGGCAAAGTCGAAGCGGCCGTTCAGGAAAAATCCAAGGAATTGACCGCCGGTCTGCCGATCCCGCCCGGCATGAAGCTGCCGTTCTAGATTAGGCCTCCATTTCCCATGGCCTTTGCTCCGATTGGTCCGATCCGCAGCGTCGACGATCTGCGGCGGCTGGAAGAGACGCCGCTGGAGCAGGCGGTCCCGGTTGAAAGCACCTATGCCCTGTTCGCGGAGTCGGCCCGTGCCTTCGGTGACAAGACGGCGCTGACCTTCCTGCGCACCGGCGATCCTGCCGATGATCCAATTCAATGGAGCTATAGACAGCTCTTTGAGGGAATTACCCAGGCAGCCAACCTGTTTCATGCGCTCGGCATAGGCCCCGGTGACACCGTGGCGGCGCTGCTGCCCGGTTGCCTTGACTATCATCTGGTGCTGTGGGGCGGCGAGGCCGCCGGCATTGTGCAGCCACTCAATCCGCTGCTGTCGCTGGACAAGCTGGAAGAATTGCTGCGCGCCGCCGATGCCCGCATTCTGGTCGCCTATGGCGCACCGGAAGATGCCGACTACTGGAACAAGGCAATGGAATTGCGCGCCCGCATTCCGGGCCTTCTCGTATTGCGCGTCGCTCCGCATGATGAGGACACCCCGCCTGACCATGATGGCGACGGCGATTTCCAGGCACTGGTGGCCGACCAGCCAGCCGATTTGCTGGTCAGCGGACGGCAGATCCGGCGAGACGACATAGCCGCGTACTTCCATACCGGCGGCACGACCGGAGCACCCAAGCTTGCGCAGCACACCCATGGCAACCAGGTCTTTACAGCCTGGGCCAGCGTTCAGTTGCAGGGCATGACCCGAGATGATGTGTCGATCAACGGCTATCCGCTGTTTCATGTCGCCGGCGTGTTGCCCGCATCGCTCACATCGCTGTCTGCCGGTGTCGAGGTCGTCATTCCGACGACGACTCTTCTGCGCAATCCGCAGGTGCGGCAGAATTACTGGCGATTTGCGGAAAAACACCGGGCGACTTCACTGTCGGCGGTTCCGACGGTTCTGGCGGCCCTTGCCAATGTGCCGGTCGATGGCGCCGACATTTCGTCGATCAACTATTGCCGCACCGGAGCAGCCCCCCTGCCGCCGGAACTCGCCGAGCGGTTTGAGCGGGATTTCGGCCTGCATGTACACGAAAGCCTCGGCATGACGGAGATGGCGGGCATCAGCTCGATCCGCCCGCCCGGAGTGCGCGGTCCGGCCGGTTGTGTCGGCTTTCCGATCCCCTATGCGCGGGTACGCGTCGTGGCGCTCGATGCTGATGGCGCTGCCACCGACCGCGATGTGCCGGACGGCGGGCATGGCATGATCCTGTTCAAGGCGCCCAACGTCTTCCCCGGTTATCTCGACCCGGCCGCGACGGCGAAGGCCTTCACCGAAGACGGTTGGCTCATCACCGGAGATGTCGGCTGGCGCGATGACAAGGGCCTGCTTCACCTCACCGGCCGCTCGAAGGACCTGATCATCCGCGGCGGCCACAACATCGACCCCAAGGTCATCGAGGATGCGCTGGACAGCCACGCCGATGTTCTGCTTTGCGCAGCGGTCGGCGCTCCGGACGCCTATGCCGGAGAACTTCCCGTGGCTTTCGCCGTTGCCCAGCCCGCTGCCAACCCAGATCCGGCGGACCTTCTCGAATGGACGGCAGAACGGGTCGACGAGCGCCCGGCCCGGCCGAAATGGGTGGAATTGATCGAAACCATGCCGACCACGAATGTCGGCAAGATCTTCAAACCGGAACTGCGCCGCCGCGCTTCGGAACGCACGGTCAGCGACCTGATCGGCAAACTCACCGCAGACCATCCATCGCTGCTGGGAACCGAGGCTTCGGCCCGGTTGGAAGCGGATGGGCGCATCGTCGTTTCAATTGCCTTGCCGGACCGGATCGATGAACCCGCCGCCGATGCGCTGCGCAAGGGTGTCGACCCCTTGCCGGTTGTCGTGATTTACACTGCCTCAGCGCCAGTGAGTGAAGACTAAAGACCGACTACGCTTCGATCCGACGCCGCCGATACTCACTCGCCAGAATCACAATCACCGCCGTGAAGGCGAGCCCATAGCCCATCTCCCACCAATCGATGCTCGACAGAATGAGGTTGAGGAGGGCGGGTGGTCCTTCCAGGGGATTGGTCAGCAGGGCGAGCGCCTGTTCCTCGTTCGGAAAGCCTTCGAACCGCCCCGCCAGATAGCCGGAGATCGGCCGGCCGGTGTCGCGGCCGAGGCTGTTGAGGAATTCCAGCAGGATGACGATCGCCGGGATCAGGACCGCAAGAGGTATGCTCCAGCGGCGAAACAGTGTCGACAGCCCGGCGACCCAGGCAAGCAGCGGCGCGTACCACAGCAGCGTCAGCCCGAAATAGGCGGCGCCGACGACACCCATGCGGCCCAGGCTGTTGACGGCGGCGTAGGGCTCCGGTGCGGCTATGAACGGATGCTGGGCGGCAAAGACGAGCAGCATTCCCCAGACAATCAGGGCTGTCAGGATGGCAAAGATGAAAATCATGATCGGAAAGATCGTGATGCCGGACAACGCCTTGCAGGTCAGGATCTTCAGATCGCTTTGCGGCATCGACTTCCAGAACAGCAACGCATTGTTGCGGCGGTCGGCGGAAAACGCGTCGGCATAATAGAAGAACAGGCCGATCAGCAGATAGGCCGCCCACAAGCCGAATATGCCGGCGATGATGACTTCGTAGATCTGCGGGCTGGCGAGGACTGCGCCGGCCGGAATGTCGAATTCGGCGCGACCCGTAGTCAGCAACAGCACGACACCGGCCACGACGACGACGATCAGGAAGATCGGCATATAGAAGAACGCGATCCGGTGTTCCAGATATTCACGTTTGATCAGGGCGGACATGGCGCGCATCAGCCTTCTCCCTCCGGTTCGTGCTGGGCCAGCGTGACGAACAGGTCGGAGAGCGTCGGCGTGGTCACCGGACCGTAGGCCTCCAGGGTCTGGCGCGGAATGCCCTTGAACACCATCGCCGTCAGGTCGAAGCGTTTCTCGCTATAAAGTGGCTTCATCGCCAGCGCGTCTTCGACGCTTTCGCCTGAAACGAGCACCTGGGCGTACTGTTCGGCGATTTCTTCCATCGACTGGTCGAGCAGGATCTCGCCGTCGCGGATAAACAGGATGTCCGTCAGCATGAACTCGATTTCGTCCACCTGATGGGTGGTGATGATGATGGTGCGCTCGGCGCTCATGTAATCATCGATCAGCCGACGGTAGAACATCTTGCGGAATGGAATGTCGAGACCCAGCGTCGGTTCGTCGAGGACCAGAAGACGCGCATCGATGGCCATGACCACCGAAAGATGCAGCTGCGCGAGCATGCCCTTGGACAACGTCTTGATCCGCTGGTTGCGCTTCAGTTTGGTATCCTTCAGGAAGGTTTCCGCCTTCTTCCGATCGAAGGCCGGATGGATGGAGTTGACCAGGTCGAGAAGTTGACCGACCCGCAGGAAGCGCGGCAGGCTGGCAACATCCGAAATGAAGGCGACCTCCCGCATCAGCCGGGCGCGGTGGCGAAACGGATCGAGCCCCAGCACTTCAATGCGCCCTCCGCAGCCGGTCAGGCCGAGCAATGCGTTCAGCGTGGTCGTCTTGCCGGCGCCATTTTCACCCACCAGGCCGTAGACCCGGCCCGAGGGAATGGTGAAGTCGATGCCGCGCAGCACCTGTTTGCGCCCGAAACTCTTGGTGAGCCCGCTGGCCTGGGCGATGACCGACGCTTCCGTCATCGGTCACCTCCATTGCCCAGAAGGTCCGCCGCATCGAGTTCCAGAGCCGTTATGCGCGCCCGGATACGCGGCCAGTCGTCAGCGAGAAACTTTTCCCGCTCATGCGTCAGCAGCGCATTGCGCGCGCCTTCTGCGACATACATGCCCAACCCCCTCTTGCGTGTGACCACGTCCATGTCCACCAGCGACTGATAGGCCTTGGTGACCGTCAATGGATTGACCGACAGATCCATGGCGATCTGTCGCACCGACGGCAGCGCCTCGCCCTCGGGAATCGATCCGGTGAGGATCATCTCGATGAGCTGCTGGCGGATCTGCAGAAAGATCGGCTGCGCGTCGTTCCAGGACGTCATGTGGTCTCCGTTGGTGTATTGCACATATAATACACCAATACACAACCGCAAGAGTCAAGTGTCCCGGTCAGTCCTTTCGGGCAACGATGAAGCGGCTCGGCACCGAGGCCGGATAGGCGCCGGTTTCGATGATGGTGAACCCTTCGCTCTCGATCAGCCTGTCCAGCTCTGCGACGTTGAGGAATGCCACATAGGGTGCCCGGCCGAACAACTGCATGGCCATGATGGGCAGTCCCAGCAGCCACCGGCGGCTTGCCAGGCACGGCGTCTTCGAGATGAACAGGCCGCCGGGTTTCAGCAGTCTGCGAACCTGGCGGATTGCCTCCTGGCGGTCCCTGATCAGATGCACAAGGTTGAAGGCAAGCACAGCATCGTAGGTCCCGTCCGGCTTCTGAACGCCATCGGCCGGCGAGCGGACGAATTCGACATTGTCGATGTTCTGGTCGCGGCCTTTCCGGCGGGCGATGTCGACCATCGCCGACGAATAATCGCTGCCGGTGATGTGACCGACATGTTTTGCCAAGAGCAGCGCCGTCGAACCGGTGCCGCAACCGACTTCCAGAACCTGGTCGTCCGGACGCAGATGAGACCGGGTTCGGTCCATGGTCTGCTCATAGGCGTCCATGTTCTTGATCGGCTGTTCCGAATAGCGTTGTGCCGCTCGGTTCCAGAATACGTCTCCGGCTACCATGGGGTGCCCCTTTCTCTGTCGCGGAATGCGCATCGGGCAGGAGCCGACGCGATTCGCTTATGGTTGCCTGAAATACATATGCAATTATTCGAATGAAATTGCGAAAATACGCAGATGGCTTATACGTATTTGCATGAATTGGCAGGGTATTACCTTTGATTGGAACCAGGGGCGGGCTTTCCTCGCAACGGCAGAGGAAGGATCGCTGTCCGCTGCGGCCCGGTCATTGGGCTTGACCCAGCCGACGCTCAGCCGGCAGGTCGCCGCGCTGGAGGAGGATCTGGGGGTCACGCTTTTTGAGCGGGTCGGCCGGTCCCTGTCGCTGACCCAGGCCGGGCTTGAACTGCTCGACCATTTCCGCGCCATGGGCGAGGCCGCCAGCCGCGTTTCACTGACGGCGTCCGGCCAGTCGCAGGCCATCGACGGGCATGTCAGCATCACGGCGACGAATATGCTGGCAACACTGCATCTGCCACCCATTCTGCGACGCATACGCGAGGCAGCGCCGGGTATCACCCTTGAAATCATAGCTGCCAACGAGGTCCAGGACCTGATGCGGCGCGAAGCCGACATCGCCATTCGTCACGGCCGTCCCGAACAGCCCGAACTGATAGCGCGGTTGGTCGGCCAAACCACGGCACATCTCTACGCGTCGCCCGATTACCTCGACCGGATCGGCCGCCCTCGTGCACCTGCGGACCTGGCCGGTTCGCAATGGATCGGCTTTTCCGATGTAGGCCGTATGCTGCCTTTCCTGACTGACCTGGGGTTGCCGCTGACCGATGACAATTTCAAACTGATGACCGAGAGCGGTACGGTCATGGTGGAACTGGTCAGGCAGGGTCTCGGGATCTGTATCTTTACCCGCGACGTCGCCGCGAAATATCCGGATCTGGAACCGGTTCTGCCTGACCTCGGACCGATCGAGGTGCCTGTCTGGCTGGTCACCCACCGAGAACTTCACACCAGCAGGCGGATTCGTGTGGTCTTCGACATGCTTGCCGAAGCATTTGGCGCACTCCGGCCGGGAACCCTGACGCCACGTTAACGCGCTATCGGCAGGCGATGCAGATGTTGCCGAAGTGACCGCCCTGGTCGAGAGCCCTGAAGGCTTCCGGAGCATCGCCATAATCGAACACACGATCAACGACCGGCTCGATTCGATGCAGGTCGATCGCGCTGTTCAGTTTGGCGAAATCCTGTTTCGAACCGACCGAGACGGCGCACAGCCGCAGCCGGCGCGTCAGCGCAAGCGGCAGGAAGAACTCGGCCGTCGAGCCGGTGACATTACCGATCAGGATAACGGTCCCGCCGGTCCTGACTGCTTTCAGGGATTCGTTGAACGTTGCGGCACCGCCAAGCTCGAGAACTCGGTCGCAGCCGGCGCCGCCGGTCGCTTCGCGCACGGCGCGTGCCCAGGACGGCGCGGCATTGCGATCGATCACGGCGTCGGCGCCGAGCGCAGTCAGCCGATCGGCCTTTGCCGGCGAGGAGGTGGTCATCAGGACCCTGGCTCCCGCGGCCCGTGCCAGGGCCAATGCCATCAGGGCGACGCCACCCGATCCCTGGATCAGCACCGTTTCGCCGGGACGCAATGGTTCCGGTTCCGACAGCGCGCTCCAGGCGGTCACACCGGCGCAGGGCAGGGTGGCCGCCTGCTCGTCTGACAGGTGGTCGGGCGGTTTGATCAGTCCGGCCGCCGGAAAAATGCAGTGCGAGGCCAAAACGCCGTCAAGTGGTCCGCCAAGACGGCCGGCCTCCAGGTTCGCCGGCGGTGCGCCACCCATCCAGTGTTGCAGAAACAGGGGTGATGCCCGGTCGCCGATGTCGAAGTCCGCGACGCCCTTTCCAACGGCCACGACCGTTCCGACGCCATCGGAAAGCGGGATCAGCGGTGGCTGCACCGCCTTGCCGTGTTCGCCGCGCATGACCACCAGGTCGCGATAATTGAGCGATGCCGCCGCCATTTCGAGCAGGACCACGCCCGGTCCCGGCTGCGGTGTTTCGCGTTGCAGCGCGACGAGATTGTCGAGCCCGAACCCGTCCTGGAAACACCAATATTTCATCGCTCTTGCACCTGTCGGCGCGATGCCGAAACGGCACCGCCTGATTACGCATCGCGCCGGAAGGTCTCCGGGCGCTCGATCAGCCTACCAGACCCGATAGTTGTCCGGCTCGCAAGAGTGACGGCATGCAGTTGGCTAGGATCGATGAAGATCAGATATCAGGCCAGCCAATGTCACGCTTGGTATGCGAAGACAGGTGACGCATGTCGGCTCGACGCCAACGGTCACGCCTCCCGTGCCGACGACGCGCTGGCGCTTCCGTGACGAATCCGGCAATATCTCTGAAAAATCGCCACAAATTGGGGCTTTTTGTAGGGCGTTGAGTCATTTGGATCACTATTCCTGATTTGGACTGATCCTGAAAATGGGGATTTCCGGTGCGGTCATCCAATTGAATATGACCAAGGGGGCATAAGGAGATTTGATATCGCATGACAACGAACCTGCCGCCGCTGGCGGCAATCCGGGCGTTCGAAGCGGCTGCCCGCCACGCCAGTTTCACCCGGGCCGCCGACGAACTCGGCATGACCCAGGCGGCCGTCAGCTACCAGATCAAGGTGTTGGAAGATCGTGTCGGTTCAGCCCTTTTCCTTCGCCATCCGCGGGGCGTTGAACTGACGGAGACCGGAGTGCGGCTGTCGCGCCAGGCCGGTGAGGCACTCGATCTGTTGCGCGACGCCTTTGCTGAAGCCCAGGGGCGCACGAGCGAGACTCTGGTGCTCAGCGTGATCGCAACATTCGCGACCAACATCCTGGCGCAGCGTCTCGGGCGCTTTCAGATCGACAATCCGTCGCTGGCCTTGCGGGTCGACCTCAGCCAGACATTGGTCGACTTTGCCCGCGAAGATGTCGATGTGGCGATCCGCGCCGGCGCCGGCGGCTGGCCGGATGTCGAGACCCATCTGCTCCTGCGCGGTCTCTTCACGCCGATGCTGCATCCGGATCTGATCAAGCAGGCGGGTGGTATAGATGAGCCCGCCGATCTGCTAAAACTGCCGATACTCGAACCATCCGATCCCTGGTGGCGGACATGGTTCGAAACGGCCGGCGTGCCGGCGAGTGCCTTGAAGCATCTCAAGCAAAAACCCAGGCTTCGTTTCGGCTCGCAGGTGCTTGAGGGCAACGCGGCCATCGCCGGCCAGGGTGTCGGCATTCTGACGCCGGCCTTCTACAGCGAGGCCGTGGCCCAGGGCCAGCTGGTCCAACCCTTCGAGCTGACCTGCGACGACGGCCATGCCTATTGGCTGGTTTATCCGAAAAGCCGCCGGAACGCCCCGAAGATCCGCGCGTTCCGGGACTGGATCCTGAAGGAAATGGAAAAACTTGGGTCGCCGCCGTCCGATTGAGTGTTCGTCGCCCTTTGCTCTGTTGGCGGCCGTGTATCGTGATGACCCATACTGTTTTCGGTTCGTGTCCGGGGTCTAGGCCGGGAACCGTGCATTGGCTCCGGCGCCAATGTCCACAACGTCGCCCGAGATCAGACGGGCACCTTCACTACAAAGGAAAGCCGCCGCTCGTCCGACTTCGATCGCCTCATAGAAGCCAATCGGCATTGGATGGATCGTTTTTGCCCTTTCATTAAACTGCTCAAATGTCACATTCTGGCCGGGAGCCAGGGCGTTCAGCACATAGTCGTTGTCTAATAGTTTTGTGTGAACCAGCGTCGGACACAGTGCGTTTACGGTGATGTTGTTTTTGGCGACGGTAAGCGCCGTACTCTTGGTCAGCCCGACCATCGCCCATTTGGTCGCGCCGTAAAGCGGAAAGCTGTCACTGCCAGCGCGCCCAGTGACCGACGCCATCATCACAACCCGCCCGCTATTCTGGCTTTGCATCTGCGGCAAGGCGGCCTGCAGTGTATTGATCGAACCAACGAGGTTGATGTCGATGATGGTCCGGATTTGCTCTTCGGTAAACGTGCCGAGGCGGCCAGGCTGGGTAATTCCGGCGTTGACAATCAGATAATCCAACGATCCGAAATTCGCCACCGCCTGATCGACGGCTTCTTTGAGAGCGACGGCGTCGCGCACATCTCCGGCGATGGCGAGGCAGTCGACCCCATAGTCCTCAATCGTCGATTTGGCCGCGGCCAAGTCTTCAGCAGTGGCCAGCGGGTATGGCACTTCGGCCGGTTGTGATGCAACATCGTAGAGCACCACATTGGCGCCGCCCTTGGCCAACTCTTCCGCGCAGGCAAGGCCAATGCCGCGGGCAGCACCGGTGACGAATGCAGTCTTGCCGGCGAATTCGCCGGACTGGGCTTGGGCTTGCGCCGCGGTTGCACCAAGAGTGGCCGCAGCCGCTCCGAGCCCTGCAGCGCCGGCAAGGACGGCGCGACGCGATGTAACCGCGGGAGAACTTTTCGGTTTGTCGGTCATGATTTTTTCCTTCGTGGCAATGACAAAGGAAAGGTAGTGGTGGCACTGCTGCCCCGCTCTAGCAATGCACGCAAAGTCTCTAACGAAAGACGCAATTCAGTGCAGATTGCGAGCCTCGACCGGGGTCATCCCGGTCCAGTCGCGAAAAGCCCTGTAGAAGGAGTTCGGATCGGCGAAGGCAAGCAGATAGGAGATTTCTTCCACCCGCATGTCGTCGCGGCGCAGATACGTGAGGGCGAGATCGCGCCGGACCTCGTCGAGGATACCGCGAAAACTCGCGTTTTCCTGCTTGAGCAATCGTTGCAGGTTGCGCCGGCCCATGTTGAGCCGACCGCAGACATCGTCCACCGATGATCGGCCCGATGGCAGCAATTCGATAAGTTCCGCTCTGACCCGATCGGAGATACGCGCCTCCCGTGTGGCAGCGAGCATCTTCTTTTCCAGGATAGGTTCGAGACCGCGCCAGATATCGGCGTTTTCCGAAATGAGGGGTACTCGACATCCGACGAATGAAAAACCAGTTCCGGAGTCTCGCCGGCCACGGTTCGACAGCCCAGAAAGTCCTCCAGCCCTGCCGTCGGCCGCTGAGTGGTGGCCGCCAGCGGCGTGATGGACTCGCCGGTGAGATATCGACACAACTCAGTGAAGTAGGTGACCTCGAACATCGAAAGCAGTGAACTGAACCGCAATTGCGGTTCCAGCGGGATGAAACGGACATGATATCCGTCCGCCTGGGGACCATGCTCGATCCTGAGCGGCGCGATCAGTGGCTTGAACAGGGCAAGCCGATCCAGCCCCGTCCGGATTCGGTCACTACAGGAAAATGCCACCAGAGCCGAGCCGAACGGCATGTGCGGCATTTTGCGGCCCAGCAGCAAACCGAGTTCGGGATCGCTGGCATCAGCGTCGCTTGCCTCCCAGATCGCAAAATACTGGGCAGGGTCGACGCCGCGCGTATCGATGTCGAGAAAGTCGATGGACAGACCGGCTCGGCGCAAGATACCCGCGGGCGAACGTCCCAGCATCGCCGAGACGGCCTTTATCTGTTTGCCAATGTGGTATCGATGCTGACTTGCCAAAATCACTCCCATACGGTTCGTACTGGCCTTCGAAGACTGGCTCTAATGGTGCACGAGTCAATGGCGGATTGCGCAAACCGACTTGCGTTTTGCGCAACCGTTCTCAGCCTTCAATCCTGAGGGAGGTGGAGGTGCTCGGTTGAAACGATCGAGAACGATTTGTTAAATCCTGAGTTAGCACAATTGCTTCGACGAACCGGAGCCGGGTAACGATGCCGCTTGCAGGAGAAAACCTCGACAGGCCGCTGCTGACCGGCTCTCTGCTCAACACGGGCCTCGACAACGGCCCGTGCGCGGAAGCCCTGGTTTCGCTGACGGCGGCACGATCCTGGCGTGAAGTTGATCAGTCCTCGTCACGATTGGGCGCCAGCTACCTGAAGCTCGGACTTCGCAAAGGCGACCGTGTCGCCTCGCTTATGCCGAACCGTGCGTCGCTGCTGATCCACTATCTGGCTTGCCTCAAGGCCGGTCTGGTTTCGACCCCTTTGAACTACCGGTATACCGCGACGGAAATCGATCACGCTCTGCAAGTCTCCGACGCTTCGCTCCTGCTCGCGCACGCCGAGCGCGCCGGCGATCTCACGGGGAGCAAAGCGGTCGAAAGGCTGCCCCTCGGACTTGTCAGCTTCGACGACGACGCCAACGGACGCATCGGTGAAGAGCCGATATTGGACGAGTTGTTGGACGACTCCTGCCCCGAGGGAAAGTTTGAACAACATCCGTCGGATGCCCCCGCCGTCATCTTCTTCACATCAGGCAGTACCGGCAAACCGAAGGGTGTCACCCACAGCCATGGTTCCCTCGGCTGGCTGCTGGCCAGTATGGTGCAAAGCTACCGGATGACCGCCCGTGACGTGTTGATGCCGGCGACGTCGATGACGCATTTGGGCGGCTACACGTTTTCTCTTGCCGGTCTCGCGGCCGGCGCGCGCATCGACATCGTTCGGGACATCAACGATGGCGAACTTCTGCGGCTGCTGCGTCAGACGCGACCGACGGCACTCAAGATCCTGCCCGCTGCACTCAGCGCCCTGGTGCGCGATCCCGAAGCGACGCCCGATGATTTCGCTTCGTTGAGATTGTGTATTGCCGGCGGCGATAAGGTCTCCGGCGAACTGGAAAAGTCCTTCAAGAGCCTGTCGGGACTGGAGGTCACGGAAATCTACGGAATGACGGAGACCGGCTCCACCACCTTCAATCCTTTCGGGCCGGATCACAAAAACGGCTCCATCGGCAAACCCGGTGCCGGCTACAGCGTTTCGATCCGCGACGACCAGGGCTCGGAGGTGCCGACCGGCCGCGAGGGCCGCCTCTGGATCGGCTTCCCGGGCATCTTCGTCGGCTACTGGAACAATCCCGAAGCAACACGGCAGAGCATTGTCGATGGCTGGGTGGACAGCGGCGACATCGTGTCGGCAGACAGTGACGGCTGCCTTTGGTTTCATGGCCGTCAGAAACAGATCATCGTCCACGACGGGTCGAACATCTGCCCGCAGGAGGTCGAAGAAGCGGTCGTGGCGCACCCCGCTGTTGCACTCGCCTGCGCCGTTGGCATTCGTCATCCGGTTCACGGCGAAAACGTTCGGGCCTACGTGACACTCAATGCAGGGGCAGACCGCCCGCCGGATTCCGAGATCATCGCGCAGGCACGTCGGGCCGTTGGCTACAAGGCGCCGGAGGAGATCGTCATCCTGGATGAGATGCCAATCATGGCCTCCGGCAAGATCGACCGCAATCGGCTCAAGCGCATGGCTGCGGAGGAAGCCGTGGCTTAAGCCGACTCGCCGAGTTTGGCCTTCAGTTCCTGGCGGCGCCGATGCAGGATCGGTTCGGTGTAGCCATTGGGCTGCTGGCGGCCGGCGAGCACCAGTTCCAGGGCCGCCTGGAATTCGACGGAGTCATCGAAATTGCCGGCCATCGGGCGGTAGGCCGGATCGCCTTCATTCTGTCCATCGACGACGGCTGCCATGCGCTGCATGGTTTCGGTAACCTGCGCCTCGCTGACGATGCCCTGGTGCAGCCAGTTGGCCATGTGCTGCGAGGAGATGCGCAGCGTCGCCCGGTCCTCCATCAGTCCGACATCATTGATATCGGGCACCTTGGAACAGCCGACGCCCTGGCCAACCCAGCGTACCACGTAGCCGAGTATGCCTTGCGCATTGTTGTCGAGCTCGTGCTGGATGTCTTCTTCCGTCCAATTGGGTCGTTCGGCGACCGGCACGGACAGAATGTCCGTCAGTTTGGCGCGCGGTCGGCTCTTGAGTCGCTCCTGAACGTCAGCCACGTTCACCTTGTGATAGTGGGTGGCGTGCAGCGTCGCGGCCGTCGGCGAGGGGACCCAGGCGGTGTTGGCGCCGGCCTTGGGGTGTCCGATCTTCTGCTCCAGCATCGCCGCCATCAGGTCGGGCATCGCCCACATGCCCTTGCCGATCTGGGCATGGCCGGAGAGGCCGCATTCCAGCCCGATATCGACATTCCAGTCTTCATAGGCGGCAATCCATGGCGCCTGTTTCATGTCACCCTTGCGGATCATCGCGCCGGCTTCCATGGAGGTGTGGATCTCGTCTCCGGTGCGGTCGAGGAAGCCGGTGTTGATGAAGACAACCCGTTCACGGGCCGCACGGATGCATTCCTTCAGGTTGACGGTGGTGCGCCGTTCCTCGTCCATGATGCCCATCTTGAGCGTGTTGCGCTGCATGCCGAGGACGTCCTCGACCCGGGCAAAGATTTCGGCGGCGAATGCCACTTCGGCCGGGCCATGCATCTTCGGCTTGACGATATAGACGGATCCCTCGCGCGAGTTGCTGCGACGGCCCTGCGGCCCGACATCGTGCAGTGCAATCAGGCCGGTGATCATCGCGTCCATCAGCCCTTCCGGCACCTCGTTGCCGTCGCGGTCGGTGATGGCCGGATTGGTCATCAGGTGGCCGACATTGCGTACCAGCATCAGGGCGCGGCCGGGCAACACCAGTTCGCGGCCCTTGCGGTCCAGATACTGACGGTCTTCGGCGAGACGGCGGGTGAAGGATCCGCGCCCCTTGGAAACGTCTTCCGTCAGGTCGCCTTTCATCAGACCAAGCCAATTGCTGTAGACCACCACCTTGTCTTCTGCGTCCACCGCCGCGACGCTGTCCTCGCAATCGACGATCGTCGTTATCGCCGATTCAAGAATGATGTCAGCGATATGGGCCGCGTCCGAACGGCCAACCGCGCTCTCGGCATCGATGACGATTTCCAGATGCAAACCATTTTTCTTCATGAGCACCGCCGTCGGCGCCGCCGGATCGCCTCGATAGCCGGCAAACTGTGCCGGGTTCTTCAGGCCGCGTTGGCTGCCATCCTGCAGCGTGATCGTCAATTCGCCGTCTGCCACCGCCAGGCCTTTGATGTCCTCCCAGGCACCGTCGATCGGCGCAGACTCGTTGAGGAAGGCGCGCGCCCAGGCAATCACCTTGTCGCCGCGCACCGGATTGTAAGCCGTGCCCTTTTCCGCGCCGTCGCTCTCGGCAATGGCATCGGTGCCGTAGAGTGCATCATAGAGCGATCCCCAACGCGCATTGGCTGCGTTCAGAGCATAGCGGGCGTTCATCACCGGCACGACCAGTTGCGGTCCGGCAACGGTGGCAATTTCCGGATCGACATTGGCGGTTGCGATGCTGAAGGCCTCGCCCTCCGGCAGCAGATAACCAATCGAGCGCAGGAATTCTTCGTAACCGTCGAGATCAACCGGAGCACCATTCTCGCCGTACCAGGCGTCGATCTTGTCCTGCATGGCGTCGCGCTCGGCCAGCAGAGCCCGGTTCTTCGGAGCCAGGTCGTGAACGATAGCAGAAAAGCCGGCAAAGAACGCATTCGCGTCCACGCCGGTTCCGGGCAGGGCTTCTTCGACAAGGAAAGTGTGAAGGTCCTGGTCAAAATTCAGACCATCGACGGTGATCGTCGGCATTGCAGACTCCTGGTTGGCACCTTTGGCGTTGACGTGACGCTTCCTTCACACGCCAACCAATTCCCTGTCAATTTTACAATAATGAGAAGCATTTTTTCCAATTTGGAAAAAATCAAAAAACCGCAGCGTCGCTGTGAAATCAGCCGTGTTTTGGCGCGGTGGGAATTCCGGTGATAGTGTGGTCGCTCGAGCGGCCGAACTCGGGGGCTTTCATGGACTACTACGATCTTGGCGACTATCGCCGCGAATTTGCATCATCGTCGCCGGAGGCACGGCTCTGGGTTCAACGCGGGATCGTCTGGACCTATGCGTTCAATCACGAGGAGGCGATAGCCTGTTTCGAAAGAGCGCTGGAACATGACGCCCATTGCGCCATGGCCCACTGGGGCATCGCGTATGCCATCGGCCCGAACTACAACAAGCCCTGGGAGGCCTTCGAGGAGGATGAAAAACCCGAAGCACTGGCGCGCGCCAACGCGGCGATTGCAGCGGCGGTGGAGGGAGACGGACCGGCTGACCCGCTGGAACGGGCGCTGATCGAAGCGCTGTCGGTACGCTATCCCAAAGATCCTGGAATTGAGGATTTTGCGCCTTTCAACGACGCCTACGCCGATGCCATGCGCACGGTTTACGGGGTCTTCCAGGGTGATCCCGATGTTGCATCCCTGTTTGCCGAGGCCCTGATGAACCGCACGCCCTGGCAGCTCTGGGACCTGCCGACCGGCGAACCGGCAGAAGGAGCCGATACCATTGAAGCGCTCGGGGTGCTGGAAAATGCACTGCACGAAATAAATGGCGCCTGGGACCACCCCGGCCTGCTGCACATGTATATCCACCTGATGGAGATGTCGCCGACGCCGGAGCGGGCGCTGCGCCACGGTGACCGGCTCGTCGATCTTGTGCCGGATGCCGGCCACCTCGTTCACATGCCCACCCATATCGATGTGTTGTGCGGCGACTACCTGAACGTTGTGGAACGCAATCATGCGGCGGTCGTTGCCGACGGTCGCTTTGTGGCGAGGGAGGGTGCGGATAATTTCTACACGCTCTATCGCTGCCACAACTACCATTTCAAGATTTACGGCGCGATGTTCGTCGGCCAGCGGCAGGTGGCGCTGGAAACAGCGGATTTGCTTGCCGCCGAGCTTACCGAAGATATCGTACGTCCGCTGGCCGATTGGCTGGAAGCCTTCGTGCCGATGAAACAGCATGTGCTGGTGCGCTTCGGCCGCTGGCATGACATTCTGGCCCAGGAGCTTCCCGCCGATCAGGATCTGTACTGCGTTTCCACCGCATTGATGCGTTACGCACGCACGGTCGCACTGTCGAATATCGACGATATCGCCGGCGCCGAGGCTGAGCGCGACGCCTTTTTAGCAGCCCGTGACCGGGTGCCGGATTCACGCATGCTGTTCAACAACACCTGCCCAGACATTCTCGCGGTCGGCGAACAGATGATGCTGGGTGAACTGGAGTACCGTCGCGGCAACGTTGACGTGGCGTTCGATCACCTGCGCAAATCCGTCGAGCTCGACGACAACCTGCCCTATGACGAGCCCTGGGGCTGGATGCAGCCCACCCGCCATGCCTTGGGTGCATTGTTGCTGGAGCAGGGCCGGCACGCTGAAGCCGAAGCCGTCTATCGCGCCGATCTTGGTCTCGACGCCACGCTCGCACGCGCCTGCCAGCATCCGCGCAATGTCTGGAGCCTCCATGGTCTGCACGCGTGCCTGCAGCGACGTGGCGAAGATGTGGAGATCCTGCACGTGAAGCAGCAGCTCGATCTCGCCGCGGCGCGCGCCGATGTGCCGATCAAGGCTTCTTGCTATTGCGCCCGCAGCGCTGCCTGACAAGGCACTGGACACGGCGGATCCGCTCGCTATTTGCTAACTCCGGCCGCAAACACAGGAATAAGAGCCTATCATGGTTAGATTGAACCATTCTGCCGAGGTGCATTTGCGTCAAGGTCGAGGTCAAAACGCAGGTCGGGCTGGTGGCCCGGCCGAGGCTTTGAGCGAAGGAATTGGCGCAAATGCGCCCGGCCCTTCGGGTTTGCGGTCGGCGGACGCCCGCAGTGTCAGGATGCTCAAGAGATGCCTCCGGCATCGCTCTGCGCTCCTTCCTCGCGGATCGCCTCGCCGACCACAAACAGAATTGCTTCAATCTAACCATGATAGGCTCTAAACCATGCCAGGACCGCTCGACGGGGTTCGCGTTATTGACCTCACAAACATGATTTCGGGTCCGCTGGGGGCCATGATCCTGGCTGATCAGGGAGCCGACGTGATCAAGGTGGAATCGCCGCGTGGCGACAACACGCGGCATGTCGCCACCCAGCGCGGCGGGTTTTCGGCATCCTTCCTGAACAACAACCGCAACAAGCGCTCGGTCGTGCTCGATCTGAAACGGGACGGCGCCCGCGAAGCGCTGCTGCGGCTGATCGCCGGTGCCGATGTGGTCATGCAGAATTTCCGCCCCGGCGTGACCGAGCGATTGGGCATTGGCTATGACGACGTCATCAAGATCCGGCCTGACATCGTCTACGCCTCCATCACCGGCTTCGGGGAAACCGGCCCTTACGCTCACAAGCCCGTCTTTGATCCGCTCGTTCAATCGCTCTCCGGCCTGACCACGGTCCAGTCGGGATCCGACGAACGGCGGCCGGCTCTGATTCGCACGATCCTGCCGGACAAGCTCACCGGGTTCACAGTGGCCCAGGCGATCACTGCAGCGCTGTTTGCCCGCGAACGCGGCGGCAAGGGTCAGCACATTCGCCTTAGCATGCTCGACACGGTGATCCATTTCCTCTGGTCGTCCGACATGGGCGGGCACACTTTCGTTGGTGATGAACTGGAAACCGAAACGGCCCAGAGCTTCATTGACCTGATTTACGAGACTGCCGATTCGCATATCTCCGTCGCCGCTTTCCGCCGCGCTGATTGGGAGAAATTGGCGGACGCCTGTGAGCGGCCGGAATGGAAAACAGACGAGCGCTTCCTGACGTCGGAGGGACTGGAGGTTTACAAGGCAGAGCGGCTGGAATTGACCCAGCAGGCACTTCGAAACCGCACAAATGCCGAATGGCTGGCCCGTTTCGATGAATTCGATGTGCCCGCCGCGCCCGTGCTGACGCGTGGCGAAATGATCCGCAACGCCCAGGTAACAGCCAACGCGCTTATCGTTGAAAGCGACCATCCCCAGGCCGGTCGATTGCGCCAGACGCGACCGCCGGCGCGGTTTTCAGGCACGCCAACGGAGCATCGGATGGGTGGCCCGGTTCTTGGCGCGCATACTGCCGAGGTGCTGGCTGAATCAGGTTTGGCAGCCGGCGAAATCGATAGTCTGTTGGACAGCGGAGCGGCGGTGGATTTATCCGGCCGTTAGTCCCGGGATTTTTATTCGAATGCGACTGGAAAACTGCCTGATCGCGCGATAAGTCGGGGCGCCGGCGCTTCTGTCGGGTTCGGGGATCACCATGGAAACGTATCTCGGATTTTTTCACGCCGACCTGTTCTTGAAATTTGCGGTCGCCCTGGTTGCACTGCTCAATCCGCTTTACGGAATTCCGATCTTTCTCGGAATGACCAAGGGCTATACGCAAAAGCAGCGCTCGCGAACCGCCAACATCATCGTTCTGACCGTGTTCGTCGCGGCGGTGGTCGTCACGCTCATCGGTGAGGAGATCCTGGCGTTTTTCGGCATCAATGTTGCCGCATTTCAGATCGCCGGCGGCATCATCGTTCTGGGGATCGGCCTGTCGATGCTCAACGACAATCCGATGCCGGAGGGCGACGCCAAGGCCAAGGATGCCGCCGATGACGCGAAGGGCAGTATCGCGGTCGTTCCGCTTTCCATCCCGCTGACCCTCGGGCCCGGCAGTATCGCGACGATCATTCTGTTTGCCCATCTGACGGGTGATTGGGCAGAGCTTGTCACGATGATTCCGGCTATTTTCCTGATCTGTCTGCTGCTGTGGTTCGGTCTTTATTTCGCCGACACAATATCGCGCGCTCTGGGAGAAACCGTGATCAGCATCGTCACCCGGCTCATGGCCCTGATACTGACGGCCGTGGCCGTGGAAATGGTGATCAGTGGCGGCGTCAGCGCCTATCACCACCATTTCGCAAGTGGCGCGAGCGCGGTTACCGGAAGTTGAACCCGGTGTGTTCACACAACAACAACACCGCCAAGTTCACCGACGCGTGATCGTTTTGCTATGGAATCCTTAAATCCATTGCAGTATTTTGGCGGCATGAGAAGGCTGTTTCTTGCCCTGATACTGATTTGCATTGCCGTGGCGCACAACGCCGCGGCGGCGGCGCCCGCCAAAAAAATGCATCTCCCGGCATTGGATAGCCAACTGACCATCGATGTCAGAAGCAGCACTGTGGCCGAACCGGCCTTTAAGTGTTGCATGAAGGAACACTTGAGAAAATCTGCTGTCAACTCACCCTGCGGGATCGACGCGAGCAGCATCCCACCACAACTGGATATCAACTTCGGCGGTGCGTCCGACAGTCACGAAGCGCTTGAACGCTGCCTGTCGCCCACGGACCGGCCAGCCGCGCCGTTCAAGCCGCCGATAGCCTGACTTTGCTTCACCGGGGCATTGGGGATGCCCCTTGAAAATGCAAAGTCAGATGAGAGGACAGCCTTCATGTTATCCAGACGAAATCTCCTGTTGGGTGGACTTGCAGCAGTCGCCGCACAGCCGGCAACGGGCGCGTTGGCCCACCACACGGCCCGCTACAAGAATTTCAAGGTCGATAAGCGCTACGAACCGCAGACCGTTCGGTTTACCGGCTATCCGCCGGGAACGATCGTGGTCGATCCGAAAAACCATTTCCTGTACCTGGTGCTTTCGATTCGCCGGGCGCGACGCTACGGCGTCGGTGTCGGCCGTGCCGGGTTGCGTTTCAAAGGCAAGGCAACCATCGCACGCAAGGCCAAATGGCCGAGCTGGCGGCCGACGGACAACATGATCCGTCGTCAGCCAAAAAAGTATGCACGCTACGCCAAAGGTGTTCCGGGCGGGCCCAACAACCCGCTGGGAGCGCGCGCGCTCTACCTCTACCGGAACGGCCGCGACACCTACTATCGCATCCACGGCACGACCCAGCCCGATTCGATCGGCCGTTCGGTCTCCAACGGCTGCATTCGCATGGTCAACGACCACGTGATTGACCTGTTCGAGCGGGTGCCGATCGGAACGCCGGTGGTGGTTATCTAGTCAGGATCCTCAATCTCTGACAATCCGCGGCCGCCCTGTGGCGGTCGCCGAAATCCTGGCTTCGATCAGCGTCCGTGTGTTTTCGATGATTGGAGCATCGACGGCTTCCGTTAGCTCGACCACCGCGTCGGTGGCGCCGGCTGACGCGGCCTGTTCGAGGGCGGCGTCCCGCGCGACAGCACGTGCCCGATTCAGCGCTTCATCTTCGTCGGCAATGCGCTCGCTGATGCCGCCGCCGTTCACGGCAAACAGCCCTTCCTGCGGTTGCGAAACGAAAACGTCGACAGTTGTTCTGACCTGGCCCACCACTGCGCCGATCGCATTGGCAACACCGGCATGCTCCGGAACGAAGCTCTCCGAACCCAGCATTGAAGCGACAGCCGGATAGTAGGCCGGCGCCGAGGCGCCGAGCCCGATCAGCGGCCGATCGAGTGCCAGTGAAAACTGGACAATGCCCGGACTGCGTTTCAGGGCGCTGTCGACAGCGGCCGATCGCGTCGGATCGATGGCCTGTTGGCCGTCCTCGGCGAGACAGGCGGAAAGCACCACCTCGCTCGATTGCCGCGTCAGGCGGTCGATGGTCAGCAGAGCCAGTGCTGTCGCATCAGCGGCGATCCTGTTCCCTGAACCGCTCTTGCGCCGAGCCACCAACTCGCCACCTGACTTTGCAGCCTCCGCGTCCCAACCGGATTGTCGGCCCAACACATGCATGGCGTCGGATGGCGTGAAGCCGGCCAGTTGCACCAGTCCGCGCGACACCAGGCGATCGAGCGTTGCCCGCTGAGGCGTGGCGCTCAGCACACGATCGAGCGGCAGGAAACCGTCGGGCACACGTTCGAACAAGGCTGCTTCCTGCGGTGCCAGTCCGCTGGCCATGCTGTCCGGAACACCGGTCCGTCGGACAAAGCGGCCGTCCAGACGGCCCGGCTGACCGGTCTGCAACTGCCGCGTCAACGCGTCGTTGACCGCATCCGGTTCGAGATGCGCCGCCAGGCTAAGTGGCACCAGACGGCGCGGACCCAACGACAGGTTCGCCGCCAGCCCGGTTTCGTCGATCCTGACTTCGGAATCGCCACCGAGACCGAAGGTGCGCATGGCAACGGCTTCCACCATGGTCCGAAAGCCGCCCACCACGGCACCGTCGGGGTCGATGCGCGGCAGGCCGTCCTGAAGGATGGCGACATCGGTTGTTGTGCCGCCGATATCCGAAACCACGGCGTTCGAGGTGCCGGTCAGATGGTGGGCGCCAACAAGGCTTGCCGCCGGACCGGATAGGATTGTCTCAATCGGCCTAGTGCGCGCCAGATCGGCCGCGATCAGCGCGCCATCGCCGCGCACCACCATCAACGGTGCTTCGATGCCGCATTGCTGCAGATAGCTCTCGGTGGCGCCGATCAGCCGATCAATCATCGCCACCAGGCGGGCATTGAGCAAGGTTGTCAGGGCCCGCCGGGGTCCGCCGAGCTTTGATGAAAGCTCGTGGCTGCAGGTCACAGGCAGGCCGCTGCGGGCCCGCACCAGATCACGTGCGGCCAGCTCGTGCCCGGGATTACGCACGGCGAAATAACCGGCGATCGCCACGGCGGCGACGTCGTCCGCCCAGCGGTCCACGACCGACTCGAGAGGGTCCAGGTCGAGGGGTGTTTCATGGCCGTGCACATTGTGCCCGCCCGGCACGAACAGCACGGGATCACCGCCCAGTGCGTCCGCCAGGCCATCGCGCTTCAGATCTTCCGGTCCGAAGCCGATCATCACCAGCGCTGCCCGGCTGCCTTGTCCCTCCACAAGCGCGTTGGTGGCAAGTGTGGTCGACAGCGAGACCAGCCGCACGGAGGAGGGGTCGGCCCCGTTCTCTTGGAGCACGGCCGAAACCGCGTTGCCGATCCCTTCGGTCAAATCGTGTCGGGTGGTCAGCGCCTTGGCTTTTGCAACGACGCCCCGGTCCTGGTCGAACAGCACGGCGTCCGTGTAGGTGCCACCGGTATCGATGCCCAGATTGAGTGCTGATGGCACGGTGGTTTCCTCAGAACAGGTAGAGGGCGATCAGGCCGGCTGTGCCAACGATGATGCGCCACCAGGCGAAGAACGTGAAGCCATGATTGGAGACGAAATCGAGCAGGCTGCGCACCACGAAAACACCGGAGACAAAGGCTGCTACGAAGCCGATGGCAATATAGGAAACGTCGTCAGCCGAGAGGCGCGCATAGTTCTGATAAAGGTCGTAGGCAAAGGCACCGGCCATGGTCGGCATCGCCAGATAGAAAGAGAACTCGGCCGCTGAACGCTTGTCGGTGCCCATCAGCAGGGCTCCGACGATGGTCGCGCCGGACCGGGAGGTGCCGGGTATCATTGCCAGGCATTGGAACAGGCCGATGCGAAAGGCCAGAGAAGGCGGAAAATCCATGACGTCATGGTAGTGCGGCTCCCGCTGCATACGGTCGACCGCCATGAGAACGAAGCCGCCCGCGATCAGCACGATGCAGATCAGAACCGGCGTTTCAAACAGCACCGTCTTGATGAAGCCATGCGCCATAACGCCGACAACCGCAGCCGGCAGGAAGGCCAGGAGGATCGCAAAGACGAAGCGCCTTGCCTTCGGGCTTTCCGGCAACGCGACCGCCAAGGCCAACAGCCGGGAGAAATAGACTGACAGGATTGCCAGGATCGCACCCAGCTGAATCAGCACCTCGAACGTGTGGCCAGGTGAGTTGAAACCGAGAAAATGTCCGGCCAGCAACAGGTGGCCTGTCGACGACACGGGCAAGAACTCGGTCAAGCCCTCCAGCACACCAAGCAGCAACGCACCGATAATGGTCTGTTCAGCCATCAAACCGTCCAGTTCTGTTGCGATGAAGTGCGCGATTGCCGCGCTTGTGTCGCCCCGTGCGAAACCCTATAGCTCTTTTCTTGAGGAATTCCATACAAATCGAGCGCCGTTTGGCGACGCCATGCAAATCCGCATCCCTTGCGAAGGAAAGTCAGACACCGCATGCCCAGCCTCTATCATCATCCGATGTCCGCCGCCTCGCGCTTTATTCGACTGGCGCTCAATGAATACGAAATGGAGACGGACCTGGTGGAGGAGCGCCCTTGGGAGCGCCGTCGCGACTTCATTGCCATGAATGCGGCCGCTACGCTGCCGGTCTATGTCGACGATTCGCTGCATTCCATCTGCGGTGCCACGGTCATCGCCGAGTTTCTTGATGAGACCCAAGGGGCCTTTCAGAAACAGCGCCGCCTGATGCCTGAATCAACTGTCGGTCGCGCCGAAGTGCGCCGCCTGATGGACTGGTTCCTGGCCAAGCTTGAGCAGGATGTCACCCGCCATCTGGTGCGCGAACGTGTCTTCAAGATCCTGATGCCGAAAGATGTCGGCGGCGGCGAACCCGATTCCCGCGCATTGCGGGCTGCCCGCGCCAATATTCGTCAGCACATGCGCTATATCGACTGGCTCGCGGCGAGCCGGAACTGGCTGGCCGGCGATGCCATGAGCTATGCAGATCTCTCCGCCGCCGGTGCGCTCTCCACACTGGACTACCTTGGCGAAATCACCTGGAACGACGCGCCGCAAGCCAAGCAGTGGTACCAGCGCATCAAGTCGCGTCCGGCCTTTCGGCCGTTGCTTGCTGATCGCGTGCGCAACATGACGCCGGTTTCACACTACGCGGACCTGGATTTCTGAGCCATGGCGGCGGCGGCGCGCAAGCCGGAACGGTCGCAACGCCTCAAAGACTTCCTGCTGGGCGAAGCGCTGGCGGCCGGCTTCGACAGCGCTCGTATCGTCGATCCTGCGGCAATCGCCGACCATGCTCCCGCCGCCCTCGACGCCTATCTCGCCGATGGCCGCCACGGCACGATGCAATGGATGGCAGACACCAAGAAGCGACGCGCCGACCCGCTTGTCCTCTGGTCGGAGGTTCGCTCGATCCTGATGGTCAGCCTCAACTATGGTCCCGACCTGGATCCCTTGCGGCTTCTTGACCGCGGTGACCGCGCGGCGATTTCCGTCTACGCCGGAAATCGCGACTATCACGACATCATCAAAGGTCGCCTGAAGGGTGTTGCAGGTCGATTCGCAGCGCGAGCCGGTTGCGACGTCAAGGTCTTCGTCGACACGGCACCAGTGATGGAAAAACCCCTTGCCGCTGCGGCCGGACTCGGCTGGCAGGGCAAGCACAGCAACCTGGTCAGCCGCGAGTTCGGTTCTTGGCTGTTTCTCGGTTCGATCTTCACCACCGAGCCGCTGCCGCCCGATGCTGGGGAAACGGATCATTGCGGCTCCTGCCGCGCCTGCCTCGATGTCTGTCCGACCGACGCGTTTCCGGCACCCTATCAGCTCGATGCGCGTCGCTGCATTTCCTACCTCACCATCGAGCACAAGGGGCCCATCCCGCATGAATTTCGCGTTGCCATCGGCAATCGGGTGTTCGGCTGTGACGACTGTCTGGCCGTCTGCCCGTGGAACAAGTTTGCCGGCGTCGCAAACGAGGCAAAACTGACCATGCGCGAGGACCTCGAAGCTCCGCGTCTGTCCGATTTGCTGAAGCTCGATAATGCGACATTCAGGCAATTCTTTGCCGGCTCACCGGTCAAGCGCATTGGGCGGGATCGTTTCCTGCGCAACGTGCTGATCGCCTCCGGCAACTCGGGTGAGAGGGAACTCGCCGATCCATGTGTTGCCCTGCTGGACGATCAGTCGCCTCTGGTACGTGGTGCAGCCGTCTGGGCGCTTTCGCAACTGCTCGACCAACCCGCGTTCCAGAAGCTTCGCGACAGGCATCGGGAAACGGATGACAGCGTGTTGGCCGAGTGGCAAACTGCTGTTGAACAGGGGAGTCGCTAGTATTATGCGTCTGATGATCCTCGGAGCCGGTTTTTCCGGCCTTGCGATAGCGCGGGAAATGCAGGGCCGCACCCAGCGCGCCGCCGGCACGACACGGTCGGCCGAACGATTTGCGCGCCTCTCTGAAGCCGGCCTCATTCCGTTTGAATTCGACGGTGAAACCCTGTCCGACGACCTCAAACAAGAGTTCGAAGATGTCACCCACCTGGTTCAGTCCATCGCTCCGGGCGAGGACGGCGATGCGCTGTTGAGGCTGGCCGGTGATGGTCTGGCGGCCCTGTTCCCGCACCTGCGCTGGGCAGCCTATCTGTCCACCGTCGGCGTCTACGGCGATCATGAGGGGCGCTGGGTCGACGAGGAGACCCGCTGCCGCCCGGTTTCCCGCCGGTCCATCTGGCGGGACGCCGCTGAACGGTGCTGGCTGCAGGCCGGCAAGGCGAACGATCTGCCGGTCTCCGTGCTGCGCCTGTCGGGGATTTACGGCCCGGGCCGCAACGCCTTCGTCAATCTGCAGGCCGGCAAGGCGCGCCGCCTCGTCAAGCCAGGCCAGGTCTTCAACCGCATCCATGTCGACGATATCGCCGGCGCTCTGGTGCATCTGGCAGCCCACGAAGCGTCCGGCCTCTGGAACGTCACCGACGACCTGCCGGCGCCGCCCCAGGACGTGGTTCTGTTTGCCGCCCAGCTCATGGGCATCGAGCCGCCGCCCGAAATCGATTTTGCCACTGCCGACCTGTCACCCATGGCCCGCTCCTTTTACGGCGAGGTCAAGCGCGTCTCCAACGCCAAATTGAAGGCCAGCGGCTACGCCATGCGCCACCCCGACTATCGGGCTGCGCTAACCGCCATGTGGCGCGACGGAAGCTGGCGGGGGTGACCTATCAACGCGAGGTTGCTTATCGCCACGAATGTGGAGGCCGCAATTTTGGGGACAGTTTACTTAATTCCTCAAAATTCTTCATAGAATCAGTGCTTTAGTAAGAATTAAGTAAACAGTCCCAAAATTCCGGCACGTCGTTTCTGCAATAAGTGGGCTTTCTGGTCGACCCGACCTTCGGACGAAACATATGCGGCATCTCATCAACTCACTCCGGCGGCGCGCCAAGATGGGCCAGCAGTTCAGTGACGTTGCTGACGCTGAATTTCTTCAGCAGGCGCGCCCGGTAGAACTCGACTGTGCGCGGCGAGATGCCGAGGTGACGGGCGATTTCCTTGCTGGTCCTGCCGCCGCTCAGTTCGAGGATGATCTGACGTTCGCGCACCGATAGCGGAATGTAGGGCCGCTGTTCGGACATGTCGGCATAGGTGAGGATCGTGCGGCGCAGCGGATCGTCCGGTGTCGGACTGTGGGCGCGCACCCGGCACCAGAACAGGCTGCCGTCCTTGCGCGGCATGATGCGCTCGTCGCTATAGGGTCGGCCCTCGCGCAGGGTTTTCAGGCCGATGTCACGCATATGCTCGAACTCTTCGTTGGAGGCATAGAGAACACGGAAAGATTGGCCGATCAGCTCGTCCTTGCCATAGCCGAAGATAGCCGCAAAGGTCTGGTTGCAGGCCAGGATCACCCGGTTTTCGGTCAGCACGATGCCGACGGGGGCGCTGTCGAAGGCGAGTTCGTTCAGCGCCTGGATGTCGACTTTTGCGTCCTCTGCGATACCTGCCAATTCGTAGTCCTACGGTATTGCGGGCTCCACGGCTCCGCGAAATGATACGAGCTTGGTTATTTGTACCGTTGTTTCAGGGATTTGCGAAAGGGTGAAGCGGCATGAATGAGACTCCCGCAATTGCGGCGTCCTTCATTGATCTGATCGAAGCGCGACGCGACGAACTGGTCGCGCTGACCCAGGACCTCATCCGCATCCCCACCCTCAATCCACCGGGCGAGGCCTATCTGGAGATTTGCGAATACCTGGCCGGTCGCTTGCGGGCACGCAATTTCGATATCCAGATGGTACGCGCGCACGGCACGCCCGGCGACAGCGACCGCTATCCGCGCTGGAACGTCGTTGCCCGCCGCGAAGGCCGCAGCCCGGGACCTTGCGTACACTTCAACTCTCACATCGACGTTGTCGAGACCGGCCATGGCTGGACAACCGACCCGTTCGGTGGTGAAGTAAAGGACGGCAAGATATACGGTCGCGGCGCCTGCGACATGAAAGGCGGACTCGCCGCCTCGATCATCGCCGCCGAGGCGTTCATCGATGCCCGTCCCGATTTCAACGGCGCAATCGAAATCTCCGGAACGGCAGATGAAGAAACCGGCGGCTATGGCGGCGTTGCCTATCTGGCCGAAAAGGGTTTCTTTGACCCCAAGCGCGTGCAGCACGTGATCATCCCCGAGCCGCTCAACAAGGATCGCATTTGCCTTGGCCATCGCGGCGTCTGGTGGGCGGAAATCGAAACCAAGGGCCATATTGCTCATGGCTCCATGCCGTTTCTCGGCGATTGTGCGGTGCGTCACATGGGTGCCGTGCTGCAGGAGTTCGAATCGACCCTTTATCCAGCGCTGGCCGAAAAGCGCACCGCCATGCCGGTGGTGCCCGAAGGAGCCCGCCAGTCGACCATGAACATCAACTCGGTGCATGGCGGCCAGGCCGAGCCAGAGGCCGACTTTACCGGTTTCCCGTCAGCCTGCGTGCCGGATTCCTGCCGCATGGTGATCGACCGGCGCTACATCATTGAGGAAAACCCGGAGGACGTGCCGCGCGAGGTCACCGATATCGTTGCCCGGGTCAGCGCCGAACGCGATTTCGAGTACGAGATCCGCGAACTGTGGCATGTCAGCCCGACCATGACCGAAAAGGATGCGCCGGTGGTGCAGTCGGTGTCCCGATCCATCGAAAAAGTGCTCGGCAAGGACCCGGCTTATGTCGTCTCACCGGGCACCTATGATCAGAAACACATCGACCGCATCGGCCGCCTGAAGGATTGCATCGCCTATGGTCCCGGCATTCTTGATCTGGCCCATCAGCCGGATGAATATGTCGGCATCGACGACATGATCGACTCGGCCAAGGTCATGGCGCACGCGCTGGAAGAGCTTCTCGACGCTTGATAAGCCGCGGCGCGTAAAGCTATGTATTGAAACACAAGAAGTGCTCGAAAGAGACCAACAGGAGGAATGAAAATGACGCCAATCATCAAATCGCTGGCCATAGCGGGGATACTGGCCGCGAGTACGGCGCTGACCCCGGCCGCTTTCGCAGCCAAGACCGACATCACCATCGGTGCGCAACTGGAGCCGCCAAATCTCGATCCGACGTCGGGTGCCGCCGGCGCCATCGACCAGGTGACCTATTCCAACATTTTCGAAGGCCTGACGCGCTTTGCCTCCGATGGGGCGATCGTACCGGGACTGGCCGAATCCTGGACCATTTCCGATGATGGCAAGGTCTATACGTTCAAGCTGCGCCAGGGCGTGCAGTTCCACGACGGCACCGAATTCAACGCCGACGATGTCAAGTTTTCGCTGGAGCGTATCGACGACGAAGACTCGACAAACGCTCAGAAGGCGCTCTACGCCGATATCGAATCCGTCGAAGTGGTCGATCCGCATACCGTCAAGATCACCCTGAAGAAGCCGAACGGCAACTTCCTGTTCAATCTCGCCTGGGGCGACGCGGCCATCGTGGCCTCGGAGTCGATTGCCAACAATGCCACCAACCCGGTCGGCACCGGCGCTTTCAAGTTCAAGGACTGGGTCCAGGGAGACCGGATCGAACTTGAAAAGAACCCCGACTACTGGGGCACCCCGGCCAAGCTCGACATGGTGACGTTCAAGTACATCTCGGATCCGAACGCGGCTTTCGCGGCGGTGATGGCCGGCGACGTTGACGCCTTCATGCCATTCCCGGCGCCGGAAAACCTGACGCAGTTCGGCGCCGATCCGCGCTTCAAGGTGATCGCTGGCTCGACCGAAGGTGAAACCATCCTGTCGACCAACAACAAGATGCCGCCCTTCGACAATCCGAAGGTACGCGAGGCATTGGCCCATGCCATCGACCGGCAGGCCATTATCGACGGCGCCATGTTCGGCTACGGCACACCGATCGGCACGCACTTCGCGCCGCATCATCCGTCCTATGTCGACCTGACCGGACAGTCGAATTACGATCCGGAAAAGGCCAAGGCGCTGCTGGCTGAGGCCGGTTTCCCGGATGGCTTCGAAACGACGCTGAAACTGCCACCGCCGTCCTACGCGCGCCGCGGTGGCGAGATCATCGCCTCGCAATTGCGCGATGTCGGCATCCAGACCGAAATCAGCAACCTGGAATGGGCTCAGTGGCTGGAGCAGGTGTTCCGCGGCAAGGACTATGGCCTGACCATTGTCTCCCATACCGAGCCGCTGGATATCGGTATCTACGCGAGACCGGACTACTACTTCCAGTATGACAGCCCGGAATTCCAGAAGATCATCGAGGATCTCAACAACGCCACGGATCCGGCGGAGCGCGACAAGCTGCTCAAGGCGGCTCAGCAGAAAATTGCCGACGATTATGTCAACGGCTATCTGTTCCAGCTCGCCAACACCGGTGTGGTCAATGCCAAGCTGCGCGGCATCTGGGAAAACGCTCCGACCCAGGCGGCCGATATGACCGCAGTCCACTGGGAAGACTGATCGACACGGACGGGAGCCGGCAGCCGGCTCCCGTCACCGCCTTCCTCCGTCCCGATGCGGTTTCATGCTGCCCTATCTGATCAAAAGGCTGGTTTCGCTGACGCTCAGTCTGCTGGCTGCTAGCCTGGTCATCTTCTTTGTCATTGAGGTGGTTCCCGGCGATCCGGCGGCGTTCATGCTGGGTCTCAACGCCCAACCCGACACGGTCGCGGCACTGCGCGACAGCCTCGGGCTCAATGCACCCGCGCCGGTGCGCTATTGGCAATGGATTACCGGCCTGTTGCACGGCGAGTTCGGCATTTCCTACACCTACAAGGTGCCGGTGCGCGAGCTGATCGCCGACCGCTTCTGGATCTCCATGCCTTTGGCGATCTATGCGCTGATCCTGTCAACGGCGATCGCTTTCCCGGTCGGCGTCATTGCGGCAGCACGGCGCAATTCGCCGGCCGACGTCTCGATCATGGGCGTGACGCAGCTTGGCATCGCGGTGCCGAACTTCTGGTTCGCCATGCTGCTCGTGCTGTTTTTCGCGGTGTCGCTGCGCTGGTTTTCCGCCGGCGGCTTTCCGGGATGGGAAGCGGGTTTCTTCGCCGGTATGAAGGCATTGACCCTGCCGGCGATCGCACTGGCGCTGCCACAGGCCTCGATCCTGGCGCGGGTCATGCGCTCGTCGCTGCTCGACACGCTGGGCGAGGATTTCGTCCGCACCGCCCGAGCCAAGGGGCTGACCCAGCGTCAGGCGCTGTGGCGGCACGCCCTGCGTAACGCCCTCATCCCGGTGCTGACCATTATCGGCCTGCAGTTTTCCTTCCTGCTGGCGGGCGCCATCATCATCGAGAACGTATTCTTCCTGCCGGGTTTGGGCCGGCTTGTCTTCCAGGGCATCACCCAGCGGGACCTGATCGTCGTCAAAAGCGTGATCTTCCTGCTCGTCTTCGCCGTCATCCTCGTGACCTTTCTCGTCGACATTACCTACGCGGTCGTCGATCCGCGTCTGCGCCGGAGGTCGGCATGACGGACATGCCCGAACTGCGCACGAGCGTGATGCGCGCGGCCCTGCGTTCACCGAGCTTCATGATCGGCCTGGTGCTGACGGTGATTTTCGTCGTGGCAGCTTTGTTGTCGTTTGTCTGGACACCCTATGACGTCACCAACCTGCAGATCGCCAACAAGCTGAAGCCGCCTTCGGCCGCACACTGGCTCGGAACCGATGCATTTGGCCGCGACGTGTTTTCCATGATCATGGTCGGCGCCCGCACCTCGATCGCAGTCGCCTTCGTGGCGGTTGGCATCGGCATCGTCGCCGGCGTGCCTCTCGGCCTGCTGGCCGCGGCCCGCCATGGCAGCCTGATCGACGAATTCGTCATGCGCACCAACGACCTGATCTTCGCCTTTCCGGCGCTGCTGATGGCGATCATGATCACCGCGGTCTTCGGCCCCAGCGCCGTCAATGCCATCATTGCCATCGGGATCTTCAACATTCCTGTTTTCGCCAGGCTTGCCAGGGGATCGGCTCTGTCGCTGTGGACGCGCGACTATGTGCTGGCCGCCCGCGTCGCCGGCAAGGGCGCAACGCTCATTTCGGCCGAACACATCCTGCCCAACATCACCAATCTGCTGATCGTCCAGGGCACCATCCAGTTCTCGCTCGGCATCCTCGCCGAAGCAGGGCTCGCCTATGTCGGCCTCGGCACCCAGCCGCCCCTTCCCAGTTGGGGACGCATGCTGTCGGACGCCCAGACGATGATCTATATCGCGCCGCAACTGGCGATCTTCCCGGGGCTCGCCATCGTGCTCACCGTGCTCGGCCTCAACCTCATGGGCGACGGCTTGCGTGATATTTTCGATCCCAAGCTGAGGCGGGCTCGCTGATGGCGCTGCTCGATATCGAAAAACTGACACTCTCCATCAAGGGCACGCCGATCCTGCAGGATGTGAGTCTTGAGATGCGCGGCGGCGAGGTGCTCGGCATTGTCGGCGAATCCGGTTCCGGCAAGTCGATGACGGCCATGGCGGTGATGCAGCTGCTGCCGGTTGGAACGGAGTGGTCCGGATCCATCCGGCTTGACGGCAACCGGCTCGAAGATTGCTCCGAGAAGCAGATGTGCGCGCTGCGCGGCAACGATATCGGCATGGTTTTCCAGGAACCGATGACCGCCCTCAATCCGGTGCAGACGATCGGCGATCAGGTGTCGGAAACAATCCTGGTGCACAGTGGCAAGACCCGGCGCGAAGCCCGGCAGATAGCTCGCGAGGCACTCAATCGTGTCGGCCTGCCGGAAGAGCAGTTTCCGCTCGACCGCTATCCGCACGATCTCTCCGGCGGCCAGCGTCAGCGCGTCGTCATTGCCATGGCCATTGCGTTGCGACCAAAGCTGCTGATCGCCGATGAACCGACCACGGCGCTTGATGTCACCACCCAGGCGCAGATCCTCAGGCTGCTGAAGAAGCTTGTCGAGGAGGACGGTATGGGACTGATCCTGATCACCCACGACCTGGCCGTTGTCGCCGACATGGCTGACCACATCGCCATCATGAAAGACGGCGAAATCGTCGAGGCCGGCGAGACGGTGACACTGTTTCGTCAGATGAACCACCCTTACACCCGCGCTCTGTTCGAGGCGTCCAACCATGTGCCGACGCGCAATCCCGCCCATGGCGCGGATGGCAGCAAGCCGGTTATCGAGATCGAAAACGTGGTGCGCGACTACGCTCTGCCGCGCCGCTCGCTGTTTACAGCCCCCGGCCATTTCCGGGCGGTCGATCACGTGTCACTGGCGATCATGCACGGTGAGAATGTCGGCCTCGTCGGAGAAAGCGGCTGCGGCAAGTCGACACTCACGCGCGCCATTCTGGCACTCGATGCCGTCCAGGGCGGCGAAATCCGATTGAACGGCAATCTGTTCTCGACGGCCGGCGCCGGCCCGGATCGGCAGATGCGGCGTCGCGTCCAGGTGGTTTTCCAGGACCCCTACAGCTCCTTCAATCCGCGCCATCGGGTCGACCGGCTGATCACCGAGCCTTTCCATCTGCTGGATAATCCACCGCAAGGCAGCGAGTTGGCCGAACGCGTGGCCAATGCGCTGACCAATGTCGGCCTCGATCCGTCCGACGCGCATAAATATATCCACGAGTTCTCCGGCGGCCAGCGGCAGCGCATCGCCATAGCACGGGCGCTGATAATCGAGCCGTCGCTGATCGTGCTCGACGAGGCGGTGTCCGCGCTTGACGTGTCTATTCGGGCGCAGATACTCGACCTGCTGGCCGATCTCTCGGACCGCCTCGCGGTCTCCTACTTGTTTATCTCGCACGATCTTTCGGTGGTACGGGCGATCACTGACCGTGTTCTGGTCATGAAGGCGGGTAAGATAGTCGAGGAAGGCCGCACCGAGGAGGTCTTCCGCAATCCCCGCCACGACTACACGCGGGAACTACTGGCGGCGACGCCTATTCTGGACGAGGCGCTGCGGGCCCGCGAGGCGCGGTCCAATACGGCGCAGTGAGAGGCGCAACCATGGATACTGCAGACCGACTGGGCTTCGACCCGGCAAACTGTTTCATCAACGGCGAATGGGTGCCGGCCGAAAGCGGCGACCGTCTCGACCTGGAGAACCCGTCGACGGGAGAATCGGTGGGTGAAATCGCCCGCGGCGGCTCCGGCGACATCGACGCGGCCGCCGATGCTGCGCATACCGCGCTTGAGGGCATGTGGGGACGCATGACCGCGGTCGAGCGTGGCCGCATTCTCACCCGTATCGGCCAACGGGTGCTCGACCAGGTCGACATGTTGGCCGAACTTGAAGCCGCCGATGTCGGCAAGCCGCTGACTCAAGCGCGCAACGACGCCATCGCGCTCGCCCGCTACATGGAGTTCTATGGCGGTGCGGCCGACAAGGTGCATGGCGAGACCATTCCCTATCTCGACGGCTACACCGTCTACACCCTGCGCGAACCCCATGGTGTCACCGGTCACATCGTGCCATGGAACTACCCGATGCAGATCATCGGACGGTCGGTCGGCGCCGCCCTCGCGATGGGCAACGCCGCTGTGCTCAAGCCAGCCGAGGAAGCCTGTTTGACGGCACTGGCCTTTGCCCGCATCGCTCATGAGGCCGGGTTGCCGCCCGGCGCGCTCAATGTTGTTCCCGGACTCGGCGAAGAAGCAGGCGCCGCGCTGACCGACCACCCGGGCGTCAACCACATCTCCTTTACCGGTTCGGTCGGTGTCGGAACGCTGGTGCAGAGCGCTGCTGCGCGCAACGTCGTGCCGGTAACACTGGAACTCGGCGGCAAGTCGCCCCAGGTCGTCTTCGCCGATGCCGATATCGACAAGGCGCTGCCGTTTCTCGTCAATGCCGGCATTCAGAATGCCGGGCAAACCTGTTCGGCCTCCTCACGCATCCTGGTGCACCGCTCGATCTATGTCGACGTGCTCGACCGCATGGCAGAGCGCTACAAGGCGCTGCGCGTCGGACCTGCGGTTTCCGATCTCGACGTCGGCCCGCTGATCTCGTCACGGCAAAAGGAAATCGTCAGCGGCTTCCTCAGTGTTGCCGAACAGGACGGGCTGACCATCGCCGCACGCGGCACCATTGTCGACGACGCACCCATTGGCGGCCACTATGTGGAGCCGACGCTGATTGCCGGCGTATCGCCGGAGCATCGGCTGGCACAGGACGAGATTTTCGGACCGGTGCAGGTGGTCATTCCTTTCGATACCGATGCGGAAGCCGTTTCCATCGCCAACGGCACGGATTATGGCCTGGTAGCCGGGGTCTGGACCCGTGACGGTGGTCGCCAGATGCGCCTCGCCAAGGCGCTGCGCTCGGGCCAGGTCTTCGTCAACAATTACGGCGCCGGCGGCGGTGTCGAACTGCCCTTTGGCGGCGTCGGCAAATCCGGCCACGGCCGCGAGAAGGGCTTTGAGGCGCTCTACGGCTTTTCCACGCTGAAAACCGTCGCCGTTCTGCACGACTGATCAATCAAGGAGAAAACGACCATGCGGCTTGAGGGCAAAACGGCGATCGTTACCGGCGGCGCCTCCGGATTCGGCGACGGCATCGTGCGCAAATTCCTGGCTGAAGGCGCCCGGGTGATGATCGCCGACATCAATGGCGAGGCGGCCGCTGCCAAGGCGGAGGAGCTCGGCGAAGCCGCTGTCGCACAGACCGTCGACGTCTCGATCGGCGAAAGCGTCGAGGCCATGGCAGATGCCGCGCTCGCTGCCTTCGGGCATGTGGACATCCTCGTCAACAATGCCGGCGTGTCGCACCTGCCAATGCCGCTCGAAGAGGTCACGGAGGCTGATTTCGACCGGGTGCTCGCAGTCAACGTGAAGTCGGTCTATCTGACGGCGCGCCACCTGGTGCCCGATATGAAGGCGCGCGGAACGGGCTGCATCCTCAATGTCGCATCCACCGCCGGCGTCAGCCCACGGCCGCGGCTCAACTGGTACAACGCGTCCAAGGGCTGGATGATCACGGCGACCAAGACAATGGCAGTGGAGCTGGCGCCCGCCGGCATTCGCGTCAACGCCATCAATCCGGTAGCCGGCGAAACACCGTTGCTGAAGACCTTCATGGGCGAAGACACACCGGAAATACGGGCGAAGTTTCTGTCGACGATTCCGATCGGCCGCTTCTCCACTCCGGAGGATATGGGCAATGCGGCCTGCTATCTGTGCTCCGATGAAGCCAGCATGGTGACCGGCGTCGCCATGGAGGTCGATGGCGGTCGCTGCATCTGAGACGATATAGGCTGCCGACGAGACAATATTGGCCTTTAGTAGGAGTTTCTGGAAATTCGTCACGCACTTTCGGCCATCTTGCCGGCTAAGGCTTGACTAAGCTGCCACGGATTGGCTCCTATGGATCAAGAACGACTCTAAACTGCCCCACATCGGCGGACGAAAACCGTCCAAGCGGGGTTGCAACGAGGTCGCCCTGCCACATCTGTGGTGAGGCATGAGAAAGGCCCAGGCATCTATCCGGCCTGGAGCCTGTTTGTGGGAGGTATTGGATGGCAAGCGTATCAATGACTGTGAATGGTCGACAGGTCAGCGGAGAGGTCGAAGACCGCACGCTGTTGGTCGAGTATTTGCGCACGAATCTCGCCCTGACGGGCACCCATGTGGGTTGCGACACGTCGCAATGCGGCGCCTGCGTCGTCCATGTTGACGGCAAGGCCGTAAAGTCCTGCACAATGCTCGCCGCCCAGGCGGACGGCACCAGCGTCACGACCATCGAAGGCATGGCGAGCGGTGGCGATCTCCACCCGGTGCAGAAAGCCTTTCACGAGAACCACGGTCTGCAATGCGGGTTCTGCACCCCGGGCATGATCATGGCGGCAACCGACATGATCAACCGGTACGGCGCATCGCTCGACGAGGCGACCGTGCGGGCCGAGCTGGAAGGCAACATCTGCCGCTGCACCGGATACCACAACATCGTCAAGGCCATTCTTGCCGCCGCCGCGGAAATGAGTGGCTCGCAACAGGCGGCCGAATAGCGCAACCAACTGGCGGGTTCGATCCGGCCGGGTGCGCCCGGCGGCAGCCACTCCGCACCAGCGGGGAAGAGCGCGGATCGAAAATCGCCGCCCAATACGGAGGAGATTTCCATGGGAGTTGAAGGAATTGGTGCGCGAGTGGCGCGCAAAGAGGATTTTAGGTTCATCACGGGGCAGGGCCGTTACACGGACGACGTTTACGAAGCAGGCATGCGCCACGCCCATTTTGTTCGCAGCCCGCACGCTCATGCGCGCATCGTCAGCATCGACAAAAGCGCCGCGGAAGCCATGCAGGGCGTCTATGGCGTGCTCGACGGCAAACAGCTGACGGAAGACGGCATCGGCAACATCATCTGTGGCTGGATGATCCACTCGAAAGACGGCTCGCCGATGAACATGGGCGTCTGGCGTCCGCTCGCCGAGGACACGGTTCGCTATGTCGGCGATGCGGTTGTCATCGTTGTTGCCGAAACCCGTGCACTGGCGCGCGAGGCGGCTGAAAAGGTTGTTGTGGAATTCGAAGAACTACCGGCGGTTATCGATGCGGTCGACGCTATCGAACCCGGTGCGCCGCAAATCCACGAAGCAGCCCCCGGCAACCTGATCTTCGATTGGGTCATCGGCGAAGAGCAGTTGGTCGAGGAAGCGATTTCGGACGCGGCCCACGTGACCGAGATGGAAGTTTCCAACAACCGGCTGGTGCCCAACGCCATGGAGCCGCGAGCAGCGCTTGCCCACTACGATTCAGGCGAAGGCCACTACACGCTGTGGACCACCTCGCAGAACCCGCATGTGGCACGGCTGGTGCTCAGCGCCTTCTACAATGTCGCGCCTGAAAACAAGCTGCGGGTGATCGCACCGGATGTCGGCGGCGGCTTCGGTTCCAAGATCTACATCTATCCCGAAGAAATCGTCTGCCTGTGGGCCTCCAAGCGCACCGGTGTGCCGGTCAAATGGGTGGCCGATCGCACCGAGTCCTTCCTGACGGATGCCCATGGCCGCGATCATGTGTCGACCATCAAGGTCGCCTTCGATGCGAATCATCGTATCACCGGCCTCAAGGTGGATACCCTGGCGAATCTGGGCGCTTACATGTCGCTGTTCTCGTCGTCGGTACCGACCTATCTTTATGCAACGCTGCTGTCGGGCCAGTACAATATCCCGAATATCTTCTGCAACGTGCGTACTGCCTATACCAACACCGCGCCGGTGGACGCCTATCGCGGCGCCGGTCGTCCTGAAGCGAGCTACATACTCGAGCGCGCGATCGAGACCGCGGCACGCGAGCTGGGTATAAGCCCGGCGGAATTGCGGCGCATCAATTTCATCAAGGAATTCCCGCACGAGACGCCGGTCATCATGACCTATGATGCCGGTGACTTCGAAGCGTCGCTGAGTGCCGCGATGCAGGCGGCTGACTATGATGGGTTCCCGGCCCGCAAGGCGGAAGCTCAGGGGCGCGGCAAACTGCGCGGCATCGGAATGAGCTGCTACATCGAAGCCTGCGGTATCGCGCCATCGGCTGCCGTCGGCGCGCTCGGCGCTGGTGTTGGCCTTTGGGAATCGGCGGAAGTGCGAGTCAACGCCGTCGGTACCATCGAAGTGCTGACCGGCTCGCACAGCCATGGGCAGGGCCACGAGACAACCTTTGCCCAGGTCGTCGCCGACCGGCTTGGCGTACCGCTCGACACGATCTCCGTCGTCCATGGTGATACCGACAAGGTGCAGATGGGCATGGGTACCTACGGCTCGCGCTCCGGCGCCGTTGGCATGTCAGCGATTGTCCAGGCACTCGACAAGGTCGAAGCCAAGGCCAAGAAGGTGGCAGCGCATCAATTGGAAGCCGACGAATCGGACATCGTCATCGAGAACGGCGAGCTGAAAGTCGCCGGCACCGACAAGGCGATCCCGTGGTTCCAGCTGGCGCTGGCCTGCTACACCGCGCACAATCTGCCGGAAGGCATGGAACCGGGTCTGAAGGAAACCTCCTTTTACGATCCGTCCAACTTCACCTTTCCGGCCGGCTGCTACATCTGCGAAGTGGAAGTCGATCCGGAGACCGGAACGACGGACGTCGTGCAATTCGTTGCGGCCGATGATTTCGGCAACATCATCAACCCGATGGTGGTCGAGGGCCAGGTTCATGGCGGTCTCGCCCAGGGCATCGGCCAGGCTCTGCTGGAAGGCTGCGCCTATGATGACAACGGGCAGTTGGTGACGGCCAGCTACATGGATTACACCATGCCGCGCGCCGATGACCTGCCGTCCTTTGACGTGTCGACCACGGTCACCGAATGCCCGTCCAACCCGCTCGGTATGAAGGGTTGCGGTGAGGCCGGTGCCATCGGCTCACCGCCGGCGGTCATCAATGCCATCACCGATGCAATCGGCAACAACGACCTGTCCATGCCGGCGACACCCGCCAAGGTATGGGCGGCACTGAAAGCCTGAGGAAGAGCGAGAAGGAAACGATCATGTACGAAACCAAGTATCACCGCGCTTCCTCCGTCTCGGAAGCGGCAAGCCTGGTCTCCGGGTCCGACGAGGGCAAATACCTCGCCGGTGGCCAGACCCTGATCCCGACCATGAAGCAGCGCCTGGCGGCGCCCAGCGACGTGGTGGATCTGCGCCATATAGATGAGCTGAAGGGCATCACCGTATCCGGTGGGTCCGTGCGCATCGGAGCAGGCACCACCCATGCGGAAGTGGCCGGATCGGCGGACGTTCGTGGCGCCTGTGCGGCGCTTGCCGACCTCGCTTCGCATATCGGCGATCCGCATGTGCGTCACATGGGGACGATCGGCGGCTCGATCGCCAACAACGATCCGGCGGCCGACTACCCGGCCGCCATGGTGGCTCTGGGTGCGACGATCCACACCAACCAGCGTGACATTTCGGCGGATGACTTCTTCGTCGGCATGTTCGAAACCGCTTTGAACGACAACGAGATCGTCACGGCGGTTTCGTTCAACGCACCGTCCCGGGCGGCCTATCAGAAGTTCCCCAACCCGGCTTCACGCTATGCCATGGCCGGCGTCTTCGTGGCACAGGGTGCAGGCGGTGTTCGTGTCGGCGTGACAGGTGCCGGATCGGACGGGGTCTATCGCGCATCCGACATGGAATCTGCGCTTGGCGGCAACTTTTCACCGGATGCCCTCGACAGTGTCTCGGTGGACGCATCCGCCATGCTCAGCGACCTGCACGGCTCGGCAGAATACCGCGCCAATCTGGTAAAGGTCATGGCCAAGCGCGCTGTTGCGGCCGCCTGACGGCTTTGCCAACACAACACGAAAAAAGCCGCCCGGATCGTCCGGGCGGCTTTTTTGGTTCCCCTGTCGGGGCAGTGCCTTACTGGATCACCACCACCTTGGTGCCCTTGCCCGGCTTGACCCGGTTGTAAAGGTCGATGATGTCCTGGTTCATCAGCCGGATACAGCCCGAGGAAGCGGCGGTGCCAATGGTGTTCCACTGCGGCGTGCCGTGCAGGCGATAAAGCGTGTCCTTGCCGTCCTTGTCGAACAGGTAAAGCGCCCGCGCACCCAGCGGATTTTTCAGACCGGGTGCCTGGCCACCATCCGCATAGCGCTTGAGTTCCGGCTGCCGCGCGATCATTTCTTTCGGCGGGTGCCAGCGCGGCCACGGCCGCTTCCAGGCAACATAAGCCTCACCTTCCCAGGCGAAGCCGGCGCGGCCCACACCGATACCGTAGCGCACGGCCCGGTTGCGCGGCAGGACATAGTAGAGGTAGCGCTTGCGCGTATTGACAATGATGGTGCCGGGTTTTTCCCGGGTGAAGTAGGTCACGATTTGCCGGTGGTATCGGCTGTTGACCCGGTTGATGGGCACGGCGGGAATACTGTAACCGCCGTCTTTCACCGCACCATATTCGCTGGTGAAGACCTGTTTGCTCAACTCCGGATCGGAGGTCGTGCAGCCGGCCACCATCAGCGCGGCGGCAAGACCAAAGATTGCCAGGCGTACGGTCATGTTTGCTTCCCCCAAAGCACGTGAAATCGCTTTCGCAAGCTGATTCTCGACAATTAACATTTATTTTTTCTTGTAACGCGCTGGCAAGGCCCGTTGAGCCGTCTGTGTTCACATTAGCGTCAATCGCCGCCCGACTATGGCTTTCATGCAACGCTGCGTCGGCTTGCTTGCCAGTGACAAAGACTCATGTCAGCATTCCTGAATGCCGATTGTTTCACCTCACCCTGAACCAAGCCTTGTTGATGGGCGCCAATCCGAACGGGCTCTGTTGGTGCGTCGCGGCGTGCAGCGTCTGCTGCGCGAAATGCGTCATGCCATGCTGCCGGAATTGAGCCTCGCCAGCGGCCGGCGTGCGGACCTTGTGACCCTGACGGAAAAGGGCGAGGTGTGGATCGTTGAAATCAAATCGTCGATCGAGGACTTTCGTGTCGATTCCAAGTGGCCGGATTACCGACGGCATTGCGACCGCTTGTTCTTTGCCACCCATCCGGGGGTGCCTCTCGATATTTTTCCGGATGATTGCGGGATGATCCTCTCTGACGGCTACGATGCCGAGATCATGCGCCACGCTCCGGAACACAAGCTGGCGCCCGCGACCCGCAAGGCCCTGACCCTGCGTTTCGCCAGAGCCGGTGCCGACCGGCTGCTCGTGGCCGAGCAGATTGCCTACGGGCAAGAGACGATCGGCTGATCGCCCCTTGCTCTAAATCCACTGATTCAGCATCGGCGTTTCGTCATTGCGCAAGGTGAGAACTTCGACACCAGTCTTCGTCACCGCAACCGTGTGCTCGAATTGAGCGGAGAGCTTGCGGTCATTGGTCACCACCGTCCAGCCGTCGCTTACCGTGGAAACCCGGCGGGTGCCCTGGTTGATCATGGGCTCGACGGTAAAGACCATGCCCTCGCGCAGTTTCAGGCCCGTGCCGGGGCGTCCGAAATTGAGCACCTGTGGCTCCTCATGCATCTCCCGACCGATGCCGTGCCCGCAATATTCGCGCACGACGGTGTAGCCGTTCTTTTTCGCATGCCGCGTGATGGCGTAACCTATGTCCCCCAGGTGCGCGCCGGGCTTGACCTGACCGATGCCCTTCCACATGGCACCCTGTGCAACTTTCACCAGCCGTTTCGCCGCCGATGATGCATTGCCGATCACATAGGTCTTGCTTGAATCCGCGATGAAGCCGTTCTTCTCCAGCGTGATATCGAGATTGATGATGTCGCCGTCGCGGATGATCTCTTCGGGATCGGGTATGCCATGGCAGACCACGTGATTGATCGAGCAGTTGAGGACATGGCGAAAGCCGTACTGTCCCTTGCTCGCGGGTCGTGCGGCGAGATCGATGGTGATGAAGCGATCGACCAGGTCGTTGACCTCCTGCGTCGACAGGCCGGCGAGGTTCTGTCGGTCCAGCATCTCGAACACCGAGGCAAGCATCCTGCCCGATATGCGCATGAGGCTCAGTTCGTCCGGGGTCTTGACCATATCAGGCGACCGCAACCTCGCTGCCACCGACATCCGCCGCCTCGAGCTGCATCTTGATGATGTCGGTTAAGGATAGGGTCGGATTGGCCTCGGCCAACATGCCGATCTTCATCCAGAACTCTGCTTGCGCATTGATGGACCGGCACATCACCGTGCTGGCACGACGGACCTCTCCATGCAGGTCGTCATTGATTTTCACGATGCCCATGGCGTTTCCTTGCATCTATATACGAACCATATACATTTCGTATACGATTCGCTCAAGTGCGAAAAGAAAGCGCGACTGGTGACATGCCTAAGCGGACAGTTTCTCCTGCAGAAAGCCGCTCATGGCATTCCAGGACCGCCGTTCGGCGTCTGCACTGAACATCATGCCGGGCTGACTGGCATTGGGATTGGTGAAAGCATGACCGGTGTGGCCGAAGGCAAGCAATTGCCAGTCGGGACAACGGTCCGTCAGTTCCGCAGCCAACGCCACGGTCTGATCGGGGTTTGCCAGCGGGTCGTCCCAGCCGTGCAGGATCAGCAGCGGTGCATTCATCTTGTCCGCGGTTTGTGCCGGGGCGTCGTAGACACCGTGAAACACCACACCGCCTGAAAACTCCGTGCCCGAGCGGGCCAGGTCGAGAACCGCCTTGCCGCCGAAACAGAAGCCGATTGCCGCCGTACGCGCGGCATCGACTTGCGGCATGTCCCGAAACTCCTGAAGCGACAGCTTCATCCGGGCGGCGAGGGTTGGTCGATCGTTGTTGAGTTCAGCCATCAGTGCTGCCGCTTCCTCCCGCGTGGAGGCGCGCCGGCCCTTGCCATAGAGATCGACCGCGAAGGCCGCGTACCCCATCTCGGCCAGTCGCTCGGCCTGACGCTTTTCGAAATCGCTCAAGCCACCAAAGGCGTGGACAATCATCACGCCCGGGAGTGCTTCGGTCTTGCCGGTGTCGCTGGCGAACCAGCCTTCGAATTCGGTGATGCCGTCCGAATAGACATGACTGTTGGCTTCGATCATGGTTCGACTTTCTCCTTTGTCAGATGGTTGGCGATGGCGCGGCCAGAGAACAGGTCACGGTGAGTTTTCGGTTCGCCTTCATTGCGGAAGCCCGGAGTGTAATTGCGGCGGTTCCAACGGGCAACCGCCGGGCACTTGGCTCTTCTATGCTTAGACGAGCTCGGTTGCCTGGCCCAAACACAACAGCCGGCCGTCGCGGTCCTTGAAACCGAATTCGGTGAACCCCTTGGCATCGCCGCCAGGTCCTGATGAAATTCGGCACCCCGTTCGCGATTTCTCCATGAATGGCCGTGATGTCGAGGATCAAGCGGACAGCGACAAGAACCGCCTGAATTTGGTTCAGTCAACAAGCAGCGCCGGACAAGAAAGGTCAGATGACATGAATGCACTCTTCAAAGCCCAGGCATGGAACAATGCCTGGTCGAACTTCCGGCTTCACAAGGCGTGTGTGCTGTTGTCTGACGCGGATCTGGCTACGGAGCGGACGAGCTTTTTCCCGTCGATCATCAAGACCCTCAATCACATCCTGATTGTCGACTGGTATTATGTATCCGCACTTGAGGGCGACTGCATGGGGCGAGATGCCTTCAAAGATCATGTTCCGTTTCCGGCCATGGCCGAATTGGCGGGAGAGCAACAGCGGATCGACCGGCGTCTGGTCGCCGTGGCCAGCAATCCGGAGCTTGCGCGGGCAGACCGGCAGATCGAACTGCCGCGAAGGGACCGTCTCCAGGTCGAGCGCTTCGACCGGACTTTCCTGCATCTCATCCAGCACCAGATCCACCATCGGGGGCAGGCCCATGCCATGCTGGCCGGAACAAAGGTCACGCCTCCTCAATTGGATGAATTTTATATGGCCTGCAAGCCTGATGAAGACCTGCGCGCGCCGGATTTCGCTGAAATGGGGATCACCGAGGAGACGGTCTGGTCATAAGGCAGCGATCCGGTTGGCCGGCTCGTCCGCTGCCCATGCTTCAGCGGCCATGTCGAGAAAGGCGCGGACGTTGGGCGACACGTGGCGGCCACTCGGGTAGAGAGCGTAAATGGCGGACTCTGCCGACGCGTATTCTTCAAGCACCGGGCTCAACCGACCATGGGCGATGTCGTCCCGGGCAATGGCTTCGGGATAAAACACGATTCCCGAGCCACGAAGGGCCAGCGAACGCAAAAAACTCATGCCATTGGCGGCAACTCGTGCGTTGACACGGACCGATACTGCGCCATCGGGGCCGCTGAGACGCCAATGGGCATTGTCCACCGTCTTGCCGTGGACAATGCAGTCATGGTTTTGCAAATCGCCCAGCGTTTCGGGAGTGCCCCTGAGCGCAAGGTAGTCCGGGCTGGCGCATAGAATGCGCCGCGTCGGACCGAGGCGACGGGCAATCAGCGTTGAATCCTCAAGCCTGCCTGTTCGAAAAGCCAAATCGATGCGTTGCTCGATCAGGTCGACGTAATCATCACTGAGGTGGAGTTCGATGTTCACCTGCTCATGGAGCTTCAGAAAGTCCTCGACGAGTCCGCCGAAACGGCCTCCGCCGAAGTCCGCCGGTGCGGAAATTCGCAGCGTGCCACGGGGAGTCGCACGGCTGGCATCGATCAGCCTCGCTGCAGTTTCGAGTTCGTTGAGACCCTTGCGACACTGCTCGTAATAGAGCCTGCCGATATCGGTCAGTGAGACCTTGCGGGTTGTGCGATTGAGCAACCGAACCCCGAGAGCGGTTTCAAGCGCACTGATCTTGCGACTGACACTGCCCTTGGGCACGCCCAGAGCCTGGGCGCCTTGGGTAAAGCTTCCGGCTTCGGCCACTTCGGCAAAAACCGCCAAGGCGTTGAGATCGATCCCTGACAGGTCAACCGATTTGCGCATGAAAGAAACAGTAAAACGCATTTAGCGCAATTTCAACAACAAAGGAATCACTCCATATCTCCCTCTGACATGACGCGCCAACAGGACTGCAGGAGGTGACTTCCATGCTTGAGATTGATCGCATCGACCATGTCGGGATCCGCATTAGCGACCGTCAACGCTCCGTGGCTTTCTATGAACTGCTTGGTTTTCGGTTGCTTGCCGACGGTGGATACGAAAACGGTCACCCCCTCGTCATGCTTCATCCGAGCGGCATCAACATCAATCTGCTTGGACCCGCAGCGGGCAAGGCGGGTGAAAACGTGCTGATGGACGAGCCGGTCAAGTATCCGGGGATCACCCATATCGCGCTGAAAATGAAGTCGGCCGAAGAGACCGAAGCCTTCATGGTTGCGAACGGAATTGAAATTACGGGTCGGCGTGAATTCCGCGGAACAAAGACTATCTTTGTGCGCGATCCCGACCGGACGGTGCTGGAGTTGGTTGGACCTGGTCGCTCGGTAGCGGAGCTGATTGAGGAGCATGTTGAAGAGGTCGCAAACGAACGGGCTTGAAATCGCGCGCCGAGATTTGCAGTCTGTTCCAAGCCGATTTGAGGAGGGGCAATGAACACGGTTTGGGCCGACATCGAGCCGACAGAGGTGCTCGAATTCTGGTTTCCGGACAACGGGCACCAGGACTCGATAGAAACCCATGCGACGTTTTGGGAGCACCGCATGCGCGGTGGCGTCGATGCGGAAATCCGTGAACGCTTCGCGGCGCTGACAGAGGCGGCCGCCTGTGGTCTGCTCGACCACTGGGCCGAGACACCGCGTGGCCGTCTGGCGCTGATCATAGCGCTCGACCAGTTTCCAAGGTCCGTCTGGCGCGGAACCCCGGCGGCCTATGCCCAGGACATCAAGGCAACCCGTCTGGCTCTGGAGGGCAAGGACAACGGGCATTTCGAGGCCCTGACCCATCCCTGGGAGAAGCAGTTCTACAACATCGCCATCGGCCACTGCGAGGGGCCGGACCATCTGGCGCGCATGGACGAGGTCGTGGCCAGCGTCAGGAGCGTTGCTGCGACAGCTCCCGAACACTTGCGTGGATTCTACCAGCATGGTGTGAAGCACAATGAAACGGTGCGCGACATCATCGCCCGGCATGGGCGGCATCCGCACCGCAACAATATTCTCGGACGTCACTCGACCCCGCAGGAAGAGGCTTACATCGCCGCCGGCGAATTCCCGCACGAGAGCGAGCGGCCAGCCGATCTCTGACGGCAGAGCACAAAATATCAAAACGCCTGAAGCGACTGCCACTAAACCGGTCTGCAAAGGGGCTCTGACGCCCGATGCAAACCGGTGCGGAGGCGCGACATGCATGGAGAGATCGAAACCAGTTTTCTGCCGCGATGGATCGTGATGGTCGTCCACACTTTGACGGTTGTGGCCATCGTCTGGTTGCTGACCGGGGGACAGGATCTTCTGCCGGAAACCTTCAGGCAGGCTGATTCAGACCGGCGTGCTTTGATCGCCGCCTTTGCGGTGATCTATCTGATCCGCACGCTCTTCGGCATGCAGGTGCTGCTCAAACGCCATTTCGGCTGGGTTGAAGCCTTGATCGTGCTGGCGATCTTCATGTCATCGCACGCCATTTTTGCCGGTCTGGCACTCGCAAATCCGCAACCGCTTTCCTGGTGGGGCGGGCTGGTGGCGGCAATGCTGTTTTTGGTCGGCTCCTGGCTCAACACGGCATCCGAGTACCAGCGTTTCCTCTGGAAGCGTCGCCCGGAAAACCGAGGTCGGGCGCACACGGGCGGGCTCTTCCGGTACGCAGCCCACATCAACTATTTCGGCGATACGGTGATGTTCTCGGGCTACGCGTTGGCGACCGGCAGCCTTTGGGCCTTTGCCATCCCAGCTTACATGACTGCCGGCTTCATCTTCCAGCACATCCCCAGTCTCGATGCCTATCTGTCCAAGAAATACGGCGTCGAGTTCGACGACTATGCGGCAAGGACCAAAAAGCTGATCCCCTTCGTCTATTGAAGTAGAAACGACGTGCCAGAATTTCGGGGACAGTTTACTTAATTCTTTCTAAGGTACTGAATATGTTGTGAATAGAGGGGAATTAAGTAAACTGTCCCCGAAATTGCAGCCTCCACATACGTCGCCGGGGATACCCACTACCTTTCCGGGAACGTGGTCATGCGATCGACATCCAGAAGTGCATGACGGGGCAATCGTTGGCGATCGCGCCAAAAGTCAGCCGCTCCAGATCGGGCCGTTCTGACTTCCGGTAGCCGCCACGGCCGAGCCAGGATCCCCAGGCATAGTTGACCGTCTCTGGAATTTGCTCCAGCGAGCCGCGATGCTCAAAGACCGCGTAGAGGCCAGCAGGAACGATCGCCCGGGTTAGCGGAACGCCCAACCGACCGGACAGATCCTCTTCCGCACCCGCGACATAAGCGAGACACTGGCCTGGTTCACGCTGGATGTCGGGATGGTTGGCCTGGGCAACGCCGCACAGCGGCAGTTGCGGCGACAGCCGGTCGGATGCGTCGGCTTCAAGGGCTGCAAACAACTGCCGCCAGACCCCTGCCACATGCACATCGTCCTCGAAATCGATCCCTGAACCGATGCCGAACACGCTGAAACCACTTTTCAACGCGACGATCCGGGGTTCAAGTGACAGGCCGGCATGGCGGTGTCCGAGACTGGCCGCGTCCGGCTTGAACAGGCCGGGTCGAAGGCGTTTTTCGGGGTCTCTTCGGTATTCGCCCGGATTGCAGCCGAACAGTGCTTGAAAGCTGCGGGAAAACGCCTCCTGGCTTTCGAAACCGCTGGCAAGCGCTATTTCAATGATTCGTGCATTGCTGTTCGCGAGCTCGTGAGCCGCTACGGTCAGTCGCCTTTTGCGGATATAGGCCTTCAGATTGTCGCCATAGATTGCCCGGAACAGCCGCTGCAGATGATAGCGTGACAGTCCGACCGCAGTGGCCACACCATCGAGTGTCAGGTCATTCTGCAGATTGGCTTCGATGAAATCGATGGCTGTCCTGACGCGCCGCAAAAGATCCGTTCCACCGGCTCCAGCTTGATGTCCGGATCATACGGCGATCGTGGCGTTCTCAACAGGGCGTTTATCAGGAAGCCATCCGGTCCGACATGCCGACTTCATTGTCCAGCGGCAGGCTGACATACCCGTCATTTGCCAGGCAAAAAGTGACAAAGTCGTCGACAGGCATCGGTCGGGCGATGAAATAGCCCTGGACTTCATCGACGCCACGGGAGCGCACGAATTCCCATTCCTCGGCGGTCTCGATGCCTTCGGCCAGCAGTCGCATGTTCATCTGCCGTCCAAGGGTAACAGCCGCGCGAACGGTTTCCTGCGAAAAGGGATCGTCGGTCATGCCGCGGATGAAGCTCTGATCGATCTTGAGTTCCGTGTAGGGGAACTCCTTCAGGGTCTTGATATTGGCGAACCCGGTGCCGAAATCGTCGATGGCGATGTCGATCCCCATCAGCCGCAGCCGCGACAACACTTCCAGCGAATTGGCATTGAACTCCAAAACCGCGTTCTCGGTGATCTCGATCGCAATATCGGACGGCTTGATGTTCTGGCTGCGGACAAAGCCGCCGACGATATCCGGAAACTCCAGGAAGGCGATCTCGCGTGCCGTTACGTTGACCGACGTCTTGATTTCCAAGCCCTTGCGTTTCCACGCCGCAATGTCACGGAACACGGTTTTCATCAGGGCGAAGGTCAGGTCGCTCGACAATCCACTCTGCTCGACCGCCGGCAGAAAATCCGCAGGCGAAATGATGCCCAACACCGGATCGACCCAGCGGACCAGGGCCTCTGCGCCGGTTATGCGTTTCTGCTTGACGTCCACCTTTGGCTGGTAGAACGGCCGAATGGCCCCTTGATCGAGTGCGGCGGAAATCTGCTCGGCACTGATCGCCTGTTCTTCAACATCGTCGAAACTGCCCCGCGGCTCTTCAGGGGTCAGAAACAGAGCGTCCAGACTGGCCTTGCGCAACGGCTTGCGGCAGCTCCCGATGATGTTCAGTCCGTGCATTTCGCCAAGCTTACGGGCGCTGTTGATCATTGCCTGATCCAGGCTCGAAATCAGCGCCAGCTTGCCCTGGTAGTCCGCCTTCTTCAGCTCGCGCAGCATTTCGATGCCGTCCATGTCAGGCATCATGAGGTCGGAAACGATCAAATCCACGGTCGAATCCGAACGCCTGAGCCTCTCAAGCGCATCCACCGCGCTGTTCGCTTCGATCACCGCACCGGCGCGCTGGCTCTGGAAGTAACCGCTCAGGATCAGCACCTGCGAAGGATCGTCATCAACGATTAGGACGGTTTGGCCTGAAAACATGTGAAAGAGATCCGCCTCGAATAGGTATCGGTCGACGCTATCAGAAACTTGTTTCGAAATTGGTAAATTGCGTCGGTTTGGTGAGTTGAAATCAAAATGAAATGTGGCAAGTCAGGCGGCCGCGACATCTGTCTTTGCCTGTTCTGCTTCCCGCAATTGGGCGTCCACCGCCTCGAGCGACCGCTGATATTCGTTCGCTGCCTCTTCCATCAAAGCCATGACCTGCTGTTCGTCACCGGCATTGGCAGCGGCTTCGATCCGGGCACAAACGGCAGAGAAGGCTGTTGCTGTGGCATTGGCTGTGATGGATTTGAGTGCGTGTGCTGAAGCTGATGCGTCTTTCCATTTGCCGTTTTCTGCCGCCTCCGTCAGTGTTTCGAATGCGGCAGGAGCTGTTTCGACATAGAGACGCAATATCCTGGCGAAACTCTCATCGAACATGTCGCCGAGGATATCGCGGAGATTTTGCTGCGCTTCCGGGTCGAGAACGGGTGCTGCTGCGGAGGTCGGTTCCGGCGCGACACCGCCTTTCGTGGCTGGAACAGTCTGCTCTGCATCTCCATCAAGCCATTCCGACAGGCAGCCGCCGAGGGCCTCCATGGTGAATGGTTTGACGACGATGCCGTCCATGCCGGCCGTTTTCCAACTCTCGGAAACCTGGTCGGCTGTATGGGCTGTCAGCGCTATGATTGGCGTTCGCGGTGCCTCGGCCTCTTCCTCGTTGCGGCGCAGGATCCTGGTAGCCTCGAAACCGTCCATTTCCGGCATGCTGCAATCCATGAAAATCAGGTCGAAACGACTTCCATTGGCTGCGGCGATCGCCTCCAGGCCATTTTCGGCGACCGTCGGGTCGATGTCGAAGCGCCGCAACGCCTGCACCACCACCTCACGGTTCACGGCGCTGTCGTCAACCACAAGGATGGCCTTGTCGGCAAAGGACTGTGTAACAGCCGGCGCCGCGCGTTCCGTTTCGAGCAACGCGACCCCGCGTGCCCTGCCGCTGACAACTCTCTCGACGGCTTCAATCGCGGCAAATGTACTGACCGGCATCGACAGCACGTCATGCGCCAGGCCGTCACGGATCAAGGCATCCGCGGAAAAGTCTCCAAGCTGCGTGACGACCAGGCGCTGGGTCCCCGTGGGTGCGGGTCCCATGGCTTTGGCGCTGTCGGCGGTCGTGATCACAAGGGCGCATTCCTTCTCGAGCCCCGGCTCAATAGCGCCCGGGCGGGCAAGGACCACCTTGGCATCGATCTGCTCAAGGGCGTCGCGCAAGACCTCGAAGGTCGCCGAAACCGGAAGGGCCAACAGCACCGGTTGGCCGGACGCCGGGCTTGCGCCCCGTTCGTGCTCGTCCGCGGACTCCAGAGGCAAGGTGAAAGAGAACGTCGTACCGACGCCGGGGTCGCTTTCCACGCGGATCGTTCCATCCATGCGCTCGACCAGGTTTTTACAGATCGGCAAACCGAGGCCGGTCCCGCCATATTTTCGAGTGGTCGTCTGATCTGCCTGGGTAAAGCTCTCGAACACGGTGTCGAGCTTGTCGCGGTGGATGCCGATGCCGGTATCGCGTACGGCGATCTCGATGGTGCCGCTCGTCCCCTCGGGCCGAGTGATGTGGATCGTCACTTGGCCGTTGGCGGTAAATTTCAGCGCGTTGTTGACGAGGTTGCTGATGATCTGGTTGAGGCGCACCGGGTCGCCGATCATCTTTTTCGGTACACCGGGTCCGATGAAACAGCCGAGGTCGAGCCCCTTTTCCTGTGCCTGCTGCCAAAACAGGCTGAGAACATCCTCACCAAGAGCGCGCAGGTCGACCGGGATCCGCTCCAGCTCCAGGTGGCCGGATTCGATCTTGGAAAAATCCAGCACGTCGTTGATGATCGCCAGCAGGCCGCGCCCGGATTTCATCACCACATCGGCGTAGCGCTGATATTTGGGTGCCAGTCCGGCCGTTGCCAGCAGTTCCGCCATCACCAGCATGCCGTTCATCGGCGTGCGGATCTCATGGCTCATGGTCGCCAGAAACTCCGACTTGGCGGCGTTGGCCTGCTCTGCCTCGTTCTTGGCGACGAGCAGTTCGCGGGTGCGCGTCTCGACCTTCTGCTCCAGAGTGTTCTGGTAATCGAGCAATTGCCGGTTCCGAAGCTCCAGATCCCCAAGCATGGTGTTGAAGGAACTGGCCAGGACGCCGACCTCACCGCGTCCACCGGTTTCGGCGCGCGCTGTAAAGTCCTCCTCCGAGCCGAAACGCTGCATCAAGGACGACAATGCCGTGATCGGGCGGGTGAGGACTGATACGGAACGCAGGCTGAACATGATCGTGATCAGCGCAGCGAGAAGCGCCACGGCAAATGTAATGCCGAGATTGGTGAACAGGCCCTGGCGGATGGCCGAAACGTCCGACAGCAGCCTCAGCTCACCGATTGTCTCGCCCGCCTTGCGGATATCCGCACGCACCCACAGGGTACTGTGTGTCAGGAGATCGAGGGTCGATTCGGTGGCCATATCGACATTGTCATCGGCAATCAGCGCTTCGTAGCCCACTTCCGCGAATGGATCCCCCGAGGCGTCGAACACGGCGGCAAAGCGAAGTTGGTCGAACTTGCCGATCCCGGTGAGGATGCGGCGGACTTCGTAGCTGTTGTCGGCCGCGAGCGCCTCGGCGATAGACGTGGAAAACACCTTCGCCGTTGCCTCCAGGGAGTGCCTGCTTTGGTCGATCTCCCGTTGAAACGACAGGTATGACAGGATGGATGACGTTGCCATCAGCGAAACGAAGATGAGCAGGCCGACTGCCATGGACAGCCTGTATGCCAGGCTCTCGGTGCGCTTGAAGTGACTTTCCTGCGACGCCATGGCGGATTACTTGGTCAAGATGGCGCGGCCGCCTTGCGGGGCGATGCCATCGGGGACCGGTACAGTGGAGTTTGCGTAATCAGCGTTGATCTCGACCTGGGGGCCTTTCCCGGTCTCTATCCGCTTGGCGATAATGGCAGTCCAAGCGGATTTTTGTCCGATCCGGCTGGCCTTGTCGATGATCAGCTTCCCTTTGGGCAGATAAACCGTGCCCTCGAAACGCTCCGCATCCTTGCTGCGAATGACGAACTCACGATTGGCCTCGGATTTCCTGTCTTCAAAAAACAGAATGCCGGCGAGCGGGCCGTGCTTCGGCGCGATCAGCGCCACCTGGGTGGAAACGCCGAAGTCAAAGACGGCGTCTTCACCGGTAAAGTAGAAACCGACATTTTTGCCCAGGAGCGTCGAGTTGCCCGAGATCTCAAGCGGGCCGTCTTTCATGATATAGGTGCCCGGCTTGAGTATCACGACGACCTTGCCTTCGGTCTTGATGCCGCCGCAATAGGTTCCTGGGTCGAGAATCACGTATCCCTTTTTTGCGGTCACCTGTTTTCGGCAAGGGCCAATACGAGGAGCGGGGCGATCGACGAGAGGATCCTGGATGGGAGGGCTGTCTGTCACCGGGATCGGATTGAAGCTGGACCGACGACCCACGAAGCCTCCGGTGGTGTAGGTGGCGGAGGATAGCAGTCGGGCTTTTTTGTTGACCTTGATGGCCTTCTTATTTGTCGAATTGGCATAGACGCCGCATTTGTTGGCCCTGATCGTTGCCTTGGCAGTCATATGCAGGCTTTCCCTGACCTTTCGGTCCAGGGCAATGACGCAGATGCTCTGCGCGCCGGCGAGTCTGGCCGTTGCCGACACGCGAATGGGCATCGCCTTGTCGCTGACCAGGTGGGCGAAGATCGGCTGCCAATAGAAGGCCAGGTCGACCGTGACTTCGGCATCCTTCTTCGATGCGGCGGTTTTGACCTCCAGATCGTCAGCCGCACCCCGAGAGATCGCACTGTCCTTTCGGAAGTTTGAAAACACGTAGGTTTCGGCAATGGGTTCGATATCGCTTTCCCGGGTGCTGGCGAGGCCAAGCTCAAGCACGCTGGCCAGTGCTGCGGATTCGGCTGCGGTCTGCAGCTTCGCTTTCTGGTTGGAGAAGATGACATAGTCGATCGCACCACCCGACAATGCGAGCAGTGGTATCGCAAAAATCGCCGCAATCGTTGCGAAGTTGCCTCGCCGATTGCCCCACAATCGTGTCAAAGCGCCAAACATGGCACGCAGTTCCCCCAAATTCCATCCAACAGGATGCCGGGAACCACTAAATATTCAGTGACTTGACGCTGTATTTGAAAATTAGAGTTAAGATTTGGCAAAATGCAAATCTAGGGTAGCAAAGTGCCGGATAGCCCGTTTTGGGCGATCAGTCGCCATTGTCCCGCAAGACTTCAACGGCATAAACTGTCACCATGAGCCCGTATTCGTCAATCAGAGGTTTCACCGCTGTCAGGAAGCGATCCGCTACCCGATCACCCACAACCGTCGCAAAGACGACCTTTGTGCCGGCGCCACCGGTGACCTGGTCATCGAGCCAGCGCCCTTGCCGGCCACCGCCGCCGAGCGTCGGAAGCACGGTGTATCCCGGCACGCCGCATTCTTCCGCCAGGTCGCGAATTCGGCGAAGCAGCGGGGCATCGACGAGAATTTCGATTTTTTTGCGGATCTTTGTCATGGCACCATCCAGCGAGCCAGCATTGCAAACAGCGGAATGCCGAAGATTATGTTGAAGGGGAATGTAACGGCCAGCGACAGCGACAGGTAGAGCCCGGCATCGGCTTTGGGAAGCGCCAGCCGCATGGCCGCCGGAACGGCGATATAAGATGCGCTGGCAGCCAGGATGGCAAGCGCCGCTGTGGTTCCGGTGTCGAGTCCGATCAGAGCCCCGAGGGCACATCCGATCGTCCCATTGACGACGGGAAAGACGATCGCCAGCAGCACCAGTCGGGCAGTCAGGCTCTGTGCATGCCGAATGCGCCGGGCGGCGGTCAAACCCATGTCGAGCAGAAACAGGCACAACAGCCCTGTGAAGCCGGTTTCGAACACCGGTGAAATCGGGACGAAGCCCTCTTTTCCAATGATCAGTCCGACGACGAAACTGCCGGTGAGCAGCACGACGGAGCCGTTGAGAAGCGTTTCACGAAGCAGCTCCGGCCCGGACCGGATGGCAATGTCGGAGCTGCGCGCTGCCAGGATCAGCCCAACGATGATCGCCGGCGTTTCCATCAACGCCAACACGGCGATCATGTAACCAGCTGGAGGAATGCCGCTATCGGTGAAGATCTGGTTGGCGGCCACGAAGGTCACGACGCTGACGGAACCGTAGTGAGCGGCGACCGCGGCCGCGTTGATTGCGTCCAGGCGGCCGAAGCCGCGCAATATGGCGAAGGCGACGATGGGTATCAGGCAGCTCAACAGCAGGCCGGCCATCGCGGCCAGTGCGAGATCCGTCGTGAACCCGTTGCCGGAGACCAGGACACCGCCCTTCAGGCCGATGGCGCACATCAAGTAGAGCGACAACGCCTTGGACATCGGCTCCGGGATCGACAAGTCCGATCGGGCAAATGCGGCCAGGGCACCGATAACAAAAAACAGAACAGGTGGTGACAGCAGACTTTCCAAGACAGGCCCCGATTTGGTTGTGGATCGGAGCGGACATAGAATGCCGTCGCGTGCAGAGACAAATTGTTAAATCGGTCATTTTTGATAGTTTTTGTCTATCAGCATGGTTCGAGGGGCTGAAACCTGAATTTGCTGATATTAGGTTTTAATCAGGACGGACCCATAGAGGATGACAATCGGCATGGAAGGAAATCAGCGATGGCGACGTTGAGGCAGTTGCGTTACCTGGTCGCCCTGTCAGAGGAACTGCACTTCCGCCGGGCCGCTGAGCGAGAACACGTCACGCAGCCGACCCTCAGTGCCCAGATCCGGCAACTGGAACAGCGCCTCAAGGCGCCGCTTGTCGAGCGGGGCACGGCGCGGATCGCTTTGACGCCACTGGGACGTGAAATCGCCGAACGGGCGCGGCGCGTGATTGCAGAGGTGCAGGACATTGTCGACCTCGCGGCCGCCTCCCAGCATGGGTTCGATGGTGTGATCCGGCTGGGCGTGCCCCCGACGCTGGGCCCTTATCTGTTGCCGCACATCGTGCCGGAACTGCATGCCGGGCACCCGAACCTTCGGCTCTACGTGCAGGAGGGGAAGCCATCCGAGCTGCAGGAGAGCCTCCAGGCGGGCAGTCTCGACCTGGTCATCTCGCCCTTGCCGATCCGCCGAGCCGACCTGGAGGTCGAGCGGCTGTTTCGCGAACCGCTAAGACTGGCGGCGGCACGAGACCATGCACTTGTCGACAAGCACCCCGTGTTGCGGTCCGACCTCGCCGGTCAGAATGTGTTGGCGATCGAACGTGGCCACCATCTGCACGACCAGGTCAGTCAGCTATGCGAAGACTTGGGCGCCGTCCTTTTGCGAGACTATGAAGGCACCAGCCTCGACACGCTGCGGCTGATGGCCGGAATGGGTGTCGGCCTCGCTTTCCTGCCGGCGCTCTATGTGCGAACAGAAATCGGCGAGGGCGGTGAGGTCGCCATACTCGATCTCAATTTACCCAACCTTTATCGGCAGATCGGTCTCGCCTGGCGCAAACGCGCGGTTCAGGCATCTCTTTTTCGTCAGATCGCCGACCTTATCCGCGCGATGGCGGAACGGCGCATGCCGGAAGTCACCGTCATCCGCTGACCGGCCCGCATTGGTGTGATGCAAATTTGAGCAGGCTAGCGCGGCGCTCTCTTCGCGAGGATGCGCTGTAACGTGCGGCGGTGCATGTTGAGCCGCCGGGCGGTTTCCGACACGTTTCGGTCGCACATTTCGTAGACCCGCTGGATGTGTTCCCAGCGGACCCGGTCGGCCGACATTGGATTTTCCGGCGGTTCGACCTTTTCACCTGCCCTGCGGGTCAGAGCTGCAAACACGTCGTCGGCGTCGGCCGGTTTGGCGAGATAGTCGATGGCGCCGAGTTTCACGGCGTTGACCGCCGTGGCGATGTTGCCGTAGCCGGTCAGCATGATAATGCGGGTATCCTCGCGGCGGTCGCGAATGGCCTCAATCAGTTCCAGGCCATTGCCATCGGCAAGTCGCAGGTCGATGACCGCGTATTTCGGCGGCGCCATTCTGATGGCCGCATGCCCGGCGGCGACGGATTCAGCCAGCTCGACCGTAAAGCCACGGCTTTCCAGTGCCCTGCCGAGCCGCCTCAGAAAGGGGCCGTCGTCGTCCACAATGAGAAGCGATGCGTCGTCGCCGATAAGGTCCTGGCTGTTGTCCGCGCCCGGTGTCATGGTCATTTCACGCGCTCGTCCATAAGGATTCTTGTCAACTTTACGACATAATGCGGCAATGCCCAAAATCCAAGCAATTGCGGGTCGTTGCGCGCGCTAATGCCGCAGGTGCCAGGAGTCAGGCGACGGTGATGTCCATGGCTGCCCGCGGCCAGGATACGGTCACGTCGGCGCCGCCCTTTTCCTGGTTCTGGAAGGTCAGTTCGGCGCCGGAACGCTCCAGCAATGTCTTGGCGATGAACAGTCCAAGTCCCAGACCTCCGGCGTTCTGATCATTGCCGCGCGCCCGGTGCGTTACATAGGGATCGCCAATCCGGGACAGGACGTCGGGGGTGAACCCGGGGCCGTCATCCCGGATGGTGATGGTGACGTGCTCCGCATCGCTGATTGCACTGACGGTCACCACCGACTTGGCGAAGTCGACAGCGTTCTCAACCAGGTTGCCGAGACCGTAGATCACGCCGGCATTGCGGTGACCAACGGGTTCCTGACCCGTTTCGTTGCGGTGATCGACGTTGATATCAACCCCGAACTCCCGGTGCGGTGCTATGACTTCTTCGACCAGCGACGACAGAGGCAATTGCTGCATATGCGCGTCCCCGGTCGCCGACAGCGTCGTCAGTCGCCGCATGATATCCCGGCAGCGTTCCACCTGGCTGCTGAGCAATTGCACGTCTTCTCCGTAACGGTCGTCGCCGCCCAGTGCTTTTTCCATCTCCCGGGCCACGACGGTAATCGTCGCCAGCGGTGTGCCCAATTCATGCGCGGCCGCAGCGGCAAGCCCGTCCAGGGCCGACAAATGCTGCTCCCGCTGCAGCGCAAACTCCGTCGCCACCAGGGCATCGGCCAGTTCGCCGGCCTCGGCGGAGACCCTGTAGGCATAGAAAGCCGCGAAAGCGGATGTCGACACAATGGCGATCCACATGCCGATGACCAGCAGCAGAGGCGCATCGAAGACTTCGCCCGGATACCAGGGCAGCGGCAGATGGAAATAGGCGAGCAGCGTGACCACGGTTACCGCGACAAGACCGAGCGCAATGATGTTGCGCACCGGCAGCGACGCAGAGGCAATAATCACCGGCACGCAGATCAGGACCGAGAACGGGTTCTCCAATCCACCGGTCATGTAGAGCAGAGCGCCGAGCTGCATGATATCGAGCCCCAGCACCACGGTTGATGTGGTTGGGCTGAGCCGATGCGTGGGTGGATAGACCACGCGCAGGCCCAGATTGAGAAGCGCGAGGCAGGCGATCAGCAGAAAGCACGAGGTCACCGGAAAGGGAAATCCGAGCCCGTAGGCGACGGCAACCACCGCGGTGCACTGGCCGATGATCGCCAGCGTGCGCAGCCGGATCAGGGTGCGCAGACGCAGCCTGTTGGCGTTTCGCGTTTCTGATAGCTGGGTCGAGAAATCCATCTGCGACTTCTAGGACGGAGGCTTGCCGAAACGCAACCGGCTGCTTTGGCGCACCCTTAACGCTTGGCCTCATGCGCGGCGAAGGCGTCAGCATAGTCCTTGTGCCAGCGCGACAGGGCCGGCCGGTTTTCGACGATGTCGCCCAGCGCCCACTCGACCCGTCGGCGGTCACGTTCCGGCGTGACGTCATTGTCCGGACACAGAATGTAGAAGTCTCCGGCGGCCATGCGTTCGATCAGGTGGTCGACTGTCTGCTCACTGGTCCAGGCGGATGCCGGCTTCTCCGGGATGTGGGCGGCGATCATTCCGGTGTAGGTAAAGCCTGGCACGAAAAGGTGTGCGGAGATTGGAGCGCCGGCTTCGCGCAGCTCATGCGCGAGCGCTTCGGTCAGCACCTTCACGCCAGCCTTGGTGACATTGTAGCCCGGGTTGCCCGGCGGCGTGGTGATGCCCTGCTTGGAACCGGTGTTGATGACCACGGCGGGTCGACCGGCGTCGGTCATGCGTGGCAGGAAAGCCTGGACGCCATTGAGCACCCCGAACAGATTGACCTCGATCATCCGCCGCCAATTGTCCGGTTCGCTCCAACAGCCAGACCGCAAACCAATGCCGGCATTGTTCATCAGAACCGCCACCTCGCCTGCCGCGAAGGCGGCGTCGGCCAGCCTCGCAACCGCTTGCTGGTCGGTGACATCGGTTGGCACATGGAATACCTCAGCCTCTCCTGACGCCGCGGCGCGGATCTCCTCGGTCGCCTCATCCAGCTTCTCGCCGGGCAGATCTGCGAGTATCACGCCAAGACCGGCCTGTGCGAACCGCAAGGCGGCAACGCGGCCGACGCCGCTGGCCGCTCCCGTAACGACCGCAAGACCGCCGTTCTCGACTGCTTCGTTGTACATGTCCAACTCCCGTTTGATTGCCTCAAAGACCCAACTGCTGTTTCATACCGCCGATGAAGGCCTCATCATCCAACGCCTTGCGCTGGTTCAGCAGTTCTTCGGCATCGGCGCCTGAGTGGTAGCGCAGCCGGTTCGTGCCGTCTGTTGCAGCCTCCCAGATTGCCTCGGCGGTGACAACCGGCTCGGAGCCAGCGTCTCCAAGACCGCCCCAATAGGTGAACAGCTTCTGCACGGTCTGTTGGTACTCCTCCATTGATTCATCGTTGATGAAATCGAAGGATCGGCCGCCGAAGTCCGTCCGGGTGAAGCCGGGTTGAACGATCTTCACACGAATGCCGATCGGCTCAAGCTCGTAGTGCAGGGCTTCCGACAGGCCTTCGACTGCAAACTTGCTGCCGTGATAGAGCGTGCCCAAGGGGAAAGTCATCTGTCCGCCGATCGAACTGATGTTGATGATGGTGCCGGAGCGGTTGGCGCGAAAATGCGGCAACATTGCCTTTGTCGTTTCCAGGAGGCCAATGACATTGGTGTCGAACTGGCGCCGGATACGCTCCATCGGAAAGGCTTCCAGCGGTCCGTAGGCTCCGTATCCGGCATTGTTGAGCAGCACATCGACACCACCGCGCCAGTGGATCGCCTGCGACACGGCTGTCTCGATCGACGCGCTGTCTGTAACGTCGAGGCGGGTCACCAGGACGTTGTCGAGTGCGACGAGCTCTGCTTCTTTGTCAGGCGTTCGCATGGTCGCGACGACATTCCAGCCTCTGTCGTTGAAAAGTTGGGCGGTGGCTTTGCCGATGCCTGTGGAAGCACCGGTGATCAGAATGGTCTTGCTCATGGTCGGCTCCTTTGCGGTGTGAAACGAACAATTCAGGGCTGGTTCCCATGTAAGACCTGACCTCGACCGCGGCGTGCCGGTTTCTCCAAAAGACCTGCCTGATCCTCCGAACGCTCGGGTTTTTGCGTGACCGGATTTGCGGTGCGGCTATAGTCAATCCGTCGCAATGGAGTTACGGATGTCCAATGGCCCGCTGATCGATCGCGTATGCGCTTTGTTCGGTAACGAAAGGTCTCAGTACCAGACCCGAGCCACAGGGATTGCCGGGCTCACCGCCTTTCTCAGCGGTCGGCCGACGCCGCTCGAGGCCACGCTTTATCATCCGCTGCTCTGCCTGATCCTGCAGGGGCGCAAAGAAACGGTCCTCGGCGGGCAACGCATCATTTGCAGCGCCGGTGATTCGCTTGTGGTCAGCCACGACGTGCCCGTCGTCGCACGGGTGACGGAAGCGAGCAACCGGACGCCCTATGTCGGCCTGGTGTTGACTTTGGACCTGGTCGAAATTCGCAGTCTCTATGACGAGATCGGCGCAGCGACGATTGAGGAAGGACGCGCCCGTGCCTTTGATATCTCAGAAACCGAAGAGCGACTGTTCGACGCCGTAGCTCGGCTGTTCGATCTCGCCGATCGGCCGCACGAGATTCCGGTCATGGCTCCGCTGATCCGGCGCGAGGTGCATTTTCGACTGTTGATCGCCCGCCACGGAGCCATGTTGCGGCAATTGTTGCGTCATGACAGCCACGCCAGCCGCATCGCCCGGGCGATCGCTCGCATTCGAAGCGACTACGCCGCGCCCATCACCGTGGCAGACCTGGCCGGCATTGCCGGCATGAGCCCGTCATCATTTCATGAGCACTTCAAGGCGGTGACCGCTACGACGCCGCTGCAATATCAGAAGGAATTGCGGCTGATCGAAGCGCGCCGGCTTTTGGCCGAATGCGGCCACAGCGTCTCAGCAGCCGCCTTTGCCGTCGGCTATGAAAGCCCGACCCAATTCAGCCGCGAATATTCCCGCAAGTTCGGCGCTCCGCCGCGTCAGGACATGATTGCTGCAGCAGTCTGATCGTACAACTTGAGCGCGGATTCCCTGACCGGTGTTTCCAGTGCGTTGACTCACGTTGGCGAATAATATAACCATGTAGTTATGGAACTATCTGGTTATGCACCAAATAATCTCGATGCCGTTTTTGCGGCGCTGGCCGATCCCACCCGCCGCGCCATATTGGAGCGCCTTGCCGAGGGCGAGGCGTCGGTCAATGAGATCGCCGCGCCGTTCCAAATGAGCCAGCCGGCTGTCTCCAAGCATCTGAAAGTGCTGGAGAAGGCGGGGCTCATCAATCGCGATATCGACCGCCAGCGCCGCCCGGCGCGGTTGAATGCCGGCCCGATGGAGGAGGCCGTGCGTTTTCTGGAAGAGTTCAAACGGTTCTGGTCATCGAGCTTTGATCAACTCGACGACCTGCTGGAAGAATTGAAACAGGCCGACAAAAGGGAGCCGAGTAATGAGTGAATTGCCGACCTATGTGCTGGAGCGGGAGTTTGATGCACCGCGTGAACTGGTGTGGCGAACCTGGACCGATCCGGACCTGCTGCCGCGTTGGTACGGCCCTCGGGTCGACACTGTCATTCACAAGCTGGACCTGAAACCGGGCGGCCTGTGGCTCGTGGAAATGAAGTGGGACGGCAATTCCAACTTCCAGCGCGTCGAATATACCGAGGTGACACCGCCCGAGCGCCTTGTCTGGCTGCACGCCAGCGCCGATGCCGAGTGGAACGTGGCGGTCAATCCGATGATGCCGGACTGGCCCCGGGTTCTGCTGACAACGGTGACCTTCGATGAGGTCGGCGGCAAAACCCTGATGCGCCTGACCTGGGTGCCACATGAGGCGACCGAAGCCGAAATCGCCTGCTTTGCCGCTGCGATGGACGGTATGGGCAAGGGCTGGGGTGCCGGAATGGAACTGCTGGAGGAACTGCTGGCCGAGTTGCAGGGCTGAAGCTAGACTACTCTCGGGGTCATCGTCTTTACCTGAGCCCCGACCTAGCGGGACCAGCGCGTCTCGCTGGGCGTCATCCCATTGCCTATTGGGTGCGCTGCATGTTTATTCAATCCCAACATTTATGGAGCGCTCGTGCCGAAAACTACAAAAACCTTTAGATCCGGCAACTCGCAGGTAGTGAGAAAGCCAAAGGGGTTCCGGCTGGACGCAAATGAGGTGGAAGTCTCCGGGGTGGGGGATGTCAAATTCCTGCAACCGCTGGCGGGAAAAAATGTTCCGTGGCAGCACCTACGCGTTGCTTTATACATAGGTTTTAGCCCAGATTTCATGGAACAAGGCCGCCAGCAGCCAGAGGATCAGTAACGGTCAGATTCTGACGCGCAGAGTGAGTACCAAACGCGAGAGACTGAAGCAGGCGTCTTTTCTCCTGCAGTGTCCACACGGAAGCATCTGTCAGCTCAGTTTGAATTTAATTGCGCGGAAATCCGAAATTTGCGGACAAGCGGGGCTTGGATTACCCAGGCTGGCGAAGCCGATTGCAATGACATCACTCCCAGCATTCAGGCCCGCTTGAATGCCGGCAGGTGCGTCTTCGAACACCAGACAGTGTTCGGCCTTCGTGCCGAGTCGTTCGGCGGCCAGTTTAAATCCCGAGGGATCGGGTTTGCCGTGTTCGATGTCTTCCGCCGTCACAAGCACTTCTGGAACCGGCAGGCCGGCCGCCGTCAATCGCCGGATGGCAAGATCACGGCCAGCAGATGTCACGACGGCCCAACGCTCCGGCGGCAATTCGTTGACGAGGTCAATTGCTCCGGGGACGGCCACGATGCCACGAACATCGCTGGTTTCCGCCGCCTCCAGTCTGGCCGCCTCAGCGACGCAATCCGTGCCGTGCTTGGCAAACTCTCGAACCACGTCCACTGTCCTTCGACCATGCGACACCGCCAGCAAAGCAACAGGGTCGATCCCGTTGTCGACGGCCCAATCCGTCATAATGCGCTCGACAACGGCTCGGCTGTCGAGAAGCGTTCCATCCATATCGAACAGAACAGCCGAATAGGCGCGGTCCAGCTTCATTCGCGTCGGGCTCAGAATTCCGTCACAACCGTGACCCCGGTGGTCTTGAACTGGTCCATCGTTGTCAGCACTTCGATGGATTCCGCCAGCGAGATTTCGCGGCCGACCAGTTGTTCCGGCGTCAGTCGGCCGGACTGGATCATCGCCATCATGGCATCGTAGCGATGTGCCTGCATGCCGTGGCTGCCAACGATTTCCAGTTCGTGGGAGATGACCCGGTCCATCGGGACGGGCGGATGCGCCTGGTCGGCGAGCATCAGACCGACCTGCACATGGCGGCCGCGCTTGCGAAGGCTGTCAATCGAGTTGAAGCAGGTCTGTGGATGCCCAAGCGCGTCCAATGATACATGAGCGCCGCCGCCCGTGAGATCGCGGACCGTCGCGGCGACATCATTGCTGTCCTGGGCGTTGATGGTGTGCCGGGCGCCGACGGTTTTTGCCAGCTGCAGACTGCTCTCATCAATGTCGACCGCCACCACATGGGCACCCATCGCGTTGGCGATCATGATGGCCGACAGGCCCACGCCGCCGCATCCGTGCACCGCAACGAAGTCGCCCGGCGACACGCAGCCCTGGTCCACGATGGCGCGGAAGGATGTGACAAAGCGGCAGCCAAGACTTGCCGCCGTTGCAAAACCGATCTCGTCCGGCAGCGCCACCAGATTGGTGTCGGCATAGTCGAGCGCCACATATTCGGCAAAGGAGCCCCAGGCGGAAAAGCCCGGCTGAAACTGGTGGTCGCAGACCTGATGATTGCCGCTGTGACATTGCGGGCAATCACCGCAACCGCAGGCAAAGGGAACTGTCACACGGTCTCCGGCCTTCCAGCGTTTGACGTCGCGCCCGACCGCTGCCACCACTCCGGCAAGTTCGTGCCCTGGCACATGCGGCAGCGCGATATCGGGCTCGTGGCCCATCCAGGCGTGCCAGTCGCTGCGACATACGCCGGTCGCTTCCACCTTGACGACCACGCCGTTATTGGTGGGCGTCGGATCAGCCACGGTCTGAATTTGCGGTGACCCGCCGAAGGCCTCGTACAGAACTGCTTTCATGTATCCCGTTCCAGAAAGGTGATGGTCGAGCATGCGAAGAAAAGGCCTGTTTCGTCAATCAGAACTTCCGGCTCGCGTTGCAACCTTGATGTGACACGCCCCTGCCATCATGCTGTGAGTGCGTTTTCATCAAGCAAGGGAGATCGATCATGGCCCCCACGCCCTACCTCTTTTTCAACGGCAGTTGCGCCGAGGCGATTGCCGCTTATGCCGAAATTTTCGGAGGCGAGGTCCTCGAGCAGATGCCAGCTTCGCAGATGCCGCCGGATTTTCCGGTTGCCGAGGACCGCAAGGACTGGATCATGCACTCCCGGGTCCAAATCGGTGACGGTTTCCTGATGGCGTCCGACAGCGTCTTCGACGAAACCCCGGCCATGGCGGGTGCGTCCGTCATGATGAGCCTGCCGACGGCGGCCGAGGGCAAGGCTGCCTTCGACAAGCTGGCCGATGGCGGCGCCATTCAGATGGACTGGGCACCGACCTTCTGGAGCGCCGGTTTCGGCACCCTGACCGACCGCTTCGGCATCAAATGGATGATCGGCTGCAACGAACAGCCAAACGGCTGAAGCGACTACCGCCGTTTCGGATGCTTGACCCGGCGGGTCGCTTCTGCGCTCGCCGGGTTCTCAGGCCAGGGGTGCTTGGGATATTGACCGCGCATGTCGGCGCGCACATCGGCCCAGGATCCGGCCCAGAAACCCGGCAGGTCGCGGGTTGTCTGGATCGGCCGCTGTGCCGGTGATAGCAGTTCCAGCAGCAACGGTTCGGAGCCCGCAAGCTTCGGGTGTTCCGTCAGGCCGAACAGTTCCTGAACCCGGACCGCCAGCACCGGTTCGTCGCCGTCGTAGCGGATCGGCAGGCGCGAACCGGTCGGTGCGCTGAAGTGGGTCGGCGCCAGCCGGTCAAGCTGTGATTGCTCGGAGTAGGGCACCAGGGACTTGAGGCCTTCCACTAGGCTGGCGGGCTCGACCTTGGCCATGGCCGTGACATCCGTCTGGAACGGCGCGAACCAATCTTCCAGTGAAGAGAGCAGCGCATCGTCTGTCACGTCGGGCCAGGGCTCGCCGAGGGTGCGATGCAGCCAGGCGAGCCGATCGCGCAGCTGCCGGCTGCGCGCTTCCCAGGGCAGGGCTGCCACTCCGATCTGCCGAACGCCGTCGCACAGCGCCGCGGCGGCGGCCTCTCCGGACCGGCGCGGCAGGGCTGTTTCCGCCAGCACCAGGCTCCCAAACTTCCTACGTCGTCGGGCCTTTACCTGGCGTGAGGCCTTGTCGAAAAAGGACTCGTCGTGGTCGGCAATCCTGTCGGCCAGTTCGCGCTCGATATCCTCAAGATCGACCCGGGCCGCCGCCAGAATGCGCTGCGATTGCGGTTTGCCGGTGAGATCGGAAACGACCAGGAACGGTTCCGCGGCCAGCTGATCGTGTTCTTCGATGAAGGCTCCGCGACCATTCGCCAGTCGGAATTGTCGTCGACCGTCGCCGACCGGGCCGCGACTGCGGGCGACCCGGTCGGAAAACCCGTGCAGCATCAAAGCACCGGCGTTGACATCGGTCGTCGAGCCGCCGCCAGCGCCGAGGGATCGTGCTGTCCGCGCTGCCAGATCGCGGGCTTTGCCCGCACGGCCGCTCTTGTCGCCGGCAAAGGCCCGCAGGCGCCGGTCGAGATCGATAGACGTGCCGCCCAGACCCCGTTCACCCATCAGAACCGCCAGCCGGGCTGCCGCATCGCCCTGGCCGGATTGTCCTGCTGCAAGAACCATGGCTGCTTCCCGCACTGGAAGCCCCGCGCCGCGCATCGTCTCGCCGATCTTCGTCAGCCCATCGCGGTCGTCCAGGGCGCCCAATTGACGCAACAATGTCCGGGCTTCGGCAACTGCCGCCGCCGGCGGCGGATCGATGAAGCGCAGGCTGGCAGGATCGGTCACGCCCCAGGCCGTACAGTCGAGCAGCAAGGTGCTCAAATCGGAAGCGGTGATCTGCGGCGGCGTGAAGGCCGGCAGCGCGGCCGTCTGTTCCCGGCGCCACAGGCGTAGCGCGGTGCCCGGCTGGGCGCGCCCGGCGCGTCCCGCCCGCTGGTCGATGGATGCGCGTGAAGCTCGCACTGTTTCAAGCCGCGTGATACCGGTCGATGCTTCGAACACCGGCAGACGCTGCAGTCCGCTGTCGATAACAATACGCACGCCGTCGATGGTGATCGACGTCTCGGCGATTGCCGTGGCCAAAACGATCTTCCGTGTGCCGGGTGCCGCCGGACTGATGGCGGCGTCCTGGGCTGCGCCAGTCAGATCGCCGTAGAGCGGTGTGACGATGGCATCGTCCGGCAGCCGATCCTGCAGTTTTTCCGCCGTCCGTCGGATCTCGCCCTGACCTGGAAGGAAGGCGAGGATCGATCCGGTCTCTTCCTGCAAAGCCCAGCGCACGGCGTCTGCCATGCTGTCCTCGATGCGCTCTCCTGCCGGTCGGTCACGGTAGACGATGTCGACCGGAAATGCCCGGCCGGCGCTTTCAACCACCGGCGCGCCGTCGAGCAGGGTCGAGACCCGCTCCACGTCAAGCGTTGCCGACATCACCAGGATGCGCAGGTCATCGCGCAGGGCCGATTGCACATCGAGCGCCAGAGCGAGGCCGAAATCGGCGTCGAGCGTGCGTTCATGAAACTCGTCGAAGAGCACGGCAGCGACGCCGGTCAGTTCCGGATCGGCGAGCAGCATGCGGGTAAAGATGCCCTCGGTCACCACCTCGATGCGCGTCGAGCCGGAGACCCGGGTATCGAGGCGGGTTCGGTATCCGATCGTCTCGCCGACTTTCTCGCCGATCAGCGACGCCATGCGCCGGGCACTGGTGCGGGCTGCCAGCCGCCGCGGCTCCAGCACCAGGATGCGGCCATCGCCGCGCCAGGGCGCGCCGAGCAGATGCAACGGCACCAGCGTCGTCTTGCCGGCGCCGGGCGGTGCTGCCAATACGGCCGAATTGCCGCTTTCCAGGGCGGCAAGCAGCGCTGGCACCGCCTCGCTGACGGGAAGGATGGGAAGATCGGGAGACATTGCGATCCGAAGAGTGCGATTATTGTCCGTGCCATAACAGCAATGAAGGGCCGGCGCAAAAATGTCACCGCCACTCGCTATCGCAGGTGCGCTGCGTTACATAAGGGTCAATCGCGCACGCCAACCGGGAGCTGATGATGAGCGACGCATCGGGCCGAAAAACTCTGGTTTTGACCGGCGCCAGCCGGGGCATCGGCCATGCCACGGTCAAACGCTTTTCCATGGACGGCTGGCGGGTGATCACCTGCTCACGCCAGGAATTTGCCGAAAACTGTCCGTGGCCGGCCGGGCCCGAGGATCACATCAAGATCGACCTTTCCGACCCGGAAGATGTTGGCCGGGCTGTCGCCGACATCCGCCACCGGCTCGAGAAGGAAGGTGGGCGACTGGATGCGCTGGTCAACAATGCCGGTATCTCACCAAAGACGCCGGAAGGCGAGCGGCTCGATTCTTTGGGCACCCCGATGCATGTCTGGCGTGACGTCTTCCAGGTGAATTTTTTCGCCCCGATCATGCTGGCTCGTGGCCTGTTCAAGGAGCTCGAAGCGGCGCAAGGATCAGTGGTCAACGTCACATCGATCGCCGGATCGCGGGTGCATCCCTTCGCCGGCACGGCCTACGCGACATCGAAAGCGGCACTGGCCTCCCTGACCCGCGAGATGGCCGCCGATTTCGGCCCGCACGGCATTCGCGTCAATGCGATCGCACCGGGCGAGATCGAGACTGCCATCCTGTCGCCGGGTACCGAAAAGATCGTCGAAAATATCCCGCTGCGCCGCCTCGGCAGCACGTCGGAAGTGGCCGAAACCATCTATTTTCTGTGCAGCCAGAACGCTTCCTATGTGACCGGCAGTGAAATCCACATCAATGGCGGCCAGCACGTCTGACCATCGCCGGCCGGCGCGACAAGGGGAGGTGAGGGAACATGACGGACGAGGTCCTTTTATACGAGGTCGACGGAGCGGTTGCGACGATCACCCTGAATCGGCCGGCGCAATTCAATGCCTTGAACGAGACATTGCGGGCTGAACTGCGAGACGTCGTCAAGCGCGTCGAGAGCGACCGTGCGGTGCGGATCGCCATCCTGAAAGGCGCAGGCAGGGGGTTTTGCGCCGGTGCTGATTTGACCGGTGGCCTGGAAAACCCGGTCAGCGAACATATCGAGCGGGAATACAAGCCGGCGTTGACCGGCATCGCCGAGGGGTCGAAGATCTGGATTGCCCAGGTTCATGGATCGGCCGCCGGGATCGGCGCTGCATTCGCCATGAATTGCGATCTGGTGACCATGGCGGACGACGCCACGATCTACATGGCCTTTGCGGCGATCGCCCTGGTCCCCGATGGCGGAAACACGCAACTGCTGTTGCAGAACATGGGCTATCACCGGGCCATGCAGGCGGTTCTGGAGGGCCGCAAGATCCCCGCAGAGGAATGCCTGCAGATGGGTATTGCCAACAAAGTCTGGCCGGCCGAGGCGCTGGACGAGCAGACACGCGCCTGGGCGGCGGAGCTGGCGCAAGGCGCGCCGCTCGCCATGGCCGCGGCCAAACGCCTGCTGCGCCAAGTCGGCGCCATCAGCTATGCGGAAGCGATCTCAGCCGAAGGGCAGGAACAGAACCCGTTGCTCATGAGCAAGGACTGCATGACCGGCGTCCAGGCCTTCTTCAAAAAGGAAAAGCCGGTTTTCAGCGGTCAGTAGCTGTCCCCGGGTAGCTCTAGTGCGCGCCGCCAAAGCGGCCGACGCGCACGCCATAATGCACGGCGACGCCGTAATCCGGGTCATCGTCGGAATCGACCATCAACTGACCGGCTTTGGTCAGCAGCGTATGGCAATCCCGCGACAGGTGCCGCAGCTCCAATCGTGTGCCCTGTGCCCGGTACCGCGCGGCCAGCGTCTCGATCGCCTGCAGCGCCGACTGGTCGGCAACCCGCGAATTCATGAAATCGACGATGACGTGACCCGGATCGTTGCGGGCATCGAAAATCTCCAGGAACCCGGCGGCTGACCCGAAGAACAGTGGTCCCTCGACCCGGTAGATGCGGGTGCCATCATCATCCTCGACATTGGCGCGGATGCGGGTGGCATTGCTCCAGGCATAGGCGAGCGCCGAGATAATGACGCCGGCGACGACGGCGATCGCCAGGTCCGTCAGGACCGTGATGATGGTGACCAGCACGATCACCGTGGCGTCGGTGCGCGGCACCCGTGCGATGATCGTGAAGCTCTTCCAGGCGAAAGTCCCGATGACCACCATGAACATCACGCCGACCAGGGCGGCAAGCGGGATCTGCTCGATCAGTGCCGAGGCGAACAGGATGAAGCTCAACAGGAGCAGCGCCGCGGTAACGCCGGACAGCCGCGTGCGGGCGCCCGATTCCACGTTGATCATCGACTGGCCGATCATGGCGCAACCACCCATGCCACCGAAGAAGCCGGTGACCACATTGGCAGCCCCCTGCGCCATGCATTCCTGCGAGGCGCCACCGCGGGTGCCGGTCTTTTCTCCGACCAGGTTGAAGGTCAGCAGGCTTTCGATCAGACCGATGGCCGCGAAAATCAGCGCATAGGGAAAGATGATGCGCAGCGTTTCCAGCGTCATCGGCACGGACGGGATCGCGAACTCAGGCAGACCGCCACTGATCGACGCCATGTCTCCAACGCGCGGGACTGGGATGTCGAAGGCGATGACGACGCTGGCGACCACCAGAATGGCAGCCAGCGGTGCCGGGACGACCTTGGTGAATTTCGGCACGAGATAGATGACCAGCATGGTCAGCCCCACCAGGGCGATCATATACGCCAGCGGCAGGCCGGAGATCCATTCATGGCCTCCGTTCGGCGACGCAACCTTGAACTGCTCGAACTGAGCCAGGAAAATGACGATCGCGAGACCGTTGACAAAGCCCAGCATCACCGGATGCGGCACCAACCGGATGAAGCGCCCGAGCTTGAGGATGCCGGCGCCGACCTGCAGGATCCCCATCAGGACCACTGCCGCAAACAGGTACTCGACGCCATGGCTTGCCACGAGCGACACCATGACCACGGCAAGCGCCCCGGTGGCGCCGGATATCATGCCCGGCCGCCCGCCGAACAGCGCGGTGATCAGGCAGATGATGAAGGCCGCGTAAAGGCCGACCAGCGGATTGACGCCGGCAACGAACGCAAACGCTACCGCCTCGGGCACAAGTGCCAGGGCAACCGTCAATCCCGACAGCGTTTCGATGCGAACGCGATTGGCGTCCATGGTGATCCGGTCTTCGGCGGCCGGACGGGTAAAGGGCAACGCATTGGTCAGCGCCGCTGCAGCAGGTTTGAGCAGGGTCATGGATCCGCTTGGAAGGAGTGTCATGGGCAGAAGTGCAGGTGTCTTATTGCACTGCACAATAAAAATAGCCAGTGAAAATGTTGCGTTGCAAGGCAGCCATGCGCGATTGCCGGATCCAGGGCTTCGGAATCGCTTGACTCCAAGTGTGATCACACATATCACTCGGCCCATGGAACAGAATCTGGCAATCGGCGACACCGGGACGAACGCCCCCGGACATCACTCCAACACGTTGGCCCGCAACGAGGGCATGGCGCTGGAACTCGACTGGATCAACGAAATACAGGTCAATCGATCGGCTGTAGAGCGCCGCTGCTCAACTTTGGGTGGCCGCCGTTCGGTCAAGAAGGACGCCCAGGCCGGCTGGCTGCTCAAGGCGATCACCTGCATCGATTTGACAACGCTCAATGGAGACGACACCGCTGCCCGTGTCAGGCGGCTTTGCGCCAAGGCGCGGCAGCCGGTTCGGCAAGACCTGCTGCAGGCCTTGGGGGTTGCTGACCGGCACATCACCACCGGTGCGGTCTGTGTCTATCACCGCTTCGTCCGCGAGGCGGTTGAGGCGCTGGACGGAACTTTCATTCCGGTGGCCGCTGTATCGACCGGCTTCCCCGCGGGTCTCTCGCCACACGATACCAAGCTGCGCGAAATCGAAGCATCGGTTTCCGACGGCGCGGCCGAAATCGACATCGTCGTCACCCGCGAACACGTGCTGACCGGCAACTGGCAGGCGCTTTACGACGAGATGCGTGACTTCCGCGCTGCCTGCGGCGAGGCCCATGTCAAGGCGATCCTGGCGACCGGTGACCTGCGCACGCTGCGCAACGTGGCCCGCGCCTCGATGGTCTGCATGATGGCCGGCGCCGATTTCATCAAGACCTCGACAGGCAAGGAAACGGCGAATGCAACGCTGCCGGTCAGCCTCGTCATGCTTCGCATGATCCGCCAGTTCCAGGAACGCACCGGCAACCTGGTCGGTTTCAAGCCCGCGGGCGGCATTTCCACCGCCAAGGACGTGCTTGCCTACCAGGTGCTGATGAAGGAGGAGCTTGGCCGCCGCTATCTGGAGCCGGACCTGTTGCGTTTCGGCGCCTCGTCGCTGCTTGCCGACATCGAGCGCCAGCTCGAGCACCACGTGACCGGCCGCTATTCGGCCTACAACCGCCATCCGATGGCCTGACGGGGAGGCCTTGTCCATGAACGTTGCAACCTATTTCGATTCGCTCGATTACGGCCCGGCGCCGGAAGCCGACACCCAGGCTCGCGAGTGGCTGGCCGCCCACGGCGCCCGCTTCGGCCATTTCATCGATGGCCGCTTCGTCGATCCGGAAAAAAGCAAGCATTTTGCCACCGCCGAACCGGCGACTGGCAAGAAACTTGCGGACCTCGCACAGGGGTCGCCCGCCGATGTCGATGCTGCGGTCAAGGCCGCCGCCAAGGCGCAAGGCCCATGGGAGGCGCTTGGTGGCCAGGCGCGGGCGCGTCATCTCTACGCGCTGGCCCGTATGGTGCAGCGCCACGGCCGCCTGTTTGCCGTGCTCGAGGCGCTCGACAACGGCAAGCCGATCCGCGAAACCCGCGACCTGGATATCCCTCTGGTCGCCAGGCACTTCTACCACCATGCCGGCTGGGCAGCACTTCAGGACACCGAGCTTGCCGACCAGCAGGCAATCGGCGTTGTCGGTCAGGTCATTCCATGGAACTTTCCGCTGCTGATGCTCGCCTGGAAACTGGCGCCGGCACTGGCGCTTGGCAACACGGTGGTGCTCAAGCCGGCCGAATCGACCTCGCTGACGGCCCTGCTTTTCGCCGAACTGGCGGCGCGGGCTGGCCTGCCCGCCGGCGTGCTCAACATCGTCACCGGCGAAGGCGTTACGGGCGCTGAACTGGTACGCCATCCGGGTATCGGCAAGGTTGCCTTCACCGGCTCCACCGAAGTCGGCCGCATCATCCGCGCCGAAACTGCCGGCAGCGGCAAGTCGCTGACGCTGGAGCTCGGCGGCAAGTCGCCCTTCATCGTCTTCGACGATGCCGATCTCGACGGTGCGATCGAAGGCGTGGTCGACGCCATCTGGTTCAACCAGGGCCAGGTCTGCTGTGCCGGATCGCGCTTGCTGGTCCATGAAGGCATCCACGACCGCTTCATCGCCCGCCTGAAACAGCGCATGGAAACCTTGCGTGTCGGCCATCCGCTCGACAAGGCGATCGACATGGGCGCGATCATCGAAAAGAGCCAGTTGGAGCGCATCCGCGGCCTCGTTGCCCGGGGCGTCGAAGAGGGCGCGGAGTGCTTTGCACCGGATATCGAGTTGCCGGGCAAGGGCTGCTTCTTCCCGCCAACTCTGCTGACCGGTGTCGAGCCAGCTTCGACAGTCGCCACCGAGGAGATCTTCGGTCCGGTCATGGTGGCGATGTCGTTCCGCACGCCCGATGAGGCGGTGGCGCTCGCCAACAACACGCGCTACGGCCTCGCCGCCAGCGTCTGGAGTGAAAACATCAGCCTGGCGCTCGATATCGCCCCGCAACTCCAGGCTGGCGTGGTCTGGGTCAACGCCACCAACCTCTTCGACGCTGCGGTTGGTTTCGGGGGCTACCGCGAATCCGGCTTCGGCCGCGAAGGCGGCCTGGAAGGCGCCTATGAGTATCTCAAGCCAAAGGCCTGGGCAGCGCGCAAACTGCGCAAGGAATTGCCGCCGGTGCCCACAATCGAAGCGACTGCCGGTTTCGAGCCGATGTCGGTCGACCGCACCGCCAAACTCTATGTCGGCGGCAAACAGGCACGGCCCGACGGCAACTATTCGCTGCCGGTTGTCTCACCCAAAGGCAAGCTGATCGGCGAAATCGGCGATGGCAACCGCAAGGACATCCGCAACGCCGTGCAGGCGGCCCGCAAGGCCGCAGGCTGGTCGAGCGCTTCGACTCATTTGCGCGCCCAGATCCTCTATTACTGGGCCGAAAACCTCTCGGCCCGCGCCGGTGAATTCGCCGAACGGCTTTCCGCGATGACCGGTGCACGACCGGCGGCAGCCCAGAAAGAGGTCAACGCGTCGATCGACCGGCTGTTCACCTACGGTGCCTGGGCCGACAAGTTCGACGGTGCGGTGCACAGCCCGCCGCTGCGCGGTGTGGCACTGGCCATGAACGAGCCGATCGGCGTTGCTGGTGTCCTGTGTCCCGACGAAGCGCCGCTTTTGAGCTTCATCAGCCTGGTCGCGCCGCTGATGGCGATGGGCAATCGGGTGGTTGCCGTGCCGAGCGAACGCTACGGCCTGATCGTCACCGACATGTACCAGGTGCTGGAAACATCGGATGTACCGGCCGGCGCGCTCAACATTGTCACCGGAAAAACCGCAGATCTCGCCAAGACGCTGGCCGATCATGATGACGTCGATACGCTCTGGGCCTTCGGTCCGGCCGAACTGTCGGAACTCGCCGAAGCCCGTTCCGTCGGCAACATGAAGCGCACCTTCGTCGACAACGGCAAGGCCGTCGACTGGTACGATCCCAAGGTTGCTGAAGGCCGTCACTTCCTGCGCCAGGCGGTTCAGGTCAAGAACATCTGGATCCCCTATGGCGAGTAGGGCAGGCCAGGCGGCCCCGGCCAACGGTCTCGAAACGGTCGAGCGCAACACGCTGCAGGAGCAGATCTACCAGCAACTGCGCAATTCGATTATGTCCGGGCTGTTTCAACCCGGACAGCCGCTCAGCACCCGGGCCGTGGCCGAGGCCGTCGGCGTTTCCGTGATGCCGGTGCGTGACGCGTTGCGCCGGTTGGAGGTGGAGAACGCCCTTGTGGTCGGCTCCAACCGAACCCTGCAGGTACCGCGGCTCGATGCCGAAACGCTGGCTGAGATCAGCCAGATGCGCGCCGCGCTCGAGAGTCTGGCAACGGAACGGGCGATGGCGTTTATCGGGCCTGCCGACATCACCCTTCTGGAAGGGCTTTGCGACACCATGGACAGCGGCATAGCCGACGGCAATGGCGATGCCTATCTGCAGGCCAACTGGGCTTTCCACAGCCAGATCTATCGATGCGCGCCAGGCGATATCCTGCTATCGGCGATCGAAGGCCTGTGGCTGCGCATGGGTCCCTACTTCCGTCTGCTTTCAACCGAGCGTTCCCATCTTGAAAACGCCATGGCGATCCATCGCGACATTGTTGCCGCACTCAAAAGCGACGACGTGCCTGCCGCTCGCCTGGGCGTCATTGCCGACATCGAGGCGGCGACCCGCGATCTGGACGCCTGGCTTGCATCTCATCCATCTTGAATCCGGCTAGAAACTATCGAGGTCGCCCATGCCCTTTCGCCGCCTGATCCTGCTTGGCCTGGCCGCCAGCCTGCTGACCGGCTGTAACATCATGAGCCGGTCCACCGGCGACATACGCCAGGTGCCGGTCAACTCGGGATCGGCGCTTGCGGCGGTCAATGCCTATCGTTCCGCCAACGGCCTGCATCGCTTGACCGTCGATCCGCGACTGAATGACGCGTCCGCCACCATGGCACTGCTCATGGCGCGCCGCGACAGTTCCAATCCGCGCGCCCACAATGCCGGTGGCCTGTCCCGGCGCATATCCGCCGCCGGCATGCAGAGCTTCGCGGGCGCTGAAAATCTCGGATCCGGCTACACGTCCTTTTCCCATGCGATGGATGGCTGGAAGGGATCGTCCGACCATCGCAAGAACCTGCTCAACAAACATGTCACCCGGGTTGGCTTTGCGCACGTCACCCGATCGGATGGAAAATGGCGAAATTTCTGGGTGATGGTTTTGGCGCGCCCCGTCGAGGACGGCAGACCGAATCTCTAGGTTTCGTTGGGGCTGGTCTATGGCCGGTGAATTCTTTAAAGACGGGCGTGCAGAGCCAGTGCGCCGATAAGGCACGCAAGCCGAACGCGTCGCTCCGTTTTCTCAAGACAAGGGCTGTCTGGATGTCCAAGCAGATCAAACGCTATTTGCGGATCATCATCCCGCTGACGATCCTGTTCTACTTCGCGCCGGTTATTGCGCTGATTTTCGTGGTCTGCGGGATCATCGACATCTCGCGCCACAAGGTGGTGACCGGCGATCTGGTGACCAAGTATTTCACCGGCAACGGCCTTCCGACCTGGCTGCTGTCTCCGCTGAACGTCTTTCTCGACCTGATCTCCGACCGCAACAAACTCGTCTACCGGCTGGAGGATTTTCCCGACGCCGAGCGGCGGGAAATAGAAGGCGTACTCAAGACCTTTGACGATCAGCGTGAGGAGATCATCGGCGATATCCGCGAGAAGATGGGCGGCAAGGCCCGCGGCATGCTATTCTACAAGTGGTACGACAAGAACACCAACGATTCGGTGCCGGCCTTCAATCGCGACATGACCTATGTGAAAACCATCGGCGTTTCGGTCTTCAACAAGAAGGAATCGACGTCGCTGCATTTCGGCCCGCTGCGCCTGACGCTTCGCGTCCTCTACAACCTGACGCCGCGCCAGAGCGACAATGTCTTCATCGAGGTCGACGGCATCAAGCACTACTGGCACGACGACCCGCTCTTCATCTTCGACGACACGATCCAGCACCGGTCGATCAACGAAGAAGATCATGAACGCTACTGCGTGTTCGTCGACGTGCTGCGTCCGTCGCGCTTTCCGGGCTTCCAGAATGTCATGATGAAGGTGATCCAGATGATCTTCATCAATTTCAATGGCATCTTCTACAAGCGCTGGACCTTCCTAAAATAACAAGCTGCGAGCCGCGCTGCTGGATTCCAAAAGCGTTATGTGATCCAAATCAGACCGCCGAGGAGTTGATGCAACAATCGGGGCCTGCTTGTTTTCGCTGCTGACACAGATTGAACCGCTGGTGAAGCACTACGGGCTTCCGGGTCTGTTCGTCGATGTTTTTCTGGAGGCCCTGGGCCTGCCGCTTCCCGGCGAAACGCTTATCATCGTTGCGGCCGGCCTCGCCGGCCTCGGCAAGATGAACATCTATGGCGTTGCCCTCGCCGCATTCCTCGCTGCCGTGGCCGGCGACAATGTCGGTTATCTCGTCGGCCGCCTGTTCGGACGACCGCTGATCGTGCGTCACGGCAGTCGTTTCGGCATCACCCAGGATAGGCTGGCCGCCGTCGAGGAACTGGTTCGCAGGCGCGGACCGCTGATCGTCGCGGGTGCCCGTTTCTTTGTCGTCTTCCGCCAGCTCAATGGCATTGCCGCCGGAACAGTGGGCATGCACTGGCTGGTTTTCCTGATCTCCAACGCCGTCGGCGCGGCGCTCTGGGTCGGATTTTGGACCACGCTCGCCTACCATTTCGGCCAGGACGTGCCGTTGCTGACAGACCTGTGGAAACACCTTTCAGTGGTTGCCCTGTTCCTGGTTGTCGGAGCCTTGCTGTCCATCGGTTGCGCCTGGCTCTGGATTCGCACCAGGAAGCAACCGTAGGATTTGGTTAAGTCTGCTTTGGCAATGTCGTGGTAATGCCATTGTATTGCATTACCCTTCATTCATTGCTTTCCAAACGGGAGAAGATCATGCATGGACGCATTTTCCTGATCGCGGCGCTGATGGCCCTGGCCCCGGCAACAACCGGTCTCGCAAAGGAGAAGGTGACCTCCGCCGAAACCTTCGAGAATTTCAACGAAAAGTTCTGTCGCGCCAGCCGCCGTCACGGACATATTTTCGTGGTGCCGCTGAGCGCCCTGCAGGGACACACGTCACTGTCCTGCGATTTCGGCGAGTTCACTTTGCGCATGACCGAGCCGCCCGGCGATCCAGGCCACGTGGTGATCAACATCGATCCGCCGGCCAGTGCCACCAACGGTCTCGACTGCGACGCCAAGGCCGACACGGGCATGCAACGGGTGGCATTGAACTGCCTGCCGGCGGACCAGACATCGGGGCACGGCAAGTCCTAGAAACTTAGCGCTCGACGTGCACGTGAACGTCTTTCTGCAGCCGATGCGACAGGAAGACGAAGGCAACGCCTGTGGCGAGGAAGTTGATGCCGACCAAAAGGCCGATCAGAACCCTCGAGGTTCCGGGTAGCCCTCCGGCGATCAGCAGCCCGACGAAAACACCGACGATGGCTGAGGCGAGCATCCAGCCCCATCCTTCCTGCGGCCGGATCGACAGGGCAAGAAACAGTTCGAAGGCGCCGTGGACCATGAACAGCCCTGCGATCAGCAACGTGAGCGCCGCTGCACCGCCGGCCGGATTGAAGACCAGGAAAGCGCCGACCGCGACCATCAACAGGCTCCACAGCAAGGCGCCGAAGAACGGCCCGGTGCCGTGCATGGCAAATGATCCGGCGAGCATCAGCACGCCGGCGACAAGAAATGTCGCTCCGATAATGAACTGCACCGTGTAGGTGCTCGCCATCGGAAAAATGATGGCGAGCGCGCCAATGACCATCATGACGATGCCCGATCGCTGCAGGGCCTTTCGACCCCTCTTCAGGGCCCGGATCGTGTGTGCGTCCCCCGAGACGTGGACCTGGTATTGCGGATCGTCGCTCATCACAGCCTCCATTTGGGTCGCCTCAGAATCGCATTCAGGGGCATCCATTGCACGGTCAGGTGGCAATTTTTCCCCAGAAAAGGCAAGACACCCGCCAGGCGCTTCACTACATTCAGAAAGTCGAACAACACGGGATCAGAACAATGACTGATATCTCCAACATTCTTTCCGAGCTGAAGCAGAAACGCGACGAGCTGAAACTCCAGCTCCATCTGGCGTCGAAGGAAGCCGAGACGGAATGGGAAGACCTGACCGGCGAGTGGGACAAGTTCCTGTCCAAGGCGCAATTCGACAAAAGCAGCGACGAGGTCGGCGACGCGGCCAAGGAGCTCGGCCTCAAGATGAAGGCCGCCTATGACCGAATGCGCAAGGCGATGGACTGACACGCAGCACCCGGTCCCGGGTCGCGGCGCGGGGCGGAGGAGAGCGCAGATGTGCGTGGCAATTCCGGCAAAGGTCGTTGCTCTTGAGGCCGAAGGGATGGCGACTGTCTCTTTCCGAGGCGTGAGGAGGTCGATTTCAGTGGCGTTTGTCGAAGACGTCGTCCTGGACGACTACCTGCTGGTCCATGCCGATCACGCGCTGCGCAAGGTCAGCGAAACCGAAGCGGTGCGCACTCTGGAACTGATGACCGAAGCCGGACTGCTGACGGAAGAGATGCAGGAGATCGGCAAGAGACCGGTATGAAAGCCGACTTTATCGCTCGACGGTGCGCCCGGTTGAGGTGAGTTCCACGGCAACCGCACTGACGACCCTATCCACTATCAAGCGAACGCTGTCCGACAGTGTCTGGCCCAGTTCGAACTGCTCGCCTTCGATGGCCAGCACGATACAGCGTTTCGGCAAGTCGCCCAGGGCGTCGGCCAGCGCCGCGGCCTCTGTGACCCCGAAGCCGTGGGTCGATACGCCTCCCGCATAGGCTGGCAAGGGTGCTTCAGACAGGTCGAACCGGCGCAGTGTTCCCGGGGCTGCATCGGAGTGGCAGGCATCGATGATGATGAGGGTTTCCCGCTCGGCCAGCCAGGTGGTCAGCAGGGTGCAATCGCCCAAAACGATTTCGCAATCCGCCAGATCGGAGAATTTTTCGGCACAGCGATCTGCCACCAACGGCCCGACCGCGTCGTCGCCGCGCTGGCGGTTGCCGACGCCGACAATCAGCGGGCGCGTCATCCCCGGTCGATCTCGAGCTTGAGGAAGTGCGTCGCGCAGGAGATGCAGGGGTCGTAGTTGCGGATCGTCTGCTCGCAGCGATGCCGGATATCGTCATCCGGCAAGTCGAGAATATCGCCGATGAAGCTCGACAGATCTTCCTCGATCGACGGTTGGTTCTGCGAGGTCGGGGGCACGATCTGCGCCTCGGCGATGCTGCCGTCCTCTTCCAACCGGTATCGATGGAACAACAGACCACGCGGCGCCTCGGTTGCGGCGCAGCCGGTCGACGACCGCGGCTCGAAGTAGACGCTCGGCGCATCCGGTTCCTCATAGGCCTCAATGATGCTCAGCGCCTCGTCCACGGCGTAGAGGATTTCCACGGCCCTCACCACAATGCTGCGATAGGGGTTACGGCAGGTCGGACCGAGGCCGGCTTCTTTCGCCGCCTCTCCGGCAACGCCTGTCAGATGGTCGCGGTTGAGATTGTAACGGGCGAGCGGACCGCACAGATAAGACCCGCCATCGGTCATGAAACCCTGTAGCGCATTGGAGTGGGCGACATGGACTTCGCGAAAATGGTCGTCATAGGCGGTCACCGGAATATCGAGACCCCTGTTGGAGACGATGCGCCCCTCGTTCATCGGATATTCGTCCGGATGGCGCAGCGCCACGAAAGTGTAATCGCGCTCATGGTCGGGAAATTCGAACCCGGCCGTCCAGCGCACCAGCTCCTGTGCCTTCTCGCGCGCCGATTTCAGCGTCTCGGTGAGTTCGGCGAAGTCGCGCCGGCGCGGCACCTTGTAGAAGCCGCCGACCTTGATGTTGATCGGATGGATTTCGCGTCCGCCGACGAAGGCAACGATGGCATTGCCCGCCTTTTTCAGCTGCAGGGCAGACGTCACCGCGTCCTCGTGGCCCGCGGCCGCCATATCGAAGGCGCCCTCGAAACCGAGAAAATCGGGTGCGTGCAGCATCGCCACGTGCAAGGTATGGCTTTCGATCCATTCGCCGCAATAGACCAGGCGCCTTAGGGCCCGCAAGGGGCCGTCAACGGTGACCCCGAAGGCGTCTTCCATCGCGTGCACGGAGCTCATCTGGTAGGCGATCGGACAGATGCCGCAAATACGGGCGGTGATGTCGGGTGCCTCGCTGAAGTCACGACCGCGCAGAAAGGCTTCGAAAAAGCGCGGTGGCTCGAAGATGCGGAACTGCGTGCCGACCACCTCTCCGTTGCGCACGACGACCTTGAAGGCGCCTTCGCCCTCGACCCGCGCCAGCAGATCGACCTTGATGGTCCGCTCCTTATCGCTCATGACGGGAAGCCTCCTCGCGGAACGCCGGCGCGTTGGTGTTGAAGGTGCTGAACAGGCGGTGCAGGGTTCGTGAATCTGCGCCCTCCGCGGCAAGCTGACGGGATAGCGACGCCGTGTTCGGCGTTTCCTTCGGGCCGAAGCAGCCGTAGCAACCGCGATCGTAGCCCGGACACAAGGCGCCGCATCCGGCATGGGTGACCGGACCGAGACAGGCAGTGCCGCGGGCCACCATGACACAGACATGGCCGGCCAGCTTGCATTCGATGCAGGTGGCGTGCGGTGGCGTATTGGGCTTCCGGCCGGCGAGATGCGCGGCAATGACTTCGACCAGCTGGTGCTTGTTGATCGGACAGCCGCGCAGTTCGAAATCGACGTTCACATGGTCGCCGATCGGTGTCGATGTCTCCAGCGTGTCGATGAACTCGGGGCTGGCATAGACAACCGACGTGAACTCGCTGACATCGGCCATGTTTCGCAGCGCTTGGATGCCCCCGGCGGTGGCGCAGGCGCCGATGGTGATCAGCTTGTCCGAACGATCTCGAATATCGACGATGTGCTCGGCCTCGTGTGGCGTGGTCACCGACCCCTCGACGATGGCCAGGTCGTAATGGCCCGTATCGTCGGCCCGCGTGGCTTCGGGGAAGTAGGCAATGTCGATGGCGCCGGCGACTGCCAGCAATTCGTCCTCGCAGTCGAGCAAGCTCAGCTGACAGCCGTCGCAGGAGGAGAATTTGAAAACGCCAACCCTCGGCTTGTGTCGTTCCGTCATGTCAGAGCTCCCTCACGGCCATCAGTGGCGCCAGACGGTCGTGGCTGAAGACCGGCCCGTCCTTGCAGACGAAGACCGGCCCAAGCTGGCAATGGCCACACAGACCGATGGCGCATTGCATGTTGCGCTCCATGGACAGGTAGAGTTGCGACGGTGGAACGTCGCGATCGATCAGCGCGTTGGCGGCGAAGCGCATCATGATTTCCGGGCCGCAGATGATGGCGATGGTGTTGGACGGATCGAAATCGGCGAAGGCGACAAGCTTGGTGACCACACCGACCCGGCCACGCCAGCGGTCCGTTGCGTGGTCGACTGTCACATCGACCTCCACGTCGAGACGCCGACGCCAATCTTCCAGTTCAGACCGGAACAGGATGTCATCCGGACTACGGGTGCCATAAAGCAGTGACAACGATCCGTAGCTCTGGCGCCGGTTCATGAAGTGGTAAAGCGCCGGCCGCACGGGCGCGAGGCCCAGTCCGCCGGCGATCACCACGATGTCGCGGCCGTCCGCAGCGTCCACCGGCCAGCCGGTTCCATAGGGCCCGCGAATGCCGAGCACCGCGCCCTCCTGCAATTGCGTCAGCGCTGTTGAGACGGGCCCTACTGCACGGATCGTATGGACGATCTTGCCGCTGTCTGCGGGGTCGCCGGAAAAGCTGATCGGCACTTCACCAACGCCGAAGACGCTCAACATATTGAACTGGCCTGGTTCGAAACCGGCCCAGTCACCGCTCTCCGGCTCCATATCGAGCGTCCACACGTCCGGCCCGTCCTGGCGTGTCGCGGTGACACGCGCCAGCCGGGGCACCATCGGATCGGACGACAACTCAGCTGTGGGCGCCATAGACATCGAGCATTTGCAAACGTGTTGAGTGCAGCCGGTCGACGAGCACCGGTGCCAGGCGTTTCATGACTTCGTAGCCGAGATCGTGGTCAGCCTCACACTTGTTGCGCAGGCAGGCCGCGTCGATCGCGATGGCCCGCACCAGGCCCGCTGCCCGGGCGTCGTATGTCCAGCGATAGGGCGGCACCAGCCATGACAGGCCGATCGTTTCGCCGGGGCCGGCCGTCATGAATGACACGCTGCCGCGGCCCGGCGCGGCGATCTGCAGGCTGACCTGCCCATGACGGATCAGGAAGAGTTCGTCCGCCGGTGCGCCTTCGCGGCCAAGATAGGCGCCGTCATCGAACCGGGTGTTCTTGGAGCAACCGGTCACCAGATCGAGAAAGGTTTCATCAAGCCCGGAAAACAGTGCATGGCCGGATATGATTTGCGCGAGGCTTTCAGTTTCCATGGCGACCCTCCTTCGCGTCTGATGAGGCGCGGATGGCCGCCGCCTCTTCGGTGATGTCGATCCCGACCGGGCACCAGGTAATGCAGCGGCCGCAACCCGTGCATCCGGATGTGTCGAACTGGTCGTGCCATGTGGCCAGCTTGTGGGTCATCCATTGCCGGTACCGCGACGCTTCGCCGGGTCGGACGGATCCGCCATGGATGTAGGAAAAATCGACGGTGAAGCACGAATCCCAGCGCTGTTCTCGGCTCGTGGTCGTTCCATCCAGGGTACTGGAATCCGCGACGCTTGTGCAGAAACAGGTTGGACAGACCATGGTGCAGTTGGCACAGGAAAGGCAGCGTTCGGCAACAATGTCCCAGCGCGGATGGTCCGCATTGTCCTTGAGCAATTGCGGCAGGCCATCGGTGTCGATCGATCGCTGCATCGACTGTGCCGTCCTGGCCACCACGACTTCGGCGGTCGATCGTTCCACGTCGGTTGCCGGCCGGCCCGGCAGGGCATCAAGCAGCGCCTTGCCATCGGCGCTGCCGGCCTCGGCGACGAACGCCGCATCCGCACCTGTTTCGATTTCGGTCAGGACGATGTCATAGCCTGTTTCCGCTTTCGGTCCCGTGCCCATTGAGGTGCAGAAACAAGTGTGGGCGGCCCGGCCGCAATTAACGGCCACGAGAAAAGCCCGGTCGCGTCTTGCCACATAGTGCGGATCGGCGAAGGGCCCGTGGACGAAGACCCGGTCCTGAACGGCAATCGCGGCCAACTCGCAGCCGCGAACGCCGACAAAGGCAAATCGCTCGCCGGTGACGGGTTCAGCTTCGATTTCGGTACGGCCATCGACCTGGCGGGTCCCCCAGAGCCGCTGGCGAGGCGGATGCATGAACTTCTTCCACGATTGCGGACCGACCACATGGGCAAACAGCGCATCGCCGTCGCGACGCAGCCGATAGTGTCCACCCTCCTGTTCGTCGATCCAGCCACGCGGCAGGTCGTCAACCCCTTCGATATCCTCATAGACGATGGCGCCGTCTCGCACCCGTGGACCGACGACGCGGAAACCGTCGCTTGCCAGGGCGGCAAGCAGGGCATTCAGTCCCGCTAAATCCAACAGAACTGCCTCGCCTGCGTTCATCGAGTGCTCCTCTGCGCCGGATCCGCTTCTCTGTCAGCCTGCATCAGGCGCCGCCCCTTATCAACGTCGGGTTCGCCGTCACGTCGTGCGAATGTGGATCTTCTTCTCTTCCGGTTTGGAAGGAACCGCCTTGGCAATCTTTAGATTGAGCAGGCCATCGGAGAAGTCGGCGACGATATTCGCCTTGTCGGCATCGGGTGGCAGCCGAAACGTCCGCTGGAAGGCGCCATATTCGCGTTCGGAGAAGAAGTAGGTTCGGCCTTTTTCCTCGCGGGTCGAGCGCTTCTCGCCACGCACCGTCAGGTTGTCGCCGTCAAGCGCCACATCGACGTCGGCAGCCTTGACCCCGGGCAATTCAACGCTGATGTCGTAGCAGTCATCCATTGCGGACGCTTCCGAGCGCGGCGCGAACCAGTCGGCCACTTTCTGGCCGAAACTGCGCAGCGGATCATAGATGTTGGGCAGCCAACCGGCCGTGTGAGATTTTTCAACCATGGGGCAAGTCTCCTGTGGTCAGGGTGATTGCGCTCATGATGAAGGCAACGGGACAGCCTTGTGTTGATTTGCATCAACGGGAGGTAGCGTCACCGGCATTGTTTCAAACTGTCATTTTTCAACGAGTATAAAAACAGCTATAATAATAATATTGTTGACATTTTTAATGATTAAATCGGAAACATGGACATGTCTGGTCCAAGCATGGCCACACAATGCAGGCCTGGAGAAACGCTTTACATAGATGAGTTTCCGCCGGCGCCGATCTACCTTTGCGGATTGCGCGGCACCTTCGAGCAGCCGATCGTCATCACCCGCAGGCCAGGCTACGTCGTTTCGCTGCCGCTCACGGATCCGGCCGGATGGGCCAACCAGATTGCCTATCGGCGTCAGGAGGCAGGCAACTATCCGGTCGTCGGCCCGGTCAGCAACCAGGCGGCGCTGATGCTGAGTGACTGCCAGTTCGTGCTGCTGCGCGATCTCGAGTTCGAGGATTGCTGGCCGACGGCCATCTATCTCGACCGGTGCCAGAATATCGGAATCGTCGACTGCCATTTCCGCGGCGGTACCATTGCCATCGGCGCCAACGGCATCGACACCCGCGACATCCTGATCGAGTCCTGTTCATGGCAGCAGACCGACGAAAACGAGATGTGGGATGGCATTACCTGGGATGAGATCCACGGGTCCTACGAAAATGCCAGCCGCGCGGTCGACCTGGCCAATGACCAACGCCAGTACGATGGAGATTTCTTTCGAGCGTGGAATATTGCCGGGGCGGTCACAATTCGCGGCAATCGGATTCGCGACGCATTCAACGGCATTCATTTCTTCAACAGCGTCGATGCGCTGCCGCCGGGCAAAAAGAGCGACACGCTCAAGTTCAATGGCGGTCGCGCTGCTGCCAGCGGCGTACTGATCGAAGATAATCTGTTCGAACGTGTGCGCGACAATTGTATCGAGCCGGAGGAACATGCCTGGAACTGGGTGGTGCGCAACAACAGCTTTGCCGATTGTTACGCCACCTATTCCTTCGAATTCGAACGGGCAGGCTGGTTCTTTATCTACAACAACCACCACTGGATACTGAACCCGCCGGGGCGACTGACCGAGGACAGTCGAACCGGTGGGTCCGGCTTCAAGTGCGGCGGCGAGCAACGCAACGAAGGCGGCATTTACGTCTTTAACAATTCCTGGCTGTTCCAGGGCACAGAGCGTCTTTTCCGAAAAGGCGCCATCGGCCGGCTTCGCCATTACAACAATGCCGTCAAAACGTTGCCCAACTTCAATGGCCGGCTCTTCGGCAAGAACTGGAAGAAGAGAGATGATTTCGATGTCACACGGGAGCAACTGGCCGACGCGGAAAGCAAGCGGTTCACCCGACGCTGGGCCCAAATGGGCATCGAAATGAATGGCGACTGGATTTGCGACAACAACAGTGTCGAAAGTTACCGCGACGCCGGCTATGCCCTCGGTCCGGGCACACGAGACAAGGATCCGGGCTATGACGGGCCTGTCGATACCCGTGGTCTGCCAATCCTTCGGCCGAGCAGACGGATGCGACGGGCGGGCGTCGAATGGCAGTTGGAACTGCCGGGCTACGAGGAAACGCAGCGGGCGGCGGAGGACAAGCGTGAGAAATTGGGCGAGCAATACCGCATGACGATCCCTGCCCGCGGCCCGGTCGGCGCCGGCGTGCCAAAGAAGTTCCTCGAGCAAATCGGCTGTCGGCTGACGTTCCTGCCCGACGATCCGTTCCGGTTCGAACGATAGAGCAGATCGGTGGCGGGATTGTGCGGAAAGCGGTTGCTCTCATAATCCGGCGTATGGGTGCGGTCCTCAGAAATGGCGATAAACCAGATGCGGGCCTTGCTCTACCAACTCGATTGTTTGCTCGTACCTGGCCCCGAGTTTGGCAGCCAGTTGTTGCGAAGGAAGATTGTCGGAGACGATGTAGCTGACGAGCGAGGGTGATTTGAGGGTTTCACGCGCGTGCCTGATGCTTGCCCGACAGGCCTCTTCGGCAAACCCTTTGCGCCTTTGTCTGTCGTCGATCCAATAGCCAAGTTCAAGTTCCGGCCATTCCACGGATTTCCAGAGCCCCACGCATCCGACAAATACCGCGCTATCGAGCTCCTCGACCGCCCAATACCCAAAGCCGTTAAGCTGCCAATGTCCGATCATCATGGCCATGTGTCGCCAGGCATCATCGACGTTGCGCATCCCGCCGAAATGCCGGGCCCTGTCCGCATCGGAGAAAAACCTGGCATAGGGCTCAATGTCCTGGGCGCTCCATTGCCTCAATCGGAGCCGGTCGGTCTGCACCTCATGCATTTTGATCTCCTTACCGCTGCAGACCGGAAAGACCCACAGGGCAAAATAGAACTTCTTCCGGGTCTCACGAAAGTGAAACCCGGCAACCCCAATTGTCCTGGGTGCCCTGGCACACAGGTTAACGAGACCGTCCAACCGGGCCGGGTGTGACCCGCTCGGATACGCTTTAACCGGCGAGGTTCGGCCAGAGGCCGAGAACGCCGAACAGGATCAGGTAGAACGCCACGATGTAGTTCAATATGCGCGGGAAGATCAGGATCAGAATCCCGGCAATCAACGAAATCAGCGGTTGCACGCCAACGACACTCATTTCCATGGAAGACCTCCTCGAATCGGGTTTCAAAGGATGGCTGATTCTCATACGGTCCTGGCAGGAATGCAACGTTGGGTTGGATTGTCCGGTTTCAGGTCCGACTTGGCGGTTCAAACTCATTGTGCAATCCGCAACGGGGGACTTGTGAGGCATCCAAGAGGTAGGGAGTTTTGAGCACTCGGAATTACCGGGCAGAGGGAGTGGCTCAACCATAAGCGCAGCCTATGATATTGTAGGAAATATCAATTCGCATTGTAAACGAATCCCGTGGAATTTAGGGTGTCTGCCAAAATGATCGCTGAAAGCGCAACAACGAACACAACGCAGCAACTGCGAAAGAGGAGAACCAAATGAGCCTGAAACAGATCATGCTGATGCCGCTTGCGGCAGGGATGTTGGCCACGGCCGCGGTATCGGTCGCTTCCGCGGAGACAGAGCTGACCGTTTACACGGCCGTCGAGGCCGAGGATCTGGCCCGCTATGCCGAGGAATTCAACAAGTCTTATCCCGATATCAAGATCAACTGGGTTCGCGACTCCACCGGCATTGTCACCGCCAAGCTGCTGGCCGAAAAGAACAACCCGCAGGCGGATGTCATCTGGGGGCTGGCTGCAACATCGTTGCTGCTGCTGAAATCGGAAGGCATGCTTGAACCCTATGCACCGGCCGGCGTTGAAAAGCTTGACCCGAAATTCGTCGACAATGACGATGTACCGAGCTGGGTCGGCATGGACGCCTGGGTTGCTGCAGTCTGCTACAACACGGTCGAAGCCGAAGCGGCAGGCCTGGAGCCACCGAAATCCTGGAAAGATCTGACTGACCCGAAATATGCCGGTCATGTCATCATGCCCAATCCGAATTCGTCCGGAACCGGTTTCCTCGACGTCTCGAGCTGGTTGCAGATGTTCGGCGAGGAAGGCGGCTGGGACTACATGGACGCCTTGCACAAGAACATTTCGCGCTACACCCATTCCGGTTCCAAGCCCTGCAAGCTGGCGGCTGCCGGTGAAATTCCGATCGGCATTTCGTTTGCCTTCCGTGGCGCCAAGTCGAAAGCCGATGGTGCTCCGCTGGAAATCATCGTTCCGTCCGAAGGCGTCGGTTGGGACATGGAAGCAACGGCCATCGTCGCCGGCACAGCCAACCTGGAAGCGGCGCAGAAGCTGGTCGATTTCTCCGTGACCCGTGAAGCGAACGAAATGTACAATTCCGGCTACGCGGTCGTCGCCATGCCCGGCGTTGCCAAGCCTGTCAAGCACTTCCCGGATGGGCTGCTCGACGCGATGATCGAGAATGATTTCGAATTCGCCGCCAACAACCGTGCCGCCATCCTCGAAGAGTGGCAGAAGCGCTACGACGGCAAATCGGAAGCGAAGTAACCGCAACACTTGAAGAGAGAGGGGCGGCAGGATCGCCCCTCTCAGCTTTTGCCCGCCGCGGCCGATACGGTCTGTGCTATAAGCCAATAGCCGAAACGACAAGGACGATCCCTGTGACCGAGGTGACCGCCACAGCACCGCTGTATCTGCGCATCGAAAATCTGTGGAAGGCATTCGGGGATTTCGTGGCGCTCCGGGACATTTCCCTGGAGATCTTTGACGGCGAGTTCGTCTGTTTCCTGGGGCCCTCGGGCTGTGGCAAGACGACCTTGCTGCGGGCGATTGCCGGGCTCGATCTGCAGTCCCGGGGCACCATCGTCCAGGCCGGACAGGATGTGTCCAACCTGCCGCCGTCGGAACGGGATTTCGGCATCGTCTTTCAGTCCTATGCGCTGTTCCCGAACCTGACGATCGAGAAGAACATCGCCTTCGGGCTTGAGAATGCCGGCCGCAGCAAGTCCGATATCACCGCACGGGTGACCGAATTGCTGGAACTGGTTGGTTTGCCCGACCAGGGCCGGAAATATCCTGCTCAGCTGTCCGGCGGCCAGCAACAGCGCATCGCTCTTGCCCGCGCCATCGCGACCAACCCCGGTCTGCTGCTGCTCGATGAGCCGCTATCGGCGCTCGACGCCAAGGTTCGCGTTCACCTGCGCCACGAAATCAAGGAATTGCAGCGAAAGCTCGGCGTCACCACCGTCATGGTGACGCACGATCAGGAAGAAGCACTCTCGATGGCCGACCGGATCGTCGTCATGAATCACGGCGTCATCGAACAGGTCGGGACACCGACGGAGATCTATCGCAACCCGGCAACCTTGTTCGTCGCCGACTTCATCGGCGAGATGAACCAGTTGCCGGCCCAGGCGGGTGGGGCGGAATCCGTTCGCATTGGCAGCGCCGAGATGAAATGCCGCTCGCATGACTTTGCCAGTGGCAGCGAGATCATCGCGGCCATCCGGCCGGACGATGTCATCCCGCATGGCAACGGCGCCCGCTCGCCCGGTGCGCCGGATGTGATCGAGACACCGGAAAACACGTTCGAGGTTCTGATCGACGAAATGGAGTTTCTCGGCTCCTATTGGCGCTGTCGCCTCAAGAACGATCGCTTTGGCGACAATGAACTGATCGCCGATTTCTCGGTCAATGCGGCGCGCCGGCTGGACCTGAATGCCAACGACACCATGACGATCGAATTGCCGAAGGGACGCCTGCGCGCGTTCGGGCCGCCAGAGCAATGAGCGATACCGCCAACGCCCTGCCGGCCGGCCCGACCGTCCGCAGCAAGCTCAGCCGCGACGATATCATCATGCGCGGCGGCATGGTCGTCATCGCGCTCTATCTGATCGTCACGCTGGCGCTGCCGCTCTACGCCATGCTGTCGAAGAGCCTGTCGACGTCGCAATTCGACCTTGGCCAGTTCGAGGTGCAGGTCAGTGACGAGGCGGGGGCTTTCAGCGGTGATGCCGTTTCGTTCGCGACGCTGAACAGCGACATGGACCTGCTTTCGGACGAAGACCTGGTGACGGGGTCGGACGGCCGGCTGGGCGTCACCCAGTTCTTCCCTGATTTCAGTTTCCGCAGCCCGGTTCTCTACAAGATCCGCAGCACGGTGGACACCGGCCGGTTCCTGGTCGGCTCGAAGCTGCACACCGGGACCGAGTGGGTCGAGCTCGACAGCAACACCTTCCGCCGGGTGCAATTGCGCCCCGTGCAGACGACCGGCGTCGGCAACTTCGTTAAGTTCTTCTCCACCCCGGCGCTCTCAAACTCCATCCGCAACTCGTTGTGGATCGCCGTGGTCAGCACGGTGATCACCGTGACGCTGGCCTTCTGGTTCGCTTACGCGCTGAACCGCAGCTGCATGCGGTTCAAGGGGTTTTTCCGGCTGGTTGCCATGGCGCCGATCCTGGTGCCGTCGCTTCTTCCCGGCATCGCGCTGGTCTATCTGTTCGGCAATCAGGGCATGATCAAGGAGGTGCTGTTCGGCGCCAGCATCTACGGGCCGATCGGCATCATCATCGGCTCGGTCTTCTTCACCCTGCCGCACGCCTTCATCATCATCTCGACGGCGCTGGCGATATCGGATGCTCGGCTTTACGAGGCCGCCGTGTCGCTGCGCGCCAGCTCCTGGCGCACCTTTTGGACGGTGACCATTCCCGGCGCCCGCTACGGCCTGATCTCGGCCGCCTTCGTGGTGTTCAACCTGGTGATCACCGATTTCGGCCTGCCCAAGGTCATCGGCGGCCAGTTCAACGTTCTGGCGGTCGATATCTACAAACAGGTTATCGGCCAGCAGAATTTCGAAATGGGCGCCGTGGTGTCGGTGGTGCTGGTGGTGCCGGCCATCGTCGCCTTCGCCGTCGACCGGCTGGTGCAGAGCAAGCAGGTGGCGCTACTGTCGGCCCGGTCCGTGCCTTTCCAGCCGACGCCGGACCCGAAAACCGACCGCATCTTCCTGGTCTATTGCAGCGTTGTCGCCTTCTTCATCATCGGCATGCTGGCGGTCTGTCAGTTCGCCGCCCTGATCAAGTTCTGGCCCTACGATCTCAGCTTCAGCCTGCGCAACTTCGATTTCAACCGCATGGACGGTGGTGGCTGGTCGTCCTACTTCAACTCGATCAAGCTAGGACTGCTGACGGCGGTGGTTGGAACAAGCGTGGTGTTCTTCGGCGCCTACCTGGTGGAAAAGTCCAACGGCTTCACGACGGGGCGTTCGATCTTCCAGATGTTCGCCATGCTGCCCATGGCCATTCCCGGCATGGTGCTGGGCCTGTCCTATATCTTCTTCTTCAATGATCCGGCGAACCCGCTCAACGTCATTTACGGCACGATGACGATCCTGGTCATCTGCACGGTGACCCACTTCTACACGGTCTCGCACCTGACGGCGGTGACGGCATTGAAGCAGATGGACCGCGAATTCGAATCGGTCTCCGCGTCGCTCAAACAGCCGACGATGAAACTGTTCGCCCGGGTCACGGTGCCCGTCTGCCTGCCAGCGATCCTCGACATCTCGATCTATCTCTTCATCAACGCCATGACGACAGTCTCGGCGGTCGTGTTCCTGTACTCGCCCAAGACAACACTCGCCTCGGTCGCGGTCCTGAACATGGACGACGCCGGTGACATCGCCCCGGCCGCCGCCATGGGCATGATGATTTTCTACACCAACGCCGCCGCTCGCATCCTGCACCTGATCGCGTCGAAGGGGATCCTTCGGCGAACGCAGGCGTGGCGAACGCGGTAAGGCGAAGCGGTCGCTGGTTGCAAACCGCGTTGCATCGCTGAAGTCGGCCTGGTGTTCATATCAAGCCGTTCAACCTGGTAACCTCCGAACAGAGCGCCTTCCGCTCAGTGCGGATATGGCTGCGACTGGCGGCGAACTGCTGGATTGAATGTTTGTGCCATCTCACCGCAACGGAAATCTTTACACTCGTTCCCCGGCGGCATTAAGTTTACTGGAAAAACACGTGGTTCCGGGGGAAGACGTCAATTCCAGACAACAATGTCCTAGTCGTCGATGACAGTCCGACAAGCCGTCTCAAGCTGGCGGCCGCCGTTCGCCACCTGGGGCACAACGTGCTGGAGGCTGACGGTGGCGTGAGCGCAATGCGGATGCTGGATGAGGAGGAGATTCATCTGGTTCTCCTCGATATCATCATGCCGGATATGGACGGCTACGAAGTTCTGCGCGAAATGCAAAAGTCCGAGAAGAACTCAGAGATCCCGGTGTTGGTCATTTCGTCGGTCGATGACATGGGTGGTGTGGTCAAGGCCATCGATCTCGGCGCGGTCGACTTTCTGCCCAAGGATGTCGATCCCAAACTTCTGAAGGCGCGGGTCGAGTCCAGTCTGGAAAAGAAGCGGCTGCGGGATCTCGAACTGGCCTACCTGCGCGACGTGGCGCGCATGACGGACGCCGCGCGCGTGGTTCGCGAATCCGGCTTCAATCCGGAACGTTTGTCGCTAGGACCCGTTCTGCAGCGCAAGGACTCGCTTGGTGAGCTTGCCCGCGTATTCGGCGAGATGGCCAGCGACGTTTACCGTCGCGAGGTTGCCTTTCGCCGCCAGATCGACCTGCTTCGCGGCGGCTTTTTGCTGATTGTCATTGGCGTCATGACAGGGCTATACCCGGCGCTTGCAAAAATTCTGGTGGTTGCCGATACCAACAACCCGGTGGGCATGACCGCCTGGGTGGCTGTTGTGACGATGGCCGTCGGTCTGATCGGGATGCTGTTTTCGGGGCAGCTTCCCCAGTTTTCGTGGGCGAAGATCAGGTTTGCACTGATCGTCGGCCCATTCTCGGGGGCCTTTCCGCAGATCGCCCTGTTCTACGCCTCCGAGCATATTCCGGCCGTGGTCATGTCGATCACATTGGCCATGCAATCGCTGATCGTGTTTCTCATAACGACGTTGCTTGGATTGGAGCGCCCTCGAGTAAGGCGCCTAATGGGTCTTGCGCTTGGTTTGACAGCGGTTGGCATTGCGGTGATCCCGACATCCGGTGGTGCCACGAGTTTTGCTGTTTTCTGGATATTCGTGGCGATGATGGCACCGCTCAGTTTCGCACTTGAAGGGATCATTTTCGCCGCCCTTCCCAACCCGAAGTCCAGCGCTTTCGAGATCGTTTTCTTCGCGATGCTGGGTTCGGCGGTCTGGGCCTGGGCCGGCGCGTTCCTCTTGGACGTTACCATCATGCCAAGCGAACTTGATCAGACACGGATCACACTGATTGCCGCGATTGGAGTGATATCCGGCATTGCAACCTGGTTGTTCGCCATTACCGTTCGCAAGACCGGTACGATATTTGCCAGTCAATACGGCTATGTCACAACGATCATGGGCGTGTTGTGGAGCTTGGTCCTGCTGGATGAAACAGCCAGCCGGTGGATCTGGCTGGCTCTGGCCTGCATGTTGACCGGCATGGTGCTGGTGCGGCCGCGCGAAGCCGACGATATGGTCCGGCCCGAGACGTCAGGCGATCGGCAGGACACCGACATAGTGGCCTAGAGCGGCTTAGTTTGCGTGCTTGAGAGCTGCTGCGAGATCGTCAGCGCTGAATGGTTTGCCCAGGCGAGCTGCGGCGCCCAGCGACAAGGCGCGCTGCACAACGTCCTCATTCTTGATCGATGACACCACGACAACGGGCGGACTGGCCGCACCTTGCATTGCGTTGAGCCGCTCAAGTGTTTCGAGGCCATCCACATCCGGCATGATCATGTCCAAAAAGATCAGATCGATGGCGCTTTCCTCGATCATCTTCAACGCCTCCTCGCCACCCTTGGCTTCAACGACCGTGTGACCAAGTTTTTTCAGGGCCAGCGACATCTTGAGCCGGTCAGTCATTGCGTCATCCACAACGAGAACGGTTTTTCCCGACATTCAGTTTGGTCCTTTGCTCTAGAGCCTATGATTGTTCAATCTAACCATCATAGGCTCTAGGCCAACAGTTCGTGGCTTCTGATCGCTGTTGAAGCGTCAGCAAATTCGTTATTGATCTCGGACAGGCGGTCGCCCAGGCCCTGAACATCGCCATCGCTGGCGCGCCCTTCGATTTCTTCGCAGATTTCGGCGAGCCGCATGGCCCCGAAGTCGCGCGCGCTTGATTTCAAGGTGTGCGAGGCGCGGCGCGCCAGGACGGCGTCCCCTTCATCGGCTGCGTTCTTCAGGTCTTCGATCAGCCGGGGAGATTCTTCGAAGAAACTGTCGGTGATGGCGCCCAACGCTTCACGATCATCTCCAACCAATTCCGAAAGAGTATGAAGCGCTGATGGGTCAAATGTTTTTTGCTTATCACCCGTGTCTGCAACTGCCGGCTCGGGCGTATCTGCTACTGTCGGCGCCGGCATCTCGGCGACCGAACCCCCGTCGAAGCAATTTTCAATGGCAGCCTGCAGGGCCGGCACGGCGATCGGCTTGGAAACGTACTCGTTCATTCCCTGGGCAAGATATCGGTCACGGTCGCCGGTGATCGCGTTCGCGGTCATCGCGATGATCTTGGGTTTGTCCGTACCCCATTTGGTGCGGATGGCTTTGGTTGCCGCAATACCATCCATCTCGGGCATCTCAATGTCCATGAGCACCAGATCATACTCGGCTTTGTTCAGTGCCTCCAATGCTTCGCGTCCGTTGTTTGCGACGTCCGCGTCGTAGCCCAGCCGCTCGAGTATCAACAAGATAAGCTTCACATTTGTTGGATGATCATCCACGGCAAGGATGCGCAGCGGCAGCCGTTCGGCCATTCCCCGGTCAAATGCATCGTCCTTGGGATCGACCGTCTGCGCTACACGAACCCTATCAGATTGAAGCGCCGACAGGATCGAGTTCAGCAGCGAAGACGGCTTCACCGGTTTTGAAAGTGTCGCCGAGAAGATGGGTCGGTCACCCTCCGTCGCTCCCAGTCCGCCAAGCGAACTCAGCAGGATAATGGGCACCATCTTGTTCGAGGCGTTTTCCTGAATGCCTTTGGCCAGCATGACGCCGTCGATCTCGGGCATGTTCATGTCGGTGATCACCAGGTCGAATTCCCGACCCTGCTTGACCCAATCCAGAGCCGTTTCAGGCGAGCGCGTGGCCGAGGCCAGCATGCCCCAGGCCTCTGTCTGTTTCGTCAGGATCTGCAGGTTGGTGGCGTTGTCATCAACCAGCAACACACTGCGTCCGAGGCAATCCTGGATGTCGCCACGCGGCTCTCTCCCAACGGCTTCCTCACTCATCTTCAATTCGAGCGGGAAGCGAAATTCGCTGCCGACCCCTTCCTGGCTTTCGACTTGGATCTCGGATCCCATCAAGGCAAGGAGCCGTTGACTGATGACCAACCCGAGGCCGGTGCCGCCGTAGCGACGCGTCGTGGAGGAATCGACCTGACTGAATGTCTGAAACAGCCGGTTCATGCGATCTTCAGGGATACCGATGCCGGTATCGCGAACCGAGAACTGAAGACGGGCGTTTCCGGTTCCGTCCATGGGCCTTCCGCCGACGGTCAGGATGACCTCACCCTCATTGGTGAATTTCACGGCGTTGTTTAGCAGGTTCAACACAACTTGGCGAAGCCTGGTGCTGTCACCAACCAGGTGCTCGGGCGTTCCATGGTCGATGACATAGGCAAGCTCGATGCCCTTTTTTGCCGCGAAAAAGGCGACCAGATCGACCGCCCCCTCGACGCATTCCCTCAGATCGAATGGCCGCTCCTCCAACTCGAGCTTGCCGGCCTCGACGCGGGTAAAGTCGAGGATGTCGTTGATGATCGTCAAAAGGCTGTCGGCCGAAGAGTTGATGGTCTCGCAATAATCGCGCTGCTCATCACTCAGCGGCGTATCCAGAAGAAGATTGCACATCCCGATCACGCCGTTCATGGGCGTGCGGATTTCGTGACTCATGGTTGCCAGGAAGGTTGATTTTGCCTCGCTGGCGGCTTCGGCCTGGTCTTTCGCATCGTGAAGTTCGGTGACGTCGCTGTAGACGGCCACCGTGCCGGAGTTCTCGGTCCGGAACTCACTTATTTTGATCCATCTGCCGTCGGTATAATGCTGCAGCTGATCGGCACGCGGATTTTTGAATTTCCTCAAGCGCTCCTGAAGCCATTGCTCTTCGCGTCCAACCGCGTCCGCAACCAGACCGTTCTCAACGGTCCTGCGCATGATCGATTCAAAACTGTCTCCTGATCGCACCTTATCCTTCAGGTCAGGCCCAAGCATTGAAAGGTATGTCCTGTTGCTGAGGACCAAGCGATCGTCGGCATCATAGAGAACGAAGCCCTCAGAGATACTCTCGATAGCGTCGGTCAATCGCCGCCGGGCCTCCGAAATTTCCCGCAGGTTCGACTCTTCAACTTCGACGGCCGTGTCGCGGAACCCCTCCAGTGCGCGCGCCATCTGGCTGATTTCGTCGTTGTTCCGAGGCGCGGGAAGCGCCACTTTCAGATCGCCGCCGGCAATTGAGAGCATGCTGCGCGACAAGGCGACCAATCGCTGGATCAGGTTCCGGCTCACATAAAGCCAACCGATCAGAATCGAAAACAGGACGCTGGCAACACTGACGGCCTGCAGGATCCGGGTGTTCCTTTCCTTGACAGCCGTCGCGTCCGATTTTGCCGTATCGATGTCGGCCTTGGCGGTCGCCACGAGCGCAACCACGCTGTTGACAAGTTCGGCTGACAGATCCGCATTCGTATTAAGCAGGTCTTCCGCTTCCACGATCAGCTCCAACTCGCGCTTCCGCAGGGCAGCAAGCCCGTTTTCTCCTTCGGACAGTTCCTTAATGATCGCGACCTGACGCACCAGCCTGTTTCTGGCGCGAGCCGGGGTTACCTGAACCCCTTCTTCGACTTCGTCGATGGCGCGACGCAGGCCAAAGGCCAGCACGTCGACTTCTTCCACGGTCGTCGCTTCGCTGACGCGCTGAATTTCCGCTTTCAGATCACCGATCCTCGTCAACAGGTCGATCTGCGGAAGAATCCCGATGATGTCCTGCGCCAATTCTCGCTGCCGCTCGGTCAACGCGTCAGCGGTCGGCGCATCGCTTGTGTTCCACTCACTCAGCTGGCCACCCAGAATCCGCTCCGCCGGCAGGATCAACCGCGTCGCAACATCCGTGGCTTTCCTCAACCGACCACTGACCGCCTCTCGGTCGCCCGACGTTTCCAGACGCGTTCGGACAAGGGCTTCCAGGGCCAGAAGGTTGGAATAAAACGGCTCGACCAGGCCCTGGGGTTCAACGGCACCGGTTTGTTGAATGATCCGCCTGAGTTGATCGGCTTCTTCAAGAACGACAGCCGATGTGCGTGCGAGGGCATCCTCGTCACTGACGATCAACAACTCGGGCGCGGCGCGCAGCACCCGTTGCGTTTGACCCGAAACGTCGGAGAGAGCGAGCGCTTCAGGGACGCGCTCATCGGTAACGATGCGAAGCGAGGCATCGACGCGGGCCAACGACCACATACCAAGGGCGGCGGCCGCGACGGCAAACACGCTGATGGCAAGGAAGGCGACCATCAGTTTTGTGCGCACACTCGACCAAAACCCGAGAAATGCTCCGGACCCCACCGTTGGTTCAGTTGCCGCCATGACCGCTGCCGAACGTCTGTCTAGCGCAGCTCGCTATAGCCGTCTTCGCCCCAGACATACATGACGAAATTGTCCACACCGGTCACATCGCCTTTGTCATTGAAGCCGATATTCCCGATCACGGTATCGAAGGTTCCGGACTTCAATTCCTTTGCGACATCAGTGGGCGACGTTGATCCCGCCTTTTCAACGGCACCGGCCCAGGCCTGGACCGCTGCATAGGCGAGAAGAGTGTATCCATCCGGTTCGTAGCCGTCCTCATCGCGAAATCTGGCCACGACATCGACCGCTTCGGGTGCCTTGCGCGAATCCGGTCCGAACGTAAACAGGGTTCCTTGTGCTGCGTCGCCCGCAAGCAGCGGAAACCCATCACTGGCCATCGCATCGGCGGAGATGACGACGGCCGACGGAATGGCCTCCTTCAGCTGGCGCGTCAGCAGAGACACGTCACTGACCGCATTGCTGACCGCATAGATCAGGTCCGCACCGGTGGCCGCAACGTCGTCAACCACGGACACATAGCTCTCCTGGTCAGGCGCGATCTGACCAAACATAACCTCGGTCATGCCACCGGCGTTAAGCTCTGCCTTGACACCCTCGACGAGGCCCTTTCCATAGGTATTTCCGTCATGCAGAAGCGCAATTTTACGATCGGCAAAACGATCAAGGATAAACGCGCCGGCCACGCCCGCCTGATCGTCATCCCGTCCTACCGTGCGAAAAACCATCGGCAGGCCGCGATCCGTGACTGCCGGGTTGGTCGATGCCGCAGATATCATGATCATACCGGCTTCATCATAGATCTCGCTTGCCGCGATTGAAGTTCGCGAGCACAGGTGGCCTATGACCATATCGACTTTCGCCGCTACCAGCCGCTTTGCCGCGGCCACCGCCTGATCGACATCGCAGGCATCATCGACAGAGATAAAGGTTATCTCCTCGCCCAGGATCCCGCCCGCCTCGTTCAAATCGGCGATGGCTCTTTGCGCCCCAAGGTCTTGTTGCTCACCATTCAATGCAATTCCACCGGTAAGGGGACCGGCTATTCCTACGACAATGTCGGCCTGTGCAATTCCCGGCGCAACGAAGGTTGCCACGCCAAATATCAATGTAAATATCGATTTGAAGTTCATTAAATCGCTCCCCCGATGAGTTTTGTTGTCTCCCCAGTAGACAGCGCCCGGATGCCATTTGCTCTTGTTGCAAACGGCCAGAGCCAGAAAATCTTAGCTCTTGGGGTTCGTAAGTCTATTGAAAACTTAAATCATGATCGGCTGAACTTGCAGGTGACGTTGAGTGACAAACCAGCGGCGGCAGGTTTGTTCGGAGCGCGGAGAACGTCGGTTTTCCGAAAGGTAGGCCTTCGGCATCACGAGAAATTGACCTACACGGTCTCCCCGACAAACCCCATGAACGTTCGAATGATGCGCACGTAGCGGCGGGCTGACATGTAGACGAGTGTTTCGCTCATTTGCAGGTCGGCATCACGGATGCGGATCTTTGCCAGGCGCTTGTCGTTGCCGAATTCGGCCTCCGAGACGAAGCCGATGCCGTTGCCGGAGGCGACGACCTCGCGCATCGCTTCGCGGCCCTCCACTTCGATCGCCGGTCTGAGGTCGACCTTCTGGCGGGCGGCTTCTTCTTCCAGCTTCTGGCGGGTTTTGGAGCCTTTTTCGCGAAACACCAGCGGTCGTTCGGCCAACTCGCCCAGGCTCATCGTATCCTTACCTTTCGGCAGGTAGCCCTTGGCGGCAAAGGCGACGATCGGTGTGGAACCCAGATCGAGCGTTTCGAACTCGCCGCCAGGATCCATGCTGCCGACCACGCCGATTTCCGCATTGTAGGCCCGCAACTCGCTCATGACCTCATCGGTGTTGCCGGTGCGCACCGAAACGAAAACGTTGGGATGACTGACCCTGAACCGGCTAAGTGTTCCGGTAATATGGTGCGCTGAATCGGCGATGATCCGCAGTGTGCCGTCGACGGCCGAGCGCGTTTCGGAGAGATATTCCTCGATGTGCTGTTCCACCTCGAAATACCGCTTGGTGAAGACAAACAGGTTCTTTCCGGCCTCGGTCAGCCGAACCCGTTTGCGCTCGCGATGGAACAGCAGCACGTCATAGTCCTGCTCGAGCCGACGCACCTGTTCCGACAGGGCCGGCTGGGTCTGGAAGATGGCTTCCGCCGCGCGGGAAAAGCCGCCGTAGAGGGCAACGCAGTGGAAGGCCTTGAGTTGACTGTAGCGCATGGTTGCCCCGCCGTTCCTATCTATAAGCCTGCCCTATGGAATTATCCTCATTAACAATTTTACATATGCGGCGCCACGGTTAAAAGATGGGCCGACAAACTTGGAGACGCACTGTGGACCGTTCCCCAAAACCCATCGCGCCACCGCACCTGGGAGAGCCCTATCTGCTGACACCTGGGCCCCTGACCACCTCCTACGAGGTCAAGCAGGCTATGCTGCGCGATTGGGGCAGTTGGGACGGTGACTTCCGCGCCATGACGGCGAATATGCGTAGCCGGCTAATTTCACTCTTGGGCGACGGCGGCGGAGAAGCATTCGATTGCGTGCCGATGCAGGGATCAGGAACGTTCGCTGTCGAGGCGATGTTGAGTTCCTTCATTCCAAAGGACGGCAAGGCACTGGTGCTGGCCAATGGCGCTTATGGTCTAAGAGCGGTTGAGACGCTGACCTATATGGGCCGTGCCCATGCGGTGCTCGACAAGGGCGACTATCTTCCACCCCGTGGTGCCGAGGTTGCCGCCATTCTGGCCGACGATCCCGCCATCACGCACGTGGTCGCAATTCACTGCGAAACCAGCTCCGGCATCCTCAATCCGATCGAGGAAATCGCCGAAGCGACCAGTGCCGCAGGCCGCAAACTGCTGGTCGATTCAATGTCGGCTTTTGGTGCTCTTCCTCTGCCGCCGTCGCAGGTCACTTATGAAGCCATGGTTTCGTCAGCCAACAAATGCATCGAAGGCGTGCCTGGCTTCGGCTTTATTCTCGCGCGCAAGACCGCGCTGGATGAGGCGGCTGGCAATTGTCCATCGCTGAGCCTCGATGTGCATGCCCAATGGGCACACATGAACAAGAGCGGGCAGTGGCGCTTCACGCCGCCGACCCACGCGGTGGCCGCCTTTCTTGCTGCGCTTGACGCCCATGAGGCGGAAGGCGGCGTCGCCGGACGCGGCGCCCGCTATACCCGTAACCGTGACGTCATGGTTGCCGGCATGCGCGAACTCGGTTTCGAGACGTTGCTGGACGATCGCTGGCTGTCGCCGATCATCGTCACCTTCTTCTGCCCGGACGATCCAAATTTTCGATTCGACCGGTTCTATAACCTGATGAAGGACAAGGGTTTTATCATCTATCCCGGCAAATTGACCGTGGTCGACAGTTTTCGCGTGGGCTGCATCGGACAGATGGACGAGCATGTCATGCGGCAGGTCGTGGCTGCGGCTAAACATTCGTTGGTCGAAATGGGCGTTGCCAGCGCGGCGCCGCCGGAAGCGGCCTTGCAGGAACGTGCCAAGCTGGCAGCCTGAATGTCTTCAGACCCTGAAAAAGGAACAACAAGAATATGACAATAACCACTGCGGTCGAGGCAAACGGACGCGACTACGCCGCGCCGAAAGTTCCGGCCATCGCCATCTGCCTGGATGGCTGCGAACCGGCCTATCTGGATGCGGCGATCGCCGACGGCCTGATGCCGACGCTCGAAAGGATGCGTAAGGAAGGCACCGACCGCTTGGCAGACTCGGTGATTCCGTCCTTCACCAATCCCAACAACCTGTCGATTGCAACCGGACGTCCGCCTGTCGTTCACGGCATTTGCGGCAACTTTCTCTACGATCCGGAAACCGGCGAAGAAGTGATGATGAACGACGTGCGCTTCCTGCGGGCGCCGACCGTGTTCAAGCAGTTCTACGACGCTGGCGCGAAGGTTGCGATCGTCACCGCGAAGGACAAGCTGCGGGCACTGCTGGGCGCAGGTCTCAGCTTCGATGAAGACCGCGCACGGTGCTTTTCGGCTGAACAGTCTGCATCATCAACGGCGCAAGAGCACGGTATCGACAACGCCAGCGACTGGCTGGGCATGCCGCAGCCGGAAGTCTATTCCGCCGACCTGTCGGAATTTGTTTTCGCCGCCGGGGTCAAGCTGCTGCGCGAATGGAAGCCGGACGTCATGTATCTGACGACAACCGACTACGTTCAGCACAAATATGCGCCCGAACAGCCCGAGGCGAAGTCGTTCTATGCCATGTTCGACAAGTACCTGGCCGGCCTCGATGCCCTGGGTGCGGCGATCGTTGTCACCGCCGACCACGGCATGAAGCCGAAACATCTGGCCGACGGATCGCCGGCGGTTGTCTATCTGCAGGACCTGATGGACGAATGGCTGGGCGAGGCGCGTGCCCGGGTCATCCTGCCGATCACCGACCCATACGTCGTGCACCATGGCGCGCTCGGCTCCTTCGCCACGGCCTATCTGCCGGACGATGCGGATGCTGCCGACATCGTTGCCCGTCTGCTTGCCACCGATGGCATCACCCATGTGCTGACCCGGCAAGAGGCGGTCGCAACCTATGAACTGCCGGCCGACCGCATTGGCGACATCGTCATCGTCTCCGGCGAGAACGTCACCGTCGGCACGTCCGAGGATCGTCACGACCTGGCGGCACTGAACGAGCCTCTGCGCAGCCATGGCGGTCTGACGGAACAGACGGTTCCCTTTATCGTCAATCGCGTCATCGACCTGCCCGGAAAGCCCGAGCTGCGCAATTTCGATGCCTTCTACTACGCCACCAAAGCGGCGGCCCTCTGACCGGAAAAGAGCCAGATATGACCGAAAAAACTGATATCAGACGCGAGGGCATGCGCATCGGCGGCGAGACCGTCTTCACCGATGCGGTGGTCGAAGTGCGCTATCCATACACCGACGAGGTGATCGGTACGGTGCCGGCAGGCCGGGCCGAACATGCCGCCCGCGCTTTCGAGATCGCCGCCGCCTACAAGCCGAAACTGACCCGCTACGAACGCCAGCAGATTCTGTTTCGGACCGCCGAACTGATCCGGGAGCGGCGTGAGCAGCTGGCCCACTGGCTGACGCTGGAACTTGGCATCTGCCAGCAGCACGCGCTCTACGAAACCGGCCGCTCCTATGATGTCTTCACGCTGGCCGGGCAAATGGCAATTCTCGACGACGGCCAGGTGTTTTCCTGCGATCTGACGCCCCAGGGCAAGGATCGCAAGATCTACACCAAGCGCGAGCCGGTTCGGGCGATCTCGGCGATCACGCCGTTCAACCATCCGCTCAACATGGTGGCTCACAAGATCGCCCCGGCGGTCGCCACCAACAATTGCGTGGTCTGCAAACCGACGGAATTGACGCCGCTGACGGCCCTGTCACTGGCCGACATTCTTTACGAGGCCGGCCTGCCGCCGGAAATGTTCCAGGTGGTAACCGGATGGCCGGGCGATATCGGCGAGGAGATGATCGTCAACGACAATATCGACATCATCACCTTCACCGGCGGTGTGCCGGTCGGCAAGATGATTGCCGGCAAAGCCGGCTACAAGCGAGCAGCACTGGAGCTGGGCGGCAACGATCCGTTGATCATCCTCAACGATCTCGACGATGCCGACCTCGACAAGGCGGCGACCATTGCCGTGGCCGGCGCCACCGGCAATTCCGGTCAGCGCTGTACGGCCGTCAAGCGCATCCTGGTGCAGGAATCTGTGGCCGACCGGTTCGTGCCGCTGGTGCTGGAAAAGGCCAAGGCCATTCGCTTCGGCGATCCGATGGATCCGGACACGCAGCTCGGCTGCGTCATCCACGCCCAGGCCGCCGAGACGTTCGAGAACCGGGTCCACGACGCCGCGGCAAAGGGCGCGGAAATCCTTTATCATCCCGGTCGCCAGGGCGCACTTCTGCCGCCCATCGTCGTCGACAAGGTGCCGCATGATTGCGAACTCGTCATGGAAGAGACCTTTGGCCCGATCGTGCCCATCGTCCGCGTCCCGGACAATGACGAGGACGTCATGGCTATCTCCAACAGCACCGAGTTCGGCCTCTCGTCGGGTGTCTGCACCAACGATCTGCGGCGCGCCATTGCCTATATCGATGGTCTCGATGTCGGCACCTGCAATATCTGGGAGCAGCCGGGCTACCGCATCGAAATGTCCCCCTTTGGCGGCATCAAGGACAGCGGCAACGCCGTCAAGGAAGGGGTTCTGGAAGCGATGAAGTTCTTCACCAACGTCAAGACCTATTCGCTACCCTGGCCGCGATAGCAGGCGGATGACGCAAAAGATCACCCACACCGAGGGAGAATCGAATACCTCCGCAGCGCGTGCCCGGTGGCAGGCGGAAAACGCCGGCGCGCGTTCGGCGCCGCTTCTTCAACGTGACGCCGAGGCGTTCCTGCACCAGAGTCTGTCCAGCCCCTGTGTGTCGACAATCGCCAAGGCAGAAGGGATCTGGATCGAAGATCTCGATGGTCGTCGCTACATGGATTTCCATGGCAATTCTGTCCATCACCTGGGCTATGGCCATCCGCGCCTGGTGGCCGCGATCAAAGAGCAGTTGGACGACCTGCCCTTCGCACCTCGGCGGTTCACCAACGAGCCGGCGGTGGCACTTGCCGAGAAGCTCGGCGGCATCGCGCCCGGTGACCTCAACAAGGTGCTGTTCACCACCGGCGGGTCCGACGCCAACGAGGTGGCGCTCAAGATTGCCCGTGCTGCTACCGGCCGGTTCAAGACGATTTCTTTCTGGGATGCCTTCCATGGCGCTGGCCTGGGCGCGGCAAGCGTCGGCGGCGAGGCGACCTTCCGCTCGCACATCGCCGGACCGCTGTTGCCAGGCACGGAACACGTCGCGCCCTTCGCCTGTTACCGCTGCCCCTACAATCATGCCGGCCCTGACGTCTGCGGCCTGGCCTGCGCCAACATGGTGGACTACGTCCTGCAACGGGAAGGCGATGTAGCGGCTGTGATCGCCGAACCCATGCGGGCCGTGCCCTATGTACCGCCGCCCGGCTACTGGCAATCGGTGCGCGAAGCGTGCAACCGGCACGGCGCATTGCTGATCATGGACGAAATCCCCACCGGCCTTGGCAAGACCGGACGCATGTTTGCCTTCGAACATGATGGCGTCGTTCCCGACATCGTCACCCTCGGCAAGGCGCTGGGCGGTGGAATCCTGCCAATCGCGGCCTGTATCGCCCGCAACGAACTCGATGTCTGTGGCGACTTCGCCATCGGCCACTACACCCACGAAAAGAACCCGGTAACTGCCCGCGCGGCACTGACGACTCTGGAGATCATCCAGGAGGAGGGGCTCGTCGAACGTTCGCAACGCCTCGGATCAGCCGCCATGGACCGGCTGCGCGACCGGCTCGCAAGCTGCCCGATCGTCGGGGACATTCGCGGCCGAGGCCTGATGTTCGGCGTGGAGATCGTCAAGGATCGGCAGTCAAAAGAGCCCGGCAACGACCTGGCAGAAACGATCTACTACCGCTGCTTGGAGGCCGGTCTGAGCTTCAAGATTTCACAAGGCTGCGTCTTGACGCTTTCCCCGCCGCTGGTGATTTCCGAAACGGACTTGGAGACGGCTCTGACGATTGTCGAAGAGGCGATTTTGGAGGTGGCGGTCTGATCGGCCCGAGATCTCCGTGGCGGGAGCTGATCAACTCCCGCCACGGATTTTTCTAACCGGTTTCGGGCGACTTTATCCGTAAGCCGGCTGACACATTCTGGCACGCAATTCCAAGGCCTGAAGTGTCGCGGTCAGCCCCTTGGTCAGAACTGCCTTTGCCTGTTCCGTCTCGATCGCGCCCGGCTTGATCTCGAAGGCGAGCGATACGGTCACCGTGGCCGTTTGATCGTCATGCGCAGACACGCAGTATCGGGTAAGCGTCTGCGAGAACGGACCGGAATCGGCCGTCTCGTAAGCAAATCCCTTACCCTCGTCCCATTCGGTGACATGGTGCAAGATAGGCCCGAACTGGGCCGTCGCCACCCGGCGCACCGTGCCTGGGCCGGATTTTGTTTCTGAGGTTATCTCCGCGCCGTCGATGCCCGGGGCCCATTCCGGCAGGGAGGCGAGGTCACTCAATACGCGCCAAAGCGCAACGCCATCCACAGCGCTGTCACGAGCCACAGTGACGGAGGGAAGGGTGTCGAAATTTTTCATTTTGTATCTCCATGTTGGACGGGCAAAAGACTTGGCATTGATCTAACTGCGGAACTATGTGTTAAGATGGAAACCATATGTTGCGCTCTGAACAACAATCCTCTGATCGGTTTCGTGCGGCCCATTTTTCGCATTTGCGGCACCTGACCCTTTTTGCTCTGGTGGTCGAGAGCGGGTCGTTCACGGTGGCTGCACAGCGGCTCGGCATCGGAAAATCGAGCGTCAGTCGTCATATCAGCGAACTGGAGACCTATGTCGGTGCAAAGCTCCTGAACCGATCGACACGAGCCCTGTCGCTGACCGATGCAGGGCGTTTGATCCTTCCGGATTGCGGGCGCCTGGTCGAAGCGGTCACGGGTGCATTTGACAAACTCGATGGTGATCTTCCGCTGGAGGGGAGGTTGCGGATCGCAGCAACCGTCGAGCACGGGCAATATGTGCTGCCGCCCATCGTTGCCGAGTTCATCGATAGAAACCCAAAGATCGATGTCGAACTGGTGCTGGGTGATGGGTTCGTTGATCTGGTGGATCAGGGCATTGATCTGGCGATCCGTGTCGGTTCACCCGGACCGAGTCCGCAGAACGTATCACGCAAAATCGCAGATCTCGAATATCGCCTTTACGCCAACTCCGAATTTCTCGCCTCAGTCGACCCGATCACGACTCCGACGAAAGCGGCACAGCACCCCTGGCTGCTGAATTCCACGAGCCGCAACCGATCAGTCTGGACGTTCGAGAAGGACGGTGAGTTGACCGAGGTGGTTGTGCCATCCCAGGTCGTTTCCAACGCATTCAACGCACGGGTCGAAATGGCAAAGTTTGGCGACTTTCTCATTGCCATCCCAAGTTTCGTGCCACCTCGCTTTCTGAAGCCAAACCTGCAGCAGATCCTGAAGGATCACAGGATTGTCCCAAAGCATTCGATCTTCGCCGTCTACCCGGATGCCCGCTTCCTGTCGCCGAAGGTCTCCGAGTTTCTCGATCTGCTGGTGAGAAGCCATCCTCGCACTTCATGAAGGCAATTAGACTTGGGTGACTGCTGTTGCAACTTCGTTCTGCCTTGATTTCTTCGCAATGATATAACATAACGAATATGAAATCAGTCAATCCGTATTGTGTTCGCATTCGAGATAACCGGGCACACCGGCGGAAGACCGTTCGCTATCCCTTGCGAGTTTTTGATTGTCATCATGGCAGAAGTAGACCCCGAGCCGGCGGTGGAGCCGGGCAAGCAGGCACATCTGCAATTGCCCGACCGAATCCCCGTGTTTTTCCTTAGCGGTTTTCTCGGCTCGGGCAAGTCGACCCTGCTGAATGAACTCCTGAACGATCCTGCTTTCCATGACACTGCTGTCGTCATCAATGAGTTCGGGGATGTCCCTGTCGATCACCTGTTGGTGCGCAGGGGTGAAACGACGATCAACCAGGTCTCGACCGGTTGTCTTTGCTGTTCGGGCACAACGGACATTCAGACCACACTGAGCGATCTTCACAGCGCCGCGAAGAGTGATCCGACGATCCGGTTTTCGCGCGTAATCGTCGAAATGAGCGGTCTGGGCGACCCGGCGCCGCTGGTCAATGCGTTGTCCGCCAGGCGCACCGGCAATGGCGCCCCCGAAGAAGCGGCTGCCCTCGAGGTTTTTCATTTAGCCGGGTTCGTCACCCTCTATGACATTATGACCGGCGCGACCTCCGTCGAGCATCATTTCGAGGCGCTGAAACAGGTCGCTTTCGCCGACCGGATCGTGCTGACGAAAACGGATCTGGCGGAAGCTCAGCAAGATCCGGCGAATGTCGAAGCTTTGCGGGAAGACTTGCGCGACCTGAACGCAAGCGCCGAGATCATTGACCGCCGGGCGGCCAATCTTCCCGACTTGTTTTCTTCCCGACCGTATTCAGCCGTTGACCGCGGAGAGGATGTCGTTGGATGGCTTGCTCTGGAAGCCGCCTTGGCAACAGAAGACAACCACGCCTCACAATCGAGCGCTGCGCAATCGCGGCACGGGCCCGGCATCCGTACCTTCAGCATCGTCTCTGACCAGCCATTGCCGGATCAGCGCTTCCAACGGTTTCTTTCCATTCTTCAGCAATCGGCGGGGCAGCGGCTTCTGCGTGTCAAAGGTATTGTCGCGAGCGAAGAAGACCCCGACCGTCCGCTTATCGTCCATGCGGTGCAGCACGTCCTGTCGGAGCCGGTCCGGCTCGACGCCTGGCCTGATGAGGACCGAAGGACACGGCTTGTGTTCATCACCAGCGATATAGACCCGGAGCCAGTCCGCGCACTGTTTGCAGCGGCGATCGATCACACGCCGTTTTCAGTGATTGAATTCTTCAAGCGTCGGGGCAATGCCCTTTCCGCGCTTTTCAAACCGAAACGTCTCAACCTCACGAAGTCACCAAGGAGATTGCCGTGAACGCCACCGACAAAACACCCGTAACGGTTCTGACCGGCTATCTGGGCGCCGGCAAGACAACGCTTCTCAATAGAATTCTCTCCGAAGATCACGGCAAGCGCTATGCGGTCATCGTCAATGAATTCGGCGATGTCGGGATCGACAACGATCTGGTTGTGGATGCCGACGAAGAGGTGTTCGAGATGAACAATGGGTGCATCTGCTGCACCGTGCGGGGCGACCTCATTCGCATCATCGAAAGCCTGATGAAACGCCCAGACCGGTTCGATGCCATCATCGTGGAAACGACAGGGCTTGCTGATCCTGCCCCGGTCGCGCAAACCTTCTACATGGATGAGGATGTCCAGGCGAAGTCCAGATTGGACGCGATCGTCACGGTGGTCGACACCAAACACCTGCTGGTCGAAATAGACAAAGCCCATGAGGTGCAGGTGCAATTGGCCTTTGCCGATGTCGTCCTCCTCAACAAAGTCGATGCCGTCAGCCACCAGGACTTAACCGAAGTGGAAGCCCGGATCCGCCGGATCAATCCGACGGCGGTTATCCACCGTACCGAGCGATGCCGGGTGCCGCTGGATCAGGTAATCGGCCGCAATGCTTTCGATCTGGACCGGGTGCTGGAAATCGAGCCGGATTTTCTCAAGCACTTTCACCACCACCACCACGATGACCATGTCACGAGTTTCTCGCTGTTGAGCGATGCGCCGCTCAACCCGGGTCGGTTCTTTTCCTGGATTCAGACGGTTGTCAGCGAACATGGTCCCGATCTGCTGCGAATGAAGGGGATCATTGCCTTCGAGGATGACGACGAACGCTTTGTTGCGCAAGGCGTTCACATGATGCTGGAGGGCGACTCTCAAAGGCCCTGGAAGCCGAACGAACCGCGCACGACCCGGATCGTTTTTATCGGGCGCGATTTGCCGCGTCATGATATTGAGAAAGGCTTCGAAGCCTGTATTGCTCGTGAAGAGGTCTTGACGGGATGACGCTGTTCCACAATCCGCTCGCGCCGAAAAAGAACGGGCTCCGGGCCAAGTCTGCCGACATCAAGAGTTGGGTCCGAGAGTTGATGGACCTGTCCGATGAAACGACGCTGACAGTCGCCGAACTTGCGTGCCGAGAGCCTGGGTGTCCTGACATCGAGACGGTAATCGGTATTCTGGAGCCGGACAAACCCATCCGGACAGTGCGAATCCATGCTCCGATGGCAGATGTGACAAGAACCGAAGTCGACATTAGTGTCGGCGCACTCACCCAGGTCGAAAAACACTAATCGTACCGGCATATTGAGAATGGCAGACACACCGATCTGGCAAATGAGTGCGAGCGAACTCGCCGATTGCATCAAAAACCAGGAAACAAGCGCTGAGGCGGTCATGACCGCCACCGTTGATCGCATGCGCGCGGTCAATGGCCATCTCAACGCCGTGGTCGACGATCTGGGCGATGAAGCCATTGCCCATGCGCGTGACCTTGATGCCATCCTGAAGAGCTCCGGTCCTGTCGGACCGCTTCACGGTGTGCCGGTCACCATCAAGGAAAACATCGACCAGAAAGGCAAGGCGACACCCAACGGCGTCAAGGCTTTCGCGGATGTCATAGCGCCGGATGACGCACCGATCGTCAGGAACTTGACCAGGGACGGTGCCATCGTCATCGGTCGCACCAACACGCCGGAATTTTCGTTTCGCGCCACCACCACCAACGAGCTGCACGGACGCACCTTCAATCCCTGGAACGACTGGGCCTCCTCCGGCGGTTCATCCGGCGGCGCTTCGGCTGCGGTCATGAGCGGCATGGGCCCCATCGCGCACGGCAATGACATTGGCGGCTCGCTGCGCTTTCCCTCCGCCGCTACGGGCGCAGTGACGGTCAAGCCGGGGCTCGGACGCACGCCTGCCTACAATCCCTCGCAAAAGGCTGAGCGCGGCATGCTCGCGCAACTGATGTCGGTTCAGGGGCTGATCTGCCGCGAGGTGCGTGATGTGCGCCTCTCCATGCGATCGGCCATTGCCTATGATCCGCATGATCCCTGGCAGGTGCCGGTGCCTTTTGAGGGCCCCGCTATTGATGGGCCGATGAAAGTAGGCTTTACCGCAAATACCTATCAGTTCGAGGCCCATCCCGCGATCCTGCAGGCGCTTGAAACCGCGCGCGAATGTCTGGTTGACGCCGGCTATGACGTCATTGAGATCGAGACACCGGATATCGGCGAGATCGGCGAGACGGGCTATCGCGCCCTGATGGGCGAAATGAGCGTCCTGATGCTGCCCGACATTCGCAAACACGGCAGCGTCGAAATCAATCGCATGTTCGATGAATATTTCGAGTTGTTTCCGCCGTTTGAGGAGGATGAATTGTTGCGCCAGATGGCCCGGCGCGCCCATTTCATCCGCCAGTGGAATCTGCTGCTGGAACGCTATCCGCTCGTGTTGGCGCCCTTCCTGCCGGTCCCGACCTATTCACGGAACCGGGATGCGGATGGCAAGGACGGAATCATGGAAGTTCTGGGTTGCGGCATCTGGTCGTTTGCCATGAACTATATGGGGCTGCCGGCCGGCATCGTGTCTCCCCGGCTGCACGACGGCATGCCGGTGGCGGTGCAAATGGTCGGGCGGCGCTTCCGCGAAGACATGATCCTCGATGCTCTGGAAGCCGTCGAGGCCCGTGTCGGCGTTATGGCGCAAAAGCTGTTCGAGCGTGAGCTGGTGTAAACGGCTTGCCCGAATGCGCTGGAATTGTCCGTTGCGGATCGCGATCATATCTGTGATGTAAGCACCTACCATGGATACTTTCAGCTTTCAGACGACCCCGTCCGTCCTGGCCGAGATTGGCGGGACTGCCAAAATAGGTGAATTCCTGGCAGCTCGCGGTTGCCAAAGAGTCGCCTTCGTCACCGATGCGATGATCCTCGAGCTTGGCCTTGCCGATGCTGCGCTCGACGGGTTCCGCAAGGCAGGCCTTGACGTCTGGACCTTCTCGGATGTGCAGCCGGACCCGCCCGAGGCGATGATCCTGAAAGCGGTCGAGGAAGCGCGTGCCGAAGGTGTCGATTGCGTTGCCTCGGTCGGAGGCGGGTCGTCGCTGGACACCGCCAAGCTGATTGCTTTGCTTCTCAAGTGTGACCAGCCCATCGCCGAGATGTACGGCGTCAATCTCGTCAAGGGCGAGAGACTGCCGCTTGTACTCGCCCCCACGACGGCCGGCACGGGCTCCGAGGTGACGCCGATCTCGATCGTCACGACCGGCACGAATGAGAAAAAGGGCGTCGTCGCCCCGCAGCTTCTGCCCGACTACGCCATTCTCGACGCTGAGCTGACCGTTGGTCTGCCTGCTTCGGTCACTGCTGCAACCGGCATCGACGCCATGGTCCACGCGATCGAGGCGTTCACGTCGAAACGGCTGAAAAACGTCGTTTCGGACTGTCTCGCCAAGCAGGCGCTTGAGCTTTTGGGCTCCAACATTCGCACCGCATGTTTCAGCCCGGAGAACCGGGATGCGCGGGCAAAGATGCTGCTGGGGTCGATGCTGGCGGGCATGGCCTTCGCCAATGCCCCCGTCGCGGCGGTCCACGCGCTGGCCTATCCCTTGGGCGGACATTTCCATATCCCGCACGGTCTGTCGAATGCATTGGTCCTGCCATATGTGCTCGAGCACAACTTACCGGAAGCGGCAGTGGCCTATGCCGAACTCGGTCCGATCGTCTTCCCGGATCTCGTCGGCAAGTCCGAGGCGGAGCGCGCCGCCGGCCTGATCGACGGCTTCCTGAAACTGGGCCCCGAACTGGGAATACCGTCACGCCTCTCCGAACTCGGCGTCAATCACAATCATCTTCCGATGTTGGCAGAAGACGCCATGAAACAAGAACGCCTGCTGATCAACAACCCGCGCGAAATGACGCTCGAGGCGGCTCTGGATATTTACACGAAGGCGCTCTGAACGCTCAGAACTTCCGAGGCGTCCGCCACTCCTCGTCAGCCAGCGTCGTTGGACAGGATCGGCGGGATCAGATCCTCAGCAAGAGACGCAACCGCATCGACCCGGGCGATGCGTCGTGTTCCGGGCCGGAACGTCAGATACACGGAATAAGGCCGCGAGACGTGGTCCGGCAGGCAGCGAACCAGCGTGCCGTTTTCAAGGGCATTGCCGAGCATGAATTCGGGCAAGAATGCAAAGCCCTGACCTGCTGTTGCCAGGTCGAACAGAACAGCGAAACTTCGTGTGGCCAAGGGTCCCTTGACCTTGATGGGAGAAACATCGCCGGTCGAGAAAAACGTCCAGGTGGTGTCGGGGCGGTCATCGCGGAACACGAGGCAAGGCTGATTTTCGAGATCCTGCGGGGTCTTGACGTCACGCTCGGCAGCGAACTCTGGTGACGCCACCAGCCAACACCGAAAACTGCCCAATTCCTTGGCGACGAGGCGGTCGTCGTCGAAAGTGCCGATCCGAAAGGCCAGATCCGTGTTGGGATCCTGCATATCCTCGAAGTCGTAGGCGGAGCGCATCACCAAAGTCAGGTCAGGAAACCGCTCGTGGACAGCTGGAAGCAGGGTCGAGGCGATCACGGTGCCAAATTCCGCGGTTGCAGCCAGGTTGACCTGGCCAGAGACGTCGCCGCTCTCCTCCCGGGCGATGTCGTCCAGCAAATCGATATCCGCCAGGATGGATTTGACGCGTTGATCAAGTCGAAGGCCTGTTGGGGTGAGTTTCACCGATCGGCCACTGCGCTCGACGAGCCTGACGGAAAAATGCTCCTCAAGGCGTGAAATGTGGCGGCTCACCCCGGATTTTGCCATCCCCAGGTGATCAGCGGCGGCACTGATGCCACCGAGGCGCGCCACGGCATGAAAGCTGATCAGAGCCGGCAGCCCAATTGTTCTAAATTCCGCAACCATCCGTTCAATTGGGTACCTCTGTTGCGATCTTTAGGCAAGCCCTAACTTTGGCCTATCAGACCGACCCACGACCGGGTCGCCAACCAGGAGACAGCGAAATGAAGATTCTCGTCACAGGTGCCAGCAGTGGATTTGGCAACATCATCGTCGGCGATCTGGTCAAAGCCGGCCATCGCGTTGCCGGGACCGTCCGTGATCCGGAAGGACGCAACAGGGAGGCGGCGCAAACATTGCGGGCGATGGGCGTGGAGGTCATTGATATTGACGTGACGGTTGACGCCTCGGTCGAAGCGGGCGTTGCCGCAGCAGAGGCGGCCCTCGGCGGCATCGACGTTCTGGTGAACAATGCCGGTGCAGGCGCACATGGTTTGCAGGAGAACTTTTCTGCCGAAGACTTCCAGCGTGTGTTCGACGTGAACGTGTTTGGTGTCCAGCGGATGATCCGCGCGGTCCTGCCGCAGATGCGGGCACGACGATCAGGGCTGATCCTCAACATAACGAGCCTTCTGGGCCGTGTGACCATTCCGTTTTTGGGCCCCTATAACGCAGCGAAATGGGCCGTGGAGGCGCTGAGCGAAAACTATCGGTGGGAGCTGAGCCAATCGGGGGTCGACGTGGCCGTCATCGAACCCGGCGGTTTCCCGACAAACTTCTTTGCCAACCTGATCGCGCCCTCGTCGCCGGACCGCGACGCCGGCTATGGCGACCTCGCAGGGGCCCCAGACGCCATGCTGCAAAGCATGGGAGAATCACTGGCAGGCAACCCGCTTCAAGTGCCGCAGATCGTGGCCGATGCTGTCGTGGAGGTGATCCATACCGCGCCGGGCAAACGATCGTTTCGCTATGAAGTCGACAAAAGCGGAATGGCGGATCCCATCATTCCCTACAACGAACAGGCAGAGCAGGTCACCCAAGCCTTGTTCACGGCCTATGGCATGGAGGGCATGCTGAAGCTGAACACGGCAACTGAGAACGCGGCTTGAGGCTCCGGGCAGGCCCATCTTGCGATGGGTCTGCTTATCTCTTGCAAAAGAAAAAGGACCTGTTCATGGCTCATTCTACACTCCGATCCGAATCCGTCGCTGTTGTCACCGGCAGCGCGTCCGGCATTGGTCTGGCTGCCGCCGTGCATTTTGCCGGCCTCGGAATGCGGGTGGTGCTCGTCGACCGGGATGGAGACAAGCTATCTCAAGCCGCCGATGTCGTTCGTCACGCGGGTGCGGCCGACGTCATGACGGCCGAACTTGATGTGGCGGAACGGACGCAACTGGAAGCTCTGGAAAAACAGGTAGCAGACCGGTTCGGAGGGGCGGACATCCTGATGAACAATGCGGGCGTCGGCGGTCAATCCTCGACATTGGGGTCGCCGGAGCCATGGGAGCGGATGCTGGGTGTGAACCTCTGGGGAGCCATCCACGGTGCACAGGTTTTCGCGCCCAATATGATAGCTCGGGGCAGGCCGGGCGCGATTATCAACACGGGATCCAAACAAGGCATTACCACGCCACCCGGGAACCCGGCTTACAATGTCTCCAAAGCGGCACTGAAGGCCTTCACCGAAGCCCTTTCACACGAGTTGCGAACCGGTGATGGTCACCGCATCACCGCGCATCTGTTGATCCCGGGCTTTGTCTACACCGGCATGATCAATGCGTCCGAAAAGCCGGCATCCGCCTGGACAGCAGATCAGACCGTCGCCTTCTTTGTCGAGAGCATGAACCGCGGCGACTTCTACATCCTGTGCCCGGACAATGACGTGACCCGCGACATTGACGAGAAGCGCATTGCCTGGAACGCCGGGGATATGATCGAAAACCGACCGGCGCTCAGTCGGTGGCATCCTGATTTCCGGGATGCCTTCGGAGCGCATATGCAGTCCGAAGGCTGAGACCTTGCTGGTATTGGCATTCGAAGCTTTGTCGTGCGCTAAATGTTCAATCCAATGGAACTTGTTGTTCCAAATGAAAAGATTGTTGTGAAAAAAGCAATCATTATTCTAGATTTCGCAACGACCAACCGGAGAAATTCAATGAATTCCCTTCTCAAAACACTAAGCTTCAGCGCGTTCTTGCTTTCCGCTACAAGCGTAGCATTTGCCGACGGTGCCCTACTGAAGAGTGCAGGCGCACTGGCCTTCGACAACGCAAACACTCTGTTCGTGGGTGATTCGAAAGCCGGAATCGTGCACGCCTTCGAATTGTCTGATAGCCAGTTGACGGACCAATCGGGTTATGAACTCGGGCGGGCAAAGACCTTCGAGGGTCGTACGATTTTCAATGATATCAACGCCGAGATCGGAAGATTGGTCGGCCTTCCTGCCGACCAGGTCCAAATCAATGACATCGTCGTGCACAAACCAACCAAGCAAGTCTTCCTTTCGGTCCATAGAGGCCTCGGGCCCGACGCTGAGGCCCTTATCCTCAGGGTCAATCAAGGTGAGATCGAACCCGTAGACCTTGGCAAGGCGGCACACTCGAAGCAGGACGTCGGTGCAATCCCGCAGGACGAAGCCATTGAGTTTGGGCGCCCGCTTTACGCGCTCGCGATTACCGATATCGACTACTATTACGGTGAGATTTTTGTCGCCGGTGTGTCGAATGAGGAGTTCGATTCCACGCTTCGACGGATCAGCTATCCGTTCGAGGGCGAGGTTGGCGCATCCAAGATTGAAATCTGGCATGCCGTCCATGCCCAATGGGAAACCCGGGCACCCATTGTCACGCAAACCATCGTCGAGTTGAACGGCGTTCCAACCTTGATTGCGCTTTACGGATGCACTCCTGTTGTACGCATTCCGCTCAGCGATCTTGAAGACGGCAAGCAGGTGCGTGGCACCATGATAGCCGAGCTTGGTTATGGAAACTCTCCCGTTGATACGGTCTCCTATGCAAATGCGTGGTCCGGTGCGCAGAATGTGTTGGTTACCAACACCCATCGCAGCGCCGCCTCCTATACGCTTGAGACACTTGCGAGTGCGGAAGCCATGCCGTTCGGTGAGGGCGTCAAGCCGCTCTTTGGCATTGGCGGCGCCGAATATACGCCGATCCCCATCAGCGGTGTTGTACATCTCGACACCGTGGATGAAACCTGGGCTGTCACGGTGCGGGAGAATCCCGAGAACCCAAGAGTGCTCGAAATGCACACATTGGCCATGCCGATGTTCTTCGAACGCTCGGACCACATCGTCGAAATGAACTGGGAGGGTGCGCCCGACCCCTTCGGCTTTCATGTCGATCCGCCGTTGCAGTACAACTGATGACCGGCACCAAAACATTCGTGTGGCAGGCACTGCTTGCCGCACTTGTTCTCTCGCCCGGATCTGCGTTGGCTGAGGTCGAGGTTGTCCTCGATAGTTCTTCAGGTGCAATCAAGGTTTACGGTCTTGAGCCCACGCGGCGTCAAAACCTGGTCGATGACCCCGAGGGCATTTTTCTTCAACACAACGAGATGGTCGGCGCTAAAAGCATGGCGTTGTCGGCAGGCGAGATTGACAATACGCTTGTCGTCTATCCACGGTTTCGGTTGCAGCCAGGCGCTGAATACCGTTTTCGTCTCGATCTTGAGGGGATCGAAGACTTTGAAACTTCGCTCTCGGTAAAGGGGACAGACGCCACGCCTCCTAAGCTGTTGTGGCATTCACCGAGAGCCTCTGTGATTCCGGAAAACACGCTTCGCCTCTACCTGATGTTTTCCGAACCAATGGCTCTGGGCCAGGTCGGCAACGCAATCAGGCTGGAACGATCAGATGGATCGACCGTGCAGAGCCCGTTTCTGAATCTCGGTACGGAGCTTTGGGACCGGGAGCAGCGTCGTTTGACGCTGCTCTTCGATCCGGGCCGTATTAAGCAGGGTGTGGGTCCGAACCTGACTGAAGGCGCGCCGCTCCAGTCCGGACGGCGCTATTCGCTGGTGATTTCCGGTAGCATCAAGAGCGCAGCGGCAAAGCGCCTTGGCGACGACGTGCGACTACCGCTTATCGTCGGTCCGGCAGAGCGACGGGCTCTTGATCCAAGCAAATGGGGTTTGAGTTCCCCCGAAATCGGAACGCGCGATGCGTTTCAACTAAGGTTTGACCGCATCATGGATCAAGGCATGTCTTCAGGGCTGATTACCGTAGTAAACCAATACGATCAGTCGGTGGGTGGCCGGATCGAAAGCGACGACGGTGCGAATTGGGTCTTCAAGCCCAATGAGCCGTGGGCTGGCACTGAGCGTCTAAGATTTGATCACAGTCTCGAAGACGTCGCTGGAAATACGAATCGGGCTTCTTTCGATGCTGGTCCCGGCACAATCGGAAAAGCATCAGAAACCACTACGCTTTCGATATTTTGAGATTGGCCTGCGTCGAACAATCAATTGACCATCCGTCCGCCGGGCCACTGTTTCTCCGAAACAAGGGTCAGCGCCGTTTCCCGGACCAGACCGACAATCTCGTCTCTGGCGGCATCCGGAGGCATGCGCTTTGAAGAGCAGATGCACGCGGTTCGCTCGATGGGCGGGTCGACCACTTCTGCACTTGCCAACTGCCCTGCGGCAATTTCCCGGTCGATCGCCGCTTTCGAGACCAGCGAATAGCACACGCCGCTGGAGGCCAGACGCACCAGAACCGTCGGCGCGTCCGCTTCATAGGCAAAGGTCAGGGCAATGCCGGATGAGGTCGACCAGCGCTCGACGAGCAGACGAAGTCCGTGCGGCAGAAGTGTCCCAACCAAGGGTACGTCGACCAGTTTCCGTGCCGGCACCCGGTCGTTGCGGACCAGCGGCGCATCGGGAGCGCCAATCAGGTGCAGGGCTTCGGTCACCAGCGGTTCGGATGTGTAGTCGTCGCTTTCCGACATATTGAAGAGCATGGCCACGTCCATTCGCCCCTCGCGCAGCATGACGGCCAGGTCACCGCTCATGAACTCTGATATGACCAGCCGGACGTTGGGAAAGCGGCTTGCAGCTGCCGTTATCAGGGGTGGTGCAAGAACCGGGCACACCGAACCTGGCAGACCAAGACGCACCTCGCCGAAGAGCTGATCGGCGCCCGATTTGAACCGCCGTTCGGCGGTCTCGACAAGCGACAGGATTTCCCGTGCTGATGCGCTGAAGTCCCGGCCCGCGGCGGTCGGCCTCACCCCATGCGCGCTTCGTTCCAGCAGGACCGTGCCCAGCGCGTCTTCCAGTTTCCTCACATGCTGGCTGAGGGCTGGCTGGGCGATGTTGAGCGAACGGGCCGCCTTGGAAAAACTCCCAAGGTCGAGAACCCGAAGAAAGCTCCTGAGATGTTTGTTTTCGATCATGGTGACTATAATGAAATGCAATAATGATTATTTCAACATAGTATTTCCTGATAGCTTCCGCGTTGGCTATTTTGCCGGGATCGCTTGGGTCACAGGGGCCCCGGCATCCTGTGGGAGGAGAGAACCATGAGATTTATGAAGCATCTGATCGCTGTGACGGCGGCCTTGGCAATGGCTGCGCCCGCGCTTGCCGAATATCCCGAGAAGCCGATCAATCTGATCGTGGGTTTCCGCGCCGGAGGCGGCAGTGACACGGCAGCGCGCATTCTGGCTGGCGAACTGGAATCCATCCTGGGACAGAAGGTTATCGTAGAAAACCGTGGTGGCGCCGGCGGCGCGGTCGCGACCGAATATGTGCGCCAACAACCCGCCGATGGCTATAATATCGGCTTTGCCGTTGCCACGACCTTTGCCTTTACGCCACTCACCGGACGGGTTGCCTACACCGCCGACGATGTCGACTACATTGCGACGACTCACGGGTATCGCACCGTTTACGCTGCGCCGGCAGACGCGCCTTACAGCGATTGGGCAGGCATGCTCGAAACTGCCAAGGAACGCGGTTGGATCAACTATGCCTCGATCATTCCCCTTGATCGGGCCATCATCCAGTTCATCGGCAAGAAGGAAGACATTGCCGTGAATATCGTGCCGACCCGCGGCGGAGCGGGCGCCCGTCAGGCGGTTCTGGGCGGTCACGTCGATCTGGCTTTCTCCGGGTCGAACGCCTTGCCGATGATGGAAGATGGTGCGCTGAAGGTGGTGGCCGCACTGAACCCGGAGGGCATCGCCGAGCACGCTGAAATCCCGACACTGTCGAAACTCGGATATGATGTTGCTGCCAGCGAAGCTGCGGTTTTCTTCGGACCGAAGGACATGGATCCGGCAGCACGGAAGACGCTCGAAGAGGCACTACAACAGGCGGTTCAGTCCGAGGCATTCAGGGACTTCGTGAACAACAAGTTCCGCGGCTTCGAAACCTTCCGAACCGGTGACGAGACCAAGGCATCCGTTGCCAGCGATGCGACGGCCTACAAGGAACTCCTCGCGGTCATTGCGGACTGATCGACCGTGGCACATTCTCCCGAGGAGCGCGCCGACGCAAAGGTGTTGGCGCGCGTGCGAACGGACCTGATACTGGGTATCGTCATTGCTCTCTTCGGATTGCTCCTGATCGTCTGGATCATTCCGGCGCAGGTGAACGATGCCGGCAGCTTCGGCCTTCCGCCAAGTCTGGCACCGCGCTCGCTGGCGTGGCTGATGGTTGCTCTCGGCGTGATCCTCGCCGCCCAGAACATCAGGAGTGTCGGCGCCGATCCGTTGGCCGGTAGCTTGACCTGGGGCGATGTTGGACACCTCGCGATCTGTGTCATCTCCGTCGGCGCCATGCTGATCGTCATGGGGTACGCGGGCCAGGCCCTGGGTCGACCCTATTCGGGTTTCTGGATTGCGGCACCACTGGGTCTTTTGGCCTTCACGCTGATCCACTCCGGTGCACCGCTTTGGGCCTATGTCTTCAACATGCTGGCTGCACCCGCAGTGATTTACGCGGTGTTCTGGTGGGGCCTCGAGCTGCCATTGCCTTAGAGCAGAGGGGCGAACGAAATGGATATCATTGTTGCCGCATTTCTGGATGCCTTGTCGCTTTCGACCTTCGTCTCGGTGGTGGCCGGGGTCGTCATCGGCATCGTGATCGGTGCCATTCCCGGGCTGAACGCGCCCATGGCCATCGCCGTGGCCATCCCGCTGACCTTCACCATGGCGCCACTGTCGGCGATCGGTATGCTGGTCGGCGTGATGAAGGGCGGCGGTTTCGGGGGTGCGATCGGCGCGATCCTTCTCAACACACCCGGCGAGCCGCACTCGGCAGCCACCACGCTGGACGGTCATCCGCTGGCCAGATCAGGCAAGCCGCGCAGGGCGTTGCAGACAGCGCTTTATTCCTCTGTTGCGGGTGACAGCTGTTCGGATCTCGTTCTGATCCTTCTTGCGCCAACACTCGCCATATTTGCGCTGAGGGCAGGGCCGGTGGAATTGGCGGCCATCCTCGTGATTTCGCTGACGCTGATCGCCTCCTTGTCCGGCCGCTCGCTGGCCAAGGGCATCTTTGCCGCCGCGCTCGGCGCACTTCTGGCGACCGTGGGGATCGATCCGGAGACGGCATCACCACGCTTCACATTCGGCCAGATCCAGCTCTTTGACGGACTGCCGCTCGCTGCCGTCGCGATCGGCGTGCTCGCCGTGCCGGAGATCATCATGCGTCTGCGGGAGGGGCGGACCCATCGCCGGGACGACGCGGAGGTTTCGGCGCAAAGCGAGGGGCAGGACCGGCTTTCGTTTCAGGAGTTTCTGGCCTTGCGCATGCCCGTCATTCGCGGTGCCGGCATCGGCACGGCAATTGGCGCTCTGCCGGGCCTCGGTACGACGCTGGCAGCTTTTTTGAGCTACTCGGCGACCAAGCGCTTTTCCAAGGCTCCGGAGAAACTCGGAACGGGTGCGCCGGAGGGCATTGCCGCAACCGAAAGCGCCAACTCCGCCGTCTCGGGCGCCAACCTCATTCCGCTTTTGACACTGGGCATTCCGGGCAATCTGACAGCAGCGCTGCTTGTCGGTGCTTTCCTGATCCATGGTGTTACGCCCGGGCCGTTGATCTTCGAACGCAACGCCCAACTGATATACGGACTGTTTGCCGCCATGATCATGGCAAATGTCATGGTGCTGGCGATCGGCAGCGTCGGCCTGCGGATCTTTGCGCTGATCGTGAAAGTGCCGCCATACATCGTCTACCCGATCGTGCTGCTGCTGTGCGTGGTGGGCATATACATCAGTCAGGGCGGCTTCTTTGCGGTCTGGCTGATGCTGGGTTTCGCGGTGCTCGGCTTCCTGATGCAGAAGCTGCAGATATCCGTCGTCTGTTTCATCATCGGGCTTGTTCTCGGGCCGATGATCGAACTGTCGATTCGCCAATCCGTCATCCTGTTGAGCCGAAGCCCTTCGGCCATTCTGGACCATCCCTTTGCGCTGTTTCTTCTGGCCGCAACTCCGTTCGCCGCCTGGATCCTGGTGCGAGACCGCAAACGCCTGTCAGATGGATAATCAAGAGGTTCTCACGATGAAGACAGCCTATTCGCCGGACGCCAAAGGCCCGCTTCACGGGCTGAGAGTCGTGGATATGACCCGTCTGGCCGCGGGCAATATGCTGACCCACATGCTGGCTGATTTCGGCGCCGAGGTGATCAAGATCGAGCGACCGGGTCGTGGCGACGATCTCAGACATTTCGGCGAAGCAGAGAGCTGGTGGAAGGTCTATGCCCGCTCCAAGCGAAGCCTGTCGTTGAATTTTCAAAGCGCCGAGGGACGCAAGATCCTCGAGCAACTGATCTCGACGTCTGACATCCTGTGCGAAAACTTCGTGCCCGGCACCATGGAGAAATGGGATCTCGGACCGGAGAAGCTCTGGGAGATCAATCAAAACCTGCTGGTCGTGCGGGTGTCGGGCTGGGGGCAGACCGGCCCCTACCGGCAGAAACCCGGCTTCGGCAGTCTGATCGAGGGCATGTCCGGTTTCGCCGCCATGACCGGCTGGACGGACAAGCCACCGCTGCTGCCACCACTGGCGCTGGCCGACATGGTGGCGGGACTTGCCGGGTTTGGCGGCGTGCTGGCCGCCATCATTGCCCGCAACAACGGAACCGCGAAGGGCCAGGTGGTCGATCTCTCCCTGTTCGAGCCGCTTTTTGCCATTCTCGGGCCCTGGGCAGCCGCCTACGAGGCGACCGGCTCCGTGCCGCAAAGAAAGGGCAATTCAAGCGACGTCGCCGCGCCGCGCAATCTCTATCCCACAAAGGACGGCAAACACATCGCCATGTCGGCGTCCATGCAGTCCATGTGGGAGAAACTCGCCCGGGCGATCGAGCGTCCTGAACTGATCGATGATCCGAAATATCGGACGTCAAAGGCGCGGATCGACAATTCGGCCGAGCTGGACCAGATCATTGCCGACGTCATGGCGACGCGCACGCTCGAAGACAATCTCGCCTATTACGAAGCGAACGGTGTGACGGTCGGTCCGATCTGCGACATCGCCGATCTCATCGATCACCCCTACATTCGCGAGCGGGAAGTCCTGCAGGATTATGAAGACGACGACCTGGAGCGTCTGCCGATGCACCAGGCCTTTCCTCGCCTGAGTGAGACGCCGGGCGCGGTCCGGGCGCCGGCTCCGAAGCTTGGGCAGGACAATGCGGATATCCTCACCGAGCTCGGCTATGACAGTTCAGCCCAAAAGGCGCTCGCGGAAGGAGGCGTGCTGTGACCTGGCGCTCGCTCCTGTTCGTCCCTGTTCTGGAAGAGCGGTTCCTGGCCAAGGCTCCCGAGCGCGGTGCGGATGCGGTTGTGCTTGACCTTGAGGACAGCATCGCTGTCAGCCGCAAGGAGGAGGCGAGAGCGGCCCTTGCCGGTGCAGTCGAGCGACTGTCGCCCCACATCGACGTGACGGTTCGGATCAACCCGATGTGGCTGACGGCCTTTCGGGACCTGGACGCTTGCGTCATTTCGGGTGTCTCGGCCATTCATCTCGCCCAATGCGAAAATGCCGAGTCCCTACGCGTCGCGGATGCGCTGATCGGAGAACTTGAAGCCTCCCGCAATCTGGAAGCTGGAAAAATCCGGCTGTTCGCGATGCTGGAATCGGCCGCTGGCATGACGAACGTTGCCGAAATAGCGGGCTGCTCGAAGCGCCTGTCGGGCCTGACGCTTGGCGTCGAGGATTACGCGAATTCCATGGGAGTTGCTGCCACGCCGGACCTTCTGCGCCCGGCCGCCTATCAGGTTGTTCAGTCGGCACGAGCCGCCGGTGTCCAGTCCTATGCGATCCCGGCCAGCATGTCCGATTTCCGCGACCTGGAAGGTCTCCGATCCGCTGCCGACCATGCCCGGGCTCTCGGCACGGTCGGTGGCTATGCGGTGCATCCGGGTCAGGTGGGCGTGCTCAACGACGTATTCTCGCCGACTGAAACCGAGCTTGACTGGGCGCGCCGGGTTGTCGAGAGCGCCGCGGTGGCCGAGAAGGACGGGCGCGGCGTGTTTGAGGTGGACGGCCGGATGATCGACAAGCCGTTGATCCTGCGCGCCGAACAGATGCTAAGCCGTTCCGCTTAGACGGCTAGCGTTTTCGACACTCGCTTCCAGAATTCGCGCGCATTCAGCCGCGTGGGTCGAAATGAGGAAGTGATCCGCTTCCTCCACCACCTCGACCGTCGCCGTCTGCATGTGCCGGGAAAGGTCATCGGTCAGGTCGATGATTGGTTGGGGCGTTTTGCTGCCACGGACCAGCGTGACCGGCAGGTCGATTGTCGAAAACGCCGCAAAAGGCGGTGTGAAGGTCGCTGTCGAATACCAATCACGCAGGTTGGTTGGCGCTGATTCCCGGCAAAAGCTGCGCACGGCATCCGGCATTGAACCGAAGGCACCGTCGCGGCTGTAAAAGTCGATGATGATCGCGGCTGCGTCCGGATCGCTCGCAGCGAGCGCGTTTTCGAACGCCTGAACCATTCGCTCGATTGCGGGTCGCCACGGAAAAGCCCCATCGGCCCGTTGGGCGAAGAGCGGATTTGCTTCGAAACAAGTCAGGCTGATCGGTGCGATGCGTTCTGTCAGGACGGCCGCGAGTGCGAGCTGCGCTCCCCAGGAATGTCCAACCACATGCAACGGCTCATCCACGGCATCGACAACCTGTCCGACAAACTCGATCATGCGGCTGACATCCGGGTCATTGTCTGGCCGGACCTCCGGCGTTGTCCCATAGCCCGGCAGGCAGGTGGACAGCAGTCGGTAGGAGCCGGACAGGGCCCGTTCGATGCCTTTCCACGCCGCCGGCGTTGCGTAAGATCCGGGAAGCATCAAAACGGCGGGTCCTTGCCCCTTGTCACTCAGTTCGAACTCGTATCGCGGCATGCCGTTCATTGCAGCGGCCGAAATCGCTTCACGTGCGAGGCTGGTGTTCAGTTTCATGGTCTGTCCCTCCGCAATCAGAGCATCCCTGCCAGCATGCCCGCGGCGCGCGCGGCACCGTCAGCAGCGACAGGATGTGGGATACGTGGGGTCTCCAGTTCTGCCAGCATGGCCTCGGCGATGTCTTCCGGCCCGCTTTGGCCGTAGGTCATCCGTCGTCCGGCGTTGTAACGATCGAGCCGGCTGGCGACGTGGAAATTCTGCTCGAAATGGTTTTTTAGCGGAAAATAGAGGAAGGGCGTGCCGGCAGCGGCAAGCTCCATACAGGTGGTCAGACCGCCCTGGACGAGCGCCAGGTCGCAGGCCGCCAGATGGCGGTCGAGATTGGGGACGAAGGCACGCATCTCGACCCCTCCGGGCACGTCGAATTGCGCCGGGTCAAGCCGTGGGCCTGCGACAACGATCAACCGCAATTCGGGGATCCGCGCTTTGGCCAACGGGTAGGCCTGCAGGATGCGCCGGATCAGGTTGCCGCCGACGCCCGAGCCGCCAACCGAAACGATGCAGATCTTCTGTCCGTCATCGTAGCCGAACTCGGCCCGCAAATCGTCGCGGCTGCCGAATTCGGACGGATGTTGGCCGATGATGTAGTCGGCAAACTCGAAATGCCTGGGGATCCACTCACGCATTTGCGGTAAACCCTCGCCAAACGACATGTCGACGATATCGGCATCCGTGCCCACGAAAATCGAGCGATCGCGCACCTCCGGCCGGCTCTCCACGTGGGTGATCATCTCGGCGTTGTAGTCGGTGGTCAGAAACGCCTCGTGCGGGCCGTTTTCGGCAAATGGAACCCAACCGACGAAATCGGTGAACCAGGCGATCTGGGCGCGCTTCAGTTCGGGATGTTCGTGCCAGAAATGGTCCACATCCCAGGCCTCGTCGGCAATCACCAGGTCGTATTTCTGTTCCTCCAACACCTCCTGGAAGATCATGAAATTCTTGATCAGGATTTCGTCCATTCGGCGGATGGCCTGGAAGGCGTGCAGATCATGCTCACCGGATTCCGCTTCGATATGGGCGCTTTCATTGGCCATGAGGCGGCTCGCCGGATGAATGGTTTCGGCATTGGCCTCGAGAAACCGGGTCACCGGATCCTGGGCCAGCCAGTCGACCTGCAGGTCCGGGTGGTGCTTGCGCAATTCGCGGGTGATCGCAAGGTCGCGCCGTGCATGGCCGAGACCGATGGGCGAGGACAGGTAGAGGGCCTGTTTGGGCTTCGACGCCTTCCGCTGCACTGGCTTATGGGTGCCAAGATGTCTGGCCAGGAAATCCCGCATCAGCGTGTTGATCTTGGCCGGGAAGCGGGCGTGCGGCGCGTGGCCGACACCTGGCATCAGATGCAATTCGCCGCCGGTCAGCTCTGCGATCCGTTCCGAGCCCTGATAGGGCGTGACCCGGTCATCGAGCCCGTGGATCAACAGGCAAGGGCATTGCACCGCCGCATAGGTCTCGTCGGAAATCGGAACGCCTTGCTGGACCCGGGTTTCCTGGGTGTGGATCAGCATTTCGGCATCGCCTTCCGCCGCCCAGGAAATGGAATCTTCTTTCTGCTTGGTTGAATGCGGTTCGCAATGAAGCCGGTCAAAGAACCAGCGGTGGAAGCCGGCATAGTCCTTGCGCCAGTAGCCATAGGAGAATTTGACCGCGTCGTCCGAGTCGGCCTGAACGTTCTTGCGAAAGTTCAGGGGTTCAACGATGGGGGTCCAGGCGCCAAAGGACACAACGGCCTCGGCTCTGTGCGCCAATCGGGACGCCGCGGCAAAGGCGATCGCGCTGGAAAACGAGAACCCGACCAGCGTGGCCTTGTCCGTGCCCGTTTCGTCCATCACGCCACGCACGTCTTCGATCACTTCCTCGATCGCGTAGGCTGCGGTCTCATCGGGTCTGTCAGATTTGCCATTGCCGCGTGGATCAAATGTGATGACACGGAAGTGTTCGGCAAAATAAGGCACTTGCGCCTTCCAGACGCGGGAGTGAACCAGCGCCCAGGTCGGCACGAAGACAATTGTGTGATCGCCGGCGCCATAGATCTCGTAGTGGATATTGACGCCGTTACGGTCGACGGTGCCTTCGGTATGGGGAAGCATCGCACGCATCATCCGCTCCTTTCGTAGAATTCGATGACCTTGCCGAAGCGCCGCAGCGCGTCGCGGAAGGGGATTTTTGAGGATTCGTAATCCAGCATGATTGCGGCTTCGGCCCCGATGAAGCCGGCGCTGACCAAGGCGCCGATGTCTTCCGCGGTGAAGGGGCCTAGGGTGCCGGTTTCTTCCTCGATTTGGCGGACCAGTTGCAGGATCAGGTCGCGCCATTGCGCATAGGCAGCTCTCACTGCCTCGGCGATGACGGGTTTGCTCCATCCTGCAGCCGTCAATTCCATCAGCACACGCACATATCCCGAGGCGATGTCGTCATCGAGATAGTCGCAGGCCAGGTCCCATTTCTCGGAAACCTTCAGGTCGGGGTTGTCGAAGGTCTGGGTCTGGCGGTCGATCAACTGGGCGTCGCAGGCCAGGTCCCATTTCTCGGAAACCTTCAGGTCGGGGTTGTCGAAGGTCTGGGTCTGGCGGTCGATCAACTGGGCGTTCAGATGTTCGAAAAGCGCCAGGATCATCCCTTCCTTCGACCCGAAATGGTACTGGATCTGGCTCATCTGGGTGTTGGCCGCTTCGGCGACCCGACGGGTCGAAAGGCCGGCATAGCCCTCCTCCAGAAGAACCTTCTGGGCGGCATCCAGAAGCTGACGCTTGGATTCCTTGACACGCTCTGCGGTGACTCTGGCCATCGAATACTCCTCGCATAATAATTAATTCGGTCGAACGAATAAGTCAATGAGTTTCGTTTGTGGAGGCTAGCAACCCTTCGATCGGCTCCGGGCTGCTGGCTTCGCTCAGTTTTCAATGGGCATTTGGTCGATCGGTGCAAGCGTTTCCGATCCGCCGCCGTCGGTCGGTTATCGAGCCTGTTCAAACAGGCTTGCCTCGGAAGGAGTTCTGGATTAGTATCAAATTATGAATATAAGTATCACAATATGGACCTAGCGTTGAGCAGCGAACTCTCAGGTATTCTGCCGGTCCTGCCGACACCGTTCACCGAAGCCGGCGGCATTGATCTCGGTGCGATGCCGGGCCTGGTGGATTATGCACGCACGTCCGGAGTGGGGGGCGTAGTCTTTCCCGGCTTTGCCAGTGAAGTGGAGCACCTTTCGGCAGAAGAGCGCGAGTTGCTATTGGGCCAGGTCGTGACTGCCGCAGATGGCGCCTTCCCCGTGGTTGCGGGCGCCAGTGCGGAGACCGCGACCTCCGTCATCGCGCATGGGAAGGCCGCTCAGGCCTTCGGCGTGGACTTGCTGATGATCCAGCCGCCGATATCCGTGGGATCGCGTCCCGAAGATGTCTCTGCTTTCCTGCGCTCGGTGACCGCCGAGCTGCCTGATATCAGGATCATCCTGCAAAACGCGCCGGCTCCACGCGGTTCGGACCTGTCGCCGGCGACGATCCTGGACGTTGCCCGAACGATTCCGCAGATTGCTTACGTCAAGGAAGAGACCCTCCCAGCCGGGCCCGCCATTACCGCGATCCTTCGGGATCGCCCCGCGCACCTTCTCGGTGTCATCGGGGGTGGCGGTGCCCGGTACATTCTCGATGAGTATGCCCGTGGCGCGTGCGCTGCCATGCCGGCGCTTGAGTTGTCTGATGAGCATGTCGCGCTGGACGCAGCCTGGCGGCGCGGCGACCACGCAACGGCTCGCGACATTTATGTTCGCACACTTCCGCTGCTGGTGCTTCAGGCCGTCTACCGGATGCGGCTGACCAAGCACACGTTGATGCGGCGCGGCGTTTTAACCAACGCCGTCGTACGCGCGCCGACGCCTGAGCTGGATGCTGTGGCGACCGCGGATATTGATGCAAACCTGACCGAATTGGGTGTCATCAAGGCCGCTCCGATCCGGGGCGCGGTATGACGGACACGGTCAAGTCGGTCGAGGTATTCACGCTGACCCTGCCAAGGGACACGCCCTATCTGGGAGCGGTGCGCGAGGGTGAGGAGCCGAATGCCAGGGGCTATCTTGTCCGCAAAGGCAATCGAACCGTCTATCCGGTCTTTGACAGATCCATCCTTGTCCGGATCGAGACTGCCGGTGGCATTGTCGGTTGGGGCGAGACCTATGGCCTCGTGGCGCCCGGCGCGGTCGCAGCGATCATCTCCGACCTGTTGGCGGATTTCACCATTGGTCGCGATCCGACCGACCCAGCGGCGATCTATGATGACAACTATGATCTGATGAGGGTCCGCGGCTACACAGGCGGGTTCTATGTCGATGCCCTTGCCGCCATTGACATCGCGCTTTGGGACATTGCCGGGCGGATCGCGGACAAACCCGTTGCCGCGCTGATCGGGGATCAGGTCAACCCATCGATCCCTGCTTACGTGTCGGGCCTGCCGGCGAAGGCACTGTCGGAGCGTGTGGAACTGGCTCTGAAATGGCAGGACCGCGGCTTCGACGCCTTCAAGTTTGCAACACCTGTCGCCGACGACGGACCGACCGCAGAAATCGAAGCCTTGCGTGCTGCCCTGGGTGCCGATGCCAGGATTGCGGCCGACATGCACTGGAACCAGACCGCAGACGAGGCGATTGGCCAGATACGCGCCATGGAACCCCATGGGCTGTGGTTTGCAGAAGCACCGGTCCGAACCGAGGACATCGCGGGCCTGGGAACGGTCTGCGCCGCAGTTGAAACGCCAATTGCCGTCGGCGAGGAATGGCGCACCCACTGGGATCTGCTGCAGCGGATCGATCGATGCCGGATCACCATTGTGCAGCCCGAGATGGGTCACAAGGGCATCACCAATTTCATGCGTATCGGCAGATTGGCCGATCAGCACGGCTTGAAGATCATCCCGCACGCAACGATCGGTGCGGGCATTTTTCTTGCCGCCAGTCTTCAAGCGAGCACTGCGCTGCCAGCCGTGGTCGCGCACGAGTTTCAACATTCGATTTTTGAACCGAATCGCCGCCTTCTGCGCGGCGAAATGGAATGCGCCGAGGGGCGCTACACGCCGCCGGGAGGTCCGGGGCTCGGCGTCGAACCAAGTAAGGAGGCCCTGAGCCTTCTGCGACGTGTTTGAAAAGGACCAATAGAGAGGAGACCTACCATGAATTCCCTGTTGAAGAAGTCCATGATTGCTGCGTTGACCGCGGGCCTCATGGCAACCAGCGCGCTGACCGGCGCTTCCGCCGAAACCCTGAAATTTGTCTCCTGGCAAGTGGACGATGGAGGCATGGGCGATTGGTGGAAGGCAGCCATCGAGAAGTTCGAAGCCGAACATCCTGGCGTCGAGATCGAATTCACCAAGGTCGAGCGCGCCAGCTATGCTGATACCATGACCACGCTCTTTGCCGGTGGCCAGCCGCCGCATATCGTCCATCTGGCGTCGTTCGAATATCAGAACTTTGCCGAGAACGGCTGGATGGAAAATCTTGATCCGTGGTTGGCAAAGGACGGGATCGACATGAGCGGCTGGGCCGGACAGGGCACCTGTACCTGGAACGGTGAAACCGCCTGTATCATGCTGCTCTATTTCGGGTTCATGATGGCCTACAATCCTGACATTCTGGCCGAAGCCGGTGTTGAAGTCCCGACGAATTACGAAGAGTTTCTTGCTGCGGCACGGGCCACCACCAAGGACCTCAACGGTGACGGTATCACGGACCAGTTCGGCACCGGACACGAGACCAAGGGCGGTGCGGGTCAGTACCTGACCGAAATGTTGAACTACGTGCTCGATGCAGGCGCGTACTGGACGGACAAGGATGGCAAGATCACCATCGACACCCCTGAAATGATCGAGGGACTGACCCGTTGGAAAACCGTCTATGACGAAGGCCTGACACCGCGCGACATGTCGGCAGGCGAAGTGCGCAAACTGTTTGCCGATGGCAAGATCGCCCTGCGCCTGGACGGTCCGTGGCTCTACGGAACGATGCAAAAAGGCGCTGCCGCGGATGCCCTGAAAGTTGCCACGCCGGCGATGAGCCCTCCAGTCGGCGGGTCATCGAATGTCCTGGGCATGGCGGCCGACATTTCGGATGAGCAAAAGCAACTCGTCTGGGATTTCATCAAGATCGCCATGTCGCCCGAATTCCAGCGGACCTATGCCACCGTGGCCGGAAACACGCCACCAAGTCCGACAGCGGATGTCTCCGGTGTGGAGGCGGATGTGCCGCATTTCCAGATCATCGTCGACACGCAGAAAGCCGCCGCCGCCGCGGGCGTCGACCGGATCCCGACAGGGCTTGAAATCCAGTACGGTGAATTTGGCAAGATGGTGCAGGAAGAAGTTCAGCGTATGTTGATTGAGGACCTCGATCCGGCAGACGTGGTCAAGGTCATTCAGAAGCGCGCCGAGGAAATCCAGGGCGGCTAGAACGACGCGAACAACCGGCCGGCCCGTCAACACGGGCCGGCGGAAATCGGAGGAAACCATGTCGACGACTGACCGGGGTGACCGCAGGGCCCTGAAGCCTTCAGGTTTCCGCCTTTTCGATCTTGCCCGCCCCAGCCGCCAGCATCTGCTGGGTTATATTCTGTTGACGCCCGCCGTGCTGATGGTCCTGATCATCATCGCCTATCCGCTCTTCATTTCGATCGATTTGTCGCTACAGGACGTGAAGTTGCCCAGGATTGGAGAGTCGCGAAAGCCGTTTACCTTCAAGAATTACGAAAGGCTCTTGAGTTCCTCCGAGTTCTGGATGGCGTGCTGGGTTACTGTGAAACTGGTCGTCGCGGTGACGGCCGGAAGCCTTGTCGTCGGGGTTTCAACAGCGCTTCTGGTCAATCAGAAATTCCGGGGTCGTTCCATCGCCCGCGTCGCGATGGCGCTGCCATGGGCTGTTCCGGAGGTAATCGCCGTCGTGATCTTCGCCTGGATCTTCGACAGTTCATTCGGGCTGATGAGCTGGCTTCTGATCAAGCTGAACCTCACGGATCAGATGGTTGCCTGGGTGTCGACCCCCGGAGCAGCGTTCTGGGCGCTGACACTGACGTTCATCTGGAAAGGCTTCCCCTTCGTCTCCATCATGACGCTGGCCGGGTTGCAATCGATTCCGGACGACTACTACGCCGCCGCAAAAGTGGACGGTGCCAATGCCCTTCAGCGGTTTCGTTGGATCACGATCCCCAGTCTCATGCCGGTGCTTGGCGTGATGCTGGTCTTGGTCATGCTCTGGGTCTTCCGCGATTTCTCGATCATCAAGGTGCTCACGGGCGGCGGTCCGCTGAAGTCGACTCAGACGCTCTCCATCATGACCTACGATCAGGCCTTTGGCTTTTTCAAGTTCGGGTATGCCTCTGCCATCGGGGTGGTGACGCTGGTCATATGTGTCGTCGCCAGCCTCGCCATGCTCGGACGCCAGTCCAAGGCGATGTATTAGGACTTTCGGCATGCAGCGGACACCGCTTCAAAGCTTCATACTCTATGGCTCCGTCCTGGCGTCTTTGGCGATCATCCTGTTCCCGATCTATTGGCTGTTCGTTACCGCGCTTTCGACGACGGTCGAGCTGTCGGGCCTGCCGCCGAGTTTTTGGCCGGAGAACCCACAATGGTTCATCTTCGGCAAGGTTCTGACGGAACGGCCAATCCCGCTTTGGCTGCTGAACTCGACGATTGCCGCTGTGGGCTCCGTGATACTGTCCATGTTCGTCTCGGTGCTGGCAGGCTACGCACTGTCTCGCTTCAGCGTACGCGGTGGGCATTCGCTGGGGCTCTTTATTCTGACGGCCAAGATGTTGCCGGCCACGCTGCTGGCGATCCCGCTCTTTGCGCTGTTCAGTCGGCTCGGCATCATGGGCTCGCTCTGGACGCTGATCCTGGCGCACTCGACACTGATCATCCCGTTCACCACGTGGATGCTGAAGGGCTATTTCGACACGATCCCGCGTGAGCTGGAACAGGCGGCGATGGTTGACGGCTGTTCGCCGCTTGGCGCGCTGGTCCGGGTGATCCTGCCCGTGTCGGCTCCCGGACTTGCAGCGACCGCGCTATATGCCTTCGTTCTTAGCTGGGCGGATTACGCCTATGCCCGCACGTTCCTGATCAACAGTCAGGACAATTGGACCGCCAATCTTGGCATTGCCACCATGCGCGGCGAATACACCACCGACTGGAACGAGATTTCCGCCGCGGCGGTCTTTGTCGCGATCCCGATCCTGCTCATCTACCTGTTCCTCGAACGATACCTGGTTGGTGGCCTGACCGCCGGCGCGGAGAAGTAACATGGCGCGCATCAGCATTGAAAACGTCCACAAGAACTATGGCGACCTGCAGGTCTTGAAGCCCTTTTCGCTGGAGATCGACGACGGAGAATTTGTTGTGCTCGTCGGACCGTCCGGTTGCGGCAAGTCCACGATGCTCAAGATCCTCGCCGGGTTGGAGCCGGCGTCTGGCGGCCGGGTCGTTCTGGGCGACCGGGATGTCACCGACCTTGCTCCGGGCGACCGCGATATCGCCATGGTGTTTCAGAATTACGCGCTTTATCCGCACCTGACGGTCCGTCAGAACATCGGCTTTGGATTGAAGATGCGCGGCATGACCAAGGTCGATATCGACAAACGGGTCGAAGACTCTGCCAGGACCCTCGGCGTGGCCCATCTGCTCGACCGCAAGCCGCGGGCGCTTTCGGGCGGGCAGCGTCAGCGTGTCGCGCTCGGACGCGCCATCGTCCGGGAGCCGCAGGCCTTCCTGATGGATGAACCGCTTTCCAATCTGGATGCCAAGCTGCGCGTGCACATGCGTGCGGAGATCAGCGCGCTGCACAACCGGATCGGCGTGACGACGGTCTATGTGACCCACGATCAGATCGAAGCCATGACGATGGCGGACCGCGTGGTGTTGATGCGCGAAGGCGTGATCCAGCAGATCGCTGACCCCGACACGATGTTTCGAAAACCGGTCAATCTGTTTGTGGCCGGCTTCATCGGATCTCCCGGCATGAACCTCGTTTCGACCTCACTCAAGCGGGATGGCGACGCGCCGACGATCGAGATGTTCGGATCAACGGTACCCGTGGAAGGACATCGGCTGAATGGGACGTCAGACGTGGTTGCCGGTCTGCGGCCGGAAAACATCGGCGTTGGCGATGGTCCTGTCAGTTTCAAAGTGAGGCCAAGCCTCGTCGAGAGTCTCGGATCGGAAAAATACGTTTACTTCCATGACGATGCACACCAGATCGCCCGGAGCGAAGACGGCGAAGAGGAAAACAGCAAGGGCCTGATCGCCCGGGTTCCCTATGCCGGTGCGCTGAAAGAAGGGGAGGAACTCACCCTGTCGTTCGATCCTGACGATCTTTACCTCTTCGACGCCAAGACAGAGCAGGCGATCTGACGATGAAAATTCTGGTTTCGGGAGCAGCGGGCCGGGTCGGTTCGCGCGCGGTTGATACCCTGTTGGCGTCCGGTCACCAGGTTCGCGGCTTCGACATCAGGGCAACCGGAAAGACAGCGCCGGGTTACGACGAAGAAACGGGCGCCCTGCAGAATGCTGCCGACGTCAAAGACGCAGTCGAGGGCGTACAGGCCGTGCTTCATCTTGGAGCCTTCATGTCCTGGGTGCCGTCGGAACGGGGCGCCATGTTCGAGGCCAATGTGGAAGGCACTCGGGTCCTTCTCGATGCGGCCGCCGGCGCCGGCGTCAAGCGGTTCGTCTTTGCCTCTTCCGGCGAAGTCTATCCGGAAAACGCGCCAGGTTTCCTGCCGATAACGGAAGATCATCCCTGCCAGGCAAACAGTCCCTATGGTTTGACCAAGTTGCTGGGAGAGGAACTCGTGAAGTTCCATCACCGCATCGGATCGTTCGAAACGGTCATCCTGCGGTTTTCCCATACGCAGGATGCCGCGGAGCTTCTCGACGAAGGCAGTTTCTTCTCCGGGCCACGGTTTTTTCTGCGTCAGCGCATCGAACAACAGAGGAAGATGGGAAACCATGCCATCGCGGACATTCTAGCGGCCGCAGACCCGGGAAGGCCGGCGCACATTCTTGCCCGCAATCAAGATGGTCGACCATTCAGGATGCACATCACCGATACGCGAGACATGATCCAGGGGCTGAAACTGGCGCTCGACCTTCCACAGGCCGCCGGCAAGGTTTACAACCTCGGCGCGACAGCGCCGGTCGATTTCCAGGATGCTCTGGAAAGGATGTCGGCCATCACCGGATATCCAGTTGTCGCGGTCGATCTTCCCGGTGCAGGTGTCTACTATGAGACCTCGAACGAGAAGATCCGCACGGAGTTGGGGTTTCAACCGGAATGGACGATCTGTCGGATGCTGGAAGAAGCGGCGCAAGCCAGGCAGGCCCGAACAATGGGGTAACCGAGCGCGCCAAGACCGTCCCGGCTGGGGCGGCTGCCCTGGCGAAGGGCCTCAGTCTGCTTGACCTGGTCGCGGATGCGGAAAAACCTCTGCGCTTTGCAGAGCTGCAGCAGATGTCGGACATGTCGAAGCCGACATTTGCGCGCATTCTGCGAACCCTCATCGCATTCGGTCTCGTCCGGCATGATGAAGCCAAGGGCACCTATATGCTCGGTCCCCGGTTTCTGGAACTGTCACACAAGGTGTGGGACGCCTTTGACCTGAATTCGGTGGCGACACCGGAATTGGAGCGTCTTTCAAGCGAACTCGGTGAAACCGTCGCCCTTTGCAAGCTTGATCAGGACCGCGTTTTGTATCTGAGCGAGCGCTCCGGATCGGGGCTTGGCGTCCGTGTCTCGACAGGGCAGCGCGTGCCGCTGCATTGCACGGCGGCCGGCAAGGTTCTTCTGGCGTTCCAGGAGCCGTCTATCGGCCGTGCCTTGCTCAACAGGCTGGAGCTCGATTCCTTCACGGACTCGACCCTGACCAGCAAGTCGGCGCTCAATTCGGATCTGGCGCTGACCCGGGTGCGGGGATACGCCATTTCATACGAAGAGCATTTGGCCGGAGTGAACGCAGTCGCGGTCGCGATCGGCGCGCCCGACGGCACCCCTCTGGGCGCGCTTGCGCTTCTGGCGCCCGCATCTCGCCTGGACGAAACGAACATTCACCCGGTCGGGCGCGAATTGATTGCCTCGGCCCGGCGGATTACCGGATCGGCTGGCGCGGTTGCCATCAGCTCGCGGCCCCGGCCGCGCAACAGCCAATCGAGAATGGTCGCGGACCTGGACTGTGTTCTTCCCTGGGGTGCCCAGCTTGGGGAAGCACCGGTGTGGCACCCGTTCGACCAGCGGCTCTATTGGGTCGATATCCTGCGCCCGGCCGTCTACCGCTTCGATCCCGAGTCGGGCGTCAATGAAATTTGCGAACTGAAGAAACTTGTCAGCGCCGTTCTGCCGACCACCGATGGCGGGATCATGGTGGCGACACTGGATGGGATCGAAAAACTGGATTTCGACACGGGCGATCTGACGCCCTTTTGTCATCCGGAAAGCGGGCTTTCCGAAAACCGGCTCAATGATGCCAAGGTCGGTCCCGGTGGGGCGATCTGGGTGGGCTCGATGAGAATGGATGCCGCCAAACCCAGTGGTGGGCTTTACCGGGTCGACTCCGATGGTGGATCTTCCCAGAAAGAAAGTGGCATCACCGTTTCCAACGGATTGGGCTGGAGTCCGGACAACAGCACCTTCTTTTTCATCGATACGGTTCCCGGTCATATCTATGCCTATGACAGTGCCCCTGGAACCGGTTCCCTGTCGAACCGCCGCGTCTTCGCCAAGGTCGAGGCGGATGACGGCCGTCCCGATGGCATGACGGTGGATCAGGAAGGCGGGATCTGGTGCGCCCTGTGGGACGGCTGGGGGATTCGTCGTTACAAACCCGATGGCGAATTCGATTTTGCAATCGAATTGCCCGTGCCGCGCCCCACCAGTTTGTGTTTCGGCGGCCCCGACAACGATACCCTTTTCATCACCAGCGCGCGCACGCGACTGCCGGCCACAACGCTCTCCGAAGCACCGCTGTCGGGCGGGGTCTTTGCCTGTAAGCCCGGTTTTCAGGGGCTGGCGCCAAATCTCTTCTCGCCGGAAAGAACGGGATGAAGACGCCCCTTTCCCCCGAGACAATCTTCGACCTCACCGGCCGCACCGCGCTCGTGACAGGCTCAAGCCGAGGGATCGGCGCGGCAATAGCACGTGGCCTGGCCGCGGCCGGTGCGCGCGTTGCCGTCCACGGCCAAACCGAAAAATCCACTGTAGAGACCTGCAGACTTATAAAATCCGGGGCTGGGTTATGTGAGGTCCTGTTCGGCGATCTCGCGAAGCCCGGGCAGGGCAGGCAACTGGTGGAATCTTGCGAAGAGCTTTTCGGAAGGCTGGATATTCTGGTCATCAACGCGTCTGCTCAGATCAACGCACCCCTGTCGCAACTCAACGAGGCCGACCTTTCGCTCCAGATTGATGTCAACGTGCGATCGACGATCGAGATGCTTCAGACCAGTCTTCCTCTGATGGCAGCCCGTGGCTGGGGCCGCGTGGTCAGCATCGGGTCCATCAACCAGTCTGGCCCGAAACCGGTGGTCACGGCCTATGCGGCAACCAAGGCGGCGCAACACAATCTGATCCAGAGCCAGGCACGCGAATATGCAAAGTCCGGTGTCGTGCTGAATACCCTGTCACCCGGCTTGATCGACACCGACCGCAACGCTGACCGCAGCCGGGACAACCCCAAGGGTTGGGCGGATTATGTCGCCCAGGCGAACTGGATGGGACGTATGGGAACGCCGGAGGAAATGGTCGGCGCAGCGGTTTTTCTGTCTTCGGACGCGTGCAGCTTCATGACCGGTGAGGCCGTCACCCTGTCTGGCGGGTATTGATCCGATCAGGCTCCCAGATAAGCCCGCTCGAGGATTGAAGGCTCCGACTTTAGCCGCGCCGGAGCGCCCTCGAATTGTATTTCTCCCTGGGACAGAATGTAACAGCGGTCGGCCACGTCCAGGGCAAGCTGGGTAAATTGCTCAATCAGCAGGATGCCGATTCCTTTGTCCCTCAGACCGCGCACGACCGAAATGAGCCGGTCGATGACGACAGGCGCAAGACCAAGCGACATTTCATCAATCAGGAGAAATCTGGGCCGGGAAACCAAAGCCTGGGCGATCGCCACCATCTGCTGCTGCCCGCCCGATAGGGTGGACGCAACATGGCCCTTGAGCGGCACCAGCTCCGGGAACACGTCGAGCGCCTTTGCAATTTCGTCGTCAAGCTCAGAGGCTGTCAGCGCTGGCCCCGCGGCCGCCAGATTGTCAAGAACGCTGAGGCCGCCGAGGAGCCTGTGACCCTCCGGCACCGCTGCCACGCCGGCCGCACGGATTGCCCCAACGCCCGCTCCGTTGATGAAGGTCTCGTCTACCGCGATGCCGCCGGCGGTGAGAGGCATGACCCCGGCAATCCCCAGAACCAGTTCCGACTTGCCGGCGCCGTTGGGACCCAATAGCGCCACGATTTGTCCCTCGGCCACCTGCAGCGAAACCCCGTTGAGGACCGTTCTGGTTTTCGATTTGATTGTGATGTTGTTGATCTTCAGCATGACGGTTCCCCGACTAGAGCAAAGGGCGATAAGTTTGCACCATTTGACCGCGGCGATTTTGGTCTCTGGCTAGGCGGATTGCAGGCCGTGGTGCCACCCCACCACAAGTGCAAGCCAACGACGCCAGGGGCCAAAAGCGCCCGGCCCGAAGGGTGGCTGCATATCGGCCCATCGGCTGCGTTGCGTCGCTTGCCCGATGCACCACATCGCGCTGCGCGACGCGCCTGGCCGAGTGGAGCCGATCTGCAGCCATCAAATGATCCAAACTTATCGCCCTTTGCTCTAGCGACCGAGATAGGCGGTCTTGACGGCCTCGTCCTGAAGGACCTCTCGGGTTGGCCCGAACGCGATGAGTTTGCCGAAGTCCAACACGGCCGTCGCCGAGCACACGTCGCGAACAAGATCCACATCGTGGTCGACCAGGATGATCTGCGACCCGAAACGGGATTTCACCCCGTTGATGATTGTTCTCAGATGCTGCATCTCGCTTTCCGACAAGCCGCCTCCCGGCTCATCGAGCAGGATCAGTTTCGGCTTGCCAACAAGGCATTTCGCGACTTCGGTCATGCGTTTCTGGTAGGGGTTGAGCGATGCGCCCAGCTGATGGCGGCTGTCTTCAATGCCCACAAACTCCAGCGCGATTTCCACTTCATCGGCTCGGTTTGAGCGGGCGATGGATTTCGCGTCAGCGACGGCGAGCAGGTGATCCTTGACCGTCAAATCGTCAACGATCTGAACCTTTTGGAACGATCTTGCCAGCCCTTGACGAGACCGTTTGTGCGGCGGCAGTTCAAGAAGATCAAGTTGGTCAAGGACGATTCGGCCCTCGGCAATCGGAGCAAAACCCGAAAACGCGTTCGTCAGCGTGGTTTTGCCAGCACCGTTGGGACCGATAAGTCCGATTACGTCTTCTGTCAGGTTCAGTGAAAGCGCATCCAGCGCAACCAAGCCCCCGTATTTGACCGTCAGATTGTCTATCGTGATCATGAGGCGCGACCCGGAATTTTGCTGCTGATCGCATCCAGCAACTGGCCGGCCAGACCGCGTGGAGCCGTCATGATGGCGTGCAAGAGCGCAGCTCCAAAGAGCATCAAGGCGATGTCGGCGCTGACGCCAAGATTGTTCAACAGGGCCGGCAGAAGTTTGTAGAGAACCCCTGCAAAGACAGCGCCGATCCATGAATATGCACCGCCGACGACCACCAGGGCGAAGAGCAGGATGCCGTCGGCGGCCAGGAACGTGCGTGCATCCAGTTGGCCAAGGGCGCCGCTCAGAAGAGCACCGGCAGCACCGGCAAGCAGGCCGGAAAGCGCAAAGGCCCAGATCTTGTAGAACGTCACGTCAACGCCGGCGGCCATCGCATTGGCTTCCGATTGCCGGATCATGGCCCACGCCCGGCCGGGTGCAGTGGTCCGATGCAGGGCGACCAGAACAAAGCCCAGCGTCACAACGCATATCGTGTAACGCAGATACGCTCCGTCGGATTGTGCAAAGGCCGGCAACCGAATGTCGGCGGCGGATTTCTGCGCGACGCCCCAGAAACCTTCACCGCCATTGGGGAACTGGAAAGCGTTGAAGACGATCTGGAATGCGCCGGCGGCCATGAGCGTCACCAGGGCAAGATACAGCCCGCGCATCCGCAAGGCCGGCAACGCCAACAGCGCTCCAATCAGCGCCGTGGACAGGCCGGCGATGAGCACCAGCAATGAAAATGGCAAGGGCGTTGCGTAATTCAAACGCAAGGCGATCCAGCCGCCGACGCCGACCAGGGCGATTTGCGCCAGATTGATAAGCCCCAGTTGCGCAAACAGGACCGATATGCCGGCTGCCGCAAGCGCGAAGATTGCAGCGGAGGTGGCGACCTTGATCCACAGGGCGGAAAGCATCAGCGGAAGCACCAATAAGGCCAAGGCAAACAGGATGAGGGGCACGAGCACGTTCTTCGTCATCTCAGCTCTCCCGGGCAAAGGTGAGCGTCTGACCGCGCTGCATCCACAGAATGACAAGGGCGGCGACAATGAAGGGTGCCATGGTGCGCAATGGCGCCAGCGGCTTGTAGAGGGTCAGCATGGATTCGGCGACGCCGATGAACAGACCACCCGCCAGCGTCAGCCACAAAGAGGACAGCCGTCCGCAAATCGCAGCCGCAATGGCCGGGATCACCATGAACGTGATGACCGTCGGCTCAAGCCGCACGAGGCTGCCGAAAATCAAACCGGTGAAACCCGCCAGCGCGCCGGATATACCCCAGGCCAGGGTTTCCGTCCTCAGGATCGGAATGCCCAGAAGCGCGGCGTGGTCGCGATTGTCGGCCAGTGCCCGCATGTTGAGCCCCACGCGGGTCCGGCGAAGATATTCCACCATCCCGATGACAACCAGAAGCGTGACGGTGAATGCAACGATGCGCGTCACCGTCACGCGCACTCCGAGGATTGAAAGGCCGATCTTGTCCGTCGGCAGCGAAATCTTTCTCAGCGCGTCCTCCCAGATGAAGCCGATCAGACCAAGAAGAAGAAGCATGTAGCCAAGGGTGGCGATGGCCTTCACGGCAGGTTCACGCCATGCAAGCGAAGGAGCGACCAGCAGACCGTAGGCAACGGAAAGGCCGATGCCCACGACCACCGCGGACAGCCAGGACAATGGTCCGTCCATGCCCCACTCCGCCACCTGCCAGGACAGCATCGCGCTTGCTGCTGCAATCGCTCCATAGGCGAAGTTGAGGACGCCGGTTGAATTTCGCAGGATGACCAGGCCGACACCGGCGAGCGCATAGAGCGAGCCCACGGCAAGTCCTGAGACGAGGAAAAGCCCATAAACCATGCTTCACAGTCCTTGAAAGAGACCGGTGAAGCCGCGGCTTCACCGGTCAGTCCAGGGAGGATTAGTTGGTAATCCCAAGTGCGGCTTCCTGGGCCCGGATCGGGTCCAGGTATTCACTTTCGATGTCAAAGCAGTCGCGCACGACCTTGAACGCACCGCCCGTGTAAGCCACCACGCGACCGGCGTGGTTCGGCATGTGGCGATCTGCATCGCCGACGTAGTAGGGTGCGCACAGAAGGTCGGACTTGGCGTTCTTGATGCCCCGTATCGCGGTCGTAACCGAGGCCCGATCGATGGATGCAGGATCCAGCTCGAGAAGGGCGTCCACAAAGAACCGAGCCGAGATGTAACCGGACTGCGAGAACGTGTCCCGCCGGTCGCCCTCCTTTCCGTATGTGTCCATGACGGCGATCCAGTTCTTGTTGTCAGCGCCGTCGCTGTCGAACGGAGCAAGCTCGATCTGGATATGCAGATTGTCGTTCCAGTGGTCGCCCAGAACCTTGGCCACTCCAGGCTCATACAGCGGCGTGGGAGACACCCAGGTGAACAGGTCGCGGCCGCCTTGCTCCTCGGCGACCTTCAAGAGGCCGATCGCAGGGGCAGCCGGCAACATGAGAAGGATGGTGTCCACCCCTTCCGACAAGGCCTGGAGATAGACCGAGTTCAGGTCCACCGCTGTTGGATCCATGAGAATCGACGTTCCCTTCAGGCCCTTGCTTTCCATGAACCGGTTCATCCAGTCGCAGGCCCAGCCGCCATTGTTGGGGATGTTGAAGCCGATACAGGCGGCGTGCTTGGAACCGAGTTCTTCGACCGCAAAAGTCAGTGCGCCGATGCCGGACGGCAGCGGACCCTGGTTGGTCGAGACGATGTTGGAGCTTTCATAGCACTCCGAAATGGCGCAGCCGGATGCCATCACCATCACGTCTTCATCCCTGTAGAGCCCGGCATTGACCGCCATCGATACGACCGAACCGTTCCCCACCAGGGCCACAACGCCTTCGTCTTTCACCAGCTTGGTCGCGACTTGGCCGGCCAGTTCCGGGTTCCACTGGTCGTTCTCGACGATGTACTCGATCGGTCGGCCATGGATGCCGCCATTGGCGTTGACACAGTCGAAGAACGCCGCCGCCGCATCGGTTCCTCCCGAGAAGTCTCCGGGCGGAGCGTTGCCGTTGATGCCGCCCACCTTGATGGGCTCTCCGGTGGCCGTCTGACCGTTGCCCAGCCCGCATTTCGGGCCGTGGCCATCTGCCAGGGCTGGCGTCGCCAGGCTCGCCAGGAGCAAGGTTGCAACTGCGGCCGAATAGCCAGTTATCCGTCTCATTTCACTACCCTCCCATGAAATTTGATGATGAGTCCGTGGTCGCTCAGGATGTGCCCCGAGCAACCTTTTCGAGATATTCCTCTTCGGTGATGGTGCCGCCTTCGCCCTCGGCCTTGCCCTGGTCATCAGGGTGCAGGAACGGTTGCAGCGGTTCGATCCGCTTCCACGCCGGGAAAGGTTGTTTGCCTTCCGCATCCGGCACGTAGGGTGATGTTTCCACGCGGGTGTGTTTGTGGATGTACCGGGAACAATTCTGGAAAACGACGGACACGTCCACGTCGACAACCATGTTGCAGCCGGGGAATTGCGCCATCAGGTCCGGGTCCTTGGACAGCTTGGCCGTGCCTTGAACACGAATGCGCCAGGGCGTCACCATGTCCATGAACAGCATGCCGACCTTGGCAGCCTCCTTGATGTTGCCCATGGAGAACCACATGCCGTTTCCGTCATAGTTCGGAAAGACAATCCGGTTGGGCGAGAGGGCCTTCACAAAGCCGACGTCGCCACCCTTGTAGGACACGGTCGGCATGCCCTCACCATCGACCGTTGACAGGAAGAAGTAGTCACGGCTGTTGATGTAGTTCGTGTGGATCTCTTCCAGTTCGTCTCGCACAATGGCGTGGACCACCACCTCGGCCAGCTTTTCGTGCTGACCATCCTTCTGCAAGGCGCGCTGCGCGTCGGAATAGAACTGCTCTGGCGTGGGCATGGCAACCTCCGCTTGGATTTTGGGAAAATGGCTGAGGACACCGGAGCGTCCTCGCCGGTTATTCGGCTGCTTCCGCGGGCTCCTGAGACACAGCTTCGGTGACCTCTTCCCAGCCAGGGGCCTCGTCAAAATGGATGACCGGCCGTTGCTTCCTTCGGTTGATCAGAAGGCGGGTGCTGTCGCGCTTGGCATAGTGGCCGGCGGGATCAGCGGCGGCCTTGGCATAGCCGATCATGTGCAGGTCGATGTCGGCATAGAGGATGCCTTCCTGGTCGTGCGGAATGCGCTCGGCGATTTCGGATCCGTCAGGGCCGAAGATTGCGGTGTATCCGCCGCCAACCGGAAACAGGGCTTCTTTTTCCGGATTGCCCTCGCAGAGCATATCCTGCATTGCCTTTGTCACCAGCGAGCAGGGAGCCAGGACGAAACACGATCCCTCGACGGCGTAGATCATCGACGCCGCATTGTTGACCTGATGGCCAAGGGCGTATGCGGTGCCTTCGTATAGGGCCAGATTGGGCCAGGCGGCGCAGTGGATTTGCTCGTTCTGCGCATACATTGCGTATTTGCTGAGCGGTTGCAGATGCTCCCAGCATGCCAGTTGCCCGACGCGGCCGATGGATGTCTGCACGACATTGAGATCGGATCCGTCGCCTTCGCCGTAGACTGTCCGCTCGACATGGGTCGGCTTCAGCTTGCGGCGGCGATTGATCACCTCGCCGTTTTCATCGAAATGCCACTGCGCAATGTAGAGAGAGCCGCCATCGCGCTCCGAGCAGCCCATCGACACCTGAATGTTGTTGTCCCGGCATGCTTTGGCAAGCCGAGCTTCCTGCGGACTGCCGGCTTCGATGGAATTGTCGAAGTAACGCCCCACGAATTGCATCTGCCAGGCCACCGGGCCAAGCCAGATATGATTGGGATAGCCGGGCAGCCAGGTTTCGCTGAACGCAATCAGCTTGGCACCGTTTGATGCCGCCTCTTCGATCAGGCCAATGGCCTTGTCGATTCCGGCATCGAGATCAAGAAAACAGGGAGCAGCCTGGACGGCCGCCACTTTGAATTGGGTAGACATTTAAACCTCCACTACAATCAAGGTCTCGGACCTTAATTCGCGGCAAAATGCCATTTCCCGGCTGTGCCATCTTTTGGTTTTGGGCCACAAAACTTGCGTTTTCGTGCGCAAACGATAAGTCTATCTGCTTGTGGGGCCAGTTTGATGGACATCCAGACGCGATACGATACCGAAGACGTTTCCGCGGTCGACCGATTTGCATTCTGGCGGGAATCGGTCTGCGAAAGTTACGTTCAGCTGGGGTGCGATGCACCGAACCGGTCCGGTTTTCGCGGCGTCATAGACATCGCGCGCCACTCCGTTTTGTCGATTTCCAGGGTTGCCGGGCTGGCTCACCATGTCGAGCGCAGGAAGAGGGACATTCGCGCCAGCACGGACGCCTACTTCCTTTTGAGCCTCCAGACCGCGAAAACGTCACGGGTTACTCAGTTTGGCAAAACGGCCGTTCTGCAGCCGGGCGACATGGCGCTCTACTCCAGCACGGATCCGTACCGGTTGGACCTGTCCGATGATTTCAGTCAGACGGTCGTGCAGTTGCCGGCGGCAAAGCTGATCGAGCGCCTTCCCAATGCCGAACTTTTGACGGCCCGGAAGATTGATGGCCAGACGGGTCTCGGAAAGCTGACCAGGGACAACATTCTTGCGTTCTCGGAGCACGTCAATTCGCCCAATCAGGTTCTGCAAAGCCTCCTGCAGGACACGCTGATAGACCTGATCGCGACCGGGCTTGCCTCCCAGAGCGCCGATAAAATCGAACTGTCATCGCCGGAGCAACACGTGATGCTGCGGGCAAAATCGTTCATTCGCAACAATCTCGGGGATCCCGATCTGGACCGCAACAGGGTGGCCGGCGAGATCGGAATGTCGGTTCGGCGTTTGAGTGCGATTTTTTCCAAGCAGGACGAGTCCATCGGAGCCTTCATCCGCCGCATGCGCCTGGACGGCGTGGCGGCCGACCTGAAGGACAGCCGGTTTGATCGAAGCTCGATCAGCGAAATCGCCTTCCGTTACGGCTTCTCGAACATGCAGAACTTTTCAACCCTGTTTCGCTCCAGGTTTGGTGAAAATCCGAGAAACTTCCGCGCCCGGCACAAGGTCAACTGAATTCCGGAAATCTCTTGGAGTGACGATGCTCCTCACTCTGTTTGCGGGTGTTAGAAGACTGCGCCAAACAGATGGCAATTACTGCTCTCATTGTGTCGGCATCAGCACGCGCGTCGTGCCCCTGGGAGGCCGCAATAGATCTTTCAGGCGCTTGATCGATGGGTGGAACGCTGCACGGTCAGCATCCTCGCTTCGGTATGCGCGCTTTCCCTTGTAGACGTCCCAAACAAAGCCTGGACAGCACATCGGTCTCCTTCTCGGTCGAAAACTTAGCCAAATTGGAAAGTAATTTTGACGTTGGGAGTCGATGGATATAACTTAGCCAAATGGATAACTATTTTGTTGCTCAATTTCACGCGCTTGCTGACCCCACAAGGTTAGCCGTTGTCGACAGGCTGCTTGTGGCGCCGGCAACCGTTAGCGAGCTGGCAAGGCCGTTTGACATGGCCTTACCGACATTCACCAAGCACCTCGGCGTTTTGGAACGCTCCGGCCTCATTACGAGCGAAAAGGTGGGTCGGGTGCGGACCTGCTCAATCAACGCGGAAGCCATGTACGGCATCGACAAATGGTTTTCTGATCGCCGTGCCCTGTGGGAAACGCGGCTCGACAACCTGTCGCAATACCTCAGCAATGATGAAAGAGTTGATCGATGAACATTCACCACGAAACGATAACGTTGAAAAAACCGTTGCCGGCACCGCCAGACTCGGTTTTCCGGGCATTTGTCGACACAGAAGCGCGTCAGGAATGGTCTGCACCCGACAGTACAACCGAGATCAGAATAATCGAGAGCGACGTCAGGACAGGCGGTTCCGAAATTGGCAAATGCGGAACACGCGGGGAGGAACTGCTCTGGCACATGGATGTAGCTTATCATCTCGTAGAGGAAAACAGATTGATCACCTTTACGGAGGAACTGTGGGACGGTGACACATTGCTCACGGTGGCTTTGATCACATTTGATATTCGCGGCACATCAGATGGAACCTGCGTTTTGCACCTCACAGACCAGGTGACCTCGTTTGTCGGTGCTGGAGGAGCCCGCGGCCATCGCGACGGCTACACCAGGGCACTGGACAACATGGCCTCGCAGCTCTCATCGGACATCGAACAAGCAAGATGAAGAAGAAGACCGTGACCATCGACGAATTTCATGCCGCACAATCGCCGCATGACAGAGCCATCTGCGATACGTTGCGCGCAGCGCTTGACGAAGGCCTGCCCGACGCTGAGAGCAAAGTGTGGCATGGCCATCCAGTCTGGTTCCTTGAGGGAAATCCCATCACCGGGTACAGCAAGCTGAAGGGCTGTGTGCGGCTGATGTTCTGGAGCGGTGCTGACTTTGATGAACCAGACCTGACGCCCGGTACGGGTAAATTCAAGGATGCTTCAATTCGCTATACCAGTGCCGAACAGATTGACACAAAAGCCCTGTCGAGATGGCTTGAGAAGAGCCGGCGTATCCAATGGGACTACAAGAACATATACAAGACAAAGGGACGCCTTGAACGGCTCAGTTGAGGCCTTTTTTGCCTCCGGTCTGTTTCGACTCCGAACGTCGAAAAGCCTTTGTTTCCGCCAAACGACATACAGTGGCAATTGCCTTTGCAAGTTGCTGTCAAACGCACCTTAGATGCTCCTCTCTGCACTATCAGAGGAAGACGCGTTCAAATACGCCCCAATCACCGATCCCATCGTGGCGGCATCTGAACGCGCGGCGTGCCCTGGGTAGACGACGGTCGCCGGAAGTTCTGCCAGGCGCTTGATCGATCGGCAAAACGCGGCCTGATCAGCATCATCGCTGCGGTCGGCAGGTTCTCCATCGTAGACGCGCATGTCTTCCCAGACAAAGGCCTCGCCCGTGAACAGCACACCGGTGTCCTTCTCGAAAAGTCCGCACGTGCCGTCGGTGATGCCGGGAAGATGAAGAACCTCGAAGCTGCGATCTCCCAAATCAATTGTGTCACCGTCTTTCAGCAGGCGAGTCGGTTCGCAGGCTTTCATGCCATAGGTTCCCGGATCAAAGTCTCTAGTTGGCAGCGCCTTCATGGACTGCTCGAAGTAAAATTCGACAACCGATTTCTGTCGGTTCGGCAATCGAACGCGATGCGCGTCGCTTTCGTGGATCAGCCGTTCATCGAATTGATGCAAGCCACCGGCATGGTCGTAGTATCCGACTAAAGCAAAGGCGATGATTGGCTTGCGTGTGACTGTTTCAAGGAATGTCCGGACGGACCCGACACCCGTCCCTGTATCGACCAGCAGGCATTTATCGCTACCTTCGATAAACCAGATGTTTCCCCCTTGGATATGGGGCTCTCTGACGTGGCGAATGCCATGTTCATCGGCGGGGTCTATCCGGAACCAGTCTTCCACAACTGGCAGGTCCTCGAGCGAGTCAACCAAGGCACATTCTCCCTTTGGTGTTCGTGGTAGCCTTGAATGTCTGTTGCAGGGACTGTCAACCGGCCCATTCACGGCAGTCGACGGTCCCGAAATCCCCGCGCATCCATCCGCCGCCTTTGACGACCCAGCCGGGATCGGCGACCGTCACATAGGTCCAGCCGCCTTCAGGGACATGGAAGAAACCGACATAATCGCCTCGGCCGATCCGGCCGATCGGGGGAAGGTCCGAACTGCGGCCAGTGTAGAGAGTTGTCTCCGGCCCAAGCCAGCCGAGGCAGCCGCCCGGTGCTTCTTCCGCAACCGGCAGGTCAACGAGTCGGAAACGGACGAACAGGTCGTCGATGGCGAGCTGATCCTTCTTTGTGTCGACCGCGCAGGCATACTGTTTCTCAAGCGATCGGATGCGCTCGAACAGCCGCTTCGATGCGGCATCGAGCGAAACGGACTTACCGGAGCAGTCGCTGTTATCGAAAACGGCCTTGCCGAGTGGCGAACCGAAACAGTAGCCGGCCCGATCCATGATCAGGTTGCGGGTGAACCACAGGTCGTGGCATCCGTCGCTTGCGGCAGCGAAAGAGGGCGACAGGACGAGCAGCAGAAAAAGCAGGATACGCATGCCGGCAGCTTGAGAAGCGGCTCGGCGGCTGTCAAGCGGTTATGCCGGCCCGACGGCTTCACGGGAGCCGCCGTCGCTTTTCACCGCAGTGGCGAATGTGGTAACGCTCGGTCTTCGATCAAGACGAGGGCGGATCAGAATGGCATCGCGCGGGGATATCGGACCTTTGGCGCACAATGTGGGTTTCAAGGTGCGTCGGCTCCATAACCTGCTCAATCAGCAATGGGTGCAACTGGCCGCGCAATTGGATGTGCGCGAAACGCCGGTCGAAAGCGGTATCCTCGTCCTCATCGGCAACAATCCCGGCATTTCCCATCGGTCCTTGGCGGATCTGCTCGGCGTCGAGGCCTCCACCCTGTCACAGGCCATGGCGCCGCTGATGAAGCGCGATCTGGTGCGCTTTGATCGGGCACCGTCGGATCGCCGCTCCCGGCATTTTTATCTGACCGAAGCGGGGGAGGACGCTCGGGTCAATGTCGATGAAATTCTGGAACGGCGTCGCACCTCGGTTCCGGGCAATCTCGATGCCGAAGACATGGCGACGCTGCACAGTCTGCTCGACAGGATGCTGGTGAAAGACTGAAGCGTCAGGAGGTAGCCGCCTTCAAGCGTATCAGCCACACGCCGCACCCGATCGCGAGCACGCCTCCGGCGACGTTGAGCCAGATCCCGGCAGGGACGGCATCATAGGGCAGAAGGACCAGCAGACCGGTCACCCCGATCAAAAGCCTTTCAGCCAGCGTCAGGGTTCGCCGGTAAAAGCCGGTCATGGCAACGGAGATCAGCGCGACGCCGATGACCGCCGTTACCACCGACACGATCGTCAGCCCCAGCGGACCGCGCAGGATCAGGCTGGGCGACAGCGCGAACAGGAACGGCACGACATAGGCCGGCCAGCCGAAACGCATGGCTTCGAAACCGGTGCGCATCGGTCGGGCTCCGGCAACGCCGGCGGCGGCGAAGGCGGCGATCGCCACGGGCGGCGTGATCATCGACATCATGCCGAAATAGAGCACGTAGAGATGCGCGGCGACGCGGTCAACGCCGAGTTCGATCAGCGCCGGTGCGACCAGTGTTGCGAGCAGCACATAGACACCGAGCGTCGGCAACCCCATGCCAAGAACGATACAGACCAGCGCCGACATCACCAGCAGTGCGATCTTGCTGCCACCGCCGAGCTGCACCAGGGCGTAGGTCAGGTTGAAGCTGAGCCCCGTCATGTTGAGCACGCCGATCACCATGCCGGCCGCCGCGCAGATCAGCACGAGATCGATGGCCGCATGCCCGGCGCGGGCGAAGCACAACCAGAGCTGATGCGGACCGGCGCGCTTGCCCTGGTAACCGAACAGTGCGGCTGTCACCACGACGGTCGCCGCTGCGGCCAGCGCCGATTTCGCCGGCTGCCAGTTGAGCACGAACAGCGTGAGGATGAGCACGACGAAGGCAAGGAGAAAGTGCCATCCCGTGCGCACCTGCGCAGTCTGCGGCCTTTCCGAACGGGGAACCGCTGCAATGTTGTGGCGCACAGCCTCGAGATCGGCCTGGATGAAAAGGGCAGCGTAGTAGAGCACGCCCGGCACCAGGGCGGCGAGGGCAACGGTCGCATAGGGCGTATAGAGGAATTCCGCCATCAGGAACGCCGCCGCGCCCATGACCGGCGGCAGCAACTGGCCGCCGGTGGACGCAACCGCTTCAATCGCCGCTGCCCGGTGCGCCGGATAACCCGTCCGCTTGATCATCGGAATGGTGACAACACCCGTCGACATCACATTGGCGACGGCGCTGCCGGAGATGGTGCCGAAGATCGCCGATCCGATAACCGCGATCTTCATCGCGCCGCCGCGAAGGCCGCCCATCAACAGCATTGCGGCATCGGTGAAGAACTGTGCACCGCCGGCGCGGCTGAGAAGCATGCCGAACAGCACAAAGGCGATGACGACGGTGCTGGCGATCTGCAGCGGCACACCGAGAACGCCGTTGACGTCGAAGCTGAGATAGGAGGCAACCTTTTCCCAGTCCTGTGCCCGGCCCGCAAGCCGTCCGGGGACATGGTTGCCCCAGAAGGCATAACCGACGAAGAACAGCACGACGATGACCAGCGTTGGACCGGCAACACGGCGCAATGCCTCCAGGATCAGCGGCAGGATCACGATGCCGATCGCCACCGCTTCCGGCGGTCGCAACAGCACCAGGTCGACAAGCGCCGGATAGCGGATTGCCATCATGATACCGGCGCCGAGACCGAGCACCGCTGCCACCAGGTCATGCCAGGGTGGCGTCTTCTCGTGCGCGGTGCCGTGCCGTGATCGCGTCAGAAATGCGACCGCGACGGACAGCCCGAGCACGAGCGACAGGAACTGCGCCGGATAGAAGGCAACGCCCAGCATGCGGGGCACGTCCAGTGACCATGCCGCCGCGATCAGCACGATAGCCACAGCGAGCCCGCTGGCCAGAGCACCGACGGGATTGCTTCTGGCGGACGCGTCGCGCCCGCCGTTATCCGCCTCAGTCATAGCTTTCTGGCTTGATCAGTCCTGCCAGATTCCGACTTCCTTGTAGAACTTGATGGCGCCCGGATGATAAGGCACGCCGCCACTCGGTCCGACCATCTTCTTGGGATCGAACAGTCGGAAGGGCGGCAGCAGTTCGGCCAGTTGCGCCTGGTTCTCGTACATCGCCTTGGCAACGGCATAGGCTGCATCGTCGGACATGTTTTCACCGGCAGCGACGGCCTGAGGATAGGTCAGCACCCAGATCGGTTCGCTGACGCCGGGTCCTGCCGCCGGGCCGGGCTGGACTTCCGTCAGATAGCCGACCGGCCAATGTTCGCGCATGCCCTCTTCGGTGCCGTCCTGCTTTTCGATCTTCAGGGCGCGGATGCCGCCGACCGAGGCGTCCGCTTCGCGTACCTTGCCGGCACCGAGGGCAAACATGAAAGCGTCCGATGCGCCGGACATGAAGGCATTGGCGCCGCCCACGACGCTGGGCACCGGCACCGACTCGAAGTCGTCGGCCGTCAGGCCGGCCGTTGAGAAGATGGCGGCGTTCTGCGGCACGATGGTCTTTTGTGCGGTATAGCCTGCCGTCATCCGTTTGCCCTTGAGGTCGGCGACGGTCTGCATGTCGCTGTCGGCACGAACGAAGATGGCAACGCGAAGCGGGAAGTGCAGGGCCAGAAGCCGCAGGCCGGGATGCGGTCGTCCGTCGAACCAGGCCTCGCCCTTATAGGCATAGGACAGTTCCTGCAGGTTGACCGGGCCCATGTCGAACTCGCCGGATGCGATCAGCGGCAGATACTGGTTCGGGCTGGTGGCGGGCTGCACCGTTGCCTGGGCGCCATTGTCGTTGGCGACCTTGGCGATGGCCGTGCCGATGGAGTGATAGATGGAGCCGGGATTGGATGTGGCGACCCCGATCGGCTCCGCGCTGGCCAGCGATGCGCTGAGCGCCAGGATCGCGCCGGCGAGGAGCGGTTTGAAAGTACCCATATTTCGACCTCCCACAAGTTTAGTTTTGCTCCTGAACTATCTACCATGTAGACTGGATGATCAATAGGCGACGGTCCGGCCGTTGCGATTGCAGGCGAGGGGAGAGGCAGGCATGACGGCCAATTCGACGCCAATGGGCACAGCTGCAGGTCAGCTGTTGCGCACGATGAAAACGAGCGGCGTCGACATCGTCCTCGCCAACGCCGGAACCGATTTTCCCACATTGATTGAAGCATTCGCCGACCCTGAAGCCGCCGACCTGCTGCCAACGCCGATGGTGGTCCACCATGAGAGCGTCGCGATGGGCATGGCGCACGGGCACTACCTGGTGTCGGGCCGCATGCTGGCCGTCATGGTGCATGTCAATGTCGGGTTGGCCAACTGCGCCATGGCGGCGCTCAATGCCGCTGCCTCGCAGGTGCCCGTCCTTATTCTGTCAGGGCGTACTCCGGCCACGGAAACCGGGCGCCACGGCAGCCGCGTCGCTCCCATACACTGGGGTCAGGAGATGTTCGACCAGGCATCGCTGGTGCGCGAGGCGGTCAAATGGGAATACGAACTGCGCTATCCGGAACAGGCTGCCCAGAGTGTGGCCCGAGCCATTTCCGTTGCCCGTGCGGCCCCGGCCGGTCCAGCCTACCTGAGCCTGCCACGCGAAGTGCTGGCCGAACCCGTCGACGCAGGAGTACCCGAGGCCGCCGCTGCGGAAGCGGGCAGGGCCTTGCCGGATCCGGAGTTGCTTGACAGGGCGGTCGAGATGATTGCCGCCGCCCGCAACCCGCTTATCGTCGTTCAGCGAACGCCGCCAGGCGGTCATCTGCCGGGTCTGGCCGAACTGGCTGAGGCGCTGGCCATCCCGGTGGTCGAGTTCTGGCCTACGGCAAGCTGCCTGCCGACGGACCATCCGATGCATGCCGGCTTCGATCCGGCAAAGCTGGTCGGCGGCGCCGATCTGGTGCTGACCTTGGGCACCAAGGTGCCCTGGATTCCGGGTGCCTCGCCAACCCAGGCAAAGGTTGTCGCGATCGGGCCGGACCCGCTGGAACTGGGCACGCCGTTTCGCGCGTTCCCGGCGGACATTGCTCTGGCGGCTGATACGGCGCGGACCATGGAGGCCCTGTCCGGATTGCTGATCGAACGCGCTGGCTCGATCGAGACCAGCGCGCGCCGGACAGAACAGGTGGCCCGCAGGACGGCACAGGAGCAGGCCGTCGCCGCCATGATCGAAGCGGGCGCCAGCGGTCCGATGAACCATGCCTATGTCGGCCGCATCCTGTCTGAAGAGGCCGGCGCCGACGCGGCGATCTTTTCCGAACTTGGCGTACCCGGCCCGGCGCTGCGATTGCCCAACCCGGGACAGCTTTTCTGGACTCCTCTGTCCGGCGGCCTCGGTTGGGGCCTGCCCGCGGCGCTCGGCGCCAAGCTGGCCCAGCCGGAACGCACGGTCATCGCCACGGTCGGAGACGGCTCCTACATCTTTGCCAATCCTGCCGCCTGTCACCAAGTTGCTGCCCTGCACGGGTTGCCGGTGCTGACCGTGGTGCTGAACAACGGCCGCTGGCACGCCGTCAAACGCGCCACCACCGGCATGTATCCCGACGGCCGCGCCGTTCGCGCCAACGAAATGCCGCTGACGGCCCTCGGTCCAACGCCGGACTATTGCGCCATGGCCGCCGCCCATGGCGCCCATGCGCAGAAAGTGGAGGATCCGGCGGTTCTGCGCGATGCAGTCCGGCGAGCCTTGGACGAGACGCGGGCAGGACGTCAGGCGCTGCTGGATGTGGTCGTGGAGTGACCGCGGAAGAATTGGTGCGAGTCGATGTGTCGTGAATTAGCGCGCGCCGCAGGTGGAAGTTGCAAAGCTTAGCGCTAGCCTGAACCTGCGTTAACTGCTTACGGTTTGACCGGAAAGATAGGCGGAGATCGCACTCTCAACACCATCTTCCGACAGCAGTCGATGCCAGCGGGCGAACGTATCGACAAAAAGCTCGTTGTCGCTGAGGTCGCCGTAATACTGGCGCTGTTGAAGCCAGCGGACCGGATTGCTTTCGGCGGCCAGCGCAACCGGATTGAGAGTGGACCAGTGCGGATCATTGGGCTCAATCGAACGTCCGTCCTCACGCCGCCCTTCGCAGTATTTGCACCACATGGCGGTCGACAGCGCCAGGCCGTTGACGGGGATGCCTTTCTCCAGGCAGTCCCGGAGGGAGGGGATGAGAAACCCGGGTTGGCGGCTTGATCCGTCAAACGCCACGCGTCTCGTCGTGTCTTCGATTTCGCCGTTGGAAAACCGGCTTTCGATCAAATCGAAGTACTGGCTGGGGGTTAAACCCGGCACTGGTTTGATGTGGGGAGCGACTTCCTCAGCGATGACTTTCCTGAACAATTGCCGAATGAGCGAATTGGCCATGACGTCGGCGATGGTTCCAAGGCCGAGCAATTCGCCCGGCATGGAAATGATCTGGTGACCGCCATTGAGAATGCGCAGCTTGAGCGCTTCATACTCTTCCACTGCGCTCGAAAACGTCACCCCGACCTTTTCCCACTGGGGTCGGCCGGCGCAGAAATCATCCTGCGTTACCCATTGGCGAAAATTCTCATGCGTGACGGGTGACGCATCGTCGATCCCGAAGGAACGCGCCAGGGCGATTTCCTTTTCTCCGGTCGCCGGAACGATGCAGTCGACCATTGAATTGGGGAAGCTGCAATGTTGATCAATCCAGTCAGCCAGCGACGGATCCGACAGGCGGGCAAGCGACGTTATCGTGCGCCGCAAAATATCTCCATTGCCCGGCAGATTGTCGCAACTCTGGCCGGTGAAGGGACCGTGTCCGCGCTCCCGACGCAGACGCAGGGCAGCGATCATCGCGCCAAAGGCGGTGCGTGGCTCCGTCGGATTTTGAGCGTCGTGCACTATATCCGCATGCGAGGCTTCAAATCCGCCACTGGCCGGGTCCAGGTAGTAGCCACCTTCGGTTACCGTCAGCGACACGATACGGATATCGGGCTCCGCCATTCGTGCGATCAGCGTCGCGTTGCCCTCCTCAACCGGGACGTAATCGATCATGGATCCGATAATCTCGGCCGATTTTCCCGCCGGGTCCAATTCGATCAGGGACGTCAGGCAATCCTGCCCCACCAGCCTGGAGCGCTGGGCTGCGTCCGGGGGTCGTACACCGGCACCGACGATGGCCCAATCATGGCTGAGGCCCTGATCCATCAAGCGATGCAGATACCAGGCCTGATGGGCGCGGTGAAAATTGCCAAGTCCGATATGAACGATCCCGGCAGTGAGTTTTCCACGATCGTAGCCGGGCACGCGCGCCCTTTCGGAGAGCCTTCCCAGGTTGGCATCGGATAGTGGGATCAACTCATCCATTGGCCGCCATCGACGTTATAGGTTTGCGCCACAATGTAGTCGGCCTCTTTGCTGGCCAGAAAAACCGCCATACCGGTCAGGTCTTCGGCCTCGCCCATGCGCCCGTAAGGCACGGCTGCACCGACCTCACGTTTCTTCTGGCCGGGAGCCTTGTTTTCGTACTTGGCAAAGAACGCATCGACACCATCCCAATGCTCTCCATCGACCACGCCCGGCGAAATGGCGTTGACGTTGATGCCGTGTCTGATCAGGTTCAGTCCGGCCGATTGGGTCAACGAGATAACGGCGGCCTTTGACGCGCAATAGACGCCGACCAGTGGTTCTCCGCGCCTGCCGGCCTGGCTGGCCATGTTGATGATCTTGCCGCCGCCGCCGCGTTCGATCATGTGGCGCGCGACCGCCTGCAGGGTGAACAGCGTGCCCGCAACGTTGACGTCGAACACCCGTGCGAAATCGTCGCGTGCGATTTCCGTGATCGGTGCGGCCGTAAACAGCGCTGCGTTGTTGACCACGATGTCGATCCGACCCAGCGTTTCGATCGTCTGATCGACCGCGGTCTCGATGCTTGCCTGAGAGGTGACATCCATCTCGACGGCAATAGCGTTCTCACCGATTTTCTCGGCCGCCTGGCGCGCCCGTGCAAGATCGATATCCGCGATCGCGACAGACGCGCCCTCGTTCACATAGGCCTGCGAAAATGCATACCCGATGCCGCGCGCCGCGCCGGTAACGAGGGCTGTTTTGCCGGCCAGACGATTCATTCGATCCGCAGCCCGTTGCTGTCAAACTTGTGAATCTGATCGGCGCGTGGCGTCAGGTGAATACGGTCGCCATGGCGGAAACTGACCTCGCCATCGGCTCTGACGGTGATGGTTTCCGCCAGGCCCGTTTCGTGCACATGAAAGAAGGTATCGGACCCGAGATGCTCGGAAACGCCGACCGTCCCGCTCCACTCGCCTTGGTCGTTTGAGACGGCGATGTGTTCTGGACGGACACCGATCGTGGGCGCGCCGTGTTTGGCCGCCGCCTCGCCTTCAATGAAGTTCATTTTGGGAGAGCCGATGAAGCCGGCAACGAACAGGTTGCGGGGCTTGCGATAGAGGTCCAGCGGTGATCCTACCTGCTCGATATGTCCGGCCCGCAGGACGACGATCTTGTCGGCCATCGTCATGGCTTCAACCTGGTCGTGGGTCACGTAGATCATCGTCGTTTCGAGCCGCGTGTGCATTTCGCTGATCTCAATCCGCATGCCAACCCGCAATGCTGCGTCAAGGTTCGACAGCGGTTCATCGAAGAGGAATGCCGCCGGTTCTCGAACGATGGCCCGACCGATGGCAACGCGCTGCCGCTGACCGCCGGACAGCTGCCCGGGCTTGCGATCGAGATATTCCGTCAGATTGAGTGCCGCGGCTGCCTGCTCCACGCGGCGATCCTGTTCGGCTTGATCAAGCTTGGCCATGCGCAGCGGGAACGCTATGTTCTTGCGAACCGACATGTGTGGATAGAGCGCGTAGGACTGGAACACCATCGCCAGGCCGCGCTTGGCGGGTGGTATGGCGGTTGCGTCCATGCCGTCGATTTCGATTTTGCCGCCGGAGACATCTTCCAGACCGGCAATCAACCGAAGCAGGGTCGACTTTCCGCATCCCGAGGGGCCGACGAACACGGCAAACTCGCCATCTTCAATGACCAGGTCAAGCGGTGGAATGACCTCGGTTGCTCCGAAACTCTTGCTGACTTTATCGAGAACTATGCGTCCCATGATCTTTCCTCACTTTACCGCGCCGAAGGTCAGGCCGCGTACGAGTTGCTTCTGGCTGAACCAGCCAAGGATCAGGATTGGTGCGATCGCCATCGTCGACGCCGCGCTCAGTTTTGCGAAAAACAGGCCTTCAGGACTGGAGTAACTGGCAATGAAGGCGGTTAGCGGTGCTGCGTTGGCAGCGGTCAGGTTCAGGGTCCAGAACGCTTCGTTCCAGGCCAGGATGACGTTCAACAGAACGGTGGAGGCAATCCCCGGAAGCGCCATCGGTGTCAGGACATAGAGGATTTCGTCGCGTAGACTTGCTCCATCCATGCGTGCCGCCTCGAGGATCTCGCCGGGAATCTCCCGGAAATAGGTGTAGAGCATCCAGATGATGATCGGCAGATTGATCAGCATCAGAACGATGACCAGGCCAAAGCGCGTGTCGAGAAGCCCCAACCGAATGAACAGCAGATAGATCGGATAGAGCACGCCGACTGCCGGCAGCATCTTGGTCGACAGCATCCACAGCAGGATGTCCTTGGTCCGTTTCGATGGGACAAACGCCATCGACCAGGCTGCGGGGATCGCGATAATCGTGCCCAGCAGCGTCGAGCCGCCGGCGATGATGATCGAGTTCCACAGGAACCGCATGTAGTCGGAGCGCTCCTGCACGATCGAATAGTTTTCAAGGGTCCAGTCGAAGAACAGGAACAGTGGTGGATCCGCGATCGCTTGCGCCTCTGTCTTGAAACTGGTCAGAATCGTCCACAGGATCGGGAAGAAGATCAGCAGTCCCACCACCCATGCAGCGGTGGTGTTGATCAACTTTCGGCGGGGGGTAACAGAACGTGCCATCTGAAATTACCTCCTTACGCGTCGAGATTTTTGCCGACGATGCGCATCAGGAAGATCGCAACGATATTGGCGAGGATAATGGCGTAGACACCACCGGCTGATCCAAGTCCCACGTTCTGACTTTCAAGAACGCGCTGGTAAATCAGGTAGGTCAGCGTCTTCGTGCCGAACGCACCACCGGTGGTGACGAAAATCTCTGCGAAGACCGACAGCAGAAAGATCGTCTGGATCAGGATCACCACGGTGATCGCCCGGCTGAGATGCGGCAGAATGATGAACCAGAAGCGCTTCAGCGGCGGCGCTCCGTCCATTTCCGAGGCCTCCAATTGCTCGCTGTCGAGCGATTGAATGGCCGTCAGCAAAATAAGCGTCGCGAAGGGAAGCCATTGCCAGCTGATGATCATGATCAACGATGGCAGCGAAGCCTGGCTTAGCCATTCGACCGGAGTCGCTCCGAAGAACTTCCAGAGATGGGCGAGAATGCCGTTCACCGGATCCATGAACATGTTCTTCCACACCAGGCCTGAGACCGTGGGCATGACGAAGAATGGAGAGATAATCAGGATCCGGACAAAACCCTGGCCCCAGATCGGTTGGTCAAGCAACATCGACAGCAGGACGCCGAGAACCAGGGTAATTACCAGGACGCCGCCGACAATGATCAATGTCGTATAGACGCTTGGCCAGAAGGAACTGGAGCCGACAAAGCGGACGTAGTTCGAAAATCCGACCCAGTCGAGGCCCTGTGAAATATCATCGCCGCGCAGGGGCAGATACTTCTTGAACGAGAAGAAAAGCGTCATCGAGAGCGGCACCAACATCCAGACCAGGAGTAGAAACACTGCTGGTGCCATCATGAATCGTGCGGCTGAGCGGGAATGCCGGGTTGCCATTTGAACGCACCTCCTCTGTTGGCGGACTCGCGTGCGCCATTTAGAAAATCATAGCGTATCAGGGGGTGGCCAAGGGCGGCAGTCGCCGCTCCTTGGCCGGGAGGAATTAACGGTAGCCTGCGGCTTCCATTGCGTCGTTCGTCAGGGCCTGAGCCTTGGCGAGCGCTTCGTCGATCGATTGCTGTCCAGCATAGGCAGCCGAAAACTCTTGGCTAACCTCGGTTCCGATCCCGGCAAACTCCGGGATTGCGACAAACTGGATGCCAACATAGGGCACCGGCTTGACGGTCGGTTTCAGCGGATCGGCGGCAAGAATGCTGTCGAGCGTCATCTGCGCGAACGGCACCTTCTGGTACTCCGGGTTCTCATAGAGCGAGGTCCGGGTTCCGGGCGGAACGTCTGCCCAGCCTTTCTCTTTTGCGATCAGCTGCTGGTAGTCCTTGGACGTTGCCCAGTTGATGAACTCCTTGGCAGCATCGGTTTTCTGAGTGCCGGCCGGAATGGCAAGCGCCCAGGCCCACAGCCAGCCGGAGGATTTGCCAAGGCCGGCATTAGGTGCCATCGCCCATCCAACCTTGCCGTCGACCTCACTGGCCGAACCGCCGCGCTCGCCGGTCACCCAGCCTGCAGCAACAGTCGCGTCGATCCACATCCCGCATTTGCCCTGACGGAACAGCGAAAGGTTTTCGTTGAAACCGTTCGTGGCGTAGCCTGAGGGACCGGATTCCTCCATCATGCCGACGAAGAATTCAAGCGCCTGTTTCCATTCCGGCTGATCGAACTGGGCATTCCAGTCCTCGTCGAACCAGCGGGCTCCGAACGAGTTGCCGAGCACGGTAACGCCCGCGCCACCTTCGCCCCAGCCGGCTTTGCCGCGCATGCAGATACCGTTGATATCGGCGTCGCGGTCGGTCATGGCGGCCGCAGCTTCCCGGATGAATTCCCAGGTCGGCTCCTTGGGCATCTCCAAGCCGGCTTTTTCCATCAGATCGGTGCGGTAGTGGACCATCGAGCTTTCGCCGTAGAACGGCGCAGCGTAGAGCGTGCCGTCATGGCTGAGGCCGGCGCGCATCGCGGGCAGGATGTCGTCCACGTCGTAGCTGTCCGGCAGATCGTCAAGCGCGACGAGCCAGCCATTGGCGCCCCAGATCGGTGTCTCGTACATGCCGATCGTCATGATGTCGAACTGACCACCCTTGGTGGTGATGTCGGTGGTAACCCGCTGGCGCAGAACGTTTTCTTCGAGCGTTACCCACTCGACTTCATGGCCGGTCTTGGCGGTGAAATCATCGGTCAGGCCCTGCATGACGATCATGTCGTTGTTGTTGACGGTGGCGATCGTCAGTGTGTCTGCAACTGCACCAGAGGCAGTGAGGACCGCAAGTGCGGTCGATAGGCCAAGCAATTTCTTGGAAAGCATCCGAATTCCTCCCTTGGTTTGGATGTGCAAGGGAGATTAGTCGCATTGCTACGCGGTGTCAATAAAAACTTTACGCGCGTAAAATTTTATGCGGACGCGCGCATGACAAGATTGCCTTCGAACAGCTTTTCGATGCGCTGTTCCGACCTGTTGCCGCCCTCGATCAAGGCAAGAAGCGTCCTGGCAGACCGTTCGGATATTGCTTCGTAGTCATGGGCAACGGTTGTCAGCGGCGGGCAGGTAAATCGGGAAAAGGGGTGATCGTCGAGCCCGGCAACGCGAATATCGGATCCTTCCGCAATGCCGACCTGCAGGCCGTTCTTGTAGCAGCCGGACAGAAATCCGATGGCGAGGCGATCATTCGTGCAGAGGACCGTATTGGTTTTCAGCAGCTTTTCCTCGATTACCTGCTGGCTGCCCCGAAAACCGATATCTTCCAGTTTCCACCCTTCGCCTTCGACACTGATGATGCACGGTTCCAGGTCGAGCGCTGCCATGGCCGAAAGATAACCGTCACGCCGTTTGCGCGTGTTTGGGTTGGGCGGCGTTTTCATCTCGAAGTAGCAGGGCGGTTCGCCCGTGCGGCAGAGATACTCGACGATGTGCGAGGTGAACTGCGGATTGTCCGATCCGATGAACGCATGACCGATCCCGTCGAGATTGCTGTCAAAGAGGACCGTCGGAACCTCGGCACAGAATTTCTCGATCCTGGAGCGATCCGAGGCCCGTCCCAAGGGCGCCATGAGAACGCCGGCCGGCTTCATGGAGCGCAGGTTGTCCAGAATATCGATTTCCAGCTCCTGGCGGCCGTGGGAACTGAACAGCGTCGGCGAAAATCCGGCATCGATGCAATGATGTTCAATTCGGCGTGCGATTTCCGCAAAAAACGGATCCGCGAGATAGGGTACGACGATGCCGATATTCTTCGTCAGTCGGCGATTTTGGTTGACCGCATAGATGTTGGGTCGGAAATCGTAGCGCTCGAGCGCCTCCTCGATGCGGGCGCGCGTCGAGGCTTTGACACTGTTTGGGTCATGGAAATATTTCGAGACCGTCGGCCTGGAGATGCCGCATCTTTCGGCAAATTCCTCCATGTTTCTGATCTTTGATGTCGTCAAACCAATGACCCTTTCACAGCGAATCTGCGTGAGACAATTCCGATGCTATTCCTTGGCGGGATAACTCTTGATATTTACGCGCGTAAAAAACGTGTCAAGGAACAATAGGAAGCGAATTTCGCTCTGTCAAATGGACGAAGAGCCAATGCGGTTTCATCGATTCCAGACGGTTTGCCGTCCTGAAACAACCGCAGCGGCACAGGAAAACACGCTAAACGGCAAAGGCTCTCAACACCGCATCGCACATCGCTTGCACGATCGGCCCTTTGGCATCCTGAGCCTTTTGAAGAACGAGATAGGTCGGATATCGATGTGGCAGTTCCGGCATTCGGCGCAGCCCTTCGGCATCCTCGTCCGCGTCAAGCAGCGCAGCGGCGAATCCTGCCTTCGCAGCCGCGCGAACCCCGATCGTGCTTTCGCTGGTGAAGATGATCTGGTGGGGTCTGCCGACCTCTTCCAGGCTTGAGACCGCGAGGTCGCGCCACCAGCAGTCGCGTTCGAACACGGCGATGGGCAGCACGTCGGATTCTGTGAAGTCGCGATGCTGTCCGCACATCCAGACAAGGCTGCTTTCGCGCAAGACTCGCTGGTTCGCGCCGGGTTCCGCCACTTCATGCACGGCAAGGTCCAGGGCACCCGATTGCAGGGCGGTTGCGAAGCCCACGCCGAGCGCGCAATTGACCTCCAGCTCGACATCCGGGTGCCGCGCCGCGAAATCCGCGACGATGTTCGCCAGGTCCGATCGGCTGTGATCGTCCGGCATGCCGATCCGCAATTTGCCCTTCAACCCCCCGCCCCGCAGTTCGGCGAGCGTGGCGTCCAGCGAACGGACAACCCGGCGGGCAACCGGATAGAGCGTCTCGCCCGAAGCGGTCAGGCTGACGCCGCGACCGTGGCGATGAAAGAGCGGCTTTCCCACGGTGTCCTCAAGCTGCCTGATCTGCAGGCTGGTGGCCGATTGCGAGCGGCCGATCAGAGCAGCGCCTCCGGTCACACTGCCGGCTTCGTGGATCGCCAGGAAGGTGCGCAGGTGATCGCTGTTGAGATGCTGAGTCATGCTACCCGAAATTCCGATGGCTGAAAGAGAAATTACTCGTTTCTCAAATAGCTGTCGAGGCTCCATATTTCCAGCACAGGGCCCAGCACAGGCCCAGCACAGGCCAATGGAGGCGACATGTCGGTTTCGCAGATCATACACACGGCCCGGTTCAGACCAGCCCACGCAATCTTGCTTCTGGCATTGGGCCTGATCCTGCTCATCGTCTGGCGTCCCGGTTTCGTCCTCGACACCGCCACCTTCGTGGTGTGGGGCATGATCCATGTCACCCCGCTTGTTATCCCGGGCATTCTGCTTGCGGCATGGATCACTGCCAGCGGAGCGGGTGACCGCGTCGCTGCCGTGTTCCACGGTCGAATGGTGCAGACCGTTGTGGCGGCGACCGTTGTCGGAGCCCTGCTGCCTGTTTGCGGCGTAACGGTGCTGCCCCTGATGGCAGGGCTTCTGGCGGCCGGTGTTCCGCTGCCGCCTGTCATGGCGTTCTGGCTGGCGTCGCCGATCACCGGACCGGCCATGCTATCGGCGACGGTGGCAACGCTTGGCTGGGAATATGCCGTCGGCAAGACGCTGGCAGCCATCGGGCTTGGCCTCTTCGGCGGTGCCGTCACCGCACTTTTTGTCCGAAAGGCTTGGGCAGTCTCACCATTGCGATCGAACCGGATCGTTGGGTCACTGGGCGGCGGAACCTGCGGCTCACAGCAACAGGATTTCGATCCGCGCATCTGGCGAGACGCGTCGCGGCGGTCGCGCTTTCTTCGCGACTGCTGGTCGATGACGCGCCTGATTCTGCTCGTGCTGACCCCGGCCTTTGCCGCCGAGTACCTGTTGAACGCCTGGCTGGAGCCGGATGCTGTTGCCGCTTACGTCGGAAAGGACAGCCCCTTTGCAATACCATTGGCCGTGATCGTCGGAGGGCCGGCCTATATCGACGGCTACGCGGCGCTGCCTTTGACCCGTGCGCTTCTGGAGCACGGCATGTCCAGTGGTGCGGCGATGGCGTTCCTGGTCTCCGGCGGTGTCGTCAGCATCTGGGGCGCGATGGCGATCTTCCCGGTCCTGCGGATCAAGCCGTTCCTCCTCTACCTTGCCCTGGCGGTCGTCGGATCAATGCTGGCGGGCTGGGGCTTTGGTGCGATGACCTGAGCCAGTCCAGAACAGGATAATACCGGCGTTTCAGATCCGCCGACCTTTCAGCGGCGCCACGAGATCCTCGATGTCTGTCTGCTGTTCCAGATGCGCCACCCGCTCGATGACGTCTGCAGCTTCGTCACCATTCGCAAAGAAGAAATAGGTCCGCAGCTTGTCTTCGATCTCATCATTGCTCATCGGATCGGCCGGGTCGCCGCGCGGGCAGTCGCGGGAAGCCGTCTCCGTTGTTCCGTCGGTTCGGGTGACCGTGATGGTGCAGGCCGATTTGGCCGGGAAGGCGGCGGTGATGGCCGGGTCTTCAGAGACGCTGACTTTCGGCATGAGCGCGTTCAAGGTGGGATCGTTCGCGTAGGGTTCGTCGAAATCGTGATAGTCGACGGACCCCTTCGCCAGCACGGCGGCCACGCAATAGGGCAGGGAATGGGTGCGCCCGGCGCGGCTGTCCGGTTGCCAGGCGGTCTCGCCGGCCGCGATATCGTTGCACATGGCATAGGTGCTGACGTTGATCTTTTCGATCGATGCAGGATCCCCGATTTTCGGCACCAGATCGAGCGCAACGTCGATCGGCGTCTGGCAGAAGACCAGCGCCGGCCAGCGTTTGAACACCACCGAAGCGAGGTCCGGCTTCAATTCGAACATGTCGTCCGCATGCGGGAAGAAACGGTCGACGCCTGCCGTGCCCTGATAGATCTTGAAGGGACCTTCGATGCCGGCCTTCGCCATCTTGACGGCAAACAGGCCGCGCAGGGCGCAGGAGGCGTAGGTGCAATGCTTCCAGTCCGTCACCCGGTCACGGGCAGACTGATTGGTGTCCAGGCCCATGCCACCGGCGATGCGCTGGGCATTGGTCAATTCGTCGGCATCCAGCCCCAGCGCGCACCCGATGATCACCGTTGTGTAGAATACGGCCGCGGCATCGTGGTCGTACTCGACCGACTCTGGAAAATAATAGTCGGAAAAGATGCCGGCCAGCATGTAGGCCACGTGGGTCAGGTCAAGCACGTCTTGGCCCGATTTGCCGAGCCAGTCCGCCAGCGTCAGGATCAGGGACACATTGTCCGACGGGTGCGCGACGCCCATGTTGTTGGGCGAAAAATAGGTGTTGAGCAGATCGCTGCGCCGTCCGAGGATGGTGTTCAGGAAGATCGCATCGGCATGGGTTCCGCCCTTGCCCGTTCCCCAGACGGGGACGCTGTTCTCGACCGGGGCGATGTCGACCATGCGGTCGAACTTGCCGAGCATGTCCGTGTCGTACATGGACCCGCAGATGCCGGCATAGGAATCGAGAATGTTGCGTTTCAGGATGTGGGCGGTGTCGCCGACGACCGGGGTGTTGAGAATATCGAGGGCAAGGCGGGAGAGCCGCTCTTCGAACAGCGGCTTCATTCGGAGTTCGCCAGGTTGAGGTAGATGAAGACCTTGAGGAACTTGCCGTCCTTGATGTCATAGAAGGCCGCACAATGGCCCCAGAACACGTCGCCGGCCTTGCGCGGCCCGAGATAGTCGGTGTCTTGGAAACAGCGCCATTCGCAGTCAAGTTCGACGGCAAGCTTGTTTTCAACGGAGACGAAATTCTTCAGATGCAGGATTTCATGGATGCCGTCATGGCCCGAATTCTTGCCCGAGTTCCAGAAGCCGACAAGCTGATCTTTGCCTTTGAACGTTCCCTTGTAGGGGTGGATGAACTCCGCTTCGGGATCGTAATATCGATCAAAGAACGCGCTCTTGTCGGTCGCGTTGTTGAACTGGTCTTCGTAAGCTTCGAATTCCTCTTGCGTGAAGATCATGGTGCTCGTCCTGTCAGGCGTGAAATAATTGAAGACGGTCGGGTTCCGGCAACCGAGACACTATCGAAAACCGGTTTGCGGTCAAGGAACGCAGGCGTTGAAGGCAACAACGCCACAACCGGCGTGTATTTGAGGCAATGGGCAACAGAAACTATCTGATTGAGGGCCTTTCAGGCACCGGCAAGACTTCGGTCTGCGGCGAGCTGCAGCGGCGCGGCTATCATGCCATCAACGGCGACAGAGAGCTGGCCTACCAGGGCGATCCGACGACGGGGCAACCGCTTGATGGATTTACCCATGCGCATCACATCTGGAATGTGGACCGTGTTCGTGCGCTGATTGCCGACAGGAGCCACGCGGAAACATTCTTCTGCGGAGGCTCACGAAATTTCGCCAGCTTCATTCACCTGTTCGATCGGGTTTTTATCCTGGACGTCGATATGGAGACATTGACTCGACGGCTTGCCGAACGGCCGGAAACTGAATGGGGAGGCAGACCCGCGGAGCGGCAATATGTTGAGCGCCTGCATGCGACGGGAGAGGGTGTCCCGAAATCCGGTGTCGTGATCGACGCCACCATGCCCATAGAACGGGTGATCGACGAGATTCTGGAAAACTGCGGGTGCTGCTGACGGCATTTTGTTCGCCAGGCTGCAAATGGGGGAGACTGCAATTTTGGGGACAGTTTACTTAATTCCATTCAAGCCACTGGGTTCATTTGAATCGGTGGGGAATTAAGTAAACTGTCCCCAAAATTCTGGCACTGCTCTGCAGCCACCGGCGCGATGTCCGGCAACGAACACGCGTCAGACATGACCACTGATCGTCGCGATCACCGCCCGCGGATCGTCCGGATCGGCATTGCCTCGCCAGGCAATGTGCTGGTCGGGGCGGACCAGAATAAGCGCGTGATCGTGCTCCGGCGACGGCGGAACGTCGATCACCTTCATCGGAACACCCGCGGCATCGGCTTTCCGTTTTAGCGTCTCACCGCCGTTGCCGCCGCCGACGCGCACCAGCGTGTAGTCGGGTCCGAGCCGGTCGTAGAGCGATGCTCCGTCCGGCAGAAACACGTGCGGCATGCGGCAGCCGGGCACGGTGGAGGGTGTGTATTCGCCCATGGAATAGGCCGGCGCCGGATCGCCGTCGTGAACGATGATCGGCGAGCGGTCGTAGAAGTACCCGAAATTCAGGCCGGCGCAGCAATATTGCGGGACATTCAGGTCGCGGCTGTTTCGACCGAATTTTGCTCGCGCCGCAGCGCCTTCGGGCGTGTCATCCTCCAGATCCGGCGGCACCGCGGCACGGTTGCGGATCATGGTCTCGGCGGTGCGCATGGCGAAATGCGACACCTGTTCGGTGATTGGCAGCCGTTCTGCGCTGTAGGCGTCGAGCATGACCGGGCCGCCCCAACCCGCCAGCCGCGCGGCAACTTGCCAGCTCAGGCACGCGGCATCGGCAATCCCGGCATTCATGCCGTAGCCGCCCATGGGCACCCAGATATGCGCAGCATCGCCGGCGAGAAACACGCGGCCCTCGCGGATCTTGTCGGCGACCAGCCGGCGGCCGATCCAGTCTTCCACCCGCAGCATGGTGTAGCGGAAGTCCTCGCCGACACCCAGGATGGTACGCAGGCAGGCGTCCCGGTCGACCGCCTCGAAATCGTCCTCTCCCGGTCGCAGATAGTTGTGCACCAGGAACCGGTCGTCATTGTCGATCGTGTAGATCGTGCCCGAGCGTCGCGGATTGATGCACAACATGCTCCAGGCTTCGCCACCTCTCATGGCGGCGGTGAGCCCGGGCGCGTGGATGAAGCTGGATTGCACCCGCTGAACCACCTCGTCTCCGGTTAGCCGTGCACCCATGCGTTTTCGCACGAGCGAGCTTCCGCCGTCGCAGCCGATCAGATACTGGCAGACGATTTCGTGGGCTTCGTCGTCGGCCGTGCGGACGGTTGCCGTCACGCTGTCCTCCTGCTCGCGAAGGTCGGTGACGTCGTGACCGAGGTTCAGGCGCAGCCCATCGGTGCGTTCGGCATGTGCCTGCATCACCGGCTCCAGAAAAATCTGGTTCATCCTGTGCGGCGGCTCAGGCGTCGGCCAGTCGGTATCGGGTCCACGTTCGCCGGTACGGCGGCCCTTGCGACCGGGAATGCGAATGCGCGCCATCTCCTCGCCGGTGCCGGTCAGCCGGATGGCCACATTATGCGGAAAATCATCACGAAACCCGGCCGCCCGAACGTCTTCGGCGAGACCGAGACGACGAAATGTTTCCATGGTGCGGGCGGCAATGTGATTGCAGCGAACCGTTAGCGGATCGAAGGTTTCTCGGCGATCGACCACCATGACATCGACCCCGCGTTGCGCCAGATCGATGCTGGCGACAAGGCCAACCGGACCGGCGCCGACCACCAGCACATCGCAGCGTTCTTGCCGCATTTCTCTCCTCCAGCCTTTGCATCCGGCCAATTAGTTGGTGTACAAAACTAATTGAAATTGAAGACCGGTCAAGGCGAATGGGAGACGGTAATGGCAACGGTTCGAAACGGGGGCCAAACGGCGGATGTGGCAATCGTCGGCGGCGGTCCGGTGGGACTGGGACTTGCCATCGAGCTGGCACAGCGCGGCGTCACCAGCCGGGTTCTCGAGCGCACGACGGAGTTGCACCGCATCCCCAAGGGGCAGAACCTGACCCAGCGCACCGGCGAGCATTTTCGCGCCTGGGGCCTGTCGCAGGCCGTGCGTGATGCCAGCCCCATTCCACCGGAATTCGGCAATGCCGGCATCGTCGCCTATCGCACCCTGTTGGGCGACTACACCTGCGACTGGTTCAAGCGGTCGGTCGTGCGGCCCTTCTATTTCGCCGACAATGAACGACTGCCGCAATACGATCTCGAACGTGTCATGCGTGCCCGGGCCGCGGAGTTGCCGCAGATTGAATTCGAAACCGGTGCCACAGTGACCGGCGTGCGGCAAGACGAAAACGGCGTCAGCGTCGAATACAGCCGCGCGGGCGATGACGCTGCTAACACCCTGCGCGCCGCCTATGCCGTCGGCTGCGACGGAGCGCGGTCGACGCTGCGCCGCGAAGCGGGCATCGAGCTGGCGACCGACAATCACGAGCGCCGCATGGCTCTGCTCGTCTTCCGGTCGTCGCAACTGCATGACCTGCTGGAGCGCTATCCCGGCAAGACCATCTACAATGTGCTCGACCCGGATCATGACGGCTATTGGCAATTTCTCGGACGGGTCGATCTCGAAGGCGGCTGGTTTTTTCACGCTCCCGTTCCTGCCGGCACGACGGCCGAAAACTTCGACTTTCATGCCTACCTACATAGGGTCGTCGGAGAGCCCTTCGCGCTCGAGTTCGAGCACATTGGATTCTGGGACCTGCGCATTGCCCATGCCAAGACCTACCGAGCGGGTCGACTGTTCATCGCCGGAGATGCCGGTCACAGCCACCCGCCCTACGGCGGCTATGGCGTCAACACCGGTCTGGAGGACGCGCGCAATCTCGGCTGGAAGCTGGCGGCCCACCTCAAGGGCTGGGGAGGCGCCGGCCTGCTCGATTCCTATGGGGCGGAGCGCCACCCGGTCTTCGCCTCCACCGCGGCGGATTTCATCGATCGGATGATCCGCGACGACCGCGCCTTTTCCCGCACCCATTCGCCGGAACGCGACCGTGCCGCCTTCGAAGCCGAATGGAACCGCCGTGCCGGTAGCGGCAACGCCGATGTGACCCAGTTCCTGCCAAACTACGCCGGATCGCCGATCGTCTTCGGAGAGCAGGGTGCTGTGTCGAATGCGTGCGGCACGCATGCTATCGAAGCAAAGGCCGGCTACCATCTGGCGCCCCAGCCGCTTCCGGACGGTCGCGATCTGTGGGAGGCTCTGGGCAGCGGTTACGCGCTCTTGGACTTCACCGGTTCGGCCGAAGGTGCGGCTGCCTTCAAAGCCGCAGCGGATCATCTTGGCGTTCCGCTGTCCGTCCTATCAGCTCCGTCAGAGGATCTGCGGGCGGCCTATGGCTGTGATCGCGTTCTGGTCCGGCCGGATCTTTTCATCGCCTGGACAGGCCAAGGCGAAGACGCCGGGGCCGTTCTTGCCAAGGCAGTGGGTGCGGCACCTACATGAGCAGATCTGTGTCCGGCAACGGCGTCACGCGCATCACCATGTCGTTATAGTCGAAATCCGAACCGCGCTCGCTGGTGAGATCCTCGAACCCGAACGTGTTCTGGCCATACATGCGGATCTGCTCATGGCCGCCGGGATTGGCATCGCCGACGACCAGGACTTCGCCATAGGTCGTGACGAGGACCGGCGCGTAGAAACCTGTTTCGCCCTCGACGGTCCACTCGACGGTATCTCTGAAATCGCCGCCGTTGGAGTATTCGAAACCGCCGTCGAGGTTGGCGAGAACCGCATCGCGGAATTCCTGGGTGTCACCATAGGCGACGCCATCGACGCTCCATTCGGCGGTTGCCGTGTTGACGTCCTTGCGCACGAAGCCGAGCGTATTCACGGTCCCGCAGCTGCCGAACAGATCGATCTCCAGGGTGGCGCCCTGTTCAAGATAGAGAAATGCCTCGCCGGTCGCCCTCTGGGTCCCGCTGAGCAAACCGGAGTCGGTGAGAGTGTTGTCGGTTTCGGCGGTCAGGAGAATGCCATCGACGCTGATTTCGAGTGGCCCGCCCGTCTGCTGGATGATGTCGACGGTCGGATCCAGGTCGATCTGCCCGTCGGCGCTCAGAACGGCAAATTGCAGGCTATGACCTGCCTCCAGGTAGACCGCTTGCGCGCCCAGATGAAGGGTGGCGCCGGCATCGTCATGGACCGAGCCGATGGTGCCCCGGACCGCCTGATCCAGAGTCACCTGCGGTCCGCTGCCCGAGCCGTCGCGGCTGACGAGATCGCCCTGAGCATTGACCGCATAAAGCAGAAGCGTCGTGCCGGCCGGAATGGACGACTGGATTGCTTCCAGGCTGATCCAGTTGCCTGCCGGGTCATCGACGCCATTGAGCACGAGCGCCAAACCGTCGCCCGAAGCTGCCAAGGACGCCGCGGCTACATCGACAGTCAGGTTCAAGGCGCTACTTTTAGGCAGAATGGGCGTCGACAAAGCGGAGGACGGATACTCCTCCATGGTCACGGTGTAGGTGCCATTGCCCAGTTGCGAAGCGGCGGTCACCCATTGGCCATCGAGATCGGCTTGCGCGTGGATCGCAACTGTCTGACCTCCACTATGTGCAATGGAGATCTGCGCATAATTGAGCGCACCGATCTTGTTGGTATAGCCCGAAATCCACGATGCGGCATCGGGCGTGCTGTTGAGCCCGGTCCAGCCGAAGGCAATCTGGGCGTCCGTCGCCGCGATCGTGTTGCTCACCTGCTGTGTTTGGCCGGCGAGCGCCGTGAAGGCCGATCCCGACAGGGTTCCGCCGACGGGTGCGTTGGGTTTGGAACCTTTGACACTGAGATCACGCTCCAGCAGGTCCGGATCCACAGTAACGGATGCGCTGTACATGAAGTTGACGGTGAAAGTCTCGATCGTCTGGGTGTTGACAACTTCCGGTGTAATCTTCGCCAGCCCGTCAATTGCCAGGCTGCCGGCCTGGCCGGCGACATTCGGATTGACGAATTCAAGCGTGCCACCGGCTCCGGCCGCCATTTTGGTGTAGAGATTGAAGGTCTTCGCATTGTCGCCGCTGCCGATGTTCAACCGGTACCAGTATGTGCCGGCATCGCCGGAATTCGGCAGGTTGGTGATCAGCATCTGGCCGCTGCCCTGCGGTGTATTGGGTTGCAGTTCGGCCGTGTAGGTCGTGCCGGTTTGGCTGATTTTCCAGTTCTGCCACAGCGATTGGCCATGCGTCGGTGTGAAGGAAACCGTCTGCCAGGTCGGATCGCCCGACAGGTCGTCACCGGTGTAGATGTCGAGCGAGATCGTGGTGGTTTCCGACAGCACCATGCCCTGGTCGGCAAAGTTCAGTTTGATGTTGTTCGGGCTTGAGGCGCTGTTCGGCTGCTCGTAACCGCCGGCGATATAGTTGTAAATGATCGGTGTTTCGTATCCGTCCGGGGTTTCGTCGTCGTCATAGATGGTGATGTCGATGCTGTCGACATTCTGCGCCTTGCCCGGCTGCGAGACGGAAATCAGCGGTCCGCCCTGGTCGAAAGAATCGGTCAGATTGTCCGAATAGCCGGAGCCGTAGGAGTTGGAATTGAAGAAGAACGCCGCGGAATAGGGGTCGAAGTGCGGGGCGGGCGAGCCGTCCAGGTTTTTGCCGAAGGCGTAGGTCGGGTCCCAATTCCAGTTCTTGTCGAGGTCGATGGAACCGGTGACCTTCGGATTGAGCGACGTGCCCTTCGTGCCAAGATAGCCGGCCGTGAAACCGGTCAGAAACTGCGTCAGCACCTCGCCCCATTGGTTGTTCTCGCCGGAGTTCATGCTGTTGCCGTCGCCCGGATCCGAATGCTCGAAGATCTGGTAGGCCTGATTGGCGCTCTTGCTGGTGTAGATGCCGACGTCGCCAAGCGTTGAATAGATGCTGTTGGCCAGATCCTCTGGCGTGATCCTGATATAGCCCTGGATCTCGCTGTTGTCGGCTGGGCTCAGCCAGAACACATTGGCATTGGAATCCCATTCGAGCGCGTAGGAGAAAAAGCCGGAATTGTGCCAGACATGGTTGGCATCCGCGGCACCGTTGAAGAAACCGGCAACTTCGACCCCCGGACTGGCGGTTTTCAGCGAATTGACATAGCCGGTCCAGTCGGAGGCCTTGAAGGCCGGATTGACCGGGTTGAGCGCCACGGCCTCCGATGGCGAGATGGCCTCGCGATCCTTGCCGCTGAGCGGGCCGCTGCCATAGGTGTAGACAACCGGGTCCTTGCTCGTAGCCTTCAGGTCGGTGAACAGGTCGCTGGCTTTGATCCCGTAGCCGCGTGTGCTGGTCGTGCCGTCGTCATAGGAAACGCTCAGCTCCATCGGCAGGCCGAAACCGTTGACCGATGTCAGGTTGCCCTGGTCGGCGATGCCGTTTTGCAGCGTGACCTCGAAGCTGTCATAGCGAAAATCCCAACTGTCGGCGTTGCCCCAGTTGATATCGCTTTCGGTGGTGATCAGTGTTTCGAGATTGTTCGGCTGCGCAGCCGCCTGGCTCTGCACCAGAAAATAGATCTTGCCGCCTTTGAGAGGGAACGGCAGGGGCACGGACACCGTTCCTGAACTCTCGATGGCGCCGTTGTCGACCAGCTTGTGCCAGGTGGGGCTGCCTCCGTCAAAGTATACCGCGTAGGCCCATATGCCCTGCTGGCCCAGTGTCGTCTGCAGCTTGCTGCTGAGTTGGACATTCAATGTCGTCATCACACGTTCCCCCGCCTACGTGTTAACAACCTGCCGGAAGCTTACCACGCACAGCCGCCGCGGGAACCGCAAAGGTCCGTTTGGGGGTGGGCATCCACCGTTTAGATTGTGCGTGGGTTCAGGGGATGGTCCGTCCAAACCATGCGCGCTTTGGGCGCAAAGAAAGCCCGCATCCGGAGTGTTCGTTCCATATGCGGGCTTTGATGATCACATGCCGGTGTTGACGATCAGCGGTGTGGCGCAGCGGCCCATGCAATAGGCCGGCGTGGTGCCCAGCCCCGCCTTGGTCGTCGGCGGGAAGTCGACAAACAGGATATCGATGCAATTTTCATCGACCTGCTGGTAAAGCGAGCGGTACTTGTCGTTCGGGTCGCCCGGCGTCTCGTCTTTCGGGATGAGCGCCCAGGGACCGTTGTTCTCCTTGACCCAGACTTTCTGGATGCGAATGGTCGTTCCCTTGGCGTGCAGCTTGTAGCGATAGCCGCGCTCGTTGAGCTTCTCGATCATGTCGTCGTCGAACATGATTTGCGACCCCGGGAACGGATCGTTCGGATCGAGATCATCGCGCTCGATCACCTTGAAACCATTGTTGCGGACCCGCACCCGGTAGCGGAAACGCAACACCTGCTTGTTCTGCTTGTCACGGGCGCCGGTATTCGGATCGAGCGGCCAGTAGCGGGCGCCGGTGACGACCTGCAGCACCCCGTTGCCCTGAAACGGGTCGTCGGTTGATGGGGTAAAGCGATATTGCTTGATCTTGCCGAAGATCCGCAACTCGTAAGGTTTGGTCAGATCGAGATTGCCGCTGGCGGCGAGCGTCTTGGCCGCGGCCCACATGAAGAGATGGCTGTTGACGCCGCCCAGACCGACGATCCCGTTGGCCTGGGTGGCCTGATCGACACTGGCCTCGATCGCATCGATTTTTGCCTTGTTCGAAGTCGTCGGCATGGTGATCCCGGCGCCGATTCCGTCCAGCGTGTTATCAAGCGCCGTCCGGGCAATCAGCGCCCCGGTCTCATCGCGCCGAACCCCGTTATCCGGCACCACCACCATGTTGGTGTCCGACGCCCATTCGATATTCTGGGCCAACGCGGTGTCGGCGTCGGTGAGTGTGGCAACGGCAAATGCAGCGATGGCCGCTGCAATCAGTCGCGGCCCGACGAGTCTGCGTTGAAATTCCGGCATGTAGTAAACCCCCAAAACTATTGCTGAAACTCTGCCAGACCAGACTTGCACGGGTCCGGGGCAAGCACAAGAAGCGTTGTCGGTCACGGTTAAGTGACGGGGGAGGGGTGGCTGGGGCAATGCAGGTTCAGGGTCAGATCAGCTTTTCCGACGGTTGAGCCGGAGCCTGGATATCAGGGATCTCGAAGCCTAATCCTTTCCGGAGGGAACATTCAGACCATGGTTCCAAAAGACCGCCAGTTCGCCAGCGGTCGCTCACCGAATTCATGTATCTTTGAAGACTTTCCACTGCTCCTGAAAAGCCTCGGTCGCCGCTGCTGCCGATGCGGGGTTTTCGCTGGTCACGCCAATCCCAAATCGGATTGCGTTCCAATGGCGTGTTGGGGTTTCAATGTCCTGTAGGGTGAGTGCAGGACGCGTATAGTAGCGTTTCACACCATTGATTGTTTCGCAAATGAAAGCGGCTCCCGTTTGGGGAGAAAAGGGGTCTGCCCAGTCCTCTACTGGCACGACAACGCTTATGGCGTGTGCTTGACAGGAATCGTTGCCGGACATTCGAGTGACACGCACGCTCAAACCGGTTTCTGCGTGTCTAAGTTTGGTGATCTCGGTGTTGCCTTCCAGCAATGGATTGGGCGCACCCGAATCAAGCTCTAGTGACAGGCGGAAAGCCGCTTCAACAAGATCACGCTGATCCTCCAACAAGAAAATGTCGTGGACGTGTCTCAGCACGTCCGGATTCGACAACGGAGGAAGGCTGGCAAGGTGTTTTGCCGTCATCGGCCGTGCCCTTGTAAAGCCGTAAAGGGGTTGAATTTGGCGGCGCGTCCTGTTTCCGTTTGCTACAGATCGGACCTGTCCGAGCCTTGTGCTAGGCAACCAAACCGGAAGTTCCCCCTTTGGACGCTTGTCCACTTTGCCGACGACAGCCCCATCCGGCAGCCGCTTTGCAGTGTCCTTGAGATTGGCGATTTTTTCTTCTTTTTTTGCAAGCCTGGTTGCGAAGCGCTCGGACGCCCGGCACGCAGTGGCATAGGGCTCGCCCAAAAATAGGGCTAGGAACGATCGGTGATGCGGCAAATAGGGGATGTTCGCTAACACTGTGTGATCCGGATCGAAGTCGACCGGATCGTGCTCTTCGAGCTTTTGAGGTAGTGCTGGATCCAGCGCCACTATCATCTGCAAAGCTCGGCCCAACATCACAGTGAGATCTTCAACTGTTTTGAAACGCTTCTCGTGCACGCGAGCGCGCTCTATGGATGCAGTTCCATCGGCTTCAAGGCGCAGTACTATGCTTGAATTTCCGTTGGCATGCGTCAAGCTTGCCGAAAAGGTCTGCCTGTCCAAATTTGAGGACACACTTCCACGGTCACCGTTTCTGAAATTGACGCTGTACAGACCGGAGGCGTTCATCGTGCGGCGGCTTGCGACAGCATCGGACAACGCGATTGGAACGGCAACCGGAGACAGGCGGTGCGCGTCGAACTCTACCCGAGCACGTTCTAATTCGGGCCCTCCCTGTGGGTGCAGCGCCCATAGCTTTTCCTCGCTACTCAAATTCGTCACCCGCGACAGGTGTTCGTGCGTTAAGACATCGGCTCTCCCTGGTCTGGAGATGAGGGAGTAGTCCTTCCCGACTCTGTATACCCCGAAAATCTCATCTTGCCCGAGAAGCGTCTTGCTATAAGCGAGTCCGACATAGGTGTATTTCCCAGACAGAATTGCGCTCAACCGGTCGCAATATACCCCCTGGCCTTCTAGTTCAGCCCAACGGATTTCAAGGGAGTGTCTCACTGAGTTCCAATCTTGGCGAAGTTGATCCGTCAACCTCTCCATGCACCTTTCCTGGCCTTCAAACATCTGTGACAAAACTGTTTCCGCGGCCCTGTTGGTGGCGTCCTGGGCCTCAACGTCCTGCGGAAGAGCAGCCTCGGAAACCGCCAAGCAGAAAGCTGACGTTAGCAGTGCGTCGCCCTTCGGTGAGGAAGTTACACGCATGGCCGTGTGTACCTTGGGGGACACAGTGTTCCTAACGAGAATATCCGTTTTTGTTTCCTCCCGCCGTCTGACTGTTTCGGCGGTCACCTCGAAGTCAGGAACTCGATATGCCGCAAGTCTTGCTGGTTTCGAAAGGGACTTTTCAATCATGTGAAACCTGAATCTCGACGGACACCGTTTGAGTGCGGACAAGGCGGCGGCCCGCATTCTTAACCGACGGGTTGCGCTGAGGTCGTACACTTTTTTCGCTAAAAAAATACTAACTGCAACCGGAGCGATTTCTATGGTTTCAAGCTCCTTAGCAGGAGGTTGCGCACAAGGTCCGGGTTGGTTAACTCCACGATTTCGTACGTCAAAGCAGCCCACCATTGCTCACATCTTCCGAGCCCGAACCAATTGAGACGGACAGCATTTGATGACAACCACAACAATGAACTTCTACAGGTCTGCTGCCCAGGAATATGCTGCCGACAAGGACACGCCCGATCCCAGGTTGTTTGCCTTCCTGAAGCGGTGTAGGGCGGCGGGCAAAATTCTGGAGTTGGGAACCGGTGGTGGCGTTGAAGCTGCCGCCATACTCGGATCTGGATTTGACCTGGACGCCACGGACGGGTCCTCCGAACTCGCCGCGATCGCTTCGCAAAGGCTGGGTCAGCCAGTTCAAACCATGTTGTTCACCGAACTTGATGCCGTTGGGATTTATGACGGCGTCTACGCCTGTGCGGCGCTGACACACACTCCCAGAGCTGAACTCCCCGATGTAGTCGAGAGGATCCATCGCGCTTTGCGCACCAACGGGGTCGTATGGGCCAGCTTCAAGCTTGGGATCAATGAAGGCACAGACGCACTTGGACGCCACTATAATTTCCTGCCCAAGGACGAGCTTGCTGCGATATGGAACGAGACAGCACCCTGGCGCGTCCTGGAAACGGAAACCTGGTTGGGAGGCGGTTACGATCGAAAGCCGACCCGATGGGCCGCCATCACCGCGATCAAATGAGCTCCTTGGGAGCCTGCTGTTGACGGTTCGCTTGCGCAGCTACGAGCGCGCCAGGACTCAGCTCTCCCCCTCGAGCGCCGCTATCGCCTGATCGATCCTGTCGCCGTTTTCGGAAACGAAATTACGCCCCGCGGCAAGGATCGCAGAGACCGTGTGCTCGTCGGTACCGTAGACGCTGACACCTTCTTCAACCTGAGCGACCAGCGCAAACGCGTTTACATCCACGGCTGAGCCATCAAGGGACGATTGCGCCTGGAGAATGTGATTGCTGACATCGGCCTCGCCGATGATCGCCATCTTCACCAGCGGGACGAACCATTTCATCAGCCCGCCATGGGTGGTGGTTTCATCCGGGATGTTGAGCGGGTTGCGGGTGTCGATGGTGACAACAACAACGTCTTTCAGATCCGAAAGCTCTTCTCGAGCCTGCAGATAGGCGAATTCGCCTGGTGCATTGAGCATCACGCCCGCATCGCCGAAGACAGCGTCTTCGCTCGAATATCCCTGCAGGTTGATGAACGGAAAGACTGCCGGCGCCGCAGTGACCGCGGCCAGGAGCGATGACACCAGCAGGTTCGATTCGGGCGCCTGCCAGTTCCGGAACAACGTGATTCCCTCCTCCTGTTGGGAATAGGAAGGGAACATGGCCGGCCGGCGCAAATCGCCAAAGGTCTTGTCTTTGAAAAGTTGCTGGGCGATCTCGATGCGCTGGTCGTTTTCAAAGATCGGCCCGAAAAGTCCAAAGCCGGTTTTCAACCGGTACATCGTCGAATTCGAAAAGACCCGTTTCGAGAACGTCTCGTAGGTTTTGATCGCCTCCTTGGCGGGCATTGGCCGACGCGTCGCGTCCTCCGGCATCAACAGAAGGGTCGAAACGATCGCCCCGGTGGATGAGCCTGCGAAGAAATCGAAGAGCTCGAAAATCTGCTTGCCCGATCGTTCCTCGATCTCGCTCAGGATCACCAGATCGGACAGTCCGAGCATCCCACCGCCATTGACCACCAGGATCCTGATCCGGCCGGGCTTGTCAGTTTCAAAAGCTGCTGCGGGTCCCCGAGCCGCGCCATAGGCCGGAAGCGAGTGACTATCCTCGGCCCATCTGCCGCTCGTGACAAAGGCTCCGGCGATGTAAACAACAAGCAGGAAACAGAGTGATGCGATGACCAGATAGCTGTACCAAAGGAGCCGAAACACGCACTATCGATCCCGCAACAGGTGGTGGGCTGGCGCAACTTTCAAGGGTTCCGCTCCGGTCTGCAATTGATGAATGATGCTATGTGTTGAGGTGAAGCTTGTAAAGCGATCGTCTGGCCCGCGGGCAGCCATTTGTCGGGAGAAGAAGTTGACCGTTCCAGTCGCACAACGTGCAGATGAGTTCGTCCCATGAACCCACCCTTTTTGTCGCTGAAACGCACCCGGGTCTTTTCGTCTGTCCCCGATTTTGGCGTCGCCGCGGTGGAGCGGATTTCCGGATTTCCCCGCCTGAACAAACTGATGCAGGAACTCGACGACGACATCGAGCCGGCTCTGCGGACCCTGGAAGAGGTTTGCGGCGTTTACTCGATCACGGGTCTTGAAAACATCCCTGCTTCCGGTCCGGTTGCCTTCGTTGCCAATCATCCATTGGGTGGTGCGGACATTGTTGCGGCCTTTCGGCTGCTTGAACGCCTTGAACGGCCATACAGGATCCTGGCAAACAGAACGATTTCGGTTCCACAAGCCTTCATGGGGCGCGTGATTCCTGTCGATGTTTATGGAGACAGCCAGGCAAATTCGCGACCGATCAGAAGCATCATGACGGGATGGGGAAAAGAATTCGACAATCTGTTCATTTTTCCCGCCAGGCGATGCTCACGATTTGACTACAGGTCGTGGCAAATTCGCGATTTGACGTGGCATCCTGGGTTCATAAGCTTGGCGGAACGAAAGGAAGCCGCGATATGTCCGGTTCATTTCTCGGGCAGAAATTCTGCACTCTTCTATATTTTGGCCCTATTCTTCGGTGACTTGGCTGGTTTGCGTCTTCCTTCTGAATTCTTCCGCTTTCATTCGGGCGGATTGGTTTGCGATGTGAAAGAGACGTTCCGCGCGAGGGAGAAGTCAGAAAGCATCGATGCTTATGCGAACTCTGTGAGGCAATCGGTTGAGCGGGTTTTAGATCGTGAAGGTGGAGCTTTTGTCAGGTCATGACGCTGCTGACAGTGTCCGTTCGGACATTGTCGACCTGCGGCGGCTCTCCTATGGCGAAGATGAGTGGGGCATTACCGATGACCGCAGCAGGCACCTCCTGGCCTTTCACCGCGGAGACCTGATCGGCTACTATCGGATCTTGTTTTGGTCTTCCGTCGAAGACAGCTTCGATCGTCAGACAATATCACCGGTCTACTCGGTCTTTCGTTTCAACCAGAGCGAATTTGACGACTACGAAGTGCTTGAAGTGGGACGGCTCTGCGTTCACGAACATGCCCGCAGCATTGTCGTGCCGAGGTTCTTTTGGAGATACCTCTTTGACCTTTCGGCGAGCTTTTCGAAACCGGTCATCACGTTGGGCATGATCACGCCGCCCGCGGGTCGAGAGTGCGAACTGTTGCACGACTACGAAATTGCCCGATCGAGTGCTCCGTGCAAGAGAACCGGGCACTTCCAGCCGCGGATTTCAGGTCGATCGGACAAAGCCTCCTGTTCTGCTGAAGCGGATCTGGGCTCGGAGACCGATACGCACATAAGATTGAGCACGGTTCGAGCTTATTTGAGCATAGGCGCGCGCTTCGGGCCGTTGGCTCGGTGGCCGTCATTCGGCAACCGGCTGTGTCTGCTGACCAGCCTGGTCCCAGAGGAGTTCAATCTGTAGACCGATGGATGTCCGCTTTACGCCTCTTTGGATCAGCTACCCGAAGGTCTTGTGGAGGTCCTATCGATCACTGCCAAAAGGCCAGAGCTTGCGGCATCTGTTTAACGTGAACCCGGTCTTCGGCCCGAAGGACATCTTCGTCTTTTCAAAGATCGCGCTGACCGAACTGCTCCAGAGCATTGGTGTTCGGCAACCGGAATATGTTGTCCTGGAGAGCGACGCAAAATCCTCGGGGCAACTGGAGAACCTGCTGCGCGACCATGGTTGGCTGGTTGCGAAGCCCGAGTTCGGCGCTCGATCCAAGGGCATTTCCATCCTGAAAGACGAGGCGCAACTGGCCGCGTTTTTGAAGGCCGATCGCAGGCGCCGCTACCTCGTCCAGGTCTTTGTCACCGGCGACGAGCTGTCGATCATGTTCAGTCGCATGCCGGCGGGCGAAATCAAGGCCCGATCCATCATGCGCAGAAGCAAGGTCACCGTTGTGGGGGACGGAAAAAGCACGATAGGGCAACTTGCCTCGGCTGTGTGTGAGGGCGAGGTCCTGTCCGCGGTCCTGAAACGCCACGATGGCGAAGAAGTGCTTCCGGACGGTGAACACCGTCTCCTGTCGGAGCTGGGCACCTACAGACTGGGCGCTTCCTATGAACCGGTGTCCGAACGACCCTCCTGGGTGTCGGATGTCGAAACAAGATTGTCCGGCGTCGACGGGCTCAATTATTGTCGTGTGGACGTGATCTGCAATCCGCAAACCGACGAATACTGGGTTCTGGAACTGAATGGATCACACGCCGAGCCTTTGGAGGCCTATCAGGACCCCGACAACAGTGCGAAATTCTTCGATACGCTCGGTCAATCCATCATGCAGCGCATCGAGATTGGAAAGGCCGTTGAGGACCAGGGCCAATCCCCACCGACACGGCTAGAGATCCTTTCCTTCGCCTCAAGCTGGTTTGTCGACTATTTGAAACGGCAGACCCGTTGGGGGTGATGCCGCAAATAGGTGGGGGGACATGCTCCAGCAGACGCAGGCGAGGATGGCCTAACCCTGGATTCGATCCACTTTGCAAATGCCCACATCATTGGCGACGCTATGGAGCGATAGTTTGTATTTCTCCTACGCGTTTTCCTCTCTACGTTGATCCTTGTATGGATTGGAGATGCAGATGACCGGAGAGATCGACCTAGAGAGCCAGACGCGGATTGTCGATGCTGCGATAACTGAACTGGTTCTCGCCAACAGGATCCTCGCGTGTGAGGACGTCATAGACAGCTTTGGGCACGTCAGTGTGCGTCACCCATTGCGCGACGACCGTTACTTCCTATCTCGCTCCCGCAGCCCGATTAATGTGACCCGCGATGACATCATGGAGTTCACGCTTGACGGAGATCTGGTGAGCGATGACCATCGCAGCCCATACAGTGAGCGCCACATTCACGGGGCAATTTACAAGGCCAGGTCGGATGTTAACTCGGTGGCACACCATCACGCACGCGCCATCATCCCGTTCACCATGAACAATGTTTCCCTGCGGCCGATTTTTCACATGTCTTCGGTAATCGGCAAAGAGGTGCCTGTCTGGGATAGCCAGGACGAGTTCGGCGATACCAACATGCTGGTCGATAGCATGGACATGGGCCATTCGTTGTCGCGGGCGCTGGGACAGAACAAGGTTGCGCTGCTGCGCGGTCATGGTTGCATTTGCGCGGCAGCAAATGTGCGCGCCGTCTGTATGATTGCAATTGGACTGAAGGACAACGCAGTTCTGGTTCAACAATCGTTGGCGCTTGGTGAACTCAAGCCACTGACAGACGGCGAAATAGACCAGGCGAACGCCATGCTTCTAGGCGATATGCCTCTTGCGCGCGCTTGGGACTATTGGGTATCCCGAGCCGGCTATGCCGGTTTGTAACAGCGTAATCAATGCCTAATTGCGTGGGGCGCGCTCGTCCGCCGCCCCGCGTGATGCGATTTGCGGTCGCATCACCACAATGGAACAAGTTGCCGATCACAAGAACCTGTTGGGAGCGATCGGGTCATCTCGGTGGCACACGATCGCGATTGTGACAGCAACAGGCTCGCGGCAGTGAAGCCCCAGAGGATCTATACCGTATTCCTCACGAGCCCGAATCCGCGCCGGCCTTCTTTCGGCTGACGATCCGGACGACCAGATAACCGGCAAGAGCGGTTACGGCAGCCCCGAGTACAAGATAGACCAGCAAAAGCAGCGTCCTCAGCAGCGGATACCGGTTATAGGGTGGAACAAACGCATCTACTGAAGCATTGAGCGACATCGTAAAGTTTCGAATGGAGGTATTTGCCCCCCAGGACAAGCCCTCGTTCAGCTTTCGAGTAAGCCAGTCATCGTCATTTCGTTGCCAACTGACCGGAAAGCCGTCGAACTTTCGCAACTGCCATTCGAGCGCATCGATCGCGACCCAGTCGTCACTTCCCGTGGGCTGGAAATTCGGATCGGCGAACCGATCAACGTCCGCCTGCGACACGAAGATCGTCGCGGCCTCTCGACTGCGAGCCTCCGCGTAGCTGCACCCCTTGTTGAGAAGATAGGCACGATAGGAATTCGCATCCAGCGGGGTATTCGGCAACCAACGGTCACGATGTTCGCAGGTTGCACCAAAACCGGCGGGCATCAGGAATACATAGAGCGCCCCGGCAAGAAACGGCGCAATCAAAACAAAGGAAATCACGCCACCCATCGCGGCGACCCATCCCAGAACCCTTTCCGCCCTGCCAGACATGACCGATTTGCCGATTTATCGTGCTTGACGGCCACTGTGCCACAGGCCAGTGAAATCGGCAATTTCAACGGGTCCTCAGCATCATTGCCACCGTAACCATTGCCTTATTTTACTGGCTGGCCTGAAGGTACCGCTCGTTGGAGATTGGCTCCGAAAAGCTGCGACTCCGTGGGAAAGCGGCTCTATAAGGAGACGCCATATCTTGAATAATGTTTGTTTCATGTTACATAATCATCCGTAAAGTTACATTAGGATAACATTATGAAAACCAAGGTCCGAGTGACGCCATCGAGCAAACGCGAGCTCCGTTCACTCGGCGGGACGCTCAAAAAGGCCCGACTTCTTCGAGAATTGACGCAACAAATCGTGGCGGAAAGAGCTTCGATAACCCGGCAACAGGTTGCCCGCATAGAGAAGGGTGATCCAAGCGTCAGCATTGGCGCCTATGCTCTTGTCCTTCAGGCACTTGGTCTCCTTGAAGGCTGGGGCAAAATTAGAGATAGCCTGGGCGAGGAACTCGCCGAAGTGCAACTTCGCAAGCGCGCACCGAAGGAGGGAACATGACCATCGAGGTTTTTCTCGATGCGTACGGCAACTGCCGCAAAGTCGGCACCCTCCGTCGTCACCCAGGCGCGGGGCGGGAACGCGTTACCTATCAACACGAGACTGGATGGCTGAATTCACCGGATGCGTTTCAGTTCGATCCCACCCTACCACTGCGCCAGGGTACGCTGCACCCTGGCGAGGGCAAAGAGATGTTCGGAACACTCGGGGATAGCGCACCAGACACCTGGGGACGGCGTCTCATGGATCGCCGTGAACGCCGATTGGCGCAGCATGAGAACCGGCGTCCGCGAACCTTGCATGAAGCAGACTATCTACTTGGTGTATCTGACGAGACGCGCCTTGGTGCTCTGCGCTTTCGTTTAAATGGCGTCTTCCGGTCGGCACAGATCACCGGTGTGCCTTCGACCGTCGCACTAGGTGATTTGCTAAATGCCGCTTTGCGCATTGAACGCGGTGAAGAAACTGACGACGACCTGGTTCTGATCTTCGCACCCGGATCATCACTTGGCGGTGCGCGCCCTAAGGCATCTGTTTACGATCAACACGGCAATCTATCTATCGCCAAGTTCCCAAAGAGCAACGACCACTATTCCGCAGAGCGCTGGGAGGCCATCGCACTTGACATGGCTGAAGCCGCCGGCATCCAAGTTGCTGATCATGACCTTGTTCAAGCCGCGGGTCGGACTGTGTTCTTGTCTCGTCGCTTCGACCGTCTGCGGGTCAATGGTGGCAATGAAGATCACAGATTGCCATTTATGTCAGCGATGGCGATGACAGAGCACAGTGACGGTGACGGCGACTGTAGTTATCTTGAACTCTTGGATGTGATCGGCAAGCACGGAGCCGACCCGGTAAACGATCGGAAACAGCTATTTCGCCGAATTGCCTTTACGATCTTGGTCTCAAATACTGATGACCACTTTCGCAATCATGGATTCCTGTGGACGGGAAGAAACGGATGGAAGCTCAGTCCCGCCTATGACATCAACCCCATGCCAAACCGCCCTGGCATTCTTTCTACGCGGATTGATTTTGATGAAGCGACCGCTTCGATTGAATTGCTCCGATCCGTCGCCGAGTACTTTGCGCCGATAGAGACGACCGAAGACATTATTTCAGAATGCGCGAGTATTGTGCGGCGATGGCGCGAATTCGCGCAGGCCCGCCAAGCCCCTGCGGCGGAGATCAGGTTGATGGAGACGGCGTTTGAAAATGAAGAGGTAGATGCCATCAAGTAATTGATCCAATCATGATGATCGGCAGTGCCGATGATGATTTCGGAAAGCAGATTAACCAATGCTGGCAGTGTCATTTCGCTGTTACTGCACTGTCGGATCATTACCGCCCTTACGCCAAGCGCGCCTCAGGTCGAAATCGTATCTCAGTATAGCCGGCATCAGATGATTGGGCAGGTAAGATGTCGACGGATGTATACCCCTTTGAAATAAGGGCATTTCGGATGTCAGCGAATGGTGGTGAGGGGTAGATTGGTGGAGCCAAGGGGGATCGAACCCCTGACCTCTTGCATGCCATGCAAGCGCTCTCCCAGCTGAGCTATGGCCCCTTATCCGGGAAACGGGCAGCGAGGCCCGTCTTCGAGGCGGCTTTCTAGAGCCGCGGGCGGCACTTGGCAAGTTCAAAATTGCCTGTGCCGCTGCAAAAGTGCCGGCAGCTGCCGGTCAGGTTTCTTCGTCGTCGTCGGAAACGGCGATGATGCCGCTGACATCGTCGTCATCGTCATCGCTTTCCAGGAACGTGTCGTCATTGTCGTCGCCGATGTCGACATCGTCATCGTCGTCGCCATCGATGTCCGGAATGGTCTCGCCCGTTTCGGACGCTTCTTCGTCAGCTTCTTCCAGCGACACGATCTCGACTTTGCTGGTTTCCGCTTCCTCTTCCGTCGCGGTATCGGCTTCGACTGCCGGCTCTTCCTTCTCCTCGACCGTTTCGCCGCCTTCGAAGAAGGTCAACGGGTAGGTCTGCCCGGTATAAGGGGAGACGATCGGGTCGCGGTTGAGGTCGTAGAACTTGCGGCCCGTTTCCGGGCAGATACGCTTGGTTCCGAGTTCAGGTTTTGGCACGGGGCGCGGCCTCTTGTCTGGTCAGGTCTTCTTCGGTCATTCCGGCAACTTGAAGGACTATGACCGGTCGCCGGTGTGCCGGACCCCATACCCATGTTGCGGCGTCCTGTCAAAGCCTATCTGCGCAAAAAGCGGCGCTGCCCGCGGCAAAACGGGTGACCGGCCAAAATCGGTATGGTAGAGCGTCCGCGGAACGCAATCCGCCCGTCGATTGCGGCTGGATTTTATGGCTAGATCAGGAAGCAGAAACCCATGACCCATGGCGCGGAACCGCGGCCGGCCGTCGCGCGCAAATCGGAGGCGTTGAACGGCACCATCCGCATCCCCGGCGACAAGTCGATCTCCCACCGCTCATTCATGCTGGGCGGCCTGGCAAGCGGCCGCACCACCATCACCGGCCTGCTCGAAGGCGAGGATGTGCTGGCCACCGGCCGGGCAATGCAGGCAATGGGAGCTGTCGTCAAAAAGGAAGGCGACACCTGGATCGTCGATGGCGTCGGCAATGGCTGCCTGCTGCAGCCCGAGGCCCCGCTTGACTTCGGCAATGCAGGCACCGGCGTACGCCTGACGATCGGTCTCGTCGGCCCTTACAATTTCGAAGCGACATTCATTGGCGACGCTTCTTTGTCAAAACGGCCCATGGGCCGGGTGCTCGATCCGCTGCGGTTGATGGGCGTGGAGGTCAAGGCGGCGGAAGGCGATCGGCTTCCGGCGACGCTCCTCGGACCGCGCATCGCGGCACCGATCGAATACCGGGTACCCATGCCCTCGGCGCAGGTCAAATCCGCCGTGCTGCTCGCCGGCCTCAACGCGCCGGGTATCACGACGGTGATCGAACCGGTGATGACGCGCGACCACACCGAAAAGATGCTCGCCGGCTTCGGCGCCAAGCTGTCGGTCGATACCGATGCTGACGGTGTGCGAACCATTTCGCTGGAAGGGCAGGGCCAGCTCGAAGGCCAGGCCATCGGCGTGCCGGGCGATCCGTCGTCCACCGCGTTTCCACTTGTCGCAGCGCTGCTGGTTCCGGGTTCCGACGTCACCATCGAAAACGTGCTGATGAACCCGACCCGTACCGGCCTGATAGAGACGTTGCTCGAAATGGGTGCCGATATCGCCATCGAGAACCGCCGCACCTCCGGCGGCGAGGATGTCGCCGACCTGCGGGTACGCGCGTCCGACCTGAAAGCCGTCTTGGTGCCGCCGGAACGGGCGCCCTCGATGATCGACGAATATCCGGTTCTCGCCGTGGCCGCCGCCTTCGCCGAGGGTGAGACGGTCATGGAAGGGCTGGAAGAATTGCGGGTCAAGGAATCCGACCGGCTGGCGGCCGTTGCCGCCGGGCTCAAAGCCAACGGCGTCGACTGTGACGAGGGCGAGTCCTCGCTGCGGGTGCGCGGCGTGCCGGGCGGCAAGGGACTGGGAGCATCATCGCCGGCTGTCGTCGAGACCCATCTCGACCACCGCATCGCCATGGCCTTTGCGGTCATGGGGCTGGCGGCGGAGCATCCCGTACACATCGATGACGCCGCCATAATCGCCACCAGCTTTCCGGAGTTCATGGACATGATGACAGGGCTCGGCGCCCGTATCATGCTCGAACAGAAGGCCGCCTGAGGGTGCCCTTTACCGTCGCCATCGACGGTCCCGCGGCGTCCGGCAAGGGCACGCTGGCCCGCCGGCTGGCCGACCGCTACGGGTTTCATCATCTGGATACGGGTCTGACCTACCGGGCCGTCGCCCGCGCGCTGTTGGAGAACAGCGTGCCATTGGATGACGAAGCGCAGGCCGCCGAGGTCGCGCGCAAGCTCGACTTTGCCGGTCTCGACCGCTCGGTGCTGTCGCGCCATGATATCGGCGAGGCAGCGTCGAAAGTCGCCGTCATGCCGGTGGTGCGTGCCGCCCTGGTCGAGGCGCAACGCCGGTTTGCCGCGCGTGAACCGGGCACGGTGCTGGACGGCCGCGACATCGGCACGGTGGTCTGTCCCGACGCCGAACTCAAACTCTATGTTTCGGCATCGCCCGAGGTGCGCGCCCGCCGCCGCTATGCGGAGATTTCTCAGGGCGGAACAGCCACCAGCTACGAGGCGGTGTTGGAAGACCTGAGGCGCCGCGATGCGCGCGACATGGGCCGTGCCGACTCACCACTGAAACCGGCAGACGATGCCCACTTGCTTGATACGACCGAAATGGATATAGAAGCGGCGTTCCGCGCCGCGGTGCAGCTGGTTGATGCTGCCATGAAGGTCCGGAACGACTGACTTAGGAGAACCGTTTTCGCGGCGGTCCACGCGCCGAAACAGCAACCGGAAGCCGGTTGCGGGCATCCGCGAGAACTTGTGCAACGCAAACCATCGGCGCCCCGTCCGGCCCCAACGAGAAAAGCGGCCCGGACTTTTCAGGAGTAACAATGTCTCAACAACCGTCCACGGAGGACTTTGCGTCCCTCCTCGAGGAATCATTTGCCAGCCAGGATCTTGCCGAAGGCTATGTGGCCAAGGGCATCATCACTGGCATAGAAAAGGACGTCGCCATCGTTGATGTCGGCCTCAAGGTCGAAGGTCGTGTGCCGCTGAAGGAATTCGGCGCCAAGTCGAAAGACGGCACCATGAAGCCCGGCGATGAAGTCGAAGTCTATGTCGAACGCATCGAAAACGCGCTCGGCGAAGCTGTTCTGTCGCGCGAGAAAGCCCGCCGCGAGGAAAGCTGGGTACGTCTCGAAGCCAAGTTCGAAGCCAACGAGCGCGTCGAAGGCGTCATCTTCAACCAGGTCAAGGGCGGCTTTACCGTCGATCTCGACGGTGCCGTGGCCTTCCTGCCGCGCTCGCAGGTCGACATCCGTCCGATCCGCGATGTCACCCCGCTGATGCACAACCCGCAGCCCTTTGAAATCCTCAAGATGGACAAGCGCCGCGGCAACATCGTCGTCTCGCGCCGCACGGTGCTGGAAGAGAGCCGCGCCGAACAGCGTTCGGAAATCGTCCAGAACCTGGAAGAAGGTCAGGTGGTCGAGGGTGTCGTCAAGAACATCACCGATTACGGTGCCTTCGTCGATCTTGGCGGAATCGACGGCCTGCTGCACGTCACCGACATGGCCTGGCGCCGCGTCAACCACCCGTCGGAGATCCTGTCGATCGGCCAGACGGTCAAGGTGCAGATCATCCGCATCAACCAGGAAACCCACCGCATCTCGCTGGGCATGAAGCAGCTCGAAGCCGATCCGTGGGACGGCATCGGCGTGAAGTACCCGGAAGGCAAGAAGATCAAGGGTACGGTCACCAACATCACCGACTACGGCGCCTTCGTGGAGCTGGAAGCCGGGATCGAGGGCCTCATCCACATCTCCGAGATGTCCTGGACAAAGAAGAACGTCCATCCGGGCAAGATCCTGTCGACCAGCCAGGAAGTCGAAGTGGTGGTGCTCGAGGTCGATCCGACCAAGCGCCGCATCTCTCTCGGCCTCAAGCAGACCCTCGACAATCCATGGGAAGTCTTCGCCCAAACCCATTCGGTCGGCACCGCCGTCGAAGGCGAGGTCAAGAACAAGACCGAGTTCGGCCTGTTCATCGGCCTGGAAGGCGATGTCGACGGCATGGTCCACCTCTCCGACCTCGACTGGAACCGTCCGGGCGAGCAGGTCATCGAGGAGTTCAACAAGGGCGACGTCGTCAAGGCTGTCGTGCTTGACGTAGATGTCGAGAAAGAGCGCATCTCGCTCGGCATAAAGCAGCTTGGCAAAGATGCCGTCGGCGAGGCTGCCGCCTCCGGCGAACTGCGCCGCAATGCCGTTGTATCGGCCGAAGTCACCAATGTTGCCGATGGCGGCATCGAGGTGAAGCTGGTCGATCACGAGGACATTTCGGCCTTCATCCGCCGCTCCGATCTGTCGCGCGACCGCGACGAGCAGCGCCCCGAGCGCTTCCAGGTCGGTCAGACGATCGACGCCCGGGTCACCAGCTTCTCAAAGAAGGATCGCAAGATCGGCCTGTCGATCAAGGCGCTGGAAATCGCCGAGGAAAAGGAAGCCGTCGCACAGTTCGGCTCCAGCGACAGTGGCGCTTCGCTCGGCGACATCCTGGGCGCAGCCCTGAAAAAGCAGAACGGCGACGACTAAACCGATCGCTCGATTGCAGTGAAGTTCGGCCGTGGCGCTCAGGCGCCGCGGCCGTTTCTATTCAGCGGGCGTGATTGTTGGCTCGGCCTGCTTTTGCTCTCTCGCGCGTTTCGCACGCAAAGCCTTGCGTTTGACCAGGCCACCCCATTCCCGGAATGGATAGAGCACCAGTTTGACGACGTCGTATTCGGCCATGCCGTCGACGCCGAGCGGCTTCTTGCAAGTGCCGGGCAGGTAATAGGTGCCGAACAGCACGTCCCAGAACGGAAAGATGTTGGCGAGGTTCTTGCCGTAGGCCTCGGGTGCATTGGCATGATGCCAGCGGTGATAGCGCGGCGAAGCCAGAAGCAGACGGAACGGCCCGTGGCCCCAGTCGAGATCCATGTGCACGTAGACATTGTGCAGCGACACCAGGATAGCGCCGTAGCCCAGAATATTCTCCGGCAGACCGAGCCACGTCAGAAGCACGACATAGGCCGTGCCCATGATGATCGGCTCGAGAAAGTGGACCCGGTAGGTGGTGAGACCGGTCATCTCGGTTTCGGAATGGTGGATCGCATGCACCGGCCAGAGCCAGGATTTGTGCATGATCCGGTGGCTCCAGTAGTCGGCGAAATCGTAGGCAAGCAGCGCCACCGGCACCAGGATCCAGGGCGACATGCCGGTCCAGATCGCCGGGTCGAGCTGCGGCAGTCCGACCCAGTTATAGGCGGAGCGGATCGTGTCGCCGGCGAGCAGCACGAAGGGTGCGAATGCGAACAGGTTGATGAAATAGAGCAGTGTCGTCGCCGAGTAGTTTTTCAGCTTCGCCTTCAGGCGACGCGGATCCGTGCGCCGCAAAACCACCCCGATCAGGATGGCGAGTGCCACGAAAGCCATGGCGTAGGGAAAGGACTTGCTGAAGTCGTGTCCGAAGATGACGGTCTGCAGCAACGATCCCAGATTGGACAGCGAGGCGAGGAATTCACTCATCGGGTACCGGTCTGACGCAATTCGAAACGGTTCATTTGATTGACGAAGCTATTCCGCAATCGTTAATTATCAGCCAATCGCATCGGATTGAGGATCAGCCCGCGTGAGCGTCAGACCGCCCAACCTGTTCAAGCCCAAGTCGCCGATGGACGGCAATCTCGGCATCCTCGACGGCGAGATCATGGCTGAAATGGCCGCCTCCATCGGTCGGGCCGGTAAGACGCTGGAAGCGTCGCTTGAGCGGCTGGAGCAGGCCGGCGACGAGACATCGGCGGACGAGCGGGAAGAGCTGCTGCAAAAGGCTGCGCGTGCCGCCTGGGCTTTGCTCACCCAATACGAACTATGCGGCCTTTCCACCCAGACCAACCTGGTCAAGCGCTACCGCATTCCCCGCGAAGTGGTGATCCGCATCGGCGCATTGCCCAAGCGCGACGACAAGGCAGGCAATCCGTAGCTGGACTGCCTGCTTTCTCTGAACATCATGCCGTGACCGGGGCTTCAGCTTCCGGTTTCGACAGAGCAATGACGGCGACCACGGCCGCGCCGTTGATCCAATAAAAGGCGGCATCGAGGCCGCTGAAACCGAGGGCAAAGGGCAGGATCAGAAAAACGACACCGACGGCAAGATCCACCGCCAGGTGGAAGCGGTAGGGCAGCACCCGCACAATTCCCAGTTGGTGATCGGTGAAAACGGTCAGCAGGAACGCCGTAATCCCGACAACCGGTGCAATAACAAGAGCCAACGGGTTGGATGCGCCCAGCCCCAGCAGGAAGGGAAGGACCATGAGGGCGATGGCGACCGGGTAGTCGAGATAGGCGTGGATCTGTTTCGTGACGAAACGGGGCATTGTGTGTCTCCTTGAGTTTTGAGCCATGGCTGTTCAGCCAAAAACTCAAATAGTTCGCAGAGACGCTAAAACCGTCCTCAATGGTTCGTAAAACCATGCAGATCGTTCAGTGGTTCACTTTATTCCGAGTTCGTGGCGGTCAACGACGTAACAGGATTGCAGCAGCTCCGAGTATCCTGCCGAACGGCGAGGGTCGGGATCCGGGCGCTGCGAAGAGGGCCGCCCGATCCGCTTCTGTTGCGGGATCATCAGCAAGACTTTTGCCGATCGGACAAGTCTGGTGCTGGCGGCGAAGGTTTGCATTTCGTGTTTCATCGGACGTCCCCGAATGGCCTGAATTGGTCGCCAGTTTAGGAGTCCCGTGATTTCGCGCTTGAAGAAGCGCTCCATTTTTCGTTCATTTATGCTTCACGACCCATGCGGAGATGCCGACCGGTGTATCGTTTCCAGGGGTACGAAATCGACGAGGACCGGCTGGAAATCCGGTTCAACGGGGAGGCGGTTCCGACGGAACCGCAGGTCTTCAGCCTGCTTCTTTGCCTGGTGGAGAACCGTGATCGCGTGGTCAGCAAGGACGACATCATCGATGCCGTCTGGAACGGGCGGATTGTCTCCGACGCGACACTCAACAGCCGCGTAAACGCCTTACGGCGCGCCGTGGGCGATACCGGCAAGCTACAGCAGGTGATCAAAACCTATCCCCGGCGCGGCTTTCGCTTTGTCGCTGATCTGGAAACGCCTCAAAGGCTGGGGAAACCGTCCTCGGGTGCCGAACCGGCGCGGGAGCGGCCGTCCATCGTCATATTGCCGTTTGAGCATGTCGCGGCGACCGCCGACCACGCCTATCTGGCGCGCGGGATTACCGAAGAGGTGACCACGGCGCTGTCGCGCATGCGATGGCTTTTCGTGATTTCCCAGACGACATCCTCATCGTACGGATCCGACGACTGGCAAAGCATCTCGAACGAACTTGCAGTCGACTATGTGCTGACCGGCAGTGTCCATACCGCCGGCGACGACATCCGCGTTTCCGCCCGGCTCACCGACACTGATGCGCGCCGCCAAGTGTGGGCGGACCGATTCGGCGGCAAGCTTGCCGATGTCTTCGAACTGCATGACGACATTGCGTTTGCGATCGTCACCCACCTGGAGCCGGAGATCACCCGGGCCGAGATCGAGCGTCTTCGCCGCCGCAGCCGGCCCGGCGATCTGACGGCATGGGAGCACTATCTGCGGGCCGTTCCGCATTTTGCCAGGCTTGAGAAGTCGGAGAACGAAGCGGCCCGCACCGAACTTCTTCGCGCCGTCGAAATCGATCCGGATTTCGTACTGCCGCATGTGGCCCTGGCCTGGAACTGGGCGATGGCGGCTATGCACGGCTGGTGCGAAATGGGGTCGGAAGCGCTGTCACAATCGGCTTTTCATGCACGCAATGCCATCAAGCTGGATCCGGGCGACGGGCGTGCCTACTGCGCCATGGCTTTTGTCGAGTTCTGGACGGGGAAGCAGCAAAAGGCCGTGGAGAATGCCCGCCAGTCGCTGGATCTTGATCCGAACATGACCGACGCCCACGGCATGCTGGGTGCGGCGCAAGCGCTCTCCGGGGAGCCGGATGCCGCTATAGCCGCACTTGAGCGCGCGCTGAGCGGCAGTCCGCGGGATCCGATCCGGTGGTTCTGGTATCAGGGGCTCGCCAATGCGAGCTTCGCCCGAGAGGATTACGAACAAGCCAGCGCCTGGGCCGACAAGGTCATCGCCGATCAACCCACTTTCCCGGGCGGCCACCTGGTGAAGGCCGCAAGCCTTGTCCACGGCGGAGATGTGGATGCCGCCGAAGAGACGGTCAAATCCCTGATCGAATTTGCTCCGCACTACACGCTCAAGCGCGTCATGCGCAATCCGATCTGGACTGACAGCCCGGCCTTCGATCGGCTGGTCGCCGGCGCGAAAACGGCTGGGCTGCCGACCTAGCCTTTGTCTTTCTCGAACTCCTCGTGCAATTCATCCAGCACCCGCCGGGTGAACTTGCCGATGTCGGCATAGGCAGCTTCCGTCAGGTTGGCGAGCGAGATGCGCACCGAGGCGTCGACCACTTCGAAGCCATTGCCCGGCAGCAGCACCACGCCCGTCTCGTCGGCCAGGCGGAACAGGAAATCCGTGCCGCGATTGTCGGCGGCGAACCAGTCGGCGAATTCCTTGCCGTAGAGTCGCTCACCCAGCTTCTGCAGGTCGATCAGGTAGTAGTAATTGACATCGAGCGGGCCTGTCTGATTTTCGATGCCCATGTTTTGGCACAGCGTCTGGAAGCGGTGGCGCACCAGATGTTTTGCGGCTTCCTTGTAAGTGCCGTCCAGGTCCATCAGGCCGTTGAGCGCGAACAGTGTCATCTGCAACTGCTGCGGAACCGAAAGCCCGGCCGTGTGGTTGAGCGCCACGGCGCGACTGTCGGCGACCAGCCGATCAATGAAGCGCAGGCCTGCCACATCCGTGGTGAGTGACGAGTAACGCTGATCCAGCCTCTGTTTGAATGCATCGGGCAGCGCGGCAAGCGCATCATCGAGCACATTGTCCTCGTGCAGGCCGATGACGCCCAGGCGCCAACCGGTGGCGCCGAAATACTTGGAGAAGGAATAGACACACAGCGTGTTGCGCGGGCACATGGCAAACAGCGAAACGAAGTCGTCGGCAAAGGTGCCGTAGACATCGTCGGTAACGACGATCAGGTCGGGCCGTTTGGCCTGGATCAGCTCGGCCAGGCGCTTCAGGCATTCGTCGGACAGTTTGAAAGAGGGCGGGTTGCTTGGATTGACCGCGCAGAACACCTTGATCGCCGGATGCTCAAGCTTGGCGAGTTCGGAATCCGGGAACTGCCAGCCCGCCTCCTCGTCCATGCGGATGTCGACCACCTCCAGGCCGAAATCCGGCAGCGGCGGAATCTCCAGGTAAGGGGAGAAGATTGGTGTTCCGAGCGCCACCTTGTCACCGGCCTTGATCAGGCCGTTGAACTGCAGCGTTTGGAAGATATAGGTCATCGCCGCCGTACCGCCTTCCGTGGCAAACAGCGAAAACGGTCCGGCCGGCGGAACGTGGCCGAACATTTCCTGAGCGAGATAGGCTTTCACGATCTCTTCCGCGTGGGTGAGCATGCGTGGCGGCACCGGATAGTTGCAGCCGAGAAAGGCGCCGACCATCTCGAACAGGAAGTCCTCGCGTTCCAGATCCAGCTGGTCGCGCACATAGGCGATGGCCCGGCGCAGGAAGCCGATACCGGCATCGTCGGGCAGGTTGCTGGCGAAGGCCTCGAAGCGCTCGATCATACCCTGCTTTTCAGGCAGGCCGCCAAAACCGCTGTTGAGATAGGAATAGGAGCGCTCGGCCTCGGCCATGGCGAATTCGCCCAACCGGAGAAAAGCCCGGCGCGGCAATGTCGCCAGGAAATTTGGATTGCCGCGGCCGGCATTGAGCATCACCCGTTCAGCGTCGGAACTGGCGATCTCGATCAGCTTGTCCTTGAGTTCGAAGGGGCTGAGCGCGGCGAACTGCGAGATATCGGACTGTTTCATGGCGAAATCCCCGTTGGGTCGGGTTGAAGAGTGATCACGGATTCTTGGTGATGATGCCGACGACCAGCGGTCCCCAGATCGTCAGGAACACATTGGCCACGGCATAGGTCACGGTGAAGGTGACGACCGGCGTGGCATTGCCGGCCTTGGCAAGCAGCGCCGCAAAGCCGGGATTGGCGCTGCGACCACCAACGACGCAGGCCAGCGCCTCGATCGGATTGCGTATGCGCAGCACATAGTAGGAGAAATAGAACACGACGATCTGCGGAATGATGGTGACGCCGATGCCGAGGAAGAACAGCGTCAGCCCGTATTCCTGCATGGTCTTCACTGCCTGCGGCCCGGCCGATATGCCGACAATGGCGACGAAGACGGCGAGGCCGAAATCCCGCAGGAAGTTGGACGCGCCGGTGGGTAGTGCGGCGAACCGCGGATGTGTGCTGCGCAGCCAGCCGAACAGCAGGCCTGACAGCAGGCAACCGCCGCCGGTGCCGATGGTCACCGGGATGCCGGCGATCTTGAATTGCAGCAGTCCAAGCAGAATGCCGAGCGCCATGCCGACACCGAAGAAGATGAAATCGGTCACCGCCGCGGCGGTGATCTTGTAACCGAGCAGCGACTGGATGCGGTCGAGATCCTTTGGCGCGCCGATGAACATCAACTCGTCGCCGCGGTGCAGTTCGATCTCCGACAGCACCGGAACATCGCGGCCCATGCGGGTGATGGACACCAGATAGACGCCGTGCTGCGTTTCGATGTCGAGCTCTTCGTTGATCTGGCGGATCGTCTTGTTGAGGAACCGGCTCTGCGTCAGGATGATCTCGCGGCGTTCCTCGACCAGTTCGAACTTCTCCGGCGCGATGCTTTCGGGCCCAAAATAGTCTCCTGCATCCTTCATGACGCCGACCTTGCCGGTCACCGCGACGCTGTCGCCCGGTTGCACCACGATGTCGGTGTCGGTGGCAATCGCCGCGCCGTCTCGGATCACGGTCTCGACCGCTGCATCGGTCAGATCGCGGTCGATATCGATGATCTTCTTCGATGCCGCCTCGCTGTCGTCGCTGACGCTGTAGACGCGGGTGACAACGGTGCGAATGGCGTTGAACTGGCCGGGTTCAAGCTCCGTCTTGCCGCCGGAAAGCGTCTTCGAAAGCTTGATCGCTTCCTGCCGGATGTCCCACCGCATGACTGTCGGCAGGAACCAGGTCACCACGATGATCGGTCCAAGATTGCCGAAGATGTAGCAGACCGCATAGCCGACGGCGACATTGGTCTGCATGGTTTTGATCTGCTCGGCGGTGACGCCGGCGAGTTTCGAAATGGCGTCTCCGGCCGTGCCGATAATGGCCGACTGGGTCAGGCCGCCGGCGGCGAGACCGGCCGCTGTTCCGCGGTCGAGATCAAAGCTCCAGGCGCTGACCAGCACGCAGATCAGGCCGACCAGGCACATGACGAAGGCCGAGGCCAGCTGGTTCAGTGTGCGCCGGTTGATCGAACGGAAGAATTGCGGTCCGCCCTGATAGCCGACCGCATAGATGAACAGCGCGAAAAAGATGTCCTTGATGTTGGTATCGAGCGTGATGTCGAGCTGGCCGATCAGCACGCCCATCAGCAGCGATCCGGCAACCCCGCCGAGCACGAACTGGCCGATGGTCAGCTTGCCCACGGTGTGGCCGAGCGCAACGGTGAGGAAGACGGCAAGCAGCGGTGCCATGTCAAACAGGCGGTCGAGGAGTTCGAGCATGCGCGTGTCTACCCTGCCGGTTCGCGGTCTCAATCGGATCGCAGCAGGGTAATCCTATCAATCGCAGCGCGAATTGATATGGCTCATGTTGGAGGAGGCGAATTCAGCTGTGGGCGAAAATGTCAGTCTCTTCCCATCCGAGCAGGTCGAGCTTTGCTCGGGTCGGCAGGAACTTGAAGCAGGCTTCGGCATGCTTGGCGCGGTCATCGCGGTCCAGTCGCTTCTGCAATTCTTCCCGCAGCCGATGGAGATGGAGAACGTCGGATGCCGCGTATTCGAGCTGAGCCTTGCTCAATTCATCGGCCGCCCAGTCCGAGGATTGCTGCTGCTTTGAAATGTCGATGTCCAGCATTTCCCGCAGATTGTCTTTCAGGCCGTGCCGGTCGGTATAGGTGCGGGTCAGCCGTGACGCGATCTTGGTGCAGAAGACCGGCTCGCAGGTGATGCCGAAAGTGTGGAAGAGAATGGCGATATCGAAGCGGCCGTAGTGGAAGATTTTTGTCTGCCGGCGGTCGCGTAAAAGCTTGGTCAGGTTCGGCGCTTTCTTCTGGCCCTTGGCGATCTGGATCACGTCGGCCGTCTCGTCGCCCGGCGAAAGCTGCACAACACACAGCCGGTCGCGATGTGGCTTCAGCCCCAGCGTCTCGCAGTCAATGGCGATGTCGGCGGTATAGCGCGCGGCATCTTCGGGGCTGATATCGTTCTTGTGAAAGCGGATGGTCATGGTGTTTTCCGTCGGCCAGAGGATCGACATCGGGACATAAAGGCTGGAGCGCTCCGCGTCTACCCGTAGGGGTCCAGCGATCGAATGGGTCGTTTCGTTCTTTTTTTGTTCTTGTCGGTCAAACCGGGTTCGTGTATCTATGATGGTAGAGTTTCCATGGTTGCAACCATGGGTGTGTCGGGGAGCAAGATCAATGGTGTCGCGGGTCAGCACCGTATCGTTTCAGGGAATCGGCTCCGTACCGGTCGATGTGCAGGTGATGGTGGCTCCGGGGCGCATCGGTGTTCAGATCGTCGGCCTGCCCGACAAGGCGGTGGCCGAAAGCCGCGAGCGGGTGCAGGCGGCGCTGCATGCTTCGGGGCTCGCCCTGCCGCCGAAGAAGGTGACGGTCAACCTGGCGCCTGCCGACTTGCCGAAGGAAGGCAGCCACTACGATTTGCCCATCGCACTGGGGCTGATGGCAGCACTGGGAGCGATCCCGGCCGAGGCGCTGGCAGGCTACGTTGTGCTCGGAGAGCTGTCCCTGGACGGAACGATTTCACCGGTCGCCGGCGTCTTGCCGGCGGCGATCGGCGCCAATGCCGCGGGCAAGGGCCTGATCTGCCCGGAACCTTGTGGGCCGGAGGCCGCCTGGGCCAGCGCTGATCTCGACATCCTGGCGCCGCGAAGTCTGATCGCCATGGCCAACCATTTCCGCGGCAGCCAGGTCCTGTCGCGTCCCGCGCCGGCCATTCGCGATCCTGGCGATGCTCTGCCGGATCTGGCGGACATCAAGGGTCAGGAAACCGCCAAGCGAGCGCTTGAAGTGGCGGCCGCGGGCGGCCACAATCTGCTGATGAGCGGGCCGCCGGGCTCTGGCAAGTCGATGCTGGCGGCCCGGCTGCCGTCGATCCTGCCGCCATTGTCTCCGGCGGAGCTGCTCGATGTGTCGATGATCCACTCGATCGCCGGCTTGCTGTCGGGTGGCGAACTGTCGGACCGGCGACCCTATCGCGCGCCGCATCATTCGGCCTCGATGGCGGCGCTCGTCGGCGGCGGAATTCGCGCCCGGCCGGGCGAAGTGTCGCTCGCCCACAACGGCGTGCTGTTTCTCGATGAATTGCCGGAATTCCCGCCGCAGGTGCTCGATTCCCTGCGCCAGCCGCTGGAAAGCGGCGAATGCGTGATTGCGCGCGCCAATCACCACGTCAGCTATCCGGCCAACATCCAACTGGTGGCAGCGATGAATCCGTGCCGCTGCGGCATGGCGGGTGAGCCCGGCCATGTCTGTGCCCGCGGCCCACGCTGTCAGGCAGACTATCAGGCCCGGCTGTCAGGCCCCTTGCTCGACCGCATCGACCTGCGCATCACCGTGCCTTCGGTCACCGCTGCTGATTTGATCAAACCCGGCACGGGTGAGACCAGTGCGGTGGTGGCAGAACGGGTTGCCGCCGCGCGTGAACGGCAAAAGCAGCGCTCCACCGCCCTCGGCCACCCGTCGGTCGCCGCCAACGCCCAGTGCCCCACGGCCATGATCGAGACGGTGGCAAGCCCCGATGCGGCGGGCGCCGCGTTGCTCAAACAGGCGGCCGAACAAATGACCTTTTCCGGTCGTGCCTACCACCGGGTGCTCAAGGTCGCCCGCACCATCGCCGATCTCGACGGCGCCGAACAGGTCGGCCGCTTGCATTTGGCGGAAGCGATCTCCTATCGCATTGCAGGTGAAGGGCTAGCCGCTGCGGCCTGACCGTCGGCGGTCAACCCGCGTTTTCGTGGCGCGACTCGCCGCAGGGCCGATTACCTGCGATAGTAGCGAGCGGCACGAAGAAGCCACCTGGGAGTGGATCCCATGATCAGATATTCGGCGCTGGTTTTGGCCATCGTATTTCTCGTCACCGGTCATGCGTCGTCAGCAGACGAAGCAACGCGGACAACCGGACTTTCGACACCGGATTTCCATGAACAACTGACTGGCACTTTGACCACCGTGATCCTGCACGAAGTGGCCCATGCCGTGATCGACGTTCTCGATCCCATCATCACCGGTCCGGAAGAAGACAGTGCCGACGAGTTTGCGGTCATGATGCTGCTGGCGGAGGCCGAGCGCGGCAACAGCGACGCCCTGGCGATGGTCGAAGCCTATGCGTCGACGTTCATGGCGCTTTGGCAGCGGTTCACGCTGATCTTGAAGGATCAGCGTGAACGGGAGGGGCAAAAACCCAACCGTGACCTCGTTCCCCTGAACTGGTTCATTGACGAACACAGTTTCGAGATAAAACGCACGATCAACGTTCTGTGCCTGCTATACGGCGCCGATCCGGTGCGGGGGATCACCCAGTTGATCGAAAACAACTTGCCGGTCGACGACAAATGGCGGCAGCGATGCAAGTCGGACTACGAGCGCAAGAGAACGGTCTGGAAACGGGTGCTCGAACCATTTGCTCCGGAGGCCAAGGAGTCCGGCATCATCCTTCCCGGAGGCCTTTTCGGGGATGGCAATGAGAGCAGTGATGCTCAAGTGACCATGCCGCAGCGGCCACCGGAGGATCGCCCTGCTTTCAGACTTGCCTACAGCAGTACCTCAGCGCAGGACGCCGGCTATTACGCCTACGGGAATTTTCTGTCGTCCCGGTACGAAACCGCGCTGGGGCTGATCAGCCAGCAGTTGGTTTTGCCGCACGACATACCGGTTATCGCCGGTGATTGCGGATCGCCGGGGGCATTCTATTCGCCCGGCAAAAAGGCGATCGTGATTTGCCACGAATTCGTCGCCCTGATCGCCGCCGATCTGGTGCGGTATCACACGGGGCTGGATTTCACTGACTGGTGGAACACGCAGAGAGCCCACGAAGTCCAGGCGGACCTGGTGGGTTCCTGGCGAAAGATCGACCAGGATATCGGCAACGACGCGGTGCTCGATCTCCAGGGCTCCGGTACCGGCGAGATCGTTCTCGGCGCTTCCAGCAACGGGGATGCGCGTTCGGGTGAAGGTCCGGTGACATTCACGGTGTACTGGGGGGTGGGTTCACCACCGTTCGACAGCGAAAATCGCTGGATCTGGTACATTGATCCCGAGATTGGCCGCTTTTTCTGGTCAAGGATCGAGATGGTCGATGCCAGCGCGTTGCGTCTCACGGGGTTTCAGGAAGGGACCTTCAGGAAAAGCGAGTAAAGTCGACCAGGCTTTGCTCGCTCACTCAGTGATTGGATCCTTCAAGGCCACGGAGAAAACCCGGTCGATTTCGGACACGGGAACTTCCCCTTCGATCCGTCCGGCAACATGGATGTTTTCACTGTTGGTCTTCAGGACGACCATGGTCGGGTATCGGACGACACCCAGGGCTTCTTCAAGCTGCCGGGCTCCCTTGTCCCTGTCGCCGTCGGTCACGGAAACCACCACCTGGTCGGCATATTTCGCCAGGCCCTTGTCAGCGAGATTTTCAGCCAGGTTCTTGCAGAACACGCACAAGTCGGTTTCAAATAGGATGACCGTATATTTTTTGGCTTCCAGTGCGTGCGAATAGGCCCCGAAGGAATTGTCCCGGAACGTGAAAAGATCGAGTGAATCGGACTGATCCACCTGTTTCGCCGAGCCGGCCGAAGGTGCCTCCGGCAGGGTTAGTCGACCCCACGGAATGACCTGGTCATCTTGAGCCTGGGCAGGAACTATCTGCAGCGCCGCCATGAGAACGGCGCTGCACAGGAAGGTGTGCCGCAGCGCCCATTTTGCGCATTCCAATCTTTCCAGCATGAATAAGATCCGTGTTCTGTATTTCAAAGTCTACGTCATCGATTGCGAATTAGAAACCTGGTGCAGTGAAAACCTGAAATGTTGGAGAAATTCGCCGACTATAAATGAATTTTGCCTTGAGGCGCGTGACATTGTTCAAGCCGCTTCGTTGCGCAGAGTTCAATTTTGCTTTGAATATAGGAGGCGCGGCTGACATCCTATGACAAAGTCGGAACGATTTATTTCTGGAACGGTGGTATTCGCGCGGTTTTCGCCCGCGGGACATCACCGGAGGCAATGAAATGAGTGCTCAGGAAGAATTTGACATCATCGATCCCGAAAACAGCATGGATCGTATGATACTGAAGCACTTCATCAAGCGATATGGCAAAGCTGCTCCCGAGCTTGCTGCAAAGGTCGAGACCAGACTTGCCGAGATCGACGCGCTGGAAGAACGGGATCTCGCCAAGGCGCAGCAGCTGGATACGGTCCATGACTATGAACTCTTTCAGCAAAAATGGAATGCTCTGGCGATCAGCACAAAGGCTCGAAAACTCGTTAACAACCGTATTGAGGAGCTCAAGAATCTGGACGAAAAGGCCTGGATTGAGGCGACCGGGATCAACTCGGCGAAGGCCTATAGAACCTATCTGAAGCAGTGGCCTTACGGGACCCATGCCCAACAGGCGAAAACGGAAATCGACAAAAGCACGTCATTTCTTGACGGTATGCTGTTTCACCGAAACGAGCAGGGTGACCGCAGACTTCGCATTGTTCCGGGCCTTCCATTGGCCATCCTGCTCTTTGTTATCATTGGTGGCCTCGGACTGGTGGCGCTCGGCATTGTTTCCAGCATCCTGTCCGTTTTCGGTGCACAGGGCCCCATTTTGTCCGGCGTCCTGTTGGCCGTGTTTTTGTTCGTCTTCGTGAAGTTCGTACTCGGGAAGGACACGGAAGAGGTCTGGATGGCGATCTTTGTGGTCGCTGCATCAACGGTGGTCGCCATCGGGGTTGGCGGCTGGTTGGGTTTGCCGGTTTACAGCTACATGGAAGCCACCGGGCTCTACGGTTGACAGGCGGTGATCCAATTCCGGGACAGTGACGTACTCAGTTGATGAACCAAGGGGAGGTTCCATCATGAAAACCATCCGAATGATCACGTTTGTACCGGCCTTGCTGGTCCTGCTTCTGGGCGCCGCGCAGGCGCAAATCCAGGGTCCCGACCCCGCTCTGACACCGGAAGAAGTGGTGTCGATCCAGTTGGGAGCGCTGCAGAACAACGACGATCCGGAACCCGATGCCGGCATTGCCCAGACCTTCGCGCTGGCCCATCCCTCCAACAAGGCCGTGACCGGCCCGCTGGAACGGTTCGGCAAGATGATCCGGCTGCCCGCATACGCTCCGCTTATCGGCCACAGAACCCACACGATTGAACGTCTGACAGGTGACGATCAACGGGTGAGAATGCGCGTTGTCATCGAGCTTCAGAACGGCAAAACGCTGCAATATTTGTGGGAAGTCCGGCGGGTGCTCGATGGGCCGAACAGCGGCGCCTGGTTGACAACCGTGGTTTCCAATCCGGTGCCGGGCGGCCAGTCCATCTGATTTGCATCCACTCGCTGGCGGAACGTCAGTTGACGTCTGCGTCGATGAGAATTGCGCACAAAAGAGCGGGCTCGGTCCCCTTGTTGATCCATGCGTGATTGGTCCCTCGCTGCACCACCACGTCAAATGGTCTAAGGTCACGCTCATCATCGTCCAGAAGCAAAGTCACGTGGCCGGACAGCACGATGATGTAGTCGATTGTTTTGGTTTTGTGCATCAACGGATGACGAGACGTATCCGGTCGCTCGTGAGCTGCACCCAACGCATCGAACGCTTGGGCAACAAAGTGCTCCAGATCTTCCAGGCTAATGGAGTCATCGGAAGGCGGCACCACAAACCATCGAAAATTGTGTCCATTCGCGGCGGGAGACAGGTTTTGTTTTTCAGCTCCGCGATCATTCCAGTCTCGGCTGTCGACAACCGATCCGCTCTGGTTCCAGATTTCGTAAAGGTTCCCCTGCTGCCGTCCCGCAGGGCCATCTATTGTTACGCATGATCGCCCGTTTCCGTCGTGTCCGGTCACTATGCGTCTCAGTGCGAACGCGGAATCCATCTGCGCGCCTCCCTTAAGAATTCTGAGTCAGGCGACGCATTCTAAAGCAATCCAGGCATTGAGTCGTGTGACGGCGGTCGGCGAGGTGTCCCAGACCGCGCGCCCAAACAGCAGAGCTGGCTACTGCCGCCCCGTCGATCCGAAGCTGCCGGCGCCACGCTCGGTGGCTTGCGCCAGCTCTGCCGTGCAACCCACGGATCAGCAGTGTTTCCAGACTGACCTGAGCGTTTCCGATTTCAGCGGTGACGCAGGAGCAGGAGCATCAGTGTAGCCAAGGCCGTTGTGGCCACAACCCAAACTATCGGCGATCCAAGAACCGAGAGTGTCGCAGCCGATAAGGCGCACCAGATCGCTGGAACCACTGCCAGGGCAAAACGTGTCCACCCGGTCGAAATAGCCAAAACGCCCAGCGTGCCAAGGGCGGTCGGATCCGGCATGAGCCCGAAGAACTCCGCCGAATTCAGTGGCTTGCCTGAAACCGGCGCCAGAGCCGGATAAAGCACCAGCGTCAGGACCAGCAGAGCCAGCGCCACGGGACGCGCAGAACCTTCCGGCAAGCGAACACCAAGCCCATCCGACCTGAGCGCCGCTGCAAGCAACGCCAAACCCTGCAGGGCGAATACCGGTGCGGCGATGCGGGCAATCTCGTTGACGTCACCATAGCGCTGCCACAGGAAGCTCCAGGCCACCCAGAGCCAGGCAAGTCCGAGCACCACCGGGATCGCTCGCTGGCCGGCGCCGGAAGGCCGTGCCGTCTGCCAAACGAGGCAGGCGCCGGCAAGGAGGGCAACCGCCTGCAAGCCGGCATGGTCCACGTTGTACAAGGCGACCTGCCGATCATAAACCCTGGCCGAGAACATGACGAAATCAGACAGGCTGTAGCTTAGATCAAAGGGCGACAAGTTTGCACCATTTGACCGCGGCGATTTTGGTCTCTGGCTAGGCGGATTGCTCGCAGTGGTGCTATCCCACCACAAGTGCAAGCCAACGACGCCAGGGGCCAAAAGCGCCCGGCCCGAAGGGTGGCTGCATATCGGCCCATCGGCTGCGTTGCGACGCTTGCCCGATGCCCACATCGCGCTGCGCGACGCGCCTGGCCGAGTGGAGCCGATCTGCAGCCATCAAATGATCCAAACTTATCGCCCTTTGATCTAGCCATGTGTCGATCATGAATTGCGGATGGTGTCGACGATGCGCGCCCGCATGGCCGCGTCGGGAAGCGGAGGCTGGGCCGCGGCCAGGTTCTCGCGAACATGGTCGACACGTGTGGTGGCCGGGATTGCGCACGTAACCGCGGGATGTGAGATGATGAATTTGAGAATGAGCTGGGCCCAGCTCGTTGCTTCGATTTCTGCCGCCCACGGCGGCAGTGGTCGGCCGGCGAGCCGGTCGATAAGCGCGCCGCGGCGAAATGGCCGGTTCACGATGACGGCGACGCCGCGTTCCTGCGCCAGCGGCAGGAGCCGCCTTTCCGCCGCCCGGTCAAGCGGGTTGTAGGTCAACTGCACGAAGTCCAGACGGTGCCCCTTCAGGATGTCTTCAAGGGAGCCATGACGGCGCTGATGCGACGTGGTGACGCCGACATAGCGCAGGTCGCCCGCCGCCTTTTTGGCCTCAATCGTGTCGAGATGTCTCTGCCAGGCGACGAGATTGTGCACCTGGATGAGATCAAAGCGGGATACTGACCAATTGTCTTTCGATTGCGCGATCTGCGCCGGTCCGGCATCCCCATCCCGCGTCCAGACCTTGTCCGCGCTGAAGACGTTCGTGGTCTGGTTCAGCTTGCGCAAACCGTAGCCAATGGTCTCCTGCGAGGAGCCGTACATGGGCGAGGAGTCGATCATCCGGCCGCCGGCACCGAAAAAGGCGTCCATCACGGCAGCGCAGGATTCCAGCAGCTCCGGATCGTTGCCCACGTTGAACGTGATCCACGATCCCAGACCGATGGCGGGAATGGTCTCGCCACTCGACGGAATGCGGCGCATCAGCGGTGTCGGCTGTGCCACGGCGCCAGGCGTCGCGCAGGCGACGAGTCCTGTCGCCAGTGATTGCCGTACAAAGCTGCGCCGGTCGATCTTCATTGCGTGCTCCCTTACTCCGCGGGCGCCGTATGTCCGGTGCTTTCCGGCGCATCCCGATCTGACACCGGCTTGCTGCCGGCTTCGCGCAATTCGCGATCGAGCCGGATTCCGGCATGGGCGCGCGGTTTACCGAGCGGTGTCAACAGGCTGTAGATCACCGGCACCAGGACGAGGGTGAACACGGTCGCAAATCCGAGGCCGCCGAAAACCACCCAGCCGATGGCGCTGCGCGCCTCTGAACCGGCACCGCTGCCGATCAGCAGCGGGATGGCACCGAGCACCGTTGAAAACATGGTCATCAGCACCGGCCGCAGCCTCACCATGGCCGCCTCACGCGTCGCATCCATGACCGACAGGCCGCGGTCGCGCAACTGGTCGGCGAATTCGACCACCAGGATTCCGTTCTTCGCCATCAGCCCGATGAGCAGGATCAGTCCGATCTGGCTGTAGATATTGATGCTGGTTCCCGACATAAACAGGGCGAACATGGCGGCGGCGAGACCGAACGGCACGGTGAGAATGATGACGGTGGCGCTCAACAGGCTCTCGAACTGGGCCGCCAGCACCAGGAAAACGATGAGCACGGCCAATGCGAAGGTGATGGCGATCTGCGCTGAGTTTTCTTCCAGCGTTGCCGCCTCGCCCAGGAACACCAGCCCGTAGCCCGGCGGCAGCACCTCGTCGGCCAGGGCCTGGATATCGGCCACGGCCTCGCCCAGCGGGTAGTCCGGCGCAACCGCCGCATCGATCTCGATCGCGCGCCGCTGCCCGGCGCGGTCGAGCTGACCCGCCACACCCTCTTCGGAAAGGGAAACGAAGGCCGACAGCGGCACCAGGTCGCCATTGCGCCCCGGAACGAAAAGATTGGTCAGATCGCCGGGATCGTCCACCGTTCCGGCTCCCGATTCGATTATCACCGGCACCGACCGGTCGCCGACATTGAGTTCGGCGATTTCCAGGCCGTCGACCATGGCCCGCAGCGTGCGGTCGATGCTGGAAACCTCTACGCCAAGATCCTGTACCCGTCGCCGGTCGATGGAAATCGAAAGCTGCGGCTGTGTCGGCTGATAGGACAGCCGCAGGTTTGAGAGCTTGGGCAACCGCTCGCGGATGGCTTCCAGCAGCGGATCGGCGGCCGCCGCGATCGCCGGATGCGAGGGGCCAGTGATGGCCATCTGGAAACCGCCGCCACCGCCGCGAATGTTGAGGCTGTTCGGATTGAACAGCCGCACCCGCGAGCCAGGCAGTCCGGAGAGTTCGGCGCGCAGTTCGGCGGCAATTTGCTGCTGGCTCGCCTCACGTTCGTCCCAGTCGACAAGGGGCGCCACGATGAAAGCCCGGTTGAGGTCCCAACGACCGACAATGGACATCACCGAACTGATCTGCCCACGATCCACGTAGGGCTCCAGCGCGTCCTCGGCCAGCGCCGACTGGCGATCCATATAGTCGATGCCGACTCCATCGGGACCCTGCATCGAGATCAGGATGAAACCGCGATCTTCAGACGGAAGCAGTTCCTGATCGAGGCTGAAATAGAGATATCCGGCCGCCGCGGCGACCATGATCGAAACACCGAGAACCAGTATCCGGGCGTGCAGTGTGAAGTCGAGGAAGCTTTCATAGCCGCCCTTGAGAGCGGATCCCAGCCGGGCGACAGGCCCATGCCGTGCCGCGTCCGTCTCGCCGGTTTCCCGGTCCTCCGGTAGCCGCGAGCCGATCAGCGGCCCGAGCGTCAGCGCAACGAAGGAGGATATTCCCACGGCAATCGCCAGCACGAAACCGAATTCCGCGAACAGTCGTCCCGCTTCGCTGGGCAGGAAAGTGATTGGCACGAAAACCGCGACCAGCGTGGCAGTGGTGGCAAGGATCGCGAAAAAGACCTGCCGTGTCCCGACCACGGCGGCGGCCATGCGTTTGAGTCCGAGGTTGCGCTGCCGCTGGATGTTTTCCAGCACGACGATCGCGTCGTCGACGATCAGGCCGGTTCCGAGCACCAGTGCCAGCAGCGTCAGGATGTTGATCGAAAAGCCCAGGAGCCAGATCGCCGCAACGGTGCCGATCAGCGAGATCGGAATGGTCACGGCCGGAATCAGCGTTGCGCGGATATTGCCGATGAACAGATAGATGACCGCGATGACGATGCAGATGGCGATCGCCAGGCTGATCGCGACTTCCTTCACCGAACCGCGGATGAACACCGCGTCGTCCGACATCTTGATAATGCGCACGTCGCCGAGCCGGGCGTTCAGCCGCTCCACCGCCCGGTCGACCGCCGAGGAAATGGCGATGGTGTTCGACTGGGCGCGACGGATCACTCCGAGGCCAACCACCTTTGTGCCATCGAGGCGCACATAGCTTTGCGCGTCCTCGGGCCCGAACGATGCCCGGGCGACGTCGCCGAGGCGGATCGACGGTGCGATTTCCAATTCCTCGATCTCTTCCGGCGTCACCACGGATGCGTCGGAACGGACGATCAGCAACTGGTCGTCCGATTTGAAACTGCCGGCCGGCACATCAAGGTTGGCTGTGGCGAGCACATCCGCCACCTGATCGATCGACAGACCGAAACGGGCCAGCCGCAGTGGATCGACGGCCACCCGCAGAACCAGTTCCTGGTCGCCGAAAAAACTGAGCGAGGCAACCCCATCGATCGATTCGATGGCGCTGGCGATGTCCTGGCGGGCGATTTCCGTCAGCGCCTCGATGGATTTCGTTTCGCTGGTGACGGCGAGGCGGATGATCGGGCTGGAATCGGCATCTGCCTTGACGACGGTCAGTTCGTCGACTCCGGCCGGCAGCCGCCGCTCGATGGCCGCGACCGCCTCGCGTACATCGTTGGCGGCGACGTTGATGTCGACCGACGGACGGAAACGGACCCGCACCCGGGCGTTGTTTTCCTCGCTCGCCGCTTCGATCGACTGGATGCCGGCGACCCGCGCCACGGCACCCTCGATCACCGAAGTCACTTCCGCGTCCATGGTTTCGGGTGCCGCACCGTTCCAGATGACGCGCACGGTGACGATCGGCCGGTCGACATCAGGCAGTTCGCGAATCTCGACGCCAAACAGCGCCGCCAGCCCGGCAATCACGATCAGCAGCGAAAAGACCGTTGTCAGCACCGGCCGGCGTACCGACAGGGAGGGCAGGTCGTTCTGCCGGTCCGTCATGACGTGCCTTCCGATCCGGTCTGCTGCCCGTCGTTGCCCTCCGGCGCCAGCCGCGTGTCGACCTTGCGTCCCGGTCGCACCGACTGAACGCCCTCAACCACAACAAGGTCGCCCCGATCGAGCGCGCCATCGATCAGTGCCCGGCCTTTCTCGCGGCGAACGATTTCGACGAAGATCCGTTCCGGCATATCGTCCCGCACCGTCCAGACATAAGAACCGTCTCGGCTCCACAGCACCGCCACTTCCGGCACGCTGGGGTACTCGCCGCCGGTGATTTCGAGCTGCACCGCATAGGAGGCACCGGGCCTTAGCCGGCGTTGCGGGTTGGCGATCCGGGCGCGCGCTGCAAGTGTTCTTGTTTCCGGGTCGATGCGGCTGCCCAATATGCCGATCTTGCCTTCGATCGGGGCATCGTCAAGCGACCACCCGGTGACGGTGACGGGGTCTCCGACATGAATCAGATTGGCGAATTCTTCGGGAACCCGAAAGTCGACGAAAATACCGGAACGGTCGTCCAGCGTGGCGATTTCGGTGTTGGTCGTCACCCGGTCGCCGCGGTGCAGGTCGGATATCCCGATCGAACCCGAAAAGGGAGCACGTACCAGCCGTTCCTCGAGCGCGATTTCAGCCTGTCGCATTCTCAGCCGCGCCAACTGCAGCCGGTCCTGGGTCTCCGTGTAGACGACGTCGCTGACGGTGCCCGAAGCGCGTAACTGGTCGTAGCGAACCAGTGTGCGTTCCAGCTGTTCTTTCTCGATGCGAGCCGATTCCAGCAGCACCCGCTCGTCGGCGTCGTCCAGCCTGAGCAGCACCCGGTCCGCCTCGACTTCCTGGCCGCCCTCGAACAGAACCTCCTCGATGCGTCCGTCGCTGGCGGGATAGAGCATCACCGACTGCAGGGCGCTTCCGGTGCCGACGGTCCGCAGTTCGCGGCGATAGACCGAAAACTCCAGCGGCTTGACGATCAAGGTCGCGGCACTGCCTCGCCGTCCGGCATTGCGGTCTTCACCGTCCGCTGCGCGGTTTTCGTAGAGGAACACGCCGACAAAACATACCGCAAGCAAGGCGGCCAGCAGTGCTATCTGCCTGACTGGTTTCATCCCAAGGCTCCCACGGCCTTTCACCGGCGCCGGCCCGTTCCGGCGGAGCAGCTACCCGATGGATCCGTCACAATGCGCGCCCAATGTTGAACTAGCGCATCCGACCGCGATTCCAACGGATGTCCGCAACAGCCTTATATACCCAATGCTCCAGCCGACCGAGTCATTCCACTTGACGGCCGAAGGGTGTCGTTTCGGGGAAGGGGCCAGGGCTCCCACGTCTTTTGACGTTGGGGAATTTGCTAACGCCGCCCCGTCGACCCGAAGCCGCCGGTGCCACGCTCGGTGGCTTGCGCAAGTTCTCGCTCCTCGAGCCGTGCCTGCAGCACGGGAGCAATGATCATCTGGGCAATGCGCATGCCGCGCTCGATGACGAAATCGTCCTGCCCGAGATTGATCAGGAGCACCTGCACTTCGCCGCGGTAGTCACTGTCGATTGTGCCGGGTGTGTTGAGGCAGGTGATGCCGTGCTTCAGAGCGAGGCCGGAGCGTGGGCGGACCTGACCCTCGAAACCCGTGGGTATTTCGAAGACCAGGCCGGTCGGCACCAGTTGCCGATTTCCCGGAGCCAGGACGATCGGCTCATCCGTGCCATTGGCGGCGCGCAGGTCCATGCCGGCCGCACCTTCGGATTCATAGGCCGGGAGAGCGAGACCCTCGCCATGGGGCAGCCGAACGAGCCCGACAACCGGGGGAGAAACGGAATTTGAAGCCATACGCCTTTCTTCGTCGCTTTGACCTTGCCGGTCAATTGCATGCCGGGGCAAAGCCGTTTAGAAGGTCCGCAATTCAACAGGATTCTCTCCCCATGACCGAAAGTCTGGCTGAGGCGGTCGCCCGCCGCCGCACTTTTGCAATCATTTCCCACCCGGATGCGGGCAAGACCACGCTGACCGAAAAGCTGTTGCTCTTCGGCGGCGCCATCCAGCTCGCCGGTGAGGTCAAGGCCAAGAAGGACCGCATTCAGACGCGCTCCGACTGGATGAAGATCGAACGCGATCGCGGCATCTCCGTCGTCACATCGGTGATGACGTTCGAATACGACGATCACGTCTTCAACCTGCTCGACACGCCGGGCCACGAGGATTTCGCCGACGACACCTACCGCACGCTGACCGCCGTCGACGCCGCGATCATGGTGATTGATGCCGCCAAGGGCATCGAGCCGCGCACGCTCAAGCTGTTCGAAGTCTGCCGGCTGCGCGACATTCCGATCGTCACCTTCGTCAACAAGCTGGATCGCGAAAGCCGCGACCCGTTCGAAATCCTCGACGAGATCGAGGAAAAGCTGGCGCTCGACACCGCGCCGATGACCTGGCCCATCGGCCGCGGGCGCACCTTCGCCGGCACCTACCATCTGGCCGACAACGCGGTTCGCCGCCAGGACAGCGAGGAAGAACGCACGCCGGTCAACGGTCCCGAGGCCGACAGCGCCGGAGGGCTGCTGCCAGAGCAGGATAGGGATACCTTCGTCGAGGAGGTCGCGCTTGCCATCGAGGCCTGTCGCCCGTTCGACCTCGAAGCCTTTCGAGAGGGGCACCTGACGCCGGTCTTCTTCGGATCGGCATTGCGCAATTACGGCGTTCGCGACCTGATCAACGCGCTGGGGCAATACGCACCGCCGCCGCGCGCCCAACAGGCCGACGAACGGCTTGTCGAGGCGACGGATCCGAAGATGACGGCCTTCGTCTTCAAGATCCAGGCGAACATGGACCCCAATCACCGCGACCGCATCGCCTTTGTGCGCGTCTGTTCGGGGCGCTTGCAGCGCGGCATGAAGGCGCGGCTGTCGCGCACCGGCAAGACGCTTGGTCTGTCGGCGCCGCAATTCTTCTTCGCCCACCAACGACAACTGGCGGATGACGCCTATGCCGGCGACGTCGTCGGCATACCCAATCACGGCACCCTGCGCATCGGCGACACCCTGACGGAAGGCGAGGATCTCGTCTTCCAGGGCGTGCCCAACTTTGCCCCGGAAATCCTGCGGCGCGTGCGGCTTGAAGACGCCATGAAGGCCAAGAAGCTGAAGGAGGCGCTGCAGCAGATGGCCGAGGAGGGTGTCGTACAGTTGTTCTCTCCGGAAGATGGCTCGCCGGCCATCGTCGGCGTGATCGGCGCACTGCAGCTTGATGTGTTGAAGGAACGGCTGCGCGCGGAATACGGTCTTCCGGTGAGCTTTGAAACGGCGCGATTCACCCTGTGCCGGTGGATATCCGCCGACAGCGATGTCGACCTCGACAAATTCGTCACCGCCAAGCACAGTGACATCGCGCGCGATCTTGACGGCGATGCGGTGTTCATGGCGTCCGACGGGTTCTCGCTCAACTACGAGGCAGAGCGCTGGCCGGCCATTCGCTTCGCTAATGTCAAGGAATACCACGTCCGCAAGGCAGCCTGACGCTTGTCACTTCGGGTGGCCGATTGAGGGAGACAGCCGCATGCAACAGTTTCAGGTCCGCAAGGACGATCTGTCGAATTCCCGTCTGGTTCAGGGTGCGCTCCCCGAACTGGCCGAAGGAGAGATCCTGACTAAGGTCGACCGCTTCGCGCTGACGGCCAACAACGTCACCTACGGCGTTGTCGGCGAACGCATCGGATACTGGAACTTTTTCCGGCCGCTCGACAATGACGATGACGGTTGGGGCATCATCCCGGTCTGGGGTTTCGCCGACGTGGTGGCTTCGAAAGCCCCGGACGTGCCGGCGGGAACGCGTCTTTACGGCTACTTTCCGATGGCCAGCCATCTGGTCATGCAGCCGACCCGGGTCAGCGAGAGCCGGCTGATCGATGGCAGCGAACACCGGCAGGCTCTGCCTCCGGTTTACAATGCCTATGCCCGCGTCGATCCGGCCGACACCATGGAAGCCGAGCGCATGCTGCTGCATCCGCTCTATGCCACATCCTTTTGCCTGCACGACTTCTTTACAGACAATGACTGGTTCGGCGCCGAGCAATTGCTGATCGTCAGCGCCTCCAGCAAAACGGCCATTGGCCTGGCCTACGCGCTGGCCGGCGACCATGCGGCGCCGGTCACAATCGGCCTGACCTCTCCCGGCAATGTGTCCATGGTCGAGGCGCTCGGCCTTTATGACACCGTGCTGTCCTACGACGCGATTTCCGAGATCGATTCTTCTCGGCCAACCGCAATCGTCGACATGTCGGGCTCCGGACACGTGCTTTCCGAATTGCACCGGATGTTGGGCGACAACATGCGGTACTGTTCGAATGTCGGTGTGACCCACTGGTCGGACAATGCCATGGGGCCGGATTTCATTCGCGAGCGCAGCGCCATGTTCTTCGCTCCCGGTCACATCAAGAAACGGGCCGCCGAATGGGGCCCGGGCGAGTTTGAAAACCGAGCCCATGCTTTCTGGCGCGATGCAGCGCAACAGAGCCGGTCCTGGTTGAGTTTCAACACCGTGCCTGGTCTGGAACCGACGGCAACCGTGTTTGAGGATCTGAGAACCGGCGGCGTCTCGCCCCACACCGGTATCGTGGTCAATCTGGCCGACGGCTAGCCTCCCAAAGCAGGGCGTTTTGGCCGAACCGGTGTATAAGGTTCGGCAGGGGCGCCGGCGAAACGGCAGATCGATGAGAATTCCGCACAAGATATTCGGCGTCGCCATCCTGGTCTTCGTTCTGATGGGTTCGGCGATCGGCTATTCGACCTACAAACTCTACCAGGTCAGCAAGGAAGTCACCGATCTTGCCGAGATCTTCATTCCGCTGTCGGACCGGGTAGCGGATATCGACATGCAGATCGCGCAGCAGGAACTGCATGTCGAACGGCTGGAAAAACACCTGTCGACCATTCGGTTGATTGAAGAAGAACTGCATGAGCTCGATTCTGGCATCGTACCGGAACATCTGGCCGCGGGCAGTGAAACGCTCGCCGAAAAACGCAGTCGATTGGAATCCCAGCTGGCAGATCTGAAGCAGATCGTTGTTACGGAAGAGAGGGATTTCGAAAGCCGCGAAACCGCTGTCGATGCGGCCATCAAGGCCGCGGAGGCGATCGTCGAAGATGCTATTTCAACAGCCTTGACTGTCGAGGGTCAGAACGCGCTGAGAACCGTCCTGCCCCTGCTGCAGTCGATCGACCAGCAGCATTCCAACCTGCATGCCCAGACCGCCCTGTTGATCTCCGCCTACAAGAGGAACAGCCCGATGCTGTTCGAAATGGAGCAACTGATCGAGGCGGAAGAGGATCGCCTCGCCGAGTCGATGACGGCGACCTGGGAGAAAATCGCCGGATTTACGCAAGCGTCCGCCAAAACCGCCGAGGAACACGAGCGTCAGGCCCTGTTGGTCAACGCGGTGCTGGCCGCGATTGCCGGAGTTCTGGCGCTGATCTTGTCGGGCCTGGTCATCCGCAGCATGCTCCAGCCGCTACGCCGGCTGATGGCTGGCACGAGCCAGGTCGAATCCGGAGATCTGTCGGGCGAGGTGATCGCCGACACGAGCGACGAGATCGGCGATCTGACGCGAAGCTTCAACACCATGGTCCAGGAGCTGCGCAAGACCGAGGAGATCAAGGATACGTTCGGACAATATGTCGACCCGCGTGTCGTTTCCGGCCTGATCGGCGACCAGAACCGGGACCTGGTCAATGGCGAGAAGAAGGTGGCATCCATCTTCTTCGCGGACTTCGCCAATTTCACCGGCATTTCCGAACGATTCACGCCCGGTGGCCTGGTCAAGCTGATCAATCGCTATCTCGCCTTGATGTCCGGGCCGGTCACCGAACATCACGGCCTGATCGACAAATATATCGGCGACGCCATCATGGCTTTTTGGGCGCCACCCTTCTGTTCCGATGGCGATCAGGCAGAGTTGGCAGTGCGGGCGGCACTGGCCGACATCGCCCTTGTCGACAAGTTGCGTGAGGAACTGCCGGACCTGATGGGGCTGCGCCGCGATCTTCCGGACATTGGCATGCGCATCGGCATTGCAACCGGTGAGGCGGTAGTGGGTTCGATCGGTTCGGAAAAGACCAAGAACTACACGGTCATCGGCGACACCGTGAACCTCGGAGCCCGGTTGGAGGGCGCCAACAAGGTCTATGGTACATCCATCCTGGTCTGCCGACGAACCTATGAAATGGGGTCGAAGGCATTCGAGTTCCGCAAGATCGACGACCTGATCGTCGTCGGAAAGACGGAGCCGGTTTCGATATACGAACCGCTTGGTCCCGTTGACGCGGTTGCCGAAGAGGTCCTGAGGCATCGGGACTGTTTCGAAGAGGCGCTCGCCGCCTTTCAGAAGGGCGATTGGAGTCGGGCGTCCACCGGCTTCGCGGAATGCGGGGACGACGATCCCGCGACCGAGACCTACAGGCGTCGGCTGGCGGCAATCGAGGAAAACGGCGCACCGGAGAATTGGGACGGCATCTGGCGGCTCGACAGCAAATAGGCTTCGCAACAAAAAAAGGCCCGGTCGCTTTGACCGGGCCCTGATCGTATCTGCGGTTCAGGTTTATCAGCCCATCAGGCCGCCGTCCTGGCGGTTGATGCCGATGATCACCGAACGCGGTACGGTTTCGCCGCCATCGGGGAAGTGGCTGTCGCCCTTCTCACCCGGGTGCTGGATGCCGACGAACAGCGTCTTGCGGTCCGGGCTCCAGGCAAAACCGGTGACCTCGCATTCCTTCGGGCCGACAAGGAACCGCCGGATTTCACCTGACTGCGGATCGGCAACCAGCATCTGGTTGTTGCCCATGCCCTTGAAGTCGCCCTTGTTGCTGTAATTGCCGTCCGTCTGGATCCAAAGAAGGCCGTTGTTGTCGAACGCAAGGCCATCAGGCGAGTTGAACTTGTTGTCGGACGTGATGTTGTCCGAGCCGGCATAGTCATAGGAATAGACATCCGGGTTGCCGGCCATGACGAACAGATCCCAATCGAAGCCATCGGCCGTATGGTCGCCATTGTCCGGACGCCAACGCACAATCTGCCCGTAATCATTGCCGACACGCGGATTGGGGCCGCCGGCCAGGGTCGAATCGCCACCGGCATTGGGCTTCTTGCCGCGGTTCTTGTTGTTCGTCAGGCAGCAATAGACTTCAGCCCGGTTGGGGTTGGCAGCAACCCATTCGGGGCGGTCCATGGTGGTGGCGCCAACTGCCGATCCCGCCTGGCGGGTGTGGATGGCAATGTCCGCAGGCGAGGCCATTCCGGTGGTTTCCGGAGTGAGAACCAGCCATTCGCCGCGCATGTCGTCACCGAATTTGGCGACGTACAGAGTTCCGCTCGAGAGCAGGTCCGAGTTGTCGCCGCCGGCGGCATATTTGCCGTCGCTGATGAAGCGGTAGATGAACTCACCGCGCTCGTCATCGCCCATATAGACGACGATGCGGCCGTCATGGGCCACGACCACTTCGGCATTCTCGTGCTTGAAGCGACCGAGCGCCGTGCGCTTCTTCGGCGTCGAGTTCGGGTCCAGCGGGTCGATTTCGACAACATAGCCGGCCCGGTTGGGCTCGTTCGGATGCTTGGAGATATCGAAGCGCTCGTCTGCCGTAGCCCAGGCGTAGCCCCAGTCCTTGTTGCTGACGCCGTAACGCTTCATTTCCGGGGTCGGCGTGTGGGCCTCGTCGCTTGCCGAGAAGTAACCGTTGAAGTTTTCCTCACAAGCCAGGTAGGTGCCCCATGGCGTGCGGCCGTTGCCGCAATTGTTCCAGGTGCCGAGCGAAGTGGTGCCGGTCGGGTCGGCGGCGGTCTTCAGGAGGTCGTGGCCGCGGGCCGGACCATCGATTTCCATGGGCGTGTCGGCGGTGATGCGACGGTTGTAGGGCGAATCCTTGACCACGTTCCACTTGCCGTCCGTCTGATCGATCTCGACGACGGTGACGCCGTGTGCCGCCTTGCCCTTGCGGACGTCATCCTCATTCTCCGGCAGCTTGGTTTCCCGGTTGCCGTAGATGATGCTGCGGTTGGTGTATTCATTGTTGACGGCGAGAATGGCGCGACCGTCATGGGCAAAGAGAGCCATGCCGTCCGTGTTGTCGCCGAAAGCTCGCTCCTGGCTGGCGCCGGTGCCGCGGCTTGCCTGGTCGAAGTCGACAGCGTCCGACCAGAGCGGGTCGCCCCAGCGCACGACCACCTGCCAGTCGTAACCCTCCGGAACGGTAATGGTGTCATCGGTGTTGGCGGCGACAGCTGGAAAGCCGAGACGCGATGTGTTCATCGCCTGTGCCGGGGTCAGTCCGCCCGAGCCAAGGACGAAAGCTGCGGCGCCGAAGGCGATTCCGCCGCTCAGAAAGCCGCGTCGGCTCACAGCGGTTTCGACGACGTCCTGGAATTCGGTGACCTCTGGGCCGGGATTGAGAACCTCGTCGAACTCGTCGAACGACAGGTCGTGATCGCGGGTTTCAGTCATGATTGTACCTCACTGCTGGCTGATTTGCTTGCTTGCCCGCACGGGCCGGCGGGGTGAACGCGCCGGCAACATTGGTCGGCAAGTGCAACAGCCAGATGACAAAAACCCGAATTAGCAGAGAACATTTTTCTGAAGGTGCGGTAGCAAGCCAGTTTTGTGACGGTTCAATGACAAATCCCGAACGCAATTCGACGATAGGGTCAATCTACGCCGGAAAACAGCTGATCCGAGGGAGCACACGGGACGAGAGTGCTGATGTGTCCTGCAACAAATCTGTTACAAGTCGCCGGCGGAACTCACCCCGCAGCCGCAGCTTTCAGCCCGACACCGACGCGTCGCAACAGCTCGTCGCCGGGCTCGACGCCGATCGACAAACGCAGAAAGCCTTCGGGCACGGCGTCGCCCCAACGGGCTCGTCGGTCCGCCGAGCTGTGAAGGCCGCCGAAGCTGGTGGCCGGCACGAATGCCCGTGAGGCTGAAATGAACCGATCGGCAGCGGCTTTGTCGTGGAACGTGGCGCCGATCAGGAAACCTGGATGGGTCATCTGCCGCCGGGCGGTGCCGAAGGCCGGGTCGTCGGCAAGCCCCGGATAGCGGACAGTGCCAACAGCCGCATCGCCCTTGAGCATTTCTGCAGCCCGGGCGGCGGTTTCGCCCATGCGAGCCAGCCGCAATTCCAGTGTCTCCATGCCGCGCAAAAGCAGCCAGGCATCGAACGGGCTGGCGATGGCGCCGGCGAGGGTGCGCGCCTGAACGACCTTTTCCATCAGGACCGGGTCGCGCGAGGCGACATGGCCAAGCAGCAGATCGGAGTGGCCGGCCATCGACTTGGTGTCGGAAACGATCACCAGGTCGGCGCCGAGATCGAGCGGCTGCTGGGTGAGGGCGGTGCAAACCGTATTGTCGACGGCCAGAAGACAGCCGGCCGCCCGGCAGCGAGCCGCCAGGGCAGCAATGTCGATCACGTCCAGATGCGGGTTGGTCGGTGTTTCGACGATCGCAAGGCGGACGCCGTCGAGAGGCACGGTCTCGATTTCGGCCGTTGGACAGGTCTTCGACACCACCCCGAAACCGGTCAGGATCTCATCCATGAGGTTGCGTGCGGCATAGTAACCGTCGCTCAACAGAAGCACAGTATCGCCGGCCTTGGCAGTCGCAAGAATGGCCGCGGTATAGGCCGCCATGCCGGACGAAAACAGCACTGCCGGGGCATTCTCCAGAACCGCCAGCCGATCTTCCACGGCCGTCACGGTCGGATTGCCTATGCGGCCGTAGACACGTTCCGGCGCCGGCTCGTCCGGCAGGTAGAAGATGCTGGTCGGCGTCAGCGGTTCGGCAACGCTGTCGCCTGGCCGAAGTGCCCTGGCGCGGGCATGCAGCATTGCAAACATGCGCTTGTGCATGGTCGCGTCGCGGGTCTGGTCGTCGGACATGGGTTCTCCGCATGGTAGTGAAGAACCCTTTGGGCCTCGCCGGGAAAAGATTGTCAAGGCCGGCGCGCTGAGCGCGCCGGCCGGGATCAGTTGCGGATGAACGTGCCGGACTGCAACTCGTGGATCGCCTGCATCAGTTCCGCCCGCGTGTTCATGACAATCGGGCCGTGCCAGGCGACCGGTTCCTGGATCGGCTTGCCGCACACCAGCAGAAAGCGGATCCCTTCGTCTCCGGCCTGAACGACAACCTCGTCGCCACTGTCGAAGACGACCAGCGTGCGGTCGCCGGATTGATCGCGCAGCAGCAATTCCTCGCCTGCAAGTTCCTTTTCCGTCAGAACACCGAACGGCTTCGAAGCGCCGGCGAAGGTTCCCGATCCGGCGAAAATATAGGCAAAGGCGGACCGGTAGGTGTCGATGGGCAAGGTCTTGCGCTTGCCCGGCGGCACGGAGATGTCGAGATAAAGCGGATCAGCCGAGATGCCGTCAACCGGACCGGACTTGCCCCAGAAATCGCCACAGACGACCCGAGCGACGGTTCCATCGTCATCGATGACTTCCGGAATGTCGGCACTCTTGACGTCCTGATAGCGCGGATCGGTCATCTTCAGCGAGGACGGCAGGTTGGCCCAGAGCTGGAAGCCGTGCATGCGGCCACGCTCGTCGCCCTGCGGCATCTCCTGGTGCATGATGCCGCTACCGGCGGTCATCCATTGCACGTCACCGGCGCCCAGCGAGCCGCGATTGCCGAGGCTGTCACCATGGTCGACCGTGCCGGCCAGAACGTAGGTGATGGTCTCGATCCCGCGGTGCGGGTGCCACGGAAAGCCCTTCAGGTAGTCTTCCGGATGATCGTTGCGAAAATCGTCGAACAGCAGAAACGGGTCGGCGAGCTCCGGCTCGGAAAAGCCGAATGCGCGGTGCAGCTTGACGCCGGCGCCTTCCATGGTCGGGACCGCGGACGATATCTGTTTTACGGGTCTGATGGACATGTGCGTGTCTCCTTGTTGAGGGCGAATATAAGCCCATCAGTGTTCGATTTCAGCAGACGGCAGGAGACGCACTGTTCACCACTGTTTGACGACGGATCAGGTGGCCCCGCTCTCGATCGGGACCGCCGTCGTGTCCTTTATATCCTCCATGACAAAGGACGCGCTGACATCGGAGAGCGGGACGCGGGCAATCAGCCGCTGGTAGAGCCGGTCATAGGCCTTGACGTCGGCAACACGGGCGCGCAGCACGTAGTCGAGCTCGCCGCTGGTGCGGTGGACGCCGACAATCTCCGGCAGCCCGACGACGGCGCTTCGGAAGCGCTCCAGCCAGTCCGGATCGTGACTGGCGGTGCGGATGAAGATGAAGACAAGCAATCCGCATCCGACCTTCTCCGGATCGACCAGGGCGACCCTGCCGCTGATGACCCCGCTTTCCTCCAGCGCTTTGACCCGCCGCCAGCAGGCGTTGCGGGACAAGCCCACCCGTTCGGCAAGCGATTCGATGGAAAGGCTGCCATCCTGTTGCAGTTCTCGAAGAATCTTGTGATCGATTTGGTCGATATGGCGCATGTTTGGGATGTTTATCCCAAAATCGCGCAAAAATCCAGAAATTATGGGAACTCTTCCCCGCGTCAGCAACGTAAACTGACGACCATTCGGCAAAACGGCGGAAGGAAACGACCATGGCCCGCTCCCTGTCCCAATTGTTCACCGACCACCCGAGTTCGGTCGACGAGAGCTATCTGCAACATATGCAATTTGCCGCCGGGTTTTCCGGCCGGCTGTTTCTGGCGGGCTGCGCCGCGCTTGTGCACGCATTGCTGCCATTCCTGTTCGAAAAGACAGCCAGCGGCATGATCGACGTCATGCATCATCGCATGCACAATCGTAAGTAAGGATCCATGTGCCGCTGGATGGCCTATCGGGGAGCGCCGCGCTTTCTCGAGGACCTGATTTCTGCTCCTGATCATTCGCTGATCGAACAGTCTCATTGCGCCGCCGAGGCAAAGACGGCGACCAATGGCGACGGTTTTGGCATCGCCTGGTACGGTGAGCACCCCGAGCCGGGTCATTATCGCGACATATTGCCGGCTTGGTCCGACGACAACCTGCGCTCGCTGGCGCGGCAAATTCGATCCCGGCTTTTCCTGGCCCACGTGCGGGCCTCCACCACCGGCCGCACGGCGCGCGACAATTGTCATCCTTTTGTGCTCGGCCAATGGTCATTCATGCACAATGGACAACTCAGTCCGTTTGATGCCTTCGAGCGCTGCATGGAAATGCAGCTCGACGACCGGCTCTATCATCATCGTGCCGGAACGACCGACGCGGAGCTTCTCTTCCTGCTGGCCCATCAGTTCGGTCTGGACCAGGACCCCCGCGGAGCCCTGGAAACCACGATCGGGTTTGTGGAAACCGAAGCGGCACGGCTGGGAATCAACCTCCTGATCCGCTTTACGGCGGCGTTTTCTGACGGCGCGACGCTTTATGCCGTACGCTATGCCACCGACCGTTTTGCACCGACGCTTTATTCGGGTCCCTTCGGCAACGGTGTTGAAGAGGACGGGTTTTGCCTGGTGTCCGAACCATTCGAGGATTTTCCCGGAACCTGGTCCGAAATACCGGCCGGAAGCTTTGTCGAGATCAACGACGGCGGATTGGCGGTCGGCCCGTTTCATCCCTTCCGCCGCGCCATCTCTGACGTGCCAAAGGCGGTTGCCGTCTGAGCCTCCGCCGGGGCGTTGCCTCCTGTCACCGTTTTGCCGCATGCTGCGACCCAGAGCAAAGGGTGACAAGTTTGGATCGCTGCAGATCGGCTCCACTCGGCCAGGCGCGTCGCGCAGCGCGATGTCGGGCAAGCGGCGCAACGCAGCCGATGGGCCGATACCCTTCGGGCTGGGCGCTTTTGGCCCCTGGCGTCGTTGGCTTGCACTTGTGGTGGGATGGCACCACGGCCTGCAATCCGCCTAGCCAGAGACCAAAACGCCACGGTCAAATGGTGCAAGCTTGTCTCCCTTTGCTCTAAACTGGTTTGCCAGGAGGAAGCGCCATGTCTGAAAACCATGATGTCGTCATCGTCGGTAGTGGACCGCTTGGCGTCGCGGCTGCTCGCAGGCTGGCGCAAAACGGCGCATCGGTTCTGGTTCTCGAAGACGGGGCGGCGATCTCGGATCCGCCGGGAAGCCATTTTCGCAACGCCAGCAGGTTTATCGAAAACCCCGACAGCTATCTGCCGGAGGCCACTCGCCATCTCGACTATCTGGACAGCTCTGTTTCGCGCGATCACCTGCCCGGTGCGGCCGTGACCCGCACCATGGGCGGGCAGGGCGTCATCTGGACCAACCTGTGCCCGCGTTGCGATAGCCCGTGGGAAGTGATGAGCGACGACGAGTGGTCCGAGCGTTTCGCGCTCGCCGAAGAATATCTTCACGTTCAGTCAGAGCGCCTCGACCAATCCGTTCGGCAAAAGAAGATTGCCGCAGCGCTTTCTGGGTATGCCGGGCCGTCCCGCCCGGCGATCGATCTGCCCGTGGCCGGCCGATATGAAGAGGACGACGTCCTTCACTACACCGGCTCGTTCGACCAGCTCACGGAGGACACTGCCAGGCGGGTGACGGTGAGACAGGCGCGCGTCGACCGCATCGCCATCGAAGGGCACAAGGTGACGGGCCTGGAAACCAACGCCGGACCGATCGAAGCAGCGACATTTGTCATCGCCGGCGGTGCTATCGGAACCCCGCGCCTGCTTTTTCGCTCCGGGATTCGCCCGGCGGCCCTGGGCCGCTACCTGTCCTATCACCCGCTGGCGATCTGTCAGGTTGTGCTTTCTCCAGAGTTTTGCGCCGCGCCCGGAGCCGATGACGTGGCGCCGCGGCTTCAAATCCGGCCGAGCGAGATTGCGGAGTGGTACACTCTCATCCTGCACGACGTGTCGCCCTTTGAGCCAACCGGCGAGGATGTCCAGGTCGACCCGAACCGGCTGGTCGAAATCCAGTCGATCAGTCCGGTCGATATCGACGCGGACAAGCGAGCGATCTTCCACGAGGACGGAAGCGTTACCTTCGACGTTCGCTTGTCGGACGCCGATCTGGGACGGATGGCCGCTGCCGAACAGGAAGCTGATGACATTGTCGAGCTGATCGGGCGCTATCGCCAGGGATGCGAAATCTCCTGGATGCCCTTCGGTTTTGCGCACATGACCGGGACAACCCGCATGAGTGTCGCGGATGACGGGACAGGCGTTGCCGACCGGCGGGGCCGGGTCTGGGGTTACGACAATCTCTACCTGGCAACCAACGGGTTGATACCGACCCGAATGGCAGTCAACCCGACCCTGACCGGCGTCTGCCTGGCCATCCATGTGGCGGATGCCATCTCCGGTTGACGATAGTCAGTCCAGTCGCCGGGCAATCTCGGCGGCAATGCGCTCGGCCACGGCCTGCTTGTCCATATCGGGCCAGTCATCGATGCCCGACTTGCTGACGATGCGCACCCGGTTGCGGTCGCCGCCCATGATGCCGGTTTCCGGTGACACGTCATTGGCGACGATCCAGTCGGCGCCCTTGCGCTCCAGCTTGGCGCGCGCATTGTCTTCCAGGTTCTGGGTTTCGGCCGCAAAGCCGACGACCAGCGCCGGTCGCCTGGCGTGATGGCCGACGGTTTTGAGAATGTCGGGATTTTCCGTCAGTTGCAGCGGCGGCGGACCGGCACCCGGTTGCTTCTTGATCTTTTCGTCCGATTCGCCGGCGACACGCCAGTCCGCCACGGCGGCGACCATCACCGCGATGTCGACCGGCAGCAGATCCTCAACGGCAGCCAGCATGTCGCGGGCGCTTTCCACATGCAGTGTCGTCACCCCGCGCGGGTCGGCGATCGTGACGGGCCCGGACACCAGAGTCACCTGCGCACCGAGTGCCGCAAGCGCTGCGGCAATCGCATGGCCTTGCTTGCCTGATGACCGGTTGGCGATATAGCGCACCGGATCGATGGGTTCGTGCGTCGGTCCGGATGTCACCAACGCCGTGCGGCCGGTAAGCGGCTTGGGGCTGTCGTCGAGAAGTGTCTCGACGGACGCGGCGATATCCAGCGGCTCGGCCATGCGTCCGAGTCCGACTTCTCCGCTCTCGGCCATTTCACCGGGCATTGGACCGATCGACTGTACACCGGCCTTGCGCAGCATTTCGACATTGCGTTGCACCGCCGGGTGTTGCCACATGGCCGGGTTCATGGCCGGCGCGATCAGTACCGGAGCCCGGGTTGCCAGAAGCACGGTCGACGCGAGGTCGTCGGCTAGCCCCAGAGCCATCTTGCCCATGAAATCGGCCGTGGCCGGAGCGACCAGCACGAGATCGGTCTCACGCGCCAGCCGGATGTGCCCGACATCCTGCTCGTCTTCGCGTGAGAACAACTCGTCGAACACCTTGTCGGCGGCCAGCGCCCCGACAGCGAGCGTGCTGACGAACTCCTTGGCGCCTCTTGTCATGACAGGCCGCACCGCTGCCCCGCGCTCACGCAGACGGCGGATCAGGTCGAGGCTCTTGTAGGCGGCAATGCCGCCGGTGATCACCAGCAAAATTCGTTTGCCGGCTAAGCTCCCATGCAGTTGGGCTGGGGCCGCCGCTGGCGCTTGCGGAATCGATGACGCGTCAGAAGTCTCGCTGCTCGCGGCACGCAACAGCAAGCGCACCTCTTCCTCCATGGACCGACCGTTGCGGGCGGCGCGTTCGCGCAGTGATTGCTTGGTTGCCTCGTCCAGATTGCGAATGGTGATGCTGGCCATGCCGGTCTCCCTTCGCAGAGAAGCTAAGGCATGATTGCAATGAAATCAAATTATAAGTGAAAAGCGATATAAATTGCTGTCAATGCAATCACCCACAGGGCAATTCTGCCGGACCGGGAGTGGCGCGCCTCGGCTTTACCAATCGCTTCAGCCGTTTCGCTATCGAAACGAAGCCCGTCGCGGCTCATTTTGTCGAGCTCCAGCGAGAGATTTTCCGCCCGGGCCGCCAGCTCGGGTGCCTGTTCGGCAAGGCGCGCGGCCGCTTGCAGTCCATCCTTGACATCAACCAGGATACGGTTGGGACCGAGATTGCGGGCGATCCAGTCGCCGACCACCGGCTCGGACGCCTTCCACATGTTGAATTTCGGATTGAGCAGACGGGACACGCCTTCCACCACCACCATGGTCTTTTGCAGCATGATGAGTTCCGGGCGCGTTGCCATGTCGAACAGTTCGGTCACTTCGAACAACAGCGTCAAAAGTTTGGCCATCGAAATGGTCTCGGCCGACTGACCGTGGATCGGCTCGCCGATGGCGCGGATGGCCTGGGCGAAACTGGTCACATCGTGATGGCTCGGTACATAGCCGGCTTCAAAATGAACTTCCGCAACCCGCTGATAGTCGCGCCGGATGAACCCGTAAAGGATTTCGGCCAGGAAGCGCCGTTCCTTTTTTCCCAAGCGGCCGACGATGCCCATGTCGACCGCGACTATGGTGCCGTCCTTGTCGACGAACAGGTTCCCCTGATGCATGTCGGCATGAAAAAATCCGTCGCGCAGCGTGTGCCGCAGGAAGGACTGGATCAGGACGTCGGCCAGGTGCAGCGGATCGTGCCCGGCAGCCTTCAACTGGTCGATCTCGGAGATCTTGATGCCATCGACCCATTCCATGGTGATGACGTCACGCCCCGTACGCTGCCAGTCGACCGCCGGAACCCGGAAGCCCGGATCCTCCCTGGTGTTTGCCGCCAGTTCGGAGAGAGCGGCGGCTTCGAGCCGCATGTCCATTTCGATCTTGGTCGTCTGTTCAAGCGTGCGGGCGATCTCGACCGGTTTCAGGCGGCGCGACGCCGGCACGAGCCTCTCTGACATTTCGGCGACTAAGTAAAATGAGTCGAGATCCTGGTAGAAACGCTGGCGGATACCCGGGCGTACCACCTTGACCGCAACCTCGCGGCGCCCGGTATCATCGCTCACCTCTGCCGGATGCACCTGGGCGATGGAGGCGGCGGCAATCGGACCGTCAAACCGGGTGTAGAGCTCCTCGACCGGTACTCCGATCGCATCCGTCACCCGTTGTTTCGCGACCGAAACGTCAAATGTTTCCATGCGGTCTTGCAGCAATGACAGGTCCTTGGCAAGCGAATGGCCGACCACGTCCGGCCGGGTCGCCAGAAACTGACAAAGTTTGACATAGGACGGTCCCAACCGCTCGACGGCCTTGGCAAGGCGCACCGCCCGCTCTGACTGGCGGCTGCTGCGGCGCGCCAGTCGTCCTGCCAGCCGATAGGCCAAGAGCGGCGGGCCGCGCAACCCGTCCGAAGGCAATGAGGCAATCACCCCCTCGCGGGCCATGACCCAGCCGGCACGCAGCAGTTTGAAATAGGCGAAGGGAAGGAACATCGCGCCGTGACCGATCAGTGGGCCTGAACGGCACGGATCGAGCCGTCGGTTGGACGATTGAAACGCGATACCATTCCGATCATCAGAGCTTCCAGCCGGAATGCAAGGCGGCGATGCCGCCGGAATAATTCGTCCATTTGACCCGGGAAAACCCGGCTGCGGATATCATGGATGCAAAATTCGGCTGGTTGGGGAACTTGCGGATCGATTCCACCAGATACTGGTAGGAGTCGCGCTGACCGGTCACGATCTGACCGATTTGCGGAATGGCCTGGAATGACCAGGCGTCATAGGCCTTTTCGATCAGCGGAATGTCGACTTCGGAAAACTCCAGGCAGAGAAAACGGCCGCCCCGCTTGAGCACTCTGAAGGCTTCGCCGAGCGCCACCTCGATCTGCGGCACGTTTCGAATGCCGAATGCGATCGTATAGGCGTCAAAGGAGCCCGGCTCGAAGGGCAGGTCTTCGGCATTCGCCTCGACAAAATCGAGATGGGTCTCGAGATTGCGCCGGGCGGCCCGCTGCCGGCCGACATCGAGCATCGATCCGTTGATGTCGAGCACGGTCGCATGGGCCTGCCGCCCCGAGGCTTCGATGATGCGCTGCGCGATATCGCCGGTGCCACCGGCCACGTCGAGCACCCGATAGTTGGTGCTGCGCCGCGGATTGAGGGCCGACACCATGGCGTCCTTCCACAACCGGTGCATGCCCATCGACATGATGTCGTTCATCATGTCGTAGCGCCGCGCCACACCATGGAACACGTCGTTGACGAGCGCCTGCTTTTCGCCCTCGCCAACCTCACGGTATCCATAGGAGGTTTCCATGCCGCCGCTTGCCGCGGTGCGCGTGTCGGACATCTTTTGCTCCGAATTCATTTCAGCGGGACAATAGCCTAAGGTTCAAAGATGCGCTATCAGGCGCAGACAATTCGAGCTGCGGCGAAAACGCGCCGCTTATAGGTGAGACGGCAACAGGCGGCAATGCCCGAACTTCCCGAAGTCGAAACGGTCCGACGCGGTCTTGCGCCGGCAATGGAGGGTGGACGGATCGACCGGCTGGAACAGCGCCGCGCCGATCTGCGGTTTCCTTTCCCGGACCGGTTTTCGAAGCGTCTGGAAAACCGCACCATCATGGCATTGCGACGCCGAGCCAAATACCTGCTGATCGAACTGGACGACGGCGCCGTGGTGATCTCCCATCTTGGCATGTCCGGCTCCTATCGCGTCGAGGAGCAGGGTATCGGTGTCTTTCACCATCCTCGCGACCGCCAGGAAAAACACGATCATGTGGTGTTCCATATCGGCGACCAGCGCATAGTCTATAACGATCCGCGCCGGTTCGGCTTCATGCTGCTGACCAGCCGTGACGAACTGGCCGACCATCCGCTGATCCGCGACCTCGGCGTCGAGCCGACCGGAAATGCGTTGAGTGCGGAGCTTCTGGCGGCCCAGTTCGCCGGCAAGGCTGCGCCGCTCAAGGCAGCGCTCCTCGATCAGAAGATCATTGCCGGGCTCGGCAATATCTATGTCTGCGAGGCGTTGTGGCGCGCCCGCCTTTCACCACGTCGTCGTGCCGGATCCCTGGTGACAGCGCGCGGCCGACCCGTTGCCCGCCTCGAGGCGCTGGTATCCCATATCCGCCAGGTCATTGCCGAGGCCATTGAGGCTGGCGGCTCGTCCCTGCGCGATCACCGCCAGGCGGATGGGTCGCTTGGCTATTTTCAGCATCGCTTCGACGCCTATGACCGCGAGGGTGAGCCCTGTCGTGGGGATGGATGCAATGGTGTCGTGCGTCGAATTGTCCAAAGCGGACGCTCAACGTTTTACTGTCCTGTCTGCCAAAGATAAGGCAACGACCAGAATCCCGTCAGCCAAGGAGATCGACGAATGGCATACGAAGTGATCAAGGTGGAAACCCGCGGCCGTGTCGGGGTGGTAACCCTCAACCGTCCGGAAGCGCTCAATGCTCTCAATTCAACCGTGCTGAGCGAACTTCTCGAGGCGGTGCAAGCCTTCGATGCTGACGCCAAGATAGGCGCCATTGTGCTGACCGGGTCCGACAAGGCCTTCGCCGCCGGTGCGGATATCAAGGAAATGCAGTCGCTCGATTATGTCGAGGCCTATATGGGCGATTTCATCGGCGGTTGGGACAAGGTCGGCCTGACGCGCAAGCCGATGATCGCGGCGGTTGCCGGCTATGCCTTGGGCGGCGGCTGCGAGCTCGCCATGCTGTGCGATTTCATCATTGCCGCCGACAACGCCAAATTCGGTCAGCCCGAAATCACGCTCGGCGTCATCCCCGGCATGGGCGGTACCCAACGGCTGACTGAGGCAGTCGGCAAGGCCAAGGCCATGGATCTCTGCCTGACTGGGCGCATGATGGACGCCGAGGAGGCAGAGCGGTCCGGACTGGTCGCCCGGGTGGTTCCGCTGGCGGAGCTGTTGGAGACCGCATTCGACGCGGCCGAGAAGATCGCCGGGTTCTCGCAGCCGTCGGTTCTGATGGCGAAGGAATGCGTCAATCGCTCCCATGAGCTCACGCTGGCGGAAGGCATTCGTTTCGAGCGCCGTGTCTTTCATGCACTGTTTGCGACGGAAGACCAGAAAGAGGGCATGGCGGCCTTTGCCGAGAAACGCAAACCGCAGTTCAAGAACCGTTGACGGCCTGCCCCATTCCGGCTATATGCCCCGCACGAATTCGGTGGCCTCAGGGCCGCCGTGCTTGTTTCAGGCTCCCGCAAACGGCAAGGACGGCCCGACGGCCCCGGGTGACCGGCGCGGAGCGCGACAATACGTTAGAGAGAGATCGACATGGCCAATACAACTTCGGCGAAGAAGGCGACCCGCAAGATCGCCCGGCGTACGGAAGTCAACAAGATGCGCCGCTCGCGCGTGCGCGGTTTCGTTCGCAGGGTCGAGGAAGCAATCGCATCGGGTGACCCCGCGGCAGCCGCCGAGGCACTCAAAGCAGCCCAGCCGGAGTTGATGCGCGCAGCCACCAAAGGTGTCATGCATCGCAACACCGCATCGCGCAAAGTCTCCCGCCTGGCTCGGCGTGTGAAAGCAATCAGCGCTTAATTGCAATCATTTAGCGGAAATTCGATAGCCTGGCGGCTCGCCGGGCTTTTGCTGATTCAGCAGAATCGCGTGTAACACTCCTGTAATAAACAGTTGACCCCGGTTTTTTAGGGGACAGCTTTTATTAAGTCGATTCAAGAGCTTGCAAGAGGTGGTGAATTAGCCAACGGGGCCTTGGATAACTCCCAGTCCGGAAATGACGTCAAGGGCATTTTTTTGTTTTTTTCTTTTGGCAACCCGCGTCGTTTCACAATTTTTGAAAAGCTGTTGAATCCAAATGTCTTAGACCTCGGCGGCCTCGATGCACCCCATGAGAGCAGCCTGATTCGTCGGCTCCGCCAGCGGAATCTTCTACAAATCCGCCTTGACCTTCCGACGCACAAACTGCCTTAATGTCCCTGCTTGGAGGTCACAGACAGCAGTGTCGTATTGCATCAGGTGGCATTTGTTATAGGCGAATGTCGCGGTGTTGTCGAACTTCAAAGCGGTGCACGCTTTCTGCTGCACACTTCATCTAAAACCCTCGGTTGCAGCCCGGTTCGCGCCGGGCAAGGGGACAGCTGTGCGTTGACGAGTAGGGTCGACGCATCTGCCGGGGAAGGGGACCGGAACGTCTGTCGTGGGACGTTTCGGACAATGGGTTGACCACGGCATGGAAGGAGTAATCGGACCCAAGGTTCTGGGGATCGGAACAATCATAATTCGGCCGTTGAGGCCGGAAGATAAATAAACAGGAGAAGGCCGAAGATGCAGGGATTGTCAGGAGCACAGGTGTATGCCGAACAAGGGAATAGAAAACCCGGCGCACCCCCTCCACTACGGGCGGCCAATCCAATCAACGAGGCGGGGAATTCAAACATGGCGCATAATGCACTCTTTAGCCGGGTCCAGACCCGACTGAAGGCACAGGTCGGTCCGGATGTATTTTCGAGCTGGTTCGGCCGATTGAAACTGGAGGCGGTTTCAAAAAGCATCGTGCGACTATCCGTACCAACGACCTTTCTAAGGTCGTGGATCAACAATCGCTATCTCGAGCTGTTGACTAAGCTGTTCAAGGACGAGGATCCCGACATCATGCGGGTCGAAATCGTGGTGCGCTCCGCAACCCGCGGCAACCGGTTGATCCAGTCCTCCGAAATTTCAGACGTGCAGCAGACAACCAACGCCACGGCGCCGCAACCGCGGCTGCCCCATGCCGGCACTCCCAAGACGCGCAAGGTGCAGCCCCGGGCGGTGGAAACCGGATCGGTCAGCGGGTCGCCGCTCGATCCGCGCTATTCCTTCTCGGCCTTTGTCGAAGGCGCATCGAACCGGGTGGCACTTGCCGCTGCCAGAACGATTGCCGAAGCCGGCAGCAGCGCGGTCCGGTTCAACCCGCTTTTCGTTCATTCCAGCGTCGGTCTCGGCAAGACCCATATCCTGCAGGCTATCGCGCTGGCGGCGACACAGAGCGAGCGCAAGCCGCGCGTGGTCTATCTGACGGCCGAGTATTTCATGTGGCGCTTTGCCACGGCCATTCGTGACAACGACGCACTCTCCTTCAAGGAGTCGCTGCGCAATATCGACCTGCTGGTCATCGACGACATGCAGTTCCTGCAGGGCAAGTCGATCCAGCATGAATTCTGCCACCTGCTCAACATGCTGCTCGACTCGGCTCGGCAGGTGGTCGTTGCGGCGGACCGCGCCCCCTGGGAACTGGAATCGCTGGACGCCAGGGTCCGGTCCAGGCTCCAGGGCGGTGTCGCCATCGAAATCGAGGCGCCGGACTACGAGATGCGGCTGGAAATCCTCAAGCGCCGGCTTGCCGCCGCCCAGCAGGAAGACGGCTCGCTGGATATTCCCACCGAGATCCTGGCCCATGTGGCAAGACACGTGACCTCCAGCGGTCGTGAGCTCGAGGGTGCCTTCAATCAGCTGCTCTTCCGCCGCTCCTTCGAGCCCAACCTGTCGATCGATCGGGTCGATGAATTGCTCGGCCACCTGGTCAATGCCGGCGAGCCGAAACGGGTGCGTATCGAGGATATCCAGCGCATCGTTTCACGCCACTACAACGTGTCGCGCCAGGAAATGGTCTCGAACCGGCGCACGCGCACCATCGTCAAGCCGCGGCAGATAGCGATGTTCCTGTCGAAGACGATGACGCCGCGGTCTTTTCCGGAAATAGGCCGGCGGTTCGGCGGCCGCGATCACACGACAGTTTTGCATGCCGTGCGCAAGATCGAGAACCTGCTGGAGCAGGACACCAAGCTTGCCCACGAGGTCGAGTTGCTACGCCGCCTGATCAGCGAATAAGCCAGGCAACAGCGTCGGGCGGACAGGGATAGTCCGCCCGTTTTGAACCGCAGCCGATTTATCCCCTGAAATGCGCTGATAGAGGGCCGGTGCCGGACGCCGGCCCCTTGCTTCGCTGCGGATTTACCTGCATTTTGCTTGTCCCGATTGCCGTATCCCGGTATGCCCGTAACGGTCGCGTCGCGCGGTGCACGGACCCGTCTGGGTGATGTGCATGCCGGTGTCGGGGGCGATGGAAAAAAAGAATGTGGTGTAAGGATCCATGCGTGTAACGATCGAGCGTTCGAACCTCCTCAAGTCACTCAATCACGTGCATCGCGTGGTCGAACGGCGCAATACGATCCCGATCCTGTCGAACGTGTTGCTGAAAGCCGATGGCGTGACGCTCGACCTGAAAGCCACCGACCTTGATCTGGAGGTGGCCGAGGCGACCGCGGCCAATGTCGAACAGTCCGGATCGACCACCGTGCCAGCCCACCTGCTTTATGACATTGTCCGCAAGCTGCCGGATGGCGCCGAAATCCAACTCGCTGTCGATTCGGAAGGCGCGTCGATGAGCGTCACGTCGGGCCGTTCCAAATTCACTCTGCAGTGCCTGCCGGAGTCCGACTTTCCGGACCTTACCGCCGGTGCTTTCAGCCATACGTTCAGACTTGCTTCGACCGATCTCAAGATGCTGATCGATCGCACGCAGTTCGCCATATCGACCGAAGAAACCCGGTACTATCTCAACGGTATCTTCATGCATACGATCGAGGAGGCCGGGTCGCTCAAGCTGCGCGCCGTGGCCACCGACGGCCACCGGCTGGCCCGTGCCGACATAGACGCTCCGGCCGGCTCGGAAGGCATGCCCGGCCTGATCATCCCGCGCAAGACGGTGGGCGAGTTGCAGAAGCTCGTGGACGATCCGGATGTTGCGGTGACGGTCGAGCTTTCCGAGGCCAAGATCCGCTTCACCATCGGCGGCGTGGTGCTGACCTCGAAACTGATCGACGGCACCTTTCCGGATTATCAGCGGGTCATCCCCACCGGCAACGACAAGGAACTCAACATCGAGTGCGCGCCCTTTGCGGCCGCAGTGGACCGTGTTTCAACCATCTCCTCCGAGCGTGGCCGGGCCGTGAAGCTATCGTTGTCGGACGGGCTTCTGACCCTGACGGTCAACAATCCGGACTCCGGCAGTGCCACGGAAGAACTGGCCGTTGGCTACGAAAACGAAGCGCTGGAGATTGGCTTCAACGCCAAATACCTGCTTGATATCACCGCCCAGCTCGACGGGACCGAGGCGGTTTTCATGCTCGCCGACCCCGGGTCTCCGACCCTGGTTCGCGATACCTCAGAGGAAGGCGCGCTCTACGTGCTGATGCCGATGCGCGTGTGAGGCAGCGACAGGCGATTTGAGCACGGGCAACACCGTTTACCTGACGCGTCTGAAACTCACGGATTTCCGCAACTATCCGCAATTGTCGCTGCAATGCGACCGGCGCCATGTCGTGCTGACCGGTGAGAACGGCGCCGGCAAGACCAATCTTCTCGAGGCTGTTTCGTTTCTGTCGCCCGGGCGCGGTCTGCGTCGCGCCGCCTATGCCGATGTCGCCCGAGTAGGAGCGGAGAATGGATTCACCGTTTTCGCGTCGGTGGAAGGCATGGCGGGGCCGGTGGAAATCGGCACATCCACCGGCGGCGAAGCCGGCTCGGGCGGCGGCCGGAAACTGCGGCTCAACGGTGCCAACGCCCGATCGGCCGACGATCTGCTGGAGCATCTGAGGCTCACCTGGCTCACCCCGGCCATGGATGGATTGTTCACCGGTTCGGCGTCGGATCGTCGACGTTTTCTCGACCGACAGGTTCTGGCGATCGACCCGCAGCACGGCCGGCGGGTGCTCGACTACGAGCGTGCCATGCGTAGCCGCAATCGGCTGCTGAGCGAGGGCCGCATGGATCCGGCCTGGCTCGACGGCATTGAGTTGCAGATGGCCGAACTTGGCACGGCCATCGCGCTGGCCCGGCGCGAATTGGTGGCCATGCTTTCGGATCTGATCGCCGAAGGCCGCCAGGAGGGACCGTTTCCGAAGGCAACGATTGCGCTTGAGGACTTCACCGAAGAGCTCGGCGATGTTTCGGCTGCCGCACTGGAGGAGGCTTTTATCGGTAAGCTCGCCGAGGCACGCTATCGTGATGCGGCCGCCGGGCGCACTCTCACCGGCCCACATCGGTCGGACCTCCTGATCCGCCACCGCGAGAAGGACATGCCCGCTGCGCATTGTTCCACCGGTGAGCAGAAGGCTCTGCTTGTCGGGTTGGTGCTCGCCCATGCCGGACTGACGCGGCGGATCAGCGGATTTCCACCGGTGATGCTGCTGGATGAAATCGCCGCTCACCTGGATGCCGGTCGGCGCGCCGCCCTGTTCGACCTGATCGATGATCTTGGCGGTCAGGCCTTCATGACCGGCACGGACGCCGCCATGTTTGCTGCCCTTGGCGATCGCGCCGCCCATTTCACCGTCGATGCCGGCACAGTTCAGATGGACTGATTTGCTTTTACCCGCAACCACACTAAAAAATTCCGCATGACCACCAGCAAGCTCACATCGTCTGAACTCGAACGCTACGCCCGCCACATCGTGCTGCCGGAAATCGGCGGTTCCGGTCAGCAGAAACTCAAGCGCGCACGGGTTCTGGTGATCGGAGCGGGCGGGCTCGGCGCGCCAGTTCTGCAATACCTGGCCGCCGCTGGTGTCGGCACTCTGGGTATCGTCGATGACGACATCGTGTCGCTGTCCAACCTGCAGCGTCAGGTCATTCACCCGACCGAGGCCGTCGGCACGGGCAAGACCGAAAGCGCCAAAGCAGCGCTCGCCGGCATCAATCCTCACGTGACCGTCGAAACCCAAGCCGTTCGGTTTGCACCGAACAATGCCGTTGACCTCGTCGATGCGTTCGACGTGGTTGTCGACGGGTCGGATAACTTTACGACACGCTACCTGGTCGCCGATACCTGTGCGGAACGTCGACGACCCCTCGTGACCGCCGCGGTCGGCCGCTTCGACGGCTCGCTCACTGTGTTGATGCCCTATGCGAAATCGGCCGCTGGCCGGCCTAATCCGTCCTATCGCGACCTGTTTCCTGAACCGCCGCCGGAGGGAACTGTGCCGACCTGCGCCGAAGCCGGCATCGTTGGTGCTTTGACCGGAGTGCTCGGGTCGCTTCAGGCGATGGAGGTGATCAAGCTGGTCACTGAGATCGGTGAACCCCTGGTCGGACGGCTTCTGCTCTATGACGGTCTGACTGCGCGTTTCGAAACCATCCGCTACTGACCGGGCGTTTTGACCTGCGTCAAGGTCAACCCGAGCCTCAGTGCCTAGCGTGATGGCCATACAGAAGATGCATGGCACAAGGAACAATCTGCATGTCGCACGTCCCGCACGAACTCGCCGAGGAATTCCCCGACAAAACCGATCAGCTTCACGATTTGAAGATGAACAACGCGCACTTTACCAAGCTCGCCGACGAGTATCACGAGGTAAACCGGGAGATCCATCGCATCGAAGCAGGAGTCGAGCCCGCTTCCGACGATCGCACCACGGATTTGCGCAAGAAACGCATGCTGCTGAAAGACGAGATCAGCGCAATGCTCAGCAACGGCTGAGGCAGATAGTCTTTAAATCTGTCGGGGCAGAACCCGATCCGGTGGCCGGTGACCATCAAACAGGGCGCGGATGTTGATGATGACCTTCTCGCCCATGTCGACCCGGCCTTCCATCGTTGCCGATCCCATATGCGGCAGGATCAGCACCTTGCCGGCATCTGCAAGCTTGAGCAGCTTCGGATTGACGGCCGGTTCGTGTTCGAACACGTCGAGACCGGCACCGGCCAGTTTGTTTTCCTGCAGGTTCTTGATCAGGGCGGCCTCGTCAACGACTTCGCCGCGCGCAGTGTTGACGATATAGGCCTCGCTGCGCAACAGCCCGAGGCGGCGCGCTGACAGCAGATGGAAGGTGGCCGGCGTTGATGGGCAGTTGACCGAAACGATATCGACGCGCGCCAGCATCTGGTCGAGGCTGTCCCAATAGGTCGCTTCCAGTTGTTCTTCCGTGTTGGCATCCACCCGGTGTCGATTGTGATAGTGGATCGACAGGCCGAAGGCGCGCGCCCGCCGCGCCACAGCGGTGCCGACCCGTCCCATGCCGACAATGCCGAGCCGCTTGCCCCAGATCCGATGGCCCAGCATCCAGGTCGGCGACCAGCCCTGCCAGGCACCGTCATCGGTGAGTACCTTGGCGCCCTCGGTCAGCCGCCGCGGGACCGCGAGGATCAGCGCCATGGTCATGTCGGCTGTGTCTTCCGAAAGCACGTCCGGCGTATTGGTGACGGTGATGCCACGGGCCGCCGCCGCATCGACATCGATATTGTCGACGCCGTTGCCGAAATTGGCGATCAGTTTGAGATTGTCGCCCGCCTGCTCGATCATCGCCGCATCGATCGTATCGGTGATCGTCGGCACAAGCACGTCGTGGCTCTTCATGGCCGCTACCAGCTCGGGCTGGGTGCGTGGCGTATCCTCGATGTTGAGCTCGGCATCGAACAGTTCGCGCATCCGCGTTTCGACCGGCTCAGGCAGCTTTCGCGTGATAAAGACCTTTGGCCTTTTCTTGTTTGGCATTTCCTCAATCGGCCCCTTGTTGAGAGCTCTTTAACCAAGATGTGAAAGTCTGGACCAGCCCGACGCACATGGTCTGGTTCTATCAGACCATGCCGCGATGACAAAGAAATTGCGAGAGCGCCAGGCAAAGTTCCGAACGGCCAAACCGGTATTCGACGGGAATGCGGATGCCCTTTCTGGCAGTATGGAGGCACGATTGAAGAGCAGATTGTCCGCCCGAATGATAGTGTCCGGCCTTGCCGCAACCATCTTCCTTACGGCAGGTCTGTTGGCAGCGCCTCCGGTGCTGGCTCAGCCGGCCAAGGGAGCGAGCGGGTTGCCCTTGCCGCGCTTCGTCAGTCTCAAGGCGCGTCGGGTGAACCTGCGCATCGGTCCAAGTCGCGACTACGCGGTCAACTGGCTCTACACCCGCTCAGGCATTCCGATGGAGATTATCCAGGAATACGATCACTGGCGTCGTGTTCGCGATCTCGACGGAACGGAAGGGTGGATACACAAGTCGCTCTTGACCGGCGACCGCACCGCCGCCACCGCGCCATGGAAGCGCGGGATCAGCGACGTCTTCGTGATGATGCGTGCCAAACCTCAGAAGAACAGCCGGCTGGTCGCGAAGCTTGAACCCGGTGTGATCCTTCGCATCGACGAGTGCAATGGCAAGTGGTGCCAGGGTGAAATCAACGGCATCGAGGGTTGGCTGGCCCAGGACGAAATCTGGGGAGCGTACCCGGGAGAGGCCTTCAAATAGGGCTTTTTGCACCTTCCGGACTTGCCGAAAGTTTTCAACAATGAACGAAATCAACGGGTTGCATTTCGATTCGTAAGTTCTTAAATTTCTGTCATGACAGAAATTTCAGAAATATTCGGTAAACCCAGTGTTTCCGCGTCGTCGGACGAACTTCCCGAGGCCGTGGAAGATTTCATTCTGCAATGGGGTGACCTCGGGGGGCAATGGGGCGTCAATCGATCGATCGGTCAGATCCACGCCTTTCTCTACCTTGCGGATTCTCCGGTGACCGCCGAGCACATTTCCGAGCGTCTGGGCATGGCGCGTTCGAACGTTTCGAATTCGCTGAAGGAGCTTCTGGCCTGGAACCTCATCCGGCGTGTGCCGGTGCGACACGACCGTCGGGAGCACTTCGAGGCCGAGACCGATGTCTGGGAAATCGCGGCGCGGATCGCTGACGGACGCAAGGCGCGTGAGATCGATCCGGCTCTTGCCACGCTGCGCGATTGTGTTGCCAAGGCCGACAAGGACCTGCTGGTAAACCGGACCACCAGAAAACGTCTGCGCGCGATGATGGAGTTCACCGCGGCGGTCGACGAATGGTACGGGCAAATGCTGTCGGTGCCCAAACCAAAGCGCGAACTCATGCTCAAGCTCGGCGCCAAGATCGCGTCGCTGATTCCCGGCAGCAAACGCTGACGGCAACGGAGCTATAGCCATGGCCTATCCGGCACGCCGGAAAGTGTTCGAGGGACCCTCTGTCCAGGCATCTGAACCGCTGGGCGACTTGAGGTTTCGGTCGCTGCTGCCGACGCGTGACTGGCAGCAGCTTCCCGAGGACGTTCGCCGTCGTTTCTCCAAGCGCGTTCGCGGCGGCGAGACCGCGGTTTTCGTCGGACGCCTGACCGTTCAGCGTCACAATCGCCTTGGCTGGCTTCTGGCCAATGCGCTTCGGGTCATCGGATCGCCTCTCCCTGTTTTCGACGACACTGACGTTCCGTCGGTCGTAACGGTGACGGAGGATGTGGCCACGGGTGGCCAGGTCTGGACGCGGCTCTATGCAAACCGCACCGGCTTTCCGCAGATCATCCATTCGGCCAAACGCTTTTGCGGCCCGACGGGTCTGGAAGAGTATATTGGCTGCGGCATCACCATTGCCCTGCGGATTTCCGTCGAGGACGGGGCATTGGTGTTCAACGACCACGCCTACCATATCGATATCGGCCGATTGCGGTTGACCCTACCGCGTTGGTTGGCGCCCGGTCGCCTGACGGTGCGCCATGAAGAGACAGAGCGTGGCCGCTTCCGGTTTTCGCTGGAGCTGACGCATCCGCTGTTCGGCGAGTTGCTCTACCAGGAAGGGCTATATCGCGAGGAGCGCGCATGAGCCGCGTCTTCCTGTTCGATGGTGTTTGCCTGCTGTGCTCGCGGACCGTTCGCTATGTTTTGCAGCACGAAAAACAGTCGGACATGCGTTTTGTCGCGATCCAATCGGCGGAGGGGCAGAAGCTGGCCGCTGAATACGGTATCGACCCGCGCAACCCCGAGACCTTCGCCTTCATCGAAGACGGCACGGCGTACATTCGGTCCGATGGCGTGATGGCATTGCTTCGCCATGTCGGCGGGCCGGCCCGCCTTCTGAGGATCGGGCGTTGGATGCCACGGCCCTTGCGTGATGTCGTCTACGATCTCGTTGCGGCCAATCGCTATCGCCTGTTCGGTCGCAGCGACCGATGTCTGGCTGTGGGGCCGGCCGAACGCCATCGATTTACATTGCCGGAGGTTTGACGGTGCGTCGTGTGCTGCTGATCGGCGCCACCGGCGTTTTCGGGCGGCGGCTTTCGTGGGGTCTGGCCAATATGGAGGGCCTTGCACTCGTTGTGGCGTCGCGGCGGCTGGACAGGGCGCAATCCCTGGCCATGTCGCTCAAAGGTCTCGCCGAAGTGGACGCTGTTGCTCTCGACCATCGGCTTGATCTGGAGCCGGCGCTGCAACGCTTGAAGCCCTGGCTGGTGATCGATGCGTCCGGGCCGTTTCAGGGTGCCGGATATCGGCTACCCCTGGCAGCAATAGAGGCTGGTGCCCACGTGGTCGATCTGGCGGATGCCCGAGACTACCTGATGGGCTACACCGCTGCGCTGGACACGCCGGCTCAGGAGGCAGGTGTTGCGGCGTTGGCCGGCGCCAGCTCGACCCCGGCGCTGTCGGCGGCCGCTGTACGGGAGCTCGTCGGTGGGTGGCAGCGGCTCGATCGCCTGCGCATTGCGATCACACCGGGCGGTCGAAGTGACGTCGGACAGGCTGTTGTTTCAGCCGTCCTCAGCTATGCAGGCCGATCGGTTACGGTCTGGCGCGAGGGCCGCATGCAGACGACGCCGGGATGGTGCGGGGGCCGGTTCCTGGAGGTGCCCGGTCTCGGCCGGCGTCGTGTTGCGCCGGTAGAAACCAGCGATGCGGATCTGCTGGCAAGCCGCTATGCCGTCACATCACGGGTCGAGTTCGAGGCGGGGCTTGAGTCATCGCTCGAACAATATGGTCTCGAATTCCTGGCAGCTCTGCGTCGTGTCGCCCTGCTCGGCAACCTTGACCCCTTGAGCTCAATGCTGCTGGCAGCTCGCAAGATCACCCGCCTGACGACGGGAGATCGCGGTGGAATGTTGGTCGAAGCCACTGGACTGGATCAGCAAGGTCAACTGGTCACGCGCCGATGGTCGCTTCTGGCACAGCGCGGTGACGGGCTGTTTGTCCCAACATTGCCCGCGATCGCTGCGGTTCGTTCCCTTCTGCAAGACCGGGTCGAACCCGGCGCCCGGATCGCCGGCGATGCTCTGTCGCTTGCCGACATAGAAGCGGAGATGGCGCCCCACGCGATCACTACGCACCAGGATGTGCGGGTATTCAAACATTCCGCGTTCGACGAAGCGCTTGGATCGCATGCAATCGGAAGGTTGCCCCCGGCCGTCCGCGACTTTCATGGTCTATCCGGCGTGCCCGTCTGGTGCGGTTTTGCCGACATCGAAACGGGCGGCGGCCTGCCGGGGCGAATAATCCGCAGACTGATGGGAATGCCGGAAGCCGGCACCGGAATTCCGGTCACGGTTTCCGTCGACCGTATCATTGGCGACGGTCCCGGCGGTTCGGAGATCTGGACGCGAAATTTCGGCGGTCGCCGGTTCTCGTCGCGACTGGAACCCCACCAAGAAGGAACGGTCACCGAGACTTTTGGCGCTTTGTCCTTCAAGCTTGAGGTGGCCGTTAAAGACGATTCTCTCGAATTGCCGGTGTCCGCATGGCGCCTGTTCGGTATCCCCATGCCGCGATTTCTCCGGCCAGGATCGCAGGCGACGGAGTTTGAAGACGAGCGAGGCAGGTTTCGTTTCGACGTGCGCCTGTCGCTGCCCGTTATCGGCCTGCTGATCCATTATCGAGGCTGTCTGGAGCCTAAGGCCGGACTGCTCGATGGTCACCGCGTTTGTGGTGTCGATGCGCAAGCAACCAAAGACTAACCGTAGCGCGGCATCGTTTTCGACAACCCAACCACAATCTGTATAGTTTCGCGGCGGTTTGTCTGATTTGACACAGGCGGGAAAGCAGGAGGAAGTGCCGTGCGTGGTGCGATTGCGGGAATCTTGGTCGCGGCGACAGCCTTTACCCTTCCGGCTCAGGCGGCCGGCGATGAGTGCGTGGCCTGCCGTTACTTCGAAGGCACGCGGATCAATGGCGGCTCCACCGTCTTCGACGCGATTCTGCAGCGCCTGGAACAGCAGCCGCTGGCTGCCGTTTCGCTTGCCGGCGGTGACTTCTGCACCAAAGAGCCGGGAGCCTCGGTCGCGAACGACCTTGCGCAAGCGGCTGACGCCGAATTCTCGCGCGCCAGCGAGATCGCCAACAAGGCCAAACAGTGTCCGCAGGCCTGCGCGTCGGCCCTGACCGAAGCCGACTATTGCGCCTACGGCGATCGACTGTTTGCCGACCGTTATCGGCTTGGCGCGGTCGCAGTGAGGTTGACCGATTTGACTCAGCTTTACGAACGCTCGGCCAATCAAAACACCCCACCGCTGGCGAGTCTTGCAGACGATGCAACGCAATATGGCGGTGAGGCCCTGAGCGTCGTGAAGCAAGCACTACAGGCTCTGGAAGCCGCCAACGTCACCGACGTTCCGGATGTTCGATGGCAGGCGAGTGCAACCGAGCTGGCGGGCCTGTTCGGGGCCGTTGCGCTGCTGGCGGATTTTGAGCTGATCACGGGTGATGTGGCACAGCTTGAGACGGCGCTTGAAAAGGCTTCGGTGGAACTGTCCGCCTTGCGGGGAGACCTGACGAATGCCTTGCGCCAGCGAAAACGCATGCTGCCGGCGGAGAAGCTTGCGTTCGAGGAACGGCTGTTGACGGGGGCATCAAATCTCGCCTTTGCCATCGCAAGTCTGCAAATTTCGGCGGAAGCCGCGGGACCTGTCGGTTCGCAGGATTCCCGGGCAGCGGTCGGTTGTTTCAGGAAACTGTCGCTACACGCCATCACCGGCTCCGAAGCGCCTGATCACGCCGACCGGATACTCTCCGCCTGTCGTTCGTTCGCGGCCTGTCCCGAAGGGGCACCGTTACAGGCATCGACCACCGTATCTCCGCTGCGGGCGTTTCTGGAAACCCGTGAGGATGCCGCGCGGCTGACGGAGGCGCTGCTTGCATCAATGTGCAAGCCGGGATGACGCATTTGGGGCGACGCGTACCACCAAGGACGGTGGAGTAGGAATACACCATGGCCCATGATCATGCTCACGGTACCCGAGCTAATCGCGTTCGGGTGTTCTGGGCTCTGATTCTGACTGCGACCTTCATGGTGGCCGAGTTTGTCGGCGGCCTTTGGGCCGGATCTCTCGCTTTGATCGCCGACGCCGGCCACATGCTGACGGATTGCGTTGCGCTGGGACTCTCCTGGCTGGCCTTTCGCATCGCCGACCGGAAACCGGATCTGAAACGTTCCTACGGCTACCAGCGCTTCCAGGTTCTCGCCGCTTTCGTCAACGGCATCAGCCTGTTCATCATCGCCATCTGGATAACCTACGAGGCGGTGGAACGCATCTCGGATCCGGTGCATGTGCTGGCCGGTCCGATGCTGGTCATCGCGGTCATCGGCCTTGTCGTCAACATCGTCTCATTCGCCATCCTGCAGTCGGGCAACCGCGAAAACCTCAACATTCGCGGCGCAGCGTTGCACGTGATGGGCGATATGCTGGGGTCCGTCGCCGCCATTGTCGCTGCACTGATCATCCTGTGGACCGGCTGGAACCCGATCGATCCGATCCTGTCGGTCCTGGTGGCATTGCTGGTGCTGCGTGCCGCCTACGACATCATCCGCAGATCAGGTCACATTCTGCTTGAGGGAACGCCGGAAAACGTCGATCCGGCGGATCTGTCCGAGAAACTGGTCGCCGAAATCCCCGGCGTGGTCGACATCCACCATGTCCACATCTGGTCGCTGACCGGCGAACATCCGGTGCTCACCCTGCATGCCGTGGTCGAAGAGGGCGTCGATCACGACCCAGCGCTGCAATCCGTCCGCCAGGCCCTCGCCGATGATTTCGGCATTGCGCACGCGACGATCCAGGTCGAGACGGTCGGACGCATCAGCCATGGGGACAGGGAGTAAATGAGTCGCAGTCGTCCGAGCCGCGCTCACAAAACTTGCCGCTTATTTCTGCAGCTTTGCCCGAAGCGCGTAGAGTGCTTCCAGCGCCTCGCGGGGCGTCATGTCATCCGGATTGAGGTCAGCGAGCTCGTCCTCTACCTCCGACGGGCCGCTGTGCGGCGCCGGTTCGCGGTTGACCTCGACTGAAAACAGCGGCAGGTCATCGACCAACTGGCGGGCCGGGCTCTGGCGTTCGCCTTCTTCCAACTGGTCGAGCACGGCGCGCGCGCGGGAGACCACTGCTTCCGGCAGGCCGGCCAGGCGCGCCACCTGGATGCCGTAGGAGCGGTCTGCAGCACCAGGGCCAACCTCATGCAGAAAGATCACGTCGCCCTCCCACTCCTTGACCCGCATGGTGGCGTTGGCAAGCCGATCGAGTTTTTCGGACAGCACGGTCAGTTCATGGAAGTGCGTGGCGAAGAGGCCGCGGCAGCGATTGACCTCGTGCAGGTGTTCGACGGCAGCCCAGGCAATCGACAATCCATCGAAGGTCGCCGTGCCGCGGCCGATCTCATCGAGAATGACCAGCGAGCGCTCGCTCGCCTGGTTGAGGATGGCCGCGGTCTCCACCATCTCGACCATGAAGGTCGAGCGCCCGCGGGCCAGGTCGTCCGAGGCGCCGACCCGGGAAAACAGCCGGTCGACGACGCCGATTTCGGCGCTGCCTGCCGGCACGAAGGACCCCATCTGTGCCAGGATCGCAATCAGCGCGTTCTGCCGCAGGAAGGTCGACTTGCCACCCATATTGGGTCCGGTCAGGAGCCAGATCGCACCTTCCTGTGCGCCATCTGCCGGGGACAGATCGCAATCGTTGGCAACGAACGGGCCCTCCGCCTGTTTGCGCAAAGCCTGCTCGACCACCGGATGGCGGCCGCCAACGATTCGGAAGCGGGTCGAGAGGTCCACGGTAGGGCGGCAATAGCCCTGTTCCTCGGCCAATCGTGCGAGTGCAGCGGACACGTCGATGGCGGCGATCGCGCGCGCTGCCCGGCTGATGGCCTCGGCCACGGCGGTCACGGCATCGGTCAGTTGCCCGTAGATTTCCAGTTCGATCGTCAGGGCGCGGTCGGCGGCATTGGCAATGCGGCTTTCAAGATCCGCCAGTTCCGTCGTGGTGAAGCGCATGGCGTTGGCCATGGTCTGGCGGTGGATGAACCGCGCCTTGGCCTCGTCGCCCTCGGTCAGCGCTGCTGAATTGCCGGCGGTCACTTCGATGAAATAGCCGAGCACATTGTTGTGCTTGATCTTCAGCGATTTGACGCCGGTATCGCCCGCATATTGCTGTTGTAGCCCGGCAATCACCTTGCGCGACTCGTCGCGCAGCGCCCGCATTTCATCGAGTTCTTCGTGATGGCCCGAGCGAACGAAACCGCCATCGCGCTTGAGAAGGGGCAATTCGTCGGCCAGCGCCGCGTCGAGCATGGCAGCGACTGCATCCGGCAATGCCTGCAGGTCGGACGAAGCCTCGGCAATTTCCTCCGGAGCTTCCTTGCCGTCCAGCAATTCGGCCAGCATTCCGGCGGCCTCGAACCCCTGGCGGATGGCGCCAAGATCCCGCGGACCGCCGCGGTTGAGGGCAATCCGCGACAATGCTCGCGGCATGTCGGGCGCGCCACGCAGCGCTTCCCGCGTGCCATCCGCAAGGGCGGTGTTGGCGAGGAACCAGGACACCGACTCGAGCCGCCGGTTGATGCCGTCAGGATCCGTAAGCGGCGACATCAGCCGTTCCGACAAAAGCCGCCCGCCACCGCCGGTCACCGTGCGGTCGATTGTTTTCAGCAATCCGCCGCGCCGGTCGCCCGACAACGTCTTCAGCAGCTCCAGATTGGTACGCGTTGCCGGATCGATGAACAGGGTCGACCCGTGGCTTTCGCGTTCGGGCCGGGACAGCACGGGCCGTTCGGCCAACTGGGTTTTCTCGACATAGGCGATGACGGCAGCCGCCGCCGCCAGTTCCGGCCGTGAAAACGTGCCGAAGCCGTCGAGCGTCTTGACCTCGAAAAACCGCGCCAACCGCCCTTCGGCGCTGCCGCTGTCGAACAGCACCGAAGGCTGCGGCGTGACGACCGATCCGAGCTGATCGAACTCGGCCCGCATGGTCTCGTCGTGAAACACGCTGTCGGCGACGATCAGCTCCTGCGGGTCGATCCGCATCACATCCGCCACCAGCCGCCCGGCGCTGGTTTCCGCCAAGCGGAACGTTCCGGTTGAGATATCGACCCACGCCAGAGCCATGCCGCCGCCGCCCTTTACCCGGGCTGACGCCATCAGATAGTTGGATTGCGCCGGGGTGAGCAGCTTTTCCTCGGTCAGCGTGCCCGGCGTCACAAGCCGGATGACTTCGCGCCGCACCACCGACTTGGAGCCGCGTTTGCGCGCCTCCGCCGGATCTTCCGTCTGCTCGCAGACGGCCACCCGGTATCCCTTGGCGATCAGTTTCTGCAGGTAATCGTCGGCCGCGTGAACCGGCACGCCGCACATCGGGATATCCTCTCCCAGATGCTGGCCGCGCTTGGTCAGCGTGATGCCCAGCGCCTGTGCCGCTTCCACCGCGTCGTCGAAGAACAGTTCGTAAAAATCGCCCATGCGATAGAACAGCAGCGCGTCCGGATGCTCCGCCTTGATGGCGATGAACTGCTCCATCATCGGAGTGGCCGCTGCCCGGCTTTGTTTGGAGGTGAGGTTTTTCGCACCGGATGCCGTGCTTTCGGCATCCGAATGGCCAGTCTCCTCAATATCCCGGTTGGAACTTTCAATCATATCGCTAAGCTGCATCGTCGCAGACGAACTTTACAGGGAGTTCCGGGCACCCTAACGGTTGACCGGCGTCAAAAACAACACAAAGCGAACCGGTATCGCCGTTCGCCCACAACAGGTTAGGAAACATGCCCGCAACCGACAAATCCGCCCAGAACGTCTCAACGGTCACCGAGCAGGAAGCCCTCGACTTCCACGCCCGCGGCCGGCCGGGCAAGCTTGAGGTCAATCCGACCAAGCCGATGGCGACGCAGCGCGATCTGTCGCTGGCCTATTCGCCGGGTGTTGCCGTGCCGGTCAACGCCATTGCTGACGATCCGTCGCGCGCGTTCGACTACACGTCGCGCGGCAACATGGTGGCGGTCATCTCCAATGGCACCGCCATTCTTGGCCTCGGCAATCTGGGCGCCCTGGCCTCCAAGCCGGTGATGGAGGGCAAGGCAGTGCTGTTCAAGCGCTTTGCCGATGTCGATTCCATCGACCTGGAAGTGGGCACCGAGGACATCGACGAATTCGTCAATTGCGTGAAGCTCCTCGGCCCATCCTTCGGTGGCATCAATCTGGAGGACATCAAGGCGCCGGATTGCTTCATCATCGAGCAGCGGTTGCGTGAGGCGATGGACATCCCGGTGTTTCACGACGACCAGCACGGCACCGCCATCATTGCGGTCGCCGGTCTGATCAACGCCCTGCATCTGACCGGCCGTGATCTGACGACCACCAAACTCGTCTGTAACGGTGCTGGTGCCGCGGCGATCGCTTGCATGGAACTGATCAAGTCGATGGGTTTTGCGCCGGAAAACATCACGCTCTGCGATACCAAGGGTGTGATCTATCAAGGTCGCGAAGAGGGCATGAACCAGTGGAAGTCGGCCCATGCCGTGGTTACTGACGCGAGGAGCCTCAAGCAAGCGGTGGAAGGCGCCGACGTGTTCTTTGGCCTGTCGGTCAAGGGAGCACTGACCGAGGACATGGTCCGCTCCATGGCAGACAATCCGATCATTTTCGCCATGGCCAATCCGGATCCGGAAATCACCCCGGAGGAGGTCGCAGCCATTCGCGACGACGCCATCATGGCGACCGGGCGTTCCGACTATCCCAACCAGGTCAACAACGTTCTCGGCTTCCCCTATATCTTCCGCGGCGCGCTCGATGTCCGTGCTTCGACCATCAACGACGCCATGAAGATCGCCGCCGCAGAGGCGCTGGCGGCTCTGGCCCGCGAGGACGTGCCCGATGAAGTGACGGCCGCCTATGGCGGCAACCGCCCGCGTTTCGGGCCGAACTACATTATTCCGGTCCCTTTCGACACTCGGCTGTTGACCGATGTGCCGGTCGCCGTCGCCAGGGCGGCCATGGATTCCGGTGTCGCGCAGAGGCCGATTGTCGACCTTGAGGCCTATGGACGGGAATTGTCGGCGCGCCGCGACCCGATCGCCTCGACGCTGCAGCGGATTTACCAGCGGGTGCGCCGCCAACCGCGCCGCACGGTTTTTGCCGAGGGCGAGGAGCCGCATGTCATGCGCGCCGCCGTTTCCTATGTGAACCAGCGGCTCGGCACGGCTATCCTGCTCGGCCGCAGCGACGAGATGGAAGCGACGGCCCGCCACGCCGGCATCGATCTCAACAAACCCGGTATCGAACTCATCAATGCCCGCCTGTCGAACCGCCGAGACGCCTATGTCGAGCATCTCTATGCCCGGCTTCAGAGGCACGGCTTCCTGCACCGCGACTGCCTGCGCCTGATCAACACGGACCGCAACCACTTCGCCTCCTGCATGGTGGCGCTGGGCGATGCCGACGCCATGGTGACCGGGACGACCCGAAACTATTCGACCGCACTGGAAGACATCCGCCGTTGCGTCGACGTCAAGCCGGGCCACCGGGTGATCGGCGTGTCACTGGTGCTGTGCCGCGGCCGCACCGTTCTGGTCGCCGATACGGCGGTGATCGATATGCCGAATTCGGAGGAACTGGCCGACATTGCCGAAGAGGCTGCCGGCGTCGCCCGCCGCATGGGCTACGAGCCGCGCGTCGCCATGCTCGCCTATTCGACCTTCGGCCATCCGCGCGGCGAGCGCGCCGAGAAGGTCCGCGAAGCGGTCGGCATTCTCGACCGCCGGCGCGTCGATTTCGAATATGACGGCGAAATGGCCGCCGATGTGGCGCTCAACCCGGACATTATGAGCCAATACCCGTTCTGCCGTCTTTCGGGCCCCGCCAACGTGCTGGTCATGCCGGCTTTCCACTCCGCCTCGATCTCCACCAAGATGCTGCAGGAACTCGGCGGCTCGACGGTCATCGGCCCGCTGCTCGTCGGCCTCGACAAGTCGATCCAGATCACCTCCATGGCCGCCAAGGATTCCGACATCGTCAACATGGCGGCGATTGCGGCGTATAACGTCGGGAGTTGATGCGCACTTAGGGTTCAAAGGAGTGGGGGGACACCTTGAAAAAGAACCAACTGATCGTCGGACCATGATAGGCTCTAGTCCAAGCAGCCCCGCTGCCGTCGTCGCATCATTCGTTGAGGCCTTTGATGCAGCCGATCGAGATCGCATTGTCGCGTGCTTGGCAGTCGATCTTGTCGCCGAAATCACCCAGCCCGATGGCAGCACGGCACAGGTTCATGGGCGGGACGGATACATGGCCTCGATTGACGCCATGGATATCGAAACGGTTCGCCCCAGCATCAAGGCAACGCAGATAGCGCCTGTTTCTTCGGATCAGGTGATGGTCATGGTGGAGGTGCGAGCAGAGCGAAAAGGCCGCACACTTCACAATTTTGCGGCCTTCCTCATGTCGGTCAGTGATGGTCAGATCACCCGCATCTGGATGGTGGAAGCCCTGCCCGCCGAAAGCGACGCCTTCTGGAAGGACTGATCCGGCTGCCGCTTCTTGCAATGAGAACCCTGTCGAATGTCGATGGTTCGGCTCCCGCGTCGCATCAACCAAAGAGTGTTCAGTTCAGGGCCCGAGGTATGAACAGGGTCAGCTGCGGGATGATGGCGACCAGGGCCAGGACCAGAAGACAGATTCCAATCAGCGGCAAGGCCTGGCGAATGACCCGGGTGACCGGCTCGCCGGAGATGGCCGCTGTGATGAAGAGCAAGATCCCGACCGGTGGCGTTGCCATCCCGATGACCACATTGAGCACGACCACCGTTCCGAACTGAACCGGATCCATGCCGATGAGCGTCTGGATTTTGAGCAGGATCGGCATTGTCAAAATCAGGATGGAGATCGGTTCCAGGAACATCCCGAGGATGAGCAGGAAGATATTGAGGAGCAGCAGGATCAGCCATGGATTTTCGGTCACCATGAGCATGAGCTCGGCAATGCGGGTGGGAACCTGCTCCAACGTGAACACAAAGGACACGATGCTGGCCATGGAGGTGATGAACAGGATCGAAGCGGAGACCAGCGAGGTTGCGATCAGGGCCTCCCAGACGCGCTCCGCCGTCAAATCGCGATAGGCAAATCCGATGATCAGGGCATAGATCACCGCGACGACGGCGGCTTCTGTGGGCGTGAATATCCCGGCCTTGATGCCGACCAGAATGATCAGGGGAAGGATCAGCGCCGGCAGGGTGCGGCGGGTGGCCATCAGGCGATGCGCGAAACCCATTCGCTCCGTCACCGGAAAGTCGTCGCGCCACGCCCGCCACGACGCGTAGATGAGCAGTCCCGTGGCGATGGCGATGCCGGGCACCACGCCGGCCAGGAACAACTGCCCGATGGAAGCGCCCGATAAGACGCCGTAGATAATCATGGTGATGGACGGTGGAATGATGGGGCCCATGACCGAACTGACCGCAATCAGCGCTGCGGCATAGGCACGTGGCATTCCTTGACGCGACATGGTCGGAATAAGGATGGATCCGAGCGCTGAAGCCTCCGCCGTGGCGCTTCCCGAAATGCCGGCGAAGAAGCCCGAAGACAGGACTGAAACAGACGACATGCCGCCGCGCCGGTGGCCGACCATGGCACGGGCAAATGCCACGATGCGTTCCGTGATGCCACCGTAGTTCATCAGTGCACCGGCCAGCAGAAACAGCGGGATGGTCAACAGGACAAACTGGTCGATCCCCGCCATCATGCGCTGCGGCAGCATCAGAACCATCATTCCATTGCCGGACAGGTAGAGGTAGGCGGTGCCGCCGATCCCGAGAGCCAATGCGATTGGAATGCCGCTCACCAGCATCCCTGCAAACAGTATGAAGAAGCTACCCATGGAGGTTCCAACGCTTGTCAGTCTGGATTGGCGAGTACGCCATCGCGGGGATCGCTGACGAATTCCGATCTGAATGTTGCGATCTGCATGGCGATGACGTGTATCGCCAGAAGCGTCATTCCGACCGTCACGGACAGGTAGACATACTTGACGGAGAGGCCCAATGGCTCTCCGGACAGGGTCTCCCAGATGAAATCAAGTGCGGGAATGGTTTGGCGATCAAATCGGGAGGCGAAGTCAGCTCCGTAATAGGCAAGCAGGCCGCAAAAGCCGATTATGGGTAGCGCCATGATCGATTTGAACAGCCACCAAAGGCGCGGGGAGAAGAACCGTCTGGCGAAGTCGATCGAGACGAATTCGCCCTTTGTATAGGCCAGGCCGAGAACAAGGAACGTCTGCCAGATCAACAGGTAACGGCAGAGTTCCTCCGCCCATATCAGCGAACTTCCCACAAGGTAGCGGGCGATAACCTGGACGGTCATGACCAAGACGATTGTCGCCATGACCGTCCCGGCAGCGCCCCGGACTATCCGCACGTACCAATGCCGAAGCCCGGTCAATGGTCCTGGTAGAGTTTCAGTTGCCATGGCAACCCCCGCTGAGCAGGCACCTCAGGTCTGACTGCCGGCCTTTTTGACGAAGTCGGCAATCAGGGCGTCCTTGGCCGACCATTCCTGCGTGATCGAAGCCACGTTGTCTTTCATTGCACTCAGATCCTGCAGTTCGGAGATCTCGACACCCTTGGACTTCAGGAGCTCCTTGCCTTCGGCATCCTGCTGCTTGGCATAGGAAACTGCGGCGGCAACGGCGCGTTTTCCGGCTGCGCGGAGGGCGTTTTGCTGCTCCTCATTCAGGCCATCCCAATACCCCTGCGACGCCACCGCAACCATGTGCCACGGGTAGTGGCCGGTCAGCGTAAAGTGCTTGCCGACTTCCCAGAGATTTTCGCCGATCATGGATGAAACGTTGATCTCGACCGCATCGATGACGCCTGTTTCAAGCGCGCCGTAGATTTCCCCGTACGGCATGCCGGTGGGCGCCGTGCCAAGCGCTTCCCAGATGGCTTTATGCAGCGGAACAGGAACGATGCGGGTCTTCAGGCCGGCGAAATCCTCCAGTTTCAGGATGGGCTTGTCGACCGACAGGAAGTGGCGCTGCCCGCCGTCAAATGTGCCGAGCCCCACAAGGCCGGCCCCTGCCAGATCGGCCTCGATATTCTGACTGGCCGCAGTGCTGGACAGACTCTGGAAATGATCATAGTCCCGGACAAGAAACGGCAATTGCCAGGCGTCCATGGCAGGCTGTCCGGTGACCAGCGGAAACAAGACACCTGAGGGAGCGGACATGTCCAGGGTTCCGGCAATTGTTGCCTCAAGCAGTGCCTTGTCCCCGCCGAGTTGGCGATTTGGGAAAATCTGAACATCGAAGCCGCCGGGCATGATGTCCTCAAGCGCTTCGGCAAATGCCGTCGCATATTTATGCGCCGGATGCGTTTCATTGGCCGCGTGGGCCAAACGCAACCGCTGACCGGCGGCGCGGGCGATATGGGGAAAGGCGATAGCAGCACCCATGGCGCCACCGGCTTGCAACATGTGTCGTCTCGAGATCATGGAATTGTCCTCCTAGCGTTAAATTTCGGGGTTGCATTCGCAGCCGCCAACGCAACCTTTGTCCTCCTCATGAAGTGCCGTTGGGCATCGGATAGTCTGATGCGTTGAGCACCCATCCAGGCTTTTGGGAAAAGTCCTCCCGTGGAGGACTGAACAGGTCGACAAGCAGGTTGCTTCCGGCACCGGTTGCTCGGGTCGTGTGGATGACCGGCGGTGGGATGACCAGAACCGAAGGCGCGCCCATATCCAGCGCTTGATCATCCCGCCAATCGGACATGTCGGTTGTCCATTGCCAGCGCAGGAAATGCGTGAATGTGCCTCTCAAGGCCAGTGAGACCTGCTCGAAGTCGGCATGATGGTGCGGCGACATCTTCGACGGGTCGCGCGGCCCTTCGAATGGATCGAGAACATTGACCATCAGTGTCGTGCAGCGGAAGATTCTGCCAAAGCGGCCTTCTTCCGGAGGCACATCCAGCGAATAATGGCGCACCCCCCAGCCATCCTTGGGAACAGGCCAGGGCTCGAACGCCGGGATGTGGGCCCGCGGGACGTCATAGCCGCGCGCATTGCCGCAAGCTTCCGCCAAATCCTCGTTCTGCGCGGTGAAGAGACGAACCACCTCGCCGCCCTCGGGCACGGTCACGACGCTGTCGCCCGGTGGAACGAAGGCGATGGAAAACCCGGGAACGCTGACGGTTTCGCCATTCCAGGCGATGACCGCACCGGCCCGGGGAAGCAGCACGCAATATTCGTCCACCTGTCCCTGTCGCTTCAACACGGCCTTGGGTGTGGTTTGGGAATAGGCAACCAGGAAATTTTGAGCTCGAACCAACCAGTGCCGGCCGGCCTGGTCCACGATCTGGGGATCCGTTTCATAAAACCGTCCGATCTGCGGTTCTGCCACCAGTCCGGTCCGGGAAAGAATCGTTTCCGATGGCGTCGATGCCAAACCCGATCTGGGATCGGAGGTGTCATACATCTGGTCTCCTCCCGCAGCGTAGAACAGTAGATGTTCTGCAGAACGATACAATGTTCTTTTATACGAAACATAAATGTGCGACAATCGCTCTGTCAAGCGTAATGTGTTACGGCGGGTGTCTTGACGGCATTCACCCTTGAGCAAGAGAGGAACCGATGGCGCGTGAAACGGCTGAGAAAACACAAACAATTCAGAGCGTTGTCATGGCGTTGGAGGTTCTGGAAACGGTCGCCAATGCAAAAGGCGAGCTGGGCGTAACAGCCCTGGCCGCTGCGCTGGACACGACAAAGAGCCGGATTCACCGGCACCTCCGGACGCTGCTTGCGCTGGGATATATTTCCCAGTCCGAGGATTCGGAACGCTATCGCATTGGCGCTCGGCTCATCGCGTTGGGACAGGCCGCATCCGGATCTGCCGACATCTCGTCGGTCGCGATCGGTCACATGCGCGACCTGCGCGATAAGACGGGTCATGCCGTCGTTTTGTGTCGGGTGGAGGAGAAGGGGATTCGGGTCCTGAACACCCTCCCGGGGAAAACGGAAATCGATGTCGGCGTCAAACCGGGATCGCTGCTGGGTTTGTGCAACTCGGCGCAAGGAAAGGTAGCCCTTGCCTCCATGCCTGAGCACAAACGCGATGAGTTTGTGCCTGATGTCATCCCGCAAACGACCAAATACACCATCACGGATCGCGACAAGTTTCTGGCGCATCTCGGGACCGTTGCCAGACAGGGTTGGGCAACCGCTCCCAACGAAAACATGCTTGGCCTGAACGCGCTTGCGTCACCCATTTTCAACGTGGAGAAAGAAGCCATAGCGACGGTCGCGATCGTAAGCCTGACCCAATATATCGAAACGCCGCCCAGCAAGGACCAGATCGAAGCCGTCCGGCTCGCCGCGCGACAGGTCTCAGCAGAGTTGGGATACACCAGCGACCAGGTCTGATCAGCCGACGCTGGTGTCAAGCTCAACCACGAAACCAATCTCTCCTGCTTGAATTCAATGTTCTGCTATGCGATATGATGATCCGTATAGCGAAACATAAGCTTGGCGGGAGGATCCGAAATGAGTCCTGAAGAACGGCAGCGAATCAACGAGCTATTGCGGGGTGCCGTTGATCCGCACGTGCATAGCGGCCCCTCGATCGCGCCGCGCGCCATCGATCACATTGAGCTCGGCAGGTTGCTGTCCGGAGCAGGTTTCACCGCGGCGGTGACCAAGGATCATGACTACTCGGGCGTCATGTGTGCTAGGCTCATCGCCGACCACCATCCGGACATCACCACGACCATTTACTCCAGCATCGTGCTCAACAATGTGGTTGGCGGGATCAATCCCTACGCGGTTGAACACACTGCTGCCAACGGCGGCAAGATTGTCTGGCTTCCAACGCTGGCGGCCGAAAACCATCTTGAGTGGGAAAAGCGTTCGGGCTGGGACCATCCTGCCGCCACCCAGAAAATGCGCCATGCAACCGCGGTCCCGCTGTTCGACAACGGAAAGCTTCGTCCCGAGGTCCTCGATGTTCTGGACGTCGTTGCTGCCACCGGCATGGCGTTGGCGAGCGGCCACATCCATGTCTCCGAGACCAGGATTGTGTTCGCCGAAGCCCGTCGACGCGGCGTGGAACGACTGATCCTGACCCATCCAGAGGATATCGTCGGTGCCAGTGTCGAAGATGCGAAGGAAATCGCGGACCTGGGCGCCTATGTCGAACATTCTCTCGCCTTCTTCGCGGAAGGCTCGACATTCCGCACACGAAACTATGATGACCTCCTCGCCTTTGTCAGCCAGGTTGGACCGGAGCGAACGATCCTGTGTTCGGATCTCGGACAGGTGGGAACCATCAATCCCCTCGAAGGCTTCCAGATCGGCGTAGCCGCGTGCCTGGCGCTCGGATTCTCGGAAGCACAGATCCGCAAGATGATTTCAACGAATGCCAGCGAGGTGTTGGGGCTCAGCAGCACCACCTCTGACCGAAACAGCGCCAACGTCCCTCAGCCTCAGAGCGCTCTAACGTAAAGGTGGTCGGGATAATCGTAGCCGTCGAACATGATGTCTCGCTCGTAGGCCAGCCCGGCTTTGCTGAGCACGTGAAGCGAACGAACGTTGTGCGGGTCGACGATTGCAATGATCCGGCAAATTGATTCAAGGCTTTTCGCCGCTTCGATAATCTGTTCGATGGCTTCGCTCGCATACCCTTGCGACCAGGCGTGCCTTGCCAGCCGGAAACCGATCTCGGCGTCACCCGCATCGACCCTGTCTGGAGGTGCGGAAAGGCTGATGTAGCCGATGACCCGCCCATCATGCTTGCATTCAATAGCCAGCATGCCGGGCAGCACGCTCGATGTTCCGCCGGCTATCGTCCTGTTCAACCACGTAGCCTGAGCCTGTTCGTCAAGCACGCCGGTGTCGCTGAACTCCATGACGTCCCGGTCACCCAGAATGGCGGCCAGGAAGCGCAGGTCGGTCTGGCTCCATGGCCGCAATCTCAAACGCTTCGTCTCGTACATGCGCATCATGATGCCAGCTGGAGTTCAGCGATGAAACAGGCGCGGCAATCCCGGTGAACCAACATAGGCCCATATGCCGCCTGTGACGCAAACAACACCAAGCGCCGTCAGCAGCGTCAGCGGTTCGCCAAGCAGGACATACCCCCCAAGAGCCGTCAACGCGGGAACAACAGCGCCGCTGACCGCCGCGACACTGGCCCCAAGGTGCCGGATCGCGGCTCCATAGGCGGCAAGCCCCACAAGTCCCGCGAGAATGCCCTGGGCCACGACCTGCAAGCCGATATCGGGCAAAGGGGCGTCCAGCAACGCCGCGTCAGGCGACAGGACCCAGAGCGGCACCACCAGGATTGAGGACCAGAAACAGATCAGCGCGGCTCCGTGCCAGGGACCCAGCCCGCTCTTTCTGTAGGCGACTGTGTAAACGGCCCAAAACACTCCGGCGATGATGAACAATGCATCGCCGATCAACACCTCAGATCCACCGGCGGTGCCCGTCAGTGTGGTTCCGACCACAAGGGCGATTCCAACAATGATTGAGCCAAGCCCGACAAGACGACCCACCCCGAACCGTTCGCCCAGAAATACGGCGCTCAAAAGCGCAACGAACAGGGGCATGGAACCGGGTAGTAGCGCCCCCATGTGGCTCGCCGGTGCGAATTGGGCGCCCGCCATTCCGAGGAGCCCGAACGGCAACCCGCCTCCAATCAGGGTCAGTATGAGCGTCCATCTGAGCCCGCTTCCGGGAAGGAAACCCTGACGCATCAGAACAGGCAACAGCGCGATGGCCGGAATCCCATAGCGCATCAGCGCCAGATCGATTGGCGTCAATGTCGTGGTGACGCCGAAGCGCGTGGCAAGCTGCCAACTCACCCCAATTGCGACCGTTGCGATCCAGGCGACAACACCTGCGTGCCTATTGGAAGTTGGATCAGCCTTCATGATCAATCACGGCAACATCGTCGAACGCACCCAACCCGCCATCCTGCCAAACCGTCAGCGTCCCCAAGGCCTCACGCCCATGCGGTTCGCCCCAATTCGCATCTGGAAGCTCGGGCAGGATCCCGTGCGGATTGTTGTCCGTATCGTTGAGGAAATAGCCCTCGAGATTGGCTTTGAAATCAAAGGTGTCCGCAATTCCAGGCAGGGAAAAAATGTCGCGCGCGTAGGCCCAGAGCGCCGGGTAGTCGACCAGCCTGCGCCGGGTGCATCGAAAGAGCGGGACGTAGACCGCGTCGAACCGTATCAGCGTTGCAAAGAGAAACAGATCGGCTTCGCTGATCTGCTTGCCCAGCAGGCATCTGCGCTCCGAGAGACCGGCTTCCAGCCAATCGAGCGTTGCGAAAACGTCGCTGACCGCTGACGTGTAGGCGGATTGCGCCGTTGCGAAGCCGGCGCGGTAAACAGCATTGGCGAGTCCGTCGTAAATCCGGGCATTGATGGCATCGATTTCCCTGACTTGCGTGTCCGGTGCGAGGCGCCAGCAACAGTCGATCCGATCGAGTGCCCGCGCGATAGTCGCGGATTCGTTGGACAAGATGGCTCCGCTCTTCGCGTCCCACAACAGAGGTACGGTTGCGCGCCCTGTATAGGCCGGATCCGTGGCGCGGTAGAGTTGATGAACATGACGGACCGGCGCCTCGTCGAGACCCATACAGTTGTGGCCGGACAATGCGTAGCCTTCCGTTCGCGGACCTCCGGCGACAACCACGCTGATATCGTGGAGCCCCTTGAGAGCGCGAACCAGCGTTGTGCGATGTGACCACGGACAGCTTTGCGAGGCGACGATGACGATTTCTGTGCTGTTACAAAAGTGTTCGGTGATCTCCAAGACCGACCGGTGTGGGAGCGCCGAAGGTTCCCGTTTGAAGTCGCCGTCCTTCATGTATCGGTTTGCATCATGGCGCCAGACGCCGTCGATCAACATACCCATATCGGATCCTTTCTGATGACGAACCTAGTGGGATCCGCTCAATCTGTATGTTCACAAATACACGGTTTTTGGTCTATTCTAGTCACCATGCGAGAATTACCATTGACCCTCCTGCGTGCCCTTGCGGCCGTTTATGAAACCGGCGGAATTCGACCCGCCGGTCGGCATCTCGGCATCCAGCACTCCGCGGTCAGTCGATCATTGCGCGATCTCGAAGCCTGGCTTGGCGTGCCGCTCCTGGAAAAACGAGACGGTCAGAGAGCGCTTGCCTTTACCGCGGAGGGTGCTGCGCTTGGCAAAGCTGCCCTGGCGGCGATGAATGAGTTGCAATCCGCGGTCACAAGCACCCGTGAAGGGTCGAGCGCCAACTCCGTCACCCTGGCAACGACGCCTTCCTTTGCTATGCGGTGGTTGTTGCCGCGGCTGCCTTCATTGACGCAGGCCCATCCGACCATTGAGCTCTCCATCCTCGTCGACCAGGCACGCAAGAGCCCGGTGGCCACAGGCGCTGACCTGAATATCCGGATGGGCGCCCGCCCGCCGGGCGATCTCCAGCCCGATCCACTGATGGATGAGCGGATCTTCCCGGTCATGGCGCCGGGCCTTTGGAACAAGCTCGGAAGGCCATCGACACTCGACGACCTACCCGGACTCCCGTTGCTGCACGATCGGGACCCTTCGACGTCCTGGGGGAACTGGCGCACGAAGATTGGACCGGACCGGCTAAACGTTCGTCAGGGTCCGCGACTGACCTCCTCCGACCTCATATTGCGCGCGGCGGAACAGGGTCAGGGCATCGCCCTTGCCCGGGAGCGCCTCGCCGAGGATAGCCTGTCGGACGGTTCCCTTATCCGACCTCTGGGCGAGACGGAGCTCGATCTGGGCATCAACTACTGGATCATTGCAAACCCCGAGACTGGGCGACGGTGGGCGGTCCGAACGGTGATCGATTGGCTGCGGCACGAGGCGGCAACAGGCGATGAGACGATCGCCTCTTCAAGCTCCGCCGACTAGGCTGCCCCGTGATCTGAAGCGAATGGAAGAAGGTCTATCGCCTTGCCATAGCCGCGTCGATCCGCGCTGCCAACTCTGCGCTCACATCGGTCATCGGCAGGCGCAGTTCCGGGCTGGTTATCAGACCCTCGCGCCACAGCCAGTGCTTGATTGCCGCCGGATTCGGTTCGGCGAAGAGCAGGCGGGTCAGATCGGCAATCGCCTGCCACTCGGCCAGGGCGTCTGGCCAGTCGTCGTCCTGCAGAAGCCGCTGGACCATGGCAAAGCGGGAGGTTTCGATGTGGCCGGCAGCGAGGATGGCGCCCGCCGCGCCGTGCGTCAGCGCACCGTAGTAAAGCGCATCCTCCCCGGTCATGACCGAAAAGTCCGATGGGACGCTGCGGATCAGGTCGAAGGTCTGCCAATTGTCCTGGCAGCAATCTTTCAGGCCGACGATGTTGGGGATCCCGGCCAGAGCGCACACCGTTTCGTTGCTGAGGTTCACGCCGGTTCGGTAGGGGATGTTGTACATCAACAGAGGCCGGTCGGTCGCCGCGGCGAGTGTAGAGAAGTGCTGCAGTAATCCCTGCTGCGACGGGCGCGAATAGTAGGGACATGAAACAAGGTAGCCACCGATCGGCCAGGAGGCGGTGGTCTTGAGCTGTTCCGTCAGCTGCGCCGTATCGCTTCCGGATAGACCCAGAAAAACAGGCAGTGTTCCGTTGGCCGCGACTGCGGCGCAGTTGGCAACGGCCTGTGTTTCAGCGGCATCCAGCGTCAAGCCTTCGCCGGTCGTCGCCGCCACGATGAGGCCGTCGACCGGCAGCCGGCAATAATGCCGGACGAGCCGGGCCAGGGAGCCGCTGTCGACGGCACCATCAACGAAAGGTGTAATGAGCGGCAGCCAGAGGCCGCCGATGGCGGGATGGGTTTGTTGCAAGGTTCTGCTCCTGTGGGCGGGCCGATGGCGGAGCGATTCATGGCAACAAAAAACCCCGTCCGAACGGCCGGGGTTGTGGTCTTTCGTCAGGCTTTGCGTGGCGTCAAGGCATGCCGAACCGTCCCCGGGTGAGGAGCGGTTTGGGTTTCAGCGCGTTGATCGCGAGCGAAGCCATGCGCCGATCAATGTCAGGCTGCGCCGGATGTGTCAACGCCCGGTTAGATCAAATGGCGCAAACTTATCGCCCTTTGATCTAGGACGCGAATCGACTGGCGTCGGCGCCGTAGTAGTTGATGTAGCGATTGTTGATCTTGGAGATCGGCAGCACCACCATCACGTCTGTGGTTCCGAAGGCGCGGTCAACAACGGCACCGTCGCCGACCATGGCGCCGAGCCGCAGGTAGCCCTTGATCAGCGGCGGCAAGCCAGACACGGCGCCCTTGGTGTCGATCGCCTCATGCGGCATCAGATCCATCACCTGATAGAGCTCCGGACGGGCGCTGACCGCCCATTCTCCCGTCGCCAGGCAATTGTGATAGAGGAACGAGAGCGACAGCGCATGCGCTTCCGGCAGGACCCCGGGGATCGATGCACAGCCGAACATGGCGTCGATACCGTGCTCCAGGGCATAGGCCCAGTTGCCCTGCCACAGCAGTTCGACGGTGCGCCGGTTGCGGTATTTCGGCAGGACGCATGAGCGGCCGAGTTCCATGAAACGCTTTTGCGGGTGCCGCGCCAGCATATCGTCGATGGCGAATTCCGATGTCGAGTAGAAGCCGTCATTGGCGCGCGCCACGTCCTGGCGAAGCAGCCGATAGGTGCCGACGATCTGGTCTTCCGGGTCGCCCGCGATGGCCCGGTCGAGCACCAGGAGGTGATCGCAGACATCGTCGAAGGCGTCGGTATCGCGCCGAAGCCGCATGGCCTCGGGTGGCATGGCCGCGCCCATCTCGTTGGCGAACACATCGAAACGAACCGCCTGTGCCGCCTGGATCTCGCTTTCGGACCGGGCGAGCCTGGTTTCAAGATCACCGATCCTGCCCAGCACGTCGCTGTCGCTGACTGTCATGTCAAGCGCCGGCCCCGTCGCCGAGGTGCTGCCGGGCTGTGTCGCGCGCATGTTCAAAGTCATGGCAAATCAATCCTGTGATTCCGCATTTACGCCCATAAATCAGAACTATACGACAATGCCGTGACACCGCATCGCCGGGACGATCGCACTGTTTTGCGTGTTTCGAAGACCGCACCTGTCCTGTCTTCCTGTAAGGCGACGCGGAAAAACTCCGATCCGCCCGAATTACGTGCTCATGTCGACGACCACGCGCCCACGCACCTTTCCGTCCATGACGGCGCGAGCTGTATCGATGATATCATCAAACCCGATTGTTTTCGACAGGGCATGCAATTTGTCCATGTCGAGGTCGGTCGCAAGGCGCCCCCAGGCTTCCTCCCGCAGGTGCTTCGGCGCCATGACGGAATCCACGCCAAGCAAGCCGACGCCGCGCAGAATGAACGGCATGACGGTTGCTGGCAGGTCGAAACCCTGAGCCAGCCCGCAGGCGGCCACGGCACCGCCATACTTGGTCTGCGAAATGACGTTGGCCAGCGTGTGACTGCCCACTGAATCGATGCCGCCGGCCCAGCGTTCCTTGCCGAGCGGCCGGCCGGCCTCCGAAAGCTCGCTGCGCTCGATGATGTCGGACGCACCCAGGGATTTGAGGAAGTCCGCTTCCTCCGGCCGCCCGGTCGACGCTATAACGCTATAGCCGAGCTTCGACAGGATCGTGATTGCCACGGATCCGACGCCGCCATTGGCTCCGGTAACGACGATCGGCCCGCGATCCGGCGTGATGCCGTAGCGCTGCAGTGCCATCACGCACAGCATCGAGGTGTAGCCCGCCGTTCCGATCGCCATGGCGTCGTGGGCGCTGATGCTGTCGGGCCGCTTGATCAGCCAGTCGCTGTTGAGCCGGACATAGCGGGCATAGGCTCCTGTATGGGCCTCTCCAACTCCCCAGCCGTTGAGGATGACCTGATCGCCGGGTTTGTAGGCATCCGTCTGTGAACTGACGACAGTCCCGGCGCAGTCGATGCCAGGCACCATCGGCCAGTGTCGGATGACAGGGGCCTTCCCGGTGATCGCCAGGCCGTCTTTGTAGTTGACGGTAGTCGCTTCGACCTCGACGACGACATCACCCTCCATCAGGTCATCGAGCGACAGCTCCTTGATGTCGACAGACTGGTTCTTGTCTTCGTCGCGCGATACGACGATGGCCCGAAATGGCTCCTGCATGAAAATTCTCCCTCAAAAAAGGCGATAATGGAACGATCGGTCCCTATCTGCCATGCAAAGTTCGATTTGGCTATTGCCCAGAGGCATTGTTTTGCGCTTCGCCGCGGTAAATCCAGCGACCGAACAGTTCGTCGATAACGATTGCAGCAGCGCCCATAGAAATCAGGGCATCGGCAAAATTGAACACGGCGAAGTACCAGTTGCCGATGTGAAACAGCAGGTAATCGACCACGTAGCCGAGCACCGCCCGATCGATCAGATTTCCCAAGGCTCCCGCCACCACGAGAATGAATCCGATCTGGCTGATCCAGCGGCTGGGCGAGCTGCGCGCCCACAAATAGGTGACGAAGGCGATGACTGCCAGGATCATGGCCAGAAGCCAGGTTTCGTTCATGCCCGTGAGCATGGAAAAGGCGATGCCCTCATTGTGCGTGCGAAACAGAGAAAACACCGGCAACACGACCACCTGCTCCTGGAACGGCAGCCGGGTTTCCACCAACCATTTGAACAACTGATCGAGGGCAACCAGGATCGCCAGCATCGACATGGCGAAACGGCGTCGCGACAGCAGCGGTATCATGATGAGAGCTCCAGGAATGATCGGCGGGCCTCGAACAGCATAATGCCGGTGGCGACAGCCAGGTTGAGCGAATCGGCCCGGCCGGCCTGCGGGATAAGCGCCAGAACCTCGCATGCGGCCGCCAGCTCATCGGGGAGCCCGGCCTGTTCATTACCCATCAAAAGCACCGTTGGTCGCTCGGCATAGTCGATGCTGCGATAATCGACCGCCCCGGCTAGGTGCGTTCCGACCAGCAAAGCTCCGGCCGACCCATGCCAGGCAAGCAACTCATCGATGCCGGTTTTGGCGATCGGCATTGCAAAAACGGATCCCATGGTCGCCCGCACCGTTTCCAGTGAAAAAGGATCGGTGCTGTCACCAACAAGGATGACGCCGCTGGCGCCCGCCGCATCGGCCGTGCGGATGATTGTTCCAAGGTTGCCGGGGTCACGAACCCGGTCGAGCGCCACATAGGTTTCACGAGGCTTTGGGGTGAGCTCGGTCAACGGCCGAAACCGTTGCTCGAAAACACCGCAGACCATTTGCGGATTGTCCCGGCGTGTGATGGCTCCAAGCACCTTTTCAGTGACTTCGAGCACCAAGCCGCCGCCGGCCACTGTTCTGGCCGCGACGGTTTCGACTTCACGATTTGCCTTTGCCGAGCGGGCGTAGATCAGCGTGCGGATGGTCCAGTCATGTTCAAGGGCATCGATGATCAGCTTCAGGCCTTCGGCGAGAAAGGTGCCGCTGCGATCACGGTTCTTCTTCAGCGACAGTGCGCGGATGTCCTTGATCAGGGGATTGGCGAGGCTGCTGATCTCCTTGACGCGCCCCACGCGTCCGGGCCCCGTCATGACGCCACCCAGCGGCTGAACAGCGAGGTGGACAGGGCCCGCCCCTGGGCGCTTTCACGCAACACCAGTTCGCCCGATTCGACGGTTCCGCCGGCGCCGCGCATGGTTTCGCGCATCAACTCGTGGATCGAGAAAAACGATGCCCGGATCGAATAGGCTGTGAGCACCAGCGCCAGCGCGTCTTTCGACAGGATCGACCGGCAGATGTCGAGCATCGCCGGCAGGTGGTCGAACAGCTGCCAGACCTCTCCATTTGGACCGCGGCCGAATTTCGGCGGATCGGTGAGGATAATGTCGTAGGTTTTTGCCCGCCTTTCTTCCCGTGCGATGAATTTCATCGCATCGTCGCAGATCCAGCGGATCGGCCGGTCTTCCAGGCCGGAAAGTTGCTGATTCTCCCGCGCCCATCCGATGGCCTTTTTTGAAGCGTCGACATGGGTCACATCGGCTCCGGCTGCGGCCGCGATCAGCGAGGCGACGCCGGTATAGCCAAACAGGTTCAGCACCCGAACCGGGCGGTCCGCGGTCTCGATCAGTTGACGCATATGGGTCCAGTGAGCGGCCTGTTCCGGAAACACGCCGACATGGCGAAAAGCGGTGAACCGGCCATGGAAGTCGACACCGCAAAGTCGCATAGGCCAGGTTTCGCCGAGCGGGGTCTGAGGAAAGCGCCAGCGGCCCATGCCGTCTTCGTCGGTGTCGCCGGTAAAGACCGCGTCTGCCTTGCCCCACTCACTGTCCGCAAGCCCGCGCGGCCAGAGCGCCTGCGCCTCGGGGCGGACAATCCGGTAGGGTCCGTACTGCTCCAGCTTCTCGCCCCGGCCGCTGTCCAGCAACTGAAAGTCGTCATTCCCCAATGTTTCGAGAATCACAGGCAGTCGTTCACCAGGCCGATCTCCGGCGCGCGGCGGACGTTGCGGAATAGACTCAGCTCGTGGCGCCTGCCTGACAGTCGGCGATTGTCCACCTCGGTTGTCGGACCGTCCGGACTGCCCGGCGGGTTTTCCGCGGCGATCCCTGTGGCGCCGGTTGCGGCCTGGTGTTGCTTTCAAAAAACTATCCATTCCTCTTGCCCAGGACTTGGCCCGGCAGCTCAAAGCAAATAGCATCGCGCCGCGGTGTGGCAAAGGCGTTTTGTGGAAGACAGGCGTCGGACAGGACCGTCACGGAGAAACGCGCACATCCGGCCCATCGGACCGGCAGCATCAAGCGGAGGAAGACCGTATGGAAATGAACGGCGAAGAACGCATCGCGGCGTCGCGCGAGACGGTATGGGCGGCGCTCAACGATCCGGAAATCCTCAAACAGTGCATTCCAGGCTGCCAATCGCTGGAAATGACCGGCGAGAACGAAATGTCAGCCGCGGTGAAACTGAGGATCGGCCCGGTTTCGGCCACGTTCAAGGGGTCTGTCGTTCTGGAAAACATCAATCCACCCGAGGGTTATACCATCACCGGCGAAGGCAAGGGCGGCATTGCCGGTTTCGCGAAAGGTGGGGCCGATGTTTCGCTCCGAGAGGACGGTGCTGAAACGATCCTGGTCTACGACGTCAAGGCGCAGGTTGGCGGCAAGCTGGCGCAGCTCGGATCCCGCCTGATCGATTCGACCTCCAAGAAACTGGCCGGCCAGTTCTTCACCAAGTTCGGTAAGGTTGTCGGCGGAGGCGACTAAGCACCACACCAAAACTGGTGCCAATCGAATGGAAAAGGGATCGGTTTGATCAGGCCGAGGGCAGGGCTTTTTGTGCGGCGACGCCTTCGGCGCGTTCGCGCTGCTTGTCGGCCTCGGTGTGCCACTTGACCGCTTCGCGTGCTTCGACCCGAGCCTTCTTGCGGTACTTGCCCTGTTTGAACCAGGTCGCCAGCGACCCGACGACCATACCGAGCATGAAAGCCGCAAACAGGAAGACGAAGAACGGCGCGCTCAGCGACAGCAGGCTGTCGGAGGGCTGAAACGGGTTGAGCGCCAGCGTGACGGAGCCGCGATTGGCGACCGACAATACGATCAGCACGACCGCGATGGGTACCAGTATGACAAAGGTGATGAGCTTGCGTGCCATGACATCCACATCAGTTGTTCGACGCAGGCATAGCACCGCGATCCGGTCGAGACCAGAGGCTTGCCTATGCGATATGGAGTCGCGTCGCTAGCCCGGGTCGCCCGGATTCAGGCGTTCGCGCAACTCCTTGCCGGTTTTGAAAAACGGCACCCACTTTTCCTCGACAAACACCGCTTCGCCCGTACGCGGGTTGCGGCCGGCGCGCGATGGCCGGTTCTTGACGGAAAATGCGCCGAAGCCGCGCAATTCGACGCGGTTGCCATCCGATAGAGCATCGGTGATCTCATCAAGAATGGCGTTGACGATGTTTTCGACGTCGCGATGGTACAAATGCGGATTGCGGGCAGCGATTAAATGAATCAATTCCGACTTGATCACGGCTGTTCCCCTCATCCGCACTATTGATCGGCTGGGCCAAATTGCCAAACAGAAACAAGGCCGTCAAGGAACAACTTGCGGTCGGCGAGCGACCGCAACTCCTTGGTAAACGGAATTCCACCTCCCTCGAGCAGATTAAGCAGGTGCGCGGCGGTGTCTCCGAACAGCAGTTCGCCACCGGAACGACGCCGCTCCCACTCGACAATCTTCAGCGATTCGTCGATACCCTTCTCCGTCATCCAGGTGCGGATTTCCGTCTCGCCTCCGACCGCATCGACGAGCCCGTTGTCGGCGGCCTGGCGACCGGTGAACACGCTGCCGTCAGCCAAAGCTCTGGCCCGCGCCGCTGTCAGGCCGCGCCGTTCGGCGACCAGGTCGACGAACCAGTCATAGGTGTCGTCGACCATCGAACGGATCATGGCCTTGGCTTCGTCGCTGGCGGCGTGGAAGGGCGACGGTTCGGCTTTCAGCGGCGCCGACTTTATTTCATCAACGGATACGCCGATTTTGTCCAAAAGATCAGAGACTTGGGCGTATTGAAAGATAACCCCGATGGAGCCGACAAGCGATGTATCGCCGGCGACGATATAGTCGCTTCCGCAGGCGATCATATAGGCCGCCGAGGCGGCCAGCGTGCGCACCTCGGCAGCCACCGGTTTTTCAGCGGCAACGGCGCGAACCGCTCTATAGATCGCCTCTCCGCCATAGGACGTGCCGCCCGGCGACTCCAGACGCACGATCAGCGCCTTGGCCCGGTCGTTTTTGCGGATGTCCTCCAGACGCTTCAGCAGTTCTGAATTGTCCGTTACCAATCCGGAAATCGTCACTCGGGCGACATGATCGGTCGAGCGGCCACCGATCGGGTCTTGTACGTTGCTGCTGGCAACGATGCCGACAACGGCGGCGAGCACGATGACGAGGGAGGCAACGCGCCAGAAAGTCAGCTTTCGGCGGAGGCGGCGGCGGTCTGCAATGCCGGTCTGGTCCATGGGGGCTGTTCCATTTTGTGATTTGGCTGCCACAGGCGTCGGGCTGTGGACTGACGCCCAACAAACTAATGCGGCAGTCTGAAGGGGCACTCTACCGCATTGTTACCGTGCATAAAAAGACATATTGAGACTGTAAGGGCCCGAGCCCATATGATAAGTTCCGCCAGCTTCCGGAAAAGCCCATCCGGCAAGCGGTGTCAGGGACAGGGCCAGGACCGCATTTGAAAACGACAATAACAACAAACCGTGCAAACGGCGGCGGCGCCAGTCGGCACTACGCCAAGGCAGTTCGGCACTCCAGACGCGTGTGGGTCCTGAAATGGATGTTTCCCGTCGCGGCCGTCCTGGCGATTCTGGCCTTTACGGGTACGACGATGATTTCGCGAGCACTACCGGAAGGTGCCTCGATCGGCGATCTTGTCGTTACGGACGGCAAGCTCATCATGCGCAATCCCGTCATGACAGGTCCGGTTGATGATGCGCGCGACTATTCGATCAGCGCGACGCGGGCCGTTCAGGAATTGTCGGCTCCGGCGGTCATAAGGCTCGAGGATATCGTGGCCGATTTTCCGGTGACGCGTGACGACACTGCGATGCTGAACGCCATCAGTGGCTACTATAACCGGGACGAGGAGTTTCTCGTCCTTGACCAACCCTTCACCGTGACCACCGAAAGCGGTATGACAGCGCAGCTCCAGGACGCCAACATCGATGTTGACGCCGGCACGCTGAAGACGCAGAAGAGGGTCGACATCAAGACGGAGCAGGCGCGGATTGTCGCAGAAAGCCTGGTGATGCTGGACAGCGGCCGCGAGATTGTCTTCGAGCACGATGTGCATATGACCGTTCTGCCGGGCGCGCTGAAGTCCGACAAGAAAACCGGAAACGAGACACAATAGGAAGCGAACGAAATGATACCCACCCGTCGTTTCCCCGACATGGCAAAACCTTTGCGTTTTTGTGCGGCTTTCGCCGTTGCCATGATGATCGCCGGACCTGTGGCGGCGCAGGATTCAACGGCCAGCCGCATGTCGGGCCTTGCCCTGTCATCGGATGAGCCGATCCAGATCGAAAGCGATAAGCTGCAAGTGCAGGACGCGGAGGGTCGCGCCATCTTCACCGGCAATGTGCGGGTCGTTCAGGGAACCACGCAGATGCAATCCGGGACCATGACAGTTTACTATGCCCGCGACGGAGGATCGATTTCGGAGGGAACTTCGCAGATCGAACGCATCAACGTTGCCGACAAGGTCTACATTCGCACCGAAGAACAGGAAGCCACGGCCGACGCTGGTGAGTTCAACATGCGCACCGAGGTTGTGGAATTGACCGGCAAGCGTGTCGTGCTGACGGATGGAGGCAATGTTTTCATCGGGTGCAAGCTGACGGTTTTCATGCAGACCGGGGAAGCTAGACTCGACAGTTGCGGCGATCGCGTCCGCATTCAGCTCGATCCGAAGTCCAATAAGCGGCCCAGTCAGTAACGGCGCTCGAAGAGAAAGTTCACGCATGCCGGACAGCGTCACCAAGGCGCAGGGTCAACCCGTGCAGGAGGCGGACCAGGATCGCTTCGAGGGCACGCTTATCGCCCGAAACCTGACCAAGACCTACAAAAACCGGCGTGTGGTCAACGGCGTATCGTTGGGTGTGCGGCGCGGCGAGGCCGTTGGTCTTTTGGGCCCCAACGGTGCCGGCAAAACCACCTGCTTTTACATGATTACCGGCCTTGTGCCCGTGGACGAGGGTACGATCCGGATCGACGGCAACGATGTCACCCATATGCCCATGTACCGACGTGCTCGGCTCGGCGTCGGCTATTTGCCGCAGGAGGCATCGATCTTTCGCGGTCTTACGGTCGAGGGCAACATCCGCGCCGTTCTCGAAATTGTCGAAAAAGACCGCAAGAAGCGCGATGCCAGGCTGGATGAACTGTTGGAGGAGTTCCACATTGGTCATTTGCGCAAAGCGCCGTCCATTTCCCTCTCGGGTGGTGAGCGCAGACGTTTGGAGATCGCCCGGGCACTTGCCTCGGATCCGACATTCATGCTGCTCGATGAGCCCTTTGCCGGTGTCGATCCGATTGCCGTTTCGGACATCCAGGCGCTTGTCCGACATCTGACCCAGCGGGGCATCGGCGTGCTGATCACCGATCACAATGTGCGCGAGACGCTCGGGTTGATCGATCGTGCCTATATCATTCATGCGGGCAAGGTGCTGACCCATGGTCGCCCGGGCGACATCGTCGCCAATTCAGAGGTCCGGCGGCTCTACCTGGGCGAGAGCTTTACGCTGTAACCTTGGTCATATTGTCGCTTCCGCAGTCAGCCGGAGGCGGATTTCCCCGTTTTAACTTGACATTTAGATCTAAAAGGCAATTTTTGGGCCAATCTGCGTAAGGCCGGGAAATTTGTGATCAACTCCGGTGTGTGTGCGTAACTGGAGACCCTGGTTCATGGCGCTGTCCGCCCAACTCCACATGCGGCAAAACCAGTCCCTGGTCATGACGCCGCAACTGATGCAGTCGATTCGACTGCTGCAACTGACGCACACGGAACTCCTGCAATATGTCGAGCAGGAGGTGGAAAAGAACCCGTTGCTGAAACAGGAGAGCGGAAGCGACGACGGTGAGCTCCATGCCGTTGATTCCGGCGCCGATTCTGCTTCCAGCGAACCTGCAGCCGGCGAGGACTGGTTCCGTGCGGAACTGGATCACAGTGGCAGCGAGATCTCGGCACAGCTGGATGCCGCGCAGGAAGATGTTTTCCCGGAAGACAGCGGCGCACGGGCGCCGGATGCGCCCGAACTGGCAGCCCAGTGGAAGTCGATGCCGGGATCGGCCGCGCTGTCAGGAGATGGCTTTCACGATATTGATGGCTTCGCCGCACCCACCGGAACGCTGCGCGACCATGTCGGTGAACAGATCGCTTTTGCCTTTGGTGATCCGGCGAAGCGCCTCATCGCCGCCGACCTCACCGATCATCTCGATTCCTGCGGATATCTGACGGGCGATGTGCAGGAGACTGCGGAGCGTCTTGGGGTCGACATCACTGTGGTGGAAGAGGTTCTGCAAATATTGCAGGGCTTTGACCCACCGGGTCTGTTCGCGCGTGACCTGGCCGAGTGCCTGGCGTTGCAACTCAAGCGTCTCGACCGTTTCGACCCGGCCATGGAGGCTTTGGTCGCCAACCTTCCTTTGCTCGCGCGCCGTGATTTCAAAACACTGCGGCGCCTCTGCGAAGTGGAGGAGGCCGACCTTCTCGACATGATGGCGGAAATCCGATCGCTGGATCCCAAGCCGGGCAACCGTTTCGACAGTGCCAACATCCAGGCAATCGTGCCCGATGTTCACGTGCGGCCCGGCGCAGACGGCGCCTGGGCGATTGAGCTCAACCCGGAAACCCTGCCGCGCGTGCTTGTCGATCAGGCCTATTTCATCGAGGTATCGGCCCACTCGGGCAGCAGCGCAAGTGATGTCGAGTATCTCAATACCTGCATGCGTGAGGCCAATTGGCTGACCCGCAGCCTCGATCAGCGAGCCAAAACCATCATGAAGGTCGCCGGCGAGATCGTCCGGCAGCAGGCGCCCTTTCTAAGCCGCGGCGTTTCGCATCTGCGACCTTTGACCCTGAAATCGGTTGCCGATGCGATCGATATGCACGAATCGACCGTCAGTCGCGTCACCTCCAACAAATACATGCTGACGTCACGCGGCATATTCGAGCTGAAATTCTTTTTCACCGCCTCGATAGCCGCTTCAGGAACCGGAGAAGACCATTCGTCGGAGGCGGTTCGGCACCGGATTCGTCAGATGATCGCCGATGAAAAGCCGAACAAGATCCTGTCGGATGATGTCATCGTCGGATTGTTGAAAGAGGACGGCATTGATATTGCCCGGCGCACGGTCGCCAAATATCGGGAAGCGATGAATATCGCCTCTTCTGTGCAACGCAGGCGGGAAAAGCGCGCGCTCGACCGTGCAGGGTTGTAGGTTGCGCTTGCGCTGCGGTGCCATGGTTAAAATTCCATGAATGCGTTCGAAGCGCTTTGAACCCGTATCCCGGGGATCATCGACACGGCACGCGTGGGGTGACGCGCTGGGGCCTGTGCAAAAGGCGCGTTGACAATTCAATCGTGAGACCGTAAAGCCCCGGCGTTCGTCGTTCCGAAGCAGGATCAGACCTGCGGAACGTTTTGCACAGCCAGGGCTTCGGGTATCGAATTGAACGCCAATCCGCTTGGATGGTGTGGCAGACTCGCATAGACTGACATAAAATATCGAAAAAGAAGGGTTGTACTATGAGTGTGCGCGTTTCCGGCAAACATATGGAAATTGGCGAGACTTTCCGGACACGAATAGAAGACCGAATTGGCGATGCGATAACCAAATATTTCGATGGCGGCTACTCCAGCCAGGTGACGGTGGAAAAATCCGGATCTCGGTTTGCCACAGACTGTCTCGTGCACCTCGATACGGGAGCTTCGCTGCAGGCGACCGGCGAGGCGTTGGACCCGCAGGCAAGCTTCGATGCGGCCGCCGAACGGGTCGAAAAGCGGCTGCGTCGCTACAAGCGGCGCCTCAAGGACCATCACGCCGGCCACGGTAATGGATCCGAGGTCGCCTATCGGGTGATGGACGCGGGGGCGGATGATGATGAGGAAGTGGCAGAGGATTATGCACCGGCGATCGTCGCCGAGTCCTCGAAGATCGTCAAAACCATGACAGTCGCTGGTGCCGTGATGGCGCTGGACATGACCGACAGCCCGGTTCTGGTGTTTCGCAACGCGGGAAACAACGAACTCAATGTCGTATACCGCCGAACCGACGGAAATATCGGTTGGATAGACACCGCCGATGTGAAGAACTGACCGGCTGGCCAACTTGCAGTGAACGGGCAAACATATGCCCCGAGCAGACGAAGACAACTAAGGAATTGGCAATGTCCCTTGCGGATCTGATAATTCAGGAATCAGTCATCCCGGCGCTCAAGGTGAACTCCAAAAAACAGCTGCTCCAGGAGCTGTCCTCCAAGGCTGCCCAGGCAACCGGCCTGTCGGAACGCGAGATTTTTGACGTGATTCTGCAGCGGGAACGGTTGGGGTCGACCGGCGTCGGCAACGGGATCGCCATTCCGCACGGCAAGCTCAATTCCATCAACACCATTATCGGTGTCTTCGCTCGGCTTGATGAACCGGTCGATTTCGAGGCGCTGGACGACCAGCCGGTCGATCTCGTGTTCCTGCTATTGGCCCCTGAGGGTTCCGGTGCCGATCATCTCAAAGCACTGTCGCGCATAGCACGAGTGCTGCGCGACGGCGACATGGTTTCGAAATTGCGGCAGACTGAGTCGTCCTCCGCGATCTACGCTTTCCTGACCGAAACGCCGGCTTCGAACGCCGCGTAACGCTTGTCGGCCGCATTCGCGACCGATCATTCTTTGGCATGAAATCCCACACGCATGATTGTCCGAATGGACGATCTGATGGCGGCTGTCCAGGACGGAGCAGCCGGTAATTTTTCGGCGCGCTTTCGCCGCGAAACATGAACCGCATCTTCCGTCCGAAAGTGCTTCCTACCAGCGCTCTGCTTATTATGCAAAAAAAACATTGACAGCGAAAATTATTGTTTTTTATAGATTAGCAGACAAACCTGTCTTTGGGAGGAGAGGGTTTAGATGACCGAGGCAGTCATCCTTGAAGCGCAGGGCATCAGCAAACATTACGGTGGCATCAACGCACTCGACGATGTGGATCTCGATCTGCGCCGCGGCGAAGTTCTGGCAATCGTGGGCGACAACGGTGCAGGCAAGTCGACCCTGATCAAGGCGATTACCGGGGCCATCCCGCGCTCAAGCGGACGAATTTTCATCGATGGAAGCGAGGTTCGGATCGAAACTCCGACGGATGCCAAGGCCGTTGGAATCGAAACCGTTTATCAGGACCTGGCGCTGGTCAACGAACTGTCGATTACCAAGAATGTCTTCCTGGGCCGTGAGATCGTGCGCGACGGCATTTTGGGGCGGCTATTCGGAGCACTCGATTTCCGCCGGATGGATGCCGAAATTCGCGACCTGTTCAACAAGCTCGACATCCGGATCACGGATATCTACCGCGACGCCCAGGCATTCTCGGGCGGGCAGCGTCAGGCTGTCGCCCTGTCCAAAACCGTGATGTTCGGCAAGCGCATCGCAATCCTGGATGAGCCAACGGCGGCGCTCGGCGTTCGCGAGAGCAAGATGGCCATGGACCTTGTCGCCTCTCTCAAGGATCACGGCCTGTCGGTCATCATGATCACCCACAACATGCAGCACGTCCTCAATTATTGCGACCGCGTCATGGTTCTGCGCCTCGGACGGGTAGCGGCGGTGCGCGAGGTGAAGACCATCGATGGTGACACGCTGGTCGGCCTGATCACCGGCGCCATCGAAGCGGAGGCGGCCTGACATGACGATCGCCACTGATAATGACAGGTCGGGCGCGTCGGTTCACGGATCGGGCACGAGCCGCTGGGAGACCCTCAAGCACGAATTCATGCAGATCTGGCAGGTGCTGGCGGCACTCCTGCTGATCTATCTCGTCTTTCTGGTGCTGTCTCCGCCTTTTCGCAGCGTCGACACGCTGCTGTCGATCTTCGGGCAGGCGTCGATTTTGGCGATCCTGGCCTGCGGCACGACGGTGGTTCTGATCTCCGGCGGGCTCGACCTGTCAGTCGGTTCGATCTTTGCGGTTGTCGGCATCGTCGTCGGCATTCTACTGGCCGAGTACGAACTGCCGGTGGCGGTCGCGGTGTTGCTTGGGCTCCTGACAGGCACGCTGCTCGGCGCGGTCAACGGCATCGTCCAGGTGGTGACCGGCGTACCCGCATTCATCGTCACGCTCGGCGGTCTGACCGCCTACAAAGGGATCGCCGAATTGCTGGCCAGTGGCCGCGATCTGTCCCGTTTTCCCGATGCCTTTCAGTTGCTCGGCTCCGGCTATCTCTTTCCCATGGGCATCATGTTCGGTGTCGCTTTGCTCACCGGTCTGTTCCTGACCAAGACCCGCCTCGGCAATCACGCTTTCGCGATCGGCGGCAATGAAGAAGTGGCGCGCTTGTCCGGCGTGAAAGTCGCCCGAAGCCGCGTCTTCTACTACATGATCGGCGGCGCCACGGCGGCTGCAGCTGCCATTCTCGAGATTTCGAAGCTCAACTTCGCCATGCCGTCTCGCGGTCAGAGCTACGAACTCTTTGCCATTGCGGCGGTTGTCATCGGGGGAACCAGTCTCTTCGGCGGCCGCGGCGGCGTCGGCAAGACCATCATCGGCATGCTGATCATGCAGACCATTATCGTCGGACTCGCCTACATGGGCGTCGGCACGTCGGTTCAACGCATTGCCATCGGCGGCATCATCATCCTGGCGGTTTTCTGGGACGTCTGGCGCCGCAGGTCGCGATAGACCCCAGCAGTTTGCCACGGGGTCGCGCAGCGCCCCGGGCATTGTTCGCCCGCATCGGGCAAAACGACAAAACGGAGGACCAAATGAGAATTTCAGCTTTGAAGGGCATTGCCATCGCAGCGGCCATGACGGCCCTGTCTACCACCACAGCGCTCGCGGCGGATCTGCGCATCGCTTACACCGGCTATTCGACAGACAACACGTTCTGGATCGGCGTTGCCGATGCGGCAGCGGATCAGGCCAAGGAAATGGGCATCGAGCTGATCGACATGACCGCCTCATCGCCTGACGCAGCGGCTCAGAAGGACGCAGTTGACCGCGCTATCGACATGGGCGTCGACGGGATCATCATCGGGTCTGTCGACAACAGGGCTTTCGATGCATCACTCGACATGGCCGCCAAGAAGGGCATTCCGGTGGTTGCGGTCGACACCGGCATCGATCACGGTCATATCGGAAGCCTGGTGCAGACCGACAATCTGGCCGCTGCCGGCATTGCGGGTAAGTACATTGTCGACAAGATCGACAAGGGAACGATCCTGATTCTTGGGGGCTCGGCCGGCCATCAGACCGGAAACGCCCGCCGCGACGGCGTCAAGACGGCAGCCGAGGCAGCCGGCCACGACGTGATCTTCCAGATCTGTGACTGGAAGGATGCCTGTGCCTACGAAACATCAATCAACTTCCTGCGGTCCAACCCCGATATCACGGCAATCTTCTCGGCCTGGGATCCGGGTGCTTTGGCGGCGGTCTCGGCGGCCAAGGAACTTGGCAAACTCGACGACCTGGTCATCGTCGGCTTTGACGGCAACCCTGCCAATCTGGTTTCGATCGAAGCGGGCGAGCAGAACGCTACGATCAAGCAGAACAACACCCGGATGGGCGCTGAATCGGTGATCAACCTTGTCGGCCTGATCAAGGGCGAAACGGTGCCCACCTTCACGCCGATCGACGGCATCCTGATCACGTCGGACAATGTCGGCGACTTCAAGTAGCCTCTCCCTTGAGCGCGCCTGATCGGACATCGGGCGCGCTCGACACCTCGATCGAACAAAAAACGAATATCTGGGTCGTCGTGAGATGAAAGCTCTGGTGATTGAAGATGTCGGACAGGTTCGCCTTCGCGACATTCCGGCGCCCACCCCGGGAAGGGACGAGGTTCTGCTCCAGGTCAGGCATGTCGGCCTGTGCGGGAGCGACCTGAGCACATTCCGCGGTACCAACCCGTTGTCTCAACTCCCCCGCATTCCTGGGCACGAGATCGGCGGAGTGGTTGTCGAGGCGGGAGCGAATGTGAGCGATGAATTCCAAAGCGGCGCATCGGCTTTCGTCATTCCCTACACGACCTGCGGCGTTTGTGCGGCCTGCCGCAATGGACGGCCCAATGCCTGCAAATACAATCAGACTCTCGGCGTCCAAACCGATGGCGGCATGTTGAACCAGCTGGTCGTCCATCCCGATCGCCTCGTGCGAAACGATTCTCTGCCGGCCCCGCATCTGGCTCTGGTGGAGCCGCTTTCCGTCGGCTTCCACGCCGTCTCCCGCGCTCGCATCACGGCCGATGACACGGTCGTCGTGTTGGGTGGCGGCGTAATCGGCGTTGGCACCATGCTCGGAGCCACCAGCCGCGGTGCGAAGGTCATCGCCGTGGAAATCAGCGAGGAAAAACGCGAGACATTGCTGTCGATCGGAATTGACGAAGTGATCAATCCAATGCGTGTCGATCTGGCGGAGGCGCTCGGTGCGTTGACGGGCGGTTTCGGTCCCGATGTCGTGATCGAGGCCGTCGGGCGACCGGAGACATTTCGGGCCGCCGTGGATCTTGTTCGCTTCACGGGTCGCGTCGTCTATGTCGGATATGCCATGTCCGAAGTCAGCTACAATACGTCGCTGTTCAATCTGAAAGAGCTGGATATCATGGGGTCGCGCAATGCGACCAAGGCCGACTTCGAGGCTGTCGTGGCCTTCCTGACGGGGCGTGAGGCGCTTGCGGATCGTCTGATATCCAAGACATTCAAATGGGCTGATGCCGAACAGGCTTTCGCCTATTGGGAGGCCAACAGGAACCGGACTTTCAAGGTAATGGTCGAGCTCGATGAAGAATGAAGCAGATACGGACGCTTTGCGAAGGGTCTACGGGCTGGAAGGCCAAACTGCCCTGGTAACCGGCGGCGGAACGGGCCTCGGCAAGGCGATCGCAAAGTGTCTGGTGACGGCAGGCGCGGACGTCATCATCGCGGGGCGGCGAACCGACAGACTTGAGGCCGCTTGCAGGGAAATCGGTGAGCAATGCCGCTTCATGCAACTGGACCTGACGGATATCGATGGAGTTGAAACCCTTTTCGCCACCGTGACGCGAGAATTCGGCTGCATAGATATTCTGGTCAACAACGCTGGCAATACGCTCAAGAAGCCGTTCGAGACATCCTCCCTTGCCGAGTTCGACCAGGTGTTTGACGTGCACGTGCGCGGTGCGCTGGAACTCTCACGTGCGTTCGTGCGTAGCCAGCTGGGTCGCGGTGGACAGGGTTCGATTGTCTTCCTGTCCTCCATGACAGCGTTTATCGGGCAACCGTTGGTCTCGGGGTATTCGATTTCGAAAACCGCGATCAATGGTGTGGTGAGGTCGTTATCAGCGGAATTCGCTGGACGTGGTATCCGGATCAACGGTGTTGCCCCCGGCTGGATCGATACCGACGTGTACCGAACGGCCACGCAAGGGGACCCGGAACGCCGAAAAAAGATCATGAGTCGGATCCCGATGGGCAAGCTCGGTGATCCTGAGGACATTGGCTGGGCATGCGCCTTTCTCGCCTCACCGGCGGCGAAATACGTCACCGGACAGGTCATTCTGGTCGACGGGGGTGGCGCGACCGGTTTCTGATACGGATGTGAGTTCGGGGCTTTTGCTGGTGAAAAAGCGTCGCCGCTGACCTATCGTCGGATACGACCAGAGAGCACGACCCATGTCCCGCAGCAACGCCATTTACAAGGAGAGTTACAATCGCGGTCTCGACATTGTCCTGCGGCTGGGTATCGATGCCAGGCTGCCGTCGGAAGTCGAGCTTTCCGAGATGCTGGGAATCAGCCGTACCACGGTTCGGGCGGTTCTGACCCACCTGGATGAGACCGGCATCATCGATTGGACGGGGCGCACCAAGACCGTTCTGAGAAAGCCGACGAAAGCTGACTATTTTTCTGCCGACGAGACGCTATCGGCGAGCGAACGCGTTGAGAGCCAGTTCATGGAGTACATCCTCGGTGGCGATCTCAAGCCCGGAGCCGTGCTGAGGGAGAGCGAACTGGTCCGGGAGTTCGGCGCAAGCACATCTGTGGTGCGTGAATTCTTGATCCGCTTCTCTCGCTTCGGGCTCATCCAGAAGGAACCCAACCGGCATTGGGTGCTGCGCGGCTTTACCCGGGAATTTGCCATCGAGCTCTTTGATGTTCGGGAACTGTTTGAGCTTCGGGCGTTCGGAACGATGGTCGAACAGGGAGCGCAGGGCGCGGTGCGGGCAACCCTGCTCGGGCTGGAAGCCGATCACCTGCACATCGTCGACAACATCGAGACGGAGTTTTTGAACTTTCCCCGCCTCGATGAACAGTTTCACCGCGGTCTGATCAGTGGTCTCGACAACCGGTTCGTCAATGACTTTTTTGGATTGGTCTCGGTCGTGTTCCACTACCATTATCGGTGGAACAAGGAGGACGAAAAAGAGCGCAACCTGAACGCTACGCTACAGCACCTGAGGGTCATCGGCGCGCTGAGGGTCGGAGAGTTCGCAAAGGCGCGAAACGCCTTTGAGTTTCATCTGAAGGATGCTCGAGCCACGCTGCTCAAATCCGTTCCGTGGGAATCTTAACCAGCCCGTTAGTGGACGCTGACCGTTGCCAGTTCGTCTTCGACGGCCTTGCCGTACGCTGTGGATTTGTCATCGCTGAGCAGGATCGGCGTGCCATCGGCGCCGAACAGCGCCCACAGGTCGATGCCGGGCTGCATTTCGGGCGCTTCCGGAAAGCGCTCGGTGACCTCGTCAGAGGTCATCTTGCGAATGTAGCCAACCCTTCCGTTTCCGAGAACGGCCAGGCTGTCCTTGCTGATAATGTTCCGGGTCTCGTTCATGGTCTGATCCTCTCTTCAAGACGAATCGTAAGGCACCAGGGCCTTATTCGGTCACCGATATGTTGATCTTTTTCACAAGCCGTTCGGGTTCGGGTTTGTCGAGATCGATGGCCAAAAGGCCGTTTTTCAGATCGGCTCCGATCACGCGCATTCCATCCGCCAGCATGAAGCTGCGCTGGAACTGACGGGCGGCGATGCCGCGGTGAAGATATTCCCGATCTTCCGTTTCGACCTGGCGACCGCGAATGGTCAGCTGGCCGTTTTCAACCGTGACATCCAGATCGTCCTGCGAAAACCCGGCGACCGCAAGCGTAATGCGCAGTGTTTCAGCGCCCGATTCATCGGCGGCAATGCGTTCGATATTGTAGGGCGGATAGCCGTCGCTGCCCTTGGCAATACGCTGAAGTGTCTTCTCCATCGTATCGAAGCCAAGCATCAGCGGGCTGGAAAAAGGCGTCATTCGTGACATGTCTTTGTCCTGTCCTTGCATTCAAGCGACACGTATGCAGGCCTGCAATCAGCACCCGCTGACGTTTAATATGGGGTCTGAAAGTGGATGCGCAAGCGCTCGCGTGCATCTGATCGAGTTGCTCAAAGCGCGCCGTACCCGTTGATTTATCACAGGGCGCGCATCGGTAACCTGCTGGTTTGACTTGGATTTATGAGCCGGGCGGCTTGCGGTCAGGCCAAAAGACGGGGAAAATCACTGCAAACCGCAAAACCTTCCTTGCTATCGAGTGAACCCATGAACAGCCCCGCCGAAGAACCGATCAAGATCATCATCGACACCGATCCCGGCCAGGATGATGCCGTTGCCATCCTGTTGGCCCTGGCAAGCCCCCGCCTGGAAGTGCTGGGTATAACCGCCGTCGCCGGCAATGTCCCGCTGCCGCTGACACAGAAGAACGTACGCATTGTCTGCGAACTGGCCGGCCGGCCCAACATGAAGGTCTACGCCGGCTCAAAGGCGCCGATGAGCAAGCCGCTGGTGACGGCCGAGTATCTGCACGGCAAGACGGGACTGGACGGTCCGATTCTGCCCGATCCCGTCATGCCGCTGCAGCCTCAGCACGGTGTCGACTACATCGTCGACACGATCCTGAGCCAGCCTCCTGGAGAGGTGACCCTGTGCACGCTCGGACCGCTCACCAATATCGGCATGGCCTTGCAACAGGCGCCGCAGATCACGGAACGGGTACGGCAGATCGTGATGATGGGCGGCGGCTATTTCGAGGGCGGCAACGTCACTCCGGCGGCGGAGTTCAACTTCTATGTTGACCCGGAGGCGGCGGCTGCCGTTTTCGCCTCGGGCATCCCCATCGTGATGATGCCGCTTGACGTTACCCACAAGGTCCTCACCACGCGCAAACGCGTTGCCGCCATCGGTCGCATCGGCACACCGGTGTCAAAGGCCGTCGTGGAGATGCTGGAGTTTTTCGAACGCTACGACGAAGAGAAATACGGGACGGACGGCGGGCCGCTTCACGACCCTACTGTGATTGCCTGGCTGTTGAAACCCGAGCTGTTTTCGGGTCGCTATTGCAATGTCGAGATCGAAACGCAATCGACATTGACCGAAGGCATGAGTGTCGTCGACTGGTGGCAGGTGACCGATCGCCCCCACAACGCGCTGGTCAACCACGAGATCGACGCGGATGGCTTCTTCGAACTGCTGAACGAGCATCTGGCGATGCTGTAACTTATGCGAGAGCCCGGTCGACCTCGGCTCCTGTCGGAATTGCGGGCTGGGCACCCGGTTTCAGGCAGGCCAGGCTGCCGGCCGTCGCGGCGCGTTTCAGGGCCGTCTCGAAATCCAGCCCGGCATCGAGGCCCGCGGCCAGATAGCCGCAAAAGGTGTCACCGGCACCAACGGTGTCGACCGGTTCGATCGTCAGGCTTTCAACCCGCACGATTTTGCCATCGCGCGCGGCGATGACCCCTTCAGCGCCCAACGTAACGATCAGCGTCTGACCGGTCCTCGCGTGCATGGCGCGCATTTCGGCCTCGCGATCGGTGGCCGACCCATGAGATTGGCCGGCGAGAAGCTCGAATTCCGTTTCATTGGCGACGACAATGTCCGCCATGGCTGCAAGGTCCTTCGCTTCAGCCGTCATCGGAGCGGTGTTGACCAGTGAGATAACGCCGCGATCGCGTGCGGCTGACAGGGCGGTGCGGATCGCATCCGGCGGGATTTCCATCTGCAGAAGGAGATGATCGCCCTGCTGCATGGATCCGATGGCTGCCTCGGCATCATGTGAACTGAGGCGACCATTGGCACCCGGTACGACTGCAATAATGTTCTCACCGTTCTGGTCGACCATGATGAGAGCCGTGCCGGTAGGTTCTTCCACCCGGCGAACATCGGAAAGGATGGTGCCCGCGGCCGTCAAAAGGTTCAGAGCTGGTTCGGCGAAACCGTCATTGCCAACGGCTCCGAACATCCGCACCTCGGCACCCGCGCGCCGCGCCGCCAAAGCCTGGTTGGCTCCCTTGCCGCCGGCGGCGGTTGAGAAATGATGCCCGCTGACGGTTTCACCCGACTGCGGCAGCCGGTCGACGCCTGCAATCAGGTCCATGTTGATCGAGCCGAGTACTGTGATCATGGAACGGGTCCCTGTTTCGGTGCTTTGGTTTTTCTAAACGGCGGGGCCAAGGACGGGCAAGGCCAGGGCCGTAATCGGGTGTGGTTCTTTTTCGGAAAACAGGCTACAGCAGAGCCGCCCAGCGGGCAGACGTGGATTTTGGAAGGGCATGGCAGCAAGGAATCTTCAATTAGAGCGGATCCTCGGCGGCAAGGATTTGCGCGCCGAGTGCGACGCTATCGCCGCCAAATTCAGCGATCGAACGTCCCAGGACGCGCGCACCGCGGTGTTTACGCTGTTGAAGGAGACGGTCGGGCAGGGGCGTGATGTGATCCGCACCATGCTGGTCGAAGACGGCAGTGGATTGATGTGCGTCCGGCGTCTTTCGGCGCTGCAGGACGAAATCCTCAAGGCGGCCTATCGCTACGCCATTACCTATGCTTACCCGGTCGACAATCCATCCACGTCCGAACACCTGGCGGTGGCGGCTGTGGGCGGCTATGGCCGCGGCTCGCTCGCTCCCGGATCGGACATCGATCTGCTGTTCATTCTTCCCTATAAGCAGACGCCATGGACGGAGCAGGTCGTGGAGTACATCCTCTACCTGCTCTGGGATATGGGCTTCAAGGTCGGCCACGCGACCCGCAATGTCGATGAATGCATCCGCCTGTCCCGCAGCGATATGACCATCCGCACGGCCATTCTCGATGCCCGCTTGATCTGTGGCGCCGAGCCGTTGTTCAAGGAAATGGAACAGCGTTTCGATGCCGAAGTGGTGCGAAACACCGCCAGGGAGTTCATTGCCGCCAAGCTGGCCGAGCGTGACGTCAGGCACCGAAAGGCCGGCGACTCACGCTTTCTCGTCGAGCCCAATATCAAGGAAGGCAAGGGCGGACTTCGCGACCTGCAGACGCTGTTCTGGATCGCCAAATATTATTACCGTGCCAACACGCTCAACGATCTTGTCAAACTGGGAGTGCTGCCGCGGCGAGAGGCCCGCCACTTCCAGAAGTCGGGAGATTTCCTGTGGGCCGTGCGCTGCCACATGCATTTTCTCACCGGCAAGCCGGAGGAGCGGCTGTCCTTCGACATTCAGGGTGAGATCGCCGCCGAACTGGGCTACCACGACCATCCGGGCCTGTCGGCGGTCGAGCGTTTCATGAAGCACTATTTCCTGGTCGCCAAGGATATCGGCGACCTGACGCGCATCATGTGCGCCGCCCTCGAGGAGGAGCAGGCCAAGGATGCGCCGCGATTGTCGCAGGTTCTTCGCCGTTTTGCCGGCCGGCCGCGCAAGATTCCGGGAACGTTGGATTTTCTCCAGGACCACGGTCGTATCAACATCATCGATGAAGACGTGTTCAACCGTGACCCGGTCAATCTCATCCGGATCTTCCATCTCGCCGACATTCACGATCTGGCATTTCATCCCGATGCGTTGCAGTTGGTCCGGCGCTCGCTCAAATTGATCGGCAGCGCCGTGCGTGATGACGACGAGGCGAACCGTCTTTTCCTGTCCATTCTCACATCACGCAAGCGACCTGGTTTTGTATTGCGCCGCATGAACGAAGCCGGTGTGTTGGGAAAGTTCATCCCCGACTTCGGCAAGATCGTGTCGATGATGCAATTCAACATGTACCATCATTACACGGTCGATGAGCACCTGATCCGGGCCGTGGAGATCATGTCGCGCATCGAGCAGGGGCTGGAGGACGAGGCGCATCCGCTGTCCGGCAGCATCATTCCGGAGATCAAGGAGCGCGAGGCGCTCTACATGGCTATCCTGCTGCATGATATCGCCAAGGGCCGGCCGGAAGACCATTCGGTGGCCGGCGCCAAGGTCGCCCGCAAACTTTGCCCGCGGTTCGGCTTCACCGCCGACCAGACGGAACTGATCGCCTGGCTGGTGCGCGAGCACCTGACCATGTCGATGACGGCCCAGACGCGTGACCTGCACGACCGCAAGACCATCGAGCAGTTTGCCGACACTGTGCAATCGCTCGACCGACTGCGCCTGTTACTCATATTGACGGTTTGCGACATACGCGCCGTCGGCCCCGGCGTCTGGAACGGCTGGAAGGGGCAATTGCTGCGCACGCTTTATGCGGAAACCGAACTGACGCTGTCCGGCGGTTTCTCCGCTGCACCGGGCCGCGAACGGGCCGAAGAAGCGAAGCAACGGCTTGCTGAAGCGTTGACGGATTGGCCGGAGCGCGAGCGCAAGGCTTACCTGCGCCTGCATTACCTGCCCTATCTGCTGACCGTGGAACTGGACGACCAGGTGCGCCATGCGGAGTTCATCCGCGAGACCCGCAAAGCCAAGAAACCGCTGGCAACCATGGTGCGGACCCATTCGTTCCACGCGATTACGGAGATCACGGTTCTGGCGCCCGACCATCCGCGCCTTCTATCCGTCGTCGCCGGTGCCTGCGCAGCCGCCGGCGCCAATATCGCCGACGCCCAGGTGTTCACGACGACCGACGGCCGGGCGCTCGACACCATCATGATCAACCGGGAGTTCGACGACGACGAGGACGAGTTGCGGCGCGCGACGAACATCGGTCGGATGATCGAAGACGTTCTGGCCGGCCGCAAATACCTGCCCGAGGTGATCGCCCGCAAAACACGGCATCGGCGCAAAGCGAGACCATTCCAGGTCACGCCGCGCGTCAGCATCAACAACAGCCTGTCGAACCGCTTCACGGTCATCGAGCTCGAAGGCCTTGATCGGACCGGGCTGCTGTCGGACATCACCGCGGTGTTGTCGGATCTGTCGCTCGATATCGCCTCGGCGCATATCACCACCTTCGGCGAAAAGGTCATCGACACCTTCTACGTGACCGACCTTTTCGGCCACAAGATCACCAACGAGAACCGGCATGCCAACATCATCGGCCGGTTGAAGGCGGTGCTTGCCGGCGAGCAGGAAGACGTTCGCAAGAACATGCCGAACGGCATCATCGCCCCGTCTGGCAGCGCCGCGCGCAAGCAGGTCAGCCCGTCGTGAGCCTGGTCCGCAAGTTTGCCAGTGTGGGTAGCGCTACCATGGCAAGCCGCGTTCTCGGTTTCATCCGCGAAGCACTGATCGCCGCGGCCTTGGGCACCGGGCCGGTTGCCGATGCGTTCTATGCCGCCTTCCGCTTCCCCAACATGTTTCGCCGACTGTTCGCGGAAGGGGCATTCAATTCTGCCTTCATTCCGCTCTTCGCCAAGGAGCTGGAAGGCGGCGGCACGAAGGCCGCGGAGATTTTCGCCCGGCAGGTGCTGTCGGTGCTTCTGGTCATCCTGATCGCCTTGTCGGCGGTGGCGATGATATTCATGGGGCCGCTGGTCGCCACGGTGATAGCCCCGAAATTCACCGAGATACCCGACAAGTTCGAGCTGACCGTCACACTGGCCCAGGTGATGTTTCCCTATCTCGCCGCCATGTCGCTGGTGGCGATGCTGTCCGGAATCTTGAATTCCTATCGCCACTACTTCCTGGCCGCTCTGAGTCCGGTGCTGCTCAATGTCGTGCTCGTGCTGGTGCTGATTTTCGCCATGTCGCAGGAGATGGACCCGGCAACGATCGGCATCACCATGGCCTTTGGCGTGACCGTTTCCGGCGTTTTGCAACTGGCCCTGCTGGTCTGGGCCGTGCGCCAGACCGGATTTCACATCCGGATCGGCATGCCGCGTATTTCACCGCCGGTGCGGCGGCTTTTGTGGTTGGCGCTTCCGGCGGGCATCACCGGCGGCATCACCCAGATCAACCTGCTTGTCGGTCAGATCATCGTATCCGGCGACAATGGCGCCATCGCCAGCATCAATTTCGCCGACCGTATTAACCAGCTCCCGCTCGGGGTGATCGGCATCGCCATTGGTGTCGTGCTTTTGCCGGAACTGTCGCGGGCGCTGAAGGCGGACGACCGCGAGGGCGTCCACAACCTGCAGAACCGCAGCCTCGAATTCGGTCTCGGCCTGACGGTGCCGGCAGCCGTGGCGCTGTTCATCATTCCCGAGCCCATTGTCGCTCTCCTGTTTGAGCGCGGAGCGTTCGACCGCGCGGATACGATCGTGACCGCGTCGGTGCTCGGAGGGTTCGCGGTCGGTCTGCCGGCCTTCGTGATGATCAAGATCTTCACGCCCTCCTTCTATGCGCGCGAGAGCATGAAGGTTCCGATGTGGTTTGCTGCAGTGAATGCCGGTGTCAACATTGTGGGAAGCCTCATCCTGTTCCCGCTGATCGGCGTACTCGGTGTCGCCATCGCGACCTCTGTCGCTGGCTGGGTCAACGCTTTCATGCTGGCCATCGCGCTTTACAGCGCCGGCCAGTTCCAGCCCTCTGTCCAAACGGCCCGCCGGGTTGTGATGATCACGCTCGGGAGCCTGGTGATGGGCGCCGCGCTTTTCGCCGCCCTGTGGTTGGTTGGTCCCGAATTGATGAACGGTTCCCTGCTGGTGCGCCTGCTGCTGATGACGATGGTGATCGCCGGCGGTGCGGTCGTCTATTTCGGTCTCGCGCTGGCCACCGGCGCCATGGACCGGCAGCAATTGGCCGCGGCGTTGCGACGCCGGGGACGTTCGGGTGACTGAGCCTCAGCGCTTCATTGCCCACGTGTCATTGCTGGTTCCAAGCTACGATGCCGGCATCGCTTTCTATGTGGGCAAGCTTGGCTTCGACCTGCTGGAAGACAGGCATCTCGACGAGGGTAAACGCTGGGTTCTGGTGCGGCCGGGTGCGCAGGGCACGGCGTTATTGCTGGCGGAACCTGGCAATGAGCGGCAGCGGGCGAGGATCGGCGATCAGACCGGTGGCCGGGTCGGCTTTTTCCTTTATACCGAGGACTTTGCGGCCGATTACGCTCGTCTGGCGGAGTCGGGGGTTCAGTTCCTGGAAAAGCCAAGAACTGAATATTACGGCACGGTCGCGGTTTTCATCGACCCGTTCGGAAACAGATGGGATTTGCTACAGCCCGGTTCACCCGGCTACGAGTGAGGAGAGCAACCTGCGGGCGGCACGCCGCGAGGTTTCGGCAACCGCTTCACTGGCACCAAGCGGCTTGAGCGAATCGGCGTTGAAATAGATTCCGGTGATGCCAACGGCAACGTCATGGACCGATGCCTCATCGGCGGTCGGGACCTGTTTGCGGATTTGCCCTGCGACAAAATCGACGAATTCTTCGAACCACGCCCACATGCGTTTGGCCAGTGCCGGATCACGTCGCGACGCGGCGATCAGCGCTTCCGCCAGCAGAACCTGCTCCACGTCGTCCTGATACGGCGTGAACAGCGTGTCGAGAAGATCATCGGCAGCGCGCTGGGGTGTCAGCGAAGCGGCCAAACCGACGAGCAGCTCGCTTGAGCGGGCAAAAAAGCGCTCGGTCAGGGCTTCCAGCAACTCATCGCGGTTACCGGCGTGATGGCGGACAAGAGGCCTGGCCAGGCCGGAATATTCCGACAGCTTCTCCAAGGTGGCGCCCTCGAGCCCCAGATCGATGATGCATCGCTCAAATGCATCGAGAATTTCCTGGCGTCTTTGCGAACGTATGCTTGGTCTGCCCATGGAGCCTGCCGGAGATCGATTGATTGTCTCTATTGACAAACTATGGCATCGGTCATAAATTGTCAATGATGACAATAAAGGAAATGACATGATCGACAAGTGGCGAACGCTGGTGGCCCTGGCCATCATCTATATGGCCGTCGTCATGAACTGGCAGTGGGTTTGGGGCCTCCTGTTCATCATGTGGACGGTCCCCGCGCTCTATTCGGGCCGCACAACTCTGGTCGAAGCCGTCGACCGGGACGATAGCCCGGTCCTGTTCTGGCTCATCATTGCCACCTGGCTGGTGCTCAGCCTCTATCTGATCGTTGCCGATCTGCTGCTCTTCATGGGGATGCCCGTTGTCTGAAACCCGTATGCTGCATCGTTTGCCCGTCGCCGCCTATACCGACCGGGAATGGTTTGACCGCGAGCAGAACCTGATCTTCTCGCGCTGCTGGCACTATGCCGGCCTGATGGAAGACGTGTCCGAGCCGGGCCAGTACATCTCGGTCCAGGCCGGCCTCAACAACATCTTCATCGTCATGGGGCGCGACCGCCGTCTGCGCGCGTTTCACAACATCTGCCGCCACCGGGGAACCCAGCTGATCCGGGCGGTGGGCAAGGCCCAAAAGGCACTGACCTGTCCCTATCATGACTGGACCTATGATCTGGAGGGCAATCTGATCTCGGTTCCCGAGGAGGATCGTGAGTTTGAAAACATCGACAAATCATGCCTTGGCCTGAAGCCCGCTGCGGTCGACATCTGGAAGAGCATGCTCTTCGTTCATCCCGATCCAAAGGCGGGCTCGATTATGGATTGGTTCGGTCCGGTCGACGACATGGTCGGGCCGCATGCGCCCGAGGAACTGCCGGAATATGCCGAGGCGCGCGCCGAATACGAGATCAAGGCCAACTGGAAGATTGTCGTCGACAACTACATCGACGTCTATCACCTGTCGCATCTGCATTCCGGCACGCTGCAGATGTACGATCACGCCAAGGCGGAATATGGCTTTGTCGGCCCGCATTACATGTTCTGGGAACCGCCCGTCGAGGCCTTCGCCAGCAACCAGGACAAGAAGCTCACCATGCCGCGAGTCATTCCCCAAGACGTCAATGGCACCTGGGTTCCCATGCTGTTTCCAGGGGTCGGCATTGCCGCTTCGGAAGATACCTGGTCGACATTCATCATCACGCCGCTGGCGCCCGATCTGACCCGGGTCGAGAACCGGGTGCGTGTTGCCAACGCATCCAACTGGGAGTTCAGCAAGCAGTCGATGCGCTCGTCCGGATTTTGGTCCGATTTCGGCCTCAAGGGCAAATACGATGCCGGTGACGCCGACGGAGAGGATGATCCGATGACCTCCGGCGACTTTACCGCCGAAGACGTATACGCCTGCGAACAGCAACAGAAATCTTTGCGTTCGCCGCATTTTGAGGTCGGGCCGGCATCCCGCGGTGAAAGCCCCATCATCGGTCACCAGCAGGTGGTGCTCGACTGGATGGAGGCCTGATATGAGCGGCGAGTTCCACCCTTTGAAGGTGATCGGCACACGCAACGAAATCGGCGGTATGGCGAAGACTGTGATGTTCGAGGTGCCCCCGGCGCTGGCCGATGTGTTTCGCTGGAGGGCCGGACAGCACCTGTCCTTTCGTTTTGACTTCGACGGTGAGGAGGTGCGCAGAAGCTATTCGATTTCATCCTCGCCGGCGTCCGGGGAACCGCTCCGTATCACCGTCAAGCGGGTCGAGGGCGGTCTCGTCAGCAACCACATCAACGATACGATCGAGACAGGCGACGTGCTCCAGGTGATGCCGCCATTTGGCGGCTTCTGTCTCGACGCAGGCGAAACCCAGCGTCGAACCCACTATTTCTTTGGTGCCGGCAGCGGTGTTACGCCGCTTTACGCAATGATCCGGACGGTTTTGGCGGCCGAGCCCTGGTCGGCCTGTCATTTCGTCTATGGCAACCGGGATGAAAAGAGCATCCTCTTGAGTGACGAGCTTGCCAACCAGGTGGCGCAGCACCCCGATCGTCTCAGCCTGCATCACGTGTTGTCAGGCCAGTCCATGTGGAGCGGGTTCAAGGCATGGCGCCAGGGCAAGGTCGATCAGGAGGCGGTCAAGGCTTTGATCGATGAACGACCGCCTTACGCGCAGGATGCGCAATACTATGTTTGTGGACCAGGCGCCATGAATGCAACGGTGAGGGCGGCGCTGATGGCGCTCGATGTCCCGGCGGACCGGATTCACATGGAAAGCTACGGCGGCGCTGTCGATACTGACATGACGGTCGTGGGTATCGCCGCCACGGCGCGCATCCATATGGGTGATGACGTTGTTCCGGTCGAAATAGGTGCGGATCAGACGCTGCTTGAAGCAGCCCGATCGGCAGGTCTGAAACCACCGTTTTCCTGCCAATCCGGGGTCTGCGGCGCCTGCCGTGCGACACTCAGCACAGGCAGCGTTCACATGCGTGCGTGCATGGCGCTTGAGGACCGCGATATCGATCGCGGTGTGATTCTCACTTGCCAGTCCGTGGCGACATCGTCGGAGCTTGAAATTACCTATGGATGATCCTGTGCAGTGACGGTGGTGCGACCGCGCGTTCTCGAAGGATCCCCGCGAATTCCCTTGATCACGGCGGTCGCCCCGTGCATAACCCGCCGCGACTTCCATATCATCATCGAGATCCTCCATGTCCGAGTTCAAGCCGCTAGTCTTTTCCGGTGTCCAGCCCACCGGCAATCTTCACCTGGGCAACTATCTGGGCGCGATCCGCAAATTCGTCGCTCTGCAGGAAAGCCACAACTGCGTCTACTGTGTGGTCGACCTGCACGCCCTGACGGCGCAGCTGGTGCATGAGGATCTGCAGGAGCAGACGCGCGCCATCACTGCAGCCTATCTCGCAGCCGGCATCGATCCGAAGGCGCATATCGTCTTCAACCAGAGCCGCGTGGCGGAGCACTCGGAGCTTGCATGGATCTTCAACTGCGTGGCGCGCATCGGCTGGATGAACCGCATGACGCAGTTCAAGGACAAGGCCGGCAAGGATCGCGAAAACGCTTCGTTGGGTCTGCTCGCCTATCCGTCGCTCATGGCAGCCGACATTCTGCTTTATCGGGCAACCCACGTGCCGGTCGGCGACGACCAGAAGCAGCATCTGGAGCTGACTCGCGACATCGCTCAGAAGTTCAACAGCGACTTCTCCGACCGCATTGCCGAAACCGGTCTCGGTGTCGACATGGTCGTCGGTGAGGAGCGTCTGACCGGGTATTTCCCGTTGACCGAACCGCTGATCGAAGGGCCGGCGCCACGCGTCATGAGCCTGCGGGACGGCACCAAGAAGATGTCGAAATCCGATGCGTCCGACCTGTCGCGTATCAACCTGACCGATGATGCCGACACCATCGCCAAGAAGATCCGCAAGGCCAAGACCGATCCGGAACCGCTTCCAGGCGATGTCGACGGCCTTGCCGGACGCCCCGAAGCGGATAACCTGGTTGGCATTTATGCCGCTCTTTCCGATCGCTCGAAGGCCGACGTGATTGGCGAATTCGGTGGCCAGCAGTTCTCGGCGTTCAAGCCGGCCCTGAGCGAACTTGCCGTCAGCGTGCTCTCGCCGATCAGCGCTGAGATGCGCCGGCTTCTGGACGACTCAGCCTATATCGACAGCGTGCTCGCCGATGGCGGTGAGCGTGCCTCGGCAATCGCTCAGCGTACCATGAGCGACGTCAAGGAGATCATCGGCCTTCTGGGATGACGCGCGGGGCTTGCTCCGCGCGAATCCGGATGGCACACTCCGCGCCATGGTTTCGAAGCGACTGTCGAGGGAAGAGGGTCATCGCCGCAAGTTTCTTGTGATCATCGATGACACGCCCGAATGCGAACGAGCGGCACACTACGCCGCCAATCGCGCCCGCCGCACCAACGGAGTCCTGGTCATGACCTATGTCATCGAGCCGGGCGATTTTCAGCATTGGCTGGGCGTTGAGGAGATCATGAAGGCGGAAGCCCGCGACGAGGCGGAAGCCGCATTGGCCAAATTCTCCGCCGAAGTACGCGAACGCGTTGGCATCGAGCCGGAAACCACGATCCGCATGGGCAAGGCCACCGAGGAGATCTTCGCCCTGATCGAAGAGGATCAGGATATTGCGATCCTGGTTCTGGCCGCAGGTTCGGCCAAGGAAGGCCCCGGACCGCTGGTCTCGTCCATCGCCGGCCGCGGCGCGGCGTTTCCTATTCCGGTGACGGTCATTCCGGCATCGCTGACGGACGAGGATATCGACGCAATCTGCTGACAGCGGCTTGGCTTTAGCTGCTTGAAGTTCCATCGACGCTGCCTTATTTTCCGGGCAGCGCAAGGCTGCGCCCAGCGGCGCGAAAAGCCGGATTTTCCGGCGGCCAGGAGACAAGACCAATGTTCATTCAGACCGAGACAACGCCCAATCCGGCGACCCTGAAGTTTCTTCCCGGTAAGGTCGTACTCGAAGAAGGCACCGCCGATTTTCGGGATCCCGAGACCGCAGGGGAGGCATCGCCTCTGGCGGCGCGCCTGTTCGAAGTGCCCGGCGTTTCGGGCGTATTCTTCGGTTACGATTTCATCACGGTGACCAAGGATGGCGCGGAGTGGCAACACCTGAAGCCGGCGATTCTCGGCACCATCATGGAACACTTCATGTCCGGTGCGCCGGTGATGGCGGCCGATGGCAATCCGGCCCTGCAGGACGAAGGCGAATTTTTCGATGAAGCCGACGAATCGATCGTTGCGACCATCAAGGAATTGCTGGAAACCCGAGTGCGTCCGGCGGTGGCTCAGGACGGCGGTGACATAACGTTCAAGGGATACCGGGACGGTCGCGTATTTCTCCACATGAAGGGCGCCTGCGCCGGATGCCCGTCTTCAACCGCGACGCTGAAATATGGCATCCAGAACCTGCTGAGACACTTCATTCCTGAGGTGCAGGAGGTCGAGGCGGTCTAAGACCCGCCGCTGCGACCGATCGGATTGGCGGCCGATGAGTGAGGATTTCCTGCAGATCAACGGCGAACGCCTTCTGGTCGCCGATACCGGTGGTGAGGGCGGCACGATCCTGTTCGTGCATGGCACGATGATGGATCACACCGTCTGGTACAAACAGGTCAGCGCGTTTCAGGGTTCCTTTCGATGCGTCTGCCCGGACTTGCGCGGGCATGGCCGGTCGAGCGCAGCATCTCCCGAAATCAGCTTCGAGGAACATTGCGACGATCTGGCCGCGATCATCGATCGGCTGGACCTGCGCGATGTCACGCTGGTCGGCTGGTCCATGGGGGGCTGCATCTGCCAGGTGTTCGTCACCCGCTATCCGGAAAAAGCGGCGCGGTTGGTGCTTGTCGACACAATTCCGCAGCGTCTCTCCGACGATCGTTTTCCCTTTGGTCAGGATCCGGACAGCACGCCGGCAACGGAACGCGCGCTCGAAGAGCGCTACGACGCCGTTTGCGAAACCTTCGGCCATCGCATTTCGCCGGAAAACGATGAGGTTGCGGACTTCCTGATCGGCATCGCCCGCCGCGCCAGGCAAGATGTCACGATCAACGATTACGTCAGCACGGATGCCCGCTCGCAGCTCGATCTGCTGCCACACATGGAGCTGCCCACCACCATTGTCTCCGGCGATCGGGATGTTGTCTGCAAACCGCAGGCCAGCTTTTTCATGGCGGAGAGAATTCCGGGCTGCACGGACGGTGTGCACACCATCGAGGGTGCGGGACACGCTACCTTTTTGACCCATCCCGAGCAATTTAACGAAATTCTGCGTCAAGCGATCGCCGGGCGGGGCTGACGGACCCGGAATCAGCTATATGATTGCCCAATGAAACTGCTCGCCGTCGATACAGCATCGTACATGTGTTCCGCCTGCCTCTACGATGGCGCGGCTGACCGGGTTTGCGTCATGCATGGCGAAAACATCGGTCGCGGCCATGCGGAGAGGCTGTTTCCGGTGATCGAGGAAACCCTGGCACAGCGCGAGGAGACGTTTGCCGATCTGGATCGGCTTGCGGTCTGCATCGGACCGGGTTCGTTTACCGGTATTCGCGTCGGAGTCGCCGCCATGCGGGGTCTGGCCCTTGCCCTCGACATTCCGTTGATCGGCATCAATGTATTCGATTGCATGGCAGCGGCTGCCAAAACCGTCGGACCGGCTCTGATCGTGCTCGATGCCCGCCGCGATGAGGTCTATGCGCAGCTCTATGCTGCTGACGGGACCGCCATCGGCCCGCCGTCACTCATGCCGGGACCACAGGCGCTTGAACTGGCGCAGAAGCACAGTGCAACCCTGGTCGGGCCAGCGTCTTCAAAGCTGGCCTCGGAGGATGCCGCTCAAGTGCCGACGCAGGATGCGCCGGCAGCGGTCGATATCGCGATCCTCGCCGCACTGGCCGCCCACCGTGATCCGTCGGAAAAACCGACACCGCTTTATCTGCGAGCTCCTGACGCCAAACCGCAGGACGGTTTCGCTCTGCCAAGGCGGGAAGCATCATGAGCGGACCGTCACTGTTTCGCCGCGCGGCGGATTTCGAAATCATGTCGCTGACGCCGGAGGACTGCATCGATGCGGCCGACCTGCATGCAGAGGATTTCCCCCGTCCGTGGAGCGACGGAGAGATCAGAGCCCTCGTCCATCAAGACCCGGTTTTCGGTTTCATGGCCCGGCGTCCCGGCGGCCTCAGGGGCGGTGCCCCGGGCGGGTTCGTCCTGGCGAGACTGGTCGAGGACGAAGCCGAAATCCTGACGATAGCCGTACGACGCCGGTTCCGTCGTAGCGGCCTGGGTTGGCGACTGATGGTCGCGGTTCTCGGACACCTGCGCGCCGAGGGCGCTGCGTCGCTGTTTCTCGAAGTCGACGAATCCAACGCAGCAGCGCTCGCGCTCTATCGCAAACTGGGTTTCGAACACGTCGCCGAACGTTCTGCCTACTATGATCATGGCGGTGGAGCAAAAACCGCCGCGCTTGTCATGAGGCTCGATCTTGGGTAGGCAGCGTCGAAACGGATACGGGGCCGGACGATAGTCCACCCCGGGCTGCTGAGAGGTGGCAAGTGGAAGACGAACTGAAATCGCTGGAGCAGCAGTGCCTCGACCGGGGCATGCGGATGACCGAACAGCGGCGGGTGATCGCCCGTGTGCTGGAAAAGTCGGCCGACCATCCCGATGTCGAGGAGCTCTATCGACGGGCTGCCGAGGTTGACCCGAACATTTCGATTTCAACCGTCTACCGCACAGTGAAGCTGTTCGAGGACACGGGCATTATCGAGCGACACGATTTCCGTGACGGACGGTCGCGCTATGAAACCGTGCCCGACGAGCACCACGACCATCTGATCGATCTCAAGTCGGGCCGGGTGATCGAATTTCAGTCGGCCGAGATCGAGGCTTTGCAGGAACGAATCGCCCGCGAGCACGGGTTCCGGCTGGTCGACCACCGTCTCGAACTCTACGGCATTCCGCTGAAGAAGGCCGAGGACTGAACCGTGTTGGCTTTGTCGACAGGATCTGGGGAGGCGGGAGCCCCCGGCCGATGATCGTCTGGATACGCATCCTGCTGATCTTTATCGTCATCATCCTGGTGACGGTTGTCCTGTTGCCGGTCCAGCTTGTGTCGAACCGGTTCGGATGGCGGCTGTCCTGGTATCTGCCCCGCTGGTGGCACCGGATTGCCCACAGGCTGCTTGGACTGAAAATCAATGTTCATGGTCAGCTGGACGAGCATCGACCTTTGTTGATCGCGGCAAACCACAGCAGCTGGAAGGACATCATCGTTCTGGCGGCCGTCGCCGACGTGGTTTTCATCGCCAAGTCGGAAGTCAGGACCTGGCCGGTCTTCGGCTGGCTTGCCCGTTGGCAGCGTTCTGTCTTCATCGAACGCGAACGTCGGCGCGATACCGGGGCACAGGTGAGCGAAGTGGCCAAACGGCTGGCCGATGGCGAGATCGTTGTTCTGTTTGCCGAAGGCACGACGTCCGACGGCAACAGGTTGCTGGACTTCAAAAGTTCCCTGTTCGGAGCGGCAGCTTCCGCGCTTGAGGCCTCCCCGACCGGGAATGTCGTGATCCAGCCCGTGGCCATCGCCTATACCCATGCCCACGGCCTGCCGCTCGGCCGATATGCGCGGCCGCTTGCTGCCTGGCCGGGCGATACCACGCTGACGCCGCACCTCTTCGGCGTGCTCAAGGAAGGCGCCATCGACGTCCAGGTTTGCTTCGGCCAACCGGTCGTTTATGACCACCAAAGCAACCGCAAGAAGGTGACGAAGGAAGTCGAATCCCAGGTCCGGCAGATGTTGCAGGCACAGCTCTATGGTGTCAGTCCGGACGACGCAGCGCACGAATCGGCTTGACTTGCCGGCAAACAGCCGCGATTGCGTGCTTTCGAAAACAACCCGATACCCGGCGGTCGCATTGATTTGCGCCGCGAAACGGACGATTTTGATCGTATGAGCGAGATTTTGACACAAGCCCAGGCCGCTATCCGCACGGACGATGGGACCGAAAAGGGCGAAAACCGTCGCAAGGTGTTCGTCAAAAGTTACGGCTGCCAGATGAACGTTTACGATTCGGAGCGCATGGCCGACACCCTGACGCGTGAGGGTTATCAGCAGACCGACGACCCTGAGGATGCCGATCTGCTGCTGCTCAACACCTGCCACATTCGCGAAAAGGCGGCCGAGAAGGTCTATTCGGAACTTGGCCGCATCCGCCAGATGAAGGAAAGGCGCGCCGACGAAGGCCGCGAGCTGATGGTCGGTGTTGCCGGTTGCGTGGCCCAGGCCGAGGGCCAGGAGATCATTCGCCGCGCATCGGTGGTCGATCTGGTGATCGGACCGCAAACCTATCACCGGCTGCCGCAGGCGATCGCTCGCGCACACAAGGGTGAGAAGGTTGTCGAGACCGACTACGCCATCGAAGATAAGTTCGAGCACCTGCCGGCGCCGGAAAAGAAGGTCATTGCGTCGCGCGGCGTCACCGCATTTCTGACCGTTCAGGAAGGATGCGACAAGTTCTGCACATTCTGTGTCGTCCCCTATACGCGCGGCTCGGAAGTGTCGCGCCCGGTCGAGCAGATCGTTGCGGAGGCCGAACGCCTGGTCGCTGCCGGAGTGCGCGAAATCACCCTGCTTGGCCAGAACGTCAATGCGTGGCATGGCGAAGCAGCCGACGGACGGGAGTGGGGCCTTGGAGAATTGCTGCATCGCCTGGCCGAGATCGATGGCCTGGAGCGACTGCGCTACACCACCAGCCATCCGCGCGACATGGATGACGCTCTGATCGAAGCCCACCGGGATCTCGACAAGCTGATGCCCTATCTGCACCTGCCGGTGCAGGCCGGTTCCGACCGGATCCTCAAAGCAATGAACCGCCGACACACGGCGGCAGACTACAGGCGTCTGGTCGACCGAATTCGGGCAGCCCGCCCCGACATCGCACTGTCCGGCGATTTCATTGTCGGCTTTCCCGGTGAGACGGAGGCCGATTTTGCCGATACGCTGCGCCTCGTGGAAGAGATTGGCTACGCTCAGGCCTTCTCCTTCAAATATTCGCCGCGCCCCGGCACGCCCGGTGCCGATCTTGCCGACCAGGTGCCGGAGACGGAAAAATCCGACCGGCTGGAACGCCTGCAAATCTTGCTCAGACAGCAGCAGCAGAGCTTTGCCGAGGCCTGTGTCGGGAAAACAATCGATCTGCTGCTGGAGAAGCCCGGCAGGTTGGCCGGCCAGTTGATTGGCCGCTCGCCGTGGCTTCAGCCGGTAATTGTTGATGCAAAACCATCGCAAATAGGCGACATTGTCGGGGTAAGAATCACGAAGACGGGATCGAATTCGCTGTTTGCGGAGCAAATTCAGGGCACGGACACAGTCAGGAGTTGAACCATTTGACACAGACGGCCAGGCGCAAAACCGGCAAGAAACCCTCCGGTGCCTCCGACACGACCCATATCGTCCTTACCTTTGAAAACAATCGTCTTGCCAGCGATCTCTTCGGCCAGTTTGACCAGAACCTGGCGCTCATCGAGCAGAAGCTCGGGGTGGATGCGCGGGCGCGCGGCAACCAGGTTTCCATCCAGGGCGACGAGGTGGCTACCAACCAGGCGCGGCGTGCGCTCGACTACCTCTATGATCGGCTGCAGGGGGGCGAGGAAGTTCAGTCTTCCGATGTCGAGGGCGCCATTCGCATGTCGGTGGCGGCGGACGATCAATTGACGCTGCCCACGATGGAACGCAAGGGCAAGATGGCGCTGGCCCAGATCGCCACGCGTAAGCGCACCATTGCCGCCCGGACTCCGGCCCAGGACGCGTATATTCGCGCCATGGATCGGGCCGAGCTGGTGATCGGCGCCGGCCCGGCGGGCACCGGGAAGACCTATCTTGCGGTCGCTCACGCAGCGCAGATGCTCGAACGCGGGTTGATCGAGAAGATCATCCTGTCCCGTCCCGCCGTCGAGGCCGGAGAACGGCTCGGCTATCTGCCCGGCGACATGAAGGAAAAGGTCGATCCCTATCTGCGCCCGCTTTATGACGCGCTCTATGACATGATACCGGGCGACAAGGTCGAGCGGGCCATCACTGCGGGCGTCATCGAAATTGCGCCGCTGGCATTCATGCGCGGCCGCACCCTGTCCAATGCGGCGGTCATCCTCGATGAGGCGCAGAACACGACATCCATGCAGATGAAGATGTTCCTGACGCGTCTTGGCGAAAACGCCCGCATGATCGTCACAGGCGATCCGAGCCAGATCGACCTGCCGCGAGGCGTCAAATCCGGCATGGTCGAGGCATTGCACGTGCTCAGGTCGGTCGAAGGCGTGGTCACGGTGCATTTCCGCGACACCGATGTGGTGCGCCATCCGCTCGTGGCCAGGATTGTCGCGGCCTACGATGCCGAAAAGACGATGATCGCGGACAGCGACAATGCCGATTCCCGATGACCCGCCCGACCATCGACATCCAGCTGGCCATCGAAAGCGACGGCTGGCCGGCGCTGGAATTGCTGCAGGAGTTCTGCGGCGATGTTGTCGGCGTGGCCGCCGGCTACCTTGCCGATAAACGTCGGCAGCCCTTTCCACAAAGCGGCTGCGAGCTGTCCCTGATGTTCACCGACGACGCGGCCGTGCGCGAGATAAACCTGCGCTGGCGCGATCAGGACAAGCCGACCAACGTGCTGTCCTTTCCCGGTTTTCCCATTGCTCCGGGCGATATGCCGGGTCCCATGTTAGGCGACATCCTCTTTGCCCAGGAAACGGTCAGCCGCGAAGCGGTTTCCATGGATATTCCCTTCGATAACCATCTCACCCATCTCCTGGTGCATGGATTTCTGCATCTGTTAGGGTATGATCACGTCGATGAGCGCGATGCACACACCATGGAAGGTCTGGAGACTCGCATTTTGGCCGCGCTCGACCTATCTGATCCCTATGCGAACACCGATCCGGTTTGATTTGAGATGAACCAGCACAGCAGCGCCGCCACAACAGCGGCCGCAGCGACCGATACGCCGGATGCCGACTCCGGCGAGGACCCCGGAAGTCAACACCTCCCCGTTCCAGTTGAAAACGGCGACAGAAACGGCCAGTCCCTGTGGGCTCGGATTCTGCGTTTCTTCCGCGGCTCCGACGAACACAGCCTGCGTGAGGACCTCACGGACGCCCTGGCAGCCGAAGGCGCCGGCACGGCCTTTTCGCCCGAAGAGCGGGCCATGCTGCACAACATTCTTCGACTGCGCGAAATGCGGGTCGAGGATGTCATGGTGCCGCGTGCCGATATCCAGGCAGTGGATCTCAGCACTACGCTGGGTGAACTGATGGTGCTGTTTGAGGAGTCGGGGCACTCCCGCATGCCGGTCTATGACGACACTCTGGACGATCCACGCGGCATGATCCACATCCGCGATCTCGTCGCCCATTTTACCAAGCAGGCCCGCGGCAAGCGCCGCTCGTCCCGAAACGGCGCGGCCAAGGCAGCCAACGGCAGCACTGCGGCCAAGAAAGAACGGACCGCAAAGGTCGGCAGCCCCGATCTCGGACGGGTCGATCTGAACAAGACGGTGCAGGAAGCCGGACTGATCCGCGACGTCCTGTTCGTGCCGCCCTCGATGCTTGCCAGCGACCTGATGCAGCGCATGCAGGCGACCCGCACCCAGATGGCGCTGGTGATCGACGAGTATGGCGGTACCGACGGACTGGCCTCGCTGGAAGACATCATCGAGACGGTGTTCGGCGACATCGAAGACGAACACGACGACGAGGCGGATATGATCAGCCGCACCTCGGAGGACGTGTTCGTCGCAGATGCCCGCGCAGAGCTCGAGGACATCGCCAAGGTTGTCGGCAGTGACTTCGTGGTCGGTGACAAAGGTGAGGATGTCGATACCCTGGGTGGCCTGATCTTCTCGACGCTGGGCCGTATTCCAGCCCGCGGTGAAGTCGTCCAGGCCTTGCCCAATTTCGAGTTTCATGTTCTCGACGCCGATCCCCGCAGAATACGACGCGTCCGGCTGGTGCGGCGCCGCACGATTGCCCGCCGCAGACCGCAGAAACCGGATCCCGATAACGCTCGGTCATCGCGAAAGCCGACCGCAGGCGAAAATCAGCAGGCGGACGAAAAGGCACCGGCAACAGCCTCCGAGGCTTGATAAGCTGGGTCGGGTTTAAGCGGTCGTTGCTTTGTTGCAACGGCCTTTCAATCGACAAAGCTTGGTAACGGACCGGTTTCGGGTAATGTCACTTCCGCGACCGGCTGATTCGCGCTGGTTTGACGCCATCGGATGGCTGGCCGTAGTACGATCTGTGGGGGACCGTGCGGCGCGAAACGACACCCTTTGGCGGTGGAGGACGATTTGGAACGATTGGCCCACAGGATCATGCTTCTCTGGGGTCCGCGGCGATGGGCGCTGGCTTTTGCCGCCGGCCTGTTGGCTGTCGTTTCGTTGCCACCCTTCGATTTCTTCGCTGTCCTGTTTGTTTCCTTCACGCTGCTCGTCTGGCTGCTGGACGGCGCCAGCGGCAATGCGGATGCAGGCTTCTTCGGACGGCTGACGCCGGCGTTTGGCATCGGCTGGTGGTTCGGCTTCGGCTATTTTGTCGGCGGCATGTGGTGGCTTGGCAATGCGCTGCTGATCGAGGCGGAGCTGTTTGCCTGGGCGCTGCCTTTCGCGGTCCTTGGTCTGCCGGCAATTCTGGCGCTGTTTTATGGCGCCGCGGCTGCGCTTGCACGGCTTTTGTGGTCCGACGGTCTCGGGCGTATCTGCGCCTTGGCACTGGGCTTTGGCTTGGCGGAGTGGCTGCGCAGCTTTTTGTTCACCGGTTTTCCCTGGAACGCCATCGGCTACGGTGCCATGCCGGTGCCGGCCCTTATGCAGTCGTCGGCGCTTGTCGGCCTGTTCGGTATGTCAGCGCTGGCGGTTTTCGTGTTTTCAGCTCCGGCCCTGATCGCAACCCGTCGAGGTGCCGTACCGGGTCTCGTTATCGCACTCGTCCTGCTGGTTGCACATACAGGCTTCGGTTACTGGATGCTAAGCGATCCGGACAAAGGTGATGATGGCATGGTTGTACGCCTTGTGCAGCCATCCATCGACCAGTCGGTGAAATGGAGCGATGCCGAGCGAGACCGGATTTTTTCGCGCCTGCTCGATCTGTCCACCCGGCAGGGCGACGGTCCGAAGCCGGACCTCATCGTCTGGCCCGAAACCTCGGTTCCGTTTTTGCTGACCAGCAATCCGTCGGCACTGGCACGGATCGGCGGATCGCTAAAGGATGGGCAGACGCTGATAACCGGCGCCGTACGCCAGGAAAGCGGTGGTGCCGATCAACCGGCCCGCTACTACAACTCGATCTACGTCATCGACGATGATGGTCAGATTCTATCGGCGGCAGACAAGCGCCACCTGGTGCCTTTCGGGGAATACTTGCCGTTCCGGGAAGCCCTCGAAGGCCTTGGCCTCAGTATCATTGCTCAAGCGCCGGGTGCCTTCACGTCGGGCATTCGTCGGGAAACCGTTCCGGTACCCGGCGGCGGCCATTTCCTGCCGCTGATTTGCTATGAGGCCATCTTCCCGCATGAACTGACAGCACATGGGCCGGAAGCGGATTTCATCGTCAATGTGACCAACGATGCGTGGTATGGCGACACACCCGGACCTTATCAACACTTTCGTCAGGCGCAGCTTCGGGCGGTTGAGACAGGCCTTCCAATGGTACGGGTAGGAAACAACGGTGTTTCAGCGATTACTGACGGCTATGGCCGCGTGATCGATGGGTTGCCACTGAATACTGTGGGGTTTGTTGATATTTTTCTTCCAGAAAAGGTAGAAAGAAACGGTTATACTTGGGGTCATCAAACCGTTTTCTGGTCGATTATCGCTTTACTATTAGCTGGGGCGCTGTTTTCGCGTTACGGTTTTATTCGAAGGTTTAATTGACGGAAAACCCCTAAAATTGCATAGATAGGACGTGTAGCAGTATGGCCGGTGTTGTTTCAGGGCAAAAACCTTCTGGTGGGCGGGGAAGGTGAGGGGGACAGCATCATAAACGACAATCATGTGCGAGTGGCGCGAGCGCTCGCAGGAAGAAAGCTATGAACACTATCGTTAATAAGAAAAAACCGAACCCTATCGATATACATGTTGGCTCTCGCATCAGGCTTAGGAGGACTATGCTTGGTATGAGCCAGGAAAAGCTGGGAGACAGCCTCGGCATCACTTTCCAGCAGATCCAGAAATATGAGAAGGGAACGAACCGGGTCGGCGCCAGCCGGCTTCAGAATATCTCATCCATTCTCAACGTACCCGTGTCCTTTTTCTTCGAGGATGCGCCCGGAGATCCTTCCACCGGTCAGCCCGGCATGTCGGAAGCTTCCAGTTCCAACTATGTCGTCGACTTTCTGTCGTCGTCGGAAGGACTGCAACTGAACCGGGCTTTCGTGAAGATCGAAGACCCGAAAGTACGTCGAAAGCTGGTCGACCTCGTCAAGGCGTTGGCGGCCGATGCGGAGAGTTCCGCCTAGTCGGTGGAGAACTTCGAGGGGAGGCAGATCCGTCAGCGTTAACGGAACAGTTTCTGCCAGCCTAGCTCACGGGCATCCCCGGTTCGCATAACGCCTGGAACCCAAGCACCAACGGTGCGCTGCCACATAGCGGAAGTGGCCATATCGAGGTGGTTCCGATTTCGAGTGTCAGGCACTCCATATCAAGATATATTTATATCGTTCTACGCTTGTTTTCCCGACTCGATTTCAATAACAAGGCGCATCAGACAGACTTCTGAGAGGCGGGCCATGGCGCGAGACGTTTATCATTTCACCAGCGAGTCGGTATCCGAGGGACATCCCGACAAGGTGTGCGATCGCATTTCTGACGAAATCGTCGATCTGATCTACAAGGAAGCGCGCAAAACGGGCGTCGATCCGTGGAGCGTTCGCATTGCCGCCGAAACGCTTGCGACCACGAACCGTGTTGTGATTGCCGGTGAAGTGCGGGTTCCGCCGACACTGATGAAAAAGGACAAGAACGGCGACGACGTGATCAATCCGTCGCGTTTCCGGTCCGCTGCCCGCCGCGCCATTCGCGACATCGGCTATGAGCAGGACGGGTTCCACTGGAAGAATTCCAAGATCGACGTCCTGCTGCACACCCAATCCGCGGATATCGCCCAGGGTGTGGACAATGCCGCTGACCAGCAGGGTGACGAGGGTGCCGGCGACCAGGGCATCATGTTCGGTTACGCGGTCAACGAAACGCCGGACCTGATGCCGGCGCCGATTTACTATTCGCACCAGATTCTGCGCCTGCTGGCCGATGCTCGCAAAAGTGGCGAGGGCGAGGCCGCGAAACTCGGTCCCGACAGCAAAAGCCAGGTCACTGTCCGCTACGAAGGTGGCAAGCCCGCAGCGGTCACCCAGATCGTCCTATCCACTCAGCACCTCGATGACAGCTGGGATTCCGACAAGGTACGCGAAGTCGTCGAGCCTTATATCCGCGAGGCGCTTGGCGACCTGCCGATCGACGACGACTGCAATTGGTACATCAATCCCACCGGCAAATTCGTTATCGGCGGCCCCGATGGCGATGCGGGCCTGACCGGCCGCAAGATCATTGTCGACACCTATGGCGGCGCCGCACCCCATGGCGGTGGCGCGTTTTCCGGCAAGGACACCACCAAGGTCGATCGCTCGGCGGCCTACATGGCTCGTTATCTCGCCAAGAACATCGTCGCCGCGAAGCTGGCGGAACGCTGCACGATCCAGCTTTCCTACGCCATCGGTGTCGCGCAACCGCTGTCGGTCTACGTCAATCTGCACGGCACCGGCAAGGTGAGCGAGGAACAGGTGGAAAATGCGATCCGCGAGATTGTCGACCTGTCGCCGACGGGAATCCGACGCCATCTGGATCTCAATCGCCCGATCTATGCCAAAACCGCTGCCTATGGCCATTTCGGCCGCAAGGCCGGCCGCGACGGATCGTTCTCCTGGGAAAAGACCGATCTGGTCAAGGCGCTGAAAGAGGCGGTTAAACCGTCTGCCGCAACCCGGGCCGTCAACGACACCCGGCCGCTTGAGGAAGCTGCAAAGGTCTGAGGGACAACGGCAAGTCCGTGCTATAAGCGGACTGTTGGAATTCGACGGAAGCACGGCATGCCCTCCGATCACCCGCAAAGGGCCACAGAGGCGTTTTTCGGCCGCCGTCGCGGCAAGGCGCTGCGACCGGCGCAAGCACAGGCAATCGAAACGGTTCTGCCATCGCTCCGTGTTGATCTGGAAGCGCAGGCGCCAATCGATGCAAGCGCACTATTCCCCACGTCCGTTGAAGCCATCCGTCTGGAGATCGGTTTCGGCGGCGGCGAGCATTTTCTCTATCGCGCGGTAGAAGCGCCACGGACCGGCTTTATCGGAGTCGAGCCTTTCGTCAACGGCATGGCCAAATGCGTCAGCATCCTGGCGGCGGAACCGAGGCGCAATGTGCGCCTGTTCGACGACGACGCCACCCGACTGCTCGACTGGCTGCCGCCGGCCTGCATTGATCATGTCGACCTGCTCTATCCTGACCCATGGCCGAAGAAAAAGCACTGGAAGCGGCGTTTCGTGTCCGCTGTCAATCTCGATCGCCTGGCCCGAGTGCTGAAGCCGGGCGGCCGTTTCTGTTTCGCTTCCGACATCGACACCTATGTGAACTGGACGCTGCTGCATTGCCGGGCCCATCAGGCCTTTGATTGGACCGCCGGGAACGCCGATGACTGGCGGCGTTCCTACCCGGGATGGCCTGGTACGCGCTATGAAGCAAAGGCGATGCGCGAAGGCCGCGTGCCGGCCTACCTCACTTTTGTGCGTACCGATGCCGCATAAGGTGATCGGCGCTGGCTGACCGGTCTTGCAATTGGCCTTCCGCAAGAGTATATGAACGGAAAATCTTGATCATTCTGAGCAAGAGTGGGCCTCCGGGACCCGCTCTTTTTTATTGATCATCGCAGGAAACCGAATACGGACGCCTAAGTGACCGAAACGCCACTGCCCGCACGCACAAACGGCAACGAACCGCGGCTCATCACCGAGACCGGTCTCGATGCCCGTGTTGCGTCGATCATCGAACCGGTGCTGGACTCGATGGATTTCAGGCTGGTCCGCGTGCGCATTAGCGGCCAGAACGGTCTGACATTGCAGATCATGACCGAGCGCAACGACGGCAGCATGACGGTTGAAGACTGCGAGGCGGTTTCCAGAGCGGTGTCGCCGGTCCTCGATGTCGAAGACCCGATCGATCGGAAATACCATCTTGAGGTTTCGTCACCGGGTATCGACAGGCCGATGGTGCGCCGTTCCGATTTCGAGCGCTGGGCCGGGCATCTGGTCAAATGCGAAACGTCGGTGCTGGTCGGCGGTCGCAAGCGGTTCCGCGGCATCATCGTTTCCGTGGATCAGGACGCCTTTGTCCTGCGTCGCGATGCGGCAAGCTACGGTGATGAGCCGGAGGTGCGCATTCCGTTCGATACATTGAGTGACGCCAAACTGATACTGACCGATGAACTGGTCCGGGATGCGCTGGCCGCCGACAAGGCGGCCAAAGCGGCGCGGGCCGAAGCCGACGAGATGGACGGCAACAACCAGAATTGACGGCGGCCAGACCGCCCATGCCATAGGATGGAGAGAGCAAAATGGCAGTGAGTGCAAACAGGCTCGAGCTTCTTCAGATCGCGGATGCGGTGGCCCGCGAGAAGGCGATCGACCGTGAAATCGTGATTGACGCGATGGCCGACGCCATTCAGAAGGCGGCCCGTTCACGCTACGGATCCGAATCCAACATTCGCGCGGACATCAACGCCAAAACCGGCGAGATCAAGCTGCAGCGGCTGTTGGAAGTGGTCGAGGAAGTCGAGGACTATTCGACCCAGATTGCGCTGGAACTGGCTCGCGACCGGAGTTCCGAAGCCCAGCTCGGCGACTTCATCGCCGAACCGCTGCCGCCGATGGATTTCGGCCGCATTGCCGCCCAGTCGGCCAAGCAGGTCATCGTGCAGAAGGTGCGCGAAGCCGAGCGCGACCGGCAGTACGAGGAATTCAAGGATCGCGTTGGCGAAATCGTCAACGGCACCGTCAAGCGGGTCGAATACGGTAACGTGATCGTCGATCTCGGCCGCGGCGAGGCAATCATCCGTCGCGACGAACTGATCCCGCGCGAAAACTTCCGCTACGGCGATCGCGTTCGCGCCTATGTCTACGATGTACGGCGCGAGCAGCGTGGTCCGCAGATCTTCCTGTCGCGCACCCACCCGCAATTCATGGTCAAGCTCTTCACCATGGAAGTGCCGGAGATCTATGACGGCATCATCGAAATCCGCTCGGTGGCGCGCGACCCGGGTTCGCGTGCAAAGATCGCCGTGATTTCCAACGACAGCTCGATCGATCCGGTCGGCGCCTGTGTCGGTATGCGCGGTAGCCGCGTGCAAGCGGTTGTCGGCGAATTGCAGGGCGAGAAAATCGACATCATTCCGTGGTCGATGGATGCGGCGTCCTTCATCGTCAACGCGCTGCAGCCGGCCGAAGTTGCCAAAGTGGTGCTCGACGAGGATGCGGAACGCATCGAAGTGGTGGTACCCGACGACCAGCTGTCACTGGCCATCGGCCGTCGCGGTCAGAATGTGCGTCTCGCTTCTCAATTGACCGGCTGGGACATCGACATCCTGACCGAGCAGGAAGAATCGGAACGTCGTCAGAAGGAATTCAACGAACGCACCGAGCTGTTCATGAACGCGCTCAATGTCGACGAGATGGTCGGCCAGGTGCTGGCCTCGGAAGGCTTTTCGCAGGTCGAGGAAGTCGCCTATGTCGATCTCGACGAAATTGCCTCCATCGAGGGCTTCGATGAGGAGACTGCCGAGGAAATCCAGAGCCGTGCGCGCGAGCATCTCGAGGCAATCGAGGCCGAGCTGGACGAAAAGCGCCTGTCGATGGGTGTCGAGGACGAATTGCGCGATGTTCCGGGCATGACCACCGCAATGATGGTCAAGCTTGGCGAAGATGGCATCAAGACCATGGACGATTTTGCTGGCTGCGCCGCCGACGACCTGGTTGGCTGGAGCGAGCGTAAGGACGGCGAGACGGTCCGTTTCGATGGCCTGTTTACAGGTCTCGATGTCTCGCGTGCCGACGCCGAACAGATGGTCGTTGCCGCACGGCTTGCTGCCGGCTGGATCACCGAAGAGGATCTGGCGGCCGCCGAGGCTGAAGAAGAGGCCGCGGAAGAGGAAGTCGAAGAAGTCGAAGAGCCCAAGCCCATGGGCCAGGTTCTGCCGGTCTGACCGGACGCCGGCTGCGCCGACCCGGGTGCTGGAATGAACGACCGGACCTGCATTGTGAGTCGGCAAAGCGGACCGGCGGAGGACATGATCCGGTTCGTGGCCGCGCCGGATGGCCAGGTGGTTGCGGACCTCAAGGGCAATCTGCCGGGGCGCGGCTGTTGGGTCACCGCCCGGCGGGACTTTATCGACAAAGCTTCGGCAAAAAACCTTTTTGCCCGGGCGCTGAAAACGAAGGTGACGGTGCCGCCGGATCTTGGCGGTGATATCGACCAGCTTCTGGTCAGGGCGCTGACCGGGATGATGGGCATGGCGCGCAAGGCCGGCCAATCGGTCAGTGGAGCCGCCAAGGTGGATGCCGCGGTGCGGTCCGGCGAGGCGATTGCCGTGTTTCACGCCTCGGACGCCGCTCCGGACGGCGTTCGCAAGATCGATCAGGCGCGGCATGCGGCCGGCCGGGACGATGTGGCGGTCTTTCGCCTGCTGTCGGCGCAGGAAATGGCCTTTCTGGGCGCCGGCGGTGAGGTAATTCATCTCGCAACGCTTGCAGGGCAGGCGGGTGAAGGTGTAGTGAAACGCGCAAAGATGCTCGAACGGTACCGCAATGAGGCGGAAACCGGTTCGGCAAGGGAAACGGAAACGGAATGAGCGACACCAAGGACGACAAGACCCTCAGCGTCACCAGCAAGAAAACTCTGACGCTGAAGCGTTCCGGGGTTGAGCAGGGAACGGTGCGCCAGGATATGGGGCGTGGCCGCACGAAGGCCGTTGTCGTGGAAACGCGCAAGCGGCGTATCACTCGTCCCGACGACGAAAAGCCAGCGTCGATCGCGGCCGGACTGAAACCCCGGCCATCGACGGCCGCACCGGCCGAACGGCCTGCCCCGGCGGCCAAGCAGGAAACGCCTCAGGAACCCGCGACGAGCGCTGCCGCGGCCAACGATCTGTCGGCCAGCGAAATGGACGCGCGCAAGCGCGCCCTGGCCAACGCCAAGGTCCGCGACGCCGAAGAGCAGGCCCGCGCCGAGGAAGAGGCGCGTATCCGCGCCGAGCGCGAGGAGCAGCTCAAGAAGGAGCGTGAGGAGGCTGAGCGTCTCCAGGCTGAAGAGGACGCAAAGCGCGCCGCAGAAGAGCAGGCCAAGGCGAAGGAAGCCGGGGAGCAGCCACAGGCGGCAGCCGAACCAGAGCCGGCGCAGCCGCAGCCAGTGCCCGACCGTCAGTCTCGCGGCCGGCCCGAAGAGGCCGAATCCCGCGGTCGTGCAACGCCGCAACGCGGCAAACCGGCGCGTCCCGACACCACGCGTCCGTCCCGCCCCCGCGGCGACGACAACCGGCGCCGTGGCAAGCTGACGCTCAACACCGCGTTGAGCGAGGATGGCGGACAACGGGGACGCTCGCTGTCGGCGATGCGCCGCCGCCAGGAAAAGATGAAACGCGCGCAAATGCAGGAGACGCGCGAAAAAATCGCCCGCGAGGTGACCCTGCCGGAAACGATCACCATTCAGGAACTGTCGCAGCGCATGGCTGAACGGGCCGTCGACGTGATCAAGTACCTGATGAAGGAAGGCCAGATGATGAAGCCCGGAGATGTCATCGACGCCGACCTGGCTGAGCTCATCGCCGGTGAATTCGGTCACACGGTAAAGCGTGTCTCGGAATCCGATATCGAGGAAGGCATCTTCGACATCAAGGACGACGAAAGCTCGCTGCAGCCGCGGCCGCCGGTGGTCACCATCATGGGTCACGTCGACCACGGCAAGACGTCGCTGCTCGACGCCATTCGCGAAGCCAATGTCGTGGCTGGCGAAGCTGGTGGAATCACCCAGCATATCGGCGCCTATCAGGTCGAGCAGGACGGTCAGAAGATCACCTTCATCGACACCCCGGGCCACGCAGCCTTCACGGCCATGCGTGCCCGCGGAGCCGAGGCAACGGACATCGCGATCCTCGTGGTGGCGGCCGACGACAGCGTCATGCCGCAGACCATCGAATCGATCAATCACGCCAAGGCGGCCAATGTTCCGATCATTGTCGCCATCAACAAGATCGACAAACCGGAAGCCGATGCCAACAAGGTGCGGACCGAATTGCTGCAGCATGAAGTGTTCGTCGAATCGATGGGCGGTGAAGTGCTCGATGTCGAAGTCTCGGCGATCAAGCGCACCAATCTCGACAAGTTGCTCGAAGCAATCCTGTTGCAGGCCGAACTGCTTGATTTGAAGGCCAATCCTGACCGAACGGCAGAAGGCAGCGTTATCGAGGCGCAGCTGGATCGCGGTCGCGGTTCCGTTGCGACCGTTCTGGTCGAGGCCGGTACCCTGAGAACTGGCGATATCGTTGTTGCCGGTGACGAATGGGGCCGGGTGCGCGCTCTGGTCAACGACCATGGCGATCAGGTCAAAGATGCTGGACCCTCGACACCGGTCGAAGTGCTCGGACTGCAGGGCACGCCGCAGGCCGGCGACCGTATGGCGGTGGTCGAAAACGAGGCCCGTGCCCGCGAGATCGCCGAATACCGGCAGCGCAAGGCTCGCGAAATCGCCGTTGCCCGCCAGGCGGGTACCCGCGGTTCGCTGGAACAGATGATGTCGCAGCTGCAGGACACCGGCGCCCAGGAGTTTCCGCTCCTCATCAAGGGTGACGTGCAAGGTTCCATTGAGGCGATTATCGGTGCTTTGGACAAGCTGGGAACCGATGAAGTGCGCGCCCGCGTGGTGCATTCAGGCGCCGGCGGTATCACCGAATCGGATATTTCGCTGGCCGAGGCATCCGATGCAGCGATCATGGGCTTCAACGTCCGCGCCAATGCCCAGGCCCGCGACGCGGCCGCAGCCGCCGGGATCGAGATCCGCTACTACAACGTCATTTACGACCTGGTGGATGACGTGAAGGCGGCGATGTCAGGCATGCTGTCGCCGGAGCGGCGCGAGACCTTCCTCGGCAACGCCGAGATCCTCGAAGTCTTCAACATCACCAAGGTCGGCAAGGTCGCCGGTTGCCGTGTGACGGAAGGCAAGGTCGAACGTGGCGTCGGTGTGCGCCTGATCCGCGACAGCGTGGTCATCCACGAAGGCAGCCTGAAGACGCTGAAGCGCTTCAAGGATGAAGTGGCGGAAGTCAATTCCGGTCAGGAATGCGGTATGGCCTTCGAGAACTACGAGGATATCCGCGCCGGAGACGTCATCGAGTGCTTCCGCGTGGAGCATGTGACAAGGACTCTGTAAAAGCGTCTGTATTTCTGTATCGGGAGGCGGGCGCGAACATGGCGCCCGCCTCCGGCATTTTTTGGTTTGCGAGCGGTCCCACTCCGCCGTGAACAGTGAAGAGGTCAAACCATGTCCAGATTTGCATCATCCGGGCCGTCGCAGCGCCAGCTGCGGGTTGGGGAACAGGTCAGGGCGGCAATCACCGCCGTTCTGCAGCGTGGCGTTGTCAACGACCCGCGCATCGAAAACACGGTCATCGCCATTTCCGAAGTACACATGTCGCCCGATCTGCGCATTGCGACCGCATACGTGACGCCGCTGGGTGATGCCGATCATGCGGGTGTCGTCGAAGCGCTCAACCGCAACGCCCGCTATTTGCGCAAGCAGGTGACGCCGGCGCTTCGGCAGATGAAATACATGCCGGAATTGCGCTTCCGCGACGACACAAGTTTCGACAACTACCAGCGCATCGACGAATTGCTGCGCTCGCCCGAGGTCAGACGTGACCTGGAGCATGGCGATGAAGATGAGAGTGCGGGCTGATGGCGCGACGCGGCAAGAAGAAGGGCCGGCCGGTTTCCGGTTGGCTGGTGCTCGACAAGCCGGAGGATTTCGGCTCGACCGAAGCGGTGTCCAAGATCAAGTGGCTCTTCAAGGCCCAGAAAGCCGGCCACGCCGGGACGCTCGATCCGCTGGCATCCGGCATGCTGCCGATTGCCCTCGGCGAAGCGACCAAGACCGTGCCCTATGTCATGGACGGTCGCAAGATCTACGAATTCACCGTGCGCTGGGGTGAGCAACGCAGCACCGACGATCGCGAGGGCGAGGTTGTCGCCAGCAGTAACGAACGGCCCGATGCGGCCGACGTGGAAGCATTGCTGCCGCGCTATACGGGCACGATCGACCAGGTGCCTCCGCAGTTCTCCGCCATCAAGATCGACGGCAATCGGGCTTACGATCTTGCCCGCGAGGGTGATGTTGTTGAGCTGCCGTCGCGCCAGGTGGAGGTCCACCGGCTTGATCTGATCGCCTGTCCGGATGCCGATCATGCAGTCTTCGCGATCGAGTGCGGCAAGGGCACCTATGTGCGCTCGCTTGCGCGCGACATGGGGCGTGATCTCGGGTGCCACGGCCATATCGCCAGGTTGCGTCGTACCTATGTGGCACCCTTCGGAGAAAGCGATCTGGTGCCGCTTGAAACGCTGACCGCATTGGAGGCTGTCGAGGACGAGGCCGAACGGCTGGAAGCCTTGGACAGCTATCTTGTTGGTACTGCTGAGGCTCTGGCATTGCTGCCGCAACTGCCGGTCAGCGAAGACCAGGCGCAGCGCCTGCGCCGCGGCAATCCGGTCATTCTGCGCGGTCGCGACGCACCTCTGCCGGCGCCCGAAGCTTACGCAACGCGGAGCGGACGGTTGGTTGCCATCGGTGAGATCGCCGAAGGAGAGTTTCGCCCGAGACGGGTGTTCAACGGGTGATTCGGGAACAGGAATTCGGCGCCAGCGAGGCTGCAAATAAAGCTGGCAATTTGGGCTTTTGTAGCCTATATGCACCGCGATACGGCCGCGACGCCGTTTATAAAGGCCCAAGCTGGACGACATCCCGGCTTTGGGCGGCGAACCCCTCCAGACAGAAAGGAAGGTCCGATGTCGATCACTGCTGAACGCAAGGAAGAACTGATCAAGGAATACGCCACCAAGGAAGGCGACACCGGATCCCCCGAGGTCCAGGTTGCAATCCTGACGGAGCGCATCACCAATCTCACGGAACACTTCAAAGGCCACAAGAAGGACAATCACTCCCGCCGTGGTCTGCTGAAGATGGTTTCCAGCCGTCGTTCGCTTCTTGATTATCTGAAGCGCAAGGACGAAGAGCGGTACCGCAAACTCATCGCGAGTCTCGGAATTCGCCGCTAAGTTCAGCCGGCGGTGTGCCTTGGGCACGCCGCCGGTTTCATTTTCCGGACGGTGAGACCCGACCGGAGGAGACGTCACGGGGCAGGATTGCCGGTTGTTTGTGCGGGTAGACCCGCCAGGTTCAAACACCCTGCTGTCTTGCCCGTGGCGAAACGATCAACCGGCCCGATGGAACGGGACCGGCTGCATAAACAACAGGGGATCGGTGCCGTTATCGGCGCACCGTCCCGCCACGAAGGATAAGATATGTTCAATTCCCACAAGGTTGAAATCGAATGGGGCGGTCGCCCGCTCATTCTCGAAACCGGCAAGATCGCCCGTCAGGCTGATGGCGCCGTCATCGCCACCTATGGCGAGAGCGTCGTGCTGGCGACGGTGGTTTCGGCCAAGCAACCAAGACCCGGTCAGGACTTTTTTCCGCTGACCGTCAACTACCAGGAAAAGACCTTTGCCGCCGGCAAGATCCCGGGCGGCTACTTCAAGCGCGAGGGTCGGCCAAGCGAGAACGAAACGCTGACGTCGCGTCTCATCGACCGCCCCATCCGTCCGCTGTTTCCTGCCGGCTACAAGAACGACACCCAGGTCATCATCACGGTGATGCAGCATGACCTGGAAAACAATCCCGACATTCTGGCAATGATTGCGACGTCGGCGGCCCTGACCCTGTCCGGTGTTCCTTTCATGGGACCGATCGGTGGCGCTCGCGTTGGCTATATCAATGGCGAGTATGTCCTGAACCCGCATATCGACGAGATGGAAGAATCGTCGCTCGACCTGGTTGTCGCCGGGACCCAGGACGCCGTTCTGATGGTCGAATCGGAAGCCAATGAGCTGTCCGAAGACGTCATGCTCGGTGCCGTGATGTTCGGACAGAACGGCTTCCAGCCGGTTATCGACGCGATCATCAAGCTGGCGGAAGTCGCCGCCAAGGAGCCGCGCGATTTTGAGCCGGAAGATCTGTCGGCGCTCGAAGAGGCAATGCTGAAAATCGCCGAAAGCGAGCTGCGCGAAGCCTACAAGATCATCGACAAGTCCGATCGTTATGACGCTGTCGACGCGGTCAAAGCGAAAGTCGTGGAGCACTTCCTGCCGGAAGGCGAGGAAGAGCCGGAATATTCGGGCGAGCAGATCGGCGCCGTCTTCAAGTCGCTGCAGGCCAAGATCGTCCGTTGGAACATTCTTGATACCGAAAACCGGATCGACGGTCGCAACCTTTCGACGGTGCGCCCCATCGTCTCCGAGGTCGGCATTCTGCCGCGCACCCATGGTTCAGCAGTGTTTACCCGCGGTGAAACCCAGGCGATCGTGGTTGCGACTTTGGGCACCGGCGAGGACGAGCAGTTCATCGACAGCCTGACCGGAACCTACAAGGAAAGGTTCCTTCTGCACTACAACTTCCCGCCTTTCTCGGTCGGTGAAACGGGACGCATCGGTTCGCCCGGCCGCCGCGAAATCGGTCACGGCAAGTTGGCCTGGCGGGCAGTTCGCCCGATGCTGCCGACCGGCGAGCAATTCCCCTACACATTGCGTGTGGTATCCGAGATCACCGAGTCCAACGGCTCGTCCTCGATGGCCACGGTGTGCGGCACCTCGCTGGCGCTGATGGATGCCGGTGTTCCGATTTCCCGCCCGGTAGCCGGTATCGCCATGGGTCTGATCAAGGAAGATGACCGCTTTGCCGTGTTGTCCGATATTCTTGGTGACGAAGACCATCTCGGTGACATGGACTTCAAGGTGGCAGGCTCGCGTGAGGGCATCACCTCGCTGCAGATGGACATTAAGATCACCGGCATCACCGAAGAAATCATGAAGGTCGCGCTCGACCAGGCCAAGGACGGGCGGCTCCATATCCTCGGAGAAATGGGCAAGGCGATCAACGAAAGCCGCGAGGAACTCGGCGAGTTCGCGCCGCGCATCGAGGTGATGAACATTCCGGTCGACAAGATCCGTGATGTCATAGGCTCCGGCGGTAAGGTGATCCGCGAGATCGTCGAAAAGACCGGCGCCAAGATCAACATCGATGACGACGGCACCATCAAGTTCGCTTCCTCTTCGCTGAAGGAGATCGAGGCCGCGAAGAAATGGGTTCATTCCATCGTCGCAGAGCCGGAAGTTGGCGAGATCTACCAGGGCACGGTCGTCAAGGTCGCCGATTTCGGCGCCTTCGTGAACTTCTTCGGTCCGCGCGATGGTCTTGTGCACATCTCGCAGCTCGCCAAGGAACGCGTCGGCAAGACCTCCGATGTGGTCAAGGAAGGCGACAAGGTCTACGTCAAGCTGCTCGGCTTCGATGACCGCGGCAAGGTGCGCCTGTCGATGAAGGTCGTCGATCAGGAAAGCGGTCAGGAAATCCCGCGCGAAAAAGCCGACTGACGTTTTCCTTCAAGGTTTGAATATTGCAACCCGCTGTCTTCGGATGGCGGGTTTTTCTTGTTTGCTAACCAAGTGACCTGCGACAAGGGCAAAAAAATTACGAAAAATTAACTTGCAACCCATGGTGTTTGGCGTCGCCATGGATTAAATCAATCCGATAGAACAGTAAAAACTATACCCTAGAAGTTTCTTGCCTCGCCAATGGGGAGACCATGGCAGGGCTCGCTTCTGCACGCCCTTGAATCCCTGGACCGGACGAACATGACTGCGCTCACCAACTACACGATCGACAAGATCAGCAATTACCTCACCCATGGGTACTGGGACTACCGGTCCGTTTACTACCATTCTTTCAACGTCGGCTCTTCCGGTACGGGGGCCAATGATGGACGGATTTACTATGTTTATGACGAGCTGAAAGGTGTTGACGGTGCAGCAGACGACCTTGATGGCCTGTCGAACCATCACCGGGCCCTCGTCGACCACGCCTTTCAGTATCTTGAGGAAATTCTTGGCCTGGAATTTGTTCGCGCATTGGAGGCGGATCCGAACGTCGATATCTACTTCACCGACGTTGAAAGCGGCGCCTATGCGGTTGCGAACTTTCACTTGAGCGGCAACGGCCAGACCGATCACCGCTACACGGATGTCGCGTGGGTCAATATCGATCCGGGTTGGAATGGCGGCGACACCGACATCAACGGGTACACCTATCAGACGATCGTGCACGAGATAATGCACACACTCGGGCTGGGGCATCCCGGTCCCTACAATGCTGACGGAAGCCCTGACTACGAACCGGTCTATGTGACCGATAGCAACGACGCCGCTGCGGACCGATCCAACGTGGCCCTGAACGATTCCTGGCAACAGACGATCATGTCCTATTTCGATCAGGACATGAATACGGTCGTGAACGCCGATTTTGCCTATGTGCTGACACCCATGGCGGCCGATATAGAGGCCTTGCGAAGCTTTTATGGTTCTTCGGCGTTTGTCGAAAACACGATCTACGGCTTCAACACGAGCATTAATCAGGGACGCAGTGCCGTGTTGAATGCACTGGCCGATTATGCTGATGAGGCGGCTTTCTGCATTGTCGACGACGGCGGCAACGATACGGTGGATTTTTCCGGCTTTGGTGCAGACCAGACCATCGACCTGACCGTTGTTACAGGAACATCCACCGGCATCTTTTCCAACATTGGCGGGCTGATTGGCAACATGTCGCTGGCCGTCGGCACACTGATAGAAAACGCCATTGGTGGCTCCGGCAACGACGTGATCACAGGCAATGATGCAGCCAACACCCTCACGGGCAATGCTGGCAACGACCGCATCGCCGGCAAGGGCGGTGCCGACCGCATTGATGGCGGCGAAGGCACCGACACCGTCGTCTATGACGGCGTGAGAGCCGATTATGTCCAGGATTTGCAGGTTGATGGGAGCATTCTGCTTACCAAGTCGAATGGCGACATCGACCTGCTGTTTGGCATTGAGCGGCTGGATATGGCGGATGGGGACTACGTGTTCGACATCGGTAGCGACAATGTCGGCTTCGCGTACAGGATCTACGGTGCCGCCTACGGCCGCACGCCGGATGAAGGCGGGCTGCGCTACTGGACGCAGGTCCTTGACGACCTGGACGCCAACAATCCAAATGTCGACAAGCAGGATCACCTGGCCGATCAGTTTCTCGCCGCCACGGAATTCGCCGCACTCTATGGCAGCAATCCCAGCAACGAGGATTATGTCGATGCGATGTACCAGAACGTGCTGAAGCGGCTGCCGGATCAGGCAGGTTACGATTTCTGGGTGGGCGCCATGGATGGTGGCCTCGGCCGCGACGCCATACTGGTTTCGTTTTCGGAAAGCATCGAAAACCGCATCAATGCGGATGTCGATTACGATGACGGCATCTGGGTGGTCTGACGGACGCTTACTTTCCGTTCGACCACTGGGTCTTCAACTCGTCCAGAACCGGCATGGACGTCACGTGGTAGCCGGAATCGACATAGTGTACTTCGCCAGTGACGCCGCGTGACAGGTCGGACAGCAGGTAGAGCGCCGAACCGCCGACATCGTCTATGGTGACATTGCGGCGCATGGGCGAGTTGCGCTGCTGATAGTTGTACATCTCGCGTGCGTCGGAAACGCCGGCGCCAGCCAGTGTGCGCACCGGACCGGCGGAGATGCTGTTGACCCGGATGCCGCTTGGTCCGTAGTCGGCCGCCAGATAGCGAACGCTCGCCTCAAGCGCCGCCTTGGCGACGCCCATGACGTTGTAGTTGGGCATGACCCGCGTCGAGCCGGCGTAGGTCAATGTGATCATCGCCCCGCCGTCGCCCATCAGACCGGCGGCCCGCTTGGCGATTTCGGTGAACGAAAAGCAGGAGATCACCATGGTGCGCGAGAAGTTCTCACGGGTCGTGTCGGCATAGAGCCCCTTCAGTTCGTTGCGATCAGAGAAGCCGATGGCATGAACCAGGAAATCGAGCGATCCCCAACGCTCTCCCAATGTCTCAAACACCGCGTCGACCGTCTCGATGTCCTCGACGTCGCATGGCAATACGATTTCCGACTGCACCTGCTCTGCCAGCGGCCGCACCCGTTTGCCGAAGCCTTCTCCCTGATAGGTGAAAGCGAGTTCGGCGCCTTCGCCGTGCAGTGCCTTGGCGATCCCCCAGGCAATCGAATGATCATTGGCGACGCCCATGATCAGGCCGCGCTTGCCCTTCATCAAGTCTCCCATATCCGCGTCCCCTAACCCCCGTACCGCCTGAATACCAAGGTTGCGTTGGTTCCGCCGAAGCCGAACGAGTTCGACAGCGCGGTATCGATCCGGGCATCGTCGATGCGTTCCCGCACGATCGGTACGCCTTCGAATTCCGGATCCAGTTCCGTGATGTGCGCGCTTTCCCCAATAAAGCGTTCCTGCATCATCAGGAGTGAATAGATGGATTCCTGTACGCCTGCGGCACCAAGAGAGTGTCCGGTCAGCGATTTGGTCGAGGCGATGTGCGGTATCGCGTCGCCGAACACTTCCCGGATGGCGCTGACTTCGCGGCTGTCGCCGATCGGCGTTGCCGTGCCGTGCGTGTTGATATAATCGACCGGTCCCTCGACGCCGGCGAGCGCCAGCTTCATGCAACGGATGGCGCCTTCTCCGGAGGGCTGGACCATGTCGTAGCCGTCGGAGGTGGCGCCGTAGCCGATGATCTCGCCATAGATCTTGGCGCCGCGAGCCTTGGCGTGCTCGAGTTCTTCCAGAACCAGGACGCCAGCGCCGCCGGCAATGACGAACCCGTCGCGCGTGACGTCATAGGCCCGAGACGCGGTCGACGCTACATCGTTGTATTTGGTCGACATGGCGCCCATGGCATCGAACAGGTTGGACATGGTCCAGTCGAGATCTTCGTGGCCGCCGGCGAAGACGACGTCCTGTTTGCCCATCTGGATGAGCTCGTAGCCGTTGCCGATGCAGTGAGCCGATGTCGAGCAGGCGGAGGAAATCGAATAGTTGACGCCGTGGATCTTGAACCACGTGGCGAGTGTCGCGGACGCCGTCGAAGACATGGCTTTCGGCACGGCGAACGGGCCGATCCGTCGCGGGCTGCCTTTCTCCCGCGTCGTGTCGGCCGCATCGACGATCGTTCGCGTCGACGGGCCGCCCGAGCCCATGACAATCCCGGTCCGTTCGTTGGTGATGTCCGATTCCTCGAGGGCGGCATCGTCGATGGCCTGCTGCATGGCAACGTGATTCCAGGCACCGCCTTTGCTCAGGAAGCGCAGGGCACGCCGGTCGACAAGATCGCTCGGGTCGAGCGTCGGGGCACCCCAGACCTGACATTTGAAACCGTGCTCAGCGAATTCTTCGGAAAACGAAATGCCGGAGCGGGCATCACGCAGCGACGCGGTAACCTCTTGGGCGTCGCTGCCGATGGACGACACGATCCCCAGGCCGGTGACGACAACGCGTTTCATCTGCATTCCTTTCGAAGGGCGCGGCAAATCTGGCGTGGCACCCGGATGACACCATGTAGGTGTCCAGTCAACAGGCTGCTAGGCCTTTTCCTGAAACAGGCCGACCCTCAGATCGCTCGCCTTGTAGGATGGTTCGCCATCGGCTTTTGCCCAGCCGTCGCCGATGCCCAGGACAAGCCGTCCGCGCATGACGCGTTTGAAATCGACGCCGAATTCGACCAGTTTCGTTTCCGGTGTCACCATGCCGGTCAGACGCACTTCACCACAGGAAATAGCCCGGCCGCGTCCCGGCTCGCCAAGCCAGCCCAGAAAAAAGCCTGTCAGTTGCCACAGCGCATCGAGGCCGAGGCATCCGGGCATAACCGGGTCTCCCTGGAAATGACAGTCGAAAAACCAGGTGTCTGGGGTCACGTCGAACTCGGCCCGCACATAGCCCTTGCCATACTCTCCGCCCTCGTCGGAAATGGCGGTGATGCGGTGGAACATCAGCATTGGCGGCAGAGGCAGTTGCGCGTTGCCGGGTCCGAACATTTCGCCCCGTCCGCAGGTCAAAATGTCCTCGTAGGAAAAGCTCGACTGCCTGGTATTCATATGGATTCTGATCTCCCGAAATCGACGCGCCGCCGGCGCCGTTGCCAGGCGAACCTAGCACAGCTTGTTTGGCGGCGAAAACCACCGGACTTCCCTTATGGGTTTCCAGGTTGACTTACAACCGTGATAACCCGCCAGACCCCGGAAATCAGTGCTTGCGCGCAAATTGGAGGAAAAAACTCCACTATTGAAACAGCGTCGATCTACGGATATATAGAGGCGAAAGCAAACCGTTTGCGATCGAGATGAACCGCATGCATAGCAACCAGATAGACTCAAGCCCGACACGAGATGCCGGTGATCGGCTTCGAGCGGCCGGTCTGCGGCCGACCAAGCAGCGCATCGCATTGGCCGAGTTGCTGTTTTCCAAAGGCGACCGCCATCTGACGGCCGAGGAACTGCACGAAGAGGCCGAGACGGTCGGTTTTCCGGTTTCGCTGGCGACGGTCTACAACACATTGCATCAGTTCACGGATGCGGGAATGTTGCGCGTCCTCGCGATTGAGTCTTCCAAGACCTATTTCGACACCAATGTCTCAGATCACCATCACTTCTTCCTGGAGGGAGAAAACAGGGTGATCGACGTCCCGCAGGGTGAGATGACGGTGAGCGGCTTGCCGCAGATCCCCGAAGGCATGGAAATTTCCCATGTCGATGTGGTGATCCGCCTTCGCCGCAAAAAGGACGCCTGATCCCTCAGGGCGTCGGCGCATCCTCGCGCACCAATCCTTTCGATTTGAGGTCGCTCCACAGCGCTTTTGGAATGTCTGCCTCAATGATGTCGGCATTGCCGGCAGCCTGGTCTACCGATTGGGCTCCGGGGATTGTCGAGACCACGCTCGGGTGCAGCAGCGGAAAACGGAGCGCTGCTTCAATCAGTCGCACACCATGGCGTGTGCACACCTCCTCGATGGCGTCGACCTTGGCGATGATGTCCGGCGGGGCCGGATCGTAGTTGTAGAAGGCTCCGGGTTTGGCTCCGGTTGCCAGAATTCCGGAATTGTAGGGACCACCCAGGACGATCCCGACGCCTCGCGATTCACAAAGCGGCAGAAAGCTGTCGAGCGCTTCCTGCTCGAGCAGCGTGTAGCGGCCGGCCAGCAGAAAAATGTCCATGTCGCAGCGCTCGAGCATGTGCTGCGCCGGTTGCCATTCGTTGATGCCGGCGCCGATGGCCTTGATCACGCCCTGTTCGCGCAGATTGAGCATGGCGCGGTAGCCCGACGCGAGGAAATCGGCCATGCGCGAATCCATCACCTCGCGGCTGCCCTGGTTGAAGATATCGATGTCGTGGGCGAATAGGATGTCGATCCGGTCGACACCGAGCCGTTCCAGCGAGAATTCGAACGACCGCATGATGCCGTTATAGGAATAGTCGAAATGCTCCCGCCGGTTCGGTGTGTCGAAGAACTTGCCGATGCCGGTGCGCAGATCAGGGCTGCAGACTTCCAGCAGACGTCCGGCCTTGGTCGACAGCACATACTCCTCACGAGGCTTTCCCCGCAGGAACCGGTTCAGTCGGGATTCGGCCAGGCCGAGACCGTAAAGCGGCGCAGTGTCGAAGTAACGGCAACCGACGTCCCAGGCGTGTTGGAGTGTGGCATCGGCCTCCTCGTCGGGCACCGCCCGATAAAGATTGCCCAGTGGTGCGGTCCCCATGCCCAGTTCGGTGAAGGTCAGACCGCCATTGTCTATTCGCTGCCAGTGCCTGGTTTTCATCTTCAGAATCACTCCGTTAGGCGCGACTTGCGTCGGCAAATGCTGCCGGCGGTTGGACAGCGGGGATGAGCCAGTGATACGGTTTTTCGAACGAGGAGGGAACCGCATGGCGTCGCCATTCGCTAGTATATTCGGAAACACCAAGCCGGCCATCGCCATGATCCATCTGGGCGCGTTGCCCGGTAGCCCGCTCTACGACGAGGAGGGCGGAATCGCGGCCATCGTCGCAAGCGCGCGCAAGGACCTCACGGCATTGCAAGCTGCCGGCTTCGATGCCGTGATGTTCGGCAACGAGAATGATCGGCCCTATGAGCTGCAGGTTGACACGGCTTCGACATCGGCAATGGCTTATGTCGTCGGTTGCCTAAGCGGCGAAATCACGGTCCCCTTCGGGGTCAACGTGCTGTGGGACCCGCAGGCGACCATGGCGGTTGCTGCCGCGACGGGCGCCTCTTTCGTGCGTGAAATCTTCACTGGCGTTTACGCGTCCGACATGGGCGTTTGGGCGCCGGACGCGGGCAAGGCGATCCGCTATCGCAACCGGCTTGGACGCAAGGATCTTGCGGTGCTGTTCAATATTTCTGCCGAGTTTGCCCACTCCCTCGACAGCCGCTCCCTAGCCGATCGGGCCCGAAGCACTGTGTTTTCGAGCCTTCCCGACGCCGTGCTCGTATCCGGACAGATCACCGGCGAGGCCGCGAAGTTGGAGGAGCTCGAAAGCGTCAAGAATGTGCTGCCCGAGGTGCCGGTGCTGGCCAATACCGGCGTCAAACACGCCACGGTCGCCGACACGTTTGCGATCGCCGACGGCTGCATCGTCGGCTCCTGCCTGAAGGTGGACGGGGACACCTGGAATCCGGTCGATCCGCAACGGGCGTCCGATTTCATGGACCAGGTCCGCAAGGCGCGGGGCGCGTGAACTCGATGGTTTCGAAGAGCAATATCGAGCGGGATCTGCGCGCGCTGATGGCGATTCCCGGCCTGTGCGGCCATGAAGGACGGGTGCGTTCGCACTTGGCTTCGTCGCTTCGGTCCGAAGGCCTGCAGACCAAGACAGATCGTCTCGGCAATCTGATAGCGACCATCGACGGAGATCCGTCGGCACCGGCGGTTATGTTGTTCACCCATATGGATCAGCTTGGTTTCGTGGTGCGCAAGATCGAACGCGACGGTTTCGTGCGCGTTGAGCGTGTTGGTGGCGTGCCGGAGCGAGCGCTTGCCTCGCAGCCGGTGCTATTCCAGATCGGCGAAGGGCGAGACCGTCACGGCGTGATCGCCAACAAGAGCCATCATGCGACGCGGCCGGACGAGAAGTACCAGGTGGTGCCCTACCAGGAAATTTACATCGACACCGGGTTGGACAGCGCTACGGCGGTGCGCGATGCGGGCATCGAAATCGGCACGCCGGTTGTTTACAAACCGCACGTGTTCGACCTGGCGCCGGACCGCATAGCCGGAACGGCTGTCGACGATCGCGCCGGGTGCGCGGTGCTTCTCGAAACCGCCCGGCACCTTTCTTCCGGTGGCAGTCGGCCAACGGTACATGTCGTGTTTTCGGTGCAGGAAGAATTCAACCTGCGCGGTGCGCTCACCGCAGCTCAGGCGCTGCAGCCCGACATCGCGATCCAGCTCGATCTGCTCCTGACCGGTGACACCCCCGATATGCGCGACCGTACAGAAGTCGTTCTGGGCGGCGGGCCGGGGATGAGCCTTTACTCCTTCCACGGCCGCGGCACGCTGAACGGAACGATCCCGCATCCGGCGCTGGTCAAGCTGTTTTCGGATGCAGCTGGACGCGGCGAACTGCCTCTGCAAAGAAGCGCGCAAACCGGCGTACTGACCGAGACCTCCTATATTCAGCTGGTCGGAAGCGGCGTTGCCACCATCGATGTCGGGTTTCCATGCCGCTACACCCATTCGTCGCTTGAGGTCTGCGACCTAAACGATCTTGTTGGCTTGACCCAATTGCTGCTGTCGGCCCTGCCAATGATTGATAGTAGTTTCTCGCTCGACAGGGACGATTACGAACAATGAGCTACACACTTGGCGTCGACATCGGAACGTTCGAGTCCAAGGGTGTCCTGGTCGACGGCGACGGCAAGATCGTTGCTGAGGCGGCCCGGCGCCACAAGATGCAGGTTCCGCAGGCCGGTTGGGCGGAGCACGACCCGAACGAAGACTGGTGGGGCGATTTCGTCTTCATCACCCGCAAACTGCTGGCGGACAGCGCGATAGACCCGGTTGATATCCGCGCTATCGGCTGCAGCGCCATCGGTCCCTGCATGTTGCCAGTCGATGGCGACGGTCGTGCGCTGATGAATGGCGTCCTCTATGGCGTTGACAATCGGGCGGCATCCGAGGTGGACGAACTGACCGCCAAGATCGGCGAAGACGTGCTGCTGCAGCGCTGCGGCAACGCTTTGACCTCGCAGTCGGTCGGCCCGAAGATCCTGTGGCTCAAGCGCCATCGTCCGGACCTCTTCGAGAAGGCGGCAAAGATCCACACCTCCACGACCTTCATCGTCGAGCATCTGACGGGCAGGGCGGTCATCGACCACTATACGGCTGCCAATTTTTCACCGCTTTACGATGTCGAGACCTGTGATTGGACGACCGATCTGACCGACGGCATTGTTGGACCCGACCTGCTGCCCGAGCTTCTCTGGTCATCGGAAATCGCCGGCGAGGTGACCCCGGACGCCGCCCGCGAAACCGGTCTCGCGCCAGGAACGCCGGTGCTGACCGGAACGATTGACGCGGCAGCGGAAGCCGTCAGCGTCGGTGTGCTGACACCTGGCGACATGATGATGATGTATGGATCGACCGTCTTCATCATCATGCCGACGGAAAATCGCGTTGCCGATGCCCGGCTGTGGTATGCGCCGTGGCTTTTCAAGGGGCAGCATGCTTCCATGGCGGGCCTCGCCACGAGCGGCACGCTGACCCACTGGTTCCGCGATCAGTTTGCCCGCGAACTGCCGGAGGACGGAGCGTTCGGCACACTGGCTCGCGAAGCTGAGGGTTCGGCACCCGGAGCCAACGGGCTGATCCTGCTGCCGTATTTCTCGGGCGAACGCACGCCAATTCACGATCCCTTTGCCAAGGGCACGCTTTTCGGGCTCAACCTCACCCACTCGAGGGGCGACATTTATCGCGCGCTGCTGGAGGGGATCGCTCTCGGCACCGGTCATGTGATCGAGACCTATGCGGATGTCGGTGTGCCGCCGCAAAGGTTGTATGCGGTTGGCGGTGGCACCAAAAACAGGGTCTGGCGGCAGGCAACGTCCGATGTCGCCGGCATGCCGCAGGTTCTGCGTGGCAAGACAATCGGAGCGTCTTACGGGAACGCATTCCTGGCTGCCGTCGCCGTGGGCGACGTCACGCTGGATGATATTGAAGCCTGGAACCCGACAGCGGAAACGATCGAGCCGGACGCCGAAAATCGGGCGATTTATCAGCGTTCCCTGTCCCGGTTCAAGCGCCTTTATGCTCAGACGAAAGATCTGATGGCGGAGATGGACGCCTGACGAGCTATTTCACCGCGCCGGCTGTCATGCCCTTGATGATATAGCTTTCCAGCAGAATACCGATGACGATGAGAGGCAGAATCCCGGCCGCAGACAGAGCGGCCATGGACCACCAGTTGATGCCCTGACTGCCGGTCTGACTGGCAATCATCACCGGCAACGTCTTGGCGTCGGTGCTGGTCAGCAGCGCCGCGAAAAAATATTCGTTCCAGCACAGCACCAGCGACAGAATGAACGCCGCCACAATCCCGGGCAGCACCAGCGGGAAGACGATCTGGATGAAAGCGCCCCAGATCGACAGGCCATCGACGAGAGCCGCCTCCTCAAGCTCGACCGGCACCGAAGCGAACTGGTCGCGCATGATCCAGATGACAATGGGCAGCACCATCAGCGTATAAATCGCAATCATGCCGATACGGCTGTCGAGCAGCGCCAGCTGCTTGTAGAGCACCAGGAATGGAAGGGCGAGAACCACCGGCGGCAGGATCAACTGCGACAGGAAGAAGAACGAGATATCCGAATTGCGCATAAAGCCGAACCGGTAGGAGAAGCGGCTCAGGCCATAGGCGGCCAGTGACCCCAGAGCCACGGCAAGAGCCGAGGCGGCGGTCGAAATGATGACGCTGTTGAAGAAGCGTTTGAGAAACTCCTCGCGCACCGTCGATGTTGCAAACAGTGTATCCGGCGACAAGCCGAGCGACTTCCACCCGCGCCACTGCGGAATGAAGTCGATGAAGGGTATGAGGTTGCCCTTCATCACGTCTGGCGCCAGCTTGAACGAGGTGGTGAAGGTCCAGTAGATCGGAAAAATGCAGATAACAGCCCAGACGATGAGCAGCCCGTAGACGACCAGGCGCATCATCCACCAGGATATCCGCCGGCGGCGATCGAAATCGTCATGGGTGATGGCTGTCATCATCCGGCTCCCGTCATGCGCCGCACCAGGCGTTCGGACAATTTCAGAAGGACAGTCATGAAGATGACGATGGCGATCAGGTAGACGATCGCCAGCAGTGTGCCGTAGCCAACATTCGAGCGGTCGCGATATTCGCGAAAAATGAAGCTGGTGACTGAATCCGTCGCCCCGCCAGGACCGCCCGACGTAACGTTGATGATGATGTCGGCGAGCTTCAGCTTGAAGATGATGCGGATCATCACGGCAGTGATCGAGACCGGCAGCATCAGCGGGAAGGTGACCCCCCAGAATCGCTGCCACGGTGTCGCACCGTCAACTTCCGCGGCTTCGAGCACCTCTCTCGGCATCGCCTGCAGGCCGGCAAGCAACATGATCATCATGAAGGGAATGAAGGTCCATGCGTCCATGGCCATGATGGTGAACTTGGCCATCTCCGGCGAGCCGAAGAACGACGGTTGCTCCCAGCCGAGCCATCGGGCAAAGCGCGCCAGCGGTCCGAAGCGGACTTCCAGCATGGATTTGCCGATCATCCAGCTCACCGCGACGGGAGACAGCATCAGCGGCATCAGAAACACGACACGCCAGAATTTGCGCGCCCGGATGTCGGCATTGAGCAGCAACGCGAGGCCGAAAGCGATGGCGTATTCCACCAGGATGACCGCGGTATAGATCACCATGTTGTAGAGGGCGTTCCAGTAGAACGGGTCGCCCATCATCTGCCAGACATTGTCGAGGCCGTTGAACTTTCGCCCGGTCAGCGACGACAGGTTCCAGTCGGAAAAGGCAATCCAAAGGCCGAAGAGAAGCGGAAACACCACCATGGAAATGACGAACAGGGCCGCCGGCAGCACGAACAGCGCTTTCTTGCCCTGCTCGCCGAAGATCAGAACCCGCGAAACGCACAGCGCCAGCGCCCAGAGGAAATAGGCGTAGAGAACGGGCCGCCAATTGTCGAAACCCCAGCCGGTGTAGCCGGCCTCGAACAGCGCCTGTATGGCAAAGGCAAGTGCCAGCAGAGCGACTGTCGCCCACAGCATGATGCGGCCGACCAGCTTTCGCCGGTCGGGGATCGTCTCGCTTTCGATCGTGTGAAGAAGGTCGCCTTCAGCGGAGCTCATGGATTCAGCGGATTCAGGTTCACGGTCAGGCGATCATGCAGGGGTTGTTAGAAAAATCAACCGGCCCCGGTGTGGTGGATTTGAAGTTCCTCAGGTGCTTGCAGCGGCCTCGAGTAGGAACTTCAAATCCATAAACCACACCGGGCATATACTCTCACTGGTGTCCCTGTTGTTTCTGAAGTTCGTTCTGAATGTGCTGCAAACGATGACGAACTTCAGAAACGGGACACCAGTGGCCGGTTGAGAGTGTTTCAGTTACATGCCGAGGCTGGCTTTGTAGAGCTTGATCTGGCTTTCGCGGCCGATCTGGTCGGTGATCTTCTCCCAGGCGGCGGCGATCGCGTCGGCCGTCTCCTGCGCCGAAGCATACTGACCGGCGTAACCCTTCGCCAGTTCGTCTTCGGCAACCGAATAGTACTGGAAGATCCCCGGAATGCGCGGCTCGATGGCGGCATTCGGATGGTTGTAGGAATCGGCGTTGGAGCCGAGATAGTCGGCAACAAACGCACGGTCGTAGCCAGCTTCTTCCCACTCATCATAGTTGAAGTGCGACTGGCGGTAGGGCTGGAAGCCGGACGGATATGCCGACGCCCAGAGCGACAGGTCCTTGCCGCCCAGATGGGCTGCTGCAGACCAGGCTGCCTTGTGCTTTTTCTCGTCGCCGTCCACCCGGGCCATGACGTAAACGCCCCAGCCGATATAGGCCATGTTCGGCGCTTCGTTGTAGTTGTCTTCCCAGGCACCTGACTTGGAATTGTAGACCTGGTTGGCGCCGGGCAGGATGCCGAAGCCGACCACGTCGCCGACCACAGAGGTATCGGAGGTGCGGGCGTTGGACCCGACATCGCCCCACCAGGTGAGCGCGGAACCGGTTCCTGCCAGGAACTGCTGGAACGCCGTGGTGCCCGGATCGGCGTTGATCTGATCCGGCGGGAAGGTGTCCATGATGTCCATGACTTCCTGAATGGCGCGCACGAAGGCCGGGTTGTTGACCCGCGGCTTCATCGTGTCGGGATCGAACAGCCAGGCCGGATCATCCGGATGCTTTGCATAGGCGGTTGCACGGTCTTCAAGGAAGTAGAAGCCGAAGCCACCCCAGCCCTTCAGCGGATCGAGGAAGCCATAGGCCTCCAGCCCGGTCAGCGGGTCTTTCTTGCCCTTCAGGAACTTCGCGTGGGCATTGATCTGTTCCCAGGTTTGTGGAACTGCCCAGTCGCCTTCGCCGCCTTCGGCTTTCCAGGCTTCGGCGAACTCTTCGTTTTCATAGTAGTCCTTGCGGTAGGCGAAGGTGTGGCAGTCGCCGTCAATGGAGATGCGGTAGGTCTTGCCGTCCCAGGTTCCGACCGGGGCTTTGAGGTAGTCGACATAGTCGTCCATGTCGATCTGCTCTTTCACCCAATCCGGCATTTCGGAGGCAAGGCCTTTGCCACAGACGTCGCCTTCGAAGGGCGCGCCCATTTCAATGATGTCGAAGTCGACGGTGCCGGTCGCAATAGACTGCTGCAGACGCGCGTTGTAGTCCGCTTGCGCCAGGTCGATCCAGTTGATCTTTGCACCCGTATAGGCTTCCCAAGGCTTCAGAAAGCCGCGGAACAGGAAGTTGTGGAGGTTCTGGTTGTTGAGGCCCATGAAGGTCAGTTCAACGCCTTCGAACTCGCCTTCCGCGACGCTTGCCTTGGTCGCACCGAGGCACAGCTCGCCGACCTTCTGCCAGTCCGCATCCGTCGGTGATCCGGCGCCAACGCCTGGGATCTTCAGGATCTCGGCACGCAGTTTGGTATGGTTGTCCGAAAGCGCCGGAGTCGGCAAGCCGGACATCATCGTGGTCGCGCCGAGAGCGGCCGCGCCTTTGAGGACCGAGCGGCGGCTCGCCTGCATGGCCATGAGTTTCCTGTAGACTTCGACTTTCATGAAAATCCTCCCAATTTCGGATAGTGTTGGGCCGACCAGGCCGGCCGTTTCGTTCTATGACGAGGTTGCGTTGCCGGTACCGGGCATCCGGCCGAAAACGCGGATATTAAGTGATGTTCCTCCCCCGTCGCCTGAGACGAAGAATGAACTTTACGAATGAGTTTCCAAATATGTCAAACGATTTCACCAGTGAGAAATATTTTCACGAAATGGACAGACACGAATTCTGTCGATAGGTTCGCAGGCAAAGTAAGAACAAGCCGTTCAGGGAGTTTCGATGGCGGGGGTAACGGTCTCAGAGGCGCGCAAGGTGTATGGCGATGTCGAGGTGTTGCACGGCATCGATATCGCCATCGAAGACGGCGAGTTTGTCGTGCTGGTGGGGCCGTCCGGTTGCGGAAAATCGACCTTGCTTCGCATGATTGCCGGGCTTGAGAGCATCACCGGCGGCACCATCGCTATCGGCGATCGCGTGGTCAACAATGTGCCGCCCAAGGATCGCGACATTGCCATGGTCTTCCAGAGCTATGCGCTCTATCCGCACAAGACCGTCGCCGACAACATGGCGTTCGCGTTGAAACTGAGAAAAACCGACCAGAAGATCGTCCAGGAGCGCCTGAAAACGGCGGCCGAAATCCTCGGGCTTGAGGAGTACCTGAACCGTTACCCGCGGCAACTCTCAGGCGGTCAGCGTCAGCGGGTGGCGATGGGCCGCGCGATCGTCAGGGACCCGCAGGTTTTCCTGTTCGACGAACCGTTGTCCAATCTCGATGCCAAGCTGCGTGTGCAGATGCGCAAGGAAATCAAGGAACTGCATCAGAGACTGAAAACGACGACCATTTTCGTCACCCACGACCAGGTGGAAGCCATGACCATGGCGGACAAGATCGTGGTGTTGAACGCCGGCAATGTCGAGCAAGTCGGGACGCCGCTCGAACTCTATGACACGCCGCGCAACCTGTTCGTTGCCACGTTCATCGGATCGCCGGCGATGAACCTGGTTCAGGGAACCTACAAAGCGGAAGGCAACCGCTTCATTTCCGCCGATGGCAACACATACGAGCTCACCGACAAGCCGGACCTGCTCGACGGCGAAAAGCTCACCTTGGGCATTCGCCCGGAACACCTCGAACTGTCGGAAACAGGCCATGAGGCAACGGTCACCGTGGTTGAGCCGACCGGGTCCGAAATGCTGGTTTTCATGCGTCTCGGAACACAGGAGATTGTCGCGGTCTTCCATGAGCGCCACGACTTTTCGCCGGGCCAATCGGTGCGCATCCGGCCGCGTCAGGACGCCATCCATCTGTTCGACAGCACCACGGGCGAAACCCTTCGCAAATCCAACCTCAAGGCCGAATCCGAACTGGCCTGACACCCTGGGAGATCAACGTTGCTCAAAGGCATCAATCCGCTTCTCAATGCCGAGGTTCTGGGTGTTCTCCGGGCCATGGGCCATGGAGATGACCTGATCATCGCGGACACCAATTTTCCTTCAGATTCCGTGGCGGCGCAGACGGTCTACGGGTCGCTGCTGCGCATCGATCGCAGTGCCGCTGAAGTGATTGAGGCCGTGCTGTCCGTCTATCCGCTGGACACATTCGTCGACGATGCGGCCGCCCGCATGGAAATTGTCGGTTCCCCCGATGAAATCCCGCCGGTCCAGCAGGAAGTGCAGACGAAGATCGATGCAGCCCATGGGTCACCGTTGCCGATGGTTTCGATCGAGCGCTTTGCCTTCTACGAACGCGCCAAGCAGGCTTACGCTGTGATTCAGACCCATGAGAGGCGCTTTTACGGCTGCTTTGCCTTCCGCAAGGGCGTTATCCCGCCGGACGAGGGTTGAGCAGTGCCTGACAGGATCGTCATTCTGGGCGTGTTCGTGGCGGATACCGCCTATCGCGCCGACCGCCAGCCCCGCATGGGCGAGACCATCATGGGCAATTCCTTTGCGCTGGGTCCCGGTGGCAAGGGCTCGAACCAGGCCGTTGCGGCAGCACGCCTCGGCGGCAGTGTGTCGCTGATGACCCGTCTGGGAGACGATGCCTTCGCCGATCTGGCGGAAAAGACCTGGGCGGATGCCGGGGTTGAAAGCGCGGCGTTGCGCGATCCCGACAGCTATACGGGCGCCGCCTATATCTTTGTCGAAGAAGCGAGTGGAGACAACGCGATCATCGTCTGCCCCGGTGCAGCCGGTGATATCGGCGTCGACGATATCGAGGCGAAATCCGATCTGATACGCTCCGCCTCGGTCTTCGTGACCCAACTGGAACAGCCGATCGATTCGGCGCACAGGGCATTGGAAATCGCCCGTGATGCCGGTGTCGCCACCATCCTCAATCCGGCGCCGGCGGCACCTCTGCCGGAGGCGGTCTTCAGGCTCTGCGACTACGTGACGCCAAATGAAACCGAAACGGAAGAACTGACCGGTTTGAGCGTCGCTACCATTGATGAGGCCCGAAAGGCCGGCGATGCGCTGCTCACTCGAGGCGTGACGAACGCAATCGTCACGCTGGGTGAAAACGGAGCGCTGTTCCACTCGGCCGATCGCTCCGAACACGTGGCCGCCTTCAATGCCGGTCCCGTGGTTGAAACGACCGGCGCCGGGGATGCCTTCAACGGAGGCTTTGCGGTCGGTCTGTCGAGGGGACTGGATCCGCTGGAAGCGGTTCGGCTCGGCTGTGCGACGGCCGCCATTTCGGTGACAAGGCCCGGTACGGCACCATCCATGCCGTCGATGGACGAAGTCTCCCGGCTGCTCGGCGGCTGATCGGTCGACGATCGTAAGACTGCTACTTCGCGTCATGTGCTCCGCAAAGCCAGAGCGCGGTCTATTCACGCACAAAGTCTTTGACAAAATGATGGTTGCAAGAGGGATCTTGCCCTCCGCATCGGTTTGACATTGTTCATTGCCGACCTTTCAAAACAGGAATACGCTCGAGTTTCCTGGTTTTGCTTGGCTGGGCTTGTGAGAGGAGAGTTTGATGACTGTCCACAGAGTGTCGAAAGCCGTTCTTCTAATCTTGTTTTCCTGTCTGATTGGCGCCCCTTCATCCGCTCAAGAGATCGCCGATCGAATTTGGCTTGGCGGGCCGATTTACACCATGAACGACGCCGCAATGTCCGTGGACGCCGTTGCCGAAAAGGACGGTCGTATTCTAGCGGCCGGTCCGAGTGACACCGTGATGGCTCACAGGGGCGAGGACACGGACGTCATTGACCTCAACGGTCAGGCAATGGTCCCGGGTTTCATCGACTCCCATGGTCACGTCGTCATGGGCGGTGTTCAGGCGCTGTCGGCTAACTTGCTCGCGCCGCCGGACGGAACAGTCCGTGACATAGCCAGTCTGGTCGCGCAATTGAGTGAATGGACGGAGGCGAACAGATCCACCGTGGAAGCGGTCGGTTTGATCGTGGGTTTTGGGTATGATCCGGCCCAACTCGCGGAACAGCGTCACCCGACGCGACAGGACCTCGATCAGGTGTCGATTGAGTTTCCGGTCTATATCGTGCATCAGTCGGGGCATATCGGAGCGACCAATTCCAAGGGTCTGGAATTCCTGGGTCTAAATGCCGAATCCGAAGACGTGCCGGGAGGTGTCATTCGGCGCGGACCGAATGGAGATCCTGACGGTGTGCTTGAGGGCAACATTCACTTCAGCTCTTTGGGTAAGTTGTTTGGAGCGCTCGGCGAAGAGGGTTTCCTGGAGCTCGGTCGGGCCGGCACAAAGTTGTGGGCCAGCTATGGGTATACGACCGCCCAGGAAGGTCGCGCCGTCCCACAGGTCGTAGGTGTCCTTAACAAACTGGCCGAGCTGAACGAGCTCGACATCGACGTGGCGGTCTATCCCGATGTGATGGTTGATCGCGACTTCGTAGCGGCGAACCAATCGCGGGAATACTCCAATCGGGTCAGGATCGCCGGAGGCAAAATCACCATCGACGGCTCGCCTCAGGGTTTCACCGCACTGCGCGACCGGCCCTATTACGATCCGGTTGGCGAGTATCCGCCGGGATATACCGGCATTGCCTACGAGACAATGGACACATTACTCGACATGGTGGACTGGGCCTTCGCGAACGACGTTCAACTGATCTCCCATGCCAATGGCGAGGCGGCATCCGACCGTCTCATTGCCGCGATAGAAGCGGCGACCAAGATCCACGGAAAAGCTGATCGGCGCCCGGTGCTCATCCACGGCCAGTTTCTACGCGAAGACCAGGTGGATTCCTATCAGCGTCTGGGTGTCTTTCCCTCCCTGTTTCCGATGCACACGTTTTATTGGGGCGACTGGCACCGCGACCATACGGTCGGTCCGGCCCGGGCGGACAATATTTCTCCCACCGGGTGGATGGTGCAGCGTGGCATGAAGTTCGGCAGCCATCACGATGCGCCCGTGGCTTTTCCCGATTCCATGCGCGTTTTGGATGCCACCGTGACCAGGCGTTCGCGCAGCGGTGACATCATCGGGCCTGCGCAGCGCGTCGATGTGATCACCGCGCTCAAGTCCATGACCATCTGGCCTGCCTATCAGCATTTCGAGGAAGATGAGAAAGGATCGATCGAGGTCGGGAAACTGGCGGATCTTGTGATCCTGACGGGGGATCCCCTGTCGATCGACCCCGAAGACCTCGAAACGTTACGCGTCGTCGAGACCATCAAGGAAGGCAAGACGGTCTATCAGCGCAGCACGGACAGCGGATCACTGATCCAACCCGGTTCGGCGGCTGAAAGGTCATTCGCGGGTGCGATCCAGGGGTTGGTTGCACAGCACGAACTCGCAGCGCTACCGGCCAATGTGCAAAGCAACTTCTTTGTGAAGACGGGATTGAAATCAGGCCGGCATGGCAGTGCGTGTACGCCAAGCGCCCTTGCGTCAATTTTGTTCAGTGCGAATTCGCGAGCCGTGATGCAATAATCCTGTTTACATGCACCAACGGACAGATTTGTCGCAATGATTTTCGGCGGATTGTCCAATGAATGATTACGGGAGGCAGCAATGCATAGGTGGCTTCACCTGAAGGGCATTTTCGCGCTCACACTGGCAGCGTTTCTGATTGCCACACCGGGGAACGCGGCCGATGACAACCTCGTCATCTATGTCGCCAAGAAGATCATCACGATGGATCCGGGATTGCCGGAGGCCACTGCGGTCGCGGTGCGTGGTGGCAAAATAGCTGCTGTCGGAGATCTCGCCGATCTTGAAGCCTGGACTGTCAATCTGCCGCAAACCATCGACAGGACATTTGCAGACAAAATTCTTGTACCCGGCCTGATAGCCTCGCACGAACACCCGCTTGTCGCCGCCAACACAATCACCCGACGGCCGCTTGTTGCCTACTATCCCACCCCCAATCCGTTCGGAATGGACATATCCGGGGTTAAGGATAAGGAGGAAGCATTCCGGCGTTTGAGAGACATCGTTGAAAAGGAACCGGACTCAACAGAGACAATTTTCACCTGGGGGTACGACGTCATCGCCATGGGCGGGCATTTGACCCGTGAGGAACTGGATGAAATCTCCAACACTCGCCCCATTGTCATCTGGGATGCATCAGTTCACTTTGCCTATGGCAATTCGGCGTTCGTTGAACAGCGTGGCGTGACCGCTGAGGATGCAGAAAACATACCCGGAATCGAACTTGGTCCGGATGGCGCGCCGAATGGGCAGTTCCTCGCGACTGAAGCGGCAGCCTTTGCGCTGGTTCCTGAAATTGAAAAAGCAATGGCGGATATGAATCCGGCGGTCGACAAGATCATAGCTCTGAACCGACAGGCCGGCATCACGACAACGACGGAACTGGCCTTCGGCGCGATCAACCCGGATTTCGAGAAGAACTTCTTCAGTTCCTATTTCAATGACCCCGAGACGCCATTGCGCATCGTTGTCGTGGCGGATGCCGCCACGTATTCCCGGCTGCATGGTGACGACGCCGTTGAGGAAGTCACCAAGCTCGCGGAATTGAACACTGACAAGGTCATTTTCTCGGGCATCAAGTTTTTTGCCGATGATGCATTTCTCGGCCTTGCCATGGCGCTGAGGGATCCCGGGTATATCGACCCAAGCTTGCGCGCCATCTGGAACACCAGGCCCGAAAGAATGTTCGATGAGATGAAACCCTGGTGGAAAGCAGGATATCGCATCCACATTCACAGCAACGGAGATGCTTCGCAGGATGCGGTGCTGAGCGCATTGTCAAAATTGCAGGCTGATCACCCGCGATTCGATCACCGTTTCGTATTCGAGCATTTCGGCCTGTCCAGCCCGGATCAAATTCGAAAGATGAAAGCGCTTGGAGCCACTGCCAGCGTCAATCCAAGCTATGTCTATCTTCGCGGCGAGATCAATGCGGACTACATAGGAGCCAATCGCGCAGCCTTGGCGGCGCGTTTGAACACTCTGACGAGCTACGGCGTCCCAACCACCATTCACTCCGATCTCCCCGTCGCACCGGCGGACCCGTTGCTCCTGATGTGGATGGCGGTGAACCGGCTCGGCCAATCCGGCAAGGTGCTCGGTCCCGAGGAGCGCGTAACCGCAGAGCAGGCTTTGCGCATGGTGACCATTGACGCTGCTTATGTGCTTGAAATGGATGACCGGATTGGCAGTATTGAACCGGGAAAACACGCGGATTTCACCGTATTGGAGGCAGACCCTCTGGAAGTGGAACCCGAGACCATTCGCAGCATCGGCGTCTGGGGAACGATATTTGCCGGCGAAAAGTTCCCTGCGCCGGTTTTCACCCAATAATCCGGCGGGGAATTCGATTGTTGGTCAGGTTCCTTCAGCCTTCGTTGGCATGCAGCCGCAGGCGTCCGGTATGACCCGGCACTGAAACCACCTTGCGATCGTCGGTCTCGGGCCGTTCCGCCGGTGTTTCATCCTCGATCTCCAACGCCTCGATGCGAGCGCCGCGCTTGGTGACCTTGTCGGCCGAGGTCAGGATCTGGTCGATGTCGCGCTGCGCCTGGCCAAAATGCGTCTGCAGCTTGCGCACCCGGTCGTCGAGACGGGTGACGTCCTCCATCAGCCGCACCACCTCGCCTTGGATCAGATGCGCCTGCTCGCGCATCCGGGCGTCCTTGAGGACCGCCTGAACCACCTGCAGCGACAGCATTAGGAGCGACGGCGAGACGATGACCACGCGGGCCTTGTGAGCTTTCTGCACGACGCCTTCGAAGTTCTCGTGGATCTCCGCGAAGATCGATTCCGACGGCACGAACATGAAGGCCGTGTCCTGGGTTTCGCCGCGTAGCAGATACTTGCCGGCAATGTCCTTGATGTGCTGCTCGATATCGCGGCGGAACTGCGCCGCTCGCTCCTTGCTGACCTCGCCTTCCGCCTCGCGGATCGCGTTCCAGGCTTCCAGCGGAAATTTCGCATCGACGACCAGGGCCGGCGCGTCGTTGGGCATATAGACCAGGCAATCGGGCCTTGTGTTGTTGGAAAGGGTCGGCTGAAAGGCGTAAGAGTTGGAGGGCAGGCCATCGGCAATGATCGCCTCCATGCGCGCCTGTCCGAAGGCGCCACGGGTCTGCTTGTTGGACAGGATCGCCTGCAGGCCGACCACATCTTTTGCCAGCGCTTGGATATTGTTCTGCGCCGTGTCGATGACCGCCAGTCGCTCCTGCAGCTTGCTCAGGTTTTCATGGGTCGCCTTGGTCTGCTCGCTGATCGTATTGCCGAGCCGCTGGCTCATGCCGTCGAGCCGTTCGTTGATCGTCTTGTTGATTTCGCTTTGCCGGCTGCCGAACACCTCGGCCAGCGTCGCCATGCGGCCCTGCATCTCGGTTTGCGCACCGATTACCTCGGCAAAGCGCGCCTCCATTTCGCGCGTCCGAGCATCGGCCTGAGCCTCCGCTTCCGCCACCAGCGCCTGACGCCGGGCGGCCGCGCGCCGCGACAAGAGGATGCCGGTAACTGCTGTCAGAAGAACCACCACGCCAAGTCCGGCGAGCAAAGCTCCAAGCGTAACGGTTGTCTGACCGAACTGCGCCACCGGCAGGTCGAGGGAAAAGGGGACCGCATCCATTCCGCAAGCTTATCTGATTCTCGAAATTATACCAGATCAAACCGGGAACAAAGGTGACGGACCGAATTGACCTCCTTGGCGTGAATGCTTAAGTGCAGGCCATGACGATAAAACCATTGGTTCTCCTCCCTGATCCCGTATTGCGCGGCAAGTCCGAGCCGGTCGAGCGCGTCGATGATGAGTTGCGCGCGCTTGCCGACGACATGCTCGAGACAATGTATGACGCGCCCGGAATCGGACTCGCCGCAATCCAGATCGGCATAGCGCGCCGCATGCTGGTCATCGACTGCAGCGGTGAGGAGGAGGAGAACAATCCGATCGTTTTCATCAATCCGGAAATCGTCGACAGTTCCGATGATCGCTCCACCTACGAGGAAGGATGCCTGTCGATCCCGGACTACTATGCCGAGGTCGAACGCCCCGCCGAAGTCACGGTCTCCTATATCGATCGTGACGGCGCGCCGCAGGAGATCAGGGCAAGTGGTCTGCTGGCAACCTGTGTCCAGCACGAGATCGACCATCTGAACGGTGTGCTCTTCATCGACCACATCTCCAAGCTGAAACGCGACATGGTCGTGCGCAAGTTCACCAAGCTGGCGAAGAGCCGCGGTACCACCGCGCTCTGAGCCGATCCAACCGTCGGGAGCTGCCCGGTGCGCATCATTTTCATGGGAACACCGGATTTTGCGGTGCCGACCCTGGTGGCGCTGGCCGGATACGGCCACGAAATCGTCGCCGTCTACACCCAGCCGCCGCGCCCCGGCGGCCGCCGCGGCCTCGAACCGGTCAAGTCTCCGGTGCACCAGCAAGCCGAGGTCTTCGGTATGCCGGTCCGCACCCCTGTATCGCTGAAAGATCCACAGGAACAGGCCGCCTTCGCCGAGCTGGACGCCGATGTGGCAGTGGTCGTCGCCTACGGCCTGCTGCTGCCGCAGGCAGTTCTCGAAGGCACTCGGCTTGGCTGTTACAACGGCCATGCCTCCCTGCTGCCGCGGTGGCGCGGCGCGGCGCCCATCCAGCGGGCGATCATGGCCGGTGACAGCGAGACCGGCATCGGCATCATGAAGATGGATGCGGGCCTGGACACGGGTCCCGTCGCGATGGAGGAACGGGTGGCAATCGCGCCCGACATGACCGCCGGTGAACTGCATGACCAATTGATGGGAATCGGCGCCGACCTGATGCAGCGCGCGATGGCGGCCCTGGAGCGCGATTCGCTGACCCTGACACCGCAACCGGCAGAGGGCGTCGCCTACGCCGACAAGATCAGCAAGGCGGAAACCCGCATCGTATTTTCTCAGCCGGCAGATGACGTCCACAACCACATTCGCGGCCTGTCGCCGTTTCCCGGCGCCTGGTGCGAGATGGTACTCAAGGGGCGGCCGGAACGGGTGAAGGTGCTTCGTTCTCAGCGTGCCGAAGCAAAAGGCGCTCCCGGCACCATTGTCGACGGCGACCTGACGGTGGCTTGCGGTGAGGGCGGCGTTCGTCTGACTCAGTTGCAAAAGGCTGGCGGCAAGGTGCTGGAAGCGGCCGAATTTTTGCGCGGCAATCCCATCGAACCGGGCACGGTGCTCGAATGCCCCGCTACAAACTGATCATCGAATATGATGGCACGCCCTATGTCGGCTGGCAGCGTCAGGACAATGGACGGTCGGTGCAGGGCGCGATCGAGGCGGCCGCCCGCAAGCTCTGCGGCCATGAGGTCACGGTGCGCGGCGCTGGCCGAACCGATGCCGGCGTGCATGCCCGCGGCCAGGTCGCCCATGCGGATTTCGAAAAGGACTGGCCGGCCGATACGGTGCGCGATGCGCTCAATGCCCATCTCGGTCAGGCCGGTGACAGCGTCGCCATCGTTTCCGCGGTTGCCGTGAGCAACGAGTTCGACGCGCGTTTCTCAGCCACACGCCGTCACTATCTTTACCGAATCATCAACCGGCGTTCGCCCCTGACGCTGGAACGAAACAGGGCGCTCTGGGTAACCAAGCCGCTCGATGCCGACGCCATGCATGAAGCGGCGCAAAGACTGGTCGGCCGGCACGACTTCACCACCTTTCGCTCGGTTCACTGCCAGGCCAAGAACCCGGTCCGTACGCTCGATCGTCTCGACGTCACACGCGATGGCGACCGGGTGGAGATTGCCGCCACTGCCCAGTCTTTTCTGCACAACCAGATCCGTTCCTTTGCCGGCACATTGAGGTTGGTCGGCGAAGGGAGCTGGACGGCCGAAGATGTCGCCACGGCACTTGCGGCACGCGACCGCACCGCCTGTGGTCCGGTCGCAGGCCCGGAAGGTCTGTATTTTCAACAGGTTGACTATCCCGCGGAGGATGCTTGAATGACCGTAACGATCTATCACAATCCCGCCTGCGGCACGTCGCGCAACACCCTCGCGGCATCCGCGAACAGGGCATCGAACCGCAGATTGTCGAATATCTGAAGACGCCTCCGGACCGCCAGACCCTTGTCGGACTGATAGAAGCAATGGACATGCCGGTTCGCGAGTTGCTGCGCCAGCGCGGCACGCCCTATGACGAGCTAGATCTCGGCAACGAGAAGTGGACCGATGACGAACTGATCGATTTCATCGTTGCCCATCCGATCCTGATGAACCGACCGGTGGTCGTGACCGACAAGGGGGCAGCCCTTTGCCGGCCTGTCGACAAGGTGCACGCGCTTTTGTAAGGCGGCCTATCGGCCGGGCAGGACCTTGAGCCGCAGTCCGTTCTTGGGCCGCAGCGTCACTGCAGCCACCGGCAGAACCTCCTCGGGTTCCATGGCCGGCTCGAACCGCAGGCTTCGGGTCAGGGAGGAAAGCAGCACCTTCATTTCCCACATGGACAGCGTCATGCCGATGCAGACATGCGGCCCGCCACCGAACGGCACGAACTGGAAGCGATGCATCTTTTTGCGGTTATCCGGCGAGAACCGGTTCTTGTCGAACGCGGCGGGATTGGTCCAGAGGCTCTCGCTGCGCTGCATGGGATAGACCGCGATCGCCACCTGATCGCCGGTTTCGACCCGGTAGGGGCCGACGGTCACCGGATCGGCGACTTCGCGGCGCAGGATCGGCAATGGCGGAAACAGCCGCATCGTCTCCAGAATCACCTGCTCATGCAGAGCCAGGCCTGACAGTTCCTTGTTGCCGGTCACACCCTCGGGTGCGACGCGGTGCGATTCGGCGGCGAGTTCCGCCCAAAGATCCGGCTGGTGCGACAGGCAGTGCAAGGTCCAGGTGAGCGCCAGAGCCGTTGTGTGGTGTCCGGCCGCGGCAAAGCCGATGAGATTGTCGATGATCTGATCGTGGGTCAGGCTTGCGCCCGTGTCCGGATCGCGGGCGTCGACCAGAAGGCTGGCAAGGCAGAGATCCTCGGCCTTTCGGTCGGCAAGATGGTGCTCCAGCCCGGAGACGATGTGCCGGCGGAAAAGCTGCGCTGCGCGATATCCCCGCCATTTGCGGAGGCGGGCGATGGGGCCAACCAGCGGAAGCACATCAACGAAGCGGATTTTGCCGATGGAATCGAGATAGGTTTCGCCGATTTCCAGGACCTCAGGGCTCATCGCTTTGGTCTGCTCGGTTCCGTAGAGCAGCACCATGGTGATGAGGTAGGTCGCTTCGATCATCTCGTCCATGATGTCCGTGACGGCACCTTCGGATTGATGCAGCCGGTCGACCAGGTCGTTTGCCTGCCGGGCCATTGCCGGAATCAGGTCGTGCATGTTTTGCGGGCGGAAGGCGACGGACAGGATTTTGCGCTGCCTGCGCCACTCGTCGCTGTCGGTGCACAGCACCGAATGGCCCATCACCGGACCAAGGATCTTCCGGTTCATGTCCGAGCGACGAAAGTGGTCGTTGCTGGTGAGCAGGATCTGTTTGGCGATATCCGGATCGGATGTGGTGACAATCTTGTAGCCGAGCAACCGGTCTTCCTGGCAGGTCGGCCGGTACATATCGGGCCCCCACAAATCCAGGACATTGTCCAGGGTGGCGTTGATGCGCGAAATCCCGGTGGGTTCGGTGCTCGCCGGTGGCGGTGTCAGGGGCGCATAGGTCGGTTTCACAACGCGCGCCTCGTTCGTCGGTAAATCCTGAAAACACGGTCGTGTAGCAGCATGTTTCGCAGGACCTCGAGGTGGTTGCGGATCGTGGCAGACGCCGGTGATGTCCGATCTGAAAACGGCGGACCCGGCAACATCCGGCGGAAGACAGCGCGATCATTCCATCAAACGGTTAAGAGCTGACTAACTATTCCGCTCAACATTGCATTTACCGTTGCAATGACCGCTGCTTCATCCAATCGACAGCCGGACTATCAGTCCGAGAACCGTGGTGATGATGATGATGCCGACGGCGAGCATGCCGTCCCCATCCAGTGCCACCTTGTAGACCCGGTAGCAAATCCAGATGATCGCGACGTAGAGCATGGTTTCCAGCAGGCCCGATAGGCCGCTCGGCGCCCCAACGGCTCGCATCAAAACCAGAAGAACGCCCCATACGTAGTAAAGCGGCAGCGAAAGCCAGTTATCGGCAATGACCCACTGCACGAAACGGTCGGTCATGCCAAGCGGGCGGGCAAGCGCCGCCAGGACGGCCAACGTCACAACCAGCACCGCAAGATCGACGAGCGCCAACCGAAATATGTAGCCGGCTTCTACCTCGATCCCCTCAGCCAAGGCGAGTTCGCGATGCAGAAACCATCGGTAGACAAATGCGGGCAGCGCGTAGAACAGGGCCCAGAAGGATCGCCAGAAGCCGCGGGTCGATATGTCCAGATAGGCAAGGCCGCGTGCATCGCCCCGGGCCATATCGACAACGCCTGTCACATAATGGGTGACTTCTGCCGGCCTCGGAATGTTCATAGCGCAAACCAGCGCCGAAGCACGTCTTCGTATATGACGGTCAGCCCCTCAAGATCCGCAAGCGCGACGTTTTCATCGACCATATGCATGGTCTGTCCGACGAGGCCGAATTCGACAACGGGACAATAGTCCTTGACGAAACGGGCATCGGATGTGCCGCCGGTTGTGGAGAGTTCCGGCTCGCGCCCCGTCACCGCCCGCACTGCATCTCCGACAATGCCTATCAGTCTCTCGTCGTGCGTCAGGAAGACATCTGCCGTACGTGCGTCGAAGTCGAGGTCGTATCGTGCCGGCTCGCGGCCGGGACGAAACCGGTCGTCCGCGGCTGCCTGCTTCAGCCGATCGGCGATTTCCGCCTTCAGGCTGTCCGGTGTCCAGCGGTCCGAAAAGCGAATATTGAAACTGGCTGTTGCCCGTGCCGGAATGACGTTGATAGCCGGATTGCCGATGTCGATGCTCGCCACTTCGAGATTGGTCGGCGGGAAATTCTCACTGCCCTCGTCCAGCGGCGGATCGAGCAGGCTTTCAAGCAAGGGCAACAGGGCCCGGACCGGATTGTCGGCCCGGTGCGGATAGGCGACATGGCCCTGGGTGCCGTGCACGGTTAGCCGGCCGTTCTGAGAACCCCGCCGGCCAATCTTGATCATGTCGCCGAGCGCATCCGGATTGGTCGGCTCGCCGACTATGCAGCCGTCCCAGATCTCCCCTTTGTCGGCCGCCCAGCGCAGCAGCTTTTCGGTACCATTGACCGACGGTCCTTCCTCGTCACCGGTGATGAGCAGCGATACCGAACCCTCGGGCCGGCCTTCAGCGGCCAGGTAACGGGCAATCGCGGCGACGAAACAGGCGATCCCGCCTTTCATGTCGACGGTTCCCCGGCCGAACATACGACCATCGTGAACATCTGCCGCAAAGGGCGGATGGCTCCAGTCGGCCGGATCGCCCTCCGGGACGACATCGGTATGTCCGGCGAACATCAGATGCGGACCGGTTTCGCCTAGTCGGGCATAGAGGTTCTCGACTGGTGCCGTCCCATCCGCTTCGAAGGTCACCCGTTCGACCCGGAAGCCCAACTCCTGAAGCATTTCGCCAAGGGCGGTCAGTACGCCGGCTTCCTTCGGCGTAACGGAAGGGCACTTGATCAGGGTTGCCAGAAGAGCTGCGGGATCGCTTTGTGTCATATCAGCTCCCTTTGGGCCGGTTTGTGTCTTCACCGTGGTCGTTGCCGCCAGCACTTCCAGGCCACAGAAAGAGCACCAGCATGGCAATCAATGACACGGCCGGGACGAACAGGCATATGACCACGGGGCCGGGAATGTTGATGTCGTGCAGCCGCTTGACCCCCATTGCCAGGTACGACCAGAGCCACAGCGGTGCCGAGAAGACCAGGACGAAGCCCCAGAACAGGAATTCGCCGCTGTCCTCCGGGAGCATGTCCAGCCGCCGCACAATGCCCGCCGCGACAAACACCGGGAAGAGAAAGCCGAGCAGATAGGGCAACCGGCTGATCCGGCCCGAAAAGCCGAAAAAGAACCAGCGCAGCCCGGGGCCGCCATTACTCGGCCCCATGCTTTTCGCTGGCTGTTGCCCGTTGACCATATTTCTAATCGCGCAGCAACTCGTTGATGCCGGTCTTCGCCCGGGTCTTCTCATCGACCCGTTTGACGATGACCGCGCAATAAAGGTGCGGCGCCGTGGTGTTGCCGGAGCTTTGCACACTGCCCGGCATGGAGCCTGCGACGACCACCGAATAGGGCGGGATTTCGCCGTAAAGGACCTCACCGGTTTCACGATCGACGATTTTTGTCGACTGGCCGATATAAACGCCCATGCCGAGCACGGAACCTTCACGAACGATGCAGCCCTCGACCACCTCCGAGCGGGCGCCGATGAAGCAATTGTCCTCGATCACCACCGGGCCGGCCTGCAATGGCTCGAGCACGCCGCCGATGCCGACGCCGCCGGACAGGTGCACGTTCTTTCCGATCTGAGCGCAGGATCCGACCGTTGCCCACGTATCGACCATCGTTCCTTCATCGACATAGGCGCCAAGGTTGACGAAGGACGGCATGAGCACGACGCTGGGGGCGATATAGGCGGAACGACGTACGGTGCAGTTGGGAACGGCGCGGAATCCGGCCTTCTCGAACTCGTGCGGGCTCCAGCCGTCGAATTTGGACGGCACCTTGTCCCACCAGACCGATTCACCAGGTCCGCCGCGGATGATGCTCATCGGGCTGAGCCGGAAGGACAGCAGGACCGCCTTCTTCAGCCATTGATTGACCTGCCAGTTCCCATCTTCGCCCTTTTCGGCGACCCGCACGACGCCATGGTCCAGAAGGTTGAGCGCTTCATCGACAGCTTCGCGGATTTCGCCGCGCGTCGAGGGATCAATGCCGTCGCGGTCTTCGAAGGCGGCATTGACGGTGGTTTCGAGTGCGGCGAGATCGGGTCTGCTCATGGTAGGTCCTTGGAGTTATTCCTTAACGGTCACGCTTTATTGTCTTGGTAAGCCTTGTTGCCCCTTGGCGACGGCATAGACTAATGGGTTCCGGCCTGTCTGGCTTGACGTGTCGAACGTGTCGATTTCAGTCGATCGACATTCGCCGACATGCTCTAAGCGACGAAAGGCGGGGCGTCAATCGGCCGTGGGCTACCCCGCGGGTATGAGAATGAAAGTGATCAGATGAACGCAAGACGCAGTGACGATGTTTGGGATCCGCTGTTCGATTCAAGATCCGACCGGGCACGGGCGGAGAAAGTGCCGGTTACGCCGCAGACCGAGGCACCCGCCTACCGCCTCGCCTTCGCCGATGACGATTTTCTCTGCCGGGAAGAACTGCGGCCGGTGCGGCTGCAATTGGAACTGCTGAAGCCTGAAATGCTGCTCGCGGAGCGCGGAATCAAGTCGACTGTGGTCATGTTCGGTGGTGCCCGGATTCCGGAGCCCGGCACCGACCCCTGGGCGGCGCGCAACGAAACGCAGCGCAAGAACCTCGCGGGTGCCGCCAAGTACTACGATGAAGCCCGCGAATTTGCTCGCATCTGCTCGCGCCATTCGAGCGAAACCGGCAACAAGGAGTTCGTCGTCGTTACCGGCGGCGGCCCCGGGGTCATGGAGGCAGGCAACCGCGGAGCGGCGGACGAGTCGTCGCCGTCGATCGGCCTCAACATCATCCTGCCACACGAACAGGCGCCGAATTCCTATGTCACGCCGGAACTCTGCTTCAACTTCCACTATTTCGCCATTCGCAAGATGCATTTTCTGATGCGCGCCAAGGCCATCACTGCATTTCCTGGCGGCTTCGGCACCATGGACGAGTTGTTCGAATCGCTGACCCTAATCCAGACCGGTCGGATGGAGCCTGTGCCTTTCATCCTGTTCGGCACGGAATTCTGGAAAAAGGTGGTCAATTTCCAGGAGTTGGCCGATTTCGGCACGATTTCACCCGACGATCTCGACCTGATCACCTTCGTGGAAACGGCCGACGAAGCCTGGCAGGCAATATCGGATCACTACGGATTGGGTTAGTTCTGGCAATCATTGACAGTCTCTGCCATATTGTTGGTGAGGAGAAAGAGCAATGTCAGACATGACGTCCATGAATGTGTCACTGCCGGAAGGGTTGAAGGCCTGGGTTGAACAGCGCGTCGAAGATGGCTCCTATGCCAATGCCAGCGATTATGTGCGCGATTTGATCCGCCATGATCAGCAGAGTTACAAAGATCGTCTCGATGACGATGCAATGGCAGCGATCCGGGAAGGGATTGCGGACATCAAGGCAGGGCGCGCCCGGCCTGCCGAAGAGGTATTGAAACGGCTTGAAGCCAAACACGGTTCGTTGTAGCCGCAGATGGCATGGAGTGCGTTTTTTCGCAGCGGGCCGAAGATGATTTAGATGCGATTGCGGAATTTATCGCGGTCGACAATCCTGCGCGTGCGCTAAGTTACATTAGAGACATGCGCGCTCGCTGCGATACAATTACCCAATTGCCGGGCGCCGCCATGATCGTAGACCGGATCGACGACGTGCCGGTGCGCAAGGTTAACTTTGGCAATTACCGCATCTACTACACCTGGCTGGCGGACCAGGATGTGGTTTTCATTCTCCATATCAGGCACATGGCACGCCAACTGCCAAGGTTTTCGGAATAGCCGACACTTCAATTTAGCTCGGCTGCGGCAATGAAACTTGCCTGCTACAATTTGCCGTTTGGCACCTCATCGGCGGACCGGTAAGATTGCGGGATGAGGTGGCGAAATCAGACATTTTCGTTGACGGCGTTGCGTGCCGACGCGGCGCGCTTCGTGCTGTTGTGCGCCATGCTCCTCGCACTGCCCCTGCTGCATCCTGTGGCGGAGGCGCGGGCGGCGAAGAACGGCCTCGCCGAGATCATCTGCACGCAGTTCGGAATGGCCCCGGCATTGGGTGCCGGCATTCCAATCGGTGCGGCTGACGACAGCCCTTGCGCAGTTCTTTGCAGCGCCGCCATGTCCGCTGCTTCGAAGATCCTCACGCCTTCGGCGGATGTACTGCTTGTGCCGAAACCGCGCCTCATCGGACGCCTAAGCCCCGATGCGGGAACCGCCTTGCCCGCGGTTCATGCGCGCCGGCACGCGATCCGCGGACCGCCCCACTCAACCTGATCCTCGGGCGGAGCAATCCGCGATGACACAATCAGTTTGAATGGAAGAACAATGCAATTCTTGAACAAAACGCTCGCGGCAGCCCTGATCGGCGCCGTCACGGCAATCGGTGCCCCTGCCATGGCTGGCGATATGGCCAAAGGTCACGAAAAGGATCACGTCATGGCCGGCGACCTGCATCTGTCAGGGCTTTGGACCCGCGCCATGCTGCCGGGACAGAAGGCCGGCGGCGGTTTCATTACCATTACCAACAACGGCACCACGGATGAACGGCTCATCGCTGTCTCGACGCCGCACGCAGCCCGCGCGGAAATTCACGAGATGAAGGTTGTCGATGACGTCATGAAGATGCGGGAGCTGCCGGATGGCCTCATTATCCCCGCCGGGGAAACCGTGCATCTTAAACCGGGCGGATTGCACCTGATGTTCATGGCCGTTTCCGAACCTTTCCAGGAAGGCGGCATGGTGCCGGTGACGGTTAGCTTTGAAATCGCCGGCGATGTGCCGTTGATGTTGCGGGTCATGCCCGTTGGCACCAAGCAGATGGACCACAGTGGGCATGGCGATCACAGCAATCACGGAAAAGCAAAGACGAACTGAGAGAGGCGGGCTGCGGTGTGAATGTCGCAGCCCGCGTCCATTATCGCACCTGTAGGAGACGCAACTGGCCGGCTATAGTCGTCGGTAAGTTCTACGCCTTCTTGAGGGCGAGTTCGCGCGTTGCGGTGATCCGCATGCCGGCTTCCAGCGCCTGGGCTTCGTCCTTCGCCAGGTTACGGATCATCGCCAGCAGGGTCCTGCGCGTCATTTCCACCTCTTCGTCCGGGATGCCTTCGACCGCGATGCGGTTGATCTCCTCGGCGAGCGGGACCAACACGTCCTGCAGTGCCTTGCCCTTGTCCGTGAGGTAGACGTGATAGCGTTTCCTGTTGCCGCCCTCTCGCCGTCGCTCGATGAGCCCGAGCGCCTCCATTTTGAGAAGGGCCGAATGGGTCGTTGGCTCCATGAGACCAGCTTCGATGCTCAACTGCCGCTGCGTCAAGCCGTCGTCGCGGTTCCACAGAATGCGCAGGAAGGCCCAGTGACCGAACGATATTCCGTGCTCCGATAGCCTGAACTGAAGCCCCCGGGTCAAACCCCGGGCCGCATCCCGCACCAGATGGGCCAACCGGTCGTCCGGGACCGCATCCCGCCAATGGGCGAGAATGGCCTCGGTTGAGGGGTCTGGTCGGGCGGCGGCTTTGGGTTGGGACATGCTGTTCTCGGCTAACACATTCAAGTCCTGTCGCTTTTCTCATTGTCTAGATTTGTCCGGTGCGAAGCAAGTCGGCCGGCCGTGTGCCGCGGATGCGGACTATGGAGCCGCGGCGATTGACATGGAGGAGATCCGCGTAAATAATATTAGGTATCTAAGTTTCTTGAGCGCGACGTTGTTCGTGGTCTCAGGCAATAAGAAAACCAGGTGCCATACACCCGAGTCATGCCAGGGAGGAGTATTTTATGAATATCTTTGCCAAAACGGCGGTGGGTTCGATTTTTGCGGCAACACTCGCGTTCATGCCGGCCGCGGCCCAAGCCGACTACAATCTGACACTTTGCGGTGCGAGCCCGGGCGGCTTGTGGTCGTTGCTGGGCGCCGGGATCGATGCTGCGCTCAAAGCTGAAAAGCCGGATTCCACTGTTACCTATCAGACCTCGGGCGGTGGCTTTGCCAATGTCGCCCAGATCCAGCAGCAGAAATGCGAACTGGCGATTATCCACGACGCCGAAGCAAAAGCGGCAATCAACGGTGACGCGCCGTTCAAGGCTCCCATAGAGGACCTCAGAACCGTTGCCGTGCTCTACACGTGGGCTCCGATGCAGCTGCTGATGCGCAAGGATTACGCCGACGAGCATGGCGTTACGTCGATTGCCGATATCGGCGCCAAGAAACTGCCGCTGAACATTCTGCTGAACCGGCGCGGCAATGTCGCCAGCGGCGTTGGGGCTTCCATGCTCTCTGCTGCCGGTGCTGCGCCTGACATGATCGAGAGCTGGGGCGGCAATGTGACCTATGCGGCGTCAAAAGAGCAGGGCGAACTCATGCGCGACAGACGAGCCGACGCCTTGCTCAACTCCCTCTTCGTCAACCACCGCTCGATCCGCCAGCTGGCGTCTGCGATTGACGTGATTCTGCTACCTGTCGATCCGGCAACGGCCGATGCCGTGACCAAGGAATGGTCCATCGGCGAGTACACGATCCCGGGCGGCGTCTACGAATTCGCGCCCGACGAGACGCCGACGGTCACCCTGTCTGCGCAGCTTTTCGTCCACAAGGATGCAGACGATGCGATGGTCACGGATCTGGTCACCGCGTTGGTCGATCACGTCGACAGTGTGCGCGGCGTGCACAAGGCGATGGCACCGCTTGACGCCAAACTCATGGCCAGCGCCGGCACCGTGCCCTATCACCCGGCGGCGGAGGCCGTCTACAAGGCCAAGGGCCTGCGCTGAACTCGAGACGGGGCCTGCCAATGGGCAGGCCCTTTCCCTTTGACCTTGCGTCCAGGGTCCGGAACAATACTGACTGCAAACTCGGGTTCGTGCCGTGTCCATTCTTCGCGCCGCATTCAACACGGGCGCCAGGCGCCGTCTTGACGGAGCCGCCGGTCTCGCCGTCAAGATCTGCGCCGCCGCGGTCGCGATCTGGACCGTTTATGCCGCCGGTTTTTCGCGGGCCGACGTTCTCCCGCTGACCATCATCTTTCTGGCCGTCATGCTGGCCCTGACGTTCCTGCTGATCGCGCCTTCGCCCAAATCCGTTATATCCGTGATCCCATGGTTCGACGTTTTGCTGGCTGTTGCTGCGGCCGCCTGCGGTCTCTATTTCGTTCTGCGTGCCGATGAGATTGCTCTGAGGATCACGCTGCTCGACGAGCTCAGTCCAGCTGACATAACAGCTGCCGTCGTCATTATTCTGCTGACGCTTGAAGCCATGCGCCGCACTGTCGGGATGGGTTTGACCGTCATCGTCCTGATTTTCATGGCCTACAACCTCTTCGGCGACCGGCTGTCGGGCCCGCTTTCGCATGGTGTGATCACCGGCCAGCACTTTCTCGACATCATGGTCTTCACAACTGACGGGCTTTTTGGTGTGCCGCTGCGGGTCGCCGCGACCTACGCCTTTCTGTTCGTACTGTTCGGAACGACACTGGCCAAAACCGGCGGGTCCGCCTTCTTTTTCGACATTGCGGCCGCATTGACCGGACGATCGCGCGGCGGTCCGGCCAAGATCGCGGTGATTTCCTCAGGCCTTTACGGCACCATTTCCGGAAGCCCCACGTCGGATGTTGTGACAACTGGCTCCGTGACAATCCCAATCATGAAGCGCATGGGATACCGCGCCGATTTTGCCGGCGGTGTCGAGGTTGCAGCCTCGACGGGGGGCAGCCTGGTGCCGCCTGTGATGGGCGCAGCGGCGTTCATCATGGCCGAGTATACCGGCATTCGCTATGTGGATATCGCACTGGCGGCTCTCATCCCGGCGCTTCTGTACTACGTTCCGATCTACATGCAGGTCCATCTCGTGGCCCAGCGCGAAGGATTGCAGGGCGTGGCCGAAGATCAGATGCGCCGGGTCGGCGCGACGTTGAAGGATGGCGGACTGTTCCTGCTGCCGCTGGTGGCGATTACCTGGGCCCTTTTGGAGGGATACACACCGACCTATTCGGCGTTATGGGGCACCCTGGCGGTGGTGGTTGTCGCCATGTTGCGCGCCAAAACGCGCATCACGCCCTCGATGCTGTTCGAAATCCTCTATGAGACCAGCACCAAGATGGTCGCGGTTGTCGGCGCCTGCGCCGCTGCCGGCCTTGTGATCGGCGGAATCACCATGACAGGCCTGGCTTCCAAATTTGGTCATCTGGTGTTTCTGATCTCCGATCAGAACGAGTTGATCTCGCTTATTCTGGCAGCCTTTCTGACGATCCTTTTGGGATTGGGCATGCCCACACCCAGCGCCTACATTCTCGCCGCCGTTCTGGTGTCCCCCGTGCTTTCGGCACTCGACATCGACGTCATGGCGGGCCATCTGTTTTTGCTCTATTTCGCGGTCATGTCGGCGCTGACGCCGCCGGTTGCAGTGGCGGCCTATGCGGCCAGCGCCATTGCTGACGAAAATCCGCTGCGCATCGCTCTTGCTGCCGTCAAAATCGCATTGGCGGCGTTCCTCTTGCCCTTCGTCTTCGTCTTCGACCACGCTCTGCTCTTGCAGGGCGCCTGGTATGAGATCGTGATGGCGATCGTGGCGACGACCGCCGGTCTCGCCCTCATTGCGGTGGCAATCGAGGGATATTTCCGACACCCGCTCGGTCGGGTTGCGAGAGCGGGATGTGCCGTGATCGGCTTTGCACTTCTGTTTGCGCGGCCGGTCTTGGCTTAGATTGAAACGCGAAGCGTCAGTCTGTGCTGTGTACTGCACGCGGCCCACAGGTGCCGACTGCCTGAACCAGACCGTAGCCAAAAATGTCGTCGCGGCCGGGGGCACCAAGATCGAGGGCGTTTGCAGCCAGTGCGTCGACAAGCTGTTCGTGGCCCTGCAGACCCAATCGCACCTGGGCCAACGCGACCGCTGCAGTGACAAACGGGGTTGCAAAGGACGTCCCGGTTTTTGTGCGGGCGCCGCGGATGGACGCTGCCGTCCAGACTTCGACACCGGGTGCAGCCAGATCGATATGGGCGCCGCGGCCGGCTCGGCGATAGACATTGCCGTTACGATCGACGGCCGTGACGGCGATGACATGTGGATAGGCCGCAGGGTAGGCCGGCTTAGCCCGCGGGCCCGCGTTGCCGGCAGCGGCAACCAGCACAATACTGGCGTCATTGAGGTGCCCTGTCATCGCCTCCAGCAGAAGGTTGGGTGGACCGGCAAGGCTGAGATTGATGACCGTGACGTCGCGTTCGGCCAAGCGATCCATCGCCCGGACCAGCGTATGAACGTCACTGCGTTCGTCACGCGATCCGCCGCGGTGAAAAGCGTCGACGGCAATCACCTTGGCGTCGGGCAGCAGGCCGGGACTGCGGCTTTCCGCTGATCCGAGAAGTATGGCGGCAACCGCTGTACCATGCTTTCGGCCGGATTTTGCCTTGCCATCAGGCAGCATGTCGATCACCTCCAGCTGCCGGTTTCGGAAGGTTGCATGATCGGCATTGATCCCGGTGTCGATCAGGCCGATCCGTGCTTCGATCGGGCATCCCGACAACGCGTTAGATCCGACAGGCCAGGAGATCGCGCTGGCGGCCCGGCAATGCGGACCGCTGCACTCGACGGGTGTATCGCCACCGGCGCGATAGAAATGGTTGAAATCCACCAACGCCTCAGGATTGAGATCCGTGACGATGGCGCGCGCCTGCTCCAGCGACAGCCCCTGCGGTGGGCTCAGAAGAAAAAGCCGGGCGCCGACAATCTGAAGCGTTTGGTCGTCGAGGACGGTAAAACCTTGCGCGCTCAGCTCGGCAATATCGTCATCATCAAGACCGAGGGCGACAATTTCGCGGTCCGCCCGGGCCGGCAATGCCACAGTCCGGTTAACTGACGGCCGGGTCCTTGATCGGCCGCGGTTACCCAATCCGCCGCGATTGCGGTCCCGGTCGCCGGCGCTCGAACCGCGTCCAGAGCCACCGCCCGCACCACCACCATCTCCGTCGTCACCATCGTCCCCGTCATCGCCATCATCTTCGTCATCGGCCCAGGCGGTCGAGCCAAACCCGTGCAGGTCGAAGACGGGCTGAAAGGCTCCCATCCAAATCGTCGCGAAGAAGACTGCCGCAAACACTCCGCGCGCCGCACGGGAAAATCGCGCGGTTTCCGAACCGGTCGTTGGAAGTGCGTTTGTCATTGCCGTCTCCTCTCGCGCTCCTTATCATCTCAACCGATAACGGCGCCAGCGGACCATTATTCCCGAAACCGGATCTTTTTTGTGAGTTGAAAATTGCCGGACCAGTTCACTCGCGATTTGCTCGATCTGCTGCCGAATATGCGTCGATTTGCGCTGTCGCTTTGCCGGTCGGCCGATATTGCGGACGATCTGGTGCAACTGACCTGTCAGAAGGCGCTTGCCAATCGCCAGGGCTTTCAGCATGGCACACGCATGGATGCCTGGTTGTTTCGCATCCTGCGCAACAGCTGGATCGACATGGTCAGGCGCAAACGCGGTGAGGGGCAGTCGATCGATATCGACGAAGCGTTCGATCTGCCTGGCGACGTCGGAACGGACACCGTTGAGAACCGGCTTCTGCTGGGGCGCACCCTGAAGGCCATTCACGAGCTATCGGAAGATCAGCGCGAGGTCCTCCTTCTCGTTTGCGTCGAGGAGTTGTCTTACAAGGAAGCCGCCGAGGTCCTGGAAGTGCCGATCGGCACCGTGATGAGCCGATTGGCGCGTGCGCGCAAACAACTTGCGGATCTTTTGGGAATAAACAACGAGCCCGTGCGTTCTCAAGGGAAGAGAGACGCCCATGACTGAATTCGATGACGAAACACTGATGGCCTTCGCCGACGGCGAACTTGACGAGAAAACGCGGCAAGCGGTTGAGAAGGCGATGGATTCCGATGAGACGCTCGTCGAGCGCGTTGCCGTTTTCATCCGCACCGCGGCTCTGAGCAAGCAGGCTCTGGATCCGCTGCTCGACCAGCCGGTGCCCGATGCTCTGCGCGCCAGCGTAGCGGCTATGGCGGAAGAAAACGGTGATCAATCGGACGATAAAGTCGTTCTGTTTGCCGCACCGCCTCGCCAGCATTTCGGCGGTCGATCCCGCTGGGCCATGCCGATTGCCGCATCCGTGGCACTTGTGGTGGGCGGCCTCGCCGGCTTCATGATCGGGCAGTCGCCGAATGACAACGGCAGCGGGTTCACCGCCGCGCGCTTCGATCAGCCCGGGTTGTCCGAGGCGCTCCGGACCGTGGCGGCGGGCGACGAAACCACGCTCGAAGAGAGCGGGGATCGTCTGCGGATGATCGCCTCCTTCCACAATGTCGACGATCAATTGTGCCGGGAATTCGAAATCGACCGACCCGATCGAACGACCTTCGTGTCGGTGGCTTGCCGCTCCGGCGAAAGCTGGTCCGTTCAGTTCACGGTGGCGGCGGCCAGCCAGAGCGACGGCGGCTATGCGCCGGCCTCCTCGCTGGAGGCGCTCGACGCATACCTGCAGGCTGTCGGCGCCGGGGAACCGCTTTCGGAAGATGCGGAGCGAGCGGCGCTAGGCAAACTTTAGATCAGTGCCTGGCATCACCCGTTAACTCGTCGGTGCCGCTTTTTGTCCCAGAAATGACTGGACGTGGTCCCAAAGGCCGTTCTTCCACAGGTCGTTGTGACCGGCGCCTTCGACCGTGACCATGTCCTTCGGATCATTGGCCATCTCGTAGAGCGCCTTGCCCTGCGCATAGGGCGTGGTGGCATCGGCCGTGCCATGCAGGATCAGCACCGGTTCGCTCACACCCGATATGCGGTCGCGGCTTCTGAACTGGTCCTTCATCAGCATGTGGACCGGCAGCCAGGGATAGCGTTCCGCGGCAACGTCGACGGTAGCGGTGAAGGGAGCCTCGAGGATGACGGCTTTGGCATCGCGCTGTGTTGCCACAGCGGTTGCAACGCCGGAGCCGAGCGATTCACCGTAAAGCACGATGTCGTCGGCGTTCTCGTCGAGCCGGTCGAAATGTTCCAGCGCGTCCGCGATCAGCGCTGCTTCCGTTGGTGAGCCTTCGCTGCCCGGGTAGCCGCGATAGGTCGGCGCATAGAGGCCGTATCCGGCGTCGAGAATTTGTTTGTAACGTGGTTCGCGCGAGGTGAGGTTGCCCGAGTTTCCGTGGAAATAGAGAACCGTGGGAAGGTTATCGTCGGTCGGTTCAGCCCGCCAGACCGTGACCCGCGTGCCGTCGCGCATCGGTATCGTTTCAACGCTGACACCGGGCATCTCGCCGGCCAGCACCGGGCCGGCATCTCCGCCCGGATTGTACATGATGTCCCGTTGGTACACGTACATGTAGGCCGTCACGGCAAGGTAGGGCACGGCGACGATGAGCAAGATGGTGGCAGCGATGCGACGAGGCGATTTCATGTGTCTTACATAGGCATTCCGGCAGGCGGCACAAGACGAAAACGATCGTCACCGTCACGCTGCTCTTCCGCCCTTTCGACCGAGCTCGATGCGGCGGCCGCTGACCGCTGTGGGCATGCCGGCAGAGGCTATGACCAGCGTCGTGCCTCGGCGCTCGATCTCCTCCAGAAAGCACATGCGCAGAGGAGTATTGCGCAGCAGGTCTGGATCGTCGACGAGCACCAGTGAGGCGCCCCGCAGCAGGCAGCGCACGGCCCGTAACGCCGCCGCCTGGTCCGGCGTCAGGTGACTGTCTTCTCGCAGTTTTCCATTCAGGTCTTCCGTCGTCAGGCCGAACCGTTTGCACAGGCGCGCGCGCTCCGTTCCGGAGACGGTCGTCGGATTGCCCATCGCGACACTCTCGGAAAGGCTCCCCGGAATGGTCGGCAAGGCCGGCGAGAGCAGGCAGATGCTGCGCAGCCAGTCGCGTCGGCTGATTTCCTCCGCGGCCCTGCCATCCAGCCGAATGGTCCCACCCATTGGCCCAGCCAGTCCGGCAATCGCCAGGAAAAGTTCGTGAACGTCTTGGTCAACAAGGCCTGTCAGCGTCACCCGCTCGCCCTTGTCGACACGAAACGACAGACGGCGTCCAGAGGGAATGGTCAGGTCGTCGACGCTTAGCCGGCGACCTTGATCGGTCCGTTTCAGGTGTCCGGACCCACCATCAAGCGCGAGTGTAGGCCGGTCGAAAATGGCCTTCAGACGCGCGACGGCAACACGATGGGCCAGACGGTATTCGACGGCCAGGGCGATCGCATTGAGCTGAGTAACGACGACCCCCGTGACCATGATGAGGATGCCCAGGGTTTCAGCGTTCGACGCGGTGCCGGCAAGGCCGATCAGAACGGCGGTGACCGGCAGCACGATATCGCTGGAGGATCGCAACAGCCCGGAAAGCGTTGCGCGGCCGGTGAGTGCGTGGTTCAGCCGGTCGGACTGTCGTCCAAGCTTACGGATCAGAGAGCCATGGCGGCCGAAGGCAAGATAGGACATTCGGCCTCTCAGCATGATGCCGGCGGTTGCAGCAATGCGGCCGCGTCGACGGCGGCTGTCGGCAATGCTGCGATCAAGCGGCTTCCACACCAACACCGGAACGAGCAGCCAGAGAAGGAGCGCCGGCGAAAGAGCCAGCAGTGCGTCAACGTTTGCGATGGCGAGGTAGGCAGCGACGGTGAGGAAGACGCAGCCCGCCACCAATGTCGACACCAGACCGCTGGCAAGCCACAGGCGTATGGCTGAGAAATCATTGACCACCCGCGTCATGACCGAGCCGAATCGCAACGTCTTGCCGTTGGCCGGCATGCGCAGCACGTGGCTGATCAGAGCCAGGCGCAGCTCCTTGACATAGGCAAGTGCGAACTGCTCGGCGAGGCGTCGTTGCAGCACGCGCAAGGCGATGACCGCGATGGCGCCGGCGCCTGCCGCTACCGCCAGGAGGAGGGGCGGCGGCCCGGATTGACCGAGCAGCCTCGCGGCGGCTATTGCCGCCGCAATCGCCGCCAGCGCCTGACACACACCGAGCGCCAAGAGCCCGCAAATGCGGAGCAGCCGCCCGGGTGTCCACAGTCGAGGCATGGTCCTACCCGCCTGCCGCGCGCTTGGCCTCGCCGCAGGCGAGCCATAGCGAGGTGGCGCTCGGCGCGATCATGTCATCGAGTGTGTAAACCGGGGCACAGGCTGCAGCGCCGGTTTCCCGTACGGCCAGGGGTGAGCGGGTCATTGCTCCGGAAATACCCAGCACATTGTGTCCCAGATCGACCAGGCGTGCCGCGCCCGCAACGGCACCCATGGCATCGCCGGCGGCGAAAAAGGTGCCTGACAGAAGCGACTGGAACGACCGTGAGCTGGCAAGTGCCGCGGTTTCTTCCTGATAGAGCCCGTCGGCGATTTCCACGACCGCAACGCTGCAGCCCTTTGCGCCGAGGGCTTGGAGCAGCAACTGCGTCGCGCGCTGAAGATCGCCGTGATAGACCCCAAAGGTCGTCGCGTAGCCCGCGTCAGTAAAGTCGAGGGCCTCGGCGGCGCCGTAGTCGCGCATCATCCACAGATCGCCGCCGGCGCCGGTGCCGGTGACCTTGGCGGCACCAACCCGGCAGCCTGCAGCCGCGAACCCTTTGACGAGGGCGGCGGCGGTCGTTGTTTTGCCGGCGTTCATAGACGTGCCAAAGACAGCGAAAACGCTCGAAGGAAGGGAGCCGGTTGCTTCCGGCAGAGCGAAATCGCGCAGATTGATCGGCGAGCCCTCGTCGTTGCCGACAAGGCCGATAGGCTCGATCCGCGTCGGGCCGGACAGGCCATCATGCCAGGACCGGGCCAGGGCGGCCACGCCGCCGGCGGCAACCATGTGGCAGGAGCCGAGGTCAGCCGGCACATAGGCTTCATACTGATCAGGGGCATAGCGGTCGCCATAGGCGAGCACGATCTCGTCGCCGACCGAAAGCAACGCCCGCCTTCCGGATGGCAGTTCGATGCGCTTGTGCGATCCGATCTCGGTCACCCTGGCCAGAACCAGGTCGCCAGCGCCGGGCTGCTGTGGGCCGGCGATCAGCGTTTTCATCGCGCCTTCGGGCACCCGTCGTGTCGAAAAGGCGCGTTTTGCAGCTTGCAGGCGGTTGTTGTCGAACTCTTCCATACCGTCGTTTCCTTGTCTCATGGAGCCGCTTCAAAGGCGGGTCATGGTGGAAACGCGGGTCACCGAGGTTTATTCCGGGTCGCAAGAAAAATGTTCAGTTCTTTTCGACAGAACCGCCGGACGCTACCCTCCACACTCCGTCAGGCGGCGATGGTACAGATCCCGCTGTGGACCCGGTTTGGTCGCCATGCCCAGATCTCGATAGAGAGCCGCCGCCCGCTCAAAATCGCCCTTGCGGCGCAATAGATCTGCGCGAGTTGCTGCAGCCAGATCGTATCCGGGCAGATGTTTTTCGCAGTCCTGCCGATCGAGCAGGTCAAGGCCGGCCTGCGGCGAAACCGCGTAACTGCGGGCAACGGTCCAGCCAAGTTTTGCGACGGCATTGCCGGTCAGGTCGACGAGCGCTTCGTAGAGCGCATCGATCGAATGCCAATCGGTGTCGGCAAATCGCTCGGCTCGACAATGGTGCGCCTCGATTTCGGCCTGCAGAACATAGGTGCCGACCGGAATACCGCGCCGGGCTGCGCCGACAGCTGCGGCCCGCCGGCTTTCGCCCCTTCGGATCGCTTCCCGGTCCCAGCGTTGCCGATCCTGTTCGTCAAGCGGCACCAGATGCCCGGCGGCCGTGAGCCGAGCCGCCGTCCGGGCGGTTTTCAGATGGACAAGGGCAGAAAGACCCCAGACTTCCGGCAGATCCGGTGCCAGCTGCGTCAGCTGGTCGGCCAGCATCGCAGCCTCCCACATGAACTCGCTGCGGATCGGCTCTTGCGTATCGCTCAGGTAGCCTTCGTTGAAGATCAGGTAGATGATCTCCAGAACCGCCTGGATGCGAGGCCCCATGTCGTCCGGCACCGGTTCCTTCAACGGATCGGGAATTGATCTCAGGTGTCGCTTGGCCCGGGATATGCGTTGGCCGATGGTCTTTTCGTCAACGACGAAACCGCGGGCGATTTCCCGGGTCGACAAACCTCCGGCAAGCCGCAGGGTGAGTGTCACCTTGGCGTCGTGCGACAGGGTTGGGTGGCAACACAGCAGAAGAAGGGCCAGGCGATCGTCTTCGGCAAGTTCGCTTGAACCGGGCAAATCATCATGCAGCGCCACCTCACTGCGGCGACCCCGGCTGCGCAGTTGGTTCAGCGCCCGCCTTCGAGCAACTGTCGCGAGCCAGGCGCCCGTATTGGTTGGAATGCCATCCGTCGGCCAGGTGCGCACGGCAGCCAGCAAGGTCTCCTGGGCGACGTCCTGTGCCAGGTCCAGATCGCCCAGGATGCGCAGCGCGATCGCCACCATGCGGCTCCATTCGCTGCGCACCAGCCGGGTGGCGAGAAGGGGATCGAAGGATCCCTCAGCCACGCGGCACGACCGGCATCACCATGATGGGCCCGATCTTGAGATGTGGGCATTTGGTCGCCAATTCGCGTGCCTCATCCATTGAGCTGACCTCCATCTCGAAATAGCCGCCGACCAGTTCCTTGATTTCAGCGTAGGGTCCGTCGATCACCCGGCCGATATCACCGTTCTGTTCGACGCGAAAACCCTCGCCGATTCCGCGCAACTGCTGGCCGCCGGTGACGATGCCCTTCGATGCCAGGTCCATGGTGTAACCGCCGATTGCCTGCACCACTTCCTTCGGCGCGGTTTCACCATGTGCATCCTCCGGTGCCATCATCAGCATTACTACTTTCATGTCATCCTCCAAGTTCGGGTTGCGCCTATAGGACACCGCTGGAGCGCCGAATTCGACACGGCATTCAATTTTTTCTGAAACATCGCCGTCGAAGGTCACTCGAACCCTCGCAGAATTTTAGTATTGGTAAAAAGTGCTTGACTCCGCTTCCTCTCTCGGTCCACAATTTTACCAATACTAAAACGGGAGGACGGGTTGGCTTCGGTCAAGGCATCCGACAAGGAACCGGATATCTCCAGCGACGCGCCGCTCGGCGAACGGTTGCGTCGGCGTCGCCGCGATTTGGGGCTGACGCTCAAGGATGTGGCCGATGGAGCCGGCCTGTCGGTTGGTTTCATTTCGCAGGTCGAACGCGAACTGACGGTGCCGTCCCTGTCTTCGCTGGCATCAATATCGAAGGTTCTGCAGACCCATCTCACCGAGTTCCTGTCGCAGCCGGAGGGCAAGTCGCCGACGACACGGCACAACGAGCGGCCGGTCTACGCGGTCGACAACGCGGCTTTGCACTACGAGCGCGTGTCGGCCAGCTTTCCGGGCCATGTGCTCAACAGCGTCATCGTCCATGAGCCTCCGGGCTACCGCTCGGAACCGATCCAGCACGAAGGAGAGGAACTGTTCTTCGTCCTCAGCGGGGCCATAACCGTTGAAGTCGATGGCCAAACGACCGTTCTGGAAGCGGGCGATTCACTGCATTTCGACTCCACCGATCGCCATTCCTCCTGGAACCATACCGACCAGACCACATCGATCCTGCACGTTTGCACGATGGATGTGTTTGGGGAAAACCCGGCGGAATCCGACAAGCCGGGGCACCGGGCCGGACACAAGTCTGCGCCGCAAACCACAGACTGAACTCGTGAAACGAAGGGGAGCATGAAAACATGACGACGTTTTTGAAATCGCTGACCGCCGCGGCAATCCTGTCGACGGCACTGACGGCCCTGCCGATGAAGGCCGAGGCCGGCGGAGTGTTGCGCCTGGACGAGGTCGCCGTTGGCGAAATCGACCCGGCCAAGGCCTCCGACTATGCCGACTCCATTCTGATGTTCAACCTCTACGACACGCTGGTGTTGCCGCGTCAGGGCGGCCCCGGACACGTGCCGCATCTGGCCGAAAGCTGGGAGGGGTCGGGCAAGACTTTCACCTTCAAGCTGCGGCCTGACGTCAAATTCCAGAGCGGCAATCCGCTGACGGCTGAGGATGTGGTGTTTTCGGTCGATCGCATGAAGGCGCTCGGCAAGGGGCTGTCCTATCTGTTCGCCAATGTCGACAGCGCCGAAGCCGTCGATGCGAACACCGTGCAGTTCAACCTGAAGGAGCCCTACGCGCCCTTCGTCGCGTCGCTGGTGCGCCTGCCGATCGTCGACAAGCAGACCGTCATGGCCAATCTGGGAGATGGCGAGGGCGACATGAAGGACTGGGGCGAGGCCTATCTGTCGGCCAACGGTGCTGGCACCGGCGCCTACAAGATCGCTTCGCACAATCCGCAGGAAGAAACCGTCATGGAAAAGAACGGCGATTACTTCCTCGGCATTGCCGACGCGGCTCCCGACACGGTGCGTCTGCGTTATGGCCTGGAGCCGGCTACGGTTCGCACGCTGATTGCCCAGGGTGAGCATGACATCGCCTCGCAGTGGCTGCCGCCGGAAGTCATCAAGGCGCTGGTCGATGATGGTGCGCAGTTGCTGACCGAAAGTGGCACGGGTGCGTTCTATCTGAAGCTCAACACCACCAAGCCGCCGATGGACGACCCGAATTGCCGGCTCGCGCTGTCGAAGGCCTTCGACTATGGCTCGGCCATCAAGATGATTGCCGTGACCGACGACATCAGCCAGGGCTCGCCCTCGACCGGCGCCATTCCGGTTGGCATGTTCGGCGCCAATCCGGCTGGTCAGAATCTGGGCCGCGATATCGAAGCGGCGAAAAAGCACCTGGCCGATTGCAAATACGATCCGGCCGACTTTAACCTGGAACTGTCCTGGATTGCGGAAGTTCCGATCGAAGAGCGCTTTGCGCTTCTGATGCAGGCCAATTTCGCCGAACTCGGCATCAAGTCGGAGATCAAGAAACTGCCCTGGGCGCTCTTCGCCGAGCAGGTCTCCAAGCCGGAGAACACGCCGCATGTATCGCAGCTCTTCGTCAACGCCGTCACCGGCGACCCGGACACGCTGCTCTACGGCATGTACCACTCGTCGGCTGCAGGCACCTGGCAATCGCCGGAGTATCTTAATGACGCGGAAGTCGACAAGCTGCTGGAAGAGGGCCGTTCGGCGCCCACCGAGGAAGCTCGCAACGCCGCCTACACCAAGCTGAATGCACGGCTGATGGAAATCGCGCCGACAGTCTACGGCTATGATCGTCAGTCGGTCTTCGTCGCCAGCAACCGGGTGAAGGCGCCGGCGCTGAGCGATCCGTCTCAGGCCTTCGGCCTCGACGGCATGGGCTTTTCGTTCCGCCTGATGGAAGTCGAAGAGTAATCTCCCTGGGCCGGGGCGGGTTTCAAATCCGTCCCGGTCAAAACCGTCCCGGTCATAACCGAACTGGAACTGCGCCATGACGCCGGTCCTCCGCCTCCTCGCGAAGCGGCTTGGTACCTCATTGCTAGTGCTCATTGGGGTCTCGATGCTGATCTTCGCCATCGCCCGGGTCATTCCCGGCGATCCGGCGCGCATCGCGCTGGGTCCGAACGCGACGGCTGAGCAGATCACGCAGTTGCGCGAAGAACTGCATCTCGATGATCCGATCTGGGAGCAGTACGGCTATTTCCTGGCGGACCTGGCGCGGGGTGATCTCGGAATTTCGCTCTATACCAACCGGCCCGTCACCGCCGACATCGCCCAGTTCCTGCCGGCAACGCTGGAACTGGTGCTCGTCGCCGGCATCATGATGATCGGCTTTGGTTTGCCGCTTGGCATCCTGTCGGCGCGCTACCGGGGCGGTTTTACCGACAATGCCATTCGGCTGGTCTCGCTGCTCGGGGTTTCAGCGCCCAGTTTTGTCTGGGCGGTCATCCTGATGCTGCTCTTCGCATTTTTCCTGCCGCTGTTTCCGGTGACGGGCCGCATCAGCGACACCTACTCGATCGCGCCCGTCACCGGTTTCCTGCTCGTCGACACTTTGATAGCCGGTAATCTGCGGGCTTTCGGCAATGCTGCCTGGCATCTGGTGCTGCCGGCCTTCGCACTGGCGCTGTCGGGCATCGGCCAGGCGGCGCGGCTGACCCGCGCCAACATGGTGGAGACCTACGACAAGCCATACATTGAGATGGCCCAGTCCTACGGGTTTCCGGAAAAGCGCATAGCCAATCAATATGCGTTCAAGCCTTCCCTGATCCCGTCGCTGACCATCATCGGCCTGGATTTTGCGGCGATGCTCGGCAACGCCTTCCTGGTCGAAGCGATTTTCGCCTGGCCCGGACTGTCGCGTTACGGCGTCGCGGTGATCCTGCGCAAGGACCTCAACGCCATCGTCGGCACGGTGCTGATTATTTCGGCGACCTTCCTGATCGCCAACCTGATCGTCGATCTGCTCATCGCCTTCATCAATCCGCGCATTCGTCATTCGCAGAGGGCGCCATGAAGCGCACGGTCTACATTCTGCTGTCGAATCCGCTGTCGCTGCTGGGCGTTATCCTGGTGGCACTGGTGGTCCTGTCCGCGATCTTTGCCGACTTCATTGCTCCGTTTCCGGAACACGCGGGGGCGGTGGTCGATTTCGCCAATTTCAACAAGGCGCCGGAACTTCCCTATCTGATGGGCACCGATCTGGTCGGCCGCGACATGTTCAGCCGCATCATTTACGCCTATCGCATCTCGCTGCTTTTGGGCATCGTGGTGCTGGCGATCGCCGTTCCGATCGGTGTCACCATCGGCCTGGTCGCCGGCTATCTCGGTGGCTGGACCGAATATCTGCTGATGCGCCTCACCGACGTCTTCCTGTCGATCCCGCCGCTGGTGCTCGCCATGTCCATCATGGGCGTGCTGGAGCCGACGCTGCTGAACGGCATGCTGGCGGTCACAGCCATGTGGTGGCCCTGGTACACGCGGCTTGTCTACAACATCACCCGCGGCGAGCGCGAGGAAGGCTATGTGCTGGCGGCCGAAGTGATCGGCGCCTCCAGGCTGCACATCATCTTCCGCGAGATTCTGCCCAACTGCGTGCCGGCGGTCATCACCAAGATGACGCTGGATCTCGGCTTCGTTATCATCATCGCGTCGTCGCTCTCCTTCCTTGGCCTTGGCGTTCAGCCGCCGACGCCGGATCTCGGCTCGATGGTTGCCGATGGCGCCAAATACCTGCCCGACTCCTGGTGGCTGACCGTCTTCCCGGGGCTCGCCATCCTGATTGCCGTCTTCGGCTTCAACCTGCTGGGCGATGCACTCCGCGATATTCTGGGAGGCGACACATGACGCCGACCCTGTCGATCAAGGACCTGACGCTCTCCTTCAAGAGCTGGCGCGGATATTCCGAAGTCCTGCACGGCATCTCGCTCGACATCATGCCCGGCGAACGGGTCGCCCTGGTGGGTGAATCCGGCTCCGGCAAGTCGGTAACGGCGCGCATCGTGCTTGGGCTGCTGCAGTCGCTGCGCGCGGCCCGAATATCGGGCGAGGTGCGGTTCGATGGCCGCGATCTCGATGACCTGCCCGCAGCGCAGCGCCATCATTTGCGCGGTACCGCCATGTCGATGATTTTCCAGGACCCGACCTCGTCGCTCAATCCGGTCTACCGCATCGGCAAGCAATTTCACGAGGTGCTGTTGCGCGGCGATGCCGGGCTGACCAGGGAGGCGTCGTGGGAACGCGCCGCATCGATCCTCAACGAGGTGTCGATCACCGAACCCGACCGGGTGCTGCATTCGTATCCGTTCCAGCTGTCGGGCGGCATGAACCAGAGGGTCATGATCGCCATGGCGCTCGCCAATGAGCCGAAGCTTCTGATCGCCGATGAGCCCGGTACGGCGCTCGACGTCACGGTACAGGCGCAGACCCTGCACCTGATGCGCCGGCTGGTCGAGGAACATCACACCGCAGTGCTGTTCATCTCCCACAATCTTGGCGTGGTGCGCGAATTCGCCGACCGGGTCTACGTCATCTACAAGGGCCGCATCGTCGAGGAGGGTCCGACCCGGGCGCTGTTCGAGGAGCCGCGTCACCCCTATACGCGTGCACTCATGGCCGCGGTGCCGCGCATCACCGGAGGCGGAATCCCAGACATCGAGGACAATGCCGCCGAATTCACGGCGCCTCTGGAGGTTCATGAACGGGAGGCTGCCTCATGAGCGAGCCGATCCTCTCGATCTCCAGCGTTTCCAAGACTTTCCATGTAGACAGCCATGAGATCCGAGCTGTCGATACGGTATCGCTCGATGTTGGCGAGGGCGAGTGTGTGGCGATCGTCGGCGAGTCCGGCTCCGGCAAGAGCACGCTCGCCAACATGGTGCTTGGCATCTACCCGCCGACCTCCGGCGAGATCCGCTTCCGCGGCCAGGTGCTGCCGGCGCGCCGCACGCTCGAGCACCGAAGCGCCATCCAACTGGTGCAGCAGAACCCGCTGTCGTCGCTCAACCCCAAACGGTCCATCGGCGCGTCCCTGCGGCTGGCGCTCGACGTGCACGGCATCGGCCAACGGTCGGGCCGCAAGAAACGCATCGGAGAGCTTCTGGAAGAAGTTGGCCTGCCGGCGGACTTCGCAAACCGCATGCCGGCGGCACTTTCAGGCGGCCAGCGCCAGCGTGTGGCGATAGCCCGGGCGCTCGCCTGCCAGTCGCAGCTTGTGGTGCTCGACGAACCCACGTCGGCGCTCGACGTGCTGGTCCAGGCGCGAGTGCTGAAATTGCTCAACGAGCTGCGGCCCGCCCGTGGCCTCAGCTACATCTTCATCACCCACGACCTCTCGGTGGTGCGCAACATCGCCGATCGGGTCGCTGTTTTCGAAAAAGGCAAGCTGGTGGAGCTCGGCGTGACCGAGCAATTGTTTGCCCGCCCGGAACATCCCTATACGCGCCAGCTCATCAGCGCCGTGCCGGTGATTGATGACGAGGAACTCGAGTTGCGCGATCAACTTGCAAAGGACGAAGTCGATGTCGGCACATGATGATTTCACCGTGGCTCTGGCGAAGGGCGGCAACCAGCCGCAGACGGTGTTCGATGCCATGGCGACCCTCACCGATGCGCTGATCGGGGTGCGGCTGTTTACGCTCATGACCTTCGATCCGGTGAACCGCCTGGCGCAGCGGATCTATTCCAACATGCCCGACGCCTATCCGGTTCTGGGCACGAAGGAAGTGAGTGACGGATTGTGGACCGGCCGCGTTCTCGACCGGCAGGAAACGTTCGTCGCCAACACGATTGAAGGCATAGCAGAAGTTTTCGACGATCATGAATTGATCCAGTCTCTCGGCTGCGAGTCGGTGATCAACGTGCCTGTTATCGTCGCCGGCAGGATCCTCGGCACGCTCAACTGCCTTGATGTCGCCGGGCATTACACGCCCGCACGCGTTGCCCTATCCGAACAACTGAAATTGCCTGGCGCCGCCTGTTTCCTGGCGCACGCGGCGCTGCCTTACGAGGGAGAAAACTGATGCCTGCGAAATCCATTCGCGTTGCGACGGATGTCGGCGGAACCTTCACCGATCTGGTCTGTTTCGAGACCGATCTCGACACCGGACGCGCAACGGTGCGCACGGCCAAATCTGACACGACCCCGCCGGATTTCGAGCAGGGTGTGCTCAACGTCCTGAAGAAAGGCGAGGTCGACCCGGCGACCGTCAATTTTCTTGCCCATGGCACCACCGTGGTGATCAACGCGCTGACCGAGCGCAAGGGCGTCAAGGTCGGCCTGGTCACGACAGACGGTTTTCGCGATACGCTGGAAATCGCCCGCGGCAACCGGCCGGACTTCTTCAACCTGCATTATCAGAAGCCCGAGCCTTTCGTGCCGCGGTACTTGCGCCGAGAAGTGCCCGGTCGCATGACCTATCGCGGCGAAGAGCGGGCGCCGCTCGACCTGTCCGGTTTGCCGGCCATTGTCGAAGATTTCCAGAAGGAGGGCGTTGAGGCGGTCGCGGTCTGTTTCCTGCATTCCTACGCCAATCCGTCGCATGAGAAGGCGGCGGCCGACGAATTGCGTCGGCTGTGGCCTGATGTTTCCGTCGTTGCTTCGCACCAGATCACTCGCGAATGGCGCGAATATGAGCGCACCAACACGGCGGTGCTGTCGGCCTACGTGCAGCCGGTGGCCGAACGCTATCTGCAGCGCCTCAGCGACGGCGTGCGCGGCGACGGTTTCGACGGCAGCCTGTATGTCATGCAGTCCAACTGCGGGGTCGACTCGCTCGACGCGGTGTCGCGCATTCCGATCACCATGGTCGAATCTGGTCCGGCCTCAGGCTTCTGGGGTGCCGCCGAACTCGGCAAGCTGATCGGCGAACCCAACGTACTGGCGCTCGACATTGGCGGCACGACGGCCAAATGTTCGCTGATCGAGAACGGTCAGGTGAAAATCATGACCGACTACTGGATCGAGCGTGACCGCACCTCGGCCGGGTATCCGATCATGGTGCCGGTGGTCGATCTTGTCGAAATCGGCAACGGCGGCGGTTCCATCGCCTGGGTCGACGATTTCGGCAAGCTGCATGTCGGTCCGCAATCGGCGGGCGCCCAGCCCGGTCCGGCGGCCTATGGACGCGGAGGCACCAATGCCACGACGACCGACGCCAATATCTGGCTCGGACGCATCAACCGCGACTACTTCTGCGGCGGCGAAATCGAGGCCGACATGGAGGCCGCCCGCAAGGCCATGGAAGCCGTTGGCGAGAAACTCGGAACCAGCACCGACGAGGCAGCCCGCGGCATTGTCCGCATCGCCAACAACAACATGGTCAATGCCCTCAAGCTGGTATCGCTCAATCGCGGTTTCGATCCACGCGACTTTACCCTCGTCGCCTTTGGCGGCGGTGGCGCCATGCACGCTTCGGCCCTGGCCCAGGAACTCGGCGTCAAGAAAGTTGTGGTGCCGGCCGGCGCACCGGTCTTTTCCGCCTGGGGCATGATGATGTCCGACCTCCGGCGCGACTATTTCGTCACCCGATTGGTCGATCTCGATGCGCAGGGCGCCGAGGCGCTGGAAGCCGTCTTTGCCGAAACCGAAGCGCTCGCCCGGTCGCAATTCGAGGCCGAAGGCGTCGAGCCGGGCAAGGTCAAATTCCACCGCTTCGGAAAGTTCCGCTACCAGAACCAGGAACACACCACCGAGGTGCTGCTGGAGGAAGGCGCCATCACCGCCGACCGCATTGCCCAGATCGAGGCGGACTTCCACGAAACCTACGAGCGTGAATACACCTACAGGCTCGATGCTCCCGTCGAAGTCGTGGGCATTCACCTGGTCGCGTCTGCCGAGGTGGGCAAGCTGGAAATGCGCCGCGAAGACCTGGGCGACAGCGATGCGACACCGGCGATCAAGGGGCGCCGCCAAGTCGATTATGCGCTGGAGGGCATCCACGAGGCCGACATCTACGACGGCGAAAAGCTGCGGCCGGGCATGACCTTCACCGGGCCGGCGGTCGTCGAAGATCCGGGCACAACCGTCGTCGTGCATCCGGGCGACCGGGTGTCCTTTGACGGCTACGGCAACATCCACATCGAAATCCGGGAATAGGGAGATCCGCCATGGCTAACGCTTCCAACGATCCGATCACCCTGGAAATCATCCAGAACTCGCTGCAGGCAACCGCCGACGAGATGTTCGCGGCGATGAAGAAGACGGCGATGAGTTCGATCATCTACGAGGTGCTCGACATGGGCACCGGCATCATGGACGGAAAGGGCGAACTGGCATCCTCGGGCGCCGGCATCCCGGCTTTCATCGGCGTACTCGACAAGGCGGTGAAAGTGATCATCGCCAAGTTCGATCAGCCCGGTGACATCAAGCCGGGGGATGTCTTCGCGACCAACGACCCCTATTACGGCGGCGTCACTCACCTCAACGATATCGTTGTCGCCATGCCGGTCTTCGCTGGCGGCCATATCATCGCCTGGACTGCCAACATCGCCCACAACTCCGATGTCGGCGGCATGGCGCCGGGTTCGCTTTCCGGAGAGGCGACCGAAATCTTCCAGGAAGGCATTCGGTTGCCCGCTGTGAAGATCATTTCGGAAGGTCAGCCGATCCGCTCCGTCATGGACATCATCAAGGTCAACTCGCGCATGCCGGACGTGCTGGAAGGCGACGTCTGGGCGGCGATTGCCTCCGTTCGCGTCGGTGACCGGCGGCTGCGGGAAATTGCCGAGAAATACGGCGTCGACACGTTCGAGAACGCCATGACTTCGTTCATGGATTTTGGTGAGGAAGTGTCGCGAGCATCGCTTGCCGACCTGCCCAAGGGCACGTTCGAACTGTCGGAAGAGCAGGACGACGGCCGCATCTTCAACGTCAAGATCACCATTGGCGATGACGAGTTCACGGTCGATCTTCGTGACAATCCGGACCAGGCGGACAACCCGGTCAACACCAGCCGCGACGGCGTCATGGTGGCGGCGCAGATGATCTTCAAGTCGCTGACCGACCCGCATTCGCCGGCCAATGGCGGTTCGTTCCGGCCGATCAACCTGTTGACACGCGAAGGGTCGGTCTTCCATGCCAAGGAACCGGCACCGATCGGCTTCTACTACGAGATCGAGCTGCGGGTTTATGACATCATGTGGCGCTGCCTGGCGCCGCACATGCCGGAGCGGCTGGCTGCCGGTCATTTTGCTTCCGTCTGCGGAACCTTCATTGGTGGCATCCATCCGGATACGGGCCGGCAATACACGATCATCGAACCACAGCTCGGCGGTTGGGGCGCCAGTCGCAACGGCGACGGCAATCACGCCGTCTTCTGTGGCTTTCATGGCGAGACCTACAATTGCCCGGCCGAGATCAACGAAGCGCGCAACGGGCTTTACGTCGATCGCATGGAACTCAACATGGAGCCGGGCGGCGAGGGCAAGTACACCGGTGGCCGCGGCATCGTCATGGATTACCGGGTTCGCGCGGACAACGGGTTCCTGACCGCCGGCTACACCCGCTCGAAATTCCCCGCCTGGCCGGTCGATGGCGGCGCCGAGGGCTCGCCCAACTATGTCGAGTTCCGGCCGCAGGAAGGCGAGACCCAACGCTTCGCCTTCGTCTCCGGACTGACCACCCAGTGCGACGATGTGATCCGCGTCGTCACCGGCAACGGCGGCGGGCTGGGCGATCCGAAGGAACGCGACCCGGAGCTGGTTCGGCGCGACATCAAGAACGGCCTGATCACGCCGGAGCGGGCCAGGGAGATCTACGGGGTCGAATAGCATCCCGCTCGATTTTAAAGCGGTTTTTGGACCCAAACGAAGGAGGCAATTATGACCACCGATACGCCGGTCAAGATCATGTATCTGAGCCCCGTGGGAAACCGCGGCGCCGATGACGGCCTGTTTGCCAAGATGGCCGAGGACTACCGCCTGCCGGATACCGAGGTGCACGTCACCTCGCTGCCCGATGACGACGGCGGTTTCACCCATATCGAGTTCCGCTCCTACGAGGCGATCGTGACCCGCGGCATCATTCGGGCGACCCGCCGCGCGGCGCGGGAAGGATTCGATGCGCTTGCCATCGGCTGCTTCTACGATACCGCGCTGCATGATGCTCGCGAGATCTCCGGTGACATGGTGGTCACGGCGCCCTGTGCTGCCAGCTGTGAGATTGCTTCCAGCCTCGCCAACCGGTTCGGCATCATCGTCGGCCGGCGCAAATGGGTGAACCAGATGCACGCTGTCGTGCGCGAAAACGGTTATGAAGACCGGCTTTCCGGCTTCTACCACGTCGAACTCGGCGTCAACGAGTTCCAGCGCGACCACGACGAGACGTTCCGGCGGCTGCTGGAAGCCGGTCGCAAGGCGGTCGAGGAAGACTACGCCGAGGCGCTGATTCTCGGCTGCACGCTGGAATTCGGCTTCTATCGCGAAATGGAAGAGGCGCTCGGCGTGCCGGTGATCGACCCGTCGATCGCAGCGCTGAAACGCGCCGAATACGGAGCGCTGCTGAAGCGTGGCTGCGGCTGGGTGCCGAGCCGCAAGTGGTCCTGCGAAGCGCCGTCGGAAGAGGAAATTGCCCGCTTCGGCGGCTTTGATGAAGGCGAAGCCTTCGGCAATCGGGTCGTTGTCGGCGGCCAGAAAGAAAATGGAAAGGTACATTACCATGCCTGATGCGGCACAGAAGCGGCTCGCGGCACTGCGCGCCAAGATGAGCGAACAGGGAGCCGATCTGCTGGCGCTCGGACCGGGCACTCACATGCAGTGGCTGCTGGGGTTTCACCCTCATGCGGACGAGCGCCCGTGCCTGCTCCTCGTCAACGGCGGCGGTGAGACGTTTCTGATGCCGGCGATCAATGTTGAAGGCAGCCGCGAGCATACCGATATCAGCATGCACTCCTGGGATGATGCCGATGGTGCCGGCGGTGCACTGGATGCGGCCCTTGCAGATATCGGAGCGGGTTCGGCCAAAAACGTGGTGCTCGACGAAACCATGCGTGCCGATTTCGCTCTGCTGCTGCTCGATCGGTTGCCGGGCGCCGCGCACCAGTTCACCGATCCGACGCTTGGTGCGCTGCGCATGCGCAAGGATCCCGAGGAGTTTGCCAAGCTCAAGGAAAATGCGCTGATCAACGACCGGGCCATGCAGGCCGCCTATGCGGCCGCCAAACCCGGCGTCAGCGAGCTGGAGATCGCCGCGGCCATCCATGCCCAGTACAAGATCGACGGCGCCAAACCGGATTTCACCATTGTCGGCACCGGCCCCAACGGCGCTTTCCCGCACCACCACACCGGCAGCCGCAAGCTGCAACATGGGGATGCCGTCGTCGTCGATATCGGCGGTCGCAAAGACGGTTATCCCAGCGACTTGACCCGCATGATCGCCATCGGCGAGGCGCCGGAGGGCTATGCCGAAGCCCATGCCGCCGTCAACCGGGCGGTCGAAGCGGCGATGGCCGCGGCCCGACCCGGCGTCCAGGCCAAGGAAGTCGATGCGGCCGCTCGTCAATCGCTAACCAATGACGGCTACGGCGAATACTTCATTCACCGCACCGGTCACGGCCTTGGCATCGATGTGCACGAGCCCCCTTACATCTCGTCCAGTTCCGAGACGGTGCTCGACACGGGCATGGTGTTTTCCATCGAACCGGGCGTCTACCTGCCGGGCCGCTTCGGTCTGCGGCTCGAGGAGATCGTCATATTGCGCGAGGATGGTCCGGAGATCTTCTCCGAACTGCCGCGCGACCTGCATGTGGTGGAGGCCTGAGAGACGTGACCGCCGGCCATGACACCGTGACCCTGTCGGTTATCCAGGCGGCGGTGGTCGCCGCCACCGACGAGATGTTCGCGGTGCTGAAAAAGACCGCCATGAGCCCGATCATCTACGAGGTGCTCGACGCCGGCACCGGCATCACCGATGCCCGCGGGCGGCTGGCAAGCTCCGGCGCCGGCATTCCGGGCTTCGTGGGTGTGCTCGACAAGGCGGTGAAGAAGATCGTCGACCTGAACGGGTTGGAGACCATCCGCGACGGCGATCTCTTCGTCACCAACGACCCTTACTTCGGCGGGGTAACGCATCTCAACGACGTGGTCATCGCCATGCCGGTTTTCGCCGCCGGCCGCTGTGTCGCCTGGACGGCGTCGATCGCCCACTGGAATGATGTTGGCGGCAAGACGCCGGGTTCCATGGCAACCGATGTCGAGGAGATTTTCCAGGAAGGCCTGCGGCTGCCGGCCGTGCGCCTGTTCGATGCCGGCGAACGGATCGATGCGGTGTTCGACATCATCTCCGCCAACTCGCGCCTGCCGGACTTCGCGCGTGGAGATCTGTGGGCGCAAGTGGCGGCCAGCCGTCGCGCCGGCCAGCGCATTGAGCAACTCGTGGAGATTTACGGCATTGAGGCCTATGAGGCCGCATTGTCAGCTCTGTTCGAGGAGGGTGAGGCCCGCGCTCTCAAGGGCCTGGCAGCGCTGCCAAAGGGCACCTTCCGGGTCGAGGAGGAGCAGGACGATGGTGCGATTTGGCAGGCCGAAATCCGCATAACAGATGATCGCTTCACGGTCGATCTGACCGGCAATCCTCAGCAGCGAGCTGCACCTTACAACACCAGTCATGATGGTGCTGTTACCTCGGCCCAGAACATTTTCAAGGCCCTGGTCGATCCCGAGCTCTTCACCAATGACGGCTCGTTCCGGCCGCTGGAGGTCATTACCGAGCCCGGCAGCATCTTTCACGCCACCGGAACGGCGCCGCACGGCTACTATTTCGAGACCCGCATCCGGCTTTACGACATGCTGTGGCGCTGCATGGCGCAGGCCCTGCCGGAGCGCCTGCCAGCCGGCCATTTCGCCTCCATCTGCGGCACGGTGATCGCAGGCCAACATCCGGACACCGGTCACGGCTACACCATGGTGGAACCGCAGATGGGTGGCTGGGGCGCCACGAAGGACCGCGATGGCCTGAGCGCCATGTATTCCACCGGCCACGGCGACACCTACAACTGTCCCGTCGAAATCTGCGAGGCCCGCTATGGCCTCGATGTCGGCTGGAAACGCCTGAGCGACGGCGATGAAGGAAGCGGCCATCACACTGGCGGCAAGGGCCTGTCGGTCTGCTACCGGCCGCGTGCAAAGGCCATGCTGTCGGCCGGCTACAGCCGCAACAAGCACCCGGTCTGGGGCCTTTCGGGCGGTGAAGCCGGCGGCACCAACAGCCTGACGGTCATCCGCGCTGACGGCAGCAGCGAATCCAACGCTTTCGTCAGTGGCCTGACATTGGAACCGGGTGACGAGATCCGCATAGAAACCGCCAATGGTGGCGGTTGGGGCGAGGCCTGAGGCTCAGTCGACACCGCCGGCGATCGCATCGACAAGTTCGTCGGACATCCGCACGTCGCCGAAATTGCGAAGTATGTTGTAGAGCGAAGCCTGATGTTCTTCGTCGCTGCGCGCCGCGTTGGCATCGGCCACGACGATCACCCGGTATCCGAGAGCGAACGCATCGCGCGCGGTGCTCTCGCAGCAAATGTTGGTCAGAACGCCTGTGACAATTACGGTATCGATGCCGCGTTCAGTTAAGCGCGCGTGCAAAGGCGAGGCGCCGGGAAACAGAGCGCTGTAGCCCTGCTTTTGCACCATCAGGTCGTCGGACGCCGGGACCAATCCGGCAAACGGCTCGTTCCGTTCGCTCTTCTCGGCCGTATCCGCGACATGGCGATGAAGCGTCTCATCGCCCCAGAGCGCGGCAAGCGCGGTGTCGTCTGTTCGCATGGGTGCCGGAAAAACCCAGGCAACGGTGCCGCCCCGGCCGCGCATCGTCTCGGCAAGGCGCGTGACCGGCGGGATGATCGAAGCGGCACAAGGCAGATCCTCATAACTTCGCGTCAGGTCAATGACGAGAAGAGCGGTGCGTTTTGGATCGAAGATCTCGTGGGTATGCCGCCGCCCACGCCTACGCGTCATCTTGTCCACCGCCCACTGCGGCAGCGAGGAATCGTGCTTGGCGCCCGGCGGGCGATTATCGGCGGTCTTCGGCGGCACGGAAACAATCCTGAGATTGCGGAATCGAGTCCACCGAGTGTATCTGATTCTCGAGCAAGTTTAGGGGGCGCGAAACGCACCTCTAGACGAGGGAGACACTGCCCCAAAAATCTGCCTTTGGCGTGCATGACGAGCGCAGGGAGACGATGAAGTCCGCCTCATTTGGGACCGGATCGAACCTAAAGCGTCGTGGAGACCAGTTGTAGTACGCGTTGCCCTCCGACGTTTCGACACGCAGGACACCATGGAAAAAGAAACGCGACGTCGATTTGTAGCCGCTGCGAGTTGTGTAAAACTCAAATCCCCTCAATTCGGTAAAGGACGTTATGGGTCCCCCGTAGCTCCCATGGTGCGCCACGCAGAAAGGATCTCCGCGTGCAATTTGCTCAGATTGGATAGTCACGGCGAATATCGATGCAATCGACCAGATTGCCGCCGCTGTGGACAGGCTTATTCCAAACAACGCCAGTTTGCCGACAAAGCGATTTTGCGCATCCCGCACCATCAGCAAGATTGAACTTGCGATGGCGAGTGTCAGCAACACGCCCTGAATAGATACAATGGCGGCGCCTGGCCCCGACAGAGCCGCAGCAATAAACGTCAACAATGCACCGCACGGTATGATCAAGCATACGAGAACAACACCCGTCCGCAGCCGCAGCCGTTTTGACGTCGTCAGACGCAGGATCGCTGCGCCGAGGGGGCAGATCGGTGGTAGAACGGCGACCAGCCATAAGAAAACGAGTAGGGATGACACACTGCCATTAGCGGACCCGGGGTAGAACTCTGGAGCAACTGCAAATCCCAGAAAGATCAAGAGACCAGCCAGCAACAGCAACCTGTCAAATCGCATGTTTCGAAATATTCCGGACCGTGAGGCGCCCGACTACCGGTTCGCCACCGCCAACAACCCGCCGATGCCGACGAAGGTGACGCCTGTGATGCGGTTGAACCAGCGGCCGAGGCCGCTTTTGCCGAGCCAGGGTGCGAGCTTTGTTGCCGATCCGGCGATCACCAATTCGTAGACGAACTCGATGCTGACAAAGGTGGCCGTCAGAATGACGAACTGCAGGAGCTGCGAGCGTTCGGGATCGATGAACTGTGGCAGGAACGCTGCAAAGAAGACGATGCCCTTGGGATTGGATGCCGCCGCCATGAAGCCCTGCGTGAACAACTTGCGCCGCCTGGCCAGCGGCTGATTTGGGTTCACCCGGACCGCCAGAGGCGGTGACCGCCACGTGATGATCCCGAGATAGACGAGGTATGCCGCGCCGATCCATTTGAGCACGGTAAAAGCCGTCGCGGAGGTCGTCAGCAGGGCTCCAAGACCGGCCATGCAAACGGCGATCGTCAGCGTGAAGCCGAGCGCACCTCCGAGAACGGTAAAGAGGGTCCGGTTGATGCCGTGCGACGCCCCATGCGCCAGTGCGAGCAACGAATTCGGCCCCGGCGTGACACACAGCGCCGTCGAGGCAATGAGATACAGGAGCCAGGTTTCAAGCGCCATTGTCTTCTGTTCCGTAAGAAGGACTCTGAAGCGTTCTATGCCGACTTAAGCGATCGGTAAACCACGATCCGCCACGGTCAGCCCTTGGCTTCACGTGCAAAATTCCGCGTGGAACGTCTCAAGCGCTTGGCGCAGTCCCTGCACAAGCTCATCGAAGACCAGACGGATCCTGCGGCTCGTCTGCAGCTCGCGATGCGTCACAAGCCAGACCGGAAACTGCGGGGAGGGAAGACCAGGGAAGACTCTCTCCATGCCAGGCACGGTTTCCGCAAGGAGCTCAGGCTGCATCGAAACACCAAATCCGGACTTCGTCAGTTCCAGGGCAACCACGCCACTGTCGGTGGATATGACAAAGTTTTCTTCCTGGACAGGAATGCCCATGTTTTGCAGAGGCGTCATCAGGCGCTCGGGGTCCGCATTGCCGACGAAATCGAGGTCGGCAATTTCGCGCAGCGATCGCGGTCGCCCCACTCCGTCGAGATAGTCGGTGGCACCGAACAGGTTGGCGCCGAAATCGCCGACAAACCGGCCGATGAGCTCCGGCTGCTCCGGGCGGACGTGCCGGATGGCGATATCGGCGTCGCGTTGCATGAGGTTCTGGACGTCGTTCGAAGGGACCAGACGCACGACGATACCCGGAGCGCTGCGACGCAGGGGCGCCAGGACGGCAGGCAATATCGCCGCGCATAGGAGATCGGTTGCCGTCACCGTCACCGTGCCTTTCACGGCCTGCGACTGTCCGTCCGCGGTCATCGAGATCAACGTCGCCGCCTCGCCCATGGCCCGGACATGATCCAGCAGGTCACGGCCCGGTTGCGTGATGGTGAGGCCACGGGCATTGCGCTCGACAAGCGTCACGCCGAGCGATTCTTCCAGGGCCGCAATCTGCCTTCCGATGGTCGGCTGGGTGGTTTTCAGCGCCCGGGCCGCGGCGCTGAACGACCCTTCCTCGGCCGTTGCGAGAAAGGCCCGGACCTGGTTCCAGTCAAACGAAATCGCCTGCCAGTTCATGCATTTTTGTATAGCAGAAGTACGGTTTTTGGCAATCGACAGTTCAATCGTGTATAGCGATATACGCCTCCGAAACCACGGAGACACTCATGCAAACCGCACTATCGACCCCAAATGACGGTTCGTTCTGGGACCGTATCGCCCCGAAATATGCCCGCAAACCCGTCGCGGACCAAACGTCCTATGAAGAGAAACTGACTCGTGTCCGCGGACTGCTGCGGACGACGGATCACGTCCTGGAAATCGGCTGTGGCACCGGAAGCACCGCGCTGCAGCTGGCACCGGGCGTCGCGCAGGTCAGCGCCACCGACATCTCCGGCGCGATGATCGAGATTGCAAAGTCGAAGCTGGGATCACAGACGCCCCGCAACATCGACTTTCAGCAAGCCGACGCGGCGGATCTGATCGACGGGCGACCGTTCGATGCCGTTTGCGCCTTCAGTCTTTTGCATCTGGTCGACGACATCGGTCAGGTACTGAAAAGCGTTCGCCAACAGCTGAAGCCCGGCGGGCTTTTCATCTCGAAAACCGTCTGCCTGAAGGACGGGTCGTTGTCGATCCGCGCTCTGGTCCGGTTGCTGACCGTTTTTGGTGTCGCTCCGCGCGTGACCGCTCTGAGCAGGGCCGAACTGGTCCAGCAGCTGACCGACGCAGGCTTTGAGGTCGAGACCGTCTCGCATTTCGGCCGCCAGCGCACCAATCCGTTCATTGTTGCTCGCAGCCCTGCTGCCTGAAGCAGGCGAAGCCCCACAAATCCCGAGGTATTCCCCATGTGGCTGTTCAGCCGTCATGAATGGATGTTTCTTGCGTTCATTCTCATCTATTCATCCGTGCCGAGCCTTGCCGGTACGCTTCGCGTCATCGAACTGTTGGGCGGACCGGCCATCGTGCCGGAGAATCCCCGTGCCATCGCTTACCCGTTGCCGATCATTGTGCACGCCCTGAGCAGTTCGCTGTTCTGCCTCGTCGGCGCGCTTCAATTCATGCCAGGCATGAGGCGTCGATGGCCGAGCGTGCACCGGAGGATGGGCATGGCGGTCATGGTGGCAGGGTTCCTGAGCGCCCTGACGGGGCTTTGGATGACCCATGCCTTCGTGTTCCCGCGGGAACTCCAGGGTGCCTTGCTTTATTGGGCTCGCGTCGGCGTGGGTCTTTCGATGATCGGCTTGATCGCGTGGGCCTTCGTTGCCGTGCGGTTTGGCAGGATTGCCCAGCACGCCGCTGCGATGATGCGCGCCTACGCCATCGGTCAAGGGGCGTCCACACAGGCCGTCATCGGCATTGCCTGGATGGTGGTCTTCGGAGCCGAAGTCATGGGGCCCTGGCGGGACGTTCTGATGGTGTCCGCCTGGTGCATCAACCTGCTCATCGCCCAATTCATGATCAGCAAGCTGGTGACGTCCGGGTCACCATCGAACGAAACCAGCCGTTACCGGAACGTTGGTCGGCAAAACATCGGAGCAGTCAGATGATGACGGCCGTTCCTCACCCAGACAGGGTTGGTCTTTATGACGACCTGGCCCATGACTACGACAGGCTTCACCGGCGCTGGCTCAGGCACGCCGGCGGCGAGGCACAGGCGGCGCTGGAGGCCGTTGTCCGGGTGCTTGCCACGCCCGATGCGGATCTGCTCGATGCGGGATGCGGCACCGGAGCCTTTGCCCGCACGCTCATTGCCGAAGGCATGGCACCGGGTCGCATCACGCTCATGGATCCGTCCGAAGCCATGCTGGCACACTGTGCCGATATCGCGGCATTCAAGTCGAAGGCCAGGTTGGAAGCGATCCCGTTCGAAGACGGCAGCTTTGATATCGTCACCTGTGCATGGGCGCTCGAAACCGTTCCGTCTCCGGAACTGGCATTGAGCGAACTGTGCCGGATCGTTCGAAAGGGCGGCGTTCTCTGTATCGCGTTCTGCGCCGACGCGCCCGCCTATACCGTGGCGGACTGGCTTATGCGCAGGGCTCTGATGCTCAGGGGCACCGGTCGCTTCCTGCCCAAACGGTTGGTTGTCGAGACGCTTGAGAACCGTGGTGGGTTCGAAGTGAGGTTGCTGCCTTGCAGCGGTCCGGTGGGTGCCCTGATCGCTCGACGTGTGTGACGGGTTGCCGGCCATTGCTACGACCCTGGCAATTCAGCAAGATTTGCGGATTGTGCCTGGTGCATAGTGACGGCGAACACGAACAGGGAAGCGCCGATGTCGTCGGACTACCAAAGACGCGTCATGCGGGTGTTGCGCTACATCCACGACAACCCCGCCGGCGATCTTTCGCTCGACCGGCTGGCGGATGTCGCGGCGATGTCGCGGTTTCACTGGCACCGCGTCTTTCACGCCATGACCGGCGAAACCTGCGCCCAGGCGGTTCGCCGCCTGCGGCTCTATCGCGCCGCGCGCTGGCTGATGCATAAGGACTGGCCGATCACCGAAGTGGCGGCCCAAGCCGGCTACCCGAACGTCAACAGCTTTACTCGGGCATTCCGAGAAGGCTTCGGTGTTTCCCCCAGCGTGTTCCGAAAGCAGGGCTGCCTGAGCAATGCGCAGCTCGACGTCACCAAAGGAGGATTTCGCTTGTTTGACGTGGACATCACCGAAACACCGCGGCGCCGGCTTGCCGCTTTGTCCCACAAGGGACCGTATACAAGTCTGGGTGAAACATTCCAGAACCTGTCGGAGACCGCCTGGGCGCACAATCTCGGCCCGCATATTCGCGGCGTCGTGGGCATCTATTATGACGATCCCAATATTGTCGCCGATGCCGCTCTGCGCAGCCATGCCGGTCTGGTGCTGACGGAAGATGCGCCGATGCCCGAGGACCTTGAGGAAGTGTTCATTGAAGCAGGCCCCTACGCGGTCCTCACATACAAAGGCCCCTATGACGGTATAAAGGTCGGCTACGACCATCTGTTTGGCAGCTGGCTGCCCAAATCCGGCCGTGAGCCGGCCGACGCGCCCTGTTACGAACTCTATCTCAACAGTCCGATGGACACGGCCAGAGACGATCTTCTGACGGAAATCTACCTGCCTTTGACGCACTGACACCGCTTTTCGACGGCCATCAGGACGAGTATCCTCGTCGCACCGCGAAGCGACGAGGACAATCATGACGCAGGCAGGCGATGACGATGAAACCATGATGGCGGTCGTAACAACCGGCAACGGTGGCTACGACATGCTGGATTATCGGGCCGTTCTGAAACCAGTTCCCGGGTCGGGTGAGGTGTTGCTGCGCGTGTTGGCGGCCGGCGTCAACAACACCGAGATCAACACACGGCTCGGCTGGTACTCATCGAGCGTTACCACCAGTACCGATTCAACGGCGCTGAGCCAGGAAACCGACGCGCAGCAGAAGTCCGATGGGGGCTGGAACGAGGCGACGCCGTTTCCACTCATCCGGGGCACCGATTGCTGCGGCCGGGTCGAAGCCGTCGGTGGCGACGGCGATCGGGCCCTGCTCGGCAAACGGGTTCTGGTGCGCGCCTGCATGCGGCCGAACGGCTTTGATTCCATGGACAATGTCTGGATGGCCTCGGATTTCGATGGCGCCTTCGCCGAGTTCGTCAAGGTTCCGGTCGCGGAGGTCTTTCCTGTCGATTGCGACTGGTCGGATGAGGAGCTGGCGACCATTCCCTGTGCCTACGGCACCGCGGAAAACATGCTGCATCGCGCACAGGTCGGCGCGTCCGACCACGTTCTCGTCGCCGGCGCCTCAGGCGGGGTTGGGTCGGCGGCAGTACAGCTTGCACACCGGCGCGGCGCGCGGGTCACCGCAATCACCAGCACGTCCAAGATGGACCTGCTGCGCGATCTCGGCGCCGATGCCGTGATCGACCGAAACGGCGATCTGCTTGCCCAACTGGGTGAAAATGCCGCCGACGTTGTCGTGGATAATGTCGCCGGGCCGACGTTTCCGCTCATGCTGAAGATCCTCCGGCGCGGCGGCAGGTTTGTCTCGTCGGGCGCCATTGCCGGCCCCGTGGTCTCCCTCGACATGCGCGACATGTACCTCAAGGACATCACGCTGATTGGCACAACGGCCTGGGACGAACCGGTCTTCCCGAATCTCGTGTCCTATATCGAACGCGGTGAGATCCGGCCGATCGTGGCCAAGGTGTTTCCGCTTGAGCAAATCGCCCAGGCGCAGCGCGAATTCATGGAAAAGAGCCACTTCGGCAACTTCGTGCTCGTGCCGCCGAACGGCCAAGCATGAGCCAGTCCCTGGCCATCAGCCGTCAACAAAGATGTAGCGCCCGTCGCTAACATCGACGATGGGCGGAACACGCTCGGATTCGAACAGGTCGTGACCGGTCCGCAGGTTTTGCCAGAAGTCGATCCACTCGGAATCGGCATGCGTGGCAAAGTTCTCGTCGGTCATGCGGAACGGATAGATGTTGACGCCGACGGCATCCTGACCCGCCTTCAGCGCCGCTTCCGTCAGCAGGTAGATTTCCTCGATGCCCTCATCGGTCATCGCATAGCAGCCGATGGAAACGCACTTTCCATGCACCATCAGATAACTGCCGGTTCTGCCATGGGACTGATCGAAGGCATTGGGAAAGCCGATATTGAAGGACAGGTGATAGCGGCTGTTGGGATTGAGCATGGATTTCGGAACGCTGTAGAAACCTTCCGGTGATTGCAGGTCGCCCTCCTTGCGCTTCGGGCCCAGTTCGCCGGAATAACTGCAGATCGGATACGTCTTGAACAAGGTGTACTCTTCGCCGTCGGCGACCCACAGTTCCAACTCGCTGCTTTCTTTGAACACGCGAATATGGATCGGCGCCCCAAGTGTCAGTCCGGCTTCGGTCAACCGATCTTCGAGGACGGGTGTAACGCGGGTGCGAACTTCACCGAGGTCCGCCGTTCCGGGCAGGTAGCGCGTCGCGGCGGCCATGGAGGCCAGCGCCAGAGGGATCAAGATGATCCCTGCAACCACCATCGTCTTTCTCAGGCGCATAGATTCTGCCCACCGTTTCGATGCCCGATTCTGATGCAACAATGCGTCCGCCGTGTGGTCGAGGTCAATGCAGAGCAATTCGTACTGGGATCAGTTTCGAAAGACACGGTGAAGCGAACTGGGGTGATGGCGCACATCCTGGCGCTTTCGTGCTAACCGACACCCGGATTGTGCCATAGTGGGAATTGTCACAGACGGGCCAGGTGCGGCCTGCGACACATCGTTCGGATCGAGCGGAACATATGAGGCGATGACGATGGGATTCAGGATATTCTCGCTCTGCCTGCGGCAGCTCTACATCAACTGGCTGGTGGCCGTGCGGCTAAGCTGGTTCTGGATCGCGATCATGTTGCTGGCGGTCGGCCTGATGGCTGTCGTTTCGGGCAACATGATGGTTGCCGCGACATCGGGAGAAGCCGTCGGCGGGGCCGGATTGATGCTCTTCGTGGTCGGACTGGGCTTGTTTCTCGTGTTTCTCATCGCCTTTGCCACCATTGCCATCGGATGGCACCGCTGGGTGCTCCGGGATGATGAGCCCGACCGGTTCTACGTGCTTCGCAGTGACTGGTCGATCGGCGCCTATATCCTGCGCAGCTTGCTCATCGGCCTGATCACGCTGCTGATCATCGGACCTGTCTATTTCGCGTTCATGCTGACCTTTGCCGGTAACCTTGTCGGCGCGGACGGCACCCCGCAGATAACCTCCGGCTTCCTCGCCAGGCTCCTGGTCGTTTCAGTGATCGTCGGAACAATCGGCACCTGGATCGTGCTTCGCATCGGTCTGGTCTTGCCGGCGATTGCCGTTGGAGAACGGATGTCGATCGGCCAATCGTTCCGGGAGACAAGCAAGATCGCCGGCCCACTGGTGGTCACCGCAGTTTGCGTTGTGTTGTTTCAGTCTATCCCGTCGATCCTCGACATGGCCGCCACATCCATCATCGGCAACAACACGGCCCTCGAAACGATCGCCACAATCGTCAACCTGATCTTCAGCTGGATCAGCTTCTTTATCAGCTTCGGCATTCTGACGGTTGTTTACGGGCACGTTGTTGAAGATCGACCGATCTGAACGGCGTCACTCCGCCTCCAGCATCGCCGACGCTGTCTCCGTGCAGGTGGCAAGGTGGGTGGCGTAGCCGCCCTTGATGGCGGCGATCATGGGCGCGACCTTGTCGGCGCCGAGCGAGACCAGCAGGCCGAGTTCCTTGCCGCGCATGTGGTCGAGCGTGACGCTGATCAGGCGGTCGTCGATCTCACCGGGAATGAGGTTGCCTTCTGAGTCGACGAAACGGCCGCAAACCACGCCGGTCGCGCCGCGGTGCACGTAGTCAGCGAGAGCGTCGCGGTCGACCACGCCTGACGTGACGACATGGCTCTCCGGCGTGCACGAACCGGCAGCAAAGATCGTCTTGTTACAGGCGTTGACGGCGGCAAACTGTTCGGCAATCACCGGTTCCGCCATCAGCCGCTCAGCGAGGTCGGCGTCGCTGACAACGAGTGGCGCGTGCAGGTTGATGCAGCGCGCACCGAGCTGAAGTGCCAGAATGGACGAGCAGGTTTCCGCATCAAAGCCATAGGGCGTGCTCTTTGAGCCGACGAGCTGGGTCACGACCAGGTCGGGAACATGGGTTGGCGCCACGGCCTCGGCCACTTCGAACACGGTGCGGCCCCAGGAGACGCCGAGCCTGTCAGCCGGCTCCAGCAGGTCCGGCAGCCAGTCTGCTGCTCCGCGCGCGACCCGGCGCAGAACCTGTTCGTCGTCGCCGCTGCCGCGCGGCACGATGCAGGCTGCCTTCAGGCCGAACCGCTCGCACAGCCGTTCCGCTAGCTGATGGCGCTCGAAGATGGATGGGCTCAGCGACACCCGCACGTAGTCACGCAGCCGCGCTTCCTGCAGATGGTTAACCACGGTTGAGCGGGACACCTGCAGCTGGTCGGCGATTTCGCCCTGGTTCAGGCCCTCATGGTAATATTTCCACGCGATCTCGACGATCAGGTCGTCGCCGGAAAGCCGCCGCGGGCCGCTTTGCCTGCGTCGCGCCGTCATTCTATCTGAGCGCCGCTTCGATGTTGCCGCCATCGACGGTCGCGACATGGGCCGTCGTTCGTTCCATGCCCGCCAGCGCAACGAAGGCATCGGCCACATGTTTGGCCTCGACCTCGCGCTTCAGCAGGTTGCCGGCCATATAGGTGCCTTCGTCGACACCCCGCGCCTTCGCCCGCTCGGCGATGAAATCGTTGGTGAGCAGTCCGGACCGAATGCGGTCGGCATTAATACCGTTGACTCGGATACCGGCGCCGCCGAGCTCCAGCGCCAATTGGCGCATGAGGAAAAGCGTGGTGGCCTTGGGAAGACCATAGGCGCCGAAATTCTTGCCCGGATTGACCGACTGCTTGGAGACATTGAACAGGATTTGTCCGGGCCGCCCCTGCCGCTCCATCAGCTTGGCCGCGGCAACGGCAAAGTTCTTGTGGGCGAAGAAATTCAACTCAAAGGCCTTGCGCAATGTCTCGTCGTCGAGCTCGAGCATGGCGCCGCCGGTCGCTGTGCCGGCATTGGAGACGAGAATGTCGAGCCCACCGAATTGTTGTACGGCCGCCTTCATGGCGGCATCCGCAGCGTGCTCGCTTGTGATGTCGGTGGCAAAGGTGCCGTGCCAGTCGCCCAGCTCGGCTTGCGCCACCGCCAGGCGTCCCCCATCGAGGTCGACCAACAGGCATTGCGCCCCTTGGGCGGCAAAGGCCTTGGCGGTTGCCAGTCCGATGGCGCCGGCGCCGCCGGTGACCATGACGACGCGCCCCTGAAAACGCGGCGGCTTGGCCTTTCCAAGCTTGGCTTGCTCGAGCGACCAGTATTCGCATTCGAACTGGTCCTTTTCGGAAAGCGGATGGAAACCGCCGGCGTCCTCGCCGATGGCACGCACCCGAATGTTCTGCATGGCAAGGTCGGCGGCCGCAGACGCCGCCTTGGCATTGGCGCCGATGCCGAGCACGCCGATGCCTTCGATCCACGCATGCCGTGGATCCGGTGTCAGCAGGGTTTTGGTGTCCTTTGCCAGCGGTGCCTGGCGGTCGAAATAGGCGCGATAGTCGCGTTCAAATTCTTGCACTTTGGCGACAATGGCGTCGCGTCCGCCTTCCATGGTGGCGCGATCCAGCACCAGCGGCTTGCCCTTGGTGCGCAACACGTGGTCCGGCGATGCCATGCCCCGTTCGGCAAGGGCATCGATATCGGGCCTGTTGAGGAACGCCAGAGCGTCGTCTCCGTTGCGCAAGTCGAAGACAGGCATCGGCGCATCAGGATTGCCGCGCTGTTCGGCGATGACGCCGCGCAGCACGGGAAGCATGTCGAGATTGTCAGCCGGGTGCCGGGTCTTCAATCGGGTGGAGTCGCTCATGCCGAAATGTGCGGCGACCATGTTGGTGTGGCGCACCAGCGTGTCGTAACTCTCCTTGGCCGTCGACCCGAAGGCGAAATGACCGTGATTGAGCAGCAGCAGTCCTTCGACGGTCGGATCCTGCTCATAGACATCGGCCGCCGCCTTGGCGAGCCCGAACCCCGGCATGATGTAGGGCACGATGCCCAGCCGGTCACCGAAGATTTCCCGGCAGACTTCCGTCGCATTGGGCAGGTTGGCGAGCACCAGAAACGGAGTTGCGTGGGTATGGTCGACAAAAGTGTGCGGCAGGTAGGCATGCAACAGCGTTTCAACCGAAGGGTTCGGCGAAGTACTGTCCAGCAAGTTGCACCGCTGGACATTGACCATGTCCTCGTCGCTGAGCGCATCGAGATGGCGCAGCTTCAGAAGCGGGTCGAGCCGCACACCGGGTAGGCCGGGCGCTTCGATGGTATCGAGATCCCAGCCGGAGCCCTTGACGTGGAGCACGGCCTCGCTGTCACCGAACAGATTGCGGCGCTCGACCTTGACCGATGTGTTGCCGCCGCCGTGCATGACGAGGTCCGGATTCTGGCCGATGATCTGGCTGGTATAGACCCTCAGCGCCAGCGCCTGGTCGGCCGGATCGACGCCAGCAGCCTCGACGCGTTTTGCCGCTTCGGCTTCGTCATAACGATTTTCGATCATGCTTCGCTCCGTTCGGGAAACAGCGTCAGCAGTCCTTCCGGCGACGCCTCGGCGATGCCGCGTTCGGTAATCAGTCCGGTCACCAGCCGCCGCGGTGTGACATCGAATGCCGGATTGCCGCCCTCGGTCTGGTCGGGTGAGACCTGCACCACTTCGATGGCGCCGGCCTCGTCCTTGCCCATGACGTGTGTCACTTCATCAGGGTTGCGCTGCTCGATCGGAATATCGGCAATGCCGTCTTCGACCGTCCAGTCGATGGTCGGCGAGGGCAGGGCGACGTAAAACGGGATGTCGTTGTCGCGGGCGGCAAGCGCCTTCAGATAGGTGCCGATCTTATTGCACACATCGCCGCCGGCCGATGTCCGGTCCGTGCCGACGATGACAATGTCGACCAGCCCCTGCTGCATCAGATGGCCGCCGGCATTGTCGACAATGTACTGATGGTTGACGCCGTGGCTCCCCAGTTCCCACGCTGTCAGCGCACCCTGGTTGCGCGGCCGGGTTTCGTCGACCCAGACATGAACGGGAATGCCGGCCTCGGCCGCCAGGTAGATCGGGCTGGTGGCGGTGCCGAAATCGACGGTCGCGATCCAGCCGGCATTGCAATGGGTCAGTACCCGCACCGGTTCACCTGCAGGTTTCCTGGCGGCGATCTCCTCGATCAGCTTCAGCCCGTGCCGGCCGATATTGTGATTGATCTCGACATCTTCATCGGCAACATTGTCTGCCAGCAGGCGCGCAGCGTCGGCTCGCTCCGCTTCCGGTAGCGACTTCAAATGATCGCGGCAGCGGTTCAGCGCCCAGCGAAGGTTGATGGCCGTCGGGCGTGTTTCGTGCAAGATGTCCCAGGCTCGATCGATCGATGCATCGCTGGCATTGCGAGCCATCTCTTCCCCCATGGCATAGGCCGCCGTGGCGCCGATCAGCGGAGCACCGCGCACCCACATTTCCCGGATGGCGGTGGCAAACTCCTCGAGTGTCGACAGCGTGGCGATGCGGAAATCGTGTGGCAGCCAGCGCTGATCGATGATTTTGACCTCGCCGCTGTCCGGATCGCGCCAGATCGAGCGGTAGGGCGTTCCGTTGACCTTCATAGAATCGCCTCCCTGTTCCAGACCTGTGCCGCCTGGACGATATCCGCGGCCGATCGGTAGGTGTTTCTGTTGACCAGAAGATCGCGCCCCATCATCAGGTTGCGCGCCTCCAGCGGTGCCCGCCGGGCCGGGTCCTCGATCGATTCGAAGTCGGCGTTGTGAGCCAATGAAAGAGTGCGACGGTGCATCTCGATGCCGCAGAATCCGACCGCGTCGGACCACAGGCGGTCGAGAACCTCGCGCAACGCCTCGTCGGACGACTGCCCCTGGTCCTCGAACAGCGATTTCGGGTAGAGCATGCCGTTGCGCTCGCCCTCCCAGAGACGGCTGAACTCGGCCTCGAACGTTGTCGTCGCCTCCTCGATAACACCGAGGATCCATGCCTGATAGCTTTCCAGGTCTGCCGCGTCGCGGTGTTCCGGCTGGCTGAAATAGGCCATGAGGAAATTGGCGATCAGCATGCCGAGATCGAAACCCATCGGCCCATACATGCCGAATTCGGGATCGATCATCCGGGTCTCGGTGTCGGTGCACATGATCGACCCGGTGTGCAGGTCGCCATGCAGCATCGTCTCCGCATTGGCGGAGAATTTGACGAACATGGCCTGGACTTCGCGCTTCATGGCGGTATCGCCGCGAAGCGTCGCCACGACCGGATCCAGACCCTCGCTATGGTGGTTCATCTCAGCGTCGAAATAGGGGTCGCAGAACACCAGCGCCTCGGTGATTGCAATGATTTCGATGTTGCCGAGGAAGAGCGCAGCATCCTGCTTGCGCTCCGCCGCGCTCATCGAAAGATCCGATCCCCTGAACAAGGTACGGGCGCAAAAATTGCCGAGCACTTCCGCCAGGCCGTCCACTCGTTCGCCTGCGATCAATTTGCTGCGCAAAATGGTGTGCGGGCTGAGATACTCCATGACGATCAGTGCCTGGTCCTCGTCGAAATGATAGATCGTCGGCACGGAGCCGGGATCGCGTCTCTCCTGGCGGGTCAGCGCGTGATATTCGTAGAAGGCGCGATAAAGAGGTAGCGGCCAGCTGTCGCCGACAAGCCGAACATAAGGCAGCGCCTGTTTGACAACGACCGCGCCTTTCGGTCCTTCGACGATGAACACCAGATTGAGGTTTCCGTCGCCGACTTCGCGTACCGTCCAGGCGGTCGGGTCCGGACCGATGCGGCCTGCGACCGCTTCAATGTCCGCCAGCCGGCTGCCCAGCGTATCAACGGTGAGGGGTGAATAGGTGCTTTGCGTTTCCAAAGCCTGCCTCCCTTGCGGCTTTTTTGATCGCTTTCGCCTCCACGAAAGCATGGCCTTATACTTCAATTCGCGCAAATTTCGCCATTTGTCAATCCAGTTGACATTTGTAGAATTGGAACTAGGCTGTGCCGTCGGGAGGACAGAATGACGGCTGCCGTTTGCACGATCAGAGGCGTCGAAAAGGCGTTTGGACCGAACCAGGTCCTGCGCGATATCGCGCTTGATCTGCCGCAAGGGCAGGTCACCGTGCTGATGGGCGCCAACGGTGCCGGCAAATCCACGCTGGTGAAGATCCTGTGTGGCGTGCACGAAGCCGATGCCGGCGAGATCGTGCTCTTCGGCGAGCCGTTTCGCCCCGCTTCGCCCGCCGATGCCTACGACAAGGGCGTCGTTACCGTGCACCAGTCGATCGACGATGGTGTGATCCCGGACCTCGACGTCGCATCGAACCTGTTGTTGGACCGACTGACCGAACCGTCCTCATCCTATTTTCTCAACGACGCCGCGATGCGCCGCGACGCACGCGAGATCGCCGCGTCGATGCGAATCGAGGTCGATGTGCGCACGCCCGTATCCTCGCTGGGCATCGCCGATCGGCAGATGATTGCCATCGCCCGTGCCATGGCCCGCAACCCGAAACTAATGATCCTCGACGAGCCGACCTCGTCGCTCTCGGCCAACGAAGCCGAGAGGCTGTTCGAGCTGATCGACCGGCTGAAGGAAAGCGGCGTTTCCGTTCTCTACATCTCCCACCGCATGTCGGATATCCGGCGTATCGCCGACCGCATCGTTTCCATGCGCGACGGTCGCATTTCGGGCGTGTTTGAAACCGAACCGCTCGACTATGAAGGCGCGGTAACGGCGATGCTCGGCCACGCCATGACGGAAGTGAACCTGACGCCGCGCGCCGGCGCGGAGACGATGCTGGACCTTCAAGGCCTGCGCCTCTCGGCTGACGGAGCGCCAATCGATTTCGTGGTACGGCGCGGAGAGGTGCTTGCCATCACCGGCCTGCTTGGCAGCGGCAAGACACGGCTTGCCGCGACACTGTTCGGTGAAATGCCGGCGATAGGCGGCACCATGAAGCTCGAAGGAAAGCCCTACGCGCCGGCTTCTGTCCGCGATGCGATCCGAGCGGGTGTTTTCCTGTGTCCCAAGGACCGGGCGAGCAACGCTGTCATTCCTGATTTTGACATTACCGGCAATATCACCGTCCCGTTCCTCAAGCGTCATGCTGCCCTTTCGTTGCTGCGGCCGAGCGGCATGAAAGCGGCCGCCGACGCGATGATCGAAACCCTGGGCATTGTCTGTCAGTCTGACCGTGACGACATCGGCACGCTGTCGGGCGGCAACCAGCAGAAGGTGATGGTGGCCCGCTGGCTCTATCAGCCGAGCCAGCTTCTGGTTCTCGACGAACCGTTCCAGGGCGTCGACATCAAAGCGCGCCGCGATATCGGCAGGCACATCAGGGAAACCGCGGACGCCCGCGCCACCATTGTCTTCGTCGCCGAGCTCGACGAGGCATTGGAAATCGCCGACCGCATCCTGGTGCTGCACGAACAGGCGTTGGTGGGCGAGCATGTCAATGCCGATGTCGACCTGGCCGCGCTGCTGGCGCAGGTCTCCGGCCGCTCTGAAACAAATCAGCCTGTGGGGGCGGCGTAAATGGCAACGCAAACGAGCGGATCCTTGCGCGCCGCAGCGATCAAATATGGCTTCCTGTGCCTGCTGGTCGGGCTGGTGATTTATTTCAGCATCTTTGCCAGCGGTTTCGCCGGCGCCCGCTCCGCCGTTTTCATATTCCAGTCTGTTGCCATCACCGGCATTCTGGCGTTGGGTGTCACCTGCACGCTGGTGGTCGATGGTTTCGACCTTTCCATCGGTGCGGTCGCCACGTCGGCACTGATGCTGTCGGCCTATGTCATGGTGGTCATGCAGCAGAACGCCTTTGTCGCGGTCATGGCTTGCCTGCTGATGGGCGCTCTGGTGGGGCTGATCAATGGCCTCTTGATCGTCAAGACCCGGGTACCGGACCTGCTGGCCACGCTCGGCATGATGTTCCTGCTGATCGGCCTGCAACGCATCCCGACCGAAGGCCGCTCGATCGCCACCGGCATGCGCCTTCCCGGCGGCGCCGAGGCGACCGGCACGTTCTCGCCCAACTTCCTGTGGATCGGCCGTCACCGTTTCGATTTCGTCCTGCCGGACCTGATTCCGGTGCCGGTTGTGCTGTTCATCCTGATCGGCATTGCCGTATGGGTATTCCTTGAACGCACCCGCCATGGCCGGTTGATGTATGCCATTGGCTCGAACCAGCGGGCAGCCGCGCTCGCTGGCGCCGACGTCAACCGCTACAAGATTGCCGCCTACATGATTTCCGGCGTGCTTGCTTCCGTCGGTGGCATCCTTCTCGCGGCCCGTCTCGGCCGCGGTGACATTGCGTCGGGCAACAATCTTCTGCTCGACAGTGTCGCCGCCGCGCTCATCGGCTTTGCCGTCCTCGGCGCTGCCAAGCCCAACGCTTTCGGCACCGCCATCGGCGCGCTCTTTGTCGGCATTCTTCTGCAGGGGCTGACCATGATGAACGCGCCTTACTACACCCAGGATTTCGTCAAGGGTGGCGTCCTCGTGATTGCTCTCGTCTTTACCTTCGCCCTGTCGTCCCGCGGACGAAAGGAAGGGCACTAACCACCAAAGTTGCGTTCAACCAGGGAGGAAAACCATGGAATTCTTTAGACGCACATTCGTCAAACTCGCAGGCGCGGCGGCAATCGCCGTTACTGCACCGGCGGCCTTCGCGGCCGACATGCCGGCGCCGTTCGACAAGCCGGGCGACGTCAAGATCGCGCTTGTGCGCTATCTGTCGACCGGCGACTTCTTCCAGGCCTATCTGAGCGGTGTCGAGGCGCAGGCCAAGGCATTGGGCGTCGATCTTCGGGTCTTCGATAGCCGCCAGGACGCCGCGCTTCAGGCCGACATGGTCGACCAGGCGATTGCGCTCGGCGTTGACGGCATCGTCATCCAGCACGGGCTGACGGAATCGATGAAGGAAGCCGCCCAGCGCGCCGTCGATGCGGGCATCAAGGTCGTCGCCTTCGACGTCAATGTTGAAAACGAAGCCATTCCACAGATCGAGCAATCCGACTACCTGCTCGGCAAGATGGCGCTGGAACAGGCCGTCAAGGACAATGGTGACGCCTGGAAGGCCGGCTATGTCTATGTGCCTGGCATCGCTCCGCTCGATCGCCGCGACAAGGCCTGGCAGGACATGCGGGCCGAGTATCCGGGCATCGAGGAAGTCGCCGTCTTCGGCACCCTCGACAATCCGATCGCCAACTCCAACGCCAACCAGGCGCGCTCGGTGCTGCAGGCCAATCCGGACATCACGGTGATGTTCGCGCCCTATGACGAGTTCGCCAAGGGCGTCAAGATCGCTGTCGACGAGGCCGGCCTGACCGACCAGATCGACATCTATTCGGCCGACGTCTCCACCGCCGACATCTCGGCCATGCGTGAACCCGGCAGCGCCTGGGCCGCTACGGTCGCAACGAACCCGGCCGTCGTTGGCGAGGTTTCAGTCCGTTCGCTGGCCATGATGCTCGCCGGTGAAAACCCGGGCGCCAGCGTCATCGTGCCGCCAACGCTGATCACTCAGACGTTCCTGAACGAAAACGACATCAAGAACATGCAGGACCTCAGCGCCAAGATGCCGCAATTCGCCCATGCCGATGTGGCGATGACGAAGTGGATGCCGCTGCCGCCTCGGTAAGCGATAAAGCAGTACCGGTCGGCTCCAATGCCGGCCGGCCTTTAATCGGAAGCTTTTGGGGCCGACACCATCTTCAGCCCCACCACGATCACCACGATCGCTGTGAGAAAGAATATCCGCCAGAACGTCACTGGGTCTCCAAAGGCGACGATGCCGACGATCGCGGTCCCGACAGCTCCGATGGCGGCCCAGACGGCGTAAGCCGTTCCGAGCGGGATAGTTCGCACGGCTCGCGTCAGCAGCCAGAAGCTGATGGCGGCGAACAGGAAGAAGCCGGCGGTTGCCCAAGGGCCGTCGAGTTTCATGAAGGTGGTGAAGCCGATTTCGAACAGGCCGGCGAGAATAAGAAGTGCCCAGCCCATGGTCACGCCGCCGAAACGAATTTCAGGCCGACCACCGCCGCGACCAGCAAGAAGATCAGGACGACGCGCGCCCGCGTCGCCGGCTCGTTGAAAACCGTCATGCCAATCACCGCGGTGCCTGCCGCGCCGATGCCGGTCCAGATGGCATAGGCCGTCCCCATGGGTATTACGGAGATCGCCAGATTCAGGAAGACAAAACTGACGATGGCACTGCCGAGGAATGCGATCGTCCATCCCAACCGCGAAAAGCCGTCCGACATCTTCAGGCAGGCGGTGAAGCCAATCTCGAAGACGCCGGCGAGAACGAGATAGATCCAGTGCATGATGACCCTCCGGGGTCCGAGCCTATTCCGGGACCACCGAAACGCAAGCCCGTGGGTGTTGTCCCAGCGGCAGCAGACCGGCGCAGTCTTCATTTGAACTGCGCCGGAGGTTACGTGCCCTTATTGCGCCGGAATGACCGGCAGCAGAATGTGCGAGCGGGTGTCACCGCCCGTGTGGACTGTGTTGGTGCCGGAAAGGTGTCGATCGTTTTCGTCGGTATGCAGGAACGGCCGCAGGCCCTTGCCGTCGCGTGAGGCGATTTCGAGCACCATCCGGTGACCCTTCTCAAAGACCATGCTGGTCGGCCAGATCTCGACCTCGACGGGAACCACCTCGCCCGGCGTCAGCTTCTGCACTTCGTCATGGCTGTGGAAAGGGCGGTAGGGGGTCGAAAGCGAAGGATCCGTCTTGCGCTGGGAGGCGCGCAACCAGCCGGCGGTGACGGGAGATTGTGGATTGTTCGCACCCTCGAAGGTCACTTCCGCGCCGTCCGGTCCGATGTTGCGGACAATGGCGAAGATATCCATGTCGTCGCTGCTCGACGAGACGTAGAGCTTGAGATTGACCGGGCCGGTGATCTCCGTGTCGGTCTCGAAGGGTGGCGTCGAAAACAACACGCGAGCCTCGCCCTCATCGGCATCCGCATCGGCCCGGTAGCTGACTGTCGCAGGGCCGGTATCGCCGCCGTCGGCCGAAAGGGTGCCGCTTTCCGCGTCGAGATAGAATGGCGTCCATTGGGTTCGTGCCAGCGGCCATTCGTTTTCATAGCGCCACTCGAACCCGTCGCTGTTGCGGATCGCTAGTTTGATCGGCGGTTCCTGCTCCAGCCCGGTATCGATACCCTTCAGCCAGTGATCGAAGAAGCGTTTCTGCTCCATGCGCCCCTCGAGTGAATAGAACGGGCCGATATGGGTGCCCGTGTGCATGCGCAGCCGCTTGTTCGGCGACGCGGCACCGGCAAAACCCTCGATATTGCCGCGAAGATGCAGGCCAAGGCCGCCCCAATTGCCAGCCGACAGAAGCGGCACGGTGATCTGCGAAGCATCCGGCGTCCGCTCCGTATAGAACGCTGTTTCCAGCGGCGTTTTCTTGACCATCACTGGAAACGGCACCAGGCCTTCCATCTTTTCGGCATCCGTCGCATCGGCCCCGAGGCCGTTCTGGTGGTCGACGATGCGCCGTTTGAACCAGCCGAACGCGAAGGTGTTCGAAAAGATGCCGCCGTGGCGTCCGGCGTCACGATAGGTGTCGAAGGCGCCCTCCCAGGGAATGATCGCGGCCAGATGTTCCGGCTGGAGAGCTGCGACCCGCCACTGGGTCATGGCAAAATAGGAAACGCCAAGCAATCCGACTTTGCCGTTGGACCATGGCTGCGTTCCGGCCCACTCGATGGCGTCGCGGAAGTCGCGTGCCTCGCGCTGCGAGAGCAGGTCCACGTCGCCGGGCGATTTGCCCATGCCGCGCCGGTCAACGCGAACAACCACATAACCCTGCGGTACCCACCAGTCGGGATTGGCGGTTTCCCAGTGCATGTTGGGGCCTTTCTCGGCGACTTTCTCATAGGCCTCGGGAGACCAGTCGGAAAAGTGGATGTCTTTGGGATAGGGACCCATGGTCATGATCACGGGGAAGCGGCCCGTCGCGTCCGGCCGAAAGACATTGGCGGACAGCACCGTGCCGTCTTCTGTTTCAACGGGAACGTCCTTTTCCACCAGCATGGCGTGGAAGACGGCGGTGCGGTCTTCTGGCGCGGCCGCCTGGGCCGGTGCGGTCGCCAGACAGCCGGCAACCAACAGGAATATTTGCAGATGAAGTCGCATTGTGCACCTCTTGGCATTGAGAATCACGAGTGCCGGCCGGTGTGGACGGGCGGCGCCATTCATATTATGTCTAGATTGACATATGTCAAATTTGTCATAAAGGAGCTGCTTTGCCTGATCCCGAGGAAAAACCCCCGAAGATATCGATTCTCGGATTTGTCCTGCTGTCATTGTTGGCCCGCGGCGCCAAAAGCGGCTACCAGTTGGCGACCATCCTGAAGGCACCCGCAACGCTGATCTGGCCGGCTCGCCACAGCCAGATCTATCCGGAGCTGTCGAAGCTGGAAAATGCGCACTACGTCACCCATGATCGGGTGGCGCAGGAGAGCCGGCCCGACAAGAAGGTGTTCGAGATCACCGAAGACGGCCTGTCGGCGTTAAAGACCTGGGCGGCGGGCAGGTCAAAGCCCTGGGCACCGCGGATGGAGCTGGCGCTGCGCGCGCACCTGATGTGGATGTTGGAGGCCGAGGAAACGGCATCGTTCCTTGACGACGAGATTGTCGAAACCGAAGCCGAAATCGAGCAGCTATGGGGACGCTGGGAACAATTCCTCGATGTCGTTGGCGACGACCTGACCACATGCCAACCGGGCAGTCAGGAGTTCTCGACCTATGCGGTATACAAGCTGGCGGTCGCCGTCAGGCAGGCAAAGGTCGACTGGTGTCGTTGGGTCAAGGAGGAAACGGAAGCTGCGAAAAGATAAGCCGTCTATTCGGCTGCCGAATTGGCAGCTCGGGCCGCCTCGATCATTCCAGAGGGCAGGGCGGAAGCCGGCGGTGCCGTCTCTGAGGTGCGTTTGGCCGGATCGCAACCGGTGACCTGATTGACGGCCATGACGAAACTGGCAAGCACCGTTTCGTCCTCATCCTGGCTGAAAATGGGAAAATCAGCGGCGCCGCCGGAACGGGCACCCTTCCAGCGCGCCACTGTCAGATAGCGGCCACAATCGGCCCAGTCGGCTGCACCCGAACGGTGCTGAATCCAGGCCCGTTTGATACCGCCTTTGGCTTGCTCCCACTGGATGAACGGCTGACCGAGCGTATCATGGCGGATTTCCATCGAAATTTCCTCGCACCATGTCGCCCCACCCTACGTATCGCACGCACCCTGGCGCGGATTCCAGTGATCCGAAGTTCAAAAAACCGGTCCTTTTGCGACAAAAAACATGCGTCCTTCAAATGCTGGCTCTCATCATGGCTTCCATTGTGCCGGTTAGAGCCAGTTTTGGGGGCTCTTGGACTAAAGGCCGACATTGTACCGGGGCCCGAAGTTCCCTAAATTGGGGGGGTACGGGCGAACGTTAATGGGGCCAGCTTCGCTGGGCGTCAGCAACGATGCAGGATCAGACGGAAACCGCCGACCGCGGCCTGCCGTGGCCGGACGCCTATGCCGACGTGCTCCCGGCCATTGAACGCCAGTGGGGCATCGGCGGAATCTACCTCAGTCGCCAGCTCAGCGGCGGCAAATCCGGTGCGCTGGTCTACGCGGCGGATATCGAAAGCGCCGACTTCACCGGCCAGGCTATACTCAAGCTCGATTCGGCCGCCGATTCGGCCCATCAGGAAGAGATGGAATCGAAACTGCACGGCCAGGCCATCGCCGATGCACCCGAATTTGCCGCGCAACATCTGCCGAAACTGATCAAGGCATTGCACAAGGGCAATCAGTTTGCGCTTCTGTCGACGATTGCCGGGCGCGGGCTGGAATATGCCGAGCCGTGGCCCGACTGTGGGCATCAGGAGCAATTGCCGGCCGTTCGCCGACTGTCGCGGGACCTTCTGGACGGGTGGAATGCCGACTACCGCCTTCCCGACGGCATGCATATGCCGCAGCAATTGCTGAAATCCTGGCTGGACTACCGCCTGGAGCCGGCCGAGGGCGGACGCATCCACGATTTCCTCATCCAGGATTGCAAGCTGTCGCCTGACGAACCAAGCATCGCCTTCGAAGGTCATTGGTATCCCAACCCGCTGGCATTTGCTCTCGGTTCGCTCGAATTGCCGGAGCGCCTGCGGCTGCGTGCCGTCACTGGTCATATCCACGGCGACCTGCACGGCCTCAACCTCTTGGTCAGTCCGCTCAAGGGCGAAGAGCCCGGCTATCACATCATCGATTTGGCCGATTATCGCAGCCGAGCCTTCCTGTTCTATGACCAGGCCTATTTCGAGGCGGCCTACCTGCTGAGTTCCCGCGTAACGGCGAGCCAGGAAAAATGGGAAACGCTGCTGAAATGCCTTTCCAAGTTCGGCCAAGACGAAGGGCAGCGGGGCTTGCGCACTGACGATCTCGGGCTGATCGAGATGGTCAACACCATGCGCCACGAGGTCATGGACTGGATCGATCGCCATCAGGGAGACCGGTTGTCCTATATGGAGAACCAGTACCTGCTCGCGCGAGTGGCCGCTGGCCTGAGTTTCTGCCACAAGCGGGTGTCGGAAGAGACGCGCCGCATGGCCTTCATGTACGCGGCTTCCAACCTCAAGGACTACATCAAGCTCAACAAGGTCGATTGGCCGAAACACGGTCCGCCCTTTGCACTTGAAAAAGGTGCTTCATGCGTCGCCGCACCGGTTGAAGCGGCACAGAAAGTCGTGTCGCTGTCCGTAGTTTCGCCGGTCCCGCAGGACGGGGATCCTGGTGTCGAGGTGCTGATGCGTGAACCTGCGCCGATCCGGCGCAAGGGGATCAGTGGTTTCGTTGCCGAGCTTCGCAGCCGCCGAGTGTTGACCGTCGCCGGGCTCTACGCCATCGCCGCCTGGCTGCTCGTCCAGGCGGTTTCGGCACTCCAGGGTGCTTTCGGACTGCCGAGCTGGACAGATGGCGCAGCCGCCGGCCTGTTCATTCTCGGGTTCCCGCTCGCCTGCTATTTGTCCTGGCGCAACGCTGAAGGCGCCGGCGGTTCCAGAACACTGGCCGACCAGCGCGGCCACGGCATCCGCGATTTTCTGGTCGTTCTGTGTATCGCGGTCATCGTGGCGTTGAGCATCGGCCGTCATGCCCTGGACGACCTGACGCAGTCGCCACCCGTTGAAATGGTGGACACGGGCGGATCCATCGCCGTACTGCCGTTCCGCAATCTCAGCCCCTATGGGGACGACGACACGTTCAGCGACGGCCTGACCATCGAGATCATGTCGGCGCTGGCGCGCACCGGCCAGTTTCGAGTGACCGGTCAGAGCTCGGCCTTCGCCTACAAGAACCGCTCGGAAGATCTGCGCACCATCGGCGAGGCCCTGGGCGTCGAAAATATTCTGGAAGGCAGCGTTCGCCGTTTCGGCAATTCGGTGCGCATCGAAGCTCAGCTTGTGCATGCCGATGACGGCTTCCTCGTGTGGTCGGACGTCTTCGAGGATCAGATCCAGGACATCTTCCTGGTGCAGGAGCAGATCGCCAATTCCATCGGCACGGCGCTCGAGAGGCCGCTCGGCCTCGAAGCGCAATCGCTGCAGACCGATCGAACCGGCAACCCGCATGCCTACGATCTCTTCGTGAAAGGGCTTCCGCTGCTGCGTCAGCGCGGCGAAGCGGTAAGTCAGGCCGTTTCTCTCTTCCAGGATAGTGTCAGGATCGATCCGGATTTCGCCGCCGGCTGGGCGGCACTGGCTCTGGCCTATGATGTGCTGCCTTCTTATGTCCTCGAGATGGACGGGCGTGATGTTCTGCCGACCAGCTACTACAGACGCGCCCAGGAGGCTGCCCTGAAGGCCGAAAAGCTCGATCCGGGTTTGCCGATCGTCCAGCACGCCGTCGGCAACTCGCTTCGCCGCAACCGTCAGTGGTCGCAGGCGGAAGATCGCTACCGGTCGGCGCTCGAAACGGACCCGAGCGAGCATTCCGTCATGGAGGACTACAGCGAGCTCCTGGCAACGGTCGGTCACCACCAGCAGGCCATCGCCATGGCCGAAAAGGTTTTGGATCTGGATCCGCTCAATCCGCTCTACCGGTACCGGGTGGCGGAACTGAAATGGCTGGCGGGCCATGGTGTCAGCCAGTTCGAACAATTGCTCGACCTGTACCAGACCTATCCGGAATTCAGTCAGTCCGCGATGCGGCCGATCATCGGGCACCTCTACCGCGAGGGTGAGGTCGACCGGCTCAAGCGGCTGATAGAAGAGTGCATGAGCTGCGGCACCGAGCTAAGAACGCGCGCCCTTGAATTGGTTGAGGCCGCTCAGACGCAGCCTCCGGAGGAGGTGTTCGACACCTACAAGGGAGACCCGCTGCTGGGCTACGAATTGTTGCTGAGCATCGGCGGGCCAGAATTGGTGCTCGAGAGTTTTCGCTACGACGCCCTCACGCCAAGTCGGCCGACGCTGATGTTCACCGTTCCGTGGACGGTCCTTGAAGAGGTCGGCAAGATCGATGAGTTCAAGTTTCTGATAGAAGAAGAAGGCATTGCCGGCTATTGGCGTGAACGCGGCTGGCCGGATCGTTGCGCGCCCGTCGACGACAGCTTTGAATGCAGCTGACGGGTCCTGCTGCCAGTGACAACAATATTTGCTAACCAGGCTGCGGACACATGGGAGATGCGGTTTGACTGATGATGCAAGTAAGGGTGAAGCTCATATCACCCGGCGGGAATTCGCGAAAATGGGAGCACTTGCCGCAACGTCGGCATTTGCCGCCGACACGGCAACGGCCGGCGAGCAGTCGCTTGCCTTCCGTAGCGCCGGAGAACTGGCTGCCCTGATTGCGTCCGGAGACTTGAGCTCCGTTGAGCTGACCGGCTATTTCATCGACAGGATTGAACGCCACGACGGCCGGACCAACGCCGTTGTCGTGCGCGATTTCGACCGGGCAATGGAGGCGGCGCAAACCGCTGATGCGGCGCGCGCCGCCGGTCGCATGATCGGGCCGCTGCACGGTGTGCCGATGACGATCAAGGAATCCTATGACATCGCCGGCCTGCCGTCGTCCTGGGGCAACCCGGAGCATCGCGACGCCATTGCCGAAGCCGATTCCGTCGTTGTGTCGCGCCTCAAGGCAGCCGGCGCCCACTTCCTCGGCAAGACCAATGTGCCGATCCATCTTGCCGACTTTCAAAGCTACAACGCCATATACGGGCAAACCAACAATCCCTGGGACCTGTCGCGCGGACCGGGCGGGTCGTCCGGTGGCTCGGCTGCCGCGCTGGCGGCCGGTCTGACCGGTTTGGAGTGCGGGTCCGACATTGGCGGCTCGATCCGCAATCCGGCGCATTATTGCGGTGTTTTCGGCCATAAGCCGAGTTGGGGCATCGTGCCGAGCCGCGGTCACAACCTGCCCGGCACGCCACGGATTGCCCAGGACATCGATCTGGCGGTTTTGGGACCTCTGGCGCGAAGCGCCGAGGATCTTGCGCTTGCTTTGCGCCTGATCGGCGGACCGGATGTTTTGATGTCCCCCGGCTGGGACCTCAACCTTCCGGAACCGAGTATCAGCGAACTGAAAGGGCTCCGAGTGGCGCTTTGGCCGGATTCCGGCCAGGCACCGGTGGACGCCGAAATAGCCGATCGGGTGATCGCCGTCGGCGAGCGCCTGACTGCCCGTGGCGCGGTGGTGTCCGATACGGCGCGCCCGGATATCAGTGTCGGTGGCGCCCGCGAAGTCTATGGCACCCTGCTTTCGCCTTTGATGGGTGGCCCTGAATTCGACATCGGCTACCAGGAGTGGCTGGTGGCCAATGGACGGCGCGGGGTGATGCGCCATGCCTGGCAGGCCTTCTTCGAGGATTGGGACGTGGTGCTTTGCCCGATCTCCGCCACCACGGCCTTTCCGCACGATCACAGCCCGATGACCAGTCGCACGCTGATGATCGCCGGGACGCAACGCAGCTATTGGCAGCAGGTCTTCTGGGCCGGTCTTGCCACCATGCCGCTGTTGCCCTCGACGGTCTTCCCGACCGGTCCGTCGGAAACCGGGCTGCCGATCGGGTTGCAGGCGATCGGCGCGCCCTTTGCCGACTACAAGACCATCGAGGTTGCCCGGCTGATCACCGCGGAGCTTGGCGGATTTCGCGCGCCCGAAGGGTTCGGGGATTGAGCGGCACAGCTTGCCAAGGCTCAGCGCCGGATCAAGCGCCCGTATCGTAGCTGGTGAGCCTGAAACTGTTGGGTTTCACCAGCGCGCCCATGGCCGCGAATTCGTCTGCCCATGTCCGGGCCTGCGCGTTCAGGGTCTCCATATCGGGACGGCTCGTCCAGTAGTTGACGCACAACCAGGCTCCGTTGTCGCCCTGGCCGACGGTGCGATAAAGCAGCGTGTCATTCTGGTTCATCTTCGCGGTAATCGCCTCGAAAAAGGCCCTGACGTCGGCCGGGTCGGCGCCATCAGCCTGTTCGAACAGAACAATTTCCACGTGCTTTGGGACGCGCAGGTCATCCGCCCCTACTTTCTGCGTCTGACCACCCTCCGACCGCTTGAGCGGCATCTGCAAGGTTGTCGGTCTGTCCTCAGCCTGGGCCAATGGTTGGCCGTTGACCGGTCGAGCGCCGAAATAGAGATGTCCGGCAGAGATATGCAGCACTTCATACTCGGTCGTGGGTGAATTGGCGGAAACACCCATCACGGAGCACCCTGTTTCAAAGATGTTCTGCTCCGCATCGACCGTCCAGGCGTCGGGGCCGCAGGTACCAGCCTCGGCCGAATTCAGAAAGGCCGCAAAGCCTTCCATGCGCGGTGTCACGGTCAGGTAGTCATTGACGATCAGATCGACCTCCACCGCCCCCGGTGCAACATCGGATGCGCCAAGGAGATTGACGTCACCTCCGAACTTGAGATCCACCAAGGGAGCCGAGCATTGTGCGTCGGCGTACGTGACGAAATGGGCGTCGATCCGTCCGGACCCGAAGACGATGGACCGTTTGAGATACCAGGGTGCGACGCCATCCTGGCTTGCCTGCGGGCGCAGTTCACACGCTATGCTCTTCCATGTGCCCTCAAGGTCTATCGCTTTGTCATCAGCCCACGCCGGTGTGGCCAGGAACGTGCAGGCGGCGGAGAGAAAAAGGGGGAGTTGGAGTTTCATGGGGCATACCCTCTGTCAGCTTCGGTAGCCGAAGGTGTCACAGAGCATGACATGAATCGAATGGATGTTTATTATGATTGCATGAGCTCAAATAATACAAATCTCGCAACTCTGGACCTGAACCTCATCACCGCCCTGAGCGCTTTGCTCGAGCATCGGTCCGTTTCCAATGCCGCGGAAGCCGTTGGCCGCACCCAATCGGCCATGTCTCATAGTTTGTCGCGCCTGCGTGAGCATTTCCGAGACCCGATCCTTGTACGCGACGGTTGGAATATGCGGCTTACGCCCATGGCTGAACGGTTGCGACCGCGTGTTGTTGAGGCTGCGCGCTCGGCGCGTCTGCTCTTCGAACTAGAGACCGACTTTGATCCGGCCTCAAGCAACAGACGCATTCGAATCGCCGCTCCCGATCTTTGTGCATCCTTGTTCACGCAATTCATCGGCGACGTATCCCGACAAGCTCCCGGAATGTCCGTCGTATTTACCTCGAACTCGTCGGTGCGCCAGGCGGTTCTGAACTCGGAGGCGGAAATCGGCTTGGGATTTGGCCTCCCGAAACCTGACCCCAATCTCGTCGTTCACCCACTTGAACCGATGGCGTGGTGCACTTTCGCACCCCGCGACCACGCCTTCAGCGTGGATGGATCGAACGAAATCTGGGCTGCTTCGCAACACATCGTTGTCGGCCAAGACGATTCGTCCGAGGGGCCGGTTGAAAAAGCTATGCGAAAACAAGGGTTCACGCGCCACGTGCTCTGCCACGCCTCGAACTTTTCAGCCGCGCTGTCGCTGGCAGCCGAAAACAACGCGCTTTTCACGACCCTGCGTGCGCCCTTCATGCGCACGGCAAAACGTCTGGGTTTGGTAGCCTGCCAGGCACCGTTCTCGATGTCCGAAGCGTCAGCGGTGCTCATGTTCCGCGCTGACTATGGCGATCCGTTCTCGATTTGGCTGCGCACGCTTTGTCTGCGGTCGATAGACTGAGGACCAGACTAGACGGGCGCCGTCGGATCGTAGCTGCCGAAGCTCCACACCTGGCCCTCCGGATCGATGCAGACGAACCCGCGACCGCCGTAATCCTCATCGCGCGGCCCGATGACGATGCGAGCGCCGGCCGCTTGTGCCCGCTCGAAGACTGCATCGACGTCGGCAACAACAAGGTAGGTGCTCTGTGTGGTGCCACCGAGCGACTGGGCTGTCGACTGGTATTGCGAAAATTCGCCGTCGGTGTCGTCAGCCAGCATGATCATGCCGCTGCCAAAGGTGAGTTGGGCGTGGGCAATCCCGCCCTTACCGTCCTCGTAGACCGCATGCCGCTCGAAGCCGAACGCGTCGCAAAGCCAGTCGATCATTTGGGTGGCGTTGGCGTAGCGCATGGTGGGAATGATGGAAATCGTCGTCATGGGAACCTCCGTTTGGCCGCATTCTAGAGGGGCGAAACAGGTCCGGCTTGAACGGATGTTACCTGTCCGCCATCAGACCGGTGCCATCGGCCAGGTTTGCCGCGACAAACCGGGTGGGAGTCATCCCGGAGAAGGTCCTGAAATCGCGGGTGAAGTGGGCCTGGTCGGCAAATCCGTGCTTGAACGCGGTGTCAGCCAGATCGCAGGCACCGCCTTTCAGGTCGGCCGCCACCCGGGCGAAACGCGCCAGCCGAAGGTAGGAGCTTGGAGACAGGCCGATATGGGTCCTGAACATCCCGTGAAGATGCTTTCGGCTCATGCCGAGCCGATCCGCCACGGCCGCGACACGAGGGGGTCTGTTGCCCGCAAGCGCCGCCAAGGCAACCTCCAGCCGTCGGTCGTTTTTGCGGTCGCCCAGAAGACGACGGGCCAGCCAGTTCTCCAGCAGCGCCAGTCGTGACGGCCAATCGTCAAGGGCTAAGAGTTGATCCTCCAACCGCTCGTCGGCCAGTCCGTCGATATCGTCAAGGTTGACGATCCTGCCGAACAGGTCGGCCAGGCTTGGCCCGAACAGTCGCATCGCACCAAGTGGCGTGAGATCGGCCTGCAGGCAAAGCGCTTCACCGCTGGACCCGATATTGACCGGGGCACCAGACAGGCCGGCCGTAAAACTGCTGCGTAAAGGGCGCGACTTTCCATCGTCCTCAACCGAGAACCCGGATCCAAGGATGATGATCAGCGGCACAATGCACGACGGCAGTTCGGTGCGAACGACCGCTTGTCCGCCGCTTTCGCTAAAGCCTTGTATCTCGCTGACATAGGGCAGCAGAGATGCCCGCGGCCGCTGCCGACACAGCGTCCATCGTCCCAATGCACTATCATGGTCGATGCGATGCATCGCGTTCGCCTCCGGTGCTCCGGCAGCATAAACGGAATCGGGCCTGAGAAAAAAAATTTCCGGTGAGCGAACCCTTTTGCCCTCCACCACCGTCTTTCTTTCAAATCCATTTTGCCAAGGAGATCCGACATGCATTACCGCAAAGCACTCGTTATCGGTGGCAGCCGTGGAGTCGGCCGAGCCCTTTCGCTTAAACTCAACGACACCGGCGTTCAAACAGTCGTGGTTGCGCGCAATAGCGGCGACCTCGACAGCCTGCGGGCACAAGCGCCGGAGATCGAAACAATCGCCGGCGATGCCGCCGATGGCATGGCCTCGGAGTTGATAAGCGACGTCGCGCCGGACCTTCTGATCCTTGTTGGCGGGCACCGCCCGCGGATGGCGCCGTTGTCGGAACTCGACTGGCAGGAATTCAGCGCCGCCTGGCACGCCGACACCAGGATCGCTTTCGATTTCACCAAGGCCGCGCTGCAAGCCCCGATGCGTCAGGGCGGCGCTATCGTCAGCTTTGCCAGCGGCGCGGCCATCGGTGGTTCGCCGCTGTCGGGTGGATATGCGGGCGCCAAACGCATGCAGCATCTCATTGCCAATTACGCCAAATGGGAGGCTGATCGGCGTGACCTCGGTTTGACCTTCTATACGATCTATCCGAAACAGTTGATTGCCGGGACCAGGATCGCCGATGAGGCGTCGTCGGCCTATGCCGATGCCCGGTCCGTGTCGCAGGAGCAGTTCATGAGCCAGTGGGAAAAGCCGCTCACCGCGGAGCAGGTTGCAGACAGCGTTATGGACCTGCTGACGGACGAGAGCGGCGCCAATGCCGGCACCTACACCGTGGCGGGAACGGGCAGGGAGGCTTATGCCTGATACGCAACCCCACATGGTGGGCAAATTTGATGGGGCGGCGCTTGAAGCTGCCCTGACCACCCTGCGGCCTGACCTGCATCGGTATTGCTCGCGCATGGCCGGATCGGTCATCGATGGGGAAGATGTGCTGCAGGACTGCCTGTTACGGGCGACCCGAGCCCTGAAGGACGGCGCGGTGGTGGACGACCTTCGCGCCTGGTTGTTTCGCATCGCCCACAACGCGGCTATCGATCTGTTCCGCGCCCGAAAGAGGGAAACGGCCATGAAGGAAGAATTCGGCCGCGACCAGCCGGCGTTTGAGGAAATGCCGCGTCACAGCACCATCGGCGATACGTTGCGGCCCTTCCTGCGGCTGACTCCGAAGCAGCGCAGCACCGTCATTTTGCGGGATGTGCTCGGTTATTCGGCGCTGCAGGTTGCGGAATTGACGGACAGTTCCGTCGACTCGGTGAAATCCGCCCTCCATCGCGGGCGGCAGCTTCTGAAGCGACAGGATCCGGACCAGGAGCCGCCACCCCTGGACGAGGCGGAAAAGCGACGGCTCGCGCTCTACGCGGACTGTTTCAACGCCCACGAGTTCGAGCGACTGCGCGACATGCTGTCGGAAGAAGTTCGCCTGGAACTCGTGGCGGTTGAACATCGCAAAGGGCGCGCTGGTGTCGGCGGCTATTACAGCAACTACCAAAAACGGCTCGACTGGCTGATGGCGCCCGGTTGCGTTGAGGGCAGGCCGGCAATCCTCGCTTTTGACCGCGACGACCCGGCCGGTCCGCCGATCTACTTCATCCTGCTGCGTTTCGACGGTGACCGAGTGGAGGCGATCCGAGACTTTCGCTACGCCCGCTACGTGATGGCAGATGCTCACTGGCAGCGCTCCTGACCGCGCCGTAGGGATCGGTCGCACTTCCTTTTGTTGCCTCCTTTGGTAGTCTCGCGGCATGATCTCGATACTCGCGAACGCTGCCTATGCCAGGCTGTTTTCCGCCCAGGTGATTGCCCTGATCGGCACCGGCTTGATGACCGTTGCGCTCGGTCTTCTGGCTTTCGATCTTGCCGGCGACGCCGCGGGTGCTGTTCTTGGGACTGCCTTCGCCATCAAGATGCTCGCCTATGTCGGTCTTGCACCGATTGCCAATGCGGTGGTCGAGCATCTGCCGCGCAAAGCCGTCCTGATAGGCGCGGACCTGGTGCGTGCCGCAATTGCCCTGTGCCTGCCTTTCATCGACGCGGTCTGGCAGGTTTATGTGTTGATCTTCGTGTTGCAGGCAGCCTCCGCCACCTTCACGCCGGCCTTTCAGGCGACGATCCCGGATATCCTGACGGATGAGCAGGACTATACGCGGGCGCTGTCGCTGTCGCGCCTCGCCTATGATCTCGAAAACCTAATCAGCCCGGCGCTTGCCGGCCTGTTGCTGGCGATTATGAGCTATCACTGGTTGTTCGGCGGCACAGTGCTTGGCTTTGCGGTTTCCGCGCTGCTGGTAGCCGCCGCTGCGGTCCCGACACGGCGGCCCGACGGGACAGCACGCCCTTTCTTGGAGCGGGTGCTGCGCGGATCTCGCATCTATTTGGCAACGCCGCGGCTGCGCGGGTTGCTGGCGCTCAACCTGGCGGCCGCTTCGGTCGGCGCCTTCGTCATCGTCAACACGGTGGTCATCGTTCTTGCTGAGTACAGTGCAACAAAAGGCGACGTGGCCATGGCGCTGGCAGCCTTCGGCGGCGGCTCGATGGTTGCCGCCCTGGTATTGCCCCGGCTGCTTGAGCGGATTGCCGACAGGACCCTGATGACCGGCGCGGCCATGGCGCTCTCTCTCCTGGCGATCGCGTCGGCTGCTTCGTCCCTTGCCTTCGGATTGCCTCCCTGGGCGGCCTTTCTCATGGCCTGGTGCCTGTTCGGGGCACTCTATGCATCGATTTTGACGCCGTCGGGCCGGCTGCTGCGGATCTCCGCCCATGCCGAGGATCGGCCGGCGATTTTCACGGCACAGTTTGCACTGTCTCACGCCTGCTGGCTGGTCACCTACCCGCTCGCGGGCTGGGCGGGCGATGTGTTCGGACTGCCGGTGACGTTGGCTGTACTCGGGATCATCGCTTTCGGCGGAACCCTGTTCGCATTAACGATTTGGCCGGCGGACGACACAGCGGAATTGCTCCATGACCATGCAGATCTGCCGCCTGATCACCCGCATTTGCGCGAATACAAGGCCAGCGGCGCTCGCCACAGGCACGTCTACATCATAGATGACGAACATCGGGTCTGGCCGACACAAGGTTGACATTAATGCTTAATTAATCAAAAGCTTGACCGGGAGCTCACGACGTTACATGTCACTGTAACAAAGGGTGACTAGAGCAGGTTTGAATGCTCGAAGCCGTTGTGGGGGCGGGAAAAGGCGGAACATGGCGACACCAAGCGTTACGGTGATCGGCGCCGGCATTGTCGGCGCTGCGACGGCGTTGCATTTGCGCCGTGCGGGGGCTGCTGTGACATTGCTCGACCGTCGCTCGGAGCCCGGTCGCGGCGTGACGGGTCAGTCTTTCGGCTGGGTCAATTACATCACGGTCGATCCGCTGGCCGAGCCGGCCCGATATGTGCATTGCCGGGCGGCGATCGAAAAGTATCAGAAGCTCAATGCCACGCTCAACCATCGACTGTTTTCGCGACAGTCCGGTTCGCTGGTGTGGAAGGCGACCGAGGCCGAGACCGAGCGCTGGGTGAATCTTCATTCCGAGTCAGGCAGTTCCACGGTCATGGTCGAGGACATGGCCTTTGCCAATCTGGTGCCGGCCTACGCCAAGCCGCCGCGCATTGCCGCCCATGCAATGGACGACCTCGCCCTGGATGCCGCAAGCGCGGCTCGGACATTCGCGGAAGCTGCGGAGCATCAGGGCTCCGATGTGCATCTCGGTCGGACAGTGGATCTGATCGATGTCGCGGGCAACGGCAAAGTGGATACCTATGTCGGAGGCAACCGGCTTAAATCAGACTTCGTGGTCGTTGCCGCAGGCGCCGCGAGTCAGCGGTTCCTGGGGAACTTTCTGCCAGAAGGGTCGATCGAGGAGTCGCCAGTGGCTCTGGTGACGATCGCCGTTGAACGGGCCGATATCGGATGCATCCTGAAGGGACCGGGAATCGAAGTTCGGCCCCTCGACGAGGGCACCTTGCTGGCGGTAACGGACGCTCCAGAGGACGAAGACGACGAAGTTTCGCGGCAATATCTCGGCCAGGCGACTTTGGAGACGATTGCCCGTCGGATGCCGTCCATTGGTCGCTCAAGGGTTCTTTCGGTAGCAATCGGCAAGCGACCCATGCCTCAAGGCGGCCGCCCCCTGGTTGGCCCTGTTCCCGGCGCCGATACGGTGCTTGCGGCCGTTGCCCACCCGGGCGTCATCCTGGCACCAGCGATCGGCGAGGTCCTGTCCGATCTGGTCATGGGTCGTGACGTGTCCCGGGAACAAGAAGACCTGGTCCTGTAGGCCATAGGGACTGTCAGGCGCCGCTGGCCTTGACGCGGCCGCCGCGCGGCGGGAAGCTTTCAACCCCGAACGGGACCTCTCCCGGCCAACTGGAGTGGCTTCGGTGACGACGACGTTGATCTACGTAGTGCAACTTTTGACGCTGGTTCTGGCGCCGTTGATCTTTGTCGTCTGGCTGGCGGCCTTCAGCGCCAGGTCCTGGCTCTTCTTCGCTGTCAAGAGCCTCGTGGTTGCCAGCTATCTTGCACTGATTTTCTTTACCGGCCGCTGGGACATCGTCAGCACCTGGCTTCGTTACGTCTGGCCGGTGCTTTTCGTGCTGGCCTTCCTCAACGGTTTCTTCAACTGCCGCGGCGCCAACCCGCTGCCACCGATGAAACCGGGGCGTCTTCTGTGGTTGGGAACCAATGTTGCGATCCTCGCCTTTTTCACCTTTCTGATTTGGGAGACACGAAACGCCCCACGTTTCGAGGGGACGCCCGTCGCGCTGAACGTTCCGCTCGAGTCGACGCGCTGGTATGTGGTTCATGGCGGCGGCGCGGAGATGCTGAATGCGCACAGCCGGGTGCGCGCGCAGCGTTACGCGGTTGACTTTACCGGGCTGAACAGCCTTGGGCTTCGCGCTGATGGTCTCTATCCAACCGATCTGGAAGCCTATGTGGTGTTCAACGATCCGGTATCCGCGCCCTGCGACGGAACCGTTGTCACCACGGAAAACGGATTGTCGGATTTGCTGCCGCCGAGATCAGACAGGACGAACCTGGCTGGAAATCACGTTCTCTTGCAATGCGCCGATGTGCTTGTTCTGCTGGCTCACTTCAAACGCGGCACGGTAGCGGTGAAGCCTGGCGATACCGTGCAGGCTGGAGCGCAGCTGGGCCTTGTCGGCAACAGTGGCAATACCAGCGAACCTCACCTGCATCTGCATGCAGTGCGTGCGGGATCGACCACGGCGGACAGCCTGACGGCGCATGTTCTCTTCCACGGTGAGCCGGTGCCGATCCTCTTCGACCGTCGGTTTCTGATACGCAACGCGACCGGTGGGGCGAAGCGCTGAAACTTCAGGCGGTCAGTTCCACCGGCTTGGCGATGTGCTGCGCCAACTGATCGGCCGGCATGGGCTCGCCGAACGCGTGGCCCTGCAGAACATCGCATCCCATGCGCTTGAGCATCTGCGCATGCCGCATGGACTCGACACCCTCGGCGACGACGACGATATCGAGGGATTTGCCGATTTCGATAACCGACCGCACGAGCTTGCGCGGCGCTTTGGAATCGAGCATCGGAATGATCAATTGCCGGTCGATCTTGAGGCGCCTCGGATTGACCTTGAGAAGGCTGATAATCGACGTCCGTCCGGATCCAAAATCGTCGATTTCAATGTCGATGCCGAGCGCCTTGATGCGCTCGATATTTTCCATGTGAACATTGTCGCCATCATCGAGGAAGATCGATTCAACCAGTTCGAAAGATAGCGTACCGGGAGTGATAGCGAAGGCCTCCAGACGCTTCAGCAAGTCGGGATCCTGCAACCGTTGCGCCGAGACATTGACCGACGCGCGCGGAACGGCGACGCCGCTTCGGGCCCAGCGGTCCATGTCGGTCAGGGTCTGGCGCAGGATTTCCCGGTCGATTGCAGCGGTCGCGTTGAATTCTTCGGCGACTGCCAGGAAATGCGCTGGCGTCAGCAGGCCGAGCTCCGGGTGCTTCCAGCGCGCCAAGGCTTCAACGCCGGTCACGGAGTGACTTTGAGCATCGTATTGCGGCTGATAATAGGGCAGGAATTCGCCCTCCTCGATACCGCGCAGAATGTCATCGGCCAGCTTCTTGGTGCGCAGCGTTTCCGCCTGCAGTTCGAGGGTAAAGAAGGCAAAGCGGTTCCGGCCCGTACTCTTGGCCTCGTACAGAGCCAGGTCGGCATTGACCAACAGCCGTGAAATCTCTTCGGCATCGTTTTCCGCCGTAGATATGCCGACGCTGACGCCGAAACGGCAGGCACTGCCTTCATAGATCATCGGCCGTTGCATTCGGGCGACGATCGACTGGGCCAGCATCGTCAGGTGCTGCCTTTCGGTGTTATTGCGGCACAGGATGACGAACTCGTCGCCACCGATCCGGGCAACGAAATCGCTCGGCCGCGCCAGCGAGCGCAGGATATCGGCGACGTGAACCAGCAAGGCGTCCCCGGCGGCGTGGCCGAACGTGTCGTTGATCTGCTTGAAGCGGTCGAGGTCGACAATCAGCAGAGCCTGCGGCGCCGTTTCCGTCTTGTCCACCGGCCGTGACAATTCGATGTCCAGGAAACGCCGGTTGGGAAGTCCGGTCAGACTGTCATGCATCGCCATATGCTCGATGCGCGCCTTGGTATCTTCCAGCTCGGTGTTGCGGCGCTCGGTTTCCGCCTTGGCCTGTTTCAGAGCGTCCTGCAGTTTGACGTCGGCGGTCACGTCCCAGTTGAGGCCCACGATCCGCAGACCGCCGGCATCGTTATAGACAGCGGCCCTCGTGCGAATGTGCCTGACTTTGCCGCCGTCGTGCAGCACCCGAAACACCGATCTGTAGGGACCGCGGACATTGAGGGCGTCCTGGAACTCCTGTTCAGCCCGATCACGGTCGTCCGGATGCAGTGCATTTCGCCAGTCATCGACCGTTACAGACGGCTTGTTCGGTGCGATACCGTACAGTTCGCGCATCCGGTCATCCCAGACCAGTTTGCCGGTTTCCAGGTTGAATTCCCAGACTCCGACACGCGACGCATCGAGCGCCAGTTCCAACCGCTGCGACAATTGCTGCAGCCGGTCCTCGCGTATCTGCAGATCGTGTACGCTCTGCTTGCGTTGCTCCGAAAGGCGACTGGCGATCACGATGGGAAGAAGGATCAGGAACCCGGCGAGAGCGATGATCAGGCGCTGCGCCCACAGGGCCTGGGGACTCTGCTGCCAGCCGGTTTTGGGAACGGCAGCCAGTTGCCACAAGCCGCCCGGCAGGATCACGTCGACAATGACCGGATCGTTGGCGAGCACTGACTGAGGCCCGAAAAACTGAGCCCCTTGGGCGCCGAGCGCATCCTGCCCGATCAGGGCGATGTCGATCGTCAGATCGGGATTAAGCAGCCCGCTGTCGGCGTACAACATTCCGACATCGATGACCGCCGACACGATGCCCCAGAATTTGCGACTATCTCCGCTGCCGGTGAAAACCGGAAAACGGGCGATGAAGGCCTGACCACCCTGAACCAGTTCGACCGGACCGGCGATCAGCAGCCTGGCTTCGTCGCGGACCCTGAGCGCCGCGTCGCGCTGTGCGGCATTGGCCCGGTAATCGAGGCCGATCGCACGCTCGTTTCCCTGCATCGGATACATCAGCGATATGACGAGGTCCCGCGCGGCGGCGACGTTGCGCAGTTGCGTGTTGCCGGTGAAGAGATTGCCCGCCAACTCGGCAAACCTCTCCTGCCCCATGTCGGGTTCAGTCTTGAGCGTCGAAATCAGCCCCTGCACGATGTGGATATTGCCGTTGATGTTGCCTTCCAGCTTGGCTCGGATCAGGCCAATTTGTTCCCGTACCGAGGTGCGCAGTTCGTTCTCCGCAGCTTCCCGGCTAAGCCGGTCCGCGAAAAGGCCAAAGGCGATGACAAGCACCAGCGCCACGAGACTCAGATAGCTGAATCTCGGCAACTTGCGGTCTGTTGTCTCATCGCTCGTTGCCACCGTAAGGCCCTCGAGTGTCGGCCCGTCGCCGGGTCGGGTTTCGCCGAAAGGTTGATGCCCTGCGGCCCTCGGAATCTCGAAGTGCCAGCGATGTCCGCATTTATGCCTTTCTGGAGTCGAAACGGTACAACTATAAAGATAATAAAGCTTGAAGTGCGGTAGTTAACAGGCGTGATTGCCTGAAACTTGGCGTTGTGGTCGCAAATGTGCTGAACTGTGCTCTCGGTGAGCCAGTCAGGAGACACGCTTTGATCGACCAGCCAACGCTTATCACTTATCTTGCCGTGTTGTTGGGCTTCGTCTTCATTCCCGGTCCGGCGGTCCTTCTGACACTGGCGCGCGCTTCAACCTCCGGAACACGGGTTGGCCTCGCCACGGGTCTCGGGATTGCCGCAGGTGACGTCATTCATACGGCAATGGCAGTGCTGGGCATTTCGGCGGTACTGATGACGTCCGCGGTTCTGTTCAGCATCGTCAAATATCTCGGCGCCGCCTATCTGGTCTATCTCGGCCTCAAGGCGATATTCGAGAAGGTCGAGCCACACCAACCGACGACCACTGTCGGACTGTCGCCGAAGGCGGCATTTCGCCAGGCCGTCCTGGCCGAAGTGCTCAATCCCAAGTCGGCGATGTTCTTCCTCGCCTTCCTGCCGCAATTCGTGCAGCCACAGAATGGGGCCGTGGCCCTGCAACTGACCATCCTCGGCATCCTGTTCGTGGCCATGGGTCTCTTGAGCACGGTGACCGTGGCCTTCGCCGCTGGCGGCGTCGGCCGATTTCTGCGCCGCAACCCGGCAGTATTGCGTTGGCAGGGCAAAGTGGTAGGCGGCATCTACTGCGCGCTCGGAGTGCGCCTCGCGCTGCAGGAGCGTTAGAACCGGGAGGATACGTCTTGGAGGAAGCCGTACCATTCGAGCAGTGGTATCACGACCTGCATGGCATTTGCGGGACCTATGACGGGGTGCCGCGCAAGGGGCAGCGTGACGTTCGCGGGTGCATAGCGGTGCATGCCTTCGACACGCTCGACGTTGCCGACGTGTCGGGAGATGTTGCGCAGATCAAGCGGGATCGGGCGGGGATCCGACGCGACGAGGCCGAACACATCTTCCTGATCGTCAACATCGAAGGCGAAACGCGCATCGATCACAACGGCCATCGCTCCCGGATCGCCCCTGGTGACTGCATGCTTCTCGATTCCACCAAGGAAGGCCAGATATTCATGCCGGAGGTGTCGAGCCGGTTGCTGTCCGTGCACCTGCCGCGGCAGTCATTCCTCGGTGAGCGGCCACTGGGGGTTCGGATTGGTCAGAGACTGTCGCCCGATCAGTCCGCGACAAACACGCTGCTGCGGCACTTCTTTCGGTTTTTCAGGGAAAACGGCGAGGGCGAGCTGCGTGGCAATGCCACTCTGCTCTTCGATATGGTCCACATGGCGTTCACGGCACCAGAGTGTAGTCTCGGATCCCTGGTGCTCACGCAAGAGTCTGATCGGTTTGAAATCGCGATCGACCTCATCGATCGCAATCTGACAAGCGATCATCTGACACTTTCCTGGCTTGCTCACAAAATGGGGTTGTCTGAACGCCAGACCCAGCGGATATTCGAAGATCGCGATACCAGCTTTACCGAGACCGTACGGGCCAAACGGTTCCGCTTCGTGGCTGAGCATCTTGATCGGATCCCGACCGTGCACGGCCGCATTGCCGAAATCGCCTATGGCGCCGGCTTTCAGGATCTGTCCAATTTCAACCGGGGTTTCCGGGCTCGCTTCGGCATTTCGCCACGATCCTATCATCGGGCCCGGCGACAGGAACGGGGTGCACGCAGCGCAGGCAACTTGGCGCAAGCCAAGACACCATGGCGCGAAATGCATAGATTCGCCCCGGGTTCCACGAGATAGTATCGCCCTCGGGACCGGCCCACCGGTCCGGAGCCGACTTGCAGGAAATGAGCGACCCGGTTCAATGCGGTTCGGTTGGGCAGATTTTTCGGGCAATACACTTTGTCACGGCGGGTCCCCGGGCCGCGCCCTCAGACTGGCATGCGACCTCGAACTGCTCTCCTGCGCGACGCTTCGGCCAAATGGCCCGCCGGTCGGCGAGGGGCGGCGTCACGCCGCCTGGAGGAAGTGCATCAGCAAGGGAGGTTACTTTGAAGCGATTCATCTTGGGCGCCTGCGGGTTGCTCGCGGCCACTTGCGTTCACGCTCAGACCATCAGCGAGGACGCGATCCGATCTGCTGTCGGTGCCATCGATACCCAAGCCATCATCGACAACGACAAGCACGACAGGAACTGGTTGAACTACGGGCTCAACTATGGTGAGACCCGATATTCGCAATTGAATTCCGTGACGGATGCCAATGTCGGCGAACTCGGTCTCGCGTGGTCCTACAATCTCGATTCCGATCGCGGCGTGCAGTCCACGCCGATCGTTGTCGACGGTGTCATGTATGTCACGGCCTCATGGTCGATCGTGCATGCGCTCGACGCGGTAACCGGAGAAAGTCTCTGGGTTTACGATCCGGAAGTGCCGGCCGACTTCGGCAAGAAGGGGTGTTGCGATGTCGTGAACCGCGGTGTCGCCGTCTATGACGGCAAAGTCTATGTCGGCGCCTATGACGGCTGGCTCCATGCCATTGACGCCGCTACGGGCGAGCAGGTCTGGAAAACCGATACGATCGAAAACCGCGACATGTCCTATACCATCACCGCCGCGCCGCGGATCATCAATGGCAAGGTCATCATCGGCAATGGCGGTGCCGAGTTCGGTGTGCGCGGCTATGTCAGCGCCTATGACACCGGAACCGGCGAGCTGGATTGGCGCTGGCACACAGTGCCGGGCGACCCGTCAAAGCCGTTCGAGAACGACGCCATGAAAATGGCCGCCGAGACCTGGGACCCGTCGGCGGAGTACTGGAAGGCCGGCGGCGGCGGAACCGTCTGGGACGCCATGGCCTATGATCCGGAACTGAACCTGCTTTATATCGGCGTAGGCAACGGCAGCCCGTGGAACCGCCACCTGCGCTCACCGGCCGGCGGCGACAACCTGTTTCTGGCGTCGATCGTCGCGCTCAATCCGGATACGGGCGATTATGTCTGGCACTATCAGAACACGCCCGGCGACACCTGGGACTATACCTCGACTCAGCACATCATCGTTGCCGATCTCGAGATCGATGGCCAAACCCGCAAGGTCCTGATGCAGGCGCCGAAGAACGGGTTCTTCTACGTCATCGACCGCGAGACGGGCGAATTCATCTCCGCCGAACCATTCGTGGAGGTGACCTGGGCCACGGGCTACGACGAAAACGGCAGACCGATCGAAGCGGAAGGGGCGCGTGCGAAAACCGGACCTTGGGAGACGATCCCGTCAGCCTATGGCGCTCACAACTGGCATCCGATGAGCTACAACCCGGAAACGGGGCTGGTTTACATTCCCGCCCAGGGCATTCCGCTTGTCCAGTCAGCGGATCCGGCCTGGGAACTCAACAGGCACAAGCCCGGTTCGACCATGTCGGGTGTCGGCTGGAACCTGGGCTACTTCTTCAATGAGGTCGCGCCCAAGGCGACACCTTTCGGTCATCTGCTCGCCTGGGATCCGGTCAAGCAGGAGGAAGTCTGGCGTGCCGAATACGTCTCGCCATGGAACGGCGGCACGCTGACCACGGCCGGCAACCTTGTCTTCCAGGGCACCGCGGATGGCCGCTTCATTGCCTACAACGCAGCCAATGGCGAAATCCTGTGGCAGGTTCCGGTTACCTCGGGCGTGGTGGCGGCGCCCATGACCTGGGAACGCGACGGCGAGCAATATGTCACGATCGCCGTTGGCTGGGGTGGCGTCTACGGCATGATGCAAAGGGCAACGGACAAGGTTGGGGCCGGCCGGGTCTTCACCTTCAAATTGGGCGGTGACGAACCAATGCCTGCCGCCGAGACCAGCACGCGAACCGAACTGGTCGCCGGTGTCCCCTACGATCCGGATCACGTTCCCGACGGGCTGGCGCTCTACGTCTCCAACTGCCTGTTCTGCCACGGCGTTCCCGGCGTCAACAATGGCGGCAACATTCCCAATCTCGGCTATTCGACACCGGATGTCCTGGGCAATTCCAAGGCCTGGATTCTTGAAGGTGTTGCCGTCGACAGGGGAATGCCGACCTTCGCCGGCAAGCTGACCGAAGACGATGTGACCAAGCTGGTGGCCTTCATTCAGGGCACCGCGGACGCGATCCGCCCCAAGTAAGGATTCGTGGCGGCCTGCCAATGTCTGGTGGGCCGCCACTCAGATGCATCATGGATGCAGAGCGGTTCGGGTATCCATCCAGCGCCGAAAAGCAATGACCGCCCAGATCGACTCTGCGATAAGGAACGGATAGGAGCCGATCAGGAACGCGTAGAAAGCGGCCATGGCGCAGCCCAAAGCGAAGATCGCGATGAAGACGGGTGCTCGTTTTTCCAAAGCGTAGCTGGCCACCATGATGACGATCGCGACAATTCCAAGCACTTCCGTTGCCGCCATGGCTCTTTCCTCCGCAAACCTGGCCGGTCACCCAGAGTCATTCAGCGATGGCACAGACCGCCACCTTGCTGACGCAGGAGCGTCCACCGCTTTGCTCCTGGCAGTATCCGATGGCCAGATCGCGCGCTTCGCTTTTGCTGTCGGCATAGGCTGAGCCATACGCGTTGTCCGGTCCGACCGCCAGCGAGCCGCAACCTCGAAACCAGACCTTGGCCTCGCAATCCGGGGCGCCGCGTTTCGTACACTCATCAACCGCCCGCAATTCAGCTCCACTGCGGGTGCGATACTGGAATGAAAATCCGAAGGCGCCGGTCGAATCGGAAAAGGCAATCGCGCCGTAAAGCGACTGCGCGCCGGAGACGCATCGGTTTTGACAGATGGAGCGCTGTGTTGCGCAATCCCGCTCGTTGAAACCGCGCGTGCAGGAAGTGTAGGCGCCCTGGCAATCGGACATGCAATCCGCGTGGGCATCGTTCGAGGATATGGCGGTCAGAAGGAAAATGGTAAGCAATCCAAGGGTCGGTGGCCTGTAGTAGATTGCAGAGTTGCATACCCTCATCGCCGGTCCTTTCCGCTAAAGCGGCCCCATCCTGTACAAATCAGCCGGGCCACATCACAGCGCATTCCCTACTGCAGCTTTTCGGCCATCGCCTCCAGCTCATCCCGCGTGAAGTCGCCACTTACCCAAATGCGTCCGCCGGAAATCGGTTCCCTGACGATCGGCTCGACGACGATGATGCCGTCGATGACAATCCGCACTTTGCGGCCGATATTGGCTCCCGTCAGGTCCTTCAAACTCATGGCATCATCTGCTGGAAATATCAGTTGAAGGACCGCTTCTCCGTTCGTGTCTGCATGGACGACCTCAGCATTGACTTCGGATTTGTCGAAATCAAGCCTCGAAAGGATGGTGTCGTTTTCCACCGCTTGAATACTGACATCGGCCGCGAACGCGGGTTGCATGCCCAGGACAACACCGAGAAGGATCATGCAACAGGCAAGTGATCTGATCGGCGCCGGCGCCACAGGGTTTCTCCTTGTTTCAAGCCGCATTGCCCCAAGCGCGATTGGCGCGAACGTGATTCACAATACGGGCTGCCGAGTTCGGTGAAAAGCCTTGGACATCTAAACTGCATGACAGTCAGCGCCTGTGCGTAGTCAAGTGCCTTTGGTGGCTGTATTCCGGATGACACTGGCCACAATGTCCGGATTGCCGACAGGCGAAGGCCTGCGCATTCCTGTCCATCGAAGATGCGGCCAAGGGTGTGGAACTCGGCGATGTGCTCAGTTCCTCGAGGAGTTGAGCAGTCCCCGCACCGGAGCACGGGAACCGCATGGGTTGACGCGTCAGCGTGAAACGCAGAACGACCGCCACATCTGGGTGTGGCGGCTTACGCTGCCGAACAGGTTGTTCGGACGGTTGAAGCTCAGCTGGATGGCCCGGTCCCAGGCGCGAAAATGCACTGTGAAACCGCAGACATCCGGCAGGGCCGGCGGCACGCTCTGGGCCGCAGCCACCGCCGCATAGGCGGTGGTCAGGTTGAAGCCGTTCTTCAGCGGCACGGTGATGGAGGCCGGTGGCTGGGTGCCGTCGTCGTCGAGATCGGGCCGGCCGTCATCGAACTCGGTCAGATCTGCCGGGACGGTGACGGGATGGGCGCCGACCACGAAGCCGCCGGACCAGCGCAAGTCGTACTTCCAGAAGTGCTCGTCATTGATCCGGCCTTTCATGTCAAGCACCACGTCAATGCCTTCACCCTCGATCTTGCACTGATCGCCGAGAGGTGAAGTGTCTGAGGCCCGGTAGATGTCGAACCACATGTCGCCCGTTCCGGACGAGACCGGCAGCAGGTTCGCCGGCAGCGCAATACGGTCATTGTCGATCTGCACCCGAACCGGCGCGCTGACATAGGTCGGCGTGGCAGCGCCGATTTCCCGCATCACGACACGAAATCGTACCAGCGCATCGGACCCGCCCGTTGTGGACTTCCAGGCGGCAAGGCTCGGCGGGTCGCCGCAGCCGTCGAAACGCCGATAGTCGGCGACGGTGAACCATCCCAGCGGGTCGCTGTCATAAACATCGTTGCGTGAGATAGGGCAGGGCGACAGGGCTGTCGGCCGGACCATGCGCCGCCAGTTCTCGCTGGCAGGATGCACGACGCCGGGCTGGGCGAAGCTGGGAAAACCGCCGCCCTGGTCCACCTCGACCCGATATTCGTACTTGTCAAGGTCGGGACAATTGATGACCTCCGGCATCGACCCCTGGATACGGACATCGCCCGCAAAGGGTCGTTGCGTCACACCGCCGAAGGTTGCCAGTCCGCTGGCCGGGTCGATCATGCCGACCTCGACATTGCTGATGAAGGTGATCGATGGTGGTGTGCAGCGGGCCACGTCGCCGATGTCGTCGTGCAGAGCATCGAGACCGAGATCGCGGGTTGCCGGTTCCAGTGCCTTCACCAGATCACCGGCCTTCAGCCAGATCCCCGGACCGGGCTGCAATGCATCGCCGTCAGTAAAGGGGGTCGGGCCGAAGCCAACGATTTCCGTCGACAGGAGCTCCACCGGAACCAGCTCGACCGGATCCAGTGCGGGCGTATAGGCATCCAGCCCGAAATCGACGCCTCGGACCGGTATGCCGGCCGGCAGGGCCGGCAGCAGCGACGCGTTCGATCGCACGATCACGCCATCGCGCGCCGACAACAGGTCCCCGTCGATAAAAATCGGCTTGCCGATTTCGGGTGGTGTGCCTTCGGTTGAAAACCAGATGTCGATTTCAAGTTCCTTCAAAGCCTCCGGCAATCGCTCCGGATTGTCGCGCAGCGCGCCGCTTCGTGCGAGCTCCGCAAGCCGGCGCAGCCGCTCTTCCTCGCCGACAAGCGTCACGGCGTCGAGACCGAGATCCAGAGATTGCCGCAGATCGAAACGGGCGAGCAGCGCGGCATTGGGGATGATGCCGCCGTTGGTGAACAGCAGGTCTCCCGCCGAGAACTGACCAGTATGGATACTGTCGAGTTCCGTCGAGAAGGCGATCAGTTCGCGCTCCTTGTCGATCGCCGCAACGGCGTCGAGGCCGAGATCGACGCGTTCGATGTCGAAATTGCGGATCAACTCGGCATTGCGCCGACACAGCCTCGCGCCGACAGATACGTGCCAGGCAAGCAGGTCCCCATCGGAGATCACCGGGTTGCCATCGGCCGGTTCCGGGCCGCGAGTGACGAAGTCTTCCGAAGTGGAAAACAGCAGCCCCTCGCAGGGCGAGACCTGGGCCTGTGCCGCGTCGGCGCCGGTCAGCAGAACCGCCGCAAGCGCCGCGGCCGCCAGTGGTTTCGAACGCTGACGGTTGAGAGAGAAGATAATGCCATGCAAATTCATAACGCGCTCCTCCTATATTCCGGAAATGGAACGCGTTCAGGGTACGCCCGGAAGGAGAGTTTCCGGGCTTTGTTGCCGATCAAAAAAGGTTACTTTCCGAAACGGCTTAACCGTTGTTTACGGATGGTGAAAATGTTTGATTCAACTGCTAATTCAATTGCTTTTACGAGCGGGGCTGCCTCAATGCTTGCGTGATCGGGATGCCGAAACATCCCGATCCAGGGCCAATCAAATCTCGTTCTCGCTCCGACTACGAAAATAATGGGGTCGAGACGAACCGTCGAACCGGCCGGATTTCAGGCAACAGCGCTTGAAATCTGCGTCCTGATCCGCAGGGGCACAGATCATTTCGGCCGAGCTTTTCAATCAGCTCGACATCGCCGTGAACGTAGCGCTCGCCGCGTTTGACCTGTGTTTCTGAAGGGAAGGATTTGCGTCGTTTGCTGGTCCGCTCAAAAGGACGGCAAACGGTCGAAGTCGCGATAACGGGTCATGGCATCCTCCTGTCGTCGCATGAGATGGAATTCCGGCTTCGCCGGACGGTGCTTATTGCACACCACGGCGGTCATAGAAAGGCCGCGTGATACCCGTTTGAACCTCATCTATTGGCGCGCGGCTGTTTGCGCTTTTCCCAACTGCCGTACACTGGATTGGGCAGCAGCACGTAACTGCCGTTCCTCGCCAAATCCCTCAACTTGTCGTCGTTTTGCGCCACGCCCTCGGCCAGGCCAGGAAGGTCGCCGATCTCGTCGCCGACATGCATGATGATGTCATGAGGGACCGCCCAGGCGGCTTTTAGCTCCGCCTGTTCGGCTCCCTCGACGTCCGACCAGCAGGCCTCCGCAAAGCCTTCCCGAACCAAGCGGCGTCGCCGATCCTTGTCATTGCGGTATTGGTATCGGAGCCACCCGGCGGAATTGCCGCTCTGTTCGTCGATCGGGGCCACGCCGAGGATGCAGAGGCGTTCTGGGTCGACATCAAGGCCGATTTTTTCCAGGTTGCGGCGGGTGTCGTGTGTCAGATCCACAGGGCGATCGGTGATCAGAGCGACCTTGCCTCCCAGCCGGAAGACATCTTCGATAAAGGCTACTGAACCCGGGACTGCGCTCGAACGACTGCTGCCGATCCATTGCCGCCACTTCTTCTCGTCGAAGCCGGACCCGTCCTCCACGCGTGCCGCTTCGAACCGTGAATTGTCGAGCACCGTTTCGTCCGCATCCATCGCCACGATCCACGGCGTTTCGCTCTGTCGATCGGCCACAATCGATGCAAGCGCAACGCCGGCATTCCGGTAGATCGATTGCACGATGATCGAATACTCGGCCGAACGACGCAGCCAACGCAGACCTGGTCTCTGTTCCAGCGGATCGGCGCTCGTTACCCCATCAGCGGGCCGAAGTTTCTGGGCGTCGGATGCGGCCAGTGTCGGCGATCCCATGGCCAGCATCAGCATTGCGGCGGCAATCCCGAAGGTTCTCAAACTGCACCCCCTTGAACAATGGTGTTCTCAAAGCATTGCGCGGTCCTGTGGGCAGGTCCCTGGCACCGCACCGTATCCCTCTGCTCTTGTTTTCCGGTTAATCCCGCCGCAAAGGGCTCCGGCAACCGAGATAGGATCTCACAGCCGCGCCGATCTGCTTTGCACGGCGATGGTTTGACGGCTAAAGTGACCCTCTGTTGAGGGGCATTCAGGTGGAACGACGTCTCGCCGCTATCATGGCTACCGATATTGTGGGCTATTCGGCGATGATGACGCGGAATGAAGCCGTGACCCTGCGCGCTTTGAAGGACTTTCGAGCTGAGACCTTTGACCCGGCCGTCGAGCGCCATCGGGGTCGCATTGTCAAACTGATGGGTGATGGCGCTTTGGTGGAATTCGCCAGCATCGTGGACGCCGTGCAATGCGCCATCGATCTGCAAATGTCAGACAGGAGCGCCGGGGATGAGGCGATCCGTCTCAGAATAGGCATTCATGTCGGAGACATCATACTCGATGACGATGATATTTTCGGAGACGGCGTCAACATAGCCGCGCGGCTCGAGCCGCTGTCTGAAACTGGCGGGATTTGCCTGTCTGAGATTGCGGTGCAAAGCCTTGGAAACCGCGTCGATGCCGCGTTCGATGATCAGGGTGAGAAACGTCTAAAGAATATCGACCGGCCGGTCCGGGTCTTCGGTTGGCTGCCGCCGGACCGGGTGAAGAATGCCGCCGAGCCCGTTGAGCCGAAGTCCGAAAAGCCCTCCATTGCGGTGCTGGCCTTCGACAACATGTCCGGAGATCCCGAGCAGGAATATTTCTCCGATGGCATCGCCGAGGACATCATTACGGAACTCTCTCATTTTCGCGAATTCTTCGTCATCGCCCGCAACTCAAGCTTTACCTACAAGGGCACTCCGATCCGCGTCGACGACGTGTGCCGGGAGCTCGGCGTCCGCTACCTGCTGGAGGGCAGCGTACGCAAGGCCGGCAATCGGGTCCGGGTCACCGCGCAGCTGATCAACGGCGAAACCGGATCTCATCTCTGGGCGGAAAAATTCGACCGCGACCTCGATGACATATTCGCCGTGCAGGACGAGATAACCGGTGCCATCGTGGCTGCCGTTGCTCCCAATACGATCGGCGCCGAAGTCCGGCGATCCCACGCCAAGCATCCGGAGAGCCTCAGCGCCTGGGAGAAGGTGCTGCAGGCGAGGTGGCACATCGGAAAGCTTACCGAACAGGACAACGAAAGTGCTCGCCGATGGCTGATGCAGGCAGCCGAAGCGGATCCGGGGCTTTCAGCTGCTTATTCGACATTGGCGTTTTGCGATCTGTACGGCATGCTGCATTTCTGGCGCCGTGACACCAGGCAGGCCATTGCCGATGCCGTGGACGCGTCGCGCAAGGCGATCGCCCTGGACGAGAACGACGCCAATGCACATGCCATGCTGGGCATGTCGGAGTTCTTTGCCCGCGACTACGACAGCGCCTCGCGCCACCTGGAACGGGCGATTCGCCTCAATCCGAACCACGCCAACGCCTATGGCATTCTGGCGGCAGTGCATGGAGTGGCAGGTGAATTCGATGCGGCGGCGGCATCGGCCGAGCAGGCCATCAGTCTCAGCCCTCAGGATCCGCTGAAAAGTTTCTGGCTGGGGGGTGTCGGCATTGGCGCATTTGTTGCGGAGCGATACCAGGAATGCCTGGATATCAGCCGTCAGGTCCTGGCGGAATTCCCTGGATACGCATCGTCCATGCGGCAGGAGGCCGCGGCTCTTGCGATGATGGATCGCGATCAGGAGGCGAAAGAGGCGTGTGAACGGCTTCTGAAACGCATGCCCGGGCTGACGGTTTCCCAAGTCCGGCATATGGTTCCCGTGCGTTATCCGGATGATCACGAGCGCTGGCTTGAGGGGCTTCGCAGGGCCGGTCTGCCCGAATAGGGATCACCCGGCTGAGTTGGCATTCTCCAGATAGTGTCGAAGAAAACCGGCCAGATCGTCAGTGACGTAGTCGATATGGTCGCCGTCTGTCCCGATGTGTTCCCAGTCTTCGCCCATCGCTTCATCGAAATTGTGCGGCACCACCAGAACGGTGCGCATGCCCAGTGATTTCGGAACGGACAGGTTGCGCGGGAGGTCTTCGAACATGACGGCTCCGGCGCCGTCGATCCCATGTTTGGCAAGGAAGCGGTCGTAGGTCTCCGCCGCCGGCTTTGGTGTGAAATCGGCGGCGATGATGTCGAAGATCTCGTCGAAATGGTCGAGGATGCCGAGCGCGGTTGCCGTGTTTTCCGCGTGGCGGACGCTGCCATTGGTAAAGATGAATTTGCGACCGGGAAGCGCCTGTATCGCCTCGCCCAGCTCCGGATGCGGATCGAGCCACGAATAGTCGATGTCATGCACCCGTTCCAGAAAGGCGTTCGGGTCAATGCCGTGCTTCTGGATCAGTCCGTTCAGGGTGGTTCCGTGGTCGCGATAATAGGCTTTCTGCAATTTGCGCGCTTCGTCGCGCGGCAGCGACAGCAGCTCCGATACATAGGCAGTCATCTTCTGATCAACCTGCGAAAACAGGTTGGTGTGGCGCGGATAGAGCGTGTTGTCGAGATCGAACACCCAGTTGGTAATCGGCTGGAAATCGTCCCGGTTCGGCAGGTTCTTGGACATGCTCGACCTTATGACATGATCGCCAGGTGCTTGCACGGCCAATCTGAAAGGCCAAGCAGATGCATCAGTGGACGATCAGCGTGCCGGCGCCATGCTCGGTGAAGATCTCCAGCAGCACCGCATGGGCAGTTTTGCCGTCGACGATGACGACGCCCTCGACACCGGCTTCGATCGCGTCGATGCAGGTTTCCACCTTGGGGATCATGCCACCCGAAATGGTGCCGTTCTCGATCAACGCGCGGGCTTCGGCGACGGTAAGTTCCTTGATCAGATTGCCGTCACGATCCAGCACGCCGGGCACATCTGTGAGGAACAGCAGGCGCGTCGCCGAAAGCGCGCCGGCAATGGCGCCGGCGAACGTATCGGCGTTGATGTTGTAGGTGTGGCCGTCGCGGCCTGGCGCCACGGGAGCGATGACCGGGATCATCTCCGACTTGGCGAGAAGGTCGAGCAGCGTCCGGTCGACCTCGACAATGTCGCCGACGAAGCCGAGGTCGAGAATGCGCTCGATATTGGAATCCGGGTCGATGACCGTCTTCTTCGCCTTCTCGGCAAACACCATGTTGCCGTCCTTGCCGCACAAACCGATGGCCCATTCGCCTTCGGCATTGATCATCGCAACGATTTCCTTGTTGATCGATCCGGCGAGAACCATTTCGACGATCTCGACGGTGCGCTGATCGGTAACCCTCAGGCCGCCCTCGAATTTCGATTCGATACCGATCTGCGTCAGCATCGCGCCGATCTGAGGTCCGCCGCCATGCACCACGATCGGGTTGACGCCGGACTGCTTCAGCAAGGCAATGTCGCGGGCGAAGGCCCGGCCCAGTTCCGGGTCACCCATGGCGTGGCCGCCATATTTGACGACGATGGTGCGGTTTTCGTAGCGCTGCATGTAGGGCAGCGCCTGGGACAGGAGTTTCGCCTGGATCTGGCTTTTCTCGTGCGTTTCGGAGTCCGTCATCGATTTCCCTTTTGAAGTCGATGCGTTTTAGCGGTTTCCCCCGGGGCGGGCAATTGCCGGTATCGCATGGATTAAGCGACTGTGGCCGCACGAGAACGCACTAATTGCAGCGCGCCCTCAGGACGGCCACGACATTGTCGAAAACGGTGACATCAGTTTCCGCCCGCGCGGCCAGGTGAGCGCCTTCAAGGATCGCCAGAGTCGCGAGCGCCTCCGCATTCGGATCTTCCACTCCTAGGATCGAACCATCGTCTTTCCCAAGAGCGAATACAGCGGCAATCCATCGAGCCATCATCTTGCGAAACGCGACGATTTGGCCGAGCACCTCGTCTGACAGGCTCTCGCGGCTGGAGATCAGCGACACGCAGAGACACACCATGTTGCCGCCGTCCAGTGCGTCGCGATAAAGGGCAATCAGATCGAGAAGGCGACCGGACGCCGTTTCATTGCGTTGCTCGATTTCGGAGCAGCGGTTCTCCAACTCGGCGTGATATCTCTCAAACAGCGCCGCCGACAGAGCTGCTTTTGTAGGAAAATGGTAGTGGATCGAGGCCTTGCGGATACCGACGGCCTCGGACAGATCAGCGTAGCTGAATCCGTCGAACCCGCGTGTGCGGGCGGCCAGTTCAGCAGTATCCAAAAGGGCGGTTTTGGTATCGGTTCCCATGACGTGTCAGGCCTTCACATGCTGCAATAGGGCTACCGCACTTTCGGCGGCTTCCAAAGCACCTTCAAGATAGCCGCCGAATTGCGGGGCGACTTCCGTCCCAGCGAAAATGAGGCGCCCGTCCCAAAGGCGGTCCAGCGCATGGGGCAGGCCATAGCTCGGGTGGGCGTAAAGCGGTTGCTGGTCCAACCCGGTCGCAGTCAGCGGATCACGAGCCCAGTCTTTAACATGAAGTGCGATGGGTGCCGCGGCATCAGATCCGAAGAGCCGGGTGAGTTGTGCGACGATCTGCGCGCTCAGTGTTCGATCGTCGGTTCTGGCCTGGGATGGGACGCCGATGAAACCGAAGAGCGCATGATGATCGTTGGCACAGGTCGACGCATCGTGGATTTCCACCATCGGTCCGCGCCGGCTCATTGCGTCGCCCGAAAGGCCCGCTTCGCGCCAGAAAGGGCGTTCGTAAACGGCGACAGCTTTCGCCTGACCTGCCATCCAGGTCGGGATGGCGGCCATGGTTGTGACCGCCCTCGCGTCAAGCGTCGGATTGAAATCCAGGGTGGCCGCGACCCGCGGCGGCATGGCGAGAACAACTTGGTCGGCGGTGATCGTCAGCCCTTGGTCGGTTTCCACTGTTATGGGCCCGCCGTTCCTGTGGAGACGCGTTGCGCGGTTCGACAATATCAGCGTGTCCTTCGGCAGCTCGGCGGCAATCGCATCAGTCAAGGCTGCCAGGCCGCCGTCCAGCCGATAAGACCCCTGCATGGAGGCATGTCCGCGTCCGCGTTGCACGTGTCCGAACTCGTCCTCGAAACTGAGCTCTCCGGCGGAATATTGCTCGAAAACACGTAGGCCCAGCCGTTCGATTTTGGCCGCAATGCGCGGTTGGCCCGGCCAGAACCAGGCGGGGCCGAGATCGAAATAGGCCCCGTCGGCTGCTTCGGTCAGAATACGCCCGCCGACCCGGTCCCTGGCCTCCAGAAGACAAAACGACCGGCCCATTGCCGCAAGGGAGCTGGCAAGCGACAGCCCCGACAGGCCGCCGCCGATAATCAGGGTCTCGGTGCGCATCGGCTCAGAACCGCTCCGAGGATGGGCGCAGATCAAGCTCAAGCGTCCAGGTAGAAGATGGTTGCTGGGCCAATTGCCAATAGGCCTCGGCGATGTCGTCGGGCTTCATCATGTTTGATGGGTCAAGGCTGTGCAGGTCGCGCGACCGGGTCGTATCGATAATACCGTCAAGTATGACATGGGCGATGTGCACACCCGCCGGCTGGTACTCCCGCGCCAAGGACTGCGTCAGCCCGCGCAAGGCAAATTTGGCAGAGGCGAAGGCGGAAAACCTTGCGCTGCCGCGCAGCGAAGCGGACGCACCTGAGACGATCAGCGTGCCGCCCCCGCCGCGCACCATCGGTTGCAATACGCTTTGGCCAAGAACCACCAGCGTCTGAACCATGCTGGTCCAGGTTCGCTGATAGTCGTTCAAGGTCGTCTCGGCAAAAGGAGCGATCACCAGTTCCGCGGTATTGTGCACGACGATATTCGGCGGGCCATAGTGTCCAATCAGGTCGGCGATCAGTGGCGAAACGGCGTCGGCATCGGCCAGGTCGATCTCATGAAAGGCGCCGACCGGATCGGATGGCCGGGTGCGACCAAGGCCGACTGCAGTCATACCCTCTGCTTTGAAACGGGATAACAGAGACTGGCCGAGACCGGCGCCCGCGCCTGCGACAATCGCCAGGGGTGCTGAATTTGTCATTCGTTTACACCGCCGGCGGTTTGGCGAAGGGCAGATGGCCGGTTTTCATCCAGACCTTCGCTCCGTCGGGGCCCGCTGTCGCCCTGAGAGGGGCGCCTTCCGGCAGGCGCAGCCAGCCACCCTTACCCAAGGTATCCCCGCCCTCTTCGACGGCTCCGTCAAGGACGAGAAGCTCGATACCGCCAGCCTCGGTGCTGTTGAACTCTGCTCCGGCATCGAGATGACTGTAGGTGACGACCTCACGCGCATCCTTGTGAAGGACCGCCGTCGCCACACCATTGGCCTTGTCGCCCAGTTCCTCTGCCATCGTTTTGCGGAACTGGATACGGTCGTCCATGTCGAATTGCCAGAGTTTGACAAAGATGGTGCAGCCCGGCTCGGAACCTGGCGTGTGTTTGCTGGTCGGCGGATTGCGCACGTATGTGCCTTCCGGAAAATCGCCGTGCTCGTCCTGAAAGACACCGTCGAGCACGATGAATTCCTCGCCTCCCGTATGCGTGTGGGACGAGAAATTGGAGCCCGGTGCGTAGCGCACGATGGTCGTCGCCCGGGCCACTTCGCCGCCGATGCGATCCAGCATGCGTCGATCCACGCCAGGCATGGGCGACGCCTGCCATTCAATCTGATCGGAATGGACGACCACCCGTTCAGAGAAATCTGAGTTCAGTTCCATGACTGGTCCTTTCAGCTTGCTGGGTTTAGCCGGCGATGCTGGGTCTTGCGGCAACCTTTGCCCGCCATGCCAGAAGGTTGGACAGGTTCGCGGGGATTTCAACCTCGGCGAAATCGGCGAAGGCGAGACCGGCAAAAGCCGTTATGTCCGCAATCGAGAAGGAATCCCCCGCAAGGAATTCATTGTCGGCCAGAACGCCATCCAGGTAAGCCATCGTCTTGCCGGCAACGTCTTTTTGCCGGGTACCCCACTCGGCACACTGATCCGTCTCGAGATCCGGGCCCAGCCCAGGCGTGGCGTGATGGAAGTAGGTCCCCACCGCGTTCAGCAAACCGTTTTCAGCTCTGAGATTCATCATGGCGATTTGCGCCCGTTCCTTCGGTGTCTTGCCGGTCAGGGACGGGCCGTCGAAGGCTCCATCGATATACTCGGTAATCGCGTTGCACTGCGAAATGTGCGTTCCGTCCTCGAGTTCAAGGCAAGGCACAACGGCATCGGGGTTCTTTGCCTTGAAGGCATCCGACCGGTGCTCGCCTGCCATGACGTCAACCGGGATGAATTCAACCTGGTCGGTTGCGCCTTTTTCGGCCAGGGCAATGCGCACGCGGGCGGGGTTCGGGAACCCTTCGATATCATAGATCTTCATTTTGATTTCCTCTTCATCAATGCATATCTATCTACTAGTAGGTAGATAGACTGTCAACGATGGAAATGCGATTTTTTGAAGTTGCATGGCGAAGCCAATCGAGCGCACCCCGAATGACCCAACGGCGCTTCTCGCGAAAAGTTCATGGGCAGTTCAACGCGCGACATCCTATATTGCCGCCAACAACGAAAGGACGCCGCCATGAACCGCCGCGCATTTCTCCTGTCTGGAGCCGGATTGGCCGCCATCGGTGCTTACTACGCCCTGAAGCCCCGAGCATCGGTTGCCGAAGCCGGAGAAAACACTTTTGAAATCAGCTTCACCGAAGAGGAGTGGCGCGCCAAGCTGACACCGGACCAGTTCGCCGTGTTGCGCCAGGAAGCGACCGAGCGGCCTTACACAAGCCCCTTGCTGGAAGAAAAACGAACCGGCACCTATAACTGCGCCGGCTGTGATCTGCCGCTCTACGCGTCGGAGACCAAGTTCGACAGCGGCACCGGCTGGCCGAGCTTTTACGATGCGATCGAGGATGCCGTCGCCACCAAGCGAGACTACAAGCTGCTGGTGCCGCGCACCGAAGTGCACTGCCGACGCTGCGGCGGTCATCTTGGCCATATCTTCAATGACGGGCCTCCGCCGACCGGTCTGCGCCATTGCATCAACGGCGTCGCCCTGACCTTTCAGGAACAGGTTGTCTAGATCAAAGGGCGACAAGTTTGCACCATTTGACCGTGGCGATTTTGGTCTCTGGCTAGGCGGATTGCAGGCCGTGGTGCCATCCCACCACAAGTGCAAGCCAACGACGCCAGGGGCCAAAAGCGCCCGGCCCGAAGGGTGGCTGCATATCGGCCCATCGGCTGCGTTGCGCCGCTTGCCCGATGCACCACATCGCGCTGCGCGACGCGCCTGACCGAGTGGAGCCGATCTGCAGCCATCAAATGATCCAAACTTATCGCCCTTTGATCTAGGCAAAGGGCGATAAGCCTTATTTGCTCGGCTCTGGCCGGAACGTCCGCCATAGCGACAGCGCGGCGAAATAGATCGTCGCCACGATCCAAAGCCAGAAGAAAACTGGCGATGTCTTTTGGGCATCGGCGGTTTCGGGCGAGATAAGAACAAGCCGGAGTGTCGTGGCGGCCCAAAGGACCGTCATCGGGATCGTCCAGCTCCGCCAGTCGAGAACCCGGAAGGGGTGGACGAATTTCACCGGGATGAAGGTCAGCACGCCGCAGATCGCCAGCACGATCAGATTTGTCCACGGATCGGTCTGCAGGATGTGGAAGTAGAGAACCGGCACGTTCCACAGCGCTGGAAAGCCGGAAAAGTAATAGTCCGACGTCTTCATCGCCGTGTTGGCGAAGGTGTAGCAAGACACCGCCATGATGGTTGCCGCCGTTACCGTGGCCCAGCCGTCCGGCACGAGCCCGAACCAGTAGACCATCATCGCGGGCACCGCGACGTAGTTGAAGTAATCGATGACGTTGTCGAGGGTCGTGCCGTCGAGCTGCGGCGTGACCTCCTGAACCTTGACCTTGCGTGCGAGAGTGCCGTCGATGCCATCGACGAACAGCGCCAGGCCGAGCCACATGAAGGCGGCGGTCTTGTCGTTGTTCAAAATGGCGACAAGAGCCAGGAAGCCGAGAACGATGCCCGAGGCGGTAAAGGCATGGACAGCCCATGCCATCGCTACCTGTTGCGGCTCGTGCTTGTCCTGTTCACTCACGCTGTGCGCCCTGGCCGTCTATTCAATCCGCGGATGATAGCACAATTGGTGGAAATTCAACCTTCAATGGCTGTGACGATTGCGGCGCGCAAATCATCAAGCCCGGTACCCTTTTCGGATGACGTTGCCAGCACGCCGGGAAAGGCCGCAGGCCGTTTTATAATCCGCTCCTCCGTGCGCGCAATCAGGGACGCCACACCAGCCGCTTTGATCTTGTCGATCTTGGTCAGCACGATCTGGTAGGAGACGGCGGCCTGGTCGAGCATTACCAGGACCTCCTCGTCATTTGTCTTGATGCCATGGCGGGCGTCGATCAGGACATAGACGCGCTTGAGGGTGGCGCGGCCGCGCAGGTAATCGAAGATCAGCCGCGTCCACTGGTCCACCTGAGACTTCGGCGCCTTGGCAAAACCGTAGCCCGGCATGTCGACCACGGCGACCGGCGGGAGGTCGCCGGCGGAACCGGAATACCCGTCCGGCACGAAATAATTGAGTTCCTGGGTGCGGCCCGGCGTGTTGGACGTACGGGCCAGGCCTTTCTGCCTAAGCAGCGCGTTGATCAGCGACGACTTGCCGACATTCGAACGACCGGCAAAGGCAATCTCCGGCGGCCCCTCGGGCGGCAGGAAGCGCATGGCCGGAACACCGCGGATGAAGACCCAGGGCCGGGCGAAAAGAGTCGTGTCGTCGGACATATGTGCGGCGGCCGCTACTCGGCCGCCTTGGGTTTCTTCTTGAACATTCCCCGCAGGTTGTCCCACAGCTCGATCTTGACGCCCTGCCGTTTCATGATCACCGCCTGCTGCAGGATCGACAGAGAGTTGTTCCACGCCCAGTAGATTACCAGACCGGCCGGGAAGGTCGCCAGCATAAAGGTGAAGATGACCGGCATCCAGTTGAAGATCATCGCCTGGGTCGGGTCGGGAGGCGTCGGGTTCATGCGCATCTGCATGAACATCGTGATTCCCATCAGAAGCGGCCAGATGCCGATTCCCAGATAGGGGATATCCGGTGCCGTATAGGGCAGCAGCCCGAACAGGTTGAGAATGCTCGTCGGATCCGGCGCCGAAAGGTCCTGGATCCAGCCAAAAAACGGCGCGTGCCGCATCTCGATGGTGACGAACAGGACCTTGTAGAGGGCAAAGAACACCGGAATCTGCAGCAGCACCGGCCAACACCCGGCAACCGGGTTGATCTTCTCCTCCTTGTAGAGCTTCATCATCGCCTGCTGCATGGCCTGGCGGTCATCGCCATGCTTGGCCTTGATTTCCTCCATCTTCGGCTGGACCTTTTTCATGTTGGCCATGGAGACGTAGGATTTGTTGGCAAGCGGGAAGAAGAACAGCTTCAGAACCACGGTGGTCAGCAGGATGGCGACGCCGAAATTGCCGACCAGGCGGAAGAAGAAATCGAGCGCGTAAAACATCGGCTTGGTGATGAAATAGAACCATCCCCAGTCGATCATCAGGTCGAACTGCTCGATCGAATAGGTCACTTCGTAGTCATCGATAATCGGCACTTCCTTGGCGCCGGCGAACAGGTGGCTCTCCGTCGACTGCGTCTGGCCCGGAGCGATCGTGATCGCGTCGCTGATGTAGTCCGTCTGGTAATTCGGCCGGCCGCTGTCAAAATAAGAGAAGCGTGACTGGAACGATTGTCCCTGTGCCGGAATCAGCGCCGTCGCCCAGTACTTGTCGGTGATGCCGAGCCAGCCCTTGTCCGCTTTCGGAGGTGTGATCGTCCGATCGTCCTCCACATCGCCATAATCGACTTCGCTCAGGCCGTCCTCACCAATAACGCCGAGGAGCCCTTCGTGCAGAACGAAGAAGCCGGTCGTTTCCGGCCGGTAAAGGCGGCTGATTCGCCCATAGGGCGACACCGAGACGGCGGCGTCTGAACCGTTTGTCACTGCGTCGGCGATCTCGAACATGTAGTTCTCATCGACACTGATCGTGCGCTGAAAGCTGATGCCCTTTTCGTTGGCCCAGGTCAGCGTTACCGGAGATGTCGGTGTCAGCGTCGGTTCGCCTTCGACCGACCACGCGGTGTCGGGGCCGGGCACGGCGCCACTGATATCATTTCCGGCAAACCCGAATTCGGCAAAGTAGCCCTGCTGCATATCGGCCGGAGACAGAAGTTCGATGATCGGGCTCGTGGGGTCGACCGTCAGGTGGTAGTTCTTCAGCTTCAGGTCGTCGAAGCGTGCGCCGGTCAGGTTGATCGATCCGGAAAGCGCTGGCGTGTCGATGGCGATGCGCTTTTCCTGCGCGACCGCGGCGTCGCGGCTGACACTGCTTTGGGCATCGGCGGCGGAGCCGGGCAGGGCCGGAGTGGTGCCGCCAGCCGCAGCCTGTGGCAACTGTCCGCCGCCGGCTGCGGGCGCCGATTGGCTGCCCGCTTGCGGGGTCTGCTGTTCGGCCTGCTGAGCTTGCAGTGCCTCCTGTGCGGCCCGCTCCTGTTCGATTTTCGGGCTGAGGTAAAAAAACTGCCACGCAATCAGGACCAGGACCGAGAGGGCTATGGCCACGATGTAATTGCGGTTCTGTTCCATCGTCAGTTCCTGTTGTCGCGCCGATTTCCGGCCGGCCGCTGGGCAATCCGGCGGGCAAGTGTTTGGGCGAGTGTGCTGAACGGTGCCCCAAGGGCGTCACGCCGCGCCACTACCACATAGTCATGGCCCGGCTGCATCGCAAACCCGGCGGTGTGCTTCACTGCCTCTTTCAGGCGCCGCCGAATGCGATTGCGTTCGACGGCATTGCCTTGTCGTTTGCTGACGGTGTAGCCGATGCGCGCTGGTTCGTCCGGCGCGTTTCTATCCAATACCTCGAGGACGAAATAGGGCCCCCGCCGACGCTCGCCCTTGCGGGTTGCGAGAAATTCCGATCGCCGGGTCAGTCGTCCGGTCTGTATCGTCGACCTTTGCGGCATGAGCCCTTCGCTAACCGTGGTTGGTGGCTCAGGCGGAGAGACGCTTGCGTCCGCGCGCTCGGCGATTGGCCAGAACCTTGCGGCCGCCTTTGGTTGCGAGGCGTGCTCTGAAGCCGTGGCGGCGCTTGCGCACGAGTTTGGACGGTTGAAAGGTACGCTTTGTCATTTATTTAATACCGCGGTGTGCGGCCCTTCTTCGGACTGTCTGAAAAACAGTTGCGTTGCGATTGCCGACCGGGTGGCGCTGGCACAATTCAATATGCGCCGGACATGCGAACCCGAACGTGCGCGGCTTATAGGCGCAAAGCCTCCAGAAAGTCAATTCTCGGCACGGTCAAACGGCGCCGTCGCGGTCGACCGAGACTGAAGGCGTTGCAAGCTCTTGTGAGGGGTATCGGATCACCTTGAATCACATGGCGGTGAGATCGGGGCTGCGGTCATTGTCTGGTAATCGCCGGCGCGCAATTGTTTGGCAAATCGAAGCACGTATTCATCGCAGGAGCATTTGATGACCCAACTTGATCGCCGTAGGATGTTGACCGGAATGAGTGCAACGGCAACGATACTGCTGATCGGCATGCGGCCCGTGGTCGCGGCTTCGCCGCTTAGGCAGTTGGCGCCGCGTGGCTCAGGCGGCATGGATCATTCCGCATTCAATTCTCTTTTGGCGGCCCATGTCAGACCGGACGCCGAAGGCTACAACCGCGTCGATTATCGCAGTTTCAAAGCCTCCGGACGGGCGGCGCTGAAGTCGTATGTCGCGGGGCTGGAGGCAGCCCGCCCGACAACCTTCTCTGTCGCTGAGGCTCATGCCTACTGGATCAACCTCTACAACGCCAAGACGCTCGATGTTGTGCTCGACCGCTATCCCGTCACGTCGATCAAGAAAATCAATCTCGGCGGTGGAGGCCTTTTCGGCTCGGGGCCGTGGTCGAAGAAACTGATGAGCGTTGAGGGCGTTTCATTGTCACTTGACGATGTGGAGCACGCGGTCGTGCGGCCGCTGTTCAACGATCCGATGTCCCATTACGGGCTCAATTGCGCGTCCTACTCCTGTCCCAACCTGGCGACCGTCGCCTTTACCGGCCGCAACGTCGACGATCTGTTGAGGGCAAATGCCCGCGACTATGTCAATCACCGGCGCGGTGTGTCGGTCGGCAAGGGACGCATCACATCGTCGAAGATCTATTCCTGGTATGCCGCTGATTTCGGTGGCCGCCGAAAGTTGAAGTCCCATTGGAGGCAATTTGCCGAACCGGATCACTCAGCGGCGATCAAGGCTGCATCCGTGGGCCGGTTCGTTTATGATTGGAGCCTCAATGACATCGGCTGACGACTGCCTGGGCCATCACATCACATGAGCGTGAGCGGCGCGCTGCTGCCGATCACGCACACTTGGGCAAAACGGCGCGAATGTCATTGGCGGTGCTCCTGCGCAGTTCTTAGGTTCGTTGTAACTGAACCAACGATGGTTATTCGAGGATGACCGGAAGGGCCTGCGAGGAGTATAGGGATGAGCATTGAAATCGAAACGGCCGACGCGGGGACGGAAATGGCAATGAACGGCGACAGCCGCGGCGACCGGGTTCCCGAACAGGTTGAATCATCCTCCTCCGGCAAACTGAAACGCTTTGCTCCGATCCTGGTGGTGGTTGCGGGCCTGGCGGCTGCCTACTGGTTCGGACTGGTGGATATTCTGTCCTTTGAATCGCTGGTGGAGCACCGCGACGCCCTGAAGGCCCAGGTGGAAGAGAGTTTCCTGTTGGCCTCTATCCTGTTTGTTGTCGTCTATACGCTGGCAGTGGCCTTTTCATTCCCGGCAGCGTCTTTGTTGACGATATTCGGCGGGTTTCTCTTCGGTTGGTTTTTTGGCGGCGTTCTGACCGCCATTGGAGCAACCGTCGGGGCGACAATCATCTATCTGGCGACACGCACGGCTTTCGGAGACTTCCTCAAGAAAAAGGCGGGGCCAGGCGTCAACAAGCTGGCGGAGGGCTTCCGGGACAACGCATTCAGCTTCCTGCTTGTCTTGCGCCTTGCGCCGATCTTCCCGTTCTTCGTGATCAATATCGCTCCGGCTTTGTTCAATGTGCCCGTTCGTACCTACGTCGTCGCAACGTTCATCGGCATTCTTCCGGGGACATTTGCCTACGCCTATCTTGGCCAGGGCCTCGACAGTGTGATTTTGTCGGCGCGGGCGGCCGGCGTCGAAGTCGGTGCCTCCGACCTCGTTACGACGGAGATCACCATCGCCTTCATCGCGTTGGCGGTCGTGGCGGCAATTCCCTTCGTCATCCGCAAGCTGCGCGGCGGACGCGGGCTGGGCGGTTGAATAGAATTCCAGTTTTGGTATCTCTCTCCCAGCGATATTCCACACCTCACTAGCTGAAAGGGTCTCGCCATGAGCGAAACGCTGCGCCCCGATATTTGTGTCATCGGTGGCGGCTCGGGTGGCCTGACGGTGGCCGCCGCCGCCGCCTCCTTCGGGGTCGAGGTCGTGTTGATCGAAAAAGGCAAGATGGGCGGCGACTGCCTGAACTATGGCTGTGTCCCGTCCAAGGCGATCATCGCGGCCGGAAAACATGCCCACGCCATCGAGGAAGCGCCCGACTTCGGTGTGTCGGCCGGCGAAGTGAAGGTCGACTTTCGCAAGGTCCACAGCCACATCCATTCGGTGATCGGCGCCATCGCGCCGAACGACTCCGTCGAGCGGTTCACGGCGCTTGGGGTGCGGGTGATTCAGGACAGCGCCAAATTCACTGATCGCGACACGGTCGTGGCCGGAGATATCGAGATCAAGGCTCGACGCTTTGTCGTCGCCACCGGGTCGTCGGCCTTCGTACCGCCGATTCACGGTATCGAGACCGTCGACTACCTGACCAACGAAACCCTGTTCGACCGCAATCGCAAGACCCGCCATCTGATTGTGATCGGCGGTGGCCCGATCGGCATGGAAATGGCGCAGGCGCACCGTCGCCTCGGGTCGGAAGTGACCGTCGTGGAAGGGCTCAAGGCACTGGGCAAGGACGATCCGGAACTGGCCGCCATCGTGCTGGAGAAGCTGCGTGGCGAGGGCATCGAAATCCTCGAAGGCACCACCGTGACGGAAGTGGCAAAGCGCGGCAAGACTGGAGTGCGGGTGACCGTCAAGAGTGAAGCCGGCGAGGACGTCGCCATTGACGGCACCGACATCCTGGTGGCGACCGGCCGCAAGGCCAATGTCGAAGGCCTTGGGCTGGAAGAAGCCGGCATCGATTTTGACCGTTCGGGCATCAAGGTTGGCGCCAATCTGCGCAGCTCCAACCGCAAGGTCTATGCCATCGGCGACGTCGCCGGCGGTCTGCAGTTCACTCACGTGGCCGGATATCATGCCGGTCTGGTCATCCAGCAAATCCTGTTTCGACTGCCCGCCAAGGAAAACCGCGACATCATTCCCTGGGTCACCTTCACCGATCCGGAGCTCGCCCATGTTGGTCTCAACGAAGAGGCTGCGCGCAAACGGTCCGGACAGATCCACGTCCTGCGCTGGCCCTATGCGGAAAACGACAGGGCTCAGGCGGAACGCAAGACCGACGGTCTGATCAAGATGATCACCGACAAGAAAGGCCGGATCCTGGGCGTTTCAATCGCCGGCGCCGGCGCTGGCGAGATGATCAACATGTGGGCATTGGCGGTCGCCAACAAAATGAAACTGTCGGATGTTCGCGGCTTCGTGCCGGCCTACCCGACCATGGGCGAGATCGGCAAACGGGCGGCCATCACCTACTACGCGCCAATGACCCGCAAGCCATTCGTCCAAAAGCTTCTGACCTTCCTGCGCCGCTTTGGCTGAGGCGGTCTAACTGTCGGCCTTTACTTGCTGCGGCAGCGCACAATATGACTGCCTCAAGGGTTACATGGAGGGTGGCGGCAAAGGCTCGCCCATGTAACCTGCCGTGACGATTAAGCATCTGTGAAACATGCTATGATTCATTTGATGGATTCTTTGGTATAGAGGGCTGAGGGAGACTGTCCCGCGAGGGATTGGAAGCGAATGGAATCGGCACAAAACGGCAAAAACGGGTCATCGCGACGGCTGGTCGGCGGGGAAAAGCCGCGGCGTAGCCTGTCCGGCAAGCTGCTTTTGTTGACGATCCTTTTCGTGATGATCGCCGAGGTGCTCATCTTCGTGCCGTCGGTCGCCAACATGCGCATGCGCTGGCTGGAAGACCGGCTGCGCACTGCCGCCGCCGCCAGCCTTGTTGTCGAAGGCTGGGAGGACATGGAGCTGCCTCAGCCGATCCAGAACGATGCGTTGATGGCGACCGGTACAAAATCGATCGCGCTGCGCACCGAGGGCATGTCGCGGTTGATCGCCTCCACCGACATGCCGCATGAAGTCGCGATGAAGTATGACATCACCTCGGTGTCTCCCTTCGTCGCTATTCGTGATGCCTTTGCCACCCTGTTTTCCGGTGGCGATCGCATTATCAGCGTTTACGGCCCGGTCGAAGGCGAAACCATGATGGTCGACATCGTCATGGATGAAGAGCCGCTCTACCGGGCGATGCTGATCTACGGCCGCAACGTCTTTTTCCTGTCGCTTCTGATTTCCTTCATCACAGCCGGGCTTGTCTTCATCGCCATCAACTCGATCATGATCCGACCCATCCGCCGGTTGACGGCCAGCATGCAGGCTTTCTCGGAATCACCGGGCGATCCCAACCGCATCATCGCGCCGCGGGACAACGGGGACGAATTGGGCATTGCCCAGCGCCACCTGGCCTTGATGCAGCGGCAGTTGCAGGTGACGCTGAAGGAACAGCAGCACCTGGCCGATCTCGGGCTGGCCGTTTCCAAGATCAACCACGACATGCGCAACATCCTGGCTTCGGCCCAACTGATGTCGGACCGCCTGGCCATGGTGGACGATCCGGTGGTCAAGCGCTTTGCGCCGAAGCTCATCCGCACGGTGGATCGCGCGGCCGATTATACACGAGAAGTGCTGGCCTATGGCCGCGCCCAGGAAGCCGAGCCACACCGGCGGCAGATCCAGTTCGAAGCACTGGTCGCCGATGTCCGCGACATGTTGATCGTCGATCCGGAGATCCGTCCGGAAGGGGCCGAGACGTCGAACATGGCGCCCATCGACTTCATCATCGACGTACCGCATGGGTTGGAACTGCAGGCCGACAGCGAGCAGCTGTTCCGAGTGATCCACAATCTCTGCCGCAATGCCATCCAGGCGCTGGACGCCGACGCCATCGACGATGCGGCTGTCGTCCGCCGGGTCACCGTGTCGGCTCGCGTCGTTGACAATGTCGCGACCATCGAAATCGACGATACCGGCCCGGGCATGCCGGAGAAGGCGAAGGAACACCTGTTCAAGGCCTTTCATGGCTCGGCCCGCGCCGGTGGCACGGGGCTCGGTCTGGCCATCGCCCACGAGCTCATCCGTGCCCATGGCGGCAGCATCGGGCTTGTGGACAAACAGGGTCCGGGAACGCGGTTCCGCATCACCCTTCCCAACCAGCCGGATCAGGTCGAATGCCCGACACCAGTCCAACCGGTGCCGATGGAACGGTTCGGCGAATAGTCGCTTTTGGCGGCCTCCCGTCGATTGTTGTCCACCCGCCAATTTTTCCGCCGCGGGCGCTTGCATTCCGGCAGCGAAAGGATTAGGTACACGCCTCGCGGACAGCCTTCGTCCGCCGCGCGCTCGTAGCTCAGCTGGATAGAGCACCAGACTACGAATCTGGGGGTCGGGAGTTCGAATCTTCCCGAGCGCGCCATTTCTTCCAGAAAAATCAGGCTCTTCGTCGAATACGGGGGCACCCGCCCATGATCTGCAGAGTGTGGGTCCGTCTTCTCCTTCAAACGCGGAGTGCTCGAACGCGCTTTCTGAAGTTTCGAAGTTTCGGAATCCGAAGGCTCTGCGTTGGATGAGCTTCATTTTTCGATGATAGCCTTCCGTGATTCCGTTGAGCGTCAGGACCGCCACATGCGTGCGATCTCTTCCCGAGTGCAGCCGGGCGCTCCTAAGCGGCGTCTTCCTGTTTAACAAAGGTCGGCTTCAGCACATGCTTCTTTTGTTGTAGCTGCGAGGCTTCGCCAGTTTGGTGCTATCAATCGTATGCGTGAGCACGGCAGCGAAATGGCGGCGCGTCCACTGAGGGCCAACCGAAACCGCTGGGCGTGCGCTTGCACCTGGCCATGGCAGGCTGTGTTGAGACTTAATTCGAAGGCTACCAGGCCGGCAGATGATAAATACACAAAATTTCACAAAAAATGAGTTGGTTGTCGGCGGCAATTCAGTAGATAGTCAATTTTCGACATTGTCATTTCTGATTATTCCTGGTGGTTCACATAATGCGTAAAGAGTTCGTTTACCCTCTGATGGGCCTGGTTTCATTTGCCGCGGTCCTGTTGAGCGCCAATTCGGAAGCCGCAACCATCGGGGAAGCGCGCGAGACGCGCAACCAGGTGACGGGTGAGCTTGGCACGGTCGTCCGTGACATTTCCATCGGGAATGATGTTTCTGCTGACGAGACTGTACGGACCGGCGAAAACAGCGCCGCGCTGCTTCGCTTTCTGGATGACACAAGCCTCAACATTGGCGCAGTTTCGACCGTCGTTCTGGACAGTTTTGTCTATGACCCAAATCGCGGCGTCGACGACGCTGCATTCAGTTTGACCAAAGGGGCGCTGCGGTTCATTGGCTCAGGCCGTGCCCGTGCTGTTAAAGCCACCATCTCGACGCCCGTCGGAATCATCGGCATTCGCGGGACAGATTTGCTGGTCATGTGCGTTCAAGGCCCGACTTGCTCGGCCCAATTGCTGGAAGGCCGCGTTCGCATCTGCCCCGTGCCCGACGGCGTTCCGGTCAATCAGCAAGTCTTGCGTGACGCGTGCATCGCCGGCAACGCGAACGTCTTGCCCTGTGGCTTTTACGAAATAGCCGCGGAAGATGAGCAAAACGACGACGAAAGCAACTTCACCATCATTGAACCGAATTGTCTCACATCCACACCTCCGAACGTAGACAATGCGGTGTTGCGCAGGCTTGCTCGTCAACTCGCGGCCGGTGCCGCATTGCCAAATCCCAGCGAGTTGCCAAAGCTAGCAAGCTCCGGCCCAATTCCGCCCGGTGCGATCATTGTGACCGGAGCAGGACTTTTCGCATTGCCGATACTTCTGGATGACCCGGACCCAGTCAGCGATTGAACGCCGTGCTGCCATCCGCGAAAGAAAAGCACTCAGGTGTTGCGCGGACAGGCTGCAGTCGGAATGCGAACACGCTTACCAGTCGGCGACATCCGTGAAAAGCGAACCTGCGTTTGCAGTTAGAGACGTGGCGAGGCGCGCTCCAGTTTAAGTTACCGTTCCTTCAAACTGCCAACCAACTCGTCGAGTTTGTCAGCTATTCTGACAAGAGCGTAGGCGGTTTCGATGGACGCAATCGCCTGCGCCTCCTGCGGGCTTACAAGAATGTCCTCAGCGGCCTTTGGATCCGCGTACACTTCGCCATCAGGCGTTAGGTAAAACTTACAGTTCTCGTTGGCCAACTTTTGGACCTGTTCATCAGCATCGTTCGTATGCCGGTCGTTGGGAATGAAGTCAGCTAGCAACACGTTTACGCTCTCGGTTTGTTACGCCGCAAAATACTCGGAGACCAAACGAGCGTCTACCAGCGCAAAGTTGAATTCCCAGAATGTTGATCGCACCCAAAGCCGAAGGAGTGGGCTTCATGAAACAGGGACTTTCACGCTGGGTCCAAGGGCAATGGCAAACCGTGTGGCGATTTACCGCAATCGGTGTGCCGACCGAGGTTTGAAGGCAATTCGTGAGAGTGTGGGGAGCGCCGGATAGCCATCGAAACCCCTTAAATTATGTAGAAGATTTGTAGTTGATTTTCTTTTGTAGAATTTTTATTATAAATATAGTATATGTATAAAGGGTATCATTATTATATATATGTAGACACCAAAGGGATTGATGTTTGGATTTTGTCGCCGTGTGAAAATCTGAATATTGCTCATCTTTTTCGACATAGCAAATTGGCTGAGTAAGGAGAAAGGTCCGAAATGATTTGGAAAATTATCACTTTATGACGCCGTGTTGAATTCACCACGCAACTGAATTGTTGTACAGTTCAATTCCTATGTTTATAGGTCGAGTCAATGCTGCAATATGCCACCGGTGCGGTGGGCAGCACTATTACTGACAAAACTCGGGGGGCGCTGTCACCCGGAGTGCGGTAGCAGTGCAAGGAATTGCCGCCAGGTGAACGTTCGAGCTTTAGGTTCGACTCATCCAAAGGCGCCGCGTATGAGTGCCTCCAGCCAAGCTTACATTCGGACAGGATAGAAGCGGGCCGGCCGTTTATTGGCAGTGTGTCGACGCTTTTTGGAAGGCATGTACTCACCTCGGGACTCAACCGGTAACTGAATTTGAATGATCCGCAGGGTTGCAAAGCCTCGAAAGAAGCACCCACGATAAAGTCATGGTTGCTGGGGTTTCCAGGCTTCGCGTTTTGAGGGTCGAGCTGAAGTGTTTCGGAAGCGCAGCAGATGTGTTCGACCGATGCAGAGCCAGAGACGGCGTTTCGGTCTGCGCCGATGCCGATTCGGCTTTCCCGTTTCCATCCGCAGGCCCGATATCAACTATCTGTCGGAGGAGGCGTTGGAATTGAATCAATCCGATTGGGACATTTGAGGTAGGATAGAGCGCCGGCTTAAGCGGCCGGAATCGACCTTTTCCCATCACCGATTGTAACGTCGTGTGGCTTTCGCCGCGACGTCCGGAACTCGTGTTCCGTCAGTGGAACTATGGTGAGACTTTAAATGCAGGCCCCAAAAGGCAGCAAACGTTGGTTTGCGGCCGCATCTCTGCCAAACCGAGAAGCTATTGCGTATACGCAGCTCGAGAGGCAGGGATTCGAGACATTCTTCCCAAAAAGAATTCGAACGATTCGCCACGCCCGCAAATCGATGGAACGGGTCGTCTCCTACTTCCCGGGATACCTGTTTGTGGCGCTCGACCTGGAGGTTGACCGATGGCGCTCCGTCAACGGCACCTATGGTGTTCGATCCTTGATCATGGAGGGAGAAAGACCGCTACCCGTACCAGCGGGAATCGTTGAATCCCTCCAGGATTTCACCGATGAGCGCGGATTTCTCAAACGCATCGAAGACCTCAAGCCAGGGGATCGCGTCAAGGTGCAAAATGGCCACATGGCCGACATGATTGGCGAAATCGATCGCCTTGACGGAAAAAACCGGGTTCGCGTTCTAATTGAGATGTTGCACGGCCAGGTTCCTACCATTATAGATCGTACTAATGTTGCAAAGCACAACGAAGTCGTGCGGCAACCTGGGCACAATTCAACTGGGGGCAGAAAGCCACCTGGTGTGCGGTAGCCTTACCTATCAGATGCGCTGCTCCTTTCTTCCGCTTTCCGCTTTCCATTCGGCGACTGTCCCTGCGAACTCACCTGAGTCGGAACACTCGACCGACAGGTAACCCCAAAGACGTTGACCAGTCTACTGGCGCAACCGACAGGCCAAATCGCGCAAGGCCGCACTGCCACCGATAGCGCAACGCGTTCCGTTTATTCATGACGCCATCAATCGCTTCCATAGCCGATACCACCGCCCGGATTTCCACCGGACCGCGGCCCCTTTGGGGGCGCGTCCGCTTTCAACTGGGTGTTGGTCTGCTGGTCGCCAGCATACTCCCCAGCCTGGTGCAGACCAATATCGGTTTGTCTCAGAAGCTGGGCGGTTCGTCTCAGACTTACTCTTTCATTGCAACGGTTTGGGCTGTCTTGCTGGGCTACTACCTCGTCAGGCGCCTGACCCGCTATCCCGGCGTGGCTGCGATCTCATATGTCCTGCCGACCTTTGCGATCTCTTACGGTTTGGCGCTGCTCGTCATCCTGTTCTTCCGGGTCGACTATTCCCGGTCCTTCCTGCTCTTCAGTTTCGTTTTTGCGCAGGTCTGGTTCCACCTGGTGTTCATGATCGGAACCCGGGTCGCAAGGCCGTCCTTCGCTGTCGTTCCGTCCAAAAACACGCGCCGCCTGGGCGACATTCCCCATGTTCGCTGGGATTGGCTCAAGATGCCGGCCTTGGAGGGGGCAGCACCGCACGGTCTGGTGGCCGATTTGCGGGCGGATCTGCCGGACGAATGGGAGCAATTTATTGCCGAGACTGCGGTCCGCGGCGTTCCGGTCTACCACTATAAGCAGATCGGCGAGACGCTGACCGGTAAGGTCGAAATCGAACACCTGTCGGAAAACACATTGGGATCGCTGCTGCCCAGCTTTGTTTATCTGAGGTTGAAACAATCCGTCGACATTGCCGCCGCGATCATTGCCCTTCCGATTCTCCTGCCTCTGTTTGCCGTGGTGGCGATTGCCATCCGCCTTGACAGCGAAGGGACGATTTTTTTCCGGCAGGAACGCATGGGTTACCGCGGCAGGGTCTTCAAGGTTTGGAAATTCCGAACCATGGACGATACCCGCGACACCGGCGAGCGCAATGCCTTCATCACAGAAGACGACGATCCCAGGATAACCCGGGTTGGACGCTTCCTGCGCAGAACCCGAATCGATGAGTTGCCGCAGGTCTTCAATATCCTGTGTGGGGAGATGAGCTGGATTGGCCCGCGGCCCGAGGCCGTTCCCTTGTCGGAATGGTATGAAAAGGAGCTGCCTTTCTACCGCTACCGGCACATCGTGCGTCCGGGCGTCACCGGCTGGGCCCAGGTCAACCAGGGGCACGTTGCACAAGTCTCGGATGTGCAAGGAAAGCTCCACTACGACTTCTACTACATCAAGAATTTTTCCGTGTGGTTGGACATCTTGATCACATTGCGCACCATGACCATCGTTTTCACGGGGTTTGGTGCGCGCTGACAACGCAAGCTAGATAACGCTCCCACTCTTCGGAGGGGTTGATCCATCAAATAGATTTTGATGGAACTGTAATAATTATAAGCAAATTTTGAATTTATAAGTGTCGTTATAGTGACATATTGGCCACATACGCGATTTGATGCTGATCAATAAAGATTCTGTTGTTTCGGTTATTACATCATTGGGTAGTGTTAGTTCTCCAGAGTCATTATCAATGCAGGTAGTGATGGGGATCTCAGAGGGGTGATGAGGTTCATGAAAAAATTCGCGGTAACATTTGGTTCGGCTCTCGCGGTGACGGCCATTATGGTGTCGGGCGCGCTTGCGCAGAACACCAATGAATGCTCCTGTCTATTGCCGCCGGGCCCGCCCGGACAATCGCTCGGCAGCGTCGAGTCGGTGGAGGGCAATGTGCAGATTTCGCAGGCGGCTGGTTTCTCCAACGCCAGCGCTGGCATGCAGGTGACACGAGGAACGCGCATCATCGTCGGGTCCGACTCGCAGGCGGTGCTTGATCTTGGAGCGAACTGCCGGCGCACGATTCGGGAAAATCAGGATGTCGAAATCGATCCGGTGAACACCAATATCTGTGTCAAGATCATTGACTCAAGTACCGGCGAAGTGGCCGGCGGAGGCGGTGGCAATGTTGTGGCCGGTGTCGCTGCAGCTGCCGCTATCGGTGGTGGCATCGCATTGATTGCGAATTCCGTCTCCGACTGAACCACTCGGGTTCGGATGCGTGGTCTCCTTCCGGCTGAACGCGGGGAGGAGATTTGTGTGTCTACCCTTTGCGGTGAGTGAAAGTGATTTCTGAAATGCGTGCGGCAGCGGCGATCGTTATCCTCTCCTTTGGCCTCAGCGCCTGCGTGGCGGACGGAGATGCTCTCGGAACGGCGGATGGCTTGCAAACCGCGGCACTGCCCGGCGCCAGCGCCGGCACCTTGCGCGTGGTGAAAGACCTTCCGCCGCCACCGGCCAGCGCCGATGGCAATGTGCAGAAGATCGCCGCCAATGACGTTCTGGAAGTCGACGTGTTCCAGGTCAACGAGCTCGATCGCACGGTCCAGGTTGATTCGCGCGGTAACATCTCACTGCCTTTGATTGGAGAGGTGAAGGCCGCGGGAACATCGCCCAGCGGTCTCGAGTCGAAGCTCGAATCCGCCTACGGCAGGAAATACCTGGAATCCCCGCAAATCTCGGTTTTCGTGAAGGAATCGGTCGGCCAGCGCGCCGTCGTGGATGGCGAGGTCAACAAGGCAGGCATCTACCCCGTAACCGCAAACGCTACTCTTCTGGGTCTCGTCGCACAGGCCGGTGGTTTGAAGAAAATTGCCGATCCATCCAAGGTCTACGTCTTTCGCGAATATGACGGCCAGAAACTGGTCGCCAAATACAGCGTCAAGGACATCCGCTCCGCAAAGAAGGCCGATCCGCGCATTTATGGCGGCGATCTCGTCGTCGTCTTCTCATCCGCTTCGCGCGTTGCGATGCAAAACCTCATGGACGTCACGGGCCTCGCCGCCCGCGCGGCGATCTTCGTTCCATGAGGTCGCTTTGACATGATCGAAACGGCAAGGGGACACCGTGCTCGATAGAAACCGGCCAGATGGCCGCGCCATGATGAACCAGGATATGCAAGGCGCCATGACGCCCTATGCGCCCTGGTATGGTGGTCCCGGTTACGGATACGGCCCCGGCATGGAGGAGGACGAGGGCGGCATCGATCCGCTCACCCTTCTCCGATACGCCATCAAATATCGGTGGATGATCGCCATCACCCTGGCCCTCGGCCTGGTCATGGGCATGGTTGTCACCTGGATGATGACGCCGCTCTACCGGGCAACCTCGCAGATCGAGGTCATGGTGCCCTCGGCCAAGGTTTTCCAAGATCTGGAGGTCATCACCGAGTCCGGCGACGTCCGGGTCTTCCTGACAGCCCAGGAAAAGTTGAAGAGCCGCTCGCTCGCCCAGCGCGTCGTCTTCGAACTCGGCCTTTCCAACAATGCGCAGTTCCTCTTTCCGGAGCCGCAATTTGCATTGAAAAACCTGCTTGCCCGCGCCTTCGGCTTCGAGACCCAGAAGTCGCTGGACGAATACACGCCGGAACAGCGGGAGCGCATGGCCGTCGGCCGCCTCCAGCGGGATCTCTCCGTCACCCTCGTGCGCAACACCAGCCTGCTGGCGATCAACGTGACGGACCAGGATCCACAACTTGCCAGCGAGATCGCCAACGAGGTCGCCGCGAGTTTCATCAACCAGGGCGTCGACCAGACCAGCGAGACATCGGACCTCGCCCGCCAGTTCATCCAGGAGCAGGTCGCCCAGGTCAAGGAGAAGCTGCAGGATTCCGAGCGCGCCCTGCTGGACTACGCCAAAGCCGAAGGGATCACCGTCACCGGCGGCGAAATGTCCTTGATCGCCGCCAATCTGGAGCAGATCAACACCGCGCTCTCCGATGCGATCCAGGAACGGCTCGATTATGAACGTCTGGTCAAGCAGATCGACGCCGGCCGCGGTGCCAGCCTGCCTCAGGTGCTCGACAGCCCCGGTATTCAGAACCTCAAGCAGCAGCAAGCCGAACTCAACGCCGAGTACAAGCAGAAACGCGCGCTGCTAAAGCCGGATTTCCCGGAAATGCGGCAACTGCAATCCCAGATCAACGAGCTTGGCCGCCAAATCGATGACGCGGTCGAGGTCGTCACCATTTCCATCAGGCAAAAGCGCGACGAGACGTTCGACAAGGAAGCCGACCTTAAGGGCAAGCTCAAGGAGCTAGAGCAGGAGCAGGTTGCCTACCAGGACAAGAACATCCAGTACACGATCCTCAAGCGCGAGGTGGATTCCAACCGTTCCCAATACGAGTCCCTGATCGGCAAACTCAATGAGGTCGGCGTCGGCTCCGAACTCAAGCGCGAAAACACCGCCATCGTCGATACGGCCATCGTGCCCGGCAGTCCATTTTCACCCGACCGGAACATGAACCTTGCTATTGCCTTTGGACTCTCAGGTGTCCTGGTGGCCGGTTTGATTTATCTTCGCGAGCTGCTCAACAATACCTTCTCGATCCCCGACGAAATCGAGTCCGAGCTCAAGCTTCCGGTTCTCGGCATCCTTCCGCTTATCGAAGAAGATAAGATGCACGACCAACTGGCCGATCCCAAATCCGCCCTTGGCGAGGCGTACCGGTCGCTGCGCACATCGCTGCAATTCACTGGCACGGAGGGCAATCCGCGCTCGCTCCTGGTCACCAGCTCCGAGCCGTCGGAGGGCAAATCCACCACCGCCTTCAAGCTGGCGCAGGATTTCGGCTCCCTCGGCCTGCAGGTCCTGCTCATTGATGCGGACATGCGCAAGCCCAACGTCCATCGCTTCTTCAACACGGATAACACCGTTGGCCTGTCCAACGTCCTGACCAACACCGTGCACAAGGACGAGTTCAAGCGCATCTTCCGCCGCTCGAAACACGCCAACGTCACCTACCTGTGTGCCGGCACCATCCCGCCGAACCCACCGGATCTCCTCTCGTCACCAAAGATGGCGATGCTGATGCAGGCCTGCGTCGATCGCTACGACATGGTCATTGTCGACAGCCCGCCCATCATCGGCTTGTCCGATGCACCCATTCTGGCGCGCCTGGTCGAGGGCACCCTGCTGGTCGTCTCCTCCAACCAGGTGACCCGCAAATCCACAGCGGCTTCGCTCAAGCGCCTCAAATCCGTCGGTGCGAATATCTTCGGCGCCACCATGTCGAAATTCGCCGTCAAGAAATACGACTACGACTACGCCTACCGCTACATGTCGGACAATTATTACGCCCTGGCCGATGACAGCGGCCAATCGGGCGCCAGCCAGACCCGCAACGGCGCCATGCGCCGCGCCGGAGATTTCCTGCGCGGCCGCATGAACGGCACCTGACGAGCACCAAGTGCAATCAGCAACCGCGGCTCAGAGCGTCCCCAGCGCAATGACCGTCCTCGTCAAACGCCTGATGATACTATGTGTCGGGCTGTTCACCCTGGCATTGGTCACCCTGACCGGCCTCGCCAATTTCCTTCAGGAGGCCGATCCGCGTGGCGCCGTCTCGATCAACCCGTTTGATGTGGACGCCCGTGCAAATCTGGTCGAGCAGGCTGTCTTCTCCGAAACTCCGATTGCTTCGCCGGATCTGTCCGATATTGCCCAACAGGCGATCCGCTTCGCCCCCATCAATGCCCGCTCCTACAGCCTGTTGGCCGAGGCTGAACGGCTGCAGGGCAGGGATGAGACTACCGAAGCCCTCTACGACGCCGCGCTCATGCTCTCCAAAACCGAAGGCCTCGCTCTCCAGCGCACTCTTCAGAGCGCGCTGGAACAAGGCGATTTTGCCGCCGCGTTGGACAAACTCGATATCCTCTTCCGCCGCTATCCGAGCGCCTTCAACACTTTTGCCCCCGCCATCCCCCCATTGATGGATGATCCGGAAGGGTATCGGCTTGCGCTCGCCGTGCTGCGCGACGACCCACCATGGCGTGGCCGTTTCCTGAGCGCCCTCAACCGCGATCCGGCCGCCATCAGCGTTGCCAATCGGCTTCAGCAGGCGCTCAACCGCGACGGCAAAGCAAATCCGGCTGAAATCGGCGGCACGCTCTCCGCCCTTATTCGCAACAAGGATTATGGCGGCGCCTTTCGTCTCTTCCTCCTGACCCAATCCGTGGAAGACAAACGGCTCGGCGGTTACGTCTTCAACGGCGCTTTTGACGCCGAGCCGTCGGGCCGCCCCTTCGACTGGACGTTTCGCAACAGTGCGGGCGTCAGTATGTTCCGCGAGACCCGCGAAGGGGAGGGCGCTCCCCAATCCTCCCTGCTGGTCCGCTTCCTTGGCAAGCCCATCAAACGCGTCGGCCTCGGCCAGTACATCTTCCTGCCACCGGGCGAATACCGGCTCCGCGCCGAGGTCCAAGCGGCCAATCTGAGCGCCCCCAAGGGCCTCTATTTCAATCTGATCTGCGTCGACCCGCGCGCCGGCCTCGTCCGTCTCGATGTCCCGGAAGGGAGCTACCGGGAACGCACGCTGGAAGCAGATTTCAATCTGCCGGACGCCAACTGCCAATTGCTGTGGCTGGATATGCAGACCGACCTGATTGCCGAGAGCTTCCGCTACGCCTACTCTGGATCCCTCTCCATTCAGAACATCTCCATTGACAAACGGACCTCATGAACGAGGCGCGCCAATCGGAGCTCGACAAATACCTGCTCGGCGTGACCCTGGTGATCGCCCTGATCTTTGGCGGCGGAACACAGACGGGCCTGACAACGGACACGGCGGTGCAGCTTTTGGCGGCTGTCACCGCCACCATCGTCTGCGTGCGGTGCATGAACCGGCAAATCGATCGACGGGTCTTCTGGTTCCTTCTTCTCGCCGCCCTGGCGATCGGCGCGCAGCTGCTGCCCATCGGCCCTGGATTTCTGCGCGAAACCCAGGGCATCCTGCCGGAGGGGCTCCCGATTGCCGGCCTCGAGCCACTATCGATCAGCCTCGGTTTCGGCCGCACGCTCGAAGTCCTCGCCTATTTCCTCACGGTCGGACTGTTTCTTGTCGCGGTGCTCAAGCTCCGCTTCGATCAAATGTATGGCCTTCTGGCCTTTTTTTTTGTCGGCGTCGTGCTCAATCTGGCCGTTGGTCTGGTGCAATATTCCTATTCCGGCCGCGCTGTTATTTCGGATTGGTTTTCCTATCCGCTCAAGGCTGGCTTCTTCGTCAACGTGAACCACTACTCCAGTCTGGTCTTCGTTTCGATTCCGCTGGCCTTTGTCTATTTCATCGAAAACAACCGGCTGATCCTGCTGCCGCTTTATCTCGTCACTGCCCTGCTGATCCTGCTCGCCGCCGGCTCCACCGCCGGAGTTCTTGTGGGCCTGGCGATCACGGTGTTGAGCGGGCTGTTCCTGTTCCAGCACAATCGCCTCGGCCTGGTTTCAACATTGGTCGGAACCATCATTCTCGGCATCTACACTGCCGGCGTCTGGGCTCGCCTGCAGGTCGAGGAGGTCAATAACGGCTACGGCCGTCTGGAATTCGCCCGCACCACCTTGGAGGGCATTCGCGACAATCTGCCTTTCGGCATCGGTTACGGCAATTTCGTTATGGCTTATCCCGGCTACGAAAAGCCGGACATGATTTTCAACACCTACGTCAATCATGCCCACAACGACTATCTAGAACTCATGTTCGAGGGCGGATTTGCAGCGGCACTCCTGATGATCGCCTTCCTGCTCTTCTTCACGCACCGCGCCTTCAGAACCATGCATCTGCCGCTGCATAAGGCGGCGACCCTGTCGATCCTCTTCCTGCTCATCCATTCGGTCGTCGACTATCCGCTGCGTACGCTGGCCCTTGCATTCTCTTTCGCCCTGTTTCTCGGGATTCTCTTCCACCGCGGCCCGGAGAAATCCAATGCCGCGCCCGCCGGCGAAGCTCACGTCAATCTGAACGGCGAGACCGTCAGCGTTCCGCTCACCGGTTAACGGTCGATTTCCCCGGCCAACACTCGTCTCCAAAACATCTTTGGGTTGTTCCAAGCTTCCCGCCATGCTACCGTTCGAAACTGAACGGTATGCTCTTTGTCCGTCCATCCATTTTGGTTTCGCCTTATGCGGAATGGCGCAGCGCCACCCGCGGTGCGGTAGCTTTAAACAGCCATCAACGGTGCGAGGGCAAAGCCTGATGGCCGGTCGCAGGAACGAACTTCAGGAAGATGCGCGCTTCCGCATTCTCCGACTGTTGCAGCAACATCCGGAAATGAGCCAGCGCGATTTGGCTGATGCCGTTGGCATCGGCCTCGGAAGTGTCAATTTCTGCCTTAACGCATTGATCGACAAAGGCTTGGTCAAACTCGGAAACTTCTCCGCCGCCGAAGATAAACGGCGCTACGCCTATGTGCTGACCCGCCGTGGCATTGCCGAAAAAGCTCGGCTGACCAAACGGTTCCTGGCCCGCAAGGTGGCGGAATACGATGCCCTCAAAATCGAGATCGAGGCTCTCAAAGACGAAGTGGAAGGCGAGGCCGGGGCGAGACCGGCTTCGGATAGGCGCTGAACAGGCTGCGAATTTGTGTCCGTGCGGGGGCCGCGAAAACGATTACTTTGGTGCGCCGTTTCCAGCGCGATGTTTCTCAGCCTGGCGGTGTGGGACTTCGACAGGCGCGCACGATCAACGACGATCCGTACCATCGATCGACCCGACGCCGTGGTGTTCACCGGCCAGTTCGATCGGATTCACCGTGGCCTGTACCTGCTGAAAAAGGGACACATCAATCGTCTTCTGATTTCAGGCGCAAATCCCGGCGCCGGAATCCAGCCCGACCGCTTTGCCACCCAGTTCAATCTGGACGCAAGCCAGCTTGAAGCCCTCTACGACGGCCGACTGGTTCTCGCAACCGGGGCCGAGTCAACACTCCAAAACGCCGCCGAAACGGCGTGTTGGTTCAAGAGCGGGCAGGGTGCCCTGGTCTTGATAACCAAGACGGATCACATGCCACGCGCATCCCTGGCCCTCGAATTGATCCTTGGTGACAGTGAAATACTCCGAGAAGGCATTCCGGCGAAGACACGCGCGACACCAACACGCCGCCTTGGCGAGTTCCTGGGCTACCTCGCAACGTATGTCCTTGCCGCAGCACCAAATCTCTTTACATCCACCCTCGGACCTTATGAAGATGGCTGTCCGTGACCTTCACCGTGCAGAAGCCAAAAAACCGCCAGAGGCATTCCGGACCGATCGGCGATCCCGCCACATCATCATGACGGTCAACGCAGCCTGGAATATCTGGAATTTCCGTCGGCCTCTGGTCGAGGATCTGCTGGCGGCGGGCGATCGCGTGACGGTCCTTGCGCCTCGGGATGAAAGTGTCTGCAATCTGCGAGCACTCGGCTGTCATTTTGTCCACCTCGACATGGACGTGAAAGGGCTCAACCCGCTGCAGGATTTGGCCCTCGTTCGCCGCTACAGGCGATTGTTTCGCAGCGAGCGTCCGGACGCCGTACTCAGCTACACGATCAAGAACAACATCTTCGGCGCTCTGGCCACGTGGCGCTTGGGCATTCTTTTCATTCCCAACGTCACAGGGCTGGGAACGGCCTTTCTGTCAGGGGGGCTGCTGCAGAAAGCAGCGGAAACACTTTACCGACTGGCCTTCAGTCCCTTGCCGACCGTTTTCTTTCAGAACGCTGACGATCGCGATCTGTTCCTGAAGCGACATCTGGTGGGAGAGGTCCAGGCAAGGCTCCTGCCAGGGTCAGGCATCGATCTGGAACGCTTTTCAGCGACGGATTTTCCACCGGAATCTGATCCCCCGGTTTTCTTGATGATTGCCCGGCTTTTGCGGGACAAGGGCGTTTTGGAGTTTGTCGAAGCCGCGCGTCTCGTGAAGGCCAGGTTTCCCGAGGCACGATTCCAGCTCCTCGGTGCGATCGGGTCTGAAAACCGCACCGCCATCGATCGTGACACGGTTAACTCATGGCAACAGGACGGCACCATCGAATATCTCGGCACAACCACAGACGTTCGACCCCACATCGAAACTGCAAACTGCGTCGTCCTGCCCTCCTATCGGGAGGGGGCCCCTCGCACCTTGATTGAGGCAGCGGCCATGGCGCGCCCGCTCATCACCACTGATGTTCCGGGGTGTCGCTCCATAGTCGACAACGGGGTGAGCGGCCTTCTCTGCGAAGTACGCGATGCTCAGAGCCTTGCAAAGGCCTGCCAGACCTTCCTCTCATCATCGCGAAACACACAAATCAAGATGGGGCAAGCGGGTCGCGCGAAGATGGAGCGGGAATTCGACCAGGCAATTGTTGTTGCCGCCTATCGTGATGCATTGGCCGAACGGGCTCCTGTCGTAGATTCGCGATGAAGATCCCGGAAAGCGGCTGAAATCAGTTTTCATGCGACGCGTTTTAGTAACAGGCACTGCCGGATTTATTGGCTTCCATCTTGCAAAACTGTTGCTTGCCGAGGGCTTTCGCGTTCACGGCTATGACGGCATGACGCCATACTACGACGTCATGCTCAAGCAGCGCCGGCACTCGATGCTTCTCCAGGATCCGAATTTTTCCGCCACGGAGGGCATGCTCGAAGATCAGGAACGGTTTGATGCCGATGCGGACGATTTCGCCCCCGAGATCATGGTGCATCTGGCCGCTCAGGCCGGCGTCCGATACAGCCTAGAAAACCCGCGCGCTTACCTCGACGCCAATATCATCGGCACATTCACAGTCATGGAATCTGCACGTCGGCTTGAGGTTGCGCATTTGCTAATGGCATCCACCTCATCCGTGTACGGCGCCAACGACCATATGCCATTCTCCGAAACGGAGAAGGCGGACACTCAGCTCACGATTTACGCGGCCACCAAGAAGGCCAACGAGAGCATGGCACACGCCCATGCGCATCTGTGGAGTTTGCCGACAACCATGTTTCGCTTCTTCACGGTCTACGGCCCATGGGGCAGGCCGGATATGGCACTCTTCAAGTTCGTAGATGCGATCCTCGATAACCGACCGATTGATATCTACAACAATGGCGAAATGGTTCGCGACTTCACCTATGTCGATGACCTCGTGGTTGGCATTCGGCTGCTGATTGATGCGGTTCCGCAACGCCCCGCGTCAAAAGGCCAGATCGATCAGGGCGACAGTCTCTCTCCGGTTGCCCCGTATCGGGTTGTCAATATCGGCAACTCCGAAAAGGTACGGCTCCTTGATTTCATAGATGAAATTGAAACCTGTATTGGGAAAGAAGCCATCCGACACTACGAGCCAATGCAGAAGGGAGACGTGCCAGCTACCTGGGCGGATACGGCTCTTCTACATAAACTGACCGGATACTGTCCTAAGACTGATTTCCGAGACGGCATTGCACAATTCGTCGATTGGTTTCGAGACTACTACCGGAAGTAACGCGGACCGATGATCAACGAGTACGAAAATGCGGTCATTGCCGTTATCGGTCTAGGTTACGTCGGTCTGCCGCTTGCCGTCGAGTTTGGAAAAATACGGCCGGTTATCGGGTTCGATGTTAACGGCGAGAGGATCGAACAACTGCGCGCCGGCCACGATGCCACTCGTGAGGTCGAGCCAGATGAACTCGCCGAGGCGTGGCAGCTTACCTTGACCAGCGAGGCCGATGATTTGACCGCGGTCTCGATCTACATCGTTGCAGTTCCGACACCGGTTGACGACAACAAACGCCCGGATCTTTCGCTGCTGCTCAGCGCGTCGGAAACCGTCGGAAAGGTACTGAAAAAGGGTGACATCGTAATTTACGAAAGCACGGTCTATCCAGGCGCAACCGAGGAAGATTGTGCTCCTGTATTGGAACGTGTGTCGGGATTACGCTTTAACGAAGATTTCTATTGCGGTTACAGCCCGGAGCGAGCCAATCCTGGAGACAGGTTGCACCGTCTGACTACCATCACCAAAGTGACCTCTGGCTCGACGCCTGAGGTTGCAGAGATAGTTGATCAACTCTACTCTTCGATTGTGCCTGCAGGAACTCACAAGGCCGATAGCATCCGCATCGCGGAAGCTGCGAAGGTAATTGAGAACACACAGCGCGATCTGAATATCGCTCTGGTCAACGAACTCGCCATTATCTTCAATCGAATGGGAATTGACACCGAAGCCATACTCGCTGCTGCTGGTACAAAGTGGAACTTTCTTCCCTTCCGTCCGGGTCTAGTGGGTGGGCACTGTATCGGCGTGGACCCATATTATCTCACTCACAAAGCAGAGATGCTCGGCCATCATCCGCAAGTCATCCTGGCCGGACGGCGTATCAATGACGGCATGGGCGCCTATCTGGCTGGTGAGATGGTCAAGGCGATGATGCGGCGTCGCATCATGGTGGATGGCGCGCGCGTACTGGTCCTCGGACTAACCTTCAAGGAAAACTGCCCTGATCTTCGAAATACAAAGGTATTCGATCTGGTTGCTGAACTCGGCAGCTATGGCGTGGTGGTCGATGTGCATGATCCTTTGGTTGATGTCGAGCAGGCGCTCCACCAATTTGGGATGGAATTACTGCAGGAGCCTGCTGAGGGTGCGTATGATGGTGTCATCTTGGCGGTGGCGCATGACAGCTATCGCGACATGGGCAGCGATGGCGTGCGCGGATTTGGGCGCGAGGCTCATGTGCTTTTTGACGTAAAGAGCGTGTTTGGTGTCGAGGAGAGCGACTTGAGGCTGTGAACAACGCCAGAGTTGACCGAATCTGCCGGAACTGGATCAGGTCGACAAAGCCCTTCAGTTATTCAAATTGTCAGAGAATGAACAGCGGGAGATGAGCGGGTCGCCAAGGGACGCAAGGTTCGTGTATCAGTATTGGATTATTAGTGGCTACACCGTCAAACCTCTTGGTAGGATAAAAGAACGGATGAGAAACTTCCTGATATCAGTCACCTCCGTTCTGGATGTTATTCTGATTCCTTTTGTCCTGGTTTCGGGCGTCATTCTAAAGTTGTATCGAAGAGCAGGCTCGCAACGATTACCCAAAAATACGGCCATGTTGAAAAAATTGGGCGTTTTTCCGATCAAGGACCACTATTATGAACCGCTATTCAATGATTGCCACCTAGACAGACCCCTTTCAGAAAAGAGAAATTTGCCTGGAATAGATTTTAGGGAGAGCGAGCAACTAGAATTTCTTAAAGTTCTAACCTTCCAAGAAGAATTTGAGATTTTTTTGAGATCACAAATTGATCTTGAAGAAGAATACGCGTTTCGAATAAGCAACGGGAGCTTCGAATCCGGGGATGCTGAATTCTTATACAATTTTGTACGTCACGTGAAGCCATCGAGTGTGATCGAAATCGGATGCGGTTCAAGCACCAAGATCATTTCTCATGCATTGAAGATAAACGAAGAAGAGACAGGTAGTGGAGGCGTGCATACCTGCATTGAACCATTCGAGCAACCTTGGCTTAGCAAGTTTGAGAACGTCAAGCTCACAAGGAAAAAATTGGAGGATGTAGATGCAACAATATTCTCAAATTTGTCGAAGAACGACATTTTATTTATAGATTCTTCTCACATTATCAGGCCGCAAGGAGACGTATTGCGAGAGTATCTAGAAATAATACCATCTCTATCGTCTGGCGTTTATATTCACGTACATGACATATTTACACCGCGAGACTATCTTGAGGATTGGATTAAGCGTAGCGTATTATTTTGGAACGAGCAGTATATGCTTGAAGCATTGTTGAGCAATAATCCTTCTTATCGGATAGTGGCCGCGCTGAATTACCTAAAAAACCAACATTACGATGCTCTTAAAATCGTTTGTCCTCATTTAGTCGAGGAGAGAGAGCCCGGTTCATTCTATTTTGTTACCGTTTGAAGTTTTTGAGAAATGCTGCGGTTAGTTTGGTGCCCTCGAGAAGATCTTAGACGCCGCAATTCAAAACGAAATCACTCGATGAGCATCGGTCGAAATACAGTTTTCAATATCTGCGGAGCAATGGCGCCGGTAGCCATCTCGTTGCTAACGATCCCTATCTATCTGAAATTAATCGGAGAGGTGCGTTACGGTGTCCTTGCAATTGCGTGGTTATTACTAGGATATTTCGGGTTTTTTGATCTAGGCCTCGGTCGGGCGACAACACAACGGATCGGATCACTTCGATCCGGCGATGAAAGCGAGAGAGTAACAGTTTTCTGGACTGCACTGGCAGTCAATCTTGGTATGGGAGGAATAGGTGCCTTGGTCATCTGGCCGATTGCACATTTCGCCTTCAGTTGCGTCGTCGACATGGACACTGAATTTCGGGTCGAGATGCTGGCTTCGGTCCCCTGGCTGGCGTTGATGTTGCCGTTTGCCTCACTATCCGGGGTTCTTAGCGGAGCCCTTGCCGGTCGTGAGAAGTTTCTTGAGCTCAACGTCGTCTCCGTAATTGGTGGAGCGTTGTTCCAAGTGCTTCCCCTGTTGGCTGTTGCTCTTTTTGGCCCAGATCTGAGGGTGATAATGCCAGCGGTGCTTTTATCACGAACAGTCACACTTATCGTATTGTTTGGTTGCTGCCTTCGGCACGTGGCACCGCGGAGGCCACCTTCTTTAAAGAAGGCTGAAGCAATTCGTCTGCTGAAGTTTGGCGGATGGGTTACTGTTACGTCTGTTGTCGGGCCAATGATGGTGATTCTCGATCGTATGATCATTGGCATTGTCTCCGGTGCGGCAGCGGTGACGTACTACACAGTGCCTTTCCAGTTGGTACAGCGGACCGGTGTTTTGCCCAGTTCATTGGCATCGGCTCTGTTTCCCCGGTTTTCTGCTCAGGAAGAAGTCGAGCGTGTGGCTCTCGCGCTCGATGCACAACGCGCGATGCTCGCGGTCATGACGCCGCTTAGTATCTTTGGCATCCTGATGATCGAGCCCTTTTTATCGATTTGGATATCCCCTTCCTTTGCCAACATTGCTGCTACGGTTGGAATCATCCTCATTGCGGGATTCTGGCCGAATCATGTCGCGCTCGTTCCGTACGCTCTATTGCAAGCTCGGGGGCGTCCCGACCTTGTTGCAAAAGTGCACGTTGCAGAGCTGATTCCGTATCTCGCGATGCTCTACTTTGGGCTTGTGTATTGGGGGCTTAATGGCGCTGCAATTGCGTTCTCATTACGCGCTATCGCGGACACTTTGCTACTTTCATGGATGGCGGGCCAATTTAGGACCCTAATTAGAAAGTCGGGTATTCCTGCTTTCATGATCGGTGCAGCGGTACTTGTTGCCTTTACCCTTCAGTTTGGCAGCATAACGTGGATCGTCTCGGCAACCGCGTTAGTCGCGTTCGCTTGCTTTCATGGTTGGGTTACAGCGCCCCCAATTCTCAAGAACAAGGGGCTAGATTTATTCGCTCGCCGTCGAGGACAGGCCATAAACTCCACATGACTGTATCAAAATCCAGATCGGAGTTCGACCAGGCTTGGGATGAACCTTGGCCAGAGGATCAACTTGAATTCCTTGAAAAATGCCCAATCTGCGCGGCAACAAATCGAGAGTTGCTACATGATGAATTGGTTGACAATACTTTTTTTTGCGCACGAGGACGTTGGGTGCTCTGGGAGTGTGAAACTTGTCGCACTGCATATCTTGATCCTCGCCCGACCGTAGCTAGCATTGGACTTGCCTATCTACGCTACTACACCCATGCGGACGCTGGTGACGGAAAACAGCCCTACGAAAGCCTTGGTCGCTGGCGAAAAGTCAGGCGGAGATTGGTTAATGGCTACACCAATTTCCGCTTCGGCACGCGGGCTTTCCCCGCGAGCTCATTTGGAGTACTGGCCTCGCTCCTCGTGCCCCCAATGCGTAAAAAGCTGCTCAACGAATACCGACATCTTCCCAAGATCAGTCACGGGGGTGCCAGTATGTTGGATCTGGGTTGCGGTTCCGGCGCATTTCTGGAAACGGCAAAGGAGTGTGGATGGTCCGTTGTCGGTGTCGATCCAGACATGAAGGCAATAGCTACCGCCAGACAACGAGGATTCGAGGTCTATCAAGGTGGTGTTGAGGTATTTAATGGAAAGACCGAATTGTTCGATGCGATAACAATGAATCATGTGATCGAGCACCTGCATGATCCATTGGTCACACTGGGAGCCTGCCATAGATTACTAAAACCAGGAGGGCAAATTTACATCGACACTCCCAATGCTGAAAGCATCGGACATAGAGCCTTTGGCAAATACTGGCGTGGTCTCGAAAGTCCACGACACATGGTTCTTTTTAGCACTCGTTCATTGGAAAGAGCACTGCGGAAATCCGGGTTTACAATGGTTCTGCCAATGCCAGATCGCAATGTCTATCTCGGTATGTTTCGTAGTAGTGAAGCAATGAAACAAGGTAGAACGCCCGACGATGACGGCACCTATTCTTTGGTTACAAAATGGCATGCGCTTTGGGCACGCATTCGAGGAGCAACAAACCGTAGACGGCGCGAGTTCATCACTGTGGTTGCATTCAAGGGTACCAAGTGACTGCGCAGATTTCGGTTGCGATGGCGACATACAATGGCGAGTCGTACATAAATGAACAACTGAAAAGCCTTGCCAAACAAGCGCGGCTACCCAACGAACTGGTGATTTGTGACGACGGTTCCTCGGATGCTACGGTCAACATTGCGCGTAGTTTTGCAAGCCTAGCGCCATTTAAGGTGCGAATCGAAGTCAATCCAGAAAATCTTGGTTACGCCCAAAACTTCGCTAGGGCAATGTCACTGTGCACCGGAGACTTCATTTTGTTATGCGACCAGGATGACGTCTGGCTACCATCAAAGATTGAAGCTCAGATACGTGTGTTGGAGGAGAATCCTGAGGCGCTCCTTGCCATATGTGACATGGTCTTGTGCGACGAGCACCTTGTTCCGTCAGCTCACACGCTGCTTGGCAACATTCTAAGTGCTGGCGGCAAAATGGAAGACTTTCGGACCGGTTGCGGGATGGCTTTCCGTCGTGCGGTACTTGATATTGTCTTGCCCATTCCCGATCGGCTCATGGGCCACGACAACTGGACTGGTCGAGTCATCAACTCAATATCGGCTGGCATGACAATCCGCCAGCCTCTGCAGTACTACAGGCGCCACAAGAACAATACTTCCGATTGGCTTGTTAGTCGTCCTCAAGGAGCCAATCGCTTGAAAGCCATTCGCGCCGCAGGGTTGACGTCAGCAGTCGATGGTTGGAGAGACGAACGTGAGCGATGTCGATTGACGCGTGAACGGCTCATTGCACGCGCGGAGGCTTTGAGCCGGATCGGCATGGAAGGACGGCTCGATGTCGCTCTAGCAGATCTCGACCGGCGAATGATTAATATCGATCACCGGATTGCAACGGTCTCCCGACCCAGAGCAATTCGCCCACCATTCATTCTTGCACTGTTGGCGAGTGGTGGATACCGCCAATTTGCTGGCTGGTTCAGCGCATTTAAAGATCTGATTCGACCTTGATGAAAAATGCGAGAAAGCCTGTTGTTCTACACATTGTGACGTCGCTCGACTTCGGTGGCGTCGAAACCCACATGCGCATCATACACGAAAATAGTCACGCTGGTAACTATGATCACCGCTTTTGCGCGATCGGCCATGGCGTGGAAACGGCGAACGCCATTGCCGATAGCGGCGGCGATGTTACCCTTCTTCAATGCCCAATTAAGATACCCTCGCGAAGTGCGCTTGTACGCTTATATGGACTAATGAGGACCCTTCGGCCAGAAGTGGTTCACACGCACGGCTCGGAGGCGAATTTTCACGGCCTGATAGCTGCCAAGCTAGCGGGTGTTCCAGTCCGTGTCGGAGAAGAAATAGGTATCCCGAATCACTCGCGCAGAGCTCAAAGGATATTTCGGCTTGTTTACAGTACAGCGAAATGCGTCGTTGCTATTTCGCAAGCTGTCAAGCAGACGCTGGTCGATCTGGGTGAGGTACATCCAACGCGCCTACGGGTCCTTCTTAACCCGACGCGCATGCTACCTGAGCGTTCTGCACCGGCTGTATCCGACATTTTCGAAGTTGGCTTTGTTGGAAGGCTGGAAGTTGTCAAAAACCCTTTGTCGCTTGTGCGAGCGGTGGCTCTGTTGCGTTGTCGGGGCCTCGCGTTGAGGGCGAGACTTGTCGGTGATGGCAGCCAGCGTGATTTGCTGGAAACTGAAATTTCCCGTCTAGGTCTCGATGGCAGCGTTGAATTGCTCGGTTTTGATCAACAACCGTTCGATCGCCTGAAAGAAACCACACTATACGTACAGCCGTCCCTTTCCGAAGGTTTCGGAATTGCAATGGTCGAGGCGATGTCGGCTGGCATACCTGTACTTGCTTCACCGGTGGGAGGCGCATCCGAAATCATTACCAACGGAAAAACTGGATGGCTTCTTGCGGGGACGGATACAGAGGCCATTGCAGTATGCATCGCCGAACTGGCTGCTCTGGATAGGAAGGTTCTTATTTCGGTTGGCGATGCTGGTCGGACCTCGGTCATGGAGCGCTTCAGCCCTGAAATTTATATGGAGCAGCTCGAACGTCTATATCAGAGCTGTGCGTCTCAAGGTGATCAGATAGGCCAACCCGGCCGATGACTTTCCTTGTCTCGGATTGGTGGTGCCAGGCGGCGTCCACTTCTGGCGCGGCATATCCCTATGCACCGCTACCAAGAATGTAAGCAATTGTCCGCGAATCGCCATGTCAAGGATATCAACTAACTGTTCGGGCTGCTTGTGAACGGATGACGCAACGCAACGTACTGTTCGTCACCTGGGACGGCCCACAGGTATCGTACCTCGAAGGGCTGTTCCTACCCATTTTTGCGCGCCTCAACACGGAGGGGTTCAGGTTTCACGTTTTGCAGTTCACATGGGACGCGCATAGCGGCGGCGTGGCTTCAGCATGCGCGGCAGTGGGCATTTCCTATCGTCGGGTGGATATCTGGAGGGGCGCTGGGGCTGCCGGCCGCTTGTTTTCAGCCGTTTTGGGGGCGCGGCACGTTCGTCGCGCAATCCGCGATTTCTCAATCGATCTCGTCCTACCACGTAGTCATATGCCTGCACTTTCAGCTATGGTAGCGGGCGGCGGCCTGCATACCTCTTTGATATTCGATGCGGACGGCCTGCCGGCAGATGAACGCGTCGATTTCGGAGGGTTGTCCTCCAACGGACCGCTTTACAAGCTGCTGCGTAGAATTGAGGTCGAAGCCGTGCGGCGTGCCGAAGTAGTGCTGGTGCGTACGAGGAGGGCATCTGAAATACTAGCTGAGAGGTCGGGCGCAAAAGCTGAGAAGTTCCACGTGGTGACCAACGGACGCGACGCTTCCATGTTTCGACCCGCCAAATTGAACGAACGTGGTTCGACTCGCGCCGAACTCGGGCTTGGAGCGGAGGTGCCGCTTTTGGCCTACGCTGGATCAGTCGGCGCACAATATTGTTTTCCCATGATGCTGGAACTCGCTGCAAAGGTGCGGCTCGTCCGTTCCGATGTCCGCTTGCTGATGCTGACCGGTTCACCAGAGACCGCTCGCAAAGAAATTGCGTCTTTCGGAGACAGGGCGGAGATGTGGTGCGTGGTGAGGAAAGTGTCACCCGATGAGATGCCACGATTTCTTGGTGCAGCAGATGTTGGTATCGCCTTTAGGCAGCAGACTTTTTCGATGCAGGCCGTTGCTCCGATAAAGATCGGAGAGTACGCGCTTTGTGGCCTTCCTATCGTCGGCACACCAGGAATCGGGGATACCGATTGGCTCATAAAACGTGGCGTTTTTTTTCCTACAAGACCTGATCGGCCGGAAGATATCGTGGCAGCAAGCCAGTGGATCCTTGACGTCGCGCTTCCGTTACGTGCCGAAATTTCCGTCACTGCGCGGGAGTGTGCGCTTGGCCTATTTTCCGTCGAAGCGAGTGTGAAACACTATCTCGACGCGCTAAATACTATCACGCGGCATCACCGCCCAATCCGACAATGTTCCCGGAAGCTCTAAAGCAGAGTTTAGGTCCGTCGCGCAATACCTGACCATTGTTCGCCTACCGCGGTCCAGAAGCTGAAAGGACCCGCGGTTTGTTGTTATGAGCAACAGAGAGAACTCTACTGCTGAACGCCTCGAGAGATGCCCTAGGCTCGGATGTCGAGACGAGATGGCGAGGCAACTTCGGCTTAGAGAAGCTGCCGCCAACGTTTCATACTGTCGAAACGCTTCCCAGGACCGCCGGGAAATCTACCCAAACGCTTGGGTGCGAAACGGTGCTGCAACCGTCGACGCGTCGGCGCCAAAAAGTTTTAGGCGACCAGAATTGTCGACGGGCGCCAGAAGCCTTCGAACTGAAGCAGGGCCGCTTCGACGTGCTGTTGAAAATAGTTGAGAGGGGGCTAAGCGAACTGATCGAAAATTCGTTTTTGCCGAATTTGATGGCGCGAAACAGCCTTATACAAGCCAATCCGGTACAGCGGCCTGACCGAACACCATCGGGAAGCGTGGATCCAAGGCAAAGCTTTCGATCTTGCTGAAGCTGCAGTTATGGCATTTTAAAAAATGAAACTGGCAATCATGCCGCGCTATAACCGCCTCGGTGCATCCAGCCGCGTACGCATGTTGCAGATGCAGGACAATCTCTGTGCAATGGGTCTGCAAACTGATGTGCACCCACTATTGGACGACGCATACCTGAACAAGCTTTATTCCGGAAAATCGACGGGTGCGGCCGCCCTTGCGGCGCTGTTCAGACGCTTGTGTGAATTGCGAATGTCGATCCGTTCCGATCTTTTATGGATTCAAGCCGAACTTCTGCCCTGGTTGCCTTGGACTGTCGAGCAGGGAGTCTTGCCACGCGGAGTGCCCTATGTGGTTGACTACGATGATGCCGTATTCCACCGCTATGATATGCACCGCTTTGCGTTGGTCCGCCATCTTTTGGGCAACAAACTCGACCGGTTGATGGCAGGTTCGGCACTAGTCACCGCTGGAAACACTTATCTCGCCAACCGGGCAATACGGGCGGGTGCTCACCGGGTTGAGATCGTACCAACCGTGCTTGATGCTAACGTGTATTTGCCTGTGTCGCATATGAGCGGAGATGCACCACGCATAGGCTGGATCGGATCACCCAGCACATGGACCGAGTATATGGCTCCAATGATGCAATTGCTCATGGAAATCGTTTCGGGGAAAGGCGCACGTTTGATGGTAGTAGGTGCGGGTCAAGCCGCAGCACCTCATCCACTACTTGATCTGCAAGATTGGAGCGAATCTTCGGAGGTCTCCCTGATTCAAGCTATGGATATTGGCATCATGCCGCTGACCGATACGCCGTGGGCCCAGGGAAAATGCGGCTACAAGCTAATCCAATATATGGCTTGTGGTCTGCCCGTTGTGGCTTCTCCCGTGGGCGTCAATAGCGAAATCGTCGATAACGGGGTGGATGGTTTCCTGGTGTCTAGCGATCGGGAATGGTGCTCCGCATTGGAAACGCTTCTGGGAAATGCTGAGCTTCGCAAGCGTATGGGCGAAGCCGGGCGAAAAAAAGTCGAGGCGCGTTATTCGCTTCAAGTCTGGGGTCCGAAAGTAGCGGCAATGCTGAAGGAAGTGGCGGAAATCCAATCCGCTGAACACAACCGGTCGAGCTGATCTCAAAGCTGTGCTTGCTTATTATTCAATTTTTGGCTCTCTGATCCTCCTAGATAGTGTCGCAAGGAGCAAAGGTACTTACTGGTTCGCCTTACTCACGCTTTTTGCGATTGCCGGCTTCCGATTTGAAGTGGGCTGCGATTGGACTGGCTACCTTTACAATTGGTATCTGATGGAAGGTCGGTCGTTGAGCGACGCAATTGTCCTTAGTGAGCCCGCGCATTGGGTGATAATTGTCATCCTGCAGGACATGGGGCTCAGCTATACTTATCGACTGGTGGTGGCCTCGGCAATTTTTTTCATAGGACTACATGCTCTAGCTCGTAGGCAACCCAACCCACTTGCCGTACTGGTTCTCGCTTTTCCAATATTGATAATCAATATGACAATGTCCGGAATTCGTCAGGCCGAAGCTATAGGGATAATGTGTCTGGCGTTCAATGCGTTCACGGATAGGAAGCTTCTGCGCTATGTTCTTCTTGTCGGCCTCGCGACTCTGTTTCATGAAAGTGCAATGGTCTTTCTGGCGCTGGCTCCGCTCGTTGTTCTGCCGTACAGCAGGAAAAGCATAATCATTGCTTTGCTTCTTGCGTTGCCCGGGCTTTATCTAATGATGCAATCCTCCGCCGCCAATGAAGCGGCGGCTCGATATGTCGGCGCCGGCATTGATGCGGCGGGCTCTGCCTTTCGATTGGCCATACTGGTGCTTTCGGGCGCAGCCTACATTCTCATAATCCGGCCTCTGTGGAAGAAGCAGTATCCGGGTGACTACAAACTGATAACAATATCAGCCTGGCTCATGGTGGGCTTCTTTAGCCTGTACTTCGTATCGTCTGTTATCGGCGACAGGTTTGGATATTTCCTCATTCCCTTGCAACTCGTGATCTTCGCTCGTCTTCCATACTTGAGGGGGCTTAGAAACAGGCGGCTTTGGACCACAGCGCCCTACGCGATGCTCACTACTGTGTTCGTGGTCTGGACGCAGCTCTCCTGGCATTTTCAGCAGTGTTACGTGCCCTATCAATTTGGTATCCATTCTTGAGCGACAAGTCAGGAATGTAGGAAATGAAGCTTGAAGATACATCGCTTTCGGGCGTCAAGCTGATTACCCCGCACCGTTTCGGCGATCATCGCGGGTTCTTTGCCGAAACCTATAGCCGCCGTGTCTACGCCGCCATTGGTATCGATGTGGAGTTCGTTCAAGACAACCATTCGCTCTCATCCGAAGTGGGCACCATGCGGGGATTACATTTTCAAGCGCCGCCGCTTGCGCAGGCCAAACTGGTGCGCTGTGGGCGCGGGGCAATTTTCGACGTGGCGGTCGATATTCGGAAGGCCAGTCCGACTTGTGGACGATGGATTGGCCAGGAGCTGAGCGCCGAGAATGGCAAGCAGCTCTTTATCCCTGTTGGTTTTGCGCATGGCTTTGTTACCCTCCTGCCGGACAGTGAGATCGTCTATAAATGCTCTGAATACTATGCGCCGGAGAACGAGGGTGCCATACGCTGGGACGATCCGGCCATAGGCATTGATTGGCCCTTGGAATGCAGCGCAATTCTGAGCAGTAAGGATTCCCAGGCGCCTCTGCTTGCCGATATTGACAGCCCCTTCGTATGGGAGGGCAACGTATAAAGATCCTCGTAACGGGTGGCGCTGGTTTTATTGGATCGGCTGTGGTTAGGCAGGCAGTTTCAAGCGGTCACACGGCTGTCAACCTCGATGCGCTGACCTACGCAGCGTGCCAGGGGAATGTTGCCCTCGTTGCCGAAAGTCCGCTCTATAGGTTTGAAGATGCAGACATTCGAGATCGTGACGCACTAGATCGGGTCTTTGCTGTCCACCGCCCGGATGCGGTGATTCATCTGGCCGCCGAAAGCCATGTGGATCGGTCAATCGATGGACCCACAGATTTTATCGAGACGAATGTCACCGGCACTTTCAACCTTCTGGAAGCTGCACGGTCGTTTTGGTCGCGTGCTGGAAAGCCTGAGAGCTTTCGCTTTCATCATGTCTCCACCGACGAGGTCTTCGGATCACTCGGGCCAGAGGGTCTCTTCACTGAAGCTACACCCTACGATCCACGGAGTCCCTATTCAGCGTCCAAGGCAGCCTCTGACCACCTCGTGCGAGCATGGGGCGAAACCTATGGTCTGCCCGTTCTCCTGACCAATTGCTCGAACAATTACGGTCCGTACCACTTCCCCGAAAAACTGATCCCTGTCGTGATCCTGAACGCGATCCATGGCCGTCCTATTCCCATCTATGGAAAAGGCGAGAATGTTCGCGACTGGCTTTTTGTAGAGGATCATGCGGATGCGTTGCTCCTCGTCCTCGAGAAGGGAACCGTTGGCCGCAGCTACAATATCGGTGGGGGTAACGAACGCCGCAACATCGATCTCGTGCATGCGATTTGCTCAATCCTTGATCGAAAGCGCGCGAAATCGAGCTCCTACGCGGAGCAGATTGTCTTCGTGGATGACCGTCCAGGCCACGACGCACGTTATGCCATTGATTCAACCCGTATTCGCAACGAACTCGGCTGGAAGCCCAGTCTTACCTTGGAAGAGGGGCTCGAGCGTACGGTGCAGTGGTATTTGGATAACGAGGCATGGTGGCGCCCGCTTCTTTCGCGGCAGGGAGTTGGCAAGCGCCTCGGCACGGGAGGATGAAGCTCCTTGTCTTCGGTCAGACCGGTCAGGTCGCGCGAGAACTCGCGCGACGCATGCCTTCGGATGTCCGGGCCAGATTTGTCGGTCGCGATGAAACCGACCTAAGTGAGCCTACGGCATGCTATGAAACAGTTTCGAAGGCGCAAGCGGATGTCGTTATCAATGCCGCCGCATGGACTGCCGTCGATGGTGCCGAAACCGATGAGAAATTGGCGACATTTGTCAACGGATTGTCTCCGGGTGCCATGGCGCGATCGGCTGCTGCAAGGAACATACCCTTCCTCCATATATCGACCGACTATGTCTTCGATGGAAGTGGTCTCGATCCGTTTTGTCCCATGGACACTCCCGCTCCGATCAACGCCTATGGTCGCTCGAAGCTCGCCGGCGAAAGGGCAGTTGCTGAAGCGGGCGGCCGGTGGCTTGTTTTGCGAACCGCATGGGTTTTCTCGTCTCACGGCAACAATTTCGTCAAGACCATGCTGCGTCTCGGACAACAGAACAAAACTCTATCTGTTGTATCAGACCAGGTGGGTAACCCGACACCAGCCGCGGCCGTTGCCGACGCTCTGATCGTCGTGGCACGCAAGATTGCGGCGGGTGGGCCAGGCGGCATCTATCACTTTTCTGGAACCCCCGAAGTCAATTGGGCAGATCTGGCCCGGGCGGCGCTACTCCGCGCCGGTTTGCGTTGCTCGGTGCGTGACATCGAAACCGCGGATTATCCGATATTGGCGCCGCGCCCTCTGAACGGGCGACTCGATTGTTCGGATATCAAGCAAGCATATGGTCTGACTCGTCCCGATTGGCGAGAGGGCCTCGACGAGGTGGTCAGGGAGCTGCTGGAATGAAACATCGCAAGGGCATTGTCCTGGCAGGCGGTTCGGGCACGCGCCTTTGGCCAATAACGGTTGGCACATCGAAGCAATTGCTGCCGGTCTATGACAAGCCGATGATTTATTACCCGCTCAGCGTGTTGATGCTGGGTGGTATTCGAGACATTGCGATCATCACCACCCCTGATGAGCAGTCGCAGTTCCGCCGCCTTCTGGGCGACGGTAGCCAATGGGGAATGGCATTTACCTATGTAGTCCAGCCGTCTCCGGATGGGCTCGCCCAGGCCTATTTGCTAGCGCGGGATTTCCTTGCAGGCGCTCCATCCGCCATGATTTTGGGCGACAACATCTATTTCGGCCACGGACTGCCAAAAATGCTCGAAAGCGCATCGACGCACGAAGCCGGTGGCACAGTCTTTGCATATCGCGTGGTGGACCCGGAACGTTACGGAGTGGTTGACTTCGATGAGCACGGCAATGTCCGTTCGATTGTGGAAAAACCCGCGATTCCGCCATCACATTTTGCCGTGACCGGCCTTTACTTTCTGGATGGCCGCGCGTCAGATTTTGCAGCACAGCTGAAACCGTCGGTGCGCAATGAGCTGGAAATTATCGACCTACTCGATCTTTATCGCTCCGAACGATCACTGCGTGTGGAAACGATGGGGCGTGGATTTGCCTGGCTTGACACCGGGACACACGGCTCGTTGCTTGACGCCGGCAACTTTGTCCGCACCTTGACCGAACGCCAGGGGGTTCAGGTTGGCTCCCTTGAGGAGATTGCCTTTCGACAGGGCTGGATCGGGCCGGATGACCTGCGCGCGCGGGCAGAGGTCTACAGGAAAAACGACTATGGGAGATACCTTAAATCGTTACTGGAATAGAGTTGGCTATGGTTGGTTCGACCATCACTCCGGACACCGCCGCCCCTTCACCTTTACGACGATAGTCTTGCAGCCCACCACCCCCGTTCCGATCCGCCCGCAGGTTGTCGCGTTGCGCACGTACCAGCCAAAACCCTCCACCCGGCAATTCGCCCAGTTGGTGTAGGATCCGTACCGCATCGGATGTTCGGGCCGGCTGGTAAATCTGCCGCGGAAATAGGGCTCGATGCGCCCGCCGCTCTCCCACTCGCAGGATTGGGCGTGCTCGAAACCCGGGATGCTGGCCGGGGAACGGCTGCCCGGGTAAGCGCAGAGAGCAGCCATCGAAGAAACGCAACTGGCGGTCAACAGGAAGAAAGCGGCGATGGGCGTGGCTGTGTGCATAGCGCGGTTCTGATTGTTGTCGAATTCGCCCGTTGCTCTAATCGCGGTATCCGCTCAGGCGCTCATACAAGGCCCTGATCTGGTCCTCGCCCCGGATGGTCGGATACCGATCGACCAAATGGCCGGGAAACACGATCGTCACACCCGTCCAGATCTCGTCGGAGTCGAACAGAGCCTCCACGGCAAACCGCACCAGAACCTCCAGCGTTTGTTCCCGCGGTTGCAGCGCCGTCGCTTCCCGGCTCTCAAGCGGCCCTTCCAGCCGTGTGCCGTAGAGTTTCGCGATCTGGTCGAATTTGTAACGGGATGGATCGAAAGACATGCATGTATAAGCGTTCGATACAATTGATTTCGTATCGGACCAAACAATAAAAAAATAGCTAAATCAACAACTAAATGTAGTAATATCAGATAATTTACTGCAAATACTGGCGTATTTTCTGGGGCATGGATTGCGCCTTTCGAACCAAGGTCGGGAGCGTGTAATCTGTGGGCGATGGCCTCGCGCGTGTTTAGCCCCTGTTTCAGGGCATTTGGCGGTGCTGCGCGGTGCGCCGGAACCCACCATGCAGCGTCTTTTCCCATTCGCGGCAGCTGCCCGGCAGGGCATCGCTGGTCCTGGCGCCGCGCGCGGGCTCGTCTGCTTGGCCGTGAAGGTGCGCCTGTGTCCACCGCCCATCTTTGGAGCGCGCTTTTGTGGTACGGCAGGAGGGCGATGCCGAGGCGGGTTTTTCGCTCGTCCACACCCCGGCCGCATGCATCGCCAGATCCGGAGATTGCAGGGCCGCGCGCGTAAACCTGCGCACTTCCGCTGTCCCTTGCCGCGATGCTTGTCCGACCTGGCGCGATTAAGGTTGAGGAATTTGGCCGCGCGTTTTCCTGCCACGAAGGTCTGCTCGGGCAGCGTGGCCCGGTGCAGGCAATCCATGGCCCTGGTGTGGGTCGCCACCATTTGTGTCGCCAACATGCGTTCCAGCGGGACGATCTTTTCCAGCGCACGCCAAAACGGCGGCGCCGTTCAGCGCCTCCTGATCCTCACGAAGTCGAACGGTAACGGCCCGCAGCCGATGCTCCCTGTCGGTCGCCCGGCTTAGCTCCGAGGCGTGCAGTGCGGTCGCCGCTCGTCAGAGCAATGACGGGCGTCGGCTTGGCCATTAATATATCCTGTTCAGCAGGGGAGGGTTATACTTTAGCGACAAAATTGGAACAAAACAGGAACAAATTGCAGGATGCTCGGATTGGAGTTCGGCTGTGGCATCACGCTAGTCGCCTTCCATTTCCTGTTTCATGCGGTCCCTCAATTCCTCATAAGTATCTCGGTTCATTTCATATTTTGAGAAGAATACGCCAAACGGCCCGTAACGCAGGCGCAGTCTGTATTGCCCGAAAAAGGTTGAAGCCACAGTGAACTTGGCGCCCCGCCGCATCCGTTTGAGAATTCGCTCGATGGTCTGGTCGTCGACAGCCATGGCCAAGCTTACAAAATATCCAATTTACATTAAAAGGAATCCGTTCAATATTGCTATCAAGCTTTATGAAAGCGGTTAAATTATGTCTAGTATAGGATTGTGAAAATTTCTTGAAATGACTCCCAAGACGGGCTAGATATACAACTGCCCTCGAGGTTGTTCGCGCAACCTCACAAAAGCCGACCCGTTGCGCCCGACAGCGCAGCGGGTTTTTTGCATCCGGTGCAAGCATACCGTTCTCTGCGCGTGGCAGGGCAGGCCGGAAAGTGGATGGCGGCCGACGCCTAAGCGCAAGTCAGGGATACGAGAAGGCTCTAAGCCCAGGAGCCAGCGGCGCCCTCGACCGTCAGGAAGCGCGGTCCGTCCTCTTCACCCAGAACCACCGCGGTGAGGCGACCTGTGCTGAAAGCGCCGGTGTCGATGCCGATTCTGTTGGGACGCACGTCAGGCTCATCCGTCGGCGTATGGCCGTGCACCACCAACAGACCGTGATCGCGATCACTGTCCAGGAACCTGTTCCGGATCCACAACAGGTCGCGCTCCGTCTGTTTCGCGAGCGGCCTTCCGGGCAGGATGCCGGCGTGCACGAAAAGGGTATCCGGCGTGCGATGATAAAGCGGCAGGTCGCGCAGCCAAGCCAGACGCTCAGGACCAATCGCATCTGCAAGATGGTCGGCACGAAAATACCCGAAACGGACCTTGAGCCCAAAGGAATGGATGGTCGCGTCGCCGCCATTGTGGATCCAACCAGCCCAAGCCTGGCGATCTTCCGTTTCCGTGCAGGCCAGCATCATCGCCTCGTGATTGCCCTTCAGGCAAACCAGGTCGAAACCGTCGACACCGCGCATCAGCCGGTCGATGACGGCAGCGCCGTCGGGGCCGCGATCGACATAATCGCCGACAAGCACCATGGTCGCCGCGCGGTCCGGATGGCGGCGCTCGCGATCGGATGCGATGTGCTCCAACATCATTTCCAGGAGATCATCCCGGCCGTGCACATCGCCGATGGCATAGTGGATTTTCGTCATGCAGGTTCCGTTTAGACGAACTGTCCGGCAGGGACCTATTCGGTTTCAGATAGATGCGGGTTCCGGCCCCACTCCGATGGAAGACGACCTTTACACAGGATGGCGCCGTCACGAGAGACCAGGCAGGTTCCGGGAATTCCATAGACGCCTCGGTCGATCGCCGCAACTCTCTTCCGATCAAAGCTTGCTGCCCCATAGTAATTGCCAAGGTCTTAACGAAACTGATCTACACATCTATGGCACGGCATTTGTCGTTCAACGGGTGCTTGCTTCCTGCCGTCTCCGCGGCCCGTATTCGAGGCGCCGTCAACAGTGCAGCGTCATCAGAGCTGCGGCTCCGAAATCCAATGATCAAACTCAAATCGCCGCACGATTTGCCCTAGCTCTTCAATCAACGTCCCCTGGCGTGAACGTTCCCGCGTCAACAGCGTCACCGAACGACGCGCCGTCAGTCCGCGGATTTGTCGGAAAGCCAATTGATCGGTCATGATCCGCACAACGGCCTCCGGAAGGATTGTCACCCACTTGCCGCTCCGCACCATGCTGATCAATGACAGTGTGTTGTGCACAGTGACGTTTGCGGCTGACAGTTCGGCACGAACGTCCGGTGGTTCGATCAGGTTGCACAGATTGTTGTTCACGAAACCGGATTCCACGATGTCCGATATCGTCGGCAGCGCCTCCGTCAGCGCCAGCGGATGGTCCAGGGCGCAAAGCAGGCCGAAGGAATCTTCGAAGAGCGGCTCCTGTCGGATGCCGTTCAGCCTATGGCGGCCGGAGGCAACCCCGAGATCGACCTGACCCCTGAGTAAGGCATCGACGACGCGCTCCGTATCGGCGTCCCGCAATTCCACCTTGACGCCAGGATGCATTTGCACGAGCTCTTCAATGGCCGAAGGAAAGACGAGACTGGCTACGGAGGGGACCGAAGCGGCGCGCAGCAGCCCGAGCGGCGCGTTCGCGGTGGATTCGATGGCATCGACCGTCTCGTCGAATCGCCGCAATTGTTGTCGCGCAAGCTCGAAGATTTCCTCTCCAATCGGCGTCAGGTTGCTCTTCCGCTCGCCTTCAAACAGGCGTTGACCGAGATGCTCCTCCAACTGTTTCAAGGTCATGGACAGGGCCGATTGAGTCCGGCCCAGGCGCATCGCCGCGTCGGCGAGGTTGCCCGTCTGGGCGACGACGCTGAAGCAGCGCAACATCTCGATCTTGATGGCCATATTTCAAGTTTTCTGAAATTTGTTTCACAAGTTTTAGTTTGACTGATGTCGCTACAAAAGTCCACGCTGCGGAATGGAAACTCCGGGGCTGCGGCATGTCAGAATTGGGATTGAACTTCATTGCTGGAGAATGGGCAGCGGGCGAGCATGCGATCGAAAATCGCAACCCGTCCGATGTGTCCGATCTGCTGGGCATGTTCGCCCAGGCGAGCCCTGACCAGCTCACGGCGACCTTGATCAGGGCCCAGGAGGCGCAGGCGCAATGGGCGGCCTATGGCCTGGAACGCAAACAGGCGGTCCTGATGGCGATCGGCAATGAGCTGATATCACGGGCAAAGGAGCTCGGGACTCTGCTGAGCCGCGAAGAGGGCAAGCCGCTCGCCGAAGGCCAGGGGGAAGTTGCCAGGGCCGGCCAGTTTTTCACCTATTATGCGGCCGAATGCCTGCGGCAAATCGGCGAAAACGCAGACAGCGTTCGCCCTGGCATTGAGGTCGATGTCCGCCGCGAGCCCGTCGGTGTTGTTGCGGTCATCTCACCCTGGAACTTTCCGACGGCCACAGCCTCCTGGAAAATCGCGCCGGCGCTGTGCTACGGCAATGCCGTTGTCTGGAAACCGGCCAATGTGACCCCGGCCTCCGCCGTCGCCCTGGCGGAGATAATCTCCCGGCAGGACATCCCCAAGGGACTTTTTTCGCTGGTGATGGGTTCGGGTCGGTCCATCGGGCAAAACCTGGTCGAAAGTCCCCTGGTCAACGCGATTTCCTTCACCGGCTCGGTGCCGGTCGGCAAGGGCATCGCCACCGCGGCCATCGCCAACCTGACCAAGGTTCAAATGGAGATGGGTTCGAAAAACGCGCTTGCGGTCATGGATGACGCCGATCTGGATCTGGCCGTCAACGTGGCGCTTGGCGGCGCTTTTGGCGGAACCGGACAAAAATGCACCGCATCCTCGCGCCTGATCGTGCACCGGACCATTCATGATGCTTTCGTGGAGAAGTTGGTGGCCGCCGCAAAGGCCATGAAGGTGGGGCATGCGCTGGAGGAAGGCACGCAGATGGGGCCGGTTGTGAGCGAGCAGCAGCTCAACGAGAACCTGGCCTATGTGGAACTCGGCCGGTCCGAAGGTGCTGAACTCGCCTGCGGCGGGGTCCGGCTCGATAGGCCGCACGATGGCTATTACATGTCGCCTGGCGTGTTCGTGAACAGCACCAACGACATGCGGATCAATCGCGAGGAGATGTTCGCTCCGCTGACATCGGTCATCAAGGTCGGCGGTTACGATGAAGCGCTGGCAACGGTCAACGACACCAGGTTCGGCCTGACAGCGGGCATCGTCACCCGCGATCTCGCCCGCGCGACCCATTTCAGGCGAAACGCGCGCACCGGCGTCGTGACGGTCAACCTGCCGACCGCCGGCACCGACTATCACGTGCCGTTCGGCGGACGCGGCGACAGCTCCTACGGTCCGCGTGAGCAGGGAAAGGCGGCGGCCGAGTTCTACACCACCGTCAAGACCGCCTATATCAGCGCGGGAGCACCAGTCTGATGCGGATCGACGGCCTGCAATACGCCAACTGGTCGGAAAAGATCTTCCGGCAACTGCGCGAAGGTCGGGTCGACGCTATCCATGTGACCATTGCCTATCATGAGAGCTTCCGTGAAACGGTCACCAATTTCGAGCGCTGGAACCGGTGGTTCGAGCAGTATCCCGACCTGATCATGAAGGGTCGCTGGGCCAGCGACATCGATACGGCCCGGGAGACCGGCAAGACCGCGGTGTTTTTTGGATTTCAGAACCCAAGCCCCATCGAAGACGACATCGGCCTCGTGGAAATCGTCCACACGTTGGGCGCCCGGTTCATGCAGCTCACCTACAACAACCAGTCCCTGCTGGCGACCGGATGCTACGAGTCGGAAGACACCGGCATCACACGCATGGGACGGCAGGTGATCAGGGAAATGAACCGCGTCGGGCTGGTTGTTGACATGAGCCACTCCGCCGACCGGTCGACGATCGAGGCTGCCGACCTTTCCGCCAGGCCAATTGCCATCACGCACGCAAATCCCCATACATGGGCACCGGCGCTGCGCAACAAGTCGGACGATGTCATTCGGGCTGTGACGCAAAACGGCGGCATGCTGGGATTTTCCGTTTACCCGCACCACCTCAAGGACAAATCCGACTGCACCTTGTCCAGTTTCTGCGAAATGATCGCACGGACTGCCGACAAGTTCGGGGTCGCCAATCTGGGGATGGGAACGGACCTCTGCCAGGACCAGCCGGACAGCATCGTGGAATGGATGCGGGTTGGACGCTGGACCAAGGAGATGGACTTCGGGGAGGGCTCCGCAGACAACCCCGGATTTCCGCCCATGCCCGGCTGGTTCCGCGACAACCGTGACTTCGGGAATATCGAAGAGGGCCTGCGAGCCGTCGGCATGAACGAGGATGAAGTCGCGGGCATCATGGGCCGGAACTGGTACCGGTTCTTTGCCGAAAACTTCACCGCAAGGCCAAGCTGATGTCCGGCCCTCAACCCATCGCGCGCCGCGATCCGGCGACTGTCATGCGGTTGAAGCGCCTGGGCTCGCTGCATCAGTGCCGGTTGAGCTTCATGCGCATTCTGACCAGGCGCATGGCGCGCGATCAGTGGCGTTTCGAGCGACCTCTTTTCGAGATCGACAGCGCTGGCGTGGGCCGCGCGGTTTACACGGCAACGGGCTCGCAGCGCACCTACTCGCTCGTTGCCTTTGCTCACGACCTGCCGGACGAACAGCGCTCGGATCGCGTTATCGCAGAGGCCTGGGACGCCACGTTCGCGCTTTTTGACGGTGTGCCGGATGAAGAGGATCTGGAACGCCTTTCCAACAACGTGCCCCTGCAGGAGGCCGGTCGTGTCAGCGAACAGGAACTGACGCTGTCCCGTGCCAATCGCTCGGTTCGCTTGTGGACGCATGTTGTCGATGCGCTTGCCTCAGGCAACCAGCCCGATCCGGAACAGATGGACCGGGTCGGGTATCTGATGCGCACCACTGCGGTCTACGGCTCCGGCAAGTTCGGTGCGGCGGATCGCGAAATGATCGCCCATCGGCCGGAGATGCATCCTCCGTTCCAGGTCGAGATGCTGACCGTGTATCTGATCCGCACTTTCGTGCGCGATCTTGTCGAGCACATGGCCCTGGCAAAGGGCGGCGCTCAGGCCGTTCCGATGGAACCGGCAATCGCCCGGCAGCTGGGCATCGGGAACTCAACGGGCCTTGGAATGGCCCCGTATATCGTCAATCACCCGGTGCTGTTCGGCAATTGGATCATGGCGCGCGAGGAAGCGATTTCCAGGGCGCGCTCCGTGGAGGTTGCGACCGAGGATGAAATCGAAATCTTCATGGATGTTCTTCGCCGCACCGATGTGTCGATCGCTCGCTGGCGCTCCGAGCATCCCATCCAGATGGAAAAACTCGCGCAGCTGCGCAAAGATCTCGGGCTCATTCACGACCGCATCGCCCATGCCGATCTGCGAGAAAGCCAGCCCTGGAACCGGTTGATCGTCTGGGCGCAAGGCTCGTTGAGCGAGGAAGGGCAGGAACTCCTGACCTCGCTGATCCTGGAGCCCTACGCTCACCTTGTCGACGGCCTTGAAGACTGCATGGCCGATTCCAACACCGACGCCTTTCGTGTCGACGGTGCCATGAAAATTGCGGCCGTGCGCGAATTGCTTGAGACGAGCTTCGCCTGGGCGCTTGATACGGACTGGGACGACAAGGCGAATTGCGCCCGCGTCTGGTACGTTTCCGAGGAAAAGCTCGAGCCCCGAATGGGTGAGCGGTTCGAGGAACCGATCGAGGATTATGAGCAACCTCTGGCCCCGGCACGCGATGCCATTCTGGCCCACAAGGCCCTGGCCGATTGGGACGGTGGCAGACCGGTGGCGGAGTTCCTGCTTCAGCACCCCGAACACCGTCACACCATTCGCCGTGCGCAGATGAGCCGCTTTGCGCCTTATGGTGAAATCCGCGACAACACCATCGCCGCCGACGTCCTGCCGATCGACATGCTGCGTGCGAAACTCTCCTTCTTCGGCGCCACCCATTTCGACCCGCGCTCGGACCGCTGGGTGCGCATCTGCATGTATGCCGGTGCGCCGTATCCCGAAGAACTGAACGAGCAAAACGCCGATCTTTGGGTTTATCCGGAGATCGGGCCATGACCCTCTCGCTGAACGAAGTCGAAGCGACCGCCAAAAAGGCGGCGCGCGGCGCCGGATACTCCTGGGGCCTGGCGGAGGAAGCCGGCAAGGCCGCTCGGTGGCTTTGCGCGCGGGATCTGGATGGCTGCAAGGCTCTGGCGGGTCTGTTGCAAGAGTTCCATGATGCGCCAGAAGCCCATTGGACGCCGATGCCGGATCGGTCGCCATGGCAAGCGCGTGGGGAACGGCTCTGCCCCATCATCACCGGCGCGACGATATCGGATCGAGCGCACGAACTGCGCGGCGGAAGTTTTGGTGTGGCGTCCTTGGTTGAGCCGGTCCTGCTTCTTCCCTTCGCCGCATCCTGCGCATTGCAATTGAAAACCGGGGTTTCGGTCAAACTGTCGGAGGCAAGCGCCGTTGTCGATGGCGATGCACTCGAAATCAACGGCACGTTTCCTTCGTCGACCGAAGCCGTAACCATCAGCATCGGTGGCTCGGTTTCGTCCCCTGCAGCACTGCACCATCGTGCGACGCCCTTGCCGCAAAGCTGGCAGATTCTGAACCGCTTTGCCGGAAGAACCTACGCCCCAGCCACCGAAGCATCGCGTCTGACGGGCGCCGGCGCTGGCCTGTCGGACAATGATTGAGTGGAGATCCGGATGATCGAGACGAAAACACTGAGCCTGACGGAAATCGAAGATCTTGCCTTTCGTGCGCTTGTGGCAGCCGGAACGTCTGAGGCGAATGCGCGGCCGCTCGCCGTTGCGACTGCGGCAACCGAAGCCGATGGCGTGGCAAGCCATGGCCTGGCCTACATCCCGATCTATTGCGAGCATGTTCAATGCGGCAAGGTCGATGGTACTGCCGAACCGGAGGTAACCAAACCGCGGCCCTCGCTGCTGGTTGCCGATGCCGCGACAGGCTTTGCCCATCCGGCCATTGATCTGGGATTCGAACAGCTTGTGCCACTGGCACGCGAACAGGGTGTTGCCGCTCTTGCTGTCCGCAACAGCTACAATTGCGGCGTCCTGGGCTATCACACCGGGCGTCTGGCCCAGGCTGGCCTCGTGGGCATCGGGTTCACCAATGCGCCAGCCTCAATCGCCCCATCCGGCGGTTCGAAACCGGTGGTTGGCACCAACCCCTTCTCGATCGCAACCTCAGGCGAAGACGGCGAGCCGACTGTTCACATCGACCAGAGCGCCAGCGCGATCGCTCGCAGCGAGGTGATGAAACACGCGCGCGAAGGAAAGCCGATTCCGGTGGGATGGGCATTGGATGCAGATGGAAATCCGACGACAGACCCGAACGTCGGCTTGAAGGGATCGATGGCGCCGTCCGGCGGTTACAAAGGAGTTGGGGTCGCGCTGTTTGTGGAAATCATGGCTGCGGCGATGAGCGGTGCAACCCTTGGAATTCACGCATCGCCTTTTTCCGGAACATCAGGTGGTCCGCCGAAAACCGGCCAGTTTTTTCTTGCTATCGACCCGCTCGCCAGCGCCGGAGACGGTTTTGCCGCGCGAATGGCGGATCTGGTGGCAGAAATCCGCAACCAGGAAGGTGCCCATTTGCCGGGAGACGGCCGGAGGAGGAAACGTGCTGTTGCGGTCGAAGCGGGTGTGCCCGTGAACGCGACCACATTGGCACGCATTGAGTCGTTTATTGGATAGCTCAAGGTGCGTCGAAGGGTCTCAAATCCCTGACGCGGGGCCGAAGCACGTAACCGGAAGGTTTTTCGCAATCATCGACAAGCGCAGGGAGGAAACGCATGTCAATCAAACCACCTTTCACAGCGCTGGAGGTCCGAAAGGCCACCAGCGGTTTCTATCAGGGGCATAGCCTTGAAATCGCCTTGCTCAGCAAGGCGATCATGGTCGCACTGGTCATTTGGGCCTTGGTCTGGCCGGCCAACGCCAACGGCATTCTCGGCAGCTTGAACTGGCAACTGCTCGAGGACTTCAACGCCTTTTACATCATCATTGTGGGACTGTTCATTTTCTTCCTGGTGATCATTGCCGCGCTTCCTCAAACCGGAAAACGCATTATGGGACGTCCGGGTGAGGGGACAGAGTTTTCCAACTTCTCCTGGTTTTCCATGATGTTTGGCGCCGGATTGGGTGTCGGACTCATGGTGTTTGCCACAGCCGAACCGCTCGGCCTTTGGGGTTCAAACCCCGTCGTTCTTTCAGGCGCGGTCGAGGGCAACACATCGGAGGCGCTGCAGTCTGCCTATCGCTGGACATTTGCGCATTATGGATTTCATGCCTGGGCCATCTATGTGGTGACCGGCCTGTCGCTGGCCTACTATGCCTATACACGCGACATGCCGTTGACCATTCGCTCTGCGCTGACACCCTTGTTTGGCAAGTTGATGAACGGTTTTCTGGGTCATGTGGTGGATGTGCTTGGCGTTGTGGCGACGATCCTTGGTGTGTCCGTCACCATTGGCTACGGCGTCTCGCAGTTCATAGACGGCATGTATGCAATCACCGGCATGGGCTGGATGATGGACCTGGGTGGCGAAGCGCCTGCTCCGGGAACGGTTGGCCTCATCGCCGGCCTCGTGGTGATCATGGGCCTGTCGATCATCTCGGCTGTGTCAGGCGTCGGCCGCGGGGTGAAATACCTGTCCAACCTCAACCTCGTCCTGTCGTTGATCCTGCTCTTCACGTTCGTGGTTTTCGGATCGTTCGTCTTCGCCATGACCACCTACGGTTCGGCCATGGTCGACTATATCCTGCACTTCCTCTCGCTGAGCTTCGGCGCCTATGGACCTCAAACAGCCGCCGAATTCGCAGCGGCCCTGCCGCCGGATGCAGCGCCCTTTGCCGATGCCCTTCGCTCTGGCGCCACAAACGCCTGGGGTACCTTCGACGCCTTCAAGACGGGCCTGGAAGGAGAAGCGGCCAACCTATCGGATCAGGTGTTGCAGGCTGCCTACGCCGCCGGTGAACCGGGCCGTCAGTTCGGCTGGCAGGCAGGGTGGACGACGTTCTACTGGGCCTGGTGGATCGCGTTCTCTCCATTCGTCGGTCTCTTCCTGGCGCGCATTTCCCGCGGCCGGTCGGTTCGCGAATTCATCATCGGCTGTGTGTTTGCCCCGGCCCTGGTGTGTTTCGCCTGGATGACCATCCTCGGCGGCACTGCGATCGATCTGGAGCTGACCGGCGTTGCCGATGGCGCCATCATCGGTGCTTCCAACACGGCGAAACTCTTTGTTACGTTGGGTGAGATGCTATCTGGCACGTTCCTGTCGCTGATCACGATCATGTGCGTCATACTGATCATGACCTTTCTGGTGACCTCGGCCGACTCGGGCATCCTGGTGATGAACACCATCATGTCCGGCGGAGACCAGAACATCGGCAACCGCCACAAGATCGTATGGGGCGTCATCCTGACGGCTGTCATCGGGACACTGCTGATTGCCGGTAAAACCAACGGCGGCGCCGATCCGATGGAGGCATTGAGAAGCGCGATGATCATCGGCGCCTTGCCATTCACCATGGTGATGGGTCTGATGTGCATAGCGCTCGCCAAGGCACTCTATCGCGACGGTGTGAGAGAAAAATCCGGCACCGTTGCTGCTGAAGCAGCCGAGTAAAACAAGCCGCCGGGTGGAGAGCATCGTCTCCACCCGGCGGATCCAAAATCCGCAGCCTTTTCAAAATTTCAAGATATCGTAATAGTGTTCCGCCTATTGGTTCGCTACAAATCAACGACGCGATATTTGGACAGGAGACATCCATAGATGGCAGCGGAAACCGAGGCCGGTCACGGCGAACCCAACTGGTGGGTCGCCCCGGGGGACGGCGATTTCATGGCGTTTGTCGCCATCATCATCATGATCGCGTTGCTGTACCTGATCGTCTACCTTTACGCAGCGTTTGACCGGTGGGCGGAGCACAAGTCGAAGGGGACGCCACTGGCAAAGACGATCCCGACTTTGCTCGCTATAGCTTTGCTGTATGAGATTTTCCCGCTCGACCATTTCCATGTTCTCCTGCCGGTCAGCGCCATTCTGCTGGCCCTGATTGCCGACTGGTCGCGCTTCCATGTGAACTCCAAGACGAAAATCACGATCGAGGAGACCGTATCGCCGGAGCCCGAGGACGAGACCGTGGCGCCGGAACCTATCGCCGAGACACCGGTGCAAAACAAGGAGGCTGCTGACCATGTTTGAGCTGCTGTTCACCTCCTTTCCAGCCGTGATCCGTTATGTGCAGTTGCGCCGCCGGGGCGAGAAGATGACGGTCTGGAACATGAAGACGGCCGTGTTTATGTGGGCCGTTCTGGCGTTCGCCCTGTTTCTCACCATCTTCTATTTTCATCCAAAGACCTATGCGGGCATCGTGCCCTTCCGAACCGTCTCTGTGGTGGCACAGACCGCTGGTCCGGTGACGGAGCTTGCGGTCGAGAACGAGCAGCGCGTCAAGGCTGGAGACCTGTTGTTTCGCATCGAAAACAGCGCTCAGAAAGCCGCGCTCAAGGAAGCGGAAGCCCAGCTGGACCTGATCGATGCCGCGCAATCGAAGGCGGAGGACAGCATCGTCGTTGCCCAGGCGACCGTCGATCAAGCCGAGGCCGAATTGGCCAAACTGCGCGACGACCTTTCGGACGCGAAAACGCTGGTCGAACGTGGCGCAGGCACGACAAACCAGGTGCTTGAAGTCGAAACGGCCCTGGCGGCGACGGAGGCCGAACTGAATGCCGCGAAGGCACAGCTCGATCTGGCCTCGGTCGACCTGGAGGATACCATTCCGGCGCAGCGCAGAGCAGCCGAAATCGCCATCGAGTCGGCGAAAGTGGCCCTCGGATACACAGAAGTCCGCAGCTTTACCGACGGTACCGTGACCCAGCTGGCCCTGAATGTCGGCAGCCCGGCGACGACGCTGGTGCTCAGACCCGCCATGATCATCATTCCGGACCGGATCGAAGGCGTTCCCATCCGCATTGCGGCGGGTTTCAATCAGATTTCGCGCTCCACCATCTACGAAGGCATGCCGGCAGAAATCGCCTGCGATAGCAATGCCAACCTGCTGTTCACAAACTCGGTCCTGGCGGCGAGGGTTGCCAAGATCCAGCCGGCCATTGCCGCCGGCCAGGTTGTCCCCAACGGCGACCTGATGGACATGGGTCGCGCCGTGGAACGGGGCACCGTGCTGGCACTGCTCGAGCTCGCCTACCCCGAACAGGAAGACCTTCTGCTCGACGGATCCGGCTGCATTGTCCAGACATACACCGACAATCTGCACGGCGTTTTCGGCCACGTGATCGCCGCAACGGGCGTGATCAAGGCTGTCGGGCTGCGATTGAAAGTGTTCGGCTCCATCGTTGCAGGCGTCGGCCTGGGCGGCGGCGGGCATTAGAGCGCACAGCGCAGCTCACGCGTGAGGGAAACACGGAAACCAGATAAAGTCCTCATTCGAAGAGCAATCGCCGCCATTGCAGATACACCCGTCGGCCAGGCGCTTATTCGTTTTCGCCGCGAGCGATCCTTCATGCCAGCCATTCACGGCTCAATGCAGAGATACGTTGACTTCGCTGTGCCGGAACGCTTTTGGCGTGGTTCCGAACCACCCATGAAAGGCGCGGTAAAACGAGCTGCGGTCGCTGAAGCCCAGGAGATGGGAAACCTCGTCGATGCTGATCTCGGAACTGAGCAGGTAGTGGCGTGCGAGGTCGGATCGCGTCTTGTCCAGCACGCTCTTATAGGTCGTGCCTTCCTCGCTCAATCGCCGCTGCAGGCTGCGTTTGCTCATATGCATTCGGGTTGCGACTTCCTCAGAGTTGGTCAAACCGGCCGGGATCGCCTCCAAAAGCGCATTCCGTAATCTGTCCGATGTTTTTGACCCGGCCAACTGGTCCGCGAGCTTGCGTCGAAGGTCCGGTTCAAACGTGGCCCAGAGCTCCGGACTCTCATAAATCATGGGAAGCGTCGCATCCGTCATCGAAATGGTCATGCATGGGTGTTGCCCGCTTTGAGCAGGGCAACCGAAATAGTCGCGATCAGCCGCATCGGGATCAGGCAGGGTCAGCGCCTGCAACCGGATCGGAGCGGCCGTGCAGGATCGACACAACTCGGTAAACAGGATCATCTCGCTTTCCGCCATCGAAGCAGGGCAATGGAGATCCTCGCGCACGGGTTTGATCTCGATGGTCAGGCTGTCGGGGGTTTCCCGGGTGACAATCCGCATCGGACCGATGAGCGGCTTGAATAGTGCGAGGCGCTTAAGACCGGTGATGATGCTCGGACTGCAGGAGAACGCAAAGAATGCCGGGAAGAAGGGGCCATGGGCAACCGCCATCGCGAGCTTTCGCGCTATGTCCTTCCTGCCGTACTCCAGCGAGAGGGCGGTCCACAGGGCAAAATACTCAGCATCGGTGACACCTCTGAAGTCGGGTGAAATGCAGGCCGCCGGGAGGCTCGCGCGCCGTAAAACGGTATCCGGAGACAGATCCAGCACCCGGCAGCAAAAAGTCAGGTGGGTGTCGACACGGTAACGGAGTGATTCCGACATTTTGTGCTCATTGAATTGCCTGTGTCTGACTTAGCCGATTTGAGGTCCGTTGAACCAGCACCGCGCAACGGTCTGGCACCGTAAGCCACAAGATTGGCACGATATGCAACACAAATGGCGCGTTGCGACATCGAACGCAAGCGCGAAAGAACCTACGTTCTGTGGGCAGGCGCAATGTCACAAGGATTGAAACAATGACTGACATCGACATCTCAAACCCGGTAATGGTGACCGGTGCAACAGGATTTGTCGCCGGCTGGGTCGTCAAGAGGCTTCTTGAGGCTGGATGCACAGTACACGCTGCGGTGCGCGATCCTGACAATCTCGAAAAGGTCAGGCACCTGACGGACGTCGCCGAAGCGAGCCCGGGCGAAATCCGCTTCTTCAAGGCAGATCTGCTGCAGAACGGCTCCTATGACGAGCCGATGAAAGGCTGTGCCGTGGTGTTCCACACCGCATCGCCATTTACCGTAGACGTCAAGGATCCGCAAAAGGAACTGATTGATCCGGCGGTGAACGGCACGAAGAACGTCCTGGAGGCCGTCAATCGGGTGGAATCCGTCACGCGCGTGGTGCTGACCTCGTCCTGCGCGGCAATCTACGGCGACAACGCAGATGTCGCCCAGGCGCCCGGCGGCCGGTTGGACGAAAGCGTCTGGAATAGTTCATCATCGTTGTCTCACAACGCCTATTCATTCTCCAAGACGCTGGCGGAAAAGGCTGCCTGGGAGATCGCCGAAGCTCAGGATCGCTGGTCGCTCGTGGTCGTGAATCCAAGCCTTGTCATTGGTCCAGCCCTGCAATCCCGGCCAACCTCCGAGAGCTTTTCCTTGGTCAAGCAGATAGGGGACGGAACCATGCGCATGGGGGCTCCGCGCTGGGGTTTCGGAGTGGTCGACGTCCGCGATCTTGCTGACGCGCACACCGCCGCCGCATTCACGCCCGGTGCAGAAGGCCGCCACATCGTATCAGGCCATGAGACCGACCTCTTTGCCATGTCGACGGAATTGAGAAGCAAGTTTGGCCAGCATCCATTGCCGCGAGGCGCTGCCCCCAAGTGGCTTGTCTGGCTCATGGCGCCTCTCATGGGTGGCGGCATGACCAGGGCGCTCGTGTCGAGGAACGTGAATGTTCCATGGTCGGCCGATAACTCGAAGGCCAAGCGCGAGTTGGGCATGACGTATCGACCGCTCAAGGATAGCATGGAGGATATGTTCCAGCACATGATCGACGTGGGGATGATTGAACGGAAATCCTGAACGCATAATTTCACTGCTTTACTTGACGCGTAGATGTCCAGGTCCTGAGCGATCCGATACTTGTGGCCACCATTGGTGTGTTGCGATCCTGTGCTGTATATCGCCCGGGTGCCTATTGGTTCGCTTGCCGCTTTGCCGGCAATGTTGACTTAGGGTTGAGCACAACAAAGCCTGTTTTGAAGCAAACAGGAGTTGAGTGCGAGATGTTGGGTTCGCGATTCACGTTTGTTTAAGTCCTTCTGTGATTTTCTGGTTGCGCACGCAATAGGCGATGAGTGCGGCATGACTGCCGCCATAAGTGTGCATGTTTCTGTCAAAACCGAATGAATGAGTCGATCCGCGAATCCGTTTCGCGTCGAGCGGCTTGGTGTGGGGTCTTCCGGTTTATGATAAGCAAAATCAAGAAGTTGTCGCTTACTGCAAAAATTGCCGCATTCATGATTGTGGTCAACCTGGCCGGCATTGCCGTTTTGGCGGGCTACACCTGGGCCAATGAGACGCGCACTTCGATCGCCGGCGCCGTCGGCAAGTGGACGCGGGACACTGAGCAGTTTGCCAGCCTCGCCGCCGGCGGGATCAAATGGGGAAAGCCAGAGGTTGTACGCGACGCTTACGCGTTGTTCCGGGATGACGCCTCACTCAACCTCGTTCAGTTCACCGCTTTTGATCGCGATGGGGAACGCGTCGATAGCTGGGTCAGGGACGGGGCCGCGGATGCTCTGAGTGCTGAACAGATCAGCGCCCTCGCGGACGCCAACACGGAGTCCGAGGGCGCTGTCGATAGCGTCGGCGACGGATTGGCTTCAATCGTGCTTTCGCTTCCCCGCAACGCGGCGGGCAAAATCGGCGGGCAGGTGGTCACCGTCTGGACGACTGCGCCGATCTACGCGGCCGCCCATTGGAATGCGATCATGCTTTTCGCAATCCAGGCTGTCCTGGTCCTGGTTGCGCTTGGGCTGCTTCTCATCGCCCTGCAAAGGTGGATCGCGAAACCGCTCTCTGAGATGAACAAAAGCATCGAACGCATGCAGGAAGGGGATTTTGATACCCTGGTGCCGATGCAGGAAAAAGGCGACGAAGTCGGAATCGTCGCCCGGGCACTCGAAAACTTTCGCCGCGAGTTCATCGCCAAGCAGGAAGAAAGCCGCCTGGCGGAGGAACAACGTCTTGGATTTGAGGCCGAACGATCGGAAAACGCCAAGCGCAGCGAACAGGTGGCGCAGGCACAGGCCCACGCTGTCGATCGCATCGCTGAAGCGCTCGAGAAACTGGCAGCCGGAAACTTCACCGACCATCTCGAAGACCTGGGGCCGGATTTCGAGAAACTTGTCAATGACTTCAACCGCATGGTCAATTCCATGTCGACGACACTGGGGCGCGTCAAGAGCGCCTCTGTGAGTGTCGATTCAGGCGCTGCGGAACTGGCGAATTCTGCAGACACACTGGCCAGACGCACCGAGCAGACCGCCGCGTCGCTGGAACAAACGGCCGCCGCACTGCGCGAGATGACGACGACGGTCAAGGAATCGTCGGAGCGGGCGACCGAAGCTGGCACCCTGGTCACGAAAACCAAGGAGGATGCTGCCGAATCCGCCGCCGTGGTTCGCGAGGCGATTGATGCCATGGACCGCATCCAGAAATCCTCCAGTCAGATCGGGCAGATCAACTCGGTGATCGACGAGATTGCCTTCCAGACCAACCTGCTGGCGCTCAACGCCGGGGTCGAAGCGGCGCGCGCCGGAGAGGCCGGGCGCGGCTTTGCGGTGGTCGCTCACGAGGTGCGCGAACTGGCGCAACGATCCGGCAAGGCAGCCAAGGAGATTTCCCAGCTCATCAGCGACTCCGGGCGCGAGGTCGAAAGCGGTGTACAGCTTGTCAACCGCACGGCTGAGTCGCTGCTGGCGATTGAAGGCCAAGTCAACGAGATCACGACCCGCATCGAATCGATCATCGGCGGGTATCGCGAACAGTCTTCCGGCCTTGAGGAAATCAACACGGCTGTCCTGAGCATGGATCAGGCAACCCAGCAAAATGCGGCCATGGTCGAAGAGACCAACGCAGCCAGCCAGGAACTGCGTGAGCAGGGCGCCGGTCTCAACTCCATCATTACCCGGTTCCACATTGCTGAAGACGCCGTGCAAACGGCACCGGAATCCACCCAATTTGATGCACCTGCATCACCCCGGGCGGCAATGCCGACCGTGGTTGGCAACACGGCATTGGCTGCCGCGCCGGACGATTGGGAAGAATTCTGATCAAAGCCCCATCGAGATCATGCAACCAGAAAAGCGAGGAGAGAGCATGAAAACGAAAGTTGTAAAATACGCACTTGCGGCAACCCTGATTGCCATTGGCGCCCAGGCGTCCATGGCTGCCGGCGGGCATGTGCCTGCGGTGAAGGACTACGCCGATGCCAACATCATGCCCTGGATTTCAGACTCGGCGGTGGTGGCGGCCATCAAGGCCCAGAACGAAGCCAATGCAAATCTGTCGCAGTCCGACATTGATGCGCTGGACAAGCAGTGGCGGGCCGGTGTTGACGGCGGCGACACGAAACTGATCGACAACGTGCTTGGCAATTCCCTGTCGGATTTCCTGCGCGACAAGCAGTTCGCCTCAAACGGCATCATTACGGAGATCTTTGTGATGGATGCCAAGGGCCTCAATGTCGGCCAGAGCGACGTCACCTCCGATTACTGGCAGGGTGACGAAGGCAAATGGAAGAAGACCTACGGATCGGGCAATGCCGCGGCGATTTTCGTCGATGAGCCTGAAAAGGACGAGTCGACCCAGATGCTGCAGTCCCAGGTTTCGATGACGATAGCCGATGCGTCCGGCGCACCGATCGGCGCGATCACCATCGGGATCAACCTGGACGCTCTCTAAGCCTCAGCGTCTGTCTAGAGCGTTACGAGGGGTCCGCTTGCGGACCCCTTTTTGTATTTCTGTCATCCGCGGCTACAGGTCGCTCGAAGCAGACCAACTACCCTATATGGCGTTTCGGTGCATGAGGCTCATCAGCGGTGTCGCCGCGATGATTTTCAGGTCGAACCAGATCGACCAGTTGTCGATATAGTAGAGGTCGTATTTCAGGCGCTGGTGCATACCGACCAGGGTTTCGATGGGACCACGGTGGTCGTGGATCTGAGCCCAGCCGGTGATGCCGGGCTTGACGCTGTGGCGCTTGTTGAAGAGATGCACCCGCGGCTCATAGGCATGGTTCAGTTCGATCGGATGCGGCCGCGGTCCGACGATCGACATTTCGCCGCGCAACACGTTGAGCAACTGCGGCAACTCGTCGAGTGATGTCCGGCGCAGCAAGCGGCCGATCCGGGTGACACGGCGGTCGCCGCGCTCGACCTGCTTCATGCCGCCGGGCCGGGGTTCCGTCGTCATCGTTCTGAATTTGTAGATCTCGAACTCACTGTTGTTCAGCCCGGTGCGCTTCTGTCGAAACAGGGCTGGTCCTTTGCTTTCCAACCGGATCGCGGCGGCGATCAACAGCAGCAGCCAAGACAGTAGCACCAGCGCAGCTGCGGCGATCACATAGTCTTCGATCAGCTTGAACATGCGTCCCCAGTCGGAGATCCGGGTGCGCTGAATATCGATGAACCGGTGTTGGCCCTGCTCGCTGATACCGATCAGCGGAACGTAGGACAGGCCGGACGGCGGGATGAGCTTGATCTCCACGGACAGCATGCTGACAGCGTCGAGCAGGTCATCGAGCTCGGCCGGGTTTTCATAGGGAGGCGCGACGATCACCATGTCGAAGGCGGATTGACGCCCGAGCCGGATCATATCGTCCAGCGTTCCGAGAGAACTGTCATTGCGCCCGAAACCGGAGCGGCCGAAAACGCCGACCACTTCGATATGCAGGTTGTCCGGGCCAATTCTGTCGGCGAAGGCGTCGGCTGCCAGCGCGCCACCGAAGACCACCGCGCGCCGCCGCATGGCGCCGGTCTTCAGCCAGCGCGAAAAGACGCCGGCGGCAATCGCGCGCATGAGCCAGATGACCACCAGAGACGCCGCCAGCCAGCCGCCAAACCAGACGCGCGAGTAATCACCGCTGATGCCGAAGACGATGCCGACCAACGCCAATACGCCAAACGCGCCGGCAATTCCGCTGGCCACGGCACCCAGATTATCAACGAACCCCGTGATGGACGCTACCTCGTAAAGACGCGACCTGAATTGAATCAGTGCCATGACAAGTGGCAGCGCCAGGGTCGGCCAGAGATAGCGATCCAGATAGGTATCGACCCCGAGCACGCCTCCGACATAGGTTCTGGCGATGATGAATCCGATCAGAGCGACAGCGGCGATCTCTGCCATACAGTAAAGGTCAAGCATCACCCTGCTGCTGGCGTAGCGAGGCGTGTTCGACGATGGCTTGAGGCCTGGGCTGGGACGCGACCCCTGCCGACTGGGCTCAAATCCGCTGGACGTTTCGTGCTTCGACAATAGGGGTACCCCGGAGTGGAATTTGCCCGGAGTATTAAAGGGTTAATAAAAAGTTTCCACAAAGCATCGGAATTACAATTATTTATAGTAAACAGAGATGATTAATTTTCTGAAGTGTCAGATACGATATAATAAACAATTTTAATCAAATTTTAATTATTAAATATTGAGAGATTAACGATAAATAATTCGTTATGTTGCGAATAGAAATTGATTTTGTTTAGAGAGTTAATCAAATTGTTTTCACCATTCTGATGTCGCGGGGCCACACATCATGTCGTCAAAAAAGGCTGTTCTTGTTTGCGGGGCCGGCGGCTTCATCGGGCATCACCTGGTTCGTCGCCTGAAACAGGAAGGGCACTGGGTCCGCGGTGTCGACCTGAAATTCCCTCGATTTTCTGAAACGGATGCTGACGATTTCGCGGTCGGCGACCTACGTGACCAGGCCTTTGTGCGCGAAGTGATCGATCGCGGCTTCGACGAGGTCTATCAGCTGGCCGCAGACATGGGCGGGGCGGGATATATCTTTACCGGTGAGAATGATGCGGACGTGATGCACAACTCCGCCACGATCAATCTCAATGTTCTGAACGCCGGTCATAAGCGCAACGTCAAGCGGATATTCTACTCCTCGTCGGCCTGTATGTATCCGGAGTACAACCAGCGCGAACCGGACAATCCGAACTGTGCCGAAGATTCGGCCTATCCGGCGGATCCCGACAGCGAATACGGTTGGGAGAAGCTCTTTTCCGAGCGCCTCTATCTGGCCTACGGCCGGAACTACGGGATGCAGGTACGGGTTGCTCGCTATCACAATATCTTCGGCCCCGAGGGCAGCTGGAACGACGGCAAGGAAAAGGCGCCAGCCGCCATTTGCCGCAAGGTTTCAGATGCCGAGGAGGGCGGCGAGGTCGAGATCTGGGGCGATGGCGAACAAACCCGCTCATTCCTGTTCATTGACGAGTGTATCGAGGGCACATTGCGGCTGATGCGTTCCGATTGGACGGGTCCCGTCAACATCGGGTCGGACGAAATGGTGACGATCAACCAGCTCGTCGACATGGTGGCGGCGGTCGCCGGGAAACGCCTCAGCAAACGTCACGTCATCGGTCCGACCGGCGTGCGCGGCCGCAACAGCGACAACAGGCTGATCGAGGAAAAGCTCGGCTGGAAGCCGACGGCGGGTCTGCGCGCCGGGCTGTGGCCAACCTATGCCTGGATCGACAGGCAAAACAGCCGGCAGCGAAACATGGCGGCCTGAACCGATGGCCGTGACAACCGGTGATGCGCCGGTCTCGCGTTTCGATCATCACTTCATGCTCGGCATGCGGCTCGATTATCTCAGCATCGACCGGTTCGTCGAGGATTTCACCGCGGCGGCCAAACGTGGCTCCTCGACTTATTGCTGCGTTCCGGATGTACATCAGTGCATGAAATGCCACGACGAAAGCAGTCACCGGGACATCGTCAACGGCGCCGACTACGTGGTCTCCGACAGCACGGTCCTCCAGAAGGCGCGGGCACTGCGCCACGGGGTGCCCGCCATGGCGACTATCCTTGGCTCGGAAATAATGCGGACGCTGTGCGGTGAGGCCGAGAGGCAGGGCATTCCGATTGCTCTGATCGGTGGCCGTGATGACGATGTGCTGGCCCTGATCAAGACCAGGCTGAAGGAAGAGTACCCAGCGCTTCGCATTGCCTACGGATACTCTCCACCGTTTCGTGACCTGACTCCGGATGAGGAACGCAGGATGCTGGAAGGCATCGCGCTGTCGGGCGCGAGGATCGTCTTTATCGGCATCGGCTGCCCCAAGCAGGAACAGTGGATGGGACGGTACAAGGGGCGCATCAACGCCGCCATGATTGGCGTCGGCGCCGCCTTCGACACGATCAGTGGCGTGGTTCGGTCATCTCCGGCGTTTGTCCATCGCTTCGGCCTTGAATGGCTGTTTCGCTTGGTTCGGGAGCCGAGGCGTCTTTTCAAGCGCTATCTCGGCTCAGCTCCGCGTTTCGTGCTGCTGACTGTCGTCGACGGCTTTCGGTCGCGCAAGCCGTCACCAAAACCCGGTCGCTAAGCTAAAGACATCCGATTGTCTCGCAGCACCCGCATTTCGCGGCTGAAATGCCACAGCCGCATCAATGTGCCGGCGAGCACGCCCATCAAGACGCAATAGCCACCGCCGACGGCGCCGAATTGGCTGATCAGCGGATAGGCTGAGATGACCGTGATCGACAGGTCGATCAGGCTCGCATTGAAATTGTGACGGGGAAGCCCGAGCGCTCTCAGCGCAAGGCTACGACCGAGGATAAGACCGCGCAGCAGGATCACGGTTGCCAGCAGCATGATCAGATGCGCCTGGCCCAGCAGTTGCGGATTATCGAAGATCCAGGCGAGGAAGCCGTCGCCAAAGATCAGAAGGCCGAGCCAATAAGCCGCAAGCGCCGACCCGGTCATGACAGTCGTCCAGTGAACCGAGGCAAGCAGTTCATCGATACGGCCGGCTGCGAAACTGGTTGCGGTTCTCGGCTCCAGAACATTGGCAAGTCCCAGCAACAGCGGGTTGGCTGCGGTGATCACGATAGAACAGGCGGCGAATATGCCAGCCGCCGACAGGCCGGCCAGCGTGGAGATGATCCAGAGCACGACTGACCCGCTGAGGGTCGCGACTTGCTGCGCGCCCAGGATCCATCTGCCAAATGTCCAGTTGCGCGACAATTGCGGCATGACACGCCGGCGGCGAATGTCCAGAAGGTGCCAATTGCCGGGCAGCCAGGCGATGCCGGTCAAGGCAGCGCCAACGCCCATTGCTGCCAGCGCCGTCACAGCGCTGAGCGAGGAAACCGTTGCCATCAGTGCAATGGCAGAAAGCTGAATGACGGCAACTCCGAAATCGAGGAGCAAGGCAGAACCGATGCGGAAATGGGCGAAGCAAATCTTGCGCGCAAAGTTCTGCAGAAGCACGCAGGGAATAATTGCGGCCAGGACCGCGCCCATCAGTGCAGTTCCCTGGCTGTCTGCCAGCAAGGCCAGGAAGCTGAAGGCGCCCAAGGCCCCCGACGCGACAAGGCCGAGGCCAAGCGACAAGACGAAGATGCTGCCTGCAAAGCGGCGCTGGCTTGCCGGCCGCTCTCGGCGGCCCAGCACCGCATAGGGCGACATGAGGAGCGACTCCTGGACGACGTTGACCAGGACAACGATGGAAAATCCGATCGCGTAAAGCCCGAGCTCCTCGACGCCCGCCAGCCTGCCAACGAGGATCGTCACCGCAAACCGGGTTCCGCTGACCACGGCCTGATCGGCGAGAGAACCGAAACTCTGCCGGGCGGCGGATCCGAGAACCCGGCTCAGCAGTCCCTGCGGTCGGATCCGTGTCAGCATTGCCGCCAGGCGTCCGGGAACTCTTCCCGCATGCAGGCCCTCGGCTTCAGCGGGCAGCATTTCACGATGGTTTTCTCCGCAATAGTGCGCATTGGATATTGCGGCGAAAGGTGTCCCAATGACGCGGTGTTTTCAATCGACTTCTTAAGAATAAGTTAATTCGTCAATATAGTTGCATTTAAATAAAATTTTAACTTTAACCAAAACGCAAGACTGGCAATTGAATTGCTTTTTTTACCTTTCGTTAATGTTAGAAAGGTCGTGCGCGCAAGGACACAACCATGGCTTTCACGTCGCCTCCAAAAGACAGATACACGGCGGTTGAATCCGAATTCGGAGCAGCCGTAGGCGCCGACCTGCGGCGTTTGACCGGTATTTTCTGGAAGGGAGCTCCCCTTATCCTGGCCTGCGGAGCTTTGGCGACGCTCCTGGCAGTGGCTTTTGTCTGGCTGACGCCGCCGCTCTACAATGCCCGGGCGGAGTTGCTGATCGATCCGCGGCAAAAGCGAACCATCGAAAATGAAGTGTCGCCGACGGGTCTCGGGTCGTCCGCGGTCGGCGCCGATACGCTGCTGTTGGACAGCCAGATAGCGGTTATGCAGTCCCAGGCTGTCATCGCCCGGCTGATCGAGGAAGAGGGGCTCACGCGCGATCCGGAGTTTGCGGGCGTCGATCGAGGCTCGCTCTTGGCCCGTCTGAAGAACCTGGCCAAGAGCGTCGTTTACGGGCCGCAGAGCCGTCACTGGAACGCGCTGAGCGATTTCGATCGCGCCAATACCAATCTCCGGGAGAAGCTCAGCGTCGAACGTCAGCGCAACACGTATGTCATCGCGATTTCCATGCTGTCGCAGGATCCCGAAAAGGCCGCCCGGCTCGCCAACCGTGTTGCCGAAATCTACATCGCGCAATCCAACCTCACCGCCGCCAATTCGACCACGGAAGCGGCCGAGAGCCTCTACTCGCGGCTCGAGGAACTGTCCGTGAACGCGCGCGACGCCGCTCGCCGCGTTGAGGACTACCGGCGTGACAATGGACTGATCGGTGTTCAGAATGTGCTCGTTGTGGAACAGCAGCTTCGGAACCTCAACGAACAGCTCAGTGTGTCGCGGGGGCGGGAAAATGAAGCGCTTGCCACCCTCAACCAGGCTCAGGCGGCTGGCGCCTTCGGCGTTGCCGATACCGGAACTGGCGATGCCCTTCAGTCGCAGGTGATGACGGAGCTTCAAACCGGATTTGCCGCAGTCGAGGCAACCGAAGCGGAGCTCGCGGCTTCTCTGCTGCCCAACCATCCCCGCCTGATCGAGTTGCAGCAACGCAAGAATGCGTTGAGGCAGTCCATCGACAACGAATACAACAGAATTCTGGCGCGGCTTCGGGTCGACTACGAGACGGCATCGGAGAACACCAGATCGCTGGTCGCGGAGGTTAATGCTCTTCAGCAACGGTTGGCCGAATCCAACGAAAGCTCAGTGGAACTTCAGGAATTGCAGCGACAAGCTGATGCCAGCCAGAACGTTTACCAGTCGTTTCTGACCCGCTCGAAGGAAGCAGCCGAGCAGATCGGGATTCCCAACAGCACAGCGACCATAATCTCCGAGGCCTATACGGCGACCCGTCCTGCCTATCCCGTCGTCAAGCTGATCCTGCCTGCCGCTGCGCTGTTCGGCCTGATGCTCGGTGTGGTCATTGTCTGGATGCGGCATATTCTTGGAGCGGCGAAGGCACCCAAGCCTCTGCGGACGTCACTGAACGAACCATTGATGGCACAGCCGCTCAGGTCGGATCCGACAACACCGGAACCATCTTTGCTCAACCGGATACATCGGGCGCAGCCATGACCCTTGCGGCAGCGGTGCGACGATGAGGACGGCCGTCGGTCACGAGGCATTCCCGGAATCCGCGCTGGAGATGGTGGCACGCGGCTTTGCCGCCGCGGTTCCGGCTATCGTCATCGCTTACTCCGTGATCATCGATCCGCTGATCAACCTGCAACCGGTGGCCCAGCGCGATTTCAGCGGCGCTGTTCCCGCTGATTTGAGCAAGTCCACCCTCGTGGCTCAGTTGCTGGTACCGACCCTGTTCGTCATGCTCGGGTTTCTCGCCACCATCGCACAACCCCGTCGTTTCGCGAGCCTGCTGCCGGTGCTCGCGCCGGTTTCAGCATTTCTGGGTTTGGCACTCCTGTCTTCGGCATGGTCACCGGTGCCCGGCCGAACCTTTGTCCTGGCGGTCTACCAGATCCTCCTGTGCACGCTTCTCGTGCTGTCGGTCACCATGTCGAATGATCCCGGTCGCGTCATCCGTAACATCTTCTGGGTGTTCGCGATCGCCATCGCCATCAACCTGGTGTTCGTGATCATTCGTCCGCCGGGTCCCATCGGACACCAGGGAATCTATCCGTTCAAGAACACCCTTGGGAGCGCCACCGCCTGCGGCATGATTGTAGCCATGTCCCAGTTCGGAAGCCGCAGCTCCCTTATTCGTCTCGCGGCCATCGCGACACTGGTCTTTGGGATCGTCGTTTTGATCGCCAGTGAATCGAAGACGGCGATCGGTCTGGTGATCGCAGCCCCGGCAACGGCGTTCGCGATACTCTTCCTGTCCGCGCGGCTGCGGGCAAGCGCCACGACGATCACCATCGGCCTGTCGCTGCTTGTCTTTCCGGCCCTGGTCGTCCTTGGTCAGCTTTTCCGCGTTACGCCCACCCAGTTCCTCGAACGCGGCCTGGGGGATTCGACCTTCACCGGGCGCACCCATGTCTGGTCGTTCGTGGCCAGCCATATCGAGCAGGCGCCGATTCTCGGTCGCGGTTACCGCGGCTTCTGGGGGATCGGCGACCTGTCGCCGAAGCATCACGCGGAGATCGAATTCATCCGCAACACCGGCAGCAGCCATAACGGCTTTCTGGACATCACCCTCGACCTTGGTGTCATCGGCTTGTCGATCCTGGTGATTATCGTGGTCGTGACCCTCGCGCGCACGGCCCGCGCCGTCGACGGCAGAGGAACGGCATTCTTTCTTCTGTCCATCACGCTGTTCGTGGTCGGTCGCAACCTGATGGAATCGGTGATCCTCTGGTCGACCTTCTTTGACAATCTGCTGTTCCTGCTCGCCGGACTGTCGGCCTGTTACCTGATCGGCACAAAGGTCCCAAATTCGTCTTTCACGGCTGGGGGGCGATAGCCGTGCTGAACATCCTCATGGCGCATAACCGCTATCGGACGCCAGGCGGTGAAGATCGATCCACCCACGATGAGGTGGACCTGTTGAGAACCGCCGGCCATCGCGTCGATCTCTGGGAGGTGAGCAACGACACGATCTCCGGCGGAGATATCGGAACCGCATTCGGAGCGATCTGGTCGACGGCAGCTGTCGCCGAACTGCGGCAACGCCTGGCCGGGCAATCCTATGATCTTCTGCATGTGCAGAACTACTTTCCCCTCCTGTCCCCTGCGATCCTTTTTGAAGCCAGCCGACAGGGGGTCGCGACGGTCCAGCACCTGCGCAACTACCGGCACTTGTGCGTGAACGCCGGCTTTTTCCGTGACGGTCGCCCGTGCCGGGACTGTGCCAAGGCCAGGTGGCCCTGGCGCGGCATCGTGCACAAATGCTACCGGGACAGTCATGCCGCCAGCGCCGTCCCGGCCGTCAGCGTGGCCGTCCACAGGTTGATTGGAACCTACGCGCGCCGCGTTGACGCCTTTATCGCCATCTCCGATTGCGTGCGGGACGCACATATAGCCGGCGGGTTTCCGTCCGAGCGTGTCCATCGGCGGTTCTCGGCCGTTCTGCCGGGACCTACGTTCCGGTTCGATCAACGCCGACGCGAGCTGCTGTGCGCATCCCGGCTGACCGGTGAAAAGGGCATCGATCATCTGATCCGAACCTGGCGTCGGCATCCGCGCTCGGCGACGTTGGCAATCGCCGGATCAGGTCCGATGGAAGCGGAGCTGCGTCGCCTGGCAGACGACGACCCTTCCGTCGTTTTTCTCGGCCAATTGAGCCCGGAGGCCGCCAAGGACCGCATGGCCAATGCCATGGCGGTGATCAATTGCAGCCTGTGGCCCGAACCGTTCGGCCGGACGCCCGTCGAGGCCTTCGCCAGCGGCGTCCCGGCCATCGTTTCCGATGCCGGAGGACTTGCCGAAAGCGTTGGCGACGGTGTCAGCGGACTGATTGTCCCGCCAGGTGACGGTGACCGGCTGGATGCCGCCCTGACGCGTTTCCTGAACGAGGACGGGCTGGCCGAAGCGCTGGGGAACGGCGCATCGAGGGAATACGCGCGCAAATTCCATCCTCGGATCATCGCGGCCGAATCCGAGCAAATTTATCGACGTGCACTGCAGCGCCGGCGCGGCCGTCTGCCAGAACAAAAGGTAGCACAGACATGACAAGGTTCCGCCTCGTTTCAGCCTATCCCCAACTGGGCGTTCTCTTCAGGCCTTGGCTGATCTCAAATCTCTACGAGGGCCTGATCTTTTTGCTGAAACACCGCCGCTGGCCGAATTTCGACAAGACCGGTTACCTCAACGATTTGCTGTTCCGGATGCGGGCCAGCGAATCCGACATCGTCTTCCGGTCGTTCACGGCGGACAAGGAATTCTCCAAGATTTATATCCGCGGTATCACCGGCGAAGATCTTAGCGTTCCCGCTATTGCTGTTTTGCGCAGCGCGGAGGAAATAGATCGCTTCGTTTTTCCCGACCGCTGCATCGTCAAACCGACCCACCTTTCGCAGGAATACATGTTCCACGAATCCGGTCCGGTGACCGGCGAGCAGCGGGCGCGGATGCGCCACTGGCTGAAGATGAACTTCGGTGACATGACGGGTGAACGCCACTATCTGCGTCTAGAACCGAAGATCATTGTCGAGCCGTGGCTCCGGTTGAACGGCGATTTCTGTCACGACTACCGGTTCCATATGTACGAGGGAAAACTGACGTCCTTCGGTATCGGGGTTCGCGACAGCGCCGACAAGAAAACATTGCAACTCCAACTCACACCCGACTGGAAACTGTTTCCGGGAGAGTCTTTCTACGAGGGCCGGGTCGAGATGCCCGCTTCCCTCGACATTGAAGCGTTCAGGCCCGACTGCCTGCCGCGGATGCTGGAGATCGCAAAACTTGTGAGCCGCAACGTCGATTATGTCCGGGTGGATTTCTTCACCGACGGGCGTGACCGGTTTTATGTCGGCGAGATCAGCCACATCATTGCTGGCGCGCGCGAAGTCTTCAAACCAGCGAAACTGGAGCGTGTTTTCACGACACCGCCTGCAGCCAGCGAAGGCTTTGCCGAATAACGGGGGCGAAATGCCCGGCGGCAAAACGAAAGGAGGAGCGCAGACATGACAAGGTTCCGTCTCGTTTCAACTTACCCGCGGCTGGGTGTCCTTTTTCGACCATGGACCGTGTCGAACCTCTACGAGGGACTGGTGTTCATCCTGAAACATCGCCGCTGGCCGAAATTCAAAAAGACCGGTTACTTCAACGATCTGCTGTTTCAAATCCGGGCCAGTGAGTCCGACTTAGTTTTCCGCTCATTCACGGCGGACAAGGAATTCTCGAAGATTTTCATTCGCGGCATTACAGGAGAAGATTTGAGCGTTCCGACCATCGCCGTGCTTCGCAGCGAGGCGGAGATCGATCGTTTCATCTTTCCCGATCGCTGTGTCATCAAGCCGACGCACATGTCAGGCGAGTACCTGTTCCACGAAACAGGCGCTGTTTCTGAAGACAATCGGGCGCGGATGCGGCGCTGGCTCAAGATGAACTTTGGCGACATGACGGGCGAGCGACACTATCTGCGTCTCCAGCCGAAGATCATCGTCGAGCCATGGCTAAGGCTGAATGGCAAATTCTGCCACGATTTCCGGTTTCACATGTACAAAGGGCAGCTGACGACCGTGGGGATCGCAATTCGGGATAGCACCAGGAAAGGCGGACATCGGTTGCAGCTGACACCTGACTGGGAACTGTACCGGGGCGAGGACTTTTTCGATGGTCCGGAAGGCACGCGTCCTTACGCCGACGCGCAGTCGCTGAAACCCGACTGCCTGCCAAGGATGCTGGAGATCGCGCGACAGGTCGGTCGCTATGTCGATTATGTCCGAGTCGACTTCTTCTCCGACGGACGAGACCAGTTTTACGTCGGCGAAATCAGCCATGTCATTGCCGGTGTGCGCGAGGTGTTCGAGCCGGTTGAACTGGAGCGCGTGTTCACGACGCCGCAGGCAAAGAAAGTCGCTGCTGCCTAATTGCGGCAGGCTTCAATTGTCTGGTCCGGCAACCCCGGCGACATCGGGATTGTTTGCGTCGAACTCGATCGCCTGTTCGCTGCGTGAGCCGTCTCGGTAAACGGTGACGCCCTTGCAACCGAGTTCCCAGGCCAGGGTGTAGCAGCGCACAACGTCCTCGGGCGTCGAGTGCCGGGGCAGATTGACGGTTTTCGTGACGCCGTTATCGACATGTTTCTGGAAGGCCGCCTGAACGCGGACATGGATTTCCGGTGCGATTTCGTGGGCGACCTTGAAGCGTTCGCGAATGGCCTGTGGCACGGATGTGACCGATTGGACGCTGCCGTTGTTTTTCGAAATCTCCTCAAATATCGGCTCAGGGTCCAGCCCGGCGCTTCGCAGGGCGGTCTCAAGATAACTGTTCTTGCGCAGGAAGGTCTGGTCTCCCATGACCCGAACAAGATAGCAAAGCGAGAAATAGGGTTCGATGCTGAAGCTGCTGTCGAACAGGATGGCATGATTGCCGCTCGGCGGCAGCGCCAGCAGGCTGATGTTGCGCCGGTCGGTTTCGCCGGATAGCGTCGAATTCGGATAGGCTCCCTTTTCCGCGGCCAGCTGTCGCGTTGCTTCCTCGGCGTGACGGCGCAGGGTCGCCGCGAACCGGTCGGCCAGTGTGATTGCCCGGTCGCTGTCATAGGCCACGCCGGCCAGTGCCAGGCAATCGGCCCAGCCCGTAACACCGAGCCCGATGCGCCGATTGGACCGGACGGAATCGTAGATTTTCTCGACCGGATACCAGGAAACTGAAATCGAGTTGTCGATCATCCGCACCGCCAGATGGATGACCGCCCGCAACAGCGCGTCGTCGAAGAGCGGTTCGCCACCGGCATCCATTGCTTCCTTGTCGAGGATCCGCACCAGGTTGAGATAGCCGAGATTGCTGGATTCGTAAGGGTAGAGGCCGACCTCGCCGCAGGTGTTCATCGCGGTGATCGGACCGACGCTGTCGAGCAGTGGATTGTCGCGATTGAGGTGGTCGAGAAACACCACGCCAGGGTCGCCGGTCTGCCATGCGAGCTTGCAGATATCCGCAAAGAGGTCGGTTGCCGGGAGTTCCTCCACGACCTTTCCTGTCTGTGGGTCCTTCAACTGCCAGGTCGCCTTGTCGGCGACTGCCCGCATGAAGGCGTCGCTGATACCCACGGAGATGTTGGTCAGCGGCAGATCGCCATCAGTGATCTTCGCGGAAGCGAACTCGATGACATCGGGATGGTCGACATTGATGATTGCCAGATTGCCGCTTTCGTATCGGCCCTTCTGTCGAAAGATTCCGGAAGCGCCGTCGAACAGCTTCAGAAAGGCTGCAGGGCCGGCCGCCAGATCGTCGTGCTCGCGCACCCGATGGCCACGCGGCCGAATGTCGGAATAGTTGAAGCCGCAGCCACCGCCATTGCCCTTGATGTGGCAGGAATCGGAAAAGGTCTGAAGAATTTCTCCCTTGTCGTCGACGAGGGGCAGCACGAAACAATTGCCGAGCTGCTGATTGGTGGTGCCTGCATTGGCAAGGACGCGGCTGGCTGGCAGGAAGAGCAGGCGCGACATGGTTTCGAAAAACAGACCTTGCCAGGCCTCGGGTTCCGTTGTTTCCGCGCCGGCCAGCGTTGCGGCGACCCGCTGCATCATGTCGGTCGGCGTCTCGGTCGTCCCATCGTCATCTCGCAGAAGGAAACGTTTTTCCAGAAGCTCACGAGCGTTGTCGGTGAAGGGCACGTGATCGACATCGAGGACGCGCTGAAACTCGATTGGCGAGGATTGCGCCGCGTCGGGCAGGGCGATTTTGTTCAGTGTGCTCATGAGAGAACCTGTCCGGAGAACGATGACTCGTTTGTAAGGGACAACAACAGCTGATTGATGACATTGGTGGCATAGGCACCGGATGGAAGAAAGAAGGACACGATCGCGCTGAGGCGGTCGGAATGGGCATCGTCCGGTTCGATGCGCTCGATGTTGATGATCGGATGGATCAGGCTCGGTCGGGCGATGCCGGTCGAAACGAAGCTGCCACCCTCCGGCCTGAAACGCCGGTATTCGATTGTTGAAGACAGGGCGACGGCAAGGTCCGTTGCGGATCGTGCGGTGACGAAATCGAAGCCGTCCCGCGAATAACCGATCAGCCGCTGCGGTCCCAGCTTCTCTTCCAGCGCGTTCTTGACCCTTTTGTTCCATTTGTCGGAGCTGTCGGCCGACATGAAGAAGGCTACAATCCGAGGCTCCAGTGTTTCAAAGAAGAACTGGGGTGAGCCTTGCCAATCTCGGGCAGTCGCCGATTCGGGTGTCTGTGCTTGCGCCAGCAGCCGCAAAGCCCGGTTACAGTCGTCGCCGATCAAGGCAGCGCCGATTTCGTGCGTGGTCTTCGGTCCGTTTGGGACGCCAAAACGCTGGGTGTCATAGTAATTGACCACGGAAATCGGCACCGCATGATCGAGGTCTCGCAATGTGTCGGCAAGGTCGCGCGGAAGATTGCGAATACGGATCCGAAAGGCGTTTCCAGCCAGCCCGCCGACGGTCAGCGGATCGGCATATCGTCCATAAACGAAAAGCTGCAGGAACCGGTCGCCGGCATGATGGAGGCGGTTGAATTCTTCCAACCGGCCGACGTCTCGCTCTCCCGGTATGGCGATCATCTGGTCGGTAACGGCGTCTTCGTCCTTCAAGCCGCAATAGGTGACGAGATGTGGTTCGATCTCAAGAAAGGATGCGATTGCGTCAATCGCCTGGAAGGTCGTGAAGCCGGACTTGCGCAGCCGCAGATAGTGGAAATCCGAGTTGGTGTCTCGTGACGCTGGGCCGAGCGCAAGCGCCTCCGTCACGCAAAAATCCTCGGGCTTCAGCTTGATGGTTGCTGCGTCGAGTATGGATGTGTCGGCTTCCGCTCCCATGGCGCGAGCGTAGCATTTCGCACCACTTTACCGAAACAGGTAAACCGGGCTCGACCAGGCCTGGAACCCGTCTTCCGTTGTCACGCAGATCCAGATCGGGTTGTCGCCGCTGCCACTCAGCTCGATGGTCCTTCGGAAGGTGAGTTCACGTTCGAGCCGTTGTTCGGGAAGCCTGAAAGCCCGGATGCGACGCTCAAGCCCACCTGCTTCGCAGATCGTGTCTGCCAGTCCGACCTCGGCCAGATTGAGATCAAGATCGCCGTGGTTGGTGGTCACGAGAAGGTGCCCGTTGCTGCGGCTCAGCCAGGCATCGAAGCCCATGAAATTGCCGGTGGTTACGGCCTTCCAGATTACCGTGTCGGACCCGCGCTGCTCGAACAGCAGGTCGGGGTTCCATTTGTTGATGGTTTCGAAACGGGAAATCGTGGTGTCCGAAAACTGTGCGCGGCCGCTCCAGTTGGTGTTGCGACCGCGTCCCCGATATTCCGCGCCGCTCCACAGCACGCGGATGCGGTCTCCGAGGTCGGATTCGGCATAAGGCCGAATGGTTTCCAGGACCTCGATGCCGTTGCGGACTTCGACCCTTTCGATGCCGGCATGGGCGCAGATTTCAACCGCCAGTTCGACCGATCCAGCATCCGTCCTGACGATGTCACCCATCATTGCGGAAGTTACTGAATGGCTGGCCGTGTCGGAAGCGGCGTCGGGATTGCGTTCGAAGAGCGTGCCTGCGTCCGGCAGGTTCACACGCACGTCCATGTGCATGCGGCAACCGGTGGTGCCGTAGTGGTGCCGCCGCCGCTGCGCTTCGAAGATGGAATCGCGGTCATTGCGATCCGTCAGAAAGCAGGTCAGCCCTCCATAGGCGCCGAAAACCGAATCCCCCGGATAACTGGCACCCGGCCGACCCTTGTGGCCATCGCTGTTGCAGACGACGCCGACCCGGCGACCCAGTTCGAAGCCATCGGTCAGCACCCACTCGAAAGTCCCCCAGGCGGAGTGGAGCTCGACCGCGGTCTCGATCAGCGGATCGTGGTCGTAGTGGATATTGGCGTAGCGGCCACCGACATGGGCATAAACCACCACGTCTTCGCTGGTCTCCCGGAAGGCCCGGAAAAGGTCACTCAGAGTGTGGGCATCCGTCTCGATCTCCGAGCGGTCTTCCAGCAGCGCATGGGAGCAGCGACGGATGGTGCGGCCCTCATGGCGAAAGAACACGTTGTGATCGCCACCAATGGCGGTGTTGCCGGACCATTCATAGCCAGGAAAAACGGTGAACCGGCCCGGCTCGTCGACTTCGGCCGTAAGCCTATTCAGATGCTTCCAGAACCCGGGCGTGATCTGGAAGTCATTGGCCTGGTGGCTGGTGACATCGAGAAAGGCCTTGTTGCGGGCGAAATCCAGGTAGCTTTCGATGGTGTTGGTGCCGACGGTCTCGCCGGTCTGGCCGTGCAGATCTCCCCAGAAGCCCGCAACGTCGCCCTCGCGGATAACCAGCGGACCCGCCTCGGCGACGGTCTGACCGTCGATGGCTATGCCGATCCTCAATACACCCGGCTCGAGAACGCGGAGGCCTTCGAGCGTCAGGGCCCGGTCTTTCGGCGCATAGTCCACTTGCTCCGGCAGTCCCTCGACGGGAAGCGACGGATGGAAGGTCACTCTGGCTCTGGCCTGGGCCGTCGGGTTGCCCCATTTATCCTCCGCCTTGATGCCGAAGTGAAACGTCTCACCCGGCCGTCGCAGGCTCGGAAGCACACCGTGCCAGCTTTGCGGCGGACCGGCGACGATCGGCACAGCCAGCTGCGTATCGGGCAGTTCAACGAAGTTTCCGGTGGCCTGAACATCCGCCATGACGCGGAACTCGCGACCGCCCTCCACAAAGGTCTGCGCCAGCATGCCGGGCGATCCCTTCGAGGTGTCGCCGAAGATGACGGTGATCTCCTCGCCCTCTCGCAGATATCCGCCGCGCTGATAGACCGTCAGGGTCTCACCCCAGGGCCGTTGTCCGCCCTGCGGATCGAATTTGAGAACGAGCCGGCCCTCTCCGTTGCTGGTCGCTGTCACGTAATTGGCGGCTGTGGGATCAGTCATTTGAGGGCGACCGGCATCGCTCACCATACGCCAGGCGATGCGGATCGCGCCCGTGTCGTCGAGGCCAAGCCGGCCGACGACATAGACAAGCTTCAGCGTATGGAAGCTGCGGGCCTCGACCGGGGCAAGGGGAGCAAGCGTCGCCGATCCAAAGATCGCAGGATCCTCGCCGGGTGCAACGGACGGGCCGTTATCGCCGACCAGTTCACGCCTGACGGCGCCAAATGGGCCTTGTTGTTTCATGAGCCGAGGTTCCCACGGATGTTGCGGACTCGACAAGCCTATAAAAACTATATAGTTTTGTAAATCCGGATTTGCTGCAATCGGCCGAACCCGGTCCGGTTGCGGCGCAACTTGGGAGAAAATCGTGAGACACAAACTTGCACGACGGCATTTCGTTACCGCGATCGCAGCGCTGGGTATGGGAGTCTCGGCTCTTTGGAGCATGGAAGCTCGGGCCGAATATCCGGAAAAGCCCATCACCCTGGTCATCCCTTACAAGGCTGGCGGCAGCACCGAGACCATGGCACGGGTCTATTCTGTTGCCCTTGGCAAAGCGCTGGGCCAGAAAGTCATTGTCAAGACGCGGCCGGGCGCCGGAGGTGCCGTCGGCTCGACCGAAGTGGCCAAAGCCGCCCCCGATGGCTACACCCTTCTGCTCGCCGCCTCGACATCATTGCTCTGGCCGCCGCTGACCCAGAACGTGGAATACGATCTCGACAGCTTCGACTATGTCGGCCAGATCGCGGAGTTTCAGCAGGCGATTGTCGCCAAGGCCGATGCGCCTTACGACACGCTTGAAGAACTGATCGAATATGCAAAGACGCATTCGCTCAACTATGCCGACCAGAGCGCCTTGTCGCGCAAGTACATCGATTTCATTGGCAATACCGAAGGTGTGAAATGGACCGGCATCCCGACCAAGGGCGGTGGCGAAATGGTGCCGTTTCTGCTTGGCGGCAAGGTGGATTTCGCCTGGAGCGGCGGCATCCACAACCGCTACGGTGACAAGATGAAAGTGTTGGCCTCGATGAATGCCGGCCGGCTTTTGGCGTCACCGGACATCCCGTCCCTGAAGGAAAAATACAATGTCTCCATGCCGAGCCAGGCTGTCATCGTTGTGCCCAAGGGCACGCCGGCCGATGTGATCGCCAAGCTTGAGAGCGCCATGGAGGCCGCGACCAAAGATCCTGAGTTCGATGAACTGGTGACGCAGAAGCTCAAGTTTCCGGTGGTGTTTGTTGGCTCTGAAGACCTGACGAAAGACATCTCGAACACCGTCGACGGGCTGAAACAGGTTATCGGCGCGACCAACTGACGAGCTCCCCATGGCCGACGCCCAAACACCCGATACCGGGTCCGAGCGGGCAGCTGTCGATGTCGCGGTCGGACTGGTTCTGGCCGCGGTTTCTATTGTCTGCCTGACCTGGTTCATACCCGCTTACGTGGGAACCTCCGCGAGCGAGTACGATGTATCGCCGGCGTTCTTTCCCAACCTGGCTGCCTGGTTGGTGCTTTTTCTGTCCCTAGCCCTTGTGGCAACGCGCATCACCCGTATCGATCGGTCCGCGGGTCCGCTCGGTGGCGTGTCAGCGGGTTGGCCGATCGTGACCCAGACCGTCACCTGGTCGGTGGTAGCGCTTCTGGCCTGGTACGGTATGGAAGCCATCGGTTACATGCCGACTGCGGCCGCGATTCTGGTTCTGGGCGCCGTTGCCTGTCGCTATCGCAACATCTTCGCCATTGTGGGCCTGGCCATTGTCATGCCCGTTGCCATCGATCAGCTGGCCTGGCTTGTCTTTCAGGTCGACCTGCCATGAGGTTGGCGGGGGCGAACCATGGTTGAGCAGTTGATCGCCGGCTTCGGCGCCGCCTTTACCCTGACCAATTTGCTGTTCATCGCCGCAGGCATCACCTTGGGCATCATCGGCGCCATTCCCGGGCTCGGCAGTGTGACGGCCTTGGCTGTCCTGGTGCCGATCAGCTATTACATGTCCCCGTTGTCGGCGATTGCTTTTCTGGTCGGCGTCAACAAGGGTGGAACGTCGGGCGGTGCGATTCCGGCAATTCTGCTCAACAGTCCTGGCACTCCGGAAGCGGCGGCCACGGCGCTTGACGGGCACCCCCTGGCGCAGCGCGGCGAAGCTCAGCGCGCCATGAAATATGCGCTCTATTCGTCGGTCACCGGCGACACCATTTCCGATATGCTGCTGATCGTACTGGTGATTCCGGTCGCGGCGATTGCGCTTCAGTTCGGTCCATTGGAGTTCACATCGGTGCTGGTTTTCGCCTTCGCGCTGCTGGCCGGCATTTCCGGCGGTTCCATGATCAAGGGGCTGACGGCAATCCTGATCGGTGTCTTCCTGTCCACCATCGGGCTCGACCCGATGGACAGTTCGGCCCGCATGACTTTCGACAACGTCAATCTTTACGACGGCCTGCCGCTGACGGCCGTCGCGGTCGGTTCCCTGGCGCTGGCTTCCGTGCTCGAACAGATTTTCGGTTTGTGGAAATCCGGCGGCGAACAGTCGATGGAGGAAGAAGCGGCTACGAACTCCAGCAATTCGGCACTGCCAGTAACCGAGTTTTTCAGCCACTGGCGTACCATCATACGCAGCGCCCTGATCGGCTCAGGCATCGGCATGCTACCAGGTCTTGGCGTCTCACTGGCTGCCTTCCTCAGCTATGGTGCCGCCCGCCGGGCTTCGCGAAAGCCGGAAACATTCGGCAAGGGCAACCCGGAAGGGATTGTCGCCACCGAGGCCGCCAACAGCGCCGTTGTCGGCGCCAATCTGGTGCCGACCATCGCGCTGGGCATACCCGGCAACATCGCCGCTGCCCTGTTGATCAGCGCTTTCATCATCCACGGCATCGTGCCGGGCCCGTTCATGATGACCATGCATGGCGACCTTATTTATTCTCTGTTCGCCAGTATGCTGATGGCAAACGGCATTCACCTGGTGATCGGCCGGTTCGGCATCCCGGTTTGGGCGACCATTTCCAAGGCTCCGCGCGGTCTGATCCTGCCATCGGTCATCATCCTGTGCATGGTCGGCGTTTATCTGCCCGGACAGTCCATGTTCGACGTCGCGGTCATGCTGGCCTTCGGCGCGGTCGGGCTGGCCATGCGTCGCAGCGGATTTTCGGTTGTCTGCATGGTCATCGGCTTTATCCTGGGCGGCATGTTCGAAACATCCCTGCGCCAATCGCTTTTGCTCTATAAGTCCGACATTGGCGTCATACTGGAAAGCCCGATCGCCATTGCGTTCTTCGGGTTAACGGCAATTCTGCTCGTCCGGTCCGCCTGGCAAGAGAGCAGGAATGCAAACGGCTGAGAGCATTGAAACCAAGGATCGGACGAACCCGGCCGACAACGTCGCTATGGCGGTGTCCAAAGCGCTGGCAACCGAAATGCAGGCGGTCCAGTCAACTCAGAAATGCACCAAGCGAACGGCTGTGCGGCTGGCGATTGCCCATGCGATACAGTCCAAAATCCTCAAGCCGGGAGACTACCTTCCGTCCGAACTGGAACTGACGAAAATCCTCAACGTCAGCCTCGGAACCGTCCAGGCAGCCCTGCAACAGTTACGTGATGTCGGAGCCATTGTCCGCCGCCGCGGCGACGGCACGCGTGTGACCTCTCATGAACCCTATGCGGACAACGTCTGGCACTTTCGGTATCTGACGAAGGACAGCCAGGTTCCGATGCGTATCGCTGAGGCGGCCCTGCAACTGGAAACCGTTCACGAGGACGGTTTCTGGTCGAAGCACCTGGGTGGCGGCCAAAGCTGCTACCGGATTGTCAGACAGCAAAAGATGCGCGACGGCACCCGCACGGGCGCCGACATGTACATTCCTTGCTCGCTGGCGCCCGGGTTTGCCGACATCGACACCAGCGAATTGCAGATGATCAACATCCGGCCGTTCCTCGAGGTTCATCTCAACCTCAAGATCACCGCGCGCGAGCACGTGGTTACGACGGTGACACCGGATGACGACCTCAAGCGATCGTTCGCGCTGACATCAGGCGGGATTTACTACGAGATCCACGCCAGAACGTGGTCGAGCGACAGTCGGCCTGTTTACTTCCAGCGTATGCTTGTCGCTGCCTCGGACTGCGACCTCAAATTCTAAGATGCAAGGAATTCCAATGGCATGGATTGATACCGTCGCCTATGACGACGCCTCGGATCGTCTGAAGATGCTCTACGATCGGGTCAAAGGGCCGGATAACAATGTCGACAACATCATGATGATGCATTCGCTGCGTCCCCACACGATGGAGGGGCACATGGCGATCTACAAATATGTCCTGCACCACTCCGCCAACACGGTGCCGAAATGGTTCCTGGAAACCTTGGGCGTCTGGGTGAGTTCGCTGAATCGCTGTGACTACTGCGTCGAACATCATTTTGCAGGCCTTAGGCGCCTACTTCAGGATGACAACCGGGCGAATGCCATCCGGCGCTCCATCGACATCCGCGATGTCGACAGCGCTCCGCTGGACGACGCGCAGAAACTGGCGATGGCCTATGCCCGAAAGCTCACGCAAGATCCTCCTTCCGTCACGCGAGACGATATCGAGGGACTTCGCACGGCCGGTTTCGATGACGGCCAAATCCTGGAGATCAACCAGGTCACAGCCTATTTCAGCTATGCCAACCGCACGGTTCTCGGTCTCGGATGTTCGACAGAGGGTGATATTCTCGGCCTTTCGCCGAACAATTCCGCTGATCCGGACGACTGGAACCATAGCTAACCGGAATATGTTCCAATTGGAAAATTTCGGCGGAAATGCCAGTATCGCTTGCTGGAGGATTTGAACACTGGCCTGGCCATCCAATCGATCTGCAGAGACACTCGACGGCGATACGATTGCCCAACTCAACGCCAAGTTCGCTGAAAGCGATGCAGCGGCAGGCATTGAGGTGAGCGACGCGTTCGAGCCGTTCAACCAGATGAACGACATGTTCACCCGGGCCTTCTGGGATGAGCGCGTGCGCAGCAAGGATACGGACGCGTTCTTCGCCAGTTACAGGATGGAGGCGGCACCCCGTCGCGGCGAAGGCTTCGCGCAGAAGGATTTCGCCCTGCGCAATGCCTCCTGGGCCATCTCCGATCTGATTTCCAACCGCAACAATGACGACGGGGAGCGAGAGGGCTTTCAGGCGGCCATCCGCTATGACACACCCGTCGCCGACGAGCAGGTTCCAGTCGATGATGTCGCCGCGCAGGCAGCGGAGATCAAATCGCTGGCGAAGCTCTTCGGGGCGGATCTCGTTGGCATCACCGAGGTTGATCCGCGCTGGCACTATTCGGCCCGCGTCGACACCCGTGACTTCTCGCCGACTGATCTCGGCCTGCCGGAGGGGCTCACCCACGTCATTGTCATGGGCCATGCGATGAACGAGGATCTGGTGGCCACCTATCCGTCTGCACTGGCGGGTGTCTCCACCGGCCTGGAATATTCCCACGAAGCGGCAATCGTCATCCAGCTTGCCACCTACATCCGCAATTGCGGCTACGAGGCCGTGCCGTCGATGAACGATACGGCGCTGGTTATCCCCTATGCGGTCAAGGCCGGCCTCGGAGAATACGGTCGCAACCAGATGGTGATTACTCCGGAATTCGGGCCGCGGGTGCGCTTCTCCAAGATCTTCACCACCATGCCGCTGGCCACGGACGCGCCGAAGCCGATTGGCATTCGCGCCTATTGCGATATCTGCACAAAGTGCGCCGATGCCTGCCCACCACGGGCGCTGCCATTTGGTCCGCCGCAGGAAGACAATGACAGCGTGTCGACCATCAAGGGTGTGAAGAAGTGGTCGGCCGATTGCGAAAAATGCTTCGGCTACTGGGCCAAGCTCAAGTCCGACTGCGCCATCTGCATGCGGGTCTGCCCCTTCAACCAGTCGAAAGAGACACTTTACGGCCGAATCTTCAACGCCCTGGCGACGTCGAAATATCGCAAGCTGGCGCTCTACCTGGAAACCAGACGCGGCCTCGCCGCGCGGTTGAAACCCGGCCAGTGGTGGCGGCGCATCCGCGGCGAGCCGGATATCTAGTCTAAGTCAAACGGCTTCCTCGGCCTCGCTCCAGGCCAGCGATTCCAGCGGCTGAAAATCCTCATCGATCGCAAAGGCCCGGGGGCCGAAGATCTCGACGGCCGTCTTGGACCGCATCACCGGCAGTGCGGCGATACCGATCACCTTGACCCGCTGGCCGTAGCGCAGCGTTTCGGTGGTGATCGGTTCGCCTGTTTCGCGGTCGAGCACGGCGATCAGGTCGGGCACGATGGCTACCGTCTTGCCGTTGCTCTTGGCTTGGGAGTACTCATTGCGGAAGGTGATCAGCATTTCGCCGTCGGCCTCGTTCAGACCTTCCAGGAACACCTCACCATGGGTCCAGCCATCCCGGGTTTCGCGGATAATGTCCTGGACCTTGCCGTCGAAAAGGATCTGCGAAAACCGCGGCGGGTTGGCCGTCTTGAAGTATTCGACCAGCGCATCGCAGATATCCATTTCACCGGCGATACGGGCCTCGCGCACGGTTTTGCCGATTTCGCGCGCCAGTGTGACCGTTCGGGCAACGCAGCTTTCCCGCACCTGCTCGCCTGTCATGGCGTAGCTCGCGACCTGGGCGATACCCCCCATCTTGACGCAGACCGGCCGGCCATAGGTCTCGGTCCGGAGCGCGCTATCGGTCTCCAAAAGAACGGTGTTGCCGAAATCGTCCGACATGACGAACGGACTGCAGTCCACCCCGCAGATGTTGAAGGTGGTCATCTGGAACTCCGGGAAGGCGCGACCCATTCCGTCGCCGTCGATGACCGGCAGACCCATGCGGGCGGCGACCACCAGCGGCAGCGTCGCATTCACGCCACCTGCCTCGAGCGGCATGACGGCGTTGATCTTGCGCCCGACCTCGCGCTCCATGCGGCGGATGCCATCAATGGCGGTGGTGGCGTTGGGGAGCTTTTCGCCGAACACTGTCGGTGCGCCCATGCAGGCCACCGTCACGGCGAAGATGTCGTCGCCGACGTCCTGCGGGTCGATCAACTCGATCGCCTCGCACTTTTCCAGCTCCTGCTGCAGCATCAGGCGGCCGATATAGGGGTCGCCACCGCCGCCGGTGCCGAGGATCGCGGTGCCGCGGATGAAATCGGCCAGGTTGTCGAGAGTAATCGCCGTCATTGTACCAGTTCCTGCATTTCCAGATCGCCGATGGCCTTGACCTTGACGCGAACGGCGCCGGCGGGAAGATAGGTGAGCGGCACTTCCTCGATGCTGACGATCGCCACGGTTTCGGCATTCGCACCGGCATTGACGGCGCGATCCGTGGCCTCCTGCCGCGCGTGATCGAGCGCCGCGTCGCGGCCAAGATCGCCATAGGAATAAACCCGGTCCACTTCTCCACCGACCTGCGCGAGACCGGCGCCGATGGCGTTGGCGACACCCGACAGTTCCGGCTTGATGACGTCCGAAGCGCCCTTGATCGGGCGGTCGAGCAGGATGCTGCCACCGCCGACGAGCACGACCGGCACATTGCCCTTGCTGGATTTGACCCGGTCGACCGCCTCTTCGATCAGGTCATGGATGCGGTCGACGGCCGCATCGACAAGCGGTCGATCCAGGTGGCCCACGCCGGCCCGGTCGCCGATATCGGCGTAGCCGGCGGCGACGGCGATATCGGTTGCGGTCAGCGTGTCGCCGCCAAAGACCAGCGCCTTGTCGAGGAGCTCGAGGGCGACGGAATCAGGACCGACACTGCAGTCGGCAGCGCTGCCGCGCACGATGCTGCCGCCGCCAAGGCCGATGGCCAGGACATCGGGCATACGGAAATTGGTGCGTACGCTGCCGATGTCGACTGAAACCGCAGACTCCCTCGGAAATCCGCCCTTGAGCACTCCGACGTCGGAGGTCGTGCCGCCGATATCGACGACAATGCCGTCCTCGATCCCCGATAGGAAGGCAGCGCCGCGCATCGAATTGGTTGGACCCGATGCGAAGGTCAGCACCGGGTACTTTTCCGCAAATTCCGCCGTCATCAGCGTGCCGTCATTCTGGCTGATGTAGAAAGGACAGGTGATCTCAAGCTCGGACAGCGCCGATCGAAAGGCGTTGACAACGGTTTTCGACAACGTGGCGAGGGACGCGTTCATGATGGTCGCGTTTTCGCGTTCGATCAGGCCGACCCGGCCGATCTCGCTGGACAGCGTGATTTCAGTATCCGGCGCTTCATTGAGGATGATCTCGGCCATCCTCTTTTCCATGGCGTCGTTGATCGGCGCAAATACGCTGGAGACCGCCGCGGATTTGACGCCGCGTGCCTTCATGTCACGGGCGCCGCTGGCAACCGCCATTTCGTCCAGTGGAGAAATATGCCGCCCGTCAAACTCGTATCCGCCCTTGACCAGGTAGGACAGATCGCCGATCGGCCCTTTCAGGTGAGGTGGAAATTCGACCATCGGCATGACATCGCGGGTGGCCGGCAGGGCGGCGCGAAACGTCGCGACAGGCACCAGTTTCTTTCCCTCGACAAAGGCATTGGTGAACTGCGTGGTGCCGATCATCACACTGGTGATGTCGGTGACCTGACAGCCGGATTGTTTCAGCACCTGGCCGATGGCGCCGACAACGCCGCGGCCGACGTCGCCGGTCGTTGGCGATTTAATGGAGGACAGGACACGGTTTCCGTCCAACAGGGCGGCGTCGGTGTTCGTGCCACCGACGTCAACACCAATGTGCATCAGTAAATTCCTCCAACGCGATATCCTCGTTGGCCCGATTATCGGTATTTGGTCGGGATTTCCGCAAGCGTCGGAAGGGATAGGTGCCGGTGTAATTCGGATAGTCTCACGGTGCGGTGGCAACCTCGGGTGAGGGCGTCTCTTCATTGCCGAGACCGTGACTGATCGCCAGATTGGCCGCCATTTTGCGCGAATTGACACCCAGTTTGCCGAAAATGTTCTTGACGTGAAACTTGACGGTGGGCTCGCTCAGGCTGAAGTGCCGTGCAATGACCTTGTTGGAATGGCCCTCGGCCAACTGTTCGAGCACGGCAAATTCCCGCTCGGTCAGGATTTCCGTCAGGATGGAGACGGCGGATGTTTCGGTATCGTTGGCGTGCGACCAGAGGATCTGGGTCAGCAGGGACAGCTCGTCCTTGCTGTAACCGGTCACGCCGGTTTGTCGCACGGTCTGCCGCGCGGCTTCGGCAAAGGCATCGCCTTCGTTGAGGAAAGCGCCGATGAAACGATGGTCATCGACCAGCTCCAACGCGGATTTCAGAGTGACCGTTGCCAGGTCGCGATCTTCGGCTTGCGCCGCCACGACGACCTTGAAGATCCTGGCGCGCAGCAGATAGCGCTTCAGGCCGTTGGCGACGCAGCTGTCTTCGATCTCGGTCAGCAGACGCAGAGCCTCTTCAGCGCTGCCATAACGGGCCTCGAACCGCGCCAGCGCCAGTCGGGCGAGCATGTTTCCGCGCCAGCGCAGGTTCTTGTCCAGATCCTTTTCGGCCAGCATGGTTCGGGCCGCGGCCGCCAACCTTCGCGCTTCAGCGTCGTGGCCGGCGCGCACCGCCAGATCCAGCTGAAGCAACTTGAGTTGGCGGGAAAAGCGCCACATTCCACGCCGCGCGATCATCGTTTCGGCGCGCGAGACATAGTCGACCGCGGCTTCGAAGTCGCCCTTGCGAAAGCACAGCATCAGGCAGGTCTGGTAGCCGGCGAGAAAGGCCTCGGTCCAGCTTTCGCCCTTGTCCGCCTGGGCGACCGCGCGGCTGATGCGCTCTTCCAGTCCATCGACATCGTTCTTCTCGAGGGCGATTTCGCAATAATAGATATCGGCGAGAGCGAGCAGGGCCGGATCGAAGTCGAAATGCCGGCGGGTGACCTCACAGGCGGTTTCTCTCGCCTTCAGTGCGCTTTCATAGCGGCCGATATCAAGGTCGACGGCGCTCAAGTGCAGGTACATGAAGAACTGCAAATGGGCGAGGCCAATATCCGTGTAGAGCGCCATGGCGGATTCGCCGGCGACTTGCGATTTTTCAAGCTCCCCGTTCTGCAAATAGAAGACACAAAGGAAATTGAACAGCAGGCCCCGCATCAGGCGGTACTGGACCGGAGTGGTCTCGGCGGTGTGCTCCAGGGCCGCGAGCTGGGTACGGGAAAGATGGCGGTCTTCGTAGAGCCGCAGATGCGCCTCGACCATGACCAGTTCGCGAGTGAGGTTCTCGTCCGCGGGGTCGGCGTTCTCGCGCACTTCATTGATGTGCAGGATGGCTTCCGGAACACGGGCGCCCTTGAGCAGCAGATAGGCCCGGGCGATGCTGAGGCGCGGCGAATTGTTGACCAGCCGCAGCGGGATCTGTTCCATGCAGGCGGCGAGCCGCATGGACCCCTCCCGGATACCGATCTGCAAACCGCCGGCATCGAGAATCATTTGGGCTGCCAACTCCGGCGCGCCGGCGAAATTGGCGTGCCTGATCGCGGAGCTCAGCCGATTGTTGCGGCAAAGCCATTCGGCCGCTCTGGTGTGCAATCTGGTCAGGACCGCTTTGCCGAACATTTTCTGCTTCTTGATCAGAAAATCGCGCAACAGCTGATGGTAACGAAACCAGGGATCGTCGCGGCTCGGCTGCTCGAACACCAGTGAGTGCGACTCGGCAAGCTCCGTCAGGATCTGCCAGCTGTCGGACCGCTCGCGAATATAATCGGCCAGGTCGCCATTGACCGATTTGAGGTGCGCCGTGTCCAGCAGGAAGGCCTTGGTATCCTCCGAGAGCTGCTGAAAGAACTGTTCGTTGAGATAGTTGGCGATGTCCGAATGCTGACCGAAGGCGGCGATATCGCGAAGATCGATCGGCTCCGACTGGCGCAACAACTGCAATGCGGCGACCCAGCCTTCGGAATATCTGAAATAGCTGTCGATCAGTTCGTCCGAGACGACGCCGGAGAGCAGTTGTTGGGTTTCCGTGCGATCGAATTTCAGGTCGTCCAGGCCGAAATCGGAAACCTCGTTTTCCATTCGCAGCTTGGCCAGCGGAAAGTCCGGGGCTTCGCGGCTCCCGATGACGATATGGTAGCGCCCGCGGCCCTGCAGCATGAGGCGGTAGACGAAATCGCTGTCCAGTGGACGGGCCTCGTGAAAGTCGTCGAAGAAAATGCAACTCGGGCGATCGACCTCGTTGAGAAGCCGGAAGATGGCCCGCGATGCCTCGGTGTCGAGACCGACCGTCTTGGAGGTCATCGGCAGCCCCTTCTCGACGGAGTCGTCGCCGCCTTCAATCTGTGCCAGCAGACCCTCAAAGAGGTTGCCGGGTTCACCGTCGGCGCTGAAGGAAACCCAGGCCGTCGCGACGTCCATACCCTGCAACTCCTGCATCCAGGATTTCATCAGGGTGGTCTTGCCATAACCCGCGGGTGCCTCGACCAGCGTCAGGCTGCGCTTGCGCCGCGACAGGAATTGCTGCTGCAGAGGCGGGCGGCTGATGATCTGTGTGCGTTGGTGTCGATCGGTCATGGTTCTTTTGCCGATCCTAACCAATCTGCGAACAGCCAGCCAGTCGCCGACCAGCGGTCAGGCCAGGTTCGGATTGAGGATCAGCACGTCGTCGAGCGGTTTGCGCTGGGAAACCGGTACGCGGAATTCCTCCTTCAGATGTCCGGCGGACATCATGGTGATCACGATTTCATTGTCCGGAATGCCGATGCATTGACGCAGAGCGCGGTCCTGTTCCATTTCGACGCTCCAGTTCAGGAAGCAGGCGCCGAGACCTTCCGCATGCAGGGAAAGGGCGAGGGTCATGGCAAATATTCCGCCGTCGATCCATCCCTGGTAGCGCTCGCCGATGAGGTTGAGATGCGACATGTTCGATGTGATGACGAACACCGTTTCGATTTCCTGGCGGAAGCCGGCGTTTCCGGCCTGGTAATCGAGCACCCTCTGCACATCGTCGCGGCGGTTGAGCGCATAGACGCGGCAGGTCTGACGATTGCAGACATTGGGTGACTGCTGGGCGTTGGCGACAGCCCTGCGGATGGTCTCATCGTCGATTGGACCGGGTGCATATTGGCGCACGCTGTGGCGGTTCTTGAGGAACTCTTCGAAGTCGAAATCCGTGGCGGCGCGAATATCGGACGCGGTCACCAGTTCCGCGCCACCCGCGGATTTGCGGACCTTCATCCCAAGCTGCTCTTGCAGTTTCGAAAGCGCGCGCTCGATCTCTGGCGGCACCGCGTCTTTGGCGCGGTGGTATTCCACATAGTCCTCAAGAGTCGAGACCGCCCATTCGACAGTCTCGTCGACCCCGAAATCGGCCACGTAGGCTTGCACCTTGGAGATGATCGACTGGATTTTCTCCTGGCCGTATCCAAGCCGGACGTCCGGAAAACTCATCCCGCCTTCGATGTAGTGCGTCAGGATGCGGATGATGGCCCGACGATGCTCGCGGCCCGACGAGCGGATCGCGAAACTGGTGGTGGCATAGCGGCGATAATCATAGAACGCATTGCGTGCCAGTGTGATATGTGCCCGCAAGGTTTCCAGCATGCGTGACTCCGTGCCGTTTTGCTACTCGGTGATGATACGACCGCTGTCGACCGGCCATGAGACCCGGACGGTTTCACCAGGCTCTGACTTCACCATGTCCTGGCGGTTGGCGAGTTCGGCGATCAACTGCTGATCACCCATGTCGAACTGATAGCGGATCAGCGAACCCTGATAGGTGACCTTGCCGACCCGCAGTTGGAGGCTGTTCCAGCCGTCACTCTCAACCTCTCCACCCACCAGAACCCGTTCCGGGCGAAGCGCCAGATTGACGGTTGCACCGGTCGCGATGCCTTCACGAGCCGGAGCTGTGACCACATGACCGGCAATGTCGAGTTGGCAATTGTCGTCCGATAGACCTTTGACGCTGGCCGACAGAACATTGGATTCCCCGATGAATTCGGTGACGAAACGGTTGGCCGGATGTTCGTAGATTTCCTGCGGGGTTCCGACCTGGGCGATCTTTCCGTGGTTCATCACGGCGATCCGGTCAGACATGGTCAGAGCCTCGCCCTGGTCATGCGTGACGTAAATGGTGGTGATGCCCAGCGACACCTGCAGGTCCTTGATCCAGAATTTCATCTCTTCGCGCAGGTTCTTGTCGAGCGCCGAAAGCGGTTCATCCAGGAGCAGGATCCGCGGCTCGGTGACGAGAACGCGCGCCAGGGCGACGCGCTGCTGCTGCCCGCCTGACATCTCCCGTTGAAAGCGGTTTTCGAAGCCGGTCATGCCCACCTGTTCTAGGGCGGATCGCACCCGACCGTCGATCTCGCTGGCCGGCAGCTTCCGAAGCCTCAGCCCGAACGCGATGTTGTCGTAGACATTCATGTGCGGAAAAATGGCGTAGTTCTGGAAAACGAAGCCGATGCCGCGCTTTTCAGGCAGCAGTCCCGAAACGTCCGAACCGTCGATCTCGATCGATCCTATTTCCGTTTCTTCAAACCCGGCTATCATCCGCAACGTGGTTGATTTTCCGCAGCCGGACGGTCCGAGAAGGGAGAAAAACTCACCTTCTTTGATCTCCAGGGAGATGTTGTCGACTGCCACGCTCTTTCCGAAGAACTTGCTCAGTTCCGAGAGCTTCACATTTGCCATTGAGTATCAAGTCCCTGGAAGCACCGGCCCCGAAGCGTTGCATCGGGGCCGAAACAGTCGTTTAGCCTGCGAAGATCTCGTTGACGGTCTCGGTGATCTCGTCCTCGTTGTCGAGATACCAGTTCCAGTCCGGGATCCACAATCCGTCGAGGGCCGCGGCGGTGTTCGTCACGCCCTTGTTGGTCAGCCGCTCCGGCAGAACAACGTTCTTGTTCGACGGGCGCAGGTAGAACGTGTCGGCAGCCTTGGTCTGGAAGGCCGGATCAAGCTTGGCATTGACCAGCGCCAGGGCGAGCTTCTTCTGTACCGGCTCCGAGTACCGCGACACGGTGTGGGTCTGGGTCAGGATGGGCTTGCGGTCCCAGGTCAGAGGCGCGACCTTGATGCCCTTGTCCATTTGCAGAAAGACCTCGCCTTCCCACTGAACGCCCATTTCCACCTCGCCACGCTCCACCAGGGTCTGCATGTTGCCGGTGAAGTCGCTGATCTTCATCGGCATTGCCCGTTTCATGGCGTCGAAGCCGGCTTCCATATCCGTCTGACCGCTACCAAATTCGGCGCTGGCGGTCATGAAGAAGACCTGCTGAAGGCCGTTCGACGTGATGTAGGTGGCGCGCTTGCCGGCGAGCCGTTCGTCCCAGAAGGATTTGAAGCCGACCGGGGCCGGATCCAGAAGGTCCGTGCGGTAGGCGTAGGCATATTGGCCGAAGCCCCAGGTCACGCCCAAACCGCTGCCGAAGGCGAAATCCCAGCAATCGGCGGTGTTTGGAATGTTCTCCTTCATCTCCTCGGTGCCGAGGAAGAAATCGCCGATGCGGCTGAGTTTGATGATTTCGTTGAGGTTCCAGTTGCCGACATTGAAGGCCGGATCCTTGGGGCCATTGGCGACATATTTCGGAAACCACGGAAACGAGGAATCGTAGGCTACCTTGCAGTTATAGGTCTTTTCGAATTCGTCGAGCACGTTGGCGCGCATGAATTCCTGCCAGAAGCCGCCCCATTCATTGATCCGCAGCGTCGCGCCGCCGGCGTCGAACGGTTGCCCGTCCCACATGACGTCCTTCGCCCAACTGTGGTTGATGTTGAACAGGCTGGCGGTTCCGGCCAGTGCCGCGGTGCCCGCGGCGCCGCGCAACAGACTGCGGCGGCTCAGTTTGGTTTTTCCAGTGGCATCAGATTTGACGATCGACATTGTGCGTCTCCTTTGGGTCCTGTCTGATTTGCTTCAAGAGAAATTCACGTTTGCCAGGCGTTTGAGATTGGTCAGCTTCGCCGTGATCAACATCGACACGACGACCAGGAAGATGGCGAAGATTCCCGCGGCGGCGGCGGTGGGCTCGAACGTGTAGCGAAGCGACACATAGAGAGCCATCGGCAGGGGTGTTGAGTTTGGAGGGGTCAGGAACAGCGACACGTCGAACTGGCCGAAAGACACGATAAACGAGAACACTGCGCCCGCGACAATTCCGGGCGCAATGACCGGCAGGGTTATCTTGCGAAATGTCGTGAAACGCCCTGCGCCAAGGCTGCGCGCTGCCTCCTCGAGCGAGGTGTCGAAGCCGACCAGGGCCGCGCTGACCGTGCCGATCACATAGGGGCAGGTGACAAGAATATGGCCGACCACCAGACCAGGAATGGTCCGCAACAGGCCGATGCCGGAGGAGATGTAGAAGAGATAGAGCGCCAGGCCGAGCACGATGCCCGGCAGCATCAGCGGCGACATGAAGAACGCGCGCATGAATTCGCGCCCGACAAACCGCGTTCGCACCAGGAACAGGCTGGTCATCGTTCCGAGCACCGTCGAGAAGACCATGGTGACGAGCGCGATCACCAGGCTGAAGCCATAGGCCGGAAGAAAAATGTCCGACTGGAAAAAGGCGGTGATCCAGCGAAAGGACAGGCCTTCCGGCGGAAACGACAGGTGATCGCCCGAGTTCAGTCCGGCCAGGACCACGATTGCAACGGGGGCCAACAGGATGAACAGGGTGACGCCGGCGATGGCGCGCAGGATCAGCGGAACGGTGGGTTCCCGCCTGTGCTTTCGATTGGATTTCGTCGCAGCCGTCATCAGGTCCGTCCTCCTGAAGCACGGGCAGCGGCCCGTTGATAAACCAGCATCGAAAGCAGGCTGATGGCGAACATGACCACAGCAACCGTGGCGCCGAACTGCCATTTCCCGAGCTCGGCGATCTGCTGGTAGATATGGATGGGCAACACGACCACCTTCCAGCCGCCCATCAGGGTCGGTACGACGTAGGAGGAGAAGGAGATCGCGAAAACCAGCAGCATGCCGGCGAGAATCCCGGGCATGCTCAGCGGAATGGTGATCTTCCAGAAAGCCTGCCAGCGGCTGGCGCCGAGGCTGCGTGCCGCCTGCTCGAGCGACGGGTTGATACCCTGGATCACGCCGACCAGCGACAGCACCATGAAGGGCAAGGAGAACTGGACCAGACCGACCACGACGCCAAAGAAATTGTACATCAGCGGCACCGGTGCTTCGCCGATCAGGCCGATCCAGCGCAGGAACTCGTTGATCAGGCCGTTGTCGCCCATCAAAACCATCAGCCCGAACAGGCGGATGACCATGTCCAGTTGCATGGCGCACAGCACCAGGATCATCAGCAGCGTGTTGCGCCCCGGATTGAGGGTCTTGGCGATGACGAAGGCGAGCGGATACCCGAGAAACAGTGTGATGACCGAAACGAGCGCCGCCAGCCCCGCCGAACGGATCGCTGCCTCGTAGTAGAGTGAGCGGGAGAAGAACCGAATGAAGTTCTTCGGCTCGAACATCCATTGCACGTCGACCACCCCGGCCGTCGGCTTGTCGAGGGAAATCAGGAACAGCGCTGTTAGAGGGATTGCGAAGAAAATCAGGAAAAATGCGAGGCCCGGCGTCGCAAGTAGCCAGGATCGGCCTGATTTGCCCATTCGGTGCAGGGGCGAAGTCATCGGACGCCGAACCTCAGACCCGATGCCGCGAGGTGCGGGTTGGTGTTGCCGGGTGCATTTGCCTGTGTTGCATCCTCTGTATGCCCCTGCCGCAAACTGTTTCCGTTGCTTCGAAAACACCATTGTGCGTTCATGTCGTGCAGACAACCTTGCCGTTGGATAGGTGCGGGGATCATATGGATAGGGTGGCAAGTGGCCATCGCTGGTGGCTGTACATGAATTCGGACGAAGCTTGCGCAGCCGGCTCGATCCGGTCGAATTCGCGGTGGCGACGTTGATCTCGGGCGGCGGCTGGCCTCTGCTGCTGACAATGGTTCACATGGCGCTGGCCACATGGGTGACCATTCATGCCGTGCTGCACAAGCGGGACACAGGATCCGCCATCGCCTGGACAGGCCTTGCCTGGCTCGCTCCCTATATTGGTGCATTTGCCTATTTCTGCCTCGGCGTGAATCGCATTCATCGACGCGCGGTGCGCTTGGGCGTCCAGCACGCCTTGGCCGGCAGGCCAGCCTTTCGCATGGCTCAGGCTGATCTCGATCAGGCGCGCCGAGCACTGGAGGCCGATACGGAACTGACCAGCCTTGCTGCAGTGGGTCGGGCGGTGACCGGGCGCGATCCGGTTCCGGGAAACTGCATCGAGCCGCTGATGGATGGCGATGAGATCTTTCCGGCCATGATCGAGGCCATTGCCAATGCCGAGTGTTCGGTCAGCCTTATGAGCTACATTTTCGACAATGACCGCGCCGGCGACGCCATGGTCGAGGCCCTGTCGGCCGCACGGGCTCGCGGTATCGAGGTCCGGGTGCTCATCGATGCCGTCGGGTCGCGATATAGCCACGTCAACATGGTCGACCGCCTTCAGGAGCAGGGCATCACTGCGGCCCGTTTCCTGCCGACGAGGATCACCCGGATTCCGCAATTCGCCAACCTGCGCAACCACCGCAAGGTCCTGGTGGTTGACGGCAAGACCGGTTTCACTGGCGGCGCCAACATTCGCGAAGCCCACTGGTTGTCGCTCGATCCGAAACATCCGACGGCCTGTGTGCACTTTCGACTCAAAGGACCGGTCGTCGAACAGCTGCAGGAAGTGTTCGTCACCGACTGGGCTTTCACCACGGGTGAAGAACTGACCGGCGAGGCCTGGTTTCCGGCGTTGACACGCTCGGGCGACATCTGGGCACGCGGCATTGCCCACGGGCCTGATGAGGACTTCGAATCGCTCAGCAAGGTGATCTTTGCGGCGCTGACGGGTACCCGCGAGGTGGTGCGCGTGGTCAGCCCTTACTTCATACCGGATTCCCGTCTGGTCGAGGCACTTGCCGTCGCGGCCATGCGCGGTGTGCGGGTCGAAATCTACCTTCCCTCGAACAACAACATCCCCGTCGCCGATTGGGCCGCGGCCGCTCAGCTCGACCTGTTGTTGAGACCCGGCTGCAAGGTCTTCGTCACCAGACCGCCCTTCGACCACAGCAAGCTGATGGTGGTGGACGGTAGCTGGGCGCTCATTGGTTCGACCAACTGGGACCAGCGCAGCCTGCGGCTGAATTTCGAGTTCAATGTCGAGTGTTTCGACGCTGCCTTCGTCGCCGAACTCAACGGCATAATCGATGCCAAGGCACAGGGCGCACGGCAGGTCACACTCGCCGATATCGAGGGCCGGCCGTTTCCAATCCGACTGCGCGACGGTTTCGCTCGCCTGGTTTCACCTTATCTATGAACCGACAAGCTAACGTTCCTGGCCGGGCGGAGGACCGTTAGGCGTGGAATCGGCGGAAGCCGACGGCACGAAGGCAATGCCGCGCCACAACTCACCTGACAGCAGCCGAAGCGCTCCCGGGTTCTCGCTTGCCGACAATGTGTTGCCGTCCTGAATTCCGCGGCCGATCAACTGCACCACGTCGGGCGAGTTGGCGAATTTCGTGTGGTGACTGCTGCTGCTGTCCTCAACCTGGGTCAGGTCGATGACATTGACGCCGAGTTCAGACAGGGTTTCTGCATTCGTTGCGCCGACGCGTGTGACACCACCGGCAATCCGCCGTGAAATCGACAGGGCTCGGTCGTCTTCGGATACCAGAACGACGAACTGATCCTTGATATCGAGAACACGGGTCAACTGGGTTTCAAATAGGTCGATGTCGATGTCGGGCGATGCCAGCACGACTCGCCGCAACTTTGCTTCGCGGTGTACGTCCTTGCGTTCGTTCAATCGCAACATGGTTTCGATGACGAGAAGATTACCCATGGAATGGGCGACGATATCGACATTGTCCGCATCGATTCCAGACAGAATAACGCCCAGTTCCTCGAGGGAATCGCGCGCCTGCAGCGCACTGTTGATGTCGTAGACATAGTCGACGGTTCTGCCGCGGGATGCCCAGGTGAACAACACAGGAATACCGGGATAACCGGTGTCGTGGACAAATTGCGCGATGCGCAAAACGGCTGAGTTGAAGTTGACGTTGTATCCGTGAACAAAAATCAGAATGTCGCGTTTGCCTTCAGGACGTTCGGCGAGCGCGGTGTTCAGGCGGCTCGCGAATGTCGCCGGATCGCCGTGGATCTCCGGCGTGCGGACCACGAAATGCTTTGCGGGATCGGGTTTGCCCGAAGAAGGTTTCTCGATGTTGCCCACCTGGTGAGCTGGTGGAATCGCAACATCCACCTTGCCGAGCGACATCCGGCTGGAGCGTTCGCCAGAGAAGAATTCCGCGGGATTGTTCGACCTCGCTCTTGTCGTGGCAACGAAAACTCTGTGGGTGGTCGAACCGCTTTCCGCGGTAGGAAACGCACTGTCCGACAACCCGATGATCTCGGGCCCGGAACTGACGCAGGCTCCCAGTGCTGCGCACAGAACAACAATCAGCGTCAACCGCCAATACGCGAACATACTCATACCAACACACTGCATACCGGATTGATCCTCACGCCGGTGCCCAACTTCCGGTTACCACAATCTCGGTGGTGACGGCCACCGTTTGTTGATGATCGCAACCGCGCGCGGTGAACGGTTTGAATTCCGTCACAACGCAAACCGAGTTCTCTGCCCGCGGTGTTCAGGGGGGTGGCGTGGTTCATTGCCCTGGACGTGGTAACATTGGCATTGCTCGTGGCGTTTCCGCTGATAACCCTGTGGCTGCCGTCCGTTCTGAAGTGAGGAAGTACACGTGAACATCAAGGAAATCTGTACTGCGCCGCCAGTCCCGGAAATGCGAACGCGCCTGGACAGCCTGCAAGCAGCGATGGGCGAACAGGGATTGACCGGCTATGTCAGCTTCGCGCCGGCAAACATCATGTGGCTCACCAACTTCGCCAATTTCGTGCACGAACGGCCCTTCATTCTCTTTGTTCCACAATCCGGGACTCCGATGTTCCTGGTGCCTCGGCTGGAACTGGACCACGCGACCAGCAGAGTGATCGGCGAGATCGAATACGCCACCTATGCGGAGTTTCCGGCGCCGGTCGGGCAGGGGTGGAATGACCGCCTTGAGACAATGCTCGAAGGGCATGGCCCGATCGGAGTGGAAACCACGGTGCCGCTCATGGTCCAGCACGTTGTCGGCGATCGTGCCGTGCCGGTCGATCTGATAGATCGACTGCGTGAAATCAAATCAGACTACGAGCTCGGCCGCATCGCCTATGCCTGCCGGCTGAAGAGCGAGGCCCATGCGGAACTGCTGCGCCAGGCGAGACCAGGCCTGTCGCAAAGCGAAATCAATCGCACCATCGGCAAGTCCGTTTTCGAGCAACTGGCCGCCGACAACCCGACCATCAATCCCTTTGCCACAACGATCATGACGCTGATCCAGAACCCCGGGGTTTCTCACGATCCGCACAATTTTTCCGACCTCGACATGAAGATGCAGGCCGGCGGGCCGCATGTGACGGTGTTCAACTCGGTGCTCAACGGATACGGCGCCGAGATCGAGCGCACCTTCTTTCTCGGGCACGTGCCGGAGCAGGCAAAGGCGCCGTTCGATGCCATGATGGAAGCGCGCCGCATGGCGTTCGAACAGTTGCGTTCAGGTGCGGTGCTGGGCGAGATCGACCGCCGGATCAACACCATGTTCCGCGAGCGCGGCTTTGAGGAAGCGCGGCGCCATCGGGCCGGACATGGCATGGGCGTAACAGCCCACGAAGGCCCCTTTATTGCCGATGGAGACGAGGGCATTGTGAAACCCGGTATGGTCTTTACGATCGAACCAGGTCTATACATTCCGGGCTTGGGCGGATTTCGCCATTCTGACACGGTCGTCGTGACTGACGATGGCTTGATCAGTCTCACCACGGACCTGAACAAATCGACGAACTGACCCTCTGAACAGGATGGCAAAATGGCTTTTGAGGCGACCGACAACCTGACCGAAACAGCAAACGCCATCACCATGGCGTCAGGCTGTGATCATGTCACCCTGTTGACGATCGAGGACGGTGGGCAGCGCCTGCGCCGGATCTATTCGTCTGTGCCCGACGTGTTTCCGGTTCAGGGCGCCAAGGTGCCGTCGAGAGGCGGTTGGCTGGAAAAGCTTGCGGGGAGCCAGGCTCCGGTTCTTGTCGCCGGTCCGGATGAAATCAGATCGGTGTTTCAGGATCACGAAACGATATTCGGATTGGAGATCGACACGATCTTGAACGTTCCGGTGATCCGCGATGGTGAATGTGTGGGAACGGTCAATTGCCTCTACCGCAACCGGCTGGATTCGGAAGCTGCGCAATCGATAGCCGAGGCCATCAGTTCAGTCCTGGCAGAAGTTACGAACACCTGACGGCCAGCACTGGTCTCACGACGTAGTCACTTCTGGCCGCGTCGGCGAAGGGCAACGGCATGATCGAAGACTTTGAGGGTCTCGCTGACGGTTCTGTCCCACGTGAACGCCTTCGCTCGACCCCGTGCCAGGCCGGCAAGCCGCTGACGCAGGGGCGCATCCGTCAGCATGCGCTCCAGTCCGGATCGGATGGACTCCACATCATCGGGCTCGACCAGCAATCCCGCATCGCCGGCGACCTCCGGCATGGATGCTCGGTTTGAGGTAAGCACCGGGGTGCCACGGATCATGGCTTCGAGCAGCGGAAGGCCGAAGCCCTCGTAGAGCGACGGCATGGCCAGAAAAAGAGCCTTCTCATAGAGCGCGATCAATTGCGGCTCGCTGACATAACCAAGCACCTCGGTGCGCTCTGTGACGCCAAACTCTGCAGCCATTGATCGGGCATCGACACCACCCCAGCCGCTACCACCAACGATGACCAGTCTTGCGTCGCTTTGCTGCTGGTCTGTCAGGCGCGAATAGGCCTCCATCAGGCGCCGAAGGTTCTTGCGCGGCTCCAGTGTCCCGACAAACAGAAGGAACGGTTCGTCAAGATTGAGACCTGGCAGCTCGGCATTGTCGGCAATTGGTTCGGGTTGGGCGACACCAAGCGGGATGGTGTCCACCTTGCCGTCTGCCTCCGGAACTTCCGCAATCAGGTCATCCGCTGTGTTTTGGGACACTGTGATGATGCGATCGGCCAACCGTGCGGCCTGCGGCAGAAGCCGGGCGTCGAGCCAGCGATTGATTGCCGGCATGGTTTCCCCGGCATGCTTCCATACCAGGTCATGGACCGTCACGACGGTGGCGATATCCGCCGGCATGAAGCGAGGCAGACGATGCGTTGGCGACCAGAAAAGATCCAGGCGATCCCGGGCTGCCTGGCGCGGCAGGGCGGTTCCGGCCCACATGAGCCGCAGGGCTCGGCCGGCAAAACGGGACTCTCGAACAGTGACGTTGGCCCGCTGCCATTCGCCCACGGTAATCGGCGTCGGAGCGTAGAGAAACCACTCGTGCTCCGTCTCGATTAGCCGCCTCAGCATCTCGTGAGAGTAGCGGCCGATTCCGGTAATGGTCTGTGTCAGCAACCGGGCGTCGACGCCAATGCGGTAGGTCATGCGGCTCCCACTCCGTCGGACCGGATTAGCATAAACCCGGCCGTCCGGAAGATCGATGGCTGTTACACAGTGCCGCGGAAAAAGGCGATGGTCTTCTCAAGGCCCTCATGGAACGGAACCGCCGGCTCCCAACCCAGCTTTTCGCGAGCCAGACTGGTGTCCGGTTGACGCTGTTTCGGATCGTCGGCAGGAAGCGGACGGTAGACCAGCTGGCTCTTGCTTTCCGGGATCATCTCCAGGACGGTTTCGGCCAATTGCTTGATGGTGAATTCACCCGGATTGCCGATGTTGACAGGTCCGGGGAACCCGTCCTCGTTTTCCATCATGCGCACCATGCCCTCAACCAGGTCGTCGATGTACTGGAAGCTGCGAGTCTGGCTGCCGTCGCCGTAAATGGTGATGTCCTGGTTGGTTAGGGCCTGGACGATGAAATTGGAGACCACCCGGCCGTCATTGGGATGCATGTTGGGGCCGTAGGTGTTGAAGATGCGCACCACCCGGATCTCGAGGTCATGCTGGCGGTGGTAGTCGAAAAAGAGCGTTTCGGCGCAGCGCTTGCCCTCGTCGTAGCACGACCGCAGTCCGATCGGGTTGACCCGGCCCCAGTAGCTTTCCGGCTGCGGATGCACCTCGGGATCGCCATAGACCTCGCTGGTCGAGGCCTGGAGGATGCGCGCCCGTGTCCGCTTGGCCAGACCCAGCATGTTGATCGCCCCGTGGATGCTGGTTTTGGTCGTCTGAACGGCATCGAACTGGTAGTGCACGGGTGAAGCCGGGCAGGCGAGATTGTAGATCCGGTCGACCTCCACGTAGAGCGGGAAGGTCACGTCGTGACGCATGAGCTCGAACTTCGGATTGTCGAGCAGATCCAGAATGTTTTCCTTGGTTCCGGTGAAGAAGTTGTCGACACACAGGACGTCGGCACCTTCCGCCAGCAGCCGGCGGCACAGATGGGAGCCAACAAAGCCGGCGCCTCCGGTGACCAGGATCCGCGTTGATTTTCGTTTCATTCGTCCTGTCCTCGTCCGCGACGCGACTTCGGTTTGCGGACGATGCTGCGCCCCTGACCGCAAGCCGGCCGCAGTGTGTCCGTCTCTTAAATCTGTGTCGGCCGGACCGCGAGGCAAGGCTGCCCGGGCAACCCATCGTCACTTTAGCAAGTACAATCTTCGCTCACCGATTGAAAGAATGCCGGGTGGCGATGTTAGGGATTGGTTAACGCTGTCGATCCGATTGACACTGGAGCGGTAGCCGAGCTTTGTTCCGAAGTCGAGGGGTCTCTGCGCAATTTGTGCTTTAGGAAATTCCTTGCTTAAGGAAGCCATTCATCTCGAATCTCTGCAGAACAACCCATAAAAAATCGGTTGCTGTTGTGACCCGATCCAGTGTTGGGGCAATCAGGCGCGCGGAGGCAGCGGTGCCATGTTGTCGGCTGGGGCAACGTCATCGACGTCGTTATAGTCGACCACCTCGGTGATGATGATCGTCGTGGATCCTCATTGTCGGAATGCCAGTGACGGGCGGCATGGGTGGCGATCATCGGTATGATGATCGGTGTCATCATGATCGTCATGCTGACCGTATGGCAAAGAGCGCATCGAGTGCGGCGCGCTGCTCTGCATGCTTGGCCGGGTTCTCCGTCTTCAGCTTGTTCAGGTTGATCAGTTTCCAGCGAACGGCCGGTAGGTCCGCTGCTTGCGACATGTCAATCACCCTGAAATCCGGAGTGCCATCGTGCAGGCCCAGCAGAAACGTACGAACCTGATCGTCGAGCCGAGCGCGCAGATCAGCAAATAGCTGCGTTCGCGTTTCGATAAGAGCGGCAAGATCAACCGGCAGCCGCGTCATCCCCTCGAATTCCTGCGTATAGGGTCGGTCGAGGGCAATCGGGTTCGGATTGAGTAACTCATGCGCCGGACGGTTTGAGCTGGCGATATAGACGAGGAAAGTGCGGAACAGTGCGTCTGTTAGGCCTTCATTGTCATAGAGCAGACGGACATCGAACAGGTCGCGCGGGTGCTGACGATCCACAGCGGCATGCAGTTTGCCTCCGAACAAATCCTCAAAAGAGACGACGCGGATTTCCGCAAACCCGAATTCATCTTCGACCGCATCGGTGACAGTGAGCAGTTCAGGTTCATGAACGACGCCGCGTGTGACCGGCGAAGTCTCAATCTTGATCTGCGCAGTGCCCTGCCGGACTTGGATGCGTGTGGCGCCGCCGCCGCCGCCCGCAATGCGCCGGGCCTCACCTTGTCTAAGACTGCCGGTGATGCGCGCTGCGATCCGGTCGAGCGCCCTGTTTATTTCAGCTAGGCTTTCATCGCGGTCTTTAACCGGCAGGTAGGTCAGGTCGATATCGACCGACAGGCGCGGCAGGTCGCGATAGAACAAGTTGATGGCCGTGCCGCCCTTGAGCGCGAATACCTCCTCTTCCGCGATATAGGGCAGGACACGAACCAGCAGATCGACTTGCGCGGTATAAGGTTCACGCGTCATCTCCAGCCCTCTGCATGTTCGTGAATTCAGGCGGGACCATGATTCGATAGCGCGGATGTATTTTACCGCCTTTGATAAGGGCGCGGTCACCCTTCCCGAGATCGATGTCCTGCGGATCGAGTCGCTTGTTCCAGGCGTGGTCGTGACGGTCGGCGAAGACGAAGAACAGCCGCCTGACCTTGATCTTCTTGCAGCTACGTAGGAGCGCCGTCAGCAGCTTCGGGCGCAGGTTTGTCAGTCCCTCAAATACCATGTCTAGGTTGTGGAAGCTCTCTTGCTCTGGGAGTTCGTCGAGCGCTTCTAAGATCCCCCGCTCAGGCGAGGACATCTGCAGAGACCAGTCCCATGGTGGCCTTGAGCGGGTGTCGTCTTGATCGCCGGCATCGGTCAGGCCAATAGCGTTGTCGCTGAACAGCGAGAGTTTGCGGGTCTTGAGTTTCGCGTCGAGCGGCAGTTTGTGCAGCCAGTTCGGGATATCATTCCCGTAGAGCCAGACCGTATCGGTCTCACCGAGCGAGAGGTAATGCGCATGGCCCTTTAGCGCGAGCGCCGTCGTCCCGCCGACATGAACCTTATGGCCCATGATGTGCTGAACCGAGAGCAGGCAGATCTTCCAATTGATTGTGTTGGGTTGCGCGCTCTGCGGGTGCGGACGGCGGAAGACTCCACGTTCCAGGCGCTCCAGCCAGCCGCGTTTGACGTAGTCGCGGAATGTCTCATAAGCGAGGCCATGATCCGTCAGCCATCGGGCATCGACTAGATATCCGGCAGGGACCGCCTCTAGTACGCTCTTTAGATTTTCGGATCTTCCGGCGTTCATAACGCTCATAATCACATATTTTTAAAGAGATCGCTAGCTGCTTCTTTAAGACTCCTCGAATTTCAGTGTCATAGACACGCAAAACAGCACATTGCTAAAGAGGTGCTAAGGAAAGAGGATCAGGGTTGCGGGCTTCCGCTGACATCGTTATCGCGCAACGAAGCACGCGAAAGACGATCACGCGCGCAGCGACAGAGGAGTGACGTTGCTGGCACCGGTCACAATCTGCCCAAGCAATTCAGCCCAATTGTCCAGTGCTTTCCGTTTCTCGACAGCATAGTCGTACATGTCATAGTGCTCACCTAGAGAACGGTCAAACCGTGCTTTTTCGCCCATGAGGCAAGCTTTGGTTTGACGAACTCATTTGCTGTCGCCATTTCATAGTCAGTAGTCTTGTGCGCCCTCTCGGTCGCCCTGATGCAGTGCAATACCGGCCGCTACAAACAATCCGTGTTGCTCGCTGTAAAATGTTTGACCACATCAAGGTCGGAGAGAATGTCCAACCATGGAATCCATATGTCGCTACTGTTTTCGCCAAATGATCGGCCGCGTCGGAATCGTTGCTGCGGCGATCAATTTCCCACCAGTAGTCAGCTCTAAGTCGACGGCTTCCATTCGATGGTCGCCTGCATCGCCGGTCCGGCCTGGGGTTTGACAATTTGCAGTTCGGCGCCGGATGCCGTCCGCTCGCCTTCGACACGAAACGGCTCATTTTCGAACACGGGCTGCAGGGCGCGATAGCGAAACCGAGCAAGCTGACGCTCGGCGTCCATCGATGCGCCATGGCCTGCCAGTGTCGTTGCGAGCAGCGGGCCGTGCACGAGCAGTCCCGGATACCCCTCGGTGTCGGTGACGAAGCGCTCATCGTAGTGGATGCGGTGGGCATTGTAGGTGAGGGCTGAATAGCGGAACATCTGCAGCCGGCCAATCGCCATCGTATCATCGCCGGGTTGAGCGGTCTCCAGGTTCGGGGTTGGTTTTGCCTCGCCCTTTTCGCGATAGACAATCGTCTGGACCTCGTCGACCGCGTCACGCCCGTCCTGCTGAATGCGATGGTGAACCGTAACAAAGCAAAGTGGCCCGGACTTTCCTTGCTTGAATTCGACATTATCAATTCTGGTGGTTTTTTCGGCCGGACGCCCGATGATCAGCGGCGCGTTGAAGGTCACGTCCCCACCGGCCCACATGCGTCGGGGGTACCGGATCGGCGGCAGAAAACGCCCAAGCCGCTCGTGGCCGTCCGGGCCGAGATCCGATGTCGGCACGGGTTCGGTGAAATAGATCCAGTGCCACAGCGGTGGAAGCGGGTCGCCGGCCTTAAGTTCAGAAGCCCGATCGAGACACAACTCCATCATCGTCACCCGTTCGGGCGCCAGGCTGTCCGAGGTCCTCCGACTGCGTCCGATGGCGTCCTTGCATTCCGTTTGCCAGTCCTCGGCGCTCATTCCGCATTGCCCAGGAATTCGCGCGTGACCGTCTCGGTATCTGCCCCGAGCGCCGGTGGTGCCGGTTCCGTATCGGCTGGCTCGCCCAGCCAGCGGATCGGATGCGCCGGCATCTCATAGGAAGCGCCTTGCGCTGTCGTTGCCGGTTCGGACCGGAAAGCCGGATGGTCGGCGAGATCCTCCGGTCCATTGATCAGGCCGAACGCAATGCGCTGGGCAGTCAACCGCTCCGCCAGTTCCGCGGATGTCATGGCCGACGTGCGTTTGCCAAGCGCTGCCTCAAGCGCGTCGCGATGTTCGACTCGACTGTTGTTGGACGTAAACTCGGGCAGTTCGGCCAGCTCCGGATCATTGAAGACCGCACCGCACAGCCGAACCCATTCCCGTTCGTTCTGCACGGCGATGAGCACCGATTTGCCGTCGGAGCATGGAAAGGCGCCGTAAGGGGCGATCGACGGGTGGCGCAAGCCCACCGGCTTTGGCGGCCCTTTGCCGTAGCGGGCGTGCAGATAGGGCACCGCCATCCAGTCCGCGGCGACATCGAACAGCGATATGTCGAGTGTTGCACCCTCGTCGGTTTTATCACGACGCAGCAGCGCCTCCAGCACACCGCTATAGGCCGTCAGGCCGGCGCTGATGTCACAGACCGACACTCCGATCCGTCCCGGCTCACCCGGGCTGCCGGAGATCGAAACCAGTCCGCTTTCCGCCTGGATCAGTAGATCGTAGGCGGGTCGGTCGGCCATCGGGCTGTCTTCGTGATAGCCGGTGATGGCGCAGTTGATCAGGCGGGGGTTGAGTTGTTTAAGCACGTCAGCCCCGAAACCGGCGCGCTCGATCGCTCCGGCCGCGAGGTTGTGCACGAAGACGTCCGCTTTCTCTAGCATTGACTTCAGCAGTTTTTTGCCGTCGTCCGACTTGAAGTCGAGCACAACGGATTCCTTACCCCGATTGAGCCAGGCGAAATAGGACGCTTCACCCATGGCGGCGGTATCGTAGAGGCGGGCGAAATCGCCTTCCTGTCGTTCCACCTTGATGACTCGGGCACCGGCATGGGCCAGCCGTGCAGTGCAGAACGGGGCCGCAACGGCCTGTTCAACCGCGACCACAAGCGTACCTTCAAGCGGACGATCCATCAGAAACTCCTTGGAAGGCCGAGCACATGCTCGCCCAGATAGGACAGGATGAGATTGGTCGAAATCGGCGCGATCTGGTAGAGCCGCGTTTCGCGCAATTTGCGTTCGATATGATAGGCGCGGCTGAAGCCGAAGCCGCCATGGGTCTGCAGGCAGATATCGCCGGCCTTCCATGACGCTTCGGCCGCGAGCAGCTTTGCCATGTTCGCTTCCGCCGCGCATTTTTCCTTCGCATCGAACAGGCCGGCGGCCCGTTCGACCATCAAGGCTGCAGCCTCCGTCTTGGCATAGGCTTCGGCAATCGGAAAGGCGACGCCCTGGTTTTGGCCGATGGGCCGGTCGAACACGACGCGCTCCTTCGCATAGGCGGTTGCCTTGTCGATGAAATAGCGCGCGTCGCCGATGCACTCGGCGGCAATCAGGATGCGCTCGGCATTCATGCTGTCGAGGATGACCCGAAAACCGCCATGTTCAGGTCCCAGCAGGTTCTCCGCCGGCACCTCGAAATCGTCAAAGAACAGTTCGCAGGAATGGTGATTGATCATGGCGTCGATTGGCTGAACGGTCAGGCCACGCTCTTCGGCGCCGCGCAGATCGACGATGAAACAGGAGAGCCCGTCGGTCTTCGACGTGCGGTCGGAAATCGCCTTTGTCCGCGCCAGAAGCAACATCAGGTCCGAGTGCTGCACCCGGCTGATCCAGACTTTCTGGCCGTTGATGACGTAACGGTCGCCACGCCGTTCGGCCGTGGTCTTCAGCGACGTCGTGTCCGTGCCCGTTGTCGGTTCTGTGACGCCGAAGGATTGCAACCGCAATTCGCCGGATGCGATCTTCGGCAGATAGGCCTGCTTCTGCTCCTCGGTTCCGTGCCGCAGCACAGACCCCATCACGTACATTTGCGCGTGGGCGGCACCCGGATGTCCACCCGAGCGCGAGATTTCCTCCAAAACGGCGCAAGCCTCGCTCAACCCCAGGCCGGCGCCGCCGTATGTTTCCGGGATCAGGCAGCCCAAAAACCCGGACTGCGTCAATTCACTGACGAACCCGGTGGGATATCCGCGATCCGCATCGAGCTGGCGCCAATAGTCTTCGCCATAGTTGTCGCAGATGGCTTTGACGGATTGGCGGATTTCGGCGATGACAGAGGCACTTTGCATGTCGAGTTTGTAGCGGAGCCGCCGGACGAAGTTAAGTGGAATGCAACCGGCTCATCAAGCGCCGCCTCACGGCAATGTTTCACCGTCAAGTATGCGCTGGTAAAGGTCCAGATAAGTATCGGTCGACTTTTCGATGGAAAAGTGCTCCGCAGCATATTCGCGGCAGCGCGCCGGTGGGATGTCGCCGACCCCATCGAATGCCGCAGCAAAATCCTCATCCGATTCACACTGGAAACCGATGTCGGGGTGGAGGAGCTCCGGCATTGAGCCGCGCGGCGTGGCAATAACCGGCGTACCGGCCAGCAATGCCTCCGGCACAACGATGCCGAAGGGTTCTTCCCAGCGGATGGGAAAGAGAAGTGCCTTGGCCTCGGCAAACAGTTTGGCCTTGGTCCAGCCGCCGACCATGCCGTGAATGGCGAAGCGCTTGTCGAGACTGGTGAAGAACGCCCGCTCCTTGCGAACGACACTGCGTGTCAGCAATTCCCATCGCGCGCCTCCGGCAATGTCCATCTGCAGATCGTTGGCCACGGCGAGATGCATGGCGCGGGTCACGTTCTTGCCGGGCCGGTTGATGCGCGAGAAGAAAAGATAGCGGCCGTTTTTGCGGTCCTGAAAGTAGTGTTCATCCGTCGGCAGGCCGTTATAGGCAAAAGTCTCGCGCCCATGCCGCTCCGCGTGGTTGCGGCTGACGAAGTTGCGGTTGCGGCCGATCGGCTTTTCTGTGTTGCCCTGATGCGTGACCAGGCAGGGCCGGTCAAATTCGGCGGGTGGCTCGCTGTCGAAGCTGTTGACGATGTCGATATCCGCGGGGATGCGGTCGAACGCCTCCTGCGTCGTCCGGGCATCGATCATTCGGGCACCGGCGACATGCGAACCCGGCGACACCACCAGGGTCACGGCGTGGTTCCGTCGCATCAGTTCCCGCGCCAGCCAGACCACCTGGCGTTCGGTTCCGCCATATTTCTCGACCGGCACCCGCGCAGCCACCACCAGCGCGACACGTAACTTTTTCATGAATTCATCCTGCGAAGAGACGGTAGGGTGCCGGAACCGGCTGCGCCCTTCTAACAAAGCCGACTTTTGAAGTTAAGGAACTTATCGCCCTTTGCTCCAATCACCGGCTCGACAGGTGCGAGGCCGCAAATTATCTATGATCCATGGCCAATGACAGCAAGGACACCATCGCCACTCGTATCAGCCGAACTTTGGCCGATCGGATCGTGTCCGGCGATCTGAAACCGGGCGCGCCGCTGCGCCAGGACCATATCGCGGAGGAATTTCACGCCAGCCATGTGCCGGTACGGGAGGCATTCCGGCTGCTTGAAGCTCAGGGGCTGGCGGTCAGCCTGCCACGGCGCGGATTTCGGGTCGCGTCCTTTGGTCGTGCCGAGGTGCAGGAGGTGGCGGAAATGCGTGCCGCTCTGGAGGCTCTGGCCCTTCGGCACGCCGCGCCCCACCTCACAAAGGCCATCCTCGACCGAGCCGAACAGGCGATTCGCGCGGGCGAAAAGGCTGAGAACGTGCGCGATTGGGAAACGGCCAACCGGACCTTTCACCGGCTGATCATAGAGCCCTGTGGCATGCCGCGGTTGTTGGCCGCGATCGAGGATCTTCAGGCGGTCAGCGCGCGCATTCTGTTTGCCGGCTGGAGATCCCAGTGGGAGGCTCGGACGGATACCGACCACCGTGCCATTTTGTCGGCCCTGCGACGCGACGAGGTGGATGCCGCCGCATCCTTGCTGATGCGTCACGTTCAGAAGATCGGCAAACTGCGCCGCAACGGAGCCGAAGGCACCGAAGACGCTTTTGTGATTGTCGGCTAGCACAAATTATCTCTAATTTCGCCATCGGTAGAAGTGGGCTGGACTCTCTAATAGATCGATTATATGAATTATCTATAATTTGACCTAATCAATTTGGAGAGCCCCATGAATCAATCCGCTGCCCCCGCCATCCAACCCGGCTTCAGCCCACTGCGTCTCAGCGACCGCTCACTTGGCTGGCAGATCGGCGCGGTGCTTCTCGGCACCGCCTTGCTGGCCCTGTCGTCCTATATCGAGGTGCCGATGGTGCCGGTCCCGATCACCATGCAGACCTTCGCGGTTACGCTGATCGGAGCGCTGTATGGTTGGCGGCTCGGCGGCATCACCATCACCGCTTGGCTGGTGCAAGGCGCGGTTGGCATGCCGGTGCTTGCCGGCGGCGCGTCCGGCTTCCTGCACTTTCTCGGGCCAACGGGCGGCTATCTGTTCGCCTTTCCGCTGTGCGGTGCGCTGGTCGGCTGGCTGGCCGAGCGCGGCTGGAACGGCCACCACATTGTACTGGCCTTTCTCGCCGCCCTGATCGGCAACATTGCCTGCCTGGTTCTGGGTGCCGCATGGCTGGCTGTCATGATCGGCGTCGAGCCGGCCATCGTGCATGGCGTTCTGCCCTTCATCATCGGCGGTGTGCTGAAATCCGCGCTGGCCGCCGCAGTTCTGGGCGTACTCGCCCGGCGCGGCGCGGCGCGGCAGGTGTAAACCCCGATCGACATCGATGCCCGGCGCTCCCGACGGTGCCGGGCTCACCGCATGACCGGACTCGCCCCGATTTGACGATCCGATTGCGCCCGCACCACCTGCTTTGTCTGCTGACCTATGTCGGCAAGGGCTACAGCCACGCCTTCACGGCGAATTTTGATGCCATTGTGGAGCGCATTGCCGGAGGCGAGGAGATTGTCGTGGTCGACGGTCCCGATGACATCTGCGCGCCGCTGCTTGATGATGATGATCCGCACTGCTTCGCTGAAAGCGTCGTTCAGCGGGACCGCGATGCCGCAGACGCAATCCGCGAGCTTCTTTCACATCCGATTGAACCGGGCGAGCGAATGACGCTCGATGCTGGCCGCATCACTCATCTCTGGGGAGCATTCAAAGCGGGAACGATCCGCAGGGCCTGTTCCGGCTGCGAATGGGCTCCGCTTTGCACTGATATTGCGTCGAAGTGACGGAGCCTTCCAGGATGGCCAAGTGTTCCTCTTTGGTCGGTTCGCGTCGATAGCGATCAGGACATCCCGAGTGTCAATCCAATCGGATCGTCATTCTTTTCATTCCGCGATCCTTCTGTCCGGGCACCCAATCCGGCTCGCCAACCAACGTCATCTCAAAATCGGCCGTGGCCAGATGCTGGAGTGCTATGGACATTTCCATTCGCGCCAGTTGAGCGCCGGGGCAGCCGTGCATTCCGGCGCCGAATGAGAAGTTGCGCGCACGAGCCCGGCTGATGTCGATAGTCTGTGGAGCATCGATCGCAGCAGGGTCGCGATTGGCCGCGGGAACGAACGCGTACACCAGATCACCTTCGCGGAAATCGATCGTCTTGTAAGTGAAATCGTGGGTTGCCCGGTGCGGTAGTGCCCAGGGCAAGGGCGCAAATCTCATCCCTTCGTCGACGGCGCGCAGGGCAAGCTTGGGATCGGCCCGAAGTTTTTGCATCTCATCGGGATGAGTCAAAAGGGCGTGCAGGATCAGCGGCAGTTGCGCCCGCGTGGTGTCGACGCCGGCCGAAGCCAGTTCGGTTGCGAGATAAACCAGTTCATCTTCCGAAAGGACATCCCCATCGATATCGGCCAGCATCAGTTCGCTGAACAGGTCGTCACCCGGGGCCTGCCTGCGCTCGGCCAGCAGATCGCGCAGATAATCATGCATCTTCCGGTTGGCGCTCTCCACCTCCTCGATCCCCACGCCCGTCTGCAACGCGTCAATCTTGCGGCCTCCGATCCGGATCCAGTCATTGAAATCCTTGACGCTTGTGTAAGGCACGCCAAACATCGGCCCCACCACATGCGCCGGCAGAGGATCTGCGAAGGCGGCGCAAAAATCCAAGGTTCCTTCCGATGGAAAGGCCGCAATCAACTCGTCGACGATCCGGGTAATATCCGTTCGCATGTCTTCCAGCAGCCGGTCTCGCAAAGCTTGTTTGACAAGTCGCGCAAGGCGGGCGTGCTGGTCGCCATGCATGGCCAACAGTTCGTGCTTGATCGCTTCGGCGAGATAGGGGCTGCGTTCCTCGTCGATAGTGTCAAACGCGAACTGAAAATCCTCACATTTGAACACCTCGATGACATCGTCCTGGTTAAGGAACAGAACATCGCCATTGCCGGTGCGGGCGTAATAGTTCTGCGACCGCAATTCCTCGATGAAACCGTATTTGTTTTCATCGAATCGGGGATCCCTCAATTCGACCACCGGCGCATCGCTCATCTATCGGGCATCCTTTCATTGGTATTCGCACATCTTACACGTCTCCCTTACGTCCGTCTCGGGAGCGGCCTATTGTTCCGTCCTCAAGGTCGGATCCAGGCGATCGCGAAGCCAATCCCCCACCATTGATACCGAAAGCGCCACGGCAAAAATCATGGCACCGGGGAACAGCGTAAGCCACCAGGCGGTCACAAGCCTGTCGCGCCCCTCGCTCATGATCTGGCCCAGGCTGGTCAGCGGCGGTTGAACACCAAGTCCAAGGAAAGACAGGGCAGTTTCCAGCAGAATGCTCAGGGGCAAATTGATGGTGAATTGAACCAGGGCCACATTCAAAATGTTCGGCAGGATGTGACGCAGATAGATGCGCACCGGTGTCGCGCCCAGCGCTCTGACTGCCACGACATAGCCGTGCTCCTTGGCCGACAGCGTGGCCGCCCTCATCAGCCGGGCGTAGATCTCCCAACCATTGAAGCCGATGAGAATCAGAAACAGGACAAAGGAGTTGTCGAACATCGCCAGTACAAAGAGCGCCACGATGATGATCGGCAGCGACGCCTGAACGTCGATGGCTGCCACGACGACATTGTCTACCCAGCCCCGGCGCGCCGCGGCCAGGATCCCCACCAGGGAGCCGAACACCGCACCGATCAGCGTCCCCACTATGGCCACCACGAGGGTGATTTGCGCACCCGTGACAAGTCGTGCCAGCAGGTCGCGACCTCGACTGTCCGTTCCCAGCACATATCCCTCGGTTCCTGGCGGTTTGAGGCGATCGAAGAGAGACGTGTCGCGGTACCCGTGCTCGGTCAGGACATGCCCGAACAGGGCAAAGGCCACGAACACGGTCAAAAACCCGAGCGCGACTTTGACGCTGACCGGTATCTGATTTCGTTCCGATGGGGCGGATGACTGAACCACTATTTCGCCCGTATTCTTGGATCGATGACCAGGTAAAGAAGGTCGACGATCAGGTTTGCCATGACCATGGTCGTCGCCACGGCCAGAACAAGGAATTGCACCATGGCGATGTCCCGGGTTGCAACGGATCGCACCAGCAACTGACCCACACCAGGCCACGCGAAAACCTGTTCGGTCACCACGGAGCCGGCGATCAGGGAACCAAGCGACAGACCGATGAGCGTAACCAGCGGTATCGCCGCATTGGGTGCGGCATGACGCAACAACCGCGCTCGCAAGGGGATGCCACGCGCTTCAGCAGCCCTGACATAGGGTGCATTTATGGTTTCCAGCAGCGACGATCTGGAGAAGCGGGCAAAGCTTCCCATGATCGCAAGGCCCAGTGTCAGTGCCGGCATCAGCACAAAGGCATTGTCGCCGCCGAGAAACGTATTGAAGACCGTCGCTGCCACCAGGATCAAAACAAGACCAAACAGAAAGTTCGGCATCGCAAAGGCGAAGACCGAAAATCCCATGACAAATCGGTCGATCTTTTTGCCGCGGTTCAACGCGGCGTAGGCCCCCATGGGGATGCCGAAGCAGATGGCAATGATCAAGGCCGTCAGCCCCAGACGCAACGTGTGGGGAAGGCGTTCCAGAAAAATCTCCTGCACCGGTTTGCCGGTGTGAACCGAGTGTCCGAATCGCCCCTGGAGCAGCTCCAGAATATAACTTGCGTACTGCACATAGAACGGTCGGTCGAGGCCAAGCCGCTCGCGATACTCCTGGATGACCTCCGGCTCCGCATCCGGCGGCGCAAGGGCCGCTGCGGGATCTCCGGAAAACCGGATGAACGTGAAGACAAGGGTCACCGTGACCAGAAGGGTTACCAGCGCGCGAACGGCCCGGGTGAGAATGTACTCGCTCATGCCGGTGCGCCTTCCGCGACAGGTGACAGGTGCGGCGCGGCCTCCACCAGCGCCTTGGTATAGTCGTGAACGGGATGTTCCAGGACACGCATGGCTGTGCCCTGTTCAACGATTTCACCCGCTTTCATGACGATCACGTCATCGCAAATCGCACGGGCGACCCGGAGATCGTGGGTAATGAAGATCATGGCAAAGTCCAGCCGTCGCTGCAGGTCCGCGAAGAGCTCGAGGATCTGAGCCTGGATAGAGACATCCAGGGCGGACACGGCCTCGTCCGCAATCAACAGTTCAGGTTCAAGGGCAAGCGCGCGAGCAATGCAGATCCTCTGCCGTTGGCCTCCCGAGAACTCGTGCGGATAGCGATCCGCCGCCTGTTGAGTCAGCCCCGTGAGTTCGAGCAGTTCAGCCGTGCGCTTGCGGGCTTCCCTTCGACCGCTGCCGTGGATGATCAGGCCTTCGGCAATGGCCGAACCGATCGTCTGGCGCGGGTTCAACGCACTGAACGGGTCCTGCAGAACAACCTGGATCGATTTTCTCAGTTGCCTGAGCCCGCTTCCCGAAGCCTCGGAAATATCCTGGCCCTTGAAGACAATCGCTCCGCTTTCGATCGGCTCCAGCCGCAGTATAGCGCGAGCAAGCGAACTTTTCCCGGAACCACTTTCTCCCACTATTCCCAGCGTTCGGCCTTTGGCGATCGAAAGGGAGACATCCTTGACCGCCTGTTTGGTTTTTCGGGCCAGAAGTCCACCGCTCCGGTAGACGAGGTTCAGATCCGTGACCTCCAAAAGGTCGGACTGCGAAGATGGTTTTTCTTCGGACTGGCTTGGTTCAGCCGCTGCCAGCAGACGCTTGGTGTATTCGTGCTGCGGATGACTGAGAACATCGATAGCGCGACCGGATTCGACGATCCTGCCGTCCTTGAGCACGGTGACGCTGTCGGCAATCTGAGCAACCACCCCGAAATCATGGGTGATGAACAAAACGGAGAGATCGAATGTTCGCTTCAGGTCATCCAGCAGCTCCAGAACGGCAGCTTGTGTTGTCACGTCGAGAGCGGTGGTCGGTTCATCGGCCACCAACACGCTGGGTTTCAGCAAAAGCGCGCCGGCAATGACCACCCGCTGGGCCTGGCCGCCGGACAACTGGTGCGGATAGGCGTTCATCTTGCCGGCAGGGTCTTCAAGGCCCACGGCTTCCAGCATGTTCAGAACGCGGGCGTGGATGTCTGCTTTCTTTGCACCGTGGGTGCTGAGAATCTCGCCAAGCTGAGACCCGACTTTGCGCACTGGATTGAGGCTGGCGGTTGCATCCTGGAAGATGGTGGCCAGTTTCACGCTGCGCAGCGTGTCATAGTGTCGATCGCGCTGAGCCGGCAGGATTTCACCGAAAAGCGAAACCTGTCCGCTGAGCATCGGCAAGGCACTTGGCAACATGCCGAGAATAGCCTGGCCGATAACCGATTTGCCGGATCCCGACTCGCCCACAAGGCAATGGGTTTCGCCGCCCGACAGGGTCAGTGAGACACCGCTGACGGCTTCCTCACGGTCGCCCCCCGGTGGGAGGGCAACCGTGAGATTGTCAACAGCGAGTGTCGGAGTCTGCACTGCCTCGTTCCAAGGCGCCTATTTGAGGTATTTGTTATCGAAGATGGTGATGACGGTATTGCCCGGATCCCAGTCGAGATCATCGTCGATGGCATAGCTCACCACATTGCGCCACAGATACATGCCCGGCGTGACCCTTTCCCACTCATCGACAAGCGCCAGATAGGCCGCCTTGCGCGATTCAAAATCCTGAGCCAGCTCGAACTCGTTTCCAAGCCGTTCGAACTCGGGCGTCATGGCCCAGGTTTTGTGCTTTGCGCGCACGCGGCTGGACAACGGCCCCCAATCCATCCACAGCGGACGGTAGGGATCGCCCGAGAACTCGCTTCCCATCGACATGTTCAGGAAGTGGAAGGGCCGCTTGTAGGCGAGCGAAAAATTGTCCTTCAGTTCGATTTTGACGTTGATGCCGACATCTGCCCATTGCTCAACCATGAACTCCGCGGCGACTTCGTAGTTGGGGTAGAAACCGCGGGTGATGTGCCAGGTCAGTTCCTCGCCATTGTAGTCGCTCTTGGCCAGCAATTCGCGGGCCATGTCAGGATCAAACTTGACCGCCCGCTCGCGGTCCGGGTCGAAGTACTTGCCATATTCGGGGAAATTGAAGGGCGTGGGAACGAAGGTCGCATCGCCCCAGATCGCCTTGGCGATGGCTTCCCGGTCGACCGCGTGGACAATCGCCTTGCGCAAGTTCACATCTTTCAGCGGGTTGTTGGGATTTTCTTCCGTATCCAGCATGTTGAAGGCGAACATCGGGTAGTTCTCGATGCTCTTGGACATGACCTTGATGCCATCCGTACCCTGCAAGCGCTCAACCTGATCGGCCGGGACACTGACAATCACGTCGAATTCGCCGGATGCAAGACCGGCATATCTGGTCGAGAATTCCGGGACGATCTGGAAGGTCACGCTTTTGGCGGGCACGTCTCCAGCCCAATAGTCATCAAACGCCTCGGCGACCACCGAGACGGACGGGTCAAAGGACACCATCTTGTAGGGACCGGTGCCAATCGGCGCCTGCCCGAATGCGTCGGTCCCGACTTCGTCGTAATAGTGTTTGGGCAAGACAAAGCCGATCGGTGTCACAAGGCGGTAGGGAAGATTGGGATCGGGAAAGCTTGTCTCGATTTCAACCGTCAACGGCCCTGTTGCCTCGACCCGATTGATGCCGCGCGCGTAACGGGTTCCGCGACGCGCCAGTGGTTTTGGCCCCCAAAGTCGCTCGGCGGAGAGGGAGAAGGCGACATCCTCCGCATCCATGACGTGACCATCGTGAAATTTCACGCCGTCCCGCAGTTTGAATTCCCAAACCAAGTCCGATTTGCGTTCCCAGCTTTCCGCCAGCCATGGAACGAGCGTGTTTCCTTCCGGGTCTTCCCAGCGGTTTCGCCGCACCAGTGTGTCGAAGATATTGGAGTGCACACGCGAACCCGTCGTGGAGATGCCGATTACGGGATCCATGGTCGGCCAAAGGTTGTCGACTGCCACTTTGATATCGGGTCGGCTGTCCTGGGCGTATGGCTGGCCGGTTGCCAAAACCATCACTCCCAGAGCGACGAATGCACCAAGGGTTAGTTTACTCAGAGACATATCTATCCTCCTGCCGGTTTTCCGCTGCCTGTTGCTGTCGGCGGATTCGTTTGAAACGGAATTTCCGTTCGTTTTTCAGAGATGGGATTTGACGTCTGGCCGAGGCCGGAAGCGTCATATCAAGGTCCAGCACCACCATCCCGGGCTCAACTCCACCAAGGTCACACAGGACCTCGCCCCAGGGGCTGACAATGAGCGAGTGGCCGTACGTATCCCGGCCATCCAGATGCTTGCCGACCTGAGCCGCTGCAACAATCCAGAACCCGTTTTCAATTGCGCGGGCTCTGAGCAAAGCTTCCCAATGGGCTTTGCCCGTGGGCACGGAAAAAGCCGATGGCGCAAAGGCCAAAACCGCGCCTTCCTGGGCGTGTTGCCGATAGAGATGAGGAAACCGGATATCGTAACATACCGTCAGAGCCATGGGTCCCCAAGGGGTATCGGCCAGAACCGCTTCTTCACCGGGTTCATAACGCTGCGATTCACCCGTCGGCGGCTTTCCGTCGAGAAAAACATCGAAGAGATGAATCTTGTCGTAGGTGGCAATGATCATGCCGTCCGGCGATATCAGCGTGGCGTGATTTCGGAAGCGTTGCCCGTGACCCGTGACAGGCGTTGAGCCGGCTTGGATCCAGAAGTTGTGTTGCTTTGCCAGCTCCTTGCAGACGTTCAGGAAGGGGTCCGAATCCGCGGCGGTGACCATGGTCACAGCGCTGTCGCGATCCCGGTTGACCAAACCGACGGCCTCGGGAAGCGCCAACAGCTGGGCATTCTGTGAAGCGGCAGCCTGAGCAATACGCGTCACATCTTCGATGTTGTCCTCATGGCGGTTTGAAGATGTCGTTTGCGCCATTGCGAGACGCAGCGTTTTCGAACTCATGCAACACACTCCAAGAATGCCCTATTTTTATCTCTCCGACTTGGAGACACCATTTCAAAAAACTTGCATTATGTGAGAAAAACTCACATAAAAAATCATGAGAAACCGACGCCTGCCGTCTCTCAACGCCCTTCGCACATTGGAGGCTCTCTACGAGACAGGCTCAATCACGGCCGCTGCAGACCGGCTGTCCGTGTCGCATTCGGCGGTCAGTCACCAGTTGAAATTGCTGCAAAACTGGGTCGGAAGCCCGCTTGTCATTCGCATGGGACGGTCCGTTGCGCTCACGCCGGCCGGCGAAAGCCTGGCGTCGGTCGTCCATGCGTCATTCAGCGCGATCCGACATGAATTGGATCTCGTTCCATTGCGATTGAAACGGTCTTTCGAGATCTCGGCAGTTCCGATCGTGGCGCAGGAAATCATCCTTCCGAGGCTCCATCAGTTTGTTGCCAAATATCCGCATATTTCGCTGCACGTGAGCCTCGGACTGACAGACAAGACACCGACCGCCAACGCAGACATCGAGATCGGATTCAGGCGGCAGGATCGTCTTCAGATAGGCGAAAATCTGTTGCTTCCCGGCACCGCCGTCCCGGTCGCGTCCCCGAAGCTGATCGAGAGATATGATGGAGATCTCAAGGAGACGCTGCGCAACGCCCCTCTCATTGCCGATGAAGATGCCCGCATGTGGAACCTGTGGCAGAAACAGCATGGCCTGTTGAATTCCGAAAAGTCTCGGGAGCCATCGATCTATCTCGAAGGTGCGCTTTTTCTGATGGATGCAGCGCGGGAAGGACTGGGCATTACCCTGGCACGCCGCGCGATGCTTGGTCGCTCACTCGAAAAGGGGCAACTGCGCATATTGTCCGAAAAAGCCATCGACCGGAACTGGATCTATTTCATCAGGCCGGCCCCGGAGAAATCGTTTGAGCCGGAGCTTCAGAAGGTCGTGAACTGGCTTTTCGAGATCACTGAACCCGAGCGTGCCCTCGAGCAAAATGCAGTTGAACTCGCGTCCTGATGAATGACAACGAAGTTTCAAAGCAATGCCGTGCCAACACTGGCGCCGCCACAGACGAACAGGGTCTGGCCGGTAATGAAGCTGCTTTTCGGGTCGGCGAAGAACATGAAGGCGTTGGTGATGTCCTCGACCGTTCCGAGGCGCCCCACCGGGATGCGGTCGGCGAGGTCGTGCTGCTGCTGACTGTCTTTCGGAATGATGCCCCAGAAATTGTCGGTCAGCACCGGGCCGGGCGCGACCACATTGACGGTGATCTGGTGCTTCGCCAGTTCCAGCGCCCAGGTGCGCGCCATGCCGATCATGCCGGCTTTTGAGGCGCTGTAGGCGGTGCGCGTTGGCACGCCCAGCGCAGCGCGTGAACCATTGAAGATCACCCGGCCGAAACGTTTTTCCTTCATCGACGGCAGGAAGGCCTGAAGCAGGGTTAGGGCCGAACCGAGATGCAGCTGCGCGAGGCCGGTGATATCGGACGGCTTGGCGTCTTCGACCAGGTTCGGCCAGATGAGGCCTGCATTCTGGATGAAATGGGTGACATCGTGCTCACTGGCAATGTGTGCTGCCGCCTCGGCCACCGCCTGTTCGTCGAGCAGGTCCGCCTCGACGGACGACAGGTTGTCGTGCGAAAAATCCGGAGCATGCCGGGCAACCGAAATCACCCGATATCCCTCGTCCAGCATGCACCGTGCCAGATCGGCACCGATGCCCTTACTTGCGCCGGTGATGACCGCCGTCAATTGTTTGCTCATGTCAGTCTCCATCCGTGACCATCGCCATCACCCGCAAGGGGCTGCCGGTGCCCTGCTTGATCTTCAGCGGTGCTGCGATCAGCATCGCCCCGGTCGGCGGCAGAAGGTCGAGATTGCGCAGGCATTGCAGGCCATAGCGGCCGGCGCCGTGCAAGTAGTAATGGGCCGGGTAGGGCGGCGTGTAATGCATGCCCTGGCCGGCGTCGGTGCCGACGGTCTCGGTGCCGAAGCCGCGAATCTTGCGCTCGTCGACGAGAAACCGCACGGCATCAGGAGTTGGACCCGGCGCGTGCGGGCCGTCCTCGCGCATATTGAGATAGGCCTCGCCGCTGCGCTTCGACCAGTCGGTTCGCATCAGCACCCAGCTGTCTTCAGGAATACGGCCGTGGTCCTTTTCCCAGGCCTTGACGATCTCCGGCGTCAGCTCGAAGTCCTCGTCTTGGGCGGCTCCTTCGCTGCAGTCGATGACGCACACCGGGCCGACGAATTTTTCGACCGGAATCGTATCGACGCTGTTGTCGGGCAGATCGCGCCCGGAAATCCAGTGTAACGGCGCGTCGAAATGCGTTCCCGTGTGCTCACCGCAGGAAAAGTTGTTCCACTTCCAGCCCGGACCGCGCTGGTCGAAATCGGAGACCTCTTCGATGCGAAACCGCGCGCATTGGCCGAACTCCGGCGGCAGGATGATGACCGGAAAGTCCGGATCCAGCGTATGGGTGAGGTCCACCACGCGGATCGCGCCTGAGGCCAGCGCGACGGCAAGGTTCTGCAGCACATCGGTCGTCCCGCTCATGACCCGCCCTCGATCATTTCGCGTTCAAGGATCTTCGGGCCGGCGCGCCAGCGCTCAATCAGGTCTTTCGCCACGTCGCCGACGAACACATCCTCGAGACCATCCTTCAGTCCAGCGATGACGGATCGCGCGAGCGCCGCCGGCGGCACTTTCGGAGGTGGCAATGGTTGGTGCCATTCGTCCTCTGTCGGGCCGGTGAAGACGTTCATCACCCTCACACCGCCCGGCCACAGCTCCGCCCGCAGGCATTGCGACAGCGAAAGGGCCGCGGCGTTTGAGGCCGAAAAGGCGCCGAATTCCGGTTGGTTCGACCAGGCATAGACCGACAGGATGTTGACCCAGGCAGTGGCGCTGTTGTCACCATCGGCGCCACGAGCGCGCATCGACGGTCCGAAGGCCTGGGCGAGCCGCATCATGCCGAAATAATTCACGTCCATCTCGTCGCGCGCGTGGTTGACGTCGATGCTGTCGATGATGCCGCCGGGGCGCACGAAGCGGGCATTGTTGATCAGGATATCGGTTTTCCCGCCGATCTCGCCGACCAGTTCCTTGACGGAGGCGGTGTCGGTGACGTCGAGCGGCAGAATGTCGACATTGGGAATTCCGGCAAACGCTTCGCGACCCGGATAGGGACGCCAGCTTTCCGCCTCGCCGACGAAGATCATCGAGGCGCCGGCATCGGCCAGCGCCTGGGCGAGCGCCGGGGCGTTGGGGTTGCGTGCATCGGTAATCAGCACCCGCCGGAATTTCGGATCGCAGGTCATTTCGCGCATGTGAGGATCGTCCTCCATGTTCGGCGTGGCTCTTTCCGGCAGGGCGAACAGCACGCCTTGCCCGGACTTGTCCAGCCGGTTGATCATCCGCACCCGGTCGCCCGTGGCCACATCGCCATGCACATGGCACATGGCCGGCGGGCCGGCATCGAGCTGAACCGTGCCGACGCGCCATGGCGTGCGTTCGCGGAAATAGACATTGGTACTGGTGCGCACCGTCGTTTCGGCAATGAGCTCGCCGCCGGTGGCGATTTCCTGCCAGGTGAGGTCGACGCTCAGGCATTTGCCGCAGGCATCGCGCGGCGGATATTGCACGGCACCGCAATCGCCGCAGACCTGGAGCATGAAGCGGCCTTCGGCTGCCGCCGCTGCAAGGCCCAGTGCCGCGCGGCTGCGCATGTGCGAAGGCCGGGTCGGAACACGCGAGCGTTTCTGTGGGTCCTTCTTGGGTGGCGGCGTCAGCGGATTGGTCATGGCCCGTCCCCGCAGATGATGGCTGCGCCCGAGCACAGGCCGCGATCGTAATTGATCATGCCGAATCCCGAGACCAGCGCGGTCTTGGCATCGTTCACCTGTGTCGGACCCGCCGCGCCCGTCACCTGACGCAGCGCTTCGGTCATGCCGATATAGCCGCCGGCCGCGCCCGCCTGGCCGGCGGAGAGCTGCCCGCCCGACGTGTTGTGCGGAAAATCGCCGCCAATGGTCAGGTCTCGGTCGCGCACGAATTGCGGACCTTCGCCCTTGGCGCAGAAACCGAGATCCTCGAACTGCATCATGACGATCACCGGATAGTCGTCATAGGTTTGCATGAGGTCAATGGCCTCCGGTCCGGCACCGGCCATGGCATAAAGCTCGTCCACATCCATCACCCAGCCACCACGCATCTGGATCGGATCATCGGGAAAGGCGTTGTGGCGTTCGATGGTTGCGAGAACCCGAGCGTGCTTGAGGTTCGCGGCCCGAGCATCATCCTCGCGCATCACCAGAAAGGCCTCGGCACCGGCAACCGGCATGACGCAGTCGAACAGGTGGATCGGATCCGAGATGGGCCGGGCGTCCATATATTGTTGGAGGGACAGCGGCTTCTTCATGACGGCGTGTGGGTTCTTCAGCGCATTGTCACGCTGGGCGACGCAAATGGCACCAAAATCCTCGCGCGTCGCGCCGTAGGTTCGCATGTAATGGTCGGTGAGCAGGGCGAAGCATGCATTGGGACCGCCGGAGCCATAGGGATAAGAGGCATCCTGGGCGAAGCGGCTGAAGCTCGACAACATGCGCCGGAAACTGTCCACCTGGTTGGTGTCGCCGGAAACGCAAGCAACGATATCGGCGTCGCCCGCCTGCACGGCCCTGGCGGCGCGCCGCAGCGCCGCAACCCCGCTGGCGCCGCCGAACGGGATATGGTCGAGCCAACGCGGCGTCAAGCCCAAATGCTGGGTCAGGCCGACGGCCGTGTCCGGAAACAGCGAAAAGCTGGAAACGGACAGCCCATCGACGTCGCCGATCGTCAGGCCGGCATCGCTCAGCAATTGTCGCAAGGCCCGGGCGATCCACCAATGCGCCGTCTCCTTGGAAAAACGCGCATAGGGCACCGTAACGGGAACCGCCATCACGACGCCGTCATAGGCCTGGCGCCGTCCGCTCACGTGGGGACCAGCCGCTTTTTCATGGCGCGCGTATCGAAGGCGGCATTGTCGTCAAGCAGGCGCTTGACCTCGGCCTTGAGCACGCCGCGCTGGATTTTCTGTGTCGCTGTCAACGGCAACTGGTCGACAAAGGCGACATAGCCGGGCGCTTTGTAATAGGCCATTTGCTCCAGGCACCAGGAAACGATTGACCGTGCGCGGTCTTCGGAGCGGTCGCCCTCGACCACCAGGCAGACGAAGACCTCGTCGCCGCGCAAGGCGTCTGGCGCTGGCGCGGCAGCGGCCGCCTTGATCTCCGGATGTTGCATCAGGATCGTTTCGACCTCGACCGCCGCGATGTTCTCGCCACTGCGGCGGATGACGTTCTTCTTGCGGTCGACGAAGAAGAAATAGCCGTCGGCGTCGCGGCGCACGATGTCGCCGGTGTGGAACCAGCCGCCTTCCCAGGCTTCCGCCGTGGCCTCCGGGTCCTTGTAATAGGCAGTGAAGAACCCGAAGCGCGGGTCGTCGCCGGCGTGGCGTACCAGCAGCTCGCCGGGTTCGTCAGCGCCAGCTTCCCGGCCGTCATCGGTTATGATCCGCGCCTCGACATTTGGTGCGGGCACGCCAAGACAACTGACACCGCGTTTTCGCGGTTCACGGTTGGCGGTGATGGTCGCGCCAAGTCCGGTTTCGGTCATCGCCCAGCCCTCGACCAGCGGAATACCGAAACGTTCCTCGAAGGGGATCTGCAGTTTCGGATCGATGCCGGCGCCAAAGCCGAAGCGAACCGAATGCCGGCGATCGTCGGGCCGTGCGTCGGCCTTCATCAGGATGGACGGCATGACGCCAAGATAATGCAGGCAGGTGGCGCGGCTTTCGCGCACGCTGTCCCACCAGGTACGCGGGTGAAACCGGTCGAGCACGGTCAGGCAACCGCCGACGGTCACCATCCCGATCAACGAGCAGGCCATGGCGTTCATGTGGAACATCGGCAGTGGTGTGATCATCCGCTCACCGTCTTCGGTCAGCGCGCAGACGCCGTCAATCGTCGCATACCAGTCGCCTGAGTTGAGGAAATAGGTGTTGGAGAGGATGCAGCCCTTGGGATTGCCGGTGGTGCCAGAGGTGTAGAGCATCGCCGCTTCCGTGTCAGGCGACGGATCGGCTGCGTCGTCGTTTCCACCTTCGACACGCGGCAGATCCATGCCGGGCACGATCACCGGAAAATTCACGCCACTCCTGCGACTGGCAGCTTCGAGGTCTGCGCGGCGGCTTTCCGTGGCAAGCGCCAGGATCGGTTCGGCATGGCCGGACAGATAATCGAGCTCCGCAGCCTGCAGGTCCGGATTGACCGGTACAACCGAGAGACCGAGCGCATTGAGCGCGAGCCAATGCAGCACGTATGCGGGCCGGTTTTCAAGCAGCATCATCACACGGGCGCCGTACCGGTAGCCGGCCGCTGCATAGGCATCGCGAAGGACCTCGATCTGCGCACGCGCATCGCCATAGGTGATCTCGCCCGAAGCAATGCCGTAGGCATCGGCGGTTTCCGGCATTACATTGAGAAATGGCCGCTCCGGCCAGCGGCCGGCGGCGATGGCGAACCGCTCGTAGACGCTGCCGCCCGATTTAGCTTGCTCTGTCATCGTGGCTAGAGGAACAGCTGAATGTTGCCGAAGGCGGCATCGCAGTTGAGCAGATCCACCCGCTTCAGACGCATTTTCAGAGCGCCATCCTGAAGCACCAGCTCGTGGCGGGCATTGGCGGCCAGCAGAAACTGTTCGTCCAGTCGCGTCTCGACATAGTGAAACGGCGTATGGGTGACGAAAAGCCCGTTGTCGTGGTCCATGAGATCGACGAACGGACGCTGCAACACATGGTGACAGCGGCTTTTCGGTTTCTGTGAAAACGTCCGTTCACCCTTCAGGCGTTCGACCCGCAGCTTGCGCAAAAACTCGTCCTCATACATCAGTGAGGTGACGAGTTTCGGGTCCTCCTGTTTGTAGTCGAGCGGCATCCAGTAGTAGCCGTCCTCCGTCCACAGCGACAGCCACTCGTCGAAGCGCCCGTCATCAATCATCCGGGCTTCTTCATAGACATAGTCAATGAGGTCATCACGGGTCGGGAAGCTCATTGGCTTGCCCCTTCCATGGTCAATGTCATGTACTTGGCCCAGGCGTGGAACTGGTTGCGCATCTGGCGCTCGGTGGTGCCGTTTTCGACGGCTTCGTCGTCGAAGGTTTCGCCTTCCTCGTAGAGCCGCTGGATATTGACCCATTCGAGCCCGTCGGCATGCAGGCCTTCCTGCGCGCGCTCGTACATTTCCAGATCGTCATGGCCGACGACCGACGTCGGCGCGTTGATCAGCCGGTTGTACATGGCGGTGCGTTCCAGAAGCATGTCGGGCGCATCGACCAGCCGGTAGATGTAACTCTCCACCAGGGTCTTGTTGGCCGCCAGCGGAATGAAAATCCGAAGCTGCTGGATCGGTCCCTTGATCATGATGTTGGGGAAATAGACCGTGTTGTGGCGGTTCTCGTCGAGGATCGCCTTGGCGCGCTCTTCGCCATAGGCCTCGACCATTTGGTCGAAATAGCCGGGTATGGCGGAATAGTCGGAATGGATGGAGTGGTGCACGCCGGTATGGCCGTGGCCGTTCGGCCAGGTACGGATGCCCATGCCTTCCATGAATTCATAGGGCGACATGAAAGGAGCAATCACCTCGACCGCCATCGGTTTCGGGGCGTCAGCCGGCTTGTTCAGGGACTCCCAGAGTTTGACCGCTGTCCCGGCGGAGCTTTCGTGCGCCACCATCGGGTGGCAGGTATCGGTCTGGTTCTCGACCAGCATTTTCCAGTTGCACTGGTGCATGTAGCGCAGCGGCGGTCCGGCCACTTCCAGGCGCCCGACCGGTGAACGGTCGATCATGTTGTCGAAGGAACTCAGAGAGCCGCCGAAGAATTCCTCGAAACTCGGCCCTTCCTTGTTGAGCCGGGCAAACACAAAACCGCGATAATTGTGCACCGCGCCGACCTGCGCCAACCCCTTGGCTGCTTCAGTCTCTTCAAGGCCTGTGTCCTTGTATCCCTTCTTCAGCGGGATCGCCAAAAGGCAGCCGTCGGTCTTGAAGGACCAGGCGTGATACGGGCAGCGGAAGAATTTGCCGGTGTTGCCTTCCCGGTCGATGACGATCTTGGTGCCCTTGTGGGGGCAGCGATTGTACATGACGTTGACGTCGCCATTGGTGTGGCGCGCCATCAGCACCGGCTGCTTGCCGATCTCGGTTGCGAAATAGTCGCCCGGGTTCGGCACCTGGCTGTCATGCCCGACAAAAATCCAGGCGTTGGCGAACAGGTGCTTCATTTCGAGCTCGAACACCTCTTCGTCGATATAGACGTCGCGATGCACCTGCGTCGGCTGAACCAGCGCATTGATGGCCGCCGGATTGCCGCTGTAGCGTCCCATTGTCTACCCTCCCGTTAAAGGTCGAGGACCAGTCGATCCGATTTTGCCCGCGAAACGCAGATCTGCATGACATTGTTCTCAGCCCGCTCGTCGTCGGTCAAGATGACGTCGCGATGGTCGGGAATGCCGTCGATCACCGCCGTCTGGCAGATGCCGCAATCGCCCCGCTGGCAGTCGTAGATCAGGTCGATGCCGGCCTCCTCCAGTACTTCGATGATGGTGCGGTGCGGCGGCACCGTGAAAACCTGTCCGGTCGAGCTGATCTCGACCTCGAACGCGCCACCTTCCACCTGTTCGTCGTGCTTGCTGAACAGCTCGAAATGCACGTGGTCCTTGTCGAACCCGCGCGCATGTGCCCGCTCGCGGACTGCTTCGATCATGCCACGGGGACCGCATACATAAACATGGTTTCCCGGCTTTAGTCCGTCGACCAAAGCATCCAGATTGATGGCCGTGTCCGGTTCATCATCACAATGGATGGTTAGCGCATCGCCGCACACCGCGGTCAATGGATCGACGAAGGCAAGGGCCGACCGTGACCGGCCCGCATAGTGGAACTTGAATGGCCGGCCGGCGGCCTTCAGTTCGCTGGCCATGGACAGGATAGGTGTAATGCCGATGCCGCCCGCGACCAGAACGATATCCGCGGCGTCCCCGGTGAGGCCGAACTGGTTCAGTGGCTCCGAAGTCACGATCTCATCGCCCGCCGACAGACCGTGCATGTATGTCGAGCCGCCGGCGCTGTCTTCCTCCAGGCGCACACCGAGACGGTAGGTCCGGGGCGCCTGTGTTGCCGACGAAGAGGGCTCGGTGTTGACCAGCGAATAAGGCCGGTCGGTGCCATCCGGCAGTTGCACGCGGATATGCGATCCGGCACTGTAGTCCGGCAAGGGGCTGCCATCTGCAGCCGCCAGGGTGATGATTTTGATGAGCGGCGTGGCGGCTTCGCTCTGTTTGACGACGAGCCTGAGGTCGGGCATTTGTCTCTCCGCAGTGGCCGTGATCAAACTATGCGTGAAGGCACTCGGTCCGTCAAGTTTTAAATATAAAATATTTCATATGCATCTATTTTCGGATTGCTGAGAATAAGCAGTTTGGCACCAGGATTACCGCGTTTCCGGTTTAGTGCAGGCATTGTCCTCAAAAGATCCGAGAGCGGACGCGATCCTGTTGAAACAATTATAATTGCAATTGCAATCAAAATAGCCCATCCTTCGGAAGTCTTGTCGCCAGGCCCGTCATCGGGGCCGCCAGCAGCGACGAAATGAGAGTTCGGGATGAAGGAAAACACGGCGCTCGCGGCGGAGGACTTTTCCGGGATCGAATCTCCCAAAACCCTGGGCGAGATCGGCCTGCAGCACTTTGCGCCTTATCTCCTGAACCGGATCATGGGGCGCTACAACCAGAGCCTTCAGGAGCATCTCGGCGCCGCCGGTCAGTCGGTGGCCAAGATGCGTACGCTGGCCGTGTTGTCCGTGGTCGACGGTCTGCGCACCAATGAACTCGCGGTCTATGCGGTGATCGAGCAGTCCACCTTGAGCCGCACACTTGACGCCATGGAAGCCGAAGGGCTGATCCGACGCGTGGCGAGCGAAAGCGACAGCCGGGTGCGCCACATTCACATTACCGATGGTGGCAGGCAACGGTTCCAGGACGTGTGGCCGCTGTTTACAGATTCCTACAACACGATGTTTGCGGGCATCCCGGCTGACGAGCATGATCGTTTCGTCGCCACGCTGCAGAAGGTGCTGCGCAACATCCGCAAACACGATTTCTGACGCCGGTCGGAACCGAGGAGGACGATCATGGCCGAAAGGTCTTTCGCAAAAGAAGTCGAGAAGCTGAAGAAAGGGGAGGGCGAGGTCTTCCACGGCGAAGGCATTCTCGCCATCACCAAGGCGCTGCTCGAAAACGGTGTCGGCTATGTCGGCGGCTATCAGGGCGCGCCCATCAGCCACCTGATGGATGTGCTGGCCGATGCCCAGGATATCCTGTCCGATCTCGGTGTGCATTTCGAAGCGAGTGCTTCGGAAGCCGCTGCCACCGCCATGCTCGCGGCTTCGGTTCACTATCCGATCCGCGGTGCGGTCACCTTCAAATCCACGGTCGGCACCAACGTCGCGTCCGACGCCCTGGCCAATCTGTCATCGGGCGGTGTAACCGGCGGCGCGCTGATCATCGTCGGTGAGGATTACGGCGAAGGCTCCTCGATCATGCAGGAGCGTAGCCACGCCTTTGCCATGAAGAGCCAGGTCTGGCTGCTCGATCCGCGCCCCAACCTGCCATCGATCGTCAAGGCCGTCGGCGACGGTTTCGAACTGTCGGAGGCTTCCAACACGCCGGTCATGCTTCAAGTGCGCATCCGTGGCTGCCACGTCCACGGCCGCTTCGAAACGCGGGACAACAAGCGCCCCGTTATGAGCGTGGCGGAGGCGCTGGAAAATCCGCGGCGCGATGTACAGCGGATCGTCCTGCCACCGGCCTCCTTCCTGCACGAACAGGAAAAGGTCACCAAGCGGCTGCCGGCTGCGATTGCCTATATTCGCGACAACAAGCTCAACGAGACCTTCGGACCGGACAAGACCAAGGTCGGCATCATATTGCAGGGTGGCATGTATAACGGCGTCATCCGGGCGCTGCAGCGGCTCGGTCTCGCCGATCTCTACGGCGAAACCCAGGTGCCGTTGCACGTGCTCAACGTGACCTATCCGATGCTCGACGACGAAATTGTCGGCTTCTGCAAGGGCAAGGACGCCGTGATGGTCGTCGAGGAGGGGCACCCGGATTACATCCAGCAGGCTGTCGCGGCCATGCTCTATGCCGATGGCGCGACCACGAAACTGGCGGGCAAGGGACCGCTTCCGGAAGCCGGAGAACTGACCGGCCAGATCATGCTCGACGGCCTGCGCGCCTTCATGCGTGAGCACGCCCCGGACCTTCTTTCGGATCAGGATCGCGCGCCCAACGAACCCGAGGCGCCCGATATCGGTGACCTGGCGGCCGTGGTGCCGGCACGGCCTCCGGGCTTCTGCACCGGCTGTCCGGAACGGCCGATATTTGCTGCCACCAAGCTGGTGCAGGAGGAACTAGGCGAGCACTACATTGCCTCGGATATCGGCTGCCACCTGTTTTCCATCATGCCGCCCTTCGGCCTCGGTGCCACGACCATGGGCTACGGGCTGGGGCCGGCGTCCGCATCTGCCTTCAATGCGCCCGAGGCCAACCGCCGCTCGATCTCCTTCGTCGGCGATGGTGGTTTTTGGCACAACGGCCTGACCTCGTCGGTCGGTAATGCCGTCTTCAACAAGAATGACGGCGTGATCGTCGTCGTCGACAATTATTATGCTGCTGCCACCGGTGGGCAGGACATTCTGTCATCACGCGCCAACAACCGGTCGAAATCGACCAAGCACCCGATCACCGAGGCGGTAAAGGGGGTTGGCGTCAAATGGGTGCGCCAGATCGATCGCACCTACGATGTCGGCAAGATGGCGAAAACCCTGAAGGAAGCGCTGACCACCAAGGAGAAGGGGCCCAAGGTCATCGTCGCCTCGTCGGAATGCATGCTCAACCGGCAGCGCCGCGAGCGGCCGCTGAAGAACGCGGCCATCAAGAACGGTCAACGGGTGGTCAAACCGCGCTTCGGCGTCGACGAGGATGTCTGCACCGGCGATCATGCCTGCATGCGCCTGTCGGGATGCCCATCGCTTTCGGTCAAGAAGCTCGACGATCCGCTGCGTGACGATCCGGTGGCTTCCATCGATCAGAGCTGCGTCGGCTGCGGCAACTGCGGTGAGGTTGCGGATGCCGCGGTGCTGTGCCCGTCCTTCTACCAGGCCGACACGGTGTTCAATCCGAACGGTTTTGAACGGTTCCTCGACCGACAACGGCGACGACTGACCAATTGGCTACAGACGCGCCGCGAATCCCGTCATCTGATCTTCAGGGAGCGGCCGTCGGCATGAACATCGCAACGCTGGCCGACAAGGATCTCAACGGCGCCGACGCCACCGGTGGCATCATCAAGCTGGCCATGCTGGCCGTCGGCGGCCAGGGCGGCGGCGTCCTGACCGACTGGATCGTGGCGCTTGCCGAGGCCAATGGCTATCGTGCCCAGTCGACATCGGTGGCGGGCGTCGCACAGCGCACCGGCGCGACCATCTACTATGTCGAAATGGCACCCGACACCGGCCGCGAACCGGTATTCGCCCTGACGCCGTCCGTCGGTGATGTCGACATCATGATCGCCGCCGAGCTGATGGAGGCCGGCCGGTCGATCATTCGCGGGTTTGTTACCCCCGATCGCACGACTCTGATCCTGTCGTCGCACCGTATCCTCTCGGTTTCGGAGAAAATCGTCCCGGGCGACGGCCGGGCCGAACCCGACAAGGTCATCGCCCGCGCCCGAAAAGCCGCGAAACGCGTCGTTGCCTTCGACATGGAAAAGGAATCGGTCGCCGCCGGCAGTGTCATATCGGCGGGCCTTTTCGGGGCTTTGGCCGGATCGGGTGCGCTGCCGTTTTCGCGTGAAAGTTACGAAGAAACCATTCGCGCCAGCGGACGCGGCGTCGAAACCAGCCTGGCGGCCTTTGCCGCCTGTTGCGATCGGGCCGCCGCCGGCGATGAACCGGAGGCCGTGGCCGAAAAGGCAACCGGCAAGCCGCCGGAATTCACCGTCGAAGGACCGACCAGGCTCGTCGAGGCCTGGAACACGCTGGAGGCGCGCATTGGGCAGCTCCCCGAACCGGCCCGCGCCATGGCAACCGCGGGGCTGAAGAAAGTCGTCGACTACCAGGACATAGACTACGGTCGGACCTACCTGGAGAAATTGGAGCAGGCGGCGACCGGTGACGACGAGGAGCACGGCTGGCGTTTCACGGCTACCGCTGCCAAATACATGGCCAACGCAATGGTCTATGACGACATCATTCGCGTCGCCGACCTGAAACTGCGCACGGCGCGCGCCAGCCGCGTGCGCGCCGAGGTTGGTGTTCCGGATGAGGCGGTGCTGCAGGTCACCGAATATTTCCATCCGCGCGCCCAGGAAGTCTGCGGCACCCTGCCGGCCGGCCTTGGCCGCCGCATTGAGAACAGTCCGCGCCTGTTCGGCTTGCTCGACCGGATGATCAATCGCGGTCGCCGCGTGCGCACCGATACGATCAGCGGCTATCTCAGCCTGTGGCTCGTGGCCTCGCTCAAGCCGATCCGCCGTCGCCTGCTGCGTCACAAGGTCGAAGAGGCCCATTTCATCGACTGGTTGGACCGGGCTCTCGCCATTCGTGCCGATGATTACGATCTCGGCGTCGAGATCCTCAACTGCCGGCGCCTGATCAAGGGCTACTCCGACACCCACGCCCGCGGCCTGTCGAAATTCGATCGCGTGCTGGCGGCACTGCCGCAGCTCAAGGGTCGTCCCGATGCGGCGGAGCAACTGCGCGCATTGCGCGAAGCTGCACTGGCTGGCGAGGGCATGGAGGCGCTGGACGCGGCGCTATCAGAGCTGGCGGACGATGGTGGGAAGGCGAAATAGCATCCAGATTCAACGAGGACTCGTCAGTTTATCGAGGCTCTCGAAACACTTCATAAGCGCCGCTTTGTCAGCGCCACGCAGAAACGACGTGCTAGAATTTCGGGGACAGTTTACTTAATTCTTTCAGAGGCTTACTGATAGGGTTGGGCCCGAAATTGAATTAAGTAAACTGTCCCCGAAATTGCAGCTTCCGCATTCGTTGCCGGGGAAACTCCCACTTTTCGGAACTCGCAAAGGCGACGGCTTCACTTCATCGAACAGACGATATTCTCCAACAGACGGTTAAAGCTCTATCCTACCCCACACCATTCTCCCGCACCGCTGATCTGAATTTCCGGCCGACCGGAACGGTGCCACCGTCGCTCATGCGTAGCCCGCTCCTGTCGTTGATGCGGCAGCGACTGGAGACGGCGTGCAGGGCGACCCAGTGGGAGCGGTGCACTTGCATGCCCGGTTCCGGCTGGGCTTCGTCGATGGCATCCCGGAAACGCATTGCCAGAAGTGTGCGACCGCGCGTGGTGACGATTTCGACATAGTGATCTTGGGCTTGGAGCCGTAAAAGGCGGCCGCGTTTGGCGTTGGGCAGGCGCTTTAGCAGCTTCGGAGTCGAGGAAGCCGCCTGCCGATCACCTGTGGATGCCTGAGGAAGCGTCAGCAGCGTGATACCGCCCACGACCGCGGTGCATTGAGCAAACAGGACGACAAGGTCAGAACCGTTCGGCCAACCGCCGAATGCCACGAGGACCATGACCACAATCCCGAACACCGGCAGTGCGGTCAGAAACGAAGCGGTTAACAAGCGCACTCCCGCGGGCCATCCGAGTTTGCCCAGCAGATGTTCGGCGGCCGTTCCGGTCAAGTGTCCAGCGGCGGCGGTACCGAAGACGACCAGCAACCAGTAAAGAAGGCGCAGCAACACCGGCATGGCCTCGTAGGTGCCGAAGGGACCGGCAATGCCGGCCAGCAGAGCGACAACAACCAGCAGTCCCACATTGCGGGGCGACCCGAACAGGGACGTGACCTCCCGTTTCAGGGAGTTCGCAAGCGTGTCGTTTGCGATGGAAACCGGCATTTGGCGAAATCCTGCTTCTGCTGAGCGGCCGTTGGCGCCATTGGATCGCAAATCGATACAAGTTCCGGATGGAGACCGCAATGCACCTTGGAAGGCAGAGAACTGGCATTTTATGGGGTGTCGGCGTGCTGATGTCGCTCATGGTGTCGACCGGACTGGCCTGCACGACGGTAGCACTGGGGCTGTCTCACAAACCACTCATCGCCTACAGTTTCGACTACGCTCCGACTGGAGCGGGTATGGTGTTCGCCAATCCGGCTCCGTCGGTCCGCAGCTCCATCATGGACAACAATCCGGCCCGTTGGTCTGTCCGGCACGCGAGCGTCACCTTCAACCAGATTGGTCCGGGGATGCCGGCCGCGGGCATGAACTCTGAGGGTCTGGTTGTTTCCCTGATGTGGAACGACGACGCTGTTTTCGCAGGCAACGATGAAGCACCGGTCGTCACCGAGTTGGAGTTTATCCAGCGGTTGCTCGACACGGCCGCATCGGTCGACGAAGCCTTGAGCACCCTTGACGAGGTACGCATTCAGGGCTTTGTGCCCATTCATTATTTTCTCGCCGACCGGTCAGGGAATGCCGCAATCGTCACGCCGACCATTGAAGGGTTGATTGTTCATACCCCAAAGGACATGCCGATCCCGGCGCTGACCAATACAAGCTACTCGTTGTTAACGGAGCGCTTGAAAGAATTTGAAGGCTTTGGCGGGGAACAACAGCTGCCGTCGGCGGACGGTGATCCTGACAGCCTCAGCCGGTTTCTGGTCGCAGGCGGGGCCGTGCAGGCGGCCGGTGATCGGGTCACGCCTGCGCGGGCGTTTTCGGTTTTGGGCAAGGTAGCGAACCGCTCCAGCCGCTGGAACATTGTTTTCGACCCGACTGAAGGCCGGATCGAATTCAAGATTGTGGATCAGCCGGAGACGATCCGGATCGCCATGTCGGACATGAATTTTCGCTGTCGCGAACGCCCGCTGGCTATTTCGATGGCGGACGTCATGACCGCCGCCAATTCCGCGTCCTTTTCACCCGCGACACCGGCTGCCATCAGCGGTGTTTCGCGTCAGGTTCTCGCCTCGCTGCCAAAGGGAGCCGGATTGGTGCCTGAAATGGCCGACGCCTTGACCGCCGGCCTGCTGGCTGCGTTCCACTGTGAGCCCTAGGCCTGGCGCGTGACCGCCTGGAGCAGCAGAATCGAAGCGGCAAAACATCCGACTGTCCTGACGCTGTTCCAGAAGGTCCAGTCCGGCAGGTATTTTGTGGTCCAGTAGTTCAGGCCGTCGGCAGAAGCCGCGTCGAAAGCCGCAAGCGCGTTGTTCATGGGCACGTTGAAGGCGGCCGTGACGCCGAAAACACCGAACACGTAGACCACAGCGGCGGCGACATAGAGAACCGGTGCCGTGTCCGTCATCACGGCTGCTCCGGCCAGAAGCAGCGAGACGGGCACCATGCCGATGAACAGCGACATGAACACGTAGCGGAACACTTCGCGGTTGATTGCCTGCATCGCCTCTGGTCCGCCGGCGCCACTGGTTACACCAAGAGCCCGCATGATGAAGTCGGAGAAGGCGAGGAATACACCGCCGAGCGCGGCAAGCGCGAGGATCGAAAACTGGCTGAGAAGAAGCATCCAGAAAGGCATGAGTCTGTCCTTTGATAGAGAGGGAGGAGCGCCGTTGCGCTCCACCTGAGTCATCAGGCCGCGTCGGACCAGGCGCCGGCGGTGGCTGCCTTTCGGGCGAATTCGGAGAAGTCCCGCGGTGGGCGGCCGAGCGCGCGTTGAACCCCGTCCGTCAGGGAAGCGTTGCGCCCATCAAGGGTCTCACGGGCAATCGCCGTGAAGACGTCGGCAATGAACTCCCCGCCGATCTGCACCAGGCCGTCGTGAAACTCGTCGAAGGTGATTGGCACATAACGGATCGGCCGTCCGGATGCGGCGGAGAGTTCCTCGGTCATTTCGGCAAATGTCATGAGCCGCGGTCCGGTGACCTCGTAGAGTTCGCCGCAATGGCCTTCTTGGGTGAGTGCTGCAACGGCAACATCGGCGATGTCGTCGACATCGACGATCGGTTCACGAACGTCGCCGCCGGGCATGGCAACCACGCCGCCGACAACCGGATCACGCAGGTATCCCTCGCTGAAATTCTGTGCGAACCAGGCGGCGCGGACCAGGGTGAAATCGATCCCGCAATTGCGCACCACCTCCTCGCCGCGACGGGCGTGATGTTCACCGCGACCCGATAGCAGCACGATTTTCTTCACGCCGGCGGCTTTGGCCGCAGCACAGAGTGCTTCCACCTTCTCGACGGCACCCGGGAAGGCGAGGTCCGGAAAGTAGGAAACATAAGCCGCGGAAACACCGTCGAGCGCGGCGCTCCAGGTGGTTTCGTCCTCCCAGTCGAAGGGAATAGCGGAACTGCGCGAACCGCGCCTGACGGAATAACCTTTCTGGGTCAGTTGATCTGCGATGCGAGAGCCGGTCTTGCCGGTGGCGCCGATGACGAGAATGGGTGAGGTCTGCATGATGTATCTCCTTTGAAATCTGATGGAGACACCATGGGCGATCATGTCCCAATTGGATTGACACTTGCTGCCAGTGCTTTGACCGCTGCCGCCAGCTGCGGTTAGATCAAAGGACGATAAGTTTGGATCATTTGATCTAAGCGTGGGTTTCGCGATAGGCCGCCGGCGTTGTGTTCAGCCAGCGCTTGAAGGCGCGATTGAAGGCGCTTTGCTCCGAAAATCCTGTAAGAAACGCCACTTCGGCCAGCGGGTAGTCACTCTGCACGAGCAAGCCTTCGGCAAGCTCGCGGCGAGCTCCATCGACCAGTTTCTGAAAGGACAGGCCCTCGTCGCCCAGCCGGCGTTGCAGGGTGCGTTCGCTCAGACCAAGCCGCCGCGCCACATCGGGCATTTTCGGGACGCCGTCACTGAGCGACTGCGCGATGGCGTCATGCACCATCTGCTGCAGCGTCCGATCTGCCTCGACCTTCTTCAACTCAGCGTCGAGATGGCCCAGCAGGAAGCGCGTGATGCCCTCGTCCGCCTGCCGGTTGGCGCGAGCCAAAGCTTCGGCAGGGATCAGCAACGCGTCTCGGTCGGATTCGAAAACGACCGGACATCCGAAATAGGCTTCATGGGCATCGGTAGCGGAAGGCGGCTGGTGCTTGAGATGCACCTCCATTGGGGAAAACTCAACCGGCGAGATTTGTCGTATGATCGAGACCACGCTGGCGAGCGTCGCCTCGTTCGACAGTCGGAGGCCCAGACGCCGGTCGCCGGTACGATGCAGGATGAACCACGCATCGTCGCCCGCCGCCCGGACCTCGTATTCTGAAACGCTGGTCAGCAGCCGCCAGTAACGCTCCGCCCGGGCAAAGGAGGCGCGCAAAGTCGGCGCGGTTTTCCAGGACAGGCCGAACGCGCCGTAATCGTCGCAATTCATGCTGGCGCCAGTCCGGATCGGCAGCGCGGTTGCGTCGCCCAACGCGTGGGCAACCCGCTCGAAGAAATCGTAATAGGCGACGTCGGATACCATGCGAGCAACATCCGCCTCACCGCTCGGATCCAGGCCGATTGACCGGAGCAAGGCATCCCGGTCGACAGTGTCGCCGGCTGCCTGAATCACCTTGTAGACGAAGAGTGAAGTGACCGCGCCCATTGCCTATAGATACGGCGCGTGGCGCCACAAAAAAAGGCCGCACCTTTCGGCGCGGCCTCAATGAAGCAAGGAAGTTCTAGTGTCCTGAATCTGAAGTTCGCCTCATTTTGCAGCGTGCTCCGAACGAACTTCAGATTCAATCAGGACACTAGCAAGGTTATGATTCTAGTGTGTCTTATGGATTTGAAGTTCCTGCCGGAGGTCGCTGCAATAATCTTAGGAACTTCAAATCCACCACACTAGGATCAGAACTCGTCCCAGTTGTCGTCCGCAACAGCCGCATTGCCGTCGAAGGCCGGGGCGGAGCGCACCGACCGGACGGGAGCCGGTTCGGCGTTGGTGTTTTGCGCTGCCGGCTCGGTCTCCGGCTGTATCCGCGCAGCACCCATCTGGAAGGTCTGCAGCATGGCGTTGACGCGAACCACCTCGTCGGCCAGCATCTGGCTGGCGGCCGATGCCTGTTCCGATGCAGCCGCGTTGTGCTGCGTGCCCTGGTCGATGTTGTTGACGGCCTCGTTGATTTCCTGCAGGCCGATGGCCTGCTCGTTGGCCGAGCCGGAGATCGATCCGATGTGATCGTTGATCTCGGAAACCTGCGAGACGATGGCTTCCAGCACCGAACCGGTCTCGTTGACCAGCGTGGCGCCGGCCTTGACGTGCCCGCCGGAGGTGTCGATGAGTTCCTTGATCTCCTTGGCCGCGCTGCTGGAACGCTGCGCCAGTTCTCTCACCTCTTGGGCGACAACGGCAAAGCCTTTGCCTGCATCACCCGCGCGCGCCGCCTCGACCCCTGCATTGAGAGCCAGCAGATTGGTCTGGAAGGCGATTTCATCGATGACACCGATGATGTCGGTGATCTTGTCGGCCGACTCTTCGATCTTGCCCATGGCGTCGATGGCGTTGCGGACCACTTCGCCTGATTTCTCGGCGTTGTCGCGGGCCGTGGCGACGAGACCACTGGCGTCCCTTGCCCGATCGCTGGCCGATTTCATGGCGGAGGTGGTTTCGCTGACGGCAGCAGCGGTTTCCTCAACTGCAGCGGCCTGCTGCTCGTTGCGGCTGGCCAGCCCGTCGACGACCGTGTGGATTTCCTTCGAGCCTGAGAGAATCTGCTCCGAAGCCGAACCGACCTGCAGCATGGTTTCCGACAATTGTTCCATGGCGTCGTTGAAGTTGTCCTTCAATGCCTGGAAGGCCGGCGGGAAATCCGCTTCGATGCGATAGGCGAGGTTCTTCCTCGCCAGCGACGCCATCGCGTCCTCGAAACTCTGGGTGACCTGAGCCTGTTCGCGTGCCTGCTCGAGGTCGCGTTCTCTTGCCCTGTCTTCCTCGTCCCTGCGCTGCTGCTCCATCTCGCGTTGCTCCGCCTCGAGTTCGCGCGAACGGATCAGGTTTTCCTTGAAGACGCCATAGGCGATGGCCACCTTGCCGATCTCGTCATTCGCAGCGACCTTGACGTCGATTGTCAGGTCGTCGGCGTTGAGGGCATCGAGACCCTTGACGATGTCCTCCAGGGGCCGAGTGACGCTGCGCCGCACCATGAAGATCGACATGCCGATACCGAGCAGGAAGGCGATCCCAGTGATCGCGCCCATCAGCTGCAAGGCGAACTTTTCGTGCGCTTCCGCGGCCTTGGCCGCATGCACGGTGAATTCCTCGATTTCGAACAGCAGCTCTTCCAGGCTGTGGTCGAGTTTTTCCTGCTGCGCTTCGATCTCCGGCAACATCGAAACGGCGGTATCGAGCCGGCCTGCTTCGATCAGTGCAAAGGATTTCAGCGCCAGGTCGTCATAGCTTTTGTGGAGTTTGGCCAGGTCGGTGAGCGTCGCGCCGACCTTCTTGAACTCATCCCGTTCGGCATCCGTGATCGCCGTGGCATGGGCGTGGTTCGCCAGCTCGATGGCTTCGATGAATTCATCATCCACCTGCGTCGTCAGCTTTTCGAATTTGGCGGTGGAATCGTCCAGCGTCTTTTGGGCTTCCGGGTGCCTGGCGACTTCCTCGGCAGCGCGAAATGCGCGTTCGAAATTGATTGCCTGTTCCAACTGATGAACCGTCACCTTGGTCATGGCGGCGGTCATCGGAGTGTCGCGTTCGGCAATGGCTTCCACTTCCAGCCCGACCTTGTACATCTGCCAGATGCCGACGCCGGCCACCAGGCACATCAGCAGCAGGCACATGCCCACCATGGCATAAATCTTCGTGCCGACTCCAATCGACAGCCCAGCGGGTTTGCTTCCCGAGCCCAGGTTCCCGGTCATCGCGTGCTCCATTCATTAAGGTCGTGCGCCGCAGATTGAACACAGGGCGCAACGGATCGTCTCGCCGCCCGTATCAGGGGCGATCGATCGGCATTTCAGGCAAACATGTAGGAACAAGCCGACACGGTGCGGGGCATCATGCCTTGGATCGAAGGACCCAAGCAACCGCGTTCATTGAGCGGCCTTTCTGGTTTCGATGCGGTTAATGAAAGTCGTCAAAATCGAAGAATTTCAGTTGTGGTTGATCCGTTTATCAACCGGAAGAAAGGGTTTGATATCAGAGGTTTCAGCAAAGTTGATCGAACAACCATTGGAGGTTGCATTGGTGGCGCCGGTTAGCAGCCGGTGAAGCACCAATTCGAAGGTTTTTCACTCTGTCACGGACGGCCTCCCGCCCGCCGCAAATCAAGCTGACTGCAGCGACGGCTGCCTGTTCACCAATTCTAACAGCCGGAGAAAAAGTCGTGATTCATAGTACGCACGCATCATGACGGAGGCGAGGGTGCCCCTTAGTCTCACCATAAAGTTGAACTGAACACTGGGGCGCGGGTGTTCCGCGAACGGCTATGACAAAAATAGTTGGCACGAACGGCGACGACTCCGGAACGAGTGCACTTACCGGCACCGACGACAAGGACAAAATCCTGGGCAAAGCCGGCGATGACGAGATTCATGGCCTGGGCGGCAATGATCGGCTCTTTGGCGGCACCGGCGACGACTCCATCTTCGGCGGTCTCGGCAATGACAAGATATTTGGCGGCACCGGTGACGACTTTATCGAAGGCAATGAGGGCGACGACAAGATCAAGGGCGGTGCCGGCGACGACGTGATCGACGGCGGCTCCGGCGACGACCGGATCGGTGGCGGCTCAGGAAACGACATCATAGAGGGCGGAGAAGGCTGCGATGATATCAACGGCGGTTCCGGCAACGATGTCATTGATGGCGGCTCGGGAAACGACTGGATTGTCGGAAACTCGGGCGACGATGTGCTGGAAGGCGGCGCCGGCAACGATGTCGTCATCGGAGATTCCGGCTGGTGTTCCGGCGCTTCGGGCAATGACTACGTCGATGGCGGTGCGGGTTGTGACGCTGTCTTCGCTCAAGCCGGCGACGATGTCGCCAACTACACCGTGTCCGAGAATCTCGGAGCCTGGGATTACTATGACGGTGGCCGGGGTAACGACGTCCTGCGGCTTCAATTGACAATCGCCGAACTGGCCAGCAGTGCGGTTCAGGCCGACATCGCGGCCTACCAGTCGTTTCTCGTGGCCCATGCCAACCCCGACACCGACCACGGGAAACGTTTCGATTTCAGTGCATTCGGTCTTTCCGTGCGTGATTTCGAAAGCCTCGAGATCATCACGATCAACAATGGCCCGACGGCAAACGATGATTCGAATCCTGCCGACAATGTCGTCGAAGCGGGAATCAATGCGGACGGCACGCCGAATGCCGGCGACCCGTCGGCAACGGGCAATGTTCTCGACAATGATACCGACCCCGATGCATTTGACGTTTTGACGGTCACGGGCGTAGCGGCAGGAACGACCGCGGGGCCGGTCGCCGGGAGCATCGGCGGCAGCGGCATCACGGGGACATTCGGCACCCTGATTCTCGCAGCAAATGGAAGCTGGTCCTACACGCTCGACAATGACGACGCCGTCACAAATGCTCTGGCGCAGGGCGAACAGGCAACCGAGATTTTCAGTTACACCATTTCGGATCTTGCCGGCGAAACGAGCACGGCAACCCTGAGCATCGACGTCATCGGAAGCAATGATGCCGCCGAGATAACCGGTGTGGCCCAGGGAATCGCCTTTGAGAACGCTGACCCGATCTCGCTTCCAAACGATCTCGATGCGACCGACGTCGACAATGCCGATGATGTTTTCCAGGCGGTTGCGGACGGCGCCGTGCCCACTGCAAACGGTTACGGCACCTATGCGGTGAACAGCGCCGGCGAATGGATCTACACGCTGGACAACAGCAACGCCACGGTTAATGCGCTGGGCGCGTCCGATACGCTCAGCGACAGCTTTACCGTTTTTACCGAAGACGGCACGGCCAAGACGGTCACCATATCCATCATCGGCGCCAATGACGCACCCGTGGCCGGTGATCAGGCGTTCACGATCAGCCAGAATGGAAGCCTTGACCAGATTGCATTGGCTCAGTCGGATGTCGATGCCGGTGATCAGTTGAGCGATGTCCTGGCGATCATCGACCCCAAGCCAAAGTCACCGCCGAAAGATGGTGGTGATGCGCTCGTATTCATTGGCGAAAACGAATCCGCCACCACGTTTCAACCATCGCGAGGCAGTGGCCTCCTGACCAATCACGACGACGGAACATTCAGCTTCGATACCGACGGCGATTACGATTTTCTCGGTGAAGGGGAAAGCCTTGATGTCGAGTTCACCTATACGGTCCAGGATCTGGCCGGCGCGACCGATACCGCGAGCGTGATGATCACCGTCGAGGGTGAAAACGACGCACCGGTGACGGTGGCCTCGTCATGGACGATCTCCGAAGACTTCACTTTCACGTCCGGCGGCGTCACCGGCTTTGACCCCGATGACAACGACTCCATTACATTTATTGTTGTCGACGGCCCCGCACACGCGGCGTTCTTTGAATTCGATCCTGTGCTTAGTACTTTCATCTATACGCCGGAGGCCGATTTCAACGGAGTGGACAGTTTCACGTTCAAAACCAATGACGGACGCCTCGACTCCAACATCTCCACAGCCACGATCAACATCACACCGGTCAACGATGCCGCGGTGATTACCGGCCTGGCGGAAGGCACCATCATCGAGGATGCGGTTCCCAACACGGTTTCGGGCGACCTTGACGCAACCGATGTCGACAACACGGATGACCTGTTCCAGGCAGTCGCGATCGGCGCGGCGACGCTCAATGGTTACGGCACCTACGCGGTGGATGCGACCGGGGTCTGGACCTATACGCTGGACAACGGCAATGCCGCGGTCAACGCCCTCAACCCAACGGAGACGCTGAGCGACAGCTTTATTGTCTACACCGAGGATGGCACCGCCCGGACGGTCGACATTACCATTGAAGGCGTCAATGACGCGCCGGTGGCGGTGGATCAGATGTTCACGATCGGCCAGAACGAGACACTCGACCGGATCTCCCTGGACCAGTCGGATGGCGATGCCGGCGATCAATTGGTCGATGTTTTTACGGTGGAGAACCCCAACCCAAAGAGTCCAAAGCAGCGCTTTGTCGATTACGAAGAAAACGAGTCCGGGGATACATTCCAGCCGGCGCGCGGCCACGGCCTCTTGAGCAATCATGACGACGGGACGTTCAGTTTCGACACCAATGGCGATTATGAGTTTATCGGCGAGGGGGAAACCTTCGACGTTGAATTCACCTACCTCGTCGAGGACCAGGCTGGTGAGACCGCCACGGCCACCGTGACGATCGCCATCGAGGGCGAAAACGACGCCCCGACCACCCGCGACGCGACGCGGACGATTCAGGAGGATTCTCCAGGTCTGACCGGTGGCGTCGTGCGGGAAGACCCGGACGACAACGATGTCCTCACCGTTATCCTGATCGATGGCCCGGCGCATGCGGCGTTCTTCGAATTCGACCCGGTGCTCGCTTCCTATACCTATGTGCCGGAAGCTGACTTCAACGGGACCGACAGCTTCACGTACAAGGCGAATGACGGACGCGTCGACTCCAACATCTCGACGGTGACGTTCAACGTCACGCCGGTCAACGATGCCGCGGTGATAACCGGCGTCGCGCAGGGCGCGGTGGTTGAAGATGCGGTTCCGAACACGGTTTCCGGCGACCTCGACGCCACCGATGTCGACAACACCGATGATGTTTTCCAGGCGGTGGCGAACGGTGCGACCACCAACGGCTACGGCACCTATGCGGTTGATGCAGCAGGTGTCTGGACCTACACGCTGGATAACGGCAACGCCACGGTCGACGCTCTGAACGCGCTCGATATGCTGACCGACAGCTTCACTGTCCTGTCGGAGGACGGCACGGCCCAGACGGTCGACATCACCATCAATGGCGCAGATGACGGGCCGGTGGCCGCTGATGACGTCGGTTCCGCCACCGAGGCTGGCGGTGTTGCCAACGGCACGCCGGGCTCGAACGCCGCCGACAATGTTCTCGACAACGACACGGCCGTATCCGGCAGCCTGGAGGTGATCGGAATTCGCGCCGGCAACGTGGAAGGCAGCGGCACGGCTGGCACCTTGGGCGTGGCCCTAGCAGGCCAATACGGCATGCTGACCATGCAGGCCGACGGCGCCTATACCTATGTTGTCAATGACACCGACCCCGCCGTGCAGGCGCTCAACGTCACCGGGGCGAGCACGAGTCTGACCGACACGTTCAATTACACGACGTCGGACGGCAGCCTTACCGATACTGCCGTGCTCGCCATCACAATCAACGGCGCCAACGACGCCCCGACCGCGCAGTCGTTGCGACTGAATGTCAAGGTCGCCCAATCCGTGGATGGTGTGCTTTTCGGCGATGATGTCGACGGCGATGACGACACCGGATCGCTGATTTATCGGTTGGTTTCCGCTCCTGACTCCGGCGAGTTGTCGGGTGGTCTGGTGAACGGCGACAACGACGGGACCTTCACCTACACCGCAGCCAGAAGAGGCAGCGTTCAGGAGCTCACATTCACTTACGAGACAATCGACAGTCATGGCGCGTCATCCGGACCAACAACGGTTACCTTGAGTGTTGCCCCACCGACAGCACCGACCGCGGTCGACGATGCATTCATCACAGACGAAGACGTCCAGCTTGTCGGCAATGTGCTCGTGGACAATGGCAATGGAGCAGACAGCGATATCAACGGCGATGCGCTGTCGGTGGGCGCGGGCACATTTGCAACCGCCCAAGGTGGTTCGGTGACGTTCCAGTCGAACGGCGACTTCACCTATGACCCGCTGGCGGATTTCAACGGTGAAGACACATTCGTCTACGAGGTGATCGACGTCGACGGAAGCTCGACGGGCACGGTCACGGTGACCGTCAACCCGATCGACGATCTGTTGCTATGATGGAACCTCGGCCGCTGGCGCTTGCTAACGGTCAAGCCACTCCTTGAGGCTTCCGAAGAACGCCGCTTCCTCCTCGATGAAGGGGTAGTGAGCGGAGTTCTCGAACACCACAAGCGTTGCGTTCGGCATAAGGTCGGCGATGCGTTCCGCTCCAGGTTCCGGCGGCGTGATTCCATCATGGCGGCCGGCCATGACCAGGGCCGGCACTTCGATCTGCGGCAGTTTCTCGAGCATATTGAAGCTGCCGAGGAGCGCTCCGGCGGCATTCCACGCGCGGTGTTCGTACACGGTGCGTGCATCGAGATCCGCGCCAGTGTCCGGGTCCCAGTCCTTGAAGTAGATTTGTATCACCTGGCCCCAGGTCGATTTCCAATCGGCATCGTCGGCCATGGGTGCGCTGAAGAGCTTGCCGAATGCTGCCATCTGTTCGTCGGTCCCGGACACCGTCGGATTGTAGTCGAAGGCCGGAACCGTATCGATCAGGACAAGACCATCCAGGAGTTCCGGTTTCTGTGCCGCAAATTCCTGCGCGATGAAGCCGCCATAGGAATGACCAACCAGTGTCATGCTCCCGTGGCCGAGATGGTTCATCAGAGCTTCGGCGTCCGAGACCATGCGGTCGAAACTCATCTCGGCATAGTCGTCCGGCCTGGCTGAGCGTCCGTTGCCGTGATGGTCGTAGTAGATGACAGTGTGCTTGTCTGACAATTGATCGAAATAGGGGCGCAGGTAGTCATGACTGAGTCCCAGACCGCCATGCATCACCATGATGGCGGGACCGGATCCGACGGTTTCATAGTAGAGGTCGTCGCCATTGATGGTGACCGTGTCGGCTGCGGCTGGAAGGGCGAGTGTCAGAGTTGCCGCCATGACGGCAAGTATTGTAAGGCTCTTCTTCAAGGTGCAGGACTCCCTCCGACTTTGTCATTTTCTGATTGTCTCCACCGTATCGCCCCGCTGGGTTCGACGCAATGAATGGCCGCACGGAGAGGGGATTGAATTCCGGTCGACCATCAGCCAGAACACACAATGTTTGATGCGGATACGGTTCATGGAGCGGTCTGCGACGGCCTGATGCCATTTTGCCGTTGCAAGCGCGGCGAGTTTGAGCGAGTGTCCCGACCCGGCGGCATTGAGGAGAAGTGCTGCTCAAGAGAGGAATTTTGACAATGCAATATGAACGCCCGAGTTCGCTCAAGGAAGCGACCGGACTTCTGGCCAAGGCCAAAGGCAGTGCTTTCGTGCTGGCCGGCGGCAGCGATCTGCTGGTGCGCATGAAAAGCGGTCATGTCGAACCCGACCTGGTTGTCGATATCAAATCGGTCAAGGGTCTGGCCGAGATCCGAAAGACCGCGAAGGGCTTTTGGGTCGGAGCAGCGGTTCCCTGTGCCGTCATGGGTGAATCGGCGATGTTGAAGAAAGCCTGGCCGGGTGTCGTCGAAGCGGCGAACCTGATCGGCTCCAAGCAGATACAGGGCCGCTGCACCATTGCCGGCAACCTTTGCAACGCGTCACCTGCGGCCGACAGCGTGCCGGCCCTGGTTGCCGCTGGCGCAAAGGCAGTTATTGCAGGTCCCGGCAAGAAGCGCACCGTCGCCGTCGAGAAGGTGGTGACCGCTCCGGGCAAGACATCGCTCGGCAAGGGCGAAATGGTTGAAGCCATCACGCTGGACAAGCCGCCAGCGCGCTCCGGTGATGCTTACCTGCGGTTCATCCCGCGCACCGAGATGGATATTGCGGTGGTGAGCGCCGGTGTCAGCCTGACCCTCGATACAAAGGGCAAAGTGAAAGCCGCCCGCGTCGCGCTGGGTGCTGTTGCGCCGACGGTGCTTCTGGTCAAGCCGGCCGCCAAGGCGCTCATCGGCAGCACCCTGGATGATGAAGCGCTGGACAAGCTGGCTGAGGCCTGTTCAGCGGCGTGCCAACCGATCGACGACAAGCGTGGCACCGTTGATTTCAGAACGAAAGTTGCCGGCGTGCTTGCCAAGCGAGCCGCCCGGATCGCCTACGAACGGGCAGGAGGTAAGTGATGTCTGCAATAGCTGTTTCAACCACGATCAACGGCGATGACGTCGAATTTCTTTGCCAGGCCGAGGAAACGCTTCTTGACGTGCTTCGCGACCGTCTCGGCATGACGGGCAGCAAAGAGGGCTGCGGCACCGGCGATTGCGGCGCCTGCAGCGTGATCGTCGACAATCGCCTCGTGTGTTCCTGCCTGGTGCTTGGAGCCGAGGCTGAAGGACGTGAAATCGAGACGATCGAAGGCATGGCCGATGGCGAAGATCTCCATCCGCTGCAGACAAAATTCCTCGACCATGCGGCGCTGCAATGCGGCGTCTGCACACCCGGTTTTCTGATTGCAGCCAAGGATCTGCTCGAGAAAAACCCCGATCCGACCGAAGAGGAAATCCGCTTCGGCCTGGCCGGAAACCTCTGCCGCTGCACCGGGTATGACAAGATCGTGCGTGCCGTCCAGGATGCCGCCAAGGAAATGAAGGGAGCCTGACGATGGACTTTCAAGCGAAGTATGAAGGCAAGAAATTCAAATCCGTCGGCACCCGCCCCGTGCGTCCGGACGGTGTCGACAAGGTCACCGGCCGCGCCCGCTATGGCGCTGACTTCAACATGCCGGGGCAACTGGTCGGACGGGTGCTGCGAAGCCCGCATGCCCACGCCAAGATCAAGAAGATCGACACGTCGAAGGCGGAGAAACTGAAAGGCGTCAAGGCGGTGATCACCGCCGCCGACCTGCCGGATCTCACCAACGGCAATACCGAGATGTTCGACATTCTCGACAACTGCATGGCGCGCGAATCCGCCTATTATGACGGCCATGCCGTGGCCGCGGTCGCGGCCATCGACGCAAAGACTGCCCGCGAGGCTCTGAAGCTCATCAAGGTGCAGTACAAGGTTCTGCCGCACGTCACCGACGTCGACGAGGCGGTCAAACCCGACGCCCCTCTGGTGCATGAGCATGTGATCACCCGGGGTGTCACACCCAAGCCGAAAAAGCCGTCCAACATCTCCAAGCGCAGTGAATACGGCCATGGCGACGTGGAGAAGGGTTTCGAAGAAGCCGATTTCATCGTCGAGCACAGCTTCAAGACTGAACAGACCCATCAGGGCTATATCGAGCCGCACGCCTGCGTGGCGAGCGTCAATGCCGATGGATCCGCCGACCTCTGGGTCTGCACCCAGGGCCATTTCGTCTTCCGTCAGCATTGCGCCGAGTTGCTCGGGCTTGATGTATCGAAACTGCGTGTCACCTCGTCGGAAATCGGCGGCGGCTTCGGCGGCAAGACCCACGTCTGGGGCGAGCCGGTAGCGCTGGCGCTGTCACGCAAGGCCGGCCGCCCGGTCAAGCTGGTGATGACGCGTGAAGAGGTGTTCCGTGCCTCCGGTCCGACCAGCGCCACCTCGATTGACGTCAAGCTGGGCGCGACCAAGGACGGCAAGATCACCGCAGCGGAAGCGACGTTGCGCTATTCCTGTGGGCCCTATCACGGCATGTGGGCCGAACTCGGCGCCATGACCGCCTTTGCCTGCTACCACCTCGATAACGTCAAATCGGTCGGCTACGAGGTTCTGGTCAACCGACCGAAGACCGCTGCGTACCGCGCGCCGTCGGCGCCGATGGCGGCCTTCGCGGTCGAGAGCGCCATGGACGAACTGGCAGCCAAGGTCGGTATGGAACCGGTGGCGTTCCGCATCAAGAATGCAGCCGGCGAGGGCTCCAAGGCGTCCTATGGCCCCGTCTACGGGCCCATCGGCATCGGTCCGACATTGGATGCCGCGAAAAAGCACCCGCACATGAAGGCCAAGCTCGGCAAGAACCAGGGTCGCGGTCTTGCGTGCGGCTTCTGGTTCAATTTCGGCGGCCAGACCTGTACCGATCTCAACATTGGCGTCGATGGCTCGGTCACACTGGCTGTCGGCACGGTGGATGTCGGTGGCTCGCGTGCGTCTCTGTCGCTGGTCGCGGCCGAGGAGCTCGGGATCCCTTACGATCAGGTCAAGGCGATCGTGGCGGACACCTCATCCCTCGGTCACAATGACATGACGGATGGCAGCCGCGGCACGTTCTCGTCGTCGATGGCGACCATCTCGGCCGCGCGAAACGCCATCGCCGTGATGAAGCAGCGCGCCGCGATGATGTGGGACATTCCGGTCGAAAACGTCATCTGGGAAGACGGTCACGCCAAGGCCAAGGGCAAGAAGCACGGCAACCTGCCGCCGCTGTCCGTCAAGGACATTGCCGCGGCTGCGCCGAAAACCGGCGGACCGATCGCCGGCCACAGCGAACTGGTCGCCGATGGTGCCGGCGTGTCGTTTGCCACGCATATCTGCGATGTCGAGATCGACCCGGAAACCGGCTCGACGCGGGTGATCCGCTACACGGTGGTTCAGGACGCCGGCAAGGCCGTGCATCCGACCTATGTGGAAGGGCAGTACCAGGGCGGCGCGGCCCAGGGTATCGGGTGGGCGCTCAACGAGGAGTACATTTATGACTCCAAGGGCCAGCTGCAGAATCCGGGCTTCCTCGATTATCGCATACCTGTTTGTTCCGACCTGCCGATGATCGACACCAAGATCCTCGAGATCCCCAATCCGAACCACCCCTATGGGGTGCGCGGAGTCGGAGAGACCTCCATTGTGCCGCCGCTGGCGGCGATCGCCAACGCTGTGTCGCATGCCGCCGGCGTGCGCATGACCCACATCCCCATGTCGCCGCCGCGCATCCTGGAGGCGCTGGAGGAAAAGGCCGACTGATGGTCGAAGTGACGCTCTGGGGCTCGATCGCCGCGGCTGCCGGAGGCACACAGACCATCGAGGTCGAAGCCAAGGATATCCGGGAACTGCTCCGCAAGATGGCGGAGCGGTACCCGGGTCTCGAGCCTCTCGTCGACAACGGCATTGCCGTTTCCATCGACGGCGTCATCTACCGCGACACCTGGTCCAAGGCCCTGCCTGAGGACGCCGAAATCATGCTGCTGCCGCGCCTGGCCGGCGGATAGGTCGGTTGGCGAGCCATAATTGTTGACAGTTGTCAGTCAAACCTTATGGTTCGACCATGTCCACGGAAACACCATCAAACGCCGCGCTGGAGCAGATCAGCCAGCGACGGTCGAAAACACTCAGCACGATCGTCTGCGAGGCCATCGAGGCGATGATCATTTCCGGCGAGCTCGAGGCCGGCGATCGGATCAACGAAAGCGCACTTGCCGGCCGGCTCGGTGTCAGCCGCGGCCCCATCCGCGAGGCCTGCCGAAGCCTTGAACAGGCCGGCCTTCTTGTCAGTGCCACAAACCACGGCATGTATGTGCGTGAAATGACGCTGGACGAAGCCCGGGATCTCTACGAGGTGCGCGGCGCCCTGGCCGGACTGACCGGACGCCTCATTGTCGAGCGGGCAAGCGACGCGACACTCCAGAAGCTGCTGAAACTCGTGGAGAAAATGGACGTTGCCGCAGTCGAAGAGAACCTTTCCGACTATTATTCCCTCAATCTCGAGTTTCACGAACTGCTGGTTGAAGCCGCCGAGAACCCGGCGCTGCAGCAGGGCTATCGCTTGATCGTCAATCAACTGCACTTGCTGCGCCGCCGCGGGTTGGATCAGAAAGGCAATCTGGCGATTTCCAACCGGGAGCACCGCGTCATCATGGATGCTCTCCTGGCCCGTGACGTGAACGCCGCCGAAGCCGCGATGCGCCAGCACGTCGCCGGAGGTTGGGCGCGCATGTCGTCCCCCGCCTGAATCGTCCAAACCACTCCGTTAAGGTCGATTTCAATCAATCGAGGATTTTCGTAAACTAAAAACTGTTGACAGTTTACAGTTTGATCTCTATCGTCCCGGCTTGTCGACAGGCCTCGCAGCCTGTGTCGTATCGAAATTCCGGGAGGACCCTATGACGATCCTGCGCAAAGCGGCCTTGGCCGCGTGCTCTCTCATGCTGACAGCCGGCCTTGCTGCTGCCGAAGACTATCCCTCACAGCCGATCGAAGTCGTTACGCACGCATCGGCCGGCGGCGGCACCGACACCACCGCACGCACATTGCTCATCCGGGCGCGACGCGAGTTGAAAGCTGATGCGTTCGTGCAGATCAAGAAAGGTGGCGGTGGAACGGTGGCCATGTCCTATGCCGCCGGCAAGCCGGCCGATGGACATACGCTGATGGCGATCACGCCGACGCATCTCATCACCATGGCCCGCGGCAGGTCGCCGATTGGCATCGACGACGTCAAGGGCGTGGTCCGCTCGACCGACGATCCCATCATTGTCGTGGTCAACAAGAAGACCGGCTTGGCTTCACTGGATGACATGAAGGCAGCGTCAAGAACGTCCCCGATCAAATGGGGCGGTACCCAGGCAGGCGGCATCGATCACATCGCGGCCATCACCTTCTCCAAGAAGTCAGACATCAAGCTCGCCTATGTGCCGTTCGACGGTGGCGGTGCCATGATCACCAACCTGATGGGCGGCAACATCCAGGCCGCCGGGCTGAACTACGGCGAAGCCGTCGACGGCATCGAGTCGGGGGATTTCGTCCCGATCGCCGTGATGGCCGAAAAGCGCCTGGCAGCACTGCCCGACACGCCGACCCTGGCTGAACTGGGCATCGACGGCGTCAATTTCTCCACCGTGCGCGGCATCATCGTCATGGCCGACACGCCGCCGGAACGGGTTGCTCTGCTCGAGGAGAAACTCCTGAAGGCAATGAAGCACGGCACCTACCAGGCCTATCTTTCCGGCATCGGTCTCGACGCCTCATCGGTCGGCGACGCCGAAGAATGGGATGCCCAGATCCGCTCCATGTATGCCAGCATCTACGACACGCTGGGCGAGCTGGGTCTGCGCAAATAGTCGACACCGAAAAATGAGCGCGCGCTGCACCGGCGCGCGCCGCCATGGCAGGGAGGATACGCCATGTCGTTGCCCAGGGACTTCGTAGCCGGATGCCTGATTCTGGCTCTGTGCGCCGCACTCTTTTACGTCACCACGACATTCGACAGTGACCCCCTTGGCATGGCCCAAGGCATGCCGGCCACGCACATGCCGCGCCTGGTTCTCGGCGTCATCGCGGTTCTGACCGTCATCATGATGGCGCAGGGCCTGCGCGCCGGAGCAGCCGAAGCGGAAGCCGCACCGCCGTGGCGCATGTGGGCAACAGCTGCACTGCTCGCGGTAACGGCCATTCTGTTTCCAATCATCGGCGTGCCGTTGGCGTTCTTTCTCGTCTGCATTGCCCTGCCGCTTCTATGGGGCGCACGCGACCTGAGGATCGTCGGCGCGTTCGCCTTGGGCGTGCCCGTGGCGATCTACGTCGTGTTTCAGATCTTGCTTGGTCTGCGCTTGCCGCTCGGACCACTGGCATTCTTGAGCTGAAGGAGGCCGATCATGGACTTCGTACTCGGTGGATTGCTGGAAATCCTGCAGCCGCAAACACTCTTTCTCATCTGCGCCGGGACACTCGTCGGCGTGCTGGTTGGCGCCTTGCCTGGCCTGTCCAGTTCCATGGCCGTGGCGCTGCTGCTGCCCTTCACCATCTATCTTGAGCCCGTGCCGGCGATTGCCATGCTGGCCGCACTCTACTGTGCCGGCACCTTCGGCGGGTCGATCACTGCCATCCTGATCAACGCGCCTGGGGCGCCGCCCGCAGCGGCCACCGCGTTCGACGGCTACCCCTTGGCAAAGAACGGCCAGGCCGGTCGGGCGCTCGGCATGGCCGCGGCGGCCAGTGTCGTCGGTGGCATCTTCAGCCTGTTCGTGCTGATCTTCGCCGCGCCGTTCCTGGCCAACGTCGCCTATCGCTTTGGTCCACCGGAATACTTCGCACTGACCGTATTCGGCCTATCGATGCTTGCCTCGATCAGCGGCAAATCGGCCGTCAAGAATCTGATCGGCGGCGCCTTCGGCGTTCTGCTGGCCACTGTCGGTGTCGATCTGACGACCGGTGTCGAACGGTTCACATTCGGCGTGCCGGAGCTTTATGAGGGCATCAGTTTCATCCCCGTGCTGATCGGTCTGTTCGCCATGGCCGAGCTGCTCGATCAGGCCGGCCAAAAGGACCGGCCGCTGGAGCGGTTCTCCATGTCGGCCCTCAAGCTGCCGAGCATCGATGACTTCCGGCGGGTCTGGAAGACCATTCTGCGCTCCTCCGGCATCGGCACCTTTGTCGGCATCCTGCCGGCCGAGGGCAGCACCGTTGCCGCCATGATCGGCTATAACGAAGCCAAGCGCTGGTCGAAGAACAAGGACAATTTCGGCAAGGGCGAGATCGAGGGCGTGGCCGGACCCGAGGCGGCCAACAACGCCGCTACCGGCGGCGCCATGGTCCCAACGCTGGCGCTCGGCATCCCGGGTTCGGCAACCGCCGCTGTCATTCTGGGCGGTCTCCAGATCCACGGCCTGCGCCCCGGACCCTATCTGTTCGAAAACCAGCCGAACCTGCTTTACGCGATCTTTTTTGCCATGCTTCTGGCCAATATCGTGTTTCTCGGCTTCGGGCTTGCCGGCGCTCGCTACTTCTCCCGCATCTCGCTGATCCCTCGCCAGTTCCTGTGGCCTGCCGTGTTCTGCCTGTGCGTGGTCGGTGCCTATGGTGTCGGGCAGTCGCTGAACGACGTCTACATCATGCTGATCGCCGGTTTCGTCGGCTACTTCCTGAACCGGGCCGGATTCTCACCCGCGCCGATCATCATGGGTCTTGTCCTTGGCCATATGGTCGAGAACTCGCTGGCCCAGTCGATGATCCTGTTCGATCAGGACGCCTGGCGCTTTCTGACGCGACCGATCGCTGTTGTGTTCTTTGCGCTCGCAGCGTTGAGCATCCTGTCGACACCGCTCGGCCGGTTCATCAAGACCCGTCGCCGCGACGTGGCCGACCGGCTCGCCCACGGCAACGAGTGAGCGCCGTCTTTCAAACAAAAACGCCAACCATAAGCTCGCAGAAAAGGATCAAGTTTGATGTCCGTCGCCAGGAATATTTTCGCCGACATGCCCGAACAGACAGCCGTAACCGAGGCAGCGGCCGAATTTGTCGAACGGGTCGGCTTTGACGATCTGCCGGAAGAGGCCGTGTTGATCGGAACGCGGTGCCTGCTCGACGGTCTGGGGCTTTATGTCGCCGGATCGGACCATGACATGGTGGAATTTCTGGTCGACGAGGCGCGCGACTCCGGTGGCCGGGAAGACGCCTGGCTGGTGGGTCGGACCGAAAAGGTGCCGGCGGCCATGGCCGCCCGGGTGCTCGGCACCGCCGGCCACGCCCATGACTGGGACGACACCCAGGTCAGCAACGACCCGGCACACATCTACGGCCTGTTGACGCACCCCACCATTCCGCCGCTGACGGCAGCCCTGGTCATGGCGCAGAAGCTTGGCGGCGTCGATGGCAGGCGGTTCATGACGGCTTTCCTCACCGGGTTCGAAGTCGAGTGCAAGATATCCGAGTGGATGTTGCCGCAGCACTATATGCGCGGCATGCATTCGAGCGGCACGGTCGGCACCTTCGGCGCCTATGCCGCGGCCGCGAAGCTGCTCGGCCTGAGCGGCGACAAGCTTCGCTGGGGCTTCGGCATCGCGGCCAGTTTCGCTGCTGGCATTCGCTGCAATTTCGGCACGATGACCAAGCCGCTGCATGTCGGCCGTGCCTGCGAAAATGGCATCACGGCCGCCCTGCTTGCGGCCCGCGGCTACACGGCCGACCCGGCAGCGCTGGACGGGCCCTGGGGTTTCTTCGCCGTGCAGGGCGGTGGCGTCAGTCCGGAAAAGGTGAGCCAGGGCTTCGGCAACACCTGGTCGATCCTGCAGCCGGGCGTCTCCATCAAGCCCTATCCCTGTGGTGTGCTCACCCACCCGACCATCGATCTGATGCTGCGGCTTGTGACCGATGCCGATATCGCTCCGGATGCGATCGACAGTGTCACGGTTCATGCCGGCACCAACATTCTCAAACCCATTCGGTATCCGATAGCCGCCAACCATTTGCAGGCGAAATTCTCGCTGCCGGCGGCCCTGTCCATGATCGCTCTGGCACGCAAAGCCGGAAAGCATGAATTTTCCGATGCTTTCGTTGGCAGCGACGCCATGCAAGCGATGCAGCGCCGTATCCGCACGGAGCTCGACAATGAGATCGAAGCCCAGGGCTTCGACGTCATGCGCTCGCGCATCTCCATTCGCCTGACCGATGGTAGCGAGGTGGCCGGCTGGGCCGATGAGCGCTATCGCGGCGGTCCCGACAATCCGCTGTCCGATGCGGAAGTCGAGGCCAAGGTTCGCTCCTGCTGCGACGGTGTGCTCGACGACGCCGGCCAGGATCGGCTGATCGAGGCCGGCTGGAATGTCACCGGCCTGCCGGACGCCGCGGTCCTTGCGGAGTTGCTGGGATCGAGGCGGTAGCTGCGATCAGTCGCCCCACGATGCCACGGGATCACCCAGAGCATCACAATCAACGGCCAAGCCCAGGCCTGGCAGGTCCGGTGGCCGGACGCCTCCGTCGCGGATCGGCACGTCGAACGATCCGATGTCGAAACGAACCATGTCGCGAGTGTCCAGCACGCAACGCAGGAGACGGGTCGGCACGGTCGACCCCAGATGCACGATCGCTGCGAAGGCAAGTGCCGAACCGACTGTGTCCTGAACGCTCATCGTCAGCCCCGAGGCGCGGCAGATATCCCGCTGGCGGCGGCCATGGGTCAGTCCGCCGGCTTTGGTGATCTTCAGACCGACGCCGTCGGCCACATCGTTGGCGACGAGCATCGCCAGATCCTCATCCATTTGCGCCAGTTCATCGAGGATGATCGGAACGTGGCACCTGCGTCGCAGCGAGATGGTCTCGCGCCAGGTCGCGCAGGGAGCCTCAAGCACGAAATCCAGACCCGCGGGCAGGGCACCGAGCATGCGCAGCGCGGATTCCGGACCAAGACCGCCATTGGCGTCGACGATAAAATATTCCCCGGGTTGTCGGTCAGCGAGTGAGGCGGCAATGCGCTCCGCGTCGAGGGCCGGACCGCCCTCGGCCTCCGACGCGCCGATTTTGATCGAATGTCCTCGATATCCCCGCGCCCGATGGTCGGAAACGCGCGCGCGCATGTCATCCGGTGTGCCGGCATAGATGGAACTGATGACCGGCAGCGGGCGTCCTGTTGCGCCCCCGAGAAGCGCTGAGACCGGCAGACCTGTCGATTTGCCGAACAGGTCCCAGCAGGCAACGTCAAGCGCCGCCTTGGCATGGTTGTGTCCGGTCAACGCCTCGTCCATCGCATCGTTGATCCGGTCAACTTCACGCGGATCCCGTCCCAGCAGATGCGGCGCGATCTCGGCAATGCCGGCGCGTGCACCGCGCGCGTGTGCGGCAATGTAAGTTGGGCCGAAAGGCGTGGACTCTCCCCAACCTTCGTGACCGGTATCGGACGTGATACGCACAATGGAGGCGTCGAAGCTGGTGAAAGTCCGCCCGCCAGAAAGCTCGTAGGTGCCGCCCGCATAGGGCAAATCGACCTGATAGAGATCAATTTTTGCAATTTTCATGGAAGGTCCTGCTCTACCGATCGGCCAAGGAAAGGATCGCCGATGCAAAGTCCTGCGGTGCCTCCTGGGGCAGATTGTGCCCGGTGTGCGCCAGGATCTTGCGATCATAAGGCCCCGTGAAATGCACACGGTCAAGATCCTCTTCCGGCGGTGGGTCGACGGTATCGTCCTTCCCCTGCAGCACGACACAAGGGACTGTGATATCCGGTTGTTCCGCCAGTCGTGCCTCGACATGGTCAAGGGCTGGATCGCCGGGAACACCACCAAAACGGTGCCGATAGGAATGGAGGACGATCTCGACGAAATCCGGGTTGTCGAACGACAAGGCGCTGGCGCCATAGGTCGCCTCGTCGAACCGCCAACTTGGCGACCACAGGGACCAGATGTAGCGGCAGATATCATGCCGGTTTTCCGTCAGTCCGACCCGGCCGCGTTCGGTGTGGAAATAGTAGATGTACCAGTAGCGGGCCTCTTCTTCGGCCGGAGCCGGGCGCCAGGCGTTGGGGATGTCCTGGATGTTGTAACCCAGTCCGCAACTGACGAGACCCTTGACCCTCTCGGGCCAGAGCGCCGCCACGATACAAACGGCCCGGCCGCCCCAGTCATAGCCGCCGAGCAGCGCCCGATCGATGGAGAGCGCGTCCATGAAGGCCGTGAGATCGGCCGCCAGTGCTGCCTGTTGGCCGGAGCGCATGGTGCCGGACGACAGGAAATGGGTCGGACCAAAGCCCCGCAGGAACGGGGCGAGGCAACGAAATCCCTGGCTGGCGAGTTGCTCCGAAACAGCGTCGTAGGCGCGTGCATCGTAGGGAAAGCCGTGGAGCAGAATGACCGGCGGTCCATCGATCGGTCCGCTGTCGAGATAGCCGATGTCCAATACTCCGGCCCTGATAGATTTCATCCGCCTGGCCCTTCTTTTGGGGTGCCGCTGCGGAAGCTACAGGACGAAGATGAGGTCCGACAATGGGGTATCTGTCGCTTGAGGTCAGGCCGTCGCGGTTCTGCCGTAGAAACCCAACTGCTCCTCCGGAGTGAGGATCACGCCCGGTCGTTCGTAGAACGTGAAGATCGTCACGATCCGCTCCTTTGGTCCCTTCACCGGCACCACGCGATGCATGGTGTTCACACCCTTGAACACGTTCAAGGTACCGGGCGTGAGCCTGATGCGTTTAACGTGTGGATCTTCGCCATTCAACACGGCCGCCACGCCTTCATAGTTCGGGTCTTCGGGCGTGCGCAGATCGGAGCGGTATTCCAACTCCCCGCCTTCTTCCGGCGCCTGAAGCAGCATCGTCGTGGTGAACTCCGACCGGTCGAAGTGCCAGTTCAGCGCTTCGCCTTCATAACTTGCCTGGACGTTCACCCGGCCGATCGGATCGATCATCGGATGCAGTTTTTCCTTCCGCATCGTGGCCGCCAGGAAGTCGGCAAAGGGCGCCCATTCGTAAAGCCGGATTACCGGGTTGTCGCCGAGTTGGTCTGCACAGAGGGTATGGTTGATGGTTTTCACCTGTTTCAGCGCAGGATGGTCATCGGACAGTCCCGGGACTGATTTCTCGAAATAGGCGTTGTGTGTCCGCGCATGCAGGTAAGCTTCGGTCGCCATGGCCGGCTTTACTGCTTCGGCGGCCTGTTCAACGACATGATCGTGAAAGAACCCCGGCAGGTCGTACATACCGTTGGAGTCCAGGGCCTCTCTACAGCGTTGCACGAGCTGTGTGTAATCTTCGCTTTCCGGCTTGTGCAGCGGGTAGCGGCCGAGATCGAGCAGTTCTTCCATTCGTCAGGACCTCCTTGCGGATCGTAATGCGACATTGGACGGATCACATTCGATTGCAACGATAAAAAATGTTGTCTACCCTAAGAAAAATTAGGGGAAACTCATGCGCAGAATCCCGTCTATGACCGGATTGCGGGCTTTCGAAGCGGCGGCGCGGTGCGGTAGTTTCGTGCGTGCCGGAGAGGAACTTGGCGTCAGCTCGGCTGCTGTCAGTCTGCAAGTCAGAAGTCTGGAAGAGCACTTGGGAAAGATGCTTTTCGAGCGTCTCGGCAATCGCATTTTTCTCACGGATGCCGGGTCTGAACTCTTTCCGAGATTGTCTCATGCCTTCGATGAAATCGCCGAGGTCACGGGGCGCTTGCAACAGGCACGACGGCCGCGGCAACTGGTCGTCAGCGTGATTCCGTCCTTGGCCGATTGCTGGCTCATGCCCAGGGTGTCTGAATTCAGCGCTGAGACCGGTGCCGTTCTCGATGTCACGGTTCGGGAGGATCCGATCGACTTCGTCAGGGACAGCGTGGACGTCCGTCTCACCTACCAATCGTCCTATTATTCCGGTTTCCGGGAGAAAATACTCTTTTCCGATGTGGCTGTGCCGGTTTGCTCCGACGCGTTCTGGCGGGAGTACGGCGATCCGGAGGGCAGACTTGTCAATGTGCCGGAAGAACGGCTGATTCAAGTCAACTGGGGGCCTTCCTATGCCAGCAGTCCGAGCTGGCGGGATTGGTATCGTCAGGCTGGTCGCCAGCGTGAGGGCTCGGTCCAGTCCGGAATGATCATGAGCGATCTATCGGTTGCCATCGCGGCAGCGCGCAACGGCGCGGGTGTGGCCCTTGTGCCGAGCACCTTTGTCGAGACGCAGGTCAGGGAGGGATCGCTCATCATGCCCTCACCGATTTCCATCGATATGACACGACCCTATGTCTGCGTCTTTCCCGAGATACGGACGGACTATCCGATACTTGTCAGCTTTCTCGAAACGTTGGGCATCACCAGCGAATGAACCGACCGACAGCGTAATTCTGGTCGTGGCGCCGGCGGAAACTCAGCTCCCGAGTGTCGAACGGCTGGCTGAAAACGCGCCCTCGATGAACTCAGCCAGAGCGCTGTCCACGTGCGGCCTTTCCAGCAGGCGCGAGGCAGTCGCCACGGCGCCAACGAAGCCTTCCGTATGCCATTGTCCCGGAGCCGGAAGGTTCGGGAGCGAATTCGCGTCCGGTCGCGGCCATGGGTTGATGTAGAAATACGGCTCGCCATAGCTCTTGTCGCCCGGCGACATGCCGCAACCGATGCCCTTGGCGCTTTCGCCATCACCGGCTTCCAGGCCGACATAAGTGGCGATGTCGAAATGGTGCGGCCAGCACCAGACCGGCCCGGGGCCGGGCACGAGGCCACTGTGCCGGTGCGCAAAGTTCATCAACTGATGGTTGGCGAGGTCATACCAGCGCGACAAGACCTGCAGGCCGGCATCCAGACCTTCCGTGTTGAAATGATCGATCGCTGCCACGTCTTTAGGCAGCTTGAACGGGTGCTTGACGCTGGAGGCCGCCTTCAGTCCGCGTTCGATCAGTTCTTCGTCGAGCCACGCCATGCAGTCGGCTTCCGACGTGTCGTCGAGATCGATCGTGCCAACCGTTTCGCCGCCGCGCACCAGCCACATGGCGAGCGGTGACAGGGTCACGCGGATCATGACCGGGCCATCGCTGGTGGCCATGACGTTGGTCTGGAAGCCGCCATGTGCCGCTTCCCATTGCAGTGCGGTGTGGCTGTAGTCCGGTCGCGCTTCGATATTGGCAAGGGCGGCCAGCGCGGCGATCTGTGCCGCGTTGTGTGCCATCCTGCGGGCATCCGCCAGCGCGTCCGGGGCGACCGTGTCTAGTCCTGCGGTCTGAGGCATGGCTGCGTCTCCTCGGTTCCGTTTACACGAGTTCGGCGTCGGTCATGATTTCGACCAGCGACGGTCCTTCGACAGCAAGCGCTTCACGCATGGCGGCCTCAAGTTCCGCAGCTTCGGTCACCCGTGTTCCGTGACCTCCGCAAAGCCGGGCGAAAGCGGCAAATGACGGGTTTGTCAGCTGGGTTTCCCAGACCGGCCATTGGCCGGCTTGCTGCTCTTTCGAGATCTTGCCCAACTGGCCGTTGTTCAGCAGGATATGGGTGATATCCATGCCGTATTTCACCGCCGTCGTGAACTCCATTGCATATTGCCCGAAACCACCGTCACCGGAAACCGAAATCACCTTTCGGTTGCGAAACGCATCGTGATCCCGGGTTGCTGCCCAGGCGCCCATGGCCGCCGGAAATCCGAAGCCGATGGACCCGAGATAGCCCGACATCAGCACCCGCTGGTCGCCGCAGGTCTCGAAATAACGGCCAAAGGAATAGGTGTTGTTGCCGACGTCGACCGCGATGATCGCGTCTTTCGGGCAGAGATTTGTCAGCGCGTCGAAGACGGCGAAGGAGTGGATGCCATTGCCCTTTTCCTCCGCCAGCCGCGACTGTTTTTCGGTGCGCCAGATCTGCCAGCGTTCCGCCAGTTCGGCAATTTGATCCGGAGCTTCCGGGTGTTTCTCGACCTCACCTGACATCACCCGGCAGAAGGCGCCGATTTCGGCCCAGACCGGCAAGGTCACCCTATGGAACTTGCCGAGCTGCATGCGCTCGAAATCCACCTGGATGATGCGCTTCGATGGCTCGATCCCTGTGTGCTGGGAAAACGATGTGCCGAAGGTAATCACCAGATCCGACGTGGCGACAAACCAGCTGGCGATCGGCGTTCCCGATCGGCCAAGGACGCCGGCGGCATTTGGATGGCTGTCGGGGATCAGGCCCTTCGCCTTGAACGTGGTCAGCACCGGCGCACCAAGCTTTTCTGCAAAGGCAATGATGTGATCACGCGCTTCGATTGCGCCATGGCCGACGATGAGGATCGGCCGCTTCGCGCCGTTGATCATCTCCCGTGCCGCTTCAACATCGCCGTCAGATGGTTTGATAGCGGTGTCGCCAACACGGCCCTTGGGTCCGCGCGCCTTGGCCTTGCTCGGCAACGTCTGCACGTCGTCCGGGAAGATCAGATGAGCGACATCGCGTTCCACGCAGGCATTCTTGCAGGCGAGCGACATCAGCTCGGTGTGTTTCGACGTCGACAGTACCGTCTGGGAAAAGCGCGACACGGCGTCGAAGGCGGATTTCAGATCGATATCCTGGAAGACGCCGGGGCCGAAAACCTGGGTTTGCACCTGGCCGGTCAACGCCAGCACTGGGGCCCGATCCACCTTGGCGTCCCACATGCCAGTCAACAGGTTGGTAGCGCCGGGCCCCGCGATGGTCACACAGGCCGCCGGCACGCCGGTCAGTTTGCCGTAGGCGGACGCTGCGAAGGCGGCGGCGCCCTCGTGACGGATGCCGTAATAGTTCAGTCGTCCGTCCCCGGCTGCGAGGCGGATGGAATCGGCCAGGCCAAGATTGGAATGGCCAACCATGCCGAAGACGCTTTTGACGCCCCAATTGATCATTGTCTCGGTCATTGCGTCGGTCACGGTGCGTTCGCGCTCCGGTTCGGGCTCCAGCCCGACGAATACGTCCTTGTCGCGCACCTCCACCGGATAGAGCGTTTGCCCGGTGTCCTTGTGGCCGCCCGGCGGAAGGCCGGTCAGCGGGTCGAAGTCCCAGCCGTGCCACGGGCAGCGGATCCAGCATTTGCCGTCGACACCGTCCTCGATGGAGCCTTCGCCCAGTGGGCCGCCCTGGTGCGGACAGTGGTTGTCCATCGCCGACCACTGGCCGTCGAAATGCGCCAGGCAGATCGACACGTTGCGCGCGGTGACGGTTTTCACCCGGCCTTCCGGCAGGTCGTCGACATGGCCGACGCGGATCCATTCAAGCGTTTGTTCGGTCATGCAATTTCTCCCAATTTGCCGCCTCAGGCGACGCCGCCATAAGCGACGCCAGATAGATCGGCCATATCCTTTTTCCAGGTTGTCAGATCATCGACATTGAATTTCGACAGGTGATCGTGGCCGCAGGCGCGTGCCATGACCTGCATGAGTTCCACCGATGCCTCAAAGAAGTTCTGCAGACGTTCGGCCGACTTCTCGACAACGATGCGGCTGACCAGGTGCGGTTTCTGGGTGGCGATGCCGACTGGGCAATTGTTGGTGTGGCAGGCGCGCATGGCGATGCAGCCGATTGCCTGCATTGCGGCGTTGGACACCGCCACGGCATCGGCCCCCAGCGCAAGCGCCTTGATGAAGTCGGCAGGTTTGCGCAGGCCCCCGGTGATCACCAGTGTCACATCGCTGCGGCCGCTGCCGTCGAGATGGCGGCGCGCCCGGGCCAGCGCCGGAATGGTCGGCACCGAGATGTTGTCACGAAACAGGATCGGCGCAGCCCCCGTTCCGCCGCCGCGACCATCGAGAATGATGTAGTCGACACCGACCTCAAGTGCCTCATCGATGTCTTTCTCGATATGCTGGGCAGACAGTTTGTAACCGATCGGGATGCCACCCGTTCGGCTCCGCACCTCGTCGGCGAAGTCCTTGATCTGGCCCACCTCTGTCCAGTCCGGAAAGCGCGGCGGCGAAATGGCCGCTTCGCCTTCCGGCAAGCCACGCACTTTGGCAATCTTGCCCTTGACCTTGGGGCCGGGCAGGTGCCCGCCGGTGCCGGTCTTGGCACCCTGGCCGCCCTTGAAATGGAAAGCCTGAACCCGGTCGAGCTTGTCCCAATCGAAGCCGAAGCGGCCGGAGGCAAGCTCGTAGAAATAGCGCGAATTCTCCGCCTGCTCTTCCGGCAACATGCCGCCTTCGCCGGAGCAGATGCCGGTGCCGGCAAGCTCGGCTCCGCGCGCCAGCGATATCTTGGCCGGCTCCGACAGGGCGCCGAAACTCATATCGGAGACAAAGAGGGGAATATCCAGTTTCAGCGGCTTCTGTGCGTTGGGACCGATGGTCACATCGGTGCCCACCGGGTCTTCGTCGAGCATCGGCACACGATGAAGCTGAGCGGTCAGGATCTGAATGTCGTCCCAATCCGGCAGTTGCGTGCGCGGGACACCCATCGCATCCACCTGGCCGTGATGGCCGGTGCGCTTGAGGCCTGAGCGGGCATAGCCCTGGATCAGCTGGTTATAGGGTTCCTCCTCGGTCCCATGGCCGGTATCGGCGTAATTTCCGAGATAGGCCTTGCGGGCGAACGGTTGCGGATTTTCCTTCGCCCAGGCGGCAATTTCATCCTCATCCACCAGCACCTTGCCGCCCTCGACCCAGTGCGAGAATTTCGGCAGCGCCTCATCGTTGTTGTAGGCCGAGACGCCTGAGTCCAGCCGGTAGTCCCAATTGTGAACGCCGCAGATCAGGTTGCGGCCGCGCACGAAACCGTCAGCCATCAGCGCGCCGCGGTGCAGGCAGCGGCCGTAGAACACCGCGATATCGTCGTCGAAACGCACAACGACGAGGTCCACGTCCGCTACCAGCGCGTGTTGCGGTTGGCGGTCGGGTACGGCGTCGTAGTCGGCGATTGCGATCTTGTTCATTGTGGCTCCCTCATTATGGATTGTCGGTTGGTTGCGTGGTGCGAAGCGGTTTTGCGGAGGTGTCGATTTCGGCGGCCTCAGGGCAGTCGCCCATGGCGGCAACCCGGCCGGCGTACCAGCGCGCGCCGGGTACGGCGCTTATTCCGTGCAGCAGGGCACTGATCCAGACCGCGTTGACGGCGATCAGCAGAACCGGTTCCGCATAGGCGTGGTCGATCTTCGAGACGACGAGCAGCGCGAACAGGGCCGTTGCCAGGCCGCGCGGACCGAACCAGCCGAAAAAGATGCGGGTGACCGGCGCTGCATCGGTTCCGATCAGCGAGATCCAGATGGCAAGCGGCCGCACCACGAACAGGCTGAGTGCGATGATCGCCAGCCATTGCCAGGTCAGGTGCTGCAGCGCTTCCGGCACCAGGGCCAGGCCAAGCAGGAAGAACGCGCCCCAGGTCAGCAACTGCCCCTCGCTTTCGGTGAACTCATAGATGAACTTGCAGCGACCTTGCACCACGTTGCCGAAGAAGAGCCCCGATACGAAGGCGGCGATGAAGCCATTGCCGTCGATCAGGGTGGCGGCAACGTAGGAGCCGCCGGCCAGTGCAATGGCGCCGACACCCTCGAACGTGTCCGCCGTGGTTCCGAACCGCTTGGCCTGGATGAGAACGAACCCGCCGATCGTCCCGGCAATGGCGCCGGCCAGCGGCCCCAGCAGGATCTGTTTTGCGCCGAAGATCAGCCAGTCGGCATTGCTGCGATCGGACATCTCCGCTGTCAGGCTGGCAAACAGCAGCACCGCCGGCAGTGCCAGCCCGTCATTCAGTCCGCTTTCGACCGTCAGTGCCCGCCGCGGTCGCTGTGGGATGTCGGGATTGCTGACGACGGCCTGTCCGAGCGCCGCATCGGTGGGTGCCAGAATGGCGGCGACCAGCGCAACGGCAACAAGCGGCCATCCGGGCAGGAATGGGGCCGCGGCCAGCGTGCCAAAGACCAGCGACAGAGGCAGGCCAATCACCAGCATGCGCACCGGCCAGATATGGCGTTTGCGCAGTGTCTTCAGGTCGATCTGCGCCGCGTCAAGAAACAGCAGCACGATCAGCGCGATTTCCGCCACGAGATGCAAGGTTTCCTCGGCGCCCTCGTGTGACATCAGGCCGGTTTCGGCCATCAAAAGACCGAAGGCGAGAAACAGCATCGGCGCGGTCAGGACGGTCGACTCCAGCCGTCTGGCGATCATCGAGAACGCCATGGCGAACACCGCTAGAAGCAGCAAACCGGTCATCTAAAGCCTATCATGGTTAGATTGAACCATTCTGCCGATGCGCCCGGCCCTTCGGGTTTGCGGTCGGCGGACGGCCGCAGTGTCAGGATGCTCGAATTGCCTCAATCTAACCATGATAGGCTCTAAGGCCGATCCCTCCCGTTTTTCCGCACCGATTGTCTCGGCCGGCATCATAGGGTTGCGCTCTGGCAACTTCTTGTCAGATGCAGGGGCGCCGCATAAGGTTACAGGGCGGCGTCGGAAATTCGAAATTGCTTCGACAGGACGAGCGATTGAGTGCTGAAGGACAGCCATCGCGGGCAGGACCGGGCAGCGAAGACGACATCGTCATCGACCTCAAGGCAGGGCATGCGGCCACGACGGAGCGCTTTGTGCGTCAGCATATCGGCTGGATGCTGGCCGTGGCCAACCGCATCTTGCGTGACTCCCACCATGCCGAGGACGCCGTCCAGAACGCTTTCGCAAAGATATTCGACAAACTGTCCACCTTCGATGGTCGCGCTGCCGTGAAGACCTGGATGCACCGCATTCTTGTCAATGAATGTCTGATGCTGATGCGCAAGGCCGGACGCATGGAAACCGTGCCGATCGATGACTTGTTGCCCGTCTTCGATGCCAACGGATGCCGCATCGAGGAGCGCTGGATGACGACGGAAACACCGGAGTCGCTGGCGTTGCAAGCGGACACCAAGGCACTTGTCTCCGCCAAGATCGGGCAGCTTCCCGACAGCTATCGTGTCGTACTGGTGTTGCGCGATATCGAAGAAATGTCGACGGGTGAAGTCGCTGAAAGTCTCGGCATCAGCGAAGCCAATGTGAAGGTGAGACTGCACAGAGCCCGTGCCGCCCTGAAGCGGCTGCTGGAGCCTTTGTTCAAGGGGCAGATGGAATGACTCAGGATAATCCGACCATCATGCGCCGCATCCGCGGCGTCATGTTCAAGCTACCGCTGATGATCACCTGCGAGACCTTCGAGGAGTTCATTCTGGCCTATCTGGAGGGCGAACTGCCCCCAAGGCAGAAATTCGTGTTCGACCTGCATTTGAAGGTTTGCCCGGAATGTCGCACCTACCTGAAGGCCTACAAGGCGTCCCTGGAGCTGGCACGGCAAAGCGGCGAAGGCGCCAACATGGATCCGGATGAAGTACCCGAAGATCTAGTGGCGGCTGTTGTCGCTGCACGCGACTGCTGATTCAATGGGTTTCTTCATACTGGCCGACGAGCTGATCTCTTAGGTATTCAGCCAGGCGCTGAGCCGACGTCGACAGTGTTCCCGAACGGCGCGATACCAGGTTGAACGACCAGCGCAGGGCCGGCTCAAAGGCCAGGGCCCGGATTCCCTCGATAGGGCGGGCCGCCACGATCTGGTCGACAATGCCGATGCCGACGCCGCTGGCAACCAAACCGGCAATGGCGCTTTGGGTCCGTACCTGGGCGCGGATTTTGATCGACAGATTCGCTCGCGCCAGATGCTGGTCCAGTGCATATCGGAACGGGCTTCCCGTATTGAGGGCGATGAACGGCTCCGACCGGATTGAAGTCAGTTCCACCGGAAAGGCACTGCCGGCGCGCCAGTCTGTCGGTACGATCAGCACCGAGCGCGTGGACAGGTCGGCATGAACCATGTGGGTTTTGTCGCGAACGCCGGAGACCAGCGCGAGGTCGACCGTGCCGGCCTCAAGCAGCGTAAGTGCGCGGTGAGTGTCGGCAACTTCCAGGGTGATTTCGACATACGGGTTGTCGCGCATGAAGCGGCCGAGCATCGCCGGCAGGAGATATTCCGAGACCACCGGGATGGCGACGATGCGCACATGGCCGCGCTTTGCGTTGCGGATTGCCTCGGCCGATTCCTGCAGGTTCGAGATGATGGGCAGAGCTGAGGCAACGTCACCGAAAAACACCTGGCCGTCTTCGGTCAATTCCAGCCGTCGGCCGATCTTGCGAAACAGCGTCAGATTGGTCCACGCCTCCAGTGACTTCAGAAGATGGCTGATGGCCGGCTGGGTTACGTTGAGCTGTTCCGCAGCGGCAGCCACCGAGCCCAATGTGACGACCGCATGGAATGCGTGAATGGCGCGCAAGCTGAGACGGTCGTTCAACATTACATTAGGATTGTTAATGTAATAAGGAGAAAAAAGTCAATTGTTTTATAAGAAAGCGGCATCCTAAGTTGTCGGCATGTGGACGTCCGTGCTGACAGAGTGGCCATTGGCTGAGTTCGGCCTGGCCTTTGGTCTGGTGCTGCTCGGCGCAACCCTGCAGGTTGCGACCGGCGTCGGTCTCGGCCTGATCGCCGGGCCGTCACTGCTGTTTTTCCTCGACGGTGCATCCGCGATCCAGACGGCGATCATTCTCAATCTGGTTCTGACCGCCTGCCTCTTGCCGACGGAACTGCGCGACGTTGCCGGCCGGCCGCTGGCGCAGCTTTGTTTGTGGGCCTGCATCGGAATACCCGTGGGCACGATCCTGCTGCTGATGGCAAACTCCACCAGCCTGAAGATCGCCAGCGGCGTGGTCGTGCTGCTGGCGGTGGCGCAACTGCGGTTTTTCCCGGCCCCGCAATCCGCCGGCGCCGGCCCGGCGCCCTGGGTGATGCGCTTGGGCGGCACCGTGTCGGGCGGCATGACCGGCGCGCTGGCGGTGCCGGGACCGATCGCACTCTGGACGTTGCTGAGTGGCGGGCTCGATCCGGCCGCCGTCCGCGCCACGTTGAGGGCCTATTTCTTCGTCGCCTATACGGTGGCGTTGCTCATCCACGTGCTGTTGACGCAGCGCGGTGAGGGCAGCTGGAGCCTGGCCCTGGTTTTGCTGCCTGCGGTGGTGCTTGGCATCGGGCTGGGCCTTGCCGGACGCAATGCGGTCGGCACGGATCGCCTGCGCCTGTTTCTCGAGATTGTTCTTGTGATCATGGGATTTTCGTTGCTGAGCAGAGGGCTTCTGGATGTTGTCTGATCGTCTTGCGGATATCGATCTGCTGCCGGAACTTGAGCGGCACCCGCGGGTCGACCTGGGTCTGGTCCGCTCCGGCCTCGACGTGCTGCGGCGACTGGGCGAAAACCTTGGCATAACGCTCTACGCCAAGCGCGACGATACCCAACCGCTGGCCATGGGCGGCAACAAGACCAGGCAGCTCGAGTATTATCTCGGCCAGGGCGCTGAGCGGGACTGCGACACCGTGCTGATCACCGGCGCCGTGCAATCGAATTTCGTCCGATCGACAACAGCAGCGGCTCGCAAGCTGGGCTGGCACGCGATTGTCCAGCTCGAGGATCGGGTGCCGAAGAATGATCCGGTTTATGCGGCCTCCGGCAATGTTTTGCTGAGCCAGCTTCTGGGCGCCGAGATTCATCGTTTTCCCGAAGGCGAGAACGAGGCCGGCGCCGACGCCAATCTCGACCACCTGGCAGAGGAGTGCGAGAGGCGTGGCCGCCGCCCCTACGTCATCCATCTGGGCATGGACAGCCCGCCGATCGGAGCATTGGGTTACGTTTACGCGGCCGTCGAAACCTGGCGTCAATTCCAGGAACTCGGCACCATGCCTGATTATGTGGTGATCCCCTCGGGCAGCGGATTGACCCATGGCGGCTTTCTGGTTGGCGCCCGCGCCATAGGCTGGGATGTGCCGGTTCACGGGATCTGCGTTCGCCGCTCCGCCGATCTCCAATCTGCGAGGATTGCCACCAGGGCGGCCGAAATCAATGCGTTGCTCGACGACCGGGCAAGGCTGACACCGCAGGACATTCTCGTTGATGACGCGACCTTGGCGCCCGGTTACGGGCGGATCAACGAGGCCGTGTCTTCAGCCATCCGTCGCGCCGCACAGGACGAGGCATTGTTGCTCGATCCCGTTTACAGCGGCCGCACCATGGCGGGACTGATTTCGCAGGTGGAGCGGGGCTTGATCGAGCCCGGGAGCACCGTGGCTTTCATCCACACCGGCGGAACTCCGGCGATTTTCGCCTACCAGACCGATCTGGCGCCGGACGAAAACGAAACGGGCGGGATGCTGCCGGATGGCGGCGTCGCAATCTGAAACCGAATGACTGTTGGATAAAAAGGGAGGATCCAGATGAAAATGTCCATCAATCGCCACCTTGGTACATTTGCCTTTGTCAGCGCTTTGTTGCTGACAGGGGCGGCGGCTGCTGCCGAGCAGCAATTCGTTTCGATCGGCACCGGCGGTGTCACCGGCGTGTACTATCCGACCGGCGGCGCCATCTGCCGGCTGGTCAACAAGAATCGCAAAGATCACGGCATTCGCTGTTCGGCCGAATCGACCGGCGGATCGATTTACAACATCAACACGATCCGCGGCGGCGAGCTGGAATTTGGCGTCGCCCAGTCGGACTGGCAGTACCATGCCTATAACGGCACCTCGAAATTCGAGGACCAGGGCAAGTTCGACAAGCTGCGGTCGATCTTCTCGGTGCATCCCGAGCCGGTGACGGTGATTGCCCATGACAATACCGGCGCCAAGAACATTACCGACCTCAAGGGCATGCGGCTCAACATCGGCAACCCGGGATCGGGCACGCGCGGGACCTGGGAGGTGCTGGAGGAAGCGCTCGGCTGGGACCGCAGCGATCTCAAACTTGCGGCCGAAATGAAGTCGGCAGAAACCGGTCAGGCTGTCTGCGATGGCAAGATCGACGCCTATTTCTGGCTGGTCGGACACCCGTCCGCGCTGACCCAGGAATCGCTGGCCACCTGTGACGCTCACCTGGTCAACGTAACTGGCGACGCCATCGACAAACTGGTCGCTGACAATCCCTACTACCGCAAGGCCACGATTCCGGCCGGCATGTACAACAATGCCGAAGACGTCAACACTTTCGGCGTCGGTGCCACCTTTGTCACCAGCACCGATGTTCCGGACGAGGTTGTCTATACGGTGGTCAAGGCCGTGTTCGACAACTTCGACCAGTTCAAGAAGCTGCACCCTGCCTTCGCCAATCTGAGCGAGCAGGAAATGATCACCGACTCCCTGTCGGCACCGCTGCATGACGGTGCGGTCAAGTACTACAAGGAGCGCGGCTGGATGTAGCCGCCCGCCCTGTAGGACCAGCGACAATTTCCGCGGCGGCCCAAGTGATTTTGGCCGCCGCGGGGTCACAGGGGGAGCAGATGACCGACAAGCAAGCCGCAATCCAAGAGGCCGACGACCTCGTCGCCCAGGTCGATACGGGTGCCCGTCACCCGACCGACTGGCAACGCCACCTGATCCCGGTGACCGCTTTTGTCTGGGCTCTGTTCCAACTCTACATCGCGTCCAATTTGCCGTTCTATCTGACCGATGTGACCGGCTTCAGCGTCATCGTTACCAATTCCAATGCGCGGCTCATCCATCTGGCCTTTGCCATGTTCCTGGCCGCCATGGCGTTTCCGCTGTTTCGCGCCTCGCCGCGCGACCGCATTCCATCATACGACTGGCTGCTTGCCGTGCTCGGTGTTGCCGCATGCCTCTACATCCTCGTGTTCCGCAACGAAATTGCCGACCGGGCCGGCCTGCCGACCACGTCCGACCTGGTCATGTCATCCATCGGCATGATCGTGCTGGCGATCTCGGTCTACCGGGCGCTCGGCCTGCCATTGGTCATCGTCGCTATGGTCTTCATCTGCTACGTGTTCTTCGGCCACAGCGATTTCCTTCCTGACGTCGTCCAGTGGAAGGGCGCTTCCTTCGGCAAGGCGATGTGGCACTACTGGATGCAGAATGAGGGCGTGTTCGGTGTGGCGCTGGGGGTCTCGGCGACGCTGATTTTCCTGTTCGTGCTTTTCGGCTCGATCCTCGAGAAGGCCGGCGCCGGCAATTACTTCATCAAGATCGCCTTTGCCCTGCTTGGCCATTTGCGCGGCGGCCCGGCCAAGGCCGCTGTTGTCGCCTCGGCATTGAGCGGCCTTTATTCCGGTTCGTCGATCGCCAATACAGTGACGACGGGCACCTTCACCATTCCGCTGATGAAGCGCACGGGTTTCCCGCCGGAGAAGGCCGGCGCTGTCGAGGTCGCCTCGTCGACCAATGGCCAGCTGACGCCACCCGTCATGGGGGCCGCGGCCTTCCTCATCTCCGAATTCACCGGCATCAGCTACACCGAGATCATCAAGCACGCCCTGGTGCCGGCATTGGTCTCCTACATCGCGCTGTTCTACATCGTTCATCTGGAAGCCCGGAAACTTGACCTCCGGGGCATGCAGAAACCGCCGTCATCGCTCACCTTCGCCGGCAAGCTGATGGGCTTTCTCGCCGGCTTCATCGGCATCTCGGTGCTCGGCATCATCGTCTATTTCGGCATGGGCTGGATCAAGGTCGCGATGCCGGGTGCCGCATTCACCGTCGTCGTGGTGGGCTGTGCAGCGGCCTATCTGGTGCTGTTGTGGCTGGCGTCTCGGCACCCGGACCTGGAAGTCGATCCGCCGGATGCCCCGATCACCGAACTGCCGCGTGCCGGCCCCACGGCGATCACTGGTCTCTATTACATCCTGCCGATCGTGATCCTGATCTGGTGCATCATGATCGAACGCCTATCGCCGTCATTGTCGGCCTTCTGGGCAACCATCGCGATGATCACCGTGGCGCTGACCCAGCACCCGATCAAGGCGCTCATGCGCGGCGAGACCGATATCGCGCCGGCCGTGCGGCGCGGCGTGTCGGAATGGGTCGACGGCATGATCTCCGGTTCGAGAAACATGATCGGCATCGGCGTCGCCACGGGTGCGGCAGGTATCATTGTCGGAACCATTTCGCTGACCGGCGCCCATCAGGTGGTCGGCGAATTCGTCGAATTCCTGTCCGGCGGCCATCTGCTGCTCATGCTGATCCTCGTGGCCATCATGAGCCTGATCTTGGGCATGGGCCTGCCGACCACGGCGAACTACATCGTCGTGTCGTCGCTGATGGCGCCGGTGATCGTCGCACTCGGCGCCAAGAGCGGGCTGATCGTACCGCTGATCGCCGTGCATCTGTTCGTCTTCTATTTCGGCATTCTTGCGGACGACACGCCGCCCGTCGGCCTTGCCGCCTTCGCTGCCGCCGCGATTTCGCGCGCCGATCCGATCAAGACCGGCATTCAGGGCTTTGCCTACGATATTCGTACCGCGCTGCTGCCTTTCCTGTTCATCTTCAACACCGAATTGCTGCTGATCGACGTGTCGCCTCTCAAGGGCGTGTTCGTCTTCATAACGGCGGTGATCGCCATGCTGTTATTCGCGGCTGCGACCCAAGGGTTCTTCCTGACCCGAAACAGGATCTGGGAGACGGTCGCCCTGCTTGTCGTGGCGTTCACGCTGTTCAGGCCCGGCTTCTGGCTGGATCAGATCGAGCCGCCCTTCAACGACCGGCCGGGGGCGGAGATCCACCAGGTGGCGGAGGCGCAGCCAGTGGACTCCCTCCTGCGCGCTTCCATTGCCGGGCCTGATTTCAACGATCCCGACAAGCAAATCGAAACCACCATCGTCCTGCCGCTCGGCGCAGCCGGTACCGGCGAAGAGCGTCTCGATGAGAGCGGCATCCTGGTCATGGTCAACGACGGTCAGGCGCTGCTGGAGGAACCGTTCCCGGGCACGCCCTTCGAAAGCCTTGGCCGGGAGTTCGATTTCTATGCCGATGATCCGGTAACGGTCAGCGTGGTGCAGGTTGCCAAAGAGCGCTGGCCCAAGGAAGTATTCTTCATTCCGGCGTTGCTCGTTCTGGCGCTGGTTGTCCTCATGCAGCGTGGCCGCGCGTCGCGCGAGGTGTCGTCATGAGTGGCACCTTCAAGGCAGTCCTGTTGCCGATCGACCTGGCATCCGAACCCAGTTGGAAACGGCCGTTGAATCTGGCGTTGGAGCTTGCTGCCGGCGGTGCCATGCTGCACGTGATGACGGTGGTGCCCGATTTCGGTATGTCGATCGTCGGGTCCTATTTCGATGAGAGTTTCGAAAAGAACGCCCTTGACGATGTCACGCAACAGCTTGAGGCCTGGGCGGCGGACCACGTGCCCGGCGATGTGGACCATCGCATCCACGTCGCGCACGGCACGATTTATGCCGAAATCATGCGGGCTGCGGACAAACTCGAATGCGACGCCATCGTCATGGCTGCGCACCGGCCGGAATTGAAGGACTATCTGCTCGGCCCCAACGCGGCGCGCGTCATGCGCCACGCTGGCCAATCGGTTCTGGTCGTCCGCGATTGATCAATCGTCCGAGAGCACGTCGTCCGTATCGGCGCCCATGACGGGCGGCGGTCGGCGGTAGGTGACGGGCGTCTTCGACAGTTTCAGCGGATTGCCGAGCAGTGACACATGACCGTCCGCTGCAGCGCTCGTTTCCATGTCGACCCGCATGCCGCGGGCCGCCACCTGGTCGGAGGAAAACACCCGGTCGAGCGTGTTGACAGGTCCCGCCGGCACCTTCAGGGCTTCGAGGCCGGCAATCACCGTATCCGTGCTTCTTGTGCGCAAGATCTCCTGGGCAGTTTGCGTCAGTTCCGTCCGGTTCTCGAGCCGTGCGGGATTGGTTGAAAACCGCTGATCTGCGGCCAGTTCCGGTCGACCCAACCAGTCGGCAAATCGTTCGAATTGGGTATCGTTGCCGACAGCGATGATGACATGGCCGTCGGCCGTCTCGAACACCTGGTAGGGCGCGATGTTCGGATGGCCGTTGCCGCGGCGCTCCGGTACGGCGCCGGTGGCAAGGTAGTTGACGCCCTCATTGATCAGCCAGGCGATCTGACTATCGACCAGCGCCAGGTCGATGTGCTGGCCTTCTCCGGTCTGGTCGCGGTGGCGCAACGCTGCCAGGATGCCGATCGTGGCATACATGCCGCACATGACATCGGCGATGCCGACGCCCACCTTCATCGGCTCACCGTCGGCAGCGCCGGTCAGGCTCATGATGCCACCGAAGCCTTGCGCCATCAGGTCGTAGCCGGGTTTGGAAGCGTTCGGCCCGGTCTGGCCGAAGCCGGAGATGGAGCAATAGACCAGATGCGGAAAATCGCGCAGCATCGTATCGTGATCGAGCCCGAACTTGGCCAGTGATCCCGGCTTGAAATTCTCGATCAGAATGTCGGCCTTGGCGGCCAGCGCCCGCACGACCTGCTGTCCTTCCGCATTGCTGATGTCGAGCGCGACCGACTTCTTGTTGCGGTTGGCGCTCATGAAATAGGCGCTGAGATCCGTCCGCTCACCATCGGGGCCGGTGACGAAAGGCGGACCCCATGTGCGGGTGTCGTCGCCACCGGTCTTGGGATTTTCGATCTTGATGACTTCGGCCCCCAAATCACCCAGCAACTGGGTGCAGGTGGGACCAGCGAGAATGCGGCTGAGATCGAGGACGACAAGTCCGTCCAGTGCACCGGCCATTGGTTTGGCTCCTTGGGGTTTGGTGTCGTTGGCCTGCGCTATGGGCGCAGATCTTTTGTTGCTGGAGAAGCGCGCTGTAATGTCAGCCACTGATCCTGATTGTCAACGGACCTATCGCCCTTTGCTCTAAATCCGTCCGTCGTAGGATTGCGGGTCGATGACTGCCGCGATGACCGAGAACCGATCGGCCTCGAGCGCCTCGGTCAAGGCCTCGCGAAGTTGCGTGCGGCTCGTCACCGTGTGTCCGTGGCCGCCGAACGCTCGGCCGATGGCAGCGAAATCATGGCTGGCGAAGTCGACGCCCGCGTTGCCCAACTGCCGCTGCCGCTGTTTGAGCTCGATGAGCGCCAGGCTTGAGTCGACGAAGACGACAAAGATGGTGCGGCTGCCGAGTTCAGCCGCCGTGGACAGTTCGCCGGCCACCATCAGCATGCCCGCATCGCCGGAAAAGGAGACGACCGGCCGTTCCGGATCCGCATATTTGACGCCGATCGCAAGCGGCACCGCACATCCCATTGTGCACAGCGCAGTCGACTGCAGCAGGCTGCGCGGCTCGTAGCAACTCCACATCTGTGACAGCAGGATGCGGTGGGCGCCGGAATCCACAGTGGCGACGGTGTCGTGCGGCAGAGTCTGGCGGCATTCGTCAATGACCGCCGCCGGCCCCCAATCGTCATCGCTCGGAAAATCTGCAGCCAGCTTAGCCTTGGCTGCTTCGATTTCTCCACCGGTCCAGGTCTCATTGGCCGCAACACCGGCTTGCAGCGCTGCCAGGGTCGCGCCGGCGTCGCTGACGAAATGCAGCGACGCCTGGTGCATATAGTGGTGGTTCGGTGTGGCCGTGATATCGATGACGTTGACCTTCGCCGGGTCCCAGACCTCGCGCCACCCGGTACGCATCTCGATCGGGTCATAGCCGACGCACAGGATCAGGTCGGCGGACTGAATGAACGGCACCAGCGTGCCGTCGGCAAGCGGCGACAGCCCTGCGCCGCCGAGGCACAACGGGTGATCTTCGGGCACAATGCCCTTGGCCTTGTACGTCGTCACCAGCGGCACATGGTAGCTTTCGGCAAAGGCCAGAATGCGGTCGCCAGCTTCATCTTTCAGCGCATCGAGCCCGACAATCATCACCGGTCGTCTGGCGCGGCGCAGCCATTCGCGGGCCCGGTCCAGATCGGGGCCTTCAGCAGGTGCGGTCGGCGAAGCGACCACTCGCCGGCGTGGCTGCACCGCACCCGGCCTAGCATCGGCGACCGAGATCGGCACATCGATATGCACGGGTCCGGCTCGGCCTTCGGTCGCCATGCCAACCGCCTTGTCGGCAATGGTGTCGGCGCCCTGCGCCGTCAGCATGAACGTCGCCCGGGTTATGGGTGCGAACACCGCCTGATGGTCGAGAACCTGATGGGTGTAGGTCAGCGTCTCGTCAGCATCGACGCAACCGGTCAGCACGATCAGTGGCACCCGATCCTGTTCGGCATTGGCAACGACATTCACGCCGTTGAGCGCTCCCGGGCCCACGGTTGCCACAAGGATGCCGGGCGCACCGGTGCGGTGAAACACGCCCTCGGCCATGAAGCCGGCATTGTTCTCGTGCTTGGCGAGCACGAAGTCGATGCCTGCCTTCTGCAGTGCGTCGACGATGGTCAGCACCTCGCCGCCCGGCATGCCAAATGCATGGCGGCAGCCGGCCTCATAGAGCCGCCGGGCCAACAGGTCTGCGGCGCGCAGGTCACCACTCATGATGCTGCTCCGGCCGTCCTGGAATAGCCGTCACGGGTTTGCGGCGTCTTGATCCCGAGCAGGCTGCCGGCGACCTGGGTGCGCAGGATCTGCGCCGTACCACCGCCGATGGTGAACATGCGCACGTCGCGATACATGCGTTCCAGCGGTTCCGCGTCGCCATAACCGCGCGCGCCGAACATCTGCAGAGCGTCGCTGACCACCTTGAGCGCCGCTTCAGAAGCAAACAGTTTTGCCCGTGCCGCCATCGTCATGTCGGGAAACGCGCTGCCGTCGGGTCCACGCGATCGCGCCGCCTCATGCAGCATCAGCCGTGAGGCATGCACAGCAGTGTCCATGTCGGCAAGCATCCATTGCAGGCCCTGGAATTCGGCCAACGGTCGGCCGAACTGGTGTCGATCGAGCAGGTATCGCCGGGCGTGATCCAACGCGCCCGCCGCGACGCCCATGGCAATCGTGCCGGCGCCGACACGCTGGCTGTTATAGGCGTTCATCAGATCGGCGAAGCCACGGCGGAAACCGGAGGGTGGGACCAGCGCCATCGCCTCGTTGACTTCCAGGTCGTGAAAGGCCAGCTCCGCTTCCGGCATGCCGCACAGTCCCATCGTGTGCTCGCGGCGGACGATCTCGAAGCCCTTCGGCTCGATGTCGCGCTGGGGATCGCGATGCACGATGAAACCGCCGATGCCCAGTTCCTGGCCGTCCTCGTCCAACACCCGGGCAAAGATCAGATGCAGCCTGGAGACCCCGCCGCCGGTGATCCAGTGCTTGCGGCCTGTGATGCGATAGGTCGAACCCACCTTGCGGGCCGTCGTCGTCATCTCCGTCGCCGCACTGCCTGCCTCAGGCTCGGTAATGCAGATCGCCGGCTTGTCTCCGGCAAGCACAATGGGTGCGCAGAAGGTCTTTTGCTCCTCGGTGCCATAGGCCATGATGGCGCTGATCGCGCCCATGTTGGCTTCGACCACGATCCGCGCCGACAGGGTGCAGGCCTTGGCAATCTCCTCGATTGCCAGCACAGCATCGTGGAAAGACGCTCCCTGGCCGCCGTATTCGGCCGGCAGGGTCATGCCCATCAGGCCGGCATGGGTCAGATCTGCGACATTGTCCCAGCAATAACTGCGGGTCTTGTCCCATTGGCTGGCGCGTGGAGCGAATTTGACAGCCAGTTCGCGGGCTCTCTCTTGAAACGGGTTGCTGGTCATCGTGGCCTCCGTTGGTTGGCCCATCTTAGAACCTTGTAAATTCATCACAATCGAATAAAAATGGAGATCAAATTCAGGATCACTTGATTTATGCAGACGCGATCCCTGCGCACCCTGACGACAATCGCCCGGATAGGGTCGTTCGCCGCGACGGCGGAACAACTCAACATGACTCTTTCGGCGGTTTCCATGCAGATGAAGACGCTGGAACGCGACCTTGACGTAGCGCTGTTTGACCGCTCATTCCGACCACCGAAATTGACGCCCCAGGGCCGCGCGATCGCCGGCCGCGCCGAACGGCTGCTCTCCGCCGAGGACGACTTGCTGCAGCTCTGCAGCCCCGGCAATCAGTTGGTCGGCCGGTTCCGCATCGGTTTCATTGCCACGGCAAGCGTACGCCTGTTGCCGGATTTCCTGCGACAGGCCGGCATCCGAGCGCCAAGAGCACTCTTTGATCTGGAAACCGGATTGTCGGAGGCGCTGGAGGAAAAGGTCCTTGGCGGTCAACTCGATGCCGCGGTCGTTACCGCGTCAGGCAAGCCGGACCCGCAACTGAACTACCTGAATTTGCGCACCGAGCCCCTGGTCTACGCCCTGCCGTCGACGGCCGGCGAGAAATCGCTTGAGGATCTCGTCACCGAAATGCCGTTTCTGCATTTTGCACCGGGCACCGGTATCGGCAAGCTGATTGCGGCCTATATGGTTGGTCCGGATGGCTTGCACCCGCAAAAAACCATCGTGCTTGACGGTGTTGAGGCCATCTTGGAGTGCGTCAAATCAGGGCTCGGCCTGACGCTGTTGCCGGCTCCCGATATCGAACGCTATGCCGATGAGCGCGTCACGATCCGCCAGCCAGAAGGTTCGAAACCGACCCGACGGATCGTTTTGGCAACGCTGAAGGACAGTGCCGCCCATGCCAGGCGGCTGATTCTGCAAGGTCTGTTCAGCGATTGACTCCGAACTTGGAACTCGGCACGACCATCGATGCGGTCCGATCTCGGGTCCCGGTATGGAGAAATGCAAAATGAGCGATGCCATCAAAGACTTTCACGCGCATGTCTATTTCAGCCAGGAGACGGAGCCACAGGCCAGGACGCTCTGCGAGACGGCCCGCGATCGCTTCGGAGTCGAAATGGGCCGCGTCCATCAAAAGCCTGTCGGTCCGCATCCGTGCTGGAGTTGTCAGTTGAGAATACCGGCTGAGAAGTTCGGCGAAGTGACGGCATGGCTGAGCATCAACCGGAACGGGCTGACGGTGTTCCTTCATCCGAATACGGGCGACGCCTTTGCAGATCACGCCCGGCACGCCATCTGGATGGGACAGATGTTGCCGCTCGATCTCTCTGGCTTCTGACCCGAAGGTTGGTCGCGCCGTTTTTCCAAACGGGCGTTTTTGTGTTTATGATCAGAGACAAAGGGGGCACTGCCTGGTCACAGGCTGGCAAATTCCGGTGCCTTCAACAAGGGGGCGTTGGCAATGCATACGAATGGTATCTCTATACCCGGTATACTCTTCGCAATTTTGGCGACTTGCGGATCGGCGTCGGCACAGGCGCCGGAGCCGCTCTCATCGTTCAAGGATTGTGACTCCTGTCCGGAAATGGTGGTCATGCCCACCGGATCGTTCCTCATGGGTGCGACGGAACAAGAGCAAAAGGACATGTTCATCGGCCATGTCCCTGCCGAGCATCCGCCGCGTGAGGTTACCATCAGCACGCCATTCGCCATCGGCCGCTTCGAAGTGACAACGGAAGAATTTGACGCTTTCGTTCGCGAAACCGGCGCCCAGGTTGGCGGGACTTGCGGCATTCGCCTGATGGAAAAGGGCCCGCTTGCACGAAAGTTTGCAGGCACCCGCCATCCCGACGATGGCAAAAACGTAATGGGGCCGTTCTTCGCGTTCATTTCAGACGGATCCTATGCCCAACCGGGCCTGCCGATCACCCCGCGTCAGCCGGCTGTTTGCGTATCGCGGCTCGAGATCAACGGATACCTGGACTGGCTCAGCGAAAAGACAGGGCGCCGCTATCGTTTGCCGAGCGAGGCAGAGTGGGAGTATGCCGCCCGCGCGGGCACGGACACGATCGGGTTCTGGGGCGACGACTGGAAGCAAGTCTGCGACTACGCCAATTTTGCCGACCGGAGCTCCGGTTATCAGGCTGGTCTCGCCGCCCCTTGCGCCGAGAGCATCAAACCCGATTGGACCGCCGAAGTCGGCAGTTATCGCAGCAATCCCTGGGGCCTTCATGATATGGCCGGAAATGTTCAGGAACTGGTCGCCGATTGCTGGCACCCCTCCTACGAAGGCGCGCCGAATGACGGATCCGCCTGGCTAGAGCCGGACTGCACGTTGTTCGTCGCGCGGGGCGGCGATTACGAATTGCTGCATGTCTCCATGCGCGCATCCGAGAGGCTTTTCTACGGCTATGTGCCTGAAGTGAGCGTTGTCGAAGGCCCGACCGCCGGTGACAACGGCCGCAGCAATGTCATGGGTTTCCGGGTCGCGGTGACCGTGGACTGACCACTTATCTCCCTTTTGCCTGTCTTATTGTTTCCATTGTTCCACTGCCTGGGAGCGCGATCTCCCTGGCATTGGCGGGGATGGAAAGACCTTGGCTTGTCATATGGACCGCGGAGAAGAGGATCGCCTATTGAGACAGAAGACGGCTGATTGAGACATAATGGCGACAAATTGAGACAAAACGGCATGGTTGCCACTGCTGCGCGGCATTACATCGAAGCCGGCGGCGACGGAATGACAAGGGGTTTGCCGGGTGTTCGATGGGGCAGACAATCTGCCGGGCGGAGCAACACTCGCCCAGACGGTCGACGTGACTGAAAAGGTACCAACAGTTCCAAAAGAGGTCGGGATTTCGGAGTATTCCCAATACTCCGAAACAAGTCCCTTCTCGGGTTCCCGTTGGGATGCGGCCAACACCTGCACTGTAACTCTCAGATCCTGTTCGAGACTAAAAAACTTATTGTTCAGAATGGGTTACTATGGCTGGCCTCCCGCGTGCCGGCGCAAGGCTCTCTCTAATGGTTTTGCACCAGCTCTCGATCCCGCTTCGGGAAATTTGGCGAGTGCGCATCGTCGCCAATGGTCGCTGTCGGCCAGCAGGAACCGCTTGCAGACCGGCGAGGCGGATTTGGGGATCGTCAGTTCAAACGTACATGTTTTGTCGGACCGTCTATCCGCTCGTCTTGTGTGTGCCTTCTTGGCAAATCGCGGGACACAGCAAGCGACAGGTTGGTGACAGGAAGTTGTGCATGATTTTCCCTACACCGCTATCCGGCAGAAAAGGGCGTCAAGGATGGGTGACAGAACACCGGCTACATTCGAAGCGAACACGTTCGATTCGATCCGGTTGCCGCCGCCAATGCGGTTGCGCGGCTATCAGACCTATATTGCAGGCGGGTACGGCAGCGTTACCCGCGACCGGCCTGGAAGTCCGACGAACGCGCCGTCGTTGACGCCCTTGAATGGCGATAACCCGAACGTCCACATCGTGGAGCGCCTGTCGGGAGCCAGCAGCTATCTCTCCTTTGTGGAGTCGAGCGGGTTCACCGTCACGACAAACAACCACCCGGGCCTGGACAAAAGAAGTGACGCAGTCACGGTTTGCCTCTTGAGGAAGGGCAATGCGGAGATCGCCACTGCGCAGGAGCGGTTCGATCTCCGAGCCGGAGACATCTACATCAACGTTACGACAAACTTCAAGACCACCTTCGGCGAGACCGATGTGGCACGCCTTATCTTCCCTTCGGTGTCTTTGAAGCCGTTGCTTCGCAGATCAGGAGAATTCATTGTTATCCGCGATCATGAACCGGTTTCGCTGGTCCTCAAAGCCTCACTCCATGGCCTTGAGGCAGACTTGCGCAGCAAGGGGCCGGCCTCGAACAGCCCGTTGGAACGAATTGCCGTCTCATTGGTATCCCATGTCATCGAAGACAGTATCAACAGGTCCGCGATCAGTGGATACGACCTATTGCGCGAGCGGGCCCGCGAATACATCCACGACAACCTGGAACGGCCCGATCTCAACGTTGCCGAAATCGCCGCCTATACCGGGGCGTCTCGCGCGACCCTGTACCGTGCGTTCGAGAGCCTGGGAGGCGTGCGGGAGTACATTTCCTTCGCCCGTCTCGAACAGGCGAAATCCATGATCGGAGCCGGTCCGCCCGATCGTGGGGGAATTGCCAATATTGCCTATGCCTGCGGGTTCTCAACGCCAGATCAGCTCGGCAAATCGTTCAAGAAGCGTTTTGGCGTCAGCCCCACGCAATTCACTGGCGGAGGGGGTCGCTGATTCCGATGCATTCTTCCTCCGGTTATCAGGCGAGTTCAGTGCGGTTCGACTCGACTCAGGTGCCGCCGCACATGCGTCTTCGCAAGTTTGAGGAGTTTGTCCGAGGCGGCCGCATGCAGCTTCTCAATCGGGTCTCCTTTCGTCCGCTGGACAGCCAGAATCCGAATGTGAATATCGATGAGCATCTGTTCGGCCAAGGCGCCTACCTGTCGTTTTTGAGGTCCAGCGGACTGGAGGTCAGCCTCGATGCCGGTGGCCCCGATGCAAGAAACAATGCGGTAACGGCCAGCATCCTCAAAAAGGGAGACGCTGAGGTCAGAACGCGGACGGGGCAGTTCAAACTGAGTGCCGGCGACATCTATCTCAACGCGACGGCAGAGTACCAGACGACCTTTTCCGATAACGAAGTGGTCCGCATGGTCTTTCCATCCGGTTCCATGAAGGAGGTCTTTCGCCGATCCGGCGAATTCGTCGTCATTCGAGACCATGAGCCGGCCTCGCAACTCCTGAAGGCAGCGATATACGGAATGGAGGACGCTTTACGCGGGAAAGAACCGGCGTCGATCAAACTGCTGAGCCGGATTGCCGTAGGCCTCGCTTCGGCGGTGATCGAGGATAATATCTTCAGGTCGGCCGGCAGCGGGTACGAAATCGTCCGCGAACGAGCCCGCGAATATATCCATGACAACATCGGGCGGCCCGACCTCAATATCGTTGAAATCGCAGCCTATGCCGGAACGTCAAGGGCCACACTATATCGCGTATTCGAGAGCCTGGGCGGTGTTCGAGAATACATCTCCTTCGTTCGTCTCGAACTGGCAAAATCCATGATGGGTGGCGGTTCGCCCGACCGGGGCGCTATCGCCAATATCGCCTATGCCTGCGGGTTCTCCTCGCCGGGCCAATTCGGCAAATCATTCAAGAAACGCTTCGGCATCAGCCCGACGCAATTCGCCGGAATTGGCGAAACAGATGAAGTGAGCCGTATCTGGCGAGGCGGGGCGAACCTGAATAGTCAACGCGTATCGGGTTCGCGGTGATGGCCAGGTGGACGAGTGTATCCAGGCTCTACAGTGTCCGACGCAAACGACGCGGGCTGGGTATCGGAGCGGCGATTTTCTCATACCGTAGGGAGACGGCGGATTGAATTCTATCTGGTTTCCAAATAGCGGGTTCGGCAAGTCTCTCGGATACGTTTTCGATTCCGTTCAGGAGGATTTCGAGCAGCAGGCGGCTCTCTATGGCAGCCTGGACCTGAACTACACGCAATTGAGCACCGGTCATTTTCGCGGCCGTATCTTTTCGGCTCTGCTGGGAAGTGTCTCGATTCACATGGAGTTCAGCAATCAGGCCATCGAAAAGGAGATTGCCTTACCATCGGGCGAATTCTCCTTTTGCGTGACGCTGGAAGAAACAGAGCCGATAGAAATATACGGAGTCGCCAAGTCGGGGGACTGTGTTTACATCATCCCGCCGAAGGGAGAATCCGTCACCATTTGTCCAAGGGACTGTGTGCTCCTGGTGTTTACGGTGGATCACCAGGAACTTCTCAGAAATGCGGGTTTGATGCCGGAAGTGGCTGACTGGCTTGCCGGCCTGGGACAGGGGGGCGCCATCGTGAAATCGGCGAGCCTGGCACGCCGGTTCCGTGCCGATATGATGTGTGCATTGGAAGGCGTTGCAAAGGCGACGACACCGGAAAGGCGGTCCGTCATGGACAGGACAACGGTGTTTTCGATTGCAACCGCCTTGTCCATGGACTGGATCAAGCATGACAGTCTGAAGACCCTTGCTGCCACGAATGCCTATGAACGCTTCCGCCGCGCTCGGAACGTGTTGTTGAGCGACGTCACGGCGTTCGATTCGGAAGGCGCCGGGTCGTTCGATCACCTGGGTTCCAAACGATCGATAGAGCAGGCGTTTGCGGATCATGTCTCCATGGGACCGCTCGCTTATGCACGGGTCTTGAGACTGCACAATGTGCGGAGCAAGCTTTTGGACCCTTCGCGCCTCCTGGACAGTATCGGCGACATCGCCGCTGAGGAGGGATTTTGGGATGGTGGTCGGTTCGCGGCCTACTATCGCAGGCAGTTCGGCGAGCTGCCCTCGGTGACGCGGGAGAGGCTTGCCACCCAGACGCCGGCGACCGTTCGTTAGGAGATCGTCTGGATGTAAGCGATTGCATCCAAATCACGATGCACAAAACGCGCATCGATTGCACAATGTCTTGAAATCAGAGCAAAAAATTTATCCCGCAGTGCGGCATTTTTTGCGCTAACTGCATACCGTGTCTGCAGGCAAGTGGCTTATCACCAGATCATGGAGTTGTTGAATCGACACGCTGCCGATCAACCGTTTCCTCGGGGCATCGATGATCGGGCTGAATTGACGCTGGCCGCGGGTGAAGTGGTCTCGGACAGGTTCGACACGCGGCGATTTCCGATGGCGGACCGTTTGTCCAAGCTCGAGGAGCACCTGAGTGGAGGGCAACTGCCGCTACTGAGCGGGATTTCCGTCAAACCGTTGAGCAGTCAGAACGAAAACATCCATATTCAGGAACGCCTTTTCGGTCACGGAGCCTACCTCTCGTTCGTGAAGTCGAGCGGTGGTGTCGTGACCTTTGACCGCAGGGGCCTGGATGCCAGAAACGATACGGTGACGGTTACGTTGCTGACCCGGGGGTGTGCCGAAGCGAGGACTGGTCGGGATCAATTCACGCTTGCGGCTGGTGATATCTACATCAATGCAAGCACCAGCGTTCAGACGACTTTCAGCGACAACGAGGCGGTTCGCCTGATTTTCCCTGCCGGACCAAAGAAGGAACTCTTCCGACGGACCGGGGAATTTGTCGTTATCCGCGATTACGATCCGGTATGGCATCTTCTGAAATCGACGATCAGTGGGCTCGAAGCAGCCTTGCGCGCAGACGGGGCGTCATCGGTCAATCTGCTGAGCAGGATGGCGGTCGATCTGGCGTCGACGGTGGTCGAGGAAAACATCTTCCGATCTGCGGTGACCGGAAACGATGTGATTCGAGAGCTTGCTCGCGAGTACATTCACGACAACATTGCGTCTCCCAATCTCAAGGTTGGCGATATCGCCACCTCTGTCGGCGCATCCCGGGCCTCGCTATACCGGGCCTTCGAAAGTCTGGGCGGCGTCAGAGAATATATCAACTTCGTCCGCCTGGAGCGGGCGAAATCGATGATCGGCGTCGGCACGCCCGACCGTGGCGGAATAGCCAACATTGCCTTTGCTTGCGGCTTCACCTCCCCGGGCCAGATGGGCAAAGCGTTCAAACGGCGTTACGGCATCAGCCCCACTCAATTCGGAATTACCATCTGCAAAGACTGGGGAGAGAAGCCGCCGGCTGACGGACATGGTCGGAACGAACCGGAGCTGAGACAATAGGGCGATCAATTGAGACATATGGCCGTGTTCGTATCGATCGGCAGCGGATACAGAAAAACAGTGATTGACTGTTTGACGGGCCGACGAACCATGCCTTTCCTCCTAAAAGCAGAGTGCGAATCCGCACCCGGTCCTTCGCGGTTTTCTTCCCGATGTGAATTGGTTCGTACCCGGATCTCTAAAGCCGATCGCTAGAGCTAACCATGATAGGCTCTAGACCATTGCCTGGATCACTGTTTACACAGGCGCCGATCAGCTTCGACGCTCGACTGTTTCCACGCAAAACGCGGCTCGTCAGTTTTGAAGAACATGTTCGTGGCAGTCCCAGGAAACTCAAGAAAAGACTGTCATACCGCGAGCTGGGCGCTGGCAATGAGAACATCAATATCGATCGACGTATGTCGGCTCATCACTGCTACCTGACATCGCTGCAATCCAGCGGCTACACGGTGACAATCGAAGATGTTCCTGCGCTGGACGCGAGATTTGACGCGGTTTCGGTCGCATGGGTGATCAGTGGTAACGCCGAGGCCATGACCCTTCACGACAGGTTCAAACTGGCCACCGGCGACATGTATCTGCATGCGACATCCAATTTTGAAACCACTTTCGGGGAAACCGATGTCGTGCGCCTCGTCTTTCCGGCTGGCCCTTTGAAGGAGCTGTTTCGCCGGTCCGGGGAATTTGTGGTGGTGCGAGATCATGACCCCGTGTCAAAGGTCCTGAAGGCTTCGATTTCCGGCCTCGAAAACGCTGTCAAGCAAGATCCTGGCTCCGTCAAAGTTATGAGTTCTCTGGCAGTTCAGGTTGCCTCCAGGGTGCTCGAGGACCACATCCACAGATCGGCTATCAGCGGCCACGATATCGTTCGCGAAAGGGCGCGAGAATACATTCACGACAACATCGCCTCGCCGAACCTTGGCGTGAGCGAGATCGCAGCGTATGTCGGCGCTTCGCGCGCGACGCTTTATAGGACGTTCGAAAGCCTCGGTGGAATCCGGCACTACATCACCTTGGTCCGGGTAGAAATGGCCAGATCGATACTCGGCGCCGGTCAACCGGACCGCAACGGGATTGCCCAGGTGGCCTTTGCCTGTGGCTTCTCTTCTTCGAATCAAATGATCAGGGCTTTCAAGCACCACCTTGGTGTCAGCCCAACGGCGTTCGGCAGCGACACCGAAATTTCCGCTACCATGCTGGGTGGAGGCGGCGAAACAGTTAACGTGAATAGCCGACCGATTGCTTGACGAGTACCACTTCGAGCAGCGGGTTCGGCCGGATTCTCGGCATCAGCACGCCAGAATCATATCGACACGCCGGTCTATGTCTTTTTCAAGTTGATCGGCGTTCCAGCCGGCGCGGCCGCGAAACATATAGCCCTGGCGCATGTCGTAGAGCAGTGCCGCCCGTTCAATTGAGGGAAAGTCGGGCGGCAGTGTGCCCTTGCTGATCTCCCTGTCGAACCGTGCGGCCAAGCGTTTCTCCGTATCTTCGATGGCCTTCTGAACCCGCTCGGCGACGCCTTCGACCTGGCCGATATTGGTGGAAACGCTGGATGCCAGAAAACAGCCCTTGGCGCCACTTTCGTGCTCGGTGGCGTAGTGGATGATTTCCATGAGGAACCCGCGCACCGCTTTCCTGATGTCGTCCTCGGTTTCAAAGGCCACGACCGGCTCACAGCCGTCGACATCGGCGTAGCGATCAATGGTTTTCAGAAACAGTTCGCGTTTGTCTCCGAAGGCCGCATAGAGACTCGGCCCGGTAATGCCCATTGCCCCGGTCAAATCGCGCAGAGAAGCGCCGTCATACCCCTTGGTCCAGAACACCGACATCGCCTGCATCAGAGCAGCGTCGTAGTCGAAGTTTCGGGGGCGGCCTAATTTTTTTCTATCGATCAATATATAATCCTTGACTCGGCATGGTCGATGATCTTTATGTATCGAACAATATATAAATAAGAGTGATCCACATGACCAGCCCCAAACCCACCGCCGGGGATGTTTTTCCGGCGATCGAACTCCCCGTGCTCAATGGAGCGCGCCGCAGCCTGGCCAAGCCCCGAGATGGCTACGATTGGCTGCTCAATGTCGTTTATCGCGGCAAACACTGCCCGGTCTGCACCGGTTATCTGCGCAATCTCAATGCCATTGTGCCGCAACTCGATGGATTGGGTGTCGATGTGCTCGCCCTGTCGGCCGATAGCGCTGAAAGGGCGCGGCTTCATATGCAGGAGGTCGAACCCGAATACGATGTCGGTTACGGCCTGTCGGTACCGCAAATGCAGTCGCTGGGGCTCTATATCTCCGGCCCGCGCAACGGCATGAATGTCAAAGACCCATTTGCTGAGCCGGGGCTGTTTGTCGTCAACGAGACCGGGCGGCTGCAGATCGTTGACATCTCCAATGTCCCTTTTGCCAGACCAGATCCGCAGAGCCTTGTCCGAGGCATCGGGTTTTTGCGCGGTCTCGCGGAGCCTTTTCCTGTCAACGGCTCTTTTGCCTGATCGACTAAAGGACAAATCCATGACCGACAAGACACCTACTGCGGTCCGCGCTGCCATCGAGGTGCTGATCAAGGCCGGAACCAGCTCCGACCTCGGTGCGCTCGACCGTATCTATCACCGCGATATGCAGATCCTGATGCAGGATGAGGCGGGAACTGTCCAGCGGTTCGACAAGCCCGCTTTCATCGCGATGCTGGAAAATGCCGTGAGCGGCACCAGGCCGGAAGACCATCAATGGGCGCGCTTTGACGCTGTTGATGCACAAGGCGACCGCGGTCACGTCCTGCTCACCCGCCGGGTGCCGCTGGCCGGTGATGACAAATTGCTGACGCTCAGCATCGATCTTCGGCACGAGGATGACCGATGGCAGGTCACCCGTGAAGTGATTCTGGTTCGGCCGGATCCGCAGGGCGCGCCTGTTTGAAGCGAAAATCAACGACACAAAAGAGGATAGCTTGATGCGAACTTCCCTGGTGGCTGCGGCCGTTTTCCTGTCCACAACCCTCACTCTCGCGTCGGACCTGCCGGCTGAGGCGCTTTCCGACCTGAACGCCCTGAACGACCGATTCAATCAGGAGGCTGCGGAACATGACGCCGCCGGCCTGCTCGATCTTTATGCCGAAGACACGCTGTGGATTGCCCAGGGGGCACCGGTGACGAAGGGGCTCGACGGTCCTCGAGCTCTGTTCGAGTTCGTGGCCGCCAACAGGGGCAACGTTACTCATACGATCGACCACCTGTTCGTTGCCGACGATGCGTCGCTCGCGGTCATGATCGGATCGGTCGATGCAAAGATGCCAAGCACAGGTCTCGATGCGACAGGCACTTACCTTTTTGTTCTCAAGCCCCAGGACGACGGCTGGGAAATTGTCACCGACATGTGGCACCAGCATCAGAGCCGGCAGGACTGACGCCTCCGGGTTCAGGCCAGGCGCAGATCCCGCTATGTCAGGCAGAAGAAATTGAGTTTGTTGCCGTCAGGGTCGCGAAAGTACCCGGCATAGAAGCGCTCGCCCCGCGGCCCGGCGGCGCCTTCGTCTTGCGCCCCGAGTTCGATGGCTCGTCGATAAAGCCGATCGACGGTTTCCGGCGCATCGCAAACAAGAGCGACCATGGTGCCGTTGCCGGCTGTCGCAGCTTCGCCGTCATGCGGTTTGAAGATTGAAAATGCCGGGCCGCGTGGCCCGGTCGCCCAAACGATGTGCGAGTCGGTCTCCCTGATGCGCTGCGCGCCCATCTCGCCAAGCAACGCATCGTAAAACCGTCCGGCCTCTGCGATGTCATTGGTTCCAACGGAGACATATCCGATCATGATCTTGTCCTGGTAATGGGCAACCAAAGGTATCCGATCTATTTATGGCTTTCCTATCCTTATTCCACCGTCACGCTCTTCGCCAGATTGCGCGGCTGATCGATGTCGCGGTCGAGCAGCAGGGCGCAATGATAGGCCATCAGCTGCAGAGCGATGCCGATCAGGATGGGGTCGAGCTCGATCGTGCTTTGTGGCACCCGGATGTGCAACTTCGCCGACGGGCATTCGATGCCCGGATGGGTCAAGGCGATCACGGGTCCATTGCGGGCGGTCACCTCGGCGACCGATGACAGGTTCTTTTCCAGCATGCCGTCATCCGGGAGGATGGCGACGACTGGTGTCTCCGGCGATACGAGAGCCAGCGGACCGTGCTTCAGCTCGGACGCGGGATAAGCCTCGGCGTGAACGTAGCTCACTTCCTTGAGCTTCAGCGCACCTTCCAGCGCGACCGGGAACCCGAGGCCACGGCCGATGAAATACATGTCCTGTGCCTTGGCGCAGATCTTTGCCGCTGCCTCGATATCGGAGGTGTTTTCAATGACCTCAAGGATCTGGTCGGGCAACTCCTTCAGAGCCTTGATCAGCCGTTCGCCGGCGGTTGGCGCCAGGTCGCGGATGCGGCCGAAATAGAGGCCGAGCAGGGCAAAGGCAACGAGCGTTGAGGTGAAGGTCTTGGTAGAAACCACCGCGATTTCCGGGCCGGCATGCAGGTAGATGCCGCCGTCACAAGCTCTTGCGATGGTGGAGCCGACCACATTGATGATGCCGATCACGCGGCCGCCGCGGCGCTTGATCTCTTCCACCGCCATCAGCGTGTCCAGCGTCTCGCCCGACTGACTGACGGCGATATAAAGCGTGTCCGGTTCAATCACCGGATTGCGATAGCGAAACTCCGATGCAGGCTCGGCCGAGGCCGGTATGCGGGCCATGCGCTCGATCACATAGGCGCCGTTGCAGCCGGCAATGTAGGCTGAGCCACAGCCGAGAATCTTGATGCGCTTGATGTCGAGCAGCTCACGCGGCGTCAGGTTGAGGCCGCCGAAATGCGCGCTGTTGAACCGTGTGTCAAGGCGCCCTTGCAGCATGCGCTGCACGGCATCGGGCTGCTCGGCGATTTCCTTGATCATGTAGTGGTCGTGGCCGGCCTTGTCATAGTCGCCCTGATCGGCCGGTGCGCTGACCGGTGTCTTGGTAACCGGCGCGGCGTCCAGCGTGCTGGTCTCGAAACCCTCCGCGGTTACCTCGGCGATCTCGCCGTCATTGAGATAGACCACCTGTTCGGTATGGCGCACCAGTGCGGCCGCATCCGAAGCAACGAACATCTCGCGATTGCCCAATCCGAGGATCACCGGGCTGCCGTTGCGGGCCACGATGATGCGGTCCGGCTCATCGGCCGACATCACAGCCAGCCCGTAAGCGCCCTGAATGCGCTGCAACGTCTCGCGTACGGCCTCCAGCAGGGAGCCAGCCTCCGAAGCGGCGATCATGTGGGCAAAAACTTCGGTATCGGTCTCCGACTTGAAGACCACGCCGCGCGCTTCCAGTTCGGCCTTCAGAGCGGCGGCATTTTCGATGATGCCATTATGCACGACGGCGATCTTGTCCGTTCCGTCGACATGCGGATGGGCGTTCACGTCCGAGGGTTCACCATGGGTTGCCCAGCGGGTGTGCGCGATCCCGGCCTTGCCGCGCGGCTTGTCTGGCAGGTTGGCCGCCAGTGCCTGGACCTTGCCCTGGCTCTTGTAGACTTTCAGCCGGTTGGAGCGGGCCAACGCGATGCCCGCTGAATCGTAGCCGCGATACTCGAGCCGCCGCAATCCTTCCATGAGAATGGGTGCTGCTTCCTTGCGTCCCACATATCCGACAATACCGCACATGGTCTGTTCTCTCCTTAGCCGTAGATCATGCGGCGCAATTGCCGCTCGCTGACCGGCCCGGCGCGAAAGGGCCGGGCTTCGATTTCCGCTTGCAGACGCTTGAAGATCGCCGGGTTGGCCAGCCGGTCGGCCTGCAATTCGAGGTGCCGGCGAACCACATAATCCTCCAGCGTTTCGTTGCAGAACGCCGTCACTTCGCGGACGACGCGACGGGCCTCCAAAGGCTCCAGCCGGGTTGTCTGTGCAAGGTGCTGAATCAGCGTTTCAAGGTCATCCATGAGCCTTGAATGAGAGATTCGAGCGAAAACCGCAACACATTTGCCCGAATTCGGGCAAATAGCGTTAACTTTTGCGCAACGATTGGCTCACTTGAGTCGTAGCTCTATTCGACGGACCAGCCAATGGACTCGCGCAGGAAGCGAAAACCGAGGGCCGTGAAGGCCGCCCGCTCTGAATTGTCCTTGCCGTATCCGTGTCCGCCCGCTTCCGGTTCATAGAACCAGGCTTTGTGGCCCATTGCCTGCAGTTTCGCCGCCATTTTCCGGGCATGGCCCGGATGCACCCGGTCATCCCTGCGGGTCGTCGCCAGGAGGATCGGTGGAGAGGCGCGGTCAGCTTTGACGGTGTGGTAGGCTGAAATGTACTGCAGGAAGTCCCAGTCTTCCGGCTTGTCGGGATCGCCGTATTCATCGATCCAGCTGGCGCCTGCCAGCAGTTTCGTGTAGCGGCGCATGTCGACCAGCGGGATCGTGCAAAAGAGCGCGCCGAAATGGTCGGGATACCGGGTCAGCATGTTGGCGATCAGCAGACCGCCGTTCGAACCGCCTTCGGCCGCGATACGGTGCGGCCTGGTAACGCCGCGCTCGACCAGATCCGCGGCAACGGCGGCGAAGTCATCGTGCGACAGTTTTTTGCGTTCGCGTCGGCCCGCCTCGTGCCAGGCCGGACCGAATTCCCCGCCGCCGCGGATTTGTGCCATGACTGCGGTGCCCCCACGCTCCAGCCAGAGTTTGCCGATGGAGGGTTTGTAGTGGGGCAGGTTCGAGATCCGAAACCCGCCATAGCCGGACAGATGGACCGGCGCATCGCCAGTCAAGCTCTCCGGACCAACCATGACATAGGGAACGCGGGTGCCGTCGCCGGAAACCGCCTCATGTTGGCTGACGGTCAGCCCGCTCGGGTCGAAGGCTTCGGGCGCGCTGCGAAGCAGGCTTGGTGCAGCACCCGTTTCAATCATCGAAAGCGATGGGGGCGTTATCGGGTCCTGGGCATTGACCAGCAATTCGCCATTGCCCTCGGTCACGTCCAGATCGAGGCGTGACACGTTGACGACACCGATTTCCGGAAGGCCCGGCAGCACGGTCTGTGACCAGCCTTCGTCGGACGGCGTCATAACTTTGAAAACCGGTTTGAGGTTGTCGAGAACAGACAGAAACAGGCGGCCGCCACTCCAGAAGAAGTTCTGAACGGCTTGGCGATCCTGCGGTTCAAACAGGGTCTCGAAGGTTCGCTCGCCGGCCAGAAACGCCGAGAGACGGATGACGACGACAGTGCCGGCCGCATAGGTCCCGCCACCCACGCTCCAGTCGGAACGCGGCAACAGCGTCAACCAGTCACCGACGACCAGCGACCAGATATCCTCCGGCAGGTCAATTCTCGTCTGCGCGCCGTCGCGATCGCCAATCCAGAGATCGTGGGCGAAGAAACCGCGCCGGTCGATGAACCAGATCATTTCCTGTGGCTGTGTCGTGTCGTGTTCGGCCCAGACTCCCAGATGCGATCGATCCGCCTCGAAGATCGTTGTTGCGTCGTCTATCGCTGACCCGCGCCGCCAAAGTCGAATGGTGCGGGCATATCCGGACTCGGTTGCCCGATCCTCGCCGAACGCGCTGGCAAGCAAAAGGGTATCGGAGTCCAGCCATTCGACGCCGCCCTTGGATTCCGGCAAATAGAAACCGTCGTCGACAAAGCGGCGTTCGGCCAGGTCGAACTCCCGCAGCACCACGGCGTCTCCGCCGCCGCGAGACAGTCGCAGGATCGCCCGATCATGGGTGCCGGGCCGCGTCGCTGCGCCAGCCCAAACCCAATCCTCATCCTCGGCTTTCGCCAAGGCATCGACATCGATGAGCACCTCCCACGTCGTGTCGGGGGAGCGGAACGCGTCGAGCGCGGTGCGCCGCCACAATCCGCGCGGATTGGCGGCGTCGGTCCAGAAATTGTAGATCAGGCCCCCGCGCCGGGTGATGTAGGGAAGGTTATCGGGTCGGTCGAGAATGGCGGTCAGAACATCACGATCAGCGGCAAAACCATCATCGCCAAACCGCGCCAGCGTTCGGGCGTTCTGCCCTTCGATCCAGTCCAGCGCGCGCTGCCCCTCAACCTCTTCAAGCCACACAAACGGATCGTCGTCGGGCGCTGCGAGGGTCGGTCCGATGGTCATGGTGAGAGCTCCTTGCGGTCGGGTGCCTGTTCCATCGGCACCCAGCCATGGCGCAGTTTGCGGGTTTCACGGTCAAAGCTGAAATAGTTGCCGCCGCCACCGGTTTGATCGTATCGGCGGTCGATGGGCCAGCCGCCCAAGTGGCACAACAGCAGCGTACCGACACCACCGTGTCCAACGATCAGCACGTCGCCGTCTTGGCATTCGGCCAACACGGCATCAACCTCGCGCAGGATGCGTTGCTGTGCGTTAACGGCGCGTTCCCAGCCATTGATGCTGATTTCCGGATAGGCGAAAAATAGATCCGCCGTCTGTTCGAATTCATCGGGGGGTAGAAATCCGGTCGCCGACCGGTCGTTCTCGTGCATGGCCTCGCGTATCTCGACGGGTATGCCGAGGCTTGCGGCGAGCGGTTCGGCGGTTTCCACGGCCTTGCGTTCGGCGCTCGACACCACCTTCACGGTTCCAGCAAGCCACTCGGCTTCGGCCAGGGCGGTGACCCGGGCCCGGCCAACGTCATTCAGACCCCATTGCGGTACGGCGACCGCCGGGTCAATCAGAACCTGCGGGTGGCTGAGATAGCGGACCGTGGCGACCATGGCGGCACGTTACGGTCGGCCTTTGTCATTTGCAATCGGCCATTGTCACTGGATTGCACGTCAAACGGATGCGACAAACGCGTCAAGTTTCGCCGCCAGCGCATTCCAGTCCGTGAACTCGCGATCGTCCTTGATGACGCCGCGGTTTTCCAACACGACATATTCGACGATCTGGTTCATGTAATAGTCGTACTGGTCATGCTTCAGCGCACCGGCCGTGAGGGCCACCTCTGACGGTTTGAACCCCGTATCGTCGACGAAACCGTCCACATAGCGTTGCGCTTCGGCCTCGCCATTGTCGAAGGCAATCGACAGGCTGACCGAGATCAACAGGCTCGGTTTTGGCTGAAGCTGCGCCCGGTGGGCGACGACGAAATTGCTGAGCGACTCCTGGTGGATCTTTTCGTGCACGGAGCCGGCCAGAATGACGGCGTCAAACGTCGAGATATTGAGGTCCGGCATGTGTCGGCGGCTGTCGCGCCTATCGACGAGATGGCCGGCCTTTGTCAGATGGTCTGAAGAGAATTCGGCGATCTTTCGCGTCTGTCCTTCGGTTGAGCCGTAAACGAGCAGAATGTTCATTCTCGCCTCCTGATCAAGCGGCAGCGTCAGGCTCAGGTTAGGCCAGGGCCAGATGGAGAACCTTGCGATAGGTCAAATTCGTGCTTTTAATGGGGATCAAAGCCATGGAGCGTGCCGTGCCCAAAGCCAATCCGCATCGTCCCTTCACACCTCTTCCGGACTTGATGGAGCATGCCCCGGAGGTATCCGGCAATGCCGTCAACGGCCTTGGTGAGGAGCGTTTTCGGCGGCCAAGCGTCGTTTATTGGGCGCCGGACCCGGATGATATTCCACATGGGCGCATGCAGCGCTGGTTCTATTCCCATGATCCGCAGCCGGTGTTGGCCGAACAGCGGGCAGTGCGGCAGAAGGTTCTCGACGCACCGCTACCTCCGCTGGCGCCGCAGCCGCTCGAAAAGTCACCGGAAGCCTGGACCGAGGCATTGCGGGGCTTCGTCTCGAAAGGCCTGTGCGAGCAGGTAGGGGCAACGCCAATCGACCGCGACTGGCTGTTCGAGGGGCAGGAAACGCCATTTTCCAATGTGCTCGTATTCGGCGTTCATCACGACTACGAGGCGATTTCAACGGCGCCAGAACCGGAAGCCGGCGGTGAGGTCATGCGCCAATACACCCGGGCAGCCGCCGTCGCCAAGGCGGTGGCCGGCTGGCTTCGTGAAAGCGGCTGGGATGCCGACCCCATCACCGGTCCCATGGCCGGCAAGATCACGTTGATCCCGCCGGCGCTTGCCAGCGGCTTCGGTGAATTGGGCAAACACGGCTCACTGATCACACCGGAAATGGGCTCGAGCTTTCGCCTGTCGGCAGTGTTGACGGATGCACCGTTCGAGCCGACCCCGCCGCGCACGTTCGGGATCGACGATTTCTGTGCCAGCTGCCGGGTGTGTGAAGAGGCCTGTCCGCCAGAAGCGATCTCGCCTGAGAAGCAGACGGTTCGCGGTGAAGAAAAGTGGTACGTCGACTTCGACAAATGCCTGCCGTTCTTCAACCAGACCCATGGCTGTGCCATCTGCATTGCCGTCTGTCCCTGGAGCCGGCCGGGTGTTGGCGTCAATCTCGCCAACAAGCTTGCACGTCGTGCCGAACGGCTGCAGGACGGCTGATAGGCTTCCAAAGGATCGGCCTTTCCGACCGCCACGACCAAGGATTATCGCGATGAGCAAACTGGACGCGCCGAGCGCGTTGACGACCGAGCACCTATTGTTGCGTAAACCTGTGGAGGAAGACGCGCAGCCGATCTTCGATGCCTATGCATCGGACCCGGACATCCCTCGCTATATGACCTGGGTTGCACACAGAGACGTGGAGTCGACACGCGATTTCCTGCGATTTTGCGTGAGCCAATGGAATGAGAACGTCAATTTCGAGTATGTCGTCGAACGGTTATCGCATCCCGGAACCCCGATCGGCATGATCGGCATGCATCCGGGGCCCGGTCGGGTCGGTTTCGGCTATGTTCTTGCGCGGGACCATTGGGGCAAAGGCTACACGTCAGAAGCGTTGAAAGCGCTGGTCGACTGGTCGCTGCAACAGGAGGGAGTCCACCGGGCTCAGGCGTTTTGCGATCTGGAGAATCCGGCGTCGGCACGGGTGATGGAAAAGGCGGGCATGACGTATGAGGGCATCTTGCGCCGCTACAGTCTGCACCCCAACCTGTCGGACATTCCGCGCGACTGCTTTATGTATGCAAAAGTGTCGTGAGTCGCCTCACGAAAGGTTCAGTTGTTTTGCCGCAATCAGGTCATAAGCTCGTTTGGATGCGCCGTTTTGTGATTATTCTCCTTATCCTTCTGTTTGGCCCAGTACTCGTGCGGGCCGCCGTCTATGCCGCCAGCGATCCGCAGGCCCATTGGCGTGACGCCGACTGGACGTCGGCCGGGCTTGCACCCGATCCGCTCAGCGAGCCTGAGGCGGTTGTCCAGGTCTATGCCGCACGTGCCTATCGCTGGCGCGGCATCTTCGCCGTGCACACCTGGATCGCGGTGAAGAAGGCCGGCGCGAACGGCTACACCCGTTATGAGGTCACCGGCTGGGGGCGTCCGCTGCGTGTCTCCAACGGCCCGGCCGATGGTCGCTGGGTCGGCAACGTGCCGGAGCTGCTGTTTGATCGGCGTGGGGCGCAGGCGGCCGCCATCATTCCCCAGATCGAAGCGGCGATTGATGCCTATCCGCACAATGAGCGCGGCGGCTATACGGTTTGGCCGGGTCCCAATTCCAACAGCTTCGTCGCGGCCATCGCCAGGGCCGTTCCGGATCTGGATCTGACATTGCCACCGCACGCTGTCGGCAAGGACTTCGCACCCGGCTGGGTGTCGCTTTTGCCGACTCCGTCCAACACCGGCTGGCAGGTGTCCTTCGCCGGTTATGCGGGCTTTGCTGTCGGACGCGCCGAGGGGGTCGAGCTCCACGTGCTGGGTCAGACGCTCGGTGTTGACGTATTGCGTCCGGCGCTGAAGTTCCCGGCGCTCGGCCGCGTGGGCATGTCTGCCGCCAGCAACTGACCGCGACCATTTACACAATGGTGCAGGCATAACGGCATCTGATACCAATCGCTGCATGATCTGGATCGACAAATTTCCCGGCCTCTCGCAACTCGAAGAGCCGGTGCGACGCACGCTTGTTGAGCGCAGCCGCATCATCCGCGTGCCAAAAGACACGGTGGTGTTCGGACCCGGCAAGGCGCCGGACAATCTGCTGCTGCTACTCGATGGGTCGCTGCGTGTGCAGCAGGTTTCCGAAAGCGGCCGTGAAATCGTGCTTTACCGGGTGCATGCGGGCGAAAGCTGTGTCCTTACCACCGCCTGCCTGCTGGCCTACGAGGAATACAGCGCCGAGGGCGTCACCGAAACCGAGGTCGAGGCGGTGGCCATACCGAAAACCGTGTTCGACGACCTGATCGCCAGTTCAAAGGAGTTCCGCCGCTTCGTCTTCACCGCCTACTCCAAGCGCATCACCGACCTCTTCCTGGTGATCGAGGAAGTGGCCTTCCGTCGCGTCGACATTCGTCTCGCGCAGAAGCTGCTCGAACTGGCCGGCGACAGCGCCACCCTGCATGCTACGCATCAGCAATTGGCCACCGAACTCGGCACCGCCCGCGAGGTGGTCTCGCGCCTTCTCCAGGATTTTCAACGCCGCGGCTGGGTGTCGCTGTCACGGGGTTCCGTCGAACTGACGGAGAAAGTCGGCCTTCGAGAGCTGTCGGAGGCGGATTAAGCCATCCCGACCGGGGTCTTGTTTCCCTGCATGTCGTCCGGCCTTGTTTCGAGATAGGCCTCGAGTTGCTTTCGTACCTGGAGATAATCCGCATCATCGAAGCGGTTGACCAGTTCGTCCGGGTCTGCCTCAAGGTCGTATAGTTCGCCGGCACCTGACTTCATGTCGGCGGTCAGTTTGTAGCGTTCGGTGCGGACGGTTCGCAGCGACAGGTCGACTCCGGCGCGTTGGGCCAGCAGTTCCCATTCATTCAGTGCGAAGTCGCGCGTCCCGTCGCCCGACACCAGCGGCCACAGGCTGCTGCCGTGCTGGGTCTGCAAGGGGGCAGCGCCGCCCAGGTCGAACAGGGTCGGGCCGATGTCGAGTGTCGAAACCGGATGGGCTAGGGCGGCACCCGCCGGCACGTTCGGTCCACGCATGATCAAAGGTACCCGGAGCAGTCCTTCGTAGTGCATCGGCCCCTTGAGGATCAGGCCGTGATCGCCGAGCCAGTCACCGTGGTCGGAGAAGTAGATGACATAGGTGTTGTCGGCGAGACCGGCTTCGTCGAGCGCGATCAGCAACCGGCCGACATTGTGGTCAATCAGTGCGATCTGGCCATAGGTGTTGGCGATGATTTCCCGCAGCTGATCATCGCTCTGTTCCTCGATGCGGCTATAGCTCTTCCGGATCTCGGCGCTTTCCTTGCTTCCGGCTGGCTCACGGGTCAGCACAGCCTCGTGCCACCAGGGTCGGCCTTCGAAATGGCGCGTGCGGTGGCGGGGCAGGTCGACGGTTGCCGGATCATGCAACCACGACCAAGGTTCAGGACAGTCGAAGGGATGATGCGGATCAGGAAAGCTCACCCAGGCGCAGAACGGATCGTCACGGTCGTTGCTCTTCAGCCATTCGATCGCCCGGTCGGCGGTCCAGGTGGAATTGTGCCAGGCAACCGGCAGGCGCGAATGCCAGGTTTGCGCGGCGCCTTTCGTGTTGCCGGCATTTTCCCGGTAGAGGGCGTTCTTTTCGTCGCCCCGGCCATCGGCGTGAAACCAGCGCTCATAGTGCTGGCCGGCCGGTGGTTTTTCGGGCGGGAACCAGTTGTGGCCGACCAGCATCAGCTCGACATGGTCGAAGCCCATATAGGGGCCATGCCAGCTGTCGTCGTAGCGGGCGGAGGAGCGCAGACACTCCGGCGTGCCGGTCGGCTCGAATGTATGGTAGGTGGAAAAATGCGCCTTGCCGAAGAATGCTGTCTCGTAGCCGCCGGCGGAAAGCGCACCGGCAAAGCCACGTTCGCCGATTGCCGGGTCGAGATCGATGCCGTTGTCGTGCACACCATGGGTGCGTGGCAATTGCCCGGTGAGGATCGAAGCGCGGGCCGGCTGGCAGACCACGCAGGGCGTGATGCAGGCGTCGAAGCGTGTGCCGTCCGCAGCCAGCTGATCAAGATGCGGCGTCTTCACTTTTCGGCCGGCGAATCCGAAACAGTCGGCCCGTTGCTGATCGGCCGAAACGAGCAGGAAATTGGGGCGGCTCATGAATTGCTCCTGGCCCGGCGCGCGGTGAGGGCGATCACGCCGGCCGCCAGGGCCATGAACAGCAGTGCGATCGGGTGGGTGAACAGGAAGTACGGGTCGCCGCCGGTCGCAGCAAAGGCCTGTCGCGCCGTGTCCTCCAGCCGGCCGCCAAGAATGAAGGCAATAACGAAGGGCAACGGCGACATGCCGACAATGCGCATCAGATAGCCGAGCACGCCAAAACCGATGGCGAACCAGACGGCCTCCATGCGGGTTTCCTGCACATAGATCGCTGTCAGGGTCAAAAGCAGCACGACCGGCAGCAGGATGTGCTTGGGAATGCGGATCATAATGCCCATGGAACGCATGAACAGACCGCCGAAGGTCCAGTTGACCGCATTGGCGATGAACATGGCGGTAAAGAGCCCGAAGGCGACGACCAGTTCCGGATTGACCGCGTCGGCGGTAAAGCGGAACACCGATGGGCCGGGATTGAAGCCGCCGATACTGTCAGCGGCGAGGATCAGAAAGACGGCCGCCGCGTTGCCGGGAATGCCGAGCGACAGGACCGGGATAAGGTTGGCCCCCGACACTGATGAATTGGCGGCTTCCGTGGCAGCGATCCCCTCCGGCGCACCTTCACCGAACTGCGGATCGCCATCGCGGCGACGCTTTGCATACCGGTGCCGGCCCACACTGTAACCGAGCGTTGCGGCGAGCGTCGATCCGATTCCGGGCAGGGCGCCGATGGCGGTGCCGATGACGGCCGACTGGCTGATGAAAGGCAGCAAGCGCCTGATATCGGCCCAGTGCAGACGCTGATCGCCGCTTGCCTGGTTCGCCTCCAGAGCACCCGATTTTCGCTTCTCCTGCCACAGGTCCTCCATGCTCTTGAACACCTCGCCGATGATCAACACGCCGAGCACCGCGGTGGCGATTGGAAATCCCTGGGCCAGCGGCTGCGTGCCGAAGCTCAGGCGCGGATAGAAATCCTCGCCGGTGCCGATATAGGCGGCCAGCAGACCGAGACCCATCGAAATCAGGCCCTTGCCGACTGACCGGCCAATGACCGATGCAATGAACGCCAGCGACAGGATCAGCAAGGCGGTTTTTTCCGGCAGATCGAGATAGCGTTCGACCAGGATGGCAAGAAACGGTGCACACAGGATGAGCACGACGTCGGAGAATGTATCGCCGGCGGCGGAGGAAAAATGCGCCACCCTCAGTGCCTTGCCGGCCTGCCCGTTGCGCGCCATCGGGTGACCGTCGAGGGTGGTCATGAAGGCGTCGGGCGTGCCCGGCGTATTGAACAGGATGGCAGGAACGGCGCCGCCGATCGTCGCACCCTTCATCACCCCGATCAGGAAGCCCATCACCGGCAGCAAAGCGTCGGGGGTGAAGCCGAAGATCGAAATCAGGATGGGCAGCGAAATCGCCATGGCCATGGGGCCGGCGAGGCCGGGCGTCGCCCCCACGGCAATACCAAGCATGAAGCCGGCGACGATCATCACCAACGTCACCGAGATGGGCAGGCCGAACAGGCTGAACAGCTCCGGCCCGAGAAAGACCGACTGGATGCCCATCCAGATGTAGTCAACGACGCCCATCAGACGTCACCGTTGGGCGGCAGCAACAGATCGTCGAACGGCAGATCATAGAGTGCAATCATGGCCAGCACCGCCACAAGCGCTATCAGCAAGGTGCGAAACCGCAGCCGACCCTCGATCATGGCGATCAGCCCGGACACGAGAGCCATGCCGCCGATAACGAAGCCGATATATTTCCAGGGTGGCGTATCCCGCAGCAGCCGGTAGGAAAGATCGCTGTCGCTGAAACCATTGGCTATGGCGACGGCGAGGGGGCCGCTCCAGCGCATCAGGCTGGTCGCAACGATCAGCAAGGCGATGAGTCGCGCCAGATAGGCAAGGTTTCTCAGGGTCACCGCCTGGCCTGAAGCGCCAGCGCGATCGACCAGCGTCAGCATCGCCCCTCCGCAGAAGATGAAGAGCCCGGCGACCGAGGGTGCGAGAGCATCACCTATCGCGGTGTGGCGCCGCACCTTTTCGATCAGACCGGTATCGGTATCCAGCGGAACCCAGACCAGCACGAGCAGGAGCGAAAAGCCGATGCACAGGAGACCCAGCAGGGTGTCGCGATTGACCTTGCGCAGCATGTCGAAGCCCCGTTTTTGACGAGCCCACCAGCGGGTGGGCTCGTAGTTCGGGAAGGTTGATCAGTCGGCCGAGGCGTCCATCAACTGACCGGCCGAGTCCCAGTCGTTCTTCATCAGAGCGGAAAGTTCATCGCCCTTGATTGTCTGGGCACCCCCGAAGGCCCCCTTGATCATGGCACCTGCCTTTGTGTTTTCGTCATTGACGACGGCGGATATGGCCTCCGCTAGAGCATCGCGCGCTTCGGCCGGCATACCTGCCGGACCGACGAAGACGAAATAGCCATCGGCATTATAGTCAACGCCGAGATCCGCCATGGTCGGTGCGCTGGGCGTCTGTTTCAGGGGCGTCGAAAGACCGGAGGCCAGGTTGACCAGGTCACCGGCAGCCACGCCTTTCCCCTGAATGCCGGCCATGAAGCCGAGGTCCAGGTCGCCGGCATTGACGCCATCCATAACGGCCTTGCCGCCCTTGACCGATACGATATTGAAGTCGACATCGTTGGCCTTGCCGAGCAGATAGGCGAGGTCGGCCAGTTTGGGGCTCATGACGCCGAAGCGGATCTGTTCACCGCCTTTGGCAGCGGCGATGACATCCTTGAAATCCTTCCAGCCCTTTGAGGCAGGGGACACAATGCCCATCTGGAATCCGGCCGTGGTGGTGATCGGCGTAAAGTCGGCCTGGGTCATGCCGGCATTGGCCGCCTGCATGTTGTAAGCCAGCGATTCCGTCACCAGCATGCCGATGACCGAACCATCATTCGGCTGGTCCTTGAGCGCGGCAGCCAGGTTGATCCCGCCTTTGCCGGTTACCTGTTCCGGGATGAATTTCCAGCCCAGTCGATTTTCGATTTCCTCGGCGATCAGCCGCGCTTGCGTGTCGGCGCCGCCGCCGGCCCGAAAACCGATCATCATCTTGATCGGGCCAGGGGGCGTCCAGTCAGCGGCGACCACGGATGTGGCGATCAGTGAAAAAACACCGGCAAACACGGCGGTGATTGCTGAAAAATGGCGCATTGTCCGTTCCTCCCAAATATGGTGTATCTAAAAGGTCACATAAAAGTTGACCTGTCAACTAAATTCTGAAATGCTCCATGCAGAGGGAGATGAAAACGTGCTCGACAAACGCGAGAACCCATCGCCGGAACCGCCGGACGACCACCCGCTGGCACGTTTCGTCACCTTTCGCATGTCGCGGATACAGGCCAAGCTCAACGCCCAGGCCACTGCGATACTTGATCGTGAATGCGGATTGTCGGTTATCCAGTGGCGGGCCATAGCCATCATCGCCATTCTCGGCGAGACGTCACCGGTCGCCATCGCCCGCTTTGGCCAGTTGGACAAGGGGTTGCTCAGCCGCAAACTCAAGGGACTGATCGCCGACAAGCTCGTCAAAAGCAGACCGGATCCTTTCGATCAGCGCAGCCAATTGTTGTCGCTGACCGGTCGCGGCAGGGCGATTTACGATCGCATGCTGCCGATCATGCAGGCCCGGCAGGAATATCTGGTTGCAGGGCTCACCGAGAAGGAATTGGACGCTTTTCTGGCCGCGCTGGACAAGATCGACGCTGCATCCGAACGCAGGGAGTTTCAGGACAGCACATGAAAAACCTTCTCGTCATCATGTCAGACGAACACCAGGCGCGGGCCATGGGCTGTGCCGGGCACCCATGCGTCCTGACGCCCAATCTGGACGGTCTCGCCGCCCGTGGGGTGCGCTTTTCGAATGCCTACACGCCATCGCCGATCTGCGTGCCGGCCCGGGCCTCCTTCGCCACGGGCCGCTATGTCCACAGGAACCGGCTTTGGGACAATGCAATGCCCTATGACGGCGCGATTCCCGGCTGGGGCCATGCCTTGCAGAAAGCCGGCATCACGGTCGAATCCATCGGCAAGCTGCACTACCGCGCGCAGGAGGATCCGGCCGGATTTGACGTCGAGCACATTCCCATGATGGTGGCCGGCGGCGTCGGCATGGTCTGGGCGTCTATCCGTCGCGAGGACGAACGGGTCGGCGGGACAGGGCGCATGCTCGGCGATTATATCGGACCCGGCGACAGCAAATATACCGATTACGATGCCGCCGTTGTCCAACGCACTCAGGAATGGATCGCCGCCAGGAAAGAGGACGACCGGCCGTGGTGCCTGTTCGTGGGGCTGGTCGCTCCGCATTTCCCCCTGGTCGTGCCGAAGCGGTTTTACGATCTCTATCCGACCGATCGGCTGCCACCGGTGAAACTGCATCCGCGTGACGGTTACGAACGGCATCCATGGGTCGACAAGCAGAATGCGTTCATGGACAGCGAAGCGAAGTTTGCGGACGAAGAGGAGCGCCTGCGCGCCATAGCCTCCTATTTTGGACTGTGCTCCTGGCTCGATCACAATGTCGGCGAGATCCTCGGTGCTCTCGACGCAGCCGGGCTGGGGGAAACGACCACGGTCGCCTATACCTCGGACCATGGCGACAATGTCGGCGCGCGTGGTTTGTGGGGCAAATCCAACCTCTACGAGGAGAGCGTCGCGGTGCCGCTGATACTGTCCGATCCGGATGGTCCGCGCGGTGTCTGCGATACACCGGTCAGTTTGCTCGACCTGTCAACGACCATCGCCAGCCATTTCGATTGCCCGTTCGAGAGCGAGGTCGGAGCGCGTTCGCTGACGGACCTGGCCTCCGCTCCCGTCGAACCCGAACGGGTCGTCTTCAGCGAGTATCATGCGGCGGGTGCGGTATCCGGCGCCTTCATGCTGCGCAAGGGCCGCTGGAAGTACAACTATTATGAAGGCTTCGCGCCCGAGCTCTTCGACCTCGACGGCGATCCCGAGGAATGTATCGATCTCGCCGCCGATCCTGCCAGCAAACCGGTCCTGGCGGCCATGCACGCAGAAATGCTGAAGATCTGCGACCCTGTGGCAGTCGATGCCCAGGCTTTTGCCGACCAGGCGGCCATGATCGAACGCTATGGCGGTCGCGAGGCGGCCCTCAAATTAGGTGCGCCGGGCGCTACACCGCCACCCGTATTGGCAAATTAGAGCAAAGTGCAGCCCCGCTTTGTGACTTAATCACCGACGCGCTTGCCGGGCGTCTCCATAGTGCACCCATCAGACACTGTGGAGAACGATCATGACCGCCAATCTTGGAACCGTCGATCGCCTGGCCAGACTTGTTGTGGGTCTTGTCCTGCTGTTGACGCCGACCTTTTTCGCCAGCGACATCTGGACCAATCCGTATGTCCTATTCGGCGCCTATGCTGTGGGCGTCATTCTGGTGGCGACGGCCTTGTTCCGTTTCTGCCCCCTCTACCGCTTGTTCGGTTTGAGAACCTGCAAGGCATGACCATGTTCGAAACGCAGTTCACTCCCTGGCTGTCGCTGGCCGGCGGCCTTCTCATTGGCCTGTCGGCCGTGCTGTTGATGTTGATCCACGGCCGCATCATGGGCGCAACCGGCATCCTCTCCGGCTTCCTGTCGCCGGCCGGAATTCGCGACTGGCAGTGGCGTGCTGCGGTGCTCGCCGGCATGGTTTCGGCGCCGCTGATCTATCTTTTCGTCTCGGGATCGATGCCGACCGTCACGGTGCCGGTCTCGACGCCCATGCTGGTTGTCGGCGGCTTCATCGTCGGCATCGGAGTGATGTTTGGCAGCGGCTGCACATCAGGCCATGGCGTCTGCGGCATGGCCCGGCTGTCGCCGCGCTCGATGGCCGCGACGCTGACTTTCATGGTTGCGACCTTCGCCACGGTTTTCGTGGTTCGACATGTGGTGGGAGGCTGATCATGCGCCTGATTTCTGCCTATCTCATCGGCCTCGTCTTTGGTCTCGGCATATCGATCTCCGGCATGGCCGATCCGGCCAAGGTGCTGAATTTCTTCGATATTGCCGGCACGTGGGACCCGAGTCTGATCTTCGTCATGGGCGGCGGCTTGATCGTCACCTTCATCGGCTACCGCTTTGTCTTGCGCAGGCCTGAGCCGGTCCTGGAACACGCCTTCGTATTGCCGAAGAGCAAACGCATCGACATGCGGTTGCTGGGCGGGTCCGCGGTGTTTGGCGTCGGCTGGGGCATCGCCGGATTTTGCCCCGGTGGAGCCCTGCCAGTCATCGGAACCGGCCGGCCCGAGGTTCTGATTTTCATTGCCGCGCTGGTGGCCGGCATGTTCGCGGCCAAATTCTTCAACCGACCTGCCGCACCCGTGGCTGAGGCCACCGGTGCCCGCTGAAAAGGAGCAGTGACATGAGTGACTACCCGATCGACATGACCGTTCATCCGGAGGTCAAGGCCTTCTTCGACCCGGCAACCAACACCATCAGCTATGTGGTCAAGGACCCGGGGAGCAAAGCCTGCGCGGTTGTCGATTCCGTCATGGATATCGACTATGCGGCAGGACGCATCACCTACGACCATGCCGATGAGATCATCGCTCACATCCGGTCCAACGGGCTGGACCTTCAGTGGTTGATCGAAACCCATGTGCATGCCGACCACCTGTCGGCAGCGCCTTACATCCAGGACCAACTGGGCGGCAAACTCGGAATCGGCAGGAACATCACCATCGTTCAGGACACCTTCGGCAAGGTGTTCAACGAAGGGACCGAGTTTCAGCGCGACGGCAGCCAGTTCGATCGCCTGTTCGACGAAGGCGACACCTACCAGATCGGCGGCTTGACGGCCGTGGCCCTGCACACGCCCGGACACACGCCGGCCTGCATGACCCATGTGATCGGCGACGCCGCCTTCGTCGGCGACACGCTGTTCATGCCCGACGGCGGCTCGGCCCGGGCCGATTTCCCGGGAGGCGATGCCGGGGAACTTTACGATTCGATCCAGAAGGTTCTGGCGCTGCCTGACGCCATGCGTCTGTTCATGTGCCACGACTACGGGCCGAATGGCCGCGATATTGCCTGGGAGACCACCGTGGCCGACGAAAAGCAGCACAATATCCATGTCGGCGGCGGCACCAGCCGCGGGGACTTCATCAAAATGCGCACGGAGCGGGACGCGACCCTGGACATGCCCAAGCTGATCATCCCATCACTGCAGGTCAACATGCGAGCCGGCGAACTGCCTCCGGCCGACGATGACGGGAATCGCTTCCTCAAGGTCCCCGTCAACGCGCTGTAAGCCGGAGGTGAACATGGATATCAGACGAATATCCGACGAACTGTCCGTCGGCCCACAGATCGCCATCGGCGATCTGCAAACCCTGGCCGAGAACGGTTTTCGGGCGGTGATCTGCAACCGGCCCGACGGTGAAGGCGCCGATCAGCCGGTCTTCCAGGAGATCGAGCGGGCGGCGCAGGACGCCGGCCTCGAAGCCCGTTATGTCCCCGTGACCGCCGGCAAGGTCGGCGACGACGATGTTGCCGCGTTTGCAGAGGCGATGCGGGACTTGCCGGGTCCTGTTCTGGCCTATTGTCGCACCGGCACCCGGTCGACAACGCTGTGGTCGTTGTCACAGGCCGGCAAACAACCGGTCGCCGACATCCTCGCGGCTGCCGATTCCGCCGGGTATGACATGGCCGGAGTGGCGCGGCGCATCGCCAATGGCGGCAAAACGCCGACGGAAAAGGCCGACCGATCCTTTGACATCGTCATCGTGGGTGGCGGAGCAGCAGGGATTGCCGTTGCCTCCAGCTTGATTGCCCGGAATCCGGACCTCGATATCGCAATGATCGACCCGGCCGACATTCACTACTATCAGCCCGGTTGGACGATGGTCGGCGCCGGTGTCTTCGAAGCGCCGACAACCGCCCGCACCCTGGCATCTCTGGTTCCAGCGGGCGTGCATTGGATCAAGGCGGCGGTGGCGGCCTTCGAGCCGGCCAACAATGCCGTCATACTCGACGGTTGCCGTGTGGTTCAGTATCAGCGATTGATCGTTTGTCCGGGATTGAAGCTCGACTGGCATGCCGTCGAGGGCCTGGTCGAGACGCTCGGCCGCAATGGCGTGACGTCGAACTATCGCTACGACCTGGCGCCCTATACCTGGCAGCTGGTGCAGCAGATGAAGAGCGGCCGCGCCCTCTTCACCCAGCCTCCCATGCCGATCAAGTGCGCCGGCGCGCCCCAAAAGGCCATGTATCTGTCAGCCGATCATTGGCAGAAGACCGGTGTTCTCGACGACATCGATATCGACTTCTGCAACGCCGGCGGTGCTCTGTTCGGGGTCAAGGACTACGTGCCTGCGCTGATGGACTACGTGCGTCGCTACGATGTGTCGCTCCGGTTCTTCCACGATCTTGTGGCGATCGACGGCGACGCCGGCAAGGCCTGGTTCGATGTCAAGGAGCCGGACAAGCCGGCTCGCCGTATCGAATTGCCGTTCGACATGATTCATGTCTGCCCGCCGCAGACGGCACCGGATTTCATCCGTGTCTCACCACTGGCCGATACGGCCGGCTGGGTCGATGTCGATCAGGCGACGCTTCGTCACAAGGTGCATGACAATATCTGGTCGCTCGGCGACGTCATGAACGCGCCGAACGCGAAGACCGCCGCAGCCGCAAGGATCCAGGCTCCGGTGGTTGCCGAAAATGTGTTGGCCGATATCGCCGGTCGAGCACCGGCCGCCCATTATGACGGCTATGGCTCCTGCCCGCTGACCGTCGAACGGGGCAAGATCGTGCTGGCCGAATTCGGCTATGGCGGCAAGCTGCTGCCGAGCTTTCCCGGGTGGCTGATTGATGGCACCAAACCAAGCCGCGCCGCTTGGTTCCTCAAGGAGCGCATGCTGCCACCGATCTATTGGAAGGCCATGTTGCGCGGCCGCGAGTGGATGGCGCGGCCGGAAAAAGTGACAGCCGGCTGACGGCCATTGTTCCTTTTACGCGTCCGGTCTGAACCGGACGCACCCTCAATCGGTGAAACCCGTGACCAAAAGACCGTTCTTCAGCGGGCCACTGTCCCGCAGCCTGCCGATTCTCGACTGGGGCCGCCGCTACTCCGGCGAAACCTTCGCCAACGACCTGATGGCAGCGGTGATCGTGACCATCATGCTGGTGCCGCAGTCGCTCGCCTACGCGCTGCTTGCGGGATTGCCGCCGGAAATGGGTCTCTATGCCTCGATCCTGCCGCTGGTGGCCTATGCCATCTTTGGCACCAGCCGCGTTCTGGCGGTTGGCCCCGTTGCGGTTGTGTCGCTGATGACAGCCGCCGCCGTCGGCAATCTGGCGCTCCAGGGCACTGCGGAATACGCGGCCGCCGCCATCACGCTCGCTTTTCTGTCGGGGTTGATCCTTCTGCTGATGGGGGCGCTCAAGCTGGGGTTTCTTGCCAACTTTCTCAGCCACCCCGTGATTGCCGGTTTCATCACGGCATCCGGGATCCTGATCGCCATAAGCCAGCTCAAGCATATTCTGGGCATTCCCGCTTCCGGGCACAACCTGGTCGAAATCGGAACCGCGTTGATCATCAACCTGCCGCTGGTCAATGGGCCGACCGTGGCGATTGGCGTCGCGGCGACACTGTTCCTGTTCTGGTCGCGCTCCAGCCTGAAGCCGCTCCTGACCGGTTTGGGCCTCCCGTCACGCGCTGCCGATATCGTCGCAAAAGCCGGGCCGGTGGCGGTGGTTGGCGTGACCACGCTCGTCACCTGGTCCTTGGACCTCGGTGCCCATGGCGTGGCGCTGGTCGGTGAGATACCGCAGGGCCTGCCGCCGTTGACGATACCCACCTTCGACCTCGACATCTGGTTCAGCCTCGCCGGATCCGCGCTCCTGATCTCCATCATCGGTTTCGTCGAGTCGATCTCGGTCGCGCAGACGCTGGCTGCCAAGCGGCGCCAGCGAATCGTGCCCGATCAGGAACTGATCGGTCTCGGCGCATCCAACGTCGCTTCCGCGTTTTCCGGCGGCTACCCGGTGACGGGCGGGTTCGCGCGCTCGGTGGTCAATTTCGACGCCGGAGCCGAGACGCCGGCAGCCGGGGCCTTCACCGCCATCGGCATCGCACTCGCCGCGCTGGTGCTGACACCGCTGTTGTTCTTCCTGCCGAAAGCCACGCTGGCGGCGACCATCATCGTTGCTGTTCTGTCGCTGATCGACTTTTCCGTGCTGACGCGCAGCTGGGCCTATTCGAAGGCGGATTTTGCCGCCGTGGCGGTGACAATCCTGGTCACACTCGGTTTCGGTGTATCGGTTGGCGTATCTGCTGGCGTGGGGCTGTCTATCCTGCTGTACCTGTACAAGACGTCACGGCCGCACATAGCCGAGGTCGGCCGGGTGCCCGGCTCGGAGCATTTCCGCAACATCAGGCGACACACTGTCGAAACCGATCCGCATATTCTCTCTATCCGGGTCGACGAAAGCCTCTATTTCGCCAATGCCCGTTACCTGGAGAATTTCCTGTTTGACCGGGCGGTCGGGTCCCGGCCCATCCGGCATGTCATCCTGATGTGCTCAGCAATCAATGAAATCGACCTCAGTGCCCTGGAATCCTTGGAGGCTATCAACCAGCGGCTTGAGAGCATGGGCGTGACCCTGCATCTGTCAGAGGTAAAAGGCCCGGTGATGGACCGTCTGCAGCGCTCGCATTTCCTCGATGGCCTGACCGGGAGGGTGTTCCTGTCACAGTTCGAAGCTGCGAAAGCGCTGTCATGCGCCGAAACGCGTTTGGAAACGGAGGGCGAAATCAGGCAGCCCGCTCTTTCCTGAAGCGAATGGCTGGTGGGCTGTCGACGCGGACCCCATATGTCGATGGAATGTTTGTGTTGCACCCGATTGGGAGAACGATGCCATGATCCGCCGAACACAAAACCTTGTTGTTGCGTTTCTCGTCGGTTGCCTGACATTGGCGCCGGCAGTTTCTTTGGCAAAGGTGTCCGTGGGAAGCGTTCTCGGCACCACCCTGTTGGACGTCCTGACCGGCTTGGAAGGGGAGGGATACACCGTCGTCGAACTGGAACTGAAGCGGGACCACATCGAGGCCGAAGCCATTCTCGACAACCGGAAATACGAAATCGAGGTCGACCTGCAGACCGGCAAGGTTCGGGAAATCGACCTGGATTGATCGTTCGGCGCCGGTGATCCGGCACCGGGGACGGCGCGTAGTCGAGTGAAACAAACTCTCGGCTATGACCATGACTAACACGCCCCAAAACATCGCCGTTTTCGGCGCCAACGGTGCCATCGGCGCTGCCTTTCTGCGGCAGCTTCGCCAGCGGCAACCGGATGCCCGCTTGCAGGCAATCGCCCGCTCCGGTTTCGAAAATGGCGATCCTGCGATCAGCAGCCACCAGGTCGATCCGTCCGACGAAGGTGCGCTCGGCGACGCGGTGCGCGAGATGACGGTGCACGGCCCGCTTGATGCGGTGCTGGTCGCAACCGGTATGCTGCACGGACCAGGTCACATGCCGGAAAAGGCGTTGCGGGATGTCTCGGCTGAATCGCTGCACCAGCTGTTTCACGTCAATGCTGCCGTGCCGGCTTTGATTCTCAAGCACACGACCCCGTTTCTGCGGCGCGACGGCCGTGCGGTGTTCGCTGCTCTTTCGGCCCGGGTCGGCAGCATCGGAGACAACAACCTGGGCGGCTGGTACGCCTACCGCGCGTCGAAAGCGGCTCTCAACATGCTGATCCGCAACGCAGCGATCGAAATTGCGCGTCGAAATCGCGATGCGGTGGTCGTCGGTCTTCATCCCGGAACCGTTAAGAGTGCATTATCGGCACCGTTCAGCAGGAACGTACCGGAAGGAAAATTGTTCGATGCGGATTTCAGCGCCACCCGCCTGCTGAATGTGCTTGATGGGCTCGACGCGTCCAAGAGCGGTGGTCATTTTGCCTGGGATGGGGGAGAGATTCCCTACTGACCGCTCCCCAGAGCGCCATCACCCCGGCGACGGAATCGTCTCATCGATCCTGTTTGTCGGGGACGAATGATGCGATGCGGCGTCCTCACCCATAGAACTTAGGTTTATTGGCGAAAAAGCCGGCTTGCAGGCCTCGACATCCGTTCGTACATGGCGGTGGAGGCCGATAACCCGATCCTAATCAATACGATTGCGCCGCGTTGTCGAACGCGGTGGGGAGCCAGCTTGTGCGCATTTTTGGAATAGCCGTTGTGGTCGCAGCCCTTCTCGCCCCAGTTGCGGGTTTCGGGCCGCTGGCCCTCAGACACGATCCGATCGCCATTGTCAGCGAATATGCAGGCGCGGCCGCTTTGATTGCCATGGCGTTGACGCAGATCCTCGCCACCCGGCTGCGAATCCTGGAACCGGTCTTCGGCGGCCTCGATCGCATTTATGTTTTGCACAAATGGCTCGGCATTGGCGCCATGGCCGCCATTCTGCTCCACGACACGCTGGATGCGGAGATCGCCGGACTCGGCGGGGATGCAGCAATAACTGATCTCGCCGAGACCTTCGGTGAGATCAGCCTCTATGGCCTGCTGATCCTGGCGATCATCACCGTCGCCACCGTCATTCCCTATCGTCTGTGGTATCTGACGCATAAGCTCATGGGCGCGTTTTTCGCCGTGGCGATGCTCCACTTTGCGCTGATTGCCAAACCCTTTGCGACGCTGGATCCGTTGGGGCTCTACATCTTGGCCTTTGGCGCCGCCGGCGTTCTTTCCTATCTCTACACCCTGTTGCCCCGCGGTCAGAGCAGCGGTTGGCGCAGCCATCGCGTCGTTGCCGTCGACCGGACCGGAGGCTCAATGGCGGTTACGCTCGAACCGGACGGCAGGTCGATCGGGCACCGTGCCGGCCAGTTCGCTTTTGTTCGCTTCGAACTGCCGGGTCTCACGGAAAGCCATCCCTTCACCATCAGCAGGGCCCCGGATACCGACGGCCGGATTCGCTTCACCATCAAGGCCTTGGGCGGCTACACCCATGCCCTGAACCGTGAACTGCAGGTTGGATCGCGTGCGCTGGTTTCGCCGCCCCATGGTCGCTTCTTTCGCCGTCGCGGCGCCAAGCGTGAGATCTGGATTGCCGGTGGGATCGGGATAACCCCCTTTGTCGCTTGGGCGCAGGCGCTTGAACCGGATCACCCACCCATCGATCTCTTCTTTTGTGTCCGAGGGCAGGAGGCGGCCGCCCATCTCGACGAGTTGAAATTGATCGCGGCATCGGACCCTCGTTTCACTGTTCACATGGTTGATTCCACGGCCGGCGACCGCCTGACGTCCGAAGGGATCGCTGAAACAGTCTCGCTGGCTGATGCGCAGGTTCATTTCTGCGGTCCGGAAGGCATGCGGGAAACTCTGCGGACCGGGCTGTGCGAACGGGGTCTTCGGTCGTCCTGTTTTCACTACGAGATGTTCGAAATCCGCTCCGGTCTGGGACTGCGACGGCTGGCGCAATGGTTGGTGTCCTTGCTGCCGTTATCCAACGTCTCCGGTCCTAAACCAAAGGGAGAAGCGGCCGGTTTAAGCCTTTAGCCGATGGCGACGCCGGTCGAAGGGGCCCAGATGCCCGATATCCGTCGCGAACGGATGATTTGAAAAGCAAGAAAGGAAATCTGATGACAACGACGTTCGGAAAACTGACCATTCCCGCCGCTCTGGCCGCCGGCCTTGTTCTGGCCCCGGCTTTGGCGCAGGCGGAACTGGCAACGGGAACCGTGCTCGGCACGACGGTGCCGGAAGTGAGCGCGGCTTTGGACAAGCTGGGTTACACGATTTCGGAAATCGAAACGGAAGATGGCCGGATCGAAGCCGAGGTCACGGCAAACAACAAGGAATTTGAAATCGAGATCGACGCCGAGACTGGCAAGGTTCTGGAGCTCGAAGACGAGACCGACTAGCCGCGTTTCTTGGTGTCGAAAGGCCCGCTGCCACCACCGCTCCCGGCCCCCCTGCCGGTCCGCTGTGGCAGCGGGCGCTGATTGCAGTGGGCCCGCACGGTCATGGCGTCGAAGCCTGCACCGAGATATCATGAGGGCGGGACAGCATCAGGATGACGGGATTTCATGACAGCGATTACAAAACGATACGGTCTGGCGGCCTTGTTTGCCCTGCAATTGTTCTGCGTGTTGTTTCTGCTGGCCGATGCCCTGGCCGATGTCTTCAGGTTGGATCAACTCAGTCTGATCAAGGACACGGACAGTTTCGAATATGCCGTCGTGATCGCCCTGATCATCAGTATGACCGCCACCGGACTGGAGATGCGCAGAGTGATGCAGCGCAACCAGCGCGTCGAGGAGCAGCTCAAGGCCGCTTCCGGGGCCTTTGCGGAATTGCTGGATGCCCATTTTGAAGCCTGGAATCTGACGGCGTCGGAACGGGATGTCGCCCTGTTGGCCATCAAGGGTCTCGGCATCGCCGATATCGCTGCACTGCGCAGCACAAAGGAAGGGACCATCAAGGCGCAGCTTAACGCTATCTACCGCAAAGCCGATGTCACCGGACGACCGCAACTGATAAGCCTGTTCGTCGAGGAATTGATGGGTGGCACGCTCGCATCCGCTGCAGCCTGAATCATTGATGATCCAGCACCGCACTCGCTGCGTAATACCGGCACCGCAGCCTTGAGGCAAAATTCGTGAGCCTACCGACCGTTCTGTTCTGGTTTCGCCAGGACCTCAGAGTGACCGACAATCCCGCACTGATCCGGGCAGCCCGGGCCGGTCGCGTCGTGCCGATCTACATTCTCGACGACGAGAACGCCAGCGAGTATCGCATCGGCGGTGCCGGGCGCTGGTGGCTGCATCATTCGCTCGCCAGTCTGAACCAATCGCTTGGCGGGAATTTGCGTCTCTACCGGGGAGCTGCGGACCGCCTGCTGCCACAGATCGTCGAGGCGTACGGCGCGGACAGTGTGTTCTGGAACCGCTGTTACGAACCGTGGCGCATCGCCCGCGATACCGCCATCAAATCGACACTCACGGCTGCCGGCACCCACATTGAGAGCGACAATGGATCTCTGCTGTGGGAGCCCTGGGAGGTGCTCAAGCAGGACGGCACTCCCTATCGGGTGTTCACGCCGTTCTTTCGCAAGGGATGCCTCAACGCCGCGCCGCCTCGCCAGCCATTGGCCCAACCGGAAACGCTCGACCTGGTTGAAAGCGACGATGCGAATGCCGTTCCGATGGAGAGTTTGGAGCTTTTGCCCCGTGTCCGATGGGATCGCATGCTCGAACCGCATTGGGAGATCGGTGAGGCCGGAGCGCAGAACACACTGGATCGGTTCCTCGATGCGGGTCTGGGGAATTACAAACGCGGTCGTGATTTCCCGGCGCTGAAAAGCGTCTCATGCCTTTCGCCCCACTTGCACTGGGGCGAGATATCGCCCAACCAGGTCTGGCATGCCGCGTCAGCCACGCCGCCGAGTGACAATCTCGACCATTTTCGCAGCGAACTCGGCTGGCGCGAATTTTCCTATTCGCTGCTCTACCACTTTCCCGATTTGCCAACGCAAAACCTGCAGCCCGCCTTCGATCGGTTTCCGTGGCACAGCGATGCAGATCTCCAGCAGCGCTGGCAGCGCGGCCAGACCGGGATCCCGATCGTCGACGCCGGCATGCGCGAACTCTGGCAGACCGGCTACATGCACAACCGTGTCCGCATGATCGTCGCCTCCTTCCTGGTCAAGAACCTGCTGCAGCACTGGCACGCCGGAGAAGCCTGGTTTCGCGACTGCCTGGTCGATGCGGACCTGGCGAGCAACAGCGCCAGTTGGCAATGGGTGGCCGGCTGCGGTGCCGACGCCGCACCCTATTTCCGCATCTTCAACCCGGTCACTCAGGGATTGAAGTTCGATCCCGACGGTGTTTACACGCGTCGTTGGGTGCCCGAGCTTGCTGACGTTCCGAACGAATGCCTGTTCAATCCATGGGATGCTCGCCCCGGTGTGCTCGAGGCAGCAGGTGTGTTTCTTGGCAAGACCTACCCGAAGCCGATTGTCGACCTCAAGATCTCGCGCCAACGGGCGCTCGATGCCTATCAAACGATGAAGCAATCCACGTGATGCCCGTTGACCTAGCAGAGGCCTGGGTGAATGGTGCGGTCCAAAATCGCCCTGCAATTGGAACCGCAATCCATGAAACGCACCGCCCGTCTCCGCGCTCTGTTCGAAGCCCCCGAATTTCTCGTCCTCCCCGGGGCATATGATGCCCTGTCTGCTCGACTCGCCGAACGGGCAGGGTTCGAGGCGGTGATAGTCGGTGGATTTTCCGTCACGGGTTCTTTGCTCGCCGCGCCGGACAGTTCGCAACTCGGTCTGATGGAGTTGGCCGAACATTACCGGCGCATCTGCGATGCCGTCGATCTGCCCGTATTCGTTGATGCCGATACCGGCTTCGGCAATGTGACCAACGCACGCCGCACGACCCAGGAATTCGAACGCGCCGGCTGCGCCGGGTTCTTCATCGAAGACCAGATGTTCCCCAAGCGCTGCGGTCACACGCCCGGCAAGGCCGTGGTGCCTGCCGAGGAAATGGCAGCCAAGGTCAAGGCCTGCGTCGACGCCCGGTCAGACCAGGATTTTTTCATCATGGCGCGCACCGATGCGCTGGCGGTTGAAGGGCTGGACGCTGCCATCAATCGCGCCGCGCTTTATCGCGAGGCGGGTGCCGACGCGCTGTTCATCGAGGCGCCGTGCACGGTCGACGAGATGCGCCGCATCACCGGCGAACTGGGTGGTCTGCACATGGCCAACATGATCGACTTCGGAATGTCGCCGGATCTCACTGCCGCCGAGTTGCAGAACCTCGGCTTCGCAGCGGGTTGCTGGGGCCTCGGCCCGATCTTTGCTGTCGCCAAAACGCTCACGGCGGTCTACGACCAAATGAAGGCCGACGGCACAACGCAGAACGCCCGATCAGGCATGTTGACCTTCGACGAGTTTACCGACCTGGTCGGCCTTCCCGAATTGCGCGATACCGAACAGCAGACCCTCGATTTCGCACGGCAGCTGGTGAAGCGCTAAACGCCTTACGCCTCGGGACAGGCATAGGACACAGCGCATTCCGCCTTGTCCTTTGTCTTGAGCAGCACCGGTCCGGGCAATTCACCTTCGTCGCACACAAGATCGTTGCGCTTCGAAACCGGAACGCCCTCGTCAATCGGCAGCACTTGACCCTCATCGATCGTGTCGATGCGCCCATGCTCCTCGAAGTGCGCCACGGCTTCCTCGCAGCTCATGTCGTTTGAGATCGCCTCGGCCGATGCGACTGCAGGCAGCAGGAAAACCGCTATGGCAATGCCGGAAAATATCGTCCGCATGATACTCCTCCTCACTCGGGGATTAGTGGTCCGTACAAGACATCACCGATTGTATGACGACAATTGGGCGGTCGGTTCAATCCGTCGGTGTTTAATCTCATCGAGAGAAACGTCGACACAGATCTTACGGATATAGATATTCAGCGCCGATTTCGACGTAATCGAACCCGCCTGATCGGCCACCAAGATGCCGCGCAAGAAACTCTTCCAGCACCCGATAGAATCTGACATTTGTCTGCCATCGTCGGAACACATGTTGCTCTTTTTCAAAGTACACAGCCTGGTGCGGTTTACCCAGTTCTCGCAGACGGCGTTCAAACTGTTCGGTGTCGGCGCGATCAACAACGCGATCGTTGACGCCATGAGCCAAGAGGACTGGCTCCACAATTCGATCAACCCGGTGAATCGGCGAATGAGCGCGCATTTCGGCGCGGTCGGACGGATTGTCGGGGTCGCCGATCACCTGCGTCCAGTAAGTTTTGTCCACTCCCCAGAAATGGGGTGCGTTGGCAGACTGGTGTTCGAGATCAACGGCACCAGAGATTGAGATGCCAGCAGCATAGAATCCGGGGTCACGAGCCACACCCATCATCGCCGAATAGCCGCCGAAACTGTGTCCCATGATCGCCACTGCCTGCGCATCCGCAATGTCGTTATCGATTGCCCACCGCACGGCATCTTGGATATCGTCTTGCATCCCGCGGCCGTATTGGTGATCGCCGGCGCGTTCGCTTGAACGGCCAAACCCGGTTGATCCACGATAGTTAACTCGCATCACGGCATATCCCCGATTGGCGAGGAACTGCACGTCCCGCCGGAAAGACCACCGATCGTGGCTCATCGGACCCCCATGGATCAACGCAACCATCGGCGCAGGTCCTTCAACACCCCTCGGTCGTGTCAGGAGAATCGGAATGCGAAAGCCATCGCGCGCCTCAACCATGTGCACGCTCGTTTCGGCCAATTTATCGGCATGGCGGGTAAGGTCGTGTGAGCCGATCCATTGCAGGTGTCGATTCTGTGTGTCGACAAGCGCATAGCGCCAGCCATCTTCCCGCTGATTGATAGCAAGTGTCACGAAATTGCCGCTGGCCGTTGTTGAGAGGATGCTCATTTCGAACGGTGTCTCCAATGGGTGGAGTGCTTGTAGGACAGCGTCGCCCAACGGAGTCACCGCGTGATATTCGGGGTACCCACCACCGAATTCCACAAGGTCTATGCCTGGTTTGTCGCGTTCAAATGAAAACGAGCGAACGACGCTACGTGTCCTGTCTTCCAGCAAGACGGTTTCTGTACCATCGGAGAGGTCGATCCGAACCGCGGCAATATGTTCCCTTCCGAGATTCGAAAATGCAAGCACGCCACCCGTTCCGTCTTCGCCCAGCGGCCACACGAAGTCCCGGGAGGATCGAGTCAGCAACGGTCGCCAATTGCGGCCGTTGCGTTCAGGATCGTATTCCAGACGGAACAAACCCGGTTCGGAGTTTACGGTGCGCAGAAATACCGCACCGTTTCTGTCTGCCCGCCAATCGATGACGTTGCCGGGATTTTTGAGCAGCAAAGTTTTGTTTAGCCCGTCCTGGTTTACGGCATACACGTCGGCGAACTCAGCGCTACGGTCCCGCGTGGCTAGGATGCGCCGCTCACCTTGCGCTTTGGGGCGATAGAGACTGCTCCAGTGCTGGAACCCCCGCGGTGTCACTTCAACCCAAGGTGCAGTGACATTGGCGGCGTCGATACGCCATATCGACCAACGATCATCCTTAAACTGCCTGAGTTGCAGGCTGCGATCGTCATAGCCCCATTCATAGGACGCGCGTTGACTGTTCTCTGGGCGGACAACCTGAACCTACCCGGTTGAACGGTCGAGGATATTCAACACCAGATCGGTGCCTTCAACTGTCCACCAGGATAAGAAGGAGCCGCCCGGGGACAGGCTGTAGCCCCATTCACTGTTGCGGTTGGCCCAGAAATCGCGCAGAGGGATCAGCGGAGGCAGCTGCGCCGCCACCAACGTGGGATGTGTTGGCCCGCGATCACGTGCGATCCAGCCATAGGCAGCGGCAATCAAAATGGCGGTTATCAATATGGCCACGCCCAAAAAATTGAAAAATACCTTCATTGGTCGCCATTCGTCGTTGGTATCGGAGACGTTCCGACCCGCTGCAAAACCGAATTCAATCTAGGCGAATGATTGAAACAAAACAACCAATAGTTGCAAAGGCGCGATTGTGATCGACCGGAGATGAAAAATTGGGGGTTTGACGAAGACCAATGCCGGCGTTCAATCGTCCCCGATCACCATCGGATTGTCTGGATCCGCCGACCATTCCTGCAAGGAGGCCGTGTAGACCGCGACATCGGAGAAGCCGAGCCGCGTCATGACGAAGGCATTGGCAGACGCGAGGATGCCACCGCCGCAATAGGTGATGGTGCGGGCTTCCTGATTGCCTGGATGCATGGCCTCGAGCTCTTCGTGCGGTCGGAACCGGCCCGTTTCGTCGATGAGATCGGTTCCGCAGATATTCACTGCGCCGGGGATGTGGCCCGGCCGCTCATACATCGTGATGTCACCGCGAAAACTCTGCGCCGGCAGCGTGTCGATGAGCAGAACATCGGTGTCGCCGACCGCCGCACGCACTTCGTCCTGCCTGGCGATCAGTTCCGGGCGCAGGTTTGGTGTCAGTGTGGCTGGTTCCCGATTTGCCGGTTCGGTGGAGAGTGGCCGGCCCTCGTCGGTCCACAGCTTGAGGCCGCCATCGAGAAGAGCGGCATTGTCGAAACCGACCCAGCGCAGCATCCACCAGACCCGGGCTGCCCAGACGGACAGGAACCCATCGTAAAGCACAACCCGCGTGGTGTCGCCGACGCCGAGCGCGCCCATGGCAGCGCAGAATTGCTCCGGTGACGGCACGGCAAAGCCGATTCCGCTCTCTGTATCGCGAAGGTCGGTCGTCAGGTCGGCAAAACCAGCGCCGGGTATGTGGCCGGCATCGTAGTCCGCGCGACCACTGGACGTGGCGAAACCGCCGGTCTCGCTCTGCTCCATGCGAACGGTGCAATCGAGCACCACAAGATCCGGATCTTCGATGTGCCGGCTCAGCCATTCCGTGGTTACAAGCGTTTCCATAGAGCATTTCCTCGGCCGATGGTTGCGGGGCCTGGCGATTGTTGAAGCAAAACGGATCGATGGGCAAGGCAGGTCGAGTTGACGGTTTGAAGACGATCATCACGTTGCCCACTTGCTCGTGATTGGTTTCAGGTCGCCAGCCGTGCTAGTTCTGGTTGTACATTGCATCTCTTCATTCTTTTCACCAATACCGGGTACCGCACGATGAAACAGGCGAAGTGTCTTGTCCTTTATCTCCTGACGCTCATTCTGACCGTTCTCTTGGGCACGATACCCAATCGGGCACAGGAGCCGGCTGAGTGGACGCCGGAACGTGGACTTGCGGTCAAGCGACTGTCGGATCTGTCCTTTTCGCCCGACGGCGGGCAACTGCTTTATGGCATCAACAGCGTCGATCTGGAAAACGATCGGTATCTGACCAGTTTTGTGATTTCCGGCGCCGACGGCTCAGGGCGGCGCATCCTGCTCGACCCGTCGCAACACATCTCAGGTGCGCAATGGTCGCCGGATGGCAAATCCGTTGCCTATCTGTCGACACAGTCGGGCCATTCCAGCATCTGGGTGATCGCTTCCGGCGGCGGCGAGAGCCGGCAGGTGACGGATCTGAAGCAGGACATATCCAGTTTTCGATGGGCGCCCGACGGACGGTCGATTGGTTTTGTCATGCCGGACCCCGCCTATGTTGAACCCGGCGTCGAAGATCCTGCGCTGTTCAACAGGAATCACCTTTGGCTGGTCAGTCCCGAAGGCGGCGATCCGACAAATCTGACCGCCAACCAGAGCTTTTCGGTCAGCGCCTGGTCGGGCAACTGGGCTTATGACTGGTCACCCGACAGCAAACGCATCGTCTTTGCGCATCAGCAGGGACCCGGCCTCGATTTCTGGACCGAGGCGCAACTCTCCATCGTCGATGTCGATACGTTGCAGGTCAAAACGGTCGAGACGGACAACCGTTTCTGGAAATACTTCCCGAAATTCTCGCCCGACGGCAAATGGCTGGCTTTCATCAACGCACCCGGCCCGTTCAAATGGTCCTTTCTCTGGAGCATCAAACTGATGCCGGCTGACGGAGGTGAAACGGTTACCTTGAATTCCAAGAACCGGCTGCCGTTCCCGTGGCAATGGGCGCCGGATTCGAAAAGCCTCTACTATGTCGAGAACGACCGCACGACCTACTCCTTCTACCGAATGCCGGTGGACGGCAGTCCCTATCAAAAGGTGTTCGGCTCGCCGGACGATCTCAGCATTCCCGGCCTGAACACCTATCTGGTCTCCTCCTTTGTCGATATCGACGAGTCCAACCGGAAGCTGGCGTTTATCGGCCAGACCTACAACACTCCGCCCGAGATCTATATCAGTGACGTCGACCGTTTCCGGCCTGAAAAGATCACCGGGGTGAATCGGAACTTTGATGACATCAAGATCGGCCGCACCGAGCTGGTTCGCTGGAAGTCACTGGACAATACCGAGGTCGAAGGGTTGCTGACCTATCCGTCTGACTTCGCCGAGGGCAACAAATACCCGCTGGTCGTGCAGATCCACGGTGGCCCGAACGGTGTCGACTTCAACGAATACCTGCCGCTGATGAAGTTCCTCCCGACGGCGGCCTTTGCGGCGGATGGCTATTTCGTCCTGCGGCCGAACTATCGCGGCACGCTCGGCTACGGTCAGAAGTTTCGCGAGGACTTGATCGGCAATTTTGGGGTCCTCGATATCCAGGACATCCTGTCCGGCGTCAATGATGTGATCAACAGAGGGCTGGCGAACCCTGATCAGCTGTTTGTGGTGGGCCAGAGCAACGGTGGCACCATGACGAGCTGGATCATCACGCAGACGCAGCGCTTCAAGGCCGCGTGCCCGATCGCCGGCGAGACGGACTATATCAGCCTGGAAGGCACCAATGGGTACTTCCAGACGAGCTGGTACCTGGGCGGCAGCTTCATCGATCACCTGCAACGTTTCATTGACCGATCGCCAATTTTTCACGTCAAGAACGTCACAACGCCGACCCTGATCCAGGGCGGTCTGCTCGACGACAATGTTCCTCACGGTCAGCTGAAGGAATTCTACCGCGCCCTCAAACGGGTGGGCGTCGACGTGGAGCTCGTCGGGTATCCGGATTCAGATCATGATGAATACCCGCCGAATCTCTATCTCCGGCTGTTGCGATCCTGTCTCGACTGGACCAACAAGCACAGGGACGCCACGGCCGGAAATTGACCGGCATGGTGGCTTTCCGCGGCGCGATCATCCGCCCGCAGGGGTGGGATCGCGACCGAAATACGCTGCCAGGTGGTCGATGAGGGCGCGCATGCGCGCCGTCAGGTGCCGGTTGGGCGGGTAGAGCGCGTAAAGCCCGTATTCCGTGGTGCGGCGGTCTTTGAAAAGCTCCACCAGCCGTCCGTCGGCCAAGGCCGCCTCGACGGCGTAGTAGGGACACAGCGCAATGCCTGCACCACCGATTGCCAATTGACTGAGCGCCCTTGGGGCATTGGCGCGAAAGCTGCCGGACACCCGCACGGTTTCCTCGCGGTCACCGTCGCGAAAGCGCCAGGAGCCTGAATCCGGCCTGTTCCCGTCGATGAGGCAATTGTGCGAGGCGAGGGCCCGCGGATGATCGGGGCGCCCGTGCGCCTTCAGGTAACTCGGCGCAGCGCAGATGACGACCGGCATGTCCGACAGCCGCCGTACGCGCAGGGTTGAGTCCCGCAGGATGCCGATGCGCACAGCCAGGTCGAAGCCTTCCTCGGTCACGGCCACGCGGCTGTCGCTCAGATGCAGGTCGATTTCGATTGCTGGATGGTCCCCCTGAAACGGGATCAGCGCCCTGACAAGATGGGTCGATCCGAAACCGGTCGGCGCGGTCATTCGGATCGGGCCCGACAGGGCCGCTTGCCGGTCTTGCACCAGGTCCTGCAATTCATCGAACTGTTCGAGCAGGGGGCGGCATCGCTGCAGGTAGGCCGAACCGACATCGGTCAGCGTCACGCGCCGAGTGGTTCGTTGAAACAGCCGCGTGGAAAGCCGCGTTTCGAGCGCGGCGACGTGGTTGCTGATCAGCTTGGTGGATTTGTGCAGGCGCCGTGCGGCGCCGGTGAACGAGCCTTCCTGCGCGACGGCAATGAAGGCGCGCATGGTTTCGATCTGGTCCATGACTCACTCCAATTATGAACGAATAGGACATAATAAAAGAAAAATATAGGCAATTATCATTCTGAATGACGCGAGCCATATTGACGCTGTCAGACGGTAAACACCGTCGCTCCAGTTCGAATTCAAAGAGGAAACCCATGTCGAATGCCATTCGCATCCACCATTTTCCGCTGTCCGGTCACGCTCACCGGGCCGTGCTGTTTGCCAATCTTGCCGGCATCAATCACACGCTCGTCGAGGTTGATCTGGCGGGGGGTGAGCACAAGAGAGAGCCGTTTCTGTCGCTCAATCCCTTCGGTCAGGTGCCTGTGATCGAGGACGGCGATGAGGTCGTTTCCGATTCCAATGCCATCCTGGTCTATCTGGCGCGCAAATACGCACCCGACTGGTTGCCCTCAGATCCGCTTGGCGAGGCCGAAGTCCAGAAGTTTCTCTCCCAGGCTGCCGGCGACATCGCCAACGGCCCGGCGGCGGCGCGACTGATCACCGTGTTCGGCGTCGACCTCGATCCCGGCCATGCCGCAGCCGTTGCCCAGCGGGTCTTTGATCGGCTGGAAAACCACCTGGAAGGCCGCAACTGGCTGGTTGGCGATCGCCCGACCATCGCCGACGTGGCAATCTACAGCTACACGGCGCACGCGCCGGAGGGCAATGTGTCGCTCGACGCCTATCCCAACATTCGTGCGCTGCTCGCGCGCATCGAACAACTACCCGGTTTCGTCCCGATGCCGGCAACACCAGCCGGCCTCGCCGCCTGATCCCTCAAGGGGCGCGGCCAGACCGCGTCCCTCCCCAACACCCCCGATCCAGGAGACCGTTATGCTCACCCGCATCGACGACGGGCGATCCCCCTTTCACGCCGGCGAACGCTCCGTTCAGGAAAAGTTCGGCGTACGCGAAATCGAGACCTGGGCACGGCAGGTGGTACGTGATCACATGCCGGAACAGCACCGTGAGTTCTTCAAAGGCCTGCCGTTTCTCGTCGCCGCGGCGCGCGATGAACACGGCCGACCCTGGGCAACCGCGTTGACCGGCCCTGAAGGTTTCTTGAGTTCACCTGATCCTCGCAGGCTGCACGTGGATGCTCGCCCCGCGCCAGGTGACGCGTTGCAGAGAGCCTTCGTGCCGGGCGCCGATATCGGCATTCTTGGAATTGAACTGGCGTCGCGTCGCCGCAACCGGGCAAACGGACGCATCGGTTCCGATGGCCAAACCCTGATGGTCGATCAGAGCTTCGGCAATTGCCCGCAATATATACGCGAACGGCTCTTGCGACGGGTTCCGGGCGGCACGCGAAAGGCGCCTCGGCGCAGCACGCGGCTGAGTGCCGACCAGCAGCAGTTGGTGGCCAAGGCTGACACGTTTTTCATCGCCAGCGGCTTTCGCGGCGACGGTGACGACCCTGCATTCGGCATGGATGCCTCCCATCGCGGCGGCGAGCGCGGGTTTGTCGAAGTGATCGATCCTGGCCGTCTGCGATTTCCGGATTATGCCGGCAACAACTATTTCAACACCATCGGCAACCTGCTTGCCGATCCGCGTGCGGGCTTCCTGTTCGTCGATTTTGCGACCGGCAGCCTGTTGCAGATTACCGGTCGCGCGACAATCGATTGGCAGTCCGATGACATGGAACGCTTCCCGGGTGCCCGCCAGCTGGTGACCTTGGAGATCGATGCGATTGTCGAGCAACCGTCGGTGCTGCCGCTGCGGTGGGATATCGATGCGCAGTCGGTTCGCTCCCTCCGCCTGGTCGACAAGATCCGCGAGAGTGCCGATGTCACGTCGTTTGTGTTCGAAGCACGCGATGGCGGACCACTGCCGGCCTTTTCGGCGGGTCAGCATCTGCCCGTCGAATTTGCCGTTGCGGGTGTCGATGAAGCGGTTCGGCGCACCTATTCGCTTTCTGGCGCCCCAGACCAGTCGCAATACCGCATCAGCGTCAAACGGCAGCACCATGGCCTGGCATCGAACCATCTGCACGATCATCTCGAGCCGGGTGATATCATCGAAAGCCGAAATCCGGCAGGAGAGTTTGTCCTGCCGGCGACGGATGAGCCCGTGGTTCTTGTCGGGGCCGGGGTCGGTGTAACGCCCATGATCAGCATGCTGCTCGATCTCGCGGCCCGGAACGACCAGCGTCAGGTCCTGTTTGTTCACGGGGTTCGCGACGGACGGCATCACCCATTCGCCGACGAGGTGCGAGCCGTCGCGACGGATTTGAATGCCACGATCCATGTCGCCTACAGCCATCCCGACCCGTCGGATGAGAACGGGCGCAACTATGACAGCCACGGCAGAGTCAGCGCTGATTTGCTGAAGGAGCTGGGTGCACCCGAGGGTGCTCATTACTTCCTGTGCGGCCCGGCCGGCTTCATGGCGGATCTGACAAAAGATCTGAGTTTCGGCGGTGTAGCAGCTGAGCGAATTCATACTGAAGCCTTCGGTCCAGCCGCATAGGCCAGGCGTGCCAGGCTTTATGTCACGCTGAGCAGCACCAGCCCGACAACGGTTATCAACCGCATTGCCTCAGCAAGACGCCGGTCGCCCGCAAAGCGGTCGGCGGACCGCCAGACCCCGACCAGGGCCAGCGTGTTGTAGGGCAGGGACAAGCCGTATCCGCCCAAAATCGCCAACGCTGGCTGCTCCGCCATCATCAGCCACACGAACAGCAGGCTGGTCACCACATTGACCGCAAGCCCGCCCAGAACGGCCCATATCCAGAACGCGTCCTGAAGCGGCATGTCTCCGTTCCAGAGCCGGGAAATGGTGCGCATGACAACCCCGAAAACACCAACGATGCAACAGGCTTAGTTTGCCAGCGCCGTCGGGTCAAATGACAGGGTGCCCGTCGCTTGATTGGGTTTGTTGATCGATAATCAGCAGATAAAGTTCGAATTGCTCTCAATATATTTGCCGTTCGTATATTTCTTTAGATGTTCTGTATTCTTGCGTTTGGTCAAGCGTGTTAAACTGTATTTGCAGCAGACGCTATATGCTTGTAATTATTGCCTGATTATTTTGAGGGCCATGCTGTCTTAGGGTTCGCTGCGCGGCCGGTCAACCGGCCGGTATCCGATTGGAGAGGGCGGCATGACCGACAGAATCACCTATTCCAAACTGCTGGAGAAGCTGAACGATCCTCAGACACTGCCCGAGGACGTACAGGTCTATTTCCGACAGGTTATCGATCCATCGCGGCCGCTGTCGCCGCGCTTCGAGATTGACGAGACGATGGTCGACCTGACCGCCGTGCACGCTGCGCCGGACGGAGCGGAGGGGTTCGTCAGCGATTTCTTTGTGGATTTTCTCAATCACTATCAGATGCGGCGGCGTCAGCGCGCCTATGAACGCCGCATTCGACGCGGTTGGCCCGGCCTTCGGCTGGTTGCCGATGGAGATTCCTGGTTCCAGTACCCGTTGCGGCGCAATGACGATCTGATCGACTTCCTGGCGCGCCCCTTCGCCATCTATTGCCTGAGCGCCGCCGGCGACGAACTGGTCGACATCCTCAATCCGGAAAATCGCGAGCGCATTGCCGATGCGGTGCGCAACACGGAAGCGCACGGCTTTCTGTTCAGCGCAGGCGGCAACGACATCGCCGGCGATGGATTTTTCGATTTTCTCGTTGATGCGTCCCCCAGTGGCAATGCCGCTGACTACGTCGCACCTGCGCTCGACGCCTTCCTGGTGACGGTCAAGGATCTCTACCGCGATTTCTTTACCGATTTGCTGGGGCGATTTCCGGACCTGAAAGTGTTTTATCACGGCTACGACCACGCGCTGCCGCAGACCGATGGCGACTGGCTCGGGCCATCGCTGGAGAGAAAGGGCATTGAGCAGGTGCTCTGGGCGCCGATCGTGCGGGTGATCATCGACCGCTACAATGCCGCCCTTGCGGATCTTGCCGGCACCTTCCCCGGGCGGGTGATGCATGTGAGTTGCCTGGGTGCGATCGGCGATCTGGATCAATGGCGCGATGAGCTTCATGGCAAGTCCGCTGGATGCGAACGGGCAGCAGACCGGTTCACAACGGCGATCACGGGCGTCTGGCCAGACGCACTCACCAGCGGTGGCCAGCCGGAAGCCATGGCCGCCGGTGCCCCTGAAGCTGCGACGGGAGCCGACGCTCCACCGGGCAGCGACGACCTGTCGGAAGAGCAGCGCGCCGAGGGAGCAATCATCCCCGACGACGATGTCGGGCTTGAGGATGCGATTGACGCCGCTCCGCCCTCGCTGGTGGTCGCGGCTGCGGAGAGCCTGACGGAGGTCCCGCAGGTCGGCTGGCCAAACCACGACGTGAACGCTCCCGACTATGCCCATTTCGAAACGCCACCGCGCGGCGGCAGCTTCACCCTGACGCCCGCGGATCTGGAGCTGTTGATCCGGGCCAACCGGTTCGAACCGCAGGGTCATGAAGGCACCATCGTGTTTGGATTGCGTGGCGCCGAACTGACCGATGGGCATCAGATCGAGGATGCGACCTCCATCGAAATGCGTGACGTGCGGCCCAATCACCTGACATTCCGCTGCGTCATGGGCTTCTTCGACCGCAACAACGGCCGGCTCAGCGCCTATACCGGTTCGACGGTGCCCAATGCGTTGTCGATGACACGCTACTTCAAATGGCAAAACGGCCTGGGTGGTGAGAGCTGGGCCAATATGCTCCCGACCGGTTGCTACGCGTTCCGCCGCGCTTCGCATGGCTGGGACAGGGAGCGCGAACAATGGAAGGTGCCGGTGGCGCTTCGCCTGACGCGTCCTGGCACGAACGGTGACGGCACGGCAACTGTCTTGCGCACCAAAAACGATCTGACCTACGGCACCAAGGATTTCTGGCACACCTCGGTTCCGACCGACAACATCCACCCCGCCTTCTCGACGACGGCATTTTCCTCCGCCGGCTGTCTGACGGTGCGTGGCAGCAGCGAGCGTTTCACCAACAATGGAACCGCACAATGGCAACGGTTCCTGACCCGTATTCAGCAGATACCGCTCAATGGGCGGATCGACCTGCTGTTACTGACCGGCGCAGAGGCTGCTGTTGCGGGGTCGATGCGCGCCGCTGGCACAGCCGGCGACGATGCGGCGGTGGACGCGGCACTCGGCCGTCTGCGGGTCGGTTCACGCGGCGATCAGGTCACGCAGCTGCAGACATTTCTCGGCATCACCGCCGACGGGGCCTTCGGGCCGGGGACAAAAGCGTCCCTGACCGAAAAACAGAAAACCGTCGAGCCCGTCGACAAAGCCGACGGGGTCTACGCGCCTCAATTGGATGCGCTGTTCGGCATCAATTTATTCGAATCCGGCACTGGCTGACACAGGAGATCGAAATGGACCTCAAGGATTACATTGCGAACACCGAACTGGCGGCCGCACCGGCCGGATTGACCGCAGCAGATGCAGCGGACGGTCCGGAATCGGCTGACGATGATCTTCAGGCGGCGATTGATGCGGGCAGCCTTCTCGGATTCGTCGACGGGTTGAGCGGTCAGGACAAGGACGACGTGTTGTTCTCAACGCAGTTCGCCCAGCGCGCGGCCAGCGCCAAATCGGACCGTTTCCTGGAGGTCCAGAAATGGTATCGCGACTACGTCGAGTGGCTGGAAACGCTCGGTTGGGTCGTGCCGCAATTCAGTTTCAACACGGTAGACGTCGGCGATCATGAACTGCAGATGGATGCCGCGGCGCTCGAGATCATCTCGGCGGTGGCGAGCGGTGGCCAGACGGCGATTCTCACTGCGGCGTTGAAGGCACTGGGTGGACTGGCGGACGACTCGCAGCAGATCAAGCTCTTCGATTTCCATTCCTCGGTGGATTTCGGCGGCAACTTCCAGATGGGCGCGGTGCAGAAGGCGGACAACGGTGCCGTGTCGGTCGCGCTCGGCGCCTTCCACTACAAATCCGTCGACAATCGCAAGGGCTTCCTGTTTATCCGCTGGGGCAAGCAGACGGTCAATTTCTGGGCAAGCGCGCAGACCATAACCCTCAACCAGACGCTCTACGCGCAGGTGCGTGAAACCGTTGCGGAGGCCCTGGGTGCCAGCGCCAAATCGCTGATTTCGGACGTCAAGCTGCCGATGTAGTCGGCGTAGACCAGACTATTCGGCCGCCTTTGCCGGAGCCGAGTTGAAAAACGCCGAGAGAGCGTCGGTTACCGCCGCGGGCTCCTCGATCGTCGAAGAGTGGCCCGCCCGCGGAATGACGACCAGCTGGGACGCCGGAATGGCGGCATGCATTCGTTCGGATTTCTCTGGAACCGTGGCGACATCCTCATCGCCGACGATGATCAAGACCGGCAATGCAATCCGGCCGAGCTGGTCGGCGAAGCCGAGGCGGTCGATGACGCCCGCAACCGCTCGGGTGATCCCGGTCCTGTCATTGGACAGGATGAAGGAACGCCATTTCGCTTTTTCCTGGCTGCGTTCCGGGTCGTTCAGAAATGTCTGGCCGAACATGATCGGCATGACGCTGCCGATAACCGGACCGAAGCCGAACCAGCGTGCGATGAAATTGAGCAGCCGGTACTTGGCCTTGTTGGGTTCCGGGTCGGCCGATGTTTCCAGCAGCGACAGCGACCGCAATAGGTCCGGCCGCTGAACCGCCAGACGCATGCCGACGAACCCGCCCATCGACAGCCCGACGAAATGGCACGGCCCGGCATCCAGCGCCTCGATCAGCGCCGCCGCGTCCTGCGACAGCGTCTCCATATCGTAACCGTCGTCAGTGACCTGGCTATTCCCCTGGCCGCGATGGTCGAAGGTGATGCATCGGTACCGGTCCTTCAGGGACGAGACCTGGGCGGCAAACATCTCGCCACTGAACAGCAGGCCGTGGGAAAATACGACGGTTTCGCTGCCGCTGCCCTCATCCGTGTAGTGCAGACGCGCGCCGCCGATATCGAGTGTCGGCATAATCGTTCTCCAGCCGGTAGCAGGTGTACCTCCGAAGTGTCCCTCAATCGCCGCTTCTGGTCAACGATACCGGGAGCTAGCCAAGCAGCCGGTCCTCGAACGGATAATGGGTCAGTTTCTCGAATCTGGTCTCCGTGATCAGGATCTGGTCTTCGAGCTTGACGCCCTCCTTGCCTCCGACGGCGCCGATATAGGCCTCGACCGAGACGACCATGCCGGGTTCCAGGGCACCGGAATAGCCATAGGCGTCAAAATCCTCAGGATAACGGATGCTCGGGTATTCGTCGCAGAGGCCGACACCGTGGGCAATCACGCTGTAGCGCTGTGCCCGGAAGGCTTCCGGCAGACGGTGCGCTTTTCGCGTGATCTCCTCGAAGGGCGTCCCTGGCTGCATCAACTGCATGTTTGTCGCCACATGCTCATGAGCCAGACGGTAAAGGCTCTTCTGCTCCGCCGTCGGCTCGAAATCACCAACCATCCATGTGCGCGACATGTCGATGCAGATCCCGTAGACACCGATCAGGTCGGTGTCGAAGCCGAGCAGCTCGCCGTGCTGGATCACCCGCGGGCCACATTCCTGGAACCACGGATTGGTGCGCGGACCGGAGGCCAGAAGCCGGGTTTCGATCCATTCGCCACCGCGCCGGATATTCTCTGCATGCAAAACCGCCCAGACGTCGTTTTCGGTGACACCCGGCTCGACGGCCTGTTGCATCTTGCCGACGGCGACCTCGCAGGAGTGGACGGCGCAGCGCATGGCGGTGATTTCGTCCGGTCCCTTGATGACGCGCGCCAACTCAGTGACTTCCTGCCCTTCGAAGATCTCGATACCGAGCCGTTGCAAAGCCAAAAGCCCGGCATGCTCGATCTTGTCGACGGCAAGCCGGCGATTGTCGCCGCCGTGGGCGCGTAGCACCTCATCCACCTGGGCGGCGAAAAGCCGGGCATGCTCGTCGGTGCGCTCGCCGCTTTCGAAATAGAAGAAACTGGCACCGCTGCGCAGTTCCTGAACCAGCGGCAGATGGGCCGACAGGTGGTCGCAGGCGTGAAAGTCCCACAGAACGATATAGCCGTCGGCGGACACGAAACAGGCGCGCGCCGCGTTGTGCGACGTCCACAGCTGCATGTTGGTCGTGTCAGTGGCATAGCGGATGTTGAGCGGATCGAAGCACAAAAGCCCGGCATAGTCGTGCCGGCGCAACTCGGCCACCAGACGATCGAGCCGGAAGCGGCGCATGCGCTCCAGATTGGGAGCCGGGAGGCCCGCTTGCGCCCATTCATCGAATGCCAGCGCGGTCGGGCCGATCTCTACCCGGTCGTTGTCATCGAGCGATCCGTCCGGTTTGACGGCGCGACGCCGGGTTGGATCGATCTTCTGATTGGATATCGAAAAGGCGCTCATCATTTCTCCCGAATGCCTGTTTCCGGTGAAGACTGAACCATCGGATCGGTCCAAATGCGCGCCTGACCGCGACCCGATCATTGCGGTTTGCGTCTAGATCAAAGGGCGATAAGTTTGCACCATTTGACCTTGGCGATTTTGGTCTCTGGCTAGGCGGATTGCAGGCCGTGGTGCCACCCCACCACAAGTGCAAGCCAACGACGCCAGGGGCCAAAAGCGCCCGGCCCGAAGGGTGGCTGCATATCGGCCCATCGGCGGCGTTGCGACGCTTGCCCGATGCACCACATCGCGCTGTGCGACGCGCCTGGCCGAGTGGAGCCGATCTGCAGCCATCAAATGATCCAAACTTATCGCCCTTTGATCTAGGCCGAGGACAGAGCGGCGACAATTCACAATCAGGCATTGCCGGGCACTGGCTCTTGCTCGAATTTCTTTGTAAGGAAACCGCTGAAAAGTCCGGCTCGGCCGGAGGCAAAGGTTGGAACGTCCATGCAGGAACTCGTGATCCGCCGTCCTGATGACTGGCATCTTCATCTTCGTGACGCCGAGATGCTGAAAGCCACTGCGCCGTACAGCACCGCTCACTTTGCCCGAGCCATCATCATGCCCAATCTGGTTCCGCCGGTGGCCGATACCGAAATGGCGGCCGCTTACAGGGAGCGTATCCTGCAGGCCATTCCAGAGGGTCACAGCTTCACGCCGCTGATGACGCTTTATCTGACCGAAGACACGGATGCCGAGGATATCGTTGCCGGCTTCGAAAGCGGCGTGATCACCGCCGTCAAACTCTATCCCGCCGGCGCGACGACCAACTCCCACAATGGCGTCACCGATGTCGAGAAGGTCTATCCGGTGCTCGAACGCATGGCCGAAGCCGGAGTGCCGCTGCTGATCCATGGCGAGGTAACGGACCCGGATGTCGATATCTTCGACCGCGAGGCCGTGTTTATCGACCGGGTGCTCGAACCCATGCGGTTGCGCATTCCAACCTTGAAAGTGGTGCTGGAACACATCACCACACGGCAGGGTGCGGAGTATATCGGCAATGCCGACGGCGATATTGCCGCGACGATCACCACCCATCACCTGATCATCAACCGCAACGCCATTCTGGTCGGTGGCATCCGCCCGCACTATTACTGCTTGCCGATCGCCAAGCGCGAGACCCACCGGCTGGCGCTGCGCGCGGCAGCGACCTCCGGCAATCCGCGGTTTTTCCTGGGCACGGATTCAGCCCCGCATCTGGCAACCGACAAGGAGAGCGCCTGCGGCTGCGCCGGAATCTTTACCTCCATCAACACGCTGTCCTGTCTGGCGCATGTGTTCGAGGAAGAAGGCGCGCTCGACAAGCTTGAGGGCTTCACCTCGCTCTACGGGCCAAAGTTCCATGGAATACCGCCAAATGAAGAGCGTATCCGACTGGTTCGCCATGAAGCTGAAATCCAATTCCCGGAGGCCATTGATACCGCTATCGGGCCGGTAGCGGTTTTCGATCCGATGTTCCCGATCCACTGGGATGTGGACATGTCCGGGGTCGACCAGGGCAACACTTAGAGGAAGTCGATGTTTTCAAACACCTATCCGGACCGCGACGTGGTTGCTGAACTGGTCGGCAAGATGCTGATCGAAATCAAGGCCGTGCATTTTCGCTCCGACGAGCCCTACACCTTCACGTCAGGCCTCGCCAGCCCGGTCTATATCGATTGCCGCAAGATCATCTCCTACCCGCGGGTGCGCTCGGCCATTATGGATTTCGCGGTGGCGACCATTCAAAGGGAAGCCGGCTTCGAGTGCTTCGACAGCGTCGCCGGCGGCGAGACCGCCGGCATCCCGTTTTCCGCCTGGATCGCCGAGCGCATGGGGCTGCCCATGCAATATATCCGCAAGAAGCCGAAAGGTTTTGGCCGTGACGCCCAGATCGAAGGATCGATGCCCGAAGGCAGCAACGTTCTGCTGGTTGAGGACCTGACCACCGATGGCGGCAGCAAGATCAAGTTCGCCGAGGCAATCCGAAATGCCGGTGCGCGCATCGACCATACATTTGCGATTTTCTACTATGATATCTTCAAGGATGCACCGGACCGGCTCAAGGCCCATGGCATGACGCTGCACTATCTCGTCACCTGGTGGGATATGCTGAACCTGTCGCGCAAGCAGGGTTACTTCGATACGGAAACGCTGGAACAGGTCGAAGCCTTTCTCCACGCGCCGTTGGAGTGGTCGAGCCGCAACGGCGGTATCTCCGAACTGCCGGAGAAAAACTGATCCTTTCTTTCGGGAGCAGAACCAATGGCAAAACCCAATCTTCTGATCGTCGGCGCCGGTGGCGTTGGTCAGGTCACCGCCAACAAGGCGGTGCAGTTCCGCGATGATTTTGGTGCGATCACGCTGGCTGCCCGCACGCGCTCCAAACTGGAGCGGATTGCCGCGGAAATCCAGGATCGCTGGGGCCAGCCGGGCGATGCAGCGCTTCTGACCGTACGCACGGTCAATGCCCGCGACACTGGCGAAATGGTCGCGCTGATCCGCGAACTGGATATAGGTCTGGTGCTCAACGTCGCCTCGCCCTATTGCAACGCTTCCATCCTGGATGCCTGCCTCGAAACCGGTGTGCCCTATCTCGACACTGCACTGGCTGAAGATGAATTCACGGAAAACATCGAAGCGCCCTGGTACGAGCATGTCGAATGGCCGCGTCGCGCGAATTTCGCCAAGCGCAATACCACGGCCGTGCTCGGCATGGGCTTCGATCCCGGTGTCGTCAACATTTTCTGCGCCCACGTCCGCAAACACTTGCTCGATGAGATCGACACCATCGATATCATCGACGTCAATGCCGGCAGCCACGGCCGCTATTTCGCGACCAATTTCGATGCTGACGTCAATCTGCGCGAAATCAAGGAAGACGTCATCACCTGGGACAACGGCGCCTGGAAAACGATACCACGCCATTCCGAATGGATGGATGTGACGCTGCCGCAGGTCGGTACCCACCGGGTCTATTCCATGGGCCACGATGAGCTGCAGTCGCTTGCCGTCAACTTTCCCGGTACTGACCGCATCACATTCTGGATGGGCTTTGGCGAGCACTATCTCAAAGTCTTCGATGTGCTCGACAATCTCGGACTGACCTCGTCGATGCCGGTCGAGGTCGATGGCGTCAAGGTTGCGCCAAACCGGCTGATCAAGGCGCTCCTGCCGGACCCCGCATCTCTGGCAGAGGGCTATACCGGAAAGATCTGCATTGGCGTCGACGTGCGTGGCCGCAAGGACGGCGTCGAAAAGCGCTTCTTCCTGTGGTCGAACTGCGATCACGAGGAAAACTTCCGCGAGGTCGGCAGCCAGTCGATTTCCTATTCGACCGGCATTCCGGTGATTACTGCGGCACGGCTGATGGCCAACGGCACCTGGGATCCGAAGACAATGGTCAATGCCGAAGAACTCGATCCCGATCCCTTCCTGGCATCGATGGGAGAAGTCGGTATCGATTGGGCAGTCGAAGAACTGCCCGTCGACGGCAGTTGGCCTTACCCGACCGAGAGCTAGGCCACGCCAATGGCATTTGAGCGTTTCGATCCGGCGCGCGTGCCGAGTCCCTGCCATGTTCTCGACCTGGCGCGGTTGGAGGACAATCTGCGTCAGCTGAAGCGCGTCGCCGACGACAGCGGCGTGAAGGTGCTGTTGGCGCTGAAGGCTTTCTCCTGCTACGCCGTCGCCGACCTGGTCGGTCGTTATCTGTCCGGCACGGCTGCCAGCGGCCTCTTCGAAGCGCGGCTCGGGAAAACACGCTTTGGCGGCGAAATGCATGCCTATGCTCCAGGGCTGAAGGATGCCGATCTCGAGGAATTGCTTGGCTATACGGACCACCTGATCCTCAATTCTCTCGGCCAGTGGGAGCGTTTCAAGAGCCGGCTAACAAATGTTCATAGCCTGCAAATCGGGCTGCGGGTCAATCCCGGTCACAACGAAGTGGAAAACCCGCTCTACGATCCCTGCGCACCCTGGTCGCGTCTGGGCGTTCCAGCCGGCGAGCTCCGGCCGGGGGCGCTGGAGGGACTATCCGGTATCCATGTGCACGCGCTATGCGACCACACTTACCCGGCTTTCGATCGCATGCTCGACGCGGTCGAGAGAAACTGCGGCCACCTGTTCGATGCAATCGAGTGGATCAATCTCGGCGGAGGCTTGCTTATCACAGAAGCGGGCTTCCCGATTGACAAATTAATCAGCCGGCTAAATGAGTTCCGCGAACGGACCGGCCTGACCGTCTATTTGGAGCCCGGAACGGCAGTTGCACTGCATTCGGGCGCGATGGTTTCCGAGGTGCTCGACCGTAGCCGCAACGTCGGTGAGATCGCCATCATGGACACTTCCGCGACCTGCCACATGCCCGATGTGATCGAGGCGCCCTTTACCCCCGATGTGCTCGGTGCAGAAACACTGCCGCGGGACACCGTGGCTGAACCCGGGCACCCCGACATTGTGCGCCTCGGTGGTCCGACCTGCCTTGCCGGAGACATTATCGGAACGTATCGCTTCGACCAGCCGCCCCAGGTTGGCGATCGGCTGGTCTTCCTCGACGTCGGCTACTACACCATGGTCAAGGCAACGACATTCAACGGCACACCCTTGCCGTCTCTCGCCCTGTGGGACAGCCGCACCGATGAGCTGGAGATCGTCCGCGAATTCGGTTACGACGATTTCGAACGGCGTCTGTAACGTCGTATTTGTTGCGAAAAATGCTGCGCAACATGGAGTGCAGCATTTTTATTGTGCAATGCAGCATGATATTGCGTAACCTGCGGAAATCTCACAGGAAACGATCGCGCTCCCGTTCTGATTGCTGCGCAATAAAATCGACCACTTCCTTGACCCGACGGATGTTGCGAAGGTTTTCGTGATAGACGATCCAGTAGCTACGGTCGACCTGCAGGTCGGGCAGCACACGCACCAGGTCCTCATGCGGTCGGGCGAGGAATTTGTGCAGGATGCCGATGCCGGCGCTGGCGCGAACAGCCTCGACCTGGCCAAGCACGGCGGAGATCTCGAAATCGGATTCCCAGTTGCGGGCGAAGTGCGAGCGGTAATGCAGCTGCGGTGAAATGACCAGGTCCTCCACATAGCCGATCAACCGGTGCGCCGACAGCGCATCGGCGTTGTCCGGCTTGCCGTGCTCGGCCAGATAGGTTTTCGAGGCGTAGAGGCCGAGGGCGTAGTCGACCAGCTTGCGGGTTATCAGCCGGCCGGCCTGGGGGCGGTCGACGGTGACCAGGATGTCGGCCTCGCGTCTTGAAAGCGAAAAGCTCTGCGGCACCGGCACCAGCTGGATCTTGAGGCCTGGATAGCGCTCCGTCAGCGTGCCGAGGCGCGGCGCCAGGAAGGCAATACCGAAGCCGTCTGTCGCACCGATGCGAACGGTGCCGGTCACCTCGACATCGGTCATGCCCACCTCGGCCCGTGCGGCCAGCATCTCCGCCTCCATGCGCTCGGCGGCGTGCATGAACGCTTCGCCCTCCTGGGTGAGATCGCAGCCATTGGTGCGGCGGATCAGCAGCTTGCACTGCAGCGCGTCTTCCAGCGCCGTCACCCGACGGCCAACCGTGGCATGGTTGAGCTCCAGCCGCCGCGCCGCAGCCAGGATCTGTCCGGATCGCGCCACCGCCAGAAATATGCGAACATCATCCCAATTCATGAACCGCTCCGCAGGACCGAATGGTTGCTGCAAAGGACTATAAAATTTGCACAACGGATGCGCTAGGTTGTGCATTGATTTTCACAATTTAAAGCGCAGAATGCCGGCAACAAACCGGACATCATGATGGAGGATTGCAATGCGTGAGATAGGTCATTTTGTCGGCGGCAAGGAGGTCGCCGGAACCAGCGGTCGGACCGCCGATGTGCTGATGCCGATGGACGGCACCATCCAGGGCAAGGTTGCGCTGGCTGGAAAGGACGAAGTTCGGGCCGCGGTGGAAAACGCCAAGGCTGCGCAGCCTGCCTGGGCGGCGACGAACCCGCAGCGCCGCGCCCGCGTGCTGATGAAGTTCCTTGATCTCGTGCACGCCGAATACGATTCACTTGCTGAGTTGCTGGCCAAGGAACACGGCAAGACGATTCCGGACGCCAAGGGCGACATCCAGCGTGGCCTTGAGGTTGTCGAATTTTGCATCGGTGCTCCGCACCTGATGAAGGGCGAGTACACGACGGGCGCCGGTGCCGGGATCGATGTCTATTCGATGCGTCAGCCTCTTGGCGTGGTAGCCGGCATTACTCCGTTCAACTTTCCGGCCATGATTCCGTTGTGGAAGATTGCTCCGGCGTTGGCCTGCGGCAATGCCTTCGTTCTCAAACCGTCCGAGCGCGACCCCGGCGTGCCGATGCGCATTGCCGAACTGTTCATCGAGGCCGGCCTGCCGGAAGGCGTGCTCAACGTCGTCAATGGCGACAAGGAAGCGGTCGACGCCATCCTTGATGATCCCGACATCAAGGCCATCGGCTTTGTCGGTTCAACGCCGATCGCCGAGTATATCTACAGCCGCGGCTGTGCCGCCGGTAAACGCGTCCAGTGTTTTGGAGGCGCCAAGAACCACATGATCGTCATGCCTGACGCCGACATGGACCAGACCGTCGATGCGCTGATCGGCGCGGGCTACGGCTCCGCCGGCGAACGCTGCATGGCCGTCTCCGTTGCCGTTCCGGTCGGCCAGCAGACCGCCGATCGGCTGGTCGAGGCGCTGATCCCGCGGGTCGAAGCGCTGAAGGTTGGTCCATCCACCGATCCCTCTGCCGACTACGGCCCATTGGTCACGCCACAGGCGTTGGAACGCGTCAGGGGCTATGTCGACCTCGGCGTCCAAGAAGGCGCCAGCCTGGTGGTTGATGGTCGCGATTTCAAGATGCAGGGCTATGAAAACGGCTACTACATGGGCGGCTGTCTGTTCGACAACGTGACGCCCGACATGCGCATTTACAAGGAAGAGATCTTTGGCCCGGTGCTGTCGGTGGTGCGCGCCGATACCTATGAGGATGCGCTCCGCCTGCCGAGCGAGCACGAATACGGCAATGGCGTTGCCATCTTCACCCGCGACGGCGATGCCGCCCGTGACTTTGCCGACCGGGTGCAGGTCGGCATGGTTGGCGTCAACGTGCCGATCCCGGTGCCGATCGCCTATTACACCTTTGGCGGCTGGAAGGCTTCCTCCTTCGGGGACCTCAACCAGCATGGCCCCGATGCCTTCCGCTTCTACACCAAGACCAAGACGATCACCTCGCGCTGGCCGTCCGGGGTCAAGGATGGCGCCGAATTCGTTATCCCGACAATGAACTGATCGCAGCCGAGACACCATCTGATGCAGCGCCCGCCGAAAGGCGGGCGTTGTTTTACGCCTGGCGCCGCATCAGCCACCAGCCGGCGGCAATGATCAGGAGCATGCCTGATAGCGTGGCGACGCCTGGGGAGGCGGCAAAGAACACCAGGTCCCAGACGGCGACAAAGACGAGATAGCTGTATTCGAAGGTTGCCACGGTTGGCGGCGGCGCGGCCTGGTAAGCCCCGGCAATCCCGAAGCTGATCGCCACGGTCAGGACCGCCAGTGTGCCGAGAAAAAGCCACTCCGACGCGCCGAGTCTGGACCATCCTGCGAACAGGTAGGGATTGGACCGGACCAGTTCGTCCTGCGGCCCGAACAGCAAAGCGATCGCACTCACCGCAAGGCCGCCGGCAAGCATGATCAGGTTGACGGACAGTGCCATCGCAGCCGGTGGGATGTCCTGACACCGCGCCCGCGTCATCACATGTGCCAGGGCGTAGAAGACGGCTCCCGCCAGCGGCAACAATGCCCAGGGCGAGAACGCATCCGTGCCCGGCTGCAACAGAACGAGGACCCCGACAAACCCAATGGAAACGGCGATCCAGCCGCGGTAGCCGACCGGCTCGCCGATCGTGGTTGCGGAAAGCAGGGTGACGAACAGCGGGGCTGTATAGGTCGCCGCACCGAGCACCGACAGGCTGACGAACGGAATGGCCGCGTAGAATGCCAGGAACATCAGCGTCATCGCAAGCGACCGCAACAACGGCCAGGGTTTCAACGCGGCCGCGAGGACGGTGCCGCGCAGCCCCTGTGCAAAAGCAAGCGTGGCGAAGAGCGGCAGTGCCAGGATCGCCCTCAACGTAAAGATTTGCCCAAGCGTCAGCGTGTCGCCGTAGAGCTTGAAGACCACATCTTGCAACGATGTCAGGAACATCGCAGCGACAATCAGAACAATACCGCGCAGCACGAATTGAGGTCGTGCCTGAACATCTTCAACGCTGGACATCCTCGCCTCCGGTGATGCTCGAACACAACGAATATTCCGTTTTTGATTGTTTGATAATGCATTGCTAGCCAAACATACTCTTTGGTAAATTCAACCAATGGAGCGTGCACCTGTCCAAGGTATCGAAGTCTTTCTGACCATCGTCCGGGAGGGGTCGTTGCGCGCGGCCGCAAAGGCGTTGGGCGTCGGTCCACCGGCCGTCAGCCTGCAGCTGAAAGCACTGGAAGAACGAATGGGCGTCGGCCTGTTGCACCGCACGACCCGGTCGATCGAACTGACCGATGCCGGCCGTGTTTTGTTCGACGCAGCGGCGCCCGCCTATCGGGATATGGTCTACGCGGTCAAGAAAACCCGCGAGGTTGGCAGATCCACGACCGGCACGCTGCGCATGACGCTCTCGCGCGGGGCCTATGTCGCAACGGTTGCTCCGGTGCTGGAGGCGTTTCAGGCGGACAATCCGGGCATATCGCTGGATCTTTCGCTGAACGAAAGATTGGTCGACATTATTCACGATGGGTTTCATGCCGGCATCCGGCTGGGCGATGTGCTGGCGCCTGATATGGTGGCCGTTCGCCTGACGCCGCCGCAACCCTCGGCCTACTTTGCCGCACCGTCCTATCTGCGCGCCAATGGACGCCCGGAGGCGCCGCGAGACCTCCTGGATCATCGCTGCATTCGCAACCGGCTGCCGACGGCCAACAGGATCGCCGACTGGCCCATCATCGAGAACGGCCAGAACAAGACCATCGACCCACCCGCCTCATTGGTGTTCGATCACACCATCGGTGTCATCGATGCCGCCCGCGACGGTCACGGCATCGGTTGGGCTGCGATGACGTCAGTGCAGGACCGGCTCGCCTCCGGAGAGCTGGAAACCGTGCTCGATTCCTATGCGGGCCCGTTGCCGCCTTTTTACCTCTACTACCCGGAACAGAACCGGCGTGTTGAATGCCTTCGGCTCTTTATCGACTGTCTCGTCGCGCGCCGCGACCGTCAGGCACGAACGGCCACATCGAACGATGCCAGGCAAAATCGGAAATCTACAGACAGTATCGCCTGATACTGTCGGCGGCATGGCCTGAGAAAGATGTGGCTGGATAATTCCCGATGAACATTATCGGGAGGACCCAAATGGGCACGAACAATCTCAACCTTCGCCGACGCGGATTTCTGAAGACGATGGGGGCATCCGGTCTGTTGGCCGCCACCGGGAGTTTTCCGAGCCCGGCCGTGGCGAAAACCAAGACCATTCGCATCGGTTTCGTGACGCCGCAAACCGGGCCGCTGGCCATATTCGCGGAGCCGGACGCTTTCGTCCTGAACCAGTTCCGGTCGGCGCTGTCGGAGGGCGTGATGATCAACGGGACGCGCCATCCGGTCGAGTTCATCGTCAAGGACAGCCAGTCGAATTCGAACCGGGCATCCTCGGTCGCCCAGGAACTGATCCTCGGCGACGAGGTGGATATCATCACGGCAACGGCGACGCCGGATACGACCAACCCGGTTGCCGATCAGGCCGAGTTGAACGGAGTTCCCTGCATCACCAACGACACACCATGGCAACCGCACTTTTTCGGCCGCCAGGGCGATCCGACGGTCGGTTTCGAATACACCTACCATTTCTTCTGGGGACTGGAGGACATCATCTCCGTCTTCACCGGAATCTGGCAGCAGGTCGACACCAACAAGGTGGTCGGCGCGCTTTGGCCGAACGATCCCGACGGCAATGCCTGGGGTGACCCGGAACTCGGCTTCCCGCCAGTGATGGAAGACCTCGGTTACAGCCTTGTCGACACGGGTCGTTTCCAATCGATGACCGACGACTTCTCGGCCCAGATTTCGGCGTTCAAGAACGCTGGTGTCGAGATCGTGACGGGTGTGACCATTCCACCGGATTTTACCACCTTCTGGAGCCAGGCGGCACAGCAGGGTTTTCATCCGAAAGTGGTCAATGTCGCAAAGGCGTCGGAGTTCCCGCAGGCGATGGCCGCGCTCGGAGATCGCGCGGATGGCCTTTCCGTCGAGGTCTGGTGGTCACCGCATCATCCGTTCGCGTCCGGCTTTACCGGTCAAAGTTCAGCCGAACTGGCGAAGCAATACGAAGCCGAAAGCGGCAACCCGTGGACAATGCCATTGGGCTTCAAGCATTCGCTGTTCGAAGTCGCCGTCGACGCTTTGCGGCGCACCGAGGATCCGACCGATCCCGACAGCATAGCTGCAGCGATCGCCGCCACGTCTTACGATTCGGTGGTCGGCAAGGTCGATTTCTCGGCCGGGCCGGTCCCCAATGTCGCCAAGACACCGCTGGTCGGAGGGCAGTGGAGATTGCAGGACGGCAAACCGGTTCTGGAGATTGTCGAGAACGCCTCCCATGCCGACATACCGCTCACCGCGGACGTCCGTTCCATTTCCTGATCGGTCCTGATCGAAACTGCGAAGGCCCGGATATCACCGGGCCTTTTTCGTGTATTTCTCGACGATCTCGAAAAAGTTCATCACATGCGGCTTGCGGTTATCGCGCCGTGCATGAGCCGAAAGGCCGGTCCCGGGGTTGTGTCCCTCATAGGGGCGATAGAAGACACCCGGCCGCTGGGTCGACGAGACGCTCTCCGGCACGATCGAGATGCCGACGCCGACGGAAACCAGGCTGATCGCCGTTTGATAATCCTGGGCGAACACCGTCTCGCGTGGTTTCAGACCTTCTTCAGCACAGACCTTCAGGATGTAATCGGCAAAACTCGGCCGCGGGCGCCGGGGATAAAGCACAAAGGTCTCATCCCCGAGGTCCTTCAGCGCGATGTTTTGGACCGCATTCAGCCTGCTGTTGTCCGGAATGGCCAGCATCAACGGCTCCTGGTGCAGCGTCAGCGTGCGCAGTTCCTCGATGTCGAGCGACGGCCGGGCGACAGCAATATCGATCTCGCGTTGAATGACCGCCCGTTCAAGCTCGGCATTGTTCATGGCCGACAGGGCCAGATCGACATTCGGATAGTGTGAGCGGTAAGACTTGATCAGGGTCGGCAGCACGCCATGACTGGCCGATCCGACAAACGCGATCCGCAATCGGCCGGCGCTGCCCTGACCGATCAGGCTCACTTCCCGGTAGGTGCTTTCAAGACGTTCGATAATGTCCCGGGCGCGCTCCAGCATGACGTCGCCCGCAGGTGTCAGGCGGATTTGGCTGCGGGACCGGTCAAACAGTTGGACGCCAAGGTCTCTTTCGAGCTGTGCGATCTGTCGGGACAGGGGAGGCTGGGCCATCTCGAGACGCTCGGCGGCGCGCCCGAAATGCAGTTCCTCGGCCACCGCCACAAAATATCGAAGCCTCTTGATCTCCATGCCATGCCTCTCGGGCTGCAAAACTACCCGTGTGTTTGCATCCGGTCGAGGGCCTCCACGAAATGGGGACGGAAGCCCTCCGGATGCTCGCTCATCGGAAAATGTCCGATTTCAGGCATGATGGCCAGTGTCGCGCCGGGAATGGCATCGGCAGTACGTCGCGCATCTTCCGGCGTGCAGGTCAGGTCGTACTCACCGCACATGATGTGAACCGGTGCTGTGCCGGTATCGATACGGTCGAGATTGCCAAGCAGGCTGTCGTCCCGCGTGTAAAAGCTCAGGTCACCACGAAACACGCCCGGCCCGGATTGCATGAACATCCACTGCGTGTTCCATCGTTCCGTCACCGGAGCCTGCGGCGCGATGTTGGCCGAAACCAGGGCTGCGCCCATTTCCGCGCCCGGAGCGTCAGGCCGGTGGAACCAGTCGATGTCGTACCATGCCGGCTGGAAATCCGATGCTTCTATGGCGATGAAACCACCGAAACGCTCCGCATGGTGCAGCGCCAATTGCAAGGCAATGCGTCCGCCCATCGAACAACCCGCAAAGATCGGTCGATGCAGCCCGAGCGCGTCGGCAAAAGCGAGCACCGTTGCCATATAGTCTTCCGTGGTCAGCAGGTATTCCTGTGTCTCCCAACCGGCAGGCGGCAGCGACTTGCCGTGCCATGGCAGGTCGGGCGCAATAAAGCGATGGCGGCGTGTGAGCTCCGTGTCGTTGAGGATGAAGCGCCACTGGCGATTGTCCGCTCCCGCCGTGTGAAAGCAAAGAACAGGCGACCCTTCGCCGGCTTCCTCGAAATAGATGCGTTGGCGCGTGCCGGCGACATCGAGGTTGACGTAGCGGCCGGTCACCTGTTCGAAGAGGGGGGTCATAAGGTTGCCTCCTGGCGGCCCAGTGCCATGAATTCCTTGAAGAATCGCAGGTTCTTGACGAGGCAGAGGATGTCGCCTTCGATACGGCCACGGCCGATCTTGACCAGGCCGAAAATGTCGTGAAATCCGGGAGCCGGCACCGCTTCCCAGAACCGCCCGAGAGCGTCGGCATCCGTGCGCAGGGCGAAGCGCCAAGGCGTCTTGCGGCTGGGACCGGCTTCGACCTGCACCAGGTTCCCTTGGTCGAAATGCAGGTAGATTTCCTGGCCTTCGACCTCGACCAGTACGGTTTCGGAAAACAGCGAACCCAGGCGGGCAAGGTGCGGCCGCTCGGTCAGACGATCGGCCATGCGTTTGAACACCGTGAGCAATTCCGTTGCCGGCATGGCCTCAATCCGTTCTCCTGTAGGCGTCCACAATCGCCGGATCCGGTGTGACCCCCAGTCCCGGGCCGGTCGGCAGCAACACGTCATAATCCTGATATTCGAGGCTCTGGAGCGTTGTGTCGTGGACAAGAATGCGCGGTCCGAAATGTTCGGTCCCCCATTGCAGCCGAGGCAGGGTCGAAAAGACTGCGAGATGCGCGGCTGCGCCGAGGCTGCTTTCCAGCAGGCATCCGCCGTAGAGTTGCAGGCCGCCGGCGTCGGCGATCGCGGCAATCCGTTGCATGGCCTGAGCACTGCCATGTTTGCACAGCTTGAGCGAAAGAACGGAGCCCGCGCCCTTGGTGGTCGCGCGCAAGGCTTCGTCGGCCGAGAAGACGGCCTCATCCAGCATGAGCGGAATGTACGTACGCGCCGCAAGGCGTGCCATTCCCTCGACGCGGCCAGCCGGAAGCGGTTGTTCGATCAGCCCGATATCCAGGTCTTCCAGTGCGGGAAACCAGCGCAGGCATGTGGCTTCGTCCCAGGCCTGGTTGACGTCTGCGACAAGCAGAGTTTCGCCTGGCAGGGACCGACGCAGAATCGCAAGGCGCTCGATGTCCTCAGCAGGATTTGCAAAACCCAGCTTGATCTTGAAGCGATTGAACGTGCCTGCTTCGATCTTCGACTGAGCCTCCTCGGCTTCCTGTCCGGCATCGCCCGACGCCAGCGTCCAGATCACCGGAAACCGGTCGCGCACGGGGCCACCAAGCAGCGTTGCGACAGGCACATTCAGGGTCAGGCCAAGCGCGTCCAGGAGCGCGCTATTCAGGGCGGATTTGGCGGCCGTGTTGCGTTTCGCAGCCTGGTCCATTCGCAGGTTGGCGGCTTCAATGCCGCTCGCCGGCTGGCCGATCAGGCAAGGCGCGAGATAGGTGTCGATATTGGCCTTGATCGCTTCGACGCTTTCCTCCGACCAGCGCGGGCCGCCCAGGGTCGAGGCCTCGCCGTGGCCGACAACGCCGTTGTGCAACCGCACGGCCACATGCACGAAACTCTGCCGGTCGACCGATGTGTTCGACAACCTGTGCCGCCGCTGTGTCGGAACGTCCAGAATGATGGAATGCACGGAGTGAATGCGCGTGTCATTCACGAGATCCGGGCTGGCGGCGGCAAGCGTCGACAGCTCTTTCAGAGCCGCTTCCATGGAACACCTCTAAGGAACTGGCGGCCGGAGCATTGCCGGCCGCCCGGGTTTCGTCACTCGGCCGCCATCGCCAATTTGGCGTCGGCCCGGATCACGAAGTCGAAGTCCATCTCGAGATCGGTGTCCGCTCCCTCCGGCGTCTTCCGCATGTTTCCGATCAGATCTTCCTTCACGGCGAAGACCGAGTCGTTGTCGAGATATTCGGTTTCGCTGTCGTAGATCTGGGAGACCAGCGTCTTGTAGCCATCCTTCTGGATGAGAAAGTGGATATGTCCCGGTCGCCAGGGATGGTGCCCCATGTAATTGAGCAGTTCACCGGCGGCGCCGTCATAGGGGATCGGATAAGGAACCGGGCGGATGGCGACGAACTCATATCGGCCATCTGCATCGGTCTCGAAACGTCCGCGCAGATTGAAGTCAGGCTGGTCGGGATCCTGCTGCTCGTAAAGTCCGTTCGGCGCGTCTTCCCAGACATCGACGGTCACGCCAGTCACCGGATTGCCGTCGGTGTCGCGGATCTGGCCGCGCACCCTGACCGTCTGCTGGCCCTCAAAATCCTTCTGAACGATCGATGCACCGTTCGGAAGGACCGGTGGGCTTTCACGATAGAAGGGACCAAGCACGGTCGTTACGGTCTCGCCGTGAGTGGGGCGCTTGTCGAGCATGTCGACCAGGACCTCCATCCCGATGATATCGGCGATCAGGATGAACTCGTTGCGGGCATCGTCGGAAATGTCGCCGGCACGGCGCAGCCACTCCATCGATTCCAGCCACTCCTCGTAGGTCAGGTTCACGTCGGCGCAGAAGGCATGCAGGTGCTTGATCGCGCTGGCCATGATTTCCCGATTGCGGTCCGGGATATCGGGAGACATCGACTGGACCACCGCGTCCGTAATGTTGTCGAGTGTGATGTTTCGCATGACTGGTTCCTCCGCGTCGTCGCGATGCGTGTTTGTATGCTGCAATAAGGCACGCGGCGACGAAAGAGCTCAATGCTCCGAGCGGTATGCGGCGATACCTCAAGAGGTATGAGATTCGCCAACTCATGACGAAATAGGTATCGCCTTAGACTGCCACCGGCATTGAAGGCGGCTGCCCGTCCGCGCAGTTTGCAGCGCACGGGAGGTATTCCATGACACCCATCCTGACAATGCAGAACGTTTCAAAGAGCTTCGGGGCTTTGAAGGTCACCGATGCCGTGGATCTGACGCTGACACCCGGCCAGGCTCTCGGGATCATCGGCCCGAACGGTGCCGGCAAGAGCACGCTCTTCAATCTGATCGGCGGATCGCTGCCGGTCTCGACCGGCTCGATTGCGTTCAAGAGCCAGGATATCACGCGCCTGTCGGCTGCCCGACGCTGCCGCATGGGCATTGCACGCTCCTTCCAGATCCCCCAGCCGTTCGTCGGCATGTCGGCCTATGAGAACCTGCTCGTTGCGCAAACATTTGGCGGATCATCAGACCGGGCTCGATGCCGCGATATTCTTGTTCTGACGGGCCTGATTGCCAAAGCGGATCGGCCGGCCGGCGCGTTGACGTTGCTGGAGCGCAAACGGCTGGAACTCGCTCGGGCCCTGGCCACCGATCCGAAGCTGTTGTTGCTGGACGAAATTGCCGGCGGTCTGACCGAGGCGGAATGCCGCTCGCTGGTGGCGACGATCCGCAGCATCCACGAGACGGGCGTTTCCATTATCTGGATCGAGCACATTGTTCATGCCCTGACGGCAGTCGTCGAACGGCTGGTCGTGATCGATCACGGCCGGATTGTTGCCGACGGCGCGCCAGCCAGTGTGATGGCAGATCCGATGGTCCAGGAAATCTATTTGGGGATCGAAATCGATGACCAGGCTGCTTGAGACACGCGGCCTGGAAGCTTTCTACGGAGACTTCCAGGCCCTCTTTGGAATTGACTTCGACCTGGAGTCTAACGAGACCGTCGCCATCATCGGCGCCAACGGCGCCGGCAAATCCACATTTCTCAAATGTCTGACAGGCTTGCGGCCGACACGCGGCCAGCACGTCCTGTTCGATGGTCGACCCATCGCCGGTGTCCCGGCTGACAGAATTCATCGAGCCGGGCTGGCCATGGTGCCGGAGGGGCGGCGGTTGTTTCCCTCGCTTTCCGTTGAAGAGAACCTGCTGATCGGAGGATCGGGCGGGCGGCGAGGTGTTTGGAACCTCGAAAGCGTCTATGCGATCTTTCCCGCTCTCAAAGAACGGCGCCATCATGGCGGCACGGAGCTTTCCGGCGGTCAGCAGCAACAGGTGGCCATCGGCCGTGCGCTGATGTCGAACCCAAAACTGTTGCTGTGCGATGAAATCAGCCTCGGCCTGTCGCCCAAGGTCATCAAGGACATCTATGCCGCCGTGCCGCTGATCCGCGAACGGGGGACGTCCCTTGTCATTATCGAGCAGGATATCAACCAGGCACTGCAGGTGGCCGACCGGGTCTACTGCTTCCAGGAGGGGCGTGTCTCCCTCAGCGGCGCGCCGGCCTCGCTGAGCCGTTCGGCCATTGCCAACGCCTATTTCGGAATGGAGGAGGCCGCGTGATGGAGTGGTTAAACGCACTGATCCAGGGGATCTTGCTGGGAGGGCTTTATGCGCTCTTTGCCGCGGGGCTGTCGCTGATGTTTGGCGTCATGCGCTTTGTGAACATCGCCCATGGCGACTTCATCGTGGTGGCGGCCTACCTGATGCTGGTCAGCGGTATGATGCTCGGCCTTCATCCGCTGTTGGGGATCGCCCTGGTTGTTCTTCTGATGGGGGCGGCCGGCTATCTCGGACAGCGATTTCTTCTCAACCGGTTGCTCGACGACGACATTCTCCCGCCGATCCTGGTGACTTTCGGCCTTTCGATCATCATTCAGAATGCGCTGTTGGAAACGTTCAGCGCCGACAGTCGCAGGCTGCAAACCGGCGGGTTCGACACTGCCAGCTTCGTGCTGCCAGGCGACATAGCGGTTGGCGCGCTTCCGGTTGCCATGTTCCTGGCTGCGCTCGGCGTGATTGGTGTGCTGCAATATGTCTTCTACCGCACACCGCTCGGTCGGCTGCTGCGCGCAACGTCCGATGATCCTGCCATCGTGCCACTGATGGGCGCCAACAATGCCCACGTCTTCGCCCTAGCTACGGCACTGGCCAGCGGGGTCGTGGCGATTGCCGGCGCCATGCTGGCGATGCGCACCAATTTCGATCCGACCATCGGACCGTCGCGTCTGCTCTTCGCATTCGAGGCGGTGATCATCGGTGGCCTCGGCAACATTTGGGGCACTCTCGCGGGCGGGATCATTCTCGGCGTCGCGCAGACGATCGGCGCTCAGATCGACGGTGGATACCAGATCCTTGCCGGTCACCTGGCTTTCCTTGTGGTGCTGATTTTCAAACCGACCGGCCTTTTTGCACGGATGAAAGGATAAGCCATGGCCCATGCGGACACCATTGCATCCTCGAAAATACCCATCAGCGGACGCGGTGCGCTCATCTTCATCTTCTTGTCGGTTGTTGTTGGCCTCAGCCTCGCTCCGTTCTGGGCGGACCGCGCCTCGCTGAGGCTGCTGATGGAGGCGCTGAGCTTCCTCGCTCTGGCGCAGATGTGGAACCTGCTCGCCGGTTACACCGGTCTCGTCTCGGTCGGTCAGCAGGCCTTCGTCGGGCTTGGCGGATATTTGTTTTTTGCGTTGGCCATGTTCGCAGGCGTTCCGGTGCTGTTGGCAATCCCGCTCGCCGCATTGGGCGCCGGTCTCATCGCCTTCCCGACCGGCTGGATCGCCTTTCGCCTGCAGGGTGCCTATTTCGCCATCGGAACCTGGGTGATCGCCGAGGTGTTTCGCTTGACCGCCGCACAGTTTTCGGCGCTTGGCGGCGGTTCCGGAATCTCCCTGCCCATCGCGCTTGCGAAATCGATCGCAAACAGCCGCGCCGGTCGCGAGATGGCGATGTATTATATGGCCTTCTTCATTGCCGCTGCCGTTGTGCTGGGCGTCTGGCTGTTGCTGCGGTCCCGCTGGGGTCTTGCCCTGACGGCGATCCGCGACAGCGAGACGGCGGCCGAGAGCGTCGGCGTCAACATCCCGCGCGTGAAATTCATGGTCTACGTGCTAACAGCTGCGGGGACGGCACTGACCGGCGCCTTCATCTTTCTGCAGAAGCTGCGCATCACCCCCGATGCGGCGTTCAGCGTGAACGAATGGTCCGCATTTGTGATCTTCATCGTCGTGATCGGCGGCATTGGCACGATCGAGGGCCCGATTATCGGCGTGATCGTCTTCTTCCTGCTGCGCGAGGTCGCAGCCGACTGGGGATCCTGGTACCTGATCGGCATGGGCGCCATCGCAATCGCCGTCATGCTGATCGATCGCCGTGGAATCTGGGGGGCACTGAAGGCCCGCGGTGTGCAGACGATCTTCGCGACCCGTCGGATGTGTCCGTGACCTAGTTCGTCGGTTCCTGCCGAATGAAGGCAACGAGGCCGGCGGTTGAGCTGTCATGTCCCTCGGCGCTCTGCTTGCCTTCGACCACCGGCAGCAGCGCCGTCGCCAGTTCCTTGCCCAGCTCGACGCCCCACTGGTCAAAGGCATTGATGCCGAAGAGCTGCGCCTCAACAAAGACGCGGTGCTCATAAAGCGCGATGAGCCGGCCGAACGCATAGGGGGTCAATCGATCATGGACCATGGTGATCGAGGGACGGTTGCCGGCAAACACCCGGTGCTGCGACAGGTCTTGGCCGCCAGCGCCTGGTTTGGCCTGCGCCCGCGCTTCGTCCAGTGTCCGCCCGCGCATGAGCGCTTCCGACTGCGCCAGGCAGTTTGCGAGAAGCAGTTCGTGTTGATGGGCAAGATCGGCCTCGTGGCCGCGTGCAGCCACGATGAACTCGACCGGAATGATATCAGTGCCCTGGTGGATCAGTTGGAAAAAGGCATGCTGGCTGTTGGTGCCGGGCTCGCCCCAGACGATGGGTCCGGACGGTTCCAGGAGCGCGTTGCCTTCGATATCCACCCGTTTGCCGTTCGACTCCATGTCGAGCTGCTGCAGATAGGCGGGCAGGCGGGCGAGCCGCTGATCGTAGGGGATGACCGCGCGGGACGGGTAGCCGCAGACCACACGATGGTAATAGCCGATCAGGCCGAGCAGCATCGGCAGGTTTTCGAGCGTCGGTGCGTTGCGGAAATGGATGTCGAGATCGTGCGCGCCGGTGAGGAACTGCGTGAAGCGGTCGGCGCCGATTGCCAGCATCAGCGGTAGGCCGATGGCCGACCAAATCGAATAGCGCCCGCCGACGAAATCCCAGAAACCGAAGACCCGGTCGCCCGAGACCCCGAAAGCGGCGACCTTGTCGAGCGCCGTCGACACGGCGACGAAATGCTGTCCAACCGCCTCGCTGCCCAGCGCGTCGCCGATCCAGCGGCGGGCCGTGGCGGCATTGGTCATGGTCTCGATTGTTGTGAAGGTTTTGGAGGCCACGACAATGAGCGTCGTTGCCGGATCGAGCCGAGCCAAAGTGTCGGCGATGTGGGCGCCATCAATATTGGAGACGAAATGACAGCGTGGCCCGTCGCAATAGGGTGCCAGCGCCAGGCAGGCCATGGCCGGCCCAAGATCCGACCCGCCGATGCCGATATTGACCACGTCGGTGATGGCCTGGCCGGTGGCGCCCTTGATGCTGCCGTCGCGCACCGCCTCGCTGAACGCGGCCATGGCGCCCAACACGGCGCGGATATCCGGCATGACATCCTGGCCTTCATCGATGACCTGGCCATCCGAGAGGTTGCGAAGCGCCGTGTGCAGAACGGCCCGGTCTTCGGTCAGGTTGATGTGGTCTCCGCAGAACATCGCCTCGCGCCGTTCCGAGACCTGCGCATCGTCAGCCAGTTGCTGAAGCAGTTGCATTGTCTGTTCGTTGACGGCGCATTTCGAGTAGTCGAGCAGCAGGTCGTCCAGCGTCACCGAAAACCGCTCGAAGCGGGCGGGGTCGGCATCGAATGCAGCGCGCATGTCGCTTGGCGCGTCATCGGCCCGATGCGCGCGCAGGGCCGTCAGGGTCTGCTCGAAAGAGGGGGTCATGGCAGTTTCCGTGATTGGATGAAATTCGGCCGCATTCATGCCACCCGAAGCGATGTGTTTCAAGGCTGATCCCGGGTCGCTTGCGGCTGTTTTCTCAAGGTATTAACGTTGAATAAAGCCCGCGGTCAGACAGTTGGGGAACACGGGTCGGGTGGCCCCAGGGAATGGCGAATGGATCATGAACCAGTTTGAGGACTTCAGCGCAGATGCCGAGAAGTTCGATCGTCTGCAGTCCCGGTTGCCGGAGATGTATGAGCGGGTCTTTCCCGATCGCCTCCACCCGCGCACTGTCGTGATCGTCCCGAGCCTGTCGCTCGACGTGGAAGTGCTGGGCAAGATATCCGGCGTCCACCACTATGAGGAACGCCTGCTGTGCCTGCTGCGGCTTCTGCGTATGCCGCAAACGCGTATCATCTATGTGACCAGCGGGCCGGTCGACGAGTGCATCGTCGACTACTATCTGCACCTTCTGCCCGGCGTGCCGCACCAGCACGCCCGACAGCGCCTGACCTTGCTATCCTGTCACGACGGGTCGGACCGGCCGCTGACCGCCAAGATCCTCGAGCGACCCAGGATGTTGGCTCGAATGGAAGCGGCCCTCGGCGAAAGGGCGTTTGCCCACATGGTGTGCTTCAACGTGTCGACGTTGGAGCGGCGACTGTCGGCAAAGCTGGGCATTCCGATCTATGGCTGCGATCCGGAACTGCAGCACCACGGCTCCAAGAGCGGCAGCCGCAAGCTGTTTCGGCAGGCGGGCATGCTCCAGGCCGAAGGGTTTGAGGACCTTGTCGATGGGAAAGACGTGGCTTCGGCGCTGGCGGCGCTGAAGACCCGCAATCCGGATCTGCGTCGTGCCGTCGTCAAGCTTAACGAGGGCTTCTCGGGCGAGGGCAATGCTGTGTTCCGCTTCAACGGTGCCAGTGAGTCAGAGAATGGGATTGCCAGTCGGCTGTCCGACCTCGCCTTCTGTGCCCACGACATGGATTGGGACCAGTTCAGCGCCAAACTCGCCGAAATGGGCGGTGTGGTCGAGGCGTTCATAGAGGGAGAGGAGAAGCGCTCCCCATCGGTGCAATACCGGATCGATCCAATGGGTCAGCTCGATCCGATCTCCACCCACGACCAGGTGTTGGGCGGAGACGACGGCCAGGTGTTCCTCGGCTGTCGCTTCCCGGCCGACGAAGCCTATCGGCTCGAGATCCAGAATGAAGGCATGAAAGTCGGGCGGTTGCTTGCCGGACACGGCGTGCTGGGGCGCTTTGGCGTCGACTTCATCTCGGTGCCTGAGGGCAACAGCTGGCGTCATTACGCCGTCGAGATCAATCTGCGCAAGGGCGGCACCACCCATCCCTTCATCATGCTGGAATACCTGACCGACGGTCGTTATGACGCGGTCACTGGTTTGTTCAAGACACCGAGCGGTCGGGAACGCTACTATTTTGCCACCGACAATCTGGAATCGGAACGCTATCGAGGCCTGACGCCGGAAGACCTGATCGACATTGCGGTTCGCAACAACATCCACTTTCACGGCGCCGCGCAGCGCGGTGTGGTTTTCCACCTGATCGGCGCCCTGTCCGAATTCGGTAAATTGGGCACGGTCTGCGTCGGCGCCAGCCACGAGGAAGCCGACCGTTTCTATCAGGAAACGGTCGAGATCCTCGATCGGGAAGGCAGTGCATAGACTGGATTAGAACTTGCCGTTGGTGTTGGCCGCTTCGCTGTCCGGGAGGATCGGTGCAATCACATCCCAATGTTCGGCGATCTTGCTGTTTTCCACCCGGAACAGATCGTAGAATGCTGTCGGCTTGCCGCCAATTTCGCCTTCTGCCGTCACCAGGACGAAATTGCCTTCGCCAAAGAGGCCGTGCCGTTTCGTGATGCGCATGGAAAGGCCGGCGTCAGCCATCGCCTTCAGCCCCGCGGCGAGACCGCTGAGACCGTCGGCAATCTGCGTGTTGTGCTGGATGTAGTTGTCGCCGTCGATATAGGTTCCGATCCGGTCGAACTCGCCGCCGATCAGCACTGTATCGTAGAACTCGCCGACAAAGGCCTTGTTCGCCGCTGTCCGATCCAGGTCCGCAACCGCTGTCGGACCGTCGGTCTGGCTGCGGCCGGACGGATTGGGCGGCGCGACGGGCTGCAGATTGTCCCAGTGCTCGACGATCTTGCCGTCGGCCACCCGGAAGATGTCGAAGGCAACCAGAGGCGTTTCTCCGAAGCCCTCATAGATGCCGTGGGTGATACCGATGTCACCATCGGCGAAGACCCGGATCATGTCGTACTTGAAGGCCGGGTTGCCGGCGATTGCCTGTCCTGCCAAGCCCTTCAGCGCATCCAGCCCGGTGGGCACCGACTGGTTGTGTTGAATGTAGGGCTCGGCGAAGTACCGGTCGATGGCGTCGACATTCTTGTCGATCATCAACTCCGTCATTGCGGCAGTGACGATCGCTTTGGTGTCGGCGGCAAGTGCGCCACACGGCAGGGCGACCATGGCTGAAATGAGTGCGAGATGCGAAAGCCGTTTCATCTGTCAATGCTCCTTGGATGAGTGGGTCGGGCTGTTCGCGATCAATATGCGGTCCGGTTGTTTCCAGCATAAGGCGTGCTAAATTGTATTCATTGTTCGATGATATGATGGAATGATGCTGGATCATCTGCGCGCGATGGCGGTCTTCGCAACGGTGGCGGAAGCGGGTTCCTTCAGTGGAGCGGCCCGGAAGCTGGGCCTTTCGGCCTCGGTCGTCAGCCATCATGTGACTGCGTTGGAGCGCCATCTCGATACGCCGCTGCTCTACCGTACGACGCGACGGTTGAGCCTGACCGATGCTGGCCGCAAACTGGCCGGGTCGGCCAACGACATGCTGGCCGCTGCCGAGCAGGGGTTCGGGCTGATCGGTCAGCAGAGCGACAGCCCGACCGGAAGCCTGAAGATCACGGCGCCGGCGGTTCTTCAATACGCCCGTTTCATCACCCGCCTATCGACCTTTGCGAAGCATTTCCCGCGCGTCGAGATATCCGTCAGCTTCAGCGACCGCCGCCTCAATCTTGTGGCGGAAGGCTACGATCTCGCCTTCCGGATCGGAGAATTGGAAGATTCGACCCTGATCGCGCGAAAGCTGGTCGACGGGCAGCAAGTTCTGTGCGCGTCTCCGGGTTACCTGAAAGCCGCGGGCGCTCCAAGACAGCCGGCGGACCTCGCTCGTCTTGAGATGATTACCGGACCATCGCCGCGCCTCGAACTGCAGTCGCGCGAGGGACGGGCAAAGCGGACGGTGCGGATTCCACACCGCCTGTCGGTTGACTCCGGCTTTGCCGCGATGCGCCTCGCCGAAGAAGGCTGTGGCGTGGCCATGCTGCCGGACTTTCTGGCGCGCAAATCCGTCGACAGCGGCATGCTTGTCGAAGTGCTGCCGGATTGGCGATTGCCGTCGTTCGGCATTCACGCCGTCTGGCCCGACAATCCGGGCACCCACGCATTGCGCACGCGCCTTGTCGATTTCGTCGCTCTGATCGCCCGAACCGATGGGACCACCGACCGGGAGATGATCGACCCTACTGCAGTCCCGCCGGGTCGATGATGCCCGATGGGCAGCCGAGCGACACCGGATCGCCGGCGGCAAACAGCGCCGACAGGTCGCCGCTTTCGTCGATGACCCCGCGCAGGTGAATGCGCAATTCCTGGATCAGCGTCCGGCCGCCGTCTCCGGCACACTGGAACTGCACGCGGGCGCCGGCGCCGGCGCCGAAGCGTTCGTCGAACAGGTCACGAATATCCTGCGTGTCGACCCGGGCGCCGACATGGTTCGCCAGGAAGGTGCCGATTGCGGACGTGTTGATGGCTTCGGTCAGTCTGAGCGTGTCGTCATAGTACTCATCGGCGCCGCCCTCGCCGAGATGGCAGGTGCCGTGCTTGATCCATTCATGCCGGTCGAGAAAGCTGGCGGTTCCGGGCATGGCGACAACCAGCGCTTCACGTGTCTCGGCATCCATCGGCACCTCGGGCAGTTCCGACCAGCGACGCGCCTTGTCGAGATTGACCAGCCGTTGCGGCACACCACAATAGTCGTTGCCGCGCGGTTGCGGCCACAAGCCATGGATCGAAAGCTGGGTTTCCGTCACCGGCAGGAGGCCGTCATTGAGCTGCCGGCATTCGGTCTTGCCGGGCTTGCTTTCGCAAAATGCCGGCTGCCAGCTGAGCGCCAGCAAATGGTGTTGCGACTCGTCACCAGGCGGCGGATTGATGTCCCCCGGCCCGCCGGGACCCGGGTCGACTGGCGTGTTGGCGGACACCACATGCAGACCGCAATCGACATGAACCCAGCGATCCATCGTCACCGGTGCGCCGGGCACACGCATCTGGAAGAAATTGCCGCCCACCTTGTTGATGCCCTTGATCTCGTAGGCGCGCATCGCCTCGGTTTCGACATCGCCCGGATTGGTCAGCTTGTTTTTCGACTGGTAGGCCTCGCAGGCCTTGAGGGCGATGAAATAGCCATCGAGTTTCTCGAAAGCAAAGGCGGGGAGAGAGATCGGGAGGGCGAATGCCAATACAGATAATATGCGAAACATTGTCTGCCTCGAAACTGGAATGGGGCCCCACCGGCAAGAATAGCGCAAGAATATGACAGGTTGGAGGCGCCCGGCCTCAGGCTCCATGCGCCAGGGTCTTCTTCGGATCGAAGAACGGTTTTTCGACAGTTATGGCCGACAGTGTTTGCGTTGGCGTCTGTACCTCTAGCGCAGTGCCGATTGCGGCATGCTCCACGGCCGCCATCGCCAGAGCAATATTGGCTTTCAGACGCGGTGAGTGAACGGCTGAGGTCACCTTGCCAATAACGTCGCCATCCTTCAAAAGCGGCCAGAAGCTCGTATTCGGACCGGGCAGGGGATCGCCTTCGATCTCCAGACCGACCTGCACTCGGGACACGCCTTCAGCGTTTATGCGCCGCAAAGCCTCCTTGCCGATGAACCTCGCGTCCAAATCAAGGTCGACCAGCCGCCCCAGGCCAAGCTCGTAAGGGTTCGTGTCGATATCCATATCCGCGTGATAGGACAGCATCGCGCCCTCGATCCTTCGGATGGACGAGGTATGGCCGGGCGCCAGGCCCAGGGGAGATCCCACGGCCATGATCCGTTCCCACAATTCCGAACCGCGCGAACCGTCGCGCAGATAGAGTTCGTACCCCAGTTCGCTGGACCAGCCCGTACGGGAAACGACCAGCGGGATTCCGTCGAGTTCGAGTTCGCGCAGGCGAAAATAGCGAAGGTCAGCAATGCCGTCGCCAAACAGCGTCTGCATGATCAAGCCGGATTTGGGGCCCTGTAATTGCAGCGGCGACACATCCGGTTCGCGGATCGTCACGTCGAGTCCTGAATGAACCGCTACTCCCTTCGCCCAAAAGAGAACGTCGCTGTCAGCCAGAGAAAACCAGAAGTGGTTTTCCCCAAGACGCAGGAGAATGGGGTCATTGAGGATGCCGCCATCGGCATCGGTCAGCAGCACGTATTTGCACTGACCCACCTGCATGGCTGAAAGGTCCCGCGGGCTCATAAGCTGCGCAAACTTCGACGCGTCCGGACCGGTTATCTCGACCTGACGCTCGACCGCCACGTCGCACAGGATCGCGTCGTTCACGAGGTTCCAATAGTTTTGGACCGGATCACCGAAATCGCGGGGAATATACATGTGATTGTAAACGGAGAATTCCCTTGCACCCCAGCGCAACGTCGCCTCGAAATAGGGTGACTTTCGAATCTGTGTGCCAAACCCGAACTCGTTGGTTTCCGCCATTCCCGTTTTCCTCCAAGCGACAGGTTTGTTTTGTCATCGGTCTGGGATTGCACGATCCGCAACGGACCGCAATCTTGCAAGGGAAGTCCTCGCCTGAAGCGAAGGGTATTAGCGCTCTTTCATCTCAATGAGCCTGCTCTGACACATGATGCTGGCGACGACGGTCACTGCCGGCAACCACATGAGATAGGCAAATCCTGACCAGTAGAGCAGCCCGGCGATCACTGCTCCGATCCCGTAGGCCGCAAAGACCGAAGCCTGAAACCGGGTTTCCGCTTTCAGCTCTGCGCCGGTTTCGCGGCCGAGCAGCAATTGCATCGTTGCCGAGACAATGGCGACCAGCGTTGAGGTGAACACGATCGTGTTGAGCCCGGGCGCATGGATGTATTTTGCCGCAATTCCCTGAATGCCCATGGCAAAGGAGCAGACAAGGATCAGCGTGTAATGGGCCGCGCTGGCCGGTGGATGGTTTGTGGCCATCCAGAGTATCGCAAAGACCACCAGGCAGCCGGCCTCGATGACCAGCAGCGTTGTGATGATGGACGCACGCCGCGCGGAAACCTGTTTCGGGTCGAACAGGATCGAGGCAAAGGATGCGCCGGCGATAAACCCGAGCAGTGCTGTCGCCGGTTGCGATGCGCTCAGCCAGTTGCCGTCGCTGAGGGCAATGCCGAGCAGCGCCGCGTTGCCGGTCATGGCGGAGGCGAACACATGGCCGAGCAGCAGAAAGGCCATGACATCGAGGCTGCCCGACGACAGCGCCATGAAAGCCAGACCCAGATGGCTGGGTGCTGGAACGGCTCTGGCGGGTTTGCTGTTCATCTGTTCGAAACCAGCGGCGGCTCAATCCCGCTCTGGCCCGGGAATGCCGCCCGGGCTGGCGCAGACCACCAGAATGCGGGCGTCGTTGTCGCCGTCCGAGGCGTAAAGGTGGCCAAGCGCACTGTCGAAATAGATGGAATCGCCGACCTCCAGACGGACCGGGTCGCGACCGTCGATATGAACAGTCACCACGCCCTCCATGACGATCAGGAATTCCTGGCCGGGATGGCGCACGAATTCTTCAAAATCCCGCACGTCATGCGCCTTCAGACTGCCCATCATCGGCACCATGGCCTTGTGCCATAGCTCCGGAAACAGCATCTCGTAAACATAGTTGCTGGTTTCCTGACGCCGAAACTCGCCCTTTCGAGCCACCGCGAAACTGCCTGGTGTGAACTTTCGACCTTCGTCGGCGAAAAAGGCGGCCAGATCGACCTCGATGCCGGCCGCAAGCTGCGCCAGGCGATCATAGGTGAGGGCGATGATGCCGCGTTCCGCCTTGGAAATGGTGGAGATCGCCAGACCGGTTCGGTCCGCGATTTCAGCCAGAGTCCAACCGTTCTCCTTGCGCAACTGTCGAAGGCGGCGCCCGAACGCGATTCTCTGGCTGTCGGCTGAATCAGGCCTCGTCATGACACCACTCTAGCGGCGGGGTCGCACCCCGCCAACCATTTTTCCAATCATAAAAAACTTTTCCTATTGGAAAAATGGTGTTACCCTTCGAGCAGTCAGGGAGGAACGGCATGATGGCCGAGCAGGCTGACACATTCGACATCATCGTTATCGGCGCCGGCATCGCGGGCGCCTCGTCCGCAGCGGAAATGATCGCAGACGGCGGTCGCATCCTGTTGCTGGAGGCCGAGGATCAGCCGGGCTATCATTCCACAGGACGGTCGGCCGCGGTCTATACATGCGCTTACGGTCCGCCCGTTATTCGGGCGCTGACGCGGGCGTCCGGCGACTTCTACCGCAATCCGCAGAGCCCGCATATCGACCACCCGCTTCTTCGCCGCCGCGGCGTGCTGTTTGTCGCCACCGGCGACCAGGGTGATGCCCTGGCGGAGCTTGAACGTGAAATGGCTGGCGGTGTGCGCAGAATTGACATCGAAACGGCCCGTTCGCTTGTGCCGTTGCTGCGCCCGGAATATGCGGTCGAAGCTCTGATAGAGGACGACGCGTCGGACATCGACGTGATGGCGCTGCATCAGCATTACCTGAAGAGTTTCCGCGCCGCCGGCGGTGTATTGAAGACGTCGGCGCGTGTCACGGCGTTGCGTCGGGACGGCGAGCAATGGCAAGTCGAGACGACGGCCGGCGACTTTACCGCGCCGACGATCGTCAACGCCGCGGGTGCGTGGGCGGATGAGATTGCCCGCCTCGCCGGTGTGGTGCCCGTCGGTCTTGTACCGAAGCGCCGCACGGCGCTGCTGGTCGATCCGCCGACTGGCACCAAAGCAGATGATTGGCCCATCTCGGTGGATGCCGAAGAACAGTTCTACATGAAGCCCGATGCCGGCAAGCTGCTGATTTCGCCGGCGGATGAGACACCATCGGAGCCCTGCGACGCACAGCCGGACGAGCTGGATGTGGCAATCTGCGTCGATCGCGTCGAAACAGCCTTCGACGTGTCGGTGCGGCGGATCGACCACAAATGGGCCGGTTTGCGCAGCTTTGTCGCCGACCGCTGTCCGGTCATCGGCTTCGATCCTGAGGTTTCGGGGTTTTTCTGGTTGGCGGGGCAGGGAGGTTACGGCATCCAGTCGGCGCCGGCCGCCGCCCGCACCGCCGCGGCTTTGGTTCGCCACCTCCCGATCCCGGACGATCTGATCCGGGAAGGCGTTACCGAAGCCGCGCTTTCACCTGGTCGGGACGGATTGAGGGCATGATCGCCCTTGTTCCCATTGCGGCAGCGGTCTTGTTGGCCTCCGGACTGGCCATTGCCTATGTCATTGGCGGCGCGGCCGTGTTGGCCTTCCTGGCAACCGACAATGGCCGCTATCTGGCGATCCTGCCACAGCAGATATTTTCCCGCATCGACGTCTTCGCCCTGATGGCAATGCCATTGTTCATCTTTGCCGGCGAGCTGATGAACCGAGGTGGTGTCACCAGCGCGCTCATCAATCTGTCGATGTCCCTGGTTGGCCGCCTGCGCGGCGGCCTTGGGCACGTCAACATCCTGACCAGCGTCTTTTTTGCCGGCATCTCCGGCTCCGCGGTTGCTGATGCCGCCGCATTGTCGAACACCCTGGTGCCGGAAATGCGCCGGCACGGCTACAGCCTGACCTATGCAAGTGCTGTAACGGCCGCCTCATCGATCATCGGACCGATCGTACCGCCTTCGATTATCCTGATTTTTTATGGCGCGTTGATGGGCACGTCAGTCACGGCCCTGTTCCTCGCAGGCATTCTGCCGGGACTGGTGCTGGCCGCCGCACTGATCGCACTGAATGCCTTTTTCGCCGCACGTCAGGATCACCCGAGGATTGAAGCCGGTGACATGCCGCCGTTTTTGCCGACGCTCATCCGGTCGCTGCCGGCGCTGTCGCTGCCGATCATCATTCTGGGCGGCATCGTCTTCGGCTGGATGACGCCGACCGAGGCCGCCGCGGTGGCAGTCTTCGCCGCATTGGCTGCGGGAGCCTATTATGGCGGCCTGAGCGGGCCGTCGGTGCTGGAGGGACTGCGCCGCACGGCGATCCTGTCCGGTTCGATTTTCATCATCATCTGTGCCGTCTCGGCGCTCGGCCATCTCGGCGCATTGGAGAAATTGCCCGAAGCGATCTCGGACGCCGTCACTTCACTGGGTCTTGGGCCGGTTGGTTTCATGATCATCATGAATGTGATCTTTCTGGTGGCCGGCATGGTGCTCGACATCCCGGTGGCGCTCGCGCTGCTGGTACCGCTGTTGGCACCGGTCGCGCTGGAGCAGGGTGTCGACGGCGTGCATCTTGGTATCGTGCTCTGTTTCAACCTGTGTATCGGCCTCGTGTCACCGCCCATGGGCGGATGCCTGCTGGTGGTCTCCGCCGTCACTGGCGTCGACTATTGGAAACTGGCGCGCACGATATTGCCCTTCGTCCTGGTGCAGATTGCCGTGTTGATGCTGCTCATCTACGTGCCGGCGATCAGCCTGACGCTGCCGCGAGCCTTCGGACTGGTCGGGGGAGGATAGGTCAAGCTTTCAAGATGCGGTTCCACAATCGAAACGACAAGCAAAGGGAGAATGCCATGAAACCGACGAAACTTCTGTGCGGCGCGCTGTTCGCCGCAACGCTCGCTCTGACCGGAGCCGCCACGGCGCAGGTCAAGATTGCGCTCGACAGCCCGCCCAATCTGGAGGCCTCTGGCAGCTATGTCTGGGCCAACACGTTCAGCAAATATCTCAACGAAAACGGCATCGAGGCTGAAGAATTTCAGCGCGGCGCCCTGGGTGGCGATGACGAGCTGTTCGACCAGGTCAGCCAGGGTCTGCTGGAAGTCTCCCTGTCGCCGCTCAACATTGTCGGCTCGATCGACAAGCTGATCTTCGGCCTGCGGCTTCCCTATTTCTTCGAGGACCAGGCTCAGGTGGACCGGGCGCTCAATGAAGGCGGCATGTTGGCAAAGATCAATGCGGCGACAACGCCGTCCGGTGTGCGCGTTCTGTCGGTCAACAATGTCGGCCAGGCTGTGGGCATCTTCAACACCAAGAAACCGGTCAATTCGGTCGCCGACATGGCCGGTCTGCGCATGCGTGCGCTCGATGAGAGCCAGATCGATCTCTACAAGGCCTGGGGTGCGGACGGCACGATCGTCAGCTGGGCGGAAGTTCCCAACGCGCTGCAGACGGGTGTTGCCGACGGTTACCTCAATCCGGCCTTCGTGCCGCTTCTCTTCGGTCATACTGACATGATCAAGCACTACACCGATGCGGCGATTGCCCCGTCTCTGCGCATCACCATCGTCTCCGAAGACTGGTACCAGGGGCTGAGTGACGAAGACCGCGCCATTGTCGATGCAGCCGCGGATGCCGCCACCAAGGCCAATCGCGCCTGGTTGGACACCCAGGACGCGGTAATCGACAAGCTCGAAGAAGCGGGCGTCGCCGTTGTGCGTCTCGATGCGGCGGCACGCGCCGAGTTCCGCGAAGCATCGGCACCGGCCTATGAAACCGACCTGTTGACACCCGAACAGATTGCGGAATGGGAAACCGCGATGGGCAAATAACAGGTGACACGAGTAGCCAGAGCGCTGGATCGACTGTCGGCGACGCTGAACCGCGTCGCCCTCTGGGGCGCCGTCCTCGCCGTGGCGGTGATGGCGCTCAGCGCTTCCTGGCAGGTTGTCGCCCGATACGTGCTCGATGCACCGCCGGTCTGGACCGAGGAACTGGCGCGTCGCGCCATGGTCTGGGCCGGCATGCTGGGCGCCTCTTGCGCCTTTCGCGCCAAATCGGACCCGACGCTGTTTCCGAAGATGCGCGACGTCAAGGATCGCATGGGCGATCTGTTGGCCGTGATCCGAGCCTGTGGCGTCCTGCTGTTTGCGACGCCGGTCATCTGGTACTCGCTGTTCGGCGCCAACATGAACATGGCGCGTGGCTTCCTCGCCCGCAGCCTCGGCCGCGAAGCGGAAATGATCTCGATACCGATGATCTGGTTCACGGCCGCGGTACCGCTGGCCTTCGCCCTGATCCTGATTCATATGCTGGCGGACTTGTCCGTTCGCCTGGCCCGTCTTGAACCCGTGAGTGCCGCGTCCGGGGAGGCGCCCTGATGAGAGTGTTTATCGCCGGTCTGGCGACCGAGACCAATTCCTTTTCACCCCTGCCGACAGGCGAACTGGGCTTTGCCGAAAACACGATCCATCGCGGTGATGCCACCCGCCACCCGGTCGAATATGCCACCGGTCCCTTGCATATCTGGCGTGAGGCGGCCGAGACAAAGGGATGGCAGGTTGTCGAATCGCTGGCGGCGCACGCCCAGCCCGCGGGCCCTACGGTGCGGCGCGTTTATGAGGGCTTTCGCGACGAAATTCTCGCCGATCTCAAGGCGGCGGGGCCGGTTGATATCGTGCTGTTCTCGCTGCACGGTGCCATGATTGCCGACGGCTATGACGACTGCGAAGGCGATCTGATCGCCCATGCCAGGCAGATCGCTCCGGACGCCGTCATTGGTGGCCTGCTCGATCCGCACTGTCACCTGACGGAAGAGATGCTCGACAATGCGACGCTGCTGGTTGCCTACAAGGAATACCCGCATGTCGACGTCCCGGACCGGGCGCGGGACCTGTTCCGGCTTGCGGCGGACGCGGCACAGGAAACCACGCGGCCGGTAATGCGCGACTTCGATTGCCGCATGATCCTTGCCATGCCGACCCCAACCGGGCCGATGCGGGACTTCGTCGATGCAATGGCGGCCAGGGAAGGCCAGGACGGTATTCTCTCGTTGTCCATCGCGCACGGGTTTCCTTGGGGTGACAACCCGCGCACGGGGGTCCGCTCACTGGCAATTTGCGACGGTGATCCCACCAAAGCCGAGGCCGTGGCGCGCGAGCTGGGCCAGGGCCTTTATGACCTGCGGCACGTGTTGCATCGCGACATTTCCGATATTTCGACAGCGCTCGATCAGGCAGCCGCGGAACCGGCCGGACCGATCGTGCTGGCCGATATGTCGGACAATCCGGGCGGCGGAGCGCCATCCGATGCGACGTTCCTGCTGCGCGAAATCCTGGCGCGGGGCCTGACCTCGGTTGCCTCGGGCATTTTTTGGGATCCCGGTGCGGTGCGGATCTGCCGCGAGGCCGGCATTGGTGCGACATTGCCCCTGCGCCTCGGTGGAAAATGCGGCCCGATGTCCGGCGATCCGCTGGATCTCACCGTGACGGTTCGCAACTGCGTGTCAAATCCGACTCAGCTGTTCGGCGAACTGCCGGTGCCGATGGGCGAGACGGTCTGGGTTGAAGCCGCCGGCGTGGACATCGTGATCAACGACATGCGCACGCAGACGTTCCACCCGCAAGCATTCGAAAAACTCGGCATCGATCTGGCACGGCGCCACCTGGTCTGCGTCAAATCCTCGAACCACTACCAGGCCGGCTTCAATCCGATTGCCGCCAAGGTCATCCCGGTGGCGACACCGGGTGCGATCACCCCGGACTTCGCCAACATTCCCTATAGGAAACGGGCCCGCGATTACTGGCCCGCCGTGGAGGATCCTTTCGCATGAGCAATCCGTTGATTGAAGCGCGCGACCGTTTCGCCGCTGCCCATCCCGAGCAGAGGGTGGATCTGAATGGGCGCGACTGGGGTGTAATTGAAGTCGGATCCGGCCCGACACTGCTGCTGATTCCCGGCACGCTTGGCCGCGCCGACATCTTCTGGAACCAGATAGAGTCGCTGTCCGATCGCCTGCATATCGTCGCCGTGAGCTATCCGGATGCCGGTGGCATCGCGGAGTGGACATCGGACATGGTCGCGCTGATGGACCGCCTTGATATCGCCGAGGCCTGCGTTCTGGGGTCGTCGCTGGGCGGCTATCTGGCACAATTCCTGGCCGGCAGTCATCCGCAGCGGGTCTCGCGGCTGGTCGCCGCCAACACCTTGCATTCGGTTGCCGGGCTGGAAACCCGACCGCCCTATTCGATGGATCTGCAGAATGGTCCGATCGAGGAACTGCGGACCGGGTTCGGCAACGCACTGACGGCGTGGGGACAGGCGCATCCTGAGCAACAGGATCTTGTCGATCTGCTGCTGCGTGAATCCGGCGGCCGCATTCTCGAAGGTGAGCTGCGCGCGCGTCTGGCTGCGCTTAAACACGGGCCGCCATTACCACCCTGTCCGCTCGAACCGGATCGCGTTTTCACCATCGAGGCCGACGACGATCCGCTGATCCCGGCGGAAATGCGGGCCGCGGTGCGGGAGCGATTGAAGCCCTCGGTCGCCTACCGCTTCCGCGACGGCGGTCATTTTCCCTACGTCGTTCGCCCGGCGGACTACACCGCATTGCTGGAGCAGGTCATGGGTCTTGATGTGACTGGGCCGGATTGGGGCACTGCTTCGGAACGTGTGCGATAGATTTGACCGCTTCCACCAAACCGACCTAAATCAGCACCGGAAAGTTTTGGAGGAGTCGCATGAGTGCTGACGCCATGTGCCACGTCGCATCAGTGGTGATCGACGCACCGGAAGATGTCGCGTTCGATCACCTCACCGATCCGAAACGCCTCGGTCGATGGACCCTCGGCAGCATGGATATGGAACCGACCGACGAGCCGAATGTGTTTCGTTCCCGTTCCTTGTTTGACGGCAGCACATCCTATGTCGAGATCGATGCAAAGCCCGCCGATGGTTTGATTGATTTCCATGTCGGCAACAGCGAGAAACGAGCACCGCGCGTCTTCGTCCGGGTTGCACCGGGGCCTCTTTGCGGCCTTTCGAAGGATCAGTGCACGGTGGCGCTGTTTGCATGGCGCACAGCCGACATGAGCCCCGAACGCTGGCGCCAGCTCGGCGTCATCCACGACGCGGAGATTCTGCTTTTCAAGGCGCAGATCGAAACCGACTTCAGGCAAGGCTGGCGTTGAGCCGGAATAAGCTGGAATGCCAGTGTTTCCGTCACTCCTTGCGCAGCGGTTTCGGCAATCCGTCGCGTTCCAGTTCGCCTTCGTCCCAATAGCCGATCAGAATACCCGGAGGCTCCTTGCCGCGAGTCATAGCCTCGACCTGTTCGGGTGACCGGGTGATGCGGCTGTGGTGTTGCCGGGTCCAGTCAAACAGGGCTTCGCGAAGGCGCTCCCTCTCGGCCTCATGAGCCGGTGAATTGCCCAGGTCGTTGAGTTCGTCCGGATCGGTTTCCAGGTCGAAAAGCATCGGGCGATAGCCCTCGCAATAGATGTATTTCCAGCGCCCGTCGAAAACCATCACGAGCCGCGCATCGTGCTGTTCGATGCCGAGTTCGACCCGCGCGTCCCGCGTCGCATAATCGTATTCGGAAAAGGCATAGTCACGCCATGGCACGTTTTGACCGTGCAGCAACGGCTGCAGCGCCCGACCCTCCAGGATATGCGGTTTCGGCGCGCCCCCCTCGAAAGCGAGGAATGTCGGCGCGAGGTCGATCCCCTCCACCAAGGCATCGCAGGCCGTTCCCCGGGTGCTGTCTGCTTCTTTGTCCGGATCGTAAATGATCAGCGGAACGCGGGCTGAGCAGTCATAGAAAAGGTCCTTTTCGCCCAGCCAGTGGTCACCGAGATTGTCGCCATGGTCGGACGTAAAGACGATCATCGTCTTGTCGAGCAGATCGTTCGCTTCAAGATAGTCGAGCAATCGTCCGACCTGGTCGTCGAGCTGCTTGATCAGCCCCATATAGACCGGCACAACCTTTTCGAGCACATCGTCACGCGAAAACGTCTGGCAGACGCGCTGGTTGCGCCAGGCCGCATAGACCGGGTGGTCGTTGGCCTGCTCCGCATCGGAGCGCACCACCGGCTGCATGTCGGCAACCGAATACATGTCGTTATAGGGAGCCGGCGCCAGATAGGGCCAGTGTGGCTTGATATAGGAGAGATGACACAGCCACGGCTGGTCTCCGGCACCCTCGATGAATTCGATGCCTTGCGTCGTCAGATAGGCTGTCTCGGAATGCTCCTCGGGGACCCGTGCCGGCAGGTGATTGTTTTCGATCAGCCAACCGGACAGCAACTCGCCGTTCGGACCCTCGGCGGAGTTCGCCCACTCTTCCCAGGGATTGTCGCCGTCCATCTGGTGGCTGCGCAGATAGTCGTCATAGTGCGGGTCGCTGTCATAATAGCCTTCCGGATGCAGCCCGTCGTCGCGGATATAGGGCTCGAAGCCGCATTCCGAAGCGAGCACACCGAGATCCGATTGCGGATCGATGCCAAGCCGCGCCATGCCGTCCCGGTCGGCAATCATGTGGGTCTTGCCGACCAACACCGAGCGGACGCCGATTTCGCGCAGATGGTCGCCGAGTGTCGGTTCGCCGATGCGCAGCGGAAAACCGTTCCATGTGGCGCCATGCGAACGCATGTAGCGTCCGGTATAGAAGCTCATGCGGCTGGGACCACATACCGGCGATTGCACATAGGCGCGGTCGAAGCGAACCCCCATCCCAGCCAACCGGTCGATATTGGGTGTTTGGAGGGTCTTGTGCCCGTAGCAGGAAAGGTAGTCCCAGCGCAGCTGGTCCGCCATGATCCACAGGATGTTCTTTTGGGCCAAAGCGGGGTCCTCCTCCTTACCGGCACTCCAGATGACAGTACCGGAAGGAGACCGGGATCAGTCAACCCATCATGTGACGGAAGCAGTGTTGTTTGCCGATAAAGAACGTTGGACAAGAAAAGGCCGGGTGCGCCACACCGCACCCGGCCATTCACCGAATCTGATTGCGACCGTAATCAGAACAAGAAGTCGGTATCATCGACGGTGAAATTATTGTCGCTCAAGAGGCGAATTCCGACCAGCCGCCCATCGTCATTGACGTAGGACAGCATAACCTCGTCGCCGGAAATCACGTTGACGTTGAGGTCGCCATACTCGTTGACCGAGGCGTTGCGGATGAAATTGATTTTGTCCAGCCCGTCTTCCCAGTCATTGATCACCCCGCCGCGGCTGGCCGTCTCAAAGACGAACTGGTCCGCATCGGCGCCGCCGGTCAGGAAGTCGAAACCACGGTCGGCGACCAGGATATCGTTGCCGGCATCTCCGAACATGCTGTCGCGGCTGCTGCCACCTTCCAGGAAGTCGTCACCTTCACCGCCGCGCATGATGTCGTTGCCGCCTTCGCCGAACATGAAGTCGTTGCCACCATTGCCGGACATATCGTCCTTGCCGCTGCGGCCATGCATGTTGTCCGCATCGTCCGTGCCGTCCAGCGTCTCAGCGGCACGAGTACCGACGATCAGATTGCCGGCGGCAGTGGAAGCCGATTCATCGGCATACTTGTCGATGCCATCGAAGACGTTCGTCTTCAGCCGGATATCGTCTTCGGTGACCTTGTCGCCATAGACCCGGATGCATCCAAGCGGATCCTCATCGTGGGCACCAGCTGCGGTATTGGCTCCGCCATTGGCGCCGTCACCCTGTTGCGAACGCAGGATGATTTCGGAGTAGTCGCCGTGTTCGTCGATGCCGTATTTGATTTCGGCAATCTCAACCGTATGGCCGCGCAGGTAAATCTGGTCGCCGTCCTGATTGGAGTAATCCCAGATGATCTCCTTGCCAACGCCGGCAACCCAATGGTCGTGGACGTCGTCATTTTCTCCTGCGACACGCCGCCAGTTGACGCTGCCGTCGTCGCGGGTGTGTCTTGCGATCACCTCGTCTTTTGCATCCAGGAGGATGTTGATCAGGAAGAGATCGCGGTCCTGTCCACCCCAGACCTCGTCGATGGCCAATTCCGGATCGATCGGCGGATCGATGCGCCCTTCGTCGCCGTCCGTCTGCGCCGGATCGGGCTCGCCTGCATCGGAATAGAGCGTGATCTTGTCCCGTCCGCCGCCGGCCTTGATGATCTGCGCGCCGGCGCCTGCCGTGATCAGGTCATTGGTCTTCAAGTCCGGCATCTCGATGGTTTCGCCATGGGTCGTGCTGTGGATCTCCGTGACACCGCCATTGTACTTGGCCAGCTTGTCTGCCTGCTCGAGCCGGTCGATGCCGTCGACGACTGTCGGCTTGAGGATGAGATCTTCTTCCAGCACCTTGTCGCCATAGACCTTGATGGTGCCGAGTTCGTCTTCGTCATGCGCCCCGGTCAGCGTGTTGGCGCCGCCATTGGCACCGTCACCCTGCTGGCTGATCACCCGGATCATCGAAAAATCACCCTTGGCGTCGGTGCCATAGGTGATTTCTTTCACCTGCACCGTATGGCCGCGGATAATGATGCGGTCGCCCTGGTCCTTGAAATAGTCGAGGATGCAATCGTTCCCGAAGCCTTCGACCCAGTGTCCGTGCGGGTCGTCATTTTCACCGGCGACTTTGCCCCAGTTGACCCGACCGCTCAGATTGGTGTGCGCCTCGATAACGTCCTTACGGGCATTGATGAGGGCACGGAATTCGAACGTGTCGCGACCATTGCCGCCAATGAATACATCATCCGCAGCTCCATCCGGAACCGCCGGAGTGATCCGGCCGACGCCATTGCCGCCCAGCTGTGCCGGATCGGGCTCGCCGTCGTCAGCGTAGGAGATGATGTGGTCGTTGCCGTTACCGGCATCCACCGTCTGCTTCCCGCTGCCGGCGCGGATCTTGTCGCTTCTCCCGGTTCCGGTGAAGGTCAGGTCGATATTTTCTGGATTCTCAGCAGCATACTGGATCTGCGAGATGGCCGGCGCTGAGTTGTTGGCCGGCGCTTCCGCTTCTCCGTCGGAGATCTTTTCGAGCAGATCGACGCCGTAGAAAACGTTGGCCTTCAGTTTGATGTCATCCAGCGTGACCTTGTCGCCATAGACCTTGATGCAGCCAAGCGGATCCTCGTCATGGGCGCCGCCGTTGTCGCCTTGTTGAGAACGCAAGACGATCTCAGAGTAGTCGCCATCGGCATCTTCACCATATTTGATCTCGGCAATTTCAACGGTGTGGCCGCGAATGTCGATCTTGTCGCCATCCTGTTTGGAGAAATCGCGAATGATGTCCTTGCCGATGCCGTTGACCCAGTGATTGTGCACGTCGCCATTCTCACCGGCCACCTTGCGCCAGTTGATGGTGCCGTCATCGCGCGTGTGCTTGTCCAGGATTTCCTGCTTGGCATCGAGCAGCAGCCGGAAGGCGAAAATATCCCGACCCTGGCCACCGTAATATTCGTCGTCCGCCAGATCCGCCGGTACGGGTGGATTGACGCGACCTGTGGCGCCGTCGGTCTGCGCCGGATCCGGTTCACCACCGTCGGAATAGGCGTAGATGATGTCGTTGCCACCGCCTGCGTCGACTTTCTGCGATCCAAGGCCGACATGGATCCGGTCAACCTGCGAAGCGAGGATGCCGGTGTAGGAATGACCATCGGTATTGCTGAACACCTCCTGGGTCGAGCCAGCGTCGTGGTCGCCATAGACCTCGTCGACCCGTTCCAGCATGTCGACACCGTCAAACACGCCGGCCGCCTGGACCTCGATATCGTCGATCGTGACTTTGTCGCCATAGACCCGGATGCAGCCCAGTTCGTCTTCGTCATGGGCGCCGGTTTCGGTGTTGGCACCACCGGCGCCGCCATCGCCCTGCTGGCTGATGACACGGATCTCCGAATAGGTGCCGCGTTCATCCTCGCCGTAGGTGATTTCGGCCACTTCCACCGTGTGCCCGCGGATGACGATGCAGTCACCCTCGTCCTCGTTGTAGTCGAGGATGATGTCCTTGCCCCAACCCTGGACCCAGTGTCCGTGAACGTCGTCGTTTTCGCCCGCGACCTTCCTCCAGTTGACGCTGCCGTCTTCACGGGTGTGCTGTGCCAGGACGCTCTCTTTGGCGTTCAGCAGGGCTCGAAATTCGAACCGGTCGCCGCCGCTGCCGCCAGCGATGATGTCGATTGTCTCACTGAGCGGTATGGGCGGAGTGACCCGGTCCTCGGGTCCGCTTTGAGCCGGATCCGGTTCTCCCGCATCGCCAAATGAAATGATCCGATCGCGGCCCGCCCCGCCGTCATAGTTCTGACTGCCGCTGCCGAGAAATGCCTTGTCGCCTCGGGACGTGCCCAAGATAGTATCCGCCATAGTGTCGCCCTCCTGTATGTCCGTCCTGCTACGGACAAAATGCTTGTAATCCCACTCCCGTCAGACAAGCCTAGATGATTCGCCCTCCCTTTTTTGCGACGCGGTTCTTTAGCAAACAATAAAAGTTGCCGGACAATTTGACTCGAAATGTGAAACCTATTCGGGTTTACACAACCGCGGCGCGAAAGGGCTTTCGCAGGGCGGACAGAGGGCCCCGGCCTGCGAGGGCTTCCGCGCCGCCGTGAGCCGGTTAATGGTTTCAAAGGGTTAATGGTTAAGCTTGGCGGTTAATCCTTAACCGGGCCAGGCAAAGGTTCCGGTTGAGCGCATCAAGGCGTCGACGGCCGGAGAAAATTTTCGACCCGGTACCGTCATGGCCGCAATTCGCCTTTCCACAGCCGGGTCCACAAGCGGTCGCTGCAACAATCCGGGCAAAGTCACCGAATATTCGGGCATGAAGGCGAAGCCGATTCCGGCGAGAACCATGGCCTGGACCCAATCTTCCCGTTCCGAGCGGAACCGTGCGTAGAGTTCGATATTGTTGGCCTCGCACGCAGCCATGACCATCTCGCGCATCTCGCAGGCGAGCCGGTCAACATAATGCTCGCCGGTGAGGTCGGCGAGTGTGAGGGTCTCGAACCCGCCAAAACGGTGGTCAGGCGCGAACACCACGACATACCGTTCCCGGTAGAGTTCGCGGGCACGAAATTCGGCTTCAAGCTCGTCGGTCACGGTCATGACAGCGACATCAAGTTCGCCATCCGAAAGCTTCTCCTTCAATTCCGCGATCGATCCTTCGCTGACGGACAGCTCCAGGCCGGTATGCGCCTTTTCGAACTGGGCCAGGAAGCGTGCCAGGCGGACATGTCCGACAGTGGCCATCACACCAAGCCGGATCGGGACGTTTTCCAGCAACCGAAAATTCTGCGCCAGCGTCTGTGCGGCTTCGGCCTCATCGGCAATGTGCTGCAGATGCGGCAGCATCGAACGGCCGAAATCGCTCAACAGAATCCGCCGGCCTTCACGATGAAACACGGATGCGCCGAGTTCGCCCTCCAACGCTTTAATGCCTTTGGTCAGGGCCGGCTGGGTCACGTTGCAGTCGGATGCGGCGCGCGTGAAGTTCAAGTGTTTCGCGGCGGCCAGGACATAGCGGATCTGTGACATTTCCATAATGATTTCCCCAGCGCGGCCTGGTTTCGGTCGGACCATCTTAAGTCAACGAAACCAAACCTGCGGTTATGGATCAATAAGAAACTTCCGCTTCTCCGGTGTCGGTTCCCGGTGTCCAATAGCGGCATACTCACCAGCAAAGGAGCAAGACATGTCTGTCTACATGGTCGAAAGGGATCTCAAGGGCATCAGCATGGAGGACCTCGCCGGCGCTCAAAAGGCGGCGATCGAGACTGCCGAGAAGATGAGCAGCACTGGTCAGAAGGTTGCCTATATCCGCACGACGTTTGCACCGGAGGACGGTCGTTGCATGTGCCTTTTCGAGGGCGAGTCGGAAGAGCAGGTGCGGGCGCTGAACGAGAATGCCGGCATACCCTTCACCCGCGTCGTTCCGGCGCTGGACCTGACGCCTTAGTCGCAACGACTTTACTGTCGGCCGGTGTTCAGATCGGCCGGCGGGATCTAACCGGGTCGAATTCTCTTGAGAAATTCCCAGACCGGTAGGGCGGTCAGGCCGCCAATGACCCCGGCCAGATAGCTCGGAAGCGGGATCAAAAAGATCGCTTGCCATAGATAACCGATCACAAAGCTGACGATCAGCATTGCGACCAGTGTGATCAGCAACCTTTGCCACATCGGCATCAACAGCGACATTGCGTTCTCCTGCTCCGCATTGCGTGTGATTGTTGCACCCTGACTCAGTTCAAGGACGAAGGCAATCGGCATCCATTGATCGCATGGGCAGCCAAACCACCCAAGCTTGTCGCTGCCAAGGGCTCGTGTTAGCCTCGCCGAGGCGCGTCAGGGCGCACCCGATCCGCGGGCAGGGCAAAGCCTACCTGATTTGTTGACTGACCACTATCGAACCTCTTTTCGGTCCGAGGGCGCGGATACCGGACGGTTTTGAAAGGAGGTCGATCATGTCGACACGCAACCTGCCCGAATCCCCGAGCCTTGAGAACCTGAAGAAGCAGGCCAAGTCCCTGCTCAAGGACGCTCGGAGCCACGATACGCAAACCCTTGCGCGCATAGGCCCCTATTTTGGCGATCCTTCCGCAATCACACTTCAATCAGCCCAACTGGTCCTGGCAAGAGAGCACGGCTTTGCCAGCTGGACCCGCCTGAAGCGGCACCTGGAGGGCGCGGCGCGTCCGGGCGAACCGACCGTCGAGCAGCGCGCCACCCGGTTTCTCGATCTTGTCTGTCTCGCCTATGGCACGGTTCAGAACGCCGGGCCGGCCCGGTTTGCCGAGGCGAAGTCGCTGCTGGAAGAGTATCCGGATATCCGTGACGTCTCGATCCATGTGGCCGCCGCCATCGGGGATGTGGAACGCATCGATCGCTGGCTGGATCGAGATCCGAAACTGATCTCACAAAAGGGAGGCTACCACCATTGGCAGCCGCTGATGTATTCCGCCTACGCGCGCCTGCCGGGCGTGTCGACGCTTGCATCGGCCCGCCGCCTGATCGAGCGCGGTGCTGACCCCAACGCTTACTATATGTGGGGCGGCCAGTACAAATTCACCGCGTTGACCGGTGTCTTCGGACAGGGCGAAGACGGACCGACCAATCAGCCGGAACATCCTGACTACCAAGCCTTTGCCCGCCTGCTGCTTGAGGCCGGAGCTGATCCGAACGACAGCCAGGCCGCCTATAACCGGGTGTTTGAGCCCGACAATTCATGCCTCGAGTTGCTGATCGAGTTCGGCCTCGGTGCGGACGAACCCGTCAACTGGTTCGACAACGACGGCGATGAGATGGTCCCGAGTGCTTTGGAGACGGTACACTTCCAGCTGGTCCAGGCCATCCGCCGGGGTAATTTCGAAAGGGCCAAACTGCTGATCGATGCCGGCGCCGACCTGAACAAGCCGGATGACACCTACGACACCTTGACCAAGGGCAAGACTCCGCTGGAAGCGGCGTTGCTCCTTGGTGAAACGCGGATCGCCGACTATCTTCGGAAATGCGGTGCGGTCGATGCAAACCTTTCAGGAGCGGATCGCCTGCAAGCGCTGTGCATGGCTGGTGATGCCACCAGCGCTCGCCAATTGTTGCTTGAAAATCCTGATTTGCAGGAAGCGTTGGACGAACGCGGATCGGAAATGGTCTCCGACGCAGTGGCGACGGCGAACCACCAGGCCATTGCAACGCTGGTCAATCTTGGTGTCGACATCGTCGGCAAGGGTGGGCGGCCACCGGTCCACATGGCGGCCTGGAACGGGGATCTGGAGACCGTGCGGCTCATGATCGACAAGGGCGCCGACCCGTCATTGCGTGACCCTGATCACTTTTCTCCGGCAATCGGATTCGCGCTTCACGCCGGCAGACCGGAGATGGTCGCGTTCCTGGAAACCCAGAAGATGGATGTCTTCACTGCCGCGGCGCGTGGCCTGACGAAGCGGTTGCGTGAAATGATTGCCGCGGAGCCAAACCTCCTCGATGCCCGCTTCGAAACGGTGCTCCCGCCCCAGTCTCGACCGTCGGATCGCGATTGGGTCACACCGCTCGGTGTTGCTGCAAACAACGGCCGGACAGCCGCCGTCGAACTTTTGCTCGAACTCGGCGCCGATCCGACGGCTGGCGATGGCGAGGGCAGAACCGTGGCAGATCTGACCGAGGACGAGGCCATTGGCCGGATGCTTCAGGACGCCGCGGCGCGACGCCAGTGAAGCAGGCAATCTGGACCGGCGGCTGCCATCGACCGCCGGTCTGGTTTTTGCCTGCTCAGGCCGAGTTCGCCTTGTCCTCTTCACGCAGTTCGCGACGCAGGATCTTGCCGACGTTGGACTTCGGCAACTCGTCGCGAAACTCGATGTATTTTGGGCGCTTGTAGTTGGTCAGCTTGTCGGCGCACCAGCTCTTGACATCGTCCTCGGTCAGGGCTGGGTCGGACTTGACGACAAACAGCTTGACCGCTTCGCCGGAACGGTCGTCCGGAACGCCAATGGCGGCCGCTTCAAGAACGCCTTCGCGGGTAACGGCGACTTCCTCGATTTCGTTCGGATAAACGTTGAAACCGGAGACCAGCACCATGTCCTTCTTGCGGTCAACGATCCGGGTGTAGCCATCCTCGTCCATGTAACCCATGTCGCCGGAGCGGAAGTATCCGTCCTCGGTCATCACCTTGGCGGTTTCCTCCGGCCGGTTCCAGTAACCGACCATCACCTGCGGGCCGCGAATGCAGATCTCTCCGACTTCACCCAAGGGCACCGGCTTGCCTTCGTCGTCGCGAATGTCGATGTCGGTGGAGGGCAGCGGAAGGCCGATCGATCCGTTGAAGCCGGCATTGTCGAAACGGTTGGCGGTTGCCACTGGAGAGGTTTCCGACAGTCCGTAACCCTCGGAGATCTTGCAGCCCGTCAGCGCTTCCCAGCGCTCGGCAACAGGTTTCTGCACGGCCATGCCGCCGCCCAGCGTCAACCGCAGTTCGGAAAAGTCCAGCTTCTGGAAATCCTCATTGGCGAGCAGCGCGTTGAACAGCGTGTTGAGACCCGGCAGCACGTGGTATTTGTAGCCGCCGAGTTCCTTGACGAAACCCGGGATATCGCGCGGGTTGGGGATGAGCACGTTGTGAGCACCCTGGTCCATGCCCATGATCGCGTTCACAGTCAGAGCGAAGATGTGATAGAGCGGCAGGCAGCAGATATAGACGAGCTCATCCGGTAGGTCCCGCTGGCGCCTCAGCGCCGCCAGCCACAATTCGTTTTGTGCCGCGTTTGCCAGAATATTGCTGTTGGCGAGGGTTGCGCCCTTGGAAACACCAGTCGTGCCGCCCGTGTATTGCAGGAATGCAACGTCGTCAGGCTGCATCTCGACCGGCTTGAAGCCGCCGGCGTTGGTGCTCAAAACTGTTTTGAAGGGGACATGGCCCGGCAACGACCATGCGGGCACCATCTTCTTGACGCGACGCACGACGAGATTGACGATCAGTCCCTTCACACCGAGCATGTCGCCCATGGTGCAGACGCAAACGTGTTTGACGTCGGTATTGCCGATGACGTGCTGCAGGGTGGTGGCGAAGTTCTCCAGGATGAAGATCGCCTTGGCGCCGGAATCCTTCAACTGATGCTGAAGTTCCCGCGGTGTGTAGAGCGGGTTGACGTTGACCACGGCGTAGCCCGCCCGCAATACGGCAGCCGCCGCCACAGGATACTGCAGGATGTTGGGCATCATCAGCGCGACGCGGTCGCCTTTCTCCAGGCCCTGCGCCTGCAACCAGGCGCCCACGCTGCGCGAGTAGGCATCGAGCTCGCGATAGGTGATGGTCTTGCCCATGCAACTGAAGGCAGGACGGTCGGCGTATTTCTGGCAGGCCGAAACGATCAGGTCTGCCACTGATTTGTGCGCCAGCGGCCCGATTTCTGCGGGCGTGCCCTCCGGATAGGATTTCAGCCAGATCTTGTCGCCGGCTTCGACGGATTCGGCCTGGTTTTCCGGTGTCGTGTTCATCGATTTTTCCTCCCGCGCAGCGTCCCCAATCTACGCTCAATTGACCTGCGCCGGATCACTCTGCCAGCGCATGATTTCGCGGTCCAGATGTATTGTCAGCAATGCCCCCACGCAAGGGTCATTTTACGTAAACGTAAGAATTTCGAAGACCATTCGGAATAACAGTGGCGGTGGGAGGCCGGACACACGGCGTGCACGGGGATGGTGAGGCCGGGCCGATCAGGCCATTTCCGAGATATATCGGCGCCAGTCGCCGAGATGCGAGATGTCTCTGGATCCCTCCGTGCCGCTTGTTTCGCAGATGAAGCCCTTCACGGTGCTTCCATCCGAGAGATCAAGCGTCCCAATGCCAAGAGGGTGGGGAATGGTTTCCACAAAGCCGCCGAATTCGGTTTTTGGCAAGGCCCATATTTCCAGTGCGATGGATTGTCCGGACCCGTTCCGCTTTTTCACAAGTCCTGGTCTGAACGGCGGACCACCGGCAAGAGCATGGAATGTATAGCTATCGCTGGTACGTGCCTGTCGAACGAAGCGTCCGCCACGGCCTGTGAGCTCACCGTTCAACGGCAGTCCCGACATGTGCGCTCCACACACCGCCAACTCGATTTCGTGTGGCTCGGACCGCGTTTTCGGCAGGTCGGATTGCGCCAGCAGCCAGGGTGTTGCGCCAAGGGAGCGCGAGCAGGCTGCCTCGAGCATGCGTGCCATCGAGGCGACACGACCATCCCGACCGGCGGGCGCCAGCAGGGTGACGCTGCCGGGCCGTCCATCGGATCGGTTGCCGGAAGGCACCGCCATGCCGCACATGTCCAGGAGATTGACGAAATTGGTGTAGGTCCCGAGATTGGAATTGGGGCCGACGGGATCAGCCGACAGATCGTCAAGCGAGTAGAATGTCGGAATGCTCGGCACGCACAGCATGTCGACTGAATCAAGGATCGGCTCGATTTGGCGTTTCAGGTGCTGCAGACGGTAGAACCCGCGAAACGTGTCCGCTGATGAAAAGCGCTCTGCCTGGCAAATGATCTGACGGGTGACAGGAAACAGCGCTTCGGGATTGGTTCCGAGCAGTGGTTCAATCGCCGCGTAGCGTTCGGCGACCCAGGCGCCTTCGTAGAGCAGGTCGGCGACCTCGTAGAAGAGCGTGAAGTCGAGGTCGATGGTTTCAGCACCCAACCCCCGCAATGCGGCGAGTGCTTCGACGAAGGCATCCTTCTGGGCACCATCGCCGAAAAACCGCACGGAACCCGGCCCAGGCACGCCGATACGGCATCCGGGCATTGGCTGTCGCAGTGCCTCCGCCGGAAAGGAACGCGCGTAGGAGTCGGCTGCATCGAAAGCATTCAGGGTTTCGAATACGCGATAGGCATCGTCGACCGTCAAGGCGAAGATGGAGATGGTGTCGAGTGTTCGGCAGGCCGGAACGAGGCCTGTGGCGGACAGCGTCCCGAGCGTCGGTTTCAATCCGACAATGTTGTTCATCGCCGCCGGAACACGACCCGAACCCGCCGTATCGGTCCCGAGAGAAAAAGCGGCGATGCCCTGTGCAACCGCGACCGCGGATCCGGACGATGAACCGCCCGGCACCAGGGTTGGATCGAGGGCGTTGCGCGGTGGCGGAAATGGGGATCGGACTCCGACGAGGCCGGTTGCGAATTGATCGAGATTGGTCTTGCCGATCAGCAGCGCGCCGGCAGCCCGCAGAAGGTCCACGACGAAGGCGTTATTTTCAGCCATATAGGCGAATTCCGGGCAGGCCGCCGTCGTCGGCAGGCCGGCCACGTCGATGTTGTCCTTGAGAACATAGGGGACACCCCAGAGCGGTTTCGAGGGATCGAATGGACCCAGGGCGGCAGCCGCGTCCAGTGCATCCCGCTTCTCGACCCGGTGGATAAAGATGCCAGGATCATCGACCGTTTCGATCCGGTTGTAGACCTGATCGATAACCTCGGCAGGTGTCGTACCGCCGGCATAGGCAGCGTGCAGCGCGGAGAGGGTTAAGGGGATTGCAGTCATTTCGTATTCCTTTGCACTAAGCGGCGGCATCGAGAACCGGTGGTTTCGGTGCCGCCGCAATCAGCGCCTGTGTATATGGATGTTGGGGTCGATCCATCACCTGCTCGGCAGGGCCCTGTTCAATGATTTCACCGCCTTTCATAACCAGGATCCGGTCGCATAGCAGCCGCACGACCTGCAGGTCGTGGCTGACAAAGAGATAGGACATTCCGAGCCGCGCCTGAAGATCGACCAACAGATTGAGCACGATTGCCTGGATCGAGACATCCAACGCGGCTGTTGGCTCGTCGAGGATCAGAAGTTTCGGCTCCACGGCGATCGCACGGGCGATGCCAACGCGGGCTTTCTGCCCTCCCGACAGTTGATGCGGAAACCGATCCAGGAGGTTGGCGGGAAGTCCAACCAGGTCTGCGAGTTCCGCAATGCGGGGCTGCAATTGCCGACGGCGCAACTTTGCCAGACGAAGCAGCGGTTCCTGAATGGACTGACGCGCCGTGTGGCGTGGGTTGAGGCTTTCAGTCGCGTCCTGGAACACCATCTGAATGTCGGAACGGCGGGGGTCCGCGGCGAAATCGCGAGATGCAACTGCCGTAATCTCCTTGCCATCGAACAGTATCTCACCCTCTGTCGGGTCAAGCAGGCGCACCAGCATGGACGAAGTTGTCGACTTGCCGCAGCCCGATTCACCGACAAGACCGACACTCTCACCACTGCCAATGACAAAGGAAAGGTCCTTGACCGCATGGACCGGCCCGGACTTGCTGGCGTAGGTTTTTACAAGATTGCGCACCTCGACCAGAGGAGGGCCGATCGACGGTCGCGGTAGCATCGGCGTACGCTGGGTTTCCGGCAAAAGGCCGCGCACCGATTCGCCAGAACGCGGTGTCGCGTCGACGAGGCGCCGCGTGTAGGCATGCGCCGGTGCCGTAAAAAGCGCCTTCGGTTCCCCAGCCTCGACGATTGCGCCATCCTTCATGACAACGATGCGCTGACAGTAATCGGCTGCAAGGCCCAGATCATGGGTGATGAGGATGGAAGACATATGACGTTCGGCGGTCAGATCGCGCACCAGATCCATGATCGTTTTCTGCGTGGTGATGTCGAGGCCGGTGGTCGGTTCATCCGCGATCAGCAGGCGCGGGTCGCAAGCCAGCGCGAGAGCGATGACGACCCTCTGGCACATGCCGCCGGAAAGTTCGAAAGAATAGGCGTGGTATCGCGCTTCCGGATCCTGGATGCGTACGGCTTCAAGCGCCGCGACGGCCTTTTGCCGAGCATCCTGGCGTGTGGCGCGCGCATGCCGGCGCAAAACATCCTCGATCTGGTGACCCACCTTGCGGATCGGGTTGAGAGCCGTGCGCGGGCTCTGGAAGATCATGGAAATCTCTCGACCGCGAATATCGCGCATCTCGGCTTCGCTGGCGCGGCGCAGGTCGACACCGTCATAGACCACCTCACCGGCCTCGATCTGTCCGCCCGCCTCGAGGATGCGCATGAGTGCATAGGCGGTCACCGATTTGCCCGAGCCGGATTCGCCGACGATTCCCAATGTCTCGCCCTTGGCGACCGAGAGGTTGACATGGCGTACCGCATCCACTCGCCCGTTTCGGGTCTGAAACGTGACGGCGAGATCGTCCAGTTCAAGCATGCTCATGTCCTTCTCCGCGGATCGACCAGATCACGCAGCCCGTCGCCGAGGAGGTTGAAGGTGAAAACGGCCAGCATCAGCCAAAGGCCCGGAAAGATCGCCAGCCACCATTCGCCCGAAACGATGAAATCGGCGCCCTCTGCCACCATGATACCCCATTCGGCGGTCGGTGGGCGTACGCCAAGGCCGATGAAGCTCAATCCGGCGGCATTGAGGATGGCCCAACCCAGATTGAGGGAAACCTGGATCATCATCGGCGGCAAGGCATTGGGAAAGATGTGGAATGCGAGAACCCGGGCGTCCGAATTGCCGGCCAGGCGCGCCGCCAGGGCAAACCCGGCATCGCGCCTGATATTGACTTCGGCCCGCACCAGTCGAGCATAAAAGGGGATGTTGATGATCGCCGTCGCGTAGATGATGTTTTCGATCGTGTTGCCGAGAGCGGCGACGATCCCCATGGCGAGCACGAACAGGGGAAACGCCATGATCATGTCAAGGAACCGGTTCAGCACCGCATCCAGCCAGCCGCCCCAATAGCCGGCGACGGCACCCAGGAACGAACCGATGACAAATGACAGCGCGACGGCCGTTACGGAAATCAACAGATCAAGGCGCGTTGCGACGATGACCCGGCTGAACACGTCTCGCCCGAGATTGTCCGTTCCGAACCAGTGTGAAAGCGATGGCGGTTGCAGCACCTTGGCGGCGTTCGACGCCAGAGGGTCGTACGGCACGAACGATGGTCCGAAGACGGCGCAGGCGACAAACAGCCCGAGCAGGCAGAAAGCCAACAGCGTCACGGGATTTTGCCGCACGACATGGCTGAAGTGCGACAGGGCCCGTTCGTGATTCACGAGTGTTGTGCGGGGAGTCACGTCAGCCATTTTCCAGCAAAGCCGATGCGCGGGTCGACGAAAGTGTATGTCAGATCGATAACCAGGTTCAGCACCACGAACAGAAGCGCCATTGCCAGCACAAACCCCTGGACGGCTGCAAAGTCCGAAACGACCAGCGCCTCGACGGCATAGGAGCCGATGCCGGGCCAGGCGAACACTTTTTCCACCAGCACGTTGGCGCCCAGACTGAAGGAGAAGACCATGCCGAGTGTGGTGATCACCGGCAGCATCGCATTGCGCAGTCCATAGCGGAAAAGCACGTCCTGCCGGTTGAGGCCAGCCGCCCTCGCGGTGCGGATGTAGTCGGATGAAAGCGCCGCCAGCATGGCTGCTCTGGTCATGCGCGCGATGGGTGCAAGCGTGAACAGCGCGAGCGTGATGGCCGGCAGGACCAGCTGCTTCAGGGCCCCTCCAAAAGTTTCCAGGTCGCCGCTGATCAGTGAATCGACCAGATAGAAGCCGGTCACCCGGTCGGGTTCGATATAGATAAAGTCGAGCCGGCCCAAAGGTGCCGGAGCCAGACCCAGCAGGTAGTAGAAGACGTAGATCAGAACGATGCCCGTAAAAAAGGTCGGAAGCGAAACGCCGGCGGTTACCAGCAACCGGCACAGATGGTCGATTGGCGACCCCGGGCGGGTCGCTGCCAGCACGCCCAAGGGCACGGCGATGCCACATGACAGGATCAAGGCCGTGAGGGTCAGTTCGAGCGAGGCCGGGAGCCGGTTCGCCAGGTCAGCGGCCACCGGCTGGCCGCTGTAGATGGATTGGCCCAGATCGCCGCGCGCCAGATCGCCGACATAGATGAAAAACTGTTGGATCAAAGGTTTGTCGAGACCGAGTGCTGTTCGAATCTGGGCAATCGATTCCTCATCGGCGGCGGTGCCGGCGAAATACACCGCCGGGTCGCCGGGCAGGGCGCGCGTCAGCACGAAGCTGATGACGACCACGCCGACGACGACCGGGATCGCCTGGGCGATGCGCCACAGAGCCGATTGCAACCGGGTGGGCATCGGCTCAGGCGCCGCTCAGTGGACGAATATCGAGCTGGCGGTGGAACCAGAACTCATAATCCTTGGTGCCGTTGGCCGCGACGTTGAGGGCCGGCTGCCACAGGGGAATGCGCGGGAGATCCTCGAAGGCGATTTCGAACAACCTTTTGATGTTCGGCGCGTATTGCGGGTCGTCCATCGGAATGTGCAGGGTCTCGTCGACCAGCCGCTCGACCTCGGGGTTCTCATAGTTGGACGAGTTGAAGAGGTGGCCCTTTTTGTAGGCCCAGAAGAAGTAGTAGTCGGGCGTGTTGAGCCAACCACCGAAATTTTCCAGATGCATCGGCAGCCTTTTCTCAACCAGCGCGGCAGTTCTCCATTGGGCGCCCGGGATTTTCTCGAGCGTACTGGTGATGCCGAGTTTCGCCATGTTCTCCATGATCAGAAGCGCGGTCGGCTCCATCCAGTCGGCCAGCCCGAGGCTGATCGAAAACGGCACATCGAAACCCTTGGCGAAGGATGACTTCTCCAGATGTTCACGCGCTTTGTCGAGGTCGGTGCTGTAGGGTGACCGACGCGGCCAGTCGAGCGTGTCCTGCTCGGGTTTGCCGCCCCACATCGGCGCGCCCCGTCCGTAGGCTGCGGTTTTGAAAACCTCCTCGTAAGGAATGGCATAGGCAATGGCCTTGCGCACATCAGGATCCTGAAAAGGTTCGAAATTGCTGTTCAGGCCGACGCAGTGGATGCAGTTTTCGATCGGGGTGGAGTAGACCGGCATCTTGTCGGCCAGCTCCAGCGCATCCTTGTTGGGAATGTTGAAAGACAGCTGCACGTCACCCTTTTCGATGAGGGCGCGCCGGGTGGCGGGACTCGGAACCTCGCGCAGCACGACCCGCTTGATTTGCGGCAGCGGACCGCCGACCCAGTCGTCATTGCGCTCGTAGACCAGCTGTTCGCCCGGTTTCCATTGGCGCACCTTGAACGCACCGGAACCTGCCGGGTTCTTGTGAAGATACTCCATCGCCCACGGGTCGTCCTCGGTCGCATTGGCCTTGGCGACTTCCGAATTGATGATAAAGGGCACCGGAACCGCGAGGTCCGGCAAAGTCAGCTTCGACGGCCGGTCCAGCGTGATGACGAAGGTTTCGTCGTCCACTGCCTCGAACTGGTCAGGCCTGACGAGCCCGCCCGCTTTCATCTGCACGGCAGGGAAGCCGCCAACCGAAACCGCGCGATCGAGCGACCATTTGACGTCAGCGGCGGTGACTTTCTTGCCGTCCCAGAATTTGGCATCCGGTTTGAGCTTGAAGGTGATGGTCAGACCATCCTCCGAGATCGTCCAGCTTTCGGCCAGCTCCGGCTCGATCACCGAGTGGTCATAGGAAAGGCCGCCGCCGGGCGCTTCCTTGGTGCCGAAGGAGATGAGCCGGTCGTAACAATTGACCGCGACCTGATAGCTTGCCCGGTTCGTGCCGGTGCGGTGCAGATCGAGACTGTTGATGGTCTGACCGGTCACGGCGACGACCACGTCGCGGGCCCCCGCCTGTGCCGGGAGCACTTTCAGAAAGGGCAGGGATGCGGCCCCGAGGACGCTGCCGCCTGCTTTCAGGAACTGTCTTCTGGATGTGGAAATGGACATGGCTTCGCTCCCCAATGGATGCTTGGCGGCCACATGGCCGACAGGATGTGGTCAGCCTGTCCTTTGTCTTTGTAAACTTCCAATGCTATTTTTTCCCAAAATCAGTGCAAAAAAGTCAACGGTCTGGGAAAGCGGAAGAATATGAAACACTTGCAAACCTTTCGAGCCATTCAAACGGTTGCGCAGGTGGGATCGATCCGGATGGCCGCGGAAGAATTGCACGTGACTCCATCCGCTCTGAATCGCCGCATCCAACGGTTCGAGGAGGAATTCGGCGCCCAGGTCTTTGAGCGGCTTCCCCGCGGGATGCGGCTCAATCCGGCGGGCGAATTGCTGATGCAGCATATCCGAACACAGATCGCCGACCTGTCTCGAGTCCAGTCTCAGGTCGCCGACCTTTCGGGAGTACGGCGTGGCCACGTGTCGATCGCCTGCTCACAGGCGCTGCTACCCTATTTCCTGCCGCAACAGATTGCCGCGTACCGGCGCGAGCATCCGGGGGTCACCTTCTCGGTCAATGTTCGCGATCGCGCCCAGGCCGAGCACGATCTTGCGACCGGCAGCAGCGATCTGGCCCTGGTGTTCGAGCCGATCCATCTGGTCGAATTCGAGCTGCTTCACGCGGTTCCGCAACCGGTTTTTGCAATTCTGCCAGCCGACCATCCGCTTGCCGATAAAGATCCGCTGCGCCTGCGCGATTGTCTCGATTATCCGCATGTCGTTCCCGGAGTGCAGTACGGTGTTCGCAACCTGCTCGAACGTGCTGCGGCCGGATCTTCCCGGGTGCTCTCACCGATCGTCGAAACGGATTCATTCGAACTGATCCGCCACTATGTCCTGGAGGAGAGTTCGATCGGCTTTCAGATCCCAATAGGTCTGCGCGCCTCGCCCGACCGTGGCTTGGTTTTCCGGGTAGTCTCGACAAGAGACGTACCGGCCGGAAATCTGTTCCTCGGTCAGATGAAGGGCCGAACATTGCCGGTCGCATCCGCACGATTTGCGTTGCAGCTTGCAAGCAGCCTGCAGGAGTTGGATGCCGCAAATGCCGGTCTTTGAAAAATCGCGCCTGCGCATCCCGCAAGCCCTTTCTGTTTTTCAATCCAACCCGACAGCAGTGGCTTCGCCCATCGGCGGCGTTGCGCCGCTTGCCCGATGCTCCATATCGCGCTGCGCGACGCGCCTGGCCGAGTGAAGCCGATCTGCAGCCATCAAATGATCCGAACTTATCGCCCTTTACTCTAGTTCACCGGAGCAACGACAGAGGCTGGTTTTCGAAGCAGAGTCGAAGTGTCTTCGACCTTGGTTTCGCGCTCGATCAATTCCCGGTAGAGCGCACGGATCTTCGCTGTCACCGGCCGTTCGCCCGTGCCGATCTCTTTGCCGTCGATTTCGGCGACCGGGGTCTGGGCACCAAAGGTTCCCGTGAGAAAAGCCTCGTCAGCACCATAGGTTTCGTAGAGCGTGAAGTTTTTCTCGAACACGGGAATACCGTTGTCCCGGCAGAGATCGATTACCTTCTGACGGGTGACGCCGTTCATACAGTAGTCGCCGGTCGACGTCCAAACCGCGCCCTTGCGCACAATGAAGAAATTGCAGGCATTGGTCGTGTTGACGAAACCGTGCGGGTCAAGCATCAGCGCCTCGTCCGCGCCGGCCTGTTCGGCCTGCAGGCTGGCGATGACGCAGTTGAGCTTGGAATGGCTGTTGAGCTTGGCATCCTGCGACAGCGGCAATCCACGGGTCTGAGGCACGGTGGCGAGGCGGATGCCGCGTCCACTCAGGTGTTCGGCCGGCTTGGAATGTTCCAGGATGATCACCAGCGTCGGTCCGGAGCGCGAAAGGCCCGGATGCTGGAATGGTTTGTCCTTGACGCCGCGGGTCAGCATCAGCCGGCAATGAACGTCGGTGGTCATGCCATTGGCGTCAGCCGTTCTGTTCAGGGCGTCGAGGATGCCGGATCGATCGAGGCCGACGTCCAGGGAAATGGTCTTGCAGGAGGCAAAGAAGCGATCCATGTGCTCGTCGAAAAACGCCCACTGGCCATTGTAGAGGCGCAGGCCTTCCCACATGCCGTCTCCCAACATGAAACCGGAATCGTAGACCGAGACCTTCGCTTCATCACGGTGCACGATTTCGCCGTTGACGTAGATCAGAATGTCCCGATTGCGAGGATCGTCGATGGCGTCATGGGTGGTTTGGCTGTTTCCGGTCATGATGGTGTCGGCGGGGTTCTTCCGGGTTGGTGAGCGTATCGAGGGTCGCCTGACATTTTGCAGACGACCCCTCGGCCTTGGGAGATTGGCTTACATCCAGCCACGTTCCTTGTAGTAGCGGACCGCTCCATCATGCAGCGGGGCGATCGTTCCATTTGCGATCATGTCCGTCTCCTTCAGGTTCTCGAAAGTCGGGCGCAGGGCCTTGAAACGCTTGAAGTTGTCGAACACCGCCTTGACCAGTTGATAAACCGCCTCGTCATCGGTGTCGGTGGAGGTCACGAGAGTCGCCAGCGGTCCGTAGGACTGGATCTCGGCGTCTTGTCCCTTGTAGAGGCCTGCCGGAATTGTTGCCTTGGAGTAATACGGAGTGTCGGCGACCAGCTTGTCGATCTTGTCTCCGGACACCTGCAAAAACACCGTATCGCAGGAGACCGTCGCTTCCTTGATGTTGCCGACAGGGTGACCGGCGGAAAACATGATGGCGTCGACCTTGCGGTCGCACAGCGCGGCCGACTGCTCGGCCGACTTCAATTCGCCGGCAAGCGCCAGGTCGCCGACGTCAACCCCGACCGTGTCGAGCAAAACCTCTGCCGTTGCCCGTGAGCCGGAACCCGGGTTGCCGATATTGACCTTCTTGCCCTTGAGGTCCGTCAGGTCTTCGATGCCCGTATCCGCACGCGTCAGCACGGTGACCACGTCGGCATGGGCCGAGAACACCGATCTCAACTTGTCGTTCGGGCCGTTGTCGGAAAACACGCTCGAGCCGTTCAACGCGTGATACTGCCAGTCCGACTGCACGGTGCCGAAATTGACATCCCCGGAGGCAATGCCGTTGAGGTTGGCGATCGAGCCGCCGGTTGCCTGTGCAGTACAGGTATAGCCGTGCTTGTCGCTGTTGCGGTTCATGAACTTGCAGATGGAATTGCCGACGACATAGTAGAGACCCGTCACGCCGGCCGTGCCGATGGTGATGAATTTCTTTTCCTCTGCGCTCGCAGGGGCGAACGTCAGCGTGCTCAGCATGCCCAGAGCGCACAGCGCCTTCATTGTAGTCGCGACCGTCATTTTTTCCTCCTTGTCGATCATGCCGCCATCCGACTGGCGTGGCGACCGGAAATTTGTCTGCAGGCTATTCGTATTGTCTTATTGTAGGATTGTCAACAATTGACAGAGTGACGAAGGTAATTCATGGTCGGCGACATGACTCGCCGCGCTTCGGGCGGGCTCAACCAAGTGATTGGAGCAATCGCATTGAACGTCCGACTATCCGGCATTCAACCCCTTGCCGACACGACCCTGCGTGGCCGCACGGTGGACCAGTTGAAGCGCCTGATCGTGACGGGCGAACTTGCCGCTGGATCCCGATTGACCGAGATCGATTTGGCCAATGCACTTGGGATCAGTCGCGGGCCATTGCGGGAAGCCATTCGCGAGCTGGTCGACATAGGACTGGTCATCAGCAAACCCTACAAGGGGCTTTTTGTTCGCGATTTCACACTCAAGGACCTGTCGGAGCTGTATTCCCTGCGCACCGCGCTGGAGCAGTTTGCCTTCCGCGAGTGCTGGGGCCGCCGCGATGATGCGGCCATGGCGGACCTGAGGGACCGCAACGAGGCCCTATCCCAGACCATTCTCGAAGGGGTCGACCCCTATGAGGCTATCCTGCGCGAACTTGAACTGCACAGCTGGTGTTACGAACTGTCCGGTCATCGGCTGTTGCAGCAGACCTGGGACCGGATGAAGCCGAACCTCCAGTTCTATTTCGCCACGCACCAACAGGCGCACGGGCGCAAGGGGCCGCTCCGTCAGGCCCATGACCGCTATATCGAACTGGCCTGCGGCGACGACCTCGACATGATGGTCGACTATCTCGAAGAGCACATGCGCCTGGGCCTGGAAACCACCGCCAGTTTCATCACGGCTGCCTAGAGCTTGTCCTGATTAGATTGAACCATTCTGCCGAGGTGCAAATGCACCCGGCCCTTCGGGTTTGCGGTCGGCGGACGCCCGCAGTGTCATGATGCTCGAGAGATGCCTCCGGCATCGCTCTGCGCTCCTTCCTCGCGGATCGCCTCGCCGACCGCAAACAGAATTGCTTCAATCTAACCAGGACAAGCTCTCGTCGTTGAAACGCCGCTGACAGGCTGGGGCCGGTGAGGCAGTTCTGCGTCAAAGCACGTTTCGTGGTATGATCTCCCTTCAACTTTCTTTGGGGGAGGGAAGATGACCAGACTATCCGTATCAATGTTGCTTGTGGTGTGCCTGGCGGGATCTGCCCAGGCAGGTTCACTGCACAAAGCTGTCAAAGATGGAGATGCCGAGCAGGTCAGGTCGCTTCTCGCAGCCGGCGAAAACATCAATGAACTCGATGGCTCGGGCAACGCACCACTCCACATCGCCGCCGTCGCAAACGATCTCGCCATGATCGAATTGCTGGCCGAGAGCGGGGCTGATCTCGATCGCTTGTCGGATGGCTTCTACGGCCCGACAGATGCTCCACTTCACATTGCGGTCAAGAGACAGAACCTGGATGCGATCAAGGCGCTCGCAAGTGCAGGTGCAGATCTGTTTGTGCTGTCGGAGAACTCACCGGCTCCCCTCCACATGGCCAGGAAGATGGGGCGGACAAAGGCGGAAGATCTGCTTCTTTCTCTGGGCGCCAATCGATTTGTGGCAGCGAAAATCGACGATCTCCTGGCCACGGCCGATCCGTCGGTGGGTGAGGAATTCGCGGGAAATTGTGCAAGCTGCCATTCGTTGGAAGATGTGGCGTCAGAGGCAAATGCCGATTGGGAGGGGCCATACCTATGGAATATCGTTGGTTCAACGAAAGGGCGTCAGGACGGGTATCAGTACTCCGACGCACTCAAGGAACAGGGCGGGTCGTGGAGCTACCAGGATCTGAATAACTATTTGGCAAACCCCACGGCGTTCATGCCGGGAACGAAGATGGACAGCACCGGCACTGCGGTGGTCGATGCGAAAATCAGGGCGGATGTGATCGCCTATCTTCGTACTCTATCGCACGATCCCCGACCTCTTCCATAAAGCTCTGTTGGCAAACCTGCCCCTTCGCGCGTTGAACGCTGCGTGAGACTGTGACTTATATCGGTCCATGAAAAAGGTCAGCATAACCGATGTTGCGAAACGAGCCGGGTATTCCCTCGCAACGACCTCCTATGCACTCAATGACAGCGGGCGTGTGGCGGAAACGACCCGAAAGAAAGTCATGGAGGCGGCAAGGGAGCTTGGCTTCATTCCCGATCACTCCGCCATCAGGCTTCGGACCGGGCGATCCAACCTGATCGGTACGATCATCAACGACATCAACAATCCCTTTTTTGTCGAGCTTGTTTCCGACTTCGAGGTCTCCGCGTGGAATGCTGGTTACCTGACCATTCTGGCGACATCGCAGGATGACCCCGAGCGCCAGAAGCGCCTGATAGAATCGATGATATCGCAAGGGGTTGCCGGGGTGGTGATCAGCCCGGTTCATGGCAGTTGCGTCGATGACCTGCAGCCCCTCAAGTCCCGGGCGATTCCGTATCTGGTCTGTGTGCGCGATATCGACGACAAGGACGCCGGTCTGGTGATGGCTGACGACTTCGAAGCCGGGGTGATCGCCGCAAGGCATGTTCTGGAAATGGGGCACCGGCGCCTGGCTTTCATCGGAGGCTACGAGCACACCGCCACCTGGCAGCGACGGCTTGCCGGAATGCGTCATGCAATCGGGGCCAGTGGTTGTTCCGACGTCACGATTGAACTTAGTCCTGGATCGGAAGGTCCTGAGTTTGGAAGCGCCATGGTCCAGCGCTTTGTTTCGGCAGATCCCGCGCCGACGGTGTTTATCGGGCTCAACGATGACACAGCCGCTGGAGCCTTTCTCGCCGCCCGCGAATTGCGGCTTACCATCGGAAAAGACCTTTCAGTGATCGGCTTCGACAACATCGCTCTGTCCGGGACGTTGTCGCCCGGCATGACCACGGTGGAGCTGTTTCCGCGAAAGATAGGGCGCGATTGCGCTACCCTTCTGACGGCAATGCTGGATCGGAAACCGCCAAGCGTGGTCAAGATCGCCCCGGTTCTGATCGAACGACAGTCGGTGGCCAAATTGCCTGAGGCGCACTTGAAGGCTTGACTCCATCGCTTCCATGTGAAACGTTTCAATAACTAACTAATTAGTTACTAATGTGGCTGGGCGGCTAACGTGAGTGAGTTCGACTACATCATCACCGGAGCAGGTTCGGCCGGGTGTGTGCTCGCCAACAGGTTGACCGAAGAGGCGCACGCATCGGTGCTTCTTCTGGAGGCCGGCGGAGCCGATAGGAACGTGCTGTTTCATTGGCCGGCGGGTTTTGCCAAGATGACCAAGGGCATCGCCTCATGGGGTTGGGAAACCGTCCCGCAGGTCAATATGAACGATCGGGTGTTGTGGTACACCCAGGCCAAGGTGCTTGGCGGCGGCAGTACCATCAATGCTCAAGTCTATACCCGGGGCAACGCCGTCGACTATGACGCATGGTCCGAAGCCGGCTGCATCGGCTGGAGCTATCGCGAGACATTGCCCTATTTCAAGCGCGGGGAGGGCAATCAGGCCTTCGTCGACGATTACCACGGTGCCGATGGTCCTCTCGGCGTTTCACAGCCTGTCGCAGCGTTGCCCATCACCTGGGCCTTCATACGCGCCGCGCAGCAATTCGGCATGCCTTACAATCCGGATTTCAATGGCGCCCGCCAGGCCGGATGCGGTCATTATCAACTGACCCAGAAAGACGCGCGTCGTTCATCCGCGTCGACGGCCTTTCTGAAGCCGGCGATGGATCGCCCTCAGCTCACGGTCAGAACCGGTTGTCAGGCTCTGCGGGTGTTGGTCGAAAACGGTCGGGCGGTTGGGATCGAATTCTCCGATGGCAAGCGGGTCGAGAAAGCCTATGCTTCGCGCGAAGTCCTGGTCACGTCCGGCGCGATCGGTTCGCCGCGCCTTTTGATGCTCTCCGGGATCGGTCCGGCGGACCACTTACGCCAGGTTGGCATCAAACCCGTACACGACCTTCCCGGCGTCGGTGAAAACCTGCAGGATCACCTCGATCTCTTCGCCATCGCAGAGTGTTCCGGACGGTACTCATACGACCACTACGCCAATCCGTTCCATGCGGCGCGCGCTGGCCTGCAATACCTTCTGTTCCGGAATGGCCCTGTGGCATCGAGCCTGTTCGAAACCGGCGCCTTCTGGCGGTCGGATCCGGGCGACGGCCCTTGCGATCTTCAGTTCCATTTCGGTCAGGGCTCGGGGATCGAGGCAGGCGTCGCATCGATGCCGAAGGGCGGCGTGACCCTGAATGCCGCTTATATGCGACCCAAGTCGCGCGGTACGGTAAGGCTGCGGTCAGACGATCCGGCCAAAGCGCCGCTGATTGATCCCAACTACTGGCAGGAGCCCGAAGATCGCAGACGTCATATCGTCGGCCTGAAGATCGCTCGGGATATCTTGCGGCAACCGGCGCTGCAGCCGTTCCTGGTCGCTGAGCGGCTGCCGGGCCCAAACGTCTCAACCGAGGACGAACTGTTCGAATACGCCTGTGCCAACGCAAAGACCCAGCATCATCCGGTCGGGGCCTGCAAGATGGGAACGGATGACCTGGCCGTCGTCGATCCTGAGTTGAAGGTTCACGGGATCGAGGGCCTGCGGGTGTGCGACAGCTCGATCATGCCGACGATCAATTCATCGAACACGAACGCACCCACGATCATGATCGGCGAAAAGGCTTCCGATCTTGTTCGCGGCCGGACCCCGTTGCTTGATGACAATCGGGCGGACGCGAGACAGCCGGCGCATAGTGGATGAGGAAAAAGCATGTTCAAGACACACGGGCTTCAGCACATCGGGTTCACGGTTCCGGACATGGAGGAGGCCGTAACGTTTCTGACCGGCATCTTTGGCGCCGTCACCGTGATGGAGTGTGGTTCCGTCGACGCTGACGATGAATTCATGACGCGGCATCTCGGCGTTCCGGAAGGCTGTCGCATCACCGATCAGCGGGTGCTGCAGGTCGGGACGGGCGGGGCGCTGGAGCTCTTCGAATACAGCGGTGCCTCCGGATCCCAGGCTTTGAAACACAACGGCGAAGTCGGCGCGATGCATATCGCCTTCGAGGTGGATGATGCCTACGAGGCGGCTGAAAGGATGCGCGAAGCCGGAGTGGACCTGCTTGAGGGACCGACTCTGATCGAAGGCGGTCCGATGGACGGCCTGGTGTGGCTGTATCTGCGAGCGCCTTGGGGGCAGTATTTCGAAGTGGTCAGCGCCGACCGGCCGCTCGGCTACGAAGCCGAGGGCGGCCCGAAGATGTACTCGCCCAGGGCTTAGAGATTCCGGCGCCTGATGCGCCGGTTTGACGAAACTGCTGAAACGTTTCAGCAGTCTGGATTTGAGGAGGAAGTGATGAAACATCTCAAAACAGCGCTGTTCGCCGGCGTAATGCTGTGCACGGTCGGTGGACCAGCCGCAGCAGGCGAGTTCGACGGGGTTGAGCTGAAAATGCTGGCGATCGGCGACACGTCCGTGACCCGACTCGCTCCGATTGTTGACGAGTTCGAGGAACTGACCGGAGCCAAGGTGCAGATCGACCAGTTCCCGTATCCGGGCCTGATCGACAAGATCGTGATCGAGGCCAGCGCCAACACCCCGAGCTACCAGTTGATGTGGGTCGACAGTCCCTGGGTCGGGGTGCTGGGTGAATCGGGCGCGTTGGAAGATTTGACCGACCTGGTGAAGCGTGACGCCGATGAAATCAATCTTGATGACATCGTGCCGATTCAGTTGCAGGAGAACACCTGGCAAGGGCGGCTTCTGGCTTTTCCCGCATCCGGCATGATCTGGCATCAGAATTACCGCAAGGACCTTTACGAGCATCCCGATGAGCAGGCGGCCTTCAAGGCCAAATACGGTTACGACCTGGCGCCGGCGAAAACCTGGGATCAGTATGTCGACATTGCCGAGTTCTTCACCCGCAAGGCCGGTGAAAAGCTTGCCGGCAAGACGCTGGAGAAGGATTTCTACGGCAACGCGCAGGCCTATAGCCGCGTCGCCGGGGCTATCACCCACGACTTCTTTCCGATCATGCGCTCGTTCGGCGGCCAGTACTGGGATCCGGAAACAGGGCTTTGCGCCATGGACGGTGAGGCGGCTCTTGCTGCAGCCGACGTGATGAAACGCCTGGTGCCGTTCAATCCGCCGGACTATCTCGGCCTGATGTGGGATATCCGAACCGGCTACATGGAACGCGGCGAAACGGCCCAATCATCCTACTGGTCCGTGCGTACCGTGCGCCTCACCAACCCCGACGAAGCGGTGCTGCCAACGATCGGCGAGGCAGGCTATGCACCCAGCCCAACCGGCGATGGCAATCCGCAGCCGACCATGACGGGCGCGCTCAGCTTCGGCATCAACTCCAAGGCCAGCGATCGCGAGAAGGAAGCTGCATGGGCCTTCATCAAATGGGGCACGTCGCGTGACATGATGCAGCGTTTTGCCAACGAAGGTTCGGGTGTCAGCCAGTTCCACAAGTCGATCCTGTCGGATTCGGGGCTGCAGCAGAAGTATCCCTACTACCAGGTTCTGCTCGATGCGCAGGAAAACGCACAGCGGCGGATCTTCCATCCGTTCTATGCCGATGTCGAAGAGGTCTTCGGCGTCGAGTTGAACAAATACATGGCGGGCGAAACGGAAAGCGCCCAGGAAGCTCTGACCAATGCCTGCACAAAGATCAACACCAGGCTGAAGGTGTTCCCGCAGGATTTGAGGCTTCGCTGGATCGCCGATCCGACCGCCGAAATCTTCAACTAGGCGCTGACCCCGATCGCTCCCGGAAACTCCCTTGCCGGGAGCGATCCCTTGGAAAAGCAGACCCGCGGTGTGAAGCATGGCCTACATCAAAAAACGCAACCGCAATATCTTTCTGATATTCATGATGCCGGCCGTCGTGGTGCTGTTCGGCACCACGATCTATCCGATGATCTATGCCGGTTATCTGAGTTTCAGAAGTTACGATCTGGCAAAACCGTTTATCCCCCGGGTTTACGTTGGCTGGGCAAACTATCGCGAGATCATCGCGTCGTCGGAATTTCTGCACACGCTGATCGTCACCTTCAAATTGATGGCGATGACGCTGTCGGTGCAGCTGGTTCTGGGGGTTGGCATCGCGCTGCTGGTGACCCAGCGCCTTCCCGGCATGGGCGTGGCCCGGACGCTGCTGCTGATCCCCATGATGATTTCACCCGTCATTGTCGGTCTGGTGTGGTTGTTTCTGTATTTTCCCGAACTCGGTTACCTGAACTATTTTCTCAGTTTCATCGGCGTCGGCCCGTTCGCCTGGATCACTTCGACCGAATGGGCGCTGTGGGCCATTGCCATTGCCGACATATGGCAATGGACGCCCTTCATCATGATGGGCACGGCAGCTGCACTCACCAGCCTGTCGCCGGAGCCGTTCGAAGCGGCAAAGCTGGATGGCAATTCGTCCTGGGACATTTTCTGGCGGGTGACGCTGCCGCAGATAAGGCCGGTCATCATTTCGCTTCTGTTCCTGCGCGCCATCGATGCCTTCAAGATCTACGACATCATTTTCGTGCTGACCAAGGGCGGACCCGGCGACACGACCGAAGTGTTGTCGATGTTCATCTACCGCCAGTCCTTCACATTCTGGCGCATGGGCGTCGGCGCAGCAGCCTCGTTCGTTTCGCTGATCATCATCGTGGTGCTGATCACGTTGTTCTTCAAATCGCTCAACCGCGAACCGCATCAGGCTTGAGGAGGTCGACATGAACCGATTGGGAAGCCGCCAAGCCGTTCTCGTCTATGGGCTGTTGGCGATTGTGCTGATTGTCTTCATGACGCCGATCTACATCATCGCGTCATCATCGATCAAACCATCGCCCATCATGTTCCAGAAGCCGCCGGCGATGCTGTTCACGCCGACATGGGACCACTATATCGATTTGTTCACGGCACGTCCGTTCGCCAAATTCATGCTCAACTCGCTGATCGTGGCGCTCGGTTCGACGGCGTTCAGTTTGACCTTCGGATCGCTGGCGGCCTACGCCATCAGCCGGATCCGTCACAAGCGCATGAACGACGTGGCGTTCTGGATCCTGTCGATGCGCATGTTCCCGCCGATCGCCGTGGTCGTGCCCTATTACATCATCTTCAAGGCATCAGGCCTGCTCGACACGCCGCTGGCGCTGATCATCATCTATTCCACCGCCAACATTCCTCTGACCGTCTGGTTGATGAAGGGCTTCTTCGATGACGTGCCGAGGGCGCTCGAAGAGGCGGCGGCGGTCGACGGTCACAACCTCTTGCAGATCTTCTGGCATGTGACCCTGCCGCTTGCCGCGCCCGGGCTCGCCGTGTCGGCAGTGTTCTGCTTCATCTTCTCCTGGAACGAATTCATCTTCGCGCTGATGCTGACCGGCGGTAACGCCCAGACCGTGACCGTCGCGGTGATGTCGTTCTGGTCGTCCGATGCTGTCCAGTGGGGGCGGATCATGGCTGGCTCGTTCATCATTTTGATCCCGGGGGTGATTTTCGTCCTGACGTGCCAGCGCTGGCTGGTTCGCGGCCTGACCATGGGGTCGGTGAAATGAAATCCGGTTCGAGACAATCAATCGCTGAAGGTGGGTAATGTCGTCCATTCAACTCAGAAATGTGGTCAAACGGTATGGTGCCGTCGATGTCGTCCACGGCATCGACCTGGATATTGAAGAGGGCGAGTTTGTCGTGCTGCTCGGCCCGTCCGGCTGTGGCAAGACCACAACGCTGCGCATGATCGCCGGCCTGGAAGACGTGTCCGATGGGCAGCTGTCCATCGGCGACCGGGTCGTCAACACGGTTGCGCCGAAGGACCGCGGCGTGTCCATGGTGTTTCAGAACTATGCGCTCTATCCGCATATGACCGTGCGCCAGAATATGGAGTTCGCACTTCGACCGCTGAAGCTGGGCAAGTCCGAAACCGAACGGCGCATTGTCGAAACCGCCAGCCTGCTCGGACTGGCCGAATTGCTGGCGCGCCGGCCTTCGCAGCTGTCGGGCGGTCAACGCCAGCGTGTGGCCATGGCGCGGGCTCTTGTGCGAACGCCGGAAGTCTTTCTGTTCGACGAACCCCTGTCCAATCTGGATGCAAAATTGCGGACGCAGGTCCGGCTGGAGATCGGCAAGCTTCACAAACGGCTTGGAACCACGATCGTCTACGTCACCCACGACCAGGTCGAGGCCATGACACTCGCCGACAAAATCGTCATCATGCGCGGCGGCCATATCGAGCAGCAGGGCACACCCCAGGAGGTGTTCACCCAGCCTCGCAACAGCTTTGTCGCCACATTCATCGGAAGTCCGGCGATGAACATGGTGCCGGCTGCGGTCGACGGCGACAAGCTGGTCGCCGACCATGTCAGTCTGGAGATCCCAGACCGCTTCCAGGGCAGGGTGCAGGATGGCCAGAAAGTGGTGTTCGGCATCAGGCCCCCGGATATTGCCCTGGTTGATGCGGCCGAATCGGCCACCGCCAAAGCCCGGGTCGAAGTCACCGAATATCTCGGAAACGAAGCTCTGATCGACCTGCGGATCGGTGCTCAGGACATGATTGCGCAGGTGCCTGCCGCGCAGTGCCCGGCCGAAGATGCGGAAGTTCACGTGCGCTTCGATCCGTCAACATTGCACATCTTTGATGCCCGGTCGGGCATGTCCGTCGCACTCTAGACTGGTATCGAGGAGTTGAAGGATGCCTCAAGAAATTGTCTTTCCCGCCCAAAACGAGTTCCAACTGTCGGACTATCAGGATGTACCCTTGCAGGCCGACGAGATCCGGGGCGACACGCTTTGCACGCTTGTGAGCCAGGGAACGGAACTGGCCTGGGCAGGCGGCGACGACTTTCCGATCAGGCCGGGTTATGGCGCCGTGTTTCGTGTTGCCGCGGTTGGCGAGGATGTGAGTGGTGTCAACGTCGGCGACGTGCGCTTCTGTATGGGACCGCACCGTTCGACCCAGCAGCATCAGGCGAAGTACACACTTCCCGTGCCCGCCGGGCTGGCGCCCGAAGCGGCGGTGATCGCGAGGCTGATGGGTGTGTCGATGACAACTTTGATGACGACGGCGGCGCGCCCCGGCGACCGGGTGATCATCACTGGAGCAGGGCCGGTCGGGATTTGTGCCGCGCACAACTTCAAGATAGGCGGCTACGAGGTTTCCGTGGTCGAACCCGACGAATTGCGCAGGCGGCAGGTCGAAGCTTCCGGGATTGCATCGACCTTCGCTGCCATGCCGCTGGACGATCCGGCCTACGCCAAACAGGTGCGGTTGGTTGTTGATTGCTCAGGTCACGAATCAGCTGTTCTGGACGCCTGCAACGTTGTTGCCCAGCGCGGCGAGGTCGTGCTGGTGGGCGTGCCCTGGCGGAAATTCACCGACCTGTCGGCGCACGACATCATAAATTCGGTCTTCTTCAACTTCGTCAATTTGCGCTCCGGCTGGGAGTGGGAAATCCCGATCCAGTCACGCGGGTTCGTATGGGAGGAATTGCTGGAGGGGTACAACAATGCACCGCGGAGCATTTTTTCCGGCTTCGACCGCGCTTTGAACTGGTTGGCAGAGGGGCGTATGGACGTTTCGGATCTGTGCTGCTTTGCGCGTCCCGAAGATCCGGCCGCTCTCTATGCATCGGTCCGAAATCGGGAGATAACCGAACCCTTCATTGTGCTGCGCTGGACCTGATCGGAGTAACGCTCCGCTGCAAGGCCATTCGGAACCATCCCACGAGCAACTCCCAAGCGACCCTCACCCGGCGGCGGCGCCCAACGCCCTTGACAAACCCGTGCAATTAATCAAACGTTTGATTAACGACGGCCGGATACCGGTCGCACGGGAGGATCAACGTGGCAGCATCACCGGCGCGCAGTGGCGAGACCGGCAGGGCAGGGCGGACGGCCATCCTGGATTCGGCCGAGCGGGCCTTTGCCGAACTCGGCTATGGCGGGGCTTCGATCCGCGCCATCGCGCGCGACGCCGGCGTCAACCAGGCGATGGTGCATTACTACTACCAGAACAAGGATCAGCTCTTCACCGCCGTCATCGAGCGGCGCGCCGGAGAGATCAACGCCCGGCGTGACGCCGCGCTTGATGCCCTGTTTGACGGACAGGTGCCGACACTGGAAGCCTTGCTGGATGCGCTGCTGCGCCCAACCATTGAGATCGGCCACGACGATGAGCGCGGCGGCGCCGCCTACGCTCGTCTGATCGCATCCTTCAACAATGCCGCCGATGAGCGGTCGCGGCGCGTAACCAGCGAAAATTATGACCCGATAGCCCGCCGGTCGATCGACGCGATCCGAGCAGTCCTGCCGGAACTCGACAGGGCATCCGCCGTTCGTGGCTACCTGTTTGCCATCAGCGTTGCGCTGTCGGTGATGGCCAAGACCGGACGGGCGACCCGGCTTTCGGACGGGTTGCTCGACGATTTCGATACGGAGGAGACGGTTGCCAGCGCCGTCGCCTTCACCTGTGCTGGAATCCGGGCGCTGGCAGACAAGAATCGCAAAGACCACCAAACAGGAGGAAACCCATGAAACGACTGCTTGCTACACTGGTCACGTCCGCCTTGCTTGCCGGAGCCGCGGCGAGCGTGCGCGCCGAGACCATCGACGTCACCCTGGCCGCCGGCCATCCACCGGTGTTCCGCTGGGTCAAGCACGCCAGCCAGACGTTTATCCCAACCGTCAACAAGGAGCTCGAGGGCACTGACATCACCATCAACTGGAGCGAACAGTATGGTGGCTCGCTGGCCAAGGTCGGCGGTGTTCTGGAAGCCGTTGAAGAGGGGCTCGCCGAAGTCGGCCTGGTGTCCAGCCTCTTCGAGGCAGCCAAGCTGTCGCCGCAAAACGTGACCTATTTCACCCCCTTCGTGTCTCGCAACCCGGCGGCCGTGGCCGAGCTCATCGACGCCATGCACGAAGAAAACAAGGATCTTCGCAAATCCTGGGAAGACAACAATCTCGAATACCTGGGCGCTGCCATCGGCATCGACGACTATCTGCTGATGACAAACTTTCCGATCAAATCGCTGGATGATCTGAAAGGCAAGAAGATCGGTGCACCCGGACCGGCGGTGAACTGGCTGAAGGGCACTGGCGCCATCGGTGTGTCCGGCAACCTCACCACCTACTATAACGAGATCAAGACGGGCGTTTATGACGGCGTCATCGTCTTCGCCTCGGCGGCCCTGCCGGGCAAGCTCTATGAGGTCGCGCCCTACATCACCCGTGTCGGGTTTGGCGCCCAGTACGCCGGTGGCATCGCCGCCAACAAGGATTGGTTCGATGCCCAGCCGGAAGCCGTCCAGAAGGCACTGCGGCGTGGCGGCGTGGCTCAGCGCAAAGCCTATCACGAAGATCTCGAAGCGGCGGTTGCCAAGGCCTTCGAAGTGATGGAAGCCAATGGTGCCACCATTACCGATGTCAGCCCCGAATTCCGCATGAAATGGGCCGCCGGCATGGAAAACGTCGCCAAGGACTGGGCCGCACAGCTTGATAAGGAAGGAAAACAGGGCACCCAGGTGCTGAAAGCCTACATGGACGCCATGCGGGCCGACGGCGCCAAGCCGGTACGCGAGTGGGACAAGGAATAGTCTCACCCGCTTGATCGCCACAGAACGGCTCGCCCCAACTTAATGTGGGCGGGCCGTACGGGGACCCCATGCTCACACTCTTCAAGACGGCGGAGCGGTTGATCGACCGCGTGACCATGGCGCTCAATGTCATCGGCACTTTGCTGATCCTGGCGCTGATGGTGCTGATCAATGCCGACGTCATCGGCCGCGGCATCTTCCTGTCGCCAATCTCAGGCGTGCCGGAACTGGTCAGTCTTTCGATCGTCGCTATCGTCTTCCTGCAAGTGGCGCAGGCTTTTCGCATGGGCCGCTTCACCCGGACCGACGCGCTGATCAATGCGCTGGAGAGGTGGGCGCCGCGGGCCCGGGCAGGGCTCGAATTCCTGTTCTGCGCCGCCGGACTGTTCATCATCTGGGTGCTGTATTCCGCAAGCTACCCGTTGTTCGTGAAGTCCTGGGATCGCAACACGTTCGTCGGCACGGTGGGTGATTTCATCGCGCCTGTCTGGCCGGTGAAGCTGGTGCTTCTGATCGGCTGCGCGGCTCTGTTCCTGCAATTGCTGATGGCCGCGATCCGTGCGGCCGCCGGCGTGTGGACAGGCAAGGGCATCGCGCCTGCGGAGGACGACAATGACTCCGTTTGAGATCGGCCTTGCCGCGCTCGCCGTCATGGTGGTGCTCGTCTATATCGGCATGTATGTGCCGCTCGCCCTGATGGTCGTGTCCTATTGTGCCGTCTGGGCCATGAAGGGGTCGCCCGTTCTGGCCGGCAAACTCCTGGCCCTGGCCGCTTCGGAGACCATCTCGAGTTATTTCTTCGGCGTCGTGCCGCTCTTTGTGTTGATGGGCTACATCGTCTCGGTCACCGGTATGGGACGTGACGCCTTCGATGTCGCCAATCAACTTTTCCGGCGTTTTCGCGGTGGCCTGGGCATCGGCACGGTCGGCGCCAACGCCATCTTTGCGGCGATCACCGGCATCTCCATTGCATCGGCAGCGGTCTTTACCCGGCTGGCGGTGCCGGAAATGGTCCGCCATGGTTACACCAAACGGTTTTCCGTCGGCGTTGTCGCCGGCTCGTCCGTGCTCGGCATGCTGATCCCGCCGAGTCTGCTTCTGATCCTCTACGGCCTGCTAACGGAACAGTCGGTCGGCGACCTGTTCATCGCTGGTGTCATTCCGGGGCTGCTTCTGGCCGCGACCTTCGGGATCGGCGTCTATGTCATGGCTCGTTTCTGGCCTGGTTTCGTCGGCGAGAACCTGTCGGATGCCGATGCCCCCATGCTGAGCAGCGCGGAACTGGCCAGCAAAGGGTTTCCGATCGTTCTGCTGATTGGCGTCGTCCTGGGCGGCATCTATGCCGGCTGGTTCACGCCCATCGAAGCCGGCGCCGTCGGATGCCTCGGCGCCATTCTCATCGGTCTGGTGCGGCGCTCACTGACCTGGAAGGATTTCTGGAGCGTGCTGACCGATACCGGCCTGATCACCGCCTCGGTCTGCTTCCTGATCATCGCGGCGCAGATGTACTCGCGCATGCTGGCCCTGTCGGGAGCGCCGTCGGAATTCGGTCAGTTCGTCGCCACCGCCGATATCGGTTTCTGGGGCGTGGTCCTGGCCTATGTGCTGCTGGTGATCGTCATGGGCACCATTCTCGATTCCTCATCGATCATGCTGATCCTGGTGCCCCTAATGCTGCCCGTGATCCAGCCCATGAACATCGACCTGATCTGGTTCGGCATCGTGACCGTTCTGGCCGTCGAGATCGGACTGTTGACGCCGCCCTTCGGCATTTCCGTATTCGTGATCAAATCCTCGCTCAACGACAGCACCATCTCGCTCGGCGATATCTTCGCCGGAGCCGCTCCCTTTGCCCTGATGATGCTGTTCGTGTTGGCGCTCGTCCTTGCCTTTCCAATGCTTGCAACACTGCCGCTCGGCTATTGATGGAGACCTGAATGCCCCGCAGAATTGTCGATCTCTCCGTTCCTCTCGAGGCTGAGATTGCCTCCGATCCGCCTCCCATGCTGCCGAACATCACCTACCTGGATCACCAGATGACGGCCGAACAGGTGATGGGCTTCTTTCCGGGCCTGAAAAAAGAGGATCTTCCGGGTGGCGAGGGCTGGGCCGTGGAAATGCTCAACATAGCCACCCATAACGGCACCCACCTGGATGCGCCCTATCACTATCATTCGACCATGAACAATGGCGAGCGGGCGATCACCATCGACGAGGTGCCTCTCGACTGGTGCTTTCGACCGGGTGTCAAACTCGATTTTCGGCATTTCGACGACGGCTATGTCGCAACCGCGGCCGATGTCGAAGCCGAGCTGAAACGCATCGGCCATGACCTGCAGCCGTTCGACATCGTGGTCGTCAACACCGCGGCCGGAGCCGCTTACGGCCAGCCAGACTATCTGCTGAAAGGCTGCGGCATGGGCCGCGAGGCAACACTCTACCTGCTGGAGAAGGGTGTTCGCGTCACCGGCACCGATGCCTGGAGCTGGGATGCGCCCTTTGCTCACACCGCCAAGGAATATGAGCGCACCGGCGACGCGTCCATCATCTGGGAAGGGCACCGTGCCGGGATGGAGATCGGCTATTGCCACATCGAAAAACTCGCCAATCTCGAGGACCTGCCGTCCAGCGGATATGAGATCGCCTGTTTCCCATACAAGATCAAAGCCGCCTCGGCCGGGTTTGTCCGCGCCGTTGCAATATTTGAAGACTAGTGTCCTGAATCTGAAGTTCGTCACATTGTGCAGCGTTCACCGAACGAACTTCAGATTCAATCAGGACACAAGCAGGATCATGATTCTAGTGTGGGTTTTGGATTTGAAGTTCCTACAGAGCCCGCCCGCAACCACAAAGGAACTTCAAATCCACCACACTAGGAGCGTCCCATGGCTATGAAAATGAAGAAGGTCATCATCACCTGCGCCGTCACCGGCGGCGTCCACACGCCCACCATGTCGGATGCGCTTCCGCTGACGCCGGACGAGATTGCCCGCCAGTCGATTGATGCGGCGGAGGCAGGCGCCTCGATCATCCACCTGCATGCCCGCAATCCGGAGGATGGCCGGCCCACGCCGGACCCGGAGGTCTTCATGCAGTTCCTGCCGCGCATCAAGCAGGCGACCGATGCGGTGATCAACATCACCACCGGTGGCGGGCTTGGCATGACCGTCGAGGAACGGCTTGCGGCACCCATGCGCGCAGAGCCGGAAATGTGTTCGCTCAACATGGGCTCGATGAATTTCTCACTGCATCCACTCGCCGACAAATATCCGACCTTCAAGCACTCCTGGGAAAAGGCATTTCTTGAAGGCAGCGAGGACTTCATCTTTCGCAACACGTTCAAGGATATCCGCTACATTCTGCTGCATCTCGGCGAGGGCTGCGGCACCCGCTTCGAGCATGAGTGCTACGACATCGGCCACCTCTACAACCTGGCGCATTTCGTCGATGCCGGACTGGTGAAGCCGCCGTTCCTGGTGCAATCGATCTTCGGCATTCTTGGCGGAATCGGCGCCGAAATGGAAAATGTCATGATCATGAAACAGACGGCCGACCGGCTGTTTGGCGACGACTACGTGTGGTCGGTTCTGGCTGCCGGCCGCTTCCAGATGCCGTTCGTCACCCAGGCCGCCATGCTTGGTGGCAATGTCCGGGTGGGGCTGGAGGATTCCCTCTATATCGGCCGCGGACAGATGGCCGAATCCAATGCCCAGCAGGTGGCGAAGATCCGTACCATTCTCGAGGAACTGGGAATGCAGATCGCCTCCGCCGATGACGCCCGCGAGATCCTGGCGCTGAAGGGCGGCGACCGGGTCAATTTCTAGGATCGGAGTGAAACCATGACTGAGATGCCATCGGAGGCTGTCGTTCGGTTCGACTGCACGGGAACGGCCGTGGGCAAAATGCGCAACGAACTGGACGTCGCCATGGTCGAGCCGTCTGTCGAGCGCTTCAAGCTGGCCACGGACGAAGGCCCGTTCCACGGCGGCGATGCCACCGCCCCACCGCCGCTGGCACTGTTCGTCGGCGGCCTGACGGGCTGTATCATGACCCAGATCCGGGCCTTTGCGAAACGGCTCAAGGTCGAACTCAATGACCTCAAGGTGGAGACCCGGGTCGAGTGGAACTGGAAGGCTGTCGACCGTGTCTACGAAACCGCACCAAGGAGCTTCGAGCTCGATATCTTCATCGACAGCTCCGATCCGCAGGAGCGGGTGGTGGAGCTGATCGAAACAGCCAAGCGCGGCTGTTTCATCGAGCAGACCCTGGGCGTGCCCAACACCATCCGCCATCGCATGAAAACGCCGGATGGCTGGCTGGATGTGTAGGCTCTAGATCTCTTCGGGTCCGTCATGATGAGCGAAGGGCCGTTATCCGATCGACAACGCGACGCACTTCTGCAAGGTGCCTGTCATCATCGTGAACGACAAGCCAGGCCTCGTGCGACAGCTCCGGGATGGGGTCTGAAACGCGTTCGAGACGTTGTTCGTGATCGCCGATAAAGGTCGGAAGAACGATACGTCCTGCGCCCAAAAGTGCCAGGTCGAGGGCAACCCGTGGATCGGTCGCTTCGTGCAGGACGTCCTGACCACCGCGCTGTTTGGCCCATCGCGCGGACGGTGTATCGACATTGATCCCGATCCAGTAATCTGGTGAATCCGCCGTGGCATAGACCGCGAATTCATTGCGGGCGAGCTTCCGCCCGGCCAAGCCCGTTTCCTTGGGCCGCTGGTTGCGAATGGCAATGGTGACCTCTCTGCGGGCAATGCTGAGGACAGCCTCCGACGACACGAACCGAATTCTTACATCGGCCGGGTCGCCGGCGATGTCGGTCAGGCGACGCACAAGGGCAAGCTCCGTCCATGTGCCGGCCGACACTTTGACCAGTGGCAGGGTGTCTGCTGCATTCGGAGCCGCGATCCTCGCTATCTGACCGGCAACGCCTTCCAAATGAACGAGCAACGCTTCGCCGGCTTCCGTCAGGTCGTATCCGTGAGTACGCCGTATGAAGAGTTCGCGACCGAGCGCGCGCTCCAGAGCCCGCATGCGTCGCCCCAATGTCGGTGCGCTTGATCGCGTTTCCTTGGCCGCCGAGGTCAGGCCACCGGCCCTGGCGACGGCCAGAAATGCTTCCAGGTCATCCCACCGCGGCTCATCGAAACGATATCTCAATTCTTTCATTCCTGAAACGATACATTCAAATCATTTCGTTTCGCAAGCAATTGTCGTCCATTAGATTGTGCCTCCCAATCACGAACGGCGAGGCGAAATGGCGCGAATACAGGCCATCCCCTTCCTCTTTCTTCTCTTTGTCGGAACAGTTTGCAACGCCATGATTGTGCCATTCATGGGCTTCTTCATCGTCGACGGTTTGGGCATGGAGCCCTGGACGATCAGCGTCTATGCAGGTGCGGTTGCGGTTGTGGTTATTCTGGCCAACCGAGCTTTTGCAAAACGTTTGGATGGCGGCGCAGAACCGTTTCCGATGATCGGCGTTGCAGTCATCGGCTTCCTCACCGCTTCAGCCGCGCTGGCTCTTTCGCCGAGTTATTGGACGGCGGTTACACTCGGTGTCGCCGGTTTCGGCGCTGCCTCTAGTGCGATGTCGACAATGTTCAATCTCGGTGCAGTCATTGCCGAGCGAAATGCGGTCAAGCGCAGTGTGTTCAATGCCTATATGCGCGCGACCACCTCGACCGCCTGGATGGTCGGGCCGGCTCTGAGTTTCGTGGCCGCGGACCAGTTGGGCGACGCCGCGGTTTTCAGATTGGCGTTCCTTGCTGCGCTGCTCTGGTTGGGGCTCTGGTGGTGGACCACACCCCGTGACGCGGCCAAGGCCGAGCAAACAAGGGTCGACTTGCTGCATCCGGGGTCCAACTGGGAGCTATGGGCAGGGATTTCATTCGTGTTCTGCCTGGCTTTGGCGCATTCGCTGACCTTTTCGGCCCTGCCAATATTTTTTGTCCAGGAGGTCGGTCTGCCGGGCCATGCACCTGGCATGGCGTTCAGTCTGAAAACCTTCATTGAGCTCTTCGCGATCGCTTTGACCCCGTACCTGGCGGCACGGTTTGGCTTGCGCAAGTCGTTGATCGCCACTGCGCTTTTCGCCGTTGTCGCCATCCAGGTTTTGGCGTCCGTTCAAACCCTTCCGCAGATGCTGGCTGGTGCCGCCTTGGAAGGCTTTTACTTCGGGCTTTTCTCAACCCTCGCCATTACCTTCGTGCAATCGCTGTCGAAAGATCGGCCGGCTTATGCCACCGCGCTGTATTGGAACACGATGATGGTGACCCTCGTGATAGCCGGGCCGGCCGCTGGCTTCATTGCGCAGGCGAGCGATTTTCAGACGGTCATCGTCGTCGGATCCGGGCTGGCCGTTGTCGCAACACTCATCCTGGCCTTCGGCTCGCTGCATTGGAGGTCAGTGCCCTCCTGAGCAGGCTCTCGATGCAGCAACGGAGCAGTCGCGGTTTGTCAGTCTTCTTCGTGCTCGCTGCGCACCACCAGCACGGACTGGCGGGCGTGGCGAACGACCCGTGCGGCGTTCGGGCCGAGCAGGTAGTCCTTGAGTGCCGGTCGGTGCGAACCCACCACGATCAGGTCGACCTCCAGCTTGTCGGCCGTGGCGAGGATCTCTTCATAGATGCTGCCGTGGGCGATGATGTGCTGGATCCGCACCCCTTCCGGGACATGCTTCTTGGTGAATTCGTGCAGCTCCTGGGTGGCGTGCTCGATCATGTCGTGCTCGTGGTCGGGCGGAAAGAAACTGCCGACAATGCTCTTGCCGTAATCCGGCACGATGCAGACCACGTGCAGCGTGTCTTCCGGAACCATGACCTCAAGCGCCGCATTGACCACATGGACGGAGGATTCCTCGTCACCGAGATCGACGGTGGCCAGAATGTTCTTGAACATGTTCATCGATCAGGCTCCCTGTTGTGCCGCCACCGGACTTTCCGCATCGCGACGTCGGCGTTGCAGGAAGTAAATGAGACCGAGAAGCGCCAGCGCTGGAATGAAGAACAGGAACTTGGAGGGCTGCTGGGCAGGCACCAGAACCTGGGTGATCACCTGGTCGAAGTCGAATCCGGCAGCCTGCGCTTTGGAGTCGAATGTTGCGTTGTCCACCAGCACCTTGCCATCGTCATCGAACAGTTCCAGACCGAAGGCCTCAAGCCTTTCCTCGCCCGTGGGCTCGTCACCGACGTCGATGATCATGGTCAAGGTAATCGGATCACCGACATCGTCGAGACCGTCGACCAGCGCTCGCAATTGGGTGCCGGGCTCGGCCTGCCCCATGATTTGAGCGAGCTCGGCCGGATTGGCGTTTTCATAGGGCGGCGATACATAATCCATCCAGAAACCGGGTCTGAACAGCGTGAACGCAATTAGCAGCAGCGCGATCGACTCCCAGATCCGCGATCGGGCTATGAAGAAGCCCTGCGACCCGGCGGTAAATATGAGCATGGCCGCCGTCGCTATGATGAACACGAAAATCCCTTGCGCCCAGGTCACATCGATCAGCAGCAGATCGGTGTTGAAGATGAACAGGAAGGGAAGCAGCGCCGTTCTGAGTGAATAGAAGAACGCCACGAAGCCGGTCCGGATCGGGTCGCCGCCCGACACCGCCGCCGCCGCGAAGGACGCAAGCCCCACTGGTGGCGTCACATCCGCCATGATGCCGAAATAGAAGACGAAGAGATGCACCGCGATCAGCGGCACGATCAGCCCGTTCTGCTGACCCAGCGCCACGATGACGGGCGCCAGCAGCGACGACACGACGATGTAGTTGGCTGTCGTCGGCAGTCCCATGCCGAGGATCAGGCTGAGAATGGCCGTGAACAGCAGGATCAGCATGATCTGTCCCTGCGACAGGAATTCGACGAGGGCTGCGAGCACGGAACCCACGCCAGTCTGCGACACGGCGCCGACAATGATGCCGGCGGCAGCCGTCGCGATGCCGATGCCGATCATGTTGCGAGCACCGGCGATCATGCCGTCAATCAATTCGGCAAAGCCGCGGGCCATTTGCCCCGACTGGTTGTCGCCACGGAACATCGCAAAGAGTGGTCGCTGGGTCAGCAGAATGAAGATCATGAAGGCGGTCGCCCAGAACGCCGACAGAGATGGCGACAGGCGCTCGACCATCAGGCACCAGATGAGAACCAGCACCGGCAGCAGGAAGTGCAGGCCGGATTTCACCGTCGGTCCCGGTTCCGGAAGCCGCACGACCGGTTCGTTCGGATCGTCCAGTTCAAGCTCCGGATAGGCGGAGCAGAAACGAACCAGCCCGATATAGGCAATCGCAAGCAGCACCGCGATAATCCAGGGAGTCGCGTCGCCAGCCAGGCTGCTGATCGTCTGGATCAGGTAAAACACGCCGAAAGCACCAATGACGGTGACGCCGAGCACCATGGCTCCGGTCGAAATCACCTGCGCCTTGCGGTCTTCGCTCAGACGCGCTCCAAGCACGGCAAATACCGTGAAGATCACGCCGAGAACGATGGCAACGGCGAGCAGTCGGCTGTCAGCACCCTGCAGGGCCTGGAAGGCTTCGAAGAGATAGTATATGGCGCTGGCGGCAGCAAGGATCACCGCCATGGTGATGCCGAACGAAATGAGACCCCATTTCAGCGGCTTTGGCTCAGATGCCCGGTCCAGACCAGCCATGCCCTGCTTCTTGGCTTCCAGGTGCACGATATAGACCAGCGCGATGTAGGAAATGACCGCCGGTACGAAGGCGTGTTTGACCACCTCGAAATAGGAGATGCCGATATATTCGACCATCAGGAAGGCCGCGGCGCCCATGACAGGCGGCATGATCTGGCCGTTCACCGAAGAGGCGACCTCGACGGCACCGGCTTTTTCCGGCGTAAAGCCGACACGGCGCATCATCGGAATGGTGAAGGTGCCGGTGGTGACCACGTTGGCGATCGACGAGCCTGAAATCAGCCCGGTCATCCCCGATGCAACGACGGCCGCCTTGGCGGGGCCGCCACTGAAGTGGCCCATCAGCGAAAATGCCACCTTGATAAAGTAGTTGCCGGCGCCGGCCTTGTCGAGAAGCGCGCCGAACAGAACAAAGAGGAACACGAGGTCGGTGGAGACACCGAGCGCGATCCCGAACACGCCTTCGGTCGACAGCCACTGGTGATAGGCGACCGCGTTGAAGCTGGCGCCCTTCCAGGCCAGGAATCCTGGGGCATAGGGACCGAGGAATGTGTAGCCGAGGAACACGATCGCGACGATCATCAGCGGCGGACCAAGAGCCCGGCGCGTTCCTTCAAGCAGCAGGATGATGCCGATGACCGACACGATCACGTCAAGCTGATCGGGATTGTTCGGCCGGTCCGACAGGCGTGTGCCGAAGATCGACTTGATCAGGTCGGTATCGAAGACAAAGAGATATAGCGCGCAACAGGCTGCGCCAACGCCCAGGACCCAATCGGCGACCGGGATATAGCGGCGCGGAGAACTCTTGAATGCCGGGTAGGCGAGGTAGGCGAGAAACAGGGCGAAGGCCAGATGAATGGGCCTGGCTTCCCCGCTGGAAAACACGCCGAAGCCGAGCGTATAGGGGAGGGGCGAGGCGATCCAAACCTGAAAGATGGACCAGAGCAGCGCCATTCCGGCGATGAGCATGGCGACCGAGTGATTGTCCGGCTTTCGACCGCCGGTATCCGTCGATGCGACGAGATCCTCGAGTTCCTGATCGCTAAGTTTTGTCGAAGCGGATTCGTCCTGTGTCATGACACCGTCCCCTCACGGCTTATGTTTTTCGCTCGAAATGTATCGGGAGCGGGCTGGTGCCCGCCCCCGGAACCGCTGGTGAAATTACATCCAGCCGCGTTCCTTGTAGTACTTGGCCGCACCGTCATGCAGCGGCGCGGACAGGTTGTTTTTGATCATGTTCTCTTCTTTGAGATTTGCAAAGGCCGGATGCATCTTTTTGAACCGGTCAAAATTCTCAAAGACAGCCTTGGTGATCTCGTAAACAACCTCTTCCGGAGTATCGGAGGACGAAACGAAGGTTGCGCCAACACCGAAGGTCATGACGTCGTTATCGGTGCCCTTGTACATGCCGCCCGGAATGGTCGCCATGGCATAGAAGTCGTTGTCGTTGGCAAGACCCTTGGCGGCATCATTGTCGACGTTGATCAGCTTGGAATCGCACGAGGTCGTGGCTTCCTTGATCGAACCGTTCGGATGACCAACAGTGAAGACGATCGCGTCGACCTTGTTGTCACAGAGCGCAGCCGACTGTTCGGAGGACTTCAGCTCGGAAGCGAGCGCAAAGTCGTCCATCGTCCAGCCCATCTTGTCCATCAGCACTTCCATGGTGCCGCGCTGGCCCGAACCCGGGTTGCCGATATTGACCCGCTTGCCTTTCAGGTCGTCGATCGAGTTGATGCCTGAATCGGCACGGGCGACAACGGTGAACGGCTCCGGATGAACCGAGAACACAGCCCGAAGGTTTTCGAACTTGCCGTCCGGGAATTTGTCGGGGGCGGTACCGTTATAGGCATGATACTGCCAGTCCGACTGTGCGACGCCGAGGTCGAGGTCGCCGGTGCGGATGCCGTTGATGTTGGCGACGGAGCCACCGGTTGTGTGCGTGCACTTGATCTCGTGATCCTTGGTGCCGCGATTGACCAGACGGCAGATAGCGCCACCGACCTGATAATAGACGCCAGTTTGGCCGCCCGTGCCAATGGTCACGAACGTTTCTTCGGCAACGGCCGCTCCGCCCATGGCCATCGAGAGGACCAGGGCCGTTCCGGCCAGCATGTTGCGACGTAACATCATATTTTCTCCCTATTTGATGATGTCGGTTGGGTCACCTGCCAGTATTCTCCTAGCCGGTGATTATTCATCTCCACCGCCTTCAGCCGCTGCCCGGCTTCCCTGCCGGCGCGCCGGATGACCATCCCCATCAGGGATTCCAGCAGGACGAGCGTGGCTACGTAGGAGGAGAAGAATTGCGGACTGTCCGTCGGCACGATGAAGCTGTGCGTGGCATAGCGAAAGGCCGGACAGAACATGGAATCGGAAATAACCACGACACCGGCGCCGGCCTCGTGGGCAATTTGTGTGGCGTCGACGGAACGCCGTGCGTACGGATCCTTCATGATGATCAACAGCGTATCATTGGGCGATATGCCGGTGAGCGCGGTGTTCAGCGCAACGCCGTCCTGGCCGATCACCTGCCAGTTGGTGAAAGCGAGGTTGGCCAGATATCCGAAATATTGCGCGAATCCGACGGACGCCAGCGAGCCGGCGATGAAGACGCGCTTCGACGAAATCAGTTGATCGGCGACCTCACGAAGCTTGTCGATATCGAGCTCTTTGGCGAACTCGTCAATGTTGCGGATGGCCCAGGTCGACTGCTGCAATGCAAAGGGCTGTGTTTCGTCCGCCAGCGACGCGGCCTGCAGGAGATCGGCCTTTTCGGCGTAGGAAATGGAACGGCTTTTGATTTCGACCCGGCACATCTCACGCATCTCTTCATACGAGGAGAGGCCGAGGGCACGGGCAAGACGCGAGTAGGTTGGCGGATTGAGACTGCTGTCGGCTGCAACCGCGCGCAGCGAGCGGCTGGCGACGTCATGGTAGTGGCCGACGACATAGTCGGCCGCGACTCTCAGTTGTGGGCTGAGCGAGCCATATCGCTCCGCGATCAAGTCCTTGATCGTTACCCGTTCGTCCAAACCGGCCTCCCTGCCGCGGATTAAGAAACAGACTGTTTCAAACAAATCCGTGGTTGTCAACGAATGAAACGTTTGTATCATTAACATTGGTTGTGATGATACGTCAGGTGGGGTATCCCCGGCGCTGCAGAGCCGGGTGCTCAATGATCCTCGACTGGGCTCGTACCGGTAGAATGGCGTAAGTGATTGAAAGGAAATGGCTTGAGGGTCCTTCCCCTGATCATGGTGGCACCGAACGGTGCCCGCCGCACTCCCGCCGATCACGCCGCATTACCGGTAAAAATAGACGAAACGGTGGCGACAGCGAAGGCCTGCTTTGAAGCGGGTGCCGGTGCGCTTCACGCTCATGTCCGGGATGCGGACGGAAATCATGTTCTCGACGCCGGACTTTACCGTGAGCTGATCGAAGGGATGCACGCCCGCGTTCCGGGCATGCTCGTGCAAATAACAACCGAGGCGGTCGGTCGTTACACCCCCCATGAGCAGCGGCAGTTGGTCCGCGACGTGCAACCTGACGCGGTATCGGTCGCTCTGCGGGAGATGCTTCCGGATGAAGGAGAGCTTCACGCATCGCGCGAGTTCTATCATTGGGCGCATGATGCGGACGTGGCCGTGCAGCACATTCTGTATGAACCCTTGGAAGTTGATCGTCTCTTCCAACTGATTGATCAGGGCGTGATCCCGCCGACAGGCCTTCAACTGCTTTTTGTCCTCGGCCGGTACTCCAAGGGCCAGCAGAGTTCCGTCGCGGACATCGAACCGTTTCTTGCCGCGCTCAATTCCGCCGCTCCCCTCGAGCCGGTCGATTGGGCACTGTGCGCTTTTGGTGTTGCAGAGACCGACTGCCTGGTGGCTGCCATTGAGCGCGGTGGCAAGGCTCGCATCGGTTTTGAAAACAGCCTTTGGAACCGGGACGGCTCGCTCGCCACCGACAATGCGGAACGGGTACGAGAATTGAAATCGTTGCTTGGCTGACGCAATTGCGCTCATGCGCCGGCGCGCAACCAAGATTTCGATTTACTCCGGGCCATCAAAGGATTAGGTCAAGCGGCAATTCTCGCGCGCTGGGAGTTGTGGAAGCCCTATGGTCAGTCCGGACAGATCAGACAAAATCCGCCTGCAGATCGCCGCACGCAACAGGCCGGCGGAGCCGACGCTCGACCTGATCATCCCGGTCTACAACGAGGAAGAGACGATCCCGCATTTCATGGAGCGGATCGACTCGATCGAAGAGTTGCTCAAGCCTGCCAAGGTACGCTGTCTCTTCGTCAACGATGGCAGCCGCGACGCCACGCTCGACGTGCTGTGGGGTTACGTGCAATCCCGAGACGACATTGCCGTTGTCGACCTGTCGCGCAATTTCGGCAAGGAAGCAGCCCTTTGTGCGGGCCTCGAAGCCTCCACGGCCGACATAGCTGTGCCGATCGACGTGGATTTGCAGGATCCGCCGGAGCTTATCGCCGACTTCCTCGAAAAATGGCGTGAGGGCTATGCGGTGGTGGCCGGCCGGCGCATCGATCGTCAATCCGACACGCCGCTCAAGCGGTTTACCAGCGGCGCCTTCTATCGCGTCTTCAACACGATTTCCGATACGCCGATCATCGACAATGTCGGAGATTTTCGGTTGATGGACCGCAAGGTCGTCGACGCGCTCAACCTGATGCCGGAATCCACTCGCTTCATGAAAGGGCTTTTCGGCTGGGTCGGGTTCCCGACTGCGGTGGTCGACTATACCCGACCCAAACGGGTTTCGGGCCAGACCACGTTCAGCTACCGAAAACTGTTCCGCTTTGCCATGGACGGCCTGATGAGCTTTTCCGGTGTGCCGTTGCGCATGTGGCTCTATCTCGGCATTCTGGCGGCCGGATTGTCGGCATCAGCCGGCGTCTTCATCTTCCTTCGCACCCTCGTGTTCGGTCGCGATGTGCCGGGCTTCGCGACGCTGTTCGTCTCCATTGCATTCGCCTTCAGCATCCAGATGGTCTCGCTCGGTGTGCTGGCGGAATACGTTTCCAGGATCTTCGTCGAATCCAAACGCCGCCCCACTTTCCTCGTCAACACCTCCTTTGGTGCCGGAGTGGACGAGGACAAGGCAGCATGACCATGCTGTCGCGTCTGGTCGACGAGACATTCACGATATCCCGTTTCACCGTGATCGGCCTGATGGCGACGGCAACCCATGCTTTGGTGGGCTCAGGCGCTGCCTTCGCCGGTGTGCCGGTGTTGATCGCCAACGCGCTGGGCTTTCTTGTCGCCTGGACGGTGTCTTTCTATGGCCACTACACATTTACCTTCGGTCGGCCCAACGACATGCGTGTTGCGCGCACCCGTTTCATCGTCATTTCGCTCTGCCTGTTTGCCATCAGTCAACTGACAGTGGGTCTGCTGCAGGCAACGGAAATGCTGGCCGCATGGGTGGAACCGGTGATCGGCGCAATCGTCGTGCCGCCCGCAAGTTATGTGCTTTACCGTCTCTACGTCTTTGCGCCGGAAGGGGAAGCCGCGGGAGCGCGAAGTCTCCGCCTGCCACAGCCATTGAAGCAAGTGCTCGGGCTTCATCGCCTGCTGGTGCCGTTTCTCCTGTTCGCGATGTTTTTCAGCCTTTCGGTTCTCGATCCGACCGATGTCGGTTGGCTGTCGGCGGGGGACCTTGGTCAGCATTACGCCGGGTGGCTGGCCTTTCTCAATGACGACTGGCGTTGGCCGCTTGGCTTCTCAGAACTTGTTGCCCATCCCCATGGCATGCCGCTGACGGCGACCGATAGCAACCCGCTGGTCGCGATCCCGATGAAGCTGTTGGCGTTCGCGCTGCCGCAGCAGATCCAGTTCGTCGGATACTGGTACCTCCTGTGCATCATCCTGTCCTATAATATCGTCTTCAATCTGTTGAACTGGATGAGCCAGCGGCCACTGCCGGCAGCGCTCGTAACAGTCATTGTCATCGCGACACCGTTCTTTTTCCGTCGCTATGGCCATGACACGCTGATGGCGCATTGGCTGATTTTCGCGTCGCTGTCCGTCTTCATCCGGCCTGGTTCAGACCGGCGGGCAATCGCCAAACATGCCGCCGTCGTTGCACTGTCCATCTGCGTCCACCCGTATTTTGTGCCGATGACCCTTTCGATCGCCGGCATGGATATCCTGCGACGAGGTTATCGGCGCTACACCCGGGCCGGCGCACCGGGCAAGGTGCTCGGGTTTCTCGCAGGTGGCGTTGCAACCGTTGTTCTGCCTGCGCTCCTGGTTGGATGGATAATCGGCCTGTTTGCGCTGAAAACCGTGCCTCAGCCGGTCGGTTGGTATTCCACAGATCCCTTCGCCTGGTTCAATGGGCGCGGCTACTCCCTGTTACTGACCGGTTGGCAAATGCCACCTGGCCAAATGGATGAAGGGATCCAATATCCGGGTCTGGGGGCATTGCTTGTTGCGGTGATTGGGGCCTTCCTCTGGGCAACCCGCCTCGCGCGGCCACCAGAACGCCTGTTGCGGGCACTTCTCTGGCTGGCGCCTGCAGTGCTCCTTCTCTTCCTGGTGGGAATATCGCCGGTCGTCACGGTGTTCGGCGTCAGGATCGTTAGCGTTCAGGTAATGGACTGGCCGCTGGTCGGGCCTGTGTTCTCGGCGTTTCGTTCCTCGGGTCGCCTGGTCTGGCCGTTGACCTACGTTGCCTTGCTGACAGCGGCGGCGCTGTGGCTGACTGTGCGGTCGCGAGCCATCACTCCGATCCTCGCCGCACTGGTGGCGCTGCAACTTGTCGACATATCGCCGCTGGCTGAGAGTATTCGCCGTTCCACTGCCCATCGCGACATGCAGTACCAGCATCTGCGGGAGGAAGATCAATGGCGCCAATTGGTTGACGCTTCCGATCGCCTCTATGCCGCGGCCGGCATCGGCAAGCCTGTTCTTGTTGAATTGGGCCTGATGGCGTTTCCACAGGGCAAGGCGCTCAACCGTTTCTATTTCGCCCAGGCTCTCGAAACGCCGGACCAGACCGATGCCGAACGGCGGGAACACGCCACTGTGCGCGCCGGCACGCTCGCTGACGATATGCTCTACGTGCTGGACCCGGTGGCAATCGGAAGTCTGCTCATCAAGAGCCCGGATTCGCTTGGACGTCTGCAGGAGCTGGATGGAATGATTGTCAGCCCGCCGGCCGGTGTCACCGTTGAAGCCGAAAACCGCGTTCGCTTCAAACCGCGACCTGATGTCGAGACGCTCATTGATCTGGTCAAGAATTGTCAGGCGGGCTGCGCTTTGGCTCTGAGCGTCCGCGACGAGGCCACTTCGGCGCTGCCGAAGGAATTCGTCGACCAGATCGAAGCGCGTGGTGGCACCATCGGCTCCCTGCAGTTTCGCGGCTCCTATGCCGCAATCCTGCTTGATGGGCAGGTTGCGGACGAGGCGATCGCATCCGGTTCCGACGTGTCTGTTGCCGCGATGCTTTTCGGTGACGACGTAAAGGTCTTCAGCGGCGGCGCTTCAGCCTCCAATTGCTCCTCGATCACGGTCAACGGGCTCGAACTGTCACCGAACGCACGAGGCATCAATATCGTGCGCCTCGAACCGGGCGGCGTCTCCGCCATCAATGCCTTCGACACGTACCGCGACGCATCGAAGGCATTGGTTCCGTGACATCCAAGATGGCCGTTTTGCAACGACTCATGTCTGCAAAGCGCCTCTTGCCCGCCATTCCGTGGCTGGCGGCCCTGATTGTGGTCGTCATGCAGGCGCTGCTGTTCACGACCGGCTACCGGCTGTCGGCCGACGATGTCGCGCTGCATCACATTGTGCTGCAAGGCGTCGGCGAGGTGGTTGACCACACCCTCACCATCGCCTCAGAGCACGGACGCATCGGCAACTATGTGATGCTGCCGCTCAATGCGGTCGGCACTCACTTGTCCGACTTTCCTCTGTTTCGAGTGGTGCCCGTTATCCTGCACTTCTGGGCCATCTATCTGGTGGCCGTCTTTGTTTCAGCGGTGCTTGCAAAGAACCTCCGGCTCTTCCTGTTCCTGCTGATCGTGGTGCTGCACCCGCTTGACTATCAGCACATGCCGCCAAACGCCTATGCGCTACAGAATTCGGTGCCGATCATTCTGGTTTTCCTGGCCCGCATCCGGCTCTGGCGCTTGAGGCAGGCGGGGTCCGAGCCAGAGATGCTGCGCCTGCTGCCCTATTACGCGCTGTTCTGCCTCGCCATGCTGGTCAACGAATACGCGATCATCACGGGCGCGGCATTGCTTCTGGCCGAGCATGTGGCCTTGCTGGGCCGGCGCACCGGCGACAATGGTGGGTTTGTGATGGCCTTGGCACGCACCGTCGCATCCCGCCGTCTGTGGATGGATGCACTGGCTATCGGAGCGACACTGACAGTCTATCTGGCATTTCGCGTGTTCAATGCATCGATCTACGAAGGCAATACACTGGATGGCCTGCACCGGGTGCAGGAGACATGGACGACCCTGTTCATGCACGTCGCTTCCGGCACAACCTTCCCACGTCTGTTGCAGCTTTTCGGTGATGGCGAATGGCTGGCGACTCCACCGGCCGTGATCCGTACAGCCTGGGTGGTTGGCGCGCTGACGTTCCTGGCATTTCTGACCGCAAGCAAACCGAAGCTCAGGCTGCGTGAGACCGTGCCGCTCATCCTCGTCTGCCTAGTCGCCGCCATCGCTGTCACTCTGCCACTGGCGGCTTCTGTCAAATTCCAGGACTGGTGCCTCGTCGACAATACCTGCGCCTATCTCGACAGCCGCATCTCGGTTTATGCGCTTGGCGCCATTCTGACGGCGCTCCTGCTGACCCTACTGCCGGCGGAACAGTCTGGCGCGCCGAGATTGGTTGCCTCTGTGGCGCTGTCCGGCTTGCTCGCGGTGGTGTCGTCGCTTACCTATCTGACCAACTGGCATGTCCATCGGAACATGGAGGTCGTTGTCGCTGCATGGGACCGGGCATCGGCCATCGCCTGCATCCCGCAATTGCGTTCAGTGGACGATCGGGCACTTGCCGGGCTGATCGAACCGGTCCGTCGGATTCCGCATCACCCGCGGTTTTCCGTCGTCGTTTACTGGCGCGCCTATGTGGACCACCGCGCAGGCCGCCTTGACTGCGACAGGCTTTCCTCGACTGTGGAGCGATGGAAACGCGAGCTGGGCGCGCATTTCGTTGAGGCGGGGCTGGTTGTGCCATTGGGCGATATCGGCGACGGCGCCATTCTTGCCAATGGGTGGAGCCGACCCGAGCCGTGGGGCGTGTGGTCGAACGGCGCGACGGCGGAACTCAAGATCATCCCCACCGCCCCCGGTATTCAGTCACTCGGGTTTCGCTTCATGGTGTATCCGGCGCCGGCATCCGGTCGGCCGCCACAGTCGATCGGGGTCAAAGTCAATGGCGTCGATTACGGCGAATGGTCGCTTGGGGATGAAGAATGCGGTGCCCGGGTCATTCGGCTGATGGAGCCTCTGCCGGCAGATGAGGAGGCGCGCGTCAGCTTTTCGATCGAAGCGCCGGTCGCTCCAAAAGACATCACCGACAGTTCGGATATTAGGCAGCTTGGCTTGGGTCTGTTGGAGATGATCGCCACCGTGGACGGTGATGACAGCTTACAGACATGGGCCGCCAGGGATTGCTGAGCCCTGGCGGCGCCGCCGCAAATCCAGATCGGAAAAACCCGCTTGAGACGACGACAAACCGCTGCCATTCTTGCATGATAGTATTCGGTGTTCCATTTAAAGGGCAGAACAGTCCTCCTGAACCGAAGTGGAAAGATGGGGCAACTGAACGCGACATTGACAAGCCTTCCGGCGGGTGGCGGCGAGTTCAAGCTGGAGCGTCTGACGATAGGCGTTTTCCTCAACGATCAGCCGACTCACCGGTTCGGACTGGGTCGCGACAGATCCGACAACATTCCGCTGCGGGCTGATCAGGGTTGGATTTTGCCACCGGGCGCATCCGGTCTCTGCACATACGACATACCCCTCGATGTGATGATGGTCGAAGTGGCGCCGCCGGTTTTGAAGGAGGTCGGTCTGGCCGATCCTGCAGCAATAGCGCCCGTCATTGGCAACATCGATCCCCTGACCCTTGAACTTGCCAAGGGTGCGGAACGTTTCAACAAAGGCGGAACGCTCTACCGGGAAACCATGCATCGCGCGCTGGCGGCGCAACTCACCAGCACCTTGCAAAGGATCGACGATCGGGTCCGGTCCATCGAGGATGTTCGCTTGCGCAGAGTTGTGGACTACATCCATGACAATCTGGCTGCGGATCTGACTTTGGATTCGATGTCCGATCTCGCAGCCATGAGCGGCTTTCATTTCAGCCGCGCCTTCAAGGCGGCGACGGGCAAGAGTCCGCTTCAGTACGTGCTCGCCGAAAGGATCGGTCTGGCCCAGGTGTTGCTGAAGACCACCAGCCTGACCGTCTCGGAAATCTGCTTCCGCACTGGCTACAACGATGTGTCCCGCTTCGGACAACACTTCAAACGCGCGACCGGAACGACCCCGGCCAGATTTCGGGCGCAGCAGCACTGAACCGCTTCAGTCTGGCAAGAATCGCATAGCCAAGCGCAATTTTCGCGCGTTTGCCGGGCCTCCCTATCCCCCATCTTGTTTCCACGGCACCGGACATCCCCAATCCAAATCCACGGTGCCAATTGGAGAACAACGATGAAATCACTTGTGCTTTCCGCGGTTACCTCAGCCTTGCTGGCCGGTTCCGCACTCGCTGCTGATATCCAGACGCGCACGGTTTCGTTTGAAAACGAGGGTTCAAAACTGTCAGGCACCCTCTATCTTCCGGCCGATCATGAAGCGGGCGCTCGTCTCCCTGTCGTGGTCGTAACCGGTGCCTGGACATCGGTTCAGGAACAAATGCCGGCCAACTATGCCCGCGAAATGGTTGAGCGCGGCTTTGCCGCTTTCACCTTCGACTTCCGTGGCTGGGGCAAGTCAGGAGATCTGCCTCAAAATGTTCGCTTTGTCGAAGACCCGGCGGCCAAAACCTCTGACATCCGAAAAGCGTTCGAATATGTCTCGACCCTTCCCGAGGTAGACCAGTCACAGGTCCACGGTCTCGGTATCTGTGCGTCTTCCGGATACATGGTGGATGCGGTTTCAGGCAATCCGCTGGTCCAGAGTGTCGGCCTCGTCGCGCCCTGGCTGCAGAACGACGAGATCGTCAAGGCCGTCTACGGAGGTGACGAAGGTGTCACCGGCCTGATCGAAGTATCGCGTGCTGCCGAATCGAAGGGCGGAGAAGTCATTCCTGCTGCCGGACCTGAAGGTGCCGAGGGCGTGCTGATGCCCATCGGAGGATACTATTACGAAGCCGACCGAGGCGCCATCCCGGAATACGACGACAAATGGAACAACGCCGGCTGGGAAGGCTGGCTGACCTATCACCCCGCTGACAACGCCCAGCGTCTGGACAAGCCGCTCGCGGTCGTTCACTCCGAGGCTGCTGCTATCCCGCAAGGCGTGCGCGCATTCCTGCAGGGCTTTACCGGCGATGCGACGATGCAGTGGCTCGAGGGTGTCAGCCAGTTCGACTTCTATGACAATCCCGAGGATGTCGAACGGGCCGCCGATACCGTCGCAGATCATTTCCGCGCGCAGAACAAATCCTGACATTGAATTCGGAAGGGGTGCTGCAGCGAAAACGCCAGCGCCGCTTCCGATTACCCGAGATGGAGAAAGACACGATGCTGTTCAAACCGATGGCCGCGGTCGCGGCCGCAACCCTTTGCTGCGGCGTCGCGCTCGCAGGTCAGGCCGAGATCAGCCGCACAATCACCGACATTGCGGCGGGCGCAGACCGTCACGACTGGAGCCGCGTCCGCGGTGCCTTTGCCGAAACCGTAACCACCGATTACACCAGCCTCTGGGGCGGTGACCCCGTGACCCAGCCGGCCGATGATCTGGTCGCCGGATGGTCGAGTTTCCTGCCGGGCTTCGACACCACCCATCACATGGTCACCAACCACACGGTGACGTCCATGGACGGTGACAACGCCGCGGCTGAGGCAGATTTCACGGCAACACACCGGATCGATGACGGGCTTTGGACCTTGGGCGGCCGATACACCTACGAACTGGAGCGAAAGGAAGATCGCTGGGTGGTGACCTCAATGACGATGACGGCGCTCTGGGAAAACGGGGATCGTGGACTTGTGGGGATCGCCGGCGAGCGTGCCTCCAAGGACAAATGATGACGATCTTGAACGAAGGGAGGACGTCATGCTTCGAGCTTTGACCCTTTTCGCTGCGCTGGCCTTGGGAACACCGGCTTTCGCCGCCGAGCAGCTCCCCACCGCTATCGATTGTTACCGGACCGCGACCAACGGTCAGGATATCGACGCTTACATGGCCTGCTTCACCGAAGACGCCGTGATGATCGATGTCAGCCGGACATTTGAGGGACAGGATGCAATCCGCACCTGGGCCTTGCGTGAAGTGATCAGCGGCGGCAGCTCATTCAAGCACCGCAAGATACTTGAAGCCGACGAAGGCTATGCAATGACCGAGGTCAACTGGAGTGCCTGGGTTGCCCACTACTCTTACTGGTGGGACGCGGACGGCAAAATCACGAAGATGTCCCTGCGATACGCTGATTGAGGACCATGCCGTTTGCCCTTGAAAGGCTTGCTTTCAGGATCATTGGGTCAGAGTACTGGCCCATGATCGACTCGGGTGAAGCGGGCCCTGTCGCACGAGGGACGAGGTTGTTTGGAAGGTGACAGCCTGCTAACTATCGGCCATGCCCGATCCCGCCATTCACCCAGACACATTTCGCAGCCTTGCCGACCTGAAGGACATGTTGCCGGACATTCTGGCGGCGCCGAAGGACGAGGGAACGCTTGATTTGATCGTCATGCGACCGGAACACGGCCACCGTGTTCTGCCCGACAGCACGGAGGTCCGCCTGGCCGACGGAGTGCCAGGAGACCACTGGGTTCGCGGATCCGGATATGAGCTTGAAGATGGGACTGGTGATCCGGACGCGCAGATCTGCATGATGATGTCGAAGTGCATTCAGGCGATTGCCGGCGACAAGGCGAATTGGCCGCCGGCCGGCGACAACCTGTTTATCGACATGGACCTCACTCCAGCCAACATGCCTCCCGGCACATCGTTTGCAATCGGCAGCGCCGAGTTCGTCGTCACCGAGCTGCCGCACAACGGATGCCAGTCCTTCATCGATCGCTACGGTCGCGATGCCTGCCTCTTCGTCAACACGGGCGATGGCAAGGTGCACCGGCTGCGTGGAATCTACGCGCGGGTCGTCAGGGACGGCACCATATCGGTCGGCGACAAGGTTCGAAAACTGGGCTGAGAACTTCCGCTGTAGGTGCTGGCCTCGCGAGACCAACAACCCATCGTGTACAGATCTGCCGTGATCGACAGCGAATGGTGAAACACCATTGCCGACCGGCAGTGTTCGGCCTCGGTTGTGCTGATTGCTTTCAAATGTCTCGCCTGATGACCAGACGGTTTGTGCCATCACCATGCCAGGCCCGCCGACCAGGCCAAGTCAACGTCATTCCCAGGAGTAAGTGCCCGGAGGTGGAAAATTTTGTTTGACAAATCGGAATGAAATCCTGATTGTAGAACAAAATTGGAGGCATTCATGAAGGCCGTTGCCGTCTGCAGCACCGATGCTGGAACGGGCCTTGAACTGATCGATGCCGATGTGCCGACGCCTTCGGCGCATCAGGCATTGGTCCGTGTTCAGGGCAGCTCGCTGAACCGGACCGATTTGCGTCGGAAACAACAACATTTTGCGGATTCCGGCGCGCGCCACATACCCGGGCTCGAACTGGCTGGCACCGTAGCGGCGATTGGCGAGTCTGTTTCAGATTTGGCAATCGGTGACGCGGTGATGGCCATGGCACCAAGCGCCTATGCCGAATATGCCTTGGTCGACGCGCGCACGGCAATCAGGATGCCGGACGGATTGGGCTGGGCCGAAGCGTCGTCGATTCCGACCTGGTACATGACCGCGCACAACGCTCTCGTGACCGAAGGAGGCTTCGTTGCTGGAAAGTCGGTTCTGATCACGGCCGCATCTTCTGGCGTGGGCATTGCCACTGTTCAGATCGCGAAGCTCCTGGGAGCTTCGAAGATCATCGGCACATCTTCCAGCGCGCAAAAATTCGAGCGACTTCAGCAGCTTGGCATGGACGTCGGCCTGGTGCCGTCTCAGGAGAAGTTGGCTGACCGGGTCAAGCAGGAGACCGGCGGCGACGGGGTCGATATCGTGATCGACATGGTTGGAGCCGGCATGCTTGCGGATCTGATCGACGCCACCGCCAATGGCGGAGCAATTGTTTCGGTCGGACGCCTCGGCGGGTTCGAAGACATGATTGATCTCGACAAGCTGGCACTGAAAAGAATTCGCCTGATTGGCGTGACGTTTCGCACGCTCGACATTCCCGGAAAGATCGCCTTGCGGGATGCGATGATGCGCGACCTTGGCACCGCGCTGTCAGCGGGAGACTTGAAACCCGTTGTGGACCGGACCTTTCCCCTCGACGAGGCCGAGGCCGCACAGGACTACATGGCGGCCAACAAGCACTTCGGAAAGATCGTTTTGCTTCCCTAACCCGTGGCAGGTGACATGACTGAAACTTCTTCCATCACTCCGCTCCACAACCAGCCGCGCATGTCGGACGAAATATATCACGACATGCTGTCGCCCGATGAGGTCAAGCAGGTGCGCCTCGAGATCCGTTCTTTTGGTGCTGAACATATCGCGCCGGTGGCCCAGGAGATTGCAGAGCGCGACGAGAGCGTCGAGGCCTTTCCGCGCGACCTGTTCAAAAAGATGGGCAACGCTGACCTGTTTCGCATACCGTTTGCCGCCGAGGACGGCGGTCGGGGGCTTGAAAACCGGGTCACGGCCACAGCGGTCACGGTGGAAGAGCTGGCCTACTACTCCAATTCCGTTGCCGCCATTTACGACGTTCACTGCATCCTCGCCGGCCGCACCCTGGAGCGCGGGTCGGACGAAATCCGCAACGACTATCTGAGAAAGATCGCCGACGGGTCGATGGTTGGCGCCTTCGCCACGACCGAACCGCAGGCCAGTTCCGATCTCAGCCCGACCGCCATGGAAACCGTCGCGACCAAAACCGATGATGGCTACAGTGTGAATGGCCAAAAGCGTTGGATCACCAACTCTCCGGTTGCCGGCTTCATCACCGTCCTATGCGCGACGCCTGATGGCAAGATGGTCGAACTCATCGTCGATACGGACCAGGCCGGCGTGCGTGTTGGGGAGCCGGACAAGAAACTCGGCAATCGCGGACAACTGACGGCCGACGTCTATTTCGACAATGTGCACGTGCCGGCCTGGAAACGCATCGGCGGAGATCGCGACGGTCTTCGGATCGCGCTTTCGACGCTGACCTATGGGCGCATCGGCATCGCCGCCACAGGCGTCGGCATGGCGCAGGCGGCGTTCGATGCAGCAATGCAGCATCTGAAGATCCGCAAGGCCTTCGGACGACGCATTGGCGAGTTCCAGCATTGGCAATTCCGGATGGCGGAGCGAGCGACCCAGATCGAAAACGCCCGCAACCTCTATCTGAAGGCGTCCTTGCGGATGGACCAGGGGACCGATTTTCCCGAACCGGAATCCGCCATGGCCAAGTTTTACGCAACGGAACTGGCTGTCGATATGGCCCGTGACGCAATCCAGATCATGGGCGGCTATGGCTATATGCGCGAACTCAAGCATGACGGGTTTGTTTCGCCGGTCGAGGCGATTTATCGCGACGCCAAGATTGCCGAGATCTATGAGGGCACGAACGAGATCCAGCGCATGATCGTCGCGCGGTCTCTTTTCGGAAAAGAGATGGTTGGGTAACGGATGTTCCCGTTCGAGTTTGTCCGCAAGGCCGCGCTGCTTCATCCCGACCGAAAGGCGGCGGAAGAGGGAGATCGTTGGATCGACTTCAAGACGCTCGTTCCAGCGGCGGAGGCACTGGGTGCAGCCTACCAGGCAATCGCCGGCAAGGCGCGGCCGGTCATCGGCGTCCTTGGCCCCAACGGGCTCCAGCATTTCAAGGCGATCATGGCGACACATGCATCGCTGGCAACGCTTGTGCCCTTGAACTATCGCAACACCCGTTCGGACACCGCGGACCTGATCGAAACGGCCCAGCCCGATCTGCTTTTCGTCGATGCCGAATACCTGGACATCGCCGCGGATTTTGCGGGGCCGGTCTTCACCGACCGGCCAGGCGTGGATCTTCCGACAATCGATGACTTGATTGGCGCGCACGCAGGACAGGTTCCCGACAATGCCGGCGTTGCCATCGGCGATCGCAGCGCCATCAAATTCACCGGCGGATCTACCGGAAAACCCAAGGGTCTGGTGCAATCCTTTCGGTGCATCAACTCTCTAATCGTCAACATGCTGATGTCCTTTCATTTCAGACCCGACGACATCCACCTGTGCGTCGCGCCGATTTCGCACGGCGCTGGAACCTTCATGCTGCCGATGCTGGCGGCCGGCGGCTGCAACCGCCTCATACGCAAGGCACGACCGGAGGGGCTGCTCGACGAACTGGACCGGGGCGGGGCAACGACCGTCTTCCTGCCGCCGACAATGATCTACGCGATCATTGAGGCAGCCCAGGGCCGCCAGCCGGATTTCGGCCACCTGCGCCACGTCATCTTCGGTGCGGCGCCGATGCCGGAAAACAAGGTGCGCGAGGCGGGGGCGTTCTTTCGCGGCAAACTCGAAACGGTCTATGGGCAGACCGAGATGCCAACCGTCATGAGCGTGTTGAATGCCGATGAAATGGCCGATCCGTCGCTTACTGCCTCGGTCGGCCGGGCGACACCGCTGGTGCGGCTGGCGATCATGGACCCGCAAGGAAACGTTCTGCCATCCGGCGAGATCGGCGAAGTCGTGGCCACCGGCGATATGATGATGGACGGCTATTTCAACATGCCCGATAAGACTGCCGAGACCATCGTCGATGGCTGGTTGCATACCGGAGACGTCGGATATCTCGACGAACGCGGTTATCTGTTCCTCAAGGACCGGATCCGCGATGTGGTGATCACCGGCGGCTTCAATGTCTATCCGATCGACGTCGAGGCCGTGCTGCTGAAGCACCCGGCGGTTTACGAATGCGTGGTCTTCGGCGTGCCCGATGAGAAGTGGGGCGAACGCGTCGAGGCTGCAGTCGAAATGCGCGATTCCAGTGTGTCCTCCGACGAGCTGATCGGGTTTCTGAAGGAAAAGATCGGTTCGGTGAAAGCTCCCAAGGTCATCCACCAAGTCGCGGAATTGCCGCGTTCGAATGTCGGCAAGGTCCAGCGCAAGGAATCCCGGGAAATGTTCGTGCGCGATGCAAGCGGTGGGAGCGCCGCATGAGCAACGCCTATGTCGTCGGCATCCATATGACCCGGCTGGGCAAGTTTGTCGATCCCACGGTCAAGGACCTGACGCTCGAGGTGGTCGATGGAGCGTTGCAAGATGCCGGACTGGAGCGTTCTGACCTGCAGGCCGCCTGGTTCTCCAACACCCGGCAGGCGCTGATGGAGGGACAGAATTCGATACGCGGTCAGGTCGCGCTACGCGCCGCCGGGATCGACCGCATTCCCATCATCAACGTTGAAAATGCCTGTGCGAGTTCATCGACCGGGTTCAATCAGGCGGTTACTGCCATCAAGGCGGGAGCCTGCGATGTGGCTCTCGTGGTCGGCGCGGAGAAGATGGTTTATCCCGACGTCGACAAGGACACGGTCTTCAAGACGTTTCTTGGTGGCATGGACATTTCCGCCGTCGACGAGACCCGCGAGCTGTTTGCCGCAATGGGACAGGGCGTGGTCCCTCCGGTCGATTTCGACCCCGCCGATCGCACCATTTTCATGGACATGTACGCCAGCACCGCCCGCGAACACATGAAACAGTTCGGCACGACGGCCAGGCAAATCGCCCATGCGGCGTCGAAAAATCACCACCATTCGACCATGAATCCGTTATCGCAATATCAGACGGACATGAGTGTTGAAGAGGTCTTGGCGGACAAGCCGATCCTTTGGCCGCTGACCCGGGCAATGTGCGCTCCCGTCAGCGACGGCGCGGCGGCGGCAATCCTCGTTTCCGAAGCCCGCATGAGGCAGATGGGTGGTTCGCGCGCAGTGAAGGTGCGTGCCTCCGTCCTGGTCTCCGGCGCGGCGCGGCCAGTGGATGATTTTTCCACCCATGTCGGACGCCGCGCTTCGCGCCTGGCCTTCGAGCAGGCGGGTCTGACCCCCGAAGAGGTAGGGGTCGTGGAGGTTCACGACGCGACCTCGTTCGGAGAAGTCCTGCAAATCGAAAATCTCGGCCTGTGTCCGATGGGTGAGGGCGGACCGTTCACGCAGAGTGGTGCAACGACACTCGGCGGTGCGGTCCCGGTCAATCCTTCGGGCGGCCTGGTTTCCAAAGGGCATCCCATTGCGGCGACCGGCATCATTCAACTGCACGAATTGGTCACCCAACTGCGTGGTGAAGCAGGTGCCAGACAGGTCGAGACAGCCCGGATCGCCGCCGCGGAAAATGGCGGTGGTTTCGTCGGCGTAGAAGACGCCGCAACAACAGTGACATTGCTGGAGGGCCCTGGTCCATGAGCCGAATTCCCGAGTTTCCGGAACAGTTGGATCAGCGGCAACAGGAGCTCGCCGACCGGATCGCCAGTGGTCCGAGAGGGCGGGTGCGCGGGCCGCTCGCGCTTTGGCTTTACAGTCCCGACCTGTGTGAAAGAGCACAGCATCTGGGCGAGTTTCTGCGCTTTGGCACCAGTTACGACAAGCGGCTTTCCGAACTGATCATCCTCACCTGCTCGGCTCATTTCCGCTGCGAATATGTCTGGGCGGTGCATGCACCGATCGCCATCGAAGCCGGTTTGAGCGATGAGATCGTGTCCGCGCTGCAGTCCGGTGAGCAACCGCAATTCGTTCGGGATGATGAGCGTATCGTTCACCGGGCGGTGACCGAACTTCTGTCGGCAAATCGCGTTGATGACGAGGCCTTTCAGGACGTCGTCGAGCATTTCGGAGAGCGCGGAATCGTCGAGCTGACGGCCATCATGGGCTACTACGCCATGGGCGCCTTCCTCCTCAACGCGACCGAGCTGACACCGCATGACGGCAGTCATCCCTTTTCAAAATAATTTTGACAAACGGGATACATCCATTAAAATAGAACAAAATGAAATAGCGGAGGAGCCGGTATGGAGCGCATTGGAGAACCGGATCATTCACCCTTTGTGGTTGGAATTGGCGGGACCACCCGAGAGGGTTCAACCTCTGAGAACCTGGTGAAAACGGCATTGCGGCATGCCGAGGATGCGGGTGCGGAAACCCGGATGTTCAACGGTCCGGACTTGATAATGCCGATTTACGATGTTGCCGACACCAGCCGCGACGAGAAACAGCAGTCTCTCGTCGAAGCGTTGCGCCGGTCCGACGGCATCATTATGTGTTCTCCCGGTTATCATGGCTCGATCTCGGGCCACCTGAAGAATGCGCTCGACTACACCCAGGACCTCGCGGACGATCCCAAGGCTTACTTCGGTGCCCGGGCCGTCGGGTGCATCGGTGTTGGCGCCGGATACCAGGGTGCAAATTCCACGCTGTCTCACATGCGTGATATCGTTCACGCCCTGCGTGGTTGGCCGACGCCTCTTGGCATCACCGTGAATTCGACGGAGAAACGGTACTTTGATGCCGACGGAACCTGTCTTGACGACGGGTTGGACGAAAAACTCCGTTATATGGCACGCCAGGTCGTGGTGTTTGCAGTGATGCGGTTCACGGCCCGTGCGGTCTATCCGGATTGGGAGGTCTGGCCGGAATACCGCGAGTATTTTCCCAAGCTGCGCCTGGAAGCGGGCGGCTGAGTCACCATCCCTTTGCAATCAAATCCTGGAGACGGCCATGACACTCAATGTGGCTGCTAAGAATATTCCTGCCCCGGCGCAATTCAACTGGGAGGATCCGTTCCTTCTTGATGAGCAGCTGACGGAAGAGGAGCGCATGATCCGCGACGCTTCGCACGCCTTTGCACAAGGCGAACTGCAGCCGCGTATCGACCATGCCTACATGACCGAGGAAACCGATCCGGAGATTTTTCGGATGATGGGCGAGAACGGTCTTCTCGGTGTGACGTTGCCCGAAGACTATGGTTGTGCGGCTGCCTCCTATGTCGCCTATGGTCTGGTAGCGCGGGAAATCGAACGGGTCGATTCCGGATACCGCTCGATGATGTCCGTGCAGTCTTCGTTGGTGATGTACCCGATCTATGCCTATGGCAGCGATGCGCAACGATCAAAATATCTGCCAAAACTGGCAAGCGGCGAGTTCATCGGTTGCTTCGGTCTGACCGAACCGGATGCCGGATCGGATCCGGGTGGCATGAAAACGCGCGCCATCAAGACGGACAGGGGATATCGGCTTGTGGGCTCCAAGATGTGGATCTCGAACAGTCCCATCGCCGACGTTTTCGTCGTTTGGGCCAAGTCGGAAGCGCATGAAGGCAAGATTCGCGGCTTCGTGCTCGAGAAAGGCATGGACGGACTGAGTGCTCCCAAGATCGATGGCAAACTGTCGCTTCGGGCTTCCATCACCGGTGAAATCGTTATGGACAACGTTGAGGTGGGCGAGGATGCACTGCTACCGAACATTGAAGGACTGAGTGGTCCGTTCGGTTGCCTGAACCGCGCCCGTTACGGCATTTCGTGGGGTGCGCTGGGCGCCGCTGAAGCCTGTTGGCATCAGGCTCGCCAATACGGCCTGGATCGCAAGCAGTTCGGCAAGCCACTGGCTCAAACTCAATTGTATCAAAAGAAGCTGGCCGACATGCAGACCGAGATTACGCTCGGACTGCAGGCAAGCCTGCGTGTGGGACGCCTGCTCGATGAAGCCAAAATGGCGCCTGAAATGATCAGCCTGGTGAAACGCAACAATTGTGGCAAGGCTTTGGACATCGCGCGCCAGGCGCGTGACATGCATGGCGGCAACGGCATCCAGATCGAATATCGGGTCATGCGGCACGCCGCAAATCTCGAGACCGTCAATACCTATGAAGGCACCCATGACGTGCACGCGTTGATCCTGGGGCGCGCACAAACCGATCTGCAAGCCTTTTTCTGAGTGGCGGCGGGAAGGTCTGAGCCCCGGAGGGGCGGTCCGTTTTCTCTTTTCGCAACTGAAGTCCTTTGTCCGACGGCTCGGCGAGCAAATGTTCGATATAGCGGGCTAGAATCCGGAATATAGACTTTACGGGCTATGTTATCTGTTCTATTATTAGGGATATGTCGCGGTTAGCATATCAGGGAGGATACATTGCAAAATCTCGCACGGACAATTTCGATCGCAGGCGCCGTCGCGTTGCTGTCTGCAGGGGTCGCCCAGGCCCAGGTGGTTTCGCCGAGCGGTGGCCATGAACTTGATGTCGGTTTGAACTCACCGATCAAGGTGCCGGGTGACGAACCGCTGAAGGTCGCATTCTTCATCGCGACGGTCGCCAACCAATACGTCAAGGCCATGGCCGACGAGGCGCAGAAGATCGCTGCGGAAAACGGCTTTGAACTGGAGACGTTCGATGCTCAGTTCAACGCGCAGACCCAGATGGATCAGTTGGAGAACGTGCTGGAAAACGGCGACTTCAATGCCTGGTACGTGACTCCGATCGACAGCAACATGATGTGCGACATCGTCACCAAGGACGCTGCGGCAAAGAATATCGTCGTGGCGACGTCGAATATTTCAATCTGCGGGCGCGACATGCTGCCGTTCAAGGAGCAGTGGGAACCCGGCATCATCACCTATGTCGGTGCGGCTGAAACTGTCGACTACATCGGCAAATGGATGGACACTGTTGTCGCCGACCGCGACGGCAAGGACTCCAAGGCGCTCATTATCAAGGGCTTTGCAGGGCTGACCATCACCAATGCGGTTGAAGCGGGAGCCGACAGGCTGACGCAGGAAGACAACAATTTCGAAGTCGTCGGTCAGGCTTACGGGGATTTCACCGCCGCCGATGCGCAAGCCAAGATCGAGACCTTGTTGGTGGCCCATCCGGATGCCAATGTGATCATCTCATCCTATTCCGACATGACGCTCGGCGCGATCAATGCTCTTGAGGATGCCGGTCGCCTGAACGATGTCGCCGTCTACGATATCGGTGCCGGAAAGGACTCCGTTCCGCTGATCAAGGATGGGTCGATCACGGCATCGGCAACCTTTGCGCCGCGCACGCATGTCCGACAGTCTCTCGGCGCGATCATTGACGCATGGCGCGACGGAAAAATGCCTCCGAAGGTGCAGGACGGTCTCATGCTGGGCAATCCAGATACGCCTTATCTGGTCAAGGCCGATAATCTGGCATCCTACCAGCCCGAGTACTGATCGATCGTGGTTGGGAGCCATCGTCATGCCTGCACAGGACACCGCCGCCCTGAGCTTTGTCGGCGTATCCAAGCGCTGGGGCACTGTGCAGGCGTTGAGCGATATCAGCTTTGATATCGCGGATGGATCGGTTCACGCGCTGATTGGGGAAAACGGCGCCGGCAAATCGACTTGCCTGGGGATCACCAGCGGTCGAGTCGTGCCAACTACGGGCCAGGTTTTGGTGGCCGGCGTTCAGGCGCCCGCCGGCCGGCCTCGCGAAATGCGAAAGGCCGGCATCGCCACGATCTACCAGGAACTGACGATCGCGCCCAATCTGACGCCCTCCCAAAATGTCTTCCTCGGCAATTTCAAGTCCCGGTGGGGCGTGCTTGATGCGGCGGCGATGCGCAAACGTTATGTTGAGCTTGCCGAGGACATTGGCGTGCGGGTGCAGCCCGAAAAGCCGGCCGGGCGCCTCTCAGTCGCGGAACAACAAATCCTGGAAATTCTCCGAGCCCTGGCTTCCGGCGCCCGGACCATATTGTTTGACGAACCGACAGCCTCGCTGGCACGGCCTGAACGCGAAGCCCTGTTGAAGCTGATCAAGCGCCTCCGCAGCGATGGTTACACCATCGTGTTCGTCAGCCACAACCTCGATGAAGTCCTCGATATTTCCGATCGCATCACCGTGTTTCGCGAAGGCCGCTTGGTGGCGAATGTGGCGCGGGAGGGCGTGACCAAGCACGACCTCGTGCTCCACATGCTGGGACAGGGCAAGGCGACTGCGATGATTGAAAATGTCATCGAAGGCGGTGGTCATTGCGCAAAGGCAGGGCATCATCCGGACGTGCTGAACGTGTCCGACGTAACGCTGCCTGGCGTGCTCTCGCCCATTTCGCTGACCATCCGGCAAGGCGAGATCCTCGGGATCGGCGGACTGGTCGGGTCGGGACGGACGGAACTGTTGCGATGCATTTGCGGACTGGAACCGCACTCGCGTGGCCGCATGGCGATCGATGGACAGGAGGTCCGGTGGCCGCAGAGCGTGCGCCAGGCGCGCCAGTACGGAATTGTTCTCGTCCCCGAAGACCGCAAAGGGCAGGGGATCATCCCGCTTTTGTCGGCGGCCGAGAACATCGGCATGGGCAAAATCCGAGACCTGTGCGGATCGTGGGTCGTCACGCAGGAGGGGATGGAGCGGGGTGCCGCCAAGGCGGCATCCGACTATGGCTTCGATACCAATCGGCTGAGGTCCCCTGCCGGAACGCTCTCAGGCGGCAATCAGCAGAAACTGCTTCTGGCACGAGCCGGCCTCAACGCACCGCGTGTGCTTCTGGCCGACGAGCCGACCCGCGGCATCGATATCGGGGCAAAGGCGGAAATCATGGACAGCCTGCGCGCACTGGCCGACGAGGGCTGCGCGGTCGTCGTGGTTTCTTCCGAGCTGGAAGAGGTTGTTGCCATCAGCGATCGGGTGGTTGTGCTGCATGAGGGACGTCCGGCCGGCGAACTGGACGGCTCGCAGGAACCGATCACCCTTTCGGCAATTTTGAACATGGCGTTCGGGGTCGGGAAAGACCCCGTCAAACAGGCGTCCTGATAACCATGAGATGCTGGAGGCCAGAATAATGGCGGATACAACCCACGCTTCGAATTTGGTGCCTGCGCGCAGCATCGAGCAAAGGATCTTCGACTGGGTGGCCGTTTACGGGATGGTCGTGGTGCTGGTCATCGTCCTGATCGTGGCGGTCCTGATCAATCCCAACTTCTTCGGCTTTGGCAACATCCGCAACATTTTTGCGCAGAACGCCGCAGTCGGTCTGGTCGCCATCGGGGCGACGTTCGTGATCATCGGTGGCGGCTTCGATCTCTCGGCCGGCGCCATGTACGCCCTTGGTGCGGTGGTCTACGCGAAACTTGCCACCATGGGCGTTCCGATCCTTCCATCAATGGGCCTGGCCCTGATGCTGGGTTGCCTGCTCGGCCTCGCCAACGGATTGATGATCAACATCCTCAACGTCAATGCGTTCGTCGCGACCCTGGGCAGTTCGTCGATGATCAGCGGTCTCGCGTTCATCCTGTCGGGATCTGCTCCCATCATGGCACGATCGGTGGAGGGCTTTGACACGCTTGGCCGAGACCGGCTCTTCGATATCACCTATTCCGTCTATCTGCTGTTGGCGATGTTCGCGATCATGTCGTTCGTTCTGCACCGAACCGTCTGGGGACGCATCGTCTTCGCCATCGGTGGCAACCGCGAAGCGTCCCGACTGGCGGGCGTGCGCACCACCGCAGTCTCCGTATCGACCTATGTGCTGTCCGGTTTCTTTGCCATTCTCGGTGGCATTGTCATCGCGTCGCGCACCAATGTCGGCCAGGCCAATCTGGGCGGTGATGTTTCGCTGACCGCGATCGCTATCGTCATCATCGGCGGCACCACCCTGTTTGGCGGTGAAGGCGCGATCTGGCGTACACTGATCGGCCTGCTTATCTTGGCCACGCTGCGCAATCTGTTCGACACTCTGTCGTTGTCGAACGCCGCCCAGCTGTTTGCTCAGGGTGCTATCCTGGTGATCGCGGTCGCCATGGATGCCTTTGTCCGCGAACGGCGTGCCAGCTGATGGTTCAGTCGACAAACAAAACCGAAATTGCCATGCCAAACCGAGGCGCACATTCGAGGAGTCCCGAACATGCTTGATATTTCAATTCGACCAGTCTGCGAAAGCCTGGGTGTGACGTCGAACAAGTTCCTGATCGACGGGCAGTGGGTGGACCCCGGTGGGGACCGCAGCATTCCGCATTTCAATCCGGCGACCAACGAGCGGACGGCTGATATACCGCTGGCCGATCCCGAAGAGGTCGATCGGGCGATCAAGGCCGCCCGCAAGGCCTTCGATGAAGGTCCGTGGCCAAAGATGAAGGCGGCCGAACGCACCAAGGTCCTGCTGCGCATCGCCGATCTGTTCGAAAAACATGCCGACGAACTGACCCGTTTGCAGACCCTGGACAACGCCGTTCCTCATGGTCTTTGCGTTGCGGTAAACTTCACCGGCGAGCTCGGCGCCAAGATATTCCGCCATCACGCAGGCTGGATCGACAAAATCACGGGCGAAACCTATCCGCAGTTCGAAACCGATGTGCCGATGAAGTTCATCACCGTTCGGGAACCGGTGGGAGTGACGGTCGGTATCACACCGTGGAATGCGCCGCTCCTGCAGTTTCCGGAAAAGGTTGCGCCGGCGTTGGCGGCGGGTTGCACGATTTTGATGAAATCGTCGGAGTTGGCCCCGCACGCAAGCACACGGATGGCGGAGCTCGTCCAGGAGGCGGATCTTCCACCCGGGGTGTTCCAGTATTTGACCGGTGATGGGATCACCGGCGATGCCATGACACACCACGACGGTGTGGAAAAGATCTGCTTCACCGGATCGCGCGCCGTCGGCGAGCATATTCAGACCGTGGCCGCCAAAGGTCTCAAGCGGGTGACCCTGGAGCTCGGCGGCAAAAGTGCTGCCATGGTCTTTCCGGATGTGCCCGATCTGAAGGCGGCGTCCTTCCAGGTCATGAGCATGATGAGCATGTTCCTGTCCGGCCAGGTTTGCTCCACAACGAGCCGCGCTCTGGTCCACAAGGATATCTACGATGACTTCGTCAAATATGCCGAAGAACAGACGCAAAACGTCAAGTTTGGCGATCCGTTCGATCCGGCGACGACCTCCTCGCCGATCATCAGCAGGAAACAACTGGACAAGGTCGCGGATTACAGCAAAATCGGCAGCGACGAGGCTGACCTCGTCTTCGGCGGCGATCGGCCCGGCGGTGATCTCTCGGCCGGCAACTGGTTTAATCCCACCCTGTTCAGAAACGTTCCACAGGACGCGACCATCGCCCAGGAGGAGATTTTCGGGCCGGTTCTCTCGGTCATCCCATTCGAGACCGAAGAGGAGGCGATCGCCATCGCCAACAACTCGAAATATGGCTTGTCTTCCGGGGTATATACCGGAAGTCCGGGGCGTGCCTGGCGGGTGGCTCAGGCATTGCGCACAGGAACCGTCGGGATCAACGGATATGCCTTCATGCCCAACTCGCCCTTTGGCGGGTTCAAAGCCAGCGGCATCGGCCGCGAGGGCGGCTTTACCTCCATTGAAGCTTTCACCGAGCTCAAGACGGTGATGTTCAATTTGGGCGTCTGAAGGCGCCCAACAAAACGGGTGGCGTTTGTGCGCCACCCGTTCCCTGGGTGCTTGCGTGCGCCGCTAACTGAACGTCAGGACAGCCTTGACGCATTCTCCCGACTTTGTGTCGGCGAAGGCCTGGTTGATGTCTTCGAACGGGTATTTCGTTATCAGTTTCTCGAGCGGCAGCTTGTCAGCCATCATCAGATCGACCATCGCTGGAATGAAGGTGGCGCCAACCGAGTCGCCCATGTTGATCCCCTGGATGCGACGGCCACCGAAAAGAATGTGATTGGCGTCGAGTACGAGCTCGGTTCCAAGGGGCGACCCGCCCAGCACGCCAAGGAAACCGCCTACGCCCGTCGACTCGATTGCTGTTCGAATGACCGCGGGTATGCCGGTCGTATCCAGGGCGTAGGCCGCACCGCCGCCAGTCAACTCGATGATTTTCTCCTTTACGCCTTCTTCGGAACTGTCGAGAGCGTGCGTTGCACCGACTTCCAGGCCCTTGGCGCGTCTGGCCCCATTGGGGTCGACAACGATGATCGGATGACACCCCAGCAACTGAGCTGCCATTACGGCCGACAGGCCCACCGAACCCGCTCCGAAAATCACCAGGCTTTCGCTTGCTTTCGGATGGAACGTGTTGATGACCGCACCCAACCCCGTCCTGAAGCCGCATCCCAACGGACCGAGCAAATCCAGCGGGGCATCGTTCCTGACCTTGATCGTGTTTTTGGCATTGGAGACGGCGAATGTTGAAAACGAGCTTTGGCCGTCGAAATGCGCGTGCACGCATTGCCCATCATGAGAGAACGCGCTGGTCCCGTCGCCGCGACCGCCAAAGTTGGCTTCGTAGATGTTTTCACACAGATAGTGCTGGCCGTTTTTGCAGCGGCGGCAATGGCCACAATACATGACCGACAGAACGACGTGATCGCCTTTCTCCAACTCCGTGATGGCGGAACCGGTTTTGACCACCCGTCCGGACCCTTCGTGACCGAGAATGCAGGGGCGGGGAAAAGGATAGACATTGCTGCGAAAGAGCTCGTCAGTGTGGCAGACGCCAACACCCGACATTTGCACCAGGACTTCATCTGCATTGAGAGGGCCAATATCGACATCTTCAATATGAAACGTCTGGTCGTCGGAATAAAGAACCGCGGCTTTGGCTTTCATCGAGTGAACCTCCTGATTTTGATCATGATTTTTGCTCTCGCCCTGATCTCAAAGCTTATCATTTAGTAATGAATAATGAAATATGTTTTGAAAAACATAACAAATTGAAGGAAGATGAACTGACTTTCGTATGGCGATGATCATCGCTTCATTCCGGTTCAACAGTGCCGAAGGTCTGGCGCTTCGGGTTTCTGCCCATTCGATCTTGAGAGATGCGGTTCCAACTAGCCGATGAGATGCTCATACCGCACCGGGAGATCACGCACCCGGCGCCCGCAGGCATGAAAGATGGCATTTGTGATCGCTGGCGCGACCCCGACGTCCCCCAGTTCCCCGATGCCGCGCACACCGATGGTCGAGCAGTGCGGATCGAACTCCTCGATGAAGCTGATGTCGATGTCCTGGGGGATGTCAGCGTTGACAGGCACCAGAACGCTGGAAAGGTTCTTCGACAGATAGCGACCGTATTGCGGGTCCATAGGTGAATGTTCCAGCATGGCCCGGCCGTATCCCCAAATGATGCCCCCGATCATCTGGCTTCGTGCTGTCGCCGGATTGAGGATGCGCCCGGCCGAGTAGCATCCGACCGCTCGGCGCATGCGCGCCGTGCCGAAATCTTCGTCGACCTCCACCTCGACGAAAACAGCGCCATAGGAGTACATTGCGTGGTCGCTGAGGTCACCATGGGCGTCAAAGAAAGCGCCATCCCCCGGGCCGTAGGAGCCATCGGCAGTGAGGCGCTGGACGCCTTTCGCCGCCATCAGATCGGGCCAGCTTTCGTAACCCGGAACATCGTTCTTGCCGGACAATTCGCGAATATGTTCGAGCAGTGTTTTCGAGGCGTTTGCAATGGCCGAACCCGTCCCGATGCTGGTGCCGGAGCCGAACGTGCCTGCTGTTTCGAGCAAGCGGGTCGATCCGAGCTCGATGCGGATCCGATCGACCGGCACACCCAGCGTTTCCGCCGCGATCTGCGGCATGACGGTGCGCACGCCGGTTCCGATCTCCTGCGTTCCCGCCTCGATGGTCACATCGCCATTGGCTTCAAGTGCGACACGCGCAAAGGACAGGTGCCGGAAGGTCGACATGACGCCGGTGGCGACACCCCAACCAATCAGCTTGCCGTTGTCACGGCGTGATCCGGGTTGCATCGGCCGGTCCTGCCAACCAAATCGGGCGGCGCCGACCTCATAGGCTTCGCGCAGTTTCTTGGAAGAGAAAGGCTTGCCGGAGAGCAGGTCTTTGTCGGCGTAGTTTTTCAAACGGAATTCCAGCGGGTCGATTCCCAGCTTGTAGGCCAGTTCGTCCACCGCACTTTCGGTGGCGAAATTGCCCGGTCCTTCGTGCGGTGCGCGCATCGGCGTCGGCGTTCCGACATTGGCGGTGCGCACCCGTGTTTCAAACCGATAGTTCGGAACCGCATAGGTAATGCGTGAACCCGCGGTCGCGTACTCCACATAGTCGTCGGTCGCCGACGTGATGTTTTCCGACCGGTGCGTCATCGCAACAAGGCGGCCATCCCGGTCGGCACCCAGACGCACGAGCGACCGGATTCGGGCCTGGTAACCGCAACCGGTGAAGCAGCCTGATCGATGCAGTGACAGCTTGACTGGCCGGCCGACTATTCTGGCGGCAACGGGCGTCAAAATCTGGTGCGGCCAGACATAACCCTTGCAGCCAAAGCCGCCGCCGGTAAACGGGCAGATAACGGTGACGTCTTCGGGATCGATCCCGGCTATTCCCTGCAGCGCGTACCGGATGCCGTAGGTCCATTGCGACGCATCGTGGATGAAAAGCCGGTTCCCCCGCCATTCGGCAAGCGTCGTGTGCGGTTCGATCGGGTGATGGTGTCTGGACGCCGTATCGTAAGTTTCATCCACCACTTCGTGGGCATCCTGGAGCGCGGCGTCGACATCGCCTCTTTCTGCATCGATATCGAATATCGTGTAGCCGCTCTTCTCCGGTTTTCTGATCTGGGCGGTTTCAAACTGGTCAAAGCCGTCGGCCTCACACTCGAGCTCGATGAGCGCTGCACCCTGTTCCGCCTGCTCCAGGGTCTCGGCAAGCACCATGGCCACCGGCTGGCCTTCGTAGTGGATACGATCCGTGCTCATCGGAACAAGGCTTTGCGCAAACGGCGGGACGGCCGGTTCCGCAAATTCGGGCATGTCGAGATGCGTCAGAACGTGCACCACGCCGGCATGGGCCAGCGCGGCATCGTCCTTCACCGACGAAAGCCGGCCCGACGGGATCGGTGAGCCGACAAAAACCGCATGCAGCGTGCCCCGCGGCGTATCCTCACCGGCATAAACGGCTTTTCCCGTGACCTTCTGCGGACCGTCATGCCGGGTTTCGGGCTTGCCGATCCCGTCCTGTGGCAGCGGGGTCGGCGATCCGTCGGCGGAGACGACCACGCCCTTTTGAAGTGCGGCTTTCAGATCCAGATGCTCAGCCATCGATTTTTCCTCCGGCCATGAGAACGGCCCTTCGGACCGCATTGCGTGCCAGTTTGATCTTGTATTCCTGATGCGGCGCGGGGTTTGCGTCCGCGAACTCGGCAGCCAGGACCTGATCGAGGACCTGTGCTTCGAGGTCCGCACCCACAAGAGCCTGTTCCGTCTGCGGGATGCGCCAGGGCTTCTGGGCTATGGACCCCACGGCAATTCTGACCGACCTGATGACATCACCATCGGTATCGAGGCAGACGGCAGCCGACACCTTCGCGTATTCGTAGCTCTCTCTCTCGCGCACCTTGAGGTAACGTGAATTGGCGGCAGCGGCGTCAACCGGAACCGAATAGGCAACGATGATCTCGTCCGACCGCAACCGGTTGACGAGCAGGGCATCGGTGCCCTTCACGGAAATCAGGTCCTGCTCCATCAGGTCGCCCGCCTGGCCGCTTTCAATCAGATCGCGTGCGTCCGCCTGCGACAGGTGAAACGCGCTCATAGGCAAGTCGCGAGCCCCATTCGGCCCGACAACATGGACGACTGCGTCGAGCGCGGCGAGCGCCACGGCCGGATCCGACGGCTGATTGCAAAGACAGGAATCCGTCGTTCCCATCAATGACGCGCGGTCATGAAGCCCTGACTGGGCGGAGCATCCGCTGCCAGCCTTGCGCTTGTTGCAGGGCCAGGGCAATCGATTCTCATTTCCCGCCTCGACCCGGAAATAAGGACACCGTGTCTTCTGGAGAACGTTGCCGCCAAGGGTCGCGGTGTTTCGAATTTGCGCGGAGGCGGATTTTAGGCAGGCTTCGGCGAGAGCCGGGGCCATTTCTCGCACAATGTCGCTGTCTTCGATCTGGTTGAGGGTCGTCAGCGAACCGATCCGGATGACGCCATCTTCGATGGCGATGCCGTTCAGGTTCTCCAATCGCGTGATGTCGATGATCAGGTCCGGATCGTCGGCGCCCAGCCGCATCCAGTTCAGCAACTCGGTGCCTCCGGCTATCGGTCGAGCACCCGAAGCCACTGCCGAGATTGCGTCGTCGAGCGAATCGGCCTTCGTGTAAGCAAAATCCCGCATGACCTATTCCTTCATTTCCGCGGCCGCTTGCTGCACCGCCGCGACAATTTGCGGATAGGCAGCGCAGCGACAGATGTTGCCGCTCATCCATTCGGAGATTTCCTTCGCCGATCGGGTGTGGCCTTCGCGAATGCAGGCGAAAGCGGAGATGATCTGACCCGGGGTACAGTAGCCGCACTGGAATGCGTCCTGCGCGATGAATGCCCTTTGCACCGCGTGGAGCGTCCCGTCTACGTCGGCCAATCCTTCGACGGTCGTGATTTCACGCCCGTCACAGGTGGCCGCCAAAGTCAGACAGGCATTGATGCGCTTGCCATCCATGAGAACGGTGCAGGCACCGCAGGCCCCTTCATTGCAGCCCTTCTTTGTGCCGGTTTCCCCGAGGACTTCCCGCAGGAGATCCAGCAGAGTGACCCGCGCCTCGTGGGTCACGCGGCTTGATCGACCATTGATTGTCAATGCGGAGGTCACAACGCGCGAGCCTGTGGGCATATCCGCCCCACCGCCTGTATCGGGTTTGCTTGGAGCTGATCCGCTGGAACTCATTTTCTCCTCCTTCGGACACGCGGTCTCGTGCCGCTTTGAAATCGGTGTTGACTATCGCCGTTTCGCTTCTGGCTGGTAGGGACGATCCCTTTGAATGACGTATCCGTAGGGCGGAGGCATCGTCACACCGCTTCCTTTTTGATGGCCGAGCGACGTTGCCGCATGGAAGGGCCAGTAGGGATCCGCGAGCATTGCCGAGGCGAGCAACACGATATCCGCCTGTCCGCTCCTGATGATCATGTCGGCCTGCAGGGGATCCTTGATCATGCCCACAGCCGCAGTCATGGCGCCGGATTGTTCGCGCACTGCTGCTGCAAATGGCACCTGCCACCCCGGAGCGATCGGATAGCGGGGAAAGTCCCCGCCGGCCGTGCCGACGCCCGAACTGCAGTCGATAACGTCGACGCCTTCTTCGATCAGCCTCTTGCTGAGAGACACGGTGTCCTCAAGGCCCCAGCCATCCTCGATCCATTCGGTGCTCGAAAGGCGAACGGCAAGCGGTTTCCCGTCGGGCCAGACTCGCCGGATAGCGCGGATGCACTTCAGAGTGAAGCGGCAACGATTGTCGAAACTGCCTCCCCAATCGTCCTCACGCTTGTTCGAAAAGGGCGACAGGAACGTCGCGTGCAGATAGCCATGCGCGGCGTGCAGCTCGAGCCAGTCGAAGCCGGCCTCATGCGCCCGCATTGCCGCGTTGCAATGGTCTTCGATCAAATCGCGGATCTGCTGTTCCGACAAAGGCTGCGGGATCGCATCGAAGCTCCTCAGCGGCAGGGCGCTGGGAGCCCAGATGGGCGACCAACCTCCCTCGTCTTCCGGCAGAGGTGTCTTCGCCTTGGTAGGATGCCAGTCCCAATAGGTCGACGCCTTGCGTCCCGCATGGCCCAGTTGAATGCCGGGGGTCGAACCCTGAGCACGCACAAACTCCGTCATCCGGCGCCAGGCGGCAATGTGGTCGTCCGACCAGATGCCGACATCCTTGGGACCGGTTCGCCCGTCGGGATGAATTGCCGTCATCTCGCCCATGACCAGACCCGCGCCACCCACGGCGCGCGATCCGAGATGCACCAGATGCCAGTCCGTCGGGATACCGTCTGCTTCGGCATAATACTGACACATCGGCGAGACGCCGATCCTGTTTCGCAGGGTCACGGAACGCACCGTCAATGGGTCGAGCAAGGCCGGCATGTCGGATCGATCAAGCAGATGCTTCGCCGTCTTTCGACGGACGCCGTTCCCTGAAACGCCAATTACCGTTTTCGCGCGCGAGCACGTCGCGATAGCGCACGCTGCCGAGAATTTTGGGACTGTCGACGTTTTCGACCCGGAGAAGAAACGCATAGCACTCACCGCGAATGACGTCGCCATCCCGATGCAAGGTAAGTGCCGTGTTCCAGTGGCGGTTTTCCAACGGGGTTCGTTCGGGTGCGGTGATGAACGCAGCGAGCTCCTCATGGCCCTGGTAGGTTTTGTCGGAACCCGGCCCCAGACTGGGCGCGAAGAAGCCGTCCTCGGCAAAGCATTTTGCCCAATTCGGTCCGTCGCACTGATCTGCGAAATGGCAATACCGAGCGTAGAGTTCCTGAATTTCAAGCCGGTCTTCAACGGGTATGGAATCGTCGTACATCGATCTGGCCTCTTGCATCATTGGTAAAGAAAGGCATTGCGGTTGCGTTTGGCGAAATCCGTCCAGCGTGTCGGAGGCCGGCCAATCAGCAGCTCCAGCGTGTCGTGAACCTTGTCCACCTCGGAAGCTTCGCCGGCCGCCACCGCCTTGAAGAAGGTCACGCCCGAACTCGCATAGGTCATTTCGCGTCCGGCCGCCTGCAGGCGCGGGAGCAGTTCGCCGGCATCGCGATGTTCGAAACGCCAGTCCTGCCCGGTTTCCTGCTGCAGGATCGAAGCAACCTCGGACATCGAAATCGCTTCGCTGTCGAGATAGCAGGTCTTGCCCGAATGCGGCGTCGGATCGCTTAAGATCGCGGCGCTGGCGAACCCGATATCGTCGGTATCGACCCAGGCCACTTTGGCGTCGGCGGTATAGTGGACGAGCACGCCTGGGCGGTCCTTGTTGGCCCGGGTATAGTCCAGGATGTTGACCATGAACATGCCCGGCCGAAGATGGGTGAACCCAAGACCGCGCCACTCGATGTAGCGCTCAACCAGCTGGTGCCAGGAGTGGTGTTTGAATGCGGTGTCGTTCGGCGCGTGCGTGCCCAGATGAACCACGTGCTTCACGCCCGCTTCAGCGGCTTTGTCGATCAGATATTTGCTCTGATGAAGCATGTCGACGCTGTAGCCGGTAAGCAGAAACAACCGGTCGACATCGGCCAGGGCCGGTCGGTAACTGGTCGGATCGTCAAAGTCGAAATGCACAACCTCGCTGGCCAGTCCGTCCAGGTTCGCCAGGCCGGTTTCGGATCGCGAAGTGGCGCGGATGATAAGGTCCTGACGATTGTTCAAGGACCGAAGCACAGCGCCGCCGACGCGGCCGGTCGCTCCCAGGATCAAAATTCTTGCAGTGGAGGTCATGCCGTCGTCTCTTCGGTGGCGATCATATCGGCGGCTTTCTCGCCGATCATGATGGCCGCTGCATTGGTGTTGCCGCCGACAATGGTCGGCATGATCGACGCGTCGGCGACCCTCAACCCGGCGATACCTCGCACCCGCAGGTGATGATCGACGACGGCCAGGTCGTCCTGTCCCATCTTGCAAGTGCCGACCTGATGGTGGCAGGTCGCAAGCGTTTGGCGGGTATAGGCGTCGATCTCGTCATCCGTGTTGACGTCGGGCCCGGGCATCAACTCGCCGGCATTGTAGGCCTTGAACGCTTCCTGGTTGGCGATCCCTCGTGCCTGGTGGAACGCCTGACGAAAGAACAACAGGTCGCTTTCGGCCGACAGATAATTGGCATCGATGCGAGGTGCTTCCATGGGGTTCGGGGATTTCGCCTTGATGGTGCCGCGGCTGGCCGGGCGCAGCAGGCATGGCGCCAGCATGTACCCATCACGGTCGAAGGGATCCTTCGAAGGGCTGAGCCGGGGCAACCGCGCGCGGCGGACGCCCAACGCGATGCCGAAATGATATTGGGTGTCGGGGACGTCCAAAGCCGGATCGGATTTGACAAAGGCGCCGCCCTGCACCGGGAAATGCGAGAAGGGGCCGGATTTCAGAAGCACGGCCTGTGCCATCCTCAACGCCGCACGATCCAGCCTGATCAGCTGGTAGAGGGTTATCGGCTGTTTGCAGCCATACATGAAGGGGATCTGCGTATGGTCCTGCAGGTTTTCACCCACACCCGGAAGATCATGCACGACCTCGATGCCCAATGACCGAAGATCACCTGCGGCACCGATCCCGGACATCTGCAAAATGTGCGGTGATCCGATCACGCCTGTGGCAAGAATGATCTCGCGCGCCGCCCGCAGTTGCTCGGTTTTGCCATTGCGAAGGATCTCGATGCTGACCGCCCTTCGCCCCTCGAATTCGATTCGGCTGACGAGGCATCGGGTGAGGATATGCAGGTTGTTTCGCTTGCGGGCCGGATCCAGAAAAGCGACCGCAGCGCTTTGTCGCCGCGCTTTGTGGACAGTGTAGTCGAATCGGCCAAAGCCGTGCTGGTCTTCTCCATTGAAGTCGTCCGTGACGGGATGGCCCGCCTGCCGTCCCGCTTCGAGGAAGGCGTCGAACAATGGATTGGCCAGGCCGCCCCGGGTGATCCTCAACGGCCCGTCAGTTCCGTGGAATGCTCCATTGCGGTCCTGACTTGCTTCGGATCGGATGAAATAGGGCAGGACATCGTCGTAAGACCAGCCGGCATTTCCGAGTTGGGCCCAATGGTCGAAATCGGATTTATGCCCTCGCACATAAACCAGGCCGTTGATCGAGGAACAGCCGCCGAGCACCTTGCCGCGCGGCCATTGGATCTGGCGATTGTTGGTCGCCGGATGCGGTTCGGTAAAAATGTCCCAGCCGAATGCGCCCTTTCGGATCAGTTCCCCGCTGCCGACCGGCACATGGATCATCGGTGACCAGTCCTTGCCGCCGGCTTCCACCAGGGCGACCTGTGCCCCGGAATTCGCCGACAGTCGGTTGGCGATTACACAGCCGGCCGATCCGGCTCCAACGACAATGTAATCGAACGTACGCGTCACCATTTTGTTCCTTTATATGGTATCAGAACCAAATAGCAGAACTTTTATTTGATTTCCACGAAAATCGGGATATAGTCAGCAAATTAGAACAAATTATTGGGAGGAACAGGTGCCGACATCCGTAGCTCACCATCGTGATCGCCTTAACGTCGGCAGCCACATGCACTTCATTGGCGGTGAGTGGGTCGCTGGAGGTGACGGCTCCTTCGAACAGGTTCATCCGTCCACCAATGAGACGACCGCAACGTTTCCCGAAGGTGGTGCCGAGGCGGTCAATGCTGCGGTTTCCGCCGCGCGGCGCGCGTTCGACGAAGGCCCCTGGCCTAAAATGGGCGCCAGAGAGCGCAAGCAAATCGTCCAGAAACTGGTCGAGGCAATCGCTGCTCAGGCGCAGGACCTGGGTTACCTGCAGACCCTCGACAACGGCCTTCCCATCAATTTCAGCCTGAACACGCGAGTCTCGGCCACCACCGCGTCGGACATCTTCGATCACTATGCCGGATGGATCGACAAGATAAACGGCGAGACCTATCCGCAATACACCGATTCAGTAAACCTCCATTACCAGACCCATCGTGGTCCGGTCGGTGTGGTCGGCGCCATTTTGCCGTGGAACGCACCGATGATGATGTTTGCGCTGAAAGTTGCACCGGCTCTGGCCACGGGCTGCACGATCGTTGTCAAGCCATCGGAACTGTCGGGTATCTGCGTCAACCGGCTGGCCCAAATTCTGGCCGAAAGCGATCTTCCCGAGGGAGTGTTCAATCTCGTCAACGGTGGCCCGGACACCGGACGTGAAATTGTCATGCATCCCGGTGTGGACAAGATCACGTTTACGGGAAGTCGTGCGGTTGGCGAATGGATCATGGCCGAGGGTGCCAAGACCATGAAGCGCGTCACGCTGGAGTTGGGCGGCAAGAGCGCTGCGGTTGTCTTTGCCGATGCGCGCAGCGTCGAGACCGCGGCCAAAACCGTCATGGCGCAAAATTCGACGTTCCTGTCCGGACAGGTCTGCTCCACCCAGACCCGGGCCGTGGTGCATCGCTCCGTTGTGGACGAATTTCTGCACAGCGCCCGCGAGCAGGCAGGCTCGGTCCGATTTGGAGACCCGTTCGAATTGGACACGACCTCCGCACCGATCATCTCAAAACGCCAGACCGAAAAAGTCATGAACTATATCCGGATCGGCCAGGAGGAGGGGGCGCGGTTGGAATTCGGCGGCGACCGTCCAGGCGGAGCCCTGGCCGACGGCAACTGGGTCAATCCGACGCTGTTTTCCGGTGTCGAGACCGGAATGCGCATCGCTCAGGAAGAGATTTTCGGTCCGGTGCTGTCCGTCATTCCCTTCGACACCGAAGAGGAAGCGCTGGAGATCGCAAATGACAGCATCTACGGGTTGGCCGGCGGCCTCTACACGGCGGATTTGAGTCGCGCCATGCGTTTCTCCAGAGGCTGGCGCACCGGCGCGATCGGGATCAACGGCTATTCGGTCATGCCGAATTCACCGGCGGGCGGCGTCAAGCAGTCCGGCATCGGCCGCGAGGGCGGCTGGTCAACCATCGAAGCATTTACGGAGCTCAAGACGCTCATGATCAATCTGGATGCCTGACATCCGGGTACACCCGTGCATTTTCACAAGTTGGGAGGAACCCATGAAACATCTGCTCACGGCAACGATTCTCGCGGCCGGCCTGGCTTCGACACCCGCATTGGCGGACGTCAAGCTGACCTATGGCTCCTGGGCGCCGGACACGGATCCCGCCTCCATCGGAATGGAGGCCTTTTCGAAGGAAGTGAGCGAGGCTTCCGGCGGTTCGGTGACATTTGACAATCTTTACGGTGGACAGATCGTACAAATGCGCACGGTCCTGCCGGGCATCGGCGAGGGCCTCGTGGACGCCGGATACGTCGCCAGCGCGATCTATCAGGCCGAAATGCCCATCGGCTCCATGATCACGAACTATGCGTCTATCCAGTCCAACCCGTTTGCGATTTCAGCCGCAGTCAACGAGGCCGCGTTGTTGAATTGTCCGGACTGTGTCGCTGAGGATCGTGCCAACGGTCTGACCACGCTGGCCTATGCCGGAACTCCGCACTTCTATCTCATGTGCAAGAACCCGATCTCGTCATTCAAGGATCTGGAGGGCAAGTCCGTGCGCGCCGCGTCGGCCAATCTTCGCCTTGCCAAGCTGATGGGCGCCACGCCGGTCAACACGCCGACCACCGAAGTTCTTGAAGCCATGTCCCGCGGGCAGGTGGAATGCGCCATCGGGTCCGTCTTCTGGCTCCAGGCCTACAGCCTTTGGGATGAGGTCGGATATGTGCTCGACCTTCCCGTTGGCCAGTACAACAACGGCAATGTGTTTGCGATGAGTACGGAAGTTTGGGACGGCCTTGGCGCCGACGACAAGGCCGCCATCAAGGCGGGCCTGCCGACCCTGGTCGCCGAGGCCGCTGCCGCCGGCGTAGCGAAAGCAAAAGAGGTTCGCGCCGCATCCATCGACAAGGGCGTGGTCTGGGGCGAGCCGACGGACGAAATGCGCGCGTTCCTGGACGACTGGTTCAAGTCCGAAGCGCAGACGGTTCGGGCGTTGGGCAGCGAAAAGGGCATTGCAAATGCCGACGCGATCGCAACGGCTTTGGAAAAGAGCGTTGCCAAGTGGAACAAGGTTGTTGAAGACGCCGGTGGCGACAAGGACGCCATCCGCGAGCGGATGCAAACCGACATCTTCAGCAAGCTTTGATTGGATGCAATGCCCGGCACTCCGACACTGAGTGCCGGGCAGTCACCAGAATTGCGAAGCCAAAATGTCCATGTTCCGGTCCGTCGCTGGCTACCTGACCGACAAGCTGACAATCCTGTCGGCCTTCATCGCTGCATTGATGATGCTGCATGTATGTGCCGACGTTTTTTCGAAGCTGGTGCTCAGGCAGCCCATAATCGGGACGCTCGAAACCGTCAGCCTGTTCTACATGGTCGCCGTCGTCTTTCTCCCGTTGGGAGCTGTGCAGCGGGAAAAGGGCAACGTCTTCGTAGAATTGTTCACCCAGCGGCTGAGCCCAAAAGCACAGATGCTCCTCGACGGTTTTGCACAATTGCTGACTTTGGGATTGTCTCTGCTCTTGTTTTGGAAGGGCCTTGAGACTGCCATTGCCAAAACGGCCATCGGTGAGCTCTCCACCAACATCGAGTTTCAGGTTCAGGTCTGGCCGGGGCGCTGGTTTCCCGTCATCGGCTTTGCGGTCGTGGCGCTGTGGAGCGCACTCCAGGTCATTGAAACCATCCTGGTCGTGTTTGCTGGCAGGGATCCGGAGCCGACTCGTCACGATGAGGATGGGGGGCTGTAGTAGTGTCAAACCTGGCAATCGGATTCATTGGTCTTGGAGGCATGTTGTTCCTCCTGATTGTTCGCGTGCCGATCGCGGTGTCTCTGTGCGTGGTCTCGATTGCCGGCCTGTGGGCCATTCGCGGTGAGCGTGCCGCTCTGGGAGCGCTCGGACAGGTCCCCTATGATTTCAGCGCTTCCTGGACGCTCTCGGCGGTGCCGATGTTTCTCCTGATGGGCACGTTCGCGCAGAAGGCGGGTATCGCTGCGAGCGTCTTCAGAGCTGCCCGTGTTTTAATCGGTTTCATCCCGGGCGGACTGGCAATCGCCACCAATTTTGCTGCGGCAGGGTTCGCTGCGGTTTCCGGTTCGTCCCTGGCGACGACGGCCGCCATGGGCCGTCTCGCCATTCCGGAAATGCTCGAACACAAATACGACAAGGCGCTGGCGACGAGTGTTGTCGCGGCCGCCGGCACGCTCGGTGCTCTCATTCCGCCCAGCGTCGCCTTCGTGCTTTACGGATGGTATGCCGAGCAATCCGTGTCCAAACTGCTGATGGCGGGTATCGTTCCGGGCATTCTCACCGCCCTGGTCTACTGCCTGATGATCTATGGCAGGGTGCGGGCCAATCCCGCTCTTGCGCCTGTCCCGGACGAACCCTCCTCGGCTGAGGAGAAATGGGCTGCAATCCGCGATGTCTGGCCCATGCCGGTTATCATTTTGCTGGTTCTTGTAGGGATTTATACCGGGACGACGACGCCGACCGAAGCCGGCGCGGCCGCAGCGGCGATAACGCTTTTGGTTTCCATTACCCGGCGGCAAATGTCCTGGGCCCGCTTCATGGACAGCCTGACCGAGGCGACAAAGACCACGGCGATGCTGTTTTTCATCGTGATCGGAACGGTTCTGTTCACCAAGTTTCTGGCCTTGTCCGGCGTGCCACGATTTATCGCCAGTGGAATTCAGGAGGAGAACCTGAATCCAATCCTGGTGATTTTGGCCATCTGCGCGTTCTACCTCGTCCTGGGCATGTTCCTGGAGGGCATCGGTGTGATGCTCGTGTCGTTGCCGATCCTCCTGCCGATCGCCAAGGCCTCCGGATATGACCTCATCTGGTTCGGTGTAATCGTCGTCAAATTCATCGAAATCGGTCTTCTGACGCCTCCGGTCGGGCTGAACGCCTTTGTCGTCAAAGGGGTTGTCGGCGACAGGGTTGAACTGGGCACGATTTTCCGTGGCCTGACCTGGTTCCTTGTAGCGGAAGTCTTCATCATGATCTTGCTGATATCCTATCCGCAGATCAGTCTCTATCTGCCCAGCCTGTTGAACTGAAGACTGAAACCGTCAGCTTACGGCAGGTATGGTCTCGGAACTCTCCCATGACAGGGACATTTTGATGTCGCGGTTCGCCAGGTAATCGTACGGCGTTCCGGTTTCGGCCGGATTTTGATCGAGATGCTCCTGGAAGCCCCGGATCAGCTCAGTCAGTTGATCCGTGAGCTCGATCTGTTGGCCCTCTCTGGGAATCTGGTCGGAATCCATCGCCAGCGTCAGGGCACCGCATGCCGTGCCGTTGGGTCCGAGAAGCGGAAAGGACACCCAGTTGCCGTTGTCCCGACGAGGATCCTGCTTGACCAGAAAACCCTGGCTGCGCCCCATGTCGATCATCTCATCCACTTCGGAAAGACTGGCCTCCTTCAGGCGATCGGAATGCGTGTCGCGAACGAATTTACGGTATTCGCTGATTTCCGCGTCACTGCAGGTGGACAACATGGTGACGGGTGCGACCTTCTCGTGCATCAACCGTGCCTGGCCGATGCGGCGTTGATCGTACAATTCGTGACGCCCTTCGGCCCAACCGACCCGGATGCTGTACCAGCCGAGTCGCGCGTTGAGCGTGGCCGGCGCTTCGGTGAGGCGAGCAACCTCCCGCAGCACCGGGATACCGCGTTTGCGAATCTCGAACCGTGCGATCATCGCCCGGACCAGGTTTTGCACCATGGGGCCCGGCCCGAACTTGATCTGACGACCGAAGCGCGACGCCAGATCGGCGTCTTCCAGCGTCATCAGAGCCCGGTGCGTGCTGCTGGTTGGTTCCCCGATAATGCGATGGATCTCAGCAACGCCGAGGGGTCGGTCGGTTTTGCAGAGTTCACGCAGAATCTCGAAGACCGATTGCGACGAAGTGTTGGCTGACTGCGATTTGGATTCTGACATGGGCGCTTTCAGACCGGATCGTAAAGCGCGCCAATCGCGCGCAATTCGCTGATGATGGGCAGCGCCTTGGCAGCGGTCTCCTCATGCGTCTCCGGATCGGCATCGTGCGGCGGCCCGGAAACGGTGACGGCACAGTGCGGGTCGCCATCGGACGCCAGGATCGGGAAACTGATCCCTGAGGTTCCCTTGAAGAAATCTTCGATCGTCAGTGCATATCCACGCTTTCGAATCCCCGCCACCTCGGCCAGCAGTCCCTTTCGCGATGTGATGGTTGTTTCGGTAAACGCCTTCAGCGGGCTATGACGTTTGACATAGGCCTCGATTTCGGCATCCGGCAGACAGGAGAGGATGGCTCGCGATGCAGCCGATGCATGCAGCGGAAAATACTGACCGATCCGGCTTCTCTTGACCATGACCCCGTGTCCCTCGACGCCGTCGATGACGATCTGACCGTCGCCGGCGCGCACCGAGAGCTGAATCGTGCGATTCATTCTCTGGTGCAGCCGTTCGAGATAGGGATGAGCGAGCGTGCGGATATCGGACGATGGAAAATGAGGGTTTTGCAGCTCAAGCACCCGATAGCTGAGCTGATACTTTCGACCGCTCTCATCACGCATGAGCAGATTGTGATCCACCAGCGTCGCGAGCGACCGATAGATCATGTTCTTGGTCATTCCGAGCTCCCGGCTGAGCTCGGTCACACCGAATTCGGGCTTGTTGAAAACGAATTGCGCCAGAACGTGGAATGTTCGCGCAGTCGCAATATTCAGGGAGCGTTTGGACGCGTCTCCGGCATCGCCATGCAGATCAAAGGGATCGATAACAGCGGAAATCGTCATGTATCGGAATCGACGGGACTCTGGCCGTTCTCCATTGCGGTTTGTTTTCCGACTATCACCATTTTCGGCATCGGACAAGGAACAGGAGGCTCTGTCCAACAATATGATCCAGAAGCGAAAAGGCGGGCCTTTCGGCCCGCCACGGCTTTACTCGGCTGCAGCAATTTGCGATTGGCCGGGATAGCGTTCCTTGAGACGCGGCATGACATCCTTGGCATAGCGCCTCAAGTTGTCCTTGACATCCTCGTGTGCCATTCGGCCACCATGGAACATGAACACCATGTTGCCGATGCCGCCGACATAGTCGTTGAATTCGCAGATCTGTTCGTAAACCTGGTCGGCGGTTCCCGCGAACACGATATTGGCGTCGATTAATTCGGGGATCGAAGCCGTGGCCTGATTGATCTTCGTGCCGTCTTTCATCGTCGCTCCGAAATGCGTTCCCGAACGTCCGCGCAACTGTCCGAGGCGCAACCATTTCGCATTGTTCTGGGGTGACTGATATCCGGGGGGATTGACGAAGGCTTCAGAGATGATGCCGGTGGTGCGCAGGTACTCGTGGATTTCGTAAGCGCGGGCATATCCCTCCTCTTCGGTCTCACCTACGGCGCAAAGTGCGAGATAGCCGAACTTCTCGGGCCCCGGCTCCGGAAAACCGGCCTTCATGGTTTCCTCAACATAGATTTCCCGCAGGATCTTGTAGTTTCGACCGCACAGGAAAGCGGCAAAATTGAACCCGCGCCTCGCGATTTCGATGGTCGAACCGGGGCTTTGCGCCGGCATCCAGATCGGCGGGTGCGGTTCCTGGAAGGGGCGCGGCCAGACATTGACCTGCCGGTAATGATAATATTCGCCTTCGAAATTCACCGGTGCATCACGATTGGAGAGCGCTGTGGTGATCAGCTCGACACCTTCCCAGAACCGTTCCAGGTAGCGTCCCGGATTGGAGTTGGCCGGAGACAACTCATAGGGCGCGCCCTTGACGAGACCGACATGCAGACGCCCTCCGGAGATGACGTCGGCCATCGCAATCTGTTCCGCCAGGAGAACCGGATTGGGCCGGTTGGCAACCTGAAAGCCGATCGGCAAAAGCAGAACGTTGTTGGTGATGCGGGCCATGATTGCCATGGTGACCTCCGGCGATGCCGAAAGACAGGTGGCGGACGTGTGGTGCTCGTTGAACGCGATGTTGATCCCCAACTCGTCGCAGAGCAGCCATTCGTCCTGTCGCTCGCGATAGACCTGGCGCGCGGTCTGCGGGTCACAGAGACTGTTGGGAATGGTGTTGCGAAGGGAATCCAGTCCAAGGTCCCAGGCGTCAGGATAGGGTTGTTCCGAGAAGTGAAAGGTTTCCATGATGCATCTCCTAGGCCCGGTTAAGCGGATTTGCGAATTGAGTCCGTGCCGGCCAGGAACTCCTGAACCGCGCCGACAAATTCGTCCGGCGTTTCGATGTGCGGGTAGTGGCCGCTTTTTTCGAGCAGCTTGAATTGCGCGCCTGGAATGGCGCCTGCGACCTTGCGGCCATAGTCCGGGAAGACGAACTGATCGGCTTCGCCCCAGACCACGAGCGTCGGAACGTCGATGCGACGAAGCCAGCGTTTGAGGATCGGGTTGTGCATATAGGGTTGCCAACCCAGGAACGTCATCGTTTCGCGCGAATGCGCGATCGACAGCAGAACATGGTCCGGCAACTGGGTCACGTCGCGACGATTGGCTTCCGGATCAAAATACAGGTTATCGGCGATTTCCGCCTGGCTCATGACATAGATGTCCTGGATATCGCGGACCGACGGGTCGGTGGTGAAACGCAGACCCAGAGTGTCCGCAAGAACCAGTGCTCCGATGCGTTCGGTCGAGCGAACAGCAATTTCCTGGGCGATCCAACCCCCAAAACCGGCGCCGACCAGAACCACGTCCCGCAGGTCGAAATGTTCCAGTAGCGTCAGGTAGAAATAGGCTAGATCATCGACCGAACGCAGTTCGGCGGGCAACGGAGACTGACCGAATCCGGGATGTTGAGGCAGATAAACCTCGTGGTTCTGCGCCAGCCTGTCCGAAAACGTCTCGTCGCGAATCCAGCCCTCCAAGGACTGAAGAACAAGCATCGGCCGACCGCTGCCCTTGCGCCGCAGGCCGATGGTCAATCCATCGATCTCAACCTCGGGATCGGGTGTGTAGACATCACCAGACATAAAAGACCTCTTGTTCTAAAAAATGAATTGCATTCCATTTAACGAGATGAAATGTAGGAAGTCAAGGTTTTCGGCCCGTTTTGTTCCGAATGGCGGGCCTTGGGTCGATCAAAATGCAAAGGGAGATGTCGAGTGGATGTGCATCGTCTAGAAAGCCGAAAGACACCTGTTCAGGATCACGCCTGCTCCAAGTCGGACTTCGATCGCAAAAGAGAATGTTGAAAGGTTTCCATCCATGAAAAACAGGTTGCCCTTGTCCTCGTCGCGGATCGAGGACCTATCGGAACAGCTTCGCCGGCAGGCGGAAGCCTATGCGCAAGCCCGCCTGAGCGGGGGTGTCGACAATGACAGTTTTGATGTCGCCGCCGCCCGCGAGGCCCTGGGCAAAACCCGAAACCTGCAGGTGGTCGAGCTGGGCTGGAAGCAGGATACGCTGGGTGGCGTGGCCGTTTACCGCGCGCCCGAAACTCCAGGGCCTGTTCTTATTTACATTCATGGGGGCGGATTTGTCGGCGGCAACTGGGACAGCCACGCCCATATATGCGATCATATTTGTCGGGTCGTGGGCGCCGAAGGTATCTTTGTGGATTATCGGCTGGCTCCCGAACATCCTTTCCCGGCCCCATACGATGATGTCGAGGCGGTGTTTCGCGCACTTCCCCCTGAACGGCCTGTCGTTCTTGCCGGGGATTCGGTCGGGGGTGCCCTCTCGATGCATCTGGCATGTCTGGACCGGGATGAGCCGACCTCCAGGGTGCGGGCCGTATCTCTGATGGCGCCGATGCTCGATTTCAGTGAAACCACATCGCACTACATGCGCAATTATGGTCGCGCCCGCAGTATGATTTCCAACGCGGTCCGACAGGATCAGTTAGACGCGCCGCAGTTGCGGATCCTCGACGGGAATCTGGAACGGCTGCCGCCTGTCCTTATTCAGACCGGCGGCGCCGACTATGTGCAAGATGACGGCCATCGCCTTGCTGCTGCTCTGCATGAGGTGAGCGGCAGCGTTGTCCTGGAACATTGGCCGCATATGCCGCACGTCTGGCACCGCTACACGCCTGGTGCTCCCGAAGCATCCAGTGCAGTAACGCGCGCTGGCCTGTTTCTGGCGGACCATCTCGGGTCGTCCTCAGGCGGCTGAGGAAGACCCTCGGGTCAGTACATGGTCTTCGGCAGGAACAGCACCAGTGCCGGGAACAGCACGATCAGAATGACCCGAACGATGTCCGCGGCGACGAAGGGAAGCACGCCTTTGTATATGGTCCCGAGTTTGAGCTCGGGACTGACGCTTTTCAGCACGAAGACGTTCATCCCATAGGGCGGCGTGATCAGCCCGATTTCAATGACCATGACCAGAAGAATGCCGAACCAGATCGGGTCGTAGCCGAGCTGCAGGATGATCGGGTACATGATCGGGACCGTAAGCAGAATGATGGCCAGAGAATCCAGAAACATGCCCAGGGCCAGATAGCCCAGGATGATGACCATCAGCACCAGGCTCGGTGACCAGTCGAGGCCGCCGATCAGGCTGGCAAGATTTTGCGGCGTCCGGGTGATTGTCAAAAAGTACCCGAAAATGACCGCGCCGATGGCGATGACGAAGATCCCACCCGTCAGGCGAACCGCCTCGACCAAAGAGGCCATCAGGGTTTCGGAGTTCAGTTTGCGGCGCAGAAGGCTAAGGATCAGTGTGCCCGCAGCACCCATTGCGGCAGCTTCCGTCGGCGTGAAAACGCCGAAATAAATTCCGCCAATGACAAAGACGAACAACACCATGACCGGCCAAACGCCGCTGATGGAGCGCAGGGCTTCGCGCATGTTAAACGTTCCGACAGCCGGCGCCGCCTCAGGATCGAGCTGCGACATGATTCGTATCAGCACGAGGTAAAGCAGAATGGCCAAGAAGCCTGGAATGACCCCGGCAATGAACAGAACGGCGATATCCTGCTCGGTGATAATGCCGTAGATCGCCAGCACGACCGAGGGCGGAATCAGAATTCCCAAAGTCCCGCCGGCGGCGATCGTGCCGGTGGCCAGCGATGATTTGTAGCCGAAACGGGTCATTTCCGGCAGGGCTATCTTTCCGAGCGTTGCGGCCGAAGCGACCGAGGAACCACAGATGGCGGCAAAGCCGCCGCACGACAGAATTGTCGCCATGGCCAGGCCACCCCTTCGGTGTCCCACCCAGGCATGACTGGCCTTGTAGAGTTCTGTGCTCATCCCTGACGCGGCCGCGAACGTACCCATCAGGATGAACAGCGGGACAACCCCAAAAACTTCGTCGGTCGCTGTGCGCAGCGGAACAGATGACAATTGGCTCAACGCCGGCTTCAGGCCAACGATCGATGCAAAACCGCAAAATCCGACGAGGATCATGGCAATGCCGATCGGAACTCTCAGCGCCATCAGACCGAAAAGGGCCACAAACCCTATAAGGGCGACGACTTCGCCGCTCATTGGTCTGCCTCCCCTTTATCGGCATCTTGCTCGGGCGACATCAGGGTCTTCCACAAGACGCCTGCTGAGAGCACGACACAGGCGGCCATGGCCGCGGCTGCGACCGCGTAGAAAGGCCAGAGCCTCAGGCGCATGTCGGATGTCGATACGCCATTTCCGAACGCGTCGACGACCGCGCTGCCCGCTCGCCAGCCGATGAGGCTGATAACGCCGAACACGATTGCCGCGCTGATGATGTCCAGGAGATGGCGACCGCCCTTGCTCAGGTGCTCGTACAGAAAGTCGACCTTGATCATGGTGCCTTCCGCCACGGCGAGAGCAATTCCCCAAAAGATCAGGATGCCCAGAAACATGCGCGGCAAATCGTATGAATCGGGAATGACATAGCCGAACACGTATCTCGCGATGACCGAGACGAAGATGATCGTCATGACCACGAAGAGGGCAGTCGCGCCGATCCATTTCGACAGGCGCCCGAGCACTTCCAGCATGGGGGTCTCCCAGGTTGGGGCTGGCTACCGCGGCAGCGGCAGCCAGCTACCGAACATCAGTAGGCCGCACCAGCGTCGTTGAGCTTTTTGAGCAATGCGTCAAGCGCTGCGTCCGGGTCATCGACCTTGCCGGCGACCTGCTTCTTCCACTCGTCCCGGAGCGGCAGGCTGGCATCGATCCACTGCTGCTGTTCATCATCGGTGAGCTTGTAGATGGTGTGGCCATCGCCGGTTAGCATCGACCGGCCTTCCTTCTCCCAGTCGTACCACATCTGGTTGATGTTCTGGCTCCATTGCGGATTGCAGTGATCGTCAATCACCTTTTTGTCGGCATCGCTAAGGTTGTTGTAGCTATCCTTGTTCATGACGATGGTTGCCGCCACGGCGTAGAAGATCATGTCCTGATGATGGGTCGTGACCTTGTCCAGTCCGAACGGATAGAGAGTGCGCCACGGAAAGGCGATGGCATCCACCAGACCGCGATCAAAAGCCTGGCGAGCCTCCGAGGCAGGAATGGCCACAGGCACGGCGCCGAGGTTCTTGACATAGTTGGTCATGAAAGCCCCGACAGGACGCATTTTGACGCCCTGCATTTGGTCCGGTGTGCGGATTTCCTTGTCCTTGAAATTCAGCGTGCCTTCCGGAGCCATGGTAATGGCGCACAGCTTGACGTCGGACATCTCGTCCGGCGCGTAGGTCCGATACCAATCATGAAAGGCGTTGGATGCCGTGACCGCGTCCTTGGTCATGTACGGGATAGACATCACTTCGAACATGGGGAACCGGCCGGGTTCGAAAGCCGGAACGGACCAGGTGAAATCGGCAATGCCGTCGCGTGCCATATTGTAGTGGTCGCGCGCATTGCCGAGCTGACCTGCGTGAAAGAACTCGACTTTCAGATTTCCATTGGAAGCTTCTTCAATGGCTTTGCCCCACTCTTCAAAGCCGATCGACGGATGGGTTGTTCCAGGCACCCAGTTCGAGAAGCGAAGCGTCGTCTGAGCTTCTGCCTCAGGCAAAGCGCCGGCACCCATGACCACGGCGAGAGCGGCGGTGCAAATCAGCTTTCCAAAATTCATGTCGAATTCTCCTCCGTTGAAATGTTCTAATAGTTAGGATATATCCAATATAATAGGTGAGCAACCCTTAATATTCGCGCGCATGGGATTAGTGGCTTCGGAGGCGGTCTTGCGGTACAGAAAACTTGGTGACGACGGTCCGGAGGTCAGTGTTCTCGGGCTCGGCTGCATGGGTATGGGGGGCACCTACGGTCGGGTGGATGAATCCGAGGCCATGCGTGCCGTTCATGCAGCCGTGGATGCCGGTGTCACGCTGTTTGATACTGCGGAAAACTACGGACCGCTCGACACCAGCGTATCCGACAAGCCCGTGCTATACGGATTCGCCAACGAGACATTTGTCGGCAGAGCGCTCGACGGTCTGCGCCAGAAGGTCGTTCTGTCGACCAAAATCGGATTTGCTCACGAGGATGATGGCCGCCGGATTGGCCAGAACGCGCACCCGGACCATATCGCCAGGGCTGTCGAAGGGTGCCTGAAGCGCCTGAAAACGGACTTTGTCGACCTTCTCTATCTGCATCGAGTCGATCCTAAGGTGCCGATCGAGGATTCGGTTGGCGCCATGGCCTTGCTGGTGGAGCAGGGTAAGGCGCGCCACATCGGTCTGTCGGAGGCAAGTCACGAGAACCTCAGGCGTGCCCATGCAGTGCACCCGATTGTGGCGCAACAGAGCGAATATTCCCTGTGGGAACGCGACGTCGAAATCCAGGAATTGGCCTTGTGCAAAAGCCTGGGGATTGGTTTCGTTGCCTACGCGCCGCTTGGCAGGGGGGTCCTGGCCGGATCTGCGAAGCCGGCGGAAAGCTATCCGGCTGACGACTATCGACGGCTCGAGCCCAGGCTGCAAAAAGGCAACTACGAGATCAACATGGACATCGCCAGCCGGGTCAGGTCGATGGCCGAGGAAAAGCGCATTTCGCCTGCTCAATTGGCCCTGGCGTGGCTTATCCATCAAGACATTGTCGCCATTCCAGGAGCCGAGCGGGTCCAATGGGTTCTGGAGAATTCCGCCGCCGCGGATGTCGCCCTGAGTGAGGCTGATCTGGCTCGTCTCGACGAAATTGCACCGATGGGCAAAACCGCCGGACCTCGGTGGGCCGGCCAGTGGGCGAAACAACTGAACAAATAATGTCGAAGGTCGGCAGATTTGGCTGCCGAACGGGATCGCCCGGTGCCCGGCCACCTGCAGGCCGGGCTGGTTTTCTTACTTTAGTTTCATTTCGATCACGTCGCCTGCAAAGGGTGCGCCCGAAATATCGTGAACACCAGTCACCAGCAGCGTGTCTGCGTCGATAAAGGCAAGATTGGTCGTCCCCAGAAGCGGTGTCGGGATCTCGTCTTTCAATGATCCGGCCGGGTCCAGCACGACGATCTTCTGACCGCCCCAGATGGCGATATAGAGATTTCCGTCCGGTCCGATTTCCATGCCATCGGGGAAGGGTGGCAGCGCGCCATCGCCGTTCGGCGCAATCTTGGCCAGGTCGGCCCAAACTGCCGGTTCACCAAGCGATGCTCCGAGGATCGGATAAGACAGAATGCGGCTGTTGAACATGTCCGCTACCAGCAGGGTGTCTTCGCCGGGCAAGACCGCCAAACCATTGGCATAGGACAGGCCATCGGCAACCAGGGCGATCTCGCCCTCCGCCGACATGTTGAACACCTGTCCCTGCGGCTGTTTTGCCGGATCTGGAGATCCGCTGGCTGTAAACCAGAGATCGCCATCCTTGCCATGCGTCAGATCATTCGGCTGGTTCAGCTTGACGCCCTTTCCATCCTGGTCCTTGCGCCAAAGTTCACGGCCGTCGGCGTCGAGTTTCACGACCGAGCTCCCACCGTTGCAGGCGACGATGAAGCCACTATCGTGATCGATCACGGAGGCTGGGGCGCAGCCATTGCCTTCCCAAACCACCCTGTGAGTCCCGTCTGAGAGCGCGACCAGCCGGTCTGCAACCAGCTCGACAAAGATGTGAGTGTCCTGGTGATGCAAAGCACCCTCCGGAAACAAGGCTCCTTCGAAGAGGATTTTTGTGTCTGCAACAGCGTTGGTCGCAACCAGCGTGGTCAGACATGTAACAGCCATCAGCTTTTTCAACTTCTATCTCCCTCGGTGACAGACGCAATCCGGCTCTGTCCATAAAACCTTCTGCGAATGAGTTGGAATGTAATTCAGAATATATTTTGATTAATAGAACAAAAATGTCAATCGCCTTTGCAGGGATGCAAGCTTCGATCCGGACAAGTCAGAAATGACGCTACCCATGTCAGAGCTGGTATTCAGTCTGTCTCGAAGACATTTTTGGAGCTTTTAGCAACGACACTATCGCCTTCCGACATGCCAGGCCCGACCGATAGAGATCATCGACCACTCGACAGGAACCGTCGGACGCCGAACGGTTGTGTATCGTTCTGGTGTGATGCGCTTTGCTGGAAAATCCCGATCATTCGGTCGGCTGACGGCTTTCCGGGTCGCCGCCTGGGCGCCACCAATCTGCTTGAAGCACCGGATGGGCTCGGGTCAAGTGGCGGACTGATGTGTCATTCCACCTATGTTTCCGGGCGCGAAAACGCTCCTCGAAATCGCACCGAAGGGCCCGGAAAAACAGCCGAAGAAGAACGAAAAAATCGTTCCATTTCATAGAGTTAATGAAGTTTTTGGCTCTCCATCAAACCCGGGGGCACCCTCTAACCATTGTCTATGATTTGCAGGCTTTCAAAAACTGCTGATCATAGGAATGAAGAGGATGCCTGGTTTTGACGTTACGCTGAACCTGCCGGATTTTACAATCGAGAAGTCCAGCGGGTTCAACCCGATCGTTCACGATGTTAAGTGCCATCATGTCCCGCAGTGTCCACATTGTGGCTGCCGGACACTGCGCACCAAGGACAAGATACTACGCTGCGTCTGGCATGAGAGCGTTGGCCATCGGCGAGTGCTGTTGCGGTTCTTCGTGTGCAAATATCTCTGCTGCTCCTGCGGACGCTACTTCCGGCAGCGCCTTGAAGGGATCATGCGGTGGCAACGCAGCACCGAGGCCCTCAAACGACAGATCTATCGGCTGCACACCCATGGCATCTCACGCAAGGTCCTGGCCCGGGAATGCGGCAAGTCGGACAGCACGATCTCGCGCTACTACGATCACATGTACGGGCTTGAGAACCGCAAACTCCTGTCTTTGCAAATGCCGCGCATCCTGGGGATTGATGAGCACTTCTTCTCAAGGCGAATGCGGTTTGCGACCACCTTTTGCGACTTGCAACGCCGTCGTGTCTTCGACGTTGCTGCGGGCCGCTCGGCAGTGTCCCTGGCCGATTATCTCAATCAAATGAAAGGCAAAGACCGTGTCCGCATCATCTGCATGGACCTGTCGGAGACCTATCGCTCCATTGCCAGAACCCACTTTCCCAAAGCCCTCATCGTGGCCGATCGGTTCCATGTCGTGCGCATCGCTCTGCATCATCTGCTCAAGACCTGCCGCTTCATCGATCCCGAGCTGAAAGACAGGCGCGGCTTGAGCAAACTGCTGAACAAGCATGCCAGCAACCTCACTCAACGACAGGCACGACGACTCACTGACTACCTTGACCGCAAACCGGCCATCGAGCGCATCTATCGGTTCAAGGAAGACCTGATGGACGTGTTAACCGCCAGGAACCAATCCAAAAGACAGTGCAGGACATTGGTACGCCGACTGCTGGAGGCCATCGCCCAGCTCAGGCAGAGCGGCTTCAAGGATTGTCAAAAGCTCGCAAAGACACTGCAGAGCTGGCAGGAAGAGATCGCACGCATGTGGCGCTTCTCGCGCTCAAACGGGATCACCGAAGGCTATCATCGAAAAATGAAACTCATCCAACGCAGAGCCTTCGGGTTCCGCAACTTCGAAAACTACAGAAAGCGCGTTCGAGCTCTCTGCGCTTGAAGGTCAAAGGAGGAGAGATCTGATACAGAACTGACCCACACTCTGCAGATCATGGGCGGGTGCCCCCGTATTCGACGAAGAGCCCGTTCTGTTACCTATGTCTTCGGGTCGGACAAAGTTTTTCTGGTGCCGCAGAAGGGACTCGAACCCCCGACCCACGCATTACGAATGCGTTGCTCTACCACCTGAGCTACTGCGGCCCCGCCGCCGAAAAGGCGGACATGAGAATGCGGGGCTGATACCGCCAAACCGGCAACAATTCAAGTCGCGAAATTAACGGTTCTGCGGAAATTCTCGCGGATGACCGGCGTGCACCCGGTCTTGGTCTAGGCGCACAGAGCCTCACGGGCCGAACGATACTCAGCTTCCAGCCGGTCGACATAGGCCGCAACAGGCTGCACCTGCTTGATGGCGCCTATGCCCTGACCGGAGCCCCAGATGTCCTTCCAGGCCTTGGCGCCGCTCTTCTTCTGGCCGAAATCCATTTTGGTCGGGTCCGCGACGGGAAGATTGTCGGGATCCATGCCGGCGCGGGCAATCGAGGGTTTGAGATAGTTGCCGTGGATGCCGGTGAAATAATTCGAGTAGACGATGTCGGCGGCGGCGCTTTCAACAATTGCGTCCTTGTACTCATCCATGGCCCGGGCTTCCGGCGTGGCGATGAACGGGCTGCCGATATAGGCGAGATCGGCGCCGATGGCTTGTGCGGCCAGGACGCCATGGCCGGTGGAGATCGCACCGGACAGGAGCAGCGGTCCGTCGAACCATTCGCGGATTTCGCGCACCAGAGCAAAGGGTGACAGCGGGCCGGCATGGCCACCGGCACCGGCCGCAACAGCGATCAACCCGTCGGCACCCTTGCGGATCGCCGAGTTGGCGTGCCGGTTGTTGATGATGTCGTGCAGTACGATGCCGCCATAGGAATGCACTGCCTGATTGACCTCGGGCACTGCGCCGAGCGAGGAAATAACGATCGGCACCTTGTATTTCTCGCACATTTGCAGGTCGTGTTCGAGCCGCGTGTTGGACCGGTGGACGATCTGGTTGACGGCAAAGGGCGCCGCCGGCCGATCCGGGTTGGCGGCGTTGTGATTGGCCAGTTCCTCGGTGATTTGCGCCAGCCACTCATCGAGCTGCGCCTCCGGCCGGGCATTCAGCGCCGGAAAGGAGCCGACTATTCCCGCCTTGCACTGGGCGAGCACCAGCGGCGGATGCGAGATGATGAACAACGGTGCACCGACGACGGGCAGCCGCAGCGTACCTTTCAGAATTTCGGGAAGTGCCATGAAGACCTGACCTTGTGATTGACGCTTACGCAAACGTAAATCGGAGGTAACAGACAATTGCGCTGCGTGGAAGCCGCTTGTTCGGCATGAGCCCTGTTTGAGGTCTGGTTTGGATGAGCAACCGGTATCGATTGTTCCAACTGCGCATTTGGATCGGCTTGAGACCCGCATGAGGGTGTACCCAGCGAGCGCGCGTACCTCTCTCGCTCATTGATCTGGCTCAACCGCGGTTGGCGCAAAGACTGTATCTCCTTTCAAACCGGATTATTGCCCGCAAAACGCCGTATTGATCCTGTTGAAAGCCGCCGGTTCGGTTTGGCGGCCTGCGGGAAACTGCTAAAGGTGAACTGCCGGATCGGCCAAGTGTGTTGAGGGTTTTGCATTGAAGGGCATAGAGGCTGCCATTCGGAAGGCGTTGAGCAAGCCGGGCATGGCGGATCCGCAACAGCGTCAGCGCGTTTATGAATCGGCGCGTAAGGCGCTCGCCAACGGCATCGAGCAGCAGGGGTTGGGCGGCACCGACCGCGCGGCGCGGCAGGCCGAGCTGCTGGAAGGTCTGATCGGCAGGATCGAGGACACTTTTTGGGCCGAACCACCGCCTCTCGATCTGGGATTTGATGCCGGAGCCGGCGACGACGACCGGGACAATCCCGACGATCTTGTTTCCACGGATCACGAAGCTTTACCAGCGGATGAATTCGATGTGCCTCCACCTCCTCGCGAGCAGGCCTCAGTAGACCGTTGGGATGAGCGACCTGATCCGGGGTTTGACGATGGTCCACATCCTCAGACCGGACACGCCGACCCCGCGTTCAGCGATATTCCGGGTCCTGAAAGGTATGGCGAACCCCCGGATCCCGATGATGCATGGGAGGTCGAGTCCGGTCGGCTCGATTCCATTGATATCGGGGCCCCGGAACCGGTTGCCGGCGGACGCGCACCACGGCGGCCGCAAGCGGCGGCGCACACCGATCAAGCTGCAGCGGTTGATGCTCCGCGCACCGGGCGCAAAAAGCGTCGCCGGCCCATTTTTGCAATGATCCTCGTAACGTGCCTGGTTATCGCCTTCGTCGGCATCGGTGCGGTGTGGGTCATGGTCAGCGGAGCACTTCAGTCGCCGCAACAGCGCGACACCAGCGTTCCCAATCCGCCGGCGACCATCGACAGCGAGGATTTTGCCGGCCTTCCTTCTCCGGATGGCGCCTTTTCCGGTGACTGGATTGACGTGTTCACACCGCGCGACGCGGCCACTGTTTCGGGAGGTGAGGCTGCGGAACTCAATCTGCTCGAAAACGGCGGCAGGGATGCGCTTCGCGTGGTCTCGCGCGATGCTGGGGCACCGGGCGAGGTTCTGTTCGAACTCGGGCCCGGGCTGCTGCAGAGTCTTGCCGGTGGGCAGTCCATGGTCGCTCTGACCATGCGCTCCTCCGGTGATACACCGACCCAGATCTATGTGCGCTGCGTGTTGCCGGGCGGTGGCGACTGTGGGCGTCACCGGTTCGACGTCACCTATGAAGCCGGCGATGTGATCTTCAGTTTCGACCTCTCCAATGCCGGCGTGGCAACCGAACCGGCCTACCTGGCGCTCAACAGCGATATCACCGGTGCCGGAAACGGGGTCGATATCTACGGCATTCGCATCCGGCCTCAATAGTGCCGGTCAAGCAGTCAGTCGGTCAGGAAGCCCGCGCCGGACCCAAGAATCTTGTCATCAATTTCGCCGATCGCCGACAAATCCTTGCCGTCGTAGGGAAGCTGCGTCAGCAGATGACGGATGAGGTTGATGCGGGCGCGGCGCTTGTCGTTGGCGCGCACCACCGTCCAGGGCGCATGGTCACTATGGGTGCTTTCAAGCATTTGGTTGCGCCTCTGGGTGTAGTCGTCCCATTTGTCGAGACTGGCGATGTCCATCGGCGACAGCTTCCACACTTTTAGCGGATTGTGGCGGCGGTCATGAAACCGCTTGAGCTGCATCTCACGGCCGATATTGAGCCAGAACTTGAACAGGTGGATGCCGGCGCGCACAGGCATGTGTTCGAAATCAGGCGTTTCCTCCAGAAATCGCTCATGCTGTTGCGGCGTGCAAAAGCCCATCACGGGCTCGACGCCGGCGCGGTTGTACCAGGAGCGGTCGAAAAGGACCATTTCGCCAGTAGTTGGAAAATGGTCGACATAGCGCTGGTAGTACCACTGCCCGCGCTCCTTGTCGGTCGGTTTGGGCAGCGCCACGATGCGTGCCGATCGGGGATTCATATACGCTCTGGTCGCTCCGATAGAGCCTCCCTTACCGGCCGCGTCGCGCCCCTCGAAGACGAGGATCACACGCTCGCCGCTGGCCTGCAGCCAGAACTGAACCTTGACCAGCTCGATCTGCAGCGCTTCGAGTTGCTCCTCGTAGTGGCTTCGCTTGAGCTTCTTGTCATAGGGATAGCCCTCCGAGCTGAAGGCCACGTCTTCGATCCAGTCGGGAAGAACCGGGTCGTTGATATCGAACCGCCGCCGCTGGCCGCTTACGTTGATCTCAACGGCTGTGTCGCTGCTTTTATCATTCATATCCGGTACCCGATTTCCGATTTCGAGGAACCATAATTGGCCTCGCACAAGATTTCCACAATTGTCACAGTCGCAATATTCGGTTCATGCCATTGTCATGCACCGGCGTTACATGCCGTGTTTCCACGCGCTTCGAGGCGTGTTAGGCGACAAATCGAACCGCACGACGATATAATCGAGGCCATGGACCGTCCGCCGAACAACCGCTTTGTACAGATGCAGGACTCCGCGCAAATAGTGGTGCAACGTCTCTACGACGCTCGCTACATCCTGGCTGCCGCGGCGGTTCTGGCCCTGATCCTGTCCCTGTCGGGACTGGTGATGCCATGGTTGATTTGGCTCGGCTTTATTGTGCTCGCGGTCGCCGCATCGATACCAACCCGGTCACGGTCGATACGCAAGCGCGAACGGATGTTGCGGCGAGAAGGGCGAGGGTCCACGTCAGACATCGTCAATAGCACCTGCGAGGCTTTGGACGAGCCGGTCTTCATTCTGTCTGCTCGCGGCAAGCTCGAATATCAGAACCGAGCAGCCACGGAACGGTTCGGGACGATGGTGCCGCAAGCACACCTTTCGGCGCGTCTGCGCGCCCCCGAGATATTGGAGATGGTCGACCGGGCCATCGCCGACAAAAACGCGCATCAGATCGACTATGTCGAAAAAGTGCCGTCAGAGCGTTGGTATCGGGTGCGCATTGCGCCGATGAAAGCCAAACCTGTTCGCGGCGATGATGGCCTGCTGTTCCTGCTCACCTTCCGTGATCAGAGCGAGGCTCGGCGCATCGACAAGATGCGGACCGACTTTATTGCCAATGCAAGCCATGAATTGCGGACACCGCTTGCCTCCCTTTCAGGATTTGTCGAAACGCTTCAAGGACCGGCGCGCGAAGATCCAAAGGCGCAAAAGGAGTTCCTGAAGATCATGCAGGAGCAGGCGGGTCGCATGACCCGGCTGCTCGACGACTTGCTGTCGCTGTCGCGGCTGGAAATGAAAGCGCATCTAGAGCCGACCGAGTCGGTGGAGCTCGAACCTTTAATCCGCCATGTCTGCGATTCCCTCGGTCCGCTGGCCGACGAACTCGGAGTCGAAGTTGTCGTCTCCGTACCGGACGCCCCCGTCCGTGTCTTCGGCGATCGCGATGAACTGATACAGGTGTTCGAGAACCTGGTAGAGAACGCCTGCAAATACGGGCAAAGCGGAAAGCGCGTCGAGGTCACGCTGCATCGGCCAAATGAAGCCAACGGTCTGATCGAGGTCAGCGTGCGCGATTTCGGCCCCGGGATCCCACGCGAGGATGTTCCGAGGCTGACCGAACGGTTCTACCGCGTCAACGTCGAGGCCAGCCGATCGAAAAAGGGAACTGGCCTCGGGTTGGCGATCGTCAAGCACATCCTGACCCGTCACCGCGCCCGGCTAATCGTGCATTCGACTCCGGGCGAGGGATCCGAATTTGTCGTAAGATTCAGCAGGCAGCCAGGTGAACAAGTCGTAACAACGGCTAAAAACGATTTAGAATCAGTTATTTAAACTGTCACAAAGATGTAATCGAACAGTCATAAAACGTCTGTGTACCGGCTGTTAGGAGTCGGACGCCAGTAACGATACCGGCTGTGCCTTCCCGGGCGCAAACAACACACCGCACTGACGGGAGAGATTTATGAAAACCCTTAACGTAACGGCTGCCATGCTGGTGGCCTCGGCTGCATTCGCCGGCACGGCCGTTGCCCGCGATCAGATCAAGATTGTCGGTTCCTCCACGGTATTTCCGTACACCCAGGCTGTCTCGGAAGAGTTCGCCAATATCACTGGCGGCGCGGCCCCTGTCGTTGAGTCGACCGGAACCGGCGGCGGCTTCAAGGTATTCTGCGCCGGCATCGGCCCGGACCACCCGGACATCACCGGTGCTTCCCGCGCCATCAAGGACTCCGAAAAGAAGCTGTGCGCCGACAACGGCGTGGACAACGTCACCGAGGCCCTGATCGGCTATGACGGCCTGTCGATTGCTGTTTCGCGTGGTAACGATACCGACTGGGACCTGACCGAAGAGCAGATCTTCAAGGCACTCGCTGCCGAGCTGCCGGACGGCAAGGGTGGCTTCATGGCCAACCCGCACCAGAAGTGGTCGGACATCGATCCCTCGCTGCCGGATGCCGCCATCATCGCCTTTGGCCCGCCTCCGACCTCGGGTACCCGCGACGCCTTCGTCGAACTGGCCATGCATGACGGCTGCAACAAGTTGGCCGGCATGAAGGATCTGAAGAAAGCCGACAAGGCAACCTGGAACGAAAAGTGCTCGCGCATGCGCCAGGACGGTCCTTTCATCGAAGCTGGTGAAAATGACAACCTGATCGTCCAGCGTCTCGAAGCCGACCAGAATGCCATCGGTATCTTCGGTTACTCCTTCCTGTACGAGAACGCCGACAAGCTCAAAGGCGTCAAGATCAACAGCGTCGCTCCGGACTTCGCAACCATCGCCGATGGCTCCTATCCGGTGTCGCGTCCGCTGTATTTCTACGTCAAGAACGCTCACCGTGACGTCATCCCGGGCATGAACGACTTCATCACCGAGTACATGTCCGAAGAAGCTCTCGGTCCGGACGGCTATCTCGCCGAGCGCGGCCTGACCCCGCTTGACGACGCTGCTCGTGCCAAGACCCAGGAAAACGTTCTCGGCGCTGCAAAGCTGTCGATGTAATCCGACAAATGCCGCCGCCCCGGCCACCAGGCCGGGGCGCTTTCATGGGCAAATCAGATCTCGGCCCCGATGGGCCATCCGATATTGCCTCCAGTGGGGACCTGGGAAGAAATGCTCGGCTATCTGGTTCTGTTTCTGATCGTCGCTGCGATCATCGCCTACTATATCGCCTCGCGGCGCGCCGTCAGTTCGGCCGGCGACGACCTTCGGGGGATGCATTCCCGTCCCGTCTATCACGGGCTGAATGCCCTGGTGTATACGGCCGTTCCGGCCTTCATCTTCATTTTACTGTGGCTGCTTTTCGAGGGTTCTGTCGTCGACATGATGATCCTCGGCTCGGTTCCCGGGGTGGACGCACTCAGCGGCTCCGAAAAGGACCTGCTGATCAGCGAGATTCGCCAGGTTGCGGCCGGCAACATCTTCAAGGAGCCCACGCCTGAGGTTACCGCTGCGGTCGAACGGCTGAAATCGTTGCAAACGTCGGCCAACTTCCTGCTGGCGGCGGCCGTTGTGGTCATCGCCCTTGCCGGCGCCGGCTTCGCCACAAATTCGGTTTCCAAACGCTTTCTGGCGCGTCACAGTTTCGAACGCTCGGTCACGGCGTTTATGATCTTCGCATCGACCATCGCCATTTTGACGACGATCGGAATCGTCGCTTCACTGCTCTATGAAGCCTGGCAGTTCTTCCAGCGGGTTCCGGCGACGGAGTTTCTCTTCGGCATGCGCTGGGAACCGCAGATTCCGTTGCGCGAAGACCAGGTGGCGGGGCAGGGTGCCTTCGGCGCCATCCCGGTGTTCCTGGGCACGGCGCTCGTCGCTGCTCTGGCGATGCTGGTTGCCGTTCCGGTCGGCATTCTGTCGGCCATTTACCTCACCGAATATGCTTCCCAGCGGTTTCGCGCCATCATCAAGCCGATGCTGGAAATCCTCGCCGGCATTCCGACGGTGGTCTACGGCTTCTTCGCGGTTCTGACAGTTGCTCCGGCACTGCGCCAGGCAGGCGCCTCGCTCGGTATCGATGTGGCACCCAACAGTGCCCTGGCTGCCGGCGGCGTCATGGGCATCATGCTGATCCCGTTCATTTCTTCCCTGTCGGATGATGCCTTCGCCGCTGTTCCGCAGGCGATCCGCGACGGGTCGCTCGCCATGGGCGCCACCAAGGGCGAAACCATCCGCAACGTGCTCTTGCCGGCAGCGCTGCCGGGGATCGTTGGCGGTGTTCTGCTGGCGCTCAGCCGCGCCATCGGCGAAACGATGATCGTGGTGATGGCGGCCGGCCTGATCGCCAAGATGACGCTCAACCCGCTCGATTCCGTGACCACGGTCACCGTGCAGATCGTGACGCTTCTGATCGGCGACTCCGAGTTCGACAATCCCAAGACGCTGGCAGCTTTCGCGCTCGGGCTGATGCTGTTCATCATCACCCTGTTCCTCAACCTGATCGCGCTGCGCATCGTGCGTAAGTACCGGGAGAAATACTGATGTCCGATGCTGCTCAGACAACGGTCCAGCGCCCGGCGTGGAAATCGCCTGAGATGGAGGCACGCCGAAAGCGGCGCTACGCCGCCGACCGGCGGCTGCAGCGCTACGGCGTTGCTGCTATCTCTTTCGCCATCGGCTTTCTGGTGCTGTTGATCGCGACACTGCTCTACACCGGGGCATCCGCCTTCGTACAGACCAAGGCGCGCGTGTCCATCGACCTGACAAACGCCGAGATCGATCCTGACGATATTATGGGAGCGAAATGGCGGAACATCGTGCGTGGATCGTTGAGTGCTCTCGAACCGGATATTCCGCGCTCCGACCGACGCGCCTATTACGGCATGTTTACGTCATCGGCGCCCTTCCTGGTGCGCGATTACGTGATCAAGAATCCCGACCTGATCGACAAAAAGTTCGATTTCCAGATCCCTCTGTCAGATCCCCTTGACCAGTTTGCCAAGGGTCAGATTTCCCGCGACACGCCGGAAGACCGCCGCCGCGTCAGCAACCAGCAAATCGAGTGGTTCGATAAGCTTCAGGCGGAGGGTCTGGTCTCCAAGCCCATCAACTTCGCGCTGATCCTCAACCCCGACTCCCGGTTCCCGGAACTCGCTGGTCTGGCAGGAGCCATCGCGGGTTCCTTCTGGGCATTGCTCGTCTGTTTTCTGATCAGTTTTCCGATCGGCATCGCGGCTGCTGTCTATCTCGAAGAGTTCGCGCCGAAGAACCGCTTTACCGATCTGATCGAGATCAACATCAACAATCTGGCGGCGGTGCCATCCGTTGTTTTCGGGTTGCTCGGCCTCGCCGTCTTCCTTGGCTGGTTCGGCTTGCCGCGCTCGGCCCCGCTGGTCGGCGGCATGGTGCTGTCGCTGATGACTCTGCCGACGATGATCATCGTCACCAGGGCGGCCCTGCGGTCGGTTCCTTCATCGATCCGCGAGGCGGCGCTGGGAATTGGCGCCTCCCGTCACGAAGCGATCCTGCATCACATGTTGCCGCTGTCGATGCCGACGATCCTGACCGGCACCATCATCGGCCTTGCCCAGGCACTTGGCGAGACAGCGCCGCTTCTGTTGATCGGCATGAACGCCTTCATTACCAGTCCGCCGGAGGGTGTCTTCTCCGCGTCGACGGCATTGCCGACACAGATCTACATCTGGGCTGACAGTCCGGAACGCGGCTTTGTATCGCGTACCTCCGCCGCGATCCTGGTGCTGCTGGGTTTCCTCGTTTTGATGAACGGCCTGGCCGTTTTCCTCAGGAACCGTTTCGAGCGGCGCTGGTGATGACGATGTCGCGCAAAACCAATAAACTCCATGATGGGTCAAGAGTGCCCGCCACCAGCGCCGGGTCGCCGGACAAACGGGGTATGCAAGGATGAACATGATGTCTGAAGCCGCTGTCGAAGATGCGATCGGCAACAAGCCCGGATCCCCGCCGCCTGCTAAGATGAGAGGCAGCGACGTTTCGGTCTATTACGGAGAGTCACAGGCCCTCTTCGGGGTCAATCTGGATGTCCGCGAAAACCAGGTGACCGCGCTGATTGGACCTTCAGGATGCGGCAAGTCGACGTTCCTGCGCTGTCTTAACCGCATGAACGACACGATTGACGGCTGCCGGGTCGAGGGCAGCATCACCCTCGACGGTGCCGATGTCTATCACTCCTCAGTCGATGTCGTGGAGTTGCGCGCGAGCGTGGGCATGGTGTTCCAGAAGCCCAATCCATTTCCGAAGTCGATCTACGAGAACATCTGCTACGGCCCCCGCATCCATGGTCTTGCATCCAGCAAGGCGGATTTCGACGAGATCGTCGAGACCAGCCTGCAGAAGGCGGGCCTGTTTGACGAGGTCAAGGATCGCCTTCATGCGCCTGGCACCGGCCTATCCGGTGGTCAGCAGCAGCGCTTGTGCATTGCCCGGGCGATCGCGGTTGGCCCGGAAGTGATCCTGATGGACGAGCCCTGTTCCGCGCTTGACCCTATCGCCACGGCAAAAGTCGAGGAACTGATCGACGAGTTGCGTCAGAACTTTACCATCGTGATCGTTACCCACTCGATGCAGCAGGCTGCACGGGTATCGCAGCGTACGGCCATGTTCCACTTGGGCAATCTGGTCGAGGTTGACGATACGGATAAGATGTTCACAAGCCCGAGCGATCAGCGCACACAGGACTACATTACCGGCCGCTTCGGTTGATCCAGGAACCGTCCGACGAGCCCAAACAAGAATGGAAAACCCATGAGTGACGAAGCTACCAACGCAGCGTCCAATGCCCATACCGTGTCGGCCTATGACGAAGAGCTCGACTTTCTTGTCCGCCGCATCTCGGAAATGGGCGGCATTGCCGAACGCATGCTGGGCGAGTCCGTGACAGCGCTGATCAATGCCGATGCCGGCCTTTCCCAGAAGGTCATCTCGGATGATCTGATCCTCGACGAAGCCGAACGGCAGATCGGCGAAAAGGCGGTTCTGATCATTGCCAAGCGCCAGCCCATGGCCTCCGACCTGCGCAACATCATCGGCTCGATCCGAATTGCCGCTGACCTGGAACGGGTCGGCGACATGGCCAAGAACATCGCCAAGCGAGTGATTGTCGTCGACGGCATGGTGCAGCCGAAAAAACTGGTTCGCGGACTGGAGCACCTGTCTGAACTGGCCCAAGCTCAGTTGAAGGAAGTGCTCGACGCCTACGCAACCCGGTCGGGAGAGCTGGCCAACTCGGTGCGTGAGCGAGACGAGGAAATCGACGCCATCTACACGTCACTGTTTCGCGAATTGCTGACCTACATGATGGAAGACCCGCGTAACATTACGTCCTGTACGCATCTGCTGTTTTGCGCCAAGAACATCGAGCGCATCGGCGATCACGCCACCAACATCGCTGAATCGGTTTATTACATCGCCACGGGCGAACAGTTTAGCACGGAACGGCCGAAGGACGATGAATCGGCGTCGGTGGTGGTCGAGAGCTAAGGGCGAAAAAGTCAGGCAAAACGGGGCAGAACAATGAGTATGTCACCGCAAATTACCGTTGTTGAAGACGAAGAGGCGCTGAGCGTCCTGCTGCGTTACAACCTCGAAGCCGAGGGCTATGAGGTCGATACGATCCTGCGTGGCGATGATGCCGAAGTCGCGTTGCTGGAGCGGCAGCCGGACCTGCTCATCCTCGACTGGATGCTGCCCGGATTGTCCGGCATCGAACTGTGCCGTCGGCTGCGGGTGCGGCCGGAAACGGAAAAGCTGCCGATCATCCTTCTGACGGCTCGCGGCGAGGAAAGCGAGCGGGTGCGTGGTCTGTCGACCGGCGCCGACGACTATGTCGTCAAGCCGTTCTCAACGCCGGAACTGATGGCTCGCGTGCGCGCATTGCTGCGCCGGGCCAAGCCGGAGACGATATCGTCGGTTCTCAAGGCCGGCGACATCGAGCTTGATCGGGAGACGCACCGTGTTTACCGAAAGGGCAGGGAGATCAAGCTCGGCCCGACGGAATTCCGCCTACTGGAGTTTTTCATGGCGTCGCCGACCCGGGTGTTTTCACGCTCGCAACTGCTGGACGGCGTCTGGGGTCACGATATCTATGTCGACGAACGCACTGTCGACGTGCACGTCGGTCGGCTGCGCAAGGCGCTGAATTTTGCCAATATGCGTGACGTGATCCGCACGGTGCGCGGCGCCGGCTATTCGCTGGAGTGCTGAGGGTCTCAGTTCACGGGTGGCTTGGGTCCACCCGTTCGCGCAGGAATGTCAGGGCGTCGGCAGCGCTTCTTGACGCCATTTCGACATGGATCATGTGACCGATGTCGCTATAGATGCGGAGCTGTGATCCGGGAACATCGGAAGCGATGCGCTGACCGGTTTCCAGCGGCACGATCCGGTCGTTGCACCCCCAAAGAAACAGCGCGGGCAATTCGAGGTCGTTCAGACCGGTGACATCGGCATGGTGCGCCATGTCGTGCATGACAAGCGATAGCATGGCGCCGCGGTTCGGTCCGTATCGCAGCAACTTGAACTGGCGCTCGATCGCCGCGGCGACGACCTCCGATCGACCGAAGAAGAAGTTCTTGTGCTGGAACCAGGTGAACAGGGCACGGCTCCAGAAATTGCGCAGCAGCACCTTTCCGACAGAAGAGAGTGCGAAGCGTGCGATCGGGAGCGGCACTGCCAGTCCGTGCTCGGCCTTGTAGCCGCCCGGTGCCACAAGGATCATGGCGCAGGGGTCATCCGGATTGGAGACGACGAAGCGCAGCACCGTCTCGCCGCCAAACGAATGGCCGATGATGACGAAATCCTTGAGGCCCATCGTATCGACGAAGGCCTTTACGGAGCGGGCAAATCGTTCCGTGCCGTAGGTGCCGTCTGGATAAGGATCAGACAACCCGTGGCCCGGCAAGTCGATCGCAATCAGGTGGTGGTCGTCTTCAAGCGTTTCCGCCCAGCCATCCCAGGCGGACAGGGAATCGCCGCCGCCATGAACAAAGAGCAGTGTCCGATTGCCGGGATCACCGCGCTCCCGGTAATTGACGGTTGTCCCATCCGGCAGCGCAACTCGGGAAAAGGCAAAGTCGGAAAGGTCGTCACGGCTCAGACTGGAGGAGAAAAACCCCAGCCTGATTGCCAGTCCGATAAGGGCCAGCCCGACCGCTGCGATGAATAAAAACTCCATCACCTTCCAGTCTGCACCGCCGTCCGGTCAACCCTCGGGAATCTCGTTGACCTTCTTCGGAACGTGGTAGCCCTTCTGCACCGCCTCGCGGGCCGCCAATCGCTGATACCACGCCCGCACGTTCGGATATTGCTTCAGGTCCACTTCCTGCCACTCGTAGCGTGAGACCCAGGGCCAGCAGGCCATATCGACGATGGAATATTCGTCGACGATGTAGTCGCGGCCTTCGAGACGTTTGTCGAGAACACCATAGAGACGGTGCCCCTCGGTGCTGTAGCGCTCTTCGGCATAGGCCGACTTGCCCCTGTTGTATTTGACGAAATGATGGACCTGGCCAAGGATCGGTCCAAGTCCGCCCATCTGCCACATCAGCCATTCCCATGCGCGGGCGCGGCCCTCAAGATCGGTTGGCATGAAGCGGCCGTATTTTTCCGCCAGATAAAGCATGATCGCCCCGGTTTCCATCAGCTTCAGGCCATTGTCGTGATCGACAATAGCCGGGATCTTGTTGTTGGGACTGATGTCCAGGAACTCCGGAGCGTGCTGTTCGCCTTCGGTGATGTTGATGGCATGTGCCGTATAGGGTACGCCAAGTTCCTCAAGCAAAATGGAGACCTTGCGGCCGTTGGGGGTTGTCCAGGTATAGAGGTCGATCATCTGAGGTCCCGCTGCTGTTCGATACCATCATAGAACGGCAATTGCGGTTCCGCCGCAATCGGAATCAGGTGCGTGTCAATCTCGCGCCGCGTCCATGAATTGACGGATTTTGGTCAGGCGGGGAAGCAGTGTGGCGATGTCGCCTGGCGGAAATGCTTCGGCCAGTCCGGCCATGTCTGGTGCCATGGCGCCGATGGCATTGTCGCGAAAGGCACGACCCTTAGCCGTCAGCCAGACCCGCTTGCTGCGGCCATCGTCGGGGTTTGGGCGCATCTCAACGAGACCATGTTTCTCCAATCCAGACAGTGTGTGGGTCATGGTGGTCTTCGCGACCTGGAAAGCCTGCGCTATCTCCAGCGGAGTGCGTCCGTCCGAGACCCGGATCAAATGATTGAGGACTGAAAAGTGCGAAATCAGAAAGCCCTCCGGGAGCCGCTCCTCCAGTTGGGCGCGGCTCAGTTGGCTGATAATTCCGATTTCGTTGAAAAAGGCGAAATATGTCCCAAGCGTCTTGCTATCCATCGATCACGCGAGTCTCCAGCGGCCATCTGGGAGACTTGTCTACCGTCGGACCGTAACCCAGTCTACCAAGCATCTGCACGGTATGGCCGGGGTCGGCGAGCATGGCATGGGCTTTGTCGTAGTGCGGCTTCATCTCGGGGAATTCCTGTAACGCCTGGCTCACCGGATGCAGGGCGAGTCCAAGGCCAGTTGTCGTCAGGTTGAGCCGCAGCCAACGGCGGCCGGCCTCGATCTGGTCGCTGCGATCATTTCCGGACGTGGTCAGCACCGCATAGGCAGGGGTTGCCGCGAGCATTTCCTGGTAGATGCGAACACCTTCCTTGTACCCGGTCGATTCCGGGTCCAGCTGGGCCTCGCGGCCAAGCATGCCCACGACCATCAGGGCTTCCAGAAACGGCCCGCCGAGATCGATCCCGTCGGGGTTTGCGTTGATCTCGCGTTTGCCGAAGCGCATAAGGTCGACGCTTTCCTTCAGCGTGTGCGGGGTCTTCATTTCCTCCAGCCAGGCTTCCCAGGTGAGGGTTCGGATAGCGGCGACGCGCTCCTCTTCCGTGATGATATCGGCCAGCGACGAAAGCGCTTCGACATCGGATTGAGGCACCGGCTTGTCTTCAAACGGTTCCTTGCAGGAACGGCGCTCCATCACATGAGCAAAGAGGGGGTCTGCCGTCGCGCCCGGCGAAAAAGCAGCATGAGCGACGGGACCATCCTCACCTTCGGGAAACAGGTCGAGATCGACCTTGTGGCCGGTCTGTGAAGCAGCAATGGTCATTAGTTCGAGAAAACAGCCGAGACCAATGGTCAGCTGTCGCGCATGGGGATCCGTATGCGGCAGGTCCCGTTCCTTGTCGCGATAAAGGGTGACCCGGTCCGGCGTGTTCAGATCCACCAGCCAGGGTTGCCGATTGTGCGGGTTCGGCGCCAGCACCGCGTAGGACAGGGCGCGTCGCCGAGGTTCATCGTAACCTCCGGCTGCCGACCACGGAGCCAATGCCCTTTCGGGCGTGCGGGTGGCAGCAAAAAGCGCCCCACCGCCTGCTGCCGCAAGGATGGTTCCGCCGCCGATGATGCCCAATGCCTGTCGTCTGTTGAGTGCCATGATGATCTCCATTTAGTGCGATTTCGTACTATATAGTGCGATTTCGGACTAAATACAAGACCCGCGATTTTTCTGGCAATCGGCGGACGAACTGCTAGGTTGTTTATGTTGCAATGCAGCAATCTGGAGATGCCGGATGCAGATGCCTGGACTCGCCGATCCCTTTTCCCTTTCGTCGCCGCCCGATTTCCTCAGGGCGGCCACCGAAACCCTTCCGCCGGGGCTCAAACAACGCAACACCGCGCTCGATTGGCTCTTCTATGATGTCGGTCAATTGACGGAGGCCGAGACCAAAATGCTGATCGCCGAGACCCGCCGGGAGGGGACGATCATTGTGGTTTGGCCCAGCCGGGCCGGTCGCGATCCCGGATTGCAGAAATACAATGATTACCGCAGTCTTCGGGCGGCGCCGGGGCGATTGCTGCAGCGATTTGCGATCGCCGGGGTCGGTAGCAGCGACCTTGGCGCGGTGGCGTTCGCGCGCACCGTTGCGGATCACTTCGATGAGCCTGTCGGCGCCATCGTCGCAGGCTATGGCGTGGCTGACCTGATGGGGGAGGCGCTCGGCGGGTGGTTTACGCTCGGTGGTGCAAACCGCATGCTTCACTGGTTCAAGAGGCGCGATGATCGGCCGGAAACAATGGCGGCTGAGTTGGTCGGGGAAACTTCAGGTCCGGAGGCCATCGCCACGTCCGACCGGCTGACGGGTCTGACCGATTCGCAAACGTTGTTGCGGCTGCTGCTCGACGACGATCGCGAGATTCTCTCGCTTGCGGGGCACAGCAAAGGCTGTCTTTCCATTGCCTACGCACTTGAAGCACTGGTTCTGTCGGGCGTTGCGCCGGCGATCTCGAAGGCTCGTGCGGCTCGCGTGACGACGGTGGGGGCTGTCGTCGAGCTGCCGACAGGCTTCGACAATGTCGGCCAGTATCTCGGCACGATCGACTGGTTCGGTGGGTTGAACTCACGCATCGGCCTGGATTTCAATCCTTGGCCTGGAGCTTGGCATCATCTGAATACGGCCATTCCGGCCCACATGGACTTTGCCGCGGTCCTTCGGTCCTTCAGCAGGAGCCAGGGGCTGGCTGAGCCGCATCGGCTTGCCGACCGACGCGCGATCTGAAACCATGCGCGCGAGCCACTTGCAAGGAATCCCGCCATGAAAACCGCCGATCTGGTCGATGAATTTCCCGATGACGTCCGTTTCTGCAACCTGCCATTCCTGAAATTCGGTGGCAGGTCGGCGTTCTTCGGTCAGGCCCAGACCGTTGCCTGTTTCGAGGACAATGTGCTTCTGAAGGCGGAACTGGAAAAGCCTGGAAACGGGCGGGTGCTCGTTGTCGAAGGTGGCGGCTCGACGCGGGTGGCCATCATGGGCGACATGATCGCCGGAATTCTGCTCGACAATGGCTGGGCCGGGATCATCATCAACGGCGCGATCCGCGACAGTGTTGAAATCGATGCCATGGACGTCGGCGTACGCTGCCTTGCAACGACGCCTGTTAAGAGCAGCAAGAACGGCACCGGCAGTGTCGGAGGCCCGGTGCGCTTCGGCGATGCCACGTTCAAGCCAGGAGACTGGGTTTATTGTGATGCGGACGGTGTGCTGGTTTCGGACAGGGAATTGACCGCCGGCTCGTAAGCCCGAACGACCAGATCAGCTCCGTGCGGCGATCGCCGATGCGGCCGCGGCCATCATCCCGGCGCTGAACCGGTTTGCCAGTCTGACCGCACGCGGACTTTTCAGCAGCCGTCTTGCCCGGGCAGCCATCAAAACCCACGCGGCATCAATCGCGATCAGCACGACCAGCATGACGGCGACAAGCTCGCCCCAGCCCCAGACCGTCAGGCCGCCGAGATCGATGATCGTCGGCAGCAGAGCCAGGTAGAACACCATGATCTTCGGATTTCCCAGTGTCACCGCCAGTCCGGCGGCGAACATCTTCGTCGAGGAGCCGCGCTCGGGCAGCCGTTCTCCGGAAACGTCGACCGGCGCGCGCCACATCTTCCAGGCGAGGTAGAGGAGGTAACAGACGCCCACCCATTTGATGACGGCAAAAACCGGCTGGAACGTCGCGGCGATCGACGCCAATCCCCAGACAGCAAAGGTCAGCCAAACGGCTTCGCCAACCCACATGGCGGCAAGAAAGGGCAGCACGTCGCGGTGTCCATTGGCCAGCACACGGGCAACCAGTGCGGCGATGCTCGGCCCCGGCGACCCGGCTGCAACCAGCAAGGCCCCGGCGAACAGGATCAGTGCTGTCAATTCCATTGCGTCCCCTCCTATTCAACCGCCCGCAACTATGGGCCAAATCACTGCGGGTGGGAAGATTAAAACCGTCGTCTGCGGATGCCGATATTTGAGTGATTTCACTGCGTTATCGACCAGAATCCGGCATATCTCCAGCTCGTCTTCATGAAATCTCCAGATCTCCGTCAAGCGAAGAGCGCTGGCCTCGCGTAGGGTCTCTCCAACGATAAGACGCCTGAGCGACGAGGTTGGACGGATGAATGCAGCGGCTTTGAAGATCGAACCGGAGTGGGACGAAACGCCTTCCATGGATGTGTGGAACGACAATCTGGCACCCAAGTTCTTTCGCTTCAAACACATCCTGGTGGACGGATTGATCCACCACAGCGATGCCACCTTGCCATCGCTTCCCGTGCGCCGCGGTGACAGAGTGCTGGATGTCGGTTGTGGCTTTGGCGATACCGCGCTTCGGTTTTCCGATGCCGTTGGTCCGGACGGAAAAGTGGTTGGCGTGGATTGCTGTCATGCATTGCTGGACTTCGCGCGACGCGAAGCCGACGCGGCCGGCGCAAGCAATGTCAGCTTTCTGCGCAGAGATGCTGAAGTCGAATTGCCGGAGAATGAATTCGATTTCGTTTTTGCCCGCTTCGGCACCATGTTCTTTGCTGATCCCGTCGCTGGCCTGCGCAACATGCGCAAGGCCCTGCGGCCCGGCGGCCGCATGGTTCACATCGTCTGGCGCGCCCGTGTCGACAATCCATGGCTGTCGATTGCCCGTGATATCGTCGCCCGCTTTCTGCCGGAAGCCGGGCTGAAGACTCCGTCCTGCGGACCCGGCCCGTTCGCCATGGCGGATGAAACCGAGGTACGCCGGATGATGCAGATCGCCGGATACCGGGACATTCGATTCAAGCGCGTCGACGCGCCGGTGCTGGTCGGCAACAGCGTGCGCGATGCCATCGATTTCCAGATGGCGATCGGCCCCGCTGGCGAGGTCTATCGTCAGGCCGGGGAACAGGGAGTCGCCAAACGCGAACAGATTGAAGCAGCGCTCGCCAAGGCGATCAGCCGACAGAAAAAGCGGCTTGATGGGATCGTCATGGACAGTTCGTCCTGGGTGATCAGCGCCGTCAATCCGGCAAACTAAAGGGAAGAAACCATGTCCGTTGAAGTCGCAAAACGCCTGACATTCGACAAGCCAGGCCGCGGTCGCGTCTATGACAGCATCCTGGAGACCATCGGCAACACGCCGCTCGTGCGGATCAACAGGCTGGCGGAGGAGGCCGATTGCAAAGGCGAGGTGCTGGCAAAACTGGAATTCTTCAACCCGCTGGCCAGCGTCAAGGACCGCATCGCCGTATCGATGATCGAGGCCATGGAGGCCGACGGCACCATCGGACCGGGCAGCGTCATCGTCGAGCCGACGTCCGGAAACACCGGTATCGGCTTGGCCTTCGTCTGCGCCGCCAAGGGCTACCGCTGCATCCTGACAATGCCGGACAGTTTTTCGGTCGAGCGCCGTAAGCTGATGCGGTTCCTCGGCGCCGAGCTGGTTCTCACGCCGAAGGAAAAAGGGATCAACGGCGCCATCGAGAGGGCGAATGACATCATCGCCCAAACCGAAGGCGCGGTCATGCCATGGCAGTTCGGTCACCCGGCCAATCCTGCCATTCACAGAAGGACGACGGCGGAGGAAATCTGGACCGATACGGACGGTGTGATCGATGCCGTCGTGCTCGGGGTCGGAACCGGGGGGACGCTTACCGGCGTGGGTGAGGTGCTGAAGCAACGCAAGCCCGACCTGAAGGTTTTCGCCGTTGAGCCCGAAAACAGTCAGGTGCTCTCGGGCGGCCAGCATTCACCGCACATGATCCAGGGGATCGGTGCTGGGTTTATCCCCGAAATTCTCAACACCGAGCTGATCGATGAGGTGTTGATCGTCAGCAACGAAGAGGCGATGGAAACCGCCCGGAAAATGGCGGCTCTTGAAGGGATTCCGGGTGGTATCTCATCGGGGGCAGCTTTGGCTTGTGCCTTGCGCGTGGCGGCTCGCGAAGACATGATCGGAAAAACGGTGGTAACGGTTTTACCGAGCTTCGCAGAGCGCTATCTTTCGACTGCGCTGTTTGAGGGTTATGCCGTCGATTGATATCGGGATTTGTCGGTCGCGTTTGGGACCGGTGAACTGACTGAGGGTCGGTCATGGAACGCAAATTGACAACGATCGTCGCGCTCGACGTGGTCGGTTTCAGCCGGCTGATGGAGCGTGACGAGGAGGAGACCCTCGGTCACCTGAAGGAAATTCGCGCCAAGATCATCGATCCGGCAATCGCCGAGCACACCGGTCGCACTGTGAAAGTGATGGGTGACGGGTTGCTGGCAGAGTTTTCCAGTGTCGTCGGCGCGCTTCAGGCGGCGATCGATATCCTCAAGGCCCTGGCGGCCCGCAATCTTGGACTGGACGAATCGCGCCGATTGCAATTTCGTATCGGTATCCACCTCGGTGACATTATCGTCGAAGGAGACGATATCTATGGTGACGGGGTCAACGTTGCCGCACGGCTGGAGGCGATCGCTCCTCCCGGCGGGATCGTCCTGTCCAAGCAGGTTTACGATCATGTCAGCGGCAAGGTGCCGGTTCGCTGCGTGCCGCTTGGTCCGCAGAAGGTCAAGAATATCAGCCGATCGATCGAAGCTTATCGGGTCGATCTTGAAAGTGTTCCCGGCAGCAACGTCATACGGTTCGGCGATTTCGAGATCGATGCCTCGCTCTACGAATTGCGTCAGTCCGGTCGAACCGTTGCGGTCGAGCCGCAGGTCTTCGACCTGCTTGCCTACCTGGCCAAGAATGCCGACCGCATCGTCACAAAGGAGGAGATTTTCGCGGAGATCTGGGGCAATCGGGTGGTGTCCGATTCCGCTCTGAGCAGCCAGATCAAGGCCGCCAGGAAAGCCCTTGGCGACGATGGTTCCGCGCAGCATACGATCCGCACCGTCCATGGCCGGGGCTTCCGATTTGTCGCAACGGTCAACGGAACCCGACCCGCGGCACCTGAATTGGAGCCGGAGCCTGAAGCGCCCCGTCCGGAACCTCTTGAAGTCGCCGCGTTGAAACCCTCGGTCGCCCTGCTGCCTTTCGAAAACCTCAACCGCAATCCCGACGAGAACTACCTCGCAGATGGAATTTCGGAGGATCTGACCACCGCGCTTGCCAAGAACCGCTGGCTGACCGTGATTGCCCGCAACCCCGCGTTTTCCTTCCGGGACTCCGCCGACAGCATTCGCACGATCGGGCGCAAACTCGGCGCCGACTATCTGGTAACGGGAAGCGTCAGAAAGGCGGGCGCCCGGGTGCGCATCACCGCGCAACTGGTCGATGCGGAGACCGAACACAGCGTGTGGTCGGAACGGTTCGATCGTGACATGGCGGACATCTTTGACCTTCAGGATGAAATCACCGAAATGGTCGCTGGTCGGATTGGATCCGAACTCGGCCTGAGCGAACAGAGAAAAGCGGCCCGCAAGCCGCGCAAAAACCGCGGCGCCTGGGATCTCTACCAGCTGGGCACCGCCGAATTCTACAAATTCACGCCCGAGGCGAACGTGGCGGCACAGGACCTGCTGCGACAGGCCATCGAAATCGATCCCGACTTCGCCAGCGCGCACTCCCGTCTCGCCTACGCGATTGTCCTCAACATGGTCTATTTCGATGCACTGCCCGAAACAGAACGCATGGATGAGGCGCTGGCGGCGGCCAAGCGGGCGATCGAGCTCGACGACCAGGATGCCAACAGCTACTTCACTCTGGGTCGGGTGCAGCTTGCCCGGCGCGAGTATGACCAGGCTATCGAGGCCCTCGAATACGCCGTGGAGCTCAACCCAAGCCAGGCCGTGACCTATTGCGGACTTGGCGACTCGCTGGCCTATGAAGGCCGCCTTGACGAAGCGATCGAGCAATTCGAAATGGCCATTCGGCTCAGCCCTCACGACCCGTTCCGGTGGGCCTTTTTCTCCTATCGTGCCATGGCTCATCTTTTTCGCGGCGAGTATGAGTCAGCGGTGCAGTGGGCACGCAAATCGGTGGCGATACCGAACGCTCAATACTGGGCGCGCGCCCACCTCGTTGCCGCCCTGGGTCACCTCGGCGATGCCGAACAGGCAAGCATCGCGTTTCAGGAGTTGCAGGAAGTCAAACCCGGCTTTTCCATCGACTTTGCGAAGGAACATCTTTTCTATCTGAAACGCGACGACCAGATGGACGCCTATGTCGAGGGTCTTCGAAAAGCCGGCGTGACATGAGCCCATCGAACGTCTCTCCGTGGAACGATCGCAAGTCCCCCACGCTTGAGGATTTCGAGATCCTCGGGCGTGAGGCCTTCGAAAGTTTGCCGCCGGAATTTCGAAGCCTTTGCAACGACATTCAGATCAGCGTCGCGGAATACGCCGGCAAGGATGTTCTCAAATCACTCGATCTCACCAGCCCCTATGACCTGCTGGGCCTGTTCGAGGGGCTGGGCCTGGCCCAGGGCGCCAGCGAAGTCCGCACCGGCCAGATGCCCAACCGCATATGGCTCTATCGTCGCGCCATCCTGGAATACTGGATCGACCGCGACGAAACACTCGACGCCGTTGTGCGCCACGTTTTGATCCACGAGATAGGCCACCACTTCGGCCTGTCGGACGACGACATGGAAGCCATCGAAGCGGAAGCGGACTAGTCAATCGTTGCGTCAGCCTCGGACAGAGCTCAGTAAGGCTTCGGCCGTTTCGGAGCAGGTTACAAGATGGCTCGCAAAGCCGGCCCTGATAGCGGCCTGGATCGGTTCCACCTTGTCGGGGCCGGAAGACGCCAGTAGTCCGAGCTCCTTGCCGAGCATGGCGTCGAGCGTAACGCCGATCATGCGATCGTCGATTTCACCGGGGATGGGATTTCCGTCTGCATCGATGAACCTGCCGCATATCACTGCCTTGGCGCCTCTCGCCAGATAGTTGGCCAATTCGTCGGGGCTGACTACGCCGTTGCGCACCACGTGGCTCTCGAGAGTGCATGAACCCGCGGCGAACAGTGTCTTGTTGCAGTTCCGTATCGCCTCGAGTTGCTCGACGATGACCGGCTCTTCGCGAAGAAGATCGGCAAGCTCGGTCCTTTGCACGACCAGCGGCGCATGCAGATTGACGCAATTCGCTCCGAACCGCAGCGCGAGATTTGCGGAACAGGTTTCGGCGGCAAATCCCAGGGGAGTGGCCCTGGACCCGACCATCTGCACGATCTCGAGATCGGGAATGGTGATGCGTTCAGCTGCTTCGGAAATCTTGAAGACCGTCTCGCCCCACGAGACGCCCAATCGATCACCCGGTCTCAGCAGGGTCGGTAGCCAGTCGGCGGCAGCTCGGGCGACTCGGCCCAGGTTCTCTCCCGGGGCGTCCTTGACAGCCGGGACCACGAGCGCATCGCGCAGACCAAACCGCGCCTTCAATTCTTCAGACACTTCGCGGTAAGAAAACGTCTCGGGCTGTAGCGAGACGCGCACATAGTTGCGGGCTCGCGCCTCCGCAAGGCAATTCACGACGGTGGTACGCGATATGCCCAGCCGCTCGGCGATATCGGCCTGGTTCATTTCATCGTGGAAATAACACCAGGCGACCTCGACGATCTGATCCTCGATCCGCGAGCGGCTCCCCAATTTGCGCTTCCTGTCGATTGGACCTACTGCTCCCTTCTGGCTCGGCGTGAAAAAGCCGCAACGAGAACGATGATCGCGAGAACATAAGGCAGTGCCTCGGTGAACTGTTGCGGCAGTCCGAGCCCTTGAATGCGAAAACCCAAAGCATCCACCAGGCCGAAGAGGATGGCGGTCGGAAGGATCCATGGCAGCCTTGCGCTGCACATCATGACGATGACAAGCGCAATCCAGCCACGCCCGGCGCTCATCCCCTCGGTAAACAGTGTCACATTGGAGATCGACAACTGGGCGCCCCCGAGACCGCATAGCACGCCACAGGCGATCAGGGCTCCGGTCTTGACGCGTTCAGGGGAAACCCCGACGCTGCGCAACGCCGATGCGTTCTGTCCGGTCGCCCGGATGCGCAGACCAGCCCTGTGGAAGTACAGGAAGAAATGTGTGGCAAAGACCATTAGGACGGCAAACCAAACGAGAATGGATTGTCCGGAGATCAGGTCGCCGAGAAAGGGAATATCGGCGATCGGGCCAAGGTGGATCCTTGGGATTTCTACAATTCGTGGGTCATCGAACTGACCCTGAACACCGAACAGACCGCGCAACAGAAACGTCGTCAATCCAATGGCCAGTATATTGAAGCCGATGCTGACAATGATGTCGTCGCCGCCGCGCTGCACGCCGCAGAACGAAAAAACCAGTCCGGAAGTGATGCCGGCAATGACCGCGAGGCCAAGCCCGCCCGCCCAACTGCCGGTGAAATAGCATCCAACGACGGCTGCAAAGGCGCCGACGAGCATCATTCCTTCGAGCGCAATGTTGAAGACGCCCGACCGTTCGCACAAGGCAGAGCCGATGGCCGCCAGCAGCACCGGCGTAAAGAACCGCGGGATCGATTCGACGATGGCGCTGTCGAACAGCATCTTAGAGCGCTTTGTTGTTAGGGAGGCGCATTTGACCTCGGTGATTTTGGTCTCTGGCTAGGCGGGTTGCAGGCCGTGGTGCCACCCCACCACAAGTGCAAGCCAACGACGCCAGGGGCCAAAAGCGCCCGGCCCCGAAGGGGTGGGGAAAATCGGCCCATCGGCTGCGTTGCGACGCTTGCCCGATGAACCACATCGCGCCGCGCGACGCGCCTTGCCGAGTGAACCGATTTTCCGCCATCAAATGAGCCTCCCTAACACCAAAACGCTCTAATGCTCCTTGCCGGCGGACGACAGGATTTTCCCGCCGACTCCGGCCAGATAAAGCACGATGACCGCCTGTATGATCTGGCCGATTTCGCGCGGGATATCGGCTGACCGTTCCATGCCGACCGCGCCGGTCGCCAGCATCGCAAAAAAGAACGCTGTGATCGGAGTCAGCCATGGAATGATCGCCGCCAGCAAAACTGCGGCAATGCCCGTCCACGCATAGAGCGGGATAGTGAGCATGCCGTCGATATAGCGTTGGTTCAGCCCGAACACCGCCGTGTAACCGGTCATGCCGGCTATCATCCCGCTGGTCATCAGCGTCTGGTAGTAGAGCCGACCTGTGGGAAATCCTGAAGTCTTGCCGAAACCAAAACTGAAGCCCTGCAGACGCACCCGGTAGCCGAACACCGACGTGCGCTCGAGAAGAATGACGAGTATGGCGGTCGCTCCGATCAGAAGGATGCCGTAATCGAGAATGGTGCCCGGAAAGCGTGGCAGTCTGGCCTCTCCCATGATCCGGTAGGTCTGGGTGGCGCCGCTCGCCACATCGCGCAGCGGGTGCGAAACAAAATACGACGCGATGAAAGAAGCCGGATAGTTGAGCAGGAGCGAGCCGATCAAAAGCGGCACCTTTCCCACCCGATCGAGCAATCCAGCCAGCACGGCCCACGAGGCGCCCGCCGCCATGGCCGCCAGCAAGGCGGTGATGGACACCAGCACGGCCGGCCCCGGCAGATAAACGCCGACAACCGCTGCCGTGAGCCCACCGAGCACCAATTGCCCTTCGCCGCCGATATTCAACAGGCCGGCGCGGAAGGAGACGAGAACGGCCATCGCCATGCCAAGCAGGATCGAGAACCGTCCCAGCGTCGAGAACAGGTTGAAACTGTTGCGCCCGCCGAAGGCACCGTTCACGAAGCTGACGACCACGTCGCGAGTCTGCGGCAGCGCCAGCAAAACCAGCACACCGAGCCCAATGGCCAGGATCGGTACGACAACGGCGTTGCGTTGCGACCGGATCATGCTGCCTCTCCGATATCGCCGGACATGGCCGCGCCGACGGCAAAGGCATCAAGTTCCGAGCGCTCGAAAACCCGGTTCAACCGTCCTTCGAACATCACGCCGACCCGGTCGCTGAGTTTGAAGAGCTCTTCAAGATCGTTGCTGATCAGCAGGATTGCGACGCCGTGTGCCGCCAGGTCCAGGATTTGCTGATGGATAAAGGATATCGCGCCGACATCGACACCCCAGCACGGGTTCTCGACCACCAGCAATCGGGGCGCAGCCGAGAGTTCGCGGGCGACGATGACTTTTTGCTGGTTGCCACCGGACAGATTGCCGACCTGCTGCGACGCGCTCGGAGTTCGGATGTCGAACTGCTCGACCAGCCGCCGGGCATAATGGCGGATGTGGCGCCAACGCAGGAAGCCGGAAACGGAAAACTCGGGCCGTCCTTCGCGTCCGGCAATCAGGTTTTCGGCAATCGTCCCCTTGGCGGCGAGGCCCATCGCCATGCGATCCTCGGCCATGTACCCAAGGCCGAGTGCGCGACGCTGTGCGACGCTCAGGGTTGTTATTTCGCGATCCTGAAACCGGATCACGCCGCCTGTCACCGGCTCCAGCCCGACCATCGCGTTGACCAGTTCCTTCTGCCCGTTGCCGCTGACACCGGCAATTCCAAATATCTCACCGGCCCGCAGCTCGAAGCTGACGGCATCGAGTGTTGGCTTGTCGGAATCCGCATGCATGGAGACCGCCTCAAGAGAGGCCATAGTCTCCGACCCGACATGGCTGACCTTTTCGACCGCTTCGATCTGACGCCCGACCATCAGTTCCGCCAGTTCGCCCGGGTTGGTTTCAGCGATGGCGCGCTCGGCCACCAGGCGGCCCTGCCGCATGACCAGAACCCGCTCGGAATTGTCCATGACTTCGCCCAGTTTATGGGTGATCAGAACGACCGATTTGCCTTGTTGGCAGAGCCTTTTGAGCATGGCGTAGAGAGCCACGCTTTCCTGCGGGGTGAGAACGGCGGTTGGCTCATCGAGGATAACCGTCGACGCACCGCAATAGAGCATCTTGACGATCTCGAGCTGCTGACGCGCGTCGACCGGCAGATCGGACACTTTGCGATCCGGGTCGAGCGTGAAGCCGAAGTCGCCGATCAGGGCAGCGACTGCCTTGCGACGATCCCGAAAGGACACCAGGCCCAACCCGTTCGCCCCCTCCTGTCCGACCAGCACATTTTCCAGAACGGTCAGGTCCGGGTAGAGCTTGAAGTGCTGGTGAACCATCCCGAAGCCGGCGTCGATCGCATCACGCGCCGATTTCAGCCTGCGACGTTCCCCGGCGATTTCCACGTAGCCGTCGTCGGGCTCCAGCAGTCCGAACAGCACGCCCATCGCCGTGGTTTTTCCGGCGCCGTTTTCGCCGACGATGGCCAGGAATTCGCCCTCGCGGACGTCGAAGGAGACATCCACAAGGGCTTTGACGTCGCCGAAGGATTTCGAGACGCCCCTCAGTCCGCAGATCGCCGGTCGATGTGCGGCGGTATCGTTCATCGGCGCCGCCGTTGCTGGATTGTTGGCGTCACGATTGTGACCGTTGGCGCTAGCGAATTGCTGACCGAATTACTGTGCGGCGAGCGGATCATCGACCTTGATCTCGCCGGCAATAATCTGGTCGGCAAGCGCCCGAACTTTGGCCACGGTTTCGGCATCTTCGGCGATCAGGCAGCCGCTCGCCGCCAGATCAGCGTCGTCGCTGAGCGCGACGCCACCGACGCCATTTTCAGCCAGACCGTAGGATCCGAAATTCTGCTTCGCTCCGTCCATGATCGCATCGACCGACTGCAGGATCACCTGGTCGACGCGCTTGAGCGCTGAGTCATACATGGTGCCGCCAGCCAGGGGACAGTGATTGACGTCGACACCCATGATCCTGAAACCGCCCTCTGGCGCTGCTTCATAGATCCCGAAATTGCCAGCTGCTGCCGCTGCATAGATCACATCGGCGCCGATCGCTTTCAGCGCCAAAGCCTGTTCCTTGGCGCGCACCGGATCGGAGAACGGATTCTGACCGCCAACCCAGCGCGTCTCAACCTCGATGTCCGGATTCACGTGCCGGGCACCGGCCGCAAACCCATCGGTGAAGCGGTGCATGAACGGAATGTCGATCGGCCCGACGGCGCCGAGCTTGCCGCTCTCGCTCGACAGGGCAGCCATGGCGCCCATGAGAAACGAGGCCTCATGCTCACGGAAGACGGCGCAATGGAGATTGTCCGGGCGGTCGCCCTGCGGGCAGGCGTCGACGAGTAGGAACTGAGTATCCGGCGCTGTTGGCGCCACCTCGGCGACCGCGTCGACTGCCGAGAAGCTGAGAGCGACGATGATATCGGCGCCCTCATTGGCGGCTGCATAGAGGTTCTCCAGAATGGCCTGCGGTGTATCGCTTTCGATGGTCGAGGCCTTGGCGCCATATTTCTTGGCCACAGCTTCGGTGCCGTCACGGCCCAGGACCAGGAACGGGTTGTTGCCGATCGGGTTCGGGGAAACGTAGATGATGGATTTTTCCTGCGCAGCCGCCATGCCAATGGTGCCGGCCAGCACCGCTCCCATTGCCAGAAGGGTGGTCGTCAGTTTTCTCATTGTCTTTCTCCCTGTGTTTATTTCTATGTGTCGGTTTCCTATTGCGCTGCTACTGCATCCGCGAAGAGCCTGGAAAAGGCATCAAAATCCACATCCAGGGCGACATCGACAAGTTGGGTGTCGGGTGCTCCAGGACGACGATCCGGCAGCATCTGTCCGCGCGTCAAAGTGCCAGCGCATTCGATATCCGCCGACATTGTCTCGAACGTGCCCAGTTCGGGCAACTCTGCCAGTGCAACGGCCAGCGGATCATGAAGACCGCAAAAATCAATGCCGTAGAGGCGCGCATAGGCAGCGAGATAGAACTGCGAGGCCTGCATCGCTGCCTTTGCGGCCGGGCCGCCGCGCGCCTCGATGGCCGCGATATCGGCTGCCCGGAGCTTTGCGCGCATAGTCACGTCCATGCCGACAGCCACCAGATTTGCACCTGACTGAAACACGATACGCGCGGCTTCGGGATCGTTGTGGAAATTGGCGTCGACCAAGGGTGGCACGACGCCGCCGATACCGGGATGGCTGATGGTGCTTCCCATCATGACGATCTTTCGGAGTTTTGTCGCGATATCAGGCGCCTTCATCAGCGCCTGGGCCACATTCGTCATCGGACTAACCGCCAGAAGCATGATTTCGCCCGGATTGGCGCGCGCCATTTCAATGATCAGGTCCGGTCCCCACACATCCACCGCCTTGCCCGATGCCGGGGGCATTTCAATGTCGCCAAATCCGTTGTCACCGTGCACAAACGGCGCTCCGCCATTGAACGGCTGCGTCAGGGGCCGCGATACGCCGCGCGCGACCGGAATGTCGGGTCGCCCGGCAAGCTCCAGCAACTGGAGCGAGTTGCGTGTCGCAATATCGACATCGATGTTGCCGTAGGTCGTCGTCAGCGCTTCGAGAGTAATGTTCTCGCGACCGAGCGCGTAGAGGATCGCCAAGGCGTCATCGATGCCCGTGTCGACATCCAGGATGATCCGGTATTGCTCGGACATCTTTCCCCTCCTTCCGCGACAAAAAGGTCGCGGTCTCGGATCGTAAAAAGCCGGAATAGCTTACACCGATCAGGAATAGCAAAGGTATCCTTGGTTAGATCTGATCAATTGTCAAGAAAGGTGACATTTGATCGACAAACGTTGAAATGGTTTCGCTTCCTATCGCCGCTGGCAAATCCAACGCTAGAAAATCCCCATATGCAGCCCGGCACCGAGGGCCGCGCCGAGTTCGCGACAAAGAGCCAACCGCTCTTCGGGGATCGTTTTTTCAGCCAGGATTTCTTCCGGCGTTTGCGCATGGACGCAAATGATCAACGGTGGTTGGACTTCCTTCAATCGCCAGCCTGTCGCAATGCGCGCGGTCTGGCGCGCCGCGTTTTCGCCGTCCGAACCGGCGCAGACCATCTGGGCATAGGGTCGTCCCTCGATGCGACCCAGAACGGGATAGTAGCACCGGTCATAAAAATCCTTCATCACGCCGGCGATCGCGGCAAGGTTTTCCGGCGCACAAAAAAGATACCCGTCGGCGCGTAACAAATCCTCAGGGCCGGCCTGATCGGCGGTCATGAGAGTTGTTGCCACCTCTTCCCGCGCCGCCGCCGCGGCGGCCTCGGCCATCTGCCGGCTACCGCCGGTTTTGGAGTGATAAACGACAAGAAGTTCCGCCATATCACAATTTCTCGTCAGAATTTACTCTTGATGTCCAAAGATGAGCCCATTCGATACTGGAAACGCTCAACACGTTGGTAAAGAGATTGATTTCGTTTTCAATTGAACCAAAGATCGTCCAACCCCTGCCAAATGACTGTGCCATTTGAAGACAATACAGCACCGTTGAGGCCCAGGATATCGGCGGCAAGTCCATTGCGAGTTGGGCGCTTGTGCTACCCTTGGGATACTTCTCGAGCTGAAACAGTTCGCCAGGAACTTTACTGTTCAGCCTGGATATAACGGCACTGGCGTTGGTCTCCTTTTCTGTCGTGAGGATGCAGTGAATGTGAAGTTTCATGTTCAATCGCTGTTTTCAGAGAGGAAAAGCAGGACAGGCGCTGCCGCTTCATATTCGAGCAGACTGGCAAGATCGCCTAAGTCGTCTGAAATTCGACTTAAGGTCGATGTGTTGGCGTCAATGGGATAGACGCTTTCGCAGAGATGTCGCTGCGCGACGTCGCTGCATGTCAATCCGAGTTCGGTTATCCTGGAAAGATAGCGTCGCGTTACAAGTTGATCCGTTTCCGGCCCTTCAAAGCGTCCGCCGCAGGAGTGGTAGTTTTCTTGAGCAATGATACTGAAGGCCTGATCGATTTCAGGCAACGGCCGAAGCTCCGTCGCAATCATCAGGATTTGCCGACATATATATCCGGCTGCCTGATGCTGGAGAGTCCTCCAAGTTCGAGTCGTTGGGAGAACCGGGATCTGCGACAGGAACGCGAAAACGGCGATTGTTTTGGACCCTGCCGCAGCTTTTTCCAGGAATACGTCCTGTGTGAAGTCCGGATTCAGATCGACATTATCCATTAGATTGATGCGTTGTCTGGCCTCCCTGGACCACTCTGCATAATTCGGATAATCGGCAAATCGCCACCCTTTTGGATCCAGCGGCCTTAAGTCGCACAATCCGTCAGGATTCCGGAACCGGGTGAGAAAAGCTTCGTCTACAATCATATCGCGTATTTATTCCGAGCCGAAAACAGTTGTCTATCGACGCCTCCGCCTACTAGCTGCGCTCGAAGGACACCGAAACCCTCAAGCCGCGACCGGCCGCTGCATCCTCCAGCGACAGCGTTCCACCGAACAGCTGCGCGATTTCGCCGGCGATCGCCAGGCCCAGGCCGGAGCCTTCGGCTTCGCTGTTTGCACCGCGCTGAAAGCGTTTGAGCACGGCGGGGCGCAGGGCCGGGGCAATGCCGATACCGTTGTCCTCGACTTCAACGATGGCCCTGGTTCCCTCGTCTCGGGTGCGCACAGTGATTTCGATCGGGCGGCCGCCATGGCGCATCGCGTTGTCGACCAGATTGCGCAGCATTTCGCGCAGCAGCACCGCGTCACCGCGGACTGAAAGGCTGTCAGGACCCTCGTAGCCAAGATCGACATCTGCGGCGTTGTTGTTCGAAATCAGGTCCTCGCACAGTTCGCGGCTGATCATGGCGATGTCGCACCGGTAGCTCGACAGATCCTGCTGGGCTGCTGAATCGATGCGCGCCAGGACCAACATTTGCGACAGCACCCGCTCGGCATCGCCAATGGCCGCGTCGGTTTCCGTGAGTGCTTGTTTCAGTTCTTCCTGGTCCTTCGCCCGGTGAGCAATTTCCAGCTGGGTCCGCATGACGGTGAGCGGCGTGCGCAGTTGATGGCTGGCATTGGCGGTGAAATTGCGCAATGCGCCGAGCGCCGAGCCGAAGCGTTTCACGAGATCATTGATGGTCAGCACCAGACCGCTGACCTCGTTGGGCACGGTGTGACGGATCGGCCGCAAATCGTCCGGGCTTCGGCGGCCGACCGCCTCTTGCAACCGGTGTAGCGGCCGCAACGCGCGGGTGACCGCGAACCAGACGAGCAGCGCAGCGGCTGCAATCAGCACCGCCTGGCGCAACGCCGAGCGCAGCAGGATGTCGCGCGCCATCTGAGCCCTGGCATTGGTGGTTTCGGCAACGGCGACACGATAGGCGAGTGACAGGGCATCGGACGCCGCGGCGCTGGAATAGACGGCGATGCGGATCGGGTCGCCGCGAAACTCGCCATTGCCATAGTCGAGATTTCGCTCGCTACGGGCAAAAGTTTCCGGAATGGCAAGCCGGCTGTAACCGGTGATGAATTCGGCATCCGGCCCCTCGATGCGATAGAACACGCGGTCCTCGGCCGCCGAGGTCAGCATGTCCAGTGCCACATAGGGAATGTCGACCTCCAGCTCCCCATCATCGTTGACGAAGACCCGTTCCGCGATCGCCAGCGCGGAGCCGGCAAGCACACGGTCGGAAATCTCGTCGGCCGTCAGCCGGGCCGTTCGGTAGGCGTCATAAAGCGCCACGAGGCCGATCAGGAGCAACGGCAGCAGCAGCCAGATCAGCAGCCGTCGGCGGAGCGAATAGGAGGGTTGCTGCAGCGGCATCAGGTGTCGGGATCCAGCCGCAGGTAGTAGCCGAGCCCGCGGGCGGCCTTGATCGATACGCCGTGGTCGCCAAGTCGCCGACGCAACCGACTGACATATTGCTCGATGGCATTTTCACTGATGTCTTCATCGAAGCTGCTCAGCGACTCGATCAACTGGCTTTTCGACAGAACCCGGCCGTTGGCCAGCAGCAGCGCCTGAAGAACGCCGATCTCGCGGGCCGGGATGTCCATCACGCCGCCGCTCGCAATTACTTCGCCGGTCTTCAGGTCGAAGGTCAGCCCGCCGGCCTCGATCACCGAGGTATTCACCGCTGTCGACCGGCGCAGGAGCGCTCGGATCCGGGCCTCGAGTTCGCCCCATTCGAATGGTTTTGCCAAATAGTCGTCTGCGCCCAGATCAAGACCGCGAATCCGGTCCTCCAGTGCATCGCGAGCGGTGAGGATCAGCACCGGCACAACAATGCGACCGGCGCGCATTTCGCGCAGAACCTCCAGCCCGTCCATCTCCGGCAGGCTCAGGTCGAGCACCACCAGGTCGTAGTTGAGTGCCGTGACAGCCGACAGCGCGGATTCGCCGTTGTCGACACAGTCGACGGCATAGCCGTTGCCGGTCAGCAACTGCTTCAGGCCATCAGCCAGCTTGCGGTTGTCCTCGACGATCAATATGCGCATGCGTCCTCCGGGTGGGCAGGGTAAATACTGCATTGACCCTTGTGAACAGCAATTTTTGAGGTCACTGTCGCGCCATGCGCATTCTGGTTGCCCTGGTCATTTTCATTTCGGTATCGGTCCCATCGGTCGCGGCGACCCTGTTCCCAGCCTTGGAGGATGAGGGCGCGGTGCAGACCCTGACCGTCTACTCGTCGCTGGACGAGAATGTCGCTCCACCGTTGATCCGGGCCTTCCAGGCGGCCAATCCGGATATCGCCGTCTCCTATCACGACCTGCAGACGCTGGAGATCTATGAGCGGGTCATCCGCGAAACCGACGCCGGCGACAAGACGGCCGACCTGGTGATTTCCTCGGCGATGGACCTGCAACTCAAGCTGGTCAATGACGGCTATGCCATGCGTTTGCCCGAGATCGACACCGACGGCTGGCCAGACTGGGCGAGCTGGCGCCAGTCGGCCTTCGGCCTGACATTCGAGCCCTCGGTGATCGTCTACCACAAACCGAGTTTCGAGACCCTGCCGCTGCCGGAAAACCGCGCCGACCTGATCGACCTGCTTCACGACAATGACGAGCTCTATGGCCGGATCGGCACTTACGATGTGGAGCGATCGGGGCTGGGCTTCCTGTTTCTCGCCCGTGACCTGGAGCACAATCGCGACATCTGGGATCTGGTCAGTGCTTTCGGCGCCGCAGGTGTGAAGCTCTACTCCAATTCGTCTGCGATCCTCGACCGCGTCGCTGACGGCCGTTTTGCCCTCGGCTACAACATTCTCGGCTCCTATGCCCGCGGTTGGGCGGACCGGGTGCCCGAACTCGGCGTCATTTTGCCAAAGGACTACACGGTGGTGATGTCGCGCATTGCCTTCGTGCCCGAAGCGGCCGCCAATCCGGATCTCGGCCGCCGCATGCTGAGCTTCCTGATGTCGGTACCCGGCCAGACGATCATGGCCAGCGACCTGCAACTGCCGGTGCTCAATCCGGCGGTGGAGGGCGAGAACACCGCCCGCGCTATGCGTGAGCGCCACGGCAGACAATTGCGGCCGATATCCATCAGCCCGGGCCTCGTTGTCTATCTCGATCAGGTCAAGCGGGCCCGCTTCATATCCCGCTGGAACGAGGCTTTGAGAACCAAATAACGGCGCGTGCTGCCGGTGTCAGTTTCATGACAGCTTTTCGTGTTCCTCTCATGCAACGCACCCGCGAGGGCGGGGCTGCGTCCAGAAGTCTTGGGAGGAAACCATGTTGAGAACACTTACCGCGGCACTCGCCGCAACCACCATCATGTTTGCTGCTGGCTCGATGACCGCCAGCGCGCAAAGCGTCGACGAAATCAAGTTCCTGATCCCCGGCGGCGCCGGCGGTGGCTGGGACGGTACAGCCCGCGGCACCGGTGAAGCACTGACCAAGTCCGGCATCGTCGGCTCGGCGTCTTACGAGAACATGTCCGGCGGCGGTGGCGGCAAGGCCATTGCCCACATCATCGAGACCAAGGATCAGGATACGTTGATGGTCAATTCGACCCCCATCGTCATTCGCTCCCTGCAGAAGGTCTTCCCGCAGTCCTTCCGCGACCTGACGCCGATCGCCGGTACCATTGGTGATTATGGCGCGATGGTCGTCGGGAAGAACTCCGATATCAGTGACTTTGGCGGACTGCTTGCAGCCTACAAGGCCGACCCGACCAGCGTCGCCATTGGCGGCGGTTCGGTGGCCGGCGGCATGGACCACCTGGTCGCGGCGCTTGTCATGAAGAATGCCGGCGAAGATCCGGTCGCCGTCAAGTACATTCCCTATGACGCCGGCGGCAAAGCCATGGCCGGTCTTTTGTCCGGCGAGATCAAGGCGCTGACCACCGGGTTTGGCGAAGCTATCGAACTGGCCCGCCAGGGCGAGGTCAACATCCTCTGCGTGACGGCGCTGGAGCGCCTTCCCGCTTCTCCGGATACGCCGACCTGTGACGAATCCGGTTCCAAGGGCACCAATTTCGTCAACTGGCGCGGGTTCTTTGGAGCTCCCGGTCTGTCGGATGAGAAGAAGGCCGCCTATATCGCAGCGCTTGAAAAAATGTACTCGACCCCGGAATGGGTCGCCGTGCGCGACCGCAATGGCTGGGTCGAGATTTTCAATCCGGGCGACGACTTCGTCACCTTCCTGGAACAGCAGGAAGAGGAAGTCGGCGGTCTCATGAAGGAACTCGGTTTCCTTTGATCTGAGTGCGATTGCACCGGGTGGCGGGCTGATGTGCCTGCCACCCTACTCCTGAACGATAGGCGAAGGCGCGGCGAAAACGCCGCGGGAGGGCGCCATGTTATTTTCCAAGGACCGCATCGGCGGCACCTTGCTGCTGATCTTCTGCATCACCTACGGGCTTCTAAGCCAGAACATCACGCTTCTGCCGATCCAGGCGCGCGCCGCCTTCACAGCCCGAACCATGCCGGAAGTGCTGACCGTGCTGGGCATCGGCCTGTCGCTGCTCGTTCTGATCTTCCCGGGTTCCCATGACCGTCCGCAACTGCGCGGCTTCAACTGGGGCACCGCGGCGTTGTTCCTCATCCTCATGTCCGCCTATGGGCTGACGGTCCGGCCGCTCGGCTTCATCCTGTCGACCAGCCTGTTCCTGATCGCCGGTTTTGCCATGCTCGGCGAACGCTCGCCGATCAAGCTCTTCCTTGTGGCGGTGCCGCTGGTCGTCGCCTTCTGGGTGCTGATGACGCAGGGTCTCGATGTGTTTATCGAGCCGCTGCCCTGGTTCATGAAGGGCGAATAAGATGGTCGAAGGCATTCTCATAGGGCTCGGCACCGCTCTCACGCCGGTCAACATCCTGTTCGTTCTCACGGGCTGCCTCGTCGGCACGTTCATCGGAATGCTGCCGGGTCTCGGGCCGATGTCGGCCATTGCGCTGATGATCCCGGTGGCGGCCAGCCTCGAGCCGGCGACCGGCATCATTTTGATGGCCGCTGTTTACTACGGCGCCATTTTCGGCGGCTCGACCTCGTCGATCCTGATCAACGCGCCGGGTGTTGCCAGTACCGTCGCGACGTCGTTCGACGGCTACCCCATGGCGCGGCAGGGCAAGGCCGGCAAGGCGCTGGCGATTGCCGCCTATTCGTCCTTCTCCGGTGGCGTGATTGCGGCGATCTTCCTGCTGCTGGCGGCGCCGTCGCTCGCCGCTGTGTCGCTGTCCTTTCATTCGTCCGACTATTTCGCCCTGATGGTGCTCGGCCTGACGGCAGTCGCCGCCTTTGCCGGCAAGGGCGACATGCTGAAGGCGCTGCTGATGACGGTCATCGGCCTGATGCTGTCGACCGTCGGCACCGACCAGACGCAAGGGGTGCCGCGCTTCACTCTGGGTCTGATCGATCTGACCGACGGGATTTCCTTCCTGCTGCTGGTCATGGCGACCTTCGCACTGTCCGAGGCGCTGATCGCCATCCTCAAACCGTCCAGCGACGGAAAGCGGGACGAAGAAAGGCGCGCCTCGGCCAATCTCGGCTCCATGGCCGTCTCCAAGGACGAGGTCAAGGAGATGGTGCCGGTGATCGGACGGTCCTCGGTGCTCGGCTTCATTATCGGCGTGCTTCCGGGCGCCGGTGCGACCATTGCGAGCTTTCTCGCCTACGGCACGGAACAGAGGCTCGCCGGAAGCGAGAAGGGCAAGCAGTTTGGTCAGGGATCGGTGCGCGGGCTGTCGGCGCCGGAAACGGCCAACAACGCGGCGGCCACCGGCTCTTTCGTTCCGCTTCTGACGCTCGGCATTCCCGGCTCGGGCACCACCGCGATCATGCTCGGCGCTTTGATTGGCTACGGCATCCAACCGGGCCCGCGGCTCTATATCGACCAGCCGGACGTGTTCTGGTCGGTGATCGTGTCGATGTGGATCGGCAACATCGTGCTGTTGATCCTGAACCTGCCGCTGATCCCCTATATCGCAAAGATCTTGGCCATTCCGGCACGCTTTCTGCTGCCGCTGATCCTGTTTTTCTCGTTGATCGGCGTTTATTTTGTCAGCTTCAATACATTCGACATCCAGTTGATGGTACTGTTCGGGTTCGTCGCAGTTGTGCTGCGTTTCCTCGATTTCCCGATGGCGCCGATGATCCTCGGCTTCATCCTTGGCGGGATGATGGAGGAAAATCTGCGCCGCGCATTGCTGATCAACAATGACAGCTGGTCCTTCCTTTGGGAGCGGCCGCTGACCTTGACCATTCTTTTGATCGCCGCGGCCTGCCTTTTTGCACCGACGCTGTGGTCGCGGTTTCAGCAGTTGCGAAAAGGAGCGGATGCGGCCGGCGAGGGTGGTTGACCGGGTAGTTACGAGGGCTCGCTGATCCATTGAAGGATTGGAAATCGGACAAGATCGTCGGCGCAGTCTTGACGCTTGCTGCCGGGGCGGTGGGTGCGGCCGGCGCCTGGTCACTCGGTTTTCCGGCGCCGGCCTTGACCGGACCGGCATTGCTCGTGTCGATCCTGTCGGTCGCCGGCCTCAAGACCTTTGTCCCAGATCTCCTGCGCAACGCGTGCTTTGTCATCATTGGACTGTCGATGGGAACGGGCGTCACGCCGGAGGTCTATGAGACGGCGCGGCAATGGCCGGCGAGTTTTCTGCTTTTGGGCATCAGCATCATCGTTATCTTCCTGCTGTGCCGGGCCACCCTGCGGCACTTCTGGAAGCAGGACCGCGATACGGCGATCCTGTCGTCTCTGCCGGGGCATTTGAGCTATGTGCTTGGCCTGTCGAGCGACACCAAGGGCGATTTCGCGACAATCAGCGTTGTGCAGAGCACCCGCGTCCTGTCCCTGACACTGCTGGTTCCCTTCGCCGTGAGCATGATGGGGTTCGATGCCTCGGTCATGGGGCCGCCCGGTGCCAAGATGGGTTTTCCGGCGCTCGCCATCAGCGTGGCGCTGGCATTGGTTCTTGGTCTCGGCCTTGCCCGATTGCGGGTTCCGGCAGCCTTGCTGATCGCCGGAATGGCGTTGTCGACCATCAGTCATTTGAGTGGCCTGGTGGTGGGCCATGTGCCGCTCTGGGCTTCCGTTCCGGCTTTCATTCTCATGGGCGGCCTGATCGGCAGCCGCTTTTCAGGCACGTCTTTCGCGACAGTGCGGCGCGCTTTTGGTGCCGGACTGGCTGTGACGCTGATTGCCCTTCTCGTCACCCTCGTTTTTTCGCTGCTGCTCGTCCAGTTTGTCGACCTGCCGCTGCCGCAGGTTCTGATCGCATTTGCACCCGGTGGCGTCGAATCCATGGCGGCCATGGCGGTCATCATGAAAGCCGACCCAAGCTTTGTGGGTGCCCACCATATCTGGCGCCTCGTCATCCTGACGTTCCTGGCGCCATTGATCATCGGCCGCAAGACCGAGTAAGAACGCCCGGCGGTCCGCAATCCGCGTCGCACCCTCCTTACTGATGCAATCTGCCGGAGAACACTGAATGGAAGCTCGAAAGGCAGAACGTCGAACCATCCTTGCCGGGGCCACTGGCAACATCATGGAGTGGTACGATTTTGCCGTTTACGGGACCCTCGCGCCCATTCTGGGCAAGCAGTTTTTTCCGGCCGACGATGAAGTCGCATCGCTGCTGGCGGCCTTCGTCGTCTTTGCTGTCGGATTTGCGGTGCGCCCGCTTGGCGGGGTCCTGATCGGACATATCGGCGACCGCCTGGGTCGCAAGCCCGCATTGATGCTGTCCGTGGTCATCATGGGACTGGCAACAACGGCGATGGGGCTTTTGCCGACCCATGCGGAGATCGGCACGGCCGCCGCCGTGCTGCTGGTGTTGCTGCGGATCGTCCAGGGTTTATCCGTTGGTGGCGAATATCCCAGCTCCATCGTTTTCCTGGCGGAACATGCACCGGCCGAGCGTCGGGGTTATTTTGCTTCCTGGCCGATGCTCGGCAGCGTGATTGGCTTCTTGCTCGGCTCGGCGATTGTTGCGCTTCTCAACACATTGTTGGGTGAGGCTGCCATGCAGGCTTGGGGGTGGCGCGTTCCGTTCATCGCCGGTTTTGCGCTCGCGATCTTTGGCTATGCGGTCCGTCGCTCGTTGGACGAACCGGAAGCTTTCGGGATGGTTCGCTCGTCTGCAGTCGCTCCCGCAGTGATCGCCATTCGTGACCATTGGACCGTGCTGTTGCGTATCGTCGGATTGTCGCTGGTCAACGCCGTCGGGTTCTATCTGCTGGCGGTCTATGCGGCATCCTATCTGACGGAACGTATGCACGTTTCGACAACGACGGCGCTGGACGTAAACACTCTGAGCCTCGTGGTGATGGTTCCGGCGGTGTTGCTGGCGGCGATCCTCTCGGATCGCATCGGCCGCAAACCCATCCTGTATTTCACAGCCCTCGGGACGCTGATCCTGGCCTGGCCCTTGTGGTGGCTGATGCACCACCAGAATTTCTGGCTGATCCTGGCAGGGCAGGCCGGCCTGGCTGTGCTTTACGGAGCGGGATATGCGGGCCTGTCTGCCGTCATGGTTGAAATGCTGCCAACCAATGTGCGGTGCAGCGCCACCTCCCTCGGTTACAACGTCTGCATGGCCCTTTTTGGCGGGACCACACCGCTGATCGCAACCTGGCTGGTTGCCCGCACTGCCGATGACTTCACACCAGCCTACTATCTGATGGCGACGGCCCTGATTTCACTTGTCGTTACGATCGGGCTGAAAGAAACCGCCGGCCGGTCTCTGTTGGACGAAGGCTAACCGGCTCTCTTGCGCAGGTGAAACAGAACCATTGCGCCGGCGATAAAAGCGGCCGCCAAGGCCAGATTGGGTGGAATCGGTTCCGCCAGAAGCAACACCGCAACCAATGTTCCGACAACTGCGGCGACCGTGCCGATCTGGCTGAGGTAGACGGGCCCGGCCAACCGTTGCAGTACGAAATAGAAGACATAGAGCACGCTGAATATGGCGATCTGCGCAAGCAGGATCATCGACAGCGACCGTGTCGCAATCAGGCCGGCAAATCCATCGGGCGCCTGCAACGAGGCGAACGGAATCAACAGAACACCACCGCACAACAGCATCGCAGACGCCAGGAACATTGGCGATACGCCACTCGGCCATCGCAGGGTGCGGTAGATGTTTGCGGCGGCGATGATGACCGGCGACGACATCGCCAACACGACCCAGAAGGTGGGACTTGTGCCCAAGTTGACTTTCGAAAAAGCCAGAATCAATCCGCCGGCAAGGCCGCTTGCGACGCCCAGTGCTTTGGCCGCCTGGAGTCTCTCCAGTCCCAGGCCCAATGAGAGCAGATAGGTAAACAGGATCGGGAAGGCGAAGGTGAGCGACAGGAAGCCCGCTCCAACATGTTCCACCGCCAGAAACCCGACGGCATTGGGAGCCGCGAACAACGCGCCCGTCATCAAGCCGTATTCGGCGATGCGCCTGTCGATGTGCGGCACCCGGCCATTCCACCATTCGCCGACCAACAGGACAGTTCCGGCGGCAATCATGGATACCGACAAGAAGGCCAGCGGTGCAGCGCCTTCCACCACGGCGATCTTCGCCACGACGAGCGACAGGCCAAGAAGGCTGCCGACCAGAAGAAGACAGGCAAGAGAGGCGAGGCGGCGCCCGTTGCCCGGGCCGGCGATACTGGGTTCAGCGGTTGTGCTCATGGACATTATATGCTCCCACTGTGCAATCGTCATATATCTAGACATTAAGTATCTTAGTATCAAGATAAAAGGTGAATTGATGGATCGTGCGCGATTGGCCGTGGAACAGTGGCGCCGGGAACGTCCTGAATTCGACCTGCTGCCGATGGAGATTCTCGGCCGCATGGCCGAATTGGCGCAGATTGTCGGCCGGGATCATCTGGAGCCGCTCTTTGCCGAGTTTGGCCTGCAGCGCGGCGAATTCGATGTCCTGGCGACGCTGCGTCGATCCGGCAAACCGTTTGCGTTGACACCGACCGCGCTCTACGAGGCGACCATGGTTTCATCTGGAGGCATGACCAACCGGCTGGACCGACTGGAGCGGGCCGGGCTGGTTGAAAGGCGCCCCAATCCAAACGATCGGCGCGGCACGATTGTCGCTCTCAGCGACGGGGGGCTCGAACTGATCGATCGCGCGGTAGAGGCCCACCTTGAAAACGAGCACCGGGTGCTTTCAGGGCTGAACGCGGACGAAAAACAGCAGCTCAATACACTGCTGGCAAAGCTGCTGGCTACGGTTGGCTAGAAATCAAACAAAAAAAGGCGACCCCGAAGGGCCGCCATTGGCAAACACGCGTTGCGGTCAGCGCGCGCGCTTGCGTTCCGCCGCAGGCTGAAAGGCCAGCCGGGCGTGATAGGTGCAATAGGGCGCATTGTCGTCGCAATCGGCGCCACAGAAGGCAAAATCCTCGGTCAGGGGATCGCCGATAGGCCATTTGCAGGTTTTTTCGGTCAGCTCCGTCAGTTGCAACCGCCGCGATATCGGCACCACGACATCTTCGATAGGCCGGGTATCGACCTCGGCGATCGCATCCGCGATAACGTCCTGTTTGAGTGCCGTTGCACCAGCCGTGCGCGGCGCCGACCGCGTTGCGCTGGAGCGGCCGCCATAAGTGCTGCGTCCCGAGGCCACCCGCTTGCTGCGGCCGCTGCTCGAGCCGCCAGATTTGGCTCGGCCTGGCAGATTGAGGCGGTGCACTTTACCGATCACGGCGTTGCGGCTGACGCCGCCCAGTTCCGCTGCAATCTGGCTGGCGCTCAAACCGTCGGCCCAAAGCTTTTTCAGCCGTTCGACGCGTTCATCAGTCCAGCTCATAGTCCAAAATCCCTGTTTCTCAACGTGCAGGGCAGCGGACTCGATCAACGGGTCCCGATCTCCATCGGAACCGCTTTTCGCTGAGAGTAATTGGTTACTAGGTCCGCCGCATGCAGTCCATCTCGCTCGTCTAAAGTAGTGTTCGCGGGACTCGGTGACAAGAGTCCCACGAATCAAGCGGATTCCTTTTTTGAGTTTTCCCCAACTTGAACGGCTTTTCGTCAGCGTGACGAAAATAGGGGTGGAAAGGGCGTCTTTCCCACGGTTTTGACGAAGATATTGATTGACACGGCCTGTCGGTATAAAGGTAGCGCCGGTGGCTGCCCTCCGGGGCAGCTATTTATTTTTTGTCCCGGAATACGGCAAATCGGAACTTCATCCATCTTTGCGGTTGCCACCGCACCAGTTGGGAGATCGGGCAATGTCTGTCACAGAGTCGCTCTACGGTACCTACATGCGGATCCCGCTGCGTTTCGAACGCGGTGAAGGCGTATGGTTGATTGCCGAGGACGGCACCCGATACCTGGATTTCGCCGCAGGCATCGCCGTGAATTCACTTGGGCATGCGCATCCGCATCTGGTCGCCGCCCTGAAGGATCAGGCCGACAAGCTGTGGCACACGTCCAACCTCTACGACATTCCGGGCCAGAGCCGTCTGGCCGACCGGCTGACTGATGTCACTTTCGCTGACCGCGCCTTCTTCACCAATTCCGGTGCCGAAGCCATGGAGTGCGCCATCAAGACCGCGCGTCGCTACCATTATGTCAATGGCGACATTGAGCGGACCGGCATCATCACCATTGAAGGCGCCTTCCACGGCCGCACGCTGGCGACGATCGCCGCCGGTGGTCAGCCGAAATATCTTGAGGGTTTCGGCCCGAAGGCCCCGGGCTTTACTCAGGTGCCGTTCGGTGATCTCGAAGCCATGAAAGCAGCGATTGACCACGAAACAGCGGCGATCCTCGTCGAACCCCTCCAGGGTGAAGGCGGCATTCGCGAACTGCCGACACAGTGGCTGCGCGACATTCGCGCGCTCTGCGACGAACACGGCATTTTACTCGTGCTCGATGAGATTCAGTGCGGCGTCGGTCGCACCGGCAAGCTGTTTGCCCATGAATGGGCCGGCATCACCCCGGATATCATGGGCGTTGCCAAAGGCATCGGCGGCGGTTTTCCGTTCGGCGTCTGCCTGGCGACGGCTGAAGCTGCCAAGGGCATGACACCGGGTACCCATGGAACGACCTATGGCGGCAACCCGCTGGCCATGGCGGTCGGCAATGCTGTTCTCGATGTCATTCTGGAAGAGGGTTTTCTCGATCGGGTGCGCGAGGTCGGCCTGGTTTTCGCGCAGGGTCTTGCGGCAATTGCCGACCAGTATCCGGACATCATCGATGAGGTCCGTGGTGCCGGGCTGATGCTCGGGGTCAAATGCAAGTGCCCAAATGGCGAGTTGCTGAGCGCCATGCGCGACCGGCACCTGTTGGGCGCGCCCGCTGGCGACAATGTGGTACGGCTGCTGCCGCCGTTGACCGTCACCGCCGAAGAAGCACGCGACGGCCTTGCAAGGCTCGAAGCCGCAGCCGCGCAACTGTCCTCCAGCGACGGCTAATGGGTGGCGGGACGCCAGGCCCGCACCAGCGACAAGGAAAACGCCCATGACCATGAATGGCGGCCCCCGTCATTTCCTCGATCTTTCCGCTGTTGGTGCCGGGGACCTGCGCGCCATCCTCGATCACGCGCGCGATCGCAAGGCAGCCACTGCTCAGGGTACGGCCGACCGGCCGCTCGAGGGCAAGATTCTCGCCATGATTTTCGAGAAGCCGTCGACCCGCACCCGCGTGTCCTTCGATGTTGGCATGCGTCAGCTCGGCGGTGAAACGTTGATGCTATCCGGCAACGAGATGCAACTCGGCCGCGCCGAGTCGATCGCCGACACGGCGCGTGTCCTGTCGCGCTATGTGGATGCCGTCATGATCCGCACGACCGATCACCGGCGTCTGATGGAGCTTGCCGAATATGCCACGGTTCCGGTGATCAACGGCCTCACAGACGACACCCACCCGTGCCAGATCATGGCCGATGTCATGACCTACGAGCAGCATCGCGGATCGATTGCCGGCAAGACCCTGTCCTGGGTTGGCGACGGCAACAACGTTCTGCACTCGCTGCTGGAGGGATCCGCGCGGTTCGGCTATCGCATGAATATCGGTGTGCCGGAGGGTTCGGAGCCGGCACAGCACTTTGTCGACTGGGCCCGCAAAGAGGGCGGCGAGGTCATGATGACGCGCGATCCCCAGGTGGCCGTCAGCGATTCCGATTGTGTCATCACCGACACCTGGGTGTCGATGGGGCAGGAGCAGCGCGCCCGCGGCCACAATGTGTTCGCACCCTACCAGGTCAATGACGATCTGATGGCGCATGCGCGGCGCGATGCGTTGTTCATGCATTGCCTGCCTGCCCATCGCGGCGAGGAAGTCACTGATGCGGTCATCGACGGTCCGCAGTCGGTGGTGTTCGACGAAGCCGAAAACCGCATGCACGCTCAAAAGGCCATACTGGCCTGGTGTTTCGACAGGCTCTAGATAACAACAACAAACAAAAAGCGCTCAGGCTTTTGACAGGCGCCGATTTCTCATGACGACGGAAAAAATAGCTTTTGGCGATATTGGCTACGCCGGTGACGATCAGGTCGTGCCTTTTCAGGTGGAGGGCCTGGACGCGCGCGGCCGTGCCGTGCAACTGGGACCGATGCTCGACGCCATTCTTGGCCGGCACGACTATCCCGAACCGGTGGCCCGGCTGTTGGCCGAGGCGATCACCCTGACCGTATTGCTCGGGACATCGCTCAAGTTCGAAGGCAAGTTCATCGTTCAGACTCAGAGCGACGGGCCGGTGGATATGCTGGTGGCCGATTTCTCCACACCGGACAGTTTGCGTGCCTATGCCCGTTTCGATGAAAAGGCCCTGGCCGAGGCGGTGGCAGAAGGCCGCCTTGAGCCGCAGGAACTGCTGGGTGGCGGTATTCTCGCATTCACCATCGACCAGGGTTCGCATATGCAGCGCTACCAGGGCATCGTCGAACTCAACGGCGCCACCCTGGAAGAGATCGCCTGTGCCTATTTCAGACAGTCGGAGCAGATTCCGACAGAAGTCCGGCTTGCGGCAGCGCAGCTTTACGCGCCGGACGGCGCCGGCGGCTCTGGCCATCACTGGCGCGCCGGCGGCGTGGTATTGCAGTTTCTGCCCGAATCGGAAGAGCGAATGCGCCAGGCTGACCTGCCCGGCGGCGACGTTCCGGACGATGTCGAGGAATTCGAATACGACGAAGATGAAGATTGGGTCGAGGCCAAGGCGCTGATGGAAACCATCGCCGATGACGAGCTGGCAGACCCTCAGGTTGGGTCCGAACGCCTGCTCTACCGCCTCTTTCATGAGCGTGGCGTGCGGGTTTTCGAACCGGTCGCTGTCCGCGACAAATGCTCATGTTCGCGTGACAAGATACGATCCGTGCTGGACGGGTTCGACGAAGACGAACTGGCCGAAAGCATTGAAGACGGGAAAATATCTGTCAAATGCGAATTCTGTTCGGCTGAATACAATTTCGATCCGAGCGAAATCGGCAGTTAGCGGGTAACTGGCGGTGCGGATCGGTCGATCTTAACCAATTGAATACAAGGCGGTTTTTCCTTTTGTGCCTCAATTGGTGACCGGTGACGGAATTTTTATCGCGCTGCCGGGCCTCCCGCCCTACATCCTATTGATCCGTTTTCGTTACATTTTGCGACAATCCGGAAACCAACAAGGTATGGCAACCGGGGGGCTTGAGGCTATATGATCCGCCTATGCCGGACGGGGCTGTGTTAGAGTCCCGGCTTGCGGTCTGGGTTTGATGGCCCAAGACAGGCGAAACGCGTTGGGAACATGTTGAAATCAATAGACGGTGAGACCGAGTCGACATCCTCCGGGGCGGATTCCGCCGCGGCGAAACCGGTTGCGTCGCGGTCACGGTTTTGGGGCGGTGCCCGTGCCGGGCTGCAAGTGTTGCTGATGCTCGCGGTGCTGGGCGGATCCTATGTCGTCATGAACAGGCTGATCGACACCAAGCCTGAGCGCGAAGCCCGTCCGTTCCGTCCCGCCGTTTTCACGGTGGAGTCCGTGACCGTCCAGCCGGAGAGCAACCGGCCGGAATTGCAGCTCTTCGGCGAAGTGCAGGCGGCGCGCTATGTTGAATTGCGGCCGCTGGTGAGCGGTGAGGTTGTCGCCATCCATCCCGCTCTCAAGGCCGGGTCTCACGTCGCGGGAGGCGACGTTCTGATCGAAATCGACCCGTTCAATTACCGCGGAGCCCTGGCCGAAGCGCGGGCCAATCTTGCTCAGGCGCGCGCGACACTGGCGGAGACAGAAGCACGAATCCAGGCCGAGCAGGATCAGCTATCGGCCGCCGAGATGCAGTGGACTCTCGCCGATAGCGACCTCAGCCGTGCGCAGTCCCTTGCCGATAGCGGCACGCTAACGCAAAAACAGATCGAGGATCGGCGATTGATCCTGTCGCAGCGCGAACAGGCCGTCAGTCAACGGCGCAACAATCTGGTCATTGAAGATGCCAGGCGCGAGCAGCAGAAGGCCAATATCGACAGTCTTGTGTGGAAAGTGCAGCAGGCCGAGCGCAATCTCGAAAACACGATGCTGAAAGCGCCTTTTGCCGGAGTCGTCAACTCAGCCAGCGCCGAGGTCGGCCGCTTCGTTGGCAGCAATGACCTCGTTGCGGCGATGTATGACGATGGGGCTCTGGAAGCGCGCTTTACGCTGACAGACGCCCAGTTCGGCCGCATATCGGTCGACGCGGATCCCCTGATCGGCCGCGAGGTCGAGGTAGTCTGGGCGGTTGGCCGCTCACGGTATGTCTATAATGGCGAAATTGAACGTATCGCTGCGGAAGTCGCTTCCACCCGCGGCGGGGTCGAGGTGGTGGCGCGCATCGATCCGACGGGATCGGAAGTTCAGCTGCGCCCGGGTGCGTTCGTTGAGATCGATGTTCCGGACCGCCTTTATACGGAGTCCTACAGGATTCCGGAGACGGCTCTTTACAATGGCGATGCGGTTTTCGTCATTGAAGAGGGCCTGTTGTCGCGACGCCCGGTCGAAGTGGCGGCCTTCGACGGCGAAGATGTCATTATTGCCTCCGGGTTGAAGGATGGTGACGTGGTCATGACAACGCATCTGACCCAGGCCGACGACGGCGTGCGCGTGCGCGGTCCGCTGTCTGGCGACCGGCCGAGGCGGGGTGCTCGAACGGCAGGCAAGACCGGAGACGGGCAGGGTGGCTGACGCACCTTACCAGCCTGAAGCATCCGGCAGCGGACCTGGCGGTTTCGTGCGGACCTTCATCCGCCATCCGAACGCCGCCAATCTGTTGATGATGCTGATGATCCTCATCGGTGTCTTCAGCATCCTCAGGATCAACACCCAGTTCTTCCCGTCCGTCGATCGGCCAAACATCAACGTTTCCATTACCTGGTCAGGTGCCAGCGCCGAGGACATCGAGCGCAACATTCTGGCGGTCATCGAACCTGAGGTCCGCTTCACCGAGGGCGTCGACGAAATGACTTCGACGGCGCGCGAAGGCTCCGGATCGATCCGCCTCGAATTCGAAGATGGCACCGACATGCAAAAGGCGCTGTCGGAGGTCGAGGCGTCGGTTAAGGGTATTTCCACGCTTCCTGAAGACGCCGAGGAACCAACGGTCAGCAAGTCGAACTTCTTCGACCGCGTTGCCAGTCTGTCGGTCGGCGGCACTGCCTCGGAAGAAGTGAAGCGGCAATGGGCCAAACGCATCCGCGATGATCTGATCGCCCGGGGCATCGACAAGGTCGACTTTACCGCGCTGCGTGCTCCGGAACTGCAGGTCGATGTGCCGGAGCGCGAGTTGCGGCGGCTTGGGCTGACCATCGCAGATGTATCGGACTCAATCACCAACAACAGCAAGGACCTGCCCTCCGGCAGCCTGGAAGGCTCTCTCGAGCGCCAGCTTCGTTCGCTCGCCGACGCCGAGACCCCGGAAACGCTGAGTGAGGTTGAAGTGCTCGCCTTTCCGTCCGGCGAAAAGGTGCTTCTGGGCGACATTGCGGACGTCCAGAACGGATTCGACAAGGACGAGACGCGCGGCTTCACCGGCGGCAACATCGGTATCGAGATCGACGTGCGGCGAGCGGCATCGGCCGATACCCTGCGCACCGCGCGCATCCTCAGCGACTATCTTGAAGAGATCGTTCCACAGCTGCCACAAAACATCGAAATCAACACCTATGAAGTGGCCGCGGATTCGCTGTACGAGCGGATCATGTTGCTGGTGAAGAATGGCACGAGTGGCCTGGTTCTGGTCGTCGGTATCCTGTTTATCTTTCTCAACAGCCGGATTGCATTCTGGGTCGCGGCCGGCATTCCGGTGGCGCTGCTGGCGACCGTCGGCTTCATGTTCATGACAGGCCAGTCGATCAACATGATATCGCTGTTCGGTCTGATCATGATGCTCGGTATCATTGTCGACGATGCCATTGTGGTAGGCGAACACACCAACACCAGACTCGAAATGGGGGACAGCCCCATGGTGGCCGCTGAAAACGGTGTTGGCATGATGATCAAACCGGTCATGGCCGCCATGACCACGACGCTTGCGGCCTTCGCTCCAATGCTGCTGATCACCGACACGATCGGTCAGATCATGGGCGTGCTTCCGCTGGTGGTGATCGCCGTCATCGTTGCCAGCCTGCTGGAGTGTTTCTATGTGCTGCCCGGTCACCTGGCGCATGCGCTGGAGGCGCAGCGAGCTCCGCGCTGGTCTTACTGGCGGCAGTTTTTCTTCGCCTTCGTTTTCGTTGTGCTGGCCACGGTGGCGACGGCGCCGTTTTCACCCTTGGCTGGCATTCTGCCGGATGCCGGTCCGTTGAAATCCGCTTTTGACACTTTTGCAGAAGCCGCAATGCCGGTTCGGACAATGATCGCCGCAGGGCTCGCCCTGCTGCTTGCCACGGCGCTGGAAGCGATGATTCTGTGGTTCCGTCGTCGTGCCGCGAGCAAGCATCCGAATGCAAGTGGCCTGCGGGAAAGTCGCTTCCGAATCTGGTTCGATGGCAATTTCATGCGCTTTCGAGACGGACCCTTCGATCGCTTCGTCTCCCTCTCGTACCGCTGGCGTTATGTGACAGTGGCTATCGCGGTGGGTCTCGCCATGATCCTTGTCGCCGGTCTGATCCAGGGCAAACGGGTGGAATTCGTCTTCTTTCCGTCGCCCGAAGCGGAGAACATTCGGGGCAACGTCTCGTTCCTTGCCGGCCTGCCGGAGGAGGAAGCGTTCAAGGCCATCGCTCGCATTGAAGGCGCGTTCCGCAATATCGAAGCAGAGCTGACGGATGGTGGGGAGCCGCTGGCCGAATCGATCTTCGTCATGTTCAGCAAGGCCAGCCGTTTCGGCGGCACCAGCGCCACCATCAAGGTGCAACTGACACAGTCTGAGGTCCGCTCGGTTCGAACGCCGGATATCGTCCGGGCCTGGCGGCGGGAAGTCCCGGGAATTCCCGGTGTATCGCGGTTTTCAGTTTTTCAATCGCGCGGCGGCCCGCCCGGACGGGACATCGACGTGGAACTGCGTGGCGATCGGATCTCCGATCTCAAGGCCGCGGCCAACGAAATCATTCCGATTGTCGGATCGATCGCCGGCGTTTCGGGTGTCGATGACAACCTGCCCTATGGCAAACCGGAGCTCGTCGTTGAAATGCTCCCGCGCGGAGCTGCGCTGGGATTCTCGGCCGACAGTATCGGCCGCCAGTTGCGCAACGCCTTTGACGGTCGAATTCCGTTCCGCTTTGCGCGGGGCGACGACGAAGTCACTGTGCGCGTATCCCAAGTCGCACGCAGCGCTGGAACCAGCGCCTTGCGCAATTTCGAACTGAGGAGCCCGTCCGGCGAGTTCGTGCCGCTGACCGAAGTGGCAAGGCTGACGGAGCGCCAGGGCTTCGCCTATATCTCGCGCAAGGACGGCAAGACCGAGATATCGGTGACTGGCGACATCGACAACGAAGTCAACACGACGGACGGCGTGATCGAGGAGTTGGAGCAAAGCGGTGCAATCGCGGGAATCGCTGCGCGCTACAATATCGACTACGCCTTCGGCGGCCGTTCGCAGGAGCAGAGGACAGCATTTGCCGACCTGCGCCTCGGTGCCCTGGTCGCCCTGTCGGTGATCTACATCATCCTCGCCTGGGTCTTCGCCAGCTACTGGCGACCGATCGCAGTGATGCTGATCATTCCTTTCGGACTGGTCGGTGCCGTGCTTGGCCATTGGCTGCTCGGCATCCAATTGACCATTCTGTCGATCATCGGTCTGCTCGGATTGGCAGGAATCCTGGTCAACGACTCCATCATTCTCGTATCCCGCCTCGACGAACGGTTGAAACAGGGCGAGGATCTTGAGGAAGCGGCCATCGGAGCGAGCAGAGACCGGTTGCGGGCGGTGCTGCTCACCTCGCTGACCACCATTGGCGGCCTGTTGCCGCTGTTGTTCGAACGCAGTCTGCAGGCCCAGTTTCTGCTCCCGATGGCGGTCACCATTGTCTTCGGTCTCGCCATGGCCACTCTGATTGTCCTGTTCCTGGTGCCGTCCCTTGTCGGTATCGGAAATGACATACGAACCGCTTTCGTCTCGGTTTTCGGCCACCGGCCACGGACCGGTTCGGCCTGATCTAACCCATTCAAAATTGTGACTTGTCCTGAACGGTGTTTGTTGCCATCGGTAACGCTTTGAAAAATTGCGAGGATCACGGAGATCTCGGTGACCGGTGAAATCCGAAGCAATCAATCCTGAAACGAACCCAACGTGACTTACACTACCGCGCTCGGTCTCAATAATTTTAATAAATGCGGAAACTAATTAACGGTAAGATTTTCCAACAACAAAAATACATTATGATTTCAGAATCTCGATAGCCATTTCCAAGTCCTCAGCGGTGTCGACCCCCAACGGTTCGGTATCCACAATTGACGCGTCGATACGCATACCGTTTTCAAGAGCTCGCAATTGTTCTAAGCGCTCTCGTCTCTCAAGATGACCCACCGGAAGGTCAACAAACTTATCGAGCGTTTTCTTTCGGTATGCATAAATCCCTATGTGATGAAAATACGCACCAACTCCGGAAGGAATTGACGAACGGCTAAAGTAGACAGCACGACCTATTAACTCACCGGGAGCCTTAGACAGTGCAATTTTGACGACACTGTTTGAACGGATTTCCTCGGTGTTCTCAATTTTTGTTGCCAAGGTTCCAATGTCACACTCTGGGCTTTTCAGGAGAGGCGTTAATGTACCTCTAATCGCGGACGGCTCTATGATGGGCAGATCACCCTGTAGTACAACAATCACGTCATGTTCTTCGGGCAAATCGGCAAGCGTAAGCGCTGCCTTTGCTCTATCAGATCCGCTCGGTAGCATCGGGTCAGTGAGGACTGCTTCTCCGCCGTGAGAACGAATAACATCCACTATTTCCTGATCACCAGCGGCCACGATTACTCGACCCAGATCGGCCTCCAATCCTCGGCGCCAAACGTGGACGATCATTGGATCGCCGTGAATATATTTTAGGGCCTTGCCTGGTAGGCGCGTAGAACCTAGTCGGGAAGGAATGACGATAATTGGATTCAAGCGCGCCTCCTTGTTCGGTTCATGCCCAGCTAATTCCAGGTCAGCCCACTCCTTAAAGTGCTGATTGCGCTCCGTTTATATTTGATAAAAATAAGATTTTGAAACCTCATTTCCTTGGTGAAAAGATGATTAATTGGCTATTGGCTACGATTGTAATGGGACGAAGATCACTATTCGTTGATCAATTATAACATTCAACACGAAACTCTACTTGCAGCCATATAGACAAGCGCTAAAGCCTATCCGCGAAATTCGAAATAAATTTCAACCTAAGGTAATCCAATCTTATACGATTTGTCAACAAAAAAATCAACTCATGATTGTACTAGATCAGCTCCGTCAATCGGTCCCCGTTCGTCCAAGTTACATAGCCCGTTTGCCGATAGCCTCTTGCCACCTACAGACAGCGGGAGGAATGAAAATGGCAAGCATTGCCACACGTGTCATGGAGCGCTACGGCGTCCGGCATCCGTTTGCGCAGGCCGCAATGGCCTTTGCGGGTGAAAAGCTGGGACTGGTCATCGCCGTGGCCGGTGCCGGCGGCATCGGCGCTATCGGAGTCGGCTTCATGCAGGCGGATGAGTTGCGTCCGGTGATACGGGGACCGCGAACGGCGACGGGCGATGTCTTCAACATCAATTTCATCATCTTCTTCGGCAATGAAGAACAGCGGGTGGTTTGAGGCAAGGAGCGCGTGCCGATCGTTCGTTTCACTGGGGACATCCACTCGACCATTGCGCTGTCTGGGTGCAGGTCGGCACGAACGAGGATGCGGAGATTGCCGTCGGTTGCGGCGTCGAGCCATCATCGCGCAGGACTGGGAAGCCGGCGGTCACGCACGGCGGATTGGGCAAATTGGCGCTGATTCTCGCCATGATCGACGCGGTCGGCAACCGGGCCACGGTGTTCGCCTCCGGCGGTATCGCCGACGCGTGCGGCGTGGCGGGCGCCCTGGCGCTAGGTGCGGATGGCGCCTGGGTCGGGACCAGGCTGGTCGCTACGGAGGAGGCCAATGTTCATCCCGAACATCATCGACGTCTGCTGCCGAGCGAAGGCAGCGACACGGTGTGCTCCGGTGTGTTCGGCCCGGAGATGCCGGATTTCATTCCGATACGGTTGCTTCGCTGTCGGGTGGTTGACGATTTCACCGGCCGGCTGCAGGACGTACCCACAAGTACGCGACTACGAGCCGGTCATAGGCGAGACTGTGTTTCTCGGTCAGCCGCACACGAAGCGACGCTTCGATGTCATCCTGCTGACGCCCGAAACCAAAAGCGACTGGGAGGAAATGGCCTGGCTTGCAGGGCAGGGCGTCGGATTTGTCTATGACATCAGACAGGCCGCCGAAATCGTCAATGACATGATGCTGGGTGCGGCCGATATTCTCCGGGACTGCCATCGCCGGCTCGGATGACCGATGACGGTCGGGGTTTTTCCGCGCGCCCCCTTGTAGTCAACCGCATTTGTTGCCATCGGTAGCGTTCCGCGAGTCGTTAGGGAGCAAACGATGCAGGGACGCGTCGAAGAGCTGTTCACCTATCCGGTCAAGGGGCTGAGCGCCCGGCCGCTGGACAGCGTCGATCTGGAGGTGGGTCAGGGTTTTCCGGGCGACCGCCTGTTCGGCTTTGCCAAGGCCAATAGCGGCTTCGATCCCGCCAACCCGAAGCCGCTCCCGAAAACAAGTTTCATCGTGTTGGCGGAGCACGCGAAACTGGCTGGCCTGAAGACCTCTTACGACGCTTCGACCAGCGAATTTGTCGCCCACGCCAATGATGGGGGCACCTTGCGGTTCGACCTGTCAGCCGAGGATGGCAAACGCGCGGCAGCCGACTTCCTGACCCGGTTGCTTGACCTTTCCGACGCCGAGCGGCCGCAATTCGTCGAGGGATCGCCGCACCGCTTCACCGATGTTTCGGTTGTTTCCGAGACGATGATGAATGCGGTCTCGCTGATCAATCTGGATTCGGTCGAGGCTTTTGGCGCGCGGATCGGCGAAACCGTCGACCCGATGCGTTTTCGCGGCAACATCTACTTTCGCGGCTGGCCGCCATTTGCGGAGCTGGATCTGGTTGATCGTGAGATCAGCCTGGGTCAGGCGCGGCTGAGAGTTCTGCTGCGCACCCAGCGCTGTGCCGCGACGGAGGTCAATCCGACCACATCAGAGCGGGATTTGCGCGTGCCCTATTTGCTGCGCAAGAATTATGGCCATTTCGACATGGGCATCTATGCCGAGGTCATTACTGGCGGCGCGATCGGTCCTGGTGACATGATCCTGGTCGAGCCGGAACGGCAGGGCGCCGGGCTCGATAGCGTCTTTTGAGTTCCGCCTGACCGCTTACGTTCGCCAGAAGCGCGGCAGGAACAGCACCATGATGGTGAACAGCTCAAGCCGGCCGAGCAACATGCCGGCTGACAGCACCCATTTGGCCGTGTCGTTGAGCGGCGCATAATTGCCCGCCGGACCGATGATGGTGCCGAGGCCAGGACCGACATTGGAGATCGCTGAGCCGGCTCCCGACAGGGCCGTGGTGGTGTCGAGACCGGTAAAGATCAGCGCGACGGCAATGACGCCGAAGCTGACCACATAGAGAAACATGAAACTCATCACCGAGGCGATAACGCGCGGGTCGATGGGCCGGCCGTTAAATTTCGGTCGAAAGATCCCGTGCGGGTACATCACCTGGCTGATGTGCTGGCGGATCGCCTCGAACAGCACCTGAAACCGAAAAATCTTGATGCCGCAGGAGGTCGAGCCGGCGCAACCCCCGATGAACATGATTACGAAGAAGAACGAAATGGCATGCGGGCCCCAAAGGCCGTAATCGGTGGTTGCGTAGCCGGTCCCGGTGGTGATCGACACCACGTTGAACGCAGCAAAGCGCAGCCCGTCGAGGCCGACATGGTGGTTGCCCCAATGGGCCATCAACCAGGCAATCAGGGTGGCGATGATCAGCAGCCCGAGGAACACACGCACCTGAGAATCGATGAGAAATGGCCGTACCCGGCCCTGCAGCATCTGGACGTAGAGAATGAAGGGGATCGATCCGAGGATCATGAAAACGATCGTGATCCAGTCGATCGCCGCGCTGTCGTAAAAGCCGATCGACTCGTCCTTGGTGGAGAACCCGCCGGTTGCCACGGTCGTCATCGCATGGACGACGGCGTCATCGATCGGCATGCCGGCCGCCAGGAAGAGGATGCAGCACAGAACCGTGAAGGCGATGAAAACCAGAGTGATCGAGCTCGAAATCTGCGTTGCCCGCGGCAGGATTTTTTCCGCTGTATCGAACGCCTCCGCCTTGAACAACTGCATGCCGCCGATTTGCAGCATCGGCAGGACGGCAATGGCCATGACAATGATCCCCAGACCGCCCAGCCATTGCAGCAGGCCGCGCCAGAACAGGATGCCGGGTGGAGCCGTATCGAGGTCGCCGATGACCGTGGCGCCGGTGGTGGTGAGACCCGACATGGTCTCGAAAAACGCATCCGTATAACTGGGGACCACGCCCGACCAGATGAAGGGCAGGGCACCAAAGGCCACCAGCGCGACCCAGGAAACCACGGTCATGAGCAATGCCTGGCGGGTGGACAGTCCTTTGGGCGTTCCCCGGGTGGCGGCGAAGAGCGACAGCCCGACCAGCGTGGTCAGGAGCGACGCGGCGGCGAAGACCCCCCAATCCTCATTGCCAGCGGAAATATCGACAATCGCAGGGAGCAGCATTGCCAAGCCCAGCGTCGTCACCAGGATACCGGCGACCAGGACGACCGGACGAAAATCGAGGGCTGCGTTCAATTAAGGGTTCTCGCCATGCCCGGAACATCCAGCGAGAACGCTGGAATGTCGACCATGAAGCTGTCGCCGTTGTTGCGTTCCATTCGGTACTGCCCGACCATCACACCGGACGGCGTGTCGAGCGGGCAGCCGGAGGAATATTCGAAACTCTCACCCGGATCGATGACCGGCTGCTCGCCGACCACGCCTTCTCCGCTGACTTCGTCGACCTGGCCGGTCGCGTCGGTGATGCGCCAATAGCGATCGCGCAGCTGCACGGTCTCGTCGGACTCGTTGTGAATGACGATCCGGTATCCCCAGACATAGCGGCTGTCATCCGGTTCGGACTGCTCTTCCAGATAGAAGGGCTCGACCGTGATCTCGATATCATGTGTCCGGGCTCGGTACATGATCGCAATTTCCCCATGGCGCTCTGATCGCGCTATTCTGTATAAATCATCTGGAAAGAAAGGGGAATCCGGTTTGTGCGCGCCTGCCGAAGGTACGATCTGGTCGTGACGCAGATCGCGCGTTAGGGTTCAAACCGAACTGACGCGATTGTGACGAAAGATGGCTTTCGCGCCAGCGTGAAAGTTGTATGCATGGGCGTATAAGAGGTAAGCAATGCTCGATGGCGCCGTTCGAAAACTGATCGATCCGACCCTTGATGCGGCGGGAAGGCGGGTTGCGTCCTATGGCGTGACGGCCAATTCGGTGACCGTGGCTGGCTGCCTGGTCGGCCTGGCGGCGGCCTTTGCCATCTGGCAACACGCCTTTCTCGTCGGCCTTGTGCTGTTGCTGATCAGCCGGTTTTTCGATGGTCTCGACGGCTCCGTAGCCAAAGCCACCAAAATCACCGACTTTGGCGGCTATCTGGATATTGTGCTGGATTTTGTCTTTTACGGAGCCATTCCGCTTGGTTTCATTCTCGCAGATCCGATGGGCAATGGTGTCGCTGGCGCTGTCCTGATCCTGTCCTTCTATATCAACGGGTCGACCTTCCTCGCCTATGCGATCATGGCCGAGCGTCACAAGATGGTCAGCACCGTGCGCGGCGAAAAATCCCTTTACTTCACCACCGGTCTGGCCGAAGGCACCGAAACCATTGCGGTGTTGTCCGTGATGTGCGTGTTCCCGCAGCACTTTACCGTCATCGCCTACGTCTTTGCCGCCATCTGCTTTTATACAGCACTGTCACGCATTATTCTGGCCGGCCGGGTCTTTGCCCGCAGATAAAGGGCTCACGGTCTCGCAACGGTTTTGAAAATTGCCTTGAGATTGCCCTGAAGCAGCGTCACATGGCGGTGATCAACAATTGCGACGTCATGTCAGGCAGGGTTACAGTCGACACCATGACCGATCCGGATTTTCCGCAATACAGCCGTTCCGAACTGCTTGCTGACGGAATCGTACATGTGCTGAGCATCAGCGCCGCGATTGTCGGTGTGGTCGTTCTGTTTCTGTTTGCCGCCGGTTCTCTGCCAGCAGCGTCTTTCGCCAGCGTTGCAGTTTACAGTGTCGGACTGGTGGCCGTCTTCTGCGTTTCGGCGGCTTACAACATGGTCGGCATTTCGCCGATGAAAGAGCTGTTGCGACGCTTCGATCAGGCGACAATCTATTTCAAGATCGCCTCGACTTACACACCATTCATGGCGGTCAAGCTGGCGGGTTGGACCGGCGGCGGCTTCCTGGCGCTGGTCTGGTCGCTGGCGACTTTCGGCATGACAACCAAGCTGTTTTTCCCGAACCGGCTCAAAAGGACTTCCTTCGCGCTTTACCTGGTGCTTGGCTGGTGTGCCGTGTTGATTTTCCTGCCGTTGCTGGGCGCTCTGTCGACCCGCACCCTTCTGCTGCTTGTCGCCGGAGGTCTGCTTTACACGATTGGTGTTCTGTTTCACGTCTGGGACGGACTTCGCTTCCAGAACGCCATCTGGCATGTGTTTGTCCTTGGTGGAGCAGGTTGCCACTATGCAGCCATCATGGATTCCGTGGTGCTTGCTTAGAGGCTCACCAGGCGCAGATAGTCGGCCCGACGGCTTAGCCGCGCTGTCCGGAAATCAGATACACACCGGCGAGCAACAGTGCCACGCCGGCAAGTTCACTCAAGCCGATCCGTCGAGTTTCCATGCCGAATGCACCAATATGGTCATAGAACAGGGCGGCGATCAGCTGTCCGCAGACGATGGCCGAAACGAATGAGCCGGTTCCGATGCGCGGCACCGCGTGGATGCTGAGCAGCACAACCGCCATGCCGATCAGGCCGCCCGTCCAGAGCCACACCGGCATACGCAGGACGCCCGCTCTGGGCAAGCCGACGCCGGTGCTGAAACCGATGAGCAGAAGGGCGGATAGCGCCACCGCAAAGGCCAGGATGGCCGCCTGGACCGGTCCGCCCGCGTGGTCGGCAGAGCGCGCGAATATGGGAGCCTGAGCCGCCAGGAGAGCGCCGGCGGCCAGCGAAATCAGCACCAGGACCGACGCCTGCATATCAGAGATCCTTGTGCATGATGGTGGTGGCTTCAAGCCGCTCCTCATGGGTGTCGCGGCAGTAACCGGGAATGATTCCCGCGGTCTTGTAACCGAGTGAGGCGTAGAGCGGCTCGGCAGAATCGCCGGTGCGCGTGTCGAGCGTGATCAGGTTGCGCCGTCGCTGCAAGGCGATTGCCTCAACCTCGTGCATCAAGGTTCGCGCCACGCCCCGACGGCGCACGTCGGGATGCACCATCAGCTTGGTGATCTCCGCCCGGTGCGGCTGGTTCGGCGGCGTGTCGCAGTCGAGCTGCACGGACCCCGCTATCTTTCCCTCATGACGCGCCACCAAAAGCACACGACTGCCGTCGTTGAGAGCCGGTTGCACCTTTCGCCGCCAGAAATCGAGGCTTTCGTCGATTGGAAAGGGCATGATGAAATTGATACTGGCGCCGGCATGAACACAGGCCTGCATGAGCTTCGCCAGTTCGTCGACGTTTTCCTCGAATTGTGCCGGCGTCACGGAATGAATATCCAGGGTCGCGTTCATCAAGACCTCACACAAGGAACAGGAGATAGTGGGCGCCCTGACCGTCGTCAGTGGCAAACACGGATGGGCCGAACAACTGGTAGCGCAGGCAGTCGCCGGCGTTCAAATCGTGGCGCCGGCCGTCGGCCTCAATCGTCAGCCTGCCGTCGAGCAAGATGAGATGGTGTTCCAGCCCCGGGCGTGGCGAACGGTCATAGGCAATCCGGGCACCGGGTTCCAGACGGCATTCCAGAGCTTCGCCTGATAACGCCCGCGCCGGCGGCGATACGGAACGACGCTGGAAACCGTTCTCCGGATCGATCCAGACCGGCTGGGCCTCGTGGCGGACAAGTGGCGCAAACTCGTCCTCGACCATCAACATCAGTCGCGACAGGGTCATTCCGAAGGTGACGCACAGCTTATTGAGGACCTGGGCTGTAGGGCTCACCTCGGCATTTTCCATGCGAGACAGCGTGGCACGGCTCACGCCGCTGCGTTGGGCCAGCGCATCAAGCGACCAGCCCCTCTCGCTACGCAGATCGCGCAGGCGCTTGGCAAGGCGGTTGTCAATCTGGGTTTCGTCCTCGGTTATCATATAAGAGAAATATTCTCAAATATGGGAGGATGTCAATCGGCTCAGCGAACTTCCACCGTCGGACGGGACTTAAGCGTTGAGGAGACCCCACACCGTTTCGACAATACGCTTCTCGTCGGGCAGGTACGCACGCTCCAGTTCGCGCGCAAAAGGCGTCGGGATTTCTGGAGGCGCGATTCTGCGAACCGGCGCTTTTAGGTGTTTGAACCCCTTGTCCGTAACCAGGGCGATGACGTCGTTGACCGAACTGCCGCGTCCGACGGCTTCGGAGAGAACGACCAAGCGGCCGGTCTTGCGTACCGATTGGAGAATGGTCTCCTCATCGAGCGGCGAAATCGTCCGCAGGTCAACAATCTCCGCGGAGACGTCGTCGGCTTCGAGCCTGGTGGCGGCGTTGAGCGCTCGCTTGATCATCAGCCCATAGCCGACCAGCGTTACGTCGGTTCCAGAGCGTGCAACTGTAGCCTGTCCCAGGGGCACCGCCCCGGCATTGTCGGTGTCGAGGTCGGCTTTTCCGGCATGATAGAGTGCCATGTGTTCGAGAAACAGCACCGGATTGTCATCGCGTATGGCAGACAGCATCAAACCATGGGCATCGACGGGATTGGACGGCGCAACGATCTTTACCCCCGGCATGTTCATCAGCCATGAATGATGGTCATAGGCGTGGCCATGGAAAGGGCCGACGCCGAATTTGGCACGTACCACGAGCGGCACCCGCTGGCTGCCGCCGGAATAGTAGTGCATGGCACCGGCATCGAGGAATTGCTGCATGGCCAGCGCCAGAAACTCCAGGAACATCAGGTCGACCACCGGACGTTTGCCCTGCATCGCCGCACCGACGCCGACGCCGACGAACGTGCTTTCCGAGATAGGCACGTCGATGACCCGGCCCTGGTCGCCGAATTCCTCCCACAATCCTGCATTGGATCGCAACGGTCCTCCGAACCGGCCGATATCCTCTCCCATGACGAACACGTCGCGATCACGGCGCATTTCGTCCCGAATGGCCGTTACGGTTGCCTGCTGAAAGGTCATTCGTGTCATCGGGTGGCCTCCGCATAGACGGTCTCTGCTGCAAGGTCGTCGGCTGTCGGTACCGGTTCATCAAGGGCGGCGTCGAAAGCGGTTTGCACCTCCGTCAGAATTCGCGCATCAGCCGCATCCAGGGCCTCGGTGGATTCGATACCCTGGGCCACAAGCCGGGTCCTGAACCGGGTGATGGGGTCCTGTTCGCGCCATTGCGCGATCTCGTCAGGGTCACGGTAGTCCTCTGCGTCGGAGTAGAAATGACCGGCAACTCGGAACGTCAGGCACTCGATCAGGGTCGGGCCGTCGCCGGATCGGGCCCTGGCCAGCGCCTCTTCCATCGCATCCTTGACCGCGACCACGTCGTTGCCATCGACCCGCACCCCGGGCATTCCGGTTGCCGGTCCGCGGTCGACGATCTTGCCGCCGATACCGGCAGACAGTTCGGTTGATATCGCGATCTGGTTGTTCTGGCACACGAAGATCATCGGCAGGCACAAAACCGAGGCCATGTTCATGGCTTCGTGGCAGTCCCCACGGCTCGACGATCCATCGCCGAACACGCCGACCGCTACATCGTCCCGGCCATCGAGTTTGGCTGCCAGCGCGCCACCGGCAGCATATCCAAGCGGCGGGCCCAGCGAACCGGCATAGAGGCCGATCAGACCAAGTTCCGGTGGACCGCATATATCGCTGCGATGCCGCCCCTGGTGATACGAGGTACGACGGCCCAGGCAGCCGGCCAGAATGGTCTTGAGATCCGCCCCTTTGGCGAGTGCAGCCGATACGGCGCCGCGGTAATGAGGCGCGACGACATCGGACTTGCGCAGACCGTGATAGACGCCGGCAATCGTCGCTTCCTCCCCTTCCAGGCCATGCCAATGGCCGTCCTGCTGTCCCAGGACCCGATCCAGAGCGCGTGTCAGGGCCATCAATTCATAGAGTTCGAGGAGTGTGCGGTTGCTGCCGTTCATTGTTCGCCATCCTTTTCGGTCGGGGCGATGTGCGCGATGACGGAACCGACCCGCACCTCCTCGTCCGCTTGTGCCAGGATCGCAACCAGGCGGCCCGACGTTTCGGCTTCCACCTCGATGTTCACCTTGTCGGTCATGATCTCCACCAGAAGGTCGCCCTTGGTGACGGGGCTTCCGGTATCGACATTCCACTGAACAATCGTTGCTTCCGTCACGCCTTCACCGATTTCCGGGAGTTTCACTTCAATCATCAGGGGCGTTCCTCCTGGTTATCAGAATGCGCGTCGAGCTCATCCGGATGTTCGAGAATGGTGGCGAACGTGTCGAGAAAGGACGTTGCGGCGGCGCCGTTGTGGACTCGGTGATCGAAGGTCAGGCTTATTGGCAGGATCCAGGCTGCCGCCGGAACGCCGTCGCGAATAACCGGTTCCTGACGCACCGCCATCGTTGCAAGAATTGCGACCTGAGGCAGCGGCAGAACCGGAGTTGCGTAGCGCACAGTGCGTGTCTGGCCGACATTCGAAAGTGTGAAGCTTGCGCCGCGGACATCTTGCAGGGTGAGGGCGCCGGCACGCGCTTTCTCGGTTTGCGCCCGGGCACATTTGGCAATCTGCAATGGCGACTTTCTGCGCAAATCGCGAACCACCGGGGTTAGCAGGTCGCCGCTCGGGGTGGCGACCGCCAGTCCGAGATGCACCTGATCGATGACATGAAGACGATCTTCCTCGAAATGCGCGTTGAAATGCGGGTGTTGCTCCAATGAGCGAACAAGGGCTGTCATCAGCAGGTGGGTCAGGGTCGGCTTCGGGTCTTGATACCGGCTTCGGAGCTCGAGCAAGCTGTCGACGCGGGCATCTGCGAATACGGTCACCTGAACCGCCTCCGACTGACATCGCGCCAGAAAACGGCCAGCCTGTTTCTGTGCAGGCGACAGCTTTTGCACCGTATCCGATGAACCGGTTTCGATCATGTTCGGACCAGCCACACCCGACGAAGCATCATCATCTCCTCCCAAGCGTCCCCAAAAAGCGCTCGACTTTTTGTAACATTTGTTATTAAGTGTCGCCTGTCAAGAGACTTCGAGAGCGAAGTCGGACGGAGGAAGATCGGGAGGATCATCATGAAAAATCTGGTTCGGGCAGCGGCAATCTGCCTGGTCTCCGCAGTTGCAGTTTTCTCTTGGAGCACCGCACGGGCGGCGGACGTCGCTCTGACACTGGGCCATGTGGCGCCACCGCAGACCACCTATCAGGATGCAGCGGTGCGTTTTGCCGACCGGCTCAAGGAACTCTCCGGCGGGACCATGTCCGTCGACATCGTTCCCGGTGGCGCGCTCGGCGGCCTCGGCGAGTTGTGGGCGCAGACCCGGACGAATGCCCTTGACCTTCACCTCATCGATGTCGGTGCAATGATTGCCATGAAGGAAGCGCGGCCGTTTCTGGTGCTGTTCGCGCCCTATCTCTTCCGCGATCAGGCCCACTTCCACGCCTACCTGGAAAGCGACGTGTTTTCCGACATGATGAAGGATGTCGAGGAGAAGACCGGCATCGTCTACCTCGGCTACGTCGGTGACCGTCCGCCACGTGTCGTGACCACTACGGATACGGCGGTTGTCAAACCAGACGATCTCAAGGGTTTGAAGATCCGTACCCCTCAGCATCCCTTCATCATCAACACGTTCAAGGCCTGGGGAGCGGCATCGACTCCGATCGAGGCCTCCGAGCTTCTGATTTCGCTCAAAACCGGAGTCGTTGATGGGCAGGACAACGGTGTGATCGACTTCATCGGTGCCGGTTATGCCGACGTGAACAAGTTTTTTGCCCCGATCGACTACATACATTCAGGCATCGGCATCTGGATATCGCCGGAAAAATGGGCTTCCATGAGCGACGAGCAGAAACAATGGCTGAAACAGGCGGCTGAAGAGGCCGGGGCCATCGGTCGCAAGGAGCATGTCGAACAGATGAAAGACGCGTTTGCAGCCCTGCAGGAAAAGGGCGTGACGGTGACGGAACCCGACCTTGAGGCCTTCAGGAGTTCCATTGCGCCTATGGTTTCGGGCATGGATGGCAAGGCTTGGCCGCAAGGCCTTTATGAGACCATAAGCGGTCTTTGATGGACCAAAGGCTCGCCCGTGCCCGCCGGCGATTTGAGTCGGTTCTGCAGATGATGCTTGCCTGCCTTTTGGCCGCTTTGATTGCGCTCGAAGTCATGCAGGTGCTGTTGCGGTATTTTCTGTCAGGCGGACTGGTGTGGGGCCGAGATGTTTCGACATTGATGCTGTTTTCGATCGCCTGGCTCGGTCTTCCGCTTGGCTGGTTGAAGGGGGCACATATCGCCGTCGATCTGTTGCCGCGGCTGCAGGTCGGCCGGTGGGCGCTGCGGGTTCTGATCAATCTGGTGGCGCTGGCATTTGCCTTCGTCCTCTTCGTCTTTACGCTTCGGGCCTATGACGCGTTCACGTTCATCGAACTCCCGTCGCTTGGTGTTGCGGCGTCAATCAAATTCGTTCCGATCCTCGTCGGAACGGTCCTGTTAATCGTCGCGGCGGCATTGAACCTCCTGTCCGAACGCCCGGGACCGGACGGTGGTTGAAGTCGGATTTACGGTCGTCGTGATGCTGGTCTTGCTGGCGCTGCGATTTCCGGTTTTCCTGGCCATGGCGCTGGCCACGTTGGCCTTTGCCGCGGCCTTCGCCCCGATGATGAAACCGCTCGTGATAGCGCAGAGTTTCATGCGCGGCCTCGACAGTCAGGCGTTCACTGCCATTGCCTATTTCTTCGCCGCCGGCACCATCATGAATGCCGGTGGCATGAGCGCGCGACTGCTTGAACTGGCGCGCGCCCTGGTCGCTCACATCCGCGGTGGGCTGGCGCATGCCAATATCGTGGCCAGCATGGTGTTTGCCGGTGTTTCCGGATCGGCGGTTGCCGATGCTGCGGCTGTTGGCTCGATGATGGTGCCGGCGATGAAGCGGGACGGCTATAGCGGCGCCTATGCGGCCGCGGTCACGGCCACGTCGGCAACGATCGGCCTGGTCATTCCACCGTCTATCCCGATGGTGGTTTTCGCCCTTTTCACGCCGGCCGACGCGTCGAAACTGTTTGTGGCAGGCATTGTGCCTGGTCTTCTGATGGGCGTATTTCTCCTGGTTGCGTCAGTGGTGATCGCGTTGAGGCGCGGTTATCGCGCTTATGCCTGGGAGGGATGGACCCGGGTGTGGGTTGCCCTGCGCCGCAGCGCACTCGCATTGCTGATGCCCGTGCTCGTGGTTGCCGGCATGGTCAGCGGTGTCGCCACCGTTTCCGAAATTGGTGCTCTTGCGGCCGCCTATGCGGCAATCGTCTCTCTTTTCGTTTACCGAGACAGCACATTGGCCGAGTTCTGGCGCGCATTGGTGGGCGCAGCCGAAGACAGTTCAAAGGTCCTTATCATCATTGCAATTTCAGGCGCCTTCGTCTGGATATCAGCCAGGGCCGGTATCGCGGGCGAATTGGCAGACCTGATTGGATCCCTGTCGGCCGGCCCCACAACGGTTCTTTTGGCCATTGCCATCATGCTTCTGCTTCTCGGTACGGTCCTTGAACCTGTCACATTGCTGATCGTGGTCGCGCCGATCATCGCACCGGCGGCCATTCTCGCAGGTGTCGACATTACCCAGCTCGGCGTTGTCGTCGTCCTTGCTTCCGCGATCGGTCTGGTGACGCCTCCTGTCGGCATCCTGCTCTTCGTCACCGGGTCGCAGGCTGGTGTGGCTGTCGCGGATGTCGTTCGGGAAAGCCTGGTATTTCTTGGCGCCCTGATACTGCTCTTGCTTTCAGTCGTCTATTGGCCGCAGCTCACCCTGTTTCTGGTCCGGGTTACCGGTGTATAAAGCCCCAGCCAACAGCAAAAGACACCGAGATGGCGGAAGAAAAAAGAACCGATGCGGCGGCGGTCAGCACGCTGACCTTCAAGTTGATCGTGCTGATGAACCTGGTGGTCAAACCGTTCAACTCGACGTTTGGCGTCGACAACAATCTGTCGCTGCCAGAATGGCGCTGCATGATGTGGCTGGCAGCGCATCCAGACGCATCCGGGCAGGATACTGCCAACGGCACCGGCATGGACCGCATGCATGTGAGCCGGAGTCTTCGCTCGATGGAGGCGAAGCACTACACCACAAGACGCCCGGGTCGCGATGACCGCAAGAAATGGGAATGGTCCCTGACGCCGGGTGGCTGGGAGGTCTATGACCGCATCATTGCCAGCGCGCTCGACAGGGATGGCGTGTTGACGCAGTCCTTGGACGCTGATGAACGCGCGTTGGTCAGTCGTTTCCTCGACAGCGCAATGGCCACGCTCCGGTCCATCGACGCATCGTAAGATTGCCGCGCGCCGGCCGATTGCGGAATGGCGCGCAGCGCAACGGTTGTGCTCACCCTGTCTTCAGGGCCGCTTCAATGTCCTCGATCAGATCGTCGACATCCTCCAGTCCCACCGACAGACGAACCGTCCCGTCGGAGATGCCCAGTTCGGCTCGGGCCTCCTCAGTCAGGTTCTTGTGGGTCGTGGTCGCCGGATGGGTGATCAGGCTTTTGGCATCACCGAGATTGTTGGAGATGCGGATGGTCCGCAGAGCGTTTTCAAAATCGAAGGCGGCGCGCTTGCCACCCGTGATTTCGAAGGCGATGAGCGTCGAGCCGCCGCTCATCTGTTTGGCAACGATATCGGCCTGAGGGTGGTCCGCCCGACCGGGATAGATAACCCGTTGGATGGACCCGTGTTGCGCCAGATAGTCAGCGATTTTAGCAGCGCTCTCGGTCTGTTGGCGCACACGCAGAGGCAAAGTCTCGAGACCTTTCAGAAGCGTCCAGGCGTTGAACGGTGACATGGATGGCCCGGTGTGGCGGAAGAAATCGTGCAGGTTCTCGTCGATCCACTCCTTGTCCGACAGCACGATACCGCCGAGGCAGCGCCCCTGGCCGTCAATGTGTTTGGTGGCTGAATAGACCACCACGTGGGCACCCAATTCGAGCGGCTTCTGGAAGAGCGGCGTGGCGAAGACATTGTCGACCACGACACAAGCGCCGACGCTGTTGGCGATGTCGCAGACACCGGCAATATCGATAACTTCCAGCGTCGGGTTGGTCGGGCTTTCCAGGAAGAACGCCTTGGTGTTCGGCTGCACCGCTTCCTGCCAGTTGGCAAGGTCGGTGCCGTCGATCAGCGTGGTTTCAACGCCGATTTGCGGCAGAAGCGTCTCGACCACCCAGCGGCAGGAGCCGAACAGGGCACGCGCTGCCAACACATGATCGCCGGCGCGCACCTGGCTCAGAAGGGCCGCCGACACGGCCGCCATTCCGGAGGCCGTCGCCCGCGCGTCTTCCGCGCCTTCCAGCGCACACATGCGCTTTTCGAACATGTCGACTGTCGGGTTGGCGTAGCGCGAATAGATAAAGCCATCCTCCTCGCCCTTGAAACGGGCCTCGGCGGCTTCGGCGCTGTCATAGATGAACCCCTGAGTGAGGTACATCGCCTCGGAGGTCTCGCCGAATTGCGAGCGGGTCGTACCACCATGCACCATGCGGGTTGCGGGACGCCAACGTGATTGCCTGTCCGAATTCTCGATGTGTTCACTCATTGCATTCACCCAACAAAAAAACCGGCTGCGAAGGCCGCTAGCCGGTTTCCACCCGACCTTTTAGCGACTTGTTTAACGTGGCAGCAAGCCGGTCGGCCAAATCACCACGGGATAAGGCTTCTTTACAGGGGCGATATGCTTGCGTCAATCGCGTTGGGCGGTATTGATAGCGGCGCGTGCAGGCAAGACTGGGAGACGGCATGCGAGAAACCGGGATCCTTGCGGATCGGGAAATCAGCGCTCTTTTCGGCGCCGGCCGGCTGACAGCCCCGCGGCCGCTGGACGACGATCAGATTCAGCCAGCGAGCCTCGATCTGCGCCTTGGCGAAAAGGCATTCCGGGTGCGCGCCAGTTTCCTGCCGGGCCCCGGGCACACCGTGGCCGACAAGCTGGCGAGGCTCAAGCTGCACGTCGTCGACCTCAGCGAGGGCGCGGTCCTGGAGACCGGCTGCGTCTACATCGTGCCGCTGCTTGAAGGCCTCGAACTGCCACTGGGAATCTCAGCCTCGGCCAATCCCAAGAGCTCGACCGGCCGGTTGGACATTTTCACCCGGGTCATCACCGACCGGGCGCAGGAGTTCGACAAGATCCCCGCCGGTTACAGCGGACCGCTCTATCTCGAGGTCAGCCCGCGCACCTTTCCGATCGTCGCCCGGACTGGCTCACGCCTGTCGCAGATCCGCTTCCGCAAGGGGCAGGCGGCTCTCAACGAAGCGGAACTGGCCGCTCTCCACGACAATGAGGTCCTGGTCGCCTCGGAACAGCCCAACATTACCGGTGGCGGCATCGCCCTTTCGGTCGATCTGCAGGGCGGCCCCGACGGCCTCGCCGGTTACCGCGGCAAGCACCACACATCGGTGGTCGACGTCGACAAGAAGGATGCGCATGATGTGCTGGAGTTCTGGGAGCCGATTTACAATCGCGGTGCCGCCGAACTGATCCTGGATCCGGACGAGTTCTACATTCTGGTGTCGCGTGAGGCGGTTCATGTGCCACCGCTCTACGCCGCTGAGATGCGGCCTTTCGATCCCTTGGTCGGTGAGTTCCGCGTCCACTATGCCGGTTTTTTCGATCCCGGATTCGGCCACAGCGCCGCCGGTGGCCAGGGCAGCCGAGCGGTGCTCGAGGTGCGCAGCCACGAAGTGCCCTTCATTCTCGAACACGGTCAGATCGTCGGCCGTCTGGTCTACGAGCACATGCTGGAACGACCGGTAGCTCTCTATGGCACCGATCTTGGATCCAATTACCAGGCGCAGGGCCTGAAACTGTCGAAGCATTTCCGCCGCGAGAGCCGGTAAGGCACTGGTCCGTTCCGGAGCAATTTTGCCGGTTGCCGGGTTGATGATACCCTTATGGCCGTGTGGATTGCACAGGGGAGACGGCCCGATGATGACCACCTTCATTCGGATAGTGATGGGATCAGTGTTTCTTGGTGCTGCTTGCTTCGCAGCGCAGGGACAGGAGATGTCGCGAATAACCTGCGCCGCTGAGGGGCAGATTTACGATGTAGGAGACGTTGCCTGCATTCCTGCGTGTCATGGGCAGCAGCAGTTGGCCAAGTGTGAGCAGGCTGGAGAGGGGGCCTCCTGGACCTCGATTTCGAACTCCTGCCCGAGTGCGTTGATCAAGACGCCACGGCAGAGCTTCAGGGCGGCCAGTGCCGACATCAGTCCGAGGGCCGCGGATTTAGCGCTGCGCTAAGCTGGGTTAGCCGGCCGACCGTTCCTTCTTGAGCTCCGCCACATCGGCGCGCAGCGCCTTGATCTCGTTGAGGATCATTTCCTGCTCGCTTTGCAGCGCCTCGCGGTCGGCGGATGCTTCCGCTTCGTGCTCGGCCTGCATGGCCGAGACGATGATGCCGATGAACAGGTTGAGCACGGTGAACGAGGTGGCGATGATGAACGGCACGAAGAAGGCCCAGGCCATCGGATAGACGTCCATCACCGGACGTACGATGCCCATCGACCAGCTCTCCAGCGTCATGATCTGGAACAGCGAATAGGCCGAAGAGGGGATCGAGCCGAACCACTCGGGAAAGGAGGCGCCATAGAGCTTGGTCGCCATAACCGAGAAGACGTAAAACACCAGGCCCAGCAACAGCACGATCGAGCCCATGCCCGGTAGTGCAGCGATGAGCCCACCGACCACACGGCGCAGCGATGGGACGATGCTGACGAGGCGCAGTACCCGCAAGATCCGCAACGCCCGCAACACTGAAAGGCTACCCGTGGTCGGCAGCAACGCTATTCCGACGACGATCAGGTCAAAGATGCGCCAGGGATCGCGGAAGAAATCGAGGCGATAGACGATGAACTTGGAGACCAACTCAACAACGAACACCGCCAGGATGACCCGGTCGAGCGTATAGAGCAGCGGGCCCACGGCGGCCATCACCGACGGCACCGTCTCCAGACCGAGAGTGATCGCATTGATCCCGATGATGATGGTGATGAACCACTCGAAGCGGCGGCTCTCAATGAGGGATTTCAGCGCGTTCATGACGGGTCTAGCGGGATGGTTTTCGGGTGCCCTGCACATGGCAATGGCCATGCTTTCTGTCAAGCGCTTGACAGATAAAGACGATGCGTCATTGTGGTCCGGCCGAGCCGGTCAATCGGCGGCAACGGCAGCAGGCGGGTATGATGTAATGGTAGCCTGTAAGCTTCCCAAGCTTGACGCGCGGGTTCGATTCCCGCTACCCGCTCCATTCCGAAACTGCATTGGCGAATGTTGCCCATGACGCCGACATTTCTGCGCCGCTTTGCCCTTGCCTTGGCTCTGCTGGTCATCGGCGTCGCTGCTACGACCGCCCAGGAGAGCCAAACACAGGCCGCCCCCAACTATTGGGATCCGCGCGAAAGGGTAGGGCTACCCGATCTGAGCGGGCGCAATCGCATCCGTTTTCTGACAACCTCCGATTTCCCACCGTTCAATTTCATGGACCAGAGCAATCGGGTGTCAGGCTTCCACGTCGATCTGGCCCGGGCCATCTGCGATGAACTGGGCATCGTCGAAAAGTGCCAATTGCAGGTCCTTCCGTGGGACGAGCTGAAGACAGCGATGGTAAGCGAGCAGGGCGATGCCATCATCGCCGGCCTGGCGGTCAACGCCGACAATCGCCGCGACTACCTGTTCACGCGACCGTTTCTGAAACTGCCGGCCCGCTTCATTCGCCTGAAGTCGGCAGTTCCCGAAAGCACAGGCGCACAGGCCCTTGCCGGTCGCCGTGTCGGCGTCCTGGACAATTCCGCCCATGAAGCCCTGTTACGCACCTACTTTCCCGAGATCCGGCCCGTGGTCTACAGCAAGCCTGAATTTCTCTTCGATGGCCTCAAGACAGGCGAAGTGGATGCGGTTTTCGGAGATGGCGTCCGCTTGTCCTTCTGGCTCGGCAGCGACGCGGCGGCAGGCTGCTGCGGCTTCTTCGACGGCCCCTATTTCGCGCCGGCCTATCTCGGTGAGGGCCTGGCGATTGCCGTCCGTCGCAACAGTCCCGACCTGGCGCAAGCCTTCGACCACGCACTGCATGCGCTCAGTCGTGACGGTACGATGAAGGAACTTTACCTGCGCTACTTTCCGAACGGACTGTACTGATTCCGCTTGAAGCGCTCAGTGCCGTCGCGCCTGAACGATCATGCCCTCAACGGTCTCCTCCCCCAACGCCCGGCAGGCCTCCAACCGGTGGAGACCCTCCACGAGGATGTACCGGTCACCGTCGGCGCGAATGAGAATCGGCGTCAGTTGGCCTTGCTCAAGCATGCTCTCGGCGATATCGGTGACCACCGCCTCATCGAGCGTTTTCTTGCGTTTGACAGGCACATAGACCTTGTCGATGGGAACCATCAGTTTCTGCATGACGCGCCGAGTGTAGCATCACACATGTCGGGTTAGGCAAATCACATTGGCTCCAGCATGCTGAATAGCCCAGCTGCAGGCGCTTGGGGGAGTGATGCGACGAGCAGTTTCAGGATGTTTGGTGCCGGAATGCACGCTGGCTGTTGACCCGCTCATTAGGAATGCCCCATTGACCCGGCGCTTCCTTTGCCCCAATTGACGTCCTATCCCACCTGATACTCGGATCCGGCCCGAGCGGCTGCGATCCATTCAACGGAGTTCGATGATGACCGATACCTATGAGCCGCCGAAGGTCTGGAAATGGGAGACTGAAAGCGGTGGGCGCTTTGCCAAGATCAACCGGCCGATAGCCGGTTCCACCCATGACAAGGACCTGTCGGTCGGTGAGCACCCGCTGCAGCTCTATTCTCTTGGCACGCCCAACGGCATCAAGGTCACGGTCATGCTCGAGGAGTTGCTCGAAGCTGGCCATACGGGCGCAGAATACAACGCCTGGTTCATCGATATCGGTGAGGGCGACCAGTTCGGCAGCGGCTTTGTTGGCGCCAATCCCAATTCCAAGATCCCGGCATTGATCGACCGCAGCGTAACGCCGGCTGTCCGGGTCTTCGAGTCGGGGTCGATCCTGCTTTATCTGGCCGAGAAGTTCGGCGCCTTCCTGCCGGAAGATCCGGCGAAGCGCACCGAGGCGCTCAACTGGCTTTTCTGGCAGATGGGCAGCACACCCTATCTCGGTGGCGGCTTCGGGCATTTCTATGCCTACGCTCCGGAGAAGATCAAATATGCCATCGACCGCTTCACGATGGAGGTGAAGCGCCAGCTCGACGTGCTCGACCGTCAGCTCGCTGAAAACCGATACATTTCCGGCGATGAATACACGATCGCGGATATGGCAATCTGGCCCTGGTACGGCGCTTTGGCCAAAGGCAAGGTCTATGAAGCCGGTGAGTTCATCGACGGGCCGAGCTACAAGCATGTCCATCGCTGGACTGATGAAATCGCGGCTCGTCCGGCGGTGAAGCGGGGTCGTCGCGTCAATCGCAGCGACCAGCTGCGCGAGCGTCACGCGGCCAGCGATTTGGATGCGCTTCTGGCCGATGAAACGACCGGCTGACCCCGGTCAATCGGCGCCCGGCACAACGATGATGTGGGAATCGGCGGCATTCCAGCGCTGCTCCCGCAACGGTTCGTAGTCGCTCGAATTGTACCAGGCGAGCGCCTTGTCCTTGTCTGGAAAGGCGAGGACAACGACTCGTTCGTAGTCGGCTTGGCCTTCCAGGCAGTCGATATCGCCGGTGCGCACCAGATAGCGGCCGCCATGGGCGGCAACGCCTGGCGGCGCACGGTCGATATAATCGCTCATGGCTTGCGTGTCGCTGATGCTCACGCGCGAGATAAGATAGGCCGTCATGGTTCAGCTCCTGCTCGGTTCGCTATTTGATCATCGGCAGGGTAAGGTGGTGTTTGTCGGCGCAGCGCAGCGCCTCTTCGTACCCGGCGTCGGCATGGCGCATCACGCCCGTGGCCGGGTCGTTCCAAAGCGTTCGGCCGATGATTTCGTCGGCCTCCGGCGACCCGTCGGCCAGCAGCGCTATTCCCGCGTGCTGTGAAAATCCCATGCCCATGCCGCCGCCATGGTGGAACGACACCCAGGTCGCGCCATTGGCGGCGTTGACCAATGCATTGAGGATCGGCCAATCGGAAATGGCGTCCGACCCGTCTTTCATGCCTTCGGTTTCGCGATTGGGGCTGGCCACCGAGCCTGAATCCATATGGTCACGGCCGATCACGATGGGCGCGCTGAGCTCGCCCGTGCGCACCATTTCATTGAAAGCAAGACCAAGCCGGTGCCGGTCGCCGAGGCCAACCCAGCAGATGCGGGCCGGCAGGCCCTGGAATTTGATGTGCTCGCGCGCCTTGTCCAGCCAGTTGTGCAGGAACGCATCATCGGGAAGCAGTTCGCGCACCTTGGCGTCGGTCCTGTAGATGTCGTCTGGATCGCCTGACAGTGCCACCCAGCGAAACGGTCCCTTGCCCTCGCAGAACAGCGGCCGGACATAAGCTTCGACGAAACCGGGGAATCCGAATGCGTCCTCGGCGCCGGCCTCCTGCGCCATGGCACGAAGATTGTTGCCGTATTCGAGCACGACAGCGCCGCGAGCCTGAAAATCGAGCATGATGGCGACGTGCCGCGCCATGGATTCCTTGGCCTCGGCCGCAACACGCGCCGGGTCGCGCTCGCGTAGTTCTTCCCACTCGGCAATGGTCCAGCCGACCGGCAGATAGCCGTTGATCGGGTCGTGCGCCGAGGTCTGGTCGGTGAGCACATCGGGCACGATATCGCGAGCCTGCAGCTCGCTGAGAACGTCGACGACATTGCCGACCAGCCCGACGGACAACGGCGCTTCAGCGGCTGCAATCATGTCCAATGCTTCGTCCAGCGATGATGCGGAGCGGTCGAGATAACCGGTGCGCATGCGAAAGGCGATCTTGTCGCGCTGGCATTCGACCACCAGCGCTTTGTAGCCCGCCATGGTGGCCGCCAGCGGCTGGGCGCCACCCATGCCGCCGAGTCCACCGGTGACCATCAGCCGACCTGACGTATTGCCGCCGAAATGGCGTCGGCCGATTTCGCAGAAAGTCTCGTAGGTTCCCTGAACGATGCCTTGGGATCCGATATAGATCCACGACCCCGCCGTCATCTGGCCGTACATCGTCAGCCCCATGCGGTCCAGCTCGTTGAAGGTCTCCCAGTTCGCCCAGTTGGGCACCAGATTGCCATTGGCAATCAACACACGCGGCGCCATGCGGTGGGTTTTGAGGACCCCCACGGGTTTGCCTGACTGGATCAGCAGGGTTTCGTCATTTTCAAGCGCCTTCAGCGCCTCGGTAATGGCGTCGAAACATTCCCAATTGCGCGCGGCGCGGCCGATGCCGCCATAGACCACCAGTTCCTCCGGGCGTTCGGCGACGTCGGGATCGAGATTGTTCATCATCAGCCGTAACGGTGCCTCGGTCTGCCAGCTCTTCGTATTGAGCTCTGGACCGGTCGGGGCCCGGACGATCCTGCGATTGTGACGCGTTCCGGTCATGCGCTAGATCACTTTCTTCTGACGCAGGGTTTCTATGGTGTCCCCGTCGATGCCGGCCAATGTTTCGAGCACGCTTTGGGTGTGTTCGCCGAGCTCGGGTGTGGTCGGCTCTTCGGTGCTTTCCGCATCGGAGAAGCGCACCGGCTGAGGCACCAGCGGAACGGTGCCGAGTGAACCGTGCGACCCGGGGGTCACGAGGCCCCGCTGCGCCACGTGTTCGGAACCGGTCAACTGGCCGAGGTCCCACACAGGAGCGGCTGGAATGCCGGCATCGAGGAGGGCAGAAAGAACGGATGCCTGGGGCAGGGTCGTTGTCCAGGCGCCGATTTTGTCGCGCAGCAGATCCTCGTTTTCGTTACGCGCCCGGTTGTCGACGAAGCGAGGGTCGTCCGCCAGGTCCGGCGTGCCCATCAGCGCTGCCAGCGAGGCGAAGGTGCGATCGGAAAAGCATACCATCACGATATCGCCTGTCTGCGTGGGAAAGGAATCGACGGGATAGGTGACCGGGTGGCGGTTGCCTGCCGGTCGAGGCGTGTCGTCCTTGTAGAGCTGCCGTGCGAGGCCGGTCAGTTGCATCGACATCATGCAATCGAGCATTGCCACATCGAGATGCCGGCCTTTGCCGGTCCGCTCGCGGTCGAACAGCGCCGCAACGGTCCCGAACGCGGCAAACATGCCGGTGCACACATCGGCGACGGATTCGCCCACGGCCGTAGCGGGCCCGCCCTTCGGTCCTGTCAGGCTCATCAGGCCGCTCATCGCCTGGATGACGAGATCGAAGGCCGGCCAGTCCTTGAGCGGGCTGTCCTGACCGAAGCCGGAAATGCTGGTGTAGACGATGCTGGAATTGAGGGCGCGCACCGATGGTTCGTCCAAGCCCAGCCTGGCCATGACGCCCGGTCGGAAGTTCTCGATCAACACGTCGCATTTGGGGATCAGCGCCCGCACAAGCGCGCGCCCTTCCTCCGATTTCATGTTTACCGTGACGCTCTTCTTGTTGCGATTGAGCAGCATGAAATAGCTGCTCTCGCCGTCAACGAAGGGTCCAAAAGAGCGACCTTCATCGCCGCTTTCCGGCATCTCGATCTTGATCACCTCTGCACCGAGATCCGCCAGCATCGACGTGCAGAACGGACCGGACATCACCCGTGTCAGGTCGAGCACGCGTATGCCGCCGAGCAATCCGGCGCGTTGGTCAGTCATCGGTTTCTCCGTTCGCATCGACACGCAGGGCAATCTTGCCGGTCACCCGCCGGTTGGCGAGGTCATCAAGCGCCCGCGGCAGATCAACCAGGCGATAGCGGTCGTCGACGACCGGCCGGATGGCGCCCGCCGACATCAGCGCGGTCAGCTCCCGATTGACCTTGGCCAGCATGGCCGCGTCGCTGTCATGGTTCCAGTAGACGCCCTTGGCGCTGGCTCGCTTCAGCAGCAACCGATTGGCGGCCAGGTTGGGCATCTTTCCGGACGAAAACCCGACGATCAGCAGCGTGCCGTCCATCGCCAGGCAGCGCAGGCTGTCCTCGCCGATCTTTCCACCGACCGGGTCGACGATGACGTCGGCGCCACGACCGTGGGTCAGTGCCTTGACCCGCTGAAACCAGTCGTCTTCGCGGTAATCGACGCCCTCGGCGGCTCCATGATTGAGTGCGATCGCCAGCCTGTCCGGACCACCGGCCGTTGCGATGACCTTCGCACCCCGCGCCGCCGCCACTTCCACGCAGGCCAGACCGGCGCCACCCGCCGCCGCATGGACAAGAACCGTCTCTCCGGCTTGAACACTGGTGCAGTAGTCGAGTGCCACAACGGCCGTCACGTAGGACACTGGCAGGGCCACGGCAGCTGCGAGATCGGCGTCACTTGGAACCGCGATAGCCATGTCCTCACGCACGTTCACATAGTCCGCAAAGCCGCCCCACAGGACCTTGCTGACGATCCTGTCGCCTGCTGCGAAAGCCGATCCCTCCGGTGCGGTCTCGACAATTCCGGCAATCTCCTGTCCCGGAATGAAAGGGCGCGGCGGCCGAACCTGATATCGCTCGTCGATCATCAGCAGGTCAGAAAAATTCAAAGCCGCTCGACTGACCCGGACAAGCAGCTTGCCGTCTTCTGGTTCCGGTCGTGCAACGTCGTCGAGTGCCAGCGCTTCAATTCCAGGTGTAGTCCCTGCAACCCAGGCCCTCATTGCCGTCCGCCTCCGGCCGAGAGCAACTCGTCTACCTGTGCACAGGCGTTCCGCAGCAGGGCACCAAACCGCTTGATTGCTTCTGGCGTCGCGCGCTGTGTCGGTGTGGCAATGGCCATGCTGCCTGCCGGGCGCCCGTCGCTCCAGAAAAACGGTGCCGCGACACCAGCAACGCCTTCATAGGTTTCTTCGCTGGAAATCGAATAGCCGCGTTGGCGCGTTTCGCTCAGGTCGCGATCAAGGGCGTCCGCATCGATCAAGGTCGATTGGGTGACTGCCGCCATCGGGCGCGACAGATAGCGTTTGCGTTCCGCCTCCGGAAGGAAGGCCAGCACGGCCTTCGGCGCAGCACCCGCATGCAGCGGAAAAATCGCGCCGATCTGCTCGAACACCCGCAGGCCTTCACGGGTGCTTTCGATCTGGTCGACGCAGCGAACCGCATTGCCGGATCCGACAACGGCGGTCAGCAACACGGTCTCGCTGGTCTCCCGGGAGAGCTGCTCCAGGGTGGGCTGGCAGATGCCGCGAAAATCAAACAGCGCCGAAGCTCGGCGTCCGAGATCGATCGATGCAGGGCCGAGCGTATAGCGGTTGCGGCCCTCCAGCGGTGCCAGGTAGCCGCGGTCGGTCAGGAAGCGAACCAGGCGGTTGACGGTCGACTTCGGCATGCCCGTCGATTGCGCCAGCTCAGGCTGCGACCAGGTCGGCCGGTCGAGTTGGAACAGGTCGAGGATCTGCAGCGTTTTCTGCACCAGGCCGACGCCGGTGGCGGAACGCATGCTGTCTGTTTGGTCAAGCGACATATCCCAATATATATTGCAATGTCCCAAAATATGGAATAGCCTTTTTGAAACCCTCGCAACAGAGGGGGCAAAAACGGAGGATCCGAATGATGCATCTGCTGCGAAGAACCGTGATGGCGGGAGCCGCGCTCCTGATGGCCGGGTTGGCGCCGACCGCTGGCATTGCGGCCGACAAGGTCTTGAAGCTGGCGAGCTTCGTGCCGCCCATTTATGTTCTGCATGAGCCGATCTTTGTGAAGTTGGCAACGGATCTCGAAGCCGCCACCGACGGGTCGGTAAAGATCGAAATCTATCCGTCCGGCGAACTCGGCAAGGGTCCGGTCGAGCAGTACAAGCGCGCGGTGACCCGGGTCGCCGAGATCAGCTATGGCCTGCCTGGCTACACCTCTTCGGTGTTCCCCAAGACGCTCCTGATTGAATTGCCTGGCGTCACGTCGGGGCATGAAGACGCGACCGCCAAGTTGTGGAAGGTCATGGACGGGCACCTGCGGGACGAATTCAAGAAGACGGTTCCGCTGGCGCTGTTCGTCACCCCGCCGGCCGTTCTGATGATGCGCGACAAACCGATCCGCAGCCTGGCCGATCTTGAAGGGCTGAAAATTCGCGTGGCGTCGTCTTCGGCTGCCGCCGTCATCGAGGCCTATGGCGCAACTCCGGTTCCGATGCCGGCCAACAAGGTCTACACGGCGATGAACACCGGCGTCGTCGACGGGGCGTTGATGGGATCGGACTCACTGCTGATCTTCAAGCTCATCGAACTGACCAAATATGTGACCACCAACCTTCCCGAGATGCCGACAACGATTTTCCTCGTTGCCAACGAGGAAGCCGTGAACGAGTTGTCCGATGCCGAACGCAAGGCGCTCGCCGACCTGAGCGGCCTCGATATCTCGCAGCGCTCGGCGGCTGGGTTGGCCAAATTCGGACAAATTGCGATGGGCAAGTTTGCCGGCATCGATGGCAACGAGACCATTGTGCTGTCCGACGAAGCAAGGGCCGAGTTTGAAGCAAAGGCTGCGGAAGCTGTTGCAAAACTGCTCGCCGAGCATGACGCCAAGGGTCTTCCGGCCAGCGATATCGTGGCGGCCATGAAGAACTAGTCGACGGTTCGGCAGAGTGAGGGGTCTGCTGAAATATCTCGACCGGATCGTCACTTGGATGGCGATTGCCGGCGGCCTGGTGGTCGCCGGCCTTGTCGTTTTGACCTTCGTCGATGTGATCATGCGCTACTTCTTCTCCGCGCCGATGCGCGGGCGGCAAGACATCGTCGAGATGGGCATGGTGACGGCTTTGTTGCTGGCCGCTCCCTACACCTGGAGGATCAACGGACATATCAGTGTCGACCTGTTCCGGCACCTGCCGATCAAGTTGCTGGAGCGGCTGCGCTGGCTGTTCGTCAAGCTGCTTGTGGCGGGTGTGTTCGCGCTGATTGCCTGGCGGGCCTGGTACGCGGCCGAGGATGCGGCACTGTTCAACGAAGCCACCAACATGATCACCATCCCGCATCGGCCTTTCATCTTCCTGATCATGACCGTCGCGATTGTTCATGCGGCGATCATCCTGCTTGAGTGCCTGGCCGGGCCCGAAGACCGGCAAGATGACGGTGGGGGTTCATGAGCCCGGTGCTGATCGGTGCCGGTGGATTGGCCGTCCTGCTTGGGCTGATGGCGCTGCGGGTGCCCGTCGCCTTCGCCATGATTGTCGCCGGTGTCGGCGGCATTGGTCTTCTCAACTCCTGGCCTGCCGCCTTCTCCACCCTGTTTACCGAAACCTGGGGTACGCTCACCTATGTCGAGCTGACCGTCATTCCGCTGTTCGTGCTGATGGGCAACATCGCCAGCGCGTCGGGCATGAGCCGTGACCTCTACAATCTCGCCTACGCCTTGATCGGCCGGTTCCGGGGCGGCCTGGCGCACGCGACCATCCTCGGCTGCACCGGATTTGCCGCCCTTTCAGGATCGTCGGTGGCGTCCGCTCTGACGCTTGGTCGCGTCGCTTTGCCGGAGATGGACCGGTTCAACTACGATCCGAAATTCGCCGCCGGTTCGGTTGCCGCCGGTGGCACGCTGGGCATTCTGATCCCGCCATCCACCGGCTTTATCATCTACGCGATCCTGACCGAGGAATCGATCGGCAGGCTGTTTCTGGCAGGCGTCGTGCCGGGCCTCATCCTGTCGGGCTGTTTCATGCTGACCATCGCGCTGATGACGGCGTTGCGGCCGCAAATTGGTCCGGCCGGCGAGCGCTTCAGTCTCGCCGACAAGCTTCGATTCCTGTTTCGCGGGGCCGCCATCCTGATCATCATCATCGCCTCGATCGGCGGCATCTACGGCGGAGTCTTCACGCCGGTGGAAGCGGCGGCGGTCGGCGCCGTCCTGGCCTTTGTCTTTTCGCTACCGCGCAAACAATTCACGCTCGACAGTTTCCGCGATGCGCTTCTGAAGACGGTGTCCACCACTGTGATGATCTATTTCATCATCATCGGTGCCAGTGTTTTTTCGCCCTTTCTGGCTCTGACCCACATCCCCGCCGCTCTGGCCGATATGCTGGTCCAGGCGCAATTGCATCCGCTGGTCCTGTTGCTGCTTGTGCTCGCCGTGTTCATCTTTCTGGGCACCTTCCTCGATGGCTTTGCCATGATGGTGCTGGTTCTGCCAATCGTCCTGCCGATCATCGAACAATCCGGCATCGCGGAGCTGCTGGGCATGAGCGGCGGCTCCGATCTGCGCATATGGTTCGGCGTTATCATGGTGATCATTCTGGAGATGGCGCTTATCAGCCCGCCGGTCGGCATGAACGTCTTTGTCGTCAAGAGCGTCTCGGACATCTCGATGGGCGAGATCTATCGCGGCATCATGCCGTTCTGGCTGGCCATGCTGGTCTGCCTGATGATCATCATCGCCTGGCCGCAGCTATCGCTCTACCTGCCATTCACCATGCGCAATTAGAGGAAGTGCGACGGGGTTGAAGCTGAACGCGTCAACCCCGCCGCAACGCATCAGCTCGCCAGCCGCTCCGTTGCTGCCCGCCGGTCTTCGACGGCGTTGGCCAGGCCGTGCAAGACCTCCACCGTGGTGTCCCAGTCGATGCAGCCGTCGGTGATGGACTGGCCGTAGGTCAACGGCCCGTTGCCAAGGTCCTGACGGCCCGCCACCAGATTGCTTTCGATCAGCAGGCCGATGATGCGGCTGTCGCCGGCCGCCACCTGCGCGCCGATATCACGCGCCACGGCCGGTTGCCGGGCCGGATCCTTGCCGCTGTTGGCATGGCTGGTATCGATCATCACCACACCGCGCGATCCGGCCTGTTCAGCCGCCCGGCAGGCAGCGTCAACGGACGCAGCGTCGTAGTTGGTCTGCTTGCCGCCGCGCAGGATGATATGGCAGTCCTCATTGCCCGTGGTCGATGCGATCGCGGAACGACCGCTCTTGTTGACGGCCATGAAATGGTGCGGATGGGCAGCAGATCGCACGGCATCTATCGCAATCTTGACGTCGCCCGATGTGCCGTTCTTGAAGCCGACGGGGCAGGAGAGACCGGATGCCAGTTCCCGGTGTACCTGGCTTTCGGTGGTGCGGGCGCCGATTGCCGCCCAGCCGACCAGGTCAGATATGTATTGCGGCACGGTGGTGTCGAGATATTCGCAACCGACGGGCAGGCCCAGTCCGTTGATCTCCGCCAGCAACTCTCGCGCCATGCGCAGGCCGGTGTTGATGTCGAAACTGTCGTCGAGATGCGGGTCGTTGATCAATCCTTTCCAGCCGACGGTGGTACGCGGCTTGGCGAAATAGACCCGCATGACGATTTCGAGCCGGTCTGAGAGTTCGTTGCGCTGAGCGGCTAGCCGTTCGGCATAATCGAGAGCCGCTTCTGGATCGTGGATCGAACAGGGGCCAATCACCACAAGCAGTCGGTCGTCATGGCCGTCGAGGATGCGGCGGATGGCCGACCGGGAGTTTTCGACGGTCGCCGACGCGAGGTCGTCCGGCGGAATGTCGTTCAACAGGGTTTCGGGGGCGATCAACTCCCGGATGTCGCGAATTCGAAGATCATCGGTTGGATTGTGCATTGTCGGGTTCCTTGGTTTCGGCCCCGGCGGCACAAAAAAACCGCCAGAGGGCTGGCGGTTGGTGCGGTTTGCTTATGATCCTGGTCTACTCAGGACATGCGATCCCCTCCGTCCGCCATTTGGCCCGGATAAAAGTAAAACCAGAAATAGACGAACGATTGGATCATGGGAGACGCACATACACGCTCTGCCAGGTGCTGTCACCCGTTTTGTTCGGAACGGTCGAAATCAGGAAGAACGAATTCCGAGTTTGCTCAGCAGCCGGTCGCGTTTCTGCAACCACCAACCAGACTCGATAGGCCATAGTGCCTCGGCATCCTCGTGTTCCAATTGTGCGGCGGCGTGCAGAGGCCAGTTGGGATCGAACAGGATTTCCCTGGCCAGGGCGACCATGTCGGCCTGTCCTTCCTGAACGATTGCTTCGCAGAACTCCGGGTCCCACAGGAACCCCACGGCCATCGTGGGCATCTCCGCATCGTGCCGAACGCGCTCCGCAAACGGAGCCTGAAACCCCTGCTCGATAGTCATCCGGCGCGGCCGTTCGCGTCCCCCGATGCCGCCGGAGGAGCAATCGATCAGGTCGACCCCGGCAGCCTTGAGGGCCCTGGCTGTTTCCACTGTGTCCTCGATCTCCGAACCACCCTCCAGCCAGTCCGTTGCCGACAGGCGGAACGCCAACGGCAGATGGTCGGGCCAATTCGCCCGCACAGCCTTGGCAACCTCGACTGCAAAGCGACGCCGGTTCCCAGCATTGCCGCCCCATTCGTCGGTTCGGTGATTGGAAATCGGAGACAGAAACTGATGAACGAGAAAACCGTGCGCGGCATAGATTTCGATGATCTCAAAGCCGGCCGCATGGGACCGTGTGGCCGCAGCACCGAAGGCGGAGATGATCCGTTGAATATCCTCCAGGGACATTTCCGAGGGCGACGGCCAACCGTCCGCATAGGGCAGGGGTGACGGCGCATCGGCGGGCCATGGAGCTTCCCCACGCTCAGCCCTGTCCTGTTCGTCAACCGGGGTTTCCCCATGCCAGGGCCGCCGTTCCGACGCCTTGCGCCCGGCGTGACCAAGCTGAATGCCTGGAACCGTGCCTTCCTGCTTCAGAAACGCTGTCACCGGCTTCAGGGCGGCAATCTGGCTGTCGTCCCAGAGACCCAGATCACCATGGGTTCGCCGACCCCCGGCCTCCACTGCGGTTGCTTCCGCATAGACAAGTCCGGCACCGCCCATGGCAAAGCGTCCAAGATGCACCAGGTGCCAGTCATTCGCGAGCCCATTGACTGCGCGGTACTGGCTCATCGGAGAAACCGCTATTCGATTTTTGAACGTGATGTCGCGCAAGGTGAAGGGTGAAAACAGTTCGGACAACGGGGGCAGGCCTTAGTATTTCCGGAAGGGGACCAGAAGCGTCCACAACAGCCGCGTCGGCGAGCGGTCGCGATAGTATTCCAGGCCGATTTCCATGTCCTTGTGGCCGCGGTGAGGCTGGGCGCAATAGGTACCGAACAGATAATCCCAGAAGGGAAAATTGAAGCCGTAGTTGGAGTTGGTTTCCTGCTTGAAGGTGGAGTGGTGCACCCGATGCATATCGGGCGTCACCAGCACAAGACGCAGAACGCGATCGAGGCCAAGAGGCAGGCGGGCATTGGCGTGGTTGAACATCGCCATGCCGTTGAGCACGATCTCGAAAATCAGCACGGCGACCGCTGGCGGGCCGAGACAGACGATGATCAGTGCTTTCCAGAACATCGACAGCACGATCTCCAGCGGATGGAAGCGCAGGGCCGTGGTCAGGTCGAAGCCGATGTCCGAATGGTGCATGCGATGAATGCGCCAAAGGATCGGAATCTTGTGGCTCAGCAGGTGCTCAAGCCAAATGGCAAAATCGAGGATGACGAAGGCGATGATGCCGGCAATCCAGGTCGGCACCTCGAAAATATGGAACAGCCCGTAGCCATTGTCGGCGGCCCAGAGCGCGGTGCCGACCGCCGCCAGGGGGAAGATCACCCGCAGAACCAGTGACGACAGCACCAGGACCGAGAGGTTCGTGAACCAGCGGCGCGCCTTCAGCGCCCCGATCATCTCGTCGCGTTCAAGCCGTGGACTGAGCAGCTCATAGGCCGCCATTGAGAGAAAGATCGCAGCAAAGGCGATCAGGCGGACAACCGGCTCTGACAGGCCGAGCAGTTCCATGGCCGGCCCTTAGTGTGACCGGAAGCGCGCCATCGCTCCGCGTTCGATAGCGGCACAGGTCAGCTTGTCGAGGCTGAGGCGATCGCGCAGGATCTGCAGCAGCCGCAGTTCCTCCTGCTCGACATGCAGGTCGGCGGCAGCCACCTCGACGGCCAGCGCGTAGGCCGTATCGTAGAGACCGGGCGGCAGCGCGTCATGGGCGATCAGCATCACGGTATCGAGGCCGTCCGGCTCGCTCAGGATGGCGCCGCAGTCACGTGCCACACGCACCAGACGGTCTTCATCGAATTCCTGAAAGATCGGCAGGGTCCGGGTGATGTTTCCGATTTGCGCCAGCTCGGCGTCGGTCATCGTCCTGTCGACGGCCGACATGGTGACCATGACGTAAATCAGCGCGTCCTGAATGGTGATCGGGGAGCTCATGCCACATCCTTTTGGGTCTCGACTGCTTGACCACACGCTCTAAAACGATGGGACGGCACGGTCAAGCAAAACAGGCACCACCGCCGGCGTGCGATTTGTGCACTGCCGCATTGACCTTTCCAGGCCATCGGCCTAGGTTCCGCGCGCCTCCGGGCATACCGGCCGCCGATCGAGCAAATCAGGCGGTTCGAACGCCCCGGCCGACGGGATTTGCGCTGCAGCGCCCGCCGTCTTCAACATCACTTGATAGAGCCCCGAAAGCACGACGATGAGCACCGACCGCCTTCCTGAAATCGATCTTGACGAAGAGATGATTGCAGTTGCGGCTGAGGCCAAGGCCTGGCCGTTCGAAGAGGCGCGCAAACTCGTCAAACGCTATGAGAAGGGCGGCTATCCGGACACCGTTCTGTTCGAGACAGGCTATGGCCCGTCGGGCCTTCCGCACATCGGTACCTTCGGCGAAGTCGCACGCACGTCCATGGTGCGCCACGCTTTTCGCGTGCTGACGCGCGACAGTGTCAGGACGAAGATCCTGTGTTTTTCCGATGACATGGACGGCTTCCGCAAGGTGCCGGCCAACGTGCCGAACCAGGAGATGATGCAGGCCTATCTCGGCATGCCGCTGACGAAGGTGCCGGATCCTTTCTCAAACGAGTATCCGTCGTTCGGCGCCGCCAACAATGCACGCCTGCGGGCCTTCCTTGATCGGTTTGGCTTCGATTACGAGTTTGCCTCCTCGACCGATTACTACACCAGCGGCCGGTTCGATGCAGCGTTGCTGCGCATGCTCCAAGTCTATGACGATGTCATGGCGATCATCCTGCCGACTTTGGGCGAGGAGCGGCGCGCAACCTATTCGCCTTTCCTTCCGATCTGCCCACGCACGGGCAAGGTCCTGCAGGTGCCGATGATCGCCCGGGATGCGGATGCCGGCACCATCACCTATGCCGATCCGGAAACGGGCGAGGACATCACCACCAGCGTCACCGGCGGCCAGGTCAAGTGCCAGTGGAAGGCCGACTGGGCGCTGCGCTGGTTTGCGCTCGGCGTCGACTACGAAATGGCCGGCAAGGACCTGATCGACAGCGTCACCCTGTCGTCCAAGGTATGCCGTGCGCTGGGCGGCCGCGCGCCGGAAGGCTTCAATTACGAGCTGTTTCTGGATGAAAACGGCCAGAAAATTTCAAAGTCCAAGGGCAATGGTCTGACCATCGACGAATGGCTGACCTACGCGTCGCCGGAAAGTCTGGCGCTCTACATGTTCCAGAAGCCGAAGACAGCAAAGAAGCTTTATTTCGACGTCATCCCGAAGGCGGTCGACGAGTATTTTTCGTTCCTCTCGGCCTATGGCAGACAGGACTGGAAAAACCGTCTGGGCAATCCGGTCTGGCACATGCATTACGGCAATCCGCCTGCTGCGGACAATCCCGTGCCATTCGCCATGCTGCTCAATCTGGTTAGCGCCTCGAATGCCGAAAACAGCGATGTCCTGTGGGGCTTCATTTCGCGTTACGCGCCGGGTGTCACAAGCGACAGCCATCCGCAGCTTGACGCGCTGGTCGGTTATGCGATCCGCTACTTCAACGATTTCGTCAAACCGACCAAGGTGTTTCGGGATCCCGATGATGTGGAGCGCCAGGCGCTGTCGGCCCTGGATGAGAAACTGGCCGCTTTACCGGCAGATGCCGACGGCGCAACGATCCAGGATTCCGTGCTCGACGTCGCGCGCGGCATCGAGCGCTACCAGGACCAGAACCGCAAGGGCCCCGACGGCGGCCCGGGCGTTTCCGTTGCCTTTTTCCAGATGCTCTATCAGGTGCTTCTTGGACAGGAGCGTGGCCCCCGCTTCGGCTCCTTTGCGGCGCTTTACGGCATTGCCGAAACCCGCGCCCTCATTCAGACTGCTCTGGCTGGGGAGCTGGTTCAGTAACAACGTCTGACGGTTGAACCTGCACTCCGCTGTCAACGACAGCGGAGAGGTTGCGTGGATCGCTTCCGTAAATACCCTTTGCGCCGTTGCGGGCGATCTCCTCGAGCGCGACATATTCCGTGTCCGGAAGGGCTCGCGCCCAGCCGCTTCTGACCAGCCAGGCGGCTGGATCCTGGGTCCCGACGGAGCAACGACTGACAACGATCTCGTCCCAGCGGCCTTCCGGCACGACGCAGGACATGGCTCGTCCCCGCATGAAGTTGCGAAACGAAGTCCGGGCAATGATCCCGCACGGCCACGCAAAGCCTTTGATGTCGATACAAACCGATTGAGGCTCCAGCACCTCGATATCGGCAAGTTGAAGATCGCCTTTCGCGTAGGTCACCAGTCCGGCTGCGATGACGACCGGCTGGTGGAGGAGGGTCGTCTCCGGTCCGGTCTCTTTCGGTGGTGTCAGCGGCTGACGGGGCGCAATCCGTTCGAGCCGCACTGCATTTTCCGCGAAAGGCGCGGCGAATAGCCCGGGCGAGACCTGACGGACCGGACCCACCTCGACAATTTCGCCGACTTCAGGTTCGCCGGCGGTCGGTTGCAGTTGTGTGGTCTGTTCCTGTTCGGCCGGTTGTTCGTCGCTGGTGAAAGCGAAAAACAGCAACACCAGGGTCATGGCGAACAGAAAAAAGAGAATGGCCGGAATTCGCTTCATCTACTGGCTCGCCCAGGCAATGCGGGCGATCCACTCGATCTCGTCCGCCGTAAAACTGCGGTCCGGATGATCCGGATTGAGCGATTGCAATTCGATATGCCCCGGCGCGCGACGCCTCAACAGCTTCGCCATGACCTCACCCGCACGGGTCTTGACCACGACCCGGTCTCCGGGGCGCACCTGCGCCTCCGGTTCGACGATCAGCGTATCGCCGTCGCGGTAGAGCGGCAGCATGGAATCGCCTTGGACCTTGAGTGCGTAGGTGTGACCGGTGGCTGCCGCCGGCAACTCCACCTCGTCCCAACCGTAACCGGCGGGAAATCCGCCGTCGTCGAAGTAGCCGCCGTTGCCCGCCTGGGCGAAACCAAGCAGCGGTACGGTGGTGCCAGTGCTGGCGCGAGAATCCGGCGCGGCGAGTTCGATGAAGCGTTCCGGCGGGCAGTCAACGGCGGACAGAATGCGCGAAAGCGATTCCGTTGAAGGCCAGCGTGGACGTCCATCGTTGTTTGTGCGTTTGGATTTGTTGAACGCCGTCGGGTCCAAACCGGCTCGGCGTGCCAGCCCAGAAACCGACATCCCGTTACGGTCCGCCAATCTGTCGATCGCCATCCAGATTTGCGCATGCGAAAGCATGATTGACACTTATACTTTGCCCGATGCTCGGTTCAAGGCTTCAGGTTGACGTCATGGTGTTTCATTCGAGACTACGGGCCTGATCAGAATTCGAAATCCCCGCCGTCGATCTGCTCCTGCGGCAGCCAGGTTTCGTGCACGTGCAACCAGCGGAACGGTTCCGCACGGGTCAGCAGTGCAGTGGACAAGCGCGCGTTCTTCGGCCGGTCGTAAGACCGCGAGCCGGTTTGCCATTCTGTGTAGGTGACCAGCAGGTGGTCGCCCAATTCGTGGCAGATCGTAACGTCGCGAATGGCGATGCGGTGATTGGGATTGGCCCCGTGCGCCTTGCGGAAAGCGGCGGTCAGATCTTCGATAGTCGTTTGATTGCCGTCTGGCGTGATGATGATGAAACCGGTGTCAAAACGCGGAACGAACTCGCTCTCCAGTGTCTCCGGCGCGACCGAGCCTGCATACCAGTCAACGAAAAAACGGTGCAGGTCCTCGATTTCGCGGCGAACGCGCTGCTGCAGATCGTCGGTCATGCCAATCCTCTCAGGTGTCGTGGTCCGGATGCTGGTTGGAAACGACGCCGGCATTCCAGGCGTCATCTTTGCGGATTTCGTCTTCAGGCTTTTCGGGCAGTTCGGTCAGGCCGCCGAAAAAGCTGCATCGGCTGGCTGCGTTGACCTGAACCTCCGGGGGAGCGACTTCAGGATTGTCGAGCGATCCGATGGCGATCTCCGTCCATCCCTCGAATTCGTAGGTCAAAGGTGTCCCGCAATCCTTGCAGAAGCTTCGCCAATTGCGCTGAGAGCTGTTGAATATGGACCGCTCGCCGCGCGTCCATTCGATGTCGTAGGCCGTAACAAGCGGCGCGAATAGGCCGCCGAAGGCTTTCTGGCACATGCGGCAATGACAGATGGAAGCCCGGCCGAGTCGACCGATGGCATAGCGAACGGCGCCGCATTGGCAGCCGCCGGTTATCCTGTCTCGTTCCATCGTTTCACCCCTTCACGGACAACAGCGGACCGGCTTTTCAAACGCATGACAAGGCCGAAGATCAATGCCGTGACCAAAACGAAGCCGGCGCACAGCGTGAACAGGCCCTCATAGCTCATTTGAGTCAGCGCCAGCCCGGCGGCGACCGGCCCGGCGACTTTGCCGAGATTGCGCAGCGCCCCGAGCGCACCCATGCCGGCGCCTAGCGAAGCGGCAGGAATTTCCGAACTCAGCAACGACTGTGTTGAAGGCAGGATCAGCCCGAGACCGAGCCCGATGGCAACCGCCGCTGCGAGCAAAAGAGCGGCACTGCCACTGTTGCTCAGGAACAGCAGCGCGCACGCCAGCGTCACCAGACCTGCGGTAATCGTCAACTCGGGTGAGGTCCGGTCGGCAAGCCGCCCGCCGATCGGGCGCATGACGATGTTGGCCAGCTCCTGCACGCTGAAGAACAGTCCGACCAGCAACAGGTCGAACCCCGCCACCGTCAAGGCATAGATCGGAAGAAACGCCTTGGTCGCATAGGTGGCGACGTGCACCGCGATCTCCAGTGTGGCTGCCAGCCAGAAGGCGCGGCTTGAGCGTGTCGCGCGGATGGCATTCAGCGCCCCCGTGACGAAACTCTCGTGGCGAACCACCGGACGCTGCGAAAGAAAGAGTGCCGGCACGAACGCCATGCAACTGGCCAGTCCGATGATGGTGAAAACCTTCTCCGGCTCCATGACCGTCAACAGCAGCGCGGCAATCGTTGGGGCGAGGAGGTAACCGCCGCTACGGGCCATGCCGAAGATTCCCAGGCGCTCCGCGCGGCGGTCAACGCCCATTTCGGCGACATAGGCGAGGCTGACGGGTCCGAAGATCGCCGTTGCCGTGCCGTGCAGAAGCCTGAGGGCGATCAGGTCTTCCGGCGTTTCGACGAACCGGTAGAGAAAGGGCGCCAGCGCGAAAACGGTCAGGCCGATCAGAAGCCACAGTCTGCGTCCCCACCGGTCGGACAGGAATCCGAAGAGCGGCTTGAGCAGCAGGCCGGTCATGGTCGAGATTGACACCACAGCGCCGATGATCAGGTCGCCGGCGCCCAGCGCCGCGGCATAGATCGGCAGCAGCGGTGTCTTGCCCATCTGGTAGGCGGTGCGGACGACAAAGTCTGCCGCCGTCAGTCGCCACAGATCGGCCGGCAGGCCGAGCCAGCTTGCCCTCATCGATAACTCACGCGACGATCGCCGGAATATTGGCCGCGGCGGCTTGACGATTGAGCTCGGCAAGGTCGGTCTCGACGACAGCCCCATAGGCCGCAACCTGATGTTCGACCTTCCCGATCACCTCGTCGGCCACGGCGACGAACTGGGTCGCTGGTGGCGTGTCGGCCATGGCAACCGTCCATAGTAGTTCGCCCAGCGTGTCGTCGTGGCGCGCCGGGTTGCGCAGCACGTCACGCGGCGTTTCCCGGTGGACGTCCACCAATTCGGTTTCGATTGCCGACAGGGACGTGACGATCCCGTCGATCTTGTCGACGATCGCTGGTTGATCGTCACCGGCCCTGTGGCGCAGTGCTTCCAACTGCTTGCGCACATGCCGAAGCCCGTTCACGGTCCGCCTCAGCGCCGAACGGGATTCCGACAGCCGTTCGGCCAACGCGAACTGCTGGTCGAATGCATCTTGGGTCGTCGACAGCCGCGGATCTTTCAGAATGGCGAACGATGCGTCCTGATTGGCGTCGCCAATGGTCAAGGTCACCTGGTATTCGCCCGGCGGGACCGCCGGGCCGCTGCCGGCACCGGATTTGGCCAGAGGTTTGTACTTGCGCTCGATCAGTGTCTCGTCAAACGGTTCGACCGGCGCGCAGTGCCGGTTCCAAACGAAACGGTTGAGACCCGGTTTCGTCGGCAACCGGTCGTCGGGCTTTTCGCTGTCATCGCTGGAAAAGCGGCGGATTTCGCGGCCGTTGGTGTGTGAAAACACCATCGTAATCGCTTCCTCGGGCTCCGCGTCCAGCCAGTAGTAGACGATGACGCCGCGCGGCGGGTTTTCGCCGACATCGAGGTGTTTGCGCTGCGTCCGCCCCTCGGCATCGGTGACCATGTAATAGGCGCCGCCAATGCCAAATGACGGGCTGTAATTGACACCGTCGCCATCGAAGACACCGGCACCCCAGGTGAGTGTCAGGCGGTGGGTGTCGCGCGGTGAAACAAGTGCGCTTCCAGATCCGTCTCCGGCCAGCTGGCGCAGCGGCGACACATCGTCGAGCACCCAGAAGGACCGGCCATGGGTGGCGGCGATCAGGTCGCCATGCTTGAGTTTCAGGTCGTAGACCGGCACGACCGGCAAGCCGCCGCCCATGCGAGACCAGTTTTGGCCGTCATCCAATGAAGCGAAGACCCCGGTTTCGGTCCCGACGAAGAGCAGGCCGGCCCGCTCCGGGTCGGGGCGCAGCACGCGGGTGATCTCGCCATCCGGGAAACTGCCGCTCAACGACGCCCAACTCTGGCCGCCATCGGTGCTGCGGTAGAGATAGGGCTGGTAGTCGTCGTGCTTGAAGCAGGTAGACGCGACATAGATCGTGTCCGCATCATGCTGCGACACCTCGATCGATCCGACATAGGCCCAGGCTGGCATGTCGGGAGGCGTGACGTCCTGCCAGTTGGCGCCGTCGTCGCGGCTGACATGGATCAGACCGTCGTCGGTGCCGGCCCAGAGTTCGCCCTTTCGATGCGGCGATTCGACCAATGTGGACAACGTCGCATAGGTCTCCGCGCCGGCACTATCACCGGTCAGCGGTCCGCCGGATGGACCAAGCTTGGATTCATCGCGTTGCGTCAGGTCGGGGCTGATTTCTTCCCAGCTGTGACCTTCGTCGCGGCTTCGGAAAACATGGTTGCCACAGGCATAGAGCACGTTGCTGTCATGCGGCGAAAACAGGATCGGAAAAGTCCAGGCAAACCGGTAGCGCAGATCTTTTGGTGCAATCCCCGTCGATTCTTCCGGCCAGACATTCACGAGCTGAGTCTGACGAGTCCGGTGATCATATCGTTGCAATGCGCCGGAACCGCCCGGAGACGATCCGACGGCACCGATATAGACGATGTTCGGATCCTCCGGATGCACGGCAATGAAGCCGCTCTCCCCGGTGCCGGGCAGGGAGCAGTCGTTCCAGGTGATGACGCCCCATTCGGTCCCGTTGGGCACACTGATCGACGTGTTGTCCTGCTGTGTCGCATAGACCCGGTAGGGGAACTGGTTGTCGACGTCCATGCGGTAGAATTGTGCCGTCAGCTGATTGTAAATCGTCGTCCAGGTCCGTCCGCCATTGAAGCTGACATTAGCGCCGCCATCATTGCCCTGCACCATGCGCCGGTTGTTGGTCGGGTCGATCCAAAGATCGTGATTGTCGCCATGCGGTGTGGTGACCTCGCGGAACTCATGGCCACCATCGGTCGACTTCCACATCTGGTAGTTGGTGACATAGACGAGCTCAGGGTCGACCGGGTCGGCAAAGACATGCATGTAATACCATGGCCTGTGCAGGAGATCCCGGTTGGGGCTCACCTGCGTCCACGTTTCGCCATAGTCCTCGGAGCGGTAGAGTCCGGCCTGTTCGTCCTTGGCTTCGACCAGCGCCCAGACCCGGCCGGCGCGCGGCGCGATGGCGACGCCGATCTTGCCCAGCATTCCCTTGGCGAAGCCCGGTTGGTTGCTGACCTCGGTCCAGCTGTCACCGCCGTCGGTCGAGCGATAGAGTTTCGATCCCGGTCCGCCGCTCGACAGCGTCCAGAAATGCCTGTGCGCCTCCCAGGTTGCGGCAAACAGGATTCGCGGGTTCGTGGGGTCCATGGCAAGATCGATGGCCCCCGACCGTTCATCCTCATGCAGGATGAGGTCCCAGGTGACGCCACCGTCAAGGGAGCGATAGACGCCGCGCTCGGGGTTTGTGCCGAAAGCGTGGCCGAAAGCCGCAACATAGACCGTGTCGGGATCCTCCGGGTGCACGCGGATCTCACCGATATGACGCGTTTCGGACAGACCCATATGTTGCCATGTGCGGCCGGCGTCCGTCGAGCGGTAGACCCCGTCGCCATAGGAGACGTCGACACGGATCGTCGTTTCACCCATGCCTGCATAGATGACGTTCGGATCGGAAGGCGCCACCGCCAGCGCACCGACGGAGGCCGAGTTGAAGAACCCGTCGGAAACACACTCCCAGTAGGTGCCGCCATCGGTGGTTTTCCACACGCCGCCGGCACAGGCACCGAAATAGAACGTCATCGGATCGACGGGATCGCCGGCAACCGCAACGACGCGACCGCCGCGTGGTGGACCGATGCAGCGCCATTTGAGCTGCGTTGACGACAGGAGGTCTTGTGCACGGGAGGAAGAACCGGCCGCGTTCGCAGCAGTAGAATTGCTCATGGGGGAGGATTCCTGTGAAGAACTCGACATACAGATCAAGCAAGATAGACCGAGTCCCGATAGAAGTGCAATCGAAGCGATCGCACTGACAGATTGTGATTGCTGCGGTGATGCGGCGGACAGCGTGTCCGTCGATTCTGGCTACCGTTCGCAGTTATAAACTGCCATAGGTAGCGCTTGGGGAGGACGCATTATCCATGGCGCCGATCGTCTCGATCAAAAACCTGTCGAAGACCTATGAAGGCGGCCATGAGGCGCTGAAGGACGTGTCGCTCGACATCGAGGAAGGCGAGATCCTGGCCCTTCTCGGCCCGAACGGCGCCGGAAAGACGACCCTGATCTCTATCGTTTGCGGTATTGTCACGCCGACTGGCGGCAGTATCACCGTTGGCGGCCACGATGTCATGAAGGACTACCGCCGCGCGCGCACCCTGATTGGCCTGGTGCCGCAGGAAATTACGCTTGAACCTTTCGAGAAGGTGTTTCGCACAGTCAGCTTTTCGCGCGGTCTTTTCGGCCGGCCGCCGGATCCGTCCTTTGTCGAGGGTGTTCTGGAGAAGCTGTCGCTGCTCGACAAGAAGAACGCCGCCATCAACCAGCTTTCCGGCGGTATGCGCAGAAGGGTGCTGATCGCCAAGGCGCTGTCGCACGAACCGCGCATTCTGTTCCTCGACGAACCGACAGCCGGTGTCGATGTCGAGCTGCGCAAGGGAATGTGGGAGATCGTTCGGGATTTGCAGAAAAGCGGTGTCACCATAATCCTGACGACACATTATATCGAGGAAGCGGAGGCGATCGCGGACCGTATCGGCGTGATCAGTCACGGTCAGCTGCTGCTGGCCGAGGAAAAGGCATCGCTGATGCGCCGGCTTGGCCGCAAGCAGATGCGTATCGAGCTTCAGTCTCCGTTGGATGCGCTTCCCGAAAATCTGACGCACTATCAACTTGAACGGGCCGAGGATGGCTGCTCGCTCACATATACATATGATACCAAGGCTGAGCGCACCGGCATCAGGGCGCTCCTCAACGATCTCAATGCTGCAAACATCCGTATCAGCGACGTTCAAACCAGCCAGAGCTCCCTGGAGGAGATTTTTGTCGATCTGGTGAAGGAAAAGTCATGAACCTTCAGGCCGTCAGGGCAATCTACGTCTTCGAGATGTCGCGCACCTTTCGCACGCTTCTGCAAAGCGTCGTGTCTCCGGTCCTTTCGACCTCGCTCTATTTCGTCGTCTTCGGCGCGGCCATCGGCTCGCGCATAGAAGAGGTCGACGGTGTGAGTTACGGCGCTTTCATCGTGCCCGGGCTCATCATGCTGACGGTGCTGACCCAGGCAACATCGAACGCCGCCTTCGGCATCTATTTCCCGAAGTTCATCGGCACCATCTTCGAACTGCTGTCGGCACCCATCAATTTTCTGGAGATCGTTGCCGGCTATGTCGGCGCTGCGGCAACGAAAGCGTTGGCGATCGGCCTGATCATCCTGATCACCGCCAACCTCTTCGTCGATATCAGCATCGCCCATCCCGTTTGGATGCTGGCCTTCCTGGTCCTGACCTGTGTGTCGTTCAGCCTGCTCGGCTTTATCCTCGGCATCTGGGCACAGAATTTCGAGCAATTGCAGCTGGTGCCGCTGTTGATCATCACACCGCTGGTGTTCCTCGGTGGCAGTTTCTACTCCATCTCCATGCTGCCGCCGTTTTGGCAGAACGTCACTCTGTTCAATCCGGTCGTATACCTGATCTCCGGATTCCGCTGGAGTTTCTACGGCGAAGCCGACGTCGCCGTCGGACTGAGCATCGCAATGATCATGCTTTTCCTGCTGATTTGCCTTGCTATCATCTGGTGGATTTTCAGGACCGGTTACCGCATCAAAAGCTGAGCCGCTGTTACTGTTGCGTGGGCGTTAGGCCAGGATATTCAATCTTGTCGGCTCCGCCTGCTTCGAAACGGACCACGCTGTGGCCAAGCCAACCAACATGCGCTCTGATTTGAAATCTCGACCGAAAAAGAAGGGCCCCGGCAAAAACCGGGGCCCTCTTACAATTGCATCATGCCCCCGCATCGCGGGAAAGCCTTTGTTTAGGCGGCAACACCGATGGATTCGCCCGCGCCGAAGCGGCCGTAGAAGCTTTCTCCCTTGGCCGCCATATCCAGCAGCAGCGGTGTCGGCTTGAAGTGGTCGCCGTGACGGCTGGCCAAATCGGAGCACAGATCGACGAAGGCCTGAACGCCCATGCCGTCGATATAGGACAATGCGCCGCCGGAATAGGGCGCAAAGCCGAAGCCCAGAATGGAGCCGATATCCGCTTCGCGCGGATCCGTGACGATACCTTCCTCCATGGTGCGGGCCGCTTCCAGGGCAATGGTCACAAGGTAGCGTCGCTTCAGCTCTTCCACATTGATGTCATCGGGATCCTGTTGCGGATAGAGCTCCTTCAGCCCCGGCCACAGGTGTTTCTTGGCCGGTTTTTCGGGATAGTCGTAGAAGCCCTTCCCGTTCTTTCGACCGTGCCGGCCATGGGCATCGACCATGGTATCGATCATCTCGACATGGCGGGGATCGACGGCGCCTTCGCCGAGATCGGCAATGGTGGCACGATTGATCTTCTGTGTGAGGTCGATGGCGACCTCGTCATTGAGAGCCAGTGGCCCGACCGGCATCCCGGCCATTTTGGCGGAGTTCTCGATCATCGCCGGCGGAATGCCCTCGACCAGCATGTTGTAGGCTTCCGCCATGTAGCGCATGACGCAACGGTTGACGTAGAAGCCGCGCGTGTCGTTGACCAGAACCGGCGTCTTCTTGATGGCCTGTGCGTAATCGAGCGCCACTGCAATCGCCTTGTCGCCGGTCTTTTCGCCGACAATGTTCTCGACCAGCATCATCCTGTCGACCGGCGAGAAGAAGTGGATGCCGATGAAGTCTTCGGGCCGCACCGAATTTTCCGCAAGGCCGGTAATCGGCAGTGTGGAGGTGTTGGAGGCGAAGACCGCGCCGGGTTTTAGCACGGCTTCGACGGCTTCGGTCACCGTCTTCTTGATGCCGCGGTCCTCGAACACTGCCTCGATCACCAGTTCTGCGCCGGCAAGCTGGCCGTAATCGGTGGTCGACGTAATCAGCGACAGCAGTTTCTCGCCCTTTTCTTCGCTCATGCGGCGCTTCTTGACCGCTGCTGCCACCAGGCCTTCCGAATGCGCCTTGCCTTTGTCAGCGGCCTCCTGGTCGCGATCGATCAACACGACCGGAATACCGGCCTTGGCGGTCACGTAAGCGATGCCTGCACCCATGAAGCCGGCGCCAATGACACCGACTTTGGTGAAGGTGGTCTTTTCGATGCCAGCCGGTCTGCGGGCGCCCTTGTTGAGCTCCTGCAGCGAGAGGAACAGTGACCGGACCATGGCAAATGCCTCCGGCGTCTGCAGGATCTCGGTGAAGTAACGCTCTTCAATGCGCAAGCCGGTGTCAAACGGCACCTGCAAGCCTTCGAATACGCATTTGATGATTGCAAAGGCTGCCGGATAGTTGCCGTAGCTCTGTTTGCGAAGGTTGGCCGAAACGGCAGGCCAGAGCTGTGCGCCTTGCGGGCTCCACACCTTGCCGCCGGGCAGCTTGAACCCTTTTTCATCCCATGGCTGAACCGGCTTGAGGCCGTCGCGGATCATCTGTTTGGCTGTGTCGATCAGCGCATCGGGTGCGGCGATCTCGTGGATCAGGCCGAGCGACTTTGCCTTTTTCGGCGCCAGGCTCTGTCCGGCCGTCATCATCATCAGCGCGTCCTGCTGGTTGGTCAGACGCGGCACGCGCTGGGTGCCGCCGGCTCCTGGAAAGAGGCCGACCTTGACTTCCGGCAGCCCCATCTTGACATGATCGCTGTCGGCCGCGACCCGGCCGTGGCAGGCAAGCGACATTTCGAAAGCGCCGCCCATGCAGATACCGTTGATTGCCGAAACCCATGGCTTACCGCAGGTCTCAAGCTTGCGGAACAGACGGTTCATGCGGCCGACCTGGTCGAACAGCACCTGTGCTGCACCGTCCGGATTGTTCGCCTTTTCCTCGCGAATGCGTTCGAACATGGCGCCGATCATCGTCAGGTCGGCACCGCCCGAAAAAGTGTCCTTTCCGGAGGTGATGACAGCGCCCTTGATGGCATCATCCGCTGTGACGGCGTCAACGACGGCGTCGAGTTCGTCCATCACCTCCTGGGTGAAAACGTTCATGGTCTTGTCCGGCATGTCCCAATTGACGAGGGCGATGCCGTCGGAGTCCGTTTCGACGGTGAAGTTTGTGTATGTCATTGTTCTTGTCTCCCGTCTCAGACGCGTTCGATGATGGTGGCCGTGCCCATGCCGGCGCCGATGCACAACGTTACCAGCGCGGTGTTGAGGTCGCGGCGTTCGAGTTCATCGAGCACCGTGCCGAGGATCATCGCACCGGTTGCGCCCAGCGGATGGCCCATGGCGATCGCGCCGCCGTTGACATTCATTTTGTCGTGCGGGATCTCGAGATCCTGCATGTAGCGCAACACCACCGAGGCAAACGCCTCGTTCAGTTCGAACAGGTCGATATCGGCGAGCGTCATGCCGGTGCGTTGCATCAACTTGCGGGTGACGTCGATCGGTCCGGTCAGCATCAGCGCCGGGTCCGAGCCGACATTGGTGAAGGAATGGATCCGGGCGCGCGGCTTCAGTCCCATCTTGCGACCGCCTTCCTCGGTTCCCATGAGGATCGCGGCGGCACCGTCGACGATGCCCGAGGAGTTACCGGCATGGTGCACGTGGTTGACCATCTCGACGTCCGGATGCGCCTGCACGGCCACGGCATCGAACCCGCCGATATCACCGATCATGCCGAACGAGGCGTTGAGCGACGCCAGTCCCTGCATGTTGGTTTCGGGACGCATATGCTCGTCATGATCGAGAATGGTCAGCCCGTTCTGGTCCTTGACCGGAATGACGGAGTTCTTGAAATAGCCGTTCTCCCAGGCATGGGCCGCCCGCTTCTGGCTTTCCACCGCATAGGCATCGACATCATCGCGCGAAAACCCCCATTTGGTGGCGATCAGGTCGGCCGATACGCCCTGCGGCATGAAATAGGCCGGCATGTTGACCGACGGATCCATGAACCAGGCGCCACCTGACATGCCAAGCCCGACGCGTGACATGGATTCGACGCCGCCGGTAATCACGATGTCGTCGGAACCACCGGCCAGCTTGGCTGCACCGACATTGACGGCATCGAGGCCCGACGCGCAGAACCGGTTGATCTGGATTCCTGGCGCTTCCGTCGCATAGCCGGCCTCGAAGATAGAGGCGCGGGCAATGTCGCCGCCGGCTTCCATGACCGGGTCGACGCAGCCGAACACCACGTCATCGACCTGTGTCGTATCCAGTTCGTTGCGGTCGCGCACGGCCTCCAGTGCCCGGGCGCCGAGGCGCACCGACGGAACCTCGTGCAGGCTACCGTCCTTCTTGCCGCGTCCCCGCGGTGTGCGCACATGATCGTAAATAAAGGCATCAGCCATAGTGGTCTCCTAGAGGCTTCGTGCGATGAGCAGTTTCATGATTTCGTTCGTGCCGCCATAGATCCGCTGAACGCGGGCGTCGCGGAACATGCGGGCGATGGGGTATTCGTTCATGTAGCCGTAGCCGCCGTGCAATTGCAGGCACTCGTCCACCACCTTGCACTGCAGTTCGGTCAGCAGGTACTTGGCCATGGAGGCGGTGACCGGCGTCAGTTCACCCTTCAGGTGCTGGGCGACGCAATTGTCGACGAACACGCGGGCCATGACGGCTTCCGATTTCAGTTCCGCCAGCTTGAACTGGGTGTTCTGGAAGTCGATGACCGCCTTGCCGAAGGCCTTGCGCTCGCGCACATAGTCGATGGTCAGCGCCAACGCCCGCTCGATCATCGAAATCGCCTGGTTGGCAATCAGCAGGCGCTCCTGCGGCAGTTCGGTCATCAACTGGACGAAGCCCTGGCCCTCTTCCGTTCCGATCAGGTTGGAGGTCGGGATACACACATCGTTGAAGAAGAGCTCCGACGTGTCGTTGGCCTTCAGCCCGATCTTGTCGAGATTGCGGCCGCGTTCGAAGCCTTCCACCTCGTCGGACTCCACCACCATCAGGCTGGTGCCCTTGGCGCCGGCGGACGGGTCGGTTTTGGTGACAACAATGATCAGATTGGCGTTCTGGCCGTTGGTGATGAATGTTTTCGAGCCGTTGATGACGTAGTGGTTGCCGTCTTTGCGGGCGGAGGTCTTGACGCCCTGCAGGTCGGAACCGGCACCCGGCTCGGTCATGGCGATGGCGCCGATCAGTTCGCCGGTCGCCAGTTTCGGCAGCCATCTCTGCTTCTGCTCTTCCGAACCGTGATGCAGGATATAAGGCGCGACGATAGCGTTATGGAGCGCGATACCGAAACCGTCGACGCCGGCGTGACCCAGCGCTTCGGCGATGACGGCCTCATGGGCGTAGGTGCCACCGGCGCCGCCATATTCTTCCGGCATCGACGCGCAGAGAAGTCCTGCGGCACCGGCCTTTTCCCAAGCCTCCCGGTCGACGATCTCATGCTTTTCGTAGCGCTCGTAGTGGGGGGCGATCTCCGATTCCATGAAACGGTCGGCCATATCCTGCAACATGGACACGTCGTCGCTCACCCAGTCCGGCCGCGGAACCTCCAATACCTGTTGGGGCAGGGTGGCCATTCAATTCTCCTCCGAGCGGCCTGCGGGCCATTCTAAGCGCGGCCTGCAGGGCTTGTTAAGCAATGTGGGACGAATGAGCCGGGCTGCAAGCCCGGCCGATCCTAAAAGGCAGCGGCGTCCAGCGCCATCATCGAATCGGCGCCGGCTTCGACGCGCTGCCGGCGCAACACCGTCTCCGGCATGATGCGGTCCATGTAAAAGCGCGCCGTGATCAGCTTGTTTTCAAGGTAGGCCGTGTCGTCACCGGCACCGGCCTCAAGCTTGTCGACTGCCACTTTGGCCATTTGCGCCCACAGATAGCCCAGCGCCACCACGCCGAACATATGCATATAGTCGGTCGATCCGGCACCGGCATTGTCAGGCGCCTTGACCGCGTTCTGCATGAACCACATGGTCGAGGCCTGCAGGTCGTTGAGACCCTTCTTGAGTGCCTTGGTGAACGGGTTGAGCTTTTCGTTGTCGCGGTTTTCCTCGCAAAAGTCACCGACCTCCTTGAAGAAAGCCATGACGGCACGGCCGCCATTGGCGCCGAGCTTGCGGCCGACCAGGTCGAGCGCCTGAATGCCATTGGCGCCTTCATAGATCATGGCGATGCGGGCATCGCGCACGAACTGGCTCATGCCCCATTCCTCGATATAGCCGTGACCGCCGAACATCTGCTGGGCTGCAACCGCATTGTCGAAGCCGCGGTCGGTCAGCGCTCCCTTCAGCACCGGTGTCATCAGGCCGAGGATGTCATCGGCGGCCTGGCGCTCCTCGTCGGAATCGGACCGATGCTTGAGATCGGCTTTCAGCGCGGTCCACAGGAACAGCGCCCGGCTGCCCTCGTTGAAGGCGCGGTTTGTCATCAGCGTGCGGCGCACATCCGGATGAACAATGATCGGGTCGGCTTTCTTCTCCGGCTCCTTCACACCGGTGAGCGAGCGGCCCTGGATGCGCTCGCGCGCATAGTCGGCGGCATTCTGCGTGGCAACTTCCGACTGGCAGAGGCCCTGCATCCCGACGCCGAGGCGTGCCTCGTTCATCATCACAAACATGGCCTTGAGACCTTTGTGTTCTTCGCCGATGAGATAACCGGTGGCTCCGTCATAGTTCATGACGCAGGTGGAATTGCCATGAATGCCCATCTTTTCTTCGATCGACCCGCAGGAAACGCCATTGGCATCACCGACGGTGCCGTCGTCGGCAACCGTCAGCTTCGGCACGATGAAAAGCGAAATACCCTTTACGCCTTCCGGCGCACCCTCGATGCGAGCGAGCACCAGATGAATGATGTTCTCCGACATGTCGTGCTCACCGGCGGAGATGAAGATCTTCTGGCCGCTGATCTTGAAGCTGCCGTCATCCTGCGGGACGGCTTTGGTGCGCAGCAGGCCGAGATCGGTCCCGCAATGCGGCTCCGTCAGGTTCATGGTGCCGGTCCAGGTGCCCTCGATCATCCTTGGCAACCATTTGGCCTTCTGGTCGTCGCTGCCGTGCTCCGTGATGGCGGCGATGGCGCCCTGGGTCAGACCGGGATACATCATCAGCGCCATGTTGGCGGACGAGAAATACTCTCCGACGGCCGTGTGCAGAACATAGGGCAGCCCCTGACCGCCATAATCCGGATCTGCTGCGAGGCCCATCCAGCCGCCTTCGCGATACTGGTTGAAGGCCGGCTTGAAGCCTTCCGGCGTCGTCACCGACGCGTCCTCGTGCCGCACACAGCCTTGCTGATCGCCGACCTGATTCAGCGGTTGCAGCACTTCTTCGGCAAACCGCGAGCCTTCATTGAGAATGGCTTCGACAATGTCGGGCGTCGCATCGGCGAAGCCGGGCAGGTTGTTGTAGCGTTCGTAGCCAAGGACGTCGTTAAGGATGAAAAGCGTGTCTTTTACCGGGGCCTGGTAGCTGGGCATTGGGCGCTCTCTGATATCAGTCCGAAAGGGATGGGTGGTTGACGTCCTATACAACTAGTTGACGTTTACGTAAATGTCAAAAATTTTTCGCGCAATCAAGTGTGATTCGGACCTTCGACGGGCAGCGCATGCTGGATGCGCAAGGTCGGTGATGCGTGGGAAAGCGCCCGCGGCGCCGGAAGCGGATTAACCGCATTTTATTAAAAAATTTGCCAAAAAGTAAGATTGGTTAACGGCTTGTTTACCACGTTTCGCGGAATGTGCCCCCTAACGGCGGTAAATCCCCAACCACAGTATCGAGTCCCCGGCGGGTTACCAAATGTAACGGGTGCAAGTGCGCGTCGCCCGTCCGGCTGGGGTAGGGCCCAGTGAATGTCATTCTGTCGACACGGAAGCGAAAATGAACAGATCGAGATCACCGAGAAACTGGTCAGACAAGCCGCAGTCGTCACCGATCGATGCACTCAATCGTTCGATAGCGGATCTGGAAGCGCGCATTGCGGGGCTGAACGCGCGTTCCCGCAAAGCCGATACCCGGTCGGAAAAACTCGGAACAGCGTCCGAGATGGTTATGCGTCAGAGACTGATGGAGCGGGAACAACGGGCTCGCCAGCAGGCGCAACAAGCTGCGCAGCAGCAACGGCCGCAACCTGAGCCGCGGCACGAGAGGCATCCTGAGCCTCGCCAGGCACCTCTGCCGCAACGGGAAACGGTTAGCCCGGCTGCGCAAACGGCTGTCCGGGAAACCGGTGGCGCGATGCGTGATATCGCCGAGGCTCTCGTATCCCTGCGAGACGATCTGCGTCGCGACATTTCGGACAATATGAACCGGGAATTCGCTTCACTTCGCGATGATGTCGACGAGATCAAGAATCTGACCGGCACCGCTGCCGCCCGCCCTGACCTGAGCCAGGACCTGGCCAATCTCGCGGGCCAGCTGGAGGCGCTCGAAACCCGCCGGGCTGAAACCCAGGGCAATGAACTGCGGTCCGAGCTCGATGAGCTGCGGATGATGGTCAACGATCTGGCGCGCGAAGACTCGATGCGCCGCCTTGAAAGCCGCTGGGACGGCTTCGAGGAGCAGATTTCCGGCCTCAACCCGGCCGAGACGTTGCGCGAAGACCTGATCACGCTCTCCTATCGCCTGGACGACATCAAGTCGTCCATCGGCATGCTGCCGTCGACGCTGCCGCTGAATGCGCTTGAAGACAAGATCAAGATGCTGGTCACGGCGATCGACGCTATGGCCCGCCAACCGGCGGCAGCCGACCCGGAAATCGCTCGCCAATTCTCCATGGTGGATGATCGGCTCGATGAAATCAGCCGTGCCATTGTGGCAAGCAGTGTATCGAACCCTGCTGGGGTCGAGGCCGCCGACATTCAGCGGCTCGAAACGCGATTGGAATCGGTGGTCGACAGCGTCACCAAGATTGCCGAAGCCGAGGCTGCAAATATCCAGCACCTGCAGGGACGGCTGGACACGGTGGTCAACAGCGTGTCTCAGTCGGTTGAAGCCGATGCATCGAATGTCCGGCAACTGGAGAGCCGCCTGGACGCCGTCATCGACAGTGTGTCCATGGCAGCCCGGGCCGAAGCCGCAAACATCCAGAACCTGGAAAGCCGGCTGCAGGCCGTTGTCGAGACCGTCACTCAGTCGGTTGAGGCGGACGCCTCGAACATCCGGTTACTGGAGCATCGACTCGACGCCGTTGCCGACAGCGTCTCTCGCTCGGCCCAGGCTGACGCCGAGAGCATTCAGAACCTGCATGATCGCCTTGAGGCCGTGGTCGACAGCGTGGCGGAATCAGCCGCGGCTGACGTCTCCAATGTGCAGCGGCTTGAGCACCGTCTCGATTCGGTTGTCGATCAGATTGGCCGCATCGACCAGGCCAACCAAGGCACGGAACTCTCGCACCGGTTGGAAGCGCTTTCAACGCGGGTTGAAGAGCTGGCCAACGATCAGCCCTACGGCGTTCTGCTCGACCGCCTCGACCAACTGTCGCAAACGCTGGACGAGCGTCAGGCAACGGCCGATCCGCAACTGGTGGGTCAACTGGCGGAAATCGCCAACAAGGTCGAAACCCTCGATCTCGACTCGGTCAACGAGCACGTTGCCGATCAGCTCAAGGCGCTGTCGATGCGCATCGACAACATCACCAGCGACCTGGCCGCCACCAACAGCAATCAGGACATGCTCTACGGGCGCCTTGAAGATCTCGCCGAGAGCGTTTCCCAAAGCCAGCAGATCGATCTCGGACCGTTGGAAGAGCGCCTCGCCGACATTGCGGCCAGGATGGACATCAGCCAGGAGCAGTCGACACCGAGCGATGAAGCCCTTCGCAACCTTGAAAGCCAGGTTGCCGGCCTTTCCAAGCTGCTGGCCAGCCCCAATGCACTTGGCGGCGGAGCGCCGGAACTGGAACCGCGCATTGCGGCGATCGAAGACCAGCTCCTCAACGGCCAGGCGGCCAGCCAGGATCTGGTCATCGAAACCGCGCGGCAGGCAGCAGAAGCTGCTGTTGCTTCCTTTCAACAGACCGGCGCGTCATCGGCCGACATCTCCGCCATCGAAGCCCTGGTCGGCGACCTGCGCTCGCTGGAAGATCTGAGCCGGCAGAGCGAGGAGCGCAACGCCCGGACCATCGACGCTGTGCACGGCACCCTGATGAAGATTGCCGAACGGCTCGACCGGTTGGAAAGCGAACCGGCTGAACTCCCGGCCGCTTCCGAGCCGATGCCGGCAGCGGACATGCCGGCAGCGGATCCCTATGCACCCGAAGCACCGTATGACTACGGCCGGGATGACGATACTTCGTCGCTGAATGTTCTCCCGAGTGAAGTGGACGCCCTTCCGCAGGAAGAGGAGCGGCCTTCCGACAAGGCTTTCCTGTCCGGATTGATGCAGCGCATGACCGGGGACAACGAGCCCGAAAAGTCTTCCAGTGAGGAGATGATCCGCGACATCGAGCCAGCCCCGTCGATCGACCCGGTTGAGGACATCGATCCGGAAACCGCAAATATGCCACTGGAGCCCGGCTCCGGCGCTCCCGATATCAAGCGCATCATGGCCAAGGTGCGTGAAGCACAGAGCGTGGCCGAAGAGGACAACCCTTACACCGCAGAGGGCGAGCAGGCCAAGGCCGATAAGGCCGATTTCATCGCCGCGGCCCGCCGTGCAGCGCGCGCCGCCGCCAGCGAAGCGGCAGAGCTCGAAGACGAAACGGTCGAGGAAGAAAAGAAGGGTTCGCTGGGCGAGAAAATCAAGAAGAGCCGTCGGCCGCTGTTGCTCGCCGCCGGTGCGATTTTGCTCGCAGTGCTCTCCTACCCGCTCGTTTCGGGCTTCATCAAGGGCGATACCGGTACGCTGCAGACGGCTTCCATCGAGCCGCCCGCCATCGAGCAGCCGGTCACCCCTCCGGTGACGGAAACAGTGACCGAATCCCTGGCCGAAGCAGAGGTCCAGCTTCCCGAGGTCCGGGCCGTTGACCCGCAGGAAGATACATCGGGAGGCATCCTTGTTGCGCGCAATACGGATGTGACGCTCGATGCGGGACCATCGCAATTCATGTCGACGTCGAACGAAATCCAGTCAAGTGACAGGTTCGTCCCGGTGGCGCCGAATGAACCTGAAGCGCCAGTGGAAACGGCTGTGACCGTCGATACCGTTGAGGAATCGGTCAAGCCGGCCGTTACCGAGCCTGCTCCAGTCGAGGCGCCACAGATGGCCTCCTTGCCGACACAGGACGACGCTCAACCTCCGGCCATTGAACCGGCATCGCCGACGGCTGAGCCAATGGCGCCGAAGATCGCCATCGACATGCCGCCAGAAGAGGCCGGTCCGCTGGCGCTGCGCGAGGCAGCGAAGGGCGGCGATGTTGTCGCGTTGTTTGAAGTTGGCGCCCGCTACACCGACGGTCGCGGCGTGCAAACGGACCTTGCCAAAGCAGCAAAATGGTACGGCTATGCGGCCGAACTCGGCTTCGCTCCGGCCCAATACCGGTTGGCCAACTTCCATGAGAAGGGCACCGGCGTGAAGCGCGATCTCGCCAAGGCGATGACCTGGTATCAGATGGCTGCGGAACAGGGCAACGCCAGCGCCATGCACAATCTTGCGGTGTTGCACGCCATGGGGCAGAACGGCGCAGCGGATTACGACTCCGCCGGCGGCTGGTTCACCAAAGCGGCGGATCTGGGCGTCAAGGACAGCCAATACAACCTCGCCATCCTGCATGCCCGCGGCAGCGGTGTTCAACAGGATCTCGAGGAATCCTACAAATGGTTCGCCATCGCCGCCGATTCCGGCGACAAGGATGCCGCTGCAAAGCGGGACGAGGTGGCCAATGCACTGACGCCGGAACAGCTGGAAAGCGCTCGGGCCAAGGTCGAATTGTGGAAACCTGGTGAACTGGACGAAAAAGCCAATTCGGTGCGTGTGCCGTCCGAATGGCGCGGCGTTGACACCCGCACGGCCTCCGTCGACATGAAGAAGGCGGTGAGAAACATCCAGGCGATCCTCAACAAGAACGGTTTCGACACCGGTGGCGTCGACGGCGTCATGGGCAAGAACACCGTTGCCGCCATCAAGGCATTCCAGACGTCGGTGGGCCTCAAGCCGACAGGCGAAGTCGATGACGAACTGGTCAAGGCTCTGCTGGCCAACAACAACTGATCCGATCGGTCGCTTGCGTCCATATCCACTGCTATGATCCCCGGGATTTCAATTCCGGGGATTTTTGTGTCTGACGATCCAGCAAATGATGTAACGGGCACGGTCAGCGAATTTGCAGTTCGCACACCGGCCTCTTCGATTCCCGAAAGCGCCCGCGCAGTGATGCGTCTGTCGCTCGTCGACTGGGTGGCAGTTGCCTGGGCCGGCAGCACCGAACCGGCCGGCCAAATGGTGCGCGACATGGTCATCGCCGAAGGTGGCACGGCGGAAGCAACCGTTGTCGGGTACAATCGCAATCTTCCGGCTCGGTCGGCCGCTCTCACCAACGCGACGATTGGCCATGCGCTCGACTATGATGATACCCACTTCATACACATCGGGCACACCAGTGCGGTTGTCGTTCCGGCAGCGCTTGCGGTGGCACAGAAAATCCAAGCCGGTCCTGCGGAGTTTCTCGATGCCTGTCTGATCGGCGTCGAAACCGCTTGCCGCGTTGGCGCCTGGCTGGGCAGGACGCACTATCTCGAGGGTTTTCATCCGACAGCCACCTCCGGCAGTTTCGGTGCCGCCATGGCAGCGGCGCGGCTTTTTGGGCTGGATCAAGACCAGGCGCGTCACGCGATCGGCCTGACGGCCACCCGCGCATCCGGCCTGAAGTGCCAGTTCGGCACCATGGGCAAACCCTACAACGCCGGAATGGCGGCCTCGAACGGTGTCGAGACCGCAACGCTCGCCGCATCAGGATTCGTGTCCTGCAAGAGGGGCCTGGAGATGGACCAGGGATTTGCCGCAACCCACCACGGCGAGGGTCATGCCGACGCATTGGCAGACATCGGAAACGCGTTTGTGTTCGAGGACGTGAAACACAAGTACCACGCCTGCTGTCACGGAACGCATGCCGCGCTGGAAGCGCTGATCGAAGTACGCGACGAAAAGGCAATCAAGGCCGAAGATATCACCGCGATACGTCTGCACGTTAACCCGTGCTGGAAGCGTGTCTGCAACATCCCGAAGCCCTCGACCGGGCTGGAGGCCAAGTTCAGCTACCGTCTGACCGCGGCGCTTGTCATGCTGGGTCATGACACCGCGGCTCTGGAAACCTTCAATGAAGAGGTTTGCGGTGATTCCACCGTTGTCGAACTGCGGGATAAGGTTGACGTCGAGTTCGATGACGCCGTCCCCGACACGGCTGCCCGCATCCGAATTGAAAGAGGCAACGGCGCGTCCGTGGAAGCAGCTCATGATCTGATGGAACCGGTACCCCTGTCGGAGCGCCAGTCCCGTATTCGCAGCAAGGCGGAGAGCCTGCTCGGTCCATCTCGCGCTGCCTCGCTTTTGTCGTTCGTGCATGACGAAGACCGGCTGCTGTCAGGCTGGATATCCGACAACCAGCCATGAGCGAGTCCTTCGTCCTGGTTCCCGGTGCTTGGCATGCCAGCTGGTGCTGGCGGGACGTGACACCGTTGCTGGAGGCGGCAGGGCACCAAGTGAACGCGCTGACCTTGCCTGGCCTCGGCGAGCGCGCGTCGATGCGCACAAGCGGGGTCGACATCGACAGGATGATCGACGATGTCATCGACCACATCTGCTCGCACGACCTGTCGAATGTGACGCTGGTCGGACACAGCTTCGGTGGCGTGGTGGTGCACGGTGTTGCCGACCGGCTTCCCGACCGCCTCCGCCGACTGGTCTATCTCGACGCGCTGTGGGCGCAGGACGGGCAGTGCGTTTTCGATCTGATCCCAGGCATCCGGGACGAACGGATCCTCCAGGCGCAGGAGTTCGACTGCGGTTTCGGCATGCCGGCTCCTGGCCCGGAGGCGTTCGGGGTCGTCGATGAGCCGCAAAGAAGTTGGCTGTCGCGCAAACTCACGCCGCACCCTTTGCAAAGCTACCTGTCTCCGTTGCGCTTGGAAGCGCTGCCGACCAACGGGCTTCCGTCGGTCTATATCGCGTGCACAGCACCTGAGTTTGCCAGTATGCATCTTTCGCACGAGGCGGTGCGCGCCGCGGGCATCCCGGTGGTTGATCTCAAAGCGCCACACGATTGCATGGTGACCCATCCCGACGAAACCGCCCGGTTGATCTTGGCTCGGCCCGACGGCCCTGCTTTTTTGAACCCGGATCGGTCGACCGCAAAGCCTTGATAGCCATGAAATTCCAGCGATCGGTGCTGATCCGGAAAACTTGTGCGTCTGGTCCCTGTGGAGCAATTGACACGGCCTGTCAGAAGGCGCATGACAGGTCATAGACCAGCCCGCTCCGGGCCACTTGATTTGGGGACTTTTCTCTCAGGACGGGAATGACGATCTACCTGCCCATCGCCGAGATTTCGGTTAACGCCTTCATCATTCTCGGCATGGGTGCGGCGGTCGGCTTTTTGTCCGGAATGTTCGGGGTTGGCGGTGGCTTCCTGATCACGCCGCTGTTGATTTTCTACAATATTCCGCCAGCCGTCGCGGTCGCCACCGGTGCCAACCAGGTCGTCGCTTCCTCGTTTTCCGGTGCGCTCGCGCATTTTCGCCGCGGGACGCTAGACATCAAGTTGGGATTGACGCTGCTTGCCGGTGGCCTGGTCGGGGCATCAGTCGGAATCTATCTCTTCACGTTGTTGCGAAGTTTGGGGCAGCTCGACCTGATCATTTCGCTGTTCTACGTGACCTTTCTCAGCATCGTCGGTGGGCTGATGCTGATCGAAAGCATCAACTCGCTGATGCGCGCCGCCGCCAACAAGCCGGTGTCGCTGCGCAAACCCGGACAGCATATCTGGGTGCACCGCCTGCCGTTCAAGGTGCGCTTCAAGCGCTCAAAAATTTATCTCAGCATCATACCGGTGCTGGTTCTCGGATTCGGCATCGGCGTTCTGACGTCGATCATGGGCGTCGGCGGCGGGTTTATCATGGTGCCGGCGATGATCTATCTGCTGCACGTGCCGACCAACGTGGTCATCGGCACCTCGCTGTTCCAGATCATCTTCGTCACCGCCTTCACGACAATCGTTCAGGCGACAACCAACCAGTCGGTCGACGTATTTCTCGCTGGCCTGCTGATGATCGCTGGCGTGATCGGCGCCCAATATGGTGTGCGTGTCGGGCAGAAACTGCGCGGTGAACAGTTACGTGCGCTGCTTGCACTTCTGGTTCTGGCGGTCGGTGTGCGGCTGGCGCTGGATCTGGTGTTGACGCCGGACGAATTCTATTCGGTCGTTACAACCGGTGTCGGGTTCTGATGATGCGATTTTGGCCCGCCGCTGTTTTGAGTATTCTTCTGGTCCTGACGGCACTGCTTCCCGCACGCGCGGAAGAAAGCCTCGACATCGGTATCTCGACCAACGAAATCGCCATTACCGCCGATTTTGCCGGAGCCGACCTGACGGTGTTCGGAGCGCTCGACAATGCCGACCGCTTCCTGCTGCAGATTGGCGCCTATGACATCATCGTGGCGCTGGAAGGCCCGGCGCGCGAGACCATCGTACGCAAGAAGGATCGGGTCTTCGGCATCTGGATCAACCGGTATTCGATGCGCTTCGAACCGGCGCCGTCCTCCTATTCGCTGTCGAGCACGCTGCCCATCGACCGCATCGCAAAGCAGATCGAACTGAGCGGTCGCACCATCGGTATCGAGCACATTCACCTGCAGCCCTCGGGCAATGTTGGGGATGGCAGTCGGGTCCCCGAGTTTCGTGAAGCACTGCTGCGGCTCAGGGTCGATGACGGGCTATACCAAAGCGAGCCGGTCGGCGTCGAATTCGTCAGCTCCAGCCTATTTCGTGCTACCATCCGCTTGCCCGCCAATGTTCCCGTCGGCCAGCACCGCCTGCGCGCCTTCCTGTTCAAGAACAACGAATTTGTCGTTGAGCGTCAACTGACCCTGCGGGTCGTCAAAACCGGTGTCGAGCAGTTCATTTACGAACTCGCTCACGAGCAGGCGTTCCTTTACGGGGTTTTGGCCGTCGTCCTCGCCATGGTCACGGGCTGGCTGGGCAGCGTGATGTTCCGCCGGGATTGATGCCCGGACCCCGTTCCGTCATTCCACGAAGCACCGCCTCCATTCCTCGATCCGGGTGATCACGCATGCGCCTTCGAGCGCGCTCGGGTCCGGTGTGACCACCAGTGTCAGGAACTCGTCGAAAGCCGGTAAACTGTCGCGGATTTCGGCATTGACCGTGTCACGATCGAGAGCAGCAACGCGTTCCAATGTCGTCTCGAAATGCCCGTCCGGCCGGTTGCGCAGCCGGCTCGACATCAGGCGATTGGCAACCCGAGTGGGCCGCTTCATGCCCTCTGAAACTCGCTGTTGCACCAGATCGCGGGTCACCGAGAATTCGTCCTCGGCAATGCCTTCGGTCCGAAACTGCTCGTAGGTTCCCCGCATCGCCTGGAGCGCTTCCGGCAGCAATGTGGTTTCGACTTCACCACCCATTCTGAGCAAGCGGTGGTGGCGGGTAAAGCTGTTGATGCCGGCGCGGAACCCATAGGCGGCGCGCAGATCCGTACGCATGGCCCGAAACAGCCGGGACTGCTGTCCGGATCCGAGAATGGCAGTTGCCAGCCCGAGCGCCGGACTGTCTTCAGCGGTCGGTGGTGCAAGCGGCCCGAAGGCCATGATAAGCGATTTCGGCGATTCCGGATCGTGCAGGACCACGGTCCCGGGTTTGACGTGCGGTCCGGCAAAGGAAAGCGGTTCGCGGTTTGGCGATGACGGCAGGCCTGCCAGCGCAGCGTCGATCGCTCTGCCGACGGCATCGGCAGGGGCTGAGCCGGCGGCGGTGATGACGAGGTCTCCGGTGCCGAACGAACCACGATGCCATGAAGCGATATCATCACGGTCGATCGACTTGACCTCATCCGCCGGTGCGATTGACCAGAACCGGTTGTAGGGGTGGTCGTCGATCAGGATCTGTCGCGCCAGGTTCCACGCAGACCCGGCGGCCGTCTCACCTCGAACCCGGACGTTGCGAAGCAGCGTTCGCTTCTCGCGCTCCAGCCAGCGCTCTTCGAAATCCGGTTTGGCCAGCCATAGATTGACGATCTCGGCGGCCTCCTGGAGGCTGTCTTCCGGCGCAACCAGGAAGCCGCGGACTTCGCCCGGTTGAACCCAGATGCGTGAGCTGGAATCGAGATCCTCGAAATCGGCTGCCAGCTCGTCCGAGCCGATGCCGTCGGCGCCGCCACTGAGCATCAAAGAGATGCCCAGGCGCGCGGTTGCTTCGTGCACATCGGGGCCAGTAGGAAGGCCGGCCGCCCACGTTACCGACACGGCCGTTCGCTTGGCCTCCTCCAATGGCACATACCAGAAGGAATGGCCCGCAGGTGTGGTGTGCCGGCCGATCTCCGGTGTGGCGGCAGCAAGCCCCGAAGCGGCCAGAAGCGGGACGGCGGTCAGCAAAATCTTGAGCAGGAATCCCGTCACGGTCACGACCCTCTTCGCTTCAGATTGACCTCGACAAAACGATGCCGGTCGGCGACGGCGCGGATGAGCGTATCCACATCCGCTTTGGTGACGGCCTCAATGCGCTCGCGATGGTCTTCGGCGCCGTTGGGCTCCAACCCGGCGGTCAGATTGCGCAAAGCCCGACCGATAATATAGTTCGGCTCGTCCAGCCGCCGGTCGGCCTCACGGAGAAATCGCTTGCGGATCCGGTCGAGGCTCTTTTGCGGTGCGCCCGACTCGGCCAGTTCCACAAGGCTCTCGCGCAGCTTCACCGAGACGGTTTCAGGCGCGACACCGTCATCCGGCCGGGCTTGAAACACGAACTGCACCTGGTCTCGCAGCTTTCGATCGAGGCCGATGCTGTAAGAGCTGACAATAAATTCGTTGATTTCCAGAGGCTTGGCCAGGCTGCCCGGCAAGTTGGAGCTGAGCAACTCCGCCAGAAAACCAACCGTGTAGATATCCTGCAGTCGGTCGCCGGAGCCCGCCCAGTTCGACAACGAGGAATATTGATAGGAGTCCAGTTTCGTCTGGTCGTCAAACAATTCGATCGAACTCGACAGCGTTTCTGCAGGCGCAAGACCACGCCAGTTCTGCGTGTTGAGGCTGCCTGCGCGCGAGCCGCCGAATTTGGCCTCGACCTGGTTGCGCACCACTTCCTGGTCGAGATTGCCGGAAGCGATCAACACCATGTTCGAAGGCACATAATATTGGCTTCGAAACTGCTCGACCGCCTCGAAGTCCAGGCTCTCGATCGACTCCGGCGTACCGATCAGGCTGCGTCCGACCGGATTGCCTCCATAGAGTTCCCGGTTCATCCGTTGCCGCACACGCGAACGTGGATTTTCCGACACGCGCATATCATATTCGCGCGCGACGATGCGTTTTTCGTCCGCCATGAATTCCGGATCGAGCGTTGGTGGCGTCACGAGCCGACCCGCAAAGGCAAAAAGGTCGTCGATCTCGCTTTTCGGCCCGTCCGTATAGTAGTTGGTGATGATGCCGTTGACCCAGGCATTGCCGCCGCGATTGTGAAAAACCCGGCTGCTGACACCATCGGCGTGCCAGAACATCAGGTGCTCGAGATAATGAGCCAAGCCCTCAGGCCCATCGGAATCCGCTTCGCCGGCGAGGATCACCGCACTGACGCGCACGGTTTCAACGGTCTCGTCGGGGATCAGATAGACGGCCTTGAGCGCCGTATCCGTTTCAATTTCGATGAGTTCAGCCGCCGCCGGACCGGCCAGGGCGACGGTTACGAGTGCGGGCAGGGCCCGTCTGAAAAGATTCGTCCACATGGACATGATGATAGGGGCAGCGCAATTTGCTGTCAGTTCAACTCACGCGGCCGTAACAAAATGTTATCGGCCGTGAGGTTCCCGGGCGGCGGCCCGACTGTATCGCCGCGAACGGTGCAGGTGACAATCGGCAATATCCTGCCGACGGCTCATCTGCGATACTGTCAGTGCTACGGGTACTTGATGTTTTCGGCATTGCATCTACCTTGGGCCGCAGAAGAGAATCGGGCTGTGTTTTGGCAAGCGCCTGATATTTTTGCGGTTTTCAAGGAAACTCTGGTAGGCAACGATGCATTTGAATGTGAACAGTTCCACGTCGTTTATCGCCAATACCGTCAATCTCGACATTACCTCTCGGTGTACGCTTCTGTGCTCCCGTTGCACGCGGCAGAGCCCGGTGTGGAAGAACGAGCTTAAGACCATCTCGTCGGACATCTCGATGGACGAATACCGCAAGCTTCTCGATTATTTCGATCGGCTCATCTTCTGCGGCACCGTTGGCGACCCGGTGTTTCATCCCGATTTCATCGAAATGCTGGATCTGGCGAGGGGCAAGGAAAGAACGGTGGAGGTCTTCACCGCTGCCAGCCACCGACCCAGGAAATGGTACCGCGAGGCATTCGAGACCCATCCCGATGCCAAATGGACATTCGGGATCGACGGCCTTCCGGCGGACAGCCACAGGCACCGGGTCAACCAGAACGGCGAATACCTGTTCGAGATGATGGTGCTGGCCGCGGAACTCGGGCTTGAAACCGAGTGGCAGCACATCGTGTTCAACTACAATCAGGACACGCTGGACGATGTCAAAGCGCTGGCCGCCAAGCACTCGCTCAACCTGAACATCTGCCTGTCCTCGCGGTGGCGCGGCCCGGAAGATCCTCTGAAACCGGACGACCAATACATCATGGCCCGCAATCCGGGCCGCTACGAGAAGGGCGACGTCCTGGACCCCGCCTGTTTCCATGGGCACCCGATCGGCCATAGCAGCCAGGGCTATATCGTTCCGTGCTGCTGGATGACCAATGTCGATGTGGAAGAGAGCTTCCCGGACCTGTGCAATGAATCAACCAGGATCGCCAATGTCGACCGGATCGAAGACATCATCGAGAGCTGGGGCGCCTATGGCGAGACCCTGAAAAACGAGCCGCAGCGCTGCTATCAGGTCTGCTGGGACAAGTGCAACAAGAGCAATGTCCGGGGCAGAAAGACCTTCGAGCGGGTTCGAAATTCCCCCGGCGAAGAAGCGGCGTTGTCAGCGACGGCAAAGTAAGCATCTCATCGCCCAAAAAAAGTAGAGCTGCCTGGTATGGCCAAAGAACGTAGATCGTGTCCGTCAGTCTAGTGCCATGGGTGTCGCGATCCCTGTTTCTGCCTGTCCGCAACAACTCTGTGACGCATCTTTGAAGGCTAATGGTCTGCTTCTGGCTCGACTCGGTGGCCTGCGCCCCAGCGATATCCAAAAGGGTCGCGGAACCAGAAGTCGCGCATCCCGTAAAACTGGTCGGTAATTTCGTCGATGATCTCAATGCCTTTAAGGCCTCCGATCACGTCTCGAAACGCGTCAGCATCCGGGACGCGAATGTAGAGCTCCAGGCTGTCCTTGGGCGACAGGTCTCCGCCGGATCTCAGCATCACGGTGGTTTCGCCGTTCCCCAGAATGGCCCAGTTTATGTTTCCCTCGCCATAGTGATACTCGTCGGTCTCGGTCACGGAAAAGCCCATGGAGACGTAAAACTTCATCGCTTCGCCGACATCCGGCACGCCGATCATGACGGTGAGAGATTGGAAATCTGTCATGTGAAGCCCTTCAATTTGCGGGAGTGCACTCCTCCTTCGAAGTCGCTCCCAGTATGCCTGAAGTGCATTCGTTATTGGTAAATCTCGACACAACTCATCTCGTAGTGTCCGTAGGCCCAACCTGCGCCCAGGACCGTTGACGCAACTGCCACCACGATAGAAGAGCGTCGCCATCCGACTTTCCAGATCACCATAGCCAAGCCCAGGCCGACAAGCACAATCGCCCAACCATCAGAATTAAGGAAAGTGGACCAAAGACACTCCCGATATTCGAGTTGGAAATCGTGGGATGTCATGTTTCGTCATGTGCCTCCATAGGATGCGGAACTCCGAACTGTTGGTTCAAACAGTGCTGGTGCACTGAATTCACCGTCGAACCATCTGCCTGGTGAGCCATTGTCCGCACCAGATCACACCGTCAGCCCCGCGGCTACCGTTCGAATTTCTCGTACATTTGGCACATTTCTTTGCGCTTGTTGTCAACAATGCCCAACCGTACCGTCACGGATACAGGGCTGATGGCATCAAGGTCCACCGTCCCAAAAGGGTCGGCGCCGTAGTCACAGATGCTTCCGTTCCTGTCAGAAAGCGCTGGCATAGCGGACATGGACGGCTTGCCGTTTTCCAGGATCTTGGTTCGCCTGCGCACAGGGAGATGACCATGACGTCACCGATCAGAAGAAGAACTGTCCTCAAAACCGGTCTTGCGACAGGTGCGCTTGTCGCCGCTCCATGGGTGGCCCGCGCGGCCCAACCGCTCAAGGTTGGATTTGTCTATCCCAGCCCCATCAACGATTTCGGCTGGTCCTACCGGCATGAAATCGGGCGTCAACAGTTGGTAGAGGCCCTCGGTGACAGGATCGAAACCACCTTTGTGGCGAACGTTGCCGAGGGGCCGGATTCTGAGCGGGTCATCAGGCGCCTGGCCCGCTCCGGCCACAAGCTGATTTTCACCTGTTCCTTCGGCTACATGGATCCGACGATCCGCGTCGCGGAGCGGTTTCCCGACGTGCTGTTCGAAAACAACACCGGATACAAGACTGCCGGCAACGTCAGCGCCTACAATGCGCGCTTCCATGAAGCTCGAACGGTTTTCGGCGTAATCGCCGCCCATCAAAGCAAGACGGGCATCATCGGCTGCATCGCCTCGTTTCCGATTCCCGAGGTGGTGATGAGCATCAATGCGCTCGCTCTGTCCGCGCGCAAGATCCGGCCAGACATGAAGGTCCGGGTTATTTGGGTCAACAAGTGGTACGATCCGGGCCTCGAGGCGGATGCCGCGAAGACGCACATCGCGCAGGGCGCCGATATCCTGACCCAGATCACCAACAGCACCGCGCCGACCCAGGTTGCCGAGGAAAACGGCATCCATTCCTTCGGCCAGGACAACGACATGAGCGCGTTCGGACCGACCGCTCATATGACCGGAGTCGTCAACAACTGGGGTCCCTACTATATTCGTCGTGTCCGGGATGCGCTCGAGGGCAGCTGGCAGTCACGCTCGTCCTGGGACGGGTTCGCCGAGGATGTGGTGCAACTCGCGCCCTACAATCAAAACCTGCCGCCCGAGGTCGTCGAGGCGGCGGAAGACACCCGCAAGGCCATCATGAGCGGTGACCTGCACCCCTTTGCCGGACCCATCGTCAATCGTGACGGGGGCGAGGTGATCCCGGAGGGAACCGCTTTGGAAGACAAGGCGATACACTCCATGAACTGGTTCGTTTCAGGCGTCGAAGGCGACCTGCCCAGCTGACGACCGCAGCACATTTTGACTCCCAAGGCTCCGTCTGTCGCCCACTGGGCGACAGATCGGGACCGCTCGGCCTGTGAGCCGCAACAAGGACACGTGATCATGACCGCGGACATTGCCATCATCAACGGAACCGTGCTGCCCATGGGCGGTGGCGAGCCAATCGACGCCGGTGTGGTGACGATAAAGGGAGGCCTCATTCAGTCGGTCGGTGAAGCGGGAAAGATCGATGCGCAGGGTGCGGTGGAGGTCATCGATGCCTCGAACTGTGCCGTCATGCCCGGCTTCTGTGACAGCCACACGCATATCGCTTCCAATCTGCTGCTGCGAGGGCTGCTTGAAGATGTGAGACTGTTCGAATGGCTGTCGACGATGTGGCTGCTTAAGCGCAATTTCGATCCGGAAACCCTGTACTGGGCGAGCCTGAACGGCCTGGTGGAAATGGCAAAGTCGGGCGTGACCACTTTCAACGAGCATTTCGACGCTTATGCGGTTGAGCCGCAACTGGAGGCAATCCGCGAGATTCCGCTGCGTGCGACCTTGGGCTACGGGTTTGCCGATCGCGGCCTCTACGAGTCGATCACCGACTGGTCGTGGACCACGCTGCACAATTTCGGCGACCTGGTGGCGCAACATCACAACAGCCTTGACGGTATGCTGCAGATCGGACTGTCGCCGCACGCCATCTATTCCTGCGGCGAGGAGATGTTCCGGCTGGTGCGCGAGGTGGCCGATGCCCACGAAGTGCCGATCCACATTCACCTGGCCGAGAACCCGCAGGAGATGGAGTATGTCGCCGAGCATTACGGCACGTCAGCTGTGCGCTGGCTCCATTCGATCGATTTCCTGAAATCCGATGTCACCGCGGCCCATTGCACCCAGCTCGATGAGACCGACATCCGGTTGATGGCCGAGACCGAGACGAAGATCGCCCATTGTCCTTGCTGCAACGCCAAGCTCGCTTCCGGTGTCCTGCCGCTCAAATGTGTACAGGAGCATGGCGTGACCGTCGGTCTGGCAACGGACGGGCCTGCCAGCCACAACACGTTGGACATGTTCCAGGAAATGAAGTTTGCGGGCATTACCCACAAGGAGCGAAACGCGGACGCCGAATTCCTCAAGACCAACGAGATCCTGGAGATGGCAACCGCCACCGGCGCCAAGGCCATGAACCGGCCCGAAACCGGCCAGTTGAAACCGGGCATGGCCGCCGACGTGATTGTCGTCGATCTCGACAAGGCGCACACACTGCCGGTCTACGATGTCGCGTCGACGCTGGTCTATTCGAGCCGCGCCGATGATGTGAAGCACACGATTGCCGGCGGCAAGCACCTGGTCAAGGACGGTGTCATGACGGGGGTCGACGAGGCCGAGATCCGCGCAAAATTCCGCGAAAAGGCCCATGCGCTGCGCAAGCGCAGCCTTGGCTAGGCGCAACAATCTCGAGTGTCGATTGGACCTGGTCTGGAAACGCCATCGCTGAATGCGCATAATCGGCCCCATCCTGTGCGAAAAACGCGAACAGTGTGATGGAGGCCGGCGATGCCATTGATGACGCAAGGTGCGAGGGCGCTGGAGATGGTCGCGCGCTTCGGCTCGATCCGCAATGCGGCTGAACACATGAATGCCGCGCCATCGGCGGTCAACCGACAGATCCTCAACCTGGAAGCAGAATACGGCACGCCGCTGTTCGAGCGGCTGCCACGCGGGATGCGGCTGACGGAATCCGGCCAGCTTCTGGTCGATCTCATCCGCCGATGGCAGCTGGACAATCGGGCCGCTGGATCGGCCGTCAATCAGTTGAAGGGCCGCGGCGGCGGCTTTGTCAAAATAGGCGTCATGGAATGCCTTGCCTCGGACTTCCTGCCGCGCGCCTTTAGCGAATTGCGCACGACCAAGGCCGACGCTTCACTGCGTGCCCTTGTCGGCGGTACGACCGACCTGACCGACCGGTTGATGGACGGCGATATCGACCTGGCGGTGGCCTTCAACGCGCCGCGTGATGCCGGCCTGCAGATCATGCACGATGCCCGGTTCGACCTCGGTGCGGTGATGGCGCCTGGTCATCCACTGGCCGGAGAAAAGCAGATTGGTTTCAGGGATCTGCTCCGGCATCCACTGGTGCTCGCTGACGATACGCTAACTGTTGGCCCGATCGTCAACGCGATGCTCGCACGAAGCGGTCAGGAAATGGCCAGCATGGTCACCACGAATTCGATCACTGCCATCAAGGCCTTGGTGATGCAGGGCGCCGGCGCCAGCCTGCTGACGCCCATAGACGTACATGACGAGGTGAGTCGCGGCGATCTGCGCTTCGTCCCGGTCTCCGGCACCCGCATGTTCATGACCCTTTCGGTCACCGCCCGCGACGTCAATGCCCTGACGCCGGACGCACGCAACATGGCTCGTATCTTCCGCGGGATGCTCGACAGTCTGACGGGGCCTTAACTCTAGTGCCGCCGGCCAGGTCTCAGTGATGACGGATGCGGCCTTCGAGTTAGGCGATATCAGGTCAAGTCCTCGTAGGTGTATCCAAGCCGCGTGAAGTCGAGCATTGATCGATTTGAAAGTCCGTCTCGACGTATCTCCGGGCTGTCGCGGTATTCAACGTACGGATAGAGTTCGTCATCGATGTTCCAACCCTGGTTCGCGCCGGAGGTCGGTTCGTAGGAAATGCCGTAGATTGTCTCCCAGGTGGCCCAAAGTCGATCGATATTGCAGTGATGCAACCAAAAGACTGGATCATTGGGCGAGCAATCGATCGCCGTCATCGTCCCCACGAAGGTCGTCGTGCTCGGTTTGAATGCTTCGCTATAGACAGTCGCATCCCACTGCCCGCCGACCCACAAATGGGGCAACCGGTGCAAACGTGACATCCCCTGCAGCGATGAGGGAGAAGCCGTGGGGTCGGGAGCCCCGAGCAGGTAATTGCGAAAGCTCTTGTGGATATCCGCGGTCGCATCGTATGGCGGCGAATCGTAAACATCGACCTCGAGGAGCGCTGCGACATCCGCAGCCGTCGGCAACGGAATGCTGCCTTTTTCGCCGCGGGTCAAATACGGAAACGGGCAACGGGATTGGAAATCGTTGTGCCCGTAGGCGCTGGCGGTCAGGTTCATCGCGAATGTGCCACGCCGAAACGGTCCCGACAGGATAGCGTAATTTTGCTCCGGATCGCCCTCGGCGGGTCCCATGAAGTCGTCGTCGAAGACCACATCAAGGCTCGATCGATCGGTCCAGTCCCAATAGGGCACGGTAAAGGTCGCATCGCCCGTGGTATCGCGGACCGCCTGCTCGAACATCAGGATCAATTTTCGATGCCAGGGCAGGAATGCCGGGGATTGATGGGCGACGCTATGGCCCAGTTCCAGCCGCGACCGCAACAGCGCCAACTGGTGGAACCGAACAAACTGATCGTAATAGTTCAGCGTCGGATCGATCGGCGACTGGGTGCGCTTAAGCCGGTGGATGGCCTCCACCAGAGCGCTCTTTTGCCGATCCGACAGGCTCTTGACGTTCTGGCGGACCAAGGAAGCACTCTGACCCTGCGAAGCCATCCTGACTTCCTCCGCTTCGGCGGTTCCGGAATTCCCGAGCGCAGAAACTGCCGCGACCGCCATGCCCGCTTTTAACAGGCCGCGTCGGGATGCCTGAGGCCGGTTGTGGCGTGGTTTGCTCATAGATCCTCCATTCGTCTGGGGGTTGATACAAAACCTGTTGGCTTTCCATCTGACTTAGCAGACCTCTCCGTCTGCAAAACGCACTGACAGGACATGGTCGTCGAGCGGCGGTGCTGCGAGCAGCTTCATAGTCCGACGGGCCCTTCTAAAAGCAACTTTACGCTGACGAGGGTCATCGAAATCAGAAATACATAGATGAACCACATGAAGCCCGCATATGCCAGGATCTTCATTTTCTCCTCTACGGGTCGATGATAAAACATGGCCACCTCCTTAAGAGGTCGGCGGAGAAATGCAGCGACCTCCGTTCGGCAGTCGATTGCAAGTGCCACCATCCCAAGCGTCGGTGAGATGCCGAAGATGTTTTCGATGCTGAGCCACTGTTCGGTCATATGACGGGCTCAGTTCTGTCGCCTTAAGTTCTTCAATTCGCCGCTCCCAGTGGGGGCAGAGAGCCCTTACACTCAAGCCACCCCAAATCTGACGAAGGGGCGACGCTGAAAGCCATCTGCCGTCGCCAGCGAAATCAGATCAGCTACTACGCCGCCTTTTGCAGTCAAAAGTGCCGAAATCGGTATTGTAAACATGGCTCCCGTAGAAAACGGCATTGTCCTTGAACCAAACAACGGCAGGGCCCTTCTCGGTGGGGCCAAACGGCCACTGCTTTTCTTTCCAGTTCACGCACACATACCAACTTGGGACACTGCCCTTCGGGCCGGGCCCCGATGTCAAAAGGCCGACCCAACGGTTTCCCAGTTTCGGTTCGGAGATATCGACATCAGTAAACTTGTCTGAATTCCTGATCTCGTTTTTCAGATAGGCATGTACTTTTTGATTGGTGTTGGTGGGCCTTGGCCCTGGATCAAGATCGGCTGGGTCAACATCACCGGTTGTTGTGCATCCGGACAAAGCAACAACCAGCATCAAAATCAGAGATAGCGCACGCAATTTCATCGCCTTCATTCGGGAAAACGGACATCGTGAAATGCACGCATATTCACCAAGCGAATAAAATATCAACCTATGTTTGCAAAGACTCAGGGACTATGTGCGATCTGGCTTTGCCTGCAAAATACGCCATCAGACCTTGCCGCCGACGGCGCAAATTGCTTCTGTTGCAGCCCTTTGGAACATGGCTTCGCACGCTCCGCCTGCCGCCGCATCTTGCCAAGGGAGCCAGTCTACCGGCTGTCACACCCGCAACCAGCTCTCCTGCTGCCGCCGCAATCCGACGATCGCCAACTCCTCATCCAGCACCACATCGTCATAGGTCAGAATCGTGTCGCGCTTAACCGCCCGGCGCAGCTTCACTTGGCCGGTCAGGCCCAGCGGCAACGCACCCATCGTCACACTTGCCCCGGCCGGTCGCAGCTGGCCGGCGACGCAATAACCGCCTTCACCGTCGAGGATTTCGCCGGCGGCGAGGTCGCGCTTGGCGACGGCGACGGTGTCGGCGCGGAAGCCGGCGGCCGTGCCGGTGGCTTCGCCGCGCAGGCCGACATTGGCGACGGACAGGCCGAGTTCGAGGCCGATCAGGTGCCAGCGTTTGGCCATCGCCATGTAGCGGCCGCTGGCGTCGGTCACCACCTTGTATTCGTTAAAGCAGGCCTGCTGGTAGTCCGTCACCGCCTCGACACAGACCCACACGCCCATGCGGATATCCTGGTCGATGGCGCTGCCGTCCGGCCGCAGTGAATTGATGACCTCCACCATCCCGGCTTTTTCAAGAACGCCGCCTTCGCCTTGCGGCCGCATCAGCGCCGGGATGTCGTCGATGGACCCGGCCGGATAAAGCAGCCCCTCGCTCGGCACGTCGAGCCCGCAGGCATTGGCGATTGCCGTCGATTCGATCGCCGGCTTGCTGCCGTCGAGGAAAGAGTTGAACATTTTCGGGTTGAGCCGGCCGCGCTCGGCCTGTTCGCGGCTGACGCCCCAATGGTCCCAGACCGTGTCGGGCGTCGAAAACCGGTACTCAGGCCTCCATTTGTGGCCACGTCCGGCCGCTGCGACCGAAAAGCCGCAGGTGCGCGCCCAGTCGACCAGCTCGCAGACCATGGCCGGTTGATCGCCGTAGGCCATCGAATAGATGACGCCGGCCTGTCGCGCCTTTGATGCAAGTACAGCGCCACAGACGGCATCGGCCTCGACCGTGGCGCTGATCGCATGTTTGCCTGCAGCGAAGGTAGCGAGCAGGTGGTCGACCGCGGCCACCGGGTTGCCGGTGCATTCGACAACAATATCCACGCCTGGATGGGCTATCAGCGCATCCGCATCGTCACCGATATGGGTTGTGCCGCTCATGCCGGCGGCTTCCAGCGAAACAGCGGCGGATTGTTCTGCCTGCCAGCCGGCCAGTGCCAGATTGGAACGGGCCATGTCGGGTGAAAGGTCGGCAATGCCGACCACATGAACACCCGGCAAACGCACCGCCTGAGACAGGAACATGGTGCCGAACTTGCCCGCACCGATCACGCCGACACGCAGCGGCCGGCCATCGGCCTGGCGTTGCAGCAATTGCCGGTGCAGGCCCATCGGTTCAGCCGACCAGTCGGTTGAACGGAACGGAATAGATGCGCTCGCGGCCGAGCAGGTGTGCCGTCATCTGCGACCAGTCGAACAAACGGTCGAAAGCCTGGTTGCGCAGGTTGAGGCCCCCGGTCATGACACCGAAGGATGGCAGGATCAGGCGCCGCCCATCGGTGGCGAAGCAGGGCCGGCGCACCCCCTTGCTGCGGCGAACGACCCGCGCCGCCGGATGCAGGTGGCCGGCGATTTCGCCGTGTGCCGCCGCTCGGTCTTCGCTCGGTTCGTGACGAAACTGCAGGCCGTCGAAATAAAGCTCCTGAACGCTGTGGCCGTCGAGGTCACCCGGCTTGTCCGGGTCGTGATTGCCGGCAATCCAGAACCACTCGCGTCCGGTCATCAGCCGGCCCAGCGTTTCCTCGAAGACGGGCGGCAGCAGGCTGGCCCCGACCCGGTCGTGGAAACTGTCCCCGAGACTGATGACGCGCACCGGGCTGTAACGCGCCAGAACCACCTCGAGAAGCCGCAGCGTGAGCGCCGTATCGTAAGGCGGCAAAAAGGCACCGCGCCTGGCGTGAGCCGCGCCCTTTTCCAGGTGCAGGTCGGACACGATCAGCGTCGCGCTGCCGGGCAGGTAGAGCGCGCCAAGCGGATCGCAGACCGCGCTTACGCCGACAATGTCGATCTCGGCCGTTTGGACCATGGGTTCCTCGTCGATTTTCAGTGCCGCCGCTGCCCTGTTCATCGCCCCTCCGTTGTCTGCACCTCTACAGTCCCTCGTGACCGCCCATCGCTTCGGCGATGATGTCATCGGCGGCCTCGGCCAGAATGTCGTCCTGCGCCTCGCCAACCACCGGTTCCTTGCCGATCTCCAGCATGACAGGGACGGCAAGGGGTGAAATCTGGTCGAGGCGATTCAAGATGATTCGGCCCTTGATGCGCAACAGCATATCGCTCAGCCGGCGAATATCCAGCAATCCGGCGGCCGCGTCCTGACGCGTTGCCTGCAACAGGATGTGGTCCGGTTCGTGGCTGCGCAGCACGTCGTAGATCAGGTCGGCCGATACGGTGACCTGTCGGCCGGTTTTTTCCTTGCCGGGATAGCGACTTTCGATCAGCCCGGAGATCATCGCACAGTAGCGAAATGTCCGCTTCAACATCCAGGATTCCGCCAGCCATGCTTCCAGGTCGTCGCCCAGCATGTCTTCATCGAACAGCTGCGCCAGCGAAAGTTCGTCGCGCTCGATCATGAGCCCCATGTCGCGCAGGCCCCAGATCGCCATGGAATAGTCGGTGGCGACGAAGCCCAGCGGCCGCGCCCGTTCCCGTTCCAGCCGGCGGGTCAGCAGCATGCCCAAGGTCTGGTGCGCAAGCCGGCCCTCGAACGGATAGGTGACCATGTAGAAGCGGTCGCCGCGCGGGAAGGTTTCCACCAGCATCTCGTCGCGCGACGGCAGTCGGGACTTCTGCCGCTGAACTTCCAGCCATTCCCGTACCTGGTCCGGCAGGACCCGCCATCGATCCGGTTCGGCCAGGAGGGAGCGTACCTGGTCGGCGAGATAGGTGGTCAGCGGAAACTTGCCGCCGGCGTAGGCCGGAATTTTCGGGCTCCCGCTGCCACCTTTGGAGACAACACACTCGTTCTCGCGAATGCCCTCGAAACGCAGGACCTTGCCGGCGAACAGGAAGGTGTCGCCCGGCGACAGCATTTCGACAAAGATCTCCTCGATCTTGCCGAGGATCGGTCCGCCGCGCACATTGGCACCGCGACCGCTGTGGCGTGTCAGTCGCACCTTGAGTTCGGGCATTTCGATGATCGTGCCAATGTTGAGCCGGTATTGCTGGGCGGTCTGCGGATTGCTCACCCGCCACGTGCCGTCCTTGGTCAGCCGAATGCGGGCGTAGCGGTCATAGGTCTTCAGCGCATAACCGCCGGTGGCGACAAAATCGAGCACCCGGTCGAATTGCGAGCGTTCGAGAAACGCATAAGGCGCTGCCGATGTAACTTCGGCAAACAGGTCATCGGCCTTGAACGGCGCGGCGCAAGCCATACCGAGCACATGCTGCGCCAGCACGTCGTAAGTGCCATCTCCGATCGGCGGCGTGTCCTGGTGGCCCAGGTAGTTGGCGTCGAGCGCTGCCCGGCACTCCATCACCTCGAACCGGTTGGCCGGCACCAGCAGCGCCTGGCTGGGCTCGTCCATGCGGTGGTTGGAGCGGCCGATACGCTGGGCCAGACGGCTTGCCCCTTTGGGCGCGCCGATATGAACGACCAGGTCGACATCGCCCCAGTCGATGCCAAGATCGAGGGTCGATGTGGCGACAACGGCGCGCAGTTTGTTGTCGGCCATCGCCGCTTCCACCTTGCGACGCTGGCTGGCATCGAGCGAACCATGGTGCAGCGCGATCGGCAGGTTGTCCTCGTTGATGCGCCAGAGCTCCTGGAACAGCAGCTCCGCCTGGCTGCGCGTGTTGACGAAGAGCAGGGTCGTCTGGTGATCGCGGATGGCGGCATAAACATCCGCCATGGCATAGCGCGCCGAATGGCCCGACCAGGGCACACGTTCATCGGTCTCGAGAATGCGGATCTGCGGTTTGGCGCCGCCCTTGACCTGGATGCGCTGCGACAGTTTTGGCTTTCCGTCGATCGCCTGCGGCATCAGCCAGGCCTGCAGCGCCTCCGGTTCGGCGACCGTCGCCGACAGGCCGATAGTCTGCAGGGCAGGGCGGTGTTTTCTAAGCCGCGCCAGCCCCAGCGAGAGCAAATGGCCGCGCTTCGACGTGACCAGCGAATGCAACTCGTCGAAAATGACAAAGCGCAGATCGGCGAACAGCGTTTCAGCCTCGCGACTGGCGATCAGCAGGGCAATCTGTTCCGGCGTCGTGAGCAGAATATCCGGCGGATCGCGCTTCTGCCGCTGCCGCTTGTGTTGCGGCGTGTCACCGGTTCGGGTCTCTATGCGCAACGGCAGTGCCATTTCCTCGACCGGTTTTGACAAATTGCGTTCGATATCGACAGCCAGCGCCTTCAATGGCGAAACATAGAGCGTGTGAATGCCACGCCGCGACAGCGCCCGTGCAGCACCGGGCCTGCGTTTCGCGCTTTCCTGAGTCAGGTCGACCAGCGACGGCAGGAAGCCAGCCAGCGTTTTACCGGCCCCGGTCGGCGCAATCAGCAGGCAGGAGAGCCCCGATTGCGCCATGTCCAGCAGCTCGAGCTGGTGTGGCCGTGGCTGCCAGCCACGTTTGCCGAACCAGCCGGTAAAGGGTTCCGGCAGTTCGGCCATCACTTCTGTTTCAGAATCGACGCTCACCCGGCGCAGGTTAGACCAAGACTATGCCGCAAAAAATGCCTTTTCGGATGGGGCGGCACCACGAAGCGCGCCATTACCCGCCAAGCCAACGCTCCAGATTGGCGGCGATGAATGCATCATCATTCATGTCGGGATAGTCACGATAGACCCGATCAATTTCCTGCATTTGCCCCGGGCCGAGCGTTTCGTTCGGATCAAGACAACGGATATCGTCCAGCAGCCCCTGCCGACGCAGCACTTCATGAAGCCCGGCGATCACGCCCTGGAATCCGTTGGCCGCGTCGAAAAAGGCCGCGTTGCAATCGGTCGTGGCGGCATCGAGGGAAAGCCAGTCGAGATCGATCTGTCCGTTCGGATCGAGCGTCTTGACGCGGTCGACAAGTTCGACCGCTTTACGGGTCCATACCGACCAATGTCCGAGCAGGCCACCAACAATTCGGATCGTCACGGTTTCCCCGTCCCGGATGACATTGAAAGGGGTCAGCAGGTCTCCGACGATGTGGTCGTCATTGCCGGTATAAAGGCTGATCCTGTCTTCGGCTCCGGCTTCCACCACCCCGCGGATCACATCGAGCGTGTCGTAGCGATTGAAGGGCGCGATCTTGATGCCGACAACGGACTCCAGCTCCGCGAATCGCCGCCAGAACGCACGCGGCAGCTTTTGGCCGCCGACGGCGGGCTGCAAATAGAAACCGATCAGGGGCATCACCGCGCCGACAGCCCGGCAATGGTCGACGAGTGCGTCGATATCGCTGTCGAGGCCGGCAAGCGACAGCAGGACGGCGTGATAACCAAGCTCCCGTGCAAGCTGGGCTTCGGCGACCGCCTGGTGTGTCGGGCCCACGGCGCCGGCGACGAGCAGGCGTGGCGTGGTGGTCCATGTCGACGCTTCTTCTGCGGCCAATTGCAACACCGGTCGCAGCATGCCGTGTTTGCGAATTTCGAATTGCGTGGTGTGGACACCGACGGCAACGCCAAGGACACCGGCGTCGAGGTAATATCGGGTCAGGGCCCGTTGGCGCCGCTCATCAATTGTCCTTCTGGCATCGAGCGCGAGCGGATGAGCCGGGATGACACCGCCCTTGCGAAAAGCGGCAAGAACATCGGTGGGTATGCGGTCGATCATCGATGCGCCGCGCCTTCGTCGCTGTCGGCTGGGGTTCGCAAATACCCCAGGATCAGGTCCACGATATGCTGGCGCCGACGCGACAGCGCCGCTTCGCTCATCAGGTCCCGGTCGAAGATCACACCCAGGGTGTGGCGGTTGGAGAAGGTGAAATAGCTGGTCCCGGCAATCGACATGTAGAGTTCGACCGGATCGACGCCGGATCGCATCGTGCCGGCTTCGACGCCGCGTCTCAGCACATCTTCTATCTGCTCCACCAGAGGCATGGTCAGCTTTCGCACCTCGGAAGAGGCACGCACGTGGCGTCCCTTGTGCAGGTTGGCCTCGTTCAGCAGCGGCACGAATTCAGGATGCTCCAGGAACCAGTTGAAGCTGAACTCCACCAGCTCGACCATGGCCTCTTCCGGGCTGCGGCTGGAAAGTTCCAGCTCTGATTCCATCGAACGGATTTTGGCATAGTTGTCTTCCAAGACCGCCTGGAACAGTCCTTCTTTCGATCCGAAATAATGAAAGAGCATCCGCTTCGCGACACCAGCCTGCTCCGCGATGCGGTCGGTGCGACCGCCTTCCAGGCCACGGGCCGCAAACTCGGAGGTAGCCGCAGCGAGGATATTGCGCCGGGTCTGTTCGGGATTGCGGGAAGCGGCTCCGACACTCCGACCGGTTTTCCAGGTTGCGGTTTCCGCCGCGTCTGCGTCGATCAGTTTTGGCATGCGTCAGTAAGTTCCATCGCGAACTTCGAAATGGGTTGGTTTCCCAAGACTGCTTCGGCCGCTTGAGATCCAGTCCGCGGTCCACTCGATGAGTTTGTCGAGCGGCACGGTTGGCGGGCCGAAAAGGCGCTGCTGGGCTTGCGTGTTCATCAGCAATGAATCCGGCTGCGGCTCGCCGACGAATTCGGGCTGTCGGCCGAAATGCCGGCCGAAAGCCTCCGCAATCTGGCGAACATCGGCCATATCCGGGCCGGAAATATTGATCGGGCTGGTCGGTGTGGTGACATGCGCCAGGAGCTGCAGCGCGTAGCTGTTCGCATCACCCTGCCAGATGACGTTGACATGGCTGATCGCCAGCGAGACCGGGATCCCGTTGAAAACCGCACTGGCAATGTCGTGGAGCACACCATAGCGCATGTCGATGGCATAGCTGAGCCTGTAGAGTTTTCCCGGTGTCTCGTTGAGTGCCGAGAAATACTCGAATATCCGCTCTCGTGCGATGCAGGAATTGGCATATTCTCCAATCGGCGTCAGCGGGTCACCCTCGACGGAACCTCCGGAGGCCACATCCGTCATCGGATAGACGCAGGCCGTCGAATAGGCGACGATACGGCTTGACGGAAACCGCTCGGCGACCAGTGCCGGTACATGCCCGTTCATCGCCCAGGTCAGCGGCTGATTGCTGGCGGCGCCGAATTTGCGCCCGGCGAGAAAGAGGATATTGCGACAGGGCTCGAGGCCGGCAATCTGGTCGCGGTCGAGCAGATCACAGGCAATGGTCTCCACATCTGCCGCTTCCAATCGGCTGCGGGCCTGTGGGTCGGAAAACCGCGCCACACCGATAATCCGCTTCTCGGGCGCCGCGCGCTTGGCGAGACGGGCAAGCGTCAGTCCGATCTTGCCGGCAACGCCGAGAACCATGATGTCCCCGTCGACAGATTTCAGCGCTTCGATCAGCGGCACCGACGGGCGGGTCATGAACTCCTCAAGCTCGTCCTCGGAAGTGAATTTGTCCGGCAGTTCGGTCATGGGTCCAACTTCTTTCTCAACATGTCATAGTTCCAGTCGGCAGGCGGGATGAGACGCTCCATGTCGGGCGGGCTTGCAAAGCCGAAGCCTGGCTTGTCGAGGGATGAAACGTCGATCTGGCCGTTGTCGATATCGAGTGCGATACACCCGTTCCTGTCCCGGTAAAGTCCCTCTTCGCGCAGCGCCGCCTGGCGCTCGTCCGCCGACAGATGATCAAGCCCGCGGAAAAAATGATGCCCATTGCGCTCCACGTGGCTGATGCCGAGGGTCGCAACAACTGCCAGGTCGGACTGCAGGGAGACGACCGGAAGGTTGCTGAGATCCTCGGCAGAGAGAAAGTAACGGTTCTCGCCAATGGCCGCATTGCGTTGAGCCGCAAGGGCGTTGTTGAGGAAGGACCGGAAAACGCCCTTGCAGTTCTTGTGACTGACACCCTGGTAGCCGCAGGCAATCGCCTCCTGAAATGCCGTGGTCCAGCCATCGGCTTCGTCGATCAGCAGCGGCTTTCCGATCACCTCGAGCGCTGCGGGATCGAGCGGCCCGTCAAGGCAAGCGGTGCGCTCCACGGGCTGTTCGATGAAGAGGATCGAGTTGTAGAAGTTCTTAAGGTCGGGTCGTGCCCGGATCGCTTCCATCAGCGCGGCGAATTCTGCGGTGGAAGCATATTGCTCGTTGCCGTCGAGTGTCGTCGAGATGGGTTCGCCGATGGCCTCGGCCACTTGCCAGATATCGGTCAAACGCTGAAGATCGGCATCGCTGTCTCCGGAGACCTTGATTTTCAGGTAGCGCACACCGTCGTCGCGCAGATACTGCTCAAGCGTTTCCGGAAAGCCGTCGTTGATAGGAACCTCGAGATCGGCGGCCGAAAGCGGATCCGCAAGACCGACCGTGTGGCGTAACGTCAGCCGTTGTCTTGGCTGCGCCGGGAGGGCGGCGGCAACCGACCCCTGCGGAAGATCGGCGAAGACGGTCGGTTCGTCGATGCCGAGCACGGAACCACGAACCAGCGGGTCGAAGCCCTCTTCCAGCAACCGGCCGATGGCGTCGATGGTTGCCCGTTCGACCATCGATACGCCGAAATTGCCGCCCAGCCGATTGTGGTCGCGCGCCAGGCTGGCCTCTTCAAGCGCCGGATGGAGATCGCGCCAATGGTCGAACGCGGATGCGGATCCGGCGTCCCGGTAGGCGTCCACAGCAGCATCGATGGACGCGATCAGGTCCAGCGTGCCCTCGGCCGGTCCCTTTTCGGGTCGTTTGTCGAACCATTTGTAGGACAGAAAGTCCGCGGCATATCCGCGTGACTGTCGGCCGTCGGCGGTCTCTATGGTCACCTCCAGGGTCGCCTGGGCGATCGCATCAATCGACACCGATCCGAAGCGGAACGGCATGCGGGCCATGACGTTGAGGATGCCAAGGCGCGTGTCGACGACGCGGAAACGAACCGGCTCAGCCATGGTGTTCCCCGTCGATCTGTTCCAGCAGACCTCTGACATAGCCCGCCGCCACGGCTGCGGTCGTCGGGCCGTCCGGCTCGTAGATAAACGGCTCCACAGAGACCGGGCCGTCATAGCCGACATCATGAAGGGCCCGCAGAACCGGCCCGAAGCGGTCGTCGCCCTGACCAGGTGCGCGCTGATTGCGATCGTTTATCTGGATATGCGCCAGGTAGCCTTCACCCCAGCGTTGACGAATGACCTCGGCGACCGGGGCCGCTTCCATTTCTGCCGCCGCGCAGGTGTCGATCATAGTGCGAAGGCCTTTTGATTCGGCCTGTTCGACAAAGCGGACCGCGTCATCGATCGTATTGATGAAAGGCGTCAGCCGGCGGGCCAGCGGTTCGACGCAATAGACAATGCCGGCCTGATGCGCCGCGTCTCCGGCGGAGCGCAGGCAGGACAAGGCATTGTCCCACGCAGCTTGCGGGCTATCGGCATCGTCTGGGTCGCGCTGCGCCGGAGACCCGTGCACCAGAACGGTGCCCCCGAGATCAGCACAAAGCTCGACAAGCCGGAGAAGAACATCCCTGGTTTTGGCCGCCTGGTCGGGATCCGAGCTGGTGATCGACAGATCCTTCGGTGAAATCAGCAGCCAGTGAAGGCCGATGATCGGCACCCCTTCGCCGTCGGCAATGTTTCGAACTTCGTTCCGTCGTGCATCGGAGAGCAGATGCGGCTGTTCATCGAGGGTGAACGGAGCCAACTCGATCCCCTCATATCCCAGGTTTGCCGCCATGGCGCATTGTTCCCTGAAGGGCAGTTCGCGCAGGACTTCGTTGCAGAGGGCCAGTCTCATGATGGGTTCCTAGGGCAGTTTGACGACGAAGATTTCGGTAAAGATGGTGGCAATTCCGTAGCCGGCGCAGATCGCGATTGCCGCAGCAATTGCGATCTGCTTCAGCCATCCCGGATCGGAAAACCGCGGACGCGGCCCGAGCAAAAGAATGAAAACGAACACGAAGAACGCCGCGCCGGGCCCGAATGGCACCCGGCCGAACAGCCCCAACGCGAAGCCGAAGGTTAGCACCAAGGTCAGACCGACCCGCCGCGCGACATCGCTCTGCAAGAGCTTCGGCAGGGCGCCTGCGCTGAAGGTCATCCGCCAGCCGCCGCGTCGGGCAGAGCGGACCAGAAGGGCGAGCCCGCACACCAGCAACAGACCGCCCAACAGCCCCGGAACCAGACCTGGTGCCGTGTAGGGATCGATGTCGAGGCCTTCCAGATGATCGATCCGCAGGCTTTCCACGATGACGGCCAGTGCGAAGACGATCAGCACGATGGCCGAAATGAAATCCGCCCGGTCGAGGGGTTTCGGGGTCATGCCGCGCCTCCCTTGTCCGCGTCGCCGGTCTCGCGCCGCAAACCACCGAACATGCCGCCGAGCCGCCGACGAATGCCGGGCATCGACAGGACGATGAACACCAAGGCGCTGAGCCAGAGGATCAGGCTGATCGGGCGGGTAAAGAAGGGAGTGAGATCGCCGTCCGTCAGGACCAGACCGCGGCGCAGGCTCTTGTCGAGAATGTCACCGAGAACGATCCCGAGGATGAGCGGCGCCATCGGATATTTGAGCTCTCGCAGCACAAATCCCGCGACGCCGAAGAATAGCATCACCCAGACGTCGAATATCCGGCTCGCGATGGCGAATGCACCGACGGTACACAGCACGAAAATAATTGGCATCAGAATTTCGCGGCGAACCCGCAACACCAGGAGCAGCGGCCGCGTGAGAAGCAGTCCGAGAATGGCCATGGCTGTGGTTGCCATGAACACCATTGCCACCACCTGATACACGAAATCAGGAGATTCGATCATGATCAGCGGCCCGGGTCGGACACCATGAATGATCATCGCCGCAAGCAAAACCGCGGCTGGGGCGCTTCCCGGTACAGCAAGTGTCAGGACCGGAATGAGCGCACCGGGAACAGCTGCGTTGTTTCCGGTTTCGGCGGCCATCAGCCCTTCGACGGAACCCTTGCCGAATTGATCTCGCTCGCGCGACTGCATGCGGGCGGCCGCATAGCTGGCCCATGATCCCATATCTTCGCCGACGCCCGGGATGAGACCCATGAAAGTGCCGATCAGACCACTTCGGATGGCGGTTATGCGGTAGCGCAGCGCGTCGCGAATGCCGGACAGAACGCTGCCGATTTCGCCGCGCACCACCTCGTAGTTCGCCTGTCGCATGACAGTGAGGATTTCCGCAAGACCGAAGGCGCCGACCATCGCCGGCAGCAGACCGATACCGCCGGACAGGTCCGTATTGCCGTAGGAAAACCGTGGCACCGCGTGGATGCCCTCCTGTCCGATCATGGCAACGAACAGGCCAAGAAACCCCGCGATCCAGCCTTTGATAGGGTCATCGAAGGCGGTCAGCTGGCCGGCAACAAGAACGCCGAATACGGCGAGCCAGAAAAACTCGAAAGCGCCGAAAGACAGCGCCACTTCCGCCAGCAACGGCGCGATCAGGGCCAGCGCCAGCATGCCGATCATCGATCCGATGAAGGAGCCTGTCGTTGCCACGGCCATCGCCGAGCCGGCCCTGCCGGCGCGGGATAATGGAAACCCGTCCAGTGCGGTCGCGGCGTTTGCCGGTGTTCCGGGAATATTCAGCAAAATGGCGCTGCGGCTGCCGCCATAGATGGCGCCGATATACATGCAGATCAGGATGAGGATTGCCCGTTCCGCTTCGAAACTGAATGTCAGCGTTGTCATCAGGGCGACACCCAGCGTGGCGGTGAGGCCTGGCAAGGAACCGACGATGATGCCGAGAAGCGTTGCCCACAGAACGTCCAGAATGGCCGCACTGAAGACGATATCGGAAATCGCCGACAGGAAGGAGGCAAGCCCGGTCATCGTCCAACGGCATCCTTACCCAGAAAGAAGTGTTGCAGTCCCTGGAGGCTTCAACATGCCACCTTGCAACTGTCGAGGGACCGATCGCAGCGCGGCGTATTTGGTTGCCGCGTTGCGTCCGCGGTCCGTCGGGCCGCCGACCATCGGCCGACGGCCCGGCTTGCGGCGCCCCCGGGAGGTCAGGGCCGCTTGATGCCGTAGTTCTCGGGATTGTTCTTGGCTTTCTTGCCATCCCAGAGCATCCAGGCGTTCTGGCTCAGCATTGGCTGTGCCGCTGTTTGTGCCGCATCGCCGTGAGACGGATCGAAGAACGCGCCACGCCCGGCGGCATAGTCCTTGAGCGCCTGCGAATTGGAAATGACATCGGCCCAGACGCTGTCCATGGTCTCGAAAACCTCGGCCGGGGCGTCCGCCGGAGCCCAGATGCCGAAATAGTTGTTGGCAACGTTGACGTCCTCGAGCCAGTTGGTGATCGGCGGTATTTCGCCATAGCCTTCAAGATTGAGCGGTGCAGAAGCCAGCACGGCAAGAGGCTTCAGACGGTTGCCGCGGATCATTTCGGCCTGTTCCGAGGCGAGCTGGGTGGTGACCTGCGTTTCACCCGACACCGTGGCCAGGACTGCCGGCTTGCCGCCGTCATAAGTGACGTGTTTGTAGGTCACGTCGGCGGCGTTGGCGATGGCTTCCATGGCGTTGTGCCCGCCGGAGGTCACACCAGCCGTCGCGACCGTGATCTTGTCCGGATTGGCCTTCATCTGCGCCAGCAGATCATCCATGCTGTCGATGCCGGAATTGGGGTTGACGCCGACAACCGCGACATTGGCGATGTGCAGGTAAAGGCGCCAGTCCTGGATGGGCACGTCGAGCATGCCGAGCACCGGATAGCTTCCCAGGTCAACCGCAGCACCGGCGGCCCAGGTCAGACCGTCATGATCGGCCTTCCAGGCGTTGGTCGTACCGACCGAACCGGCGGCACCCGGCTGATTGACCACGACAACTGTCTGTCCAAGTGCTTTTTCCAGATCACCTGCCAAAACGCGCGTGACGCTGTCGGTGGATCCGCCCGGCGACCAGGGAACAATGATGGTGACCGGCTCTGCCGGCTTCCACTCGGCCGCACCTGGGCCCGCCAGTCCCAAGAGCATCGCGGCGGCGATGGCGTATCCTGCAGATTTCTTGATCATGCGTTTCCTCCCGGATTCGATTGGATGATTGTGCGTTTGAAGTTCTTAAGTGTCCGGCTGGATAAGAAAGTGTCCAGCCAGATACTTGTAGATCGACACCGCCGCTGGAGTCAAACTGATCGCACGTCGCTGGTCACCGGAATCCACAACGCGGCGAAGGCTGATGACGGCTTCGCGCCGATGATCTTGCTCAGGTCCGGAATGAACGCCTGCGGGAAGGCGGCTTTTTGGGGCTATTGCTCGCCGTCGACCACGACCAGCCAGCGCTGGTTTTCATCGTCGGCACTGCACGCCTTGGCGATGGCCTTGCCGCCGGCCGCGGTAATGCAATTGTCCCGCATCCTGATCTGCCGCTCTTCGGTCACCCGCCAATCGCCCCGATGCAGTTCACCGTCGCAGCCCCCCTCGATCAGTCCGTCATGGGTTGTCAGCAGGCAGGAACCAGCAGAGTGAACGCGCAACTGTCCGTCCTTCGAAAGCGCAAAGAACGAGCGTTCTCCCGCGCCCTCGCAAGCGCGTACGGTGGGTTGAGCCACCACACCATCTCGACGCTGGATAACCGGCATGAAGAGACACTGACTTTTATCCTCGGAACGGATCGTCAGTCTGGCTGGTGGGATCAGCGGTGTGAGCGACTGGATCTGGGCATTCGACAGACATTCATTGTCGGTCGGATCGAGAGCGCACATCCGGGCGGATTGCCGTCGCACGTACCAGTCCAGGGCTGCCTGCTTGTGTTCGGCCAGCCCGGTCAGGTCGTCGGTGTCTGCCGGACCTTTCGGCAGCGGCAGCAAAAGACGCAACGTGTTGGGGTTTTCCGCCGGCACGCCGGCCCTCAGCGCATCGGCGAGGCAATTCAGCCAGGTCGGGCAATCTCCATCCGGTTCGTCGCCGGTTTTGCCGATTCCCGCGAGCGACAACCGATAGGGTTCACCAGCGGGGTTGTCGAACCAGCGAAAATTCACTTTCGCCATCAGTGTCTCATCCGGCAACCTGCCTTCGAGATAGGCATCGATCGCTTCGTAGAGCGCTCTGCGAACATCGAGCACCTGGTCCTGCAACACCAGCAACTGGTTGAGCGGAAGGCCGGTATCGAAGGCAAAGGAGCCCGGTTGCTCGCGGATCGTTTCGATGTCGTCATACAGAGACGACAGCAGCCAGTAATAATCAGCCACCGTTTCGTAATCGGCGTCGTTGGAAGCGTAGATCAGCTCGTCGGCGCCCGCGATCTCGCGGTAGGAGCGCAACTCCATGGTGTGAAATTTCGGATCGGCGGCTGCCTCTGTGGCCAGGGCTTGCAGCTTTGTCCGAAGCCCCTCCCGTGAGATCGGAACAGGACCGCGGCCGCCTCCGACCTGCATGAACTTCATCTCCATGCTGGTCGAGTTCAACGCAGTCTCATGGTTCTTCTTGGCATCCGCGCTGGCGCTCACGCCGCCGATTTCGCCCTGGATGGCAGCCGTGATGGTCTTTTTCGAGCTCTTGCTGGTCGACTTGAAACTGATGGTCGAGACGAGCTGCGCTCCGCTGTATATCGCGGCGACGAAATAGTCGCCGCACAGCTCGCGAAAACTGTCCTTGTTGGTCAGCCGTCCCTTGACCGCCGGGTCGAAGACGATAGCATCCGATGCCGGCGCCGGGCGCGGCCAGACCTCTGGTTCAGGCCGCGTGTTGACGCGCGGGAATGCCCTGCGAGCTGCCGCCGGTGCAGCCGGCGGGCCGACAAACAACACGCCGTTTTCGATCTTGGCGTTCAGCAGCAGCGTGGTTTCGTTCGACTTCACCTTGGATTTCTTGGCAAAGGATGCCTTGGCGCTGCCAGACCCGGTGATCGACTTGACCGACACGCTGGCCCGGATATTGAGCGCGTCCATGATCTCCGACTGATCGGAAACCTCCGACAGGTTCATTTCGATTTCCATGCCGGGCGCACGGATCGGCGAGAAATGGATGCAGCGATTGGGCACGACTTCGCCGCGGCGCGAATCCCAGCCCATGCCCAATTCGACGCCCGAATCCGGCACGCCGGTGGTGAAGCGCTCAGGGATTTTGTTGGACGTGCGGGGACCGGGGATTTCCGAGACCGTTCCCAGTGTATCGACCGGTTCGCACCCGGCGATCAGAATTGCTGAAACTGCAACGAGGCCAAACTTTCGCATGCACATACGCCCTCCTGCGGAGGACGGAAACAGCCGGGGCTGATGCTTCGCCCGCCGCGTGATCGCCCGCACCCATTGGCTCACAGGACAGCGTTCGGCGCAACGGGTCATTTCGCGGCAAAGCAAATAATCGTCGATTATCGCGGATAGGGTGAACATCACCTTTCGCAATCGCGGGTGTGATGGTGTCGTCTGCAAGCGTCGGTTGTCAGGATGTTCGATGTAGCGGTTTAGACCGTAGAGCTCTACCGGACTCACATTTTTCGGGTCGCCACGGTCAGCTTTCAGCTTCGCCAGAATATGGTCAGCCGAAATCGGGTGACGCCGATAGAAATCAACCACATGCTCTTCCCTGTCCTGCATCGTTTCTCCGATTGGCAATTGTTTGGCCACCCTCGGTCTCAGGCCGTTCAAGTCAATCTGTCAGATGTGTCTGTGGCACGCTCCTGAGGTCCGGTTGATCCGCGCGCCATCAATCATTACCTAGGGCAAAGAACGATTCTTGGAGACGGCGCATGTCGAGCAGGGTGACACGATTTCTGGGCGATACGCCGGGGCGCACGCTGGTAAAACTTGTGGTGATCTCGTTCATCGTCGGCGCCGTGATGAGCGCCTTCAACTGGTATCCGATGGACATCGTCTATGCGGTGCGCGATTTTGCCGTCAACGTCTGGGAAAAGGGATTTGCCGCGCTCGGCCGCTTCGGCGATTACCTGCTGCTCGGGGCCATCGTGGTCGTACCGGTGTTCCTGGTCTTGCGTGTGCTGAGCTATCGACGCTAAATAGCCGGGCAATTGTGTCGCCGGTTCGTTTCAACCGGCCACATCGTCCATCCCGCGATCGCGGAACAGGCCCAGCTTCATGTCGAACGCCCATCCTGCCGAATCCGAATCGGCGGCTGCCACCAGCCCGCGATCCTTTTCGGTGACCCATCGCCTGGTCCTGTCGATCGCCGTTCCCATGACGCTTGCCTATCTGACCACGCCGCTGCTCGGCCTGGTGGACATGGCGGTGGTCGGGCGGCTTGGCGACCCGGCGCTGATTGGCGGACTGGCCGTCGGTGCCATCCTCTTCGATCTCATCTTTGCAACGTTCAATTTCCTGCGCTCGGCAACGACCGGGCTGGTTTCCCAGGCCTTTGGCCGCGGCGATGAGACCGAACAGCAGGCCGTTTACTGGCGCTCGCTGCTCATTGGTCTCGCCAGCGGCGCAATTCTGCTTCTCCTGTCGCCAGCGATCCTGGCTGTCGGCATCTGGGCCATGGCGCCTGGCCCTGCGGTGAGCGAGGCGACGCAACTCTATTTCTCGATCCGCATCGTGTCGGCACCGGCTGGATTGGCCAACTACGCCGTTCTCGGCTTCGTGCTCGGACGCGGCGAGGGGATGACCGCTCTGCTGCTGCAAAGCCTGATCAACGGCACCAACATCGTCCTGTCGGTGCTCTTCGGCCTCTATCTGGGTTGGGGCATCGTCGGCGTCGCCTGGGCAACGGTAATCGGCGAAACCGTCGGGCTGATTGCCGGTGTTGCCTATGTCAGGCTCACCACCCAGGCTGCGCAGGCGCCCGATTGGCGACGCATCTTCCACCGTCAATCGCTTGGTCAGCTGATGTCGCTGAACCGCGATATCATGATCCGGTCCTTTGCGCTGATCGCGACCTTTGCGTTGTTTGTTCGCCAGGGCGGGCAGTTCGGCCCGGTGACGCTGGCCGCCAACGCCGTTCTAATGAATTTTTTCCTTGTCGCCGGCTATTACCTGGATGGCTTCGCCGCCGCAGCCGAGCAACTGGCGGGCAGAGCCATCGGCGCGCGCTACCGGCCGGCCTTCGACCGCGCGGTCCGTCTCACGGTTCTCTGGGGCCTTGTCCTGGCCGTCATCACGACCCTTTCCTTCCTGGTATTGGGGCCCTTTGTCATCGATTTTCTGACGACCTCGCAGGAGGTACGCGACACGGCGCGCCTATACATGATTTGGGCCGCGTTGACGGCATTGGCCGGCGTTTTGGCCTTCCAGATGGACGGCGTCTATATCGGCGCCACCTGGTCTCGCGACATGCGCAACATGATGCTGCTTTCGCTGGCGCTGTTCATCGTTTTGGCCTGGATCCTGGTGCCGTTTGTCGGCAATCATGGCCTCTGGATCGCGCTGCTGGCCTTTCTGGGGATGCGGGGCATTACGCTCTATGGCCTCCTTGGGCGGCGCGCCGCCTCCGTCTTCCGGTCGGAAACCGCTGGCTGACATTCCTGCTACGGCAGGGATTTCGCGGCCCATTCATCCACGGCGCTGTCTCTGAGATCGGCGATCGAGGCCACATTCTCGCGAACCACAAGACTGGACAGTTCGTCCAGCATACGGCCGATCAGACCCGGCCCTTCATAGATAAAGCCCGTATAGAGCTGCACCAGGTCCGCGCCGGCGCGGATCTTTTCCAGCGCGGTGCGACCGCCGTCGACACCACCCAGTCCGATCAGCGTGTGCTGCGGACCGAGTCGCTGCCGCATCCGGGCGAGAACAACGGTTGAGCGTTCGAACAGCGGCGCACCGGAGAGACCGCCGGCCTCGCCGGCATGGCGGCTCGCCAACCCCTGGCGCGCCAGCGTCGTATTGGAAACGATAGTGCCGTCGAGCGGGTGCAGTCGTATTTCCTCGGCGAGCTCGTCCATCTCCTCCTCGCCGAGGTCGGGCGCGATCTTGAGAATGAGAGCGCGGCGCGGCTTGCCGTCCGCAATTTTCCGTTCCCGCGCTTCGCACACGGCTTCCATCAATGCGGCCAGGTTTTCGCGGGCGTGCAGATCCCGCAAGCCCGGCGTATTCGGCGAGGAGATGTTGACGGTGAAGTAATCGGCGACGTCGTAGAAGACGTCGATACCCAGAGCATAGTCGGCAATACGGTCGTCCGAATCCTTGTTGGCGCCGACATTGACGCCGATGTGGCGGCCGGATGTTCGGCGGCAATGCTGCAGTCGCTTCAGGACCGCGTCATGTCCATCGTTGTTGAAGCCCAGGCGGTTGATGACCGCACGATCTTCCGGAAGGCGAAAAATCCTCGGACGCGGATTGCCTTGTTGCGGTCGTGGCGTGACTGAGCCGATCTCGGCGAAGGCAAAACCAAGCCGAAGCAGCGCGTCGGGAACCTCGGCATTCTTGTCATAGCCGGCCGCAATGCCGATCGGGTTGTCGAAACGCATACCGGCGGCCTCGACAACCAGTTTCGGGTTGGCCTTGGCGGAACAGGGCGGTACCAGGCCGGCTCGCAAGGCGCGGATAGACAGCCCGTGGGCAACTTCGGGATCAAGCGTGAACAGGGCGCGGCGTCCGACCCGTTCGAACAGCCCCGCCATCAGCCGAGATCCGGCATCACGTGCACTCCGTCCGGGCCGAGCGGCATGGGCTGGACCCAATGAACCCGATCAAGCGGCAGATCGCCGTAGAGATGCGGAAAGAGATCTCCCCCTCGCGACGGCTCATATTTGAGTGCATCGCCGAACTGTTCATCATCGACGGCGACCAAAAGCAGGTCTCGCTGGCCGGAAAAATGCAATGCAGCCGTTTGCGCCACCTGGTCGGCCGTCGAAAAGTGGATGTAACCATCCTCCAGGTCGACAGGGGCACCGGTAAAGGTTCCTTCGGCTTTGGCTTTTTCCCAGAGGTCCATGGGAACGATTTTGTAGATGACGCTCATGCTCTCGGATCTTCGGTTCTTGGCACCGTGCTTCGCATTTTGGGCGCGATTTTGTGATACCTATACGCAGATGATGTGGAAATCACGGGGGTAAACGCCGATATGAACCGCTTTGTTTCAGGAACCGTGCTGATCTTCGGGCTCGCCGCAATAGGAGCACCGACAGCTTGGGCCAATGAGGGGCGCTTCATCATGGAGCGGGCCGAAGGGGGCTTCGTGCGTCTCGATACCCAGACCGGTGAAATGTCATTGTGTCGGATGCAGGAAGAACAGATTGTGTGTCGACTGTCAGCCGATGAGAGGCGTGTGTTCGAGGATGAGATTACGCTCCTGGAGGAACGTATCGACCGGCTGGAGGAGGCCCTGGCCACCGGGGGGCGTTCACTCGACAATGGGATGCCGACGGAAGACGAGATCGATCGCACCATGGGCATCATGGAAAATATGATGCGGCGGTTTCTCGGTGTCATCGAAGAATTCGAAGGCAAGAAATCGGACGGTTCTGCCGGCTGACCGCGATCTGAAAAGCGAGATATCCAAGTCGGTTTGCCGCAGATTGAAACCGGCGCTATTATACAACCGAATCCGGGGCGACGTGATTCGAACGCTAGAAACGAGTGGCCGGGCTGTGGGCTGCACAAGCGTTACCTTCAAGAAGGACGCCGCCCATGGCCAGCTATTTTCTCGACGATCTTCCAAGCAAGAATGGAATCCGCAAGGTTCGTTCGGCGTTTTGCCCGGATCTGCCGGATTTCTACGGCAGGATCTATCTCGGCGAATATGATCGTTTTGAATCGGCACTCAAAAAGGCCGAGACGTTCGGATTCCGCATCGAACAGTGTGCCGGTTGCAGTGCTTCCGATTCTGCGAAAAACACGTGCTGGCCGGTCAAACTGGTCTCCTGACACTGGCAGCATTTCGCGTGTCTTGGCCGTCCTTGTGGTCAAAGGCGGGTCAAATCGGTAATACTGAGTCGAAACCGGCAGCGCATGGTGGCGGCGCGGACTGGAATTCAGCCCCGTCTCCCCAGACTTCCGCCTCCGCGGGAGGTCCTCGGACCACGGTCGGTGGAACCAAGCGGTTTCAGGGGTGGGAGGAAGCACTCCGGGACCGGGACCTCTGGGAGGGGGTAAGGAATTTGACCAAGACCATATTGATCGCTGACGATCATCCATTGTTCAGGGGCGCCCTGCGCCAGGCTTTGACCGGCCTGGAGGAAGGGCTGCAGATCGTCGAGGCGGGCGATTTCCAGGCGGCGCGACAAGCGGCCGCCGATCATCAGGAAGCCGATCTGATCCTGCTCGATCTGACCATGCCGGGGGTAAGCGGCCTGTCCGGTTTGATCTCGCTGCGCGCCGAATATGTAGGACTGCCGGTGGTCATCGTTTCCGCATCTGACGATCCGGCGACAATCCGACGGGCTCTGGACCTTGGCGCATCCGGGTTCATCTCGAAATCGGCAAGCATCGACGAAATACGTGAGGGGATTCGGGCCGTTCTTGGCGGTGATGTGTGGACGCCGAGCGAATTCGACCTCGGTGCCGAGCAGGATCCCGAGATCGCCGATCTGATCGGTCGCCTACAGACCCTGACGCCTCAGCAAAGTCGCGTGCTTGGAATGCTGGCGGAGGGACTGCTGAACAAGCAGATAGCCTACGAGCTCAGCGTTTCGGAGGCGACCATCAAGGCGCATGTCTCTGCGGTCCTGCAGAAATTGGCGGTCGACAGCAGGACACAAGCGGTTATTCAGCTCTCGAAGATCGGCGCGGATCTGCTCGACCGGGACCAGGAACAAACCGCCTGAAGAGAGCAACGGCTATTCCGCTGCAGATTTGCGCGCCGCTGCGATCTGATTGAGGTAGGCGCGCAATGCGGCCGGCTTCAGTGGCTTGTTGAACACCGAAATCGACATGGCTTCAGCGCTGTTGCGAACGTCATGCGTCCGATCGGCAGTCGCCAGAATTGCCGGAACATCCGAACCCCAACGGTCACGCACCAGGGCAATCGCCCCCAGGCCATCACCGTCACCCAAATGATAGTCTGCGATGACGGCATCAGGCGGGAGGCCATCCCGGTTGAGGGTTTGACGAACCTCGGCGAGAGATCCACAGGTCTCCACTGCGCAGTTCCATCCGCTCAGAAGCTGTGTCAGGCCGTCAAGAATCTGCGGTTCGTTGTCGATGCACAGGACGGTCAATCCGTCGAGATTGAATGTGGCCTGGGCAATTTTCGGCCTGAGTTTCCCCGTTGGCATGCGCGGTATTTCCGTCTCGACCGGTATCTCGACCCGAAAACTGGTTCCGCCCCCCGGTTCCGAGGACAGGTGGACCGGGTGATCGAGCACACGGGCGATGCGGTCGACGATCGACAGGCCGAGGCCGAGTCCCGCCGCGGTCTTTGCCCCTTCATCCAGACGGGTAAACTCCCTGAAGACCGTCTGCTGACTGTCGGTGGGGATCCCGATACCCGTATCGAGAACCTGGAGAAACACCATTTTGCCAGATCGTCTGACACCGACCAGGACGCGGCCGTTCTCGGTATATTTGATGGCGTTGGAGACCAGGTTTTGAATAAGGCGCCGCAACAGGTTCGGATCCGAGCGAACCATCACGGACGTTGGCATGACTTTCAGCCGTAGATTTTTTTCCGCCGCCAACGGCTGAAAATCGGTTTCGATCCGGCGCAGCACGTCGTTGAGAGGGAAACTGTTGATCTGTGGCGTCATCGCGCCCGTATCGAGACGTGAAATGTCGAGCACTGCACCAAGGATGGATTCGACCGACTCCAGCGACGAATCGATGTTGTGCACCAGTTCCTGATTGTCCGATTCACCAAGCCGCTCGACCAGTGCCGACGAATAGAGGCGGGCGGCATTGAGTGGTTGCAGGATGTCGTGTCCGGCGCCGGCCAGGAAGCGTGTTTTGCCAAGGTTGGCCTCCTCGGCAGTGGCCCTGGCCTGTGCCAGTTCCTCGTTGACACGGACCAGTTCCGCCGTTCTGGTCGCGACGCGCTGCTCGAGCGTTTCGTTGGCCTGGCGCAACGCCTTGGCCGAGGCGACGCGTTCGGTGATGTCGGCGTAGGTGGTGACCACCCCATTGTCAGGCATGGTGTTGGAGCGAATCTCGATGATGCGCTGCGATTCCGCCATCGTCAGTGTCCAGGACATGTCCATCGTCAGAAAATTGTCGATGGTCCTGCGAACCTGACCGGTCTTGATGTCACCGCGTTCGGCCAGGATGGTGACGATGTCTTCCAACGGAATGCCCACCTGGCCAACCGATTCGGGCAGGTCGAGCAGCGAGCGGAATCGACGGTTCCAGACGCTCAGCCGGTTGGAACTGTCGAACACGGTAATGCCCTGGTCCATCTGGCCAAGTGCCGATTGCAGCAGGTCGCGATTGTATTGCAGAGCCTCCGACGCCTCGTCGAGCAGCCTCGCGGTATCGGAGGAGTGGTCGTCGTCTTTCTGAAACAGCAGCGACAGAACCAGCCGGGCGGAAGCCGATCCGATGGCGCTGCCAAGCAGCTGCTCCGCATAGCGCACCAATTCCATATCGGCCGGCGCTGTTGGCTCCAGCCAGCGGCCGTGGGTCAGTTCAAAAGTGTGGAACGAGCGCTCGGTGCGCTGGGCGCCAACATATTTGGTGATCGCCTGCTTGAGCTGCTTGACGGTGATGTCGGTCTGCATGTCGTTGCGGGCGGGGCGTGCCATCGCCCGCTGTGAAATGAAGACTCCGGCCTGCAAGCGCTCCAACGAGCGGGCAGGGCGGCTGAGCGAACCGAAGACGAACAATGCCAGATTGGCCGCCAGGCTCAGAATCACGCCATTGACCAGCGGATCGAGATTGTCGCCGGTGAAGGCATTTGTGCCTGGGATCACGAAGTCGAGCACGGCGGCGGCGGCGACCGAATTGTCCGGTCCGCCGAGACTCGGCAACAGCAACAGATAGACCCAGACCAACATGCCAGCTGTCAGCCCGGCAATGGCACCGCGCGCATTGGCGCGCTTCCAGACCAGGCCGCCGAACATGGCGGGTGCGAACTGGGCGATGGCAGCGAACGACAGCAAGCCGATCGAGGCCAGGCCCGCGTTGACGGTTGCGGCCCGGTAATACGCGTAACCGAGCATCAGGATGCAGAAGATGGCGGTGCGCCGGATCTTCAAAATGGCGCCGGTAAAGTCACTCCAGTCGCCGTCGCGCTGCAACAGGTTGCGGCGCACCAGGAAGGGTATGACCAGATCGTTCGAGATCATGATGGCGACGGCGACCGATGCAACGATGACCATGGCGGTCGCCGCGGAAAAACCGCCGATGAATGTGGCCAGCGACAGCCAGGAGACATCCTGCGACAGCGGCAACAGCAGCACGAACTGGTCGCCGATCCCGGAGCCTCCGTAGGTCAGCAACCCGGCGATGGCGATCGGAATGACGAAGATGTTGATGGCAATCAGGTACAGCGGGAAGAGATAACGGGCGGTGCGAAGCTCACTTTCCGTGCGATTTTCCACAACGGTGACATGGAACTGCCGAGGCAGAAAGATGATGGCCAGTGCCGACAGCATGATCAGTACGATCCACCGGGCGGGTGCCGTCTCATAGGCGAGTGATGCCATCACCCGTTCGTTCTGTCGGGCCTGTTCCATCAGGTCCGCCGGCCCAGAGAACAGGAAAAAGGTGACGAACAGGCCGACAGCGGTGAAAGCGAAGAGCTTGACCACCGATTCCGTCGCTATTGCCAGGATGAGGCCGTTCTGGTGTTCCGTTGCATCGGCATGGCGGGTGCCGAAAATCACCGCAAAACCGGCGAGCAGCAGTGCCACCACCAGCGAAATGTCGGTGAGGAAGAAGGGCCCTTGCTGGGCAAGCGTTGCATCCGACATGATGATCTCGACGGACGAGGACACGGCCTTCAATTGCAGGGCGATGTACGGGATGGTCCCGACCACTGCGATCAGCGCGACGATGCCGGCAACTGTCGGGTTCTTGCCATAGCGTGCCGCCATGAAGTCGGCAATCGAAGTGAGTTTCTCCGCCTTGGCCAGATTGACGATGCGGCGGATCACCGGCATGCCGATGGTGAACATCAAGATCGGGCCGATGTAGATCGCCAGGAATTCGTAACCGCGCTCCGCCGCCAGGCCGACGCCGCCGAAATAGGTCCACGACGTGCAATAGACAGCCAGGCTCAGCGCATAAATGAGCGGTCGGCCGCGTCCCTCATTGCGCTTGGCCGCGCTTTTGCGGTCACCATAACTGGCGATGGCGAACAGCAGCACAAGATAAAGCAGGGCCGAACTGACAATGGCCCATCCAGGCAGCAAGAGAGAAACTCCTTCTTTTCAGTCGTTTGCGCAGCATAGACGCAAATCTCACGCGGGCAAATCAGACGAAAGACGTGTTGTATTGACTTGTCGCCAGTAGACGCCGACAGTTGATCAGGTGGGCATGGAATTCGACAGGGTATTCAAAGAGGGGAAAACAAATGTTCAATGAGTTCAAGGAGTTCGTTGCCAAGGGCAACGTCATGGACCTGGCGGTCGGGGTGATCATCGGCGGAGCCTTCGGCCTGATCGTCAAATCTCTCACGGACGACGTTATCATGCCGATTGTTGGCGCGATTTTCGGCGGCTTCGACTTTTCAGACTACTTTGTCCCGCTCAGCAGTGCTGTGACGGCGACGACGCTGGACGCGGCGCGCGAACAGGGCGCCGTTTTCGCCTACGGCAACTTCATCACGGTCGTCATCAACTTTCTGATCCTTGCCTGGATCATTTTCCTGATGGTCAAGGCGGTCAACAACATGCGCCGCAAGGAAGAAGCAAAGCCGGCAGCTCCGGCCGCGCCCCCGGCGGACGTCCAGTTGCTGACGGAAATCCGTGATCTTCTGAAGAAGTGACCCCAAAGGGCGGTGCCGGCGGCTTGAGCTGCGGCCCGTCCATCAATGCAGCCGATCGGATCATCACGCATTGTGATGTGATTTTTGTGCTGGTGCGCGCTAACGCGGTTGGAGCGATAACCGTGTTTGGGAAGAATGGATGTCTTTCATCGATCAGATCAGTCCGTTGGCGCGCGGAGCACCGGAGAGCGGCATCGTTGCCGTGGTCAACCACGGCAGGCAGGTTGAAAACCTGATCCCATTGTGGGTGGGCGAGGGCGACCTGCCGACGCCCGAGTTCATCGCGCGCCCGACCATCCGTTCGCTGGAAGCGGGCGAAACCTTCTATACCTGGCAGCGCGGTATCCCTCCGCTGCGCCAGGCACTTGCCGACTATTTCGTCAGGCACTTTGGCGGACGCCATGAGCCGGAAAACTTTTACGTCACCGGCTCCGGCATGCAGGCGATCAAGTTGGCGGTCGAGGCATTGTGTCCGCCGGGCAGCAACATCGTCTATGCATCGCCCTCCTGGCCGAACATCTCGGCAGCGGCGGAAATCTCCGGCTTAAGCGCCATTCCAGTCAACATGCAGTTTGGCGATGCCGGATGGTCCTTGGACCTGCAGCGCCTCGCGGATGCGATCACCCCGCAGACACGCGCGCTGTTCATCAACACGCCGTCCAATCCGACCGGCTGGGTGGCGGGCGAAGCGGATTTGCGGACGATTCTCGATCTGGCCCGTCGTCATGGTATCTGGATCATCGCCGACGAGATTTACAGCCGCTTCTACTATTCCGGCCACCGGGCCCCGTCCTTTCTCGACATCATGGATGACGACGACCGCATTCTGTTCGTCAACACGTTCTCGAAGAACTGGTCAATGACCGGCTGGCGTGTCGGTTGGGTGCGGGCTCCCGCAGAACTTGGCCAGGTCCTTGAGAACCTGATCCAGTATTCGACCTCCGGAGTCGCGCATTTCATGCAGCAAGGAGCCGTCGCCGCGCTGAATGACGGTGACCCCTATGTCGAGCAGCAGAAACAGCGGGCCTCCGATGCGCGTCGGGCGCTCTGCCAGGCCCTGTTGGCAACCGAGCGGGTGCGCCTGGTCCCCCCGGACGGCTCGTTCTACGCTTTTTTCGCGATAGACGGGCTGGAAGACACGCGCTCTGCAGCCTTGCGCCTGGTCGACGAAACCGGCGTTGGCCTGGCACCCGGTTCCGGCTTCGGTCCGGGTGGCAAGTCATTCTTCCGTGCCTGCTTCCTTCGGCGTCTCGATCAGGTCGAAGATGCCGCTGCAAGGCTGGCGGATTTTATCAGCCATATCTCCTGAAGTCGCAAATTGCGCTGCTGTTGCAACGGTGGCCGAGGGGCAGGTCAGGCTCAGCTTTCATCGCTTGCCAGATCGCGCACATTGCGCCGCATTGTTCGCATGACACGCAGCGTTATCTCCAGATCCGCTGGGTCGACGCCCTGCAGCAGTCGCCGTTCGCGCTCCAGCGCAATCTCCAGAATCCTGTCGTGGGTGTCGTAACCCAAATCGCTCAGCCACCAGATCCGACGCCTTGCGTCTCGTGACGGCTCTTCGAAGCAAACCATTTTCTTGTCGGACAGGCTTTTCAGGCCGCGGCTGGTGGCAGATTTGTCCAGCGCGACGACTTCGCAAATGCGCGCAGCCGGGATTGTGGGTTCGATTGCCAGCATTGCCACGATGCGCCACTCCACGATGCCGATGCCGAACTCATCCAGATAACGCGCCGACGCACCACGTGAGAGGGCATTGTTGATCGCGGCAAAGAAGTAGGGGATGTAGTTGGCGACGTTGATGACGGCACGGCCGTCCCTGAGCAGTGTGGGGGAAGAATAGCGTTCCGGATCGCCGAGGGAATCGACGTGCGCCTGTTTGTCAGGTTTGACAGCCGATTTGGTCATGCGATCATGTTGCCTTCATCTCCCGGGCCTTTAGATCGAAGCCCCCAGCGCCGATACGGACGTACGATAAGCGTTCCCCCTTTGAAAGCAATGCGCAGGCCGCTGTGTAAGCCTATGAAATTTATCCTGGCCGGCACCGACAATGCGCCTCCGGTCATTACTGCTCGTCCGGAAGGTGCACGACTATCCCGTCGATGTCTGATCCCACAACGATCTGGCAGGCGAGACGACTCGTTTCGCGTCGTTCAGAGGCCGCGCAGTCCAGCATTTCGTCTTCGGTTTCGCTGCGTTCCGGCAATCCACCGGCAAATGCCTCATCGACGAAACAGTGGCACGTGGCGCACATCATACCGCCACCGCATTCGCCGGTGATGCCCTTGATGCCGTTGGCTAGCGCCGTCGCCATCAGGTTCGAACCGGTCTCGGCTTCCACCGTCGTCGCGACACCCGACGCATTCACATAAGTAACTTTCGGCATGATGCTGTTTCCTATTTGGCGACCAGGCGAAGGGGCAGGCGGTCGAGTGCATGGATGGCGTTGTTAGGGCGCCACACCGCTTTTCCCGTCAGTTCGATGCGGTCGACTCGCTCGGCCAGTGCCCGCAGCACCGCCTGTCCCTCCGCCCGGGCAATGTTCTGGCCGACACAGGTGTGAATCCCGGCCCCCATGGCGAGATGCCCCATGGTTGTCCGCGATATGTCGAAGCGCTCGGGGTCGTCCCATTTTTGCGGATCGAAGTTCGCCGCTCCGAGAAAGCACAGGATCTTGGTGCCCTCTTCGATCTGGACGCCGGCGACCTCCGTGTCCGTGCCCGCGGTTCTGAAGAAGGCCTGAACAGGAGAGGTGTAGCGCAGGGTTTCTTCGAATGCTGCAAGCGCCAATCCCTCCGGGTCCTGGCTGAGTTTTGCATACTCGCCCGGGTTAGAGGCCAGGCACCACAGCGCGTTGCCGATTCCGGTGACCGTCGTGTCGACGCCCGCGGACAGAAGAGACCGGACCAGCATTCCGGCTTCCTGCTCGGAAATCTCCCCGTCGTCGGAAGCGGAGTATATCGCTGCGCCGATGCCATCATCGGTCAGCCGGTTGCGGCTGCACTGTTCATTGATCCAGGGCACAATCTCTGGACCTTTGGCCATGCTTGACCGCCGCAGCTCATTGTCGGGGCCGATGGCGTTGAAGACCATCGCGCCGTAGTCGATGAGTTTCCTGGTATCGGGCTCCTTGATGCCGACGGCGCGCGGAAACACCCGTGTCGGAAAAGCTTCGGCGATCTCGGTCACGGCTTCGATGTCGCCGCGGGCCACCACGTCATCAACAAGACGCTCGGCATCATCCCTGAAAGCATCGCGCAACGTGCGCACCACCTTCGGCGACAGGGCCCGCATGATGACGCGTCGAGTCTTGGTATGATAGGGCGGATCGACTTCAAGAACGACGGAAGGCTGACGCCATGGCTTCTCGAGCTTGAAGTCCGACAAACCGACGCCGCGTGACGACACGAAACGTTCGTGATCGGAAAACACCTCCTTCGTGACGTCGTAGCGACCGCAGGCCAACACGCCGTATCGTGACAGGTAGGCGAACGGTCCCTTCTCCAGCAACGCTCTGAAGAATGGGCGCCCGTCTGTCAGAACGGCTGCGTCGTAGGGATCGGCGTCCCAGACCGGTACGCCGGCCGGCGGATCGAACGCTTTGTGCCCGTGGATCAGCGTTTCACTATTCATGATGCTCCTCCTCAAAATCTGTAGTTCGGGGCGCCACGCTTCATGGTCTCAGCCGGCGTCGAGCCCGACGCCGACATGGCGAACCAGGAGTTCCGGATTTGATCTGAGTTCAGCCGCCGGCTGATCGACGACGATTTCACCCGAATCGAGAATCACAACCCGGTCCGCGAAAGCCAGCGCAAGCTCGGTATGCTGCTCGACCAGCAACACGGTGTGACGTCCGTCGGCCGCAAGTTTGTCGAAGGTACGCATCAGCGCGTCGCATATGACCGGTGCAAGGCCTTCGAGCGGCTCGTCGAGCATCAGAAGCGAGGGCTGCCCCATCAGCGTGCGGGCGATCGACAGCATCTGCTGCTCTCCACCCGAAAGCTGACCGCCGCCGTTGCGTCTTCGTTGCTGCAGCCGCGGAAACATCTCGTAGGCTTCATCGAGGCGGGCCCTGTCGCGCATGCCGGCGATCAGGTTTTCTTCGACTGTCAATGACGGAAAGATGTCGCGGGTCTGCGGGACCAGTCCCAATCCGGCATGGGAGCGCCGATGCGCAGGCAGCCCCGAGACGTCTTCTCCGTTCAGGCGAATGGCTCCCGCATGCAGCCGTGTCAGACCCATAATCGTTGCCATGAGTGTGGTCTTGCCCACCCCGTTTCTACCGATAATGGCAAGCCGTTGCGCCTTTGGAACCGATAGGTCGATGTTGTGGAGAACCGTGGTGTCGCCATAGCCAGCGGTGACACCGGAGAGCTGGAGGATCGTATCAGTCATGGTGTCCCCCAAGATAAAGCTCGCGCACCTCTGAATTGGAGGCGATCTCGTCTGGCGCACCCTCGGTCAGGATCGATCCGTTGACGAGCACGATGATCGACCGGGCAACACGGAATACGAGCTTCATGTCGTGCTCGATGATGAGGACCGACAGATCCGCCGGCAGCCGCTCGATCGCCCCCGTAATCAGGTGGCTATCCGAGGACGGGACACCGGCGGCCGGTTCGTCCAGGATCAGGATCCGCGGTTTCAGGGCCAGCGTCATCGCCATCTCAACGAGCCGCTGCTGGCCGTAGGCAAGTTCGGCGACCGGTCGGTCGGCGACCGCCCGCAGGTCGAACGCCTCCAACTGCGTTTCGATCTCCTCTTCGATGTCACGCCAGGCGCCGGCCCGAACCGACCACCGGTTTGTCTTGTTCTCCCTCTCCAGGATGGCAAGTCGAATATTCTCCCTGACCGTTAGCGCCTTGAACAGTGTGGTAATCTGGAAGGTCTTGGCGATACCCGCCTTCACCCGCTCGGCTTCCTGCAGACCGCCAATGTCCCTTCCGTCGAGCATGATTTCACCGGAGGTCGGCTCAAGAATGCCGGTGATCAGGTTCGAAAAGGTGGTCTTGCCCGCCCCGTTCGGCCCGATCAGAGCGGTGCGTGCTCCCGGAGGAAGGCTGATGTTCAGATCCTTGGCGACCACGATGCCGCCAAATGCCTTGTTGAGGCCGGTAACCACCAATCCCTCGCTCATGGCACCCTCCCCACCAGGCGCTGCAGGACGGTCGGCACACTCATCAGACCTTTCGGGACGAAGAACACCACGATCAGGACGAGCGCTCCGATAATGAAGAGCCAGTTGAACGGATCGACCGCGGCGGCCAGATGGTGCGTGACCATGAAGATGACAGTGCCCACCAGCGCGCCGTAGATGCGGCCGGCTCCGCCAAGGATCAGCATGATCATGGCTTCCGCGGACAAAGAGAACGCGAAGACTTCCAGGCTGACGAGTTCGGTGATTTGCGCCGAAAGCGCGCCGGCGATGCCCGCAATACCGCCGCCGACGGTGTAGATGACGACAAGGCGGCTTCGCACCGGTGTTCCGATCGCCCGCATGCGTTCGGGGCTTTCGTGAATGCCACGCGCCATGAGCCCGAACGGCGAGGCAATCAAAATCTTCAGGAAAGTCACAACCAGGATCATGACGCAGACGGCATAGACGTAGCCGGTCTGTCCGACGAAATCGAATTCGAAAAGCCCGAGAATGGGGTCCATGCGGATGCCGCGAAGACCGTCAGCCCCACCGGTGATCGATTGCGCCTTGTTAGCGATTTCCTGAAGCACCTGCGCAACGGCGATGGTCAGCATGATCAGCGTCAGTCCGCGGGCGCGCATCAGAAGCAGGCCGCTGACGAGGGCGATGGCGGCGCCGGCGATCGCGCCGACCAGAAGACCGGGAAGGGGCGCGGCTGTCACATGCACCGCAAAGATCCCGGCCGCATAGGCTCCGATCCCGTACATCGCCGCCTGGCCGAGCGTTGCCACTCCAGCGACGCCGAGCACCAGGTCGAGGGACAGCACGAAGATCATCATGACGACGATGCGTGTCACGAAACCCAGATCGTAGGGGAAGGCGAAGAAAGTACCGACCGCGAGCGCCGCGATAATTATTTCGGGCACGAAAGCCCGCAGCGATGCAAGGCGCCGGCCCGGCGAAAGCTGGTTTTCCACGAGGCTCATGACTCGGCCCTGCCCAGCAGTCCGTGGGGCCGCAGCGCGAGCACGGCCATCATTGCGATGAAGAATGCGATCGCGCCGAAGTCCGGAATAATGTAACGCGCGGCGGTGTCGACGATCCCCAGCCCAAGCGCCGCGATAAAGGAGCCGGTGATGGAACCGAGTCCGCCGACCGCGACAACGATCAGGAACAGGATCATGTAGCGCAGCGGATAATAGGCATCGATCGGCAGCAATTCCGCGCCCAGCACACCGCCAAGCGCCGCCAGTCCGGCGCCAAGCATGAAGGTCGAGGCGAAGATCCGGTCCGTGTTGATGCCGAGCGTCGAAGCCGTCCCGCGATGATCGACCGAAGCGCGCAGGTGAATGCCGAACCGTGTCCGGTCGATGAGCGCGTACAATCCGGCGATGACGGCCAGTCCGGTCACAATCACTGCGACTCTGTGAACCGGCAGTGTCCGGAATCCGAGGTCGATGGACCCCGTCATCCAATGGGGCAGGCGGATTGGCAGCAGCGCCGAACCAAGCCAGAGATTGACACCCGCGATCATGATGAATGCGATGCCGATCGTCGCCAGAACCTGCTGAAGATCGCCCATCCGGTAGATGCGGGAATAGAGCACCACCTCCAGCGGCAAAGCGATCGCCATCGTCGCGACGATCGCCAGAAATGCGGCCGGCAGGAAGGGAAGACCGGCGTCAACCGTCAGCCAATGGGCAAACGCGCCGCCAAGCAGCGCAAAGCCGCCGTGAGCAAGATTGATGACCCGCATCAGGCCCATGATGACCGACAACCCAACGGCAATCATGAAGAGGATCATCCCGTAGGCGATGCCGTCGACGAGAATGGAAATAATCACAGACATGTCCGCTCCTTGGCAGGTGCCCGGGCGGCGTCTGCCCGGGCCGGCGAGGGCTGTTTCGGATCAGTCGACCAGGCCGAGGTCGGGAACCGCCTCTATGGTCTCAAACTCGCGGTTGACGTATTTTCCGTCCTCGGTTTTTTCGACCCTGCGGACATAGACGTTTTGCGTGATGTGGCGCGTTTCGGGATCAATGCTCACCGGACCACGCGGGCTTTCCCAAGCGGCGCCCCGTATGGCGTCGATGGCAGCCGGTCCGTCTGCGCCGGCGGCCTCGATCATGCGATAGATCGCGTTCATGCCGTCATAGGCGCCAACCGAAGCCAGGTTTGCGACAGAGTCGGGAAACATTTGCTCAAGTCTGCCGGTGAAGGCCGCATTGAGCTCGCTCTCATGCGCGCCCGAATAGTGGTAGGCGGTGGTCAGACCGATTGCCGCGTCCCCCAGTGCATCCAGGGTCGTTTCGTCGGTTTCGCCTGTCCCCAGAAAGGTGATCCCGCCGGCGCGCAGGCCGTTCTCGTTATAGGACTTGGTGAATGCGAATGTGGGCGGCCCGGCAGGCAGAAAGCCGAACACCGCGTCTGGAGTCTGGTCTTTCACCCGCTGCATGAAGGGCGCGAAATCGGTGGTCGAGAGCGGCATGCGGATCTGGTCAACGACCGTGCCGCCCTTTGCTTCAAACGCCGATTTGAAGGCCTTTTCCGCGTCCGCACCGGGACCATAGTCGGATACCGCCGTGACCACGGTCCGGATCTCCTGATCATAGGCCCATTCGGCAAGCGGAACGGTGACCTGCCAAAGCGTGAAACCGGTCCGAACGAAATAGTCGGATTGTTCGGTAATAATGGACGTTGCTGCGTTGAAGATGACTGCGGGTTTTTTCGCCCGGTCGATCAGCGGCGCAACGGCGAGAGCGTTGGGAGTGAAGACAAATCCTCCCAGATAGTCGACCTGTTCACGGATCAGCAGTTCCTGGGCCAGCGCCTTCGCATTGTCGGGCTTCGGACCACCGGAATCCCGGTATATGATCTCGATGTCATGGTCGCCAACACGCGTTCCATGTTCGGCTTGATAGACCTCAATGGCCTCCTTGAACTGTTTTCCCCACGTTGCAAACGGTCCGGAAAACGGTGCGATCACGCCGACCCGAATGGTATCGGCACTCGACGCCGTCGCAAGCGCGACCATGAAGGCAAAAGCGAGCACACCGGTTCGTAACGTTTTCATTGACGACTTCCTCCCAAGTTTTTCCTGTCATGTGTCGGAACCGGTTTGGCCGGAGGCCGACAGTGCCCGGACAGGTATCACCGATGAGTTGATAAATCAACTCAGTAAGGGCTTTTTGAAAATACTGAGCAGCGAGAAAAGATATTCATAAGATGGAAAAATAAGTAAAACCAGACTATTAAAGGGAAATTTGATGAGCTAACGAAATCCCAAAAAATGATATTGGTTGAGATCTCAACTCATTAGTATTGCGATGTCAACTTTAGGATGCCGATACCAACTCCAGGGATTGGGGAAATGATCTGACGCCGTTCCACAGGACGTTCGTGCGGGCCGGGATCAGAAAACGACCCTTGTCCGGCCAGGCAACTCGATCATCGGGATGGAGAGTCTGATAAGCCCTGAATGAGCGCGTCCGAACGGCTGAAGCGCGGTTCACCAGACTGGCGATTGCAGTTCAGGGAACGCGATCAGCGGTTTTCGCGCCGATCGATTGTATTGATTCGGTTCGGAAGTCGAAACTGGCGCGGCTGAAAAACCGCTTTTTGCCTGGCCGGGCGGTCTCTATCCGCCCGACTTGGCGACCGGCAATTGAACAACACGGTCGGATTGCACCGGTGCTTCTCCCGATGCTGTTGTCAACGGGATGCCCAACGCGTTCCAGACCTCAAGCAACGCGTCGCGAAGCTCTTCGATCAACGTGTCGTCGTGGAAAGGCGATGGCGTAATGCGCAGCCGCTCTGTGCCACGCGGCACTGTCGGATAGTTGATCGGCTGGATGTAGATGCCGTGCACGTCCATCAAGCGGTCGGACGCTTTCTTGCAGAGTTCGGGGTCGCCGACCAGCACCGGAACGATGTGTGTCACGGACGGCATGACCGGCAGACCGGCTTCGAGCAGGACATCCTTAGTGCTCTGAGCCTGACGTTGATGCTGTTCGCGTTCGACCTGAGAGGTTTTCAGATGGCGGATAGACGTGGTCGCCGCGGCCGCCATTGCCGGCGGCAGCGCCGTGGTGAAAATGAAGCCGGGCGCATAGGAACGCACCGCGTCGATCACCGCGCGCGGGCCGGTGATATAGCCGCCCAGCGCTCCAAAGGCCTTGGCCAGGGTTCCCTCAATGATGTCGATCCGATCGGACAGGCCATCGCGGTCGCAAATCCCACCGCCGCGCGCACCGTACATGCCAACAGCATGGACCTCATCGATATAGGTCATGGCGCCGTATTTGTCGGCGAGGTCGGCAATCGCCTCGATCGGTGCAATGTCACCGTCCATCGAATAGACCGATTCGAAGACGATCAGTTTGGCACGCTCGGGATCGGCGGCCTGAAGCAATTGCTCCAGGTGCTCCAGATCGTTGTGCCGGAAGATTTTCTTTTCCGAACCCGAGCGACGAACGCCCTCGATCATCGACGAGTGGTTGAGCTCATCGGAAAGGATCAGGCAGTTTGGCAACAGCCTGGCAATGGTCGAGATGGATGCCTCGTTGGAAATGAATCCTGAAGTGAAAACCAGAGCTGCTTCCTTGCCATGCAAATCGGCCAGTTCATGCTCAAGTTCCACCAACGGATGGTTGGTGCCGGAAATGTTGCGCGTACCACCAGCGCCCGACCCCATCTTGCCGGCCGCTTCACACAGCGCTTCAATGACGTTTTGATTCTGGCCCATGCCCAGGTAGTCGTTGGAGCACCACACCGTGACTTCCCGCGCCGATGCGCCGGAACGGTGAACAGCCCGGGGAAACTTGCCGACGATACGCTCCAGATTGGCGAAGACGCGGTAGCGTTTTTCGTCGTGCAGTTGATCGACAGCGCTCTGAAAAATGCTGCGATAATCCATAGACTTCCACTCCACACTGCGTGGCTTTTGAAGATCTCCGACCGAGTCTTCCGTCGGAGCCTATCCCGGTCGGTATGAGGCTGCGAGGCCAACCTCATCCGGCCCAAAACCACCAGAAACAAGTAACAGACTTTAGACGCACTCTAAACAGGATAAAACGCCGCAACTTGATACCGATCAACATTTCACGACATTTTGTTCCGGTTTCGGGCTGTGGCCGGCCGGCCGTTCTTAGCAAAAAGTCTATTATACCAAAGTCTTATACACCAATGGATTATTGCGCACGTTGCTTGGACAGCTAGCATCCCGTGCTAGTTCCGCCGGACTCGGTCGGAACAATCGTTCAGCGACATTCGGGAGGAAATCAATGTCCAAACTCACCATGACTCGTCGTGGCCTGTTGAAGGCCGGTGCCGCATCCGGCATCGCGCTTGCGGCACCGATGAGTTTCGTGCGCGGCGCTTATGCCGACGATTTCTGCAACATGCCAACCGGCAGCAGCGTCACCCTCGGCTTCAACGTCCCCCAGACCGGCCCTTACGCCGACGAGGGAGCGGACGAACTGCGCGCTTATCAGCTGGCCGTCAAGCACCTCAACGGTGAAGGCGATGGCGGCATGCTCAACACCTTTTCGTCAAAGGTGCTGAAGGGCAACGGCATTCTCGGTAAGAAGGTCGAGTTCGTTACTGGCGATACGCAGACAAAATCTGACGCCGCACGTGCTTCCGCCAAGCGAATGATCGAGAAAGACGGCGCCATCATGATCACCGGAGGATCGTCCTCCGGCGTCGCGGTCGCCGTCCAGGGTCTGTGCCAGGAAACCGGTGTGATCTTCATGGCCGGCCTGACCCACTCGAACGACACGACGGGCAAGGACAAGAAGCGCTATGGCTTCCGTCACTTCTTCAACGCCTACCAATCCGGCTTGGCGCTGGGTCCGATTCTCGCTGAACAGCTTGGCAAGGACCGTACTGCCTATCACCTGACGGCCGACTACAACTGGGGTTGGACCCAGGAAGAGTCGATCAAGGACGCCACCGAGGGTCTCGGCTGGAACACCGCCAACGCCGTGCGCACGCCGCTCGGTGCGGGTGACTTCTCGCAGTACCTGACGCCGGTTCTCAATTCCGGTGCCGACGTTCTGGTCCTCAACCACTACGGCAAGGACATGGTCAACTCGCTGACCCAGGCGGTTCAGTTCGGCATGCGCGACAAGCAGGTCAACGGCAAGAACTTCGAGATCGTCGTTCCGCTGTTCTCACGCCTGATGGCGCAGGGTGCTGGCGACAACATCAAGGGCATTCTGGGCACCACCAACTGGAACTGGTCGCTGCAGGACGATGGCTCTAAGGCGTTCGTCAAGTCGTTCGGCCAGGAATACGGCTTCCCGCCGTCCCAGGCTGCACAGACCTGCTACGTGCAGGCCTTGCTCTACGCCGATGCCTGCGAACGCGCCGGCACCTTCGCTCCGCCGCAGGTGATCGCCGCACTCGAAGGCTACGAGTTCGATGGCATGGGCAATGGCAAGACGCTTTATCGCGCCGCCGATCACCAGTGCATGAAGGATGTTCTCGTGGTGCGGGGCAACTCCAACCCGACTTCGCAGTTCGACCTTCTGGAAGTGGTCAAGATCGTTCCGCGCGATCAGGTCACCTACGATCCGTCGATCTTCGGCGGGGAACTCGGCCCGGCAGACGCCAAAGCCTGCTAATCGGGACTGACCTTACGGTTCACACTTGACCGGTCGCCAGTGGCGGCCGGTCGGCCAACCGGGCTGCCATGCCTTGGAGGGGACTTAGGCTATGGATTCGATCCTTCTTCAATTTCTAAACGGACTCGATAAGGGCGGCGCCTATGCCCTGATCGCCCTGGGCCTGACGCTGGTGTTCGGAACACTGGGCGTCGTCAACTTCGCCCACGGAGCGCTGTTCATGCTGGGCGCATTCTGCGCCGTCACATTCAACAAGCTGCTCGGCCTCGAACGGGTGGTGCTCGACGAAACCCAGAAAACTGCCTGGGGTACGCCCGTTGAGATCCGCACACCGTATATCGAAGCGTGGATGGGCGACTTCGGCAGGTTCCTGCTCGACTATTCGGTTCCCGTATCGATCCTGATAGCCATTCCCGTGATGCTGCTGATCGGCATCGTCATGGAGCGCGGCCTGATCAAGTATTTCTACAAGCGGCCGCACGCAGACCAGATTCTCGTTACCTTCGGCCTGGCGATCGTGCTTCAGGAGATCATCAAGCACTATTTTGGTGCCAATCCGATCCCGCAAAGCGCCCCTGAGATCGTATCCGGCAGCGCCGATATCGGCGCCTGGCTGGGGCTTGAGGGAAACATCGTCTATCCCTGGTGGCGCCTGGTTTATTTCGCTTTCTCCGCCACGATCATCGGTGCGGTGTTCGCCTTTCTGCAATTCACCACCTACGGCATGGTGGTGCGCGCCGGCATGCGCGACAGCGAGACCGTCGGCCTTCTGGGGATCAATATCCAACGTCGGTTCACCGTGGTGTTCGGCATCGCGGCTGTCGTCGCCGGCCTGGCCGGGGTCATGTACACGCCGATCCTGCCACCCGATTTCCACATGGGCATGGACTTCCTCGTCCTGTCCTTCGTCGTTGTCGTCGTCGGTGGCATGGGATCGCTACCGGGCGCGGTACTCGCCGGCTTTCTGCTCGGCATTCTGCAGTCCTTCGCCTCGATGAACGAAGTCAAAAGCATCTTTCCGGGGATCGACCAGATCATCATCTATCTGGTGGCGGTTGTTATCCTCTTGACGATGCCGCGCGGGCTGCTCGGCCGCGAAGGCGTGATGGAGGATTAGAGCGATGAAAGAGATGTTCTCCCGCGAACCATTCGCCCTGCTGGCCTTCACCGCCGTCGTTTTCACCATGCCGATCTGGTTGGCGCCGCTGGGTGCCAACTATCCGGACCTGCTGCAAAAATTCGCCATCTACGCGATTTTCGCCATGGGCTTCAACATTCTGTTCGGCCTGACCGGCTACCTGTCTTTCGGACACGCGGCGTTTCTCGGTGTCGGATCCTATGCCGCCGTCTGGTCGTTCAAGCTGTTCACCATGAACGTGTTGCCGGCGATCGTTTTCGGCATGGCATTTTCCGGCCTGTTTGCCCTCGTCATTGGCTATGTCAGCCTGCGCCGTTCGGGCATCTACTTCTCCATCCTGACGCTGGCATTCGCCCAGATGTGCTACAACCTTGCCTATTCGGTGTTGACACCGATTACCAATGGCGAAACCGGTTTGCAGCTGACATTGCAGGATCCGCGCATGATCGACCGGATGTTTGCAGAACCCGGCGCCGGATTGCCTGAAACCAACCTGTTCGGCATCGACATGAGCGGCTACCCCGGCTTCTATTTCTGCGCGGTCGTGCTGGTCATCTGCTTCTTCTTCACGCGGCGCATCTTCAAATCGCCCTTCGGACTGGCTCTGCGTGGCATCAAGTCGAACCAGCAGCGCATGAACTATACCGGCTTCAGCACACGACCCTATACGCTAGCGGCCTTTGTGATCTCCGGCATGTTCGCCGGCCTGGCGGGGTCCCTGCTGGCGGTTACCGACCCACTGGCAGGAGCCGAGCGCATGCAATGGACCGCCTCGGGCGAGGTCGTGCTGATGACCATCCTCGGCGGTGTCGGCACGCTCATCGGCCCGATGCTGGGTGCCTGGATCATCAAGTATTTCGAAAACATCTTCTCGGCCTTCAACGAGGCCACTTTGCAGCAATTCTTCAGCTTCCTGCCGGAGGGCTTGCAGCACCTGGCTGTCGACACGGCAAGCCTCTTTGTCGGCGAAGGCTGGCACATGACGCTCGGCGTCCTGTTCATGCTGATCGTGATCTTCCTGCCGGGCGGCGTGATGGAAGGCTGGCGCCGTTTGGTAAAACTCATCAGCGGCGGCGGGGGCGGCAAGCAACAGCCGACCGCCGTCCCGCAGGCAGCCGAATAGGGGGACCGGGACAATGAAAAACAGCGTTCTCCACGTCACGGACGTACACAAGAGCTTCGGCGGTCTGCACGCGCTCAGCGATGTTGACCTGAATGTCGAAGAAGGCACGATCCATGCCATCATCGGCCCCAACGGCGCCGGAAAATCGACCCTGCTGAATGTCTGCGTCGGTCGCATCAAGCCGGATCGCGGCCACGTTGTCTTCAACGGCGACGTCCTGGACGAGCACACGCCCGATGAGATCAACCAACTTGGCGTGAGCCGGGTGTTTCAGACGCCGGAAATTTTCCCGGACCTGACACTTTTGGAAAACGTCATGATTCCGGCTTTCGCGCATCGGGATGGCTCCTTCAGCCTGCGCCCCTTCGTCAAGCTGCGTCGGGAAACCGAGATCCGGGAAGAGGCGGAAAAGGTGCTGTCCGAAGTCGGGCTGGCGGCGCTGACGGACCAGGAAGCCGCATCGCTTTCGCGCGGCGACAAACGCCGGCTGGAACTTGCCATGTGCCTGGTTCAGCATCCGAAGCTGCTGCTGCTCGACGAACCGACCGCCGGTATGTCTCGCCACGATACCAACAGGACGGTCGATCTTTTGAAGACCATCAAGGAGCGTGGTATGACTAAGGTCATCATCGAGCACGACATGCATGTGGTGTTCTCACTAGCCGACAAGATTTCGGTTCTGGCACAGGGCCGGATCATCGCGTCGGGAACGCCGGATGAGATCAAGGGTAATCCGAAAGTACAGGAAGCTTATCTTGGTGGAGCACACTGACATGCTGAAAAAGACCGATGCGAGCGATCTGCCGCTCGATGACCAGCTAACCGCCGCCGGACCCCCTGAGGATTCGTTTTTCAGCGTTCGGGATATCCACGCCTATTATGGCGAATCTTACATTGTTCAGGGCATTTCCTTCGACCTGAAAGAGGGAGAGATCCTGGCCCTTTTGGGACGCAACGGCGCTGGCAAGACGTCCACCCTGCGCACCCTTGCTCGCGTCGACGACCCGGCGCTGCACAAGGGTGAGATCTACCTCGGCGGCACAAGCCTGCACGACAAGCAGTCCTACCAGGCAGCTCAGTTGGGCGTGCAACTGGTGCCTGAAGACCGGCGCATTATCGGCGGTCTGACGGTTGAGGAAAATCTGGTGCTCGCCCAGGTATCCGAGCCGCGTGGTTGGGAGCTGGAACGAATCTACGAACACTTCCCGCGCCTTGCGGAGCGTCGCACGCAGATCGGCACGACGTTGTCCGGTGGCGAGCAACAGATGCTCGCCGTCGCCAGAGCACTGGCCCGTGACGTCAAGCTGCTTCTGCTCGATGAGCCCTATGAGGGCCTTGCGCCGGTAATCGTTCAGGAAATCGAGAAGATCGTTCGCCAGATCAAGGAAATAGGCATTACGACGATCATCGTCGAGCAGAATGCCGTCGCGGCGCTGAAGCTGGCCGACAAGGCTGTAATCGTCGATATGGGCGAGGTAGTTTACACCGGCAAGGCGCAGGATGTTCTAGACGACGAAGACCTGCGCAACGAATATCTGGCGATCTGACGGCAATCCTTCACGCCGAAATGAATAAGGGGGTGCGCAAGGCACCCCCCGTGAGGTCCGGATAACACCGGTGTGGATTAAAGTGATAATCCCTTGAGAGTCACACCAGCTCCAGAGGCTGCTCTGATGCCGGGACTTTCCCCTCAACACCGGTATTCCGTCCGGTAAACTCACTCGACATCTGACCACCTCCTTTCAATAATTGAACACGAATCAAGCATACGCGGTCATGGCGGCGTCGAAAAGCCGAAAACCGCAAAGTCTGGCCATCGGTTCACCAAGTGTGTTCACATTGCATCAACAGGCCATCACGCGCGGTTGCGACCGATTTGATGCGCAAGCTGGGTCGGGAACTGATAATGTGACGCCGCCCGACCTATATGTGGCGGGATTGGTTTGCCGCTGCGTAAGAATGAGTGGAACCAACGGAGAAAAGCCGTGGCTCTGTTTGATTTCGTAACGAAGCATTTTCGCCCGGGGCCCCGGCGCGATCAGTTGCCGGGACGCGTCCAGACGGCGCTTGCCGAACGCGAGCGTGCCAACGAAATCATGGCACGTCTGATCCAGTTGACTATTGTCATCCTGTTTTCGACGATCTATGCGATCAGTCCCAAAACCAGTCCGGACGAGGCGTTTTCTCCTGTTCCGTTCGTGCTTGGCGCCTACATGCTGATCAGTGTGATCGGCCTCATCTGGTCAATCCGGTTCAGGGTACCCCATTGGGCGGTATACGGATCGATCCTGTTCGACTTCGCACTGCTCTATGGGCTGATGATCAGCTTTCATATCCAATATATGCAGCCGGCCTCGTTCATCCTCAAAGCGCCGACACTGCTTTATGTCTTCATCTTCATCGCCTTGAGGGCTCTACGGTTTGAATCACGTTTCGTCATCGTGTCCGGCGTGGTTGCGGCGGTCGGCTGGGCCTCGGTCATTTTCTACGTGACCCGGATCGACCCGGGCGACAACATGCTGACCCGCTCCTATGTCGAATATCTGACGTCGAATTCCATTCTGATCGGCGCTGAAATCGACAAGATCCTGTCGGTTCTGCTGGTGACCGCCGTGCTGACCTTGGTGGTCAATGCGTCGAACAACCTGTTGGTCAGTGCCGCTACCGAAGGTGTCGCGGCCAAGGACCTGTCGCGCTTTTTCGACACCTCGATTGCCAGCGGTATCCGTGAGAGCGCTGAACAGCTTGAGGCCGGCAAGGGAGAGAACCGCCAGGTGGCGATCCTGTTTGCCGACATTCGCGGGTTCACACGAATGGCAGCCAGAATGGAAGCCTCCGAGGTCATGCGCACGCTTTCCAGCTACCAGAGCAGAGTGGTGCCGATCATCCAGGATTGCGGCGGCGTCATCGACAAGTTCATGGGTGACGGCATCATGGCGACATTCGGCACAGGCGACCGAGCGGCCGGTTCGGCCAAGGCCATTGAGGCCGCGGAGCGCATATTGCGCGACCTCGATGACTGGCGTGCTGACGATCCGGAACTCGGACCGATCCAGGCAGCAGGCATCGGCATTGGCGTTGCGTCGGGACAGGTTGCCTTCGGCGCGGTTGGACAGGAAAACCGGCTTGAGATCACCGTAATCGGATCGGCGGTGAACTATTCGGCAAAACTTGAAAAACACAACAAGGTGCTTGGCTCGCGACTGATTGCGGCCGCAGATACCTACCGTGAGGCGATCGGCATGGGATATGACGGGCCACTTCAGGTCGAGTTCCGGACCGATCAACTGGAGGGTGTGGCGGATCCGCAGGAGATCGCGGTTTTGTCGTTGCCGGAGGTGATTGAACTGCAGATGCCGTCGGTTGCGACGGCGCAAAAGGTCGAGAAACAGGCTTGAACTGGTGTGACACCGTATAGGAGAATTTCGTGATATTTCGTGTTTTGTTGTTTACCGCCGCCGCGTTCGTCCTATCTTCCTGCACATCGACGTCCGATGGGACGCTGCTAAAAGACCGGCCCGTATCGACGCAGGGCAAAGTTCAAAATGGATACGACTATCTGACATAGCAATCGGCGGTCTCAAATCTGCCGTACGTATTGAGGAGGCTTTTATGATTCTGCGTATTCTGCTGATTGTCGTGGCGGCAATAGCCATGTCGTCCTGCACTTCGACATCAGACGGTCCCTTGCTCAAGGACCGCCCGGTTTCATCGCAAGGCAAGGTTCCGAACATGCGGTAACGGAGTTGCTTCCAGTGGGCGGTAGGAACCGTGGCACAATGGGTCCGAGACGGTGCAAGCAATCTGCATAACCGCAAACAACGAAAGTGCTGCACCGTTGCGCGACCTTTGGGATTGCGTCGGACAGTGGGAAGCGTCGCCGTCGATGATTGCAATGCACTACCCACCGCACATCACACTCGCCATTTACGATGATGTTGAAGCCAGCACCCTTGACGATGTCGCACATGCGATCTTTGCAGGTAGGGACGCTTTGCGTATGCGGTTTGAAGCGCTCAGCAGCTTTTCCGCATCGCCTCTGATCCTGTGGGCCAAACCGTCTGATACGACGGAACTCGAAAAGTTGCATCGGTCACTTCACGAGCAGATAGAACCGCAGTTATGCCACGATCACTATCAGCCGCAGAGCTGGGTGCCTCATTGCACATTGGGAACCGCAGTCACGGACGACAATCGCGATGCGGCGCTGGCTCTGATCGAGCAGCCTCTCGAACCGTTCGAGGTGATTTTTGATGCCGCCGATTGCGTCACTTTTCCACCTGTCGAGGTACAGCAGCGCATCAACCTGAAGTGAATGTCGAACGGTTCAGACGCGCCGTCCGGTGGCCGCATCGAACAGGTGCAGAGCTCGCGCCGGCAGGTGCGCGAAGACCCGATCGCCGTCAATGGGATGCTCGTTGTCGAGATGAGCAACGAAGTGGGTCGAGCCGATGGTCGTATGCAACAATCGGCCGGCGCCCAATTCTTCCAGAAAATCGACTTTGATTGGAACGGTGTTTTCCATCTCGTTTTGATGGATTTCGACGTTCTCCGGGCGAATACCGACCTGGATGTCACCGGTCGTCGCCAATTGGTGGTCGACGGCAACATGGCCCAGATCCTTGATCTCCAGGCCGCCATTGCCGTTGTAGTGGCCGTCCAGAATGTTCATGGGCGGTGCGCCCATGAAACTGGCGACGAAGATGCTGGCAGGTGCGTGATAGATTTCGGAAGGCGTGCCGATCTGTTCGATCGTGCCCGTGTTCAGCACCGCGATCCGGTCGGCCATGGTCATCGCTTCGATCTGGTCGTGGGTGACGTAGATCGAGGTGACACCGAGCTCCCGCTGCAGCTTGCGGATTTCAATGCGCATCTGATTGCGAAGCTTGGCGTCGAGGTTGGACAGTGGTTCGTCGAACAGGAACAGAGATGGATCGCGTACGATCGCCCGGCCCATGGCAACACGCTGTCGCTGGCCGCCCGACAACTGGCTCGGTCTGCGCTCCAGGAATTCTTGGATGTGCAGCAGCTTCGCCGCCTTCTGCACCGCCACGTCGATGTCTTCTTTCGATCGGCCACGGTTTTTCAGTCCGTAAGCCATGTTCTTGTAAACCGACATATGCGGGTAGAGCGCGTAGTTCTGAAACACCATGGCGATGTCGCGCTCCGCCGGATCGAGATCGTTGACGACCCGTTCGCCGATGGAGACCGTCCCTTCGGTAATATCCTCGAGTCCGGCGACCATGCGTAGCAAGGTCGACTTGCCGCAGCCGGATGGGCCGACCAGAACGATGAATTCACCGTCGCGAATGGAGAGTGAAGATGGAGTCAACGCTTCGGTCCCGTTCGGATAGACCTTGCGTACCTTGTCGATGAGAACCTGGGCCATTCTTTTTTCCTATTTTTCTGATTCCACAAGGCCCTTGACGAACCATCTCTGGAAGAAGACCACGATCAGCACCGGCGGCAGCATGGCGACAACCGCGAGCGCCATCGCTTCGCCATAGTCCGGGATCTGCGAGCCGATGAAAACCTGCATGATCTGCGAAATGCCGCGGACCAGTGTGAAGAAGCCTTCCTCGGTGGTCATGATTGTCGGCCACAGATACTGATTCCAGCCGAACACGAACATGATGATGAAGATCGCCGCGATCATCGTCTTGGACAGCGGCACAAGGATGTCGAAGAAGAATTTCACCGGCCCGGCTCCGTCGATGCGGGCCGCTTCGATCAGTTCGTTCGGCACCGATTTGAAGAACTGCCGGAAGAAGAATGTTCCGGTGGCAGACGCAATCAGCGGCACGATCAGGCCTGTGTAGGTGTTGGTCAGGCCCAGTCCCTGGACGATTTCGTAGGATGGCAGAATGCGCACCTCGAGCGGCAGCAACAGGGTGGTGAAAATCAGCCAGAAGGCGAGCGTCGCGAAGCGGAACTGGAAATAGACGATGGCATAGGCGGCAAGCATCGAAATGATGATCTTGCCGACGGAAAAGCCGATGCCGAGAATGAACGAGTTCATCAGCATGCTCATGCCGTCGACCGTCTTGGTGAAGCCGCCCGGCACCAGCATGGCATTGTAGTAGTTTTCGCCGAGATGATCACCGAGGGTCATCTGCAAGCCGCTGCTGTGAACCGTGATGTTGTCGTGGCTCGAAGTCAGGAAGGCCGCCAGCACCGGCAGAAGCATGAAGAGGGAGCCGGCGATCAACACCACGTGATCGATCACGTTGCCCCATCGGAACCGTTTCTTGTGATGCCCGGCAGCCGCCAGGGTTTCCGTTTTAGAGGTATCGAGATGAATGTCCGAAGTAGTCATCGCAAACGCCCTCAGCTGTAATGCACACGTCTCTCGATCATTCGGAATTGAAAGATCGTTAAGACGAGAACCAGGATCATCAGGATGACCGACTGGGCGGAAGAGCCACCGAGGTCATTGCCGCGGAAGCCGTCCAGGAACACCTTGTAGACCAGCGTTACCGGATTGTTGCCGGGCTCGCCTTTCAACACGACGTCGATGACGCCAAACGTGTCGAACAGCGAGTAGGTGATGTTGATGATCAAAAGGAAGAAGCCGGTCGGCGCGAGCAACGGGAATGTGATTGTCCAGAACCGGCGGGTCGACGAGCCGCAGTCGATGGCCGCCGCCTCCTGCACCGACTTCGGAATGCCCTGCAGACCGGAGAGGAAGAAGATGAAGTTGACGGGCACCTGCTTCCAGATGGAAATCGTGACCATCGCGAAGGCGGTGTCGAACCGATTGACGCCTAGCTTGAAGTCCCATCCGACCGTCCGGAAGAACTCGGCGATAGGACCCACCAGATTGTCGAACAACAAAATACCGATCAGGCCGGCAACCGGCGGTGCAATGGCATAGACCCACATCAGCAGCGTCTTGTAGGTCGACGCGCCGCGCAAAACGCGGTCTGCGGTCACCGCCAGAAGCAGCGCGATCGCCAGCGAGAAGAAGGTCACCAGAACGGAGAAGATGACGGTAAACCGGGCCGTTGCCACATAGTCTGACCGCGTCACCATATCGCGAAAATTGTCGAAGCCGACGAACGTCGAGGAAAAGCCGAACGGGTCCTCAAGATAGAACGAAGACCGGATGGCCTCGGCCGCAGGCCAGTAGAAAAATATGACGATGATAGAGAGCTGGGGAATCAGCAGGAGATAAGGATAGAGCGGCGATTTAAACTGCGATTTCTCCATGCGTGGCGCCTCCCCAAAGTGCCGCTACGGGGCGCCGTAGCGCCCCGTTTTTGTTGTTTCAGGTACTATATACCAGTTGTCAGTTGCTGCCCATCGACTTGGCGAAGCGCTCAAGCAGCTTGTTGGATTCTTCTTCGATGGTCACGAAGGCCGCATCGACGTCCTTCTCTCCGGCGAAGATCTTGCCGTATTCCCGGTTCATCACGTCACGGATCTGGACGTAGAACCCGAGGCGATAGCCCTTGGTCCACTCACCAGCTTTCTGGGTCAGCTGCTCGATGCCAACCTCGGCCTGCGGTGTTTCCTTGTAGTAGCCTTCCTTCTTGGCCAGGTCATAAGCCGCAGTGGTGATCGGAACATAGCCGGTCTCGCGGTGCCAGAAATACTGGACTTCCGGCGAGGTCAGGAAGCGGAAGAACTCGGCAACGGCCTTGTTCTCATCAGCCGGCTTTCCGGACATGGCAAACAGAGCGGCGCCACCGATGAAGGTCTGGGTCGGCTCTTTCACCAGCGATTCCCAATAGGGCAGGAACGTTGCGTTGAACGGGAATTTCGCAGAGGCCTTGACGCCACCGAACGAGCCGGATGAACCGAGCCACATGGCGACCTGACCTTCGTTGAACGGCTTCTGGTTGTCGGTCCAGCCGGTGCCGTACCAGGCGAACAAACCGCTGTCCAACCACTCCTTGACGGCCTTGAAGTGCCCCTTGATCGGGTCGGCGTTCAGCAGCATGACCGGGGTGCCGGTCTCATAACCGTTGGCCTTGGTGGCGAATTCCAGGTTGTGGCGGGAATAGAAATTCTCCGTGAAGATCCACGGCAGGTGCGACTGCGACAGCGGCACATAACCGGCCTCTTTCAGCTTCGGTCCGGTAACCGACTGGAACTCTTCCCAGGTCTTCGGCGGTGTTACGCCGGCCTTTTTGAGAGCGTCTTCGTTGTAGTACATGATCGGCGTCGAGGAGTTGAACGGCATGCCGATCATCTTGCCGGCGCTGTCGGCGTAGAAGTAGCGAACGCCCGAGATATAGTCCTCGATGTTGAACGGAACGCCGTTCTCGTTCATCAGATCCTGGGCCGGAATGACCGCGCCTTTCGCGCCGATCAGCGTCGCCGCACCGGCGTCGAAGACCTGAATGACGTTGGGCTGTTCGCCGGCACGGAAGGCGGCGATGCCAGCAGTCATGGTTTCTTCATAGGTGCCCTTGAAGACAGGCGTGATCTTGTAGTCGGACTGCGAAGCGTTGAATTTTTCCGCGATGTCATTGACGGTTTCACCAAGCTGGCCGCCCATGGCGTGCCACCAGGTGATTTCCGTGACGGCAAAAGCCGGCATTGCAAAAGTGGCCGTCATGGCGGTAGCCATGGCGCCGGCGAATAGATTGCGTATTGTCATATGCGTCTCCCCAGAGATTTGTCTGATTGACCCCGATAGCGACAAAGCTCCAGGGCCTGTCGGTCGCGGACGACAGATAGCTACGCTATGGCAAGTGACAGGCCGATGTCAAAAGAATGAAGCTTTTGTGACACGAAAAAATGCGAAATATTTCGCGGGTGGGAGCTCTTTGCAAATCCATTGCGATGCGGCCGATACGTGTGTAAGCCCAGCGCCTGAACCGATGGAGACAAGGTGAGAAAAATAATCGACCATTTGATCTTGATCGCCGGGTCGCTGTTCATGCTTCTGCCGGTACTTGCTGTCTTTCTCACCTCGACTTACGACAACGCAACCATTTCAAGGGAAGGGTTGCAGCTGGGCTGGGGTGGGCACTTCACCCAGGTTTACGGAACCCTGTTGACGACCAAGGCCGGATTCAGTCAGACAATCACCGCCGGCGGTATGACGATCAATTCCGCGGTGCTCGCCTTCGGCTTTGCCATTGGCAAATGCATCCTTTCGATATTGTCGGCCTATGCTCTGGTCTATTTTCGTTTGCGTTTCGCTTCTTTTCTTTTCTGGCTCATATTTGCCACGCTTTTGCTGCCCATCGAGACCCGCATCCTGCCCAGCTTCACGGTTGTACAGACCCTCGGCATGCTCAACAGCTATAGCGGGTTGATTCTGCCGCTGTTGGCGGCGGCCATCGGCACCTTTTTCTTCCGCCAATTCTTCAAGTCGGTTCCCAATTCGTTACAGGAAGCGGCACGATTGGACGGTGCTGGCCCATTGCGGTTTCTTGTCGATATCCTCCTGCCGGTGTCGCGGCCGATGATCCTCGCGTTGTTCGTCGTCACTTTCGTCCAGGGATGGAACCAGTATCTTTGGCCGCTGATGATCACGACCACGGGTGAGGGGTATTTTACGCTGGTTCGCGGCATCGAACGCTTCGGGTCCTCGACCAATTACGGGATGGCATTGGCGATCCTCGCCATGCTGCCCCCGGTCGTTATTGTGGTGCTGCTTCAGAAGTGGCTGGTCAAGGGGCTCGTCGGCGAGAGAGACTGAGCGCGATAGCGCGGCCGATCGCCACTTCAAGACAGGCGCGCCGTTTAAACGCAGCAAATTTTTTGTGATCGACAAATCGCCTACACCTCGTGATCTCCAATCCCGGTGGCGACGTAAAGCTGGCCATAGTCCCCACAACACCTGATTGGAGAAAATCATGCTTGGAATTCGTCGCACCGCAACCGCTGTCGCTCTGGCCGTTCCGCTGATGTTCGGCGCCGTCGCAGCCAAGGCGGCCGATATCGTCGACACCGCAATGTCCGCGGGACAGTTCGAGACGCTGGTCGCCGCGGTCAAGGCCGCAGGTCTGGTCGACACCCTCAAGGGCGAGGGGCCATTTACCGTATTTGCACCAACCGATGAGGCCTTTGCCAAACTGCCTGCGGGCACGGTCGAGGATCTGCTGAAGCCCGAAAACAAGGACCAGCTCGTTGCCGTGCTGACCTATCATGTTGTACCCGGAAAAGTGATGTCGGGTGATATCGCAGGCAAAGCGATGGACGTTGCCACCGTGCAAGGCAGCAAGCTGTCGGTTGATGCGACCGACGGTGTCAAAGTGGACGGCGCCAATGTTGTGTCCGCCGATGTGGAAACGACCAACGGCGTCATCCACGTCATTGATGCGGTTGTGCTGCCGAACTAAGGGCCGCCATCAAGCCAATCGGGGCCGGATCGTTTCGGCCCCGTTACCCTTTGCGTGGGGCAATGTCGCGATCCCCCTCCAACGACCCGATAACGCGCCCCATAAACTCTATCAGCAACTCCCGCTCCTGGTCCGACAGCCCTTCGAGGGCAATGCCGTTGGTCGTGTTCGCGGCTTCGTAGGCCGAATCGCGAATGGACTTCGCCTGCGGGGTCAGCCAAACCTGCTGGGCGCGTGCGTCGGTCGGATGAGGCGTGCGGCGGATTAAACCGTCGCGCTCCATGCGCGACAGGGTATTGGCCATCGTGGCCTGCTCGATGCCCAATCGGGCGACCATCTCCTTTTGCGAGAGGCCATCACGCTCCCACAGTGCCAAAAGTGCCGGAAATTGCCCGGTGACGATGCCAAGCGGCCTGATACGTTGCTGCAGGGCCTGGGCGAACAGCCTTGCCATGTGGTTGGCGAGGTAACCCGCCGATTTGTCCTTTTCGAACTCCATGGCTCGATTGTGCACTTGAATAGCTAGCTATTCAATTATATATAGCAAGCTATGTAAAATGAGCTAAAAGGTCGATACCATGAAACAGTTGCTGTTCACCGTGCCCTTGGCATTTGTCCTGGCCGGCGCCCCAGCCCTGGCGCTTGATCCGGAACTGACAGCCGTCAATCGGACCGCATTCGACACGATCGATGTCAACGGCGATGGACAACTTTCGCATCGTGAGATCGATCAGTATCGTGGGCTGGTGATGCTGTCGCAGGATGCCGATGACGATGGCATTGTCAGTTTTGATGAGTACATGGCCTGGGATATGGGGTGGCGCGCCATCGCCGAGGCGCGCGGCAGCGCTTCTGCGCTCCGTGATGCCCGAACAGCCGTATTTGCGTTTTGGGACAAGGATGGCAACGGCCAGTTGTCTCCCGCAGAGCAGATGATGTCCCAGACCACCGATTTCTACACCGCCACCGGGAACACAAACCGCCCCCTGGACTTCGACAGCTTTGCCGGTGGCCTGCGCATAATCGCTGAGATGAATGCGGCATTGACTGGACCTGAACCGGTGACGCTCATCAACGTGTTCGAAGTGCCACCAGAAAAACTCGAAGAATCAATTGCCATGTGGGAGGCGGCCCGCGATTTTCTGCAGCGGCAGCCTGGATATCTTTCGACGGCATTGCACCAGTCAATACTGCCCGATGCTCGCTTTAGACTGATAAACGTTGCCGAATGGCGGGATCCGGAAGCCTACGCCGCCGCTACGGCGGCGATGCGACGCGAAGCCGGCCTGGAACAAGTCGAAGGCCTCGATTTCAATGCCGCGCTTTACCGCGTCGTTAGAACGGATTGAGGCGGCCATGACCCTGCGAAGCACATCCAATTCTTACGGATCGGTGGCGGTGGCCATTCACTGGCTCAGCGCGATTTTGATCCTTGTTCTGCTGGCGTCGGGGTTTCGCGCCGATGCAGCGCCCGATGACGCCGGCAAAATCATGGCCCTGCGCGTGCATGTCCCGGCCGGTATCAGCATTTTGGTGCTGACTTTGGCTCGAATCGCCTGGCGGCTCTTTGCCGACAAAAAGCCGGATGCGGCGTCGGGCACCCCGGCCTGGCAGGACAGAATCGCCCGCTGGGTCCATCTGGCGTTCTACGTGGTTCTTCTGGGCATGGCCGCCAGCGGGATAGGCATGCTGGTGTTATCGGGAGCCGGGTCGACAATCTTTGGGGGCAATCCCTTGGTCCTGCCCGACCTCCAGACCTATCCTCCACGGCTTCCGCATGGAATCGGTGCCCGGCTTATGATCGCGCTGCTCATGGCACACGGCGGTGCCGCGCTTTATCATCAATTCGTGCTTCGCGACGGCGCTCTGCGGCGTATGTGGTTTTCCTAGGACGCTTGCTGCAACTCGGCGGACTTGAGTTCAAGAAGGTTCGCCGAGCCTGTACAGAAGCAGGCGATCCGCAGCTCGGCGATGGTTGTCTCGAAATGGCTGACAAGGGCTTCTGGAGACGTGTTCGCGGCCTGCAACAGACCGGCCGCCTGGCCGGCGAGGTCCGCTCCCGCGCGGATGGCCTTGGCGATGTCGATACCGGAACGAATACCGCCGGAAGCGATCACGGTGGCTTCCGGACACTCGCTTCGAACACCAAAGACGGCGTCCGCGGTTGGAATACCCCAATCGGCGAAGGCATTGGCCAATCGCGCCTGCTCCTCGTTTTCCATGCGCGCCGCCTCTACTGCGGCCCAATTGGTTCCACCGGCACCGGCAACATCGATGATCGCGATCCCGGCATCGACCAGGCGCCGAGCCAATGACGCGGAAATGCCCGATCCCACCTCCTTGATCGCAACGGGCACTGGAAGGGCGTCGGCGACCGCGACAATTTTGTCGAACAGACCGGACCAATTCCTGTCGCCCTCAGGCTGAACCGCTTCCTGCAGTGGATTGAGGTGGATGTACAAGGCGTCGGCCGCAATCATGTCGACCGCCCGCATCGCCTCATCAGGTCCAAAGCCGCGATTGAGCTGTGCCGCGCCGAAATTGCCGAGAATTGGAACCGATGGCGCCAGTCGCCGAAGGGATTTGTCCAGTCCGCCGGTGCCGCCCTCTTCAATCGCAACACGCTGCGACCCGACTGCGAATGGCAGGCGCAGAGCTTCGCAAGCCCGCGCCAGATTCTCGTTGATGGCCGTCGCCCGAGCCGGGCCACCGGTCATCGAACTGACCAGCAGGGGCGCGCTGATCCGTTTCCCCAGAAACGACGTAGAAAGGTCGATATCATCAAGATCGATCTCGGGGAGGGCACAATGGACGAATTCGATCGCCTCGAATCCCGTCGATTTTGCGGATTTGCGATGCCGCTCTCCTAGGACCACGGAGAGATGTTCATCTTTGCGGTTTGTCAGCATCGGACAACGGGAGATCGGAAAACGAATGCGGTCACGCTGGATTGGTACCCTTGGTTTGAATGACGCCTATCTACATAAACTTAATCTGGCCATATAGTAGGTGGAATGATCGCTTGATCGGTCAAGGGCGATCAAGGTTTCCAATGCTCCGCTGGGTGCGAAGAACGTTCAATTGCGATAACGTTCTGAATTGCCCCGTGTCGGAGTCGGGGAATGGAAACGAGACCGGCGGACATCACGGGGGATGAACCAGATAAATCCTTTTGCACAGAGTTTGAAAAGAGACGGCCCTCGGGTGCTGGGCGGTATCGCCTCCCTGCGAAGCGAGATCGATGCTCGATTGGAGCAATTGCTTCCGCCATCCGAACGTCAGCCGGACCGGCTTCACCAGGCCATGCGTTACAGCCTGCTCGGATCCGGGAAGCGTGTCAGACCGCTGCTTTGCATCCTCGTTGATGAGGCGGGTGGAGGCGAGGATCGGTCGTTTGCAGCTGATGCCGGCTGTGCCATTGAAATGGTGCACGCGGCCTCCCTGATACTCGACGATCTTCCCAGTATGGACAATGCCGGAATGCGCCGTGGGAGACCGACGACGCACCGCGAGTATGGCGAAGCAACGGCCATTCTGGCGTCGATCGGACTGCTTAATCGAGCTTACGGGGTGATTGCCGAACATCCCGGCGGTGATCCGGATCTCAAGGTGCAGGCGCTCGAGGTGCTGAGCGGCGCCATCGGATCCGATGGCATGATAGCTGGCCAGGAAATTGATCTTCATGAGCGCGTGGGCTTCGACCGGGTTGCGTCGATCGAGAGCATGAACTGGATGAAGACAGGTGTCCTCTTCGTTGCCTCGGCCCATATCGGCGCCCTTTGTGCACGGCTGGATCCCGGTTCCGTCGAGGCGATTCGGGAATTTGCCAAACAAGTTGGCCTGGCGTTTCAGGCCGCGGATGACCTGATTGATTCAACGGTCGGTGCCGACATAGCCGGCAAGGATGTCGGGCAGGATAGCGATGTACCGACCTTCGTTACTCTGGCTGGCAAACAGGCGGCGCAGAATTCCTGTGAAGAACACTTGATAAGAGCAGGCCAGGCGCTGCAGCGCAGTGGCCTGGAAGCGAGCGGCTTGCAGTCTCTGGTGGACAACATCTTCGGTTCGAAGGCATAATTTCTGCGGAATCGATGATGCTGGACATGCTGCGAGCGAAAGACGGCGGCCGCACGCTCCCCGCCGCAAATGACGTGCCACCGGCGCTTCAGGTCGGACCGCTTTCCGTCGGCTACGGCGATCGTTCTGTGCTCAGCGGCCTGCAGCTGACTGTCCAGCCCGGAGAGGTATTTGGGCTGCTTGGCCCCAACGGCGCCGGCAAGACCACCCTGATTCGCGCGATATGCGGACGAATTCGGTCGAGCTCAGGCGACATATTCATATCGGGTCGCAGCAACCGACAGCGGCGCGCCCTGCGTCGCATTGGCCTCGTTCCTCAGGAAATCGCTCTCTATATGCATCTGACCGCGCGGGAAAACCTGATGGCGTTCGGGCGCCTGTCAGGCCTGTCGCGACGTGACACTGTTGAGGCGATTGATCTGGCCATGCAGGCAACGCGCCTCTCCGAGCGGGCCGATGATCCGGTCCACAGCCTGTCTGGTGGGTGGAAGCGAAGAGTGAATATCGCCGCTGCCCTGATGCATCGACCGACCCTGTTGATTCTCGATGAACCGACCGTCGGCGTCGATATCGACGCACGCAACGTTTTGCACACGGTTATCCGCGACCTGAGTCATTCCGGGTTGGCAGTTCTGCTGGCGACCCATGATCTCGACCAGGCCCAAACCATTTGCAGCCGTGTCGGCTTTCTCAGAAACGGCACTCTGTCACCGGTCGGCAGCCCCGCTTCCCTGTTGCAGTCGGCCTTTGGCGACAAGCGCGAACTGTGCGTCGACCTGTTCGAACCGGCCAACGAAGAGACGCGAGCGATGATGCATCGGCTGCGCTTTTCCCAGCACCCTTCCGGTCTGGAGTGGAGCCGCATGATCAGTGCGTCGGTGCACCACCAGGCTGAATTGACCGATGCACTGCACGAGACGGATCTCCGCATCAAGGAGGTGCGGTTTCGTGTGCCGGGCCTCGACAGCCTATTTCTGTATCTCGGCCGAACGGACGCCGCCACATGATCGGAGCGCTTCTCAAGGTCATGGTTCTCGGTCTGGTCCGCGACCGCGGCGCATTTACCATGGCGTTCCTGCTTCCGCCGTTGATCTTCGCGATTTTCGCCGCCATTTTTTCGGGAACGAGTGGCGATGAGATGCGATTGAAGGTCGCGATCGTTGATGAGGTGGGATCCATTGAAACGGCGACCCTAATGGCAGCAATCGACGCTGATCCGTCGCTGCGGCTGCATGAGTCCGTAGCCGTTGATGCAAATGGCCTGCGCGATCTTGTGCTTTCCGGATCCGTTGATGTCGGTCTGGTATTGCGTGGAGCGCTGCGCGGCGAAGGAGGTGAGCCACCGGTGCTTGTCATCGCCGATGGCGGGCGTGCAATGACCGGGTCGATCCTCTCCGGACACGTGCAACGGCTGATCGCGCGCGATCTTCCCGGCGTGACCATGCGCCGCGTGGTTCCCGCCATTGAAGACCTGTCCGGGGGGCTTAACCAGGAACAACGCGCTCGCCTGGATGCCGGCATTGAAGAACTGGCTGGTGCCAGCGGTGGCGATACCGACGCAGCCCTGGTCGCGATAGAAATCATGGCCGGCGGCGATGGTGAGCGTGTAACCGTCAGCTACTACGCCGGCGCCGTTGCCGTCATGTTTCTTCTGTTTTCGGCCATGCAGGGCGCGACGACCCTGATCCAGGACCGGACCTCCGGTATCGTGGACAGGCTGGCCGTCGGGCGCGCAGGCACCGATGTCATGGTGCTCGCAAAGTTCTTCTTTCTGAGCGGGCAGGGGCTGTTGCAGGTCGGCGTGATTTTTGTTGTGGCCTGGCTGGCCTACGGTGTCGACCTTCCTGGCCACATTGCACCTTGGCTCATCGTTACCGCTTTGACGGCCGCCGCCGCCGCGGGCCTGGCGGTCACAATGGCTTCGGCCTGTACGACGCGGCAGCAGGCGAGTACGGTCTCCAGCTTCCTCGTGCTTTTGGCCTCGGCTATCGGCGGATCGATGGTGCCGCGCTTCATGATGCCGCCCTGGCTTCAGGATCTGGGTTGGTTTACGCCCAACGCCTGGGCCATTGAGGCCTATCAGGGCGTCCTTTGGCGCGGAGATACCATGACCGATCTGCTGCCGTCCTTCTTCCTTTTGGCGATGGTAGCGATCGCCGGACTGACCGTTGCCATCGTATTGTCGCGCTACCGCTTGAAACTTGGGTGATGGATCATTGTTTGCAGCGCGGTCACGGCTCCGATTTGACGCACTCCCGCGCCGCAACGAAATGGCCTATGTTGTTAACAAGCCGAAAGGCGCTTCAGTTCGCCCGGACATGAAAACATGATTTCGTATCTGCTTGCCGCGGTCATTGTTGTTGCCACCGTCGCCCTCATGGAGCTCTTTGCCTGGTGGGCGCACAAATATGTCATGCACGGCTGGGGTTGGGGGTGGCATCGGTCGCATCACGAGCCGCACGACGACAGTCTGGAAAAGAATGACCTTTATGCGGTGGTGTTTGCCAGCGTGGCCATCCTGCTCTTCTGGATTGGAACCGATGTGTGGGTCGTCTGGTGGATTGCGGTCGGAATCACCGCCTACGGTGCGCTCTATTTCATAGCCCATGACGGCCTGGTGCATCATCGTTGGCCATTTCGCTATGTACCGAAGTCAGGTTATCTGAAACGTCTCTATCAGGCACATCGGTTGCACCACGCCGTCAAGGGCAAGGATGGTTGTGTCTCATTTGGCTTTCTGTGGTCGCCGCCGCTCGACGAACTGAAAAACCAGCTTCGCCACAATCGGCGAAGCGGGGATGTCAAACTCTATGACGGCGAGCAGGATCTGATAGCCGACTGATTCTCGCGTCAGGGCGCAGACGTTTTAGTGCGCTAGACCAGTCGGTGAACACTGGTGAAGCAGCGTTCCAGAGCTGCGCTTGCGGTGACGAAGTCTTCCCGCTGGACGTCCCGAAATCGGCTTTCGACGACTTCCGAAATAGCGTCGAAAGCCGACAATGTCTCGTCGAAGGCCTGCTCCGTTTCAGGGGTCCGAGTCTGGATCGGGCCAAGCCATTTGATCAGCTCGGAGACGGATTGCATAGCCAGCAAGGCCCATTTTTCGAGTTTGGCCCAGTCGTCTATCTTGGTTTGCCTCGACAGTGAGTCTGCCGGAAAGACGTCCAGCGTCGATCTCAGCAGGGATAGATTTCTGACGACTTGTTTCTCTTCGTGTTCGCTCAGTTGCGGTCGGGTCTTGATGTCCCGGTCTATGGTCATGATCGTAGCATCTCATTCATGATCGGAATAATGGCGCCTCATGCGCGCAGACAGGATTTGAGCCGCGTGGGAAGGAAATCAACACAAATATATGTAACAGAGGAACAAACCGGATCGCATCGTTAATTATCTGATAGCGACTTTCAGGAAGATTCTTAAATACTTATGGGTTTGCTGAGGTGAATCGATAAAGTTGTAGCGAATACTATAACTTATGGGTATGAGTATTGAATTGGCTGTATCGGCTGGGCTCAAGCCAAACAGAGGCGTAACGCTCAGGGTCTGTTGTAAAGACTTTCGCGATGATTTTTCGGTTCATGGCCGCCGTTCCGCGTTGCGATCACGTCACCCAGGGCCCGGAAGAGCAACCAGACCTTACGGGATTGCGATGTCGAAACCCGGCCGCTCCAGGCTGTCGATCCTCCTTGGCGCAGAACCCGGCCGATGTCGCGATAAACACGCCGGGCAGCGGCGACAGCCCAGGCCGATCTGAACGGAAGCGCGGGAATTCCGGCATATGCGGAAACGTAGTAGGGTTCCGCCTGGTCAAGCAGCCGAAGCGCAAGCCCATGCAGCGCGGGCCACTGGTCCTGGTCGTCCGGATCGATCGTGTCAATTCCGACCTCGTGCAGCCACTCGGATGGGAGATAGCAGCGCCCTGTATGGGCATCATCAATCACGTCACGGGCGATATTCGTCAATTGAAACGCCAGACCGAGATCCGATGCGCGATCGAGCACCGAAGCCTCTCGCACGCCCATGATCATGGCCATCATCACGCCGACGACGCCGGCGACATGGTAGCAATAGTCGAGCGTATCGTCGAAGCTCCGGTACGTACGCCCTTCGACATCCATGGCAAATCCGGCGATCAGTTCCATGGGGTGGCGGTGCGGGATTCCGTTGCGTTCGACCACCAGCTGCAGGGCTTCGAATACCGGGTCCCCGGTTGTCTCGCCTCTGAGTGCCGATTGTGTGGCCTGCCGCAGGTCGTCGAGCCGCGCGGTCGGATCACCACCCCGGTCGTGATCGTGACCATGACCGAGTTCCTGGCCATCGATCACGTCGTCGGCATGACGGCACCAGGCGTAGAGCATGACGGCATCGGCGCGCGTCTGCGGGGCAAACAAATGCCTGGCAGCCGCGAAGCTTTTCGAACCGCCGGCGATCATCTGCTCGCTGAGTTGCAGGACCTTGTCCGCGTCCTGCTCCCTTGCAACGGTCATGCAGCCCCCGACTGACCGAGAGCCGGATCGGACAACATCAGTCCGGCGGTCGCCTTTGCCGATCCGACGACGCCGGGAATGCCGGCGCCCGGATGCGTTCCGGCGCCCACCACATAGAGGTTCTCGATGACCGCATCACGGTTGTGCGGCCGGAACCAGGCACTTTGCGTGAGCAACGGTTCAACGGAAAAAGCCGAACCCAGATGGGCGTTGAGTTCATCACGAAAATCGAAGGGCGTAAAAATGCGGCTGGTCACCAGATCGTCTTTCAACCCTGGAATATAACGGTCTTCCAGATAGTCGAGGATCCGGTCCCGATATTTCGGGCCCTCAACGGACCAGTCGATGTCGGCCGTTCCAAGATGCGGGACCGGTGAGAGCACGTAGTAGGTGCTGTGTCCGGCTGGCGCCAGGCTGTCATCGGTAACGGAGGGGCAATGCAGATAGAGCGAAAAATCGTCGGCGAGTCCGTCGCTTCGGAAGATCTCGTTTATCAGATCGCGATAGCGCGGGCCGAAAAGCACCATGTGATGCTTGAGATCCGGCCGCTCGCCGCGCAAACCGAAATAGACAACGAACAGCGACATCGAGAAGCGCTTGCCCCGCAAATTGCGTGCCTTGGCCGGCCCGCGTGTGCTTCCGCCGAGCAACCGTTCATAGGTGTGCACGACATCGGCATTGCTGGCGACCATGTCGCAGGAGAAACGTTCGTCACCCGCCACGACGGCGGTGGCCCGATCATTTTCAACGACAATCTCGTCGACGGCCGTTGCCAGCCGAAGGGTGCCGCCGAGATCGGTGAAAAGTCGAGCCATCGCGTCGACAAGTGCCCCGGTTCCACCCTTGGCAAACCACACGCCACCCTTTCGCTCCAGCGCATGAATGAGAGCGTAAATCGACGATGTGTCGAATGGATTGCCACCGACGAGCAGAGAGTGAAAGGAAAAGGCCTGGCGCAACTGCTCGTCGTCGATGAAGGATGCCACCTTGGAATACACGCTGCGATGGCTTTGCAGCCGGACCAGTTGCGGCGCGGCCCTTACCATGTCCCAAAAGCGTAGAAACGGGACCGCGCCGAGTTTTTCATAACCCTCGTGATAGAGGTCTTCGGAATAGTCGAGAAAGCGCCTGTAACCTTCGACGTCCTGTGGCGACTTGAGCGCGATCTGCCGGTCCAGCTCGTCCTGGTCGTTGACGTAGTCGAAGCGGTATCCGTCTTCCCAGCAAAGCTGATAGAACGGATCGATCGGAAGCAGCGTGACATCGTCATCCAAGCGGCGCCCGGAAAGGCTCCACAACTCACGCAGCGCATCCGGGTCGGTAATCACAGTCGGACCGGCATCGAAAACGAAGCCCTTGTCTTCATAGACGTAGGCCCGGCCACCGGGACGGTCCCGTTTTTCCAGCAGCGTCGTTTTCACACCGGCGCTCTGCAGCCGAATGGCAAGAGCCAAACCGCCGAATCCGGCCCCGATGACGATCGCGGTCTTCCCACTCTGCATTTCCGATTCAATCCCCAATGAGCGCTCGCTCTTCACTTACGCACCGAAGCGCCCGATGGATCGGTACCGGCGGTTTGCCCACAAGCAGCCGCACTTTGTCGGCGGGCTGAATGCGGCCGGCATAAAACCGTTCGATCAACATCTGGGACAACCCGTAGAACCGCTGCAGGACCCGGTATCGTTTTCCGGGTTCGGCCGCCTTGAACAGCATCCGATTCAGGAAACGATAAAATCGGTGCTCTCTGCTGCGCTGACGGGCCAAACGCTCGACGGCCTCGCGCACCTTTCTAGTGGTGAGCGGCCCGTCCAGACCGGCGATAAGGTTGGCGGTCTCGACAGCCATCGGCAGGCTGTAACCGGTTGTCGGATGGAACAGCCCGGCCCGAAGGCCAATTGGTGCGGTGTCGGCTGCAACATCGTTCCAGAATCGATCGACATCCTGCGCCAGGGTGATCGGCAGGATGCCTCTTTCGGCGCGTACCGACTGGCGCACGATCCAGGAGCGGTTGGCAGCGTAGGCCAGCACATCGGACTGAAGAGCGTCATGGTCGAGATCGCCTCGGTCGCTGTAGCGCGTGTCCTCGATCAACAGCCGGGTTTCCGACAGCGGCAGCACATAGATGAAGCGGTAACCGTCGAGCTGGTCGACGGACGCATCCATGATGGTCGGGACCTCTTCTCCGTGAGGTCTTTGCAGTTCGAGCTCAATTCCGACAAATTTCTGGAAGCCAAGCTTCAAACCCGGCGATGGCGAAAAACCTCGGCTGTCGATGACGCAGGGTGCTGCAATACGCTCACCGTTTTCCAGCTCGACATGATCGGCACCAAGACGGGCGATGGGAGTGTTTTCAAGCACCGTTATCCCCGGCTCGGCATGAACGGCACGGCGCAGGGTTTGCGAGGTCATGCTGGCATAGGGTGTCGACAGTTGCCGCCGGTAGCGTGGAAAAATGACTTGCTGGCCCGGCCAGCGGTAATCGATGAGGCGGTCGAGCCGGCCCATATCGGACGCATCGATGTCCGTCAGATGAAATGACCAGGTGTGGTTGCCACAGATCTGTTCGCCGGCCTCGACCAGCGTAACCCGGCGGCCGGTTTCTGCGAGCCGCAGGGCAAGAAGGCAGCCGGCGAGGCCGCCACCTGCAAGAACCACTTGCGCATCCGATCCCGTTAGGTCGTGCCGAGTGTCCAGCTTTGTTCCCCGTGGGTTGATTTGTTTCTCACCCTTTAGACAATCAATGTGGCACCGGTTCAACGGCTTTGGTCAGATTCGGCGTTCATGGACCGGACTTGCGGGAGCTACAGGAAGATCGCTCCATAAATCAGGCGCAGGGCCAACAACGTGAGAAGCACCAGGACCATCCTGTCAAATCCCTTGGCGGACATGCTTCGTGTCGCCCAGGCACCCAGTGGCATTGCCAGAAAGAGAGGTATCATGGCCACAACGCTGGCTATGGCGATTTCGCTTACGAAGGCACCGGTCAGCCAAAGCGTGGCAATCTGAACGACGGACATGCCCGTGAAAAATGCGGACAGCGAAAAAATGAATGTTCCGCGTTGCAAGCCCATGGCATTCAGATAGCTGAGTGTCACGGGCGCGGAAATGCCGGCCGCGCCTTGCAGTAGCCCACCCACCAAACCCACTGGCCAAACCGCCTTCCTGAGCGGTTTCTGTGGAAACTTGAGCTCCGGTAGCGCCAATCGCATGGGAACATAAACAGCGATCACCGCGGCAAGAACAAGAGAAAGCACCGTGTCGCTTGCGGCATGCAAGACAAGAGTTCCAAGACCCGCGCCTATGCCTCCGCTGACGACAAATCTCAACAACCATTCTTTTTCGATCACGTGTCGGCGATAGGCGTAGACCTGCAGCACATTCGTGCAGAAGTTCGGCAACGCCAGCAGCGCAACCGCGGCTTTCACATCGAGAAAGGCGGCAATCACGGGCACGGCAACGATAGGCGTCCCAGCACCCGTTGCCCCCTTTAGGAATCCGCCGAGAGCAAGTGCCGCACCGATGACAACCAGATCGAGCGGTTCAAATTGGCCTAGGATGTCGCGACCTCAGGATTTTGACGTTCGATGGTAGGATTGGTCATGCGATCGCGACTTGGGGCATTGACGATGCGGTGTTCAGTCTTTTCGTAACCGAATTGACCCGCGCTGCGCCAGAGTGAAGCGATCAGAATGATCGCTTCACTGAATGAGTTAGTTTCCAAGAACTTCATTGTTGCCACCCAGGCCGATCTTGCAGCTGGCTTTCAGCGGAACCCAATTGCTGAGTTGCTTGTAGTTCGGCGCTGACGCGCGGTACTTGGCATCGATCGGCTGGTGGATCTGCAGGGTGCGGCTGTAGGTGCCCATGAAGGTACCGTTGCCAGTCGCCTTGGTTTTGACCATGTAGGGGCCGGACACCGAGCCGCCGCCAGCGCGAGCAATGAAAATGGGCACGTCACCGGCCTTGTTGGTAAACACCCATGCGGTCAGCTGAGCTTCTGCCGGGCATGTTGCCGTCTTCGGGGACTTGATGCCCATCTGCAGTTTGGTCACTTTCAGCTTCGGGCCGACATCACCTGAGACCTTGTCCATGGCCTGTGCGCCAGCGCTCATGCCAAGAACTGCTGCGATCGATGCGGCTGCGAGGATTGTGCGTTTCATCATGCTCTCCAGGAATTCGTTCGATGTTTCGATGGTGGCACAATTGCAGAGTCGCTCTGAATGCCGTCTGAAAACACCGTTAAGCGGCCGTTCATGATTCCACCTTGGAAAGGTTCCGTTAACCATAATCGGCAATGGTCAAATCGGAAAGGCAGGCCGAATTGTCGGGAAATGACACAGTCCCGGTTCAGGCAAGCAGATATTATGTCAGCGACTTCCGCGCAGCACCTCCACGGCCAGCGCCCACAGACGACGGATGGCGCGGGGGCCAACCGTCAGCGTCTTCGCAGGACGGCGGCCTCGGTGCTTGCGTTTCTTGCCTTCTGCCTGCTGATGATTTCTCTCCAGCCCTTCGATTTCGCCAGCGAGTTCGATTCCGGAGATACAGAGGGCGACCGCATCAATCAGATCGGTTTCCTGATCGCCGGCGTCGCCATGGCGCTCGGGTTGGTGACCCTGGTTGACCGCCGGCTTCTGCAAATCTTCTTTGCCCCGGGATGGATTGCCATCCTGATTGTTCTGACGATCGCCGTCTATGCGTCGCCCGACCCCTCGGCAGCAAGCCGCACGGCCGCGCTGACTTTGATCGGCATGATCCTTGCTGCTGGTGTGGTGTTGCTGCCGCCCGATGAGCGAGCGTTTCAGCGGGTCAGCGCGGCGGCGGTCCTGACGGTGATCGTTCTCGCCTATCTCGGCATCTTGCTGTGGCCGGAAAAGGCCATTCACGGCAGCGACATGCTGCACGTCGGCCGTTGGCGTGGTCACTTCAACCACAAGAACATTGCCAGTCCTGTCATGTCGGTCTTCGTCATGTTCGGCATCTATCTATGGCGCTCGAAGATGCCCGTTATCGGCGCCGTCATATTCTGCCTGGCACTGCTGTTCGTGGCACAGGCCGGGGCCAAGTCGACCAACGGTCTTCTGCCGCTGGCGATCCTTGCCGTTCTCGCCGGTCGCATGCTCGGCCTGCCGCTGCTGACTGTAGGCCTTTACGCCATCTGCGTTGCCGCCGTCGGCGCCCTGACATTGGGAAGCGTCTATTTTGAGCCCCTGTCCCGTGCGACCGCGTCGATCCTCTCCGATCCGAGTTTCACCGGGCGGGTCACCCTGTGGGAATACGGGCTCGACAACATCGGTCGCAATCTGCTTTTCGGCAATGGTTATGATGGATTCTGGGGCACGTCGGTTGTCGAGGATTCGGAGGCGCCGTTCGACAGTCCATGGGACTTTCGCGGGATCTCCAACGGGCACAGCAACTATATCGACATGATCCTGGTTGCCGGCGTCGTGGGCGCGGCCATTCTCTTCTGGGTGGTTTTCGTCGCGCCGGCGATCAATTATGTCAAATCCTGCAGCATTCCGGCCAACCGAAATCTGGCTGATCTGTTCATGATGATCGTCATCTTCATGGCGATGCTCTCGTTTCTCGAAACCTTCCTGATCGGACGCGTCCATCAGGTGTGGTTGTGCCTCGTCATCGCCATGACCGGACTTCAGTTGACGTCACGCTATCGCATCGTCTGAGGCAACCTCGGATTGAAGCATGTCGGGTGAATTCAAGCGGCCGGCGCAACATGAATATTGTTCGCTTTTTCAGGATGCCACCCTAGAATAGGGGGCGGTTCATCAGGGTGTCAGTACAGGCAATATGGCCGACGAAACAAACAGCTGGTTGGAAGATCTGGGGCTAGGGCGCTATGCCGCAGTCTTCGCCGAGCAGGAAATCACGCTCGATGCCCTGTGGCACCTGACCGATGACGATCTGAAGGAACTCGGATTGCCGCTTGGGCCGCGACGCATTGTGTCTGCAGCCATAGCCGATCACCTGAGCGCCGACCAACGGCCTTCGCCGCCAGTCGCGGCCAGTCCGGCCCCGGCGGTCGTGGCAGAACCGGAGCGACGGCAACTCACCGTGATGTTTTGCGATCTGGTCGGATCGACCGTGCTCGCCCAACGGCTCGATCCGGAAGATTACCGCGATGTCCTGCGGCAGTTTCATGACGCTGTTACCGAAGCGATCGCAACCTATAACGGCTACATCGCTCAGTATCTCGGCGACGGTGTACTGGCCTATTTCGGCTGGCCACAAGCCAGTGAAAACCAGGCCGAGAGTGCCGTTTGGGCCGGCCTCGCCGCAATTCGGGCCATTGAAGATCTGACTGCGGGTGATGGCGTCAAGCTGGAAGCCCGTATCGGCATCGCATCGGGACTGGTGATCGTTGGTGACCTGGTCGGTGAAATGAGCCGCGATCCGCAAACCGTTACCGGCGAAACGCCGAACCTCGCGGCGCGTCTGCAAGCGCTTGCATCTCCCGGAGAGGTCGTCATCGATACCGGCACGCGAGCCCATGTGGCCGCCGTGTTCGCCTTGGAGGATTACGGCCTGCACGACCTCAAGGGCTTTTTCGACCCGGTGCCGGTCTGGAAAGTCGTCGGCGAGGGCAGTGCGGAAAACCGTTTCGAAGCGGTGCATGCCGACAGCATGGCGCCATTTGTCGGCCGCAACCACGAATTGGGCCTGGTTCGCGAACGCTGGGATATTGCCAAGTCGGGCGAAGGGCAGGTTGTCCTGTTCAGCGGCGAACCAGGCATGGGCAAGTCGCGTTTCCTTGAGGCGTTCCGCAAGCTGATCGCCAGTGAACAGTTTATCCGCATGAGCTACCAGTGCTCGCCTCACCATCAAAGCAGTGCGCTGTTCCCGGCCATCCAGCAGTTGCGTCGGATCGCCGGCATGACTCAGCAGGACAGTGCGGACGAGCGGCTCGACAAGCTGGAGGCGATGCTCGGAGGCCTGAGCAACGAAACGGCCGAGACGCTGCAGCTTTTCGCCTCCATGCTGTCGCTGCCCGCTGCCGACCGCTATGGCGAACTCAAGATGTCGCCGCAGCAATTGCGTGAACGCACGATCGACGCGCTGGTGGCGCAGTTGATTGAAACCAGCCGCGATCAGCCCGTCCTCTTCATTCTGGAGGACGCGCACTGGATCGACCCGACCACGGAGATGCTGGTGAGTGAGGCCATGCAAAGGATCGGCGATGCCGCCGTGCTGATGCTCGTCACCTACCGGCCGAGCTACGAACCACCCTGGCCGAGCCTTGCCAACCAGGCGAAGCTTTTTCTCAACCGGCTGTCGCGCGGCCAGAGCGAGCAGATTGTCGAGGCGATTGGCGGCGACCGCATTCCGGCTGCCGCTGCAGCCGAAATCGTAGCCCGCTCCGACGGCATCCCGCTCTTCGTTGAAGAGCTGGCGAAATCGCTGATCGAGAGCGGCGACTTCGACGACATTCCAGGGTCGCTTCAGGTTCTTCTTGTCTCCCGCATCGATCGCCTCGGCGATGCCAAGAAGGTTCTGCAGGTTGCGTCGGTGATCGGCCGGCCATTCGACCTGGAGTTCATTCAGGCGGTCGGGGACTACCCGGATGCCGAGTTGGAGGAAGCGATTGCGGCGATCATCGACGCCGGTCTCGTTGTGCGAACCACCAGGGAACTGCGTACGATCTTTCGCTTTAAACACGCATTGATCCAGGACGTGGCTTACAAGACGCTGCTGCGCAGCAGACGGCGCGAGTATCATGGCAAGGTTGCCGAGATCCTGTTGCGTGATGGCACCGGTGATGAGGTCGATGACCCGGAATTGGTTGCCTGGCATCTCTCGATGGCCAAACTCCTATTGCAATCCACCGAATACTGGTTGCGTGCGGGACGGCGTGCCGGCCAGAAATCCGCCCATTTGGAGGCGATCGCCAATCTCGAAAAGGGGCTCAGGGATTTGTCCGAGCTGCCGGAGTCGTCCGAGCGGGATCAGCGCGAGTTCGATATCCGGACCGTGCTCGGTGCGTCGCTCCTCTCACTGGAAGGGTGGTCGGCCCCCAAAGTGGCCCAGAACTATGCCCGCGCCCGTGAACTCAGCGAAAACAGCGGCGACGTCGGCAATCTCTTCATCGCCCTGCGGGGCCAGGCCAACGTTTTCTTTCTGAATGGCCGTATCGGCAAGGCCTTTCATGTGGTCAGGCGTCTGGTCGACATCGCCGAGGAGCGGGAGGAAACAGCGTTGATGCTCGACGCCTATCGTTCCGCCGGCATGTGCGAGCTGTTTTCCGGAGCGTTCGAGCAGGCACGCGACAAGCTGCATCAGGCCAACGGGCTATACGATCGCGATGAGCACCATTCTCTGGCTTATGTCTACGGCACTGATCCGGCTGTTCTGGGCAAGGTCTGCCTGGCCTGGGCGCACTGGTTCCTTGGTGCGACGGACGAGGCCGACAGGGAGGCCGAGGAAGCAATCACCTTGGCGCTTGAACTGAAGCACCCCTTCAGTCTCGCCTATGCCCATTGCCTTTCGGCTTCGTTGCATCAGTTTCGCCGGCAGCCGGAGGCGGTGATCGAACACGCGGAAGCGGCGTCGGCGATCGCCGTGGAACATGACTATACCTACTGGCAGGGCTGGGCCGGCATCATGCATGGCTGGGCCGAGGCGTCGCTGGGCGAACCCGGTGCAGGCATCGAACGTCTGAAGGAAAGCTACCGCATCTACAAGAGCACCGGCGCCAAGCAGATCGTGCCCTACATCCTCACCTTGCTGGCCGAAATGCAGGGTTGGGCCGGATCGCCGCGTGACGGGTTGCGGGCACTGACATCCGTCCTGGATCCGGCCGGCAAGAACGATGTTCGCTTTTTTCGCGCCGAATCTTTGCGGATTGCCGCTGAACTGTCCCGTCAGGGAGACTTCGGCAAGATCGGAGACTATCTTGACGAGGCGGTTGCCCAGGCGCGCAAACAGGGCGCCGTCATGCTTGAGCTGCGCGCGTTGACCGCAGCCCTTCGCGCGGGCCGGGCAACACCGGAACAGGTCGAGCGTTTGCGGGTGCTTTTGGAAGGAATGGCCGAGGGCAACGACCCTGACCGGAAGGATGCGCGCGAAGCTCTTGAGGCTGCCAGATAAACCAGCAGCCTCTGTGAGGTCGTTACATGCCGGTGTTGACAATCAGCGGGTTGGCACACCGCCCCAGGCAATAGAAGGGCGGTCCCATGCCGTCGAGGCTGGCCGGCGGCCGGTCGACGAACAACATGTCGATGCAATTGTTAGCGTCGCTCTCATAGAGCTTGGCGTATTTTGAATTGCTTTTCTTCAGTTCGCGCCAATTGGGACTGTTGGCGTTGGCCTTGAACTCCACCTTTGTAATTTTGATCTTCGTTCCCTTCGCCCAAAGCTTGTACTCGAAACCGAGAGAGTCGATACGCCGTTTCATGGCGTCGGAGAACTCCATGGTTCCCGGAAATGGCGCATGCGGGTCGGTCCCTTTTTCGACAACCTGGAAGCCGCCAGCTTCGATTTCGATTTGCCACCGGTAAGCCTGGGTCTTTGTGTTGGGCACTCCGTTGCCGGAAGGGATCACGGTGCGATCGATATAGGTGACCGATGTAATGTTGCCACTGCCATCGGCTTCATTGAACGAGTAGTCCTCGATTTGGCCATGCAGGGATATCTCCACGCGTCGCTGCCGGTCATAATTACCCGACAGCAGAGCATCGCGAGCTGCATCAAGAAAGGCGTGCCCCATCACGCCTCCGAGACCGGTCATGCCCGGCACTTTTCGGGTCGAGCTCTCGTTGGCCGCTTCGATCTCCTGGATCAGTTCGCCAAGATCGGGATCGACCGGCGAAGCTGAATCACGTTCCGGCTTGTAATCTTCCAGAGCCCGTTTGAGCAACGAGGTGTTGGCAATGGCGATATTGACCGGTTGCCCTTCGATGATCATGCGGGTTGGCGTAATCCCGCGGTAGCTCGGCGGTGTCTTGCCGGCGGATACCGGGCGGTTCGATTGGTTTTGCTGGTTCTGCGCGTTGCTTTGTGCCTGTGCCTGCGTTGAGCACAGCAGCAATGCCAACGCACCTGCGGATAGTGCGGATAATTTGTACATGACGGCCCCCCAAAAAGGTTAGCTTTACTATTCCACCGCACCACAGTGTTACAGCAAAACCGTCTGTGTTCAAACGGTCCGGCGCTAAAACAAATCCGGCTAAACGCGATGGAATTTCGTTAGCCGGCTGGCGGCGCCCCTCCGGCCGCCGTGCGCTCTGATATGAAGCCGGCAATCCTTTCGTCTGCAGCTTCACTGTGTGCCGGCACTTCAAAGTCGCGTATAGTCGCCTGCCAGAGGCCCGTCGCACGCTGGGTCGAAGTCAGCGCGCCCGCCTCGTTCCAGGTTCCAAAGTTGCTGAGATCGGCGACCAGCGGCTGGTAGAAGGCGTCCCGGTAGCGCTGCATGGTGTGCTCGGTGGCGAAGAAATGACCTCCGGGCTGCACGTCCTCCAGCGCTGCCCACGCCAGGCCGCCTTCGTCGTCCTCGGTCGGCCGGCAGAGCTCGGCGATCGTTTGCAGCGCCTCGATGTCGTTGATGAATTTCTCGTAACCGAAGGTCAGACCACCCTCCAGCCAGCCGGCGCTGTGCACGCACAGCGTTGCCTGCGCCATCAGCGCTGCCCACTGGCCCATATGCGTTTCGCCGGACGCCTGCATATCGGCCGCACAGGAGGCGGCACCCGAGGCCGAGCGCCATGGCAGTTCGATCAGCCGGGCCAACTGACCGGATCCGATGGACAATCGGATATGTTCCGGCGTGCCGAAGGCCGGCGAGCCGGACTTCATGTCGACGTTGGAAGCGAAACCACCATAGGAGACCGGTGCACCGGGCTTTGCCAGCTGTGCCAGCGAGATTGATGCCAGCGCCTCGGCGTGCTGCAGCACCAGGGCGCCGGCGACCGTCACCGGGGCCATCGCACCGGCCAGGCAGAACGGCGTGATCACGGTCATCTGGCCAGCGCGGGCAAAGTCGATGATGCCTTCGGCCATGGGAATGTCGATCTGACGCGGCGAGTTGGTGTTGATGATCGTTGTCGCCCAAACACCGTCTGCGTAATCATCCTCTGACAAGTCGAGACCTAACTGGATCATCTCCATGCATTCGGCGACCTGCCGGCGACCACGCGCATAGATGAACATGGGCTTGTCGCCGTTGATCAACTGCGTGCGGGTCATCGCATAATGGCGCAGATTGACCGGCACGTCCTGCGGTTCGGCCGAGGGTCCGAACATGTGGATCACGTCATAGGCCTGTTGCAATTTGACCGTTTCTTCGAAGTCGCGCAGCGAACCCGGCCTGCGGCCGCGCTCCAGATCGGTCGCATTGGGGCACCCGGCGCCGGACATGAACAGCATGGCGCCCAGCTCATAGACCTGTTCACGCGCCGGATTGGCGGCGCGCAGTCGGAACGAGCGCGGAGCGGCTTTCAGCGCCTCCTCAACGATGTCCCTGCCGATGAAGACCATCTCGTCATCATCGACGCGAGCACCGGCCGTTCTGAAAATATCGCGTGCTTCCGGCAGCAAGATCTTGATGCCGAGCTCCTCGAGCAGTCGCAACGCTGTGTCATGGATGTTGGCAACGGCGTCGTCGGAAAAGATCCTTTGCGGTTCGAACGGGTGGCGCAATTGCCGATAGCCGTGGGCGCGTACCGGACCTTCCGTCGTCGTCTGGCTCCGGGCGCGACCGCGCCCTCCGCGTCGTGCGCTCATGACGTCTTCTCCTTAATCATGCGCTGGCGAAATGCCTCGGCCTGTTCGTCGTTGATGTCGCGACCGGTGAAGGTCCGGAAGTAGTGCCGGGTCAGATTGAGCCGGTCGGTCAGGCTCTCTTCGATGTTCAGTGCGTAATAGGAAACCTGCGTGAAATAGATCACCCGCGCCCGAACGAAAGCATCGTCGGCGTCATAGCCATGCTTGCGAAAGAAGCGGGCAATGGCCTCGACGCGGTTGTCGTCCTCGCGCCGCATGGCGTCGCCGACAGCGTCGTCATGGCGCGCCCAGTTGCGCATCGCCTGGTCGAGATTGTTGCTGAACCGCTCGTCCTGCACCCAGATGTAGAACAGCGCCAGCACACCGTCGGTCAGCGTTTCGGCCTGCTCCAGGGTCCTGGCGATGATTCCGGAATTGGCTGCCTGCCACTCCTCGATGAGGCTGGTGAGGAGATCGTCGCGGTCCTTGAAATGCCAATAGAAGCTGCCGCGTGTGGCATCGAGTTCGCGCGCCAACCGGGTGATTTGCAGCGCATCGATCCCCTCATCCGCCAGCACGTTCAAGGCAGCGGAGAGCCAGGCATGCCGTCCTAAAGACGGTTTTGGCGGATCGACGGTTCGTACGGCAATTTCAGCCATCGGGCACTCCATACAGGGGTGTATGGAAATTGACGCAATTGTCTTCCGATGGCAAGCGGAATCAATGCCGGTTGTCGTTCACTCCCGTGTCTGGACGCAGCCGCTCCAGCAGCGCCAGCAATCCGCCCGGTGCCAGTCGCAGCACCAGGATCATGGCCACGGCAACGATAATGAAGCGGGCCTCTTCGAGACCGCGAATCCCGGCCAGCGCCTCGGTTGCGAAAATGAGCGCTATGGCCGCGATCACCGGCCCCCAAATGGTGCCGACGCCGCCGATCAGCACCATCGACAACGCCAGCGACAGGGTTCCGAACCCGAAGACCTCCGGAGAGGCGACCCGCAGGTAGATGGCGTAGAAGCCACCGGCGATGCCGGTGAAAACGGCGCTGGCGACAAGCGCAAGGATGCGCTGAACGGAAATCGAAACGCCGCGCGCGCGGGCGTAATCTTCGTTGTCCCGCAGCGCTTTCAGCGATTTGCCGAAGGGCGAATGCACGATGGCAAGCAGACCAAGTGTCGACACCATCATCATGCCGAGAGCGACATAGTAATAGCCGAGCTTGTAGTCGCGGATGAATTTGTACTCGCCGATGCGCAAATAGGGCAGGCGCACCATGCCCTCGGCACCGCCGGTCAGCTGCGATTGGCTCAGGATGAGCTGCAGGACGAGTTGGCTGAAGGCAAAGGTCACGAGCACCACGTAGATGCCCTTGAGCCGCGCCACCGGCGCGGCAAGAACCAAAGCCGTTATCGCCGCGGTGCCGCCGCCAAGCACGATCGCGATCCACGGATTGACCCCGAACGTCTTCGCCGCGATGGCGGCCGTATAGACGCCGACGCCGAAGAAGGTCAGATGACCGAAATTGAACAATCCCGCATGGCCGAGGCTGAGGTCCCAGTTGGCGGCGATCACCGCGAAAATGAAGGCGATGATGAAGAGGTGGCGGGTATAGGAGTCCGTGACGACCAGTGGAACCAGCGCCAGCAAAATGAGCGCGGCGAGCGGTGCAATCAGGGGCAGACGTTTGATCACGGCGCCCTCCCGAAAAGGCCGCCGGGCCGCAGCACGAGCACTGTGATCATCAGCAGGAACAGCACCGATGGCGTCCAGTAGAGACCGACCGACAACACCAGAAAGGCCTCCAGAAGACCGATGACATAGGCCGCGCCAACCGTGGCGCCGAGGCTTCCCAATCCACCGAAGATGACCACGATCATCGCCTTGACGAGTGGCTCCGAGCCAAGTGCCGGCGTGATGAAACGGATCGACCCGAGCAGCACCCCGGTCAGCCCGGCCAGCGCTGCAGATAGGCCGAAGGCCAATGCGAAAGCCCCCGGAACGTGAATGCCGATCAGGGCAGCCGATTCCTGGTTCTGCCCCACCGCCCGAAGGCTCCGGCCGATCCGGGTGACGGAGACGAACCACCACAGCAGCAGGAGCACGGCGGGAGCGGTTACGACAATGAGGGCCTCATGCGCGGAAATCGTGGCTCCGAAAATCGAGACGTTGCCGTCTATGATGCGTGGCAATTGCTTGAGCCGCGCCCCCCAGATGATCTGGGATCCCTTCTCGATGATGATCATCGCCGCCAGCGTGGTCATCACGGTGATCAGGAGCATGTTGCGGTTGCCGTAGAAGGGACGCACCAGCAGTCGCTCGATGACCGTGCCCATCAACGCCGCTCCGGCCACGCCGCAAGCGACCCCGGCGGCCAGCCCGAGGCCGGCCGCCTCGCTGACCGTCCAGGCGATAAAGGCACCCAGCGTCATCAGAGCGCCGTGGGAGAAGTTGAAAACACCGAGTGTCGTCCAGACGACGCTGAGGCCGCTCGCCATCAATGCGTAGAGCGATCCGAGCACAAGTCCGGAGACCAGCGTGGCGATCAGTGTTTCGGTCATGATCCGTCCCCGCCGAAATAGAGCTTCATGATTTCCGCGTGGTCCGGTGCATTGGCTCGGTCGATCTCACGCACCACTTCCCCGTGCTCGATCATGTAGAGCCGATCGGTGAGCGACAGCAGGAACTCGACATCCTGCTCGACCACCACAAGCGGAACGCCGGATTCGATGATCTGGGCGATCGCCGTTGACAGCTCTTCCTTCAGACGTGGCGACAGTCCAAGCGTTGGCTCGTCGAGCATCAGCAGGCGCGGTGCGCACATGAGCGCACAGCCGATCGACAACATTTGCCGCTCGCCGCCGGACAGGGTTTTTGCCAATTGCGTGCGTCGTTCGGCTAGTCGCGGGAAAAGCCGGTAGACCTCATCGAGATTGGCACCGCGCTGTGGCCGGGCCCGGGGCGTGAAGGCTGCCAGTTCGAGCGTCTCAAGCACGCCCATGTCGCCAAACAGGGTGTTGCCTTGCGGCGAATGGGCCAGGCCGGCGGATACGATATCGGCGGGCCTTGCGGAGGTAATGTCACGATCGTCGAAGCGGATGGCGCCGTCGCGTGCCCTGACCAGACCGGAGATTGTTTGAAGCAAGGTCGTCTTGCCATGACCATTGGGGCCGAACAGGCCGATGGATTCGCCGGCATCCAGATGAATGGAGAGGCCGCGCAAAACAGTGACCGGCCCGTAGCCGGCTGTTACGTCGGCGATGTCGAGAAGCCGGCTCATTCGGACCGTCCACCCAAATAGGCCTCGATCACGGCCTCGTCGGCAACCACGGTCTGGGGGTCGCCCTCCGCCAGCACCGCACCCTGTTTCAGCACCATCAGATGCTGCGACACCGACAGGAGCAGGCTGAGCACATGCTCGATCAGAAGGATGGTCATGCCGTCCTTGTTGAGCGACAGCAGCAACGCGTCCAATTGCGCAATTTCCGGCTTCGTCAGCCCCGATGCCGGTTCGTCGAGCATGAGGATCTTCGGTCGGGACACAAGTGCTGATGCGATCATCAGTTGTTTCTTTTCAAACACCGACAGATCGGCCGATTTCATGGCGCGGCGCGCCGGATCGAAGCCGACGCGGTCAAGGGCTGTTGAAACTTCGCTCGAAGCCTTCCGTCCGGGAATTCCACCGCCATAGACGGCACCGATCAGCACGGTTTCCATGGCGCTCAGGTCGGGAAACTCGGCATCCTTCTGAAACGTTCTTGCAAGCCCGGCCCGCGCGATCCGATGCGCCGGCCAGTGGTCAATGCGCTGACCTTCGAACAGCACTTCACCGGAGGTCGGCCGGTAGGGAATCCCGGTGATCAGATTGAACAGCGTGCTCTTGCCGGAACCGTTCGGACCGGCGATGCCAAAAATCTGTTTTTCGGTCACCGAGAAACTGACCCCATCGACGGCGGTCAGGCCGCCAAAGCGCTTTTCCGCCTGACGGATTTCGAGAAGCGGTCCGGTCATCTGTTCACGTCTGTTGCCGAAGGTGGTGTCGGGAGAGGGGCCGCCAAAGCGGCCCCACCCAGATTACTTCATCCACGCCGGCTGCTCGAATGCGCCGGTGGCATACTGGTCCGGATAGAACAGGAAGCGTTCGCCATCACGGATCTGATAGAACTGGATCGGCACGCCGTCATTGCTCTGCACGGACAGGTGGGTCTTCGGATCGAAGCGGATACGGCCCATCGCGGTCTGCTTGTCGGTCTTGCCGATTTCCGCGCCGATTTCGGCACGTTTGGACGGGTCACCGACCTTGCCCAGCGCGTCGGCATAGATCAAGACCTGCTCATAGAGGGCAGGGCCGTAAGTTCCGGGCTCGTTTCCGAAGGCGGCCTTGTATTTCTCAAGCACTTCGGCGGCGCGCGGATTGGTCGGCGTGTTGAGCACACCACCGAGCAGGTTGTAGACGACGCCCGAAGATTTTTCCTTGGTCAGTTCCAGGAATTCAGGCACGGATGGCGCGTACTGGATGAACACCAGGCTGTCCGTGGGGTCTTCCATGAACTGCGACATGAATGTTGCGGCATTGGCAGACACGTAGTCCGTGTTGATCAGCACCGCGGGCGGGTCCTGCCGGACCTTGGCCAGAAAGGCGCGCCAGTCATTGATCTCGCCAAACGGCAGCAGGTCGTTTTGCGTCACTTCCCAGCCAGCACCCTTGAAGGAATCGACCATGCCGTCGGCAATGCCCTTGGAGTAGGGATTGTCCGAGGCGATGATCGCCACCTTCTTGTTGGGCAGATTGAGTTTGCCGGCGGAAGCCAGTCCCTCGACCACCGGGACAATTTCGGTGTTGTAGCCGGCGTAGGACGGAGTCATCGACCAGACCGTCCCGAAATCATCCGGATTGGGGCTGATAATGCCTTCCGTCTGCGCCGAGTTGGCCGACACGATGTAGACCATGTCCTGTTCGGCCATCATTTCGATTTCGAAATTCGAACCGGATGCATAGCCGGTCATGATGGCGCCCATGGCGCGGTCGCCCAGGAGCCTTTCGGCTGCGGTCGCCACTGCATCGGCGCTGGCTTCGCCGACATCGCCGACCACGAGTTCGAACGTGTGTCCGGCCACGCCACCTTTGGCATTGAGTTCGTCAACCGCCATCTGCGCGCCGTTGACCATTTCCTGGCCGTCGGCCGCGGCCTTGCCGGAAACCGGCGCCAGAACGCCGATTTTGACCACTTCGGCCTGCGCCGCCGCCGGAAGGACGGCCAAGGCCGCGGCCGAGACGGCCCCGATAAGCATTCGTCTGGTAAGCATTGTGTACCTCCTTGTTGTTATGCGCCAGCCGGCGCGGTCCTAGCGAACACCGCAATTGTCTATGATGGCGGCCGCCAGGACCTTTGTCGTGTCGACCAGACTGTCGATCTCCACGCATTCGTTGTCACCGTGAAACCCGTCGCCCTTCGCGCCGTAGATCAAGGGAACGACTCCGGCGCCCGCGTAGTGGGCGGCGTCGGTCACTGCTTCAAAGCCCTTGGCGCGCGGTGCCTTGGTCTGCACTTCGCCGGCGCGCTTCATGAGCATTTCCGTCATCGGATGATCGATCGGTGTGTTCATTGGCGGAAAATTGAGATCGAACAGGTCCCAGAGGATCTTCGGCGGATTGTCGCGCATCCACGGGTCGGTCGCCGCGAAATGATGCACGAAAGCTTCGAACTCCGCCTTGACGTCATCGAAATTCTCCTGCGGCATGAACTTGTAATCCAAATCGATGGTAACGACGTCCGGGATCATGGCGGCGTTCATCATCACGGCCGGATTGCCGTCTTCGCCCATGCCTGCACCGCCCCGGATAACGCCGGGGTTGATCGTGGCCAGCCCCAGCGGCATCAGCGGATGCCAGTGCGAACGGCAGCGAGCAGCTTCGAAATCGCGCAGGGCATTGAGAAAGCGGTTGGCGAGCTCGATGGCATTGACGCCCGGCTCCAGTCGACCGTCTTCATGCGGCTGCGGCCAGATTTCGTTGAAGCGCCAGCCGGCATGTGCCTGTTTGCCGAAAATCGTCACGCGCACCCAGGTGAGGCCGCCTTCAGCGGCGATCACATCGCCCCAGGTCGGCTCGGCAATGATCGCCCGTTTGGCAAGTTTGCCTCGTTTGACGGCATCCATGGCGCCGAAGCCACCAGCTTCCTCGTCCACCACACTGTGGATCGACAGCCGGCCTTCGAGTTCGACCCCGACGTCCCGCAGCGCTTTTGCCGCAGCAACGCAGGCAGCGACACCGCTTTTCATGTCCACCGCGCCGCGGCCCCAGATGCGTCCGTCGGCGATGTCGGCACTGAACGGATCACGGTCCCAGGCGGAGGCGTCACCTACGGGAACCACATCGATGTGGCCGCACAGTATCAGGCTCTTGTCCTCGCTCCCCTGCCAGTCGCCGACGACGTTTGGTCGATCGGGAAACACATCCCAGCGCTCGGTCGAGAAGCCAGCGGCATCGAGATGCCCCTGGATGACGTTTTGCACGTCGGTTTCACGATTTTGCGCCGGATCCTGCACGAATTTCGGATTGACCGAGGGGATCGCTACGATCTCCCGCGTCAGTTCGATGACGAAATCCCGGTCCTTGTCGATGGCCGCCTGGACGGCTTCCACTGCATCCGTCATGCTACAGTCTCCTCTATTTCCTTGATGAGCGCGTCCGTTGTGATCTGCCGGCAGTAGCCCTTGATGGCGCGCAGTGAATTCTCGTGGCGCTCGCCGGTGATGGTGGCGCAGGCGTCGGTGACCTGGGTCACGAGATAGCCGAGGTCACAGCCGTCGCGTATGGCGCTTTCCACGCACTGATCGGTCAGCAAGCCGCTGATCACCAACTGTCTGACACCGAGATTGCGCAGCACATAGTCGATGTGAGTGGAGATGAAGACGGATGACGACGACTTGGGGAAGCACATCTCATCTTCGCCCGGCTGCAGTTCGTCGATGACCTTGCCGTCCCAGGAGCCGCGCGGAACGTTGAAGCCGGTGATCTTGTAGTCGAGGCTGCGGTCCCGGCCATCGAGCGTGAGGCTCTCGATCGTCGTGTAAAGCACCTCGATCCCGGCACGCCGGAACGCCGCCTGTAGCCTTTGCATGTTGGGGATGACAGTGCCTTCCAGGTGCTGGAAGAAGGCACCATAGGCTGCCTCGAAGGCGTCGCCGTCCAGGTCCTTGAACTCGCCGCCTTCCCGCCGGGCGGAAAAGTTCTGGACGTCGACAAATAGCAGCGCGGACTGGGCTGGTTCGATTGGAATGTCGCGCGACAGTGTCATGCTAGAGCTCCGGCAGAACGGTTTCGATACAGCCGCCCAGCAGATCCGCCCAGCGGCCCTGGCTAGGCGCATCCGGCAGATGGTCGTTGCGGATCTCGATCAGGCTGTGGGCCAGTCGTCGTTTCTCGCCATGCTGGGGAACGAACCAGTCACTGGCATCGTCGACCGAGTAAGGCTCATTGTAGCCAATGGTGAGTTGCGGCTCCGCCGCGGCCAGCGCTTCCGCCAGGCGGTGCGATGTGGTTGTGTCCCTGCGAAACAGAAAACCCACGTCCCAGGGACGATCCTGCCCGTCGAGTGTCGGTGTGAAGCTGTGGATGGCAAAAACCGCGCGCCGCGGCACGATTTCGATGATCATGTCGACCGCACGGTGAAACGGCGCAAAGATCTCTTCTATGCGCGCCACCCTGTCGGCGTCGCTCAAGGACTGGTTGCCCGGAATAGTGATACCATCGCTCACGGTGCGGATCGACTCGGCCGCCACGGTCGGCCGGTTGCAGTCAATGACCAGTCGGCTGTAGTTCTGAAGGACCAGCGGTGCGCCAAGGTTCTCGGCCATTCTGCGGGCAACATCGGCTGCACCAATGTCCCATCCGATGTGGGTGCGCAAGGCGTTCGGGTCCACGCCGAGATCACCCAGGGCCTCGGGGATCGCCATTCCTGCATGTTCGCACACCAGAACAACCGGATGTCGGCTGTTGGCGTTGACAATCTCGAACGGCGCGATGTCGCGCTGTCCAAGCAGAACGCCGCTGTGTTGTGCGAGATCCGTCATAGGCCTCTGTCCCTGCCACGTGCCCCTAGTAACTGACAAGAAAATTTCAGTGTCAATCATTTTCTCATTGATGATGGAATTTTTTCATCATATGCATAGGAAAGCCAACATGATGACTGAAATGACCCTACGCGTCCGTATTGAGAAACTCTCCGGCGAACTGACCGCCTCCGAGCGCAAACTGGCGACGGCCTTGCTGTCCGACTATCCGTTCGCCGGTCTGGAGACCATTCAGTCGCTTGCCGAGCGCACCCGGGTATCCGCCCCATCGATCACCCGCTTTGTCAACAAGCTTGGGTGCCGTGGCTACCAGGAGTTTCAGCGTACGCTGATTGGAGAACTGAAAGAAGGCCAGCGCTCACCGGTCGACCTGCATCGCGAAGCGACGGTTCTGAAGGAAGGTTTTCTGGCGAAATCCCTGGCTCGCAGCGCCGAGGTTGCTGCCTCAGCCGCGGAGGGTGTGACGCCGGCCCAGTTCGAACGCGTCTGCGCGATGTTGCAGGACGAAAAACGATCGGTTTTCCTGCTCGGCGGCCGCATCAGCGACCCGATCGCACAGCTTCTGTCTCGTCATCTGTGGCGCATCCGCCGTGATGTATTTCACATTTCAACGGACACGGAGATGTGGCCGGAGCATGTGCTGCGCATGCGCTCCCGCGACGTGGTTTTCCTCGTCGATTTTCGCCGCTACCAGAAGAACCTGGCCACCCTGGCGGCGCTCGCTTCCAAGCGGGGCGCCCAGGTGGTTCTGCTGACCGACAAGTGGATTTCGCCGATCGCCAAACATGCAGGTGAAGTTCTCGCAGTTCCGATCGAGAGCGGAACGGCCTGGGACAGCTACGTAGGCGCGGTGGCGCTGATCGAGGCGATGATCACCCGTATCGCCGAGCAGGACTGGGAAGGAACCCGCGAACGCATCGAAGCCTGGGATTCCGTCCGGCTCGGCCATGGAGCGAACGATGATGAAGCGTGAATCGATGATTGCGGCCGTGACCAGCGACATCGCCGGCAATGTCCGGGGCAAGGCTTTTCCTGTCTCGCATTGGGAGAAGCGGTTGAAGCGGGGGGTCGGCTGGACGCCGACCAATGTCCAGATCACCTGTTTTGACGCCATCGCCGAAAGCCCTTACGGCGCGCTGGGCGATCTGCTGCTGGTGCCGGATCCGGATGCCCGGGTCGAGGTCGATTTCGGTGACGACAGTGTGCCGGAACGGTTTGCGCTAGGGGATATTCTGTCGCTTGAGGGTGAACCCTGGGAGTGCTGCACCCGATCGATCCTCAAGAGGGCGCTGGCGCGTCTCGAGCGCGTCGGCGGCGTGGGGCTCAAGGCTGCCTTCGAGCACGAATTCCATATCATGGCGTCCCAATACGCGGTCGGGGAGGCCTATACGCTCAGCGGCTACCGGGCGATGGCCGGCTTCGGTGAAACGCTGATGGCGGCTCTTCGCACAGCAGGCCTGTCGCCGGATACGTTGATGAAGGAATACGGTGCCGGCCAGTACGAAGTCACAGTCGATCCGTCCATCGGCGTACGTGCAGCCGACGAGGCTGCAATCCTGCGCGAACTGACCAGGGCGACGGCGATCCGCTGCGGCGAGGCGGCAAGCTTCACGCCGATTAGGGACCCGTCGGGGGTCGGCAACGGCGTGCACATTCACATGAGCCTGCTCGACAGGGACGGATCGCCGGCAACCCACGATCCCGACGGACCGCATGGCCTGTCACCGGTAGCCGGCAGCTTCGTTGCCGGTATCCTGAAATATCTGGATGCCATCGTCGCGCTCACGGCGCCCTCGGCAATTTCCTATGAGCGTCTGACTCCGCATCGCTGGAGCGCCGCGTACAACAATCTGGGCTTTCGCGACCGCGAGGCGTCCGTCCGGATCTGTCCGGTGACGAGCCGCGATCCGACCGCTGTTGGCGCCCAATACAACATCGAATTCCGAGCTTCGGACGCCGCCGCATCGCCGCATCTGGCGCTCGCCGCGATCGTTCATGCCGGCGCGCAGGGGATCGAGGAAGGGCTTTCTGCTCCGGAAGCAACGGAAGAAGACCTGTCCCTGCTCGATGCCGATGGGTTGGCTGCACGCGGCTATATCAGGCTGCCTCAGTCGCTGCCGCAGGCTCTGGCTCGCTTCAACGAATCCGATGTTGTTTCCAACTGGTTCGATGGTGATTTTGCCGCCATCTACCACGCCCACAAGCTAGGTGAACTGGCCTATCTGGAAGATTTGCCGCCGCAACGGCGGTACGAGGTGTACGAGGCGGTCTACTGAGAGGCGTAAACCCCGACGGGTGAGGTTCCCTTGACGATCTCAGCCCTCGGGATCGGGAATTTCGAGACCCGGCTCCGGCGTGTTGAGCTGCGTGATCGTGCTTGGATTTTTGCCGCCGAAATCGTGCACGACTTTCCACGGGAATTTGCTCTGGGCATCGACCCAATAGGTGCTTTTGACCGGAATGCCAGCCGGGATCATTTCATAGCTCAAGAAGAAGCGGTGGACCGACTTGCCATCGAGATCGGTGTCGTAGGCGCATTCAATATCAGTTGCCTGTTCAGCCTGTTTGCGCAGGTTGTCGTCCTGGGCGGCGAGGTCCTGCTCGGATTGTTCGCTGACCAGAGACCAAGATTTGCCGCCATCGCTGGACGTGTAGAAGCGGCCTTCGCCCCACAGACTGACGGGATTGCCGGCGGCGTCGAGCGACATGCCGCGCCGGTCCGGGGTCGACAACGCCGCGCTCTTGAGTTTTTGGCCCGCCATTTCGGTCGTCACGTCCTGGCGCATCGGTGTGGGATGGGCGACATCCAGCATCGCCGCCCGCGCATCCGCTTCACAGTCGGCAAGCGCCGGGGCAGTTGCCATCGCGCTGATCAAAATCGTGAAGCATGCGAGTGACGGTTTCATTCGGCCTTGTCCTCTCCCGAAATGGTCAAGACATCAAAGTGATGCGATTGGCTTGGATCGGCAAGGTCCCGCATTCAAATATTCTTTTCCGGCGGAGCTGAATTTGCGAGAACCCGGGCATGACAGATATCTCGATACGACCGTTTGACGACGCGGACGCCGCTGCGGCTGCCCGTATCTTTTATGAAGCCGTCCATCAGGGCGCGGCCGGCCGTTATGATGAGCGCCAAAGAAACGCCTGGGCAAAGCAGGTCCCCGAAACGGAACCCTGGCGACAACGCCTGCGGTCACAGCATACCTATGTGGCAGAAGCCGGTTCCGAGCTCATCGGTTTCATGACCCTTGACGATTCGGGCCATATCGACCTGGCCTTCGTTTCGCCGGCCTGGATCGGCAAGGGTATTGCAAGAGCTCTCTATGAACGCGTCGAGAGACACGCAATCGAGCTTGGACTTCAGCGACTCACAACGGAAGCGAGCCACTTGGCTCGTAGGCACTTCGAGCGCCAGGGCTGGACGGTCGTCAAGCAGCAGACCGTTGAGCGACACCAGGTTTCGCTGGTGAACTTCCTCATGCAGAAGCAGCTTTGAGCCGAACCATCCAGGTCAGTTCAGCAACTGGCGCGGGAGCCAGAGCGCGATCTCTGGAAACGCCATCACGAGAGCCAGGCCGACCAGCTGGATCAGCACGAAAGGGATGATCCCGCGGTAGATCTGTTGAATGCGAACGCCTTCCGGCGCCACGGCCTTGAGGTAGAACAAGGCGAATCCAAAGGGCGGCGTCAGGAAGGATGTCTGAAGGTTGACCGCAAGCAGGATGGCGAACCAGTAGGTCATCTCAAAGCGCGCCACATGATCGCCGAAGTCCAGCTGCGCGATGATCGGTGCAAAGACAGGGAGAACGATCAAGGTGATCTCGATCCAGTCGAAGAAGAAGCCGAGAAAGAACACCAGCGCCATGATGAGGATCAGCAGACCCCAGGATCCGAGCCCCAGCTGATCGACCAGATGGATGACCACATCGTCGCCACCCAGCGATCGGAAGATAAAGGAAAACAGCGTCGCACCGACAAAAAGTCCGAAAATCATCGCGTTGGTGAGAGCCGTTCGGTGGGCAACGTCGCGGACGACCGACCAGTAGTGCGAAAGGTCGGCCAAGAAACCTTTGCCGGTCGAATGGTCATCCAGGTCGACCTCGCTTTCGAAGACCGCCTTCATGTCCTTGACGCCCATCGCCGGCAACAGCACGAGGTTGAGAAACCCGAGGAGAATAGCGCCCATGGCGCCGACGCCGGCGGCTTCAGTGGGCGTTGCAAAGCCGCCGAGGATCGATCCGAGCACGAGGATGATCAAAATGACCGGCGGCACGAAGCTGCGCAGAACCATGGTTGCGACATGCCGGCCACCGGATGGTCCGATGTCGGCGGACAGCGGAGGTGCAAGGTGCGGCGAGATGGTGCATCTCACAACGATGTAGATCATGTACATGCCGGCCAGCAGCAATCCGGGAAACACGGCGGCGACGAACAGATTGCCGACTGACCGGCTCAACAGGTCCGCCATGATGACGAGCATGATCGAGGGCGGGATCAGGATGCCGAGTGTCCCCGAGGCGGCGATCGTTCCGGTGGCAAGGGAAGAATCGTAATTACGCTGCAGCATGACCGGCAGCGCCAGCAGCGACATCATGATAACGGAAGCGCCGATGATTCCGGTCGTTGCTGCGAGGATCGTGCCCATAACAGTTACTGCTAGCGCCAATCCCCCAGGCACGCGGCGCAGCAGAATCTGCAGGCAGTTCAGAAGGTCACGGGCAATGCCGGAGCGTTCCAGCATCGTCCCCATGAAAATGAACATTGGAATGGCGGTCAGGATCAGGCTTTCCATGATCCCGCCGAAAATGCGCGAGGGCAGGGACCGGAACTGGACGAAGAGGAACTCGCCGGTGACGATGCCGATCAGGCCGAACAGCAAACCGATGCCGCCAAGCACGAACGCAACCGGATAGCCGGAAAAGAGCAAAATGCCGAGTGTCACAAACATGAGCACCGGCAGTAATTCGGCGAGGTCCATTGCTAGGCGTTTCCGATTGTTTCGGCGACCATGTCCTCGGGCAATTCGCCGCGAATGCCGGCGATGGCCTTGATGAGTTGCGAAACAGCGGCTGCGAGCATCAACACGTAGAGCACCACAAGCCCGCTTTTCAGCAGCCACAAATGGGAAAGACCGGTCTGGGATTTCGAGATTTCACCCGACAAAAAGGACTGCACCACATAGGGCCAGGACAGCCATGCGCCCAGCGCCGCGTACGGAATGAGAAAGATCACGATTCCGATGGCTTCCAGCCAGTATTTTGTCCGGGCGGAGAAGTTTTCACGAAACAGGTCGATGCGAACATGGACCTGCTTGCTGTAGGCGTAGCCGACGAGGAGAACGATGAGGAAGGAGTGGAGCCAGTACTCGGACTCCTGCAACATCGTCGATGTCCATCCGAACAGCTTGGGCACGCCCAGATACCGGGTCACCACATCGTAGCAGACGATCAAGATCAGCAGGACGCAGCAATAGGCTCCGACTGACGCCATGATCTGCAGAACCCTGTCGATCGCGCGGCTCAGTTTCAGCAGGCTGTTCATCGTGGATCTCGCAATCGGGTGGGCATGCCTTCGAGATTGAGGTTGCGTCAATCGCAAAGGGTTGGCAAATGCCCGTCGGTCGGACGGGCATTTGCGGTTGGCTCTGAGCGCCTATTTCAGGTAGCCGAGCTCTTTCCAGGCGGCATACTCAGCCCGGAATTCCTGCAGCGAGTCCCAGACCTTCTTGAAGTCAGGATTGGCGGCCGATTCCTCGACCACAACCTCGGCCCAGGCAGTCTGGAAAGTATCCAGAATTTCCGGCGGCCACTGATGGATCGTCACACCTGCTTCCTGCATTTCCTTAAGCGCCTTGCCCTGGATCGCCTCGCCCTCGGCGAACTGGTTGGCGACATTGGCCTTGCAGGCCGTCTTGATCAGCGAGCGTTGCTGGTCGGTCAGGCTGTCCCACTTCGCCTTGCTCATCAGCAATTCCTGCATGGTGGATTGCTGGTGCCAGCCCGGGAAGTAGTAGTGCTTGGCGATGTTGTAGAAGCCGAGGTTCTGATCGATGGCCGGCATCGAAAATTCCGTGGCGTCGATCGTACCACGCTCCAGCGCGGGATAGATGTCGCCACCGGCCAGCAGCTGGGTGTCGACACCCAGTTTCTGCATGACTTTGGCGCCGAGGCCGAAGAAGCGCATCTTGAGGCCCTTGAGGTCATCCACCGACTTGATTTCCTTGCGGAACCAGCCGGAGGCCTCAGGCGCGATGACGCCACAAACCAGCGAGTGCAGACCCGCCTTGTTGTAGATCTCATTCATCATGTCTTCGCCGCCGCCGTACCACATGAAGGCCAGGTATTCGCCTGCAGCGGGACCGAAGGGGACAGCAGCAAAGAGGTTCAGCGCGGAGTTTTTGCTGCCCCAGTAGCCGGAGACCGACCAGCCGGCATCGATCGAGCCGTTTGCCGCCGCGTCATAGATTTCGAGGGCGGGAACCAGCGCGTTTGGCTCGAAGAACTTGACCTCGATATCTCCTCCCGAGATTTCGTTGACCGTATCGGCGAAACGAACACCGGCCTGACCAAGTTGGATCAGACTGCCTGGGAACGTCGACGGCATATTGATCTTGATTGTTTCTGCCTGGGCCGGAGCGCCGAATGCCGACAATGCGACACCGACCATGGCCGTGGCGATTAGGTTTCTCATGATTTCCTCCAATCAGCTGAGAATAGACGCCTTGCATGAACGCGTGCAGTAACGTATACATTAATGAATTGGTCGTCAACCGGCCTTGGCGTGTAGTGTGACGCCAGTGGCGAAACGTCTTTCAAGTGATGGATCCGGAATGAGTTTGAGCAATACGGTTCAGATTGCAGTGTTCGAAGGTGATGGGATCGGGCCCGAGATTACCGGCCCGACCATCGAGATATTGAAGGCCGTGGGCCGGCAGTACGATGTGGAGTTTCGTTTCGAGCATCTGCCCGCGGGGGCCGGCCACTATCTCGAGACAGGAGAGGACCTGCCGGAGGAATCGATCAGTCGGGCACGCGCTGCCGACGCTATCCTGCTTTCAGCCATGGGCTTGCCCGACGTGCGAAAGCCCAACGGGACGGAAGCGACGCCGCAGATCGATTTGCGTCTGCGCCTCGGGCTTTATGCCGGTGTCAGACCGGTCAAGGTCTATGCGCACGAACTGTCGCCCCTGTCTGATCCGCGCGCCGCCGATATCGACTTCGTCATCGTTCGCGAATCGACCGAGGGACTGTTTGCTCACATGCATGAGGGAAGGGTGGTCGACGACAGCCACGCCCTGGAGACATTGCGCATCACCCGGCCGATCAGCGAGAAGCTTTTTGATTTCTCGTTCAATCTGGCGCGCAAACGCGCGCAGCGCCGTGCACAGACGCCGCGCGTGACGTGCGTCGACAAGGCGAATGTCTTTCGGGCGTTCTGGTTCTTCCGTTCCATATTCGAAGAGCGCAGCAAGCTCGTTCCCGAGATCACGACCGACAGCGCCTATATCGATGCGATGGCCCTCTGGATGGTGACGCGTCCGTGGGAATTCGATGTGCTTGTCACCGAAAACATGTTCGGCGACATTCTATCGGACCTCGGCGCCGGGCTGATGGGGTCGCTGGGCATGGCGCCCTCAGCCGACATTGGTGACGAACACGCCGTTTTTCAGCCATGCCACGGCAGTGCGCCCGATATCGCGGGCAAGGGCATTGCCAATCCCTGTGCGATGATTTTGTCGGCCGGAATGATGCTGGACTGGCTGGCCGAGCGTCGTAATGCGCCCGCGCTGGCGCAAGCGGCGCTGCAGATTGAGCAGGCGGTGGGCGAGGCCATTCGCACCGGGTCGGCGCTGACTGCCGATGTCGGGGGGACCGCCTCGACCGCTCAATGTGCGCAGACCATCCTGCGCATGATCGAGCAGAGCCCACCCCAAGACTCCGTCGATCGTGCGGCCTCATGACTCTGCGGATCGGCATGATCGGCGGCGGCTATTTTGGCCGCTTCCAGATAAACGCGTGGCGGCGCATGGAAGGGGCAACCCTGGCCGGGGTTGTCGTGCGAAGCGAGGACCGCCGTCGGCAATTGCGGGAAACCTTCCCGGACACCAGCTTTTTCGACACTGTCGACGCGTTGATCCAAAACACGGACAGGCTCGATATTCTCGATGTGGCAACGCCGCCAGAAAGCCATCGGACCCTGATCGAGCCTCTGTTGGGTCGCATCGGGCTGGTCGTTTGCCAAAAACCGTTTTGTCGCGATCTGCCGGAGGCAGCAGCTCTCGCCCAGGCCGCAGAGCAAGCCGGAACAACTTTGGTGGTGCACGAGAACTTCCGCTTCATGCCCTGGTACCGCGCTATCAAACAGCAGATCGACAGCGGCAGCCTCGGCAAACCGCAGCAGGTCCAGTTCCGCATGCGAACCGGCGACGGCCGGGGCGACGACGCCTATCTGGCGCGCCAGCCCTATTTCAGGGACATGAAACGCTTCCTCATCCACGAGACGGGCATTCACTGGGTCGACGTCTTTCGCTATCTGTTCGGCGAGCCGGCTTATGTCTTTGCCGATCTGTGGCGGACAAATCCGGTTATTGCCGGAGAAGATTCAGGCCTGCTTCTGTTCGGCTGGTCCGACGGCATGCGGGCAGTGTTTGATGGAAACCGCACACTCGACCATCGCGCGGTCAATCATCGATTGACGCTGGGCGAAATGGTTATCGAGGGCGAGAAAGCAACACTCTATCTCGATGGGTTCGCGCGCCTGCACGTACGGGAGTTCGGCTCCAATCAGACATCGCCGATTGCTTATGATTTCCGCGATGTCGATTTCGGCGGGGACTGCGTGTACCATTTCCAGCGACATGTCATCTCGCACCTGCGCGACGCGGCACCGCTTGAAACACTGGCGACCGACTATCTTCGAAACATCGAGATTGAGAATGCGGTCTACCGTTCTGCGGAAACGCGCTGCGCAGTGGCGCTCGATAGTTGAACGGAACCATGCAGACCCACGAACCCAAAGCCCGCAAGGCAACCGAAATGGCCTACTCGACCCTCAAGGCCATGATCATGGACAACAAATTGCAGCCTGCGGCGTCTTACCTGGAAAGCGAGCTTGCCGAGCAGCTCGGAATCAGTCGCACGCCGACGCGAGAAGCCATGCTGCAACTCGAACGGGACGGTTTTGTCGAGGTTCGTCCGCGCCACGGTATGCGCGTCCTGCCGATTTCGGCGACCGACATGCGGGAAATCTACGAGATCCTGACGGAGCTCGAACCGCTTGCGGCTGAACTTGCCGCCGAGCGCGGACCATTGGAGCAGGAGCTGCGGGAAATGCATGACTGCGTCGATGCAATGGACGAGGCTCTCAGCCGCGACGCGCTCGAGGATTGGGCGAAAGCCGATGACCGGTTTCACACGCTGCTGGCCGAAAGTTCCGGAAACAAACGGCTTGAGCGCGTCCTCGGCAACTTTGCAGACCAGGTATATCGGGCGCGAATGGCGACCCTCCGGATGCGCGAGAAACCGGTGCGCTCCAACCATGATCACCGCGAACTTCTGGCCTGCCTCGAACGTGGCGATGCAAAGGCGGCCCGTGAAGTGCACCGCCGTCACCGCAAGAATGCGGGCCAGATGCTGGTCGGTTTGCTGGAACACTACCAGATCGGCAATCTTTGATTGAAGGTGCGATGATGTCAGCTGTTTGGGAAGTGTTTGCGCTGAAATATGCCGATCGCAATGCGCGCATCCGGGCAGACAGTTTCATCATGGATCCGCATCACGATGTCCCGCACCCCATGGACTATTTTGTCTGGGTGCTGCGCAACGGCAGCCACACGATCCTCGTCGACACGGGCTACGAGGAAACCGAAGCTGAAAGTCGGGGGCGACCGATCATCGAACGTCCGGCGGCGATGCTCGCGCATATGGGGATCGATGCCGCAACGCTCGACACGGTCATCATAACCCATCTCCACTATGACCACGCCGGAACGTTGGCCGATTTTCCCAACGCTCGATTTTACCTGCAGCCCGCGGAGATGGCCTATGCGACCGGCCCCTGCATGTGTCACCCGCACTTGCGCAAGCCGTTTACTGGCGACCATGTCTGCACCATGGTCAACGCGGTTCATTCCGAACGCGTCGTCTTTATCGAAGGGTCCGGCGTGGTCGCCGATGGCCTCGAGGTTCATCTCATCGGTGGTCATTCCCGCGGCCTGCAATGTGTCCGGGTTCACACCCGGCGCGGCTGGATTGTGCTCGCGTCCGACGCGTCGCATTTTTACGAGAATTTTCTTGAATCCAAGCCGTTTCCGATCGTCGCAGATGTTCACGAGATGCTCACCGGGTTCACGCAGTTGCGGCAGCTGGCCGACAGCGAAGCCCATGTCGTGCCGGGCCACGACCCGCTGGTCATGCAGCGCTTTCCGCTGATCGCCGGCTCGGATCGGATTGTCGGCCTTCACGCTGATCCATTGAACGGGAATAATGTCTGATGGCTGTCTTTTCGATTGCGGTCGAGTTCGAGATTGTTTCGGGCCGGATGGCAGAGTTCATGGAGCACATGCGCGATCAGGCCGCTGCTTCGCTGCAGGAGCCTGGATGTCGGGTTTTCGAGATATGGGGCGATTCCGGCCGTCCGGACCATGTGTTCCTGTGGGAGATCTACGACGATCCGTCCGCTTTCGACCTGCATCTTGCATCACCCCACTTCAAGGCGTTCGACGCCGCGGTTGCGCCCATGGTCGCCAGCAAGGCGGTGGTGGCGCGCGACACGAAATTCGCGTGAGGTAACGACGCATGTTGCTGGGTGCAATCGCCGACGACTTCACCGGCGCTTCGGATCTCGGAGCCATCCTCGCCCAGGGCGGGATGAGGACGGTCCAGTATATCGGTGTGCCTGAGACGCCGGCGGCCGAACCGGTGGAAGCCGGTATCGTCGCGCTGAAAACGCGGTCCGTCGAGCCGGCCGAAGCGGTTCGCCAATCGCTCGAAGCGCTTGAGTGGCTGCGCGCACAAGGCTGCCGTCAGTTCTATTTCAAGTATTGTTCCACGTTTGATTCCACCCCGCGCGGGAACATCGGACCCGTGACCGAAGCGCTGATCGAGGCGCTGGGCACGGACAGCCCAGTGGTGGTCTGCCCGGTTTTTCCGGCGACCGGCCGCACCCTGTATCAAGGCCACCTGTTCGTCGGCGACAAACTGCTGTCCGAGTCGGGCATGGAGAACCACCCGCTCAATCCGATGACGGATTCGTCGATTATTCGATGGCTCGGTCAACAGGTGAAGGATGAGGTCGGACACGTGCCCCTCGCATCGGTTCGCAAGAACGCTCGCGACGCGCTGTTGGCGCAGCGTGATGCCGGCCGACAAATGGTTGTTGCCGATGCCATTGAAGACAACGACCTTCGGATCCTGGCCGACGCGACACGGGATTTTGACTTGCTGACCGGAGGTTCGGGCCTTGGTATCGGACTGCCGGAGTGCTTTGGCGCAACATCGGGCAGCACCCGATGGAAAGGCGAGGCGGGGCGGTGCATTGCTCTGTCCTCGTCCTGCTCAGGCACAACGCTGGCGCAGATCCGCGCATTTGCGGACGCCGGAGGTGCGGCCCGGCATGTTGAGCCGGAGGAAGCCCTCGACGACGGCAGCGCCGAACGGTTGCTGGACTGGGCCGTGGCGCAAAATGGCACGCCGTTGCTCTTCACCTCTGCCGAACCGGGAAATGTCGCCAAAACCCAGGATCGGTTTGGCGGTGAGCGCATTGCGCTGGCGATCGAGCGGCTGATGGCGAGACTGGCGGTCGCGGCCAATGCGGCCGGGTTTCGCCGGATCATTGTCGCCGGCGGCGAAACGTCCGGGGCGGTGGTGTCCGCGCTCGGCGTAACGGCTTTCGAAATCGGGCCGACAATCGACCCGGGCGTGCCGGCCCTGCGGGCATCGACGGCAGATCTGGTGATGGCACTCAAGTCTGGAAATTTTGGCGCCGGCGACTTTTTCGCAAAGGCCGATCGAATCCTGGAGGGCAAATGAGCGAAGAAAGCCGACTGAGGGAAGCGCTTTGCGAATGGGCGCGCTCGATGTTCGAGCGTGGCCTGACCAACGGAGCTTCCGGCAACATTTCGGCACGGCTCTCCGACGGCCGACTGCTGGTCAGCCCGACGGGGACCTGCTTCGGGAGGCTCGATCCGGCGCGCTTGGCGGTAGTCGAGGAAGGCCAGCATGTCGGGGGCGATGCGCCGACCAAGGAGATGCCCTTGCACTCGGCTTTCTACGATACGCGCCAGCAAACAGGGGCGGTCGTTCACCTTCACGCGACCCATTCCGTTGCTTGGTCCATGCTCGACGGGGTCGACCCCGACAATGTGCTGCCGCCGCTGACCGCCTACTCGATCATGCGGCTCGGCAAGGTGAAACTCTTGCCCGTCTTTCTGCCCGGGGATCCGAAAATGGGTGATGCGGTGCGCGGGCTGGCCGGCAAACGCTCGGCCGTCCTGCTGGCAAACCACGGCCCGGTCGTTGCCGGTCGAGATTTGGATTCCGCTGTTTTCGCAATGGAGGAACTTGAAGAAAGCTCCCGGCTGGCATTGTTAACGCACGGTTTATCGCCGCGATTGCTGAACAACGCCCAGGTTCAGGCCGTTGTCGATCGCTTCAAAGTAGACTGGGAATGATCACTTGAGTTGTTTCTTCAGCGCCGTCACAAGCGACGCAACGGCTGGCGGCAAATGCGCGCTGCGCATATAGGCAACACCGAGATCGACGCTCCAAAAAGAACCGCTGACGGCAACCTCCTCCAGCCCCAGTTTTTCCGCGAATGGCAGAGCAAGCGACGGAGCGCTGGCAATGTAGTCGCCCTCCCAGACGAAGGTGAACATGGTTTCGATCGTATTGGTCTCGATGGATACGGCGGGTGGTTCCAACCGCCGGGCGGCGAAGTAACCGGCGACCCGCTCGTAGCCCATTCGGTCATTGGCGAAAAACACCCACGGAAACGCGAGCAATCGCTCGGGCTCGACATCGATATCGTCCAACAGGGGGTGACCTTGCCTTGCCAGGATGACGTTACGCATCGTCGTCAGCCGCTCGGTCACGATCCGGCGGTGTTTCGGAAATCCGAGTGCGGTGCAGATGACATCCACGTTGCCGTCGATCAACGCGCCGTGAATTTCCTCCATGCTCCCGACGATGGTGCGTACCGTGATGTTCGGGCGCTGCGATTGGAAGGCGTGAATAGCCGGCGCCAGATAGGCAACGGAACTTGGGCCGGCACCGATCGAAACCTGACCCGCATGCCCGTCTTCCAGGAGTTGAATGTCCGAGAGAATTTGTCCGAATTCCAACTCGATCAGGCGGGCCTTATCGACGACTGAGTGCCCGAACTTCGTCAGCTGAAAGGATTTCGGCGTGCGCTCGATCAAACGCACGCCCAGTCGTTCCTCGAGAATCTGGATGCTGCGGGAGAGCGCCGGCTGCGTCAGGTTCAGGCGTTCGGCCGCTGCAGTGAAGCCCTGACAATCGACGACTGCCAACAGGTGACGCAGCTGCCGTGAATCGATCCGAAGCAATGGGTCAGCAGTTCCTGTCTGAGCCTTGGTGGTCATTTTGCGCTTCCCCATAATGCAAATCCGGAGTTGGCCACGCCGCTCATATGGTTCTCGGCGTTAGCGGTTATATATCTGAATATAATGGAGATATTTTCAAAAATAAATTTCATTTATAGAGAAATGCCGACATTCTATTGTACTTGGCGCACTGGCAGGCACCAACCTTTGACCAACACCAGTGATTGGGGTGCTGAACGGCGATCGTGACGGCCCCAACCTTGGACTAGGGAGGTTCCAGTGGGTTCAGGTGGCGCGACCGATCCAAAATCCGGTCTTCGATTTTTCGACCTGTCCCATCCTTGGGGACATGGCACACCGGTATGGCCGGGCTATCCGGGCGTGGTGCTCGAACGGGGTTCCTTTCATGCTTTGCATGGGACGCTGACGCAGCGTTTCACGACGGTCATGCACGCATCCACCCACGTGAATGCGCCCCTGCATCTCGTGGCTGGCGGAACACCTATGGGTTCCGTTCCCATCGAGCATTTCTTTGGAACAGCCGTCGTCCTCTCAATACCCAAGGGCAAATGGCAGATGATCGAGGCGGAAGATCTGGAGGTCGCCGTTCCGGCCATTCAGACCGGCGATATCGTCCTGATCAACACCGGTTGGCATGAGACCTACTCCGACAGCCAGGAATATTTTGCCCACGGTCCAGGTCTCAGCGAGGGTGCCGCCCGCTGGCTTGTTGAGAAGAAGGTCCGGCTGGTCGGTATCGACACGGCCACTGTCGATCATCCATTGGCGACGGCGCTGGGTGCGCATCGCGGCGGACCGATCCTGAGGGCGCTTTGTGGCGACTACCAGGAAGAAACCGGCGACGATCCACGCGCTGTCTTCCCTGACTGGCAGCCGGCTCATCGCATGCTGCTCGATGCCGGCATCCCTACGATCGAGGAGATCGGTGGCCAGATCAACGACATATCCGGGTCTCGTGTCACCGTCGCGGCGCTGCCCTGGAAGTGGAAGGAGGGTGATGCAAGCATCATCCGTCTGGTGGCGATCGTCGACGACGGCGGCAACTACCGCCTCGGAGGCGAGGCCGGCGAGACATCGGATCTTGTGCTTCACGATCTGACGCAGAACTGGGGTCACGACGTTTCGTTCTGGCCCGGCAAAAATCCGATCCACGAATTCCGACGCCACCAGTATCACGCCCGCGATGACGCTCAGGTCTTGCATTTCACCACGGTGATGCACCGCGGCACCCATATGGACTGCCCGATACATGTGCTTCCCAATACCCACGACATAACCGGGTTCGAGCTTTGGAAGTTTTTCGGAACGGGGGTTGCCGTTTCGATCCCGAAGGGCCGCTGGGAGGTAATTACACCCGAGGATCTGGAACAGGCGACGCCGCGCATCGAACCGGGCGACATCGTCATGATCAACACCGGCTACCATCGCCATTACGGCGACAATTCGGATTACTACGCCTATTCGCCGGGACTGTACAAGGAGGCGGCGGAATGGCTTGTGGAGCGCGGTGTCAAGATGGTTGGCATCGATGTGCAGGCGCTCGATCATCCGCTCGGCACCTATCTGGGACCACACGGGCCCGGACCATTTCAGCCCCATCTCAACGACGAATACAAGGCCCAAACGGGTCACGACATAATCGATGATTTTCCGCTTTGGGAGCCGGCGCACAAGGTCCTCATGTCGGCCGGCATACCCGGAATCGAAAACATTGGCGGCGATCTCGATGCGGTTACCGGCAAACGAATGACCTTCATGGCCTTCCCCTGGCGCTGGACCGGAGGAGACGGATCCGGCGTGCGTGTCGTCGGCGTCGAAGATCCATCCGGAACCTACAGACTCTGAAAGACGGAGCGGTATCGTGCACACAAACCGGTTGAATGATGCAAGCCCCTATGAAGCGCCGAAGCATCACGGCATGACGGCATTCCGGCTGCAGGGAGGCGAAGCCAGCGAAAACGAGCACTTCTGGTGTGGCCTGTCGCTGTTTTTGCCTGGTGGAGGCGCCGATTGGGCCGCCTCTCCCACGGAAAAGGTCTATGTGGTCCTCGACGGTCAGATCACGGTCGTCACGGAATCCGAAACAGCCACGCTTTCGGCGCAGGATTCCTGCCGCATTGCTCCAGGCGAAACACGCAGGATCGAAAATCGCGGCAAAGACGTTGCCAGGATGATCGTTATCAGTGCAACGGCTGAGCCGGGAGCGACACGATGAACGCTCCCGCGCTGCCAAGTACGTTGTTCGATCTCACCGGGCGATCCATTCTTATCACCGGCGCGACCGGAGCATTGGGAAAGGCCGCGGCGATGGCGCTCGCTCAGTCCGGAGTGCGGCTGACGCTTGCAGCTGGCACCAAAGACGATCTCGAAACGGTTGCCGACGCGTGTCGAGCCCAAGGCGCTGAGGTCACGACAGTTGCAATGCGGCCCGAGACGCCCGAAGCCGCCGAGGCCATCGTCCATGCCGCGGTCACGACATTCGGCAGTCTCGACGGCCTCATCGTCGCGTCGGGGACCAACAAACCCAATCAGATCCATGAGATGAGCCTGGAGGATTTCGAGGCCGTCATGAACGCCAATGTGCGCGGCTCGTGGCTCATGTGCAAAGCGGCCGGCAGCCGATTTATCGAGCAGGGCGGCGGCGGCAAGGTCGTGCTGATCTCTTCTGTCCGCGGCAGACATGGCAGCGCGTTCGGATACTCCTCCTATTGCACCTCGAAAGCGGCGATCGACGGGCTGACCCGTTCGCTCGCTCTGGAATGGGCCGGCCACGGCGTCAACGTCAATGCCATCGGCCCCACGGTCTTTCGTTCCAAGCTCACAGCCTGGATGTTCGACGACGAGAAAACCGGCGGGCAGGCCAACGTGCCGGCAATCAATCGCATCCCGCTGGGTCGGTTGGGAGAAGCCGAGGACCTCGTTGGCATTCTGATTTACCTGATGGCGCCTGCATCCGATTTCTGTACCGGTCAGGTGATCTACGTGGACGGCGGGTATTCGGCAGGATGACCGTGTCCAGGGAACGTATGGCGATCATTGGTGCCGGGCTCATGGGCCACGGTATCGCGCAGATTTTCGCGTCCGCGGGTCACCCCGTCGCGGTCTATGATCCGAGCGAGGCTGCCCTCGCGACCGTCCACGGCAATGTTCGCCGGATCCTCACACTCCTGGAAGACGATCCCGGCAAGGCCGACGCCATTTCGCTCCACGCTTCACTGGAGGCGGCCCTGGACGGCGCCCAAGTCGTGATCGAGGCAGCGCCGGAGAAACTTGCCCTCAAACAGAAAATCTTCCGGGATCTCGACGAGATAACCCAAGGGAACGTCATCCTGGCTTCCAACACGTCCGCCATTCCCATCACCGACATCGCTTCAAAGGCGCGTGACAGGTCACGCATCCTCGGTGCTCACTTCTGGAACCCGCCGCACTTTGTGCCGCTGGTCGAGGTTATCCAGACGGAACACACCGACGGCAAACACATCCAGCGGATGATGGATTTGCTGGAAGCGGCCGCCATGTCGCCCGTGCATGTTCGCAAGGATATTCCGGGGTTCATCGGCAACCGCCTGCAGCACGCACTCAAGCGCGAGGCGATAGCGCTTGTCGCCGACGGGGTCTGCGATGCGGCTACGCTGGACAAGGTCGTCAAGGAGGGGTTCGGCTCGCGGCTTGGCGTGCTCGGGCCCCTCGAACAGTCGGACATGATCGGATTGCAGCTGACGCTGGACTGCCACGAAGTCCTGATCCGTCACCTCGACAGGACCCCGCACGAGCACCCTATCTTGCACGAAAAGATCGCCGCCGGGGAAACGGGCATGGCCGCCGGCAAAGGTTTTCGCGCCTGGACTGAATCGGAAGCTGCGGAGGTCCGAGAGCGGTTTCTCGACCACATGGCTGCCGAGGCGCTGGCCCGACGCAAACGTCAGCGCGCCGTCCGACAAACTCAGCAGAATTCCGAATGAAGCAACGATTGAACCAAGGGAGGTATTCAATGCTGCGTACTTTGAAAAAGTTGGGTCTGTTGGCCGCCACGGCGGCGGTCATGACAATGAGCTCACAATTGGCCAGGGCGGAGGAGTTCACGCTCAAATTCTCGACCATGGAGCCGCCGCACGGACCGATGGTCAACTGTTTCACCCTGCCGCTCCTCGAAGAGTTGAAGGAAGCGACGGGCGGCCGCATCGAAATCGAGCAATATATGGGTGGAACCGCCTTTGCGCATCCGCTTCGCCAATACGAACAGGTCGCTCGCGGCGTCATGGATATCTCGCAGGGCGTCCTGAGTTACACGCCCGGCCAGTTTGCCATGACGGAAATTGCCACGATGCCGTTTCTGGTCGACGATCCGGAGATCGCGGCGAGGGCCATCAACAAACTGGCGCCGCAATATCTCGCAGAGGAGTTCAAGGACATCCATCTCCTGGCGGTACTCGTGACGCCGCCGCTGCACATACACCTGCGCAAACCGACTGATGGACTGTTCGATCTGGAGGGCTTGCGCATCCGTTCGACCGGTGTGGGCGCCAGCGCCTTTCTTGAGTCCCTCGGCGCAATCCCCGTGCGCCTGCCGGCCCCCGCCGTCTACGAGAACCTGCAAACCGGCGTCATCGACGGCTCACTTGCCGAGTTCGTGGCACTGAAGGCGTTTCGCATTGGCGAGGTCACCGAGCATCATCTTCTCGTCAACACCACGTCGGCTTTGCTCTTTCTGGGCATGAACAAGAACAAACTCGCCTCGATGCCGCAAGACATGCAGGACCTGATCAAAACCAAGTTTACCGGTGCGGATGTCGGTGCGCGGGCCTCTGCCTGCTGGAAGAACATCGGCGGCGAAGTCTTTTCCGGATTGTTGGCGGACGGTCACCAGGTCATCGAGTTTTCCGACGCCGACCGGGCCAAGGCCATGTCGATCGCCAACGGGATCGCCGACGACTATGTCGCCAGGCTTGAGGCCGAGGGCAAGCCGGCGAAGGCGTTCTACGATGCCCTGCGCGCCGAAATCGCGTCGATGACGGGATCCAACTAGATCAAGACGCGATCGAGGATCATCAGCCATGTCCCCGCTCGTTGTCGGCCTCATCGGTGTTATCGCGTTGCTGATCATTATTGCGATGCGGGCACCGCTGGGGCTGGGTCTCCTCCTGGTGGGCTTCGTCGGGTTGTGGACCCTGCATGGCTGGGACACTGCCGTTTATGTCGCCTCCACAGCTCCGGTAACAGCACTGTCGAGCTATACGCTTTCCGTTCTTCCGCTGTTTATCTTCATGGGCGCGATTGCCGTGCGCGGTGGTCTGGCTGAAGCGCTCTACAAGGCGGCCTACGGGTTCGTCGGTCATCACCGTGGCGGCTTGGCCATGGCGAGCATCGGCGCTTGCGGTGGCTTCGGAGCGATCTGCGGAAGCTCGCTGGCGACTGTGACGACCATGGGGCGGATCGCGGTACCTGAGATGCTGCGATACGGCTATGACAAACGTCTCGCGTCGGGTGCGGTTGCGGCAGGCGGTACGTTGGGCATTCTCATTCCACCGTCGCTTCCGATGATCATCTACGCCACGGTGACCGAAACCTCCGTTGGAAAGCTGTTCGCCGCTGGCATCATTCCGGGGATCATCGCTGCGATCCTCTATCTGATCGCGACCGCCATCTGGACCCGCGTCGAACCGGAGATAGGGCCAGCCGGAAAACGGGCGACCTGGCGCGAACGACTGGACCTGTTGCGCCGGGTTTGGGGCGTGGCCCTGCTGTTCATTGCGGTGATGGGAGGCATCCTGGCGGGCATATTCTCTCCAACGGAAGGTGCCGCCGTCGGTGCCTTCGGTGCGCTGATCCTTGGGTTCTTCACCATTCGTTCGAACAGGGAACGCATGCAGCGTTTCGTTGCGGCGGTTCTGGAAGCGGTTCAGACGTCGGTGATGATCTTCTTTGCCGTCATCGGCATTTCCGTGTTCGAATATTTCCTCCAGGCAGCCCGTGTGCCTCAGGGGGTGGAAGCTTTTGTTTCAGCTCTCAATCTCGGGCCGGCCGGGGTAATGGCCCTGTTGCTGGTCGTGCTGATCCTGCTGGGCTGTTTTCTCGATTCCATCGCCATTCTCTTCATCATCACACCGGTGATCTTTCCCATCGTCATCGGCAACGGTTTCGATCCGATCTGGTTCGGCATCATCATGATCATGGTGGTCGAATTCGGTCTCGTGACGCCTCCAATCGGCATGAACGTCTTTGTGCTTTCCCGCATCATGCCCGAGGTGCCAACCTGGCAGGTTTTTTACGGCGTCCTGCCCTTCGTCGGCGCGGATGTGATCCGGCTGGCGGTGTTTCTGGCATTGCCGGGACTGGTGCTTTGGTTGCCGTCCTTGCTGTTTCCAGGAAGTAGCCCATGATTGTCAGACGACTTTTGGACATATTCCGCCTCGCGGAACGCGCGCTGACATTGATTGCCGGTTGCGCCCTCGTTTTGATGATGCTGGTCGTGGTGGCGGACGTCATCGGGCGCAGCCTCAATCTGTGGCATATCCTGTCGACCGTGGAGCAGATCCGGCTTTACATGATGCTGCTCGGCTTTCTCGGGCTGGCGCTGTGTTTCCGCAATCAGGCCAATATCGTCGTGGACGTTGCGACCCATCATCTTCGGGAGATCGTGACCCGGCGGATTGATGCCTTCTGGGCGTTCTGTACGGCCGTCATCCTTTTGCCTCTTGGATACTCTGTCTTCCGGGACGGCATTTCACTGCATGACTATGGCCAACGATCGGAAGTGCTCGGCATATCGCCACTGGTTTATCACGCCATCGCCGGCTTTGGGTTTGCCGTTGCGGCGATCCTGTCGATTGTCACCGCGATTCAGCTTCTGTCGAAAAGCGACGAGGCGGGTGATGAAGCTGAGAGCACCTGGGAGTAAAACATGTCACGAACCATCGTCGTTACGTGCGCCGTCACCGGTGCGGCCGATTCCGTGGACCACAATCCGGCTGTTCCGGTGACGCCGGAGGAGATTGCGGACGAATGCCTGCAGGCGGCGAAAGCCGGCGCGGCAGTGGTCCATATCCACGTGCGAGATCCCGAAACCGGCAAGGGCAGCATGAAGCTTGAGCTTTACCAGGAGGTGGTCGAACGCATTCGCAGCCGGAACACGGATGTCATCATCAACCTGACCACCGGGGCCGGAGCGCGGTTCGATCCAGGTGACCCCGATCCGTCGGTCCCCGCCGAGAGCACCAATTTTCGCTCACCCGATGAGCGCGTCCGCCACGTGGAGGACTTGAAGCCGGAGATCTGCAGCCTCGACATCGGCACGCTCAATTTCGGTTCGACCGTTTTCGTCAATACCGGCGACCACGTAACGCGTATTGCCGACAAGGCCCGCGCAAGTGGTGCGAAGCCGGAGCTTGAGGTGTTCGATCTCGGGCATATGCGCCAAGCCGTTGCCCTTTATGAACAAGGCCTGTTCGAGGAACCGCCGCTATTCCAGATATGCCTGGGCATTCCATGGGGAGCCCCGGCGACAATTGAAACGCTCCAGATCATGTGTTCGCAGCTTCCCGAGAGCGCCAACTGGTCGGCGTTCGGCATCTCCCAGCACCAGAGACCTATGACGGCCTTGACGGTTCTTTTGGGCGGCCATGTCCGTGTCGGACTGGAAGACAATCTGCACCTGGAACGCGGCGTGCTGGCACCCGGCAATGCTGCTCTTGTCGACCAGGCCACTGCCATCATCGAAGCGTTGGGGCATCAGGTGGCAACGCCCGATCAGGCGCGTGACATCTTCTCGCTCAATGGCTGAGGTTCGCAACATCCTGTTCGTGATGATGGACCAGTTGCGCTGGGACTATCTGTCGTGCGCCGGCCATCCGCATTTGCGAACACCGAATATCGATCGGTTGGCTGCTCGTGGCGTCCGTTTCGATAACGCTTATGTACAGTCACCGGTTTGCGGACCGTCGCGCGCATCCTTCTACACGGGCAGAACCGTATTCAGCCACGGTTCGACCTGGAACCGCGTGCCGCTTCCGATCGGTGAGTTGACCATGGGAGATTACCTGGAGCCGGCCCGGGTGCGGACCGCGGTTGTCGGCAAAACCCATATGGTTGCCGACAGCGAGGGCATGGCCCGGCTTGGGCTCAACCCGGATACCGAAATCGGAATGATCGTGTCCGAGCCCGGCTTTGAGGATTTTGAGCGCGACGATGGCGTGCACCCTGACGGCGTCCTGGCGGGAAAACCGGAGCTCGCCTACAACGCCTGGCTCCGAAGCCATGGCTACGATGGCGCCAATCCCTGGCAGACGCATGCCAATTCGGCTCTTGGACCGGATGGTGAGATCCTGAGTGGTTGGTCCATGCGAAACTGCCATCTTCCGGCGCGTGTGCGCGAAGAACATTCCGAAACGGCCTACATGACCGGCCGCGCCATCGAGTTCATCTCACAAATGGGAAACCGGCCCTGGCTATTGCATCTCAGCTTCATCAAGCCTCACTGGCCCTACATGGCGCCGGCCCCTTACCACGACATGTACGGGCGCGAGAGTTTTCTGCCGGTTCAGCGAGACCGGCAGGAATTGCAGAACCCGCATCCGGTCTACCGGGCCTTCACCCAAATGGAGGTTTCGAAAACGTTCTCCCGCGACGAGGTGCGCGAAAACGTCCTGGCGCCCTATATGGGACTGATCACCCAGATCGACGATCATCTTGGCCGGCTGTTCGCCCATCTCGAAGCGCAGGGCAAGTCGGATGAAACCCTCATCGTGGTCACGTCGGACCATGGCGATTACCTGGGTGACCACTGGATGGGCGAAAAGGAGCTGTTCCATGATGTCTCCGTCAAGGTGCCCCTGATCATCCACGATCCGCGGAGCGACGCCGATCTGACCCGCGGCACGGTCAGCGATGTCATGGTCGAGGCGATCGATCTCCTCCCGACCTTCATGCAGTCTCTGGGCCTCGACATCCCCCACCACCGTCTGGAAGGCCGGTCTTTGCAGCCATTGTTGCACGGCGCCAGGCCTGACGATTGGCGCGATCACGCCTTCAGCGAGATCGACTATTCCTTCTATGAAGCTAGCGAGACATTGGATGTCCAGTTGGGCCAGGCGCGCGGCTACATGATCCGCACGCATCGCTGGAAATACGTCTATTTCAAGGGGTTCAGACCGCAGTTGTTCGATCTCGAAAACGACCCGTCCGAATATCATGATTTGGGCGGTTGTTGCGATCACCAGACCGTTCGCGACCAGATGTTGGCAAAGCTTGTTGAACGGCTGACCGATCGCCGCAACAGGGTGACCCTGGCAGACGACACCATAGCCGCCATGCGCCCACACCGTTCGACAAGGGGCGTTGAAATCGGAAAATGGTGAGCTTGGCGCTCCGATCACGCAGCAGCAGCGATCCTCGGGGATACGGCTGTCATATGGCGCACTTCAGTGCGCATCGATTTGTTGAGATCCATATGCAGGGCCTTGATCTCCTCCAGGTCCCATTGGAACGAAGCGACCCGGTCGGTGATCTCGAACAGTTCCTGTGACAGCGCGTCGCGTTCGGCCTGGTAGAGCGCCAGTGCCCGTTCATTGCCCTGAAGAACCGCACGGGCCAGGATCTCCGCATCGCGCAACGCATCGGTGATGCCGTGCGCGGTCAGCGGATCCTTGAAATAACCGGCGTCTCCCACCAACGCCCAACCGGGACCGTGCGCGGTTCTCATGAAACCCGGCGCGCCGGCGAAACCGTAGAGCCGCCCGGCCGGAGTCGCTGCCCTGACAGCTTCCGCGAGCGCTGTGCTGTTTTCGGCCAATGTCGCCAGGTATCCGTCCTTCATGCTCGGTCGAAAACGCTCACCGAATTCCGGTTGCGGGACACAGGTGAAAACGCAATGGGCTCCGTCATTGGTGGGAATGGCGCCGGCGGCAATGCCGGGTCGATAGTACCAGTGGAACCCGTCATCCGGCATTCCTTTGAAGTAGCCGTAGACGGCGGCAGTCGTATGGTTGGCCGTAACGGTCGACCGTGCTCCGGTCAGCCGCGCCACCATGGATTGGCGGCCGTCGGCGCCGATCACCATGCCGGCCCTGATGTTGAGCAGGCCATGATCGGGATCGCGCATCTGCACGCCGGTTACCCGTCCGTCCGAACGGCTGTGGAGTGCAGTCAGCGAAACGCCGTGAAGAAACTCGGCGCCCGCCTCCGTGGCAGCGTCGACCAGGACGCGGTCGAGAACTGTGCGGCGCGGCGCGCATAGAAAATCGACTCCGGCCTCCGATTTGATCGGCAGACGGATCTCCTCATCACCATAGTGGAAGGTGGTGTCGCGCACGGTTGGCGTGCCGGCGCGCAGGATCCGATCCAGAACACCCCAGCGGCTGAGTTGCAGCACGGCGCCGCGCATCAGTGCGTGGGTGGACAGGCGGTCGGTTCCGTAAGCCTGGCGGTCGACGACCAGCACCCGCACGCCGGCGCGTGCAAGCAGCATGGCGGTCGCCGCGCCGGAGCAGCGCGCTCCGACGATGACAACGTCATAGCGACCATTGGGAAGTGAAACATTGGTCATGACAGGCTCCGTCAAGCGGCTTTGCGGGCAAGGCCGCGTGTGATGTGATCGGCAAGATCACGGGCATCGTCCGCGGCGCCATCGATCAGCGAAGACTTGCGCCGCCGCAGGAAGGGCAGCCCCATGACGTAGAGGCCGGCCGCTTCGGTGACGCCGCCGTCATGGCGGATGCGTCCCTTGCCATCGAGCACGGGAACGTTGAGCCACGAAGTGTCGGGCCGGTAGCCGGTCGCCCAGATAACGGTCTTGATCGTTCTGTCGAGCAGGTTCATCGACAGGAGCGGATCGCCTTCGATCCGAGTTGCTTCCGGACGGTGCGCCTCGGCGAACACGCCGTGAGGCATCTTTTCCGCAACCCAGGCGTCGATGGTGTCGAGCAGCCGGTTCATCTTCAGGTCGGCGAGGGTGCACTGGTTCTTGAGCGACCCGGAGAACTGGGCGTTGCCGTCGCGCAGGCCGGCCAGCCGACCGACAATCTGTACACCGGCTCGCTGCAGGGTGTTGAGATCCAAGGTGATCTTTTCAGGCGTGCCAACCAGCTGCAATGACGGCACGCGGCGTGCCCGCGTCAGATCATCCAGTGTGTCGTAGCGTGTATCAAGGACGCCGCTGACGTCCATCCACCACTTGATGTCGCGGCCGCGGTAGAGCCGCGGAACGCGCACATGCTCGCCAACGGCCAGTGTAACCGGACGCCCGGATGCCTGGATTTCGTTGGCCAGTTGAATGCCGGTGGCCGACGCGCCGACGACCAAAACGCCGCCGGGCTCAAGCTGCTCTGGGTTGCGATACTGCATGGAAGTGATCTGTCGCACGTTTGACGGCAGGCCTTCGGCCAGCTTCGGCACGGTTGCAATGTTGCAGGCGCCGCTCGCCATGACGACGTTGCGGGCGTGCCAATGGCCGCGATCGGTGGCGACTGCATAGCCGCCATCCGTCGGACAGACCGAGGTAACGGTAGTGCGACTGTGCACCGGCGCGTCGATCTTCTGAGCATATCCCTGCAGATAGCGGGTTACCTCGGACATGGTCATGTAGCCGTCGGGATCCGGGCCTTCGTAGGCGTGGCCCGGCAACCTGCTCTGCCAATTGGGGGTCAGGAGGCGCAGGGAATCCCAGCGTTCGGTACGCCACGAATGAGCGACCGAGCCGCGTTCCAGCAACACATGGTCGATCCCGCGGTCGCCCAATTCCTTGCTCATGGCAAGGCCGGCTTGTCCGGCACCGATGATGATTGTGGTTGCGCGTTTCACGGTGGTCGCTCCTTCTTGGCGTCTCGCTCAGTTGACGTCGACGTGGACGTTGGTCGGGTTGGTGATGATGTCGAAGACGGCGGACCGCTTCTGCGACTGGGCAACGAGCGCGCGGATGTCTTCGTCGCTGGCATCGGCGTGGACTTCGAAGTGCACACGGATCGAGCTGAAGCCGTTGCGCACATCGGAATCGATGCCCAGGATGCCCTGGATATCCATGTCGCCTTCAAGCGTTGCGGTGACCGAGTAGAGCTGGATCCCACGATGCTGAGCGACGGCGGCAACACCGGCGGTCAGGCAACTGGCCAGGCCGGACAGTATCATTTCGACCGGCGTCGGGCCGTGGTCCTCGGCAGCGAAGATCTCCGGGTGATCGGCATCCATGGTGAAGGATTTGCCGCGGCTCTGTTCTTCACCGAGGCCGAAAAAGCCCTCGATCGTGTTGCGGCTGTGGGTGCCGTTCACCCACTCACACTTGCTGCGCCAGGTGAACTGCGCTGCCTGCGGTGCGGCGTCCAGTGCCTCGCGGGCGCCCAGCAGTGCGTCGACATTGACGCCGTTGTTGACGGTCTGTGCGGATGTCTGGGTCATGGTCATCGGGGTTTCTCCTTGCTCCGTTTGCTGCGAAAAACGAAACTCTCTGCGCTTCGTTGCAAACAGATTTGGGCCTTCGCTGTTTCAGTCCGATTGCGAGGGCGGCGGGAAACTGTTTCAGTTGTTTCAAGCGGCTTTCAGCGTGGTATCGCGGGCTTTCGGAGCCATGCCGGGGATCGCAGCGATCGGATCGATAGAACAAGATGAGCCGTCGACATTGTTGGACCGGTTCAAATTCTCAGTGTCGAGTTGGCTTGTTGACTGCACCAGCTTTAAAAGTTTTAAATAGAATTAAGTACAATGGAAATTGATGTTCGCTGAATTGGCGCGTAATATTTGTTCGTGTGGGGCGCTATAACCGATGGAAGCGCAATATGACCGACAAACTGGAAAAGATTCAACAGGAACTCTCCGATATCGATGCAAAGCTCTGCGAAATAGCCGACGACGTGTCTGAAATTGCCGACAAGAAAGGCAAGGGCGAGGGTAAGCGCAAGCCTATAGGCGGCATCCTCGAGCCGGTTAAGGTGGGTGAGGGCGAGACGCCCCGGGTTGCGATCACCGGCACCTGCGACAAGAAAATGACAACAATCAGCAAGACAAACGGTCAGAGCGATACGCTGATGTATCCGAAGAATGTCGGCACATGCGGCAACCTGACGATCACCTGCCTGGACTCGCTGGGCCGCAGGCACGTAACGAGCGTGGCTACACTGGCGCCCGGCCAGAGCCTCCGTCGCTACGACACCGCGCGCAACACCCATTCCATCGTCTTCGCCTGCGATGGCAAGGGAAAGGGCGTTTGCAAGATCGAGTTTGACCGGTAACGCCTACGGCGTCCTCAGTGCCGGCAGGCCGATGCCGGTTGACTGGAAACCGCCGTCGACGGAAATCACTTGCCCGGTCACGTAGCTGGCCCGATCCGAACACAAAAAGACGATGACCTCCGCGATCTCGGTTTCGGATCCGTAACGGTTTAGCGGGATGGCGTCGTGGTAGGCGGCGCGGATTTCCGGCGAATGCACTGCAAGAGCCAGCTTGGTATTGACCGGCCCGGGCGCGACGCAATTGGCGCGAACGCCGAACTCACCGAGTTCGGCGGCCTGCTGCTGTGTCAGATGCATGACGGCCGCCTTGCTGGTGCCGTAGGCGACCCGCAACGTGCTGGCGCGCAGGCCGGAGATCGAGGCAATGTTGACGATAGCCCCGCCGTGTTCCTTCAGCGCCGGCGCCGCTGCTTGCGAGCACAGGAAGACTCCGTCCAGATTGGTTGCCATGACGGTCCGCCACTGATCGAAGGCGGTGTCGCCGATCGGTCCGAAATCAGCCACGCCGGCATTGTTGACCAGGGCGTCAAGTCGCCCAAAGGCGGCCATGACGGTTTCAATCATGGCATCGACCTGATCCGGGATGGAGACGTCGCACAAGACGGGAAGCGCGCCCTCCAGGCCGGCGGCCGCGGCCTCAAGTGCCTCGCCATCGCGGTCGATCATTGCGACCCTGCGACCTTCGTCCAGAAATAGTCTTGTTGTTGCCAGCCCGATGCCGCGTGCTGCGCCCGTAACGATTGCCGTCTTGCTGTCCATTCGGTCCCTCTCTCCCATTGATTTGTCCGTCAGGCGGACAACTCTGGTGCAATGTCCGTTGATCTCTGATTAGCGAATAAGGTCCGCGCTATCAAAACCAATGGTTGGCCCTCCAACGGTCCCTGTCGCAGCGCCTGGCCTGTGCTAGAAGGGACCGGATACGGGCCGCAAACGGGAGGCGCATCGTGGCCATCAATGCCCTGGGTTATCTCGGCGTTCGCTCCGACCGGCTGGAGGACTGGTCGGACTTCGCCGGCCGCCTGCTCGCGATGCAGCAGATCGACCGCGGCGGCAAGGCGTTGGCGTTTCGCATGGACGATCGCAAACAACGCCTCGTCGTCTCCGACGAGCCGGGCGACACCTTGGCCTTCATGGGCTGGGAGGTGGACAACAAAGCGGACCTCGAACTCTACGCCGTGCGCCTGGTAAAGGCCGGGATCGATGTGCAGCTGGGCAGTCGCGACCTGGCCGATCGGCGTTTGGTTTCCGACCTGATCCTGTTCGACGATCCGGACGGTAACCGCATCGAGCTTTTCTGGGGGCCGATGATCGCGACCGACCCGTTTGTTCCTGGACGGCCGATCGACGGCTTTGTCACGGGCCCCTACGGGATGGGCCACGCCGTATTGCACGTGCGTGACGCGCCTGCGCTGCTGCCGTTTTACCGCGACTTGCTGGACTTCAAGGTCAGCGACTACGGCCTGACGCCCTATCCGCTGTTTTTCTTTCACGTCAACGGCCGCCACCACAGCTTCGCCATGGTGGGTTCGGGCCAGACCGGGTTTCACCATTTCATGGTGGAATTCCAGAACCTCGACGATGTCGGCCAGGGATATGACCTGGCGCAACTGGAAGAAGGGCGAATTGCCTACACGCTGGGCCGCCACACCAACGACTACATGACTTCCTACTACGCCAACACACCGTCCGGCTTCTTTGTCGAGAGCGGCTGGGGCGGACGGGTCATCGATTCCACCTGGGAGCCGCACGAGACTTTCTGTGGTCCGAGTTTCTGGGGGCATGAACGCCTCTATTTGTCGGAGGAGCCGCGCACCCGCATGCGCGAGATGCGCCTTGAAACGGCGCGCCAGGGCCAGCGAGCCCCGCCGGTTGCCGACTGCCCATGGCTTTACGACCTCGCGGCACGGCAGAGCCGCTAACCCGACTTCAGCACATCTCGACAGGAGGAGCCCGCTGTGCAATCGGCCGCTTCGCCAAAGGACAATTTTGACGTTGTCATCGTCGGCCTCGGGCCGGTGGGCGCAACACTCGCCAACCTTCTTGGCCTGTGTGGCGTCTCGACGCTCGTGCTCGAGCGCGAAAGCGACATTTTTCAACTGCCGCGCGCCGTGCATTTCGACGACGAAGTCATGCGTGTCTTCCAGACGGTTGGTATTGCCGAGGAACTGAAGGACCTTGTCCGGGTCAATCCCGGCATGCGCTTTGTCGATGCCGATGGAGGTCTGCTGCTCGACTGGCCACGCCCACAGGAGGTGGGGCCGCAGGGGTGGCATGCCAGCTATCGATTTCACCAGCCCGACCTGGAGCGGCTGCTGCGCGCGGCGCTTCAGCGCTTCGCCCATGTTGATGTGCGCACAAATTGTGAGGTGGAGAGTATCGCGGAAAACGTCAAAGCCTGCGCACTTCAATACCGAAACAGGGTTTCGGACACTCGGCACGGCATTACCGCACGCTTTGTCGTCGGATGCGACGGTGCCCGCTCATTGGTACGACGCTGCATGCAAACCGCAATGTTCGATCATGGATTTCAGGAACGCTGGTTGGTGGTCGATGCGCTGCTCAAGGCTGACAAGCCCGAACTCGGGGACCATACAATCCAGTACTGCGATCCCAATCGGCCGTCGACCTACGCGCGCAATCCGAAGAATCGTCGTCGCTGGGAAATCGCGGTACGAGACAACGAGGCAAGTGATGCTATCGCCCAACCGGATTCGGTGTGGCGTCTGCTTGAGCGCTGGGTTGCTCCGCATGAGGTCGAACTGGAGCGCACGGCGGTCTATACCTTTCATTCGTTGGTCGCCAACGAGTGGCGCCGGGGCCGCCTCCTTCTTGCCGGCGATGCCGCCCACCAAACGCCGCCTTTCATGGGGCAGGGCATGTGCGCCGGTATTCGCGACGCTGCCAATTTGGCTTGGAAACTGGCCCTTTGTGTGCAGGGTCAGGCCGAAGATGCCTTGCTTGACAGCTACCAGTCGGAGCGCCGACCGCACACCCAAGCCTATGTAGAGACAGCCATCCGCCTTGGCGGACTGATCAACCGCTGCGACACCGAAGACGCATTGCGGAGCACCCTGGAAGATCCGGCGGGTGGAGCCCGCATGGAATCGATCATGCCATCCCTCGGGCCCGGCTTAGCCGCCGGAAATCGGGCCCGATCGGGCACGTTGGGTGCGCAACCGGGACTGCGCGACCACACGCGTCTAGATGACAAAGTCGGCTATGCGCCGGTGCTGCTGGCACGGGGTGAGGTGTGGCGGCAGGCGGTGAACTGGGCCGGCCTAGCCCCATCCATTGCGCTGCTGATCGACGACGACCAGCCGGAAATCGCCGGCTATTTGAGGCAACTGGACTGCGCTGCGGTTCTGCTGCGGCCGGACCGCTATATCCTCGGAACCGCCAACGACGGCGGCGAGCTTTCGGCGCTATGCGCCGGTGCGCCGCATTCACCGCTTGCAACAACAGAAACGGTTTGATCCCATGAAACTCTGCTCCTATCGCGCCGGCGACGAAACCGGCTACGGTATCATCGTTAACAGCGGCATCGTTGATCTCGGTCGCCGCTTTGCCGACAGTCCCACGCTCCGCCACTTTCTTGAAATCCACAGCCCTGAGGAAGCGCAAATCTTTGCCGGCGAGGCACCCGACATGGCGATCGATGCCGTGACCTTCGACCCGGTGATCCCGAGCCCCGACAAAATCATCTGTGTCGGTCTCAACTACCGTGATCATGTGGCAGAAACCGGCCGAACGGTGACCGAATATCCTGTGTTGTTCGCCCGCTTCCCGGGCAGCCAGATAGGTCACGGCGAGCCGTTGATAAAGCCGCTGGAAAGTGACCAGTTCGACTATGAGGGCGAGCTGGCCGTCATCATCGGCAAGGAGGGGCGACGGATTTCTGAAGCCGACGCGCTGTCACATGTTGCCGGTTACGCCTGTTACAATGACGGCTCGGTGCGCGATTGGCAGCGCCATACAGCCCAGTTCATGCCGGGCAAGACCTTCGCCGGAACCGGCGGCTTCGGCCCTTGGATGGTAACCACCGACGAAATCCCCGACCCGTCCGCTCTAACCTTGACGACGCGGCTCAACGGCGAAGTTGTGCAAAACACCACGCTTGATCTGATGATCACGTCCGTTCCAGCGTTGATCGCCTATATCTCGACCATCCTCCCGGTTCTGCCGGGCGACGTGATCGTTTCTGGCACGCCCGGCGGTGTTGGCGCCAAGCGCAACCCGCCGCTGTGGATGTGCGACGGCGACACTGTTGAGGTCGAAATCAGCTCGGTCGGCGTCCTCCACAACAAGGTTGTCGCAGAAGTCTGATACACCATTTCGCGGTGACGGCCGGCCGTGGCAGGATGTCTAATCGTGAAAGATGGAGGCTGCGACGACTGATTCGAAACAGCGCCGCGAAACCCGCGATAGCGTGCGAGCGCTGGAGCGCGGCTTGGCGATACTGCGCTTCATCAACACGGCCGGTGATGCAAAGGCCGGGGAGATAGCTGCCGGTCTCGGTATTCCCCGGCCCACCGTCTATCGCTTGCTGAACACGCTGGAAGAGTTGGGTTACGTCGTCTATTCGCCGACCAGCGCGCGGGTACGTGTGTCGTCGCTGGCGGCAAGCCTCGGGGACGGTTTCGCCAGCACATCGGCGATCTGCCAGGCGGCCGGGCCCGTGTTCAGCGAATACGCACCGCGTCTGGTCTGGCCGTTGGACCTCAGTGTCTATGACAACGCCGCAATGGTTGTTCAGGAGACCACCCACGCTCGCAGTCCTTTGTCCATCGACCGAGGCATGAGCGGCTATCGCCTCCCCATGCTGCGTACTTCGGCTGGCCGTGCCTATCTTGCCCTTTGCCAGGAGGCCGAGCGCGAGCTGATCATTGACCACATTCGTCGACTTGAGGATCCGGATGATGTGCCGTTTCTGGAGCCGGAAACACTCAACATAATGCTGACCGAGGTTCGGCGCCGGGCCCTTGCGGTACGCAATTCCGGGAGCTACCGGCCGAAAACATCAAGTATCGCGGTTCCAGTCATGATAGACGGCACGATTATGGCATGCGTGTCGATGATCTGGATTCGGAGTGCCATGATGTTGGCGCAAGCGATTGACGCTTATGAGGAACCCATGCGTGAAATTGCCGGGCGCATAGCTGAAAAGGCACAGACTCCGCGGCCGCGCAAACAAAAAGGCCGCCCCGCCGGGGCCCTCTGACTTTCAAAAACCATCGCAACAACAAAAAACCGCCCCGGAGGGCGGTTTTTCAGCAAGCGAATTTCAGTGCCGGTCAGTTGGGCCGGCGGTGACCGCGAACGACACTCGGGATATCGGCGCGGAAGATGCCGAGATCGGCAAGTTCGCGGTCCGACAGGCGCTCCAGTTCGTTGGTTGCACGGGCGACGTTGCGGCGTTGTTTCAGTGCGCTGAGCAGGGACATGGTGTTTTCCTTTCCAAAAATCGCGCCCTCGGGCGCGTCAATCTCTTGAGCGCTATATGGTCGCGAACGCGTGAAATTTGGAGCGAAATTTTCGCAGAGGAGCTATGCGGATTCGCGATAGGTCAGGCGCCTTCGGGAGAGACGAAAGGATTGCGGTAAAGCTCGTCATGCGACTCCACGCCGTCGTCGATGACACAGTCGGTTTTCGGCCGCGCCACGCACAAAAGCACGTAACCGGCCGCTGACTGCCGCTTGTTGAGCGCCGTAGCGCCGGGCTGCCTGACCTTGCCGGATATCAGCTTGCCCGCGCAGGTGATACAGCCGCCGTAATTGCATCCGATAGGAAGCTGGATACCGGCATCGAGGGCGGCTTGATAGATCGGTTGGTCGACGCCGACCGCAAGCGTTACGCCGCTGTTGCGCAATTCGACCTGAAAGGTTTCGTCAGACATTGGCGCTCTGGTCTAGATCGTCTGATTGAGTTTCGGCTTCCAGAACGGCCGGAACAGCTCGATTTTCGGACATCGGTTCATGACCACACGCAGTCCCGCCTCTTCCGCCAGCCGCGCGGCCTCTTCGTCATAGACGCCGATTTGGCTCCACAGAACCTTGGCGCCGACATCAATCGCCTCCTGGGCAATGCCCTTGAGTGCTGAGGAATCGCGAAACACTTGGACCATGTCGATCGGCTCGTCGATCGCTGCCAGCGATTCGTACACGGTAAGCCCGCGGATCTCGTTGCCGGCTTCCCGCGGGTTGACCGGTTTCATGTTGTAACCCTGTTCGTGCAGCACCCGCAGCACGCCATAACTGAACTTGGTCGGATCGGGGCTGGCGCCGACCATGCCGATGGTCTTCACGTCGCTCAGGATCGAAGCGAGATAGTCGGCCGGGTAGTCCTGGGTGTGGTCCATCGAGAGAAAGTCCTAAAGCCAGATGTCGGAGGTGCAGTCGCCGCCCGGATAACGGGTTTCGTGGCAGCGCGAGGGGCCGTTCGGTTCCTTGCCGAAATCGACGATGAAATCCTTGTTGATCTCCATGCCGCCCTTGTCCGTGTCGCAATCCACCATGAGCATGACGCCGCCCTTGTGGCGGATGTCCGGATAGAACTGATTGTCCCAGGTGGAAAACAGCGAGGTCGTGACGTAGAGGCGCTTGCCATCAAGGCTGAGCTGGATCATCTGCGGTCCGCCGGCAATGTCCACGCCGTTGACGGCAGGCGCCTTGTTGAGCATGCCGCCCATCCACACCTGGCCGGTCAGTTTCGGATTGTGCGGATCGCTGATGTCGTACTGGCGGATATCCCCGTGCAGCCAGTTGCAGAAATAGAGGAAGCGGTCATCCATCGAGATCAGGATCACGGTGATCATGCCGGGCAGCGGGATCGGCCACTCCGGATGTTTCTCGTTTTCCACGTCGATGATCTTTTCGACGATCCACTCCTGGTCCTTCTTATACCAGTGGATGATGTTGGAGGAGAGCGCCGCGCCGACGAAGCCATGGGTCGAAGCTGGATCGTGATGAAACCGAACTTCCAGCGGCACCAGTCCGTCCTCCCCGAGGTAGACGGTGTTTTCGACTTTCTTCTTTTCGAAATCCCAGAAGTGGAGCTCGCGGCCGTATTTCAGATGGCCCACTTCCTCCAGATCGAAGCCCGGCATGAACGTGTTCGGTGCCGCCCATTCGCTCGAAACCATGACGTTGTGGCGCGGTTGATACCAGAAATCGTAGTTGAACTTCATGCCGCCGAGGTCGTTTTCCCAGCGGCCGACGATTTCGAAATCCTTGTTGAGATGCAGAAAGCCGCCCGGCGCGTTGCCCTTGGCGTCGCCCAGCATGGAGATGATGATGTCCGAACCAAGGCAGTGCACGGTGTGTGGCGCTGACAGATCGGTCTTGGCCTTGATCTCGTCACCGGAAACGATCTTGTGCAGCCGCGGCTGGCGCGGATCGGTGCCGCAATCGACGATATGAAGATTGGACGATCGCACACCCGGCACGATCAGGAAACGGCGCTGCATCGAGCTGTCGTGGTGGCAGGACGAACAGGCGTTCCAGCCCATATGGTGCAACTCGTCGCCGATGCCCGGCATTTCGCAGCGGCTGATCACCTGCGAATAGGTGGGGCTGTCCGGATCCGCATCAATGGTGGCAAGATAGTCGGGTTTCTGGATTCCGGTGCCAACATAAATCGCGATGGTGTAGAGCAGCTTTTCGCGCGGAGCCTGCATCGCCTCTGCCGGTGAGGCATAGCCCGGTCCGCAGCATTCCGATTGCCCGTTTTCCGCCATGCGCTCCCCCGTCATCTTGATTTTAGGCCGCGCCCGAGCTTGGCTTGGGCCACCTTTGTTTGGATTGCCGGTTCATATCATTATATGATACAGATGTCTACAAAATGAGAAATCTATGCATCTAGACCGTTTGATATCAGTGCTCGAAACCGTCGCCATTGCCGGCCGTCCGGTGTCGGCGGCAGAGCTGCAGAAGGCAACCGGCCTGCCTCGGCCGACTTGCTATCGGTTGCTGCAGACCATGGCCGCGCAAGGGTTGCTCGACGATCCGGATGGCAATTCCCGCTACCTGATCGGCGAGCGGCTGATGCGCATTGCCTTGATGGGGCGATCCGACAGCGATGTTCGCCACGCGGCCGCGCCGGCCATGAAGGAGGCGGCGAGCGGTTTCGGCGAATCGGTCTTCCTGTCGCGGTTCCGCAACGACGGCGTCGAGATCATCCATGTGGAGACCCCGGCCGATCCGGCTCGCGCCCACATCCATCCGGGCCTGGGCATGCGGCCGATGCACGCTTGTTCCTGCTCCAAGGCGATCGCCGCCTTTGCTGACGAAGCCTTTCGCGAGCGCATTCTTGCCGGCCCGATGAAATCCTACACCGAGCACACCCAGACAAACGCGAAAGGCCTGCGTGACGAATTCAACCAGATCCGGGAGCGTGGCTTTGCCGAGTGTGTCGAAGAAATCGAAATGGGCGTGTCCAGCGTCGCCGCCCCGATCCGTCTTGGCGACTTCGGCGCTACGTTCAGCGTCGGCGCAACCGGCCCGATCCGAAGGTTCACCGGACCTTACCGCGAGAAGATCGGTGCGGATCTGAAGAGCCTTGCCGCGAAGGTGACCGCAGCCATCCAGCTATACGATTCGGCGTAGGCTACTTGCAGGCGATGCGCATGCTGCCGTGGCGAAAGCTTGCGGCACCGCCGCCTGTTGCGAGCTCGGTGCCGTTGACGGTCACCCGGTAGAATGGAATGCCACGCACATCGCCGCGCGATTCCAGCACTTCGACCATGGCGTTGGGCTCAAATTCCTCTTCAAGCCGCGACCCGTCCGAAAGTTCGCCTGAGAACGTGCCGCCCGCCACGCAGGACCGGCGGTCGAACTCGACCATGTTGAACCGGTAGCCTGAGCCGCCGAAGGCGAGCATCTCTTTCTTGGCCAGAGCAATCGTCGATTTGAGCACCGAGGTGCCCGAATTGATGATTTGTTCCTCAAAGGCCCTGGCCTGCGCTTCAAGCTGAGCCTGCGCGGCGGCGGGAAGGGCGGATGCGGTGCTTTGAAATCCGTCGACCTTTTCGGTCAGCATCGCCACGCGCTGTTCGGAGGCCTGTACCGTCGCTTCAAGGGCAGCGACCGTCTGTTTCAACTCGGTCACTTGAAGGTAGGTCCAGGCTCCGACGGCCGCTATGGCAACGGCCGCTACAAAGGCAATGGCGGTGACCGCGACGGACGAGCTGCCACTCTTTGTATTGTTCGGCCTCTTCGCAGCGCCGCTCTGCTTGGCCGTCTTAGGTTGCTCCACGTCGCTTTCCCCAAGGCTGAAGTCACGGGACCTTACAGCAACCGGCAGTCGGGTGACCAGAGTTAAGGTGACGCGTCATCCGGGCGCACCCCTGAGTTTGCTGAAACAGAGTTTCAGCGTTTGTCGAATAACAATCGAACTGCGTTTTTGAACGACTCGTGAATGCGTCCAGGGCTGGCAAACCGTATGGAATTGCAAGCGCTTCAACCACGTGGCGGCTGGACGCCGTTCCCAACGCACAGGCCACCATCGCTTTTTCTCAGGTTGAAACCGGGTAAGGAGTTCCTTCGGCCCCTCGTCGTTCACCCGCGGCAGATCCTGTCTGCCATGACGGCGGCCGATGTCCGATTGTCGACGCCGAGTTTGTGGAAAATCTGTTCCAGATGCTTGTTCACCGTGCGCGCGCTCAAGGTCAGGATCTGACCGATGTCGCGGTTTGTCTTGCCGCGTGATAACCACACAAGAACTTCGGCCTCACGTGCTGTGAGCCCGAACATGTTCATCAGGTCGTCGGCAGGGTTGCGGCTACCGACGTCCTCAACGGAAACAAGGACCTCACCGGTCACCCGTAGTCCGGCGGCTCTCAGCTCCAGGCAGCTGTCTGCCCGTTCCAGGCGCAATGGTTGCGCTTCGGACAGCGGCGATTGAGGCAGCGAGATGAGCCACTCCCGCAGAGCCGGGTTCTCTACCCTGTCATTCTCCGCAAACAGGTCGTCATGGTTGGCGATCATCTTCATGGCGCCGGGAGAGGCCCATACCCGTTCCCCTGAGCGGGTAAAGGCGATCACCGAACGCCCGTTTGCATCGGCGGCGTCACGGGCGCTTTCGATGAGCTTCGCGTTGGTCAAATGCACTGTGAGGCGGGCCACCAATTCATCGGGGTTGACCGGTTTTGTGACGTAGTCCACGCCGCCGACCTCAAGGCCAAGCAGGATGTGTTCAGGATCGTCCAGTCCCGTCATGAAAATCACCGGCGTGTTGACTGCATCCTGACCGGTCTTGAGCGCCGCACAGGTCTCAAAGCCGTCTAGGCCGGGCATCAGTGCGTCCATCAGGATCACGTCGGGGCCGACCCGGTGTGTCAGATCGATGGCAGTCTCGCCGTCACGGGCAACCAAGACGGTCATACCGGCCTTTTCGATGGCCGCAGATACCATCGAAAGCGATTCCGGACTGTCGTCCACCACAAGGACAATATTTCGGACCTCGCCGTTAGACCATTTCATGGGGCGATTTCTCAAGGTGTCGGATCAGGCCCGCCAGATCGTATTCCGAAACATAGTCGGCCAGTTTGATTAGCCGCGGTTCGAGAGCCGGATTTTCCGCTCGAAGCTGTTCGATATAACTTCGTACTCCGGATGCGTTTCCGATACGGGCCATAGACACAATCTTGTTGCTGCAATCCACCGGCAGCGGAGGAAGATTGATGAGCGCAGGTTTGGTTTCCGTATCCTTGATCCACTGTAGTTTCAACAACAGGCGGATCTGCTCCAGAAGGCTGGACAGACTGATCGGTTTGGCGATGAAAGCGTCATGCAGGGCGTCTTCAGGCCCGCGTGCCCGGCCTGCCAGCGCATGCGCCGAAACCATGACGATGGGCGTCGATCGATAGTCGCCCCGCCGGAGATCGGCTGCGAATTCCCAACCGGATTTGCCCGGCAGGTCTATGTCCAGGATAAAGAGGTCCGGCCGGACCATTTTCAGGAGTTCCTCGGCGACCTCGATATTGGAAGCCAGATAGAGCTTGAAACCCAGCGGTGTCAGCAGAGATTCGATCAGGCGCAAATGGTCGGTTTCGTCATCGAGCAGCAGAATGCTGCGGCGAGGGCCGGAGTAGCCGGCAATCCTGTTTGGTTCGCGGGAGCCCTGTGGGTCGGCACGACGTTCGGTTGGCAGCATCATGCGCAGCGTGAAGCGGCTTCCGTGACCCGGCTCGCTTTCCACCTGGATCTCGCCACCCAGCAATTCGACCAGCAGGCGCGTGATGGTCAGACCGAGACCAGTTCCGCGAACGGATCTCTGCCCCCCGCGCTCGAACGGGTTCCAGATCCGAGACAGTTGATCGGCGGCGATGCCGCATCCCGTATCGATCACATCGAACTGAGCAACTTCATTGCGGTAGGATACGATCAACCGGACCTCGCCGTCTTCGGTGTAGCGGATGGCATTTGACAGCAGGTTCATGAGGATTTGCCGCAGCCGTTTTTCATCAGCGGCTATCCAGTGCGGGATCCGGCCGTTGCTCTCGTATCGGAACACCAGACCTTTCTGTTCGGACTCGATCCGAAAAATCGATGAGAGTTGCGAGAGAAACTGCGGAAAGTCGATCCGATCCCGATAGATGTCCAGCCTGCCGGCTTCGATTTTCGAAATGTCGAGAAGTCCCTCGATCAATCCGGAAAGGTGTTCTGCGGAGCGGCGAATGGTGGCCAATGCCTCGCTACGCCCAGGCGGTGTTTCTGGGTCGTTGTCCAGGATCTGGGCGTAGCCGAAGATCGCATTGAGCGGTGTTCTCAACTCATGGCTCAGGCCCATCATGTAACGGCTCTTGGCCTGGTTGGCAGCCTCGGCCCGGTCCTTGGCATCCTGCAACTCTGCATCGGTGCGCTCATGGGCGCGGATTTCGCGCATCAGCCGTTGCGTCTGCAGACTGGATTCGGACCAGGCGGCATTCTGGCTTTCATGAGCCAACAGAAACAACCAGACCGACACGCCGACGACGAACAGGGTGGCAGCGAAAATGAGCAATAAAAGAGCATCGAAGTCCGGGTTGCGTGCGCCGTACCGAATTATCAGCAGCAGACCCCCAAACAGCCCCGAGAAGGTGATCGTCAGTAGGATGAAACGGGCCATGCGCGATTGCAGCCATCCGGCCACGCGCGCTGGAAGGGCGGCTGTCAGAAGATTGTTGATCTGCGCCGATAGCCGTGCCTCCGGCTTGCAGGCGTCACGACAGACCGAGTCGAGCGAACAGCAGAGCGAACAGATGGGACCTTCGTAAAACGGGCAATCGGTCATGTCCTCCGGATCGAAGCGGTACTCGCAGACGCTGCAGCTGTGCATGGGTGTTGCCGGCTTCGCCTGGCGGGCAATGTAATATTTGCCTCCGGTGGCATAAGCGATGAGCGGGGCGAGAAACAGAGCCGTCAGCAACGCAATGAAGGATGAGAGTGCTTCCGCCGTCGGGCCCAGCGCACCGGAATACGCAAGCAGAGACACTGCACAGGCGCCGACCATAGCACCCAATCCGACGGGATTGATATCGTAGAGATGCGCCCGGCGAAATTCGATATACGAGGGGCTGAGGCCGACTTGTTTGTTAATAACGAGGTCCGCCACAAGTGCGCCGATCCAGGCAACGGCGACGTGCGAATAAAGTGCGAGCGTCGTCTCCAGCGCACCGAAGACACCCAATTCCATCAACATCAGCGCGATCAACACGTTGAACACCATCCATACGACTCGGCCCGGGTGACTGTGCGTCAGCCGCGAAAAAAAGTTGCTCCAGGCGATTGAGCCGGCATAGGCGTTGGTTACGTTGATTTTCAACTGGCTGAGAATGACGAAGGTGCCGGTGAGCGCCAGAATCAGAACGGGATCCGAGGCGAGACGGGCGAAAATCGCATGGTACATCTGTGTCGGGTCTGCGGCGGTGCCGATGTCCTTGCCCTCGCCGATGGCGAAGGTCAGGAGATAGGATCCGATCAGCATCTTCAGCACGCCCAGCACGGCCCATCCGGGACCGGCGCAAACCAGTGCAGCCCACCATTTGCGTTTGTCGCTTCGGGTTCGGGGTTCGGGCAGGAAGCGCAGGAAATCCACCTGCTCGCCGATTTGCGCGATCAGCGAGAATACAACGCCGGAGGCAGCGCCGAGCATCAGCAATGTCATGCCGCCGGCTCCATCGGGGCCGATACCCTCGTAACTTGCCCATGAGCCGAGGTCGTAACCGACGAACGCCAGGATACCGAATGGCAGGATCTGCAGGATAATCCAGAAGGGCTGTGTCCAGGCCTGGAACCTTGAAATTTTTGCAAAGCCGTGGGTCACCAGCGGGATCACCACGAGGGCGTTGAGGATATATCCGATGTGCAGCGGAATCCCGAAACAGAGCTCCAGCGCAAAGCTGAGAATGGCTGCTTCGAGGGCGAAGAAGATGAACGTAAACGATGCGTAGATCAGCGATGTGACGGTCGAACCGATATATCCGAACCCGGCGCCACGAGTCAGCAGATCGATGTCCACGCCGTATTTGGCGGCGTAGTAGCTGATGGGGAAGCCCGTGAGAAAGAGCACAGCGCCGACCAGCATGATCGCCGTGATCGCCGTATCGAAACCGTAGCTGAGCGTAATGGCGCCGCCGATCGCCTCCAGCGCCAGGAAGGAAATCGATCCAAGCGCCGTGTTGGCCACACGGCCATAGGACCAGCGACGGGCCCGGCGTGCCGTAAAGCGAAGCGCAAAATCTTCAAGGGTCTCGTCGGCTACCCACTGATTGTAGCGGCGGCGCTCACGCATGACCCCGTAGGCAGATTTCATCATTTGATCCCTGCGGATACAATAGATCGTGCGATGCGCCGCAAAATGCTGCACCACACAATTTTTTGCCCCCCAGAATTTTATGCACCGCTGAAACGCCTAGTTCTATACGTTAAATGACGTATACCGCATTGCAACATTTTTCTTCACGCTCGTTCCGGGAGCAGCGAAATTCGCTGGCCGAATTCGTAATCGGAGCAACGTGAAGGAACCAAAATGTCTGACAAATCGCAGCCGAACAAACCGCTTGAGGCAAGCCGCAGAACGGTCCTCATGGGCGGCGTCGCCCTGACCGCTTCGCTGTTTGCACCCAAATTCGCGACCGCCAAGGAATACCCGACCGCCGAGGTGAACACGACCGGATTGGCCGTAACAGATGACACCGTCACCATCGGCATCCTGCATTCGATCACCGGAACGATGGCGATTTCGGAAACCGGATCGGTGCAGGCGGAAAAGCTGGCCATCGATCAGATCAATGCGCAGGGCGGCATCCTGGGGCGCAAGATCGACTATATCCAGGAAGACGGCGCATCGGATTGGCCGACATTTGCCGAAAAGGCGAAGAAACTGCTCGTCAACGACAAGGTCGCCTCGGTCATGGGCTGCTGGACGTCAGCCAGCCGCAAGGCCGTGCTGCCGGTTTTCGAGCAATATAACGGCTTCCTTTACTACCCGACCTTTTATGAAGGACTCGAGCAGTCGCCCAACGTGATTTACACCGGCCAGGAGGCTACGCAGCAGATTATCGCGGGCATCGACTGGGTGGTGAATACCAAGGGCGCCAAGTCGTTCTACCTGCTAGGAAGCGACTATATCTGGCCTCGCACCTCCAACAAGATCGCCCGAAAGCACATCGAAAAGCTCGGCCTCAAGGTCGTGGGCGAGGAGTATTATCCGCTGGGCCACACCCAGTTCAACTCCGTCATCAACAAGATCCGACTGAAGAAGCCGGATGTCATCTACGCCATCGTGGTCGGCGGATCCAACGTCGCTTTCTACAAGCAGCTCAAAGCGGCCGGCATCGACATGACCAAAGAGAAGCCGGTGCTTTTGACCATCTCGGTCACCGAAGACGAAATCCGCGGTATCGGCGGCGAGAACATCGTCGGCGCCTATGCCTGCATGAAATACTTCCAAAGTCTGGAGAACGAAAACAACAAGGTCTTTGTCTCCGCATTCAAGGATATGTGGGGTGAGGACATGGTGATCGGCGACGTGACACAAGCCGCCTATCTGGGCCCTTGGCTGTGGAAGGCTGCTGTTGAGAAAGCCGGCTCCTTCGATGTCGACAAGGTCAGGGCGGCGAGCCCCGGCATCGAGCTTGCGACCGCGCCCGAGGGCTATGTCAAGATCCATGAGAACCATCATCTCTGGTCAAAAACCCGCGTTGGCCGCGCCCTCGACAGCGGTCAGTACGAGGTGGTTTTCGAAACCGCGGATCTGGTCGAACCGGATCCGTTCCCCGAAGGCTACCAGTAGTTGCACCCTGGGGGCGGGCCCCGGTCGCGGCTCGCCTCCGCCCGCCTTTAGAGCCGCAATCCGGGCCAGGAGACCTCGATGTTTGCCGACTACACCATGAGCGAATTGGGTGCGATTCTTGCCATGCAGGGGTTCGCCGGCCTGATCCTCTTTTCCGTCTTCGTCCTCATGGCCCTCGGCCTGGCGATCATTTTCGGTCAGATGGGGGTCATCAACATGGCCCATGGCGAATTCATGATCCTCGGTGCCTATGTCACCTATCTGACCTCGAATCTGTTTGGCAGTTTCATGCCGGCCCTCTTCGGGACCTATTTCTTCGTCGCGATGCCGATCGCATTCATCGTCACCGGAGCGCTCGGCGTTTTGGTCGAATGGGGCCTTATCCGGCATCTCTACAAGCGACCGCTCGACACGCTGCTGGCAACCTGGGGTCTCAGCCTTATCCTACAGCAGGTCTACCGCTCGGTTTTTGGCGCGCGCGAGGTCGGGGTCAGTATTCCCGACTGGATGATGGGCTCTCTGCCGGTGACGGACCTGATAGAAGTGCCGATCAACGGGATTTTCGTCATGGTCCTGGCCGTCGGCATATCGACCGCGGTCTATCTCATGATGTTTCGCTCCGGCTGGGGCCGGCAGGTGCGCGCGGTCACCCAGAACCGAACAATGGCCGGCGCCGTTGGCATCAACACCGAACGCACCGACCGCCTGACCTTTGGAATCGGCTGCGGCGTTGCCGGTGTCGCCGGTTCGGCCTTCACCATGATCGGTTCAACGGGCCCGACCGCCGGCCAGCTCTACATCGTCGATACTTTCCTCGTCGTGGTGTTCGGCGGCGCTGCAAGCCTTCTGGGCACCATCGCTTCGGCGTTTTCCATTTCCCAGGCGCAGTCGGTGCTCGAGTTCTTCCTTTCCGGCTCCATGGCCAAGGTGCTGACCCTGCTGACCGTTGTCGGCATCCTGATGCTTCGTCCGCAGGGCCTGTTCGCCCTCAAGCTTCGCAAGTGAGACCGATCGCATGTTGAACAAAGCCCGCAACTTTCTCACCCCTACCGAACTGGCCGGTTTTCTCATCCTGGCGCTCGTCATATTCGTCGTGCTCCCGGCCGCCCTCGACACTTTCCGGCTGAACCTGTTCGGCAAGTACCTCACCTACGCCTTTGTTGCGGTCGGCCTGGTGCTCTGCTGGGGCGCCGGAGGGATCCTCAGCCTTGGCCAGGGCGTGTTCTTCGGTCTCGGCGGTTATTGCATGGCGATGTTCCTCAAACTCGAGGCATCGACGCCGGAGGCCACCGCCATTCAGTCGACGCCCGGAATTCCCGATTTCATGGACTGGAACCAGATCACAGCCCTGCCTGTCTGGTGGGAACCGTTCAACAGTCTCGCGTTCACCCTCATGGCGGTGGTCGCTGTGCCGGTGGTTTTCGCCTATGTCATTGGTATCGCGATGTTCCGACGGCGGGTCGGTGGCGTCTATTTCGCGATCATTACCCAGGCGATAGCAGCGATCCTGACCATACTTATCATTGGCCAGCAGGGCTATACCGGCGGCGTCAACGGCATTACAGATCTGCGGACCCTGAAGGGTTGGGACATCCGCACCGACGACGCCAAGGTGGTGCTCTATTTCGTCAATGGTGTGCTGCTGTTCGGTTGCCTGTTCCTGGCCCAGGCCATCCGCCGCTCCAAGCTCGGTCGCATCCTGATTGCCATGCGCGACCAGGAGGACCGCGTGCGGTTCTCCGGCTACGACGTCGCCAATTTCAAGATCTTCGTATTCTGCGCCGGAGCTGCCTTTGCGGCCATCGGTGGCGCCATGTTCACGCTTCAGGTCGGATTCATGTCGCCCAGCTTCGTCGGCATCGTGCCGTCGATCGAGATGGTGATCTTCTGCGCGGTTGGCGGCCGGCTTTCGATCCTCGGCGCAGTCTACGGAGCCCTGTTGGTCAACTGGGCCAAAACGACCTTCTCGGAGAGTTTTCCGGAACTCTGGCTGCTGGGCCTTGGCGGCCTTTTCATCGCCGTCGTTCTCGCATTCCCCAACGGGCTTGCCGGCCTTTACAACGACCACATCGCTCCTCGCCTCGCACGCCTGGTGCCCCGCCGCGGCGCCGCGGAGCCGGCATCGGCGGCCGTCGAAGCCGCTGCGGAGTAGGAGAGCGCCATGACCACGCAACCGGATTTCCTGCTCGCGGTCGAAGCGCTCTCGGTGTCTTTCGACGGTTTCAAGGCGGTTGACGATCTGAGTTTCTATGTCGAACCCAACGAGTGCCGGGTCATCATCGGCCCCAATGGTGCCGGCAAGACCACCGTGCTCGACCTGATCTGCGGACGCACCCGCGCCACCTCAGGCCGCGTCCATTTCAAGGGGCGTGACCTGCTGGCCATGCGCGAGGACCAGATCGTTCATGCCGGTGTCGGCCGCAAGTTCCAGACTCCGTCCGTGTATGAAGACCTGACGGTTTTCGAAAACCTCGAGATCTCTTATCCCAAGGGACATGGCGTTTTCGGAGCGCTCGCCTTCAAGCGCGACGACGCCGTCAAGACCCGGATCAACGAGATCGCCCGAGAGATCTTCCTGATCGACCTGCTGGAGGAGAAGGCCGCTTATCTCAGCCACGGCCAGAAGCAGTGGCTGGAGATCGGCATGCTGCTGATCCAGAACCCTGAGCTTTTAATGCTCGATGAACCGGTGGCCGGCATGTCGGTCGCTGAGCGCAAGAAGACAGCAGAACTGCTTAAGAAGATCATCCGGGATCGCTCCGTGATTGTCATCGAGCATGACATGAAATTCGTCGAGGACATCGCCACCCGGGTGACCGTTCTGCATCAGGGAAAAGTTCTTTCGGAAGGGTCGATGGCCCATGTCCAGGCCGATCCGAAGGTCGTTGAAGTCTATCTGGGACACTAGGAGAAAGCCATGCTTTCCGTCACCAATCTCCGTTCGGCCTATGGGGAATCCGAGGTCCTGCACGACCTGAACTTCGAGGTCGAACCCGGTGAAATCGTCGCCATCATGGGGCGCAACGGCATGGGCAAGACCACGCTGATGAAGACGCTGATGGGCATCGTGCCGACCAAGACCGGTGAGGTGACCGTCGACGGTACTCCGATTGCCGCGCTCAAGTCCTACCAGCGGGTTGGCTCCGGCCTCGCCTATGTTCCCCAGGGCCGCCAGATCTTCTCCACCATGACGGTCGAGGAAAATGTCGAGACCGGCCTGACGGCGACTGGCAAAAAGACCGTCCCGCCGGACATCTATGAGCTCTTCCCCGTGCTGGTGGAAATGCGTTCGCGCCGCGGCGGCAATCTGTCCGGTGGCCAGCAACAGCAGCTGGCCATCGCCCGGGCCCTTGCCGCCGAACCCAAGGTGCTTCTGCTCGATGAGCCGACGGAGGGTATTCAGCCGTCGATCATCCGGGAAATGGCTCGCACGTTGCGACGCATACGCGACCAGCGCGGCCTGTCGATCCTGGTGTCTGAGCAGGTGTTGAGCTTCGCGCTCGATGTCGCCGACCGCATCCTGGTGATTGAAAACGGAGAGTTCGTGCACGAGGCGCATCGCGACGGGCTCGACGAGGATGTCGTCACCGGATTCCTGTCCGTCTGAATTGATCTGGAACCGCAAGCAGAGAGGAAAGAGCATGACTGACACCCTGATAGAGGTGAACTTGTCGGAAAGCCCGTTGACCAACGAGAATATTCACAATCGCTGGCACCCCGACATTCCGATCGCCGTCTGGGTGGACCCAGGGGACGATTTCAAGGTTGAGACCTATGACTGGACAGGCGGTCAGATCGCCAATGATGATGACGCGGCCGATGTTCGCGACGTCGAGCTCGAGCAGGTCCATTATCTTTCCGGGCCGATTGGGGTTCGAGGTGCCGAACCGGGCGATCTGCTGGTCGTGCAGATCCTCGACATAGGCGCCAAGGAGGACAGCCTTTGGGGTTTCAACGGGTTCTTCTCCAAGCAGAACGGCGGTGGTTTCCTGACGGACCACTTTCCGCTTGCCCAGAAATCGATCTGGGATTTCGAGGGTATGTTTACGCGCTCCCGGCATGTGCCGGGCGTCAAATATGCGGGCCTGATTCACCCCGGATTGATAGGCTGTCTGCCCGACCATTCCATGCTGGAAATGTGGAACAGCCGGGAAAAGGCGTTGTTCGACACGGATCCGGAACGGGTGCCGCCGCTCGCCGCGCTCCCTGACGGCGGCCCGACAGCTCATATGGGCCGGCTTCAGGGCGAGGCACGCGACAAGGCGGCGGCGGAGGCAGCGCGCACCGTTCCGCCGCGCGAGCACGGCGGGAATTGCGATATTAAGGACCTTTCGCGTGGCTCGACGGTCTATTTCCCCGTCTACGTCGACGGTGCGGGCCTATCCATGGGCGATTTGCATTTCAGCCAGGGCGATGGCGAGATCACCTTCTGCGGAGCGATCGAGATGGCCGGCTGGCTGCACCTGAAAGTGGAGCTGATCAAAGGCGGTATGGCGAAATACGGCGTCAAGAACCCGATTTTCAAGCCATCTCCGATCGTTCCGAAATACGACGATTTCCTGATATTCGAAGGCATCTCGGTGGACGAGGAAGGCAAGCAGCATTACCTCGATGTCCACATCGCCTATCGCCAGGCGTGCCTCAATGCCATCGAATATCTGAAAAAGTTCGGTTACAGCGGTGCCCAGGCCTATGCCATTCTCGGAACCGCGCCTTGCCAGGGCCATATCTCCGGCGTGGTGGACATACCAAATGCTTGCGCCACGCTCTGGCTGCCCACCGACATATTCGAGTGGGACCTCATGCCGAACGCCGACGGTCCGGTCAAACACCTCGATGGTTCTATCGATGTGCCCCTCGCCCCGGACCTGTGACCACCTGAAGGCGGGCTCCGGCCCGCCGCCCTTGCTCTTGATCGGAATTGGATATGCCTCTTTACCAGTACAGCTGCGACCGTTGTGGGCCGTTTGACGCCCAGGCTCCGTTGGACGCCTATAAGGAACCCAAAGCGTGTCCGTCCTGCGGCTCGACTGCGCCTCGCGTTCCGGTCAGTCTTCCGCGCCTCGCTACCCTGGGCAGCGCCACCAGGACCGCCCATGGCGTTAATGAACGCAGCGCTGACAGCCCCCGTAAATCCTCCCACGGTCCCGGGTGCTCCTGTTGCAGCAGCAGCAAGGGTCGGATCGCCAGCTCGGCACTCCACCGCCCAGACGGATCCAAGAGCTTCCCGTCCAAGCGTCCGTGGATGATTTCGCACTGAGGTAGGATGCCCCGCGTGTGGCGGGCCACTGCCCGTGGAACGAATCAGAAATGCAATTTCATAGGTTGGAGGATCGGTGACAGAATCGGTCTGAAATGCCCGGCAATCGCGGATTAGTCGATCTGGTACTGCTATGGTCGTGATTTGGCGCGATTATCAAAGAATACTGGTTGCAAGCGCGCCATATGACTCTCCGAATAGAGAAGGAGGGTCCCGTGAGACTGAGCGTAAACGCCCAAACTGTCGAGGTGCCAGACGCCCTGCGCCAGATGTCGTTGTTGGATGTCTTGCGCGATCATTTGCAGCTGACCGGCACCAAATTCGGCTGCGGCATGGGGCTTTGCGGTGCCTGTACGGTTCATGTGGACGGCGAGGCGGTGCGTTCCTGCCAGATGCTTACCGAGGATGCTATCGGTGCCGAGGTCACGACCATCGAAGGCCTTGCCGCCACGGTTGACAGTGCCGACCTGCATCCGGTGCAGCGGGCCTGGATTGCCGAGGCCGTGCCGCAATGCGGCTATTGCCAGGCCGGACAGATCATGAATGCGGCGGCGATGCTCGCGGCCAATCCGGACCCGGATGATGATGAAATCAGCCGGGAGATGGACGGCAATATCTGCCGTTGCGGCACCTATGGACGCATCAGGAAGGCGATCCGGCGGGCCTCGCGGGAGATGCAGAATGTCTGAGAAAAATGCACCTGCTTCTCCCTCCCGCCGCCGGTTTCTCAGGCGCACGGGCTGGGCCGCCGTTGGCTTGACGGTCGTTGCCGCAGGGTCCTATCCGCTTGTCGCTTCCGCCGTGCCGGTCCTGCCGAGCCTTGCCGATCCCGACCCGGGCGATGGGCTCGCCTGGGTGCAGATGCTGCCCGATGGTCGCGCGCGCTTCTTCTGTCCGCGCATGGAGATGGGGCAGGGCGCGTCGCTCGGTCTATCCCAGGCGGTGGCCGAGGAACTCAACCTGGCGCAGGATCGGATCGATTGCGTGCTTCCGGACACGAGCGAGATCCCGCCGGTCAAGATGACCGTGGGCAGCGAAAGCATCCTATTGTTTCTGGAGCCGGTCGCACGTGGTGCGGCAACACTGCGTGAGGCGTTACGCCAGCACGCCGCCGAGGCTTCGGGAGTTGCCGAGGCGGACCTGGTCGACGCGTCGGGCGGCTTCATGGGACCGGACGGAACGGTGCTGGACTATGCCGATCTTGTTGGCGCCACACCGGTCGTCGTCAGCGTCGAAGCTGAGAAACCGGCCACTCTCTACAGCATGGCTCCCGGCCGCATACAAACGGCGATCGGACAGAGCTGGAGCCACCCCGAGTTGCACGATATCGTCACCGGTAAAACGACCTATAGCCGCGACGTCATCATCCCGGACATGCTCCACGGCGGGGTCGTTCATCCCCCGGTGTTTGGCGCACGCATCACGGCCATTGATGACAAAGCGGCGCGCAAGCTTCCGTTCGTCGTTGAGGTGGTTGCCGACCGGCGCGGCAATTTCGCCGGCGTCGTGGCGGACGATCCGTTCAAACTCAAGGACGCTCTCGAGGCCCTCCAGGTCGAGTGGGAAACGCCAGGTGTGCCGACCCAGGAGCAGATCGAACGGCAGTATGATGTCGATCGGCACCGTGCCGATGATGGATTCGGCCATGTGGTTGCGGACACCGGCGAAGTCGAAGCCGCACAGGCCAAAGCTGCCATAAAGATCGAGGCCCGATATGACACGTCGTTCCTCGCCCACAGTCCGATGGAGCCGCGTGCCTCGGTCGTGTGGGTGAGGCCCGACCGCACCGAGGTCTGGTGCGGCACCCAGGATGCCTATTTCGTTCGTGGGCGGGTTGCCCACATCACCGGCCAGGATCCGGAACAGGTGATCGTGCATCCCCATCGCATGGGCGGCGGCTTTGGCGGTCGTCTCCAGTGCCAGCCTTCGGAAGAGGCGGCCCGCCTGTCACAGGCAGTGGGGCGCCCGGTGCGGGTGCAATGGGATCGCGAGACCGAACTCGGCCATAACTCGTTTCAGCCGATCTACTCCCATTCGATCGACGCCGGTGTTGGCACCGACGGAAAGCTTATCCACTGGCAGCATGACTTCGTTACGTCGCCGATCATTTTCGGACCCATGCCGGAACTCCTGGGCGAGGGTTGGCTGGCCAGAGGTGCAGTCGGTCTGATGGACCGCTTTGTCCCTGATATGGGCAGCACGCGCGGCGCGGTTGCACCGTATCAGGCGGCGGACAAGCGTATTCGCTTTGCTTCCGTGAGATCCCCGCTACCGACAAGCGCCTGGCGAGGACTGGGCGCCGCCCCCAATGCCTTTGCCATCGAGTGCGCGATAGACGAGTTGGCCCAGGCCGCCGGTGTCGATCCGCTGCAGTTTCGCCTGCGCAACCTCGCCGAAGCTGATGCCCGTCTCGCCGATGTGCTCAGCAAGGCGGCCGATATGGCCGGCTGGCCGCGGGATCCGGGTCCGGATCGTGGTCTTGGTATCGCCGCGGCGGTTTACAAGGACAAGACGCCGGTCGCGATCGTCGCTGAGGTTCATGTGGACCGGGACCTGGAGGAAATTCGCCCCATGCACTTCTGGTGCGCCCACGATTGCGGTCGGGTCGTCAATCCCGACCAGGTGCGCAACCTGATCGAGGGCAATGTGGTCTGGGGCTGCAGTCTTGCCTTGAAGGAGCGCATCACCGTCGAGGACGGAGCGATTTCCGAGACCAACTTCCATCTTTACGAGCCGCTGCGCCATTCCGAATCGGCCGAGGTGGAGATCGCCCTGATCGAGCCCCCTGCCGCGCCCCCGGTGGGCGTCGGGGAATCGGCCCTTCCGCCGGTCGCGCCTGCTATCGCCAATGCGGTGTTTGCCGCAACCGGTCAGCGATTGCGGCGTCTGCCGATGTCATTTGACGATCTCGGCTGACTTGGCCATCCTCAAGAAGTGATAAGGAACGCCTGCCATCCGCGAATTTGCCAAAGCCAGTCTGATCAAACTGATTGCCGCGCGACTGCCGCCAGATCACACGGCACGGTCCGCCGGCAGCGGCGTTGATCCAATCCGCAATGCTCGCGCGCCCGCCGAACTCAAACGCGACCTGCTGGGAGAGCTTTACGCAAGCGGTGGGCCTGAGGCCATTCTCGCAATAGGCCGAAATCTCGATGGCGTCGCCCACGAACCGATATGGTCCGCCGCGCTTTCTTCGGCGGATCCGTGGGTGCTACTGGAGAAATGGCGTCGCTTCGAGACCTATGCCCATTGGAACAATCGCACGATAATCGAGCGCCTGTCCGATGCACGCATCAAAGTTCGCCGCTACGCCGCCGATGGATCGACGCCAACAGCGCCAGAAAACCTGATGGTTTGCAGCCTCCTGACCGGGCTTCTGGCCCAAGTCGGATGCCGTGATATTGACTGCGTTCTGGGCGCTGCCGATCCCATCACCGTCATTGAACGCGACTGTCCGGTTCAATCCTTGGTCGTCGACGCCGACGACACAGGCCAATGGCAGATTTCCTGGACGCGCCACGAACCCCAAACGTCGGTCGTAACCGAACAAAACGACGTAGAAAAAATTGTCGGAACGGACGGCCTGAGCGAGCCTGTCATCCGCGCGCTGAAGCAGCTGCTGGTGGACCCGTCACGCTCCTGGTCACTTGCCGCGCTGGCCGACGCGTGCCACCTGTCCGAGCGCACCCTGCAGCGGCGCTTGCGCGAAGCGAACCTCAGCTTCTCCAAGATCGTGCGCCTGGTGCGCATCCGCGAGGCCTGCAGATTGCTCGAAACCACCGATCTTCCGGCGACCGCCATCAGCTTTTGCACAGGCTTTTCAGACAGCGCCCATTTCAGTCGCGATTTTTCCGCGAGCATGGGCCTCGCGCCGAGGGCCTACAGGCAACTTTTCAAACAGACCGGGGCAAGCTCTACTTCAGGCCTGAGGTTCGTCGGATGAATCGTCTTCAATCCAGCGAACAGGTTTCTTCGCTCGGCGATCCACACTGAGTTGAAAAATGTCCTCGCGGGAATAATGCCCCACCACATCAAGGTCATGTTTGTATTCGGTCGTGGCGGCGAGATCGATTTCCGCGCAGACAAGTCCGGTTTTGTTGAAGAGTTGCCCTTCGATCCAACGGCCATCGGGACCGGCAATGCCGCTTCCACCCGTCAGCAACACCGTTGCGTCTGAACAGTCCGGGCCAATGCCGATCCGATAGGCTTCCAGCAGTTCTGGCGGAACATCATCCACAGTGAGGATGTGCGCCGCGGCGGCAACAAAACACCGTCCTTCAAACGCATAATGAAGGGTTGCCAGGGCATGGCTGTCCGGCATGTCAGGCCAGCACGCCAGGTGGATTTGCTCGTCTTGCGCATGCAGGGCCTGCCGCGCCAACGGATGCCAGTGCTCCCAGCAAACGAGGCCGCCGATGGTGCCGAACTCCGTCGAAGACACCCGCAGGCCGGAGGCATCACCCTGCGCCCAGACAATCTTTTCGGTATGGGTCGGAGTCAGTTTCCGATGCAGGTTGAGCGTTGAACCATCAGTGCCGATCAGCAGGATGCTGTTGAAAACGCTGCCGGAATTTTCCCGGACCCTTTCATTGAAGCCAAGCGCGACAACGACGTTGCGATCCCGCGCTACCTTCCTGATCGGTTCCAATTCGGGTCCGTCATGTGTCGGACATTCGCTGACGAATTTCGAATACCAGTGCCTCGCCTCCGCATCGTTCCAGCCCGCCATGCCGAACACCCAGGCCGGATAGCCCGTCAACCAGCTCTCCGGAAACACGATCACCTGCGCGCCTTGGCTGGCCGCCCGTTCAATATGCGACACGGCGCGCTTGACGCCTTCCTGCAAATCCAGGACGGCGGTCGGTTCCTGAACCACAGCGATATTGACCAAGCTCACTCGTTTCCTCCGAGGCATTGCCGTCTAATGATATTTGGACCCAATCGCCTGCGGCCGGCAAAAGCTGGTTCCTAGGTTCCCATTGGGACAATTTACATTGACCCGATAGCTGGTTCGATAGCCTGCGGGCAATGCGCCCATTGGAAAACGCAAATGTAAAAAAGAGTCAGAGTTCAAGCGTGGCGACGAAGGTAAGTGAGATTGGGGTCAGAGGGAATCACGAGAGTCCGAACGCGGGCTTCAATGCGGCCAAGCTGGCGTACAAGCGTGGCGGTTTGGCGGGATCCGGTGCAAAGCCGTAATGAGTGTAGAAGGCTGCAGCGGTTGCATCCTTGGCTTCGACCTCGAGAAAGGTAACAGCGATTTCCGAACGCCTAGCGCGCATGGCCGCATCGGCAATCAAGGCTGACCCAAGACCCCGTTCCTGGAATTGCTGGTCAATCGCCAGTCGTCCAAGCCGTACAGCAGGAACGACCGGATAGTGCGGCAGCTTCTTGCGCGCGACTTGAGCAGGGTTCTTGAGTTGAAACTACTCCAACCCCAACGATTCAAGCGAGCTGAGGAGCGCATTTTGACGCGCGGAGTCCGTTAAAGAAATGACCGATAGGAACCGTTCCCTGGAAAACTTCGAGTCCAGTTTCTTAATCTGGCTCAAGGCCATCTGCAAGTAATCTCGATGGCCGTATGCGTTGAAGACTATCGCCGCGACGACGCACACCAACAGATGCGGATTCGGGGCGTTTAACGACTTGAGCGCGTGATGTACCGCATTCTCGGAGTCGTCTTTTGCAAAGGCCGCGATAGCCCGGATACAAAGCATGGATTGCAAATGTGGATCGATCGGACTGAGTCCAATTGAAGTTTGAATCAGTTCATCAGATTGATTGGCTTCGCAAGCAAACGCTCTGAATTTGCCACTGTTGAATAGTGCGAATGCGTAGTTTGGATTCAACTCTATTGATCGGTCCACCCAACTCATTGCCTCAAACAATTTTCGGTCGATCCATTTCGCCCGGCTTAACACAAGGTTGCAGAATGGGTCGAACGGATCCAGCTCTATTGCTTTTTCGGCCATATCCTTTGCCCGGTTCAAATGGACCGCTTGGTCTGATACTCCCCACAAGTTGTATTTTTCGACCTGAGTGTATGATAATCCGGCATAGGCCCGTGCAAAGCTTGGATCGAGTTCTGAGGCCCTTTGGAAGTGCATTTCTGCGATGTTGTTGTCGAATTTGTTGAACCGATATAGGTGCCGCACAGCCCGGTGGTAATGCCCCCAGGCGTCCAACATTTCAGTTTGGATGTGGTTCTGGCGCTTGGATTCGTAGAATGGAACGTATTGCTCGACGGCAGTTGCAACCTCTCTTACGATTTTTTCCCGAATTACAAATACATCGTCAAGCGACGACGAGTATATCTCGGACCAAATGACTTGGCATTCTCCGGTATCCGTTAGCTCGACGGATACGCGGATATTCGACGACGCCAGTTCAACTGTACCGGACAGGACATACAGGGCATTCAGTTGACGGCGAATGTCCCGTGGGTCGGAATGCGACGAATTAAAGCGGAAGGAAGAGCCCCGCGCGATCACCTTGAATTCACGTTGCCGGGATAGAGCCGAGATGAGTTCCGATGGAACGGCCTCTGCGATGGCTCCATGCGTTTCATTCGTGCCGACCAGGGAAAAGGAAACCACGGCAATTACCGGTGGCCCGGAAGACACTTCACTTTCCCTCGCGCTTAGTTCTTGGGTTTGACCAGACGTTGCATAGTCGGCCGGCGGATTTCCGGCGGCGGGCCCGACAAAACGGAATCCCCGACTGTGTATCGTCTTGATGTATTCTTGCTTGCGACCAGTGTCGCCCAACGCACGGCGCGCATCCGCGATGCAACCCGATATTGTTGCGTCTGAGACGATCCGACCATTCCAAACGGCCTCGATTAGTTCGTCTTTGGTTACCACTCGGTTTGAGTTTCTAACCAAGAACATAATCAAATCAAAAACTTGAGGCTCACAATGAACAGGAGCGTCACCTTTCGTCAACTCAAGTCTGTCTTCGTCCAGTCTAAAGTTGCCAATCTGAATCATACTGGGTCCCAATCGGTTTTTCAGACCTAAGTCCAACCGTTGATTATCGACGCATCGTTGAACAATTTGTGACCGTCCGGCGAATGGGCCCTAGTACTGTTCAAGTGGAGCCTGTTACGCTTTTAGGCAGCGTAACGCTAGGGTAACAACTCGTCCAGACAGGTGAACTGGCGTTCTGCGATCCGGGTGAGGACCCAAGTCAGCCGTGCTTGCTGTACAATGCCTTTCATCTTGACGTTTTCGATACATCAATCGGGTTTGGGAGAGCACCCGCATTATACGCTACGGCACGGCGCGCGCTGATTGCTTAAAGGCCGTCGCGACTTTTCCGCTATCTCAAATTCATCATTTTGGACGTGTCGCGGATTGATGCCGCACCTTTGGCCATCACCACTCATAGAATTCAGCGCCATTTGATTCAGTGTAACCGACCGTGTTTTCCTCCGCATTCGGGACCAGCGCCGCTTACGACGACCTTTCGGCCGATTGTGGCTGCGGTCGGAGGTAGTCACAGCTCTCAGCCGTGTCTTCGGGTCCGGTCGGACCGAATTCGGTGTGGAACATTCCATCGGTTGCTGACTGCAATAGTTTGTGGGCCGCATCAGGATCTGCTGCCGCATCGCTTTAGAAAGAACTGTCGTACCAAAACCTATCCGAGGTATCTTCCCACTCAAATCCGTCTTCGAAAATCCAGCCAGGCTCCGAGATCTCATGGTCCGCCTGTTCAAGCATGCTCTGTTGGTCGACATTCACTGCAATCAAGACATTCCTACCAGTCTATTTGTGACGTCAACGCGATGGCTTTGCACCGCGTATCCAAGAATTCATCTTCAATGCGTTCAGAGTTTGGGATCGGATTGAGCAATCATTCACTTACCGTTTGGTCCTGTAACGCGGGCCTTCACAACCATCGCCGCGAGAGGCACAAGGACGGGCCGGACTCTGTCTGCACGCAAAGGGTATTTCCGGCCCAGTGCCATGGCACTGTTTGGGGACAATGTCGCTTTCCCAAAGCTTCGAGCCAGAAACAAAAGGTTTAACCGGACCAGCGGAGGACGTCCCCTGGTCCGGATAGAAGTCCGCCCATGCGCCAAGAAGACGGCCTTCGCGTTGGTTTCAGAACGCCAACAACGAGTACTACTACCAACGCCGTTGGAGTTTGAACGCTCAGGGCACCTTGTGTGAAATCGTCAATCCATATTGCCCATATTTCGTTGCTTTATCGGCTGGTCGCGTCAATCATCAACTTGAGATGAGGGCAATTCGGCGTTGTGTACTGTTGTGAAACCACTAATTTGGCAGCCAAGGTGCCGTCCGGTACATCGGGCCGGGCCGGTAGATCTGGGCTGAACGCGCGGCGCCACCTTGACATCGTCAGTTATCAAATTCGAAGAAAGATCAAATGGAAATCGAGAGATTTGAGGCAGGGCAACGTTTGAGCCAGATGGTTGTATATGGCGATCTTATCTGGTTGGCCGGGCAATGTGGGACAGCAAACAAGAGCACCGCCGATCAGACCGCTGAAGCGCTTGAGAAAATCGATTTGCACTTGGCCAAGGTCGGGTCGGACAAAACCCATATCCTTAACACTACAATCTGGCTCGCGGACATCGCAGACTATGACGAAATGAACAAGGTCTGGGACAGATGGATGCCAGAGGGATGCGCACCAGCTCGCGCTTGCGGCGAAGCCAAGCTGGGGGCAAGCGGATACAACGTGGAAATTATTTGTGTCGCCGCAAAAACCAAACAAAAGGCCGTCTAAAATATTGATATTAAACCATTAATGGAAGTGGTGCGGCCCAAATTTGATATTTGGTTGCATACGTCAAAGCCCTGACACTTCTGCCAGGGGATGCGACCAGCGTTGTCCGGGAACGCCACTGCTCGACTCGTTATGCTCACTGCCGGCCGCGATGTGCAATGCGACAACCGCGGGGCGGATGACTAGGACCGGATCATCGCCGTCCGTCGAGCTGGCCCATCAAGCTCAAAGAGATGATGGTCCGTGAGAGGCCTGGGTTTTCACGAGATACTTGCGCGACTTTGTTGAAGCGGAGTGTGAGCCGCGGGCTGCGGGCACCGGAATCTGGCAGGCACCGTCGGAGCTACCATGGAACCAACCGGCACTTTAGCCCGCCGCCGCGGACGCTGCATCGCAATCCGTCGAAGAGAGATTCGCTGCGTTTGCTAGCTCTGCGCGGACTGAATTCACACAACCTGGTCAGAGCTGCGGATTCTGTCACTACATCAAGTGGCTGCTTTCCGCTTTGGGGTGAAAACCTTACGCTATGCTCTGCGATAGATGATCAACAAACAAGGCAACTCGCTTTGGGACAAGATCGCGAAAGGGCAGCACCGCGAAGATACCGACCTCCGGGAAACTCTCGGTCAGCTCAATGGTCTCCACACTGCCTGACAGCACGAAGGGGCGGGCTAATAAACCCGGCACCAATCCCAGTCCGAACCCGCGCACAATCGCATCCAAGAAGGTTTGGGTGTGATTGGTGACAAATTTCCAGTCCGCGTTGAACTTCTTGATTTTCCCGTTCGAGATGTAGGGCCAATTGCTGCCATAACGCACCGTGCTGAAGTGCAGGCAGTCATGGTTGCTGAGATCAGCCATGCATGCTGGACGGCCTGAGCGTTCCAGGTATTGCGGTGAGCCCAACAGGCACAAATTCGTTGCACCGAGTTTGCGCACGATCAGGGAGGAATCTTCCAACACCGTGGCCAGTCGAACAGCAACATCCACGTTCTCACTGACGACATCAGTCGGAGTGTTTTCAAGGAGCAGGTCAATGCTGATATCCGGATACAAATCTTGAAACGTCTCTATCGCATCGAGCATGAGTGGCGATCCCATTCCTTCAGGCGCAGCGACCTTGATGATGCCAGACGGCGGTAGGGCAGGGTCATCCGATATGGTCTGTTCAAGCGCTTCCATTTGGCCGATCAGGCGCTTGCATCCCTCGTAGTATCGTTTGCCAGCCTCAGTGATCTCCATCGTGCGTGTCGTTCGGTTGACGAGCCGCACCGCGAGGGATTTTTCCAAATTGTTGATGTGCCGCCCGATGATCGTCGGGCTGACATTCTGATCTGAAGCAACCTTCACGAAGCTGCCCAGCTCCACGACTCGGCAGAAGAGACGCATGTTCCGTAGCTTATCCATATTATAAACTTTATATTCATTATCATACAACTTCAATTGAGTTTATAAACAAAAACAGAGATTATATATTGGAATAAAGGCCCAAAAAGACGTTCTCCCGCGCCCAAGAGTAGAAAGAAGAAAAGTGACCGAAAAAACCGAAGACACCAAAAAGCAAACCCTCATCAGTTCATGGGAAGGCTCCAAGAAGTTCTGGATGTCTGAAACTGAATACACCGGTGTGGTTGTCGGCAAAGATGCGACGCAGGAGGAGTACGTCATCAGCGACGGCGTAATCGGTCCCGGTGGGTTCATTCCCAACCATTATCATAAATGGGAAGACCAGACCTTCCACATCATCACGGGCGAATTGATCGCCAAGATCGGTGATGAAGTGAAGAAGATTGGCGCAGGGGATTCCGTTCACTGCCCACGCGGCGTTTCGCATTACATGAAGAATGTAGGCGACATGCCAGCCAAGCTGATCAGCTATATGTTCCCCGGGAATTGGGCTGAGGATTTCATGGCTGAAACCTCGCGCCAGAACCACACCGGAGACCGTGATTTCGATATGATCGAAGAGCAGTTCGGCGTGGTGTACCTGCCAGACCCAGACATCGAATGATGATCAAAAAGACCTCTCGCGAGCGTCCGGGGGGCGTCAATTAAATGGAGGCCCCAATGGGAAATCGACTGATCGCATTAGGTGCTGGCCTGCTTATGGCGGGCGGTGCATTTGCAGCAGGCAACGACGCGCCCAAGCCTGAAATGACCGAAGTGAAGCCTGGCGTGTACCATTTCCACATGGCGCACTATTCCAGCCTTGCGGTGATCACCGATGAAGGCGTTCTTGTCGTCGATCCAAACCAAGAATTTCGCGCTGCAGCCCTGCGTGCAGAAATCGCCAAACTGACCGATAAGCCGGTGGTTAAGGTGCTTTATACCCACTCGCATTTCGACCATTCTCGCGGCGGTCAAATCTTCAAGGATGAAGGTGCAGAATTCATCACCCATGCAGGCTGCGAGGAATTGCTTGCCCGCGATCTTGAAATGCGTGTTGTCCAGCCGGACGTGCTTTACCACGGTGACCTTCACCGCATCGAGCTTGGCGGCAAGGTCATCGAGATGCGATATTTTGGTCCGAATGACGGCCAGTGCAACAGCGCAATCTACATGCCGGAGGAGAAGCTTCTGATGGCCGTTGACTGGCACCTGCAGGGTATGATGAACCTGCCTGGTCGTCTCAACACGCATGACTATATCGGCTCGCTGAACACGCTGCGCCGTGTGACCGCAGAGCTGGAAATTGATGCTGTAATTTCAGGCCACATGGCCAGGTCTTCGCCAGAGCGACTGGCTGAAGACCTTGCCTTCAACGAAGCGCTGTTTAAGGCGGTCTGGGAAGGCATGCAGGCAGGCAAGTCGGTTGAAGAGCTCAAACAGACCGTCAAGCTCCCCGAGTTCAGCCATTGGTTCATGTACGAAGAAAATCTGCCCGCTCACGTTGAGCGCATGGCCTACTCAATCTGGCACGGCCAATAATCCGCAAACGATTTAGGACCAGGCGAAACGCGCTTGTCTTTCCGCCGAAGGACAGGCCCCATGACGTCGTTACTTGTTTGCTGTCGTGCTCAGTCGATGACGGCCAAAGCGGCCATCGTTGAATTGATTCAGTTACTTCATTGGATCGGGTGATTGTGGTCACAATCAAACGGACTGATATGGCGACTAGGCTTGGTCAGAATTTTTTTTGTCAGCGCCGCAGGATCAGCAGATGCGCTGTCGGTTTCTGATCACCACAGAAGGCAGGTCGCAGGAAATGGATTTGCGTGCCGTCGGTTCTCGGCTTTGACTATTGAAAATTGTTGTTATTCCACCCGCCCTGGATCACAGCAACGACACGAGCTACATCCATTGACCCTGGACCAGATGTGGTGGTTAGCCTCGAAGTTGCCATCCGGTCCCCGACCGCGGGCTTGGTGCCCATTGTCAGTCAGGCCGTCCCGATGGATTCCGCGAGCCCGGGATCCGATTGAGGGAGATAGTGGCATGGTCGACCTCAGTCAAAATCTAAAAGCAGGTCAGAGTATCGCCATCTACACTGCAAACGGTGCTGCTGCTGGCTGAGGCGGTCGTTGGCGGCTAACATCTCGATCATGCTGTTGGATGGAACTTTGAATGCATTGTGGGAATGCCGGAGTTCCCGGCTTGTGGCCAAAGACTTTTCGCCTTTCTGTTGCACAAGAGCCTGTATTTCTTCCGGTCACATTTCATCAAAGGTTTGACATCCGCATGAACCGATCGCCGCTAAGGCCAGCAGAATGATCAAAGCACGCATTCGATGTCCTTCCTGTCGTTTTGACAGATTGGGTGGACCCGCCTGACTCCAGCGGAGGCAAAAAGAACGACAATCGAGCTGACTTTTAAACAGAGCGGAGCGACAAGCATGGCTGCAAATGTTTGGTCACCGATCCGCGTCCCAAGAACATTCGATTGATTTTTTTACGAGAAAGGCCATTGGGATCCGGCTGGGCCGGCTCTATGAGATTTGCCGTTCGACAGGTCCGAACACTGCTGGACACACAGCCCAATCTACAAAATGGCCGCCTCTCACATGGTCCGGGTATTTTGCGGGATCATAATGATACTTTCCAACACCCCACTCACCGGCGTCCTTCCGCTCCATGAAATAGTAGTCTGTGTCACCTTTCAGATAATTCATAAATTCCGAGAACATTCTGGCCTGTTCCTCGGTCACGATCATGTTTCTCCAATTGTCGGCTGGGAACGTTGCTGGACGGCGGTTCCGATGACTTCTACGAGGATGACGATTGACGAGAGTTAAGAATCTCTCTTGTGATGGCGAAATCAAGAAGTCTGGTCAGGCCATTGATGCGTTCAGACAATTCCCATCGATCCGCATTGTCGCAGGTCTCGAGTTTCAACTGCTCGCGCGCGATTAACTCCGAAATTTCTTTTGGTGAAGCTCTTCTGAGGTCCAACATCTAACCCCTCCGAGGTTTCGCTCAGGGCCGTGGATCAATGGCAACCGAGCCCAACAAGAATCAGACGGATCGGAGCCACAAGCACAGCTATGAAGATGCTTGGGCTCCGATCCGCACCCCGAAAGGCTGTTCCAGGAGCCGGGCTTGGCTCACTTTCCGGGTGCGGCCTTTCCGCTTTTCCCAAAATGGGGCCAGGAGTCGCGGGGGCCGACTGAGATGGAACCACACCTGTTTCTTTCGGTGCAAGCAAAAACTGTAAAAAACGCAATAAATTCAAATATTAATACGGATATTCCTCTGTGGAGCGCTCACCCGATTAGTGGGCGACGAGAAGCGTGGTTCGAAATCGAGGCTGCGGACTGCGGCTATTCGCTGGCCGGTGGTAAGGGGAAGGCTGAGCGGGGCTGGCGAATTCTGGATGAATCCCATTCGCCACGCCACGAAAGAGGTGCGAGTTTCATTAGGAAATATCCGTATTACTATTTGAATTTATTATGTTATTTCGACTCAAAGGCTTGCGCGAAGCTCTAGATTCGTGAACTCTACAAGTCGGCCTTGCGGGCTCCTCAACCCCAAATACTAAAGGAGACTCAAGCGCCGCCCCGACGGCAACCGGACATACTGAAGCTTCGGGGCACGGATCGGCGCCCAACCATTGCCAAATGCAGTGGTTGAGGCTCCGGTCCGTTGTTTCAAAGAGCTGGAGGAGCCCGCCTGCGATGGCGAGGCCACTCGTTCATCCGCAAATTAGGAACTCCAAAATGGATTTACTTGAAACCGATATTCTGGGCGAGGACATCGGGAGCCACTGGTATTACGTATCTAAGTCCAAATTCATGCTCAGAGCCCTGGGTGCGATTACTCCCACCGAAGTGCTCGATGTCGGTGCGGGCTCCGGGTACTTTGCAAAATGCCTATTGTCTGAGACCGATGCGCAAAGGGCCGTTTGTGTTGATCCAAACTACGCTGGAGATTGGAGCGAGACACTAGGCGGCAAGTCTCTTGCCTACTGCGGTGAAATCGCCAGCACCGACGCGGACCTGGTACTGCTGATGGATGTTTTGGAACACGTGACCGATGACGTGGCCCTATTGCGCGAATATGTCGAAAAGGTCACCTGCGGCACGCGGTTTCTGATCACCGTTCCAGCATTTGGTTTTCTGTGGAGTGGCCATGACGAATTTCTCCGCCACTACCGACGTTACACATTGCGGCAGGTACGCCTCGTCATGAAGACCGCGGGGCTGCGGGTCGACCAAGGCTTCTACTGCTTTGGTTCCGTCTTCCCGATCGCCGCAACGACCCGCCTTTTCGGCAATCTCATCTCCCGCGGTGATGCCCCGCGCTCGCAATTGACCCGACAAGGTCCTGTTGCAAATGCCATCCTGAAGGCGCTCTGCGCCGCCGAACTGCCCCTCTTTTCTGCCAACCGGATCGCTGGCCTGTCTGTGCTGTGCCTCGGCCACAAAGAATGACCGCGCAGCTAAGACGTGATCGTGCAATGACTGAGCCAGAAGGTGCGAGGAGCAGCCAAATCGAGGCCGAATTTCCCCGTATTTGAACGGTGCGATTTCGCTTTCAACAAAGCTCTCTTTGAAACGCCGTTTAACCCGCCTGAAGCTTAATTCGTTCCCGTTCGGAGGGCCCGTCTTTCTCACTTGACCTTGATGCAGATCAGCAGCGCGCCATTGCGCGGCAGCGTTTCGTTTCCGCCGGCCGTGTGGACCAGTTCTGTTGGCATGCCGATTGGAGCCTCATCGTTCCTGTCCGTTGTCCGGAACGCAGGGTGCACGTTATCGGTTGCCCTGGCTCTTGAACTCTTCGTTGGCCCGATAGCGGCCGACCGAAACGGCATGCGTGTGTGATTGGATCTGACCCTTCGGCCTTTTCTCCAGCACGCGCGCCCGATGGCGGCCGCGACCGATCACGGAGTTAAGCCCGAATCCATCCTAGTCGCCCCATGCGACGAACTACCATCAATAATAATGATGCTACGGTCCAGGTCCTATTATTGCTGTCTATAAGACACGAAATTCATGGAGAAATATTTCTATTACTATATGAATTTATTGCCTTTTTCCCGAGAATCACTTGCGTCTGGTGTATCCGTTGTGGTTCAATTTCAGGTGGCCACCGTGGACCCCATTTTGTTCAGGCCGAACGGTCCTGGAGGAGCCCAGCCCGGTTTCTGGAAGGCGTGCGGGTCACGACCCAGGCATTTGTAGCTGTACTTGTGGCTTCGGTCCGCTTTTGTCTCAGTTGGTCCGAGAAGGACGACCTAATGCAGATACCCTGGTTCCTGGCGGGCCTGATTTCAGTTTCCATAACAACCGACCGAAATGCTATTGGCACCGATCAGCATCAGCTCTTGGCGGTGCGGGCCCAGGATTTACGGGGAGAACATGTATTGAACGGCTCCGGCCATCATCTGTCAGGAGCTCAGCTCGAAGAGATACACAGCGCGATACGTGCCGAATTGAAGAATCCGGAGGCCGCGCGCTTCGGGCATATCGCATCAGCTCCGACAATCTTGCCGACGGTGTTCACGGTCTGCGGTTGGGTCGACGCGAAAAGGAGTTCTGGTGATGCAGCGTCCCAGCCGTTTATCGGTTTTAGCAAGGGACCATTCGTTATGAAGGTTGGCGACACACGAACTCAGCATTTGGTGGTAATTGAGTTTTGCCGCGATGGCGGCGTGGATTTAGAGCGACTACGCGAACAATACTGACAGCCTCAATGGGCCGCTTCCGGGCCACCTGACTTCTGATATCTGTCTATCGCGGCGAGCGCTGTGCGACTCTGTTCCGATGCTGCTTCAGACACAATCAAATCCAATGCGGAGCCGCTCCCCAGAATCAGGCGTAAGCCGTTTTTGTTGTTATCGGTGACCCCCAAGCCAATCGCACGGACCCGGAGAGCAATTGCAATCGCTTCCGCAGGTGAGTGGCCGCAGATCTTTGCGGCCAGAAGTCCGGCCCGCTGAAAGCAGAGCGAAAATCACTTTCCACTGAGCGCGGGACAACGATGGCTGCGTGCTGATCATTATGGTCCTAGACGTCGACACAAAGCTTGTCTCCAGCGCCGGCATGTCCAAAACCGCAGATCCGATCCACCGGGGTTTTCGGGGGCGGGCTTCTCGTCGCTCATCCTTGCCCGTATTGCGCGCCCTTGCAAAAGGCCGGATCAGCTTCGACCTATACTGATCCGGCAGACTGTCCAGGCGGTGACAGTTAGTTTTGGTCCAAGAGAAGGGATTTGCCCGCGCAGGGGACGTCGCATTGCTTCATCGCGCCGCCACAGCGCACATCTTACGGCAGCAATCCGATTGGTTCAAAAACAGGATCAACGACCACAAAGCAGGTGTCAGCCTCACCCGCAAACGCTTGAAAAAGCATTACAGCCACCCGGACTGCCTGCGGCAGAGATATTGCATTTATTCCGGTTTCATCCCGGAGTAACCAAATAGGTTTTGAAGGCGCTGCGAGGTCTTTGATTATATGGTGCTGCCGGAGAGATTTGAACTCTCGACCTCTCCCTTACCAAGGGAGTGCTCTACCCCTGAGCTACGGCAGCGTGTCGGCGCGGAAATGCGGCGCGGGGCCAGCTTGCGCAAGGACGCGGAGCCTATTGCCATAGACTGGCGGACAGCGCAAGGATGAAAGCGGCAGCGAGAGCGCTTTTTACCAAGCGTTAAGCATAGCGGCGCATGCTGTGCCGCACTTGCCCGAATTACGCCATGCAATTGCCCTTTGCCAGGTGCCGGGGAATGCGGTATGTCGGCCCGATGGGACAAACCAGCGACAGCGGTGATGGCAAGAGCCCGGCGGAGGTCCGCAAGGCCCGGCTGGCGGCCGAATTGCGCGCCAATCTACAGCGTCGCAAGAAGCAGGTGAGGGCCCGCCGCGGCGGCGCCATGGACGAGGCCGGAGGACTGCCGGCTGCGGCGAGTGCCGCGAAGGACAAATGACGACCGGCGATCGCCGGTGATACAAAGGGGCGGGCGACAAGCTCGGGGACTGCATGGATCGCATCAGAATCGTCGGCGGCAAACCGCTCAACGGGGTCATCCCAATCTCCGGCGCCAAGAACGCCGCACTGCCACTGATGATCGCGTCGCTTCTGACCGACGATACCTTGACGCTGGAAAACGTGCCGCGCCTCGCCGATGTCGAGCGGCTGATCCAGATTCTCGGCAATCACGGCGTCGACCATTCGGTCAACGGTCGCCGCCAGCGCGAAGGTGAGGGCTATTCGCGCACCATCCATTTCTCCGCCCGCCACATCGTCGACACCACCGCACCCTACGAGCTGGTGTCGAAAATGCGCGCCAGTTTCTGGGTCATCGGCCCGCTGGTCGCTCGCATGGGCGAAGCGCGGGTATCGCTTCCCGGCGGTTGCGCCATCGGCACACGGCCGGTCGATCTGTTCATCGACGGCCTTCAGGCGCTTGGCGTCGAGATCGACATCGACGGCGGTTACGTCAATGCCCGCGCACCCAATGGCATTCAGGCCGGCCGTTTCGAATTCCCGAAAGTGTCCGTTGGCGCGACCCACGTGTTGATGATGACCGCTACCTTGGCCCGCGGCACCGTGGAGATCCACAACGCGGCACGCGAGCCGGAAGTCGTCAACCTCGCCGACTGTCTCAACGCCATGGGCGCCCGCATCTCGGGCGCCGGCACCTCCACCATCATCATTGAGGGTGTCGATGCACTGTCGGGTGCCCGCCACCGGGTGCTGCCCGACCGCATCGAAACCGGCACCTACGCTATGGCCGTTGCCATGGCCGGCGGTGATGTCACCCTGGAAGACACCAACGCTACGCTTTTGGACACGGCGCTCGATACGCTGCGTGAGGCCGGCGCCGAGGTAACGCCGACCAATTCCGGTCTGCACATCAAGCGCAACGGCTCCGGTCTGTCGCCGGTCGACGTAACCACTGACCCGTTCCCCGGCTTCCCGACCGATCTGCAGGCGCAGTTCATGGCGCTGATGACCCGCGCCAAGGGAACGTCCAAGATCACCGAGACCATCTTTGAAAACCGCTTCATGCACGTCCAGGAGCTGGCGCGGCTCGGTGCCGACATCCAGCTTTCCGGCCAGACGGCCACCATACGGGGCGTCGACGCTTTGAAGGGAGCCCAGGTCATGGCGACCGACCTGCGGGCCTCCGTCTCGCTGGTCATTGCCGGCCTCGCCGCTGAAGGCGAAACTGTGGTCAATCGGGTCTACCATCTCGACCGCGGCTTCGAGCGGCTGGAGCAGAAGCTGACGCGCTGCGGTGCCGAAGTCGAGCGCATCAGCGGCTGACAATACTCCCGCAAGGGATGGTTACTGAACCTTGATCAGCGGCTGCTGAAGTCCGACAGTCGGGCGGTTCTCCGGCGTGTAGAAACCGGTTCCGTCAACATGTTTGGCGCCCATGAAAAGCATGGTGGGCGCGTCTTGCCGCACATAGAGAAAATCGTGATCGATCACGTAGGGGCTGCCGTCGACAAAGCGCAGCAGCATGCAGGGGCGGCCGAGGATGTCGCGCGTTTCGCCGACCACGAAGGGACCCTCGCCGCAGGCGCCGTCGGGAAACTGATTGAGCTGCGCGGCCATCGGCTCGGCCTGAATGGTCAATTCCAGTTTGCGGTTAAGCACATAATCCTGCGACCACGCTCCCGGGGCAGCCGGGTTTGCATCGTGCCACAGAATTTCCCCGGCAAAGTCGTAGGATGCCATCGGCATGGAACAACCGGGATCCGCATAGACTGTGATCGTGGCGCTGAACCCGCCATCCGTATCGTAGGTAAAGTCACGGGTCAGATAGGTTGGCGTTGGCGCGGCAGCCGGATCGGCCGGGTTCTGCTGCGGGCGCAGCTCGCAGGCGATTGATGTCCAGGTGCCGACGACGCGGGCGCGCAACCCCTCGAGACTGGTATCGGTAGCCAGTGAGATTTCGGTTGCGGACAGCAAGGCGGCGATCAGGACGAGATGTCGAAAAAGGGTCATGGTCAGGCTCCATCGATTGACGATGGTCCTCCAATGTGACCATTGTTATGAAAATGACAACTAGTCATTGTTTTCTGATCTAGTCAGGAAAAACAGACCAATGAAAATTCCGGACCGTAACGACGAATGCCCCGTGACCCGATGCCTCGGCGTCATCGGTGGCAAATGGAAGCCTGTGATTCTGTTTTGCGTCGACAACGGGGTGGGCCGGTTCGGTGCCATGCGCCGAGCCATTCCCGGGATCACCAAACAGATGCTGACCCAGCAACTGCGAGAACTGGAGGGCGACGGTCTGGTATCCCGCACAGTATTCGCCGAGGTGCCGCCGCGGGTCGAATACGCTCTGACCGATCGCGGACGGTCCATGCTCCCGGTAATCGAGGCCATGCGCAACTGGGGAACGCAGGACAGTCGCGCAGACTGATATGTGGAGTTTCGCAAAGGCATTTGCACCTGCCGCCGCAAATGACTATCTAGCTTGTCGACGCGGCACGTGCGCCGCAGCCAGGAACAAGAGCGCTCGATGAAAATCCTGAAACTGATGGCCCTCGACAAGGAGGACCTGTCCATCGTGTCCGCCTACATGCAGGATGCGGTGATCAAGGCAGACGATCTCGACTATCAAGCCAAGGACATGCGCTTCCTGTTGGCCGGCAATCGCTTTGTCTGGGAAGAATCCGCCGGCAAGCGCCGCCGCTCCTACGAACGCCGCCGTTCGGCGTTGCATTTCAACCGGGTCATCGCCGTTCGCTCACGTGGGTTCAGCCGACGCGAGGGCGACAAGGTCCTGTCTTTGCTGACCATCAATTTCGTGCCCGGCGATGAGGCGCCAGCCGGCACCATTGAGCTGATCTTTTCCGGCGACGCGGCGATCGAATTGTCGGTCGAGTGTATCGAAGCGCAGATGAGCGACCTTGGCGCGGCCTGGGAAACGGAATTCCGCCCCAACCACCCTTTGTCCGACGTTTAGAGCAAAGGGCGATAAGTTTGGATCATTTGATGGCTGCAGATCGGCTCCACTCGGCAAGGCGCGTCGCGCAGCGCGATGTGGTGCATCGGGCAAGCGATACAACGCAGCCGATGGGCCGATATGCAGCCACCCTTCGGGCCGGGCGCTTTTGGCCCCTGGCGTCGTTGGCTTGCACTAGTGGTGGGATCACACCACAGCCTGCAATCCGCCTAGCCAGAGACCAAAATCGCCGCGGTCAAATGGTGCAAACTTATCGCCCTATGCTCTAACGCGCAGAGTTTCCAAGGAGAGGGCCCGTGGTCCGACGCCTGCATCAGTCGAGCACGACGTTCGATGCCGATTTTGCCGATCTTCTGGCGATGAAACGCGAGGTGTCGGAAGACGTCAACGCCGTCGCCGCCCAGATCATCGCAGATGTCAGGCAGCGCGGTGATGCGGCGCTGATCGACTACACCCGGAAATTCGACCGTCTCGATCTCGAGACCAAAGGCATTTCCATCACCGCGGACGCAATTGATGCAGCAGTTGCCAGTGTCGATCAGTCCACGATGGACGCGCTGAAACTCGCCCACAAACGCATTGAAAGCCACCACGCGCGGCAGATGCCGAAGGACGATTTCTACGAGGATCATCTCGGTGTCGGGCTCGGCTCGCGCTGGACGGCGATCGAAGCCGTTGGCCTTTATGTGCCTGGTGGCTTGGCGAGCTATCCAAGTTCGGTGCTGATGAATGCCGTGCCTGCGCAGGTTGCCGGCGTCGAGCGCATCGTCATTGTCGTGCCGTGCCCGGATGGCGAGCTCAATCCGCTGGTTCTGGCCGCAGCGAAATTGGCTGGGGTTTCGGAAATCTACCGCGTCGGCGGCGCCCAGGCCGTGGCGGCGCTTGCCTACGGCACCGAAACCATTGCCCCGGTCGCGAAAATCGTCGGCCCCGGCAATGCCTACGTGGCAGCGGCCAAGAAACAGGTTTTCGGCACCGTTGGCATCGACATGATCGCCGGCCCGTCGGAAGTGCTCGTGCTGGCAGATGCCAACAACGATCCGGCCTGGATCGCCGCCGACCTGCTCGCACAGGCCGAGCATGACACGTCCGCCCAATCGATCCTGATCACCAACAGCGCTGAGATGGCCGATGCGGTGGAGAAGGCCGTTGAATTGCAATTAAAGGCCCTTCCGCGTGGCGAGGTGGCTGGCGCCAGCTGGCGCGATTTCGGCGCCATCATCGAAGTTGCCGACTTCGATACCGCCATGCCGCTGGTCAACCGCCTTGCAGCGGAACATCTGGAGCTGGCGGTCGACAACCCGGATGCGCTGATGCCCAAGATCCGCAACGCCGGCGCTATATTCATCGGCCGTCACACGCCGGAAGTGATCGGCGACTATGTCGGTGGTTCCAACCATGTGCTGCCGACCGCTCGTTCGGCGCGCTTTTCCTCCGGCCTGTCGGTGCTCGACTATGTCAAACGCACCTCCGTGCTGCGGCTCGACGCCGAGCAACTGGCCGCGCTCGGACCGGCCGCGATCGCGCTGGCGGAGGCAGAAGGCCTTGACGCCCACGCACGCTCTGTTGCAATTCGGATGAACCGATAGGAGTATGGGCCGCATTCATTGTGCAGTGCGGCAATTCGAGCGGACCGGCTGCCGTTCGCAGCTGGAGGGAATGCTGAAAAATGGCCGAAAACGGCGCATTCAGGCTTTCGGAAGTCACGCTCGATGAATCCATCGGGCGTTCGACGCCGGATGTCGAGCATGAGCGTGCCGTCGCCATTTTCGATCTCATCGAGGAAAACAGCTTCCAGCCGGTCGGCCATGATGGCGGACCCTACAAGCTGAAGCTTTCGCTGGTCGATTCGAAGCTTGTCTTCACGGTGACGCAGGAAGACGACGGCGCCGTCGCGACCCATATTCTCTCGCTCACCCCATTTCGCCGCATTGTCAAAGACTATTTCATGATCTGCGAGAGCTACTATGAGGCGATCCGCAGTTCGACGCCGAGCCAGATCGAGGCGATCGATATGGGCCGGCGCGGCATTCACAACGAAGGATCGCAGACGCTGATGGACCGGCTGGACGGTAAGATCACCATCGATTTCGACACCGCCCGCCGCTTGTTCACGCTTGTCTGCGTCCTCCATTGGCGCGGCTGACCTTGGTGGCCATGGGCGACAGCGGACCTGCCGCGCCGGACCTTCCGTCCGCCGTGCTCTTCGTCTGCGGCATGAACTCCATCCGCTCACCCATGGCCGAACAACTGGCCAAACGATATCTGCCGTCCGGCACCTACATTGCCTCGGCCGGTGTGCGCCACGGCGAGCGCGATCCTTTTGTCGATGCGGTGCTCGAAGAGGTAGGGCTCGACCTTGGCCGCCGACAGCCGCAGACCCTGGATGACCTGGAAGACGACTATTTCGACCTGATCATCACGCTGGCGCCGGAGGCCCACCACCAGGCGCTGGAAATGACTCGCGCAAACGCGGTTGACGTTGTCTACTGGCCAACCCCGGACCCCGCCGTCGCCACCGGCAGCCGCGAGCGCATCCTGTCCGCCTATCGTGACGTGCGGGATCATATCGAGATGATGCTGAAGAAGCGCTTCGGAAAACCCAAGGCATAAGAATCGCCCAACCGCGAGGTATTCGGTTCACAAAGCCCAAGCGATTGTGTAGGTTCCCGCGCATTCGCGGTGCGACCCCGCATCCGCCGTCAACAGGATGATTGAGACTATATGGCTAAGGAAGAAGTCCTCGAGTTTCCAGGCGTGGTCACGGAACTGCTGCCCAACGCGACATTCCGCGTCAAACTGGAAAACGAGCATGAGATCATTGCGCACACTGCCGGGCGCATGCGCAAGAACCGTATCCGCGTGCTGGCTGGCGACAAGGTGCTCGTCGAAATGACGCCCTATGATCTGACCAAGGGCCGGATTACCTACCGGTTCAAATAGCGCTCTTCGCGCCATGGTCCCTTCGCCCAAACTCATTCTGGCCTCCGGCTCGCCGCGCCGTGTCGAACTTCTGCAGCAGGCCGGACTTGAGCCGGATCATCTTATGCCGATGGAGATCGACGAGACTCCCGGCAAATCCGAACATCCACGGACACTTGCCCGCCGACTGTCGCGACAGAAGGCCGAGGCTGCCGTCAAAGTGCTGAAGGGTGATCCCAACTGGCCCAACCGTTACATCCTGTCGGCCGATACGGTGGTCGCTATCGGGCGTCGCCTTCTCGACAAGGCGGAGCTGGCCAATGAGGCATCCGCCGCACTCTACATGCTGTCCGGCCGTTCACACCGTGTTTATACCGGCCTGACGCTGGTGACGCCGAACAACCGCTACCGCCACAAGATTGTCGAGACCCGGGTGCGCTTCAAGCGTCTGTCGCGGGTCGAGATCGAAGCCTATCTCGCCTCCGGTGAATGGCGCGGCAAAGCCGGCGGCTACGCCATCCAGGGTCTCGCCGGCGCCTTCGTGGCCAAACTGGTCGGCTCCTATTCCAACGTCGTCGGCCTGCCATTGATGGAAACAGTCAACATGCTGGTCGGCGAGGGCTTCGATGTGCACGCCCGCTGGCTCGAACCGGATTAGAGCCGCAATGGGCGACAAAACCAGCAACGTTGAACCGCTGCGCAAGGCGCGCCCCTGTCCGGAGTGCGGCCGGCCGTCGGCCCGCGCCACCTATCCGTTCTGCTCCGAACGCTGCAAGAACATCGATCTCAACCGCTGGCTGACCGGCTCCTACGCCATCCCGGTGACCGAGGAAGAGGAAAATCAGCGCCCGTCCGAAGATGGCGACTGATACCGCCTTGAGCGCATTGAAAAAAACCGCAGGCCGGCCGCTTATTCGGCTGGACACGCCCTCCGGACATGCTATAAACCCGCTCGCCTGAAAGGGGGACCACCAACGCCCCCTGCTGTAAGGGTCGATCAAGACCCCTGCGCCAAGGCAGTTGCCCAGATAGCTCAGTTGGTAGAGCAACGGACTGAAAATCCGTGTGTCGCTGGTTCGATTCCAGCTCTGGGCACCATTTATCCTGGCTCTTCGGGCTCTTCGTCGAATACGGGGGCACCCGCCCATGATCTGCAGAGTGTGGGTCAGTTCTGTATCAGATCTCTCCTCCTTTGACCTTCAAGCGCAGAGAGCTCGAACGCGCTTTCTGTAGTTTTCGAAGTTGCGGAACCCGAAGGCTCTGCGTTGGATGAGTTTCATTTTTCGATGATAGCCTTCGGTGATCCCGTTTGAGCGCGAGAAGCGCAACATGCGTGCGATCTCGTCCTGCCAGCTTTGCTGTGTCTTTGCGAGCTTTTGACGATCCCAGAAGCCACTCTGCTGGAGCTGGTCGATGGCAACTACCAGTCGGCGTAACAATGTCCTGCACTGTCTTTTGGATTGGTTCCTGGCGGTCAACACGCCCATCGGATCTTCATTGAACCGATGGATGCCTTCGATGGCCGGCCTTCGATCAAGATATTCTGCGAGGCGTCGTGCCTGCCGTTGCGTGAGGTTGTTGGCATGCTTGTTCAGCAGTTTGCTCAAGCCGCGCCTGTAGAAAGAATGTGATATCCAATACTGAGTTGTATAACAAAGCAGTTGGGGGTAGCCTTGCTTCCGTATCGATTGTTATTCGATTGAAATAAGCAAAGATCTGGTGGAACTCTTTCAAAAATAGCGCACTGAGTAGCCATCAATGAAGAAACTGAATACACAAATCAATCCCATCTATCCAGCAGACAAGCGTTTGCAGAGACGGAAGCTCCTTGCTGAAATCGAAGCGCTTGAGATACGCAATGATGCCGCACGAAACCAGGCAAACAAAAAGGTTAGTTTTTTTGATCAAATCTCCCGCCTCGGTGGAGCTGCAACGTCGCTTGTCGCAATCACAGGGTTGTTTACAAGTACTATCGCCATTTATAATTCATATGTTGCACTAAGAAACTATGAGAAGGGTGTAATTGCAGATCTGATAATTGGCCTTAACAGTGAAAAAAGCTCCCAGCGACACTTTAGTTTAGAGGCGCTTTTCGATCGATCTATAGAAAATTCTGAATTACAAAAAACAATAATTCAGGCAATATCCGAACAAAAAGATCTTTCGGATAAGATATATTTTGTAGATAAGATATCATCACAAAAATTTGACACAAGCAACATTTCAGATCTAAAAAATCACATAAGGTACGGTACGCTCCGCAAAGTAAATATACTTGAAGTTTATGCTCGTGGCATGCTCTCAAGTAACGGTGATTCCGCAGAGAGTAACCAAAAATTGTACAATGAAACTCTTGAAGATTTGCATTCAGATGCCGATACATTGATTTCTTATGCGGAGATAGAACGGCGAACAAGCTGCTCGCTCGGCAGTTGCGGACTTGACCTAACAGGCGCAATCCTAAAACGGTACGATTTTGTAAGGCACCCCTTTGACCTTAAACTCCTGCGACTTGACGACGCTAGTTTGTGGGGCGTCGACTTTTATGGGGAGAACTTGAGCGGCGCGACTTTTTTGGGTGCTCGGGTGGCTGTGAGCAGCTTCCAACGAGCCAACCTCCAAGGGGTGAATTTCGAGCGCGCCAGCTTCGGCAAACCAATGACATCTCAACACCTAGACGATGTCGAGATGCGTCGTAACCGGAGGACGATTTTCTCGGGTGCTGATCTATCGAAAGCAAACTTTCGGTCCGCATGCTTGCAGGCAACTGATTTCCGAGGAGCGAAGGGATTACTTTGGGAACAATTTGAGCATTCCTTCAACAAAGGTGCTCTTTTTCCACCTCAAATCGAGACAGCCTTAGTGAACCGCAATCTCTTAGACACGGACGGATCAGGCAAATGCGCTTGAGATCAGCTCTATTGGCACTCAGCGTCGCTATTTTCACAATAGCCGTAGCTCCGAAATCTCTTGCGTGCCATGAAGCGGGTCACGACTGCCGCACCGTCGGCGTATCCTGGTCGAATTTTCAAGAAGAGCGTTGGAAGACAGACGAGTCCGCGATGAAGGCTGCAATTGCGGCGGCAGGCTACAAATTCATATCCGCTGATGCACAGTCGTCAGCCGCAAAGCAGCTTGCAGACGTGGAGTCACTGATCGCACAGGGTGCAGATACACTGATCATTCTCGCACAGGATTCCCAAGCCATCATCCCAGCGGTCGAGAGGGCAGTTGCAGAGGGCATTCCCGTCATTGGTTATGACCGACTGATTGAAAACCCTGATGCTGTCTACATCTCTTTTGACAACAAAGAGGTCGGACGCATGCAGGCAAGGGCAATCCTCGCTGCTAAGCCAAAAGGCAATTATGTCTTTATCAAAGGATCGTCCGCGGACCCAAACGCAGATTTCCTGTTTGCTGGACAGATGGAGGTCTTGAAGGAAGCTATTGACCGCGGGGACATCAAGAATGTGGGTGAGGCTTACACGGACGGTTGGAAGCCTGAAAATGCGCAGAGGAATATGGAACAAATCCTCACGGCCAACGATAATCAAGTCGATGCGGTGGTTGCGTCAAATGACGGCACTGCTGGTGGCGTAGTAGCTGCACTCACCGCCCAAGGCCTGGATGGAACGGTATCTGTTTCTGGACAGGACGGAGACTTCGCTGCGCTCAATCGTGTCGCGCTCGGCACTCAAACGGTCTCAGTTTGGAAGGACGCGCGCGAACTCGGAAAGGCGGCGGCACAAGCCGCGATTATGTTGGCAGAAGGAACTTCAGCCGATGACCTTCCAGGCTCAGAGGTATTCTCGGGAGGACCGTCAGGGACAGCGGTTCGTTCTGTTTTTCTTGATCCCGTACCAATTACCCAGGAAAACCTCAGTGTCGTGATCGATGCAGGGTGGGTATCTAAGGAAAGCGTCTGTCAAGGAGTTCCGGCAGGGGCCGTCGCGGCTTGTTTTTGACGACAAACTACATTTTGTAGTTAGCCAACCGCCGGAATACATGATTCCCCCAGGCATCCCGCACAGGGTGGCCCAGAGGTGGCGAGCAGCTAGGCCCTGCGTCAATGGTAACAACGATATTCAGGCCAACGCTATGGCGGTGAGGAAATGGAAATAGCGGATTGATGTTGGGGGCGTATCGATTTGTGGTTCCCTGTTGAAAATCCAGTGGACAGCAACCAGCCAGGTGGGATGCAGGTCGATTTCGGCCATGGCTTCGTACACGCCCGCCCGATAGGCCCCGAGGGGGCCACCGCCCTGAAGCAGGAGCGCGATACACTCGATAGGCGGGTTCATGGGGTCGGAACCGCTCTGTTGTCTCGCTTGGTTCTTTTCCCATTGGCAGACTGTTCGATAGAAGCACTTTGGGGCGCCCCCGCTGCCTTCAAGCAGCAATTGGCAAATAGTCCGTCGCTGATTTCGGCGCCGAAACGGCCATTTCGTTCAGTTCTCCGGAGAAAAACTGCCTAATGGCGTGGTCGCAGAGATCGCGCCAAGTCTATTGTTCTTTTCGATCGGCCGCGGATATCCTGCGGTATACGCAGTCAATTCAGGGACTTTCGATGAACGACCCAAAGCCCACCAACGATTTTCAAGACGTCATCCAGCGCCGCCGCAGCACTCGCAAATTCGAGGCCGGTCGTGAAGTCGAGCCGGAGGTTCTCGACCGCATCGTCGAATGTGGCCGCTGGGCGCCCTCGGGCGCTAATGTTCAGTGTTGGGACTTCATCGTCGTTCGTGATCCGCAGATGCGCGAAGAGGTTCGGCAGGTGTTCCTGCGTCAGGCGCAGCGATTGGTCGACCATGCCAAAGGGTTCCCCGCGGTTTCGAAGAATTATCTGTCAAACACGGTGGCAATCGTCATCGTGCTTGGCGATCCGCGCTGGAAAGTCTGTTTTCCCCAACCGACCAGCCAGGGCTGGGAAGCTGAGTATCTGGACAACAACGAAGCGATTTTTCTCGGTTCTCTCGGCGCCGCGGTCCAGAACATCCAGCTTGGGGTGACCGCGGAAGGCCTGACATCGGCATGGCTCTCGGGTGGCGGCGAGGACATCACCAACCGCGAGCTCGCCGAAATTCTCGGCTATCCTGATTGGATGAAAGCCTACGGCACCATTCCGATAGGCTATCCTGTCGCCAGCCAGGATCGCCGCTATCGGCGTCCGCTAGACCAGGTCCGTCACTGGGACCGCTACAATCCCGAACAGTACCGCAGGCACGAGCAGGTGGACTTCTATGAAAGCACCCTGCGCCCCTTTGCCATGTATCGCGATCAGGAAGACCTGCATGACTGGCCGGATTTCGACGAGAAATTGGGCGACTGGGCAGACGCCTTCACAGGCGCCAAGGCCAACCCGTCTGCGCAGCTGGAAAAGAAGGCAGACTTCTCCAAACCGCGCACGTCGGGGAAAGCGACCAAAGCGCGCCAAAAATTGAAGGACTGACCGTCGCATCAGTTCCTGCAAATCTGCCTGCCGCGTCTCGTTGGTGGCTGAGGCTCGCGTCGTTGACGTCGAGCTGACACATTGGATCGCCTGGGCGCCATCCGCCAATACGTTCGAATTCGAGAAAAGCTGCAACGCTTACCGGACTACCGGGTGTGGGCGGCGGCACCGCATGGATTCACGCAATCGCTCATAGCACTAACGCAGAAGTCACGCTGGAATCACGGCTCCTGAAGATACTCGCCCCGACTGTCGCAACGGCGTTCAGGCAAGCGTTGTGGGCAGGAGTTTCATTCAGGGGAGACAACCATGGCCTATATTGACGATGTTGCGCATGCATTCCAGGCAATCTTACAGCGCAACCCGACATCGGACGAGCTTGATGCGGCGCTTGCATCGGAACAGAACGATGCTGCACTGCTGGCTCTCGTCGAGAGCCTCGCCGGCAGCTCAGAGGTTGAAGAATTCATCGCGCCGATGCTGCGCATCTATCAGGCCGTCTATGGCCGCTCGGCCGACATCGGCGGACTGAACTTTTGGGTAAACGTGTTCCGCTCCGAGCACATTCAGGCCATGGACGATCCCAACAGCACGACGGTCGATGAGGCCTTGGTCGCTGTGGCTCGATTTTTCGTAACCCCGGCGACAGAGGAATTCGTCACGCGCTACGGTGCAGATCCCACCGCGTCCGAATATGTCACCGCTCTTTACCGCAACGTCCTTGACCGCGAGCCGGATGATTCCGGCCGCGACTATTGGACTCAGGTTTACGAAAACCTGTTGGATGGCCTGACCGGCGGCTCGACACCGACGGAAGCCATGAAGCAAGAGGTTCGGGCCATTCTGCTGGAGCAGTTCGTCAATTCCGAGGAATGCGTGGAACGGGCGCAGCCGGCGGTGGAGAACTATCTTGTGCAGTCTGCTCTGAACGACGGACCGCTCCCTGAAACGCTCTGGGACCTCATACCTTCGCAAGAACCCGAGGTCGACCTTTCCTCGTCGACCGAGGACGAGGAAATCCTGCTGGTTGACGGCACGGCCCGCACAGTGACGACCGGAGAAGGCGACGACACCGTACGGCTCGGATCCGGTGGCCACACAGTCGATACCGGCGACGGCGATGATACCGTGGTCACCGGTGCCGGCAACGATACCGTCTCCATCGGCGACGGCAACGACATTGCCCAGACCGGCGCCGGAAACGATCTGATTGTTGCCGGCAATGGCGGCGGGATCGACATCATTGATGGTGGGCCGGGCGGCGACACCGTGTCTTATCCGTCCGCAACCAATGCTGTGCTGATCGATCTTCGTGAAGAGGATCGCAGCGCGCAGGCTGCAGGCGCAACGACCATCGGCGACATATTGGCCGGCACCTATGATCCGACAACGCCGGTGGGATATGCCGAAGGAACGGATATCGAAACGGACGTCCTCATCAGCATCGAGAACGCCGAAGGTGGGGCTGGGAGTGACACCATTTTCGGCAATGACGGAAACAACGCCCTGCGCGGCATGGACGGCGATGACGAGATCGACGGGTTCGGCGGGGACGACGAACTGCTGGGCGGTGCTGGGGCTGACGAACTGCGCGGCGGCGAGGGGCACGATCTGCTGGATGGTGGTGCCGGTGACGACACGATTGATGGGGGCGCAGGATGGAACCGAATTCGTCTGTCTGGAAATCTCGACAATTATGACGTCGTTACAAACCTGGACGGCACGTACACCATCACCGACACCCGGGCGGGTTCTCCAGACGGCAGCGATACGTTCACCCGTATCCAGGAAGTCGTCTTTGCCAACACCACAGTCGGCCTCTGGTCCCTGGTCGATCCGAATGAAATCAGCGGAGCTGGGATCATCAATGGAACCGCCGCGCGCGATCGCATGGAAGGCAGCGATGGCGAAGACGAACTGCGTGGTTTCGATGCAGAGGACCAGCTTCTCGGGGGAGATGGCGACGACCTGCTCGATGGCGGTCCGAGCGCCTATGACGACAGCAATTTCGTCTGGGATATCGTCAACTACTTCGACGAATACTGGCAGAATCCGGGAATTCGGTCCGGTGTGACGGTCGATCTGTCGAACAACACGGCGACCGACACCTACGGCGCGAATGACATGATCTTCAATATCGAGCGGGTATTTGGCACGCCGTTGGCAGATGTGATCACCGGCTCCGACAACGACGTCACCGGTGAAGCCTATGACCCCTACATCGGGGCCGACACCATTCACGGCAAAGGTGGCTACGACAACTTGCGCTACAATCTGGCTGAGCCCTTCGGGACACCCGGCGGAATTACCGTAACGTTCGACGCTACCATTGTCGGCGCCGGCACGGCTATCGACCCGGCCGGGGATATAGACACCTTCACCGGAATCGAGGCGATCACGGCAACACACTCCGATGACACCCTGACCGGAGGCGCCGGATGGCAGCGATTCATGCCGCTCAACGGTGCGGACACTGTCGATGGAGGGGCGGATAGTGACATGGTCAGCTATCAAAATGACGCCTCCTATGGCGGGTTGGCCGGAATAGCGGTGGACCTGGCCATCGTCGATGGTCAGGGTTATGCCTCGGCGACCGACGGCTGGGGCAATGTCGATCGCCTGCGCGATGTCGAGGAAATTCGTGGAACGGGTGCAGCCGACACCATCCTTGGAGATGCTGCAGACAACATCTTTGAAGGGCGTCAGGGCAATGACACGCTGGAGGGGCGCGAAGGCAGTGACCGACTGGTCGGCGGCCTCGGTGATGATGATCTCGACGGCGGTGCTGGCGCGGATGAACTGTTCGGTGATTCCGGCAACGACATCATCAATGGGGGCCTCGGCGACGACTTCCTCTCGGGTGGACTCGGTTTCGACCAATTTGTCATCGCGGCGGGAGATGGAAACGACACGGTGGCCGATTTCGTCCTCGGCGAAGACACGCTGGATCTGGCAGCCGGCCTGACGATCTCATCCCTGACCGAAGCCGAAGTCGGTGGCGAGCCCGGGCTCGATACACTGGTCACGCTGTCCTCCGGCGACGTGCTGACTCTCCTTGACGTCTCCGGTGTGTCGGATCCCGCTCAGTTGACAGGCGCAGCCGCGGATCTCGACCTGTTCATCGCGTAGGCGCTTGCCGGCGATCCGAACTCGCGAGCCTGGGCGGGCGTTTCGACAGAAGCGCCCGCTGTTGTTTGTAAATCCACTTCGGGTGGGCCGTTGTCAGTAGCCGCGTTGTGCGTCCGCCACGTCTGCACAGGTTCCCGTCTCGGCAAACGTCTTGAGGTTTTCGGCAATCAGCCGGCCACCGGTTCCCGCATCGATGCGCGAAGCAACGTGGGGCGTGACAGTGATCGCAGGATGGTCCCAGAAGACGTGGTCGGACGGCAACGGTTCCTGGTGGAACACGTCCAAGGTGGCCTGTTTGATCTGGCCGCTTTCGAGCGCCGCCAACAGATCGTCGTCAACCAGATGAGGTCCGCGGGCGCAATTGATCAGGCAGGCACCGGGCGCGAGTTTCGACATGAGCGATGCGTTGAGGACGCCTTCCGTCGCCGGCGTCAGCGGCAGCAGGTTGACCAGGATTTCGCAGCCGTCAAGAAAACGGTCGAATTGGGCTTCGCCCGCGAACGTGTCGATACCATCGAGTGTTTTGGGAGACTTCGACCAGCCGCGCGTGTTGAAGCCGATCTGCGACAGCACCCGCGCAGCCGCGGCACCGAGATTTCCCAGCCCCATCACGCCGACGACGCGGTTCGTTGCGACGGGAACGACAATGGAATGCCAGTCGTGCTCAGCCTGCGCCTGAAGCTGGCGGGGCATGTCACGGTGATGGCGAAGCACGTGCAGCGCCACATATTCCTGCATGCGCTGGGTGAGATCGTGACCAACTGTGCGGATGATTGGCACCCCTTTTGGAAGCTCCTCGTCCGCCAGCACATGATCGATGCCGGCGCCCACGGAGACGATCGCCTTGAGGTTGGGAAACCGTGCAATGTCGCCGGTGCGAGGACGCCAGACCACGACGAAATCGACCGATCCGGGATCGGAAACCTCACGCATTGCGGTCACGTCCCAGCCGGGCAGCAACTTGCGCAACATCTCGGTCCACCAGGCAACCGAATCATCGCTCGGCAGATAAATGGCAACGTGCAAGGCGGTTTTCCTCAGCTTTCCATGCGGGCGCGGACCATGCCGCTGGCGCCGGACATTTCTCCCAGATGCGTGCCGCCGCTAATCTTGGCCTCTCCGATGCGACCCCGTTCGGTCTTCTCCTCGGCCATGGCGATAACCTCGTCCAGGTCTTCTGGCGGAATGAAGAGCACGCCGGAATCGTCGGCCAGCACCGCATAGCCCGGCAGCACCGCGGCTCCGCCTACCGAAACCGGCACGTTGAACCCGCCGCCTGTATCATAGAGGCGGGTCGTCACCGGCGATGGGCCGCGCGACCACATCGGGAAGTCTTGCTCGGCCACTTCTGCGGTATCCGTGTGTGGCCCGTCGATGCAGGCGCCGGCCAGGCCCATCAGCGCGGCCATGCGCGTCACGCCACCGCCCCAGCAGGCGTATTTTGTGTCGCCGAGACGATCGACGGCCATGAAATAACCGGGCCCGGTATGCGACAGGCAATGATGCAGCAGCGTTGAATCGAGTCCCGGGATCGCCAGCGTGGCGACGGTCGCTGCGACCACCTTGCCCGGCAGTACGGGCTGGATTTCCGGCGTGGCAAAGCCGTAGTGATAGAAATGACCGATGGTGGCGGTTTCCAGTTTCGACAGCCGGTCGAGCTTTTCCTGGGGAATGGGTTCCGGCATCGGGTTCAGCTTGTAGAAAAACTTGCTCATTGCGGTCCTCATTCTGGGCCTAAAATAAGATTGGGTAGAAAGGTCACGGTTTCCGGAACATAGGTCAGCAGGATCAACACCGCGATCAGCGGAATCAGCATGGGCAGCACGGCCATCGTCACCTTCTCGAAACGGACCCGGCCGACTTCGGAAACGATATAGAGCCCGATCCCCATGGGAGGAGTGGCGATCCCGATCAGCAGGCCGAGCTGAAGGAAGACGCCGAAATGCACCCGGTCGATGCCATAGGCGTCGATGACCGGCAAGAGGGTTGGCACCAGAATCAGCTTGGCAGGAACACCCTCGACGACGCAGCCCACAAGAATCACGAAAACCAGCAGCAGTCCGAGGAAGACATTCTTGTTTTCCGTCAGGCTGAACGTCGCTTCTGCCACTTTCTGCGGCGTCTGCTCGATGGCGAGAAGCCAGCCCATGGCAATCGAAAAGGCAATGATGATCATGATCACCGCGGTCATCATGGCGCTGTCGGTCAGCGCATCGAAGAACCGTTTCCAGGTCAGTTCGCGGTACCAGATGCCGATGACGATGCAGTAGAGACAGGCCAGCACGCCGGCCTCTGTCGCCGTTACGTAGCCGAAAAAGATGGCGCTCAGGATGATCGCCGGCGCGACGAGGGCGAGAAATCCGTGTTTCGCGGTGCCGACAACTTCGCGCGGTGTGGCGCGCGGCTGGGTTGGAAACTCTCGAAACGTGGCCACGAAACGCACATAGATCATCAGCGCCATGCCCACCAGGATGCCCGGTACGAGACCTGCAAGGAACATGCGCTCGATCGATTGCTGTGCCAGGAAGGCATAAAGCACCAAACCGATTGACGGCGGAATCAGCGGGCCGATAACAGAGGAGGCGACGGTGATTGCGGCCGCGAAATCGGCCTTGTAGCCCCTTTCGCGCATTGCCTTGATTTCGATCGATCCAAGCCCGGCGCAATCGGCCACGGCAGCGCCGGAGATTCCGGCAAAAATCATCGACGACAGGATGTTAACCTGTGCCAGTCCGGCGCGCAGATGGCCGACAAGGGCATTAGCGAAATTGAAGATCCGTTCGGTCACACCCGTGGCGTTCATCAGGTTGCCGGCCATGATGAAAAAAGGCACCGCGGTCAACGACGCCTTGTTCACCCCTTCCAGCATCTGTTGCGGGATTACCTGCAGAAAGGTCGAAAATTCCGACGTCAAAAAGGTAATCAGGGTAGCGGCGCCGATTGCAATGGAAATCGGCACGCGCAGCAGGATCAACACCATAAAGCTGCCGAAGAGGGTGTAAGCCATGCGTCAGGCCTCGGGATGATGCTCGATGATGTTCTCGGGCAGCCCGGCGACCATCTTGGCGAGGTCAAGCAGGGCCGAGGCGACGATGAGGCCGGCTGAAAAGAACAGCGGAACCGACAGGGCCTGGCGAAACAGTTCTTCGCCGCCCGGCAGGATCGCCCCGTCCACATAGCCGCGGGAGGTGGCCAGGATAGTCGGGATCTGCTGCAGGATCACACCGCAGACGGCGAGCGCCGATACATCGGTCACGATGCGGGTGAATGGGTAGCCCCAGCGGCCCATATGGTTGGCGACGAAATCGACGCGCACGTCACGCAGGCGGACAAAAATGGCGAAAAAGCCGAAAAAAGACAGCCAGACGAAGAAGACCATTGTCCACGGCCAGATCCAGTAGGCGGAAAAGCCGAGCGGCCGTCCGATGATCGTTACTGTCGTCAGGGCCAGCATGATCAGCAGGCATGCATTGCAGATCCACTGGAAAACGCCACCCAGCCCCCAGGCCGTTCGGTCGAGCATGAGAAGAGCGCCCTGCAGGGCGCTCTTCGGCTGCATGTCGCGAAACGCGATCATTGAGCGCGTGCCGCTTCAACCGCTTCCAGGAAGCCGTCCGGCAGTTCGCCGGCCGTCGCCATTTCCGAATAGAACTCCTTCATCTTCTCGACGAAAGGACCTGTGTCGATTTCCACATAGGACGCGCCCTTGGACTTCATCGATCCGATGCTTTCTTCGGCGACCTCGCCCATGAGGGTGCGGGAAAGAGCGCCCGCTTCCTCATAGGCTTTCAGCAGGCCCGCCTTGGTGTCATCATCGAGCGCCTCATAGGCGTCCTTGTTCATCATGAACCCGATCGACTGCCAGTACTCATTGTGGCGCGTGATATGCGGCGCGACTTCATTGAAGCGCATGGACTCCACCAGTGCGATTGGCGAGTTCACCGCCTGGACGATGTCCTTCTGGATCGACTGGTACACCTCGGTCCAGGGCAGCGTGATCACTTCGGCGCCGAGATGGCTCCAGGTGGCAATGGCCAGCTGGTTGGGGTGCATGCGCAGCTTGAGAGCAGCGACGTCGTCGAGCGTTTCGATCGGCTTGTTTGACACGATCACACGAAACGGACCACGCAGCACCGCCGTCGGATTGCCGAGCGGCACAACGCCCGATTCGGCCCCTGCCTTGTCGAACCAGCTTTTGACCAGGTCCGAATCCATGAACCGTACCCAGTGGTCGTAGTCATCGAACATGAAGGCCGGGCTGATCCAGCTCAGCTCAGGAGCCCATTTGCGCATGTAGCCAAAGCCTTCTGCGTAGATGTTGACGATGCCGGCCTGCAACTGCTCGAGCACCGCATCTTCCTTGCCCAACTGCTCGTTCGGGAACACCTCGATGGTGAGTTCGCCACCGGTGTACTCCTTGGTGAGATCAGCGAATTTCTGGAAAACTTTCCCTTCCGGACTGTCCACCGGCATCTTGGTTGCCATGCGCCAGGTCGTATCCGCCAGGGCGGTTCCAGCAAGCCCCGCGACCATCGCGGCGGCAGCGACCAAATGGATCAATTTCTTCATCTTCTGCTTCCTCTCTGTGGGTGACAGTCGGCCGGTTTTTCCCGGCGCATCGGTATCCGCATCGTTTTTCCGGCTCTCCAAAACACGGATTTGTCTTTTTGCGCACGCCGTGTATACAAGAGGAATACGAAACGCCTGTCCAGATGTTTTTGGCGGGATGCCGGAGCGAGACGCGATGAACGAGTTGGTGATCCCGACAAAAATGCCAGCCGCGTCGGAGGTGGCTGGACAGTCCGCCCGGCAGCGCGCCTATGAGGGATTGCGCGCCGCAATTCTGCGCGGACAATTCGAACCGGGAACGTTCATCGAAGAAGCCGTCGCCTGTGCGGTCACGGGCGTATCGCGCACGCCGGTTCGCGAGGCTCTGTCGCAACTGGCGGCCGAGGGTTATCTGGATTTGCATCGACGTCGCGGCGCGATGCTGAAGCCGATCTCAGCCGACGAATTGTTCGATCTTTATGAAGTGCGACACATGGTCGAAAGCCGAGCCGTCCGCCGCATCTGCGTGGAGAAGCGGCCGATCCCTCGCATCCTGCACGAGATATGCGCGGCTCACGATGAAATCGAAGAAGGCGATCACCTGGCCTTCGCCGAACTCAACCGCCATTTCCATGAAGCCATCGTGGCTGCCTCGGGCAACAAGGTGCTCCTGCAGGTGTTCGAGAACCTGCGCGCCAATCTGACCCGGGTGGCAATGCTGTCCTTCCGGCTGGGCGTGCAACGCACCAGCGAAGGCACCCAGCACCGGCGTCTTGTCGAGGCGCTCGAGGCGCATGACCTGGACCTCGCGCTGGAGCGAGTGGACATTCACCTCAGCCGCATGCCGCGCCTTGTCGCGTCTCTATCCGGCTCGGCACAACATGGCGGGCAGGGCGGATGAGCGCACTGCCGTTCACCTGCGAGAAAACGCCCGCCGCCGGACGCGGCGGCGTCGTGGTCACCAACCACCCGCTCGGAACGGCAGCTGGATACGAAATTCTCGCGGCCGGCGGCAACGCGATTGACGGCGCGGTCGGTGCGCTGCTGACCTTGTGTGTCGTCGAGCCGATGATGGTCGGCATTGCCGGTGGCGGGCTCTCCCATATTCGTCTGGCTGACGGTACCCATGCGGTTATGGACGGTCTGGCCTATGCGGGGGCTGGCACCACGCCAGACATCTACGAACCGGTTTCCGACGTTCCTCCGCGGCACATGGAAACGAAAAACCGCCGGTCCGAGCTTGGGCCGTCTGCCGTCGCTGTTCCCGGCAACCTGGCCGCCTGGTGCGCAATGCACGAGCGCTGGGGACGGTTACCATTTTCCGACGTTATCGATCCGGCGATACGCGTTGCCGAGCGCGGCTTTCAGGTGACACATTATCTGGAAGGGGCGATCGGCGAGGCGGCAGCGGATCTGGCGAACGATCCGGTCATCTCGGCGCTGCTGTTGCCGGATAGCGCGCCTTGCAAGGCCGGCAGCCGCCTCGTGCAGCCCGAGTTTGCCCAATCGTTGCGCCTCATTGCCACCGAGGGTGCGGCTGCATTGCATGGCGGACCGCTGGGTGCTGCGTTAGCTGCGCGGATTGCCACCGGCGGCGACGATGCTGGCTGGGTCACCGAAACCGATCTGGCGGACTACCGGCCGCGCGAGAGGCCCGTCATTCGCAGCGCCTATCGCGACTTCGAGATTGTCGGTCCGCCGCCACCCGCCTCATCGGGTGTTCACATTGCGCAAATGCTCAATCTGATCGAACCGCATGACGTGGCAAGCCTGGGTTTCGGCACAGTCGATGGCCTGCATCTGATCGCCGAGGCCTTGCGCATCGGCTTTGAGGAAAGGCGGGCTGCCAGCGGCGATCCGGACTTCATCGATGTTCCGGTGGAGCGTCTGATATCGAAAGCCTTTGCCGCTGAAAGCCAGGCGCGACTGCGCGACGCAGAGCGCTCCATTGGAGGCGTCGCCGGCTACGAGAGCGCCGACACCACCCATGTGACGCTGGCGGATGCGGACGGCAATGTTGTTTCGGCCACCCACACGATCAACGGTATCTTCGGCGCCCGCTTCATGGTGCCCGGAACGGGGATCATTCCCAACAACTACATGATGAATTTCGATCCGCACCCCGGCCGCGCCTTGTCCGTTGCGCCGGGCAAGCGGGTACCGACCTCCATGGCGCCGATGATGATCCTGGAACGGGGGCGCCTGAAATGGGCTTTGGGTCTGCCGGGCGGCCTTCGGATCTTTCCGTCCGCCTTTCAGGCGATCGTCAATCTGATCGATCACGGCATGACCCTGCAACAGGCGGTCGAGGCGCCGCGGATTTTCACCGAAGGTCACGATCTTGAAATCGAAAGGCCGTTCGAATCTCTCGCGGCGGATCTGGCATCGCGCGGCCACGATGTGCGGGTCGTTCCGCATGTCGGCGGCGGCATGAATGCCATCGAACTGGCCGAGGACGGATCGATGCAGGGCGCCGCCTGCTGGCGAGCAGACGGAACCGTTGCCGCCTTCGGAGGCGGCCACGCTCGACCCGGGGTTCGGTTCTGGCCCGGGCGGGCGCCGGACAAGGAGAAGACCCCATGATCGACAAGCTGAAAATGCAGGAGTTGACCGCGCAGGAGGCGCGCGAGAACCTGACCGAAGAGGCCGTGATCCTCTTGCCCATGGGATCGCTGGAAGACCAGGGCGTTCACGCCCCGATGGGCGACTATCTCGGTGCCGAGGCCGTTGCTCTCGACATGGCCCGTGCGGCGCGAACCGAGGGCGTTCCGACCTTTGTTGCGCCCGTCATTCCCTTTGGCGGCAAGGACTATTTCGATTCCAGCCACGGCGGCATATCGATACGGCAATCGACCCTGACCGCGCTTCTCGATGACATGATTGACAGTCTTGTGAAGCACGGACTTCGCAAGCTGCTGATCATCAATGGTCATGGCGGCAATGTGCCGGCGATCGTGGAAGTAACGGCTCGCTGGCGCGAGACCGAAGGTCTGTTCATTCCGTCGATGTATTTGTGGCAGATCGCCTACGAGCTTCTGAAGGAAATTCTCGGCCCCGAGACAGCTGCGAAGTCCTCGGGCCATGGCGGCGACCCGCTGACGTCGATCGGCCTCCACCACTATCCCGATATCCTGCGGCCGGACCTGATGCGCCCTCCGGCAACCAGTGGATCGGTCAGAGGCGTCGACATTGGTGGATTTGGGGCGATCAAATACGACGGTGCGAAAATCCAGGCGCCGGTCCTTGCGGCCGAAACGGCTCCAGACGGCATCTGGATGGGCGACCCGCAGTTCAGTTCAGCCGAGACGGGACGGCAACTGACCGAGCGGCTCTGTCAGATCGGTGCCGGATTGATCCGTGACCACGTCTCGCGCGGCTTTCCGCAATAGGGAGCCTGGGCGAGGGGAAGCACGCGCGTAACGCCTGATGAAGGGAAGGGCCTTGTAATGGAGAATTGGCGGATCGGTGTGGATTCGGGTGGCACGTTCACCGATGTCTGCCTCTTCCGCGAAGGCGATGCCGCCTCGCAGGTCTGGAAGGTGCCGAGCACGCCGGACGACCCGTCACGCGCCATCGCCGAGGGCATCGAGGCCGCCTTGTCGGTTCATGGCGGTGCCCCGGATGCGGTGGGCTATCTTGGTCACGGCACGACCGTTGCGACCAATGCCCTGATTCAGGGGCGTGGCGCAAAGACCGGCTTGATCACCAGCGCCGGGTTCCGCGATCTGTTGGAGATCGGTCGGCAGATGCGCCCCTCTCTCTACGACCTGCAGTGCGACAAGCCCGATCAGATTGTGCCGAGGCGGCTTCGTTTCGAGGTGGCGGAAAGACTTCGTCACGACGGTCGGGTCGAAACGCCTCTGGACGAAGACGCCGTTCGCGACGTTGCCAGACAGTTGCGGGACGAAGGCGTGGATGCGGTCGCGATTGCGTTTCTCTACGCCTTCGTCGATCCGGTGCATGAGCAACAGGCTCGAAGCATCGTCGAAGCCGAACTGCCCGACGCCTTCATCACCTGCAGCCACGAAGTTGCGCCCGAGTTTCGCGAATATGAGCGCTTCTCGACCACGGCGGTCAATGCCAGTCTGGGTCCGGTCATGGAAGCTTATGTGAGGCGGCTTGAGGCCCGAGTCGCCGAACTCGACATACCCGCAGCACCACACATTACCCAGTCCAATGGCGGCGTGATTTCCTGTTCCACCGCCGCGACCGAGCCGGTGCGCACGGTGCTCTCGGGTCCCTCGACCGGTGTCGTTGGAGCGATCGCGCTTGGCCGACTTGCCGGAGCTCCGGACATTATCACCTTCGACATGGGCGGCACGTCCACAGACGTCGCACTGGTGCGCGACGGGCAGGCTGTACGTTCGGGTCAGGCAATTGTGCACGGACACCCGCTGAAGACGCCGATGCTCGACATCCATACCGTTGGCGCCGGCGGCGGTTCGATTGCGCGGGTCGATACCGGTGGCCTGCTGAAGGTCGGGCCGGAAAGTGCCGGCGCTGACCCGGGGCCGGCCTGTTATGGCCACGGCAGCCCGGAGGCGACTGTTACCGATGCCAATGTCGTTCTCGGCGTGCTCCATCCCACTCATCTTCTCGGCGGCCGCATGCCGATCGAGAAGAAGCTTGCCGAGGAGGCCGTGGACCGCCTTGGCCGGGAGATGAGTCTTTCGCGGGAAGCCGTGGCCGAAGGGATCGTTTCCATCGTCGTCTCCAATATGGCAAAGGCAATCCGGGTGATTTCGGTTCAGCGCGGCCATGATCCGGGGAGTTTTTCGCTGATGGCGTTCGGCGGTGCCGGTCCGATCCACGCCGCGCGACTGGCCCGTGAACTGGAGTGCCCACGCATCATTGTGCCACCGCATCCTGGGATCCTATGCGCCACAGGGCTGCTGATGACCGATATGGTAACGGATTACGCCCGCACCCGATTGACGCCGCTGGAGGGCGCAGGGGATGTGATCGACGAGGAGTTCGCAGCACTCGAACGCGCGGCTGAGACCTGGTTCGAGGCGGAGGGCATTGCCAGCGAAGCGCGCACCGTCACCCGCAGCATCGACATGCGCTATGCCGGCCAGAACTACGAACTGGCAATCCCGGCTGATGATCCTCAGGCGCTGCAAACGGCCTTCGAGGCCGAGCATGAACGCATGTACGGCTACATCGCGGCGGAGGAACCGATCCAGTTGGTTACGTTCCGCATTGAAGCAACGGGCCTGGTTCCGAAATCGGAGTTTCGCGAGGTGAGCGCGGTTGGAACGGCACCAAAACCGGTGGGAACCCGGGACGTCTGGTTGTCGGCATCGGAGGGCTGGACGCCGACGGCGCTGTACGACCGCGAAGCGCTTGGCGCAGGCCAGACCATCACCGGACCGGCCATCGTTGAGCAGATGGACAGCACGACGCTCGTTCTCCCAGGTCAGACCGCCACTGTCGACCGGTTTGCCAACATCGTCATCGAGGAAGCGTCGTGAACATCCAGTCCCAAGCCAGCGTCGATCCCATCACGGTCGAACTGATCGGCAACGCGCTGAACTCCATCGTTGAGGAAATGGGCGAAACCCTCATTCGCGCCGCCTATTCCACCAACATCAAGGAACGCCGGGACTGTTCCACCGCGCTGTTCGACGCCAAGGGCCGAACCCTGGTTCAGGCGGAGCACATTCCGATCCACCTGGGGTCTTTCATCGGCGTCATCGAGGCCGTCATAGATCGCGTCGACCTGGAGGAGATCCGCGACGGCGATGTCTTCATCGGCAACGATGCCTATACCGGTGGCGGAACGCATTTGCCCGATATCGTCCTGGCGGCGCCGATCTTCGTCGACGGCCGGTTGATGGCCTGGGCGGTCAACCTCGCGCATCATGCAGACTTCGTCGACCGCGCGCACGCACATATCTTCCAGGAGGGAATCCGCATTCCACCGGTGCGGCTCTACCGGGAAGGCGAACTGCAGGAAGATCTGCTGGACCTTGTCCTTCTCAACTGCCAGGTCCCTCGCGAGCGGCGCAATGACCTGCGTGCTCAGATGGCGGCCAATCGCGTCGGGATCCAGAGGTTCCATGCGCTTTGCGACAAATACGGCGCAACGATTGTTGCAGCGGCATCCGAGGCGCTGATGGATTATTCCGAGCGGCGCATGCGGGTGGGCATCGCCCAGATTCCGGATGGTACATACCAATTCGAGGACCGGTTTGATTGCCACGAGCTCGACGGAGAACTGACGCTGCGCGTCACAGTCGAGGTCAAGGGCGACGACATCATTCTCGATTTCACCGACAACCCGCCCCAGGTGCGGGCGGGCATCAATCTGGTGCGGACAGCGCTTCTGGCAACCGTCTTCTATGCCGTGAAAACCGTGGTCGATCCGGATGTGCCACCCAACGCAGGGTTACACCGACCGATCATTGTCAACAGCAAACCGGGAACGCTTCTGCATGCCTCCGAGCCAGCGGCCGTTGACGGCCGCATGCAGGCATCGGCGCGGGTCGTTGACCTTGTTCACGGCGCTCTGGCGCAGGCGGTTCCTGAACGCGTAATTGCCGCCTGCAACGGTGCTTGCATTGGAGCGGTGTTCTCCGGTCGGCACCCGGACACAGACGCCCCTTACGTCTATCTTGAAACCATTGGCGGCGGTTTTGGTGCGCGCGCCACGAAGGACGGGCTCGACGGCGTTCATGTGCACACCACCAACACCTCCAATCTTCCGGTGGAAGCGTTGGAAACCGAATATCCCTTGATGATCGAGCGTTACGAACTGGTCAACGATTCCGGCGGTGTCGGGCAATGGCGCGGCGGCATGGGGCTGAGGCGCACCGTGCGCATCGAGCATGATACCTGCGCTGTCGAGGTTCACTACGCCCGGGCCCTTTCTTCACCGTGGGGACTTCGTGGCGGCGGTGAAGGCGCGCGATTTCACACGGTTATCAAGGACGGGTCGCTTGGTGAGGGCGGACGCGGTTTGATGGATACCGGTGCCACCGTCGAGGTGGTCACACCGGGCGCGGGCGGCTATGGGCCGCCGGAAAAAAGGGAAGCGGCGCGGGTGCGCCAGGACCTCAATGACGGGCGGATCAGCGATGAAACCGCGCGCGAACATTATGGGAAGCAATTGGGAGTATCGAAATGAAACTGACACGCAGAAACATCCTGAAGACCGGCACCGCTGCCGGGGCAGCGCTCCTTGTCGGCCCAAGCCTTGTCGGCCGGGCCCGTGCAGCCAATCCGGGTACGCTGGTCTTCGGCCTCTCATCCTACCCGCCGACGCTGGAACCCTGGAAAAACGCCGGCACGGCAGCATCGACCGTGAAACTGCAGGTCTATCGCGGCCTGCTGGGATACGATGCCCAGGCCAATCTGCGCCCGGAAATCGCCGAGACCTGGGAAGCAGAGGACGCGCAGACTTACCGTTTCGATCTGCGCAAGAACGCCAAATTCCATGACGGATCGCCGGTGACCTCGGCAGACGTCAAGGCCAGCTTCGACGCCATCAAGGCCAAGGATTCGACCGCCTATCTGCGCGCGGCCCTGGGCATCATCGATAGCATCGAGACGCCGGACGACCACACTGTCCGCATCAAGCTGTCTTCGCCGTCGGCCTCGTTCATCTACCTGGTCGCAAGTTTCTATGCTTTCGTCGTCTCCGCGGCCTCGCTAGAAGCTGATCCGGCCAATCCGGTTGGCTGCGGTCCTTACACCATCACCAACAACGAGCGCGGGACGCGGATCGATCTCAAGGCTTTCCCGGATTTCTACAAGGCCGGCTTGCCGAAGACGGAAAATCTGTCCTTCATTGCCTACAAGGATGAGAACCTGCGGGTCGCGGCTCTCGAGGCGGGCGACGTTGACATCATCGAATATGTCCCCTGGCAGGCGATGGATCAGGTGGAGAACAATCCGAAACTCGACCTCGACACCACCGACGGCCCGTTCATGTATCTGCTCTTCAACGTGTCGGATGGCCCGCTGTCCAACGCCAAGGTCCGCGATGCCATCGGCTACGCGATCAAGCGCGAAGACGTGATGGCGGCGGCTTTCTTCGGACGCGGTCGTGCGCTGAACGGCATGCCGGTTCCGGAAAGCTCCTACTATCACAATCCGGAATACGCCAACCACTGGTCCTACAATCCGGACCGGGCCAAGGAATTGCTGAGCGAAGCAGGCTTCGGCGACGGCTTCAGCTGTACCATGCTGTCGACCGCGCAATACGGCATGCACCAGGATACGGCCGCCGTTTGCCAGCAATATCTGCAGCAGGTCGGAATCGACGTCGAATTGAACCTGCCGGATTGGGCAACGCGCGTCGATCTCGGCAACAAGGGTCAGTACGACATCGCGGTTATGGGAACCGCCGGCCAGTACAATGACCCCGATGCCCTGTCGAACTTCGTTGACGGTCGCCTCGGCGCGTCCTTCGTCCGTTCGCATGGCTTCAATGATCCGGAGCTCGATGACCTGATCGATCAGGGCCGCTCCGAAATCGATCAGACCAAGCGCAAGGCGATCTACGACAAGTGGCAGGCGCGTGCCTTGGAAACCGTGCCGATTGTCGGCATCAACTGGCGCAGTCAGGGCTACGCCACCCAGGACACGGTCTCCGGCTTTGCCAATATTCCCGGATTCCTGACGTTCTACTCGGGCAGCATGATCGAAGAGGCCGAGATCATCTAATGCTCAACTATGCGCTTCGGCGTGTACTGGTCGCCATCGTTCTTGTCTGGGTGGTGGCGACCATAGTGTTTTCGCTTCTGCATCTGATCCCGGGCGACCCTGCTGCACTCCTGTCTTCGTCGGGCGGCGTTCTGCCTCCGCCTGAGGCGATCGAAGCGCTGCGCGAGCAGATGGGGCTCAATCGGCCCTTGTGGGAGCAATACACGAGCTATCTTCTGGGGATCCTGCGCGGTGATCTCGGCGTGTCGTTCCAGGATGGATATCCGATTGCCGATGAAATTGCGGCGCGCCTGCCGCGCACGCTGGAGCTCATTTTCGCCGCTACACTGTTGGCCGTCGCCGTCGGTTTGCCGCTCGGCACACTTGCCGCTCGCCGCCAGGGTTCAGCCCTTGAGCGGACACTTTCCGCGGTCGCCTCCATCAATCTGTCCATGCCGGTTTTTGTCATCGGCACCCTGTTGATCCTGGCATTTGCGCAAAAACTGCGCTGGGTGCCCGCTGGCGGTTATGTCTCGTTTTTCGAGGACCCCTGGGGGCACCTTGTCTACCTGTCCATGCCAGCCTTCACGATTGCCGTGGGGCTGTCGGCGGTCGTCTACCGCATGACCCGCGCTTCTGTTATCGAAACGTTGCAGCGTGACTGGGTGCGTACCGCGCGGGCGAAGGGCTTGCCCGAACGGCAGGTGTTGCGACGGCATGTGGTGCGCAATTCGCTGGGGCCGGTCGTCACCATCGTGGGCCTGAATGTCGGCACGCTGCTCGGCTCGACCGTCCTTATCGAATATGTTTTCAACTGGCCGGGCCTGTCCGGATTTCTGGTGAGCGCTGTCGAACAGCGCGACTATCCTGCTGTGCAAGGCATCGTTCTGGTCACCTCGTTTCTGTTCATTCTTATCAACCTGGCGGTGGACCTTCTCTACTCGGTTCTGGATCCGAGGGTGGGACATCAATGAATGCCCGTCTTCGACCTGTTCTGATCCCGGGCATCGCCCTGATCGTCCTGCTGATCCTGGCTTTCGGCGCGCCGCTTCTGGCGCCCTTCGATCCGACATCGATGAATGTCATCGGCCGCAACAAGCCGCCCTCGATGGAGCATTGGCTGGGACAGGACAATTTCGGCCGCGACATCTTCTCGCGCTTGCTTTACGGCGGCCGCGTATCGCTGACCGTGGCCATGCTCTCTGCAGCGATCGCTATGGTGATCGGCGTGACGCTGGGGCTGATCGGCGGCTACTTTCGCGGACTTTCAGAAATCCTCACCCTGCGCCTGGTCGATATTATCCTGTCGTTCCCGCCTATCCTGCTTGCACTGCTCGTCGTCACGTTGTTTGGGCCAGGCGTCATCACGTTGACGGCCTGCCTGTCGATCCTCTTCGCCCCAGGTTTTGCCCGGGTGACCTATGGCGAGGTCCTGTCAGTCCGCAAGCTCGAATATGTCGAGGCCACACGGGCGCTCGGCGCCCGTCCGCCGCGGATCGTGCTGGGGACGGTGCTGCCCAATGTGGCCGGTCCGATCATCGTGCAGATCTCGCTGACGATCGCTTCGGCTGTGCTGATCGAAAGCGGCCTGTCGTTCCTTGGCCTCGGCGTCGTTCCGCCAGCACCGTCCTGGGGCCTGATGATCCGTGAGGCGCGCGGCACCATGGCCTACACGGCTCTGCCGCTGATCTGGCCGTGTCTGGCACTGATCGCCACGGTGCTTGTTTTCAACGCGCTTTGCGACGGGTTGCGCGATGTTTTCGACCCGAAGCAACGCGCCGCACGGACGCCTCCATCCGACGTCCCATTCGATCCGACAAAACCGGATCCCGACGCCTTGCTTGCCGTCAATGAATTGCGCACCAGGATAGCCACCGATTCGGGCATCGTTCCTGCCGTCGACGGGGTGAGCTTCAAACTCAATCGCGGCGAAACCCTGGCGATTGTCGGCGAAAGCGGTTCAGGCAAATCGATGACCGGCCTGTCGCTGATCGGATTGCAGCCACCGGGATCAGGTCGGATCGTATCCGGCAATATCTGGCTCAAGAACCGGGCCGGCAATCACGCCGATCTCGCGGCAGCCGACGAAGAGACCTTGCGCAAAATCCGCGGTGATGAAATCGCGATGATTTTCCAGGAGCCGATGACAGCCCTGAATCCGGTACATCGGATTGGCGACCAGATTGTTGAAGCCGTGATGCAACACCGTGACATCGATCGAAAGGAAGCCTGGGCGCTGGCGGTCGAGACCCTGGAGAAGGTCGGGGTGCCGGAGCCAGCCCTTCGAGCGCGAGCCTTTCCGCACGAACTGTCCGGCGGTTTGAGGCAGCGGGCGATGATTGCCATGGCCCTGGTGCTGGAACCGCAGGTTCTGATTGCCGACGAACCGACCACGGCGCTCGATGTGACCATTCAGGCGCAAATTCTCGATCTTCTCAGGCGATTGCTCGACGCCAGCGCGTCGCGTCCGGCGATGGTTTTCATCACCCACGACCTGGGCGTGGTCGATGAAATTGCAGACCGGGTGATGGTGTTCTACGCCGGAAAAGTAGTCGAAGAGGGCGCTGTAGCTGACGTGTTCGCTCAACCCCGGCACCCCTATACGAGAGGCCTTCTGGACAGTGCTCCGACCCCTGGAAGTTCGGGCCGGCTGCGCGCCATCGAAGGCGCTGTTCCGAACCCGCTCGACCTGCCGACGGGCTGCGCCTTTTCTCCGCGTTGCCCATTGGCGCAGGAGATTTGCCGCTCCGAGGAACCTGTGCTGGTCGAAGCGGAGAAGAGCCGCAGCCGGTGCCATTTCTGGAATGAGGTGTCGTGATGGCGGTCGAAGCTGTTTCCGATCCGCTCCTTCAGGTCGACGGCCTTTCCAAACGGTTTCCGGTGAGCGCCGGGTTCCTTGGCCTTGGCACAAAACAGATCCAGGCCGTCTCTTCGGTCAGCTTCACGCTCAACAGGGGTGAGGTACTTGGGCTCGTGGGCGAAAGCGGGTCGGGCAAGTCGACCCTCGGCCGCGCCGTGTTGAGGCTGACCGAGCCCAGCGAGGGACGGGTTGTTTTCGACGGCACCGATGTCACGGGGCTTGGCCATGATGATCTGCGCCAGCTGCGTCGTCGGATGCAGATCGTGTTCCAGGACCCTTATGCGTCGCTGGACCCGCGAAAAACCGTACGCCGGGCTCTGAGCGAAGCGCTGGCTATCCACGGGATGAAAGCTGATGATGCTCAACTGGCGGAAATTCTTGAGCGTGTCGGGCTCAACGCCAGCCATCTTTCCCGCTATCCGCATGAGTTTTCCGGCGGGCAGCGACAGCGGATCGGCATTGCCCGCGCCCTGTCGGTTGGGCCGGATTTCGTGGTGGCGGACGAACCTGTTTCGGCGCTTGACGTCTCCATACAGGCGCAAATCATCAACCTCATGGCGGATCTCAAGTCCGAGTTGAACCTGGCAATGCTGTTCATCGGACATGACCTCGGGGTGATCGAACATGTCTCCGACCGGGTGATGGTGTTGTATCTGGGCCGGGTCATGGAAATCGCCCCGGTCCAGCGGATCTACGCGGCACCGCGGCATCCCTATACACAAGCGCTGCTTTCGGCTGCGCCGCGCCTGCACAGCCGAAAATCCGAGCGCCTCATTCTCAAGGGCGAGCAGCCGAGCCCTGCCGCGCCACCATCGGGCTGCGTATTCCGCACCCGCTGTCCATACGCCTTGCCGGCCTGCGCCGAAACCGTCCCGCCACTCGCGGAAATCGAACCCGGCCACAGCAGCGCCTGCATTCGCGAGGACATTCCGCAATGAGCATGGTCACCGTTCCCGGAACCAACCCGGTCTTTGCCCACGGTCCGGATCGTCCTCTGCCACCCAGCGCCGAGGTCGTCGTGATTGGTGGCGGTGTCGTCGGTGTGACCGCAGCGTTGACGCTCGCCGACCGCGGTATTCCGGTCGTGCTTTGTGAGAAGGGACGGATTGCCGGCGAACAGTCTTCACGCAACTGGGGCTGGATCCGCAACCAGGGACGCGATATCCGCGAAATACCGCTGATGTTGCAGGCACAGAACCTGTGGCGTCGCCATGCGGCGCAACTCGATGCGGATATCGGTTTGCGCGAAAAAGGCATCACCTATCTGGCCCTGACCGAAAACGATATGGCCAGGCACGAGGCATGGCTGCAGGAAACCCGCGGTTTCCAGCTCAGTTCCCGGCTGCTCTCGTCCGACGAGGCGACCGCCCGTGCGGGTCCGGGGGCTGGGCGCTTTCTCGGCGGCATCGAAACACCGACCGACATGCACGCCGAACCGGCGCTGGCGGTTCCTGGTTTGGCGCAATTGGCGGCAAAGACCGGCGCCCGGATCTTCGAGAGCACCGCCGTACGCACAATTGAACGTGGTGGCGGGCGGGTGACCGCCGTCATTACTGAGCATGGCCGGATCAACTGCAAGTCGGTCATCCTCGCGGGTGGCGCCTGGTCGCGCACGTTTCTTGAAAACATGGGCCTGTCACTGCCGCAGCTGGCAATCCGCAGTCAGGCCTTCCGCACGGGTCCCGTGGATCCGCCGTCGCCGGGCCCGGTTGGCACCTCCCGCGCCTCATTTCGCCCGCGACGCGATGGTGGAGTCACGATCGGGCGAAGCCATGCCGGCCGCTTTGACATTATCCCGGCGGCGTTCACGCATTTTCGTTCCTTTCTGCCGCACGCCGTCGCCCACTGGCGCACGCTGAAGATCCGGTTCGGTCCGGAGTTCTTCGGCGCCCTTGGCCGCCATCGCTGGAGAGCCGACCAGTTGAGCCCGTTTGAAACGGCACGTGTTCTCGATCCGACGCCGCATCCCGGCATCATCGACGGGATCTACCGGGAGGCTGTCGACGTGTTTCCCTGGCTGAAGGGGGTGCCGGTTGCAGAGGCCTGGGGCGGCATGATCGATGTCATGCCCGATGAGGTGCCGGTGATCGGGTCTCCGGATGGATTGGAAGGCCTTGTCCTGGCAACCGGATTGTCCGGACACGGCTTCGGCCTTGGACCCGGCATCGGGCATCTTGCCTCCGACCTCGCGACGGGCGCCGAACCGATTGCCGATCCCAAGCCCTTCTCCCCCGATCGATTCCGAAGGAGTTGAATGATGCTCGACCCCAAAAACCGTGTTTTCCTGATTTCAGGAGCCAATCGTGGAATCGGTGCTGCAATCGCCCGTCGTCTGGCTGCGGCGGGTTGTCGTCTCAGTCTGGGCGCGCGAAACCCCGAAGCATTGGCGGATACTTTCGGGCCGGAGACGGAAGAGCGCCGCCATTTTCGCTATGACGCCACCGATCGCGCCAGCTTTGCGCCCTGGGTGGACGGAACGCTGGCGGCCTTCGGTCAAATTGACGGGCTGATCAACAATGCCGGTGCCTCCAACAGGTTTTCCATCGAGCAGGGAGACGAGAGCGACCTCGACGCGCTGTGGGCGATCAACGTCAAGGGGCCGTTGTTCATGACACGCCTGTGCCTGCCGCATCTGCGCCGCTCCGGAACCGGCCGCATCCTGAACGTCGCCTCGCTGTCCGGCAAAAGGGTGCGCAACGAGAACGTCGCATACAACATGACCAAGCATGCCCTCATAGCATTGTCTCACGGATGTCGTCGGATCGGCTGGGACGACGGTTTGCGGGTCACCACGCTGTGCCCCAGTTTCGTGCGCACCGACATGACAGCTGCTGTGACCAAAGTCCGGCCGGAGGAAATGATCGATGCCGAGGATCTGGCTGAACTGGCGGTCACGGCGCTACATTTGCCCAACACGGCGGCGGTGCCGGAGCTGTTGGTGAACTGCCGCCTCGAAGACCAGTATTGAGCGCTTCGGCGCGACAGAATCTCTGATTGGATTGACGACCGCCAGCGAATATGGTGCCGGAAAGAATTGCCTGGAGCCAGAGTCATGAGTGGACAGCCTGCGCTGATCGCCGGCGGCGGGATAGGAGGGATCGCCTGCGCCCTCACGCTTCAACAGATCGGTGTGCCGTGTATCGTGTTCGAAACCAACGAGCGAATGCAGCCTTTGGGCGTTGGCATCAACCTCCAGCCGAACGCGGTTCGGGAGCTCTACGACCTCGGTTTTCACCAGCGGGACCTGGATCGTGTCGGACTTCCGGTCGAGGAATGGGCGCTGGTCGGCCTTAACGGCAATGACATTTACAGTGAAGAGAGAGGGCTGCTGGCCGGGTACAACTGGCCGCAATATGGCGTCCACCGCGGCATGCTCCACATTCTTCTCTATGAACGGCTGCTGCAGCGAGCCGGACCTGAAACGGTACGTCTGGGAGCGCGGGTCATCGGCTACGAGAACAATGTCGACGGCACCGTGACCGCAATCGTCCAGCATGCTGACGGCACGAAATCACACGAAGCCGGGTCAATCCTGATCGGCGCCGACGGTATCCACTCCGAAGTGCGGGCTCAGATGCATCCCGATCAGCCACCCATCCACTGGGGCGGTGCGCTCATGTGGCGCGGCACCAGCAGGGCCGTTCCGATCCGCACGGGTTCCTCCTTTGTCGGCCTGGGCACACATCGGCAGCGCATGGTGATCTATCCCATCTCACATCCGGATCATGAGGGGATGTCAACGATCAACTGGATCGCCGAAGTAACCGTGGACAGTTCGGAAGGTTGGCAGAAACAGGGTTGGTTCAAACCGGTCGAGATCGATGATTTCATCCACCACTTCGAAGAGTGGACCTACGACTGGCTTGATGTTCCTGCCCTGGTGCGCCAGGCCGACATTGCCTATGAAAACCCGATGATCGACCGCGATCCGATACCATCGTGGCGTGACGGCAAGGTCATCCTGCTCGGCGACGCGGCGCATGCGATGTATCCGACCGGATCCAACGGGGCGAGCCAGGCCGTTATCGACGCCCGGGTTCTGGGCGCCATGCTGATCGAACATGGCGTGGGCGAGGATGCGTTGGCGGCGCTTGATGAAAAACTCTGCGGGCCAGTCTCCGAACTGGTGCTTCGCAATCGCGGCGCCGGTCCTTTCGGCCTGCTCAACATGGTCGATGACCGCTGCGGCGGAGAGTTCGATGCCATCGACGACGTGATCTCGCCAGAGGAACGGGCGGAATTCATGGCCGGCTACAAGGCCGCCGCCGGGTTCGCGATCGAACAGTTGAACAACGCACCACCGACGATCCCGCCCGGTGCTGCGGTCTGAATCTTATTCAAACAGGCGGCCCGATGTAGGTTTCGATCGATCCGAGCCCGTCGATCGAAACGACGCACAGATCGCCCGGAACGAGCGGGCCGACACCGGCCGGGGTGCCTGTCATGATCAGGTCGCCGGGTGCCAGGGCAATCGAACGAGACAGGATCGAAATGACCTCGGGAACCGACCAGATCATGTCCGACAGATCGGCGTCCTGCTTTGTCTTGCCGTTGACGGTCAGGCGGATGAAGCCCTTCTTCGGATGACCCACATTGGCGACCGGGTGCACTGGTCCGATCACGGCTGACCGGTCGAAACCCTTTGCCATGTCCCAGGGGCGGCCTTTCTCACGCGCGGCAAGTTGCAAATCACGCCGGGTGAGATCGTTTCCGATGCTGTAACCCCAGACATGCGACAGGCTGTCGGCTTCTGCGATGCTTCGGCCCGCTGTTCCGATCGCCACGACAAGCTCGGCTTCGTAATGCAGATTTCCGGTTTCCGGCGGATAGGGCACTTCTACACCGCTGTCGACCACGGCATCGCCGGGCTTGGAAAAGAAGAAGGGCAGTTCGCGATCCGGGTCCTGACCCATCTCGCGGGCATGGGCGGCATAGTTGCGCCCGACGCAAAATATCCGGCGCACCGGCAAGCGGTCGTCACTGCCGTCGACGGAAACGGATGCGGCAGGAGCCGGGGGAAAGACGTAACCCATCGTGTTTGTGTCCAGTCTGGTTGTTTGGTTCGGTGCAGGTCCGGAGATCGCGTGCATATCCGCATTCTCAACAAGCGTTAGCTTTCGCGGCTGTGAAAATCAAACTCGTCCGAAATCCTGTCTTCGGATCCGCAGCCCGTGCCTCCCTTTTCCATCGACAGGGCCTGCCGCGGGCGATACATACTCTTTTCATATTCCGAAATAAATTCTGTAATATGGAAGAAAAATGTACAAACACACGTTCGCCATGCGGGTCAGCTTCGGCGATTGCGATCCGGCCGGCATCGTCTTCTACCCCAACATATTCGCTTGGCTCGATCGCACCTTTCATGACTGGCTGTGGGAATTCGGCGGCCATGAAGATGTCTGCGGCAGGCTCGGCGCGCTTGGTCTCGGACTGATGGATGTTTCGGCAAAATTCCATCGTCCGATGCGCAACGGTGACGAACTGAGGGTTTGCCTCACCGTCGAAGAGTGGGGGCCAAAGGCGCTGAAACTTGTCTACGAAATATACTCAGGCGAAACGCTGACGGCGACCGGGCGGGAAACGAGGGGAGTGTTCGTGCTTGGTGAGAACGGGATTTCGGCAGCAAGGCTCGATAAGCTGCGTGAATTGCTGGACGCCCGTGAAACATAACCGACGGAAACCGAAACAGCCCCAACCATCCGGTGGTCCCACGTCGCTGGATGCGGCTTTGAGACTGCTGCAGGCGCTGGCCGGATACGGAAGGTCCGTGACGCTTTCGGAACTTGCCCGCGATTGCGATATGCCGCTCAGTAAGGCGCACCGTTATCTGGCCTCCTTCACCCAGGCCGGTTTTGCAGAACAGGCCGGGCGGACCGGAAAATACGATCTTGGCAAAGGAGCGTTGCAACTGGGCCTTGCCGCTCTGGCACGGCATGATTTCGTCAATCGGACGTCGGAAAGGTTACCAGAACTGTGCGCTCAAACAGGCCTGACCGGTCTTGTGTCGGTCTGGGGCGATCACGGTGCCACCGTCGTACGCTGGGAACGAACGACTTCCCCGATTGCCACATCAATTCACCTCGGCAGCACGCTGCCGTTGCTTGGTTCAGCGACGGGGCGCGCTTTCCTTGCCTGGGCGCCGCCGGGGCCCCTTAAGCCCGGGCTCGGCATCGAGCTGCGGCGCGTCAAACGCAATCCCGAAATCGTTCCGGATCTGACCGCGACCGCCAAAGGTATTGCCGCGTTGCGAAACAAGATCCGAGATCAAGGTTATGCAACCATGGACGGACGCTTCATCCCGGGTCTGGTCGCCATCGCAGCGCCCGTTCTCGACTGGCAGGGCGAAGCACAAGCAGTCGTAACGCTGATCGGAACCGATGCCAGCATCATCCAGGAAGGATCGCCTGCCGCGAAGAAACTTGTTGCCTTCACTGAAGGTGAATCGTTTGCATCTGGCTGAAAACGCTCACCTGCCGTCGATGAGAGACTCTAGCGGTTGCCGACCCTTTCGGCGATGGCGACAATGCGGTGCATCTCACGCAGCACCGGTTGCTCGATCAGCTTTCCGTCGATCACCACGAGCCCGGTATCCGCGGCTTTGAAATTGGCGATGATCCGGCGGGCGCGGGCGATTGTCTTCGCATCCGGTGTGAAGATCGTATTGAGCGCTTCTATCTGCTTCGGATGGACGCTGCCTTTGCCGCTGAAGCCGAGCTCACGCGCCAGTTGGGCCTCGCGCTTCATGCCTTCCAGGTCATCAAGATCGAGGAACGGCACATCGACGACGTCGAGCCCGGCGCCGGCCGCGGCATGGACGACGCGGGAGCGGGCATAGAGCAGCGGCTCCCACGCATTGCTGCAGCGCAATTCCGCCGCCATGTCGACGCCGCCGAAGAAAAGCGCGTCGATGCGCTGGCTCGATCGCGCAATATCGTGTGCTGCTTCCAACCCTTCATTCGTCTCGATAATGACATGCAATCGGCATGCGTGACCACGTTCACTCAGCAGCTCATCGAGCCACTGCACTTCGTCCGGCGTGCGCACTTTCGGCAGCATAAGAGCCGGCGGTGGGCTGTCAGCATCGAGGACTGCCTGCACATCCGCAAGCCCGAAAGCTGTGCGAAGGCAGTTGATCCGAACGATACGTTCCACACCGTCATTGGCCTGCCGCTTTTCAAACAGCTCCAGGGCCTTTGCGCGCGCCGTTGCCTTGTCCTTCGGTGCGATGCCGTCTTCAAGTTCCACGCAGACGATATCGGCGCCACTTTTGAGCGCCTTGGGGAACATGTCCGGTCGTAGGCCCGGTGTGAAGATGAAACTGCGTCGAGGTCGGATGATGGGGTCTGTCATAAGTTTGTTTCGAGCGGTGCCGGATTTGCGTTGTTGAGAAGAATACGGGTCAGGCGAACCAGCCATGGTCCTTGGCTGCCTGGACGATTGCCTGGATGTTGGTCGCAAATCCGTAGCGTTTGCGAGCCTTTTCCAGGTAGTAGCGCACCTCTCCGCGCCGCAAGCCGGTTTTGGCAGCGATTTCCTCGTGGGTTTTGCCATGGGCTGCCCAACGCAACACGGCTTGCTCCTTCGGGGTCAGCGCGATATCGGGCTCTTTGGTCGTCGGCGTTACAGCGGAGTTGCGCGCGACCAGTGGTTCCGCCAGCGTGTCGAAAATCTTGGTCAGCGCGATCCCAGCAACAACGTCGGTGGCTCCCACACCGCTCATTTGCGGAAGGTGGACATGATAGCGCTCGTCCGAGCTTCCGGGCGTTCTGGTCGGGACGATCAGCACATCTTCGTAGGGTGCAAATCCCAGTTCACACACGGAATTGCAAATGTCCCTGTGAATATCGCGGGTTTCAGCCGGCGCATCGGCGCATTCCAACAGGGGCCGGTGTAACCTAGCTTTCCACGCATTGTCGTGGGCACGAAGGGCTGGGTCGTAGCGGTCGAACACGGTGGCCATCAATCCGCCGCAGTCGCCGCTGTGCTTGCCAAACCTCTCAGTGAGATCCGACATCCCGCATAGCGAAAACCGGTTGGATGCACCTGCACCCCAATAAGCGAAGCCAAAGTATCCAAAATGCAGGATGGCCCGCCGGAATTGACGATGCAATTCGTCGAAGGATTTGGCGCGCACAAGCGCGGTTACGAAGGACCCGATTTGCGGCCAACGGCCACTGCGAATGACGTCGCTGAGATGCTGGTCAACACTGGTCGTGCCCGAAGTGGCTGCCTGGAAAAATGTGTTCATCCTAAGCAGCCAGTGGATCCAGGTTGTGGTCGCAAGCGGCACGAACAATAAGCTGGACTACCGTATCACAACCGTTGCGCAAGCGGGCCTGATCCAGGTGATAGCGCACGGTGCCATAAGGTAAATTCATGATTGTGGCGATGTCCTGGTAGGATTTTCCGGCCGCAGCCCAGCGAATCACATCAAGCTCCACTGCCTGCAGCCTAAGCGTGGATTCGCTTGCGATCATGGTTTCGGGCGAATTGGTTTTCAGCTTGCTGGCCGAATCAGCAGTGCGGTGAAGGCAAGCCAGCGCAACCGCGGCCGCCATGTCGAGGCGGTCGAGCAACATAAGCTTCAGAAGCCGGGTTTCGCCAGCTGATTGCGGTTTCGTCACCCGCTGCACCCCCAATTGCGGCCGGTCGAGCCGGTCATTCGCACCGCACATCGGATAGTTGCAGTTAATCTGAAACCACAGCTGGTTCAACCGCTTCGGCAATTGACTAACAGATTTGCGAAGGCCTGGTGTCGAACGCGGAGGGTCTGGTGCTCGCCATCATGAGTTCGTTTTCGAGGGGCGCTCGGTTGTAGAGCCGATAGCCAGAAAACTCTTGGTGGATGACCGGCACGTCGGCCCTGAATCCGACACGGATAGCGCGTATGTTGTCCATCGTCCGTTCTCCCGGCGGCGTCGGCCTCGCCCCTCATGCAGGCCGAGAGGAGAGGGACCTCAGGTCCGTATTTGCGTCTAGATCCTGGTCCTATCCGACATGGTGCCGGAAGTGGCGGATCACACGCTGCGGGCATTCTCGGCATGAAACCGGAATTTGTATGGAGTTGCGGCAGCGCGGATCGCACGGCGCCCGTTGTCGTGCGGTGGTGTTGGTCGGGGAGTCCGCAAAAACATGGAAGATCGGAGAAAACCCATGAGACCAGAAGACGCATTCAATGGCTATGTCGTCACGAATTTCTGCTTCCTTCTCCACGAAGCGCAGATTTTCGAACTGTTTTCGAAAAACGACTTTACCATCAGTGAGGCAGGCTTTGTTCGCCACATTGAAAGCCGCAACCAGAAGATCCCTATGCGAGCACGGGAACTGATCGATTTCGGGCTGCGTTTCTCGATATTCGAGCGTTCCAAACACCAGTCGTTGAGGTTGAGCAAGCAAGGGGTCTCCTGGCTCGACAACCGCGCGTTCGCAGTCTGGATGATTGGCGGCTACGGCGCCTATCTACGCGACACGATCATGCATTCCGACATCGGTGAAGCCGCGACACGGGCCGCGGTCAACGGTGAGTATGTCGCGATCGGGTCGCAAATGGCGAACCAGGCGTTCATGAATGACGTGTTTCTCGAGTTGCTCGACGAGTATCGCCCGAACGCCATCGTAGATCTCGGTTGCGGCGGCGGGTCGCGGTTGATCACGAGCTGCCTGAATGACCCGGCCTGTTTCGGTTTCGGCATCGATATCAACGAAGACGCGGTGAAGTTGGCTGAAACCAACATCCGCTCCCATCAACTCGATGACCGGGTGGAGATCTTGCTTGGCGATGCGCTCGACAAAGGCAGTGAACTGGGGTCTCGGATCGATCGCCCGATCGATGTGGTGATGTCGTTCATGTCGATGCATGACCTTTTCAACATTCACGGCCCTCACGAAGCTGCCCGGCGGGTCGTCGAGAACTTTCGAAATCCAACGCACATCTGGGTGGCGGATACCGTCAAATCCAAGTCCGACGATCCGATGCCGCTGCCAATCTTCACCAGCGGATTCGAGTTGGTCCATGCCTTTCAGGAGATCGAGCTCTTCAGCCGCGACGTCTATGTCGATGCGTTCGAAAGCGCCGGCGCAAGCCTCGTACACCAGCGCTATCTGAACGTGCCCAACACCTTCGCCATGATCTTCAGAACAAACTGACGACGGGAGCAGATACCAATGAGCAAATTGCCGATTTTCAAACCGGTTGACGGCCACCACGCCCAGGTTCCGTTCTACTTGTGCCGGGAGAATTGTGGTGAGATCGGATTTGAGGTTGCCGGCGGCAACATTGAAAACCTGATCGACAATGAGGTCGCCGACACGCACACCCATGCGGTCGACGAGTTCTACTTTTTGATCTCACCCAATGAAGGCGCCGCTGAGATCGAGGTTCATCGTGACGGGACGGTGACCCGCCATACCTCTCCGGATGTGATCCACGTGCCGGCTGGTATGCCGCACAAATTCATCACCCGGCGGGTAGAACCCGGGTCGTTTTGCTTCGGCATACTGGTCGACCGATGAGCATAACTGCACAACCCCGGAAACCGTCGATCCCCGGGGTGTTGGCGAAGTCTGCGCTTTCGCGTTGCGTGACTGGACTTACAGCCAGTGGCAGCGGGTTGTGTAAACCTGCCCGCGAGAGTTCCTGTACTGGCATCGACCGTCGCCGGTTTCCAGCAAATAGGTACCGAAACCACCAATCAGTGCACCGGCGACTGCGCCGCCCGCACTGTTTGTGGCAATGGCACCGACAGCGGCACCGACGCCGGCGCCGGAAGCTGTCTTCTCGGCAGTCGTACACGCCGACAATGCGGCGGCAGCCAGAATTGCAATAACCAAGGCCTTCATAGAATTGCTCCTCGTTTCCATGTGTCCCCTCCGCAAGTTCCTGAATTCGTTTGGCGTGCCACAGGCGGGTCCCGCCAGTGCGGGTGAACTGTCGCCAGTATTGAAACAACAAACGACAAGGTCAAGCGGCGAAGACAACGGCCGAAGCCGAGAGTCCGGTATTTCGGGTTCGGATAGCGGGAAATGCGGGCATTCTTTGACCATACGGAGCGGTGCAAACAGCCATGTTTGGCGCCGAAATGAATGTCAGGCCCGACGCGAGCCCGCCCGTTGCTGCGGCGCGGCGGTCGCTATTGGGCAAGGTCAGGAAGACGCTCATTCCAACCGCCATAGGGCCGGTGCGATGGCGCTTCAACGGTTTTGTCAACAGGAAGCGGCCGTGTGTCGATTTCACTTTTTCCCGGCGCACACTGCGACCGTGCCGGGTGAGAGCCAGTTCGTTTTTAACCAATTCAGCAATGCCTGACATGCGGTCGTCGCAGTCGACCCCGTCAGTTTGTTGCTCTGATAGGAGTGAAGGTTCTGATGATGATGATGGACCATGCAGTCAACGTAGTTGATGCCACGCTCGCAACCACCGTTGTAATCAACGGGTTGCGGCAAAAAGGACTGTCGATCCACTACGGGGTCGATTTCGGCGAATTGTCGAAGATCAAGACGTCGATGGGCGCTCAAGTGTCCGAGCACTTTAGCCAGGAACGCAACACTTTCTTCGCCGGCGACGCCTTTTGGCTGTGCATCGCCGACGATGCCAACGAACCGGTTGCGACCCATGCCGTCAAGGTCCAGCACCTTGGCGCCGAGACGCTGGACAGCTTCATTCAGCGGTATTGGCCACAGATATACGGCACCGGTTCGGAACTTGAGGTGCGGTTTGCCGAACGTCAACGCGGGTTTCTACGGGATATCCGGGGCACTGTCGCCTATGCCGGAGAACTGTTCGTGGCCGACTCGGGACGCCGGCTTCGCATTGCCGACCTTTTGTGCAAATACGCACAGATCTGTGCGGTCCTGCAATGGGATCTCGAATACTACTATGCCTTCATGGAGCCGAGATCCGTCGCCAAGGGCCTGGGGACGCTTGGCGGTTTTGTCCGCCAGCATCGAATGGTGCCACAGGTGACGTCGCAACGGAGCTTTGAGCGGGGTGATTTCTGGTTCGTCGGGTGCACCCGGTCCGATATCAGCGACCTAATCTACGATCTAAAGCAGTCGGATCTGGCGGGGTCGATACAGTGACCATGAAACGAATGCCCAGGCCATTGGAGAAAGGCAGGATCAGTCGCTGGTATTCGACAGGCACATCGCCGATTTCCTTCAACCCGGCGGTGAACATGACGTAATCGAGCACCGGTTCATTGGTCTCGGAGGCCGTCCTGTAGGCTTCCGAGACCATGGATTGTGCCGTCGACGACATAGTGTTGGCCTGCCGACGCGGACCATTCTGCCAGTTGCTGCCGAGAACCCGCGCGCAGAGGCTGTTCTGCCCAATGACCAGCAGTTTCGGCGGCGTATCCTGATCCCGGCAGCTTTCAAGCATCACGATGTCATCGGCAAAAGTCACCAATTCCTCACACAGGGATCCGCGATTTTCGCGCCATGCCTTGAACAGAATGCCCTCGGCCGCCGACATCGGCGCCACCTCGGCATGGTTCAATGGAATGCGTTCAATCTTTGAGTTCATCGGTATCGGGCCCCTGGATTATGGCCTGTTGCATGATGCTTCGGTATTCGCGCGCCAGTTCCTGCCACTGTTCGTCGGTCAGTGTATTGTAGTGCGGTGTGCGGTAACGTTTCATGCAGGCAATGCGAAAGGGAATGTCCAACTCGTACCGCTTGACCAGCGCCAGGTATTGTTCCGCTTCGGTTCGGGAATCGCAAATTCTGCCATTCGACAGAAATTCTTCCTTGATGTCATCGAGTGTAAAAGGCACCGATCAAGCTCCCGATTGCGCAGCAGGCTTCTAACGCTTCAACTGTAAGCGAAGGTGTCTGCCGAGTTCACCTCGTCTTCGCTGCGAATATTGTTGCGAATAATATAGTGGTACAGGTGTGTCACCAGTGTCGTATGGGCGACGATATTGGCTTTTCCGAACAATTCTGCTTCCCACCGATCCGCAACCCTGACGGCAAGGTCAAAGGCATGCTGCTGCTCGCTCATGTTGCTCGGGGAAGGTGTATTGTCCACTCCGGTTCCGGTCTTGCCCGTCAGCAGCCAAACCGGGTCTACCCCAAGGGCTGCGGCCAGTTGATCAATCACCGGACCCCGCGGGTGGGATACCTTTCCAGCACAGTATTTGAGGAGGTTGCTGTAGGACACGCCAGAACGCTTGCTCAATTCCGCTTTGTTCCAGCCGCGGTCTACGAGACTGCTGTTGAGCCTGTGGTGCCAGTCCATGACGCTTAACCCGGTTCCCGAATTCGGTGCCTGTTTGCGGAATTAAATTCCGCTTTTCAGGAATTATTATCCGCAACTTTAGAGTGAGTCCAGTCTTGTTCTTCGACGAATCGCCGAACGCTGGTGAAAAAGTGTGAAAAGTGATCCGGTTCGAACGGCGGCTCTATAGATAGCCGTCTTTGGCCGCGTAAATCTTCTTCGTAGTGTGGCCGCATTCACCGCATTCAAGCGTGTGAATCATCTGTCCGAAGACGTCGAGCCGGTCGAGTTTTTCCTGCTCGATAATGTGCATTTCGCCGAAACACTGATCGCATAGGGACCGTGTGTCAGGTACATTCGCTGAAGTACCGTCAAGTGTGAGGGTATCGACATCTCGATCAGTTGTCCGACGTAACTGCCGCCAGACCGGAACACGTTCGAGAATTTTCGAAATATCCAGAACAGATACAGCCAAGCGTCACTCCATACATGTAGCCGCACCGGTAACGGCATATAGCCTTGCGCAACAGATATCAAGACTATTGTCGTTATATGCCAGTAACTTGCTTCAGTAACTGGATTGCACGCTCGATTGTACTGTGTGCTTTCAGAAACCCATATAATTTTCAGGCTTCAGGGGTTTGGCGCAGCCGGCCAGCGATACCGTCATCGTAGACCGTTTCGAAGTCCAAATACGATGCTGTTGGACAACGGTAGAGACGTCAACGCTCAGGCCTGTCTCGACTGGTTCGGCTGAACAGATCAGCCTCAACTCTGCGTTCGTTGTGATGTGAAGCCGTAGCTGATCCGGTTGCATCTTTGCTCATGCAGATGTCCAAGCAGCGAAAACGCGACCGACATGCATGCAACGATCAACAGTGCGGATAAACTGAATACGATCATAGTAACTTCCCAAGGACAGTCGTCATGTCTATCGAACGCTAAAAAGCCTTTCAGACAAAACTTGCTTGAAGCTTGCGGTACCGAAATGTTCACGTCGTAGGCCTACCCGAAGATGGCCGGTCGAAACGCTACAATTGCAGTTTCGCGGAAAGACCACGGAAAGGTTGCGCTACACATTGGAATTCTTGGTTTTTATGGGTCCCGTTAACTTCTGGGAAACAAATTAACCATAGCGTTTGGGGACGGCGGGATGGACTTTGCAATCGGGTTGCAGGCCATGGGCATGACGCCAGCCTCGCTGCACCGGTTGAACCCGGTATTTGAATTCACTTCTCAGTCTTGCGAAAGCGATCTGTAGCGGCTGGAGTCGCTCGGGGGGTGCCGCGTCATATCGGGTTCGATAGGCGTGGCAACGAGTATCCAGCACCATCTCAGGATCGTTTCGGGGGCGCACAAAGGCGGCGCACAGGCGCTCATGCCGCCGCAATTGCCGGGGAGTCCGAGTGTCGGAACGGGGATCGACAGAAGCCGAAACATGGAATTGCGCCGGTTCGCGCCGGCGCGGCGATTCCATGATGGCGGCAAATGACGACCGTCCGTTACCGGACGATCTTAAGGCATCGATCGAGCAAGCCGTTGTTGATGCACAGGCCGAATTGATCAAGCGGCCGTTCCCCGCGGGCGAGAGCGACAATTCCGACAATTTGAAGATTCTACTGGCCGGCATGATCCGCCACCTTGGCCAGACCGTCCTGGATGGCGACGACCTTTTCAGCGGTGCAAAGTCAACCGCACTGGAGGCCGTCCTTCGGGATTTTGTTCAAGGCAACATGGATCCGCAATGGAGCCTGGTCGCACAAAGTATTTTTCTGGAACAGGCCGTTTCCAAGGCTCTGTCCGCTCACTGGCCCCGCGCTCTCTTTTCCCGATCTGCGGCCGCGCAGCAATCGATGGATGCAACACGACGGGATATTCTCGCGATCATCGTCTCTTTGCTGCAGAACACCGATCTGCTTTGGTCCGGTCACATCCGGCAGCGGCAGGACGCGTTGCGACGCCAGGATGATACGGCACGTGCATCCCATTGCGATCTGGTCAACGATGCATTCGGCAATGCCTTTCAGAAAATGCTGGTTGGCGACTTCAGCGCCCGCATCGACGGATCGATTCCGGCTGAGCATCGTGATCTCGCGGCCCGTTTCAACGTGGCGATGGAAAGGGTGCAGTCGACCTTTGCCGAACTCGCCAGCCATCTGATCCAGAGCCACCAACAGACCGGGCCTCTGGCCGAGACGCTCTCCGACATGGTCGAACAGACCAATGCCGGTTCCGAAAGACTGCGGGCATCGGCGAGCCGGCTTTCGGGATTGGTCGAGGACGCCCGATCGGCGGCAGCTGAAGCCGGCGCAGCGCGCGAGACCGTGGAGGCTGCTCGTCAAAGCGCAGTCGAGGGTGGCCGCGTCATGGACGATGCGGTGGCCGCCATGTCCGGAATCGAGGGTTCGGCAGATCGAATCGGACAAATCACTGCGGCCATCGACGACATAGCGTTCCAAACCAATCTGCTGGCACTCAACGCCGGCATAGAGGCCGCCAGGGCCGGCGACGCCGGTCGCGGCTTCGCTGTGGTGGCACAGGAAGTGCGGGCACTGGCTCAACGCTCCGCTGATGCCGCAAAGGAAATCGAGGCGCTGGTATCCGATACCAAGGCGCGGATCAAATCCGGAGTTGGCGCCGTGGGGACTGCCGGCGGTGCCATTGGCGATGTCGTATCGCAGGTTTCGCAGATCAACGACACTGTAGCTGGACTGGCCGAGCGATCCGGGCGGCAGGCCGAGGCGGTCGGAGAGCTTCAGGAGTCCATATCGTCGATTGATGCCGGCTTTGCGTCGCTTTCTGAGACTGCCCGCCGTTCGGGCGATGCCGCGGATGATATCCATCGTGTCATTCTCGAACTTGGCGGTATTGTCCGGCGTCATCGCGCCGACCTGGCAGGATCGGCGAGGGATACCCGAACCGGTAACGAAGAAGGGCACCAGCCCGGGACGCCGGAACCGGTCGGAAGGAGGCTCAGGGCATGAAGACTTCCAACCGATCGAACGCGCCGCGCCAGGCAACCGCGGGAAGCCTTTTTGGAATGGCCCACGGGCCACGCCTTGCCCTTTGCGCATCCACCTGTCTTGCAAGTTCCTCTGCATTGGCAGCCACCGAAGGAGTAACCACTTGGCTGTCAGGTGGGTCGTTGGCTCTGGTGGGCTACGTACTGACCGTCGCCGGGCTCGGCTATGCGCTCGTGCGAGCACGCCGTGGGGCCGCCAATCGCATCGTTGAGGTCCAAACCTATCTCGACGCTGTCGCTTCGGGGTCCGAATCCGGTGACGTCCCCCACGCAGAACGCGGTGACGAAGTTGGTGCTTTGGCGCGTTCAGTGCAGGGCGTCCGTCTTGCCCTGGCCAGGGAACGACAGATCGGTGAGCAGGCCGAAGCCGGTCGATTGGCGCGCGATGAGGAGGTCGCGGAAGACGCTGAACTGCGCGCCCGTCAGGACGAAAGCCGGCAAAGAGTTATTGACGACCTGTCCGACGGTCTGGATCGGCTCGCGGAGGGCAACCTTTCAGTCGCTCTGAACCACCCCTTCGCGGAAACCTATGAGCCGCTGCGCCAGTCTTTCAACAATACCCTTTCCATGCTCCAGGATACGCTGGGTGGCATTACCGGGGTTACCGAAAACGTGCGTTCCGGGTCCTCCGATATTGCGCGTGCCTCGGACGATCTTTCAAGGCGCACGGAGCAGCAGGCCGCCGCTCTCGAACAGACCGCTGCCGCACTCGACGAGATCACGGCCACCGTTCGCAGTTCGACGGAAGCTGCGCAGGAAGCCGGCAGGATGGTCGACGAAGCCAAGGAAGGCACAAATAAATCCGGCGGCATATGCGAAAACGCCATCACCGCGATGGAGCGGATTCAGCAGTCGTCAGACAAGATCAGCCAGATAATCGGGGTGATCGACGAGATCGCCTTCCAGACCAACCTGCTTGCGTTGAACGCCGGTGTCGAGGCGGCCAGGGCTGGCGACGCCGGCAAAGGTTTCGCGGTGGTTGCTCAGGAGGTCCGCGAATTGGCTCAGCGGACCGCTACAGCTGCCAAGGAAATCAAAGACTTGATCACCAATTCGGCAACCGAGGTCGGAGACGGCGTAGCCCTGGTCAGTCAGACCGGTGAGGCGCTCCAGGATATCGAAAAACATGTTCTGCAGATCAACGAGAGCGTGTCTTCGATCATCACCTCTTCGCAGGAGCAGGCGGCAGGACTGCAGCAGATCAATACCGCCATCAATCAGATGGACCGGGTGACCCAGCAGAATGCCGCGATGGTCGAGGAAACCAATGCGGCGTGCCAGGAGCTGAACGGCGAAAGCGGCAAGCTGACAGCGCTTGTTTCTCGTTTTTCGGGTGAGGCAGCGCCCATCGAGCGCCCGCTTGCGGCGAACGATTCGGCAGCAATCTCGGCCACCGAAAGAAGATCTGCCGGAGGGCCTTCGGTCGCTGCGCCCGCGACGGCAGCAAGCAGACCTGTGGATTCACCGGCCCGCAAACTCGGGCGCGACCTAGCCGGGGCATTCGCCGGGGGCGCGCAGGCGGGCAGAACGGATGATGATTGGACGGAGTTTTGAGCGGAGCGCCTGCGGTGCACCGCCCAATAGGATGTGAAAAGGATGGGTTTCATATGAGCGCAAACGAACCTGAAACGCGGCAATTGCAATTGGCGGAGAACCTCGATCTCACGGCCGCGGTTCCGCTGCATGAGACGCTGCTGTCGATGCGCGGAGAAGACCTGCTGGTTGACGCTGCGTCCGTCGAACGGCTCGGTGGTCAGTGCGTTCAGCTACTGCTGTCTGCCCGCCAAAGCTGGGCCGAAGACGACGCATCCTTTGCCATTGAAAATCCGTCCCAGAATTTTCTGTCGGCCCTCACCATCCTCGGTGTCGAACCCGGCAGCCTCAACGTCAAGGAGGAGCTGTAATGAAGAAGACCACGGTCCTGACCGTCGATGACTCCCGTACCATGCGCAACATGCTGCTGATGACACTGAGCAATGCCGGCTATGACACGCTGCAGGCTGAAGACGGTGTCCACGGCCTGGAAGTGCTGGATGGGTCGATGCCGGATGTCATCATCACCGACATCAACATGCCACGCATGGATGGCTTCGGCTTTATCGAGAATGTGCGCAGGAGCAATGATCACCGCGCCATTCCCATCCTGGTTCTGACCACTGAAAGCGATGCGGAGAAGAAGGATCGGGCGCGCCGCGCAGGCGCCACGGGCTGGATCGTCAAACCCTTCGATCCCGACAAGCTGCTCAACGCGATTCAACGCGTGACCGTTTAGTGGAGTAGCGCCATGGACATGAACGAAATCAAGGACATCTTCTTCCAGGAATGCGAAGAAGGCTTGGCCGAACTGGAGACTGGATTGCTCGCCATGAACGATGGCGATGACGATCCGGAGACGGTCAACGCGGTCTTCCGCGCGGTCCATTCGATCAAGGGCGGAGCCGGGGCTTTCGCTCTCGACGAACTCGTGAGTTTTGCTCATGTCTTCGAAACGACACTCGATTGCGTTCGCTCCAATCAACTGGAGCCAACCAGGGATGTCATCAAGGTCCTGCTGAAATCTTCCGACGTGCTTGCTGATCTGACGGTCGCAGCCCGCGACGGCGGTTCGGGCGTCGATCCGGCGCGCTGTCAGGAGCTGGTGGAGGCGCTGCAGGCGCTGGCCAACGGCGAAGGTGCTCCGAAAGTTGAGGATAGTGTTGCAGAGGTCGCCGAGCCGGCAACCGAAACACCGGCCGATGCCGCCGCGCAGGAACCGGAAGCCGACGACGACGATGATACGGGTTTCACACCCATTCCGGTGTCACTGGATGACGAGCCGCAGGAAGACGACGACAACGAGGGTTTCACCCCGGTAGCCTTTTCGTTTGACGATTTCGACGCCGACCCAACGGACCAGGTTGCCGGCGAATTGTTCCGCATCGTATTGCACCCCAAGTCGGATCTCTACAAGAAGGGCAACGAAACTCTTCTCCTGCTGCGCGAACTGGGCGAGCTGGGAGAGGTGAAGACCCAATGCACCTATGACGACCTGCCGATGATCGATCTGCTCGATCCGGAAGGGTCTTACCTGACCTGGCATGTCGAGCTGACGACGGACAAAGGTGCAGAAGCGGTTCACGCCGTGTTCGAGTTTGCCGAGTGGGATTGCGATCTTGAAATTACACAGGTGAGTGATGAAGCGCCTGCCGAAGCACCCGAGGCTGAAGAGGATTGCGACGTCAGCGAACCCGAAGCAGAGCCAACGACAGTCGCGGAAAGCGAGCCTGAGCCACAACTGGATGCTCCGGCTGCGGTTGTTGAAGAGCCTCAACCGGCCGAACCGAAGCCCGCTGACAATGTCATCGACATGAAGCGGCCTGCAGCGGAACCCGCCGCACCCGCAGAAAGCGCTCCGGTTCAGAAATCTGCTGCCAAATCCGCCTCGGCGGCGCCGGCGACGATCCGCGTCGATCTCGAGCGCGTGGACCGGCTGATCAACCTGGTGGGTGAGTTGGTCATCAATCAGGCGATGCTTGCGCAAAGTGTCACGGAGTCGGAAGGTGACGGTACGTCTGCCGTCATGATGGGGCTGGAAGAGCTGCAGCAACTTACACGCGGCATTCAGGACAGCGTGATGGCCATTCGCGCTCAGCCGGTCAAGCCGATCTTCCAGCGCATGTCACGAACGGTTCGCGAAGCCGCCGACATGACCGGCAAGAATGTCCGTCTGGTGACCGAGGGCGAAAACACCGAAGTCGACAAGACGGTCATCGACAAACTCGCGGAACCGTTGACGCATATGATCCGCAATGCCGTTGACCACGGCCTGGAAGGCCCGGAAGAACGTCTGGCCGCGGGAAAACAGGCCGAAGGCACATTGCGTTTGGCTGCCAAACACCGTTCGGGCCGAATCGTCATCGAGATTGCCGACGACGGCGCCGGCATCAATCGTGAAAGAGTGCGCGGCAAGGCTGTTGAGAACGGGTTGATCAGTGCCGAGGCCAACCTGACAGATGAGGAGATCGACAATCTTATCTTCCATCCCGGGTTTTCCACCGCCGAACAGCTGTCGGACATTTCCGGACGCGGCGTCGGTATGGATGTCGTCAAACGGTCTATCCAGGCGCTCGGAGGCCGGATCACGATTGCATCCACTCCGGGCAAGGGATCGGTCTTCACGCTCAGCCTGCCGCTGACCCTCGCGGTTCTGGACGGCATGGTTGTTACCGTCGCCGGGCAAACGCTGGTCGTCCCGTTGACCTCGATCATCGAGACGCTCAAGCCGGAAGCCGAGAACCTGCATGGCTTTGGCGCAAACGGGCGCCTGATCGCAATACGCGACAACTTCAATCCGCTTGTCGATGTTGGGCAGATCCTCAACTTCACGAGCTCGCCGACCGATCCGCTGGCCGGAGTAGCCCTGCTGGTCGATTCGGAGGACGGGGGCCAAAGCGCGTTGCTCGTCGATGCGATCCAGGGCCAGCGTCAGGTCGTGATCAAGAGCCTCGAAGCCAACTATGCCAACGTACCCGGGATCGCGGCCGCGACGATCCTTGGAGACGGTCAGGTCGCTCTCATCGTCGATGTCGAAGCGGTCGTCTCGGCTTCGCGCAGCGGATCGCTGAAATCCGAAATATCACTTGCAGCTGTGGGGTAGTACTATGAAACAGACAACAAAGAACGCCGCAGAAGGCGCGCGCGAGTTGATCGCTTTCAGGATTGGCGACCAGGAGTTCTGTGTCGACATTATGTCGGTAAGGGAAATTCGTGGCTGGACGCCGGCGACCGCGCTCCCGCACTCGCCGGGTTTCGTTCTCGGGGTCATCAACCTTCGTGGCGCGGTGCTGCCGATCATCGATCTTTCAGCCCGCCTCGGCATGGCCGATGCGGATCCCTCGGCCCGTCACGTCATCATCGTGACCCAGGTTTACGACAAGTTGGTCGGCCTGCTGGTCGATGCCGTTTCGGACATTCTGACCGTGACCGACGAGAACATCCAGCCGACCCCGGAGGTTTCGTCGGAGCTCGACAAATCCTTTGCCAAGGGTGTCCTGGCAATTGAGGGCCGCATGATCTGCCTGATCGAGCTGGAGTCGCTCTTCCCAGAAAGCGAAGTTGAAGCTGCATGAGTATGAGTTCTGCCCTGAAAGATTCTTCGGTCGGCACCGACCGGCAGCCGTTCAACCGGTCATTGTCCCCGGATGAGCAGCTTGCCGATGGCGAGTTTCCAATGACGCGTCGGGATCTGCAGACCGTCGCGTCGATGATTTACCAGGATGCCGGGATTTTCATGAACGAATCCAAGGCATCGCTGGTCTATTCAAGGCTGGCCAAACGAATTCGCAAACTCGGCCTGAAGAGCTTCAAGGCCTATTGTGAGCTGGTTTCGAGCGAATCCGGTCAGCAGGAACGGCGCCAAATGCTGTCACTGCTGACGACCAACTTCACCCGGTTCTATCGCGAAGAACACCATTTCGACCACTTGCGTGATGAGGTTCTGCCGCAACTTGCGGCGCGGGCAAAGGCCGGCGGCAGGGTACGCATCTGGTCTGCCGGATGCTCCCAGGGCCAGGAGCCCTATACGATTGCACTGACGGTTCTGTCGGTCCTGCCGGATGTCGAACGGTACGATTTCAAGATATTGGCGACCGACATCGACCCGCTGGTCATCGCCCACGCAAAAGCCGGAATCTACGACAACGCGGCCATCGAAACGGTGGCGCCGCCGATGCGCAAGAAGTGGTTCAAGCCAGCCGGTCGACCGGGGGAATGGCAGGTTGATCCGACCGTTCAGCGGCTGATTTCCTTTCGCGAGCTTAACCTGATGGGCAATTGGCCCTTCAAAGGGCCGTTCGACGTTCTGTTCTGCCGCAACGTCGTCATCTATTTCGACGAACCGACGCAGGCGCGCATCTGGACCCGCTATCGCGACATGTTGGCGGATGGTGGCTGGCTCTATATCGGCCACTCGGAACGCCTCTCCGGTGAGGCCAAGGATGATTTTCGCACAGCCGGGATAACAACCTATCAAAAACGGGGAGCAAGTGATGCCGCTCGGTAATGTAAAGGTGCTGGTGGTCGACGACTCGGCGACGATGCGCAGCATGATCGGATCCGTGCTGAACGCCGATCCGCAGATCGACGTGGTCGGTACCGCCGGCGATGCGTTGGAGGCCCGGACAGCGATCAAGCAACTCAATCCGGACGTCATAACGCTGGACGTCGAAATGCCCAACATGAACGGGCTCGAATTTCTCGAGAAGATCATGCGGTTGCGTCCGATGCCGGTCATTATGGTGTCGACACTGACCAGCAAGGGAGCCGAGGCGTCTCTTGCGGCACTTGAACTGGGTGCCTTCGATTGCGTTGGCAAACCGGCTTTGACCGATGCCAGTCCCTTTGCCGACCTGCCGGCGAAGATCAAGCAGGCGGCGCAATCAAAGCGACAGATTGTTTCGGCAGCAGGATCCCGACAGTCCAGCGGCAGTACCGTTATTGCTGACAGCTATCGACCGAGCACCAAATTGGTCGCGATCGGCGCGTCGACGGGCGGTGTTGAAGCACTTTTGACGGTATTGGCGAATTATCCGAAAAACTGCCCGCCGACGCTGATCACCCAACACATGCCGGAAACATTCACCAGCAGTTTCGCGGCACGACTGAACAGAGCTTGCCAGGCCAACGTTGCCGAGGCGACGGACGGCGCGCCGATCAGGCCTGGTCAGGTCTATCTGGCGCCAGGCGGCAGTCACCACCTGGAAGTCGCCGGCGGCTCTTCGCTCCGCTGCCGCCTGCGCGAAGGCGAAACGGTCAACGGCCATCGTCCGTCAGTGGACGTGTTGTTCAAATCCGTCGCAGCGACCTGCGGCCGCAAATCAGTCGGCGTTATTCTGACCGGGATGGGACGCGATGGAGCCGCCGGGCTGCTTCAGATGCGCCAGAGCGGAGCATCGACCGTCGGTCAGAACGAAAGCACCTGCGTGGTCTACGGAATGCCGAAGACAGCCTACGAGCTGGGCGCCGTCCAAAATCAGCTGGCGCTTCGCCGCGTCGGTGAAGAGATTCTCAAGCTTACCACGGCCCGCTTGGAGGGGGTTGCGTAATGTCAATCGCACAGAAGATCAAAGCACTGATCGTCGACGATCAGGTGACCAGCCGTCTGCTTTTGGGCGAAGCGCTTCAGCAGCTCGGATTCACCCAGATTTCCGTTGCCAATGATGGTGAGCAGGCTTTCCAGATTATGCAGAAGGAGCCTCACCATCTGGTCATCTCGGACTTCAACATGCCCAAGATGGACGGCCTCGGGCTGCTCCAGGCCATTCGCTCGGACGGTTCCACAAAGCGGGCGGCAGTCATCATCTTGACCGCGCAGGGAGACAAGGCCTTGGTGCAGAAGGCGGCGCAGCTGGGTGCCAACAACGTGCTTGCCAAGCCGTTCACCATCGACAAGATGAAGGCTGCGATCGAGGCTGTCTTTGGAGCGCTGAAATGAGAGAGCGTGCGGGCCGAAATCGCCTGCATGTCATTCAGGGCAAATACCTTGTTTCCAATGAGCCTGATGTGGTGATGACGACCATCCTGGGGTTCTGTGTTGCCGCTTGCCTGCGGGATCCGGTGGCCGGAGTTGGTGGAATGAACCATTTCCTGCTGCCGGGAACCTCGGCCAGTGGCGGTGAGGCGACGCGATACGGCGTGCACCTGATGGAGCTTCTTATCAACGATTTGCTCAAGAAAGGCGCTCGCAAGGACCGGATGGAAGCAAAGATATTCGGTGGGGCACAGACGATGACCCGCGTATCGAATGTCGGTCGCCAAAACGGTGAATTTGCCGAACGTTTCCTTGGCGACGAGGGCATCCGGGTCATCGGTGCCAGTCTTGGCGGCAATTTCGGTCGAAAAGTGGAGTTTTGGCCGGTCAGCGGCCGCGCCAGACAGAGTGCGCTGAACGGTGCCGAAACCATGCGCGCGGTCGAGCGTGAACGTCCAGTGGCGCCGCAACCGGCACCGGCGGACGACGTGGAGTTCTTCTGACGGAGGCGATTTAACCGGCGGCCGGCGGTTCCGGTCTTTGTATTGCGTTATACGGCCGGCGTATCCGGTCGGACACCAGTAGGATTGTGTAGTAATGAGTATCCGTGACGTGTCCCTGGACGATTGTCCAGACGAACCCCTTGCCGTTATTCTCATGAAGGTTCAGCGAGAACTTGCGGAGATTGCCGAACTGATGCGGGCGATCGAGCCTGTTTTCGCCAATGTCGACAGGTCGCGCGAAGACTATAGCGCCGCTGATATCGCAGCGCTCCAGGGACTGGATCTTGCCATCCAGAAAACCCATGGATTGGCTGATTTTCTCACCGAACTGTCAAGCGGCCTTCCGCAGGAGTGGCTGATCGACGTGACCACGGCGCTCAATGTGTTGAAGCTGTCCGAGCTGCAGAGCCGATTGTTGCCGGCCCAAGGTCCTGTTGATTCGGAGCGGTCGCGGGCGGTGGGTGATCTCGATCTTTTCTGACGCCAGATTGATCGTTTTGCATCACCGAAATTACCCTTGTCTCCACTCGGGTTCGTTCAACGGTTTCACTGATATTTCCGTCGCTTAGTCGGTTCTGTCCGACACCCTCGCGCAAGCTTCGGCCGATATGGTCCGAAGCGGCGGATTGGCTGACTTTGCCATCTCCGTCCGCGATGATGTGGAGACAGAATGAGTCTGTTGGACCAAATCACCAGCCTGCCGGGAAATCTGGCGGGCCTCGGCACCAGACGCCTCGCCGCATTGGCGGCCGTCGGGACGGCCGCTGTCGTCCTGATCATCGCCGCCGCGCTCTACCTCAACCGGCCAAGCTACGAAACGCTCTATGTTGGTCTCGAGTCGGGCGACTCGAACCAGATCGCCATCGCCTTGGCCGAGATGAACATTCCCTTTGACGTCAGTGCCGACGGGTCTGTGGTGAGCGTGCCCGCGGGGTTGACCAGCCGGGCGCGCATGGTTCTGGCCCAACGCGGGCTGCCCAACAGTTCCACGTCCGGCTACGAGCTTTTCGACAGTGTCGGTTCTCTTGGCCTGACGTCCTTCATGCAGGAGGTGACGCGCGTTCGGGCGCTTGAGGGAGAGATTGCCCGCACCATCCGCTCGATCAACGGCATCACGGCGGCCCGTGTCCACATCGTCATGCCGGATCGCGGCAGCTTCCGGCGCGGCGAGCAGAAGCCGTCCGCTTCGGTCATGGTGCGCGCCAACAGCTCAAACGGCCGCCGTTCGGCAGAGGCAGTTCGCCATCTGGTCGCCGCCTCTGTTCCCGGGCTCAGCGTCGATGAGGTAACGGTTCTGGATTCCACCGGCCAATTGCTGGCGTCCGGAGACGATTTTGCCAACAGCACCATGAGCCGGTCGCTGAACATTGTTCAAACGGTCGAGACCGAGATTGTCGGAAACATCGACAAGGCGCTTGCCCCATTTCTCGGTATCGACAATTTCCGCGCCAGCGTTCGCGCCCAGATCAACACCGATACGCAGCAAATCCAGGAAACCGTTTTCGATCCGGAGTCGCGGGTTGAGCGCTCCATACGGGTGACACGCGAGAATGCCGCATCCAACAAGTCGGAGGCCAATACGCCGGCCACGGTCGAGCAGAACCTGCCGACCGAACAGGTCGATAGCGGCGCCGGTCCGCAAACGTCCGAGTCCAACGAGCGCAAGGAAGAACAGACCAACTACGAAATTAACTCGCGGACCATTTCAACCGTCAAGAACAGCTATGAGGTGGAAAGGCTGTCGGTGGCCGTTGTTCTTAATCAGAGCCGCATCGATGCAATGCTCGGCGAGAACGCTACCCAGGCAGACATCGACGGACATCTGGCCGAGTTGGAACAGATCGTCGCGTCCGCCGCCGGGTTGGACACGGAGCGCGGCGACCGGATCAAACTCACGGTCGTCCAGTTCCTCGAATCAGAACTGTTGACGGAAAGCAGCGCCGCCGATGGCATCGGCCAATCGATCAACCGGCACGCCGGCAGCATGATCAACGCCGGTGCGTTCGTTCTTGTTGCACTGTTGGTCATCTGGTTCGGTTTCCGCCCACTTGCGCGGGCCTTGACGGAAGCAAATGAGGAAGAAGAGGACGCCCTTGGCGACCTGCCTGATTTCAGCCCGGCCGCCGGGGCGGCTCCCGGCGCGATGCCCGGCTTCGGATCGGACTTCGATTTTGATCCCTCGGAAGCGGCCGCTGAGGCCGGCGACGGCATGGCGCTCGGCAGTCCAGATGCGGATGCGGCATCACCCTTTGGTGACTTCGCTTCGCCGCCGCCTGACATCAGTTCCCGGGTCAAGGAAGGGCCTGAGAAACGCTTGGCCCGCATGGTCGAAATCAACGAAGAACGCGCCGCCAAGATCTTGCGCAAATGGGCACTTGAGGACGCGGCCTGATCCGCTGTTTAAGCCGGCGCGGGACCCAAAAAAGCGGTTCGTCAACCTCCTTTGAAATGCTACGATTCGAATCGCGGTCCCGCCGGATCATCGGCGGGGACCGTTGAGGGGTGGTAGCCAAGATTGGCTGAAGAGACTATCAGAGCGAAAGCGGCGCTCCATGGGCATGGATCTCGCCTGGTGCAAACGACACGATGTAAATCGGTCGGGGGCAACCGCCCGAGGTGCCAATGAACCGGTCGCGTCTCATTCAAGAGATCAGCGCGGTTGGTGAGCCGGACGATGTCGCCAGCGGCCTGAGATCGATTGCCGACTATGTCGGGGCATCGACCTATTTGCTGGCGCGCTGGGACGCCTACACACAGGACAGCCTGGACTTTGCAATCTCTGCAGATTGGCCGTTCGATCTGGTACGCTCGCTTGGTTCAACTCTGGTGCGCGGACAGCTGCGGAAAACCGAGATAAACCGCTGCCTTGAGGCGATGCAGCCGGTCTTTGTCGAGTGCCCGCCGACGGTGAAAATTCCGTCAGAATTGACCCGTCGTCTGTGCCTGATACCATTTGACATAGGCTCCGCCCGGCTGGTTCTGATCCTCGGCTTTGGAAGGGACATGGTGCTGTCCGACATTCGACTGGAGGATGTCGGTTTCGCCTGCGCCTACTACCTTCAGCATTTCGAAGACCTGATCCTGACCGCGCAGCGTCAGCATGATCTGACGCAACGGGAGGTCGACTGCCTCAATTGGATAGCAGAGGGAAAGACCAGCGACGAGATCTCGCTGATCATCGGCATTTCCTGCAACACCGTGAACAACTACATCACCAGCATCATGAACAAGACGACTACAAAAACCAGGTCGGAGGCGATCGCATTTGCGATCCGAAACAATGTGATCTGACTGCCTTGTCCGGCTGGGGCAGGGCGGTTGACGGAAACTCGCTGCAACCAAGGCGATGTTTCCTCGGGGGCTAGAACATGACGGCAGCGCATCCTATCGTTCAAACCGGCATTGCCGCGCAAGATCAGGAATCCGGTATTCCCGGCGGGCAGGAACGGCTGATATCAACCGGCCGTGACCTCATGATTGACGTGGCGGCCTCCGGATACGCCACGGTTCGCTTTTCACCGCGGAAAGGTCAGCAGGTGGACATCGGTTTCGGTTCGCTGGATCGATCCATGCGCGCCACGCTGGTGGCAATTGCCGGTGAAGCCCACCAGCACATGGAAACCTCACTTTTGCCGTTCCGTTGGTGGGATGCCACAAGTGTTATCGATATGAACCCACCGTTTCTGATCCGGCTTTCTTCGCAGGACGCAGCTGTCTCCGGCATCGGATTTCCCACAAGACTGGGCATCATGGGCAGCGGCTTTGTCGCATTTTTCGGCCGGGACTTGCGTCTCGACTCCGACCGCCTTTTCGAAATCCACCGCCGCAGTTACCGGCTGATGCGTGAGATGCTGCTGGCTGATGTGCAGAGCGAAGCGCCACGGCAGGGGCTCAACGATCGTGAGTTGCAGTGTCTGCAATTGGCCGCAGACGGATACAAGAGTGATGCCGTCGCCGCGGAATTGGGGCTCTCCGTGCATACCGTCAACGCGCATCTCGGGTCTGCTTCCGACAAGCTCGATGCAGTCAATCGCATTCAGGCGATCGCCAAGGCACTGAGAATGGGGTTCATCGGTTAATTTGGAGCAAGAGCGAAAGTGAAAGTGCCTCAGGCTGCCTGGCCTGGTACTTCAATGCCTGAATAAGAGCTTGCCTGGAGGCTTGCGGCCAGGAAAGCCGTGTTCTCGTCCGGATCGGTCGACGGATCGTCGAAGGCGATGTGGTTGAGCTCCAGAGCGCCATGGTTTTCCAGCAACGTCAGCCGCGCGAATACGGTCATTCCCTGAGGTCTGAGCTCCAGGTCGAGAGTGACTTCCGGCGGTGATCCCCAGTCGAGTCGATAATCGCCTCCAACCCCGAAATTCACGGTGCCCGGCTGAAAGAAGAGCTCCGCTGCTGAGGTAACGAGATCGGCTAGATCGTTGTGGCACTCCAGCCGCAAAAGCGCAATCAGATCAGCCGCATCGATGAGCCGCAACTCGCTGGCGACGGAACGGATGGCGTAGGCGACGATTTCCTCGCGCTGTTTGGTATAGGGGCAGATTTTCATGAGTTTTGTCGGGTGTAAATCACGTGTATCAGCTCCGCCACCGCTTTGTAGAATACGGGCGGAATGACGTTACCAACTGAAGCTTGTGCAAAAATGGAGCGGGCGAGCGGCGGGTCTTCGAAGACGGGAACATTGTTCTGCTCGGCGATTTCGCGGATCTTCAGCGCCACCAGGTCCTGACCCTTGGCGACGACAACCGGTGCGTCGTTTTCCTCTCGTGCATAACGCAGGGCGACCGCATAGTGCGTCGGGTTGGCAATCACCAGTGTGGCGCGCGGTACATCGGACATCATTCGCTTGCGGGCGCGATCGCGGGCCAGGGAGCGCTGGCGCGCCTTGACGATCGGGTCACCGTCCGACTGCTTGATCTCGTCCTTCAATTCCTGTCGGGTCATGCGCAACTCGGTGCGCCAGTGATGCCGCGTCCACAGGATGTCGATGATCGCCAACAGCGCGGTGGCAAGAAGCACGATGACGAATATCTTGCGAACGGGCCGCACCATGTGTTCGGGAATCGTTGCAGGATCGGAAAACAATCCGGTCAGGGTGTCGAAATAGTCGCCGGTCAAGGCCACCGCGATGATGCCGGAAATCACCATGATCTTGACCATCGATTTCGCGAATTCGACCAGGCCCGAAGCGCCGAAGAGCCGCTGCAATCCCTTGGCCGGAGAGACACGAGAGAATTTTGGCTTGATGCGGTCGAGTGCCGGTCGCGGCACGTTCTGCAGGACCGATGCGGCGATTCCGAAGGTCATCATCAAGGCGAATGCCGGCAGCAGGAAATGGCTGGTTTCCCAGAACAGATGATGAAAAAGCGACACCGTATCGTCACCGGTCGCCAGCGACCAACTGTCGGACTTTTCGAACAGGTCCGCGAGCGACCGTGCCAGATAGGACGCCCCGGTCGGCATGAAGAAGACGAAGAAGACCAGGATGGCGGCTGAAGAGGCGAAAATCGGAACTTCCTTGGAGAATGGGATATTGCCCTTCTCGACGGCGTCGCGAATTTTCTTCTCTGTCGGTTCCTCTGTTTTGCTTTCCTTGTCCTGGTCTTCGGCCATTTACGCCGCCTCGACCTGTTCGTCGTCCTTCAGCGTGATCTGGTCGAGCGAGGCCAGGCGGATGGCTTCCTGAGCGATGGAGCGGCGAGCGACGGCGATGTCGCGTGCCGTGACATTGCCGGCGCCATCCGAAAGATCTGCCTCGATCATCCTGCGGGTGCGGGCGCTGAGCGATGACAGGACGGCTTCTTTGACGTCGCCCTCCAGGCCGCGCAGGGCCAGAGTGATGGTGTCGTTTTCGAGATCGTTGAAGAGCGTGACACGGCTCCGCGTGGGCATCTCCAGAATGTCGTCGAACAGGAAGATCTTCGGCTTGACCCGGGCAGCATCGGCGGAACTGATGGTCTCGAGGTCGCCCATCAGCTCATCGACCACGGGTTTGTCCATTTCGTTCATCATTTCGGCGACGCGGCCCGTAACCGCGGAATTCTGCTCGCTTTCCATGACGTTGAGCATTTGGCCGACTCGCTGTTCGATGATGTCGGCGATGTTCGGATTGACCGGTTTCATGTTGACGACCCGGTGCACGATGTTGGCACGCAGCTCTTTCGGCAATTCCACCAGAGTCTTGGCAGCGAACGTTGGTGGCAGCTTGGAAACGACATAGGCGATGGTCTGCGGGTGTTCGTCATTGAGGAAGCGACCGATCTGTGCGGGTTCGATTTCCTGGATCTGATCCCAGATCGACATCTCGGAGCCGCCGATTTCCCTGTTGCGGCCGAGCAGGCCGTCGACTTCCTCAGGTGGAAGACCTTCTTCCAAAATCCCCTGCATTGCCTGGGCATTGTCCATCAGCCCGGCGCCTTCAGTGAAAAGGTCCTCGAACTCGCTGACGATTTCCTCCAACTCCTGTGGCGGGACGCTGCGCAAGGACTGGGCACAACCAATGATGGTCTGAAGTTCCGAAGGCGCGAAGAATTTCAGCAGCTTGCCTGCAACCGGCTTGCCCATGGCGATCAGAATGGCTGCTGCCTTTTGCGACTGGCTCAAAGGCGAGCCGACCGCCTGACCGACGCCAAAGTCCGCCAGACCGTCCATCAGGCGGCACCGGTGGGTTTGGTGGCGCCGATGATCTCTGTCAGCTTGACGCCGAAACGTGTTTCATCGTTCTCGAGGACCGTGATTTCTCCGCGACCGATCATTCGGCCGTTGACCATCACATCGACGGATTCGCCGATCCTGCGGTCCAGCGAGATCGTGGCGCCCTCATCCAGCTGCATCAGGCTGGAGACTTTCATGCGGGATTTGCCGAGAACGATTTGTACCTCGACGGGGATGTCCATGATGACGTCGGTATTGGCGACGGTGCCCGATGCGCCGGTGGTGGCCGGCAACTCCATACTGTTCAACGCGAGATCGTTCATATCGGGTGTGTCTGACTCCACTGGTGCCGCTTCATCGGCATTTGCCGTGTCTGGAAAATCGTCCATCGAAAAGTCGCCGCCGGCGAAATCAGGCTCGCCCGCATCGGCGTCACCAACGCTATCGGTCGTTGCGGCTTGCGCCGAAAAATCGGCAGCCAGCGGATCGTCTTCTTCGGCTTGCGGGGCGTCCGGAATTTCCGCCGTACCAGCAGCATCCTGTTCGAGCACGCCGCGCAGATCATCGATCGCCTGATCGATTTCACCCTCGCCGGCGGCTTCCTCCGGTGCTTCGTCTTCGGTTTTCTTCACCGCTTCCTTGCTGGCCATTATCCTTTTTCGCCTCCGGTCTGCGGGTTGCTGTCGAACGGTCTGGTCATCCGGCAATGAGTTCCTTGATCAATCCCTGCTCGGGAAGATGCTGTTCCTGGACGCGGACCGTGTAACGGTCACCGGCTTTGCCGAATTCGCACCAGAAAATTTCCTTGCCGCCGGCTTTCAGCAAAGCCCGGACGGATCCCTCATCTGCAAACGGCAGGACATCACCCGGCTGTAGGCGTGCGACCTCGCCCAGCGACATGTCGACCAGCGCAATGTCGGCTTGCAGGGTGACAAAGGAACTGGTGACCTGATGAGAAAGCTGTTCGATCCATTCCGGCCGGTCAGCGGCCTGTGGCTCGTCTTCGGCAGCGCCCGTGAGCACCGTCTTCAGCAGCGGCCGCTGCGGCAGGATCACATGGAAGGGCGCCTCCAGATCACCCGCAAGAAGGGTGAACGTCAACCGAACCGATGCCAATGGACCGGTGTCTTCCTCGGCGGACTTTTCCGCGCCGGGCGGGTGAAGGCGGCTGCCCTTGGTCTGCGGCGAGGCGATCAGGGACTGTATTCCGTCAACGAAGGCGGTGAACATCAGGGATGCGATATCCAGCTCGATCGCCGAAAGGTCCCGGGCCGTGACCGCATCGCGTGCCGGCAAATCGCCGCCCAACATTCCTTCCAGCAAGGCGATGACAAAGACGTTGTCTGTCGCCAACAGGAAGAAGTCGCACCAGTCGTCGATGGCCGCGATGCGCACTGCCGGGTGTTCGCTGATTCCTTCCGACATTTCCGCCCAGGTGCCGGTATCGAAATCGGAAAAAGCCGCGGTGATCGGAAAGCCCATTGCCTTGCTGGCAGCCTTCTCGAACATTGGCGTGATCCGCTCAGCCATTGGTTGGCAAACCGCTTCCAATGTCCGTCGGTCGCCCGATTGACCGGTCATGCGGGCCAGCAGCGTGGTGTCGATTGCCGGTGTGGGTGTTTCGTCGCTCATTCGATCAGGCCGCCTGCGCCTCACCGCCGGATCCGGCGCCCATCATTTCCTGTTCGACCGCATCGATCGACGGCCGCTCGTAAGAGGAGATGGTCTTGCGGCCGTGTTCGAGAGCAACCTGGGGAACGGAGCCGTTCATATAGGCGAGCAATGTCTGCTTGACGATGACATAGAGCCGGTTTTGCTTGTCCCGCACCAGTTTGATCTGCGCGGCGATCGGCGCAAGGATCGAATAGGAAAGGAAAATGCCCAGAAACGTGCCCACGAGCGCGGCGCCGATCAGGCCACCGAGAATTTCGGGCGACTGATCGATCGCGCCCATGGCCTTGATCACGCCGAGCACGGCGGCGACGATGCCGATGGCCGGACAGGCGTCGGAGACCGTGACGATGGCGTGATAAGACTTCAGCTTGTCGTGCTCGATGGTATTGATTTCCTCGTCCATCAATGCCTCGATCTCGTGCGGACGGGCATTGCCGATGATGATCAACCGGACATAGTCGCAGATGAAGGCGGTCAGCTCCTTCTTCGCCAGCACCGATGGTGCGGCCTGAAAGATGCTTGATTCATCGGGATTGTCGATGTGGGCTTCAATCTCGTTGCGCGATTTGGAGCGCAGATCGCGCATCAATCCGTAAAGAACCGCCAGGGTGTCGAGATAGTCGCGCTCCTTGGGGACGGCAAACTTGAAGGCTTCGACGAGTGCCTTGCCCGAATCCTTGATCGTTTTCATCGGATTGGCGACCAGGAAACCGCCAAAGGCAGCGCCCCCGATGATCAGCAGCTCGTAGGGTTGCATGAGCACGCTCAGATAGCCGCCCATCGCCATATAGCCGCCAAGAATACAGCCAAATGTTACGACCAGTCCGATGATGATGTTCATGGACACTCCCTTTCGCCACCGTTTCTAGGTACGTGCCGTGCCTTGCGTGAAGCTGGACGGCCTTATTGCCAGGCGGGCGCAGGGAAAGCTTCGCGCAAGCCAGTCGACCTAGCATCCCGAACGCGGCAGTTCATCGGCAGCCGACCGATGCCGCTGCCTGCCTGAAACCGCCTTGCGCTCGGAGAAACGCTCATGATGACCGCCTATGCGAGCTATCTGCAGGTAACCGCCAACCTGCCGCGTTCCATTGAGCTCGTCAGCGAGCAGCCATTGGTGGCCCGTGAGACGGAATACTATCTGGCCAACATCGGAAACGTGAAGTCGGTGGACGACTTCATGGCCGACCGCCGTATTTACGAATATGCCCTGAAGGCACACGGCCTGGAGGAGATGACCTATGCCAAGGCCTTTGTCCGCAAGGTCCTGGAGGAGGGCATCGAAACCGACAGCACCTTCGCCAATCAGTTGTCCGACAGGCGGTATCGGGGCCTTGTCGAAACCTTCAACTTCTTCCGCAACGGGACGGTGACGACCACGTTCACGAAGGCGCAGCAGGGCACGGTCGACAAATATCTCCGCCAGACCCTGGAAGAGGATGTCGGAGCCGACAACGAAGGTGCGCGTCTGGCGCTCTATTTCGAGCGCAAGGCTTCCGACATCACGGAACCCTATCAGATCCTGGCCGACACGGCGCTGTCCACGGTTGTCCGAACCGTGCTGTCCCAACCGGATGAATTCGCGCTGACCGATATCGACAAGCAGGCGGCATTTTTCTCCGAACAACTGGATTTCGCCGATTTCCAGGATCCGGAAAAACTCGACCGGTTCCTGCAACGTTTTACCAGCCTCTGGGAGATCGCCAATCCGACAACCGTTGCCTCCAGCCCGCTACTGAACGGGTCGGGTGCGTTTGGCATTTCCGGCGATCTTCTTCTTTCGATCAACAATCTCAAGCTGGGTGGCTGATATGCAACCTTCCCTGTACGTCGCCCTGTCCTCACAGATCGCACTGGAAAACCGGCTCACTACCATTGCCGACAATGTCGCGAACTCGAGCACGGTGGGATATCGGCCGACCGAGATCCGCTTCGAATCCCTTGTCGGGAACGACACCGCCTTCGTATCGGAGGGCATGACCTACCTGTCTAAGGTCGGCGGTGGCCTGAGCCAGACCGGCAGCCCTCTGGATTTCGCTCTGCAGGGCGATGGCTGGTTCGCCATCGAAACGCCCGGTGGAATGACGCTGACCCGCGACGGCCGGTTCACGATCTCGGACATAGGCGAGCTTGTCACGCTCGGTGGCTACCCGGTGCTTGATCCGGGCGGGGCGCCGATCCAACTCGAGCCCGGGTCTGAACCGCCTGAGGTGTCCCGCGACGGTCTGTTGCGGCAGGACGGCGTTTTGGTCGGTTCCATCGGGCTTTATCAGATGGATCCCAACTCCGGCTTCGTGCGTTTCGAAAACAGCGGCATCATTCCCGACGTGGATCCTGAGCCGATTGTCGACCGGTTGGATGTCGGTGTCATCCAGGGTTATCTCGAGCAGTCCGGCGTCAATGCCGTGGCCGAAATGAGCCGTCTCATCATGGTGACGCGCGCGTTCGAAAACACGGCGAGCCTGGTTCGAGAGGGTGAAACCGCACTCGACAAGGCGGTCGAGACTCTCGGCGGAACGTCGTGATGACGGTTGCTCGGACATCATGACGGAGATCCCCCTCGCGTTGGGCGCGAGCGGCCATCGGTCATCGACACTTCATGCACTGGAGGCACTTGCAGGCCGCTTCGGCCAAGGCGAGAGCCTTATCCGTCGAGGGGGTGTAGTGACCACCGTTACCCCGGCAAATTATCACGTCGGTGGACTGTCCAGTCACGTACGGCTGGGTGACTATGTCGAACATCATGGCCGCGACGGCATCTACCTGGGCGAAGTCGTCAAGGTGGAGCCGGAAAACGTCATCGTGTGCCCCATCGAGCGGGGTGATGCCATCGGCATCGGTGACCCCGTGATCCGCTATGGTGCGTTCCGCATCGCACCCGATGACGGGTGGTGTGGTCGGACCGTCAATGCGTTGGCCCAGCCCATCGACGGCAGCGGGCCTTTGATACCAGGCAAACGCAGGCGGTCGGTCTCGAGCGACCCCCCGGCATCCATGGAACGGCAGCGCGTGCGTTCTCCGCTCAAGACGGGCGTGCGGGCGATCGATATCTTTTCACCCATGTGCCTCGGCCAGCGGCTCGGTGTTTTCGCAGGTTCCGGTGTCGGCAAGTCGACGTTGCTTTCGATGCTGACCCGCGCCGGCGCCTTCGATCGCGCGGTGATTGCGCTGGTCGGCGAGCGTGGGCGCGAAGTGCGCGAATTCATCGAGGATACGCTCGGCGAGCATATGCAGAAATCGGTTGCTGTCGTGGCGACCAGTGACGAAAGTCCGATGGTCCGGCGGATGGCACCGTTGACCGCCATGACGATTGCCGAACATTTCCGTGACGCCGGCCAGAACGTGCTGCTCATTGTCGACAGCGTCACCCGTTTCGCTCACGCCATCCGAGAAGTCGGCGTGGCGTCGGGCGAGTTGCCCGTGGCGCGCGGTTACCCGGCATCCGTATTCACCGAGCTGCCGCGGCTGATGGAGCGTGCCGGTCCGGGACAGAAGGGCACCGGTTCGATCACGGCCATCGTGTCGATCCTCGTCGATGGCGACAATCACAACGATCCGATCGCTGACGCCATGCGAGGTATTCTCGACGGACACATCGTCATGGAACGGGCGCTGGCTGAGGAAGGGCGCTATCCGCCGATCAATCCGCTCGCCTCGATCTCCCGGCTGGCGCGCATTGCCTGGGAGCCCGATGAGGAGACGTTGGTCATGCGGCTGAAAGCGCTCGTTCAACGATACGAGGAAACACGGGATTTGCGGCTCCTCGGCGGTTACAGGGCGGGCACCGATCCCGATCTGGATATGGCGATCCGCCAGGTGCCGGTCATCTATGAAGTGCTCAAGCAAAAACCCGAAGATGCAGCTGTGGGCGATGCCTTTGCCGACCTCGCTGAAGCGATGAAGCGGGCAGCGTCCCAGACGGAACAGCAGAACCCGCAATAACCGGACCCCCAGGCCATGTCGGACAGGACACTTGAAGATCGGAAACCCGTCGCGGCGGACACCGGCGACGCGAAAGCGGACAAGACGGATCGGATACTTCTTCTGTCCGGGATGATGATCGCCGGCCTTGCCGCGTTCTTTCCCTGGTATGTTTTCCTCAATCAGGATGAGTTCGGTGTCCGCCCCGTTGGCCTCGCCTCGACTCGCGATTTGCCCGAGGTCCCGGGTCGCGCCGTCGTGTCCCCTTCGCCGCTCGCCATTCCGGACAATGACCGGGAATCGCCCGGCATCTCGCTCGACACGATCAGCACGGCCACCATCAATTCCGGAGGAGAGGAACGCCCGCCGGAGGAAGACGCTGTAGCGGTGCAGGAGCAGGCTTTTCCAAAGCGCACGCCGACGTTTCGGTTGCTGCACGTGGTCAATGGCCGGGCGCTGATAGAGGATGGCAAAGGCATGTACATGGTGCGCATCGGCTCGATCCTGCCCGATGACAGCCGTCTGGCAACGCTGGAAAAGCGCAATGGCCGCTGGGTCATCGTGACGTCCGAAGGCACGGTCATCGATCGCTAGTACCCCGTTTGGCTGTGCACAACGGCCCGCCCGCAAGTCCCACGCAAGATTGGATTCATAAGCTTCGGTCTCTAGGGGAGATTCGGATGCAACCGATTCAGCTGTTTGAACTCGCGTCGAGCCAGGCTCACTGGCTATCCGTGCGTCAAAGCGTGGTTGCCGGCAACATCGCCAACATCAACACGCCCGGCTACGCCGCCAAGGATGTCGAGCCGTTTCAGGCGGTCCTTGATTCACTCGGCACCCAGCAGATGGCGACCCATGCGTCTCATTTCGCCGGTGGCGGCACCCAGCAGACGAACGGCAATGCACCCGTGGTTGGTATCACCTCGAGCGGCATCAATCCGTCGCTGGAAGAGGAGCTGATGAACGCCGGCCAGGTTCGCCGCGAATTCGAGCTCAATACCGGGCTGGTCCGCTCCTTCCATCGAATGATGCTGCTGACGGTACGCAAATAATGTTCGATCCACTGACGCAAGCCATGAAAGTGGCGGCCACCGGTCTTGAGGCCCAATCGACCCGTCTTCGCATCGTGTCAGAAAACATGGCAAACGCCCAGACAACCGGCACGACACCAGGCAGCGATCCTTACCGGCGCAAGACCGTAAGTTTTGCCTCCGAGCTTGAGACCCTGTCCGGCGCTTCCCTGGTGCGAATTGACGATATCGAGCGCGATACCTCCGATTTCAGGATCGAATATGACCCCGGCAACTCCGCAGCCGACGAGAACGGCATGGTCAAATTGCCCAATGTGAACGTGCTGGTCGAGATGGCCGACATGCGCGAGGCCAATCGTTCCTATGAGGCCAATCTGCAGACGATCAGGCAAACGCGTGAACTGATTTCGATGACCATCGACCTTCTGAGGACCTCGGCATGATCGATGCTGTTCAAACGGCCAGCGCATCGTCCTTGGCTCGCGGTGCCGGTAGTGTCAGCGAGACCGAATCCTTCGCCGCCGTGGCTCCGACCGGAGCGCCTGCCATTGAGCCCGGATTCGGCGACATCATGGCCGGCATTGCCAATGGCATGGTCACCGACATCCGCCGCGGCGAACAGGTATCCATGGCCGGCTTGAAGGGCGAGGCCAGCACCCAGGAAGTGGTCGAAGCAGTGATGAGCGCCGAGCGCTCGCTGCAGACTGCTCTCGCCATCCGCGACAAGATCGTCACCGCCTATCTTGAAATCAGCCGCATGGCCATCTGAGGACACCACACATGAAAGCACTGGCCATTGCAGCAACCGGGATGAGCGCCCAGCAGCTCAATCTTGAGGTGATTGCCAACAACATCGCCAACATCAATACGACGGGTTTCAAGCGTTCGCGCGCCGAGTTCTCCGATCTGCTCTATCAGGTCGAGAAGTCGCAGGGCGTGCCCAGTCGGGCCAATGACTCGATCATTCCCGAAGGCGCCCATGTCGGACTTGGGGTTCAGACCATGGCGGTGCGCAACGTGCACGTTCAGGGGTCGCTGGTGACCACCGGAAACAAACTCGACATTGCACTCGTCGGTCGCGGCTGGCTGCAGGTCCAGAGCGCAGACGGCGAGGATCTGTACACACGGGCCGGGGCTCTCAACACCAATGGCGACGGTGACATCGTGACGGCCGATGGACACGTCCTGCAGCCACAGATTACGGTGCCGGCAGGCGTCACGGAACTGGTGATCAGCAAATCCGGACAGGTCTTTGCCCGGGTGGGAGATGATGCGGACCTGGAAGAACTGGGTCAGATCACCATCGCCAACTTCATCAACGAAGCCGGTTTGAAGCCGCTGGGTGACAGCCTTTTCCAGCAGACGGAAGCTTCGGGTGAAGCGATCGTCGGCGTGCCAGCCGATCCGGGATTTGCCAGTATTCAACAGGGGTATCTGGAAGATTCAAATGTCGATGCCGTCAAGGAGATCACCGATCTGATTTCCGCGCAGCGGGCCTATGAGATGAATTCCAAGATCATCCAGGCGGCCGACGATATGGCGTCGGTCGTTTCGCGTAACCTCGGAGGCTGATGCCGTATGACCCGCCTGACGGTCATTGTCGCATTTGTTCTGCAGATTGCCGTCGCTGGCTTTGCGGCAGCCGAGCCGGTTGCCGTGATCCCGAAACAGATCATCTATCCTGGCGACACGGTCGAAGCGCATATGCTGGAAATGGTTGTTGTCACCAACAAGCGAATCCGCCGCGACTACGCCTCCCAGATGGACCAGGTCGCCGGCATGGTTGCGCGCAGGACGCTGCTTCCCGGACGCGTTATCCCGGTTTCTTCGGTTCGCGAACCCTATATGGTCGAACGCGGCAGCGTCGTCACCATGGTCTTTTCCCACGGCGGCTTGACGATCACCGCTCCGGGCACCCCGCTCAAGCCGGGATCCATCGGGGATTTCATACGCGTGCGCAACGTCAATACGGGCGTCACGGTATCAGGAACGGTGATGGCCGACGGCACGGTCCGGGTGGCGTCGCAATGAACTGGCCCCGTCTTCTTCTGTTCATCGCTCTGGTCCTGTTGCAGGCCGCGCCCTCCGGCGCGGCATCGCGCATCAAGGACATTACCTCGCTGCAGAGCGCCCGGCAGAACCAACTGATCGGTTACGGCCTGGTCATCGGCCTGCAGGGCACCGGTGACAGCCTGCGCGCTGCTCCGTTCACCGAACAGTCGTTGCGGGCCATGCTGGAAAATCTCGGCATCGCAACCACTGGTGCCGCCACCCGGGTCAACAACATCGCCGCCGTCATCGTGACGGCCAATCTGCCGCCGTTTGCCAGCGTCGGATCGCGCATCGATGTGACAGTGTCGTCACTCGGCGATGCCACATCATTGCGCGGCGGAACCCTTGTCATGACGCCGTTGTCGGCAGCCGATGGGCAGATCTACGCCGTATCGCAAGGCGCTGTCATCGTTTCGGGATTTTCCGCTGCCGGCGAGGCGGAAACGCTGACCCAGGGGGTAACGACTGCTGGCCGCGTTCCCGCTGGAGCCATTATCGAACGTGAGATTCCGATGCGGTTCGGCGATGCCGGACACCTGACCTTCCAACTGCGCAATCCCGACTTCACGACGGCAATTGCCATAGCCGACGCGATCAACGCGTATACCGGCCAGCGCTACGGGGCGATGGCGGCGCGTGCCAACGACTCGACCACAGTCCACGTCAAGCGTCCCAAGAAAACGTCCTTGCCGCGCTTTGTCGCCGAAATCGAACGCCTGGTGGTTGAAACCGATATTCCGGCGCGCGTCGTCATCAATGAGCGCACCGGCACCATCGTCATGGGACATGACGTTCGGGTTTCGAAGGTAGCGGTGAGTTATGGCACCCTGACGATCCGGGTCACAGAATCGCCGTTCATTTCCCAGCCGGCGCCGTTCAGCGATGGTGTGACAACGGTGGCGCCGATTACCGACATCACCGCCATGGCCGACGGCGGTCAGGTAGCAATTCTCAACGGCCCTAATCTGCAAACTCTGGTGGCCGGTCTCAACAGCATCGGCGTCAGGCCGGACGGTATCATCTCGATCCTCCAGGGCATCAAGTCCGCCGGTGCTCTCAACGCGGAACTGGTGCTGCAATGATCCAACGACAGAAAACAGCGGTCTCATTCGTTTCCCGGCTCGCGGTCTTGGCGGTTGCCGGTCTGTGGTTCATGCCGGTGGGCCAAACGGTGGCCCAGAAAGCCACCGAGCTTAGCGCCGACGTCTCCGAGGAGATCAAGATGTTTTGCGCCAATATCGCCGATGCGGCGCGCGACCGGCGTTACCTGCTGCAGAAACAGGAGCTCGAGGGGCTGCAGACCGAGATCGAGAAGCGTATCGCCGAATTGGAGAAGCGCCGTGGCGAATACGAGCACTGGCTCGGGTTGCGCAACGACTTCCTGCGTAAAGCCGAAGCCGGATTGGTGGACATTTACAAGAATATGCGGGCCGACTCCGCCGCCGAAAAGCTCGAGCGGGTCAACATCAATGTTGCAGCCGCTATCGTGATGAAACTGAAACCGCGACTGGCCAGCCAGATTCTCAACGAGATGGATGCCGAAACGGCAGCGACCTTGACCGGGATCATCGCCAGCGCCGCCGACCGCAACCTGCCGGGAGACGCTTCATGAACCGGCTGAGCCTGATTGTTCTTCCCCTGTTGTTGATCGCCGGGTGCAAGTCCGGGCCGCTGTCAGACGTCGGCCGCGCCCCGACGATGAGCCCGGTCGGCAGCGGTCTGCAATACGGAGAAACGCCGCAAATGGCGCTTTATCCGAGTCCACCGAGAAAACCTGGCAAGAACTATTCTTTGTGGTCTGATACGCAAAGCGACCTTTTCAAGGATGCGCGCGCCATGTCGGTCGGAGATATCCTGACGGTGCGGATTTCCGTCAATGACCGCGCCACCTTCGACAACAAGACCGATCGCGATCGCAAGAACACCAGCGGCATCGATGCCAACGGCACCTACTATGGGTCCAGCGGTGAAGGTCCCAGCGCTGGTTTCGGCCTGAATTTCGGATCCAACACCAAGACGCAGGGGCGGGGCACGACGGCGCGGTCCGAACGACTGGAGTTTCGCGTCGCGGCCGTCGTCACCGGCATACTGGACAACGGCAATCTGGTGATCAGTGGTTCGCAGGAGGTGCGTGTCAACTACGAGATGCGCATCCTGAACATTGCTGGTGTCGTTCGGCCGCGCGACGTCGATGCGGCCAATACGATTGCTTACGACAAAATCGCGGAAGCACGCGTGTCCTATGGCGGGCGCGGTCGCCTGATGGAGGTGCAGCAGCCGCCATGGGGCCAGCAACTGGTTGATAAACTCTCGCCTATCTAGAACGGGCGACCTGAAACGGTGACGGTGACATGACGACACCCGACACGGAAGAAAAGAAATCCGGCGACGTCTCCCTTGTGACGACCATCGCCGTGCTGGCCGTGCTGTCGCTTCTGGGTGGCGGCGGCGGCTGGTTCCTCGGCATGACCTTCGGTGGCTCCGTCGGGCCTGACGGGGAAGCAGTCGAGGCGACGACCACCTACACCGAAATGCTGGAGGCGGAAGAGGAACGGAAAGAGGAAGAGGAGACCGCTGAACCGACAGCACCGCAAGTCGTCAAGCTTTCGCCGATCACCACCAATCTCTCCTATCCTTCCGAAAGCTGGGTGCGGCTCGAAGTGGCAGTCGTTTTCGAGGGTGAGGTCGATCTCTCCCTGACGGATACCATTCATCAGGACCTCATGGCCTATCTGCGCACCGTCTCGCTGCAACAGATCGAAGGTCCGCGCGGCTTCCAGCACCTTCGCGAAGACCTGAAGGAACGGGTCACGATCCGTTCCGATGGCCGCGTTTCCAACCTCTTGTTCAGGACCTTTTTGATCGAATGATACGATTGCTGATCGCAGTGGTCGCCATGATGGCGACGGTCACGGCGGCATCCGGCCAGCAACTGGCACCGGACCTGTTGACTCAGCCGGTGGATGGCTCAGTGGCCAGCTGGATAATCCGCACATTCGGACTGCTGACGGTCTTGTCCGTCGCACCCGGCATCCTGATCATGGTGACGAGCTTTCCGCGCTTCATCATCGCCTTTGCCATTCTGCGCGCCGGCATGGGACTGCAGACGACACCGGCCAACCTGATCTTGATCAGCCTTGCGCTGTTCATGACCTTTTATGTCATGGCGCCGACCTTCGACCGCGCCTGGGAAAACGGCATCAAGCCGCTCATGGACAACGAGATCAGTGAAGCAGTGGCCTTCGAAAGGGTCAGCGATCCATTCCGCGAATTCATGCTGAACAATACCCGGGACAAGGACCTGAATCTGTTCGTTGACCTTGCCGCGGAGCGCGGCCAGCAGGTGGAGGGCGACAACGGCGTTGACCTGCGTGTTTTGGTGCCCGCTTTCATGATCTCGGAAATCAGGCGTGGATTTGAAATCGGCTTTCTGATCGTCTTGCCGTTCCTGGTCATCGATATGGTCGTGGCAACGATCACCATGTCCATGGGCATGATGATGCTGCCACCGACGGCCATTTCGTTGCCGTTCAAAATTCTGTTCTTCGTTCTTATCGACGGCTGGAACCTGCTGGTCGGCAGTCTGGTCCGGTCCTTCATCTAGCGGACACGGTTAACACACGTTTAATCGTAACGAAGCATTAACCATAAAAATGCATCCCGTCCTGTCCGGACCACCGGAAAGCGCTCTGTTAGGCTTTTCGTAACGGGGGGCTGGCAGTGTCGCCCTTGAATGACGGCAAAGGCTGTCCGCGTGAGACGGGGGCCTTGAGGCATGATGCCAAACCGCCATCACCGGTGAGCAATCCGGTATGTCCCTTCTGTAATGCGTTTTTCGGGGACACATAGATGACCAGCATCAATACAAACACCGCGGCGATGGCAGCGCTTCAAACTCTGCGCGGCATCAACTCGGGACTGGAAACAACTCAGGCTCGTATTTCATCCGGCCTGCGGGTAGAAACAGCTTCTGACAACGCGGCCTATTGGTCGATCGCCACCACCATGCGGTCGGACAACAAGGCCCTGTCGACCGTCAGTGACGCGCTTGGATTGGGCGCCGCCAAGACTGACATTGCCTATACCGGTCTGAACAGCGCGATCGATGTTGTCGACGAGATCAAGTCGAAACTGGTTGCTGCGGCAGAACCAGGTGTTGACAAGGACAAGATCAATTCCGAACTGACCGAGCTGAAGAACCAGCTGGTATCGATCGCCGAATCGGCATCCTTCTCCGGTGAGAACTGGCTTTACAACACCAGCACCACCGCACCGGGTACCGCTTCCATCATCGGTTCGTTCAACCGCTCGGCCGCCGGCAACGTCTCGACCACCAAGCTGGACGTCGACGTATCCGCCACGACGCTGATCGATACGGACAATGCCGGTCGGGGCATCCTGACAAAGGATATCGACGCAGACGCTCTGCTCGATACGCCGACGGGTACTTCCGCAAACTACTTCCTGATCGACGCCAGCTCGACCACGGCAGCCACCGGTACGGAAATTGCTCTTTCCGCATCGACCACCGATGCCGAAGTCGAAGCCATGATCCGTGTTACCGACTCGATCATGTCGCAGCTGACCACCGCAGCCGCCGACCTTGGTGCCGTCAACTCGCGCATCACCATGCAGGACGACTTCGTGTCGAGCTTGATGGACTCGATCGAGAAAGGCATTGGCCGACTGGTCGACGCGGACATGAGTGAAGAATCGACCCGCCTGAGTGCGCTGCAGACTCAGCAGCAGCTCGGCATCCAGGCCCTGTCGATCGCCAACTCCAATTCGCAGAGCGTCCTCTCGCTCTTCCGGTAAGATCTAACCGGCAATTGATTTCAGGAACGGGGCAGACTGAAAGCCTGCCCCGTTCCCTTTTGGCCTGATCGGTCAAATTTGATTCAAATTGTTCAGCACGGCGCAGGGCCGCATCCCGGACATGGGATGCGGTCCTGCGGCGTTTTGGGCCGTGGCAGCCAGGCTTTGGACCAGTCACCTTAACCGAAGATTAAGATTAACTAAAAATTTACCATAAAATACAAGCACTTATCGCTTTGATCTTCAGTATTGATTAACCTTAATACGGTCTTATAGGAGCAACGAATGACGGACCAGGTCTTAACCATAGTGTGGCTAAGCCGTAGGTGAGCATGATGCGACACCGTCGTTGCCGGTAACACTCCGGCATGTCCCTTCTCGTAGACTGTCATAAGGGGCAGAACAAATGACGAGCATTATGACGAACACCGCCGCAATGGCGGCGCTCCAGACCCTCCGCACCATCAATTCCGATCTGGAGATGACTCAGGCCCGCATTTCGTCCGGTTATCGTGTGGAAACGGCTTCGGACAACGCCGCCTACTGGTCGATCGCCACCACAATGCGGTCTGACAACAAGGCCTTGTCGACTGTCAGCGACGCACTCGGACTGGGCGCCGCCAAGGTCGATGTTGCCTATACCGGCATGAACAGCGCCATCGAAGTGGTTGATGAGATCAAGTCGAAACTGGTCGCTGCCGCCGAGCCGGGCGTCGACAAGGACAAGATCAACTCGGAACTGACCGAACTGAAGAACCAGCTGGTTTCGATCGCGGAGTCCGCTTCCTTCAGTGGCGAGAACTGGCTGCTGAATACGAGCACCACTGCACCGTCGACCGCATCCATCGTCGGATCGTTCAATCGGTCATCCGCCGGCAATGTTTCGATCGCCACCCTGGACGTTGACATCTCGTCCTCGACGCTGATCGACACCGACAATGCCGGTCGCGGCATTCTCACGCAGGATATCGACGCCGACGCCTTGCTGGATGCACCGACCGGTACCTCGGCCAACTACTTCCTGATCGACGCCAGCTCGACCACGGCTGCGACCGGTACGGAAATCACCCTGTCTGCAGCGACCACCGACGCAGAGGTGGAAGCCATGATCCGGGTGGTCGATTCGATCCTCCTGACGCTGACCGACTCCGCTTCCGATCTCGGTGCGATCAACAGCCGCGTCGGCATGCAGGAGACCTTCGTGTCAAACCTGATGGACTCGATCAACAAGGGAATAGGCCGATTGGTCGACGCCGATATGAGCGAGGAATCGACCAGACTGACCGCGCTGCAGACCCAGCAGCAGCTTGGTATCCAGGCCCTGTCGATCGCCAACTCCAGCTCTCAGAACATCCTGTCGCTGTTCCGGTAAGAACGGACCGGGTCCCGACACCGGGACCCATGACAGGGGCGCCGGAACCGCCCGGTCGCCCAATACACAGCATCAAAAGCCGCGCTATTCCATGGCGCGGCTTTTTTCGTTGCCCGTTGGTCTCCCCCGCGCTTAACCGTTTGGTGATGCAACTTAATAACTTGCTACCCCGGTTAAAGGTCTGTTAACCATAAACTCGGTATTTCTGATAACCGAATGGTGGGTTGACCCCGTTCATCGAACCGGGTCAGCGGGCATGAGGCACAGCCGCCATCGCCGTAGAACGGCATGTCGAGACAGCTACCTGTCCAAGGGCGGCCAGAATGACCAGTATCATGACCAACGCCGCTGCAATGGCGGCTCTTCAGACGCTCCGCAGCATCAATTCCGATCTGGAGATGACGCAGGCGCGTATCTCCTCCGGATACCGTGTGGAAACGGCTGGAGACAACGCCGCCTATTGGTCGATTGCCACCACAATGCGTTCGGACAACAAGGCACTCTCGACGGTCAGCGATGCACTCGGGCTTGGCGCATCCAAGGTCGACCTTGCCTATACCGGCATGAACAGTGCCATCGACGTGGTTTCAGAGGTCAAGGCCAAACTGGTGGCCGCCCGCGAACCGGGCGTTGACAAGACCAAGATCGACAAGGAACTGGTGCAGCTCAAGAACCAGCTTGTTTCGATTGCCGAATCGGCCTCCTTCAGCGGCGAGAATTGGTTGTACAACACCGCCGTGGGTGGTGCCGGAACCCGCTCGATCGTTGGCTCGTTCAACCGGTCAACCGCCGGCAACGTGTCCGTGACGACACTCGACATCAACGTCAGTCAGACGATTCTGATCGACACCGACAATGCCGGTGCCGGCATTCTGACCAAGGACATCGATGCCGACGCCCTGCTTGATACGCCGACGGGCACCTCCGCCAACTACTTCCTGATCGATGCCTCGTCGACGACAGCGGCCACCGGAACGGAAATCACGCTGTCAGCGACCACGAGCGATGCAGATGTCGATGCCATGATCCGGGTCGTCGACTCGATCCTGACGCAATTGACCGATGCGGCCTCCAATCTCGGCGCCATCAACAAGCGCGTTGAAATGCAGGAAGACTTCGTCAGAAACCTGATGGATTCCATCGAGAAGGGTGTGGGACGTCTTGTCGACGCCGACATGAACGAGGAATCGACACGGCTGCAGGCACTGCAGACCCAACAGCAACTGGGCATCCAATCGCTGTCGATCGCCAACACCAATCCGCAAAACATCCTGACGCTGTTCCAGCGGTAGGCGGTTCTGACTGACCGGAAGCATCCGCGCTAGCGGATGCATCATCCTCGCACAAGTTTCGCTTTCTATGGTCGGTGAAGAGATGTCCCGCCACGGCAATGCCTTGGATTGCATTCGCCTGGCCGGCGCCGGATCGCCTCACCCAGACCGGCCGGCCCGCTTTGTGGAGATGAAACATGGCAGCCGCCATCGAACGGTATCTGAAGGATTTCGGCCAATCTGATCCGTTTGTGCTGGCGCCCGCAGTCGAAGCTGCCAATCCTCTGCCGCTCGACCTCGTGGAAGCCGTTGCGGAGAGCACTCCACCCGCAGTGCCGGAAATCGATATTGAAGCCGAACGCGCCGCGGCATACCAGCGCGGTCAGCAGGAGGCCGCCGACACACTGGCCCTGGCGCATGCGACTGAACTGGAGGAGCAACGGGTTCGTCATCTCGAGGAGCTCAATGAGCTTCGCACCCGTTTCGAGCAGGATTTTTCGTCCACTTTGGCCGCCCGGTTCGACCAACTGGCCGGCGATTTGATCGATGCCGTTGGGGATCATGTTGCTCGCATCGTCGCACCGGTCTTGGAACACGCTCTGACCGACCGCATGGTCGCGGAGCTTAGCGGCGCCATCTCCGCCACACTCACAGACCAAGAGGGAATCCGAATAGCCGTTTCGGGCTCTCCAACAATGCATGAAGCGATTGCAGAGGCTTTGGGCGAGCGGGCCCAACAGCTCGATTTCACGCCGGCGGACTCCTTCGATGTCACCGTTCGGATTGATGAGACCGTGCTTGCCACGCGGTTGTCCGAATGGGCTGTGAGTCTCCGTGAGGTGCTCCCATGAGCGAAACCCAATCGAAGCATCATACCGCCAACGAAATCATCATCGTCAAGAAACGCGGCGGCGACCATGGCGGTCACCACGGCGGTGCCTGGAAAATCGCCTATGCAGATTTCATGACAGCCATGATGGCCTTCTTCCTGGTCATGTGGCTGATCAACGCCTCCAATGACGAGACCAAGGCGGCGGTCGCAAGTTATTTCAATCCGATCCGGCTGACCGACAACAAGCCGGCCGAACGCGGTTTGCGGGAGCTCGATCAGTCGACCCAGGGTGAAGTGGTCGAGTATCACAAAAGCACCACGGACGGTGGGGGCTACAGCGCCGGACCAAAAAAGGGCGGTGGCGACGATCCGGACTCCACCACCGGCGAGCAGGTCAAATATTCAGACGCCGCCTTCTTCGACAATCCCTTTTCGGTTCTGTCGGAGATTGCCCTGGAGTCCGGTCACCAGTCGAATATCAGCACGGCGGGCGAGGGCGGTGCCAATACATCCGGTCCGGCGACAGGAGCCTCCGGGGGTGAAGCCTATCGCGATCCCTTCGATCCAGATTTCTGGTCCAAGGCTGTCGAAATCAAGATGGGTGCGGAACAGGAAGGTGACGGGTCACTCCAGGCGTTGGCCAATTCAGGCAGCAAGGAAGCGGTGGAACACGCGCTGGCAGCGGGGACGGAAGCTGAGAAACCCGGTCAGCAAGGGGCCGCGTCGGAGAAGCAAGCAGAAAAAAGCGACGACAAGGCCACCGTCGACCGGCTTGCCGCCATGCGCAAGTCGGAGGATCCCTCACAGAATGGGGACGGGGCCCTCACTGCCGAAATGATGCAGGCCAGCAAACTGCGCGGTGAGATTGCGGCGGCACTGAAAAGTCGAAACATCGATTTATCCGAGGGGATGTCCGTCGTGCCTGCGGAGGGCGGTCTTCTTGTGTCGCTCACCGGCGAGGTCAAGGGCGGCATGTTCAACGTCGGTTCCTCCGTCCCGAAACGCAACATGGTTCTGGCCATGGAAGAGATCGGTCGGCTGTTGGCTGAGCGAGGCGGGTTTGTCTCCATTCGCGGTCACACCGATGCAAGACCCTTCGCCAGCCTGGAGGAAGACAACTGGACGCTTTCCATGGGCCGTGCCCGCAGCGCCTATTTCATGCTTGTGCGGGGTGGTCTCGATGAGGATCGGATCGAGCAGGTTGCCGGCTTCGCCGACCGCCGGCTTAAGATCAAGGACGATCCGTTTGCCGATGCCAATCGGCGGATCGAAATCCTCGTGCGTCAGCCATGACGCGGCGTGCGGTGAAGGCTCGCCAACATAACCGCGCTGCGAGGCCGAAGCAGGCCGGCCGCGTGGGGTGCGCGCTGGCGCTGATCCTGGCGACGCTGTTTTCGATCAAACCGGTTCCGGCTTCAGCCGAGGCCGTCGAAATTCCTCCGTTCACGATGATTCGGTCCTTGCAGTTCATTCAGGATTCGGTCGTGCTCGGCGATCATTCCGCCGGCGAAATGCAGCGGCACCTGCTGGCCCTTATCGATGAGCGGTTGCGTAGCGCCGATGCATCCGACTTCGAGGACCGTCGCAACGTCGATGCGGTTTTGGTTTACACGATGAGCGGCGGCAACCCGGAAACGTTGGCGCGCCTGATGCGCGGTGAGGCGCGCACGGCTTTCGATTCCGAACTGGCGGAAGGTTTAACGATATACTTTTCGGGAAAGCCGGAGCAGGCGCGTCCCCGACTGAAACGGGCCTTGCGCCAATTCGAAGGCAGTCCGATCGAGTCTTATCTGACGCTGGTTACCGCCAACGTGACCGCAGCAAGGGATATCGAATCCGCGCTGCATCTTTTCGATCGTGCTAGACTTCTGGCTCCCGGCACGATCATCGAGGAATCAGCGCTGCGGCGCTCGGCCCATGTCGCTTCCCTGGACGGCAGGGTGGAGCGGGCGATGAAGTATTCGGAGCGCTACGTCCGCCGTTTTCTCAACTCTCCCTACGCCAGCCAGTTCGTCGACGTCTTCGTCCACATGGTTGTCAGCCATTCCGACAAGGTGGACGCAAGCCAGATGGAGTACATCCTGTCGCTGATGGATGTTGCAAGGCAAAGAGAGATCTATCTGCGCATGGCCCGTATGAGCACGATTGCCGGGAAGGAAGACCTGGCTTTGCTGGCCGCTGGCCGAGCCGAAGCGCTGTCGGGTAACAAGCGCGATGTGGTGCAGAAGCTTGCCAAGTTCTATGCCGGCGTCGCCTCCGTTTCAACCGAGAACCTGGACGAGGCGATCGACGCAGTGGCCTCGATGCCGGAGGGCAATCTTTCCGATCGCGACAGGGCGCTGCGGGATGCCGCCCGGATCATTGCGGAGGAAGTCACGCGCAAACCCGCGCCCATGGAAGACATGATGCCGGAGAAAGCGATGATGCCCGCAGCCTCTGCCGAGATGTCAGAGGAGGGCATCCCACCAGTATCCGGCGATGCAGAGGAATTGCCCGATCCGCTCCAGGATTTTGTGTCGGCGAGAAAGGCAACACTGGCCGAGGTAGATCGGCTGCTGGAGGGAGAAGGCGATGAGCGCTAGCGTGTTGGCTGGAAATTCATCACTCGGAGTGTCTGCCGCGCCGCCTAGGGCCGCTGGTGCCAAGGCCGCCACGTCAGAGGCGTCCGCGGAGTCGGCCTTTCAATTGGCGGTCGGCAGTGCCGGTGAAGAGGGGCGTCGGTCAGCAGAACGTCAGAGCGCTCCCGCGACCGAGCAGTTGGATGATGGCAAACGGCACCCGGCAAAGGGTGATGAACCGGGGCAGCGCCTGCAGATGTGGATGTCCGGCCTGAACAGCCATCCTGCAGCGGGCGATCTGCTGCTTTCCGGTGGAGCCATCACGCCTGAGAACAGCGCGCCTGTTGTGATGAGAGACGACGGTGCCGCGAAACTGCAGGAAACTGTCGAACCTGATGTGCTGGCTTCGGTCGAACGGGACGTGCGTGAACTCGTAACCATTGCGGTACGCAACGACAAGCCAGCTCGGACGCAAGAAACCACAGCAGCGGCCGAAATCGTTGTGGTGCCTGAAACGACACCGCGGGTCGGCGCCGTTCCGGCGTTTGATCGGACCGAAGAAGTCGGGCACCCGACTCCAGACCGCGGATCAGATCCGGCGCTGTACAGGGGCCAGAAAGTCGACGCCAATTCGAGCATCGTTTCGGATGCTGACAGTGTCACCGAGCCGAATGATCTTTCTGATCAACCAAACCCCATCGAGTCCAGGGTTGCAGGGACATCCAATCCCGTTCCCGCTGCCGACGTGAGCCCGGCACAGACCGTCAGCACTACGGTCTCGCTGCTGACTCAGCCGCAATACCATCCGGCTGACAATCGCGTCGCAAGCGATGCGCTTCCTTCGGGGCCGAAGTTCGATAAACCGCAACTGCACCCTGACGAGGCGCTTCGTTCGGAAAAAGTGGCCATGGAGCCTGTCGAAACAGCCAGACAGGCACCTGAAGCACCTTCAGCTGGCAAGCCTGACGTGTCGGGCGAGACGCGCAATCCTCCACCATTGACCGCGCCCCCGGCAGGCCAGCCGAATGCACCGACTGTCGCTCAGACGGCTGCCATGATGCCGAAAGCACCTACAGGCAGTTCGAAAGCGGACATCGTTCGCGACAATGAACGCGGCGCCGAGCGTTCCGATTTCAGTTCGCGGGTTGGAGTGATGCGCGATGTCGTCGAGGCATTGGATCGGCCCCGGGTCGAGGGTGCTGACCGGCATCAGCCAGCCAGAATAGTCAGCAGCGAGCAACGTTCGACTCCGGCCGATCCGGGTTCGCCAATGGTCGCCAATGCGCGCGACGCTGCACTCGCTCATTCGGCCGCTCCGCAGATCCAGCCGGCCACTGTCACTGTTGTTGAATCACGGCAATATCTCGGAGTTGCTCCACAGCAGGCAAATGCCGAAGCGATTGCAAAGGCAGTGTCGGGCAATGAAGCCTGGAGTGCGGTGTTGCGCAACGAGACACCGATTCAGTCAAGCGCTCCGCTGCAGACGCTCAAGATCAGGCTTAATCCGGCTGAACTTGGAATGGTCGACGCAACACTTCGCCTCTCGGGGGACAAGCTGGTGGTGGAACTCAATGTCCAGACCACCGAAGCCTATCGACAGCTTTCCGACAACCGGCAATCTGTTCTCAATGCACTGCGCGGTCAGGGTTATGGCGTTGAAACGCTGTCGGTGCAGCTATCGCCGTCCGACCGCAGCAGCCAACAGGGTGCGTCCACCGGACAGCACCAGGGTGGCTTCGATGGCCAACCGGCACAGGATAACTTTCGGCAATCCGGCGAGGGTGGCCGGTTCGGACAGGAGAACCGCAATGACAACGGCCACCGCTCAAACAACACCGGCCCCGGCGAAACATCGACCGAGGGTTCGGCTGTGTCTCCTGGGGCTGCTGACGGGGCTGTCTATCTCTAATGCGGCAATCGCGGCGCCGTCGGCCAGCCGCTGCGAAAGTGAAATCGTAGCAGCCGCCGAACGACACGGTGTGCCCGTCGGCATCCTCTATTCGGTCGGGCTGACCGAGACCGGGAAGCGTGGCTCGCTTCACCCCTATGCCCTCAATGTGGAGGGACGTCCTGTCTTTGCCCGTGACCTTGGTGAAGCTCTGAAGGTCTTCTACCGTGCCCGATCGAAGGGGCAAAAGCTGATTGATCTCGGCTGCATGCAGATCAATCATCACTACCACGGGCACCAGTTTGCCAATCTGAAAGCGATGCTGGATCCGCAAAAGAACGTCGATTATGCGGCCAGATTCCTGGTTGAACTGAAAGGTCGTCATCAAAGCTGGACCATGGCTGTGGCGCGTTATCACGCCGGTCCGGACAACGATCCGGCGCAGCGTCGCTACGTCTGCAGGGTCATTGAAAACCTCGTGGCGACCGGGTACGGCAGCTGGACTGACGCTGCTCTCGCATTCTGCAAAAACAACCAAGAGTAGAAAATAAGGCTCGAAGGCCTGGATGCGCCTTAGGCCTAATTTTGGGCGCCGGTGTCAATACACATTTGATGAATGACATCACCGAATAGTTAACATTTCCACAGCTTATATGGAGTTATCAACAGGCACCCACTACATGTTGTGTCAAATCACTACGCATCACGAAGACAACTACAAAAATTTACCCTTGAATTTCTGTAATTGTGGCGGATTCCGCCCTGTCGTTACGAATTGGTTAATGCGGCTACATAGTGATTCGGGGACACTAGGATGATCGTGGTGGTTGATGAGAGGGAGCTGGTAACGGAGGGATACACGTCGCTGTTCGGACGAGAGGGGGTTCCGTCGGCGGGGTTCGATCCCGATGAGTTCGGTGAGTGGGTGAACACGGCGGCTGATGCAGACATTGATGCCGTCGAAGCCTTCCTGATCGGGCAGGGCAACGACAACATGGTGTTGCCCCGGGTGATCCGTGACCGTTCGCGGGCGCCGGTGATCGCGGTAAGTGACAAACCGTCACTCGACACGACACTGGCGTTTTTCGATTGTGGCGCCGACGACGTGGTGCGCAAGCCGATCCACCCGCGCGAGATCCTGGCCCGTGCCGCGGCGATACGGAGGCGGTTGGAGCCGGAAACCGAATACACCGAAATTGGACGGATTCGGGTTTATTCCGACGGTCGGGATCCGGAAATCGACAACGGAGCTTTCCCGTTGCCAAGGCGCGAACGGCGCATCCTGGAATATCTCGTCGCCAACCGCGGCCGCCGGGTGACCAAAGGTCAGATTTTCAATGCCATTTACGGAATCTTCGACGACGACGTCGAAGAGAACGTCGTGGAAAGCCACATCAGCAAGCTGCGTAAGAAACTGCGCATGCGCCTCGGCTTCGATCCGATCGATTCCAAGCGTTTTCTCGGTTATCGCATCGATTGGCAATGATCGCCCGCCGGTTCAAAACGCCGGCGGCTTTTTCCGTTTGCAAGGTAATGACGAGGTCGCCGCGGGGCTTTCCTAGCCAGCTTCGCGCAAGCCACCGCCCTTACCCTGTGACCGGATAGGAACGAGGAACCGCGCTATGAGTCTCTATGGAATGATGCGAACCGGTGTATCCGGCATGAACGCACAAGCGTCGCGTCTGGGTACGGTCGCCGACAACATCGCCAATGCCAACACCACCGGGTACAAACGGAGCTCGACGGAGTTTTCTTCACTGCTGCTGGCCAATGGTGGCGGCAACTACAATTCCGGTGCTGTTTCAACCACGGTGCGCTACGCGATTTCGCAGGAAGGAGCGCTTCAGTTCACCACCTCGACCACCGACCTGGCTATCAATGGCGAGGGCTTTTTCGTGGTGACGGACTCCTCCGGCGTGGCATTTCTGACCCGAGCCGGATCCTTTGTCCCTGACAGCGAAGGCAATCTGGTCAACGCATCCGGTTACACCCTGATGGGATACGATTATTCGGACGGCCAGCCGACTCCCGTCGTCAACGGCTTCGATGGCCTCAATCCCGTCAATGTGGCACAGGGTGAGTTGCAGGCGACGCCCTCGACCGCCGGAACGTTTACTGCCAACCTGCCCTCTGATGCACCGATTCCGACCGGCGCGCTACCGTCGACCAACGCGGCCGGGGCTGAATACACCTCCAAGAGCTCGCTGGTTGTCTATGACAATCTGGGCCAGGAAGTGCTGCTTGACTTCTATTATACCAAGACTGCAGCGGATACCTGGGAAGTCGCAGTGTTCGACCGTGCCGAGGCCGCCCCCGGAACGTCCTTCCCCTATACGTCCGGTCCGCTTTCGACGGTCACGCTGGATTTCGATCCGGCGAACGGTGATCTTCTCGGCACCAGCGCCACGGATATCACGATTGCGGTTCCAAACGGCCAGAGCCTTGTGGTCGACTTCTCCGACATGTCGCAACTCGCTTACGAATTCAATGTCGGCGATGCCAATGTCAACGGCAACGCACCCAGCAAGGTGGAGAGCATAGAGATTACCGTCGACGGAACCGTCTTTGCCAAATACGAAAACGGCGCTCTGGAGGCCAAATACAAGATCGCCCTGGCCGATGTGGCGAGCCCCGACCAGCTGAAGCCGGTGGTCGGCAACGTCTACGCGCAAAACAGTGAGTCCGGCGTGGTGACGACCGGTTTCGCCGGTTCTGGCAATTTCGGCGGTGTGATCTCGGGCGCGTTGGAATCCTCCAATGTCGACATCGCGGACGAGCTGACCAGCATGATCGAGTCACAACGCAGCTTCACCGCCAACTCCAAGGTTTTCCAGACCGGTTCGGATCTGATGGAAGTCCTGGTCAACTTGAAACGGTAATTCCGTGGCTTTGGGGATGTAAGAGCCAACCATGTCTTTGTCTTCTGCGATCAGTACGGCTCAGTCGATCCTGTCGAACACGTCGCGCCAGACGCTGGTCGTATCGCAGAATATCTCCAACGCCGGAAATCCCGATTACTCGCGGCGCCAGGCAACGCTGCAGACTTCCCTGGGTGGCGCCGACGTCGTTTCGGTTTCGCGCACCCAGGACCAGCGTCTTCAGACAAAGACGCTCGAAAGCCTCTCCGTCAGTTCGGCCCAAAGCACCGTCAGCGACGGATTGGAACGCATTCGCTCGACGCTTGGCGGCAACGATCTCGAACTGTCGCCCTCGCGCTATATCGGCGATCTGCGTGATACGCTTCAGGCGTTGTCGGCAACCCCCGGTGACCTGACGCTGCTGACATCGGCAATCTCCAACGCGCAGGATGTCGCCGATACCATCAATCGGGCATCGACGGAGGTGCAGACGATCCGGCTGGAGTCGGACCAGGCGATCGCCCGCGGTGTCGATACGCTGAACGGCTTGTTGGCGCAATTTGAAACGGTCAACGGCGCCGTCACTGCCGGAACCCGCACGGGCGCAGACGTCAATCAGGAGCTCGATCAGCGAGATCGGCTGCTGAAGGAAATCTCCTCCCTGATCGGAATCCAGACACTCGATCGCGGCGCCAACGACCTGGTCCTCTATACCAGTGATGGCCAGACCTTGTTCGAAACGGTCCCACGGCCAGTGACCTTTGTGCCGACGACGGCTTTTGACGCAACGATCTCGGGCAACACGATTTTTGTCGATGGTGTGCCGCTGGATGCCGGGCAAGGCGCCCAGACCAGCGCCAGGGGTGAGCTGGCCGCGCACCTGCAGGTCCGTGACGAATATGCGCCAACCTACCAGAGCCAGCTCGATGAAATCGCCCGTGGTTTGATCACGGTCTTTGCGGAAACCGATCAGTCGATCCCCGCAACGCTGCCAGATATGCCGGGCCTCTTTACCTGGGTCGGCGGCAATGTTCCGCCTGCCGGCACCATCGAACCCGGTATCGCCGCGACACTGGCCGTCAATCCGGCCCTGGTGCCGTCTCTCGGCGGCGACCCGACATTGCTTCGCGACGGTGGCATCAACGGCGCTGCCTACGTTGCCAATCCGACCGGAGGACACGGCTTCTCGACCCTTCTGGATGGCTATGTCACGGGCGTCGTCAACCCGATGGCCTTCGATCCGAGCGCGCTCGCCGGTGCGAGCACCGGCTTGGTCGACTATGCGGGGAGTTCGATCGGCTGGCTTGAGATGACCCGTTCGGAAGCCTCCGTCTCGGCCGAGAACCGCGAGGCAATCCACATCCGCACCCTGGAGGCTTACTCCAACGCCACCGGAGTAAACCTGGACGAGGAGATGTCGCTTCTTCTCGACCTTGAACAGTCCTACAAGGCGTCGGCCAAATTGCTCGCGACCATCGATGAGATGATCAACGCGCTGCTGGCGGCGACGAGGTAGAGCCATGAAGACAACCTTCATCTCTACCCAGGCCATTCAGAACGCCATGCGGCTGACGGTTCAGCGGGCCCAGGCCGACATCGTCCAGGCTCAGACGGAATCGGTCACCGGACGGCACGCCGATATAGGCCTGGAACTGGGTGCCACGTCGGCACGCAACATCTCGCTCAACCGCGATGTCCAGCGCATGCAGACGATCATCGACAGCAACGCATTGGTGACCCACCGCCTGTCGGCATCGCAGGACGCACTGTCGCAGATGGCCGACAGCGCCCAGCAGGTGCTCGACGCGCTCATCAGCATCTCCGGTACGGATGACCAGAGCCGGTTGGACATCGCCCACGAGGCCGTGCGCACTTCCTTTGCCGCGTTCAATTCGACCGCCAACACGTCGGCCAACGGCGAATATCTTTTCTCCGGCATCAACACGGATGTCCGGCCGCTGGCGCTCTATGACGATCCGGCAGGCTCGCCGGCCAAGGCCTCCTTCGACGCTGCTTTCCTGGGTTACTTTGGCTTCGCGCAAAGCAGTCCGGCGACCGCCAGCATCACGCCGGCGCAGCTTGATGATTTTCTCACCAACACCGTCGAACCCCTGATCCTAGGCGCCGGCTGGGATGCCGACTGGTCGGCCGCCGATGATACGGTGATGACCAGCCGGATCAATCGCAACGAGGTGGTCAACAGCTCGTCCAGCATCAACAATGATGGCGCCCGCAACATGGCCATGGTCTCGGTCGTCGTCACGGAAATGCTGGGCATTTCGCTTGCCAGCGACACACGGCAGCGTCTGGTTGAAAGATCGATCGACTATGCCGGCTCGTCTATTGCCGGGGTCAATTTCGAACGCGCCCGGCTTGGCGTTTCGGAACAGCGCATCGTGCAATCCAATGAATCATTGTCGGCCCAGATCGATCTGGTTTCGCTGCATATCGGCGAGCTCGAGAATGTCGATCTCTATGAGGCCTCGACCCGACTGAACACCCTGCTGGCGCAGGTCCAAACGTCCTACACCCTGACGGCCAGAATCCAGCAATTGAGTTTGACCAACTATCTGTAGGCAGATGAAAACGACGACGAAGGGCAGCTGAATGTATCAGTTCTCATACGCGGAAGTGCAGCAAGATGCAGTTGCTGACTCCAAGGAACGCGAGCGACAGGTTCTCGACAAGTCGATCACGATGCTCGAAGCGGCACGCGACGCTGGTCGCGACTCCCGAGAGGCCATTGAAGCGCTGTTCTTCGTCAACCGTGTCTGGGTCCGCTTCATTGAGGATCTCGGCTCGCCGGAAAACGAACTCGAACAGGAGTTGCGCGCCAACCTGATATCCATCGGCATCTGGGTGTTGCGCGAGGCCGAGAAGATCCGGATCGGTGAATCGCAGAACTTCGACGGTATCATCGACATCTCCTCCATCATCAGGGACGGTCTGCAATGAAGAGTTCGCTCAGGATCTCGCTGAAGACAGGCGAGAAGATTTTCATCAACGGCGCGGTGCTCAGGGTTGACCGGAAGGTTGGTCTGGAGTTTCTCAACGACGTCACCTTCCTGCTGGAAAACCACGTCCTGCAGCCGGAAGAAGCCTCTACCCCGCTGCGCCAGCTCTATTTCATCGTGCAGATGATGCTGATCAATCCGGAGGGCGCCGAACAGGCCCAGGTGATGTTCAAGAAGTCGGTGGTCATGCTGCTGAGTTGCTTCAAGAACGAGCAGATCCTGACAGACCTCAAGCACATCGATGCCATGGTGACGGAAGGTCGCGTGTTTGAATCGCTCAAGAGCATCCGTTCGCTCTTTCCCATCGAGGACGAAATCCTCAACAATCGGCAGATGCCGGTTGAAACGCTCGAAGACATCACAAGGGAGATCGCGCCATGGCGGTAGATGCCGTATCGGGTGCAGCCAGCGCCCAGACGCAGTCGGCTTCGGCGGCGGCCGCCGACCGCGCCACCCTCGACTACGATTCCTTTCTGCAATTGCTGATCGCCGAGATGCGCAATCAGGATCCGACCGAGCCGATCGACTCGACGGAATATGTTGCCCAATTGGCGACTTTCTCGCAGGTCGAGCAGACCATCCAGACCAATGCCAGGCTTGAAGAGCTGTTGAAGGCCTCGTCGATTTCCCAGGCCGGCTCGCTGATCGGCCGTACTGTCACATCGGCCGACGGCACTGTCAGCGGGGTGGTTCAACAGGTCGAGATCGCCGACGATCGAGCCGTGGCCGTGATGGACAACGGCGACCGGGTCGACATCGGTCCGGGCATCACCATCTCCTGACCATGAACGAAGCTGACGCCCTCGACATTGTGCAGAAATCCATCTGGACGATCCTGATCGCCTCAGGGCCGGCGGTCTTCGTCGCCATGTTCGTCGGCGTCGGCATCGCGTTCCTGCAGGCACTCACGCAGGTTCAGGAAATCACCCTGACCTTCGTTCCGAAGATCATCGCCATCCTGGTCACGGTTGCGATTTCAGCACCCTTTGTCGGCGCCCAGATCGCGACCTTTACCAATCTGGTGTTTTCGAGGATCGAAAGCGGGTTCTAGCCACATAAGGCGGCGATCTTCACCCACGCTCATCCGGTCAATCCTCAGCGTCCCAACCGGAATGCTGGTGCAGGCTCTTGTTGATGAACTTTTCGGCGTAGTCGGCAAATAGTCTTGCCTCATTGGCGCCGGCCTCCCGTGTCGCCAAATACAGTGTTTCTGACGGAAGCTCCTCGGCGACCGGACGCCAGATGGTGCGCAGGGAGGAGCGATCATATCCGATCGAAAACAAAACGGTCCGCAGCGAGATGAAACGGCCGGTCTCGATGAGATTTTTGATCATGCTCGTCGAGTCCGTTTCGATCCACGGAACGAAATCGGGTTTGGCTGCAAGGATGAGTTCTCTGACCTCTTCGAATACAGGAGCGGCAACAGAGGCTGTGACGACAGGATATTCAACGGCCTGTGCAAGTGAAATATTGTCCCGCGAAGCCAGGGGATGATCCCGTGCTGCCGACATGCCTATCTTGAAAGGAAATCCAGCCACCATCTGAACCGTATGAGGTTCGACAGGGAGAAAATTCAGCGCGACATCGGCACCGAGTGTCTCCAGTTCCTGCCAGACCTGATTTGACTGGCGGACGGTTACCCTGAAACGGATGCCGGGATTTTCCTCCAGATACTCAGACAGCAGAATGGGCAGGAACGAACTGGCCACACTGTCCACTGTCACCAGGTGGAGCACCTTGTCGCGCCGCCCGGCGATGGCCTCGATCTGGGTCTTGGTTCGTTCCAGGTCGCGCAGTGTGCGCTTGATATGTGCCACGACCACCTCACCAGCCTTCGTCAGGCTGACGCCCTCCTTGCTGCGTTCCAGCAGGCGGACGCCGAAGCTGTGCTCGACATTCTGTATTTGACGAGTGATCGACGACGAAGCGACGTTGAGGTGCCTGGCCGCAGCTCGGATCGAACCGAACCGCTCGACCGCGTCGATGAATTTTAGGGCGACGGTGTGCACAGAAAGCCTTCCAGATCATGGTTGCCGGTCGGACATGAGTTTAGCCAAGGAAAGGGTGATGCACAATACGCATCAAAGAGATGCAATATTAATTCTTCCCGCATCACATACGGATTGCTAGTCTCACCTATCGCAAACTCAATGTGCGCTAAGGAGATTGAGATCATGAACCGCACCATCGCATCTTGCATCGGCGCCACTCTGCTGTCCGCCGCCCTCGCAGTCGGTCCCGCAAAGGCGGAAGAACTCACCATTTCGGTCTGGGGAGGGTTTTACGGCGAAAACTGGAAGAAGGATGTCATCGACCCCTGGTCTGAAGAGACCGGTGTGAAGGTGACGATGGATTTCGGTCAGTCAAGCACGCGTCTTTCCAAAGCCTTGGCAACACGCGGCCGCAGCGCAGACATCATTTTTCTGACGGACCATCAGATGGCCATTCTGCAGGACCGGGGCTTGCTGGAGACCATTGACTGGAGCAAGGTCCCCAATGCCGCTGATCTGTATGAATTTGCCAAGGATCCGCTTGGCGCCGGCAATTGCTCGGCCTCCACGCTTCTCGGCGTCGGTCTCGCTTACAACAAAGATCATTTCGACACCCCGCCGACGTCCTGGATGGACGTTGCCCGAGACGACCTGAAAACCCGCCCGGCATTCATGGACCTGGGCTGGTCGGTCGCGCCATCAGTGATGACCCACTATGCAACACTGCTGGGCGGTGGTCTGGACGACATGGACCCTGCTTTCGCCTTGCTGGAAGAACAGAAGGAGCGTGCGCGCTTTTTCCAGCTCTTTGAGGTGATCGACTGGATCAACCAGGAAGAAGTGTCCATCGCGCCCATGCTGAATATCTTCGCCAAGGAAGATCCCGAGCTGCCGATGCGTTTCGTGTTCCCCGAAGACGGCACGCTGGGTGTGGTCAACATGATGTGCGTCCTCAACGGGTCGGACAACAAGGAAACCGCCGAAAAATTCGTCAACCACTATCTGAGCAAAGAGGTTCAGGAAATGCAGGCGCGAATCTGGGGTGAGGGGCCGGTCGTTGCCAGTGCAGCCCTGCCGGATCAGTCCGCCTACAAGCTGGTTCCGGTCGACAACATCTCGGAAGTCATCGTTTACGACCCGACAACCATCGCCCGCAATCGGGAAGACTGGATGACCCGCTTCGAAGAGCAGGTTCTGGCCAAGTAAATCGTTGGGATCGAACAGGTCATGTCCACAGTCGAACTCGAAGGCGTCAGCAAGTATTACGGCGATTTTGCCGCGGCGTCGGACGTTTCATTCGCGACGGAATCGGGCAGCTTTCTTTCGCTGCTCGGTCCCAGCGGATGCGGTAAGACGACGACGCTCCGGTTGATCACCGGTTTCGAAACGCCGAATGCAGGAGAGATTCGGATCGACGGCAAGCGGATCAACGAAGCCAAACCGTGGCTTCGCGGTCTCGGCGTGGTCTTCCAGAACTATGCGCTCTTCCCGTTCCTCACCGTTGCCGAGAACGTCGCGTTCGGGCTGAAAAGGCGTGGCTTTGGGCGGTCGCAGATCGAAGAGAAGGTGCCGCAAGTCTTGCGGCTGGTTGGCCTGCCCGGACGCGAAGACCGGTATCCCCGCCAACTCAGCGGCGGCCAGCAGCAACGTGTCGCCCTGGCTCGCGCCTTGGTGATCGAGCCGCCGGTCCTGCTGCTTGACGAGCCGCTGTCCAACCTCGATGCCAAGCTGCGCGCCGAGATGCGCTTCGAACTCAAGCGCATCCAGCGTGAATCCGGCGTGACCTCCATCTTTGTCACCCACGATCAGGAGGAAGCCTTGACCTTGTCGGACCAGATTGTGGTCATGAATGCAGGGAAAGTGGCGGCCAAGGGCGCTCCCAAGGAGATCTGGGAGCGACCGGGATCGGCCTTTGTTGCCGATTTTCTGGGGGTCGAGAACATATTCGATCTGGAGTCACTCGGAGATCAGAGCGCCCGGTTCGCCGGAATCACTGTTCCGATCCAGTGCCGGTCCGCATTGCCGGATGGACCCCGGGCGATTGGTTTCCGATCGACCGATGTCGAGATCGGAGCCGAGGGTGTTGGGGAGGTCGAAGGTGCTTTTCGCGGCAATGTCCTGCAGCGAAGCTACCGCGGGTCCATCAACACATACATCGTCGACATCGGATCCGGACACCGTCCGGTTTATGTCAGTAGCCAGGATGAATATGCGGACGGGCAGAGCGTCATGCTGCGTCCGAAATGCGAAGCGCTCATGATCCTGAAAAACGACCTTGGGCAGACCGGTACCGATCAATGAACCAGACCAGGTCACTCACCGCCATCGGCGGCCCGGTCTTTCTTTGGATCGTGGCGATTGTCATCATTCCATGCATCGCGCTGCTGATGCAGAGTTTCGTCCCCTCTTCAGGAGAAGGATGGAGCACCGAGAACTACACCTTGCTTCTCGACAGCAAGGTCGCGCAGCAGGCTTTCTACCGGTCGTTGACGGTCAGTTTCTGGGTGATGATCCTGACAATCCTGGCCGGTTATCCGATTGCATTGACCATTGCCCGCATGGGGTCGCGCGGACGGTCGATTATGCTGTCGATCGTGATCTTCCCGTTTTTGCTGTCTGCAGTTGTTCGGGCCTATGGCTGGAACGTCATTCTCGGTGAGAACGGCGTGGTCAACGACCTGCTGATCGGCATCGGCATCATCGACGAGCCGCTCAAGCTGTTGCTCAACACCTTTGCGATCGTTGTCGGCGAGACCCATGTCCTGCTCCCCTACATGATCCTGTCCCTGTTGGCCGTGATCAGGCGGATCGACCCCAATCTGGAGGCCGCAGCGATGAGTCTTGGGGCCCATCCTGCGGTGGTGTTCTTCCGGGTGATCGTCCCGATGACACTGCCCGGGTTGATGACCGGCATGCTGCTCGTCTTCAGCCTGGCGATGACCGCTTTTGCAACGCCATTCCTGCTGGGTGGATCGCGCTCTCCTATTCTGACCGTCCTTCTCTACAAATACGCGTTCACATTGTTCGACTGGTCCAAGGCTTCCGCAGTGGCCGGAGTTCTGCTGATCATGGGTGTTGCCTTTGTCGCTCTGCACCGCTGGCTCAGCAATCGAACGATGCGCGGCAGTGAGGCATGATGATGGGCCAGTCGACACAAATCGTTGAAAGGCCATGGGATTCAGCCCTGGTCGTCGCCGGCAAGCTGCTGCTGTGGGGCAGCGTGTTCTTCTGGCTGGTTTTCATTCTGGCCCCGGTCGCGGTAACGGTAATCTCGTCATTCACCGCAGCCGAGTTCCTGACTTTTCCGCCGAAGGGTTTCTCGCTGCGCTGGTATTACCGGGTGATGGAATTCGACTGGTTCCTGACCTCGCTTCGCACAAGCCTTCTCGTTGCTGTAGTTTCGACGGCCATTGCGGCCGCTCTTGGCGTGATGGCAGCCAGGGTCCTGGCGAGATATCGTTTCCGCGGTAAACCCCTGTTTGAATACACGGTCCTCTCGCCTCTGATCATTCCCGGCGTGGTGTTCGGTTTCGCGTTCTTCAACGTCCTGATTCAACTCGGCCTCGAAGGTTGGAATTTCGTCAATCTGGTCGTTGCGCATTCAGCCGTAACGTTGCCGTTGATGCTCAGATCGGTGTGGTCGAGCATGGCGGGCTCAGAACTCACGCTGGAGGAGGCAGCACAGAGTCTCGGCGCATCTCCCTGGGTGACGTTCTGGAAAGTTACCTTCCCGACCATCCTCCCGGGTATCGTCGCCGGCGCAATCATCGCCTTTACCTTCTCTTTCAACGATCTGACCGTTGCGATCTGGTTGGTCGGGCCGAACACCCAGACCCTGCCGGTGCAACTGATGTCGCAGATCGAGTACACGCCCGACGCGTCACCGGCGGCAATCACATCGATCATCATATTCTTCACCCTCATCGTCTTCGTCATCATCGACCGTACGGTGGGTATGGATATCTTTGCGCAGAGGTGACGGCAGTGAATCTCGACAACTTCTTCCGCGCCATTCCGAAGGCCGAATTGCATGTTCATATGACAGGTGCGGTGGAGCCGGAGACCCTCATTGCGCTCTGCCGCAAGAACGGGACCGATTTGCCGCAAGGCGATCTCAGGCACACACTTTACCAGCGCGGCTCCGGTCCGGACATAGAACCTATCTTGCCGACCTTGAAAATCATCTGCCGGGCGATGGTGGACGGGCAGGATTTTCACCGCGTCGCTTATGATATCCAGCGTAGCGCCGCCTCGGCCGGAGTGCGGTATCGTGAAATTTTCTGGAACCCGACGGATCACGCCGCCATCTGCGGGGTCCGGTATGAAACCGCCCTGGACGGGCTGGTTGCCGGGCTTGAAGACGCCGAACAGGATTTCGGCATCATCGGTCGACTCATTCCGTCTATCGACCGCGAGGCTTCACCCGAGGCGGGCTTGGAGATGGTCGAATGGGTCGTATCCGGACCGCACGAAACGGTCATCGGTATTGGCATGGACTACATGGAGGTCGGTAATCCTCCAGAGAAGTTTTGGAAAGCCTATCGACTGGCAGGAGAGGCGGGCCTCAGACGCACCGCTCATGCAGGCGAGTTTCTGGAGCCGGCGCGCAACGTCGAAACCTGCCTCGATCTTCTGGGCTGCGAGCGGATCGATCACGGGTATACGATCGTCGACAAACCTGACCTCGCGCAACGTTGCCGCGATGAAGGCACAGTGTTCACGGTCGTTCCGACCAATTCCACCTATCTCAAGGTTCTCGCCGGGAAGGACTTCAGCGAGGTGCACCCCTTGCGAAAGATGAGTGAACTCGGGTTGCGGATCATGCCCAATAGCGATGATCCGCCCCTGCACCATACCGATCCCGCCAACTGCTACACGCTCATGATCGAGCAGTTTGGTTTTTCGCTCGATGAACTGCGCCAGCAGGTCGCTGTCGGAATCGATGCCGCCTGGATTAGCGACGACCTGAAACGCGCGTGGACCCGGGAGTGGCTCGCTGAATTCGATCGTCATCGGGCCGCACTGGAAAACAGCCAATCGGGCGCCTTGCCGTCAACCGGCACCACTTAGTCTAGGAGGACAACCATGAACATCGACGACACGGCCAGGCTGTCCGACGCCGAGATGATCCGGGCAATGCCCAAGGCGGAATTGCATGTGCATGTCGAGGGAACGATCGAGGGCGGTCTTCTGCTCGAAATGGCCGATCGAAATGGCATCGAACTACCATTCGATACGCCCGGCGGCATGCGCGAATGGCAGTCGACCAGCCGTGCGAGTGCACACAATAATCTGACAAATTTTCTCGCCGGTCTGGATATCGCGCGCGGTGCCTTGCGCAACGAACGGGACTATTACGATGTCGCCATGGCTTATTTCCGTAGGTGCGCTGACGAGAATATCATCTATGCGGAGGTCATGTTCGATCCGCAACAGGGCATCCGCCAGGGTGTTCCGTTCGGGCCGCAGTTCGAGGCGCTGCGGCAGGCGGGCAAAGACGCCAAGGCGGCCAATGGCACCACCATTCAGTGGATCATGTCTTTTCAACGGGACCACCCGCTGGACGATGCAATCGAAGTACTGAAGGAGGCAGATCGTTACCGCGAGGACATCATAGCCGTGGGGCTCGACAATGAGGAAGTTCCTGGTTTCATCGAACGTTTCAGCCCGTTGATCGACCAGGCGCGGAACCGCGGCTATCATCTGACGTGTCATTGTGACGTCAACCAACCGGATAGCCACGCCCATATTCGCGGTTGTCTGGATCTGCTAAGGGTTGAAAGGATCGACCACGGTCTGAACGTGGCCCAGGATGCAGATCTGGTGAGGCGCATTGTCAACGAGGGCATCACATTGACCGCCTGTCCGACATTCTATGTCGGACAGTCCTGCACCGCGACTGACCGCTTGGCCATGATTTCCGGCCTTCTTCACGCCGGGGCGCGCATCTGTCTCAATTCGGATGATCCGGCGCAGTTTGGTTCAGGCTATCTGTCAAACGTCCTGTCCACGGCCCAGGTCACAGGTGGCTTCAGCGATGCGCAGATGCTGCATTTCATGCGCAACGCCTTTCTGTCGGCATGGGTGGAAGATGAGAAAAAATCGGAGCTTCTGTCCGAGCTTGAAGCTTTTATACAGACTCGGACCTCAGCGGGCCTGAAGGCGGTGGCTTGAAGAGATCCTCACCGGTTTCAGACAGCCATCCGGTCAGAGGGGAAATGCCGCGTGATCCGAGCGCAGTACCACCCTCGCGCAAGCTTCGGCGACTAGTCTGACGCAATTCGTTTCCCCGATTTTGCGTTCAGGGTGATCCATGGCACAGACACAGGCGATCGCAATTCCGCCGCTTGCGGGTCGCGGCCGCGACGTCACCTTTGCCATTGGCATCGTTATCATCCTGTCGATCTTGTTTTTGCCGATCCCGGCGTTCCTGATCGATATCGGACTGGCTTTTTCCATCGCCTTTTCGGTGTTGATCCTGATGGTGGCGTTGTGGATCCAGCGGCCGTTGGATTTCTCCTCCTTTCCGACCATCCTGCTGATCGCCACCATGACGCGATTGTCGCTCAACATCGCGACGACCCGCATGATCCTGTCGGAGGGGCACGAAGGCATTACCGCGGCGGGTTACGTCATCGGCGGCTTTTCGCAACTGGTCATGTCCGGCGACTTCGTCATCGGCCTGATCGTTTTTCTCATTCTGGTGGTGGTCAATTTCATCGTGATCACCAAGGGCGCGACCCGTATCGCCGAGGTCGGTGCGCGCTTTACCCTGGACGCCATTCCCGGCAAGCAGATGTCGATCGACGCCGACCTGTCAGCCGGATTGATCGATGAAAAAACAGCCCAGCACCGGCGCCGCGAACTGGAGGACGAGAGCTCGTTCTTCGGTTCTATGGACGGTGCCTCGAAATTCGTTCGTGGCGACGCCATTGCCGGTCTGATCATCACCGCCATCAACATCTTCGGCGGCATCATCATCGGTTACACCCGTCATGACATGGAGATAGGCCAGGCAGCCGATGTCTTCACCAAGCTGTCCGTTGGCGATGGCCTGGTGTCGCAGATCCCTGCGCTGATCGTGTCGTTGGCTGCAGGCCTGCTGGTATCGCGCGGCGGCAATGTCGGTTCCACCGACGAGGCGGTGCTCGGACAGCTGTCCGGTTACCCGCGCGCGCTCTTCGTCGCCGCCGGCCTGATGGTTCTGTTGGCGGTCGTTCCCGGCCTGCCGTTCTTCCCCTTCGTTGTTCTTGGCGGCGCCATGGCCTTTGCCGGCTGGTTCATTCCGCGCCAATTGGCACAGCATGCCCGGGCGTTGCGGCAGGACGAGGAGCAGAAGCAGCTGGAAGCCCAGCAGCAGGAAAAAGACTCCGTCAAGAACGTGCTGCACACCTCCGAGATCGAACTCTGCCTTGGCAAGCATGTCTCGGCCAAGCTGCTCGGCGCCCATCAGGAACTTGCCTTCCGGGTCGGCAAGATCCGCAAGAAATTCGCTGCGCAATACGGCTTCGTGGTGCCGGAAATTAAGGTCACCGATGACTTCTCGGTACCGGACAAATCCTACCAGATCCGCATTCACGGCACGACGGTGGCGGCCAATGAATTGCGGGTGGGCGAGGTCATGGTGGTTACCGGCAACGGCCGCAAGCCGGACATTCCGGGGGACGAGGTGCGCGAACCGGCCTTTGGCCTGCCGGCGGTCTCCATCGTCGAGAGCTTTACGGAGGACCTGAAGCGGGAGGGTTTCCACCCGATCGACAACATTTCTGTCGTGCTGACCCACATGAGCGAGGTCATCCGCAACAACCTGCCGCAGCTGCTGTCCTACAAGGACATGAAAGTGCTTCTGGACCGGCTTGACCCGGAATACCGCAAGCTGGCCGACGAGATATGCTCCAACCACATGACCTATTCCGGTCTGCAGGCGGTCCTCAAACTGTTGCTGGCCGAGCGGGTCTCGATCCGCAACCTGCATCTCATTCTGGAAGCGGTTGCCGAGCTGGCGCCGCACCTGCGCAAGACGGAACAGATCGTTGAACACGTCCGTATCCGCATGTCGCAGCAGCTTTGCGGCGACCTGGCCGACAACGGTGTGTTGCGGGTGCTGCGCCTGGGCAATCGGTGGGACCTCGCCTTCCACCAGGCACTGAAGCGCGACGCCAAGGGCGAGGTGGTCGAATTCGATATCGAACCCGCGCTGCTGGAAGAATTCAGCGCCCAGGCAACCAAGGTCATTCGCGGCCACCTGGATTCCGGAACCCGCTTCGTGCTGGTCACCGCCCCTGATGCGCGCCCCTATGTCCGCATGATCATCGAGCGACTTTTCGCGACACTGCCGGTGATCTCCCATGTCGAAATCGCCAAGGGCGTCGAAATCCAGATCCTCGGATCGATCTCGTGATCCTCGATCCGGAAGGCACGGTTCTGGCGCTGTTTGCTGCCTTCTGCCGCATCGGCGCCTGTTTCATGCTGGTGCCCGGCATCGGAAGTTACCGCATTCCGGTTCAGATTCGGTTGTTCGTTGCTGTTGCCGTATCGATCGCCCTGCTGCCGCTGATGTGGGATTCGATCTATCCGCGCGTGGCGACAGGCGCTTCCACCTACGTCGGTCTGGTCTTCACGGAGTTGCTGATTGGCGCCGTGCTCGGCCTCATCGCACGATTCTACACGCTGGGCCTGCAGTTCGCCGGCACCACCATGGCCATGGTGATCGGTTTCAACGCCATGCCGGCGCCGGACATTGTTGAGCAGGAGCAACAGCCGCAGCTTGCAACCATGATCGGCTTCACCGGCCTACTGATCCTGTTCGTGATGGATTTCCATCACCTGGTCATCGAGGCGCTGACGGCATCCTACGATTTCATGCCTGTCGGCAGCAGTTTTGACCCACAACGTGCCCTTGTCACACTGACCGACACGCTGTCGGCGTCCTTCCTGATCATGCTGAGGCTGCTCAGTCCGTTTCTCATATACGGTCTGGCCTTCAACATCGCCGTCGGAATGGTCAACAAGCTGGCGCCTCAGATTCCCGTCTACTTTATCTCACTGCCATTCATCCTCGCAGGCGGCCTGATTCTCCTGTTCTACGGGTCCAATGATCTGCTGACGCAGTTCGGCGAAGGCTTTGCACCGGTGTTCTATGGCCGCTGACGCCCAAATCAGGCGCGTTCGCAACCTTCAGCGGCTGGTCCGTCTGCAGGACCAATTGCGCAAGCGCGCTGAGGCCGATCTTGCGCAGGCAACTCGCGACCGCGATGCCGTGGTCACCGCGATCGATGATCTGCTTGATGCCATGGGTGGTCTCTCTGAAACGCATCGGTTGTTTCCGCATCTCTATGCCGGGCAACTCGGTCGGTTGAAAACGCGTGAGCAGGTATTGAACGGCCAGATCGAGCGCCATCGGGCGCGCATCGATACCGAGCGTAAACGGGGCGAAAAGGTAGGTGAGCAGCTCGACCAGGCCAATATCGATATCGATCGACACGTTCAGGATGAAGGGCTGTTCGACCTGCTGGACCAGGTTGGCAAGCCGCAACGCTGGCCTGAGTGATGGCGAAAACTCAACTGCCACCAGCCTCCGGCAAGTTTGGTGCGGCATAGTGGGCGCGATCTGAAAGACGGACCGACTGACTTGGCTATTTCCCCACCCGGAGACCTGATTCTTGATGTCGTGCGCGCCGCCGATCCGGCAAAGGTCCGTGAAGCGCACGCCAACTTGATCGAAAAGGGCAAGGCTATTACGGAAACGGTCTTCGACCTGGCTGCGGGCAGACCCATCGGCGCGGACATCAAGCCAAGTGAGGCCCAGGCGATACCCGACAGTTATCGCGAATTCGAAGCGCTGGTGCTCCAGACTTTCCTGCAGTCGATGTGGCCGAAAGAATCGGAATCGACGTTCGGTGAAGGCACGGCCGGTGATATGTGGAAAGGCCTTATGTCCGAACATCTGGGGCGCGTGATGGCCGAGGGCGGCGGTATCGGCATTGCCCGCCAACTGGCGCAGCAGAATGATCCGGCCGCGTCCGTCGGCGACAGGACCAATCTCGCCAGTCGCCTGGTCGATGAAATCGAAATGAACATGCTGCGCGATTCAACCGCCGGTGCGGATGGCTCGCAACGCGACGGCAACGGATCGCCCGTTTGATCGCCGCGGAGATCGGCACCGTGAGGGAGGCCTCGGACCATGAACGACCACAGCACTGACGGCCGGATCATTCAGGTTCTCGGGCGGCTCGATGCGCTGCTCGAGACCGAAAACAACGCGCTGGGAAGCGATCCCGATTTCGACGTGGCCGCCTCCAACGTCTCCAAGAGCCGGTGCCTGTATGAACTCACCACCTTGACGAAGCTGGTGCCTCCGGAAGCTATCGCCCGCGCCCACGGCGGACGGCTGCGCATCCTTCATGACAAGCTTGAACGCAACAGCCGCAAGGTCAAGGCGCACCTTGAGGCGGTGCGTGAGGTGACGGACCTGCTGCGCGATGCGGCTATCGAGGCCGAGGCCGACGGTACCTATTCGGCCGAGCAGTTTTACCTGCGCGAGGCCGTATGATCAAACTCGTCATTTCGGGCGTTTGGGTTCTCGCCATTACCCTGGCCTCGGTCTATTTTTCGCTGCAGATGTCTTCGGCCAAGCCGGATGGGGACAAGCAGGCGGACTTCTTCGGTGGTCTCGATTACGTGCGAACCGACATGCTTTCCATCCCGGCCTTTTCGGATGGGCAGGTGCAGGGTTATTTCATCACCCGGCTTGTCTACACGGCCGAACCGGATGTGCTGCGGGGTCTGACGCTTCCTCCCCATGTCCTGATAACCGATGAACTCTACACGTTGCTGGTGGGCAACCCTGTCATCGGCTTCACCGATATGGAAACATTCGATGTCGATGCTTTCCGGACAACCGTGCGCGATCGCATGAACGAGCGACTGGGCAAAAAGGTGTTTCATGAGGTGCTTATCGAGCAGATGGAATTCCTGACAAAGCTGGAGATTCGCAACAATGCGGCGCAGCGGCGCCTGCGGCCAGCACCTCCACCCAAGGAAGAATAGGTCTCGAGTTTGGCCACCCGATCAGAGGACGGCGGGGCGGCGTACAGATTTTGTTAATCGCAACGTCGCATTCTCAACCAATCACTTTTTTGGGGTTGGGGGACCTGCAATGCGCATTCGCGAGCTGTTGGCGGAAAAGAAACAGTCAGATCTGAAAACCATCGAGGCGAGCCTGAGCCTGCTCGAGGCCGCGCAGATGCTGTCCACCAACAATATCGGAGCTCTTCCGGTTGTCGACGCCGATCTGGTGGTCAGAGGCATTCTTTCCGAGCGGGACGTGGTGCGATCCGTCGCCGAGTTCCAGCAGGGTTTTTTCGGAAAATGCGTATTCGACGTCATGACCACCTCTGTGGTGGTGTGCCATGGCGACGACTTGATGGACGACGTCTATGGTCTCATGACCGGGAAGAACATTCGGCATATCCCGGTGGTCGAAAATCGAAAACTCCACGACATGCTCAGCATTCGCGACTTCGAGTATGCTTACCGCAAACTGAAGTCACAGGCGTTGAGCGACAGCCTGACCGGATTGCACAACCAGCACCATCTGCTCAACGTTCTGGACGGCGAATTCAATCGCTATCGTCGGTTCCGCTCGCCTCTGTCGGTAGCGGCGGTCCATGTCGATGAATTCGGCGACCACACCGACAACCACGGCCACACCGCCGCCGACAACCTGCTTCTGCGCCTTGCCGGGATCCTGACTGAACAAACAAGGGCCTATGACAGTCTCGGCCGCACCGGCGACGATCGGTTTGCCATCATCTTTCCCAACACCGATGCCAAATCCGCCTTGCGAGCGTGTGAACGCGTGCTGCGTGCCGTCCGGAGCCACACCGGTGACACGCAAGAGGAAATGGATCGTTTCAGCGTCAGCATCGGCCTGGCCCATGCTGATCACAACAACCGCGACGGCATGAGCATCATGAAACTGGCCGACGAGCGGGCAGATGTGGCGATCGCGTCGGGTGGTGACTGCATCGAGGCACCGGCATCCGACGACACCGGACCGTCGATGCGGACGGCCGAACCCGGAGAGGCAACCCGGAGCACCGACGGCACCAAATGGGGCGGGGCGCACTGAGCCGAACGGATTAATTCCTCGGCAATCCCGAGAGATCCCGCAGGATCGATTTGGTCGAACGCCAGGTTTGCGTTCTGCAGAACGGACCGGCACACCCTTTTAGCTGAAGCGTGTTGCGACCGGTCCGTTTGACACTGCCGCGATAGGTGCGCCCGTCCTCGGGGTTGAGTAGCTTTCCGCCCGACCAGGCCGTTCCATTCCAGCGTAACCCGCGAATGATGATGTCGCCCTTGTCGGCCTTCAACCGGCCGGCGGCCTCCCAGGCCCAGACAAGACGGCCGCATGTGGTCCCGGCGGCTCCGGCGCACGGCTCGAAGCGCACGACAATGCCGATGCCAGGCGACGCGTAGGCGCCGTTCAGCGATGCAGCCTCGGCTCTCGTTGTATCGACCATACCAGCCAGGAAAATCGTCGCTACAGCGCCAAACGTTTTTGGGTGACCCTTCAGAGGCCGAGCGACCCGTGCGAACTCGGCATGGTAATCGGGATGCTCCGTTCCCATCCAACGGTCCCACCAGGTGAAGTAGAGACCGAGATTGCAGCCCGCATGGGCATGGTGGAGGTCGTGATGTGTCACCGTGGTCATCCAGCCGAGCAGCGGTCTGCCCCTGCGGTTGGCAGGAAACAGCTCGTATCCGCAATGGCCCACGGCATTGCGCAGAATCATGTGCGAGGTGAAAATCAGAAGCGCAGCCGGATGAACGGGCAGCACCAGCAAGATGAGCGGCAGGTAGACGGCATTCACGATCGCTTCGCCGGCGTCAAAGCTGTAGGCGGTGAACGGCGTGGGAATGTGCGACCGGTGGTGCAGGCGGTGAAACCGCAGGAACAATGGCGGATGATGCAGAAGGCGGTGTGACCAATAGAACCATGCATCGTGTGCGATGATGAGGATCAAACTCGACAGGCCAAGGTACCACCAGCCGTAATCGGCAATATCCGAATAGATGGTGAAGACGCCGTTGCGAGCCCCGAACACAATGAGGGTGCCGTTGCAGGCAAAAATCAGCACGGTGCGCAGGCTGGCCAGGATTTCGCGTCTGATCTGACCGTCGGGCGGTTCCTTCAACCGAATCTTGCGAGCGGCAATTCGCGCCGCAAGAAGCAGATTGACGATCAGATAAACGCCGCCGGCGCCGATGACATATCGAGTGAGGTCGTAAGCAAAGACGGTCGGGAAGATGGCCGTCAGATCATTTGCAAGCTGTGTCGGGGACATGGTGATTTCCGTGGTATGGTTGAACCCGCTCACGGTGTTCATGACCACGGCTGCGGTTTCGCTCCGAATTCGAAATCCGGAGGTTTTCGTTCAGAATCGGCGTGGGTTTTTCAAAATCAGCCGGCGTTGCGGCTGTGGCGTTGTCGGTACTCCGACGGGCTTTCACCCGTTACCTCGCGGAACGCGCGGTTGAAGGGACCGAGCGAGCCGAAACCGGCTTCATGAGCAATCGTCAAAATGGGTGTGTCCGCACGCTTGATGTCGCTCAGCACCTCCTTGGCCGAAACAATGCGCGCTTCGTTGATGAAGGCCGCAAAATTTCGATATCCAAGGGCCTGGTTGATCACCCGCCTCAGCCGGTGTTCCGGGGTGTCGAGGCGAGCCGCGAGCTGGCCGACAGTCAATCCCTCGGTCTGCCAGATGCCGCCCTTCATGGCCTCTTGAAGCCGCGCCAGAACCGCAGTCTCTGCTGGCGATAGATCTGCCGCGATGCGGCCGGTCGATTGGTTGCGAACGTCCCAGATGTCGTCACGCACCGCGAGCGCCCAGAACAGAAATACCGTTGCCAGAAGCACGAAGGCGCCCGCGTGCAAGGGAAACAGGACCGCTGGCAGGTTCTGGTCCAAATCGAACAACTCGACGATTGCGATTGTCCCACCCATCAACGCCATGGCGGTGATGAACCAGCGTCTGAAACGTCGTCGGCCTTCAACAAGGTCGTCCGGCGATGTGGAAATCGCGACATAAACGAGATGACAATAGACCAGGATCAGCAGCACACCCCTGATCTCTGCCTCCCAGGGGATCAGGCGGTAGAGCCATGCTCCCAGGGTAATGGCTGCGGCCACCGCGATATGCCACCAGCGGAAGGTGAAGCGGTCGACAAAAAGTTCGACGCCTGCCCAATAAACCAGGATGGGCGCGATACCGGCGAGCATGATCAGCGGATAGCCCAACGCGCTGCGCCCCAGGGGAAGATTTGGTGACGACAAAAGCACATAGGCCATCGACCCGATCGCCAGGGCGGACACCGAAACAGACTTGCGGCTCATCGGTCTGCGCAGCCCAAAGACAATGGCGATGACCGCCAGGAGCGCGGTGGCACCACCCCGCATGAAAATGTCGATTTCAGGCAGGAAATCCAATCAAGTTGCCCCAGAGGTGAGCCGGACGAGCCATCTGCACCACCCAATTACCCAGATCGGTCTGTGTCAAGGGCGAGGCGGATTGTCCCGGTATGCGGAGGGTTTGCCGGTGCCGGCCCGCCCGCGTTTGTATCAGGCACTGATTTGGGAATAAGTGCAGAGACGACAGCAGGGGATGATTCGACGATGGACATACGCATCGCGGCGGCAGCGGTCTTGAGACAAGACGGAGCAACGCTCCTCGTAAGAAAGCGCGGAACCTCGGCTTTCATGCAACCTGGCGGCAAAATTGGTGAGAATGAAAGCCCGGTCGCGGCGCTCTGTCGGGAACTGGCTGAAGAGCTTGGGCTGGCAGTCAGGGAACAGGACCCTGAATATTTGGGATGTTTCACCGCAACCGCCGCAAACGAACCGGATTGCAAGGTGACGGCAGAACTGTTTCGTCTCGTCGTGAACGAGGAGATCCGCGTCCAGGCGGAGATCGAAGAGGCGCGGTGGGTGCATCCGGATGCGGAAGGCAATTTGGATCTTGCGCCCCTGACCCGTGATGTCGTTTTGCCGATCATGCGGGACCAATGATCGGATGCTTGGCTAGTTGCTTTCCGGATTCCGGTATTGCTCGTTGATCTGGCCGAATTCCGCAATAAAGCGCCCGATGGCAACGTCGACAAAGTAGAGGCCGATGACGGGCGAGCCGGTTCGCGCCCAAAGCTGCACCGATCGCAACGGCGACAGGGCGAGCATGGCCAGCGACTTGGCCAGAATGCGAAGCCGCCCGGCGGGATTGGGCCGGGCTCGTTTTTCAATGATGGCCGAGATGGCGCCTTCGCGCTGGCTGCGCGCCCGCAGCCACGAGCGCTCGGTTCGCCGATCGGGAATTGTCTCGAACACCGGCGCCTCGTTGCACCAGGCGAAGCGAAAGCCGTTTTTGCGCGCCCGGCTATAGAAATCCGAGTCACCGCCGCCGATGAAGTTGAACAGCGGATCCAGAAACGGTTGCGGCATGGCATCCAGCACCGGTCGGCCGATCAGGACGTTGCCCGACGAGTAGAGGATGGGCACCCGCCCGGTTTCTGCATAGGCCGGCGTGAATACGGGATGTCGCGCCCAGCGTTCAGAAGTCTTCTGTTCAAAGATCGGTATCTGCGGCGCCCCGACCATGTCGACCCCGAAGCGCTCGCGGGCATGCACCAGGTTCTCCAGCCAATCCGGGTCGGCAACTTCATCATCATCGATTACGGCAATCGCCTCGAGACTGTCAAATGTCTGCAGCGTGGCTTTCCAGCCGGCGTTGTAGGCATGACAGTTGCCCCGTTGCCGGGCTATCACGACGAGGCCGGGAAAGCGGTTTTCCGTCAGAAAGGCTTCCGCGGCATGCGCACCCTCCATCCCCTCGGCGTCATTCTCCATGACCACGATCGCAAAGGGCCTGTCGAAGCGCTGCGCGACAATCGAAGCCAGGGTTTCGCGCAATTGATCCGGCCGACGAAAGGTCGGCACGGTGACCACATGGCCGATGGAACCGTCCAGCGCCGGTGAGCGGTAGTGCAGGCCAATATCGGGGTCGTCGGTCAACGGCATCAGGCAGCCCGTGCGGTTCCTATCGTGCGCCAAATCTAAGGCCCTTTGGTGAAGATTGGCTGAATACCGGGCATTCACCTTTTGCTGTTAGCTTTGGAACAAAGGGCGGTCTGTTCGGAACCAACCAATGCATCTAGTTTTCGTGTCTTCGCTGTTGCCGGTGGACAAACCGGCGTCCGGATTCGACATCGCCAACCGGGTTATTGTCGATTGCCTGCGTGCCGAAGGTGCCCGTGTGAGCCTGCTCGGCTACAAGACACCCGGGACCAGGTTGGCGCCTGCAGATGGAGTGCAGTTGCTGGGCGAGCAAGAGGTCACCAACACGCGAGCCACCCGCACCGCCAAGCTGCGTTGGCTTGCCACTGCCATGTCGGCCGGCACCACCGTATCGTCAGCAAAGATGCTGGCCTGTGGTCGCGGCCATATCGAGCATGTTCTCGCTGAACTGGCCCCGTTTGACGGGCTGATTTTGAATTCGGTGCAATTGGCGGGCGCCTATCTGCCTGTTTTCAGCCAACAGGACTGCATCTTTGTCGCTCACAATGTCGAAGCGACCTCAGCCAGCGAGAATGCACGAAACGCGTCGAACCCGGTTGAGCGTTATCTTTATGGTCGCGAGGCCCGGTTGATCGGTGCTCTCGAAACGACGCTCTGCCAAAGTGCTCGTTTCGTTTGGACGCTGGCGGAAGAAGACCGCGCCGTGCTGCGCATTGATGACGACAACAAATCCGCGACGTTGCCCCTCGTCACGCGCATGGCGCCTCCTGATCCGGCCAACCGCGAGCGGCCGCCGCAATACGATCTCGGGATGATTGGCAGCTGGAGCTGGCGGCCCAATCGCATCGGCCTTGACTGGTTTTTGAACGAGGTCGTGCCACTCTTGCCGCAGTCCTTCACGATTGCCATTGCCGGTGACCTGACCGACCCGCCGGAGCTACGCCACCCGGGCATCCGGCTGCTGGGCCGTGTGCCTGATGCCAGAGCGTTCCTGGAAGACTGCGCCGTGGTGCCGTTGGCCAGCACCGCTGGAACAGGCGTCCAACTCAAGACAATCGAGACCTTTGAAATGGGTTTGCCCACGGTTGCCACGCCCGCGGCTTTGCGCGGTGTCGGGACCGTGCCGGCCAATTGTGCGGTTGAGAGTGAAGCCGGCGCCTTTGCCGCAGCGCTCGCGCGAACGGTCGAAACAGCCCGAGGAGCAAGCAGTTCACGGCTCGACGGGCGGCCGTTTCATCAAACTCAGCTGGAGGGGATGCGGGAAGCCATGTCCCGCGGACTGGTCAGGCTGAGAGGGCAGTGGCAATGACGGTTTGGCTTCGTGGGTCCTGCTAAAGCGGCGATTCACCATTTTGCCCTTTGTTTGTTGTTATTTAAGCAATTGCCCTTATTTTTCAGGCGAACCAGAGTTGCAATCGCTGCGGGCAGGGACGGGGCACACAGCGGGCAGTGGTTTGGGCAAATCGATGTCCAAACGACCTGTGCGCAGGCGCTGAATGGCGGTGCGCGCCCTGACAAACGCAAGGATGCGGCCCCGCATGGCTGAAACAATACCAATTTCACAGGGCATTCCGCCCGATCGTCGCACGATCTCCAACTGCGACATCCTTGCCATCAACGTGGCTTGGTACGACTGGCGCGATGCCTATCGTCGGGTTGACGAGGCGCTTGCCGGTGACGGACAGACCGTTTTCGCCTTTCTCAACGCCAACAACGCCAATCTGGCCTTGCGCAATCCGGATTTCCGCACGGCGCTTTCGCACAGTGTCGTCCTTCCGGATGGATTCGGCATCGATATCGCGGCCAAGGCGCTGCACGGCCGGCCCTTTCCGGCCAATCTGAATGGCACGGATTTCGTTCCGGCCCTGCTGACCTATGTCGCAACTCCGCTGCGTGTTGCGATGATCGGTGCCACTGAAGAGGTGCTGGAAAAGGCGCGCGGCGAATTCAGTCGCCACGCACCCTGGCACGAATACGTGGCTGTCTCCGATGGCTATTTCAGCGATGCGGAAAGTGGGCCGGTCCTCGAAAAACTGGCGGATCTTTCACCCGATATTCTGCTCGTGGCCATGGGCAGCCCGCGTCAGGAATTGTGGATCGACCGCCACATCCGACCGGAACACGGCAAGGTCGTTTTCAGTGTCGGAGCGTTGTTTGACTTTGTGTCAAATTCGGTACCCAGGGCACCGCGCATCCTTCGCTTGCTGCGCAGCGAATGGGTGTTCCGCCTGGCCCTGGAACCTCGCCGGCTCTGGCGCCGCTACCTGTTCGGCAATCCGCTGTTTTTGTTCCACGTGCTCCGCTACAAATTCTTTGGCCGCAGCCAGGCCGACGAACCGGCGGCCTAGACTGGATTAGGACGGGGCGGCGCATGAGCACAGCGGTTATCACAGCTTCCTATGCGGCGGATTTCGAGCGTTGCCGTCTGTTGTGTGACAGTCTCGATCGACGGCTTGAGGGTGACTGGTGCCACTACATCCTCGTTGAGGCCGCCGACGTGGCGCAGTTTTCCGCTCTGCAAGGGTCGCGACGCGTGATCGTGGACGAGCGCGAAGTCCTTCCGAGTTGGCTGAGACCGTTCCCGGATCCGATCTCGCTGGGTCGCCGCCGCGTCTGGTTGAGCCCCTTCACGCCTCCCTTGCGTGGTTGGCATGTACAACAGTTGCGCCGTCTCGGCATGGGCCGTCTCTTGTCGGAGCAAACGATCTTCTCGGCGGACTCCGATGTGGTCCTCATGCGCAATTTTGATCCGGCGACGCTCTGGCACGATGGCGATCTCCGTCTTTATCGCCGCGACAATGGCATCACCGCCGACTTGCCAAAACACTGTCAATGGGTCCGACGCACCCAACGCCTGCTTGGAATTCCCGTGCAACCGCAGCCGCCCTATCACGACTACATCAATACGCTGATCGGATGGCGAACGGATACTCTGAAATCATTGCTCGACCATCTGGAAGAGCAAAACAGTACCGGATGGGTTCACGCGGTCGCTCGTAACCGAGCGATTTCGGAGTGCACCCTCTACGGAGCCTATGCCGATTCCGTCATGTCGGGTGCTGGCCACTTCCATAGTGACGAAGCTTTGTGTCGGGTGATGTGGAACGGTCAGGTCGACAGTGCACCACAAAAGAACCTGAAAGCTTTTGTGGGTGGCATGGAAACTTACCAAATCGGCATCGGCATCCAGTCCTTCATCGGCTACGACCTGGCCGACATTCGACGGCTCGTTCTGGCTGCCTGACCATTCGGCCCTTGGGGTCGTCAGCAATCACATTTTTCCCAAAGAGCTTGTCCGCATCGATGGCGGACACCAAATTCCCGTCAGTCAACCATTCGCTGGAACGTTTGCAACCATGTCTTTATCCAAAACCACGCGTCGCGGTTTGATCAGCGGATTAGCCGCGCTGCTGGGAGGATTCGCCTGGTTTCGTTTCGCCCAAGGTTCCGGCATCACACCAGGCGCGGCCGAGGGGCCTTTCTACCCCGCGCCTGACATGCGGCGGGCGGACATCGACAACGATCTCGTCAAGATAGCAGGCCGCGTCGAAGAAGCCGGCGGCGAAATCGTTCACGTGAAGGGCCAACTGATGACCGGGGACGGCGCTCCCCTGGCCGGAAGGCGCGTAGAAATCTGGCAATGCGACGTCAATGGCAAATACCTCCACCCCGGAGATGACCGAACGGTTCCGAGCGACGAAGCATTCCAGGGCTTCGGCCATGACATCACTGACGATAGCGGCCGCTATCGCTTTCGGACCATCAGGCCGACACCCTATCCCGGACGCACGCCGCACATTCACGTCAAAGTGCTGGACGGCGAGCGGGAATTGCTGACGACGCAATTCTACATCGATGGCCATCCGGACAATGCCCGTGACTCGCTCTATCGACGCATGTCTGAGGATCAGGCGAAATCGGTGTCGATGACATTTCGCGACGGACCGGATGCGCCGGAAGCCATCGTCGATATTGTGGTCTGATGGCCAAAGGCTCTTTAGATGACCCGTGGTTTCGCGCCTCTTAGCGCCGGATAGGTCAGTGACAGCGAGAGCAGATAGAGAACGACGAACACGGCATTCAGCATTGGCGCCCAGGCCTCCACCGTATTGAAGTACCTCAACAGAACCGCCAGCATTGCCGCCTTGGCGAGTCCGATCAGCGCCAGGTTGACGACGCGCACGAACGTTCGTCCGGTGGCATAAAGCAGTTCCGACTGGTACTCGATCAGATTGCGCAGCGCCGGCACGGCGACGACGAGGATCAGAAGGGGAGCCGCCTCTGCCACGTTGTGGCCCAGGGCCGTCGGGTAAAGCGTCAGAAAGGCCGCGAAAAACAGCAAGGCGGCCGTTGAAACGGCGGCGACGCCGGCCTCGATCATGGCCCGAATCTTGATCGATGCGATCGTTTCGCGAGACCGCATGATGGTCTGAACCAACATCATGTTGAAGGTGCGGATCGGCAAGGCCGTCAAGTCGACCAGTCGCATGATGATTGCGTAGATACCGGCGGTTACGGGGCCGCCGATTGCCAGAACCAGCAGCTTGTCGAGTTCCGACTGCAGATAAAACAGGATTTCCGCGCCGGCCACCGACAGGCTGTCGCGCCATCGCCGCAGGTAAAGGGCAGGGCGCCAACGCAAGGACGACCGGGGATAGAACAGAACAAGTCCGATGACCATTACCAGCCCGTTGGCTACGAGATAGTAGTAGCCCCATAGCCCCAGGCTTGTGTGGCCTAGAAGCGAGAAACTGACGGCGGCGGCTGCGCGCATTGAAGATCCGATCACCACCAGGATTGCCGCTCGAGCAAAACGGCCCATGCCGTTGTTGACGATCATGACGATCTCGACGGAGCGCCAGAACAGCGTTTCAGCGATGATGAAGAGCGCAAACACGCCGGCGCTCATGTCGGCGGCAAAGACGAGGAGATAGGCGACAAGCGCAGCGATTGCGACCAGGGGAAGCGACAGCACAAGGGCCGCCAGGTAGCCCATCGAGTAGCAGCCGATCAGCCGCGGTTTGACGGTGGCGACCCGGTAGAGTGGAGAGGAGAACCCCATTGCGGTGATGCGGGAGAGGACGATGCCGGTCGCCGAAGCGGTGGCGAAAAGCCCGAAATCGCCGATGGAAAGGGCGTTTGCAATGGCGACGAAATAGGCAAGTGAAATGACGAGGCGTCCGGCGGAACCGCTGAGCGCCCAGATATAGCCGCGAACGATTCGAATATGCCGCGCAATGAAATCGAGCCAGGTTTGTGGCAAGCTGTCCGCCCGTCTAGTGTCCTGAATCTGAAGTTCGCCTCATCGTGCAGTGTGTTCCGAACGAACATCAGATTCAATCAGGACACCAGCAAGGTTATGATTCTAGTGTGGTTTATGGATTTGAAGTTCCTACCGGAGGTTGCTGCAATAATGTTAGGAACTTCAAACCCACCACACTACTATGTAGGCGCCGCGAGATGCCCCACGGCCCAACAGTCGCGACGGTAGGATACGTCAAATTCCTTAATACCCGGTTCCGCGGAGAAAGGCAGGACGCACTTTGAACGTGTGTTTACGATTTGTTTTCCATACCTGTTTAGGGTGCGTTAGTCATAGGCCGGGCGCTTGATTGATGTAGTCTTCGAAAGGTTCAGATGTTCGATCCGGATTCGGAAGGAAAAGGTGCCGGCCGCCGTTCGCTGCTTAGTCGCGGAAAGGCTGTGCAGGACGATGCGCCAGCAGCGTCCGACGGTACCGATGAGGCCGCCGCAGCCGGCTGGGCCGATCGCCTTCGCGCGCGGTTTCGAGGCGCCGCGGCAGATGATCAAAGTGCCGCGCGGGCGTCCGTCGCTCCTCCAGGGGATGGAGCAGGTGGCATGAGCGCCTATGCCGGCCCGGCACCGGAAGACAAGCCGCTGATCGATCCGCTGGTGCTGCTCACGACGGCCTGGCGTTTTCGGTTCTTCATTGCTTTCACGACAATTCTTGGCGCCGCGCTCGGTGTCGTGATGGCGCTGTCGACGCCGCACAAATATGTCGCCGTCAGCCAGTTCGTGCTCGATCCGCGCGAATTGCGGATGACCGATACCGATTTGCTGCCGCAGTCCTATTCCTCGGATTCCACCCTTGCTCTGGTCGATAGCCAGGTGGCCATCGTCGATTCCAGTCCGGTGTTGCAGTCCGTTGTGACCCAGCTCAACCTTGCGGAAAATCCCGAATTCAACGGAACCGATCCGGATGAACTCGGAGGCGTTCTGTCCGCTGCTCGCGGATTGATCGATGGAGGCGACACGGCCAGCGATCGCAACTTCATGGCCGTCCAGTCGCTATCCAGAGCTGTCGTCGCGTATCGCGGCGAGCGGACCTTTATCGTTTATGTCGAGGCCGAAACGGAAGACCCGCAATTGTCGGCGGAAATCGCCAACACCATTGTCGATGTCTATATCAGCAAGCAACGCGAGGCGCAGTCGGAACTATTCGAGCGCACGTCGGCATCTCTCAACCGGCAACTCGACGAGTTGCGCCGGGATGTTGAAGCGGCTGAACGGCGAGTCGAGCAATACAAGGCGGAAAACGATCTGGTCGACGCCGGCGGCACTCTGATCACCGATGCCCAACTGGTTCAGCTCAATCAGCAACTGGCCCAGATCCGCGCCCAGAAGGTGGAGGTTCAGGTTCGAGCCGAAACGGCACGGCAACTTGATGTCGACGCTCTGTTGGCCGGCACCGCTCCGGAAATCCTGCAATCGTCCACCATCGGCGAATTGCGTGGTGCCTATGCGGCGGCCAAGCGCAGCTTCGACGCCCTGGCGACCAGTCTCGGACCGCGCCATCCGCAACGCATTGCCGCGGAACAGGCACTGGCCACCGGGCGTGCCGAAATCAGCAATGAACTGCGCCGTATCGTCGAAGCGACCCAAACGGAACTGCGCCGCATCGTCCAGTCCGAGCAACAGCTGGCCGCTGATCTGGCGGTGTTGAAGAGCCAGCAGGTCGACAATTCGGCGGCTCTGGTGCGCTTGCGGGAATTGGAGCGGGAAGCAGCGGCGACGTCTGAGATTTATCAGTCCTTCCTCAAGCGCGCCCGCGAAACGGGTGAGCAGCAAAATCTCAACACCAGCAACATCCGCATCATTTCCGAGGCCACCGCGCCGATCGAACCTGCCGGACCGTCGCGCAAATTCATCGCCGCCGGCGGCATGATCGCCGGCCTTCTGGCCGGCCTTGCCATCGCCATGCTGTTCGGTGCCTACCGCAGCATCCGCGAAGGAGCCGGTGACCTGTTCGAGAATGCCGGAGAGCCCGTGCGGGCAAAACCGGTGGAAGAGATTTATACGGAAGCAGAAGATGTGGCGGATGAGCGCCAGCCCGAACCTGAACCGGAGCAACCGCGACCTGAACCCGTATTTGCCGATCGACCGCAGCAGGCACCGGATCCGCTTCTGGCCCGGCCGATCGTCGCAGAAGATCGTCTGAACAGCACCGAGTCCGAGCGTCACTGGGCCATCGGCTCCACCGACGAGCAGGATCTCGACCGGGAAGCCGAAGACATTCGCTCGGAAATTCATCAGATGCGGGAAACGGTGGAGCAACTCTACCAGGCCCGGCGTGCAGCGCGGCAGGCCGGCCGACCTCTTCCCGTCAGGACCATTCGCACCAGCCGCGGCGAATTCTGACGCCGAGCCGCCGCACTCAGACTATTGGTTATAGGGAAATTCTGGTCTAAGGAGTCGGCCTGTGACCGTTTCGGGCACGGCATGCGACGCCGCCAACCGATTTCCGGCCCTACATCATGGAGCGATGCCCAATGGCAACCAGAATTGACGGCAAGGCCGTCGCCGAAGACGTGATCGAAACCGTCAAACAGGCATCCTCGGCACTGGTGCAATCCGAGGGTGTCACACCGGGAATTGCGGTGGTGATTGTCGGCGAGGATCCAGCCAGTCAGGTTTATGTGGCATCGAAAAGCCGCAAGGCAAAAGAATGCGGTTTCCATTCCGTACAGCACGACATGTCCGTCGAGACCACCGAGGCGGAGTTGCTGGCCAAAGTGGCTGAGCTGAACGCCGATCCGGCAATTCACGGAATTCTGGTTCAACTGCCGCTTCCCGACCACATTGATGACAAACGGGTCATCCAGGCGATCGATGCCAACAAGGATGTCGACGGATTTCACGTCGTCAATGCCGGCAAGCTCACAGTCGGTGATGTCGACAGCGCCTTCGTGCCCTGCACGCCAGCAGGGTCGATGCTGCTGATCGAACGGGTTCGTGGTCGCGATCTGTCGGGCCTGACGGCTGTTGTGATCGGCCGCTCCAACATTGTCGGCAAGCCCATGGCGAGCTTGCTGCTTGCTGCCAACGCCACGGTTACCATCGGACACAGCCGCACCCCGGACCTGCCGGGATTGTGCCGCAATGCCGATATTCTGGTCGCAGCTGTCGGACGCCCCGAGATGGTTCGCGGCGATTGGATCAAGCCCGGTGCTACCGTCATCGACGTCGGCATCAATCGGATTCCGGCTCCGGAACGGGGGGAGGGCAAAAGCCGTCTCGTCGGAGATGTCGCCTATGAGGAATGCGAGGCTGTTGCGGGCGCCATTACTCCGGTGCCAGGTGGAGTGGGACCGATGACGATCGCCATGTTGATGGCCAACACGGTCGTTTCCGCCTATCGCTCCGCCGGCAAAACGCCGCCGACATTCTGACCTCGGCGGTGGCGTGACGAGGAGCCGCCTCCATACCGCTTGATCTGGCCGGCGGGCTTCTTTGCACACGTCAAACTTAGCGAACGACGAATAACGAATGCCTGCAAATAGAAGGTTGCCGAGATGCCGTCTATTACTTGAATGCAGAAGTCAGAATAAATGGATTTGGATGTCAAATTCGCGATTGGTGCGTTGATGTCATTGTTAAACTTAGGTTTATTACGAAAATTTAACCAAATAAACGCTTGAACACATTGCTTCCTCGGCCCAAATCCAGTCAAAATGGATGGGAAATATCGAGGTCAGCTATGCCCTACGATGACAATCTCGTTTCGGTTCAGCATATGGTTGCGCGGATTCTGGAGTTGCCCGCCGACCAGGTGAACTGCGATGTCCCCATTTACCACCTCAAGGGTTGGGACAACATTCTTCATCTCACCCTGGTCTTCGCTATCGAAGACGAGACCGGCCATGTTCTCACGCCCGAAGATCTCAAGTCCTGCACCTCGCTGCGTGATATCGCCGACCTGCTAGACCAGGCCGGGGCCGCCAGCCGGCATTGATCAAACCGGGCAGGTCGATCTGGTGACCAAGTCGTTCAATAGGTAGTCGCAGGCGCAGGATCGATCGCCGCAACCGGTGGATCGAGGACAAGGCCGGCAAGACGAGCCAGGCTCTCATGGTTCGCCTGCGGCGGGTCGAGTGTTCAAATGCAAATGCCCGCCTCTGCGTTATCCACCGGAATGGTAACTTTTGCGAGGGTGGTTTGTGTTAGCCTGTGACGAGGAAGGTCCACCAGGAGACTGCCTCGATGCGGCTGTATCTGCTCCGCTTTGCCGTCATTGTCCTTGTTGCGTTGACGTGTTCGCTGCCCCTTCGGGCAGCCGCGCAAACCTCCGGCATTCCGGCTTGGCTGCAAAAGCATGTCGGCACGGACGACGGCCAAATCGCCCCCGTTGTCCTGAAGAGGGCACGCGCGCTTTACAAACGAAAAAAACGCCAGGGCGTCGTCAGAAATCCCTGCTACTTCGCCAAGGATGCCACACGCCCGAGTACCTCGCCGGCCGGCAAACCGGGCCGTCGATTTTACATCATTTGCGAATCAAGGAAGTCCTTCCGCGCGGTTTCCTCTGGCTACGGCAACGGACGGAAACTGAAACGCGCAGATTTCGCGAACGGCCGGCAATGCGCGAAGCACTTCAGCAATGCGGAGGGGTCGAAGCTGACGACAGGCGGATCCTATATAACGGCTGAAACGCGAACGTCTTTCAAAGGCTACTATCGCAAATCGGGCAAGCGAAAACCTTTCCGTCGCACGTTTCTGCTTTTTGACGGGGAAGGCGACACCAAAAACGCCAGAGAACGGGCGATCGGTGGGCATCCTGCAGTTTTCCTGAAGTGGCAGTGCCGATACAAGAATCCGAAAAGCCGCTACGCCGACAAACAGGGTTATGTGCCTTTCGGAAGACTGGTGAACTATACCGGTGGCCGCAGCAACGGCTGCACAACTTGGTCGCCATCGGCTTCCAGGGAAATTCTCGCGCTGGTGGAAGGCAATCCGACGACGCTCTACATCTATCCGGAGTCCGGCGACATCAAAGCCGTTGCCAAAGCGGTGAAGAGCAAACGGTCCCTGACGCGCGCCGGGCTCTACTGGAACGCCGCGTGTATGAAGGCGATCGGTACCCCAAAATTCTGGCCCAAACGAACCCTCCAACCGATCATCAATGCATGGAGGCGGTCGCTTCCAAAACAACCGCCGCTAGAGCTGCCGATCTGCAATTGAGGTCGACGGTGGTCCTGAAATGTTCGGCTACTTGGCATAGCTTGGGTCGGCCGAACAGGGCGACACCTTGTAGCCAAAACCGACCGATGCCGCGTTTCACCCACGTAGCTCCGTCCGCTCATGGCTACGGGCATATCACTGGCCATCGGAGGCGGTTCCCCTGTCTCTGTCGAAGTCGGACGCAGACATATTGAGCCCCTGAAGCTCTTATCCGGGGCAATGGTCCAAGTTCGGTCTTTCGGACAAGTATCGCCACTGGTTTGGAGAAGGCGTAAGCCTGCCCGGAATGCGGTTCATGCGATCCTTGTTCCAGCTGTACTCAGCAAGGTCTCCTTGTGTAACCGTCCCTGATCGCGGATTGCGAATTCCAGTTTCGAATTTTGCTGTTTGGCCCATCGAACTTGACGTCTTGGCTCGAATAATCTAATTAGTTCGGTAAGGGAACGAACTAATGGAGTTATGGTTTTGAGCGACGCATCGCGAAAATCCAGACAGCTGTCACTGTGCATGGTGATGGAAACCATCGTTCATTGCGGTCCGATTTCCCGGGCCAGCATCGCCAAGCAGACAGGCCTGTCGAAACAGACCATTTCGGAAATCGCCCGGCTTCTGGAAGATGACGGGTGGATCCGCGAAACCGGTCGCACCAGTGGCCATGTCGGACGTACCGCCGTGACCTACGAAATCGTCCCGGACGCCGCTTGCATTGCTGCCGTCGATCTTGGCGGCACCAAGACTCGAGCGGCCATTGCCGATCTTTCCTGCAACGTGCTCGCCGAGCTTGTCGAGCCCACCGACAAGCGGGGTGGCTTGCACGTCGTCGCACAAATTGCTCGCATGTGCCGCGACGTGGCGCGTCACAATGACATCGACTTCGACCGGGTGCGGCTGGCTGTCGTCGGCGCCCCGGGCGTTCCCGACCCGGAAACCGGGCGGGTTCTGATGGCTCCAAACATCACCGGCATCGATGAATTCGACATGGCTGAGGCACTTCGCCAGGAAATCGGCCATGACGTACTGCTCGAAAACGATGTCAATCTGGCCGTGCTCGGCGAGCACTGGGTGGGCACCGGGGCAGGTGTTGACGACCTCGCCTACATCGCGCTCGGCACCGGTATCGGTGCCGGCATCATCGTTGGCGGTGAACTGGTCCGCGGTCATGCCAACACCGCCGGTGAATTGGGATTCCTGCCGTTCGGAGCCGACCCTTTCGAACCGGACTCGCTGCGCATCGGAGCGCTCGAGCGGGTGACCGCGACACTCGGCATGCAGGCGCGCTTTGCCGAACTGGCCAGGCAAAGCAGTGACGTACCCGGGATCTTTGACGCCGCTGCCAAGGGCGACGAAGCGGCATTGACGGTTCTTGAAGAGACCGCCCGATACCTCACTCGTGCGGTCGCCGCCATTTGCGCCATAACCGGGCCCAGCAAGGTCGTTCTGGGTGGTTCGATCGGCAGTCGCGATGAAATCGTCGAGCGGGTGCGCAAACTCCTTCCGCTCTGCATGCCGCGCCCCGTCGACGTCGCGGCCACGACCCTTGGAACCCGCGGCGCCATCGCAGGCGGAGCCGCTGTCGGGCTCGGCCACCTCCATGCGATCCTGTTTTCCGGCGGTGTGCCAGGGGCAGAAATCGCGCTTCCTCCGCCGCACGTGGTTAACTTTGCCGGGGCGAGCCGATGACCATAGACCCGCGACTCGCCGAGCGACTGCGAAGCCGCGTCGATCGGGACAGTGCAATTGCTCTTCTGCGGGCGGCGGTCGCTCGCGAGAGCATCACCGGTAACGAAGCCAATTTTGCAGGGTTCCTCGAAGAGCGCATGGAGGCCTTGAAGCTTGCACCGCAACGCGCCGATTTCGAACCTGGCCGACCCAATGTATGGGGTGAACGAAAGGGCGAAGGCACTGGCCGCCGACTGCTTTTCATCGGACACACGGATACGGTTCATGTGCGCGGCTGGCAGGAACGCTGGTCCGGTACGGACCGTGAGGATCCTTTCGGCGGAGCAATCGTCGATGGTGAGATCTGGGGCCGCGGCACGGGCGATCTGAAAGCGGGCATTTGTGCGTCGCTCGCCGCTCTCGACCTGATCGACCGCGCGGGACTGCGGCTGGCAGGCGATGTGGCCTTTGCTTTCGTTGGTGACGAGGAAAGTGGTGAGCCCGGCAGCGGCGTCAGCGCCGGCATCAAAGATTACACGCGGCGTGTCGGGGCAGGGGACATTGCCTCGCCGGATTTCGCCATCTACGTGGAGCCCAGCCGTCTGGCAGTCTTTGCTGCCCAGATGGGCTTCTTCATTGCCGATGTCACCATCACCGGCAAATCCGCCTATTTCGGTGTGCCGGAGCAGGGTATCGACGCGCTGAAAGCTTCACACGCAATAGTGTCTGCGCTTTGGCAGCATTCCGACGAAATCTCGCAACGCGCCAGCCATGACCTGGTTGGGCGCGCCTTTCTGCTGGTCACCGAAATGGCTGGCGGCGGTTACATCGCCGTTCCTGGCGAAACACGCCTGTCGCTGATCCGCAAACTGTTGCCCGGCGAACGGCTTGATGCCGCGGTGGCTGAATTCGAAGACACCGTGCGCGGCGCCCCTGTCGAAGACGGTATTGAATTGGACATTCAGTACCCCGCCGGTCGCGACCATCAAAACGGCGGTTCTCCGGCCGAGGTCGACCGGAACTTGCCGGAGATCGGACTGCTTTCCGCGGCGGTTGACGCGGCTCTGCCTGGTCGCGGTGGCGTCGAAGGAGCGCCCTTCTGGTCTGAAACGCCGTTTCTGATCGACGGTGCCGGCTGTCCGGCTGTCTATTGCGCTCCCGGCGATATCACCAACTGCCACACACTCGAAGAGAGGGTGAATGTCGACGAATACGTAGCCGGCATCGTCGCATTCGCATCGTTCATGGCCAGCTACTGCGGCGTTGTCGAGACCGACACGCCGTAACGTCAAGCAATGGAGGAAACTGCTATGAGATTGAAGAGCCTGATCGGCACGGCCGCCGTCGTTGCCCTGCTATGTGGTGGCCTCGCCCACGCCCAGACCGTTGGCCCGCAAGGCGAGACGGCAACGCCCTCGTCATCCATCACCGTGCCGGCCGACAAGGTCGACGCACTCAAAGCCGGCAATCACAAAGCGGCGCTCCTGTGGCACGACCAGTCAGATTTCGTCAACGCGGTGACGGCCGGCGCAACGGACGAGTTCACCCGGCTTGGCATCGAGGTCGTTGCCACGACCAGTGCCGGGTTCGACGCCGCCAAGCAGCGCAGCGACATCGAAACGGCGCTTGCCAAGGAGCCTGACATCATCCTGTCTCTGCCGCTCGATCCGGTAACCTCGGCCGCAGCCTTCAAGCAGGCCAAGGAAGCCGGCGTCAAACTGGTGTTCCTGTCGAACCTGCCTCAGGACTACCAGCATCCGGGCGACTATGCGGCGATCGTCACCGACGACCTGTTCCAGATGGGCAAACAGGCCGCGGATGCACTGGCCGCCTCCATGGGTGGAAAGGGAACAGTTGGCTGGATTTTTCATGACGCCAACTATTACGTCACCAACCAGCGCGACAATGCCTTCAAGACCACAATCGAGAACGACTATCCGGATATCGAGATTGTCGCCGAGCAGGGCATCAGCGACCCGGCCCGCGCAGAAGATATCGCCAATGCGATGCTGTTGAAGAACCCGGATATCGGCGGCATTTACGTGACCTGGGCCGGTCCGGCCGAGGGCGTGCTCGCGGCTCTGCGGGCAAACGGCAACAAGTCGACCAAGATCGTGACGCTCGATCTGTCGGAGCCGATCGCGCTCGACATGGTACGCGGCGGCAACGTCACCGCGATCGTTGCTGATGAGGCCTATGAGCTTGGCAGAGCAATGGCCGCTGTCGGCGCCCGCGCGCTGTCGGGCGAGCAGAACCCGCCCTTCATAGTAGCACCCGCCATAACCGTCAGTTCGGACAACGTTGCGGAAGGCTGGATGCAGTCGCTTCACCGGGAAGCTCCGTCCAGTGTCACAGCTGCAAAGAAATAGTACCCTTGCTGAAGCGGCCCGGCCAGTGCCGGGTCGCGATAGCGGCGATGCCGGGAGATCAGCGCCAATGAACAGGCTTGATACGATCAGGCGGCAGCTAAATCTGCAGCAATATGTGGTCTACCTGGGCTTTCTGGCGATCTTCCTCTTCTTCGCCGTCACCCTGGCTGATGACGGCTTTCTCACAACCCGCAACCTGACAAACATCGTGCTGCAGACAGCGCCTGCGACGATCATGGCGATCGGGTTCGTCTTCGTCCTCTCCGCCGGCGAAATAGACCTTTCGTTCGGCTCGATCACCGCTGTTTCAGCGCTCTCGGCGGCTGTCGTGATGCAGGACATGCCGATGCTTGCCGGAGTGGTTGCCGGGCTCGGCGCCGGCCTTTTGATCGGTTGCTTCAACGGCGTGCTGGTGGCCTATCTGAGGCTTCCGTCCTTTCTCGTCACCCTGGCGACGCTCGGCCTCTTTGCCGGTTTGGCACGATCGATGACGGATCTGCGCTCCATTCCCGTGATCAATGATGCCTTCACGGGTTTCTTCGGATCCGGCACGCTGTTCGGCATTCCGTCGCTGATCCTGTGGACTTTGGGGGCGGTCATCGTCGGCCACCTGATCTATCGTGAAAGCCGCTTCGGCGCCCATGTCATCGCCACCGGTGACAACCCATCCGCCGCGGAGGTCTCCGGCATCAAGGTGCCGCGCATCCGTCTAGCAGTTCTGATGATCAGCGGCGGCTGCGCCGGCCTCGCCGGCCTGCTCTATGCCGGTCGACTGCAGGCGGCGAAATACACCCTGGGCGAAAGCGACCTGATGACGGTGATCGCGGCCGTGATTGTCGGCGGGACCGCTCTGAGCGGTGGTCGCGGCACGGTCATCGGCGCGCTCTTCGGTTCGCTTCTGATGGGCATGCTCAACAACGGCCTGATCCTGATGGGCCTCTCGGTATCCGACCAGATGATGGTGCGCGGCCTGATCATCCTGATCGCCGTTGCCCTGTCGCTGCGTGATACCGGACGCTAGGAGAAAACGATGTTTCTGGAGGTACTGAGGCGCCGCAGTTCGCAACTGATCGAGGCGGCCATGCGGCTGCACCAGGAAGGGCGCATCCCGGCGAATGCCTATGTGCTGGATCTGGATGCCGTCGAGGAGAATTCAAGAACGTTCGCTGCAGCCGCTGCCCAACGTAATCTCAAAGTCTTTGCCATGACCAAGCAGGTCGGGCGCAACAGTGGTTTCTGCCGGGCTGTCATGCGCGGCGGTATCGATCGCTCGGTTGCCGTCGATATGGCCTGCGCCATCGCCTGCGACCGCGCTGGCCTGAAGACAGGCCACCTTGGCCATCTGGTCCAGGTGCCGCGCCATGAGGCTGTCGCCGCAGCACGAGATCTCAAGCCCGATTACTGGACGGTGTTCAGTGATCAGAAAGCCTCGGAAGCAGCCAGCGCCGCCGAAGCTGCCGGACGCGAGCAGGCGCTGCTCGCCCGCATCCAGACGGAAGGCGATATTTTCTACCGCGGCCATGAGGGAGGATTTTCCGCCGAGGAAATCACCGGGGTCGCCGACCGGCTCGACGCGATGGCCGGCGGGCGCTTTGCCGGCATTACCACTTTTCCGGCGCTGCTGTTCGATGCCGAAAGCCGCGCGGTCAAACCGACGCCCAACCTGACGACCCTGTCAAAGGCTGCTGAAGCACTCGCGGCGGCCGGGCGTGGAGACATCGAAATCAACGCGCCGGGGACAACCTCATCGGTGGTGCTAGACGCCCTGGCCGATGCCGGCGCCACCCAGTGCGAACCGGGGAACGGCCTGCACGGAACCACGCCTCTGCATGCGCTTCAAGACCTGCCCGAACGACCGGCCGTTCTTTATCTCAGTGAGGTATCGCACCTGCACGCCGGCCGCGCCTATTGTTTTGGCGGCGGTCTCTATATCGATCCCGTCTTCCCGGACTACGACGTCAAGGCTTTGGTCGGCAGCGAGCCGACAGCGTCGGACGCTGCATTGGCCAGTGTCGAGATACCACCGCCCGCGGCGATCGACTACTACGGCATGATCGACTGCTCGGGGCCTGTCAAACCGAAGCCGGGAGACTCCGTCGTGTTCGGCTTCCGTGGCCAGGCATTTGTGACCCGCGCCTACACGGTGGGCCTGTCGGGCGTGTCCGAAGGCAACCCTCAGGTTGCCTGCATTGAAGACCCCTTCGGCGCGCCCCAGCCTTGGCCGCAGGTGCGATCATGACCACGGAAAGCCCCGTGCTGGAGCTGCAGAACGTGCACAAGACCTTTGGCGGCATCACCGCCGTCGAGGACTTCTCGCTCGACCTGCATGCCGGCGAGATCGTCGCCCTGGTCGGTGACAACGGCGCCGGCAAGTCGACGCTGGTCAAAATCGTCTCGGGCGTCCATGCACCGACTTCCGGCTCGATACGCCTGGAAGGCGAAGATGTCAGTTTTACCGATGCCAGCATGGCCCGGTCGCTCGGCATCGAAGTGGTTTATCAGGACCTGGCGCTGGCCGATCAGCAGCCGGTCTATATGAACCTTTTTCTGGGCCGTGAGGCGGTGCGTGGTCCATTGCGGCTGCTGGACCGCAAGAAAATGATGCGCGAGACCCAGCAACTGGTCGATGAACTCGACGTGCGGATACCGTCGGCCAAGGCGACAATCCGCGACCTCTCCGGCGGTCAGCGCCAGGGCGTGGCGATCGCCCGTGCAACCCGCTGGGCGAAGAAGCTCATTCTTCTCGACGAACCGACGGCGGCTCTGGGTGTCGCCGAAACCGCCAAGGTCGAGAAGATCGTTGCCTCGCTGAAGGAGCGCGACATCGCCGTGCTGATCATCAGCCACAGTCTTGATCAGGTGTTCCGTCTCTCCGATCGGATCTGCGTGTTGCGTCGCGGCCGCCAGATCGGCGTCCGCGAGACCGCGGCCACCGACAAGAACGAAATCGTCTCGATGATTACCGGCGTCAACTGACGCCACTAGCTATAGAGCACGCTGGCGCCGGTGTCGGCTCGGCCTGCCAATGCTCTGAAATTGGCGAAGAGTTCGCGGCCCATGCCGAGCTCGTTGTCCGAGAGGTCGACGGAGACCGGTTCGCGGGCGGCAAACTCGGCCTCGTCAATCAGCACCGACAGAGTGCCGGCATCGGCGTCGAGGCGGATCATGTCGCCGTCGCGCAGGCGTGCGATCGGGCCATTGTCCACGGCCTCGGGCGTGACATGGATTGCTGCCGGTACCTTGCCGGAAGCGCCCGACATGCGGCCGTCGGTCAGCAGAGCCACGCGACAGCCTCGGTCCTGCAGCACACCCAGCGGCGGCGTCAGCTTGTGCAGTTCCGGCATGCCATTGGCGCGCGGCCCCTGGAAGCGAACAACCGCTACGAAATCGCCATCCAGGGTGCCGGCCTTGAAGGCCTCCTGAAAGGCCTTCTGCGAGTGGAAAATTTTTGCCGGAGCCTCGACGATGCGGTGTTCCGGCTTGACGGCGGAGATCTTGATCACCGACGTGCCAAGATTGCCTTTGAGCATCTTGAGACCACCGTTTTTCTGGAACGGCGCATCGTAGGTCGACAGTACTTTGGCGTTGCCGCTTGTGGCCGGAATTGGCTCGCGGGCAACCGTACCGTCGCTGTCGAGCTTGGGATCGATCGCATAGGCCGCAAGCCCATCGCCCCAGACGGTGCGCACGTCGTCATGCAGCATGCCGTTAGCGAGCAGTTGCGCGATCAGGAAGCCGAGTCCGCCGGCAGCGTGGAAGTGGTTCACATCGGCCGGACCGTTGGGATAGACCCGCGCCAGCAGGGGAACGATGTCGGACAGTTCGGAAATATCCTGCCAGGTCAGTCGGATGCCGGCGGCGTGAGCCATGGCTATCAGGTGCATGGTGTGGTTGGTCGAGCCACCTGTGGCATGCAAGCCCACGATGCCGTTGACGACACTACGCTCGTCGAACATGACCCCGGCCGGGGTGAATTCGTTGCCGAGGGCCGTGATGGCCAGCGCCCGCTTGGCAGCTTCCTTCGTCAGGGCATCGCGCAGCGGTGTGCCGGGGTTGATAAAGGAGGCGCCGGGCGTGTGGAAGCCCATGATCTCCATCAGCATCTGGTTGGAGTTGGCAGTGCCATAGAAGGTGCAGGTGCCAGGGCCGTGATAGGATTTCGATTCAGCGTCCAGCAGCTCGGCGCGACCGATCTTGCCCTCGGCGAAAAGCTGCCGAATGCGCGACTTTTCGTCGTTCGGCAGGCCGGAGGTCATCGGGCCAGCCGGGATGAAAACCGCAGGCAAATGGCCAAAGGTCAGAGCTGCGATCAGCAAGCCCGGCACGATCTTGTCGCAAACCCCGAGAAAAGCCGCGGCGTCGAACATGTTGTGCGACAGGCCGACCGCGGCAGATAGGGCGATCACATCGCGCGAGAACAGGGACAGGTCCATGCCCGGCTGCCCCTGGGTAACGCCATCGCACATGGCCGGAACACCGCCGGCAACCTGCGCGACGCCGCCCGCTTCCTTCGCAGCGGTGCGGATGAGATCCGGATAGCGCTCGAACGGCTGATGCGCCGACAGCATGTCGTTATAGGCGGTGATGATCCCGAGATTGGGCACCCGATCGCCGGCGAGCGCTTCCTTGTCATGGACGGAACAAGCGGCGAAACCGTGGGCCAGGTTGCCGCAGGACAGCACCCCGCGGTGTGGGCCGTTTTCGGCGGCGCGGTTGACCTGGTCGAGATAGGCTTCGCGTGTCGGTTTCGACCGTTCGACGATGCGGTCGGTGATTGCGAGAATGGACGAATGTGCAGTCATGTTTTTTCCTGCCGATCGAGTGGGTTCGGACTGCGGTCCGGGTTATCCTTTGTCTTCGGACATTTCCTCGAACGAAAGACGATGCCGTTGTTGTCCGGCGCCGCTTGCATGACCGGTGCGCCGTCAGGGCGCCCAGGTGACCTGCAGCGGGTTCTCGGTCTTCCTCAGTATGGCGCGCACCGGCAATTCTTCCACCGGGCCGGGCCTCATGGCCTCTTCATACACGCGCTTTTTGTCATTTCCTTCAAGATGCAGCACACAAAGTGCCGCCTGTGCCACCATTGGCAGCGTCAAGGTCAGCCGCGTTTCGCCGGCCCCCGGAGCTTCCGCCGAAAGCACTGTTTGCGTGCCGATTGGATCGGTAACCGCGGCCAGTTGCGGGCTTTGCGGGAACCAGGAGGCCGTGTGACCATCCAATCCCATCCCCAACACCGCAACATCGAGTGGCATTTTCGCTGTTGCAAGGCGCTCCGCCGCATCGCGTGCGGCATCTTCTGGCGTTTGGTCGACCGAATAGAGCGGCACGAATTGGGCATAGGCGGCAGCATTCTGCAAAAGATGCGTTGCCACCAGCCTGTGGTTGGACCGATCGCTGGAAGGCGGCACGAACCGCTCATCGACCAGTGTCACGGTCACTTGCTTCCAGGCGATTTCTTTCTGGCTCAGCGCCTGAAAGAAGCGGCGCGGGGTGGAACCGCCCGAGACAGCCAATGTTGCTGTGCCGTCGCGTTCGACTGCCGCACCGAGAGCCTCTGCGACCCGAGTCGCCAGTGCCTCGGCCAGTTCCTCGCCGTTGGCGAATTCTGTCAGTTGTGGTTCGGACATCGGGTCAGTGGTTCTCGTGCCAGGTACGGCCGTCCCGTTCGATCAGGGCGATCGCCTGGCTCGGGCCGGAGGTGCCGGCGGTGTATCCGTGAACCGGCTGACGGCTTTCCTCCCAGGCAGCGAGGATTGGATCGACCCACGTCCATGCGGCTTCAACCTCATCGCGCCGCATGAACAGGGTCTGGTTGCAACGGATGACGTCCATCAGCAGCCGCTCATAGGCATCCGGATTGCGCACGTTGAAACTCTCGGCGAAGCTCATGTCGAGCGGCACGTGGCGCAGCCGCATTCCTCCTGGGCCAGGGTCCTTGATCATGATCCACTGCTTGACACCTTCACCCGGTTGGAGACGGATCACCAACTGGTTGGCGATCACATGGCCGGCGCTCTTGTCGAAGATCGAATGCGGGATCGGCTTGAAATTGATGACGATTTCCGACACGCGGTCGGTCATGCGCTTGCCGGTTCTCAGGTAGAACGGCACGCCTGCCCAGCGCCAGTTCTCGATTTCCGCCTTGATGGCCACGAAGGTCTCGGTGTTGGAGTCGTCATTGCCGAGCTCTTCCAGATATCCATCGACGGCGCCGCCTTTCGATGCTCCGGCCCGGTACTGGCCCCGCACGGTCACCTGCGCCGCATTGGTGCTGTCGATCGACGCCAGCGCCCGCAGCACTTTGAGCTTCTCGTCACGCACCGACTCGGCCTCCGCAGAAGGCGGGGCCTCCATCGCCACAAGGCACAGAAGCTGCAGCATGTGGTTCTGCACCATGTCGCGCAGTGCTCCGGCTCGGTCATAGTAGCCCGTTCGACCCTCGAGGCCGACGGACTCTGCGACGGTGATCTGGATATGATCGATATGAGCGGAATTCCACAGTGGCTCGTAGAGTGCATTGGCAAAGCGCAGCGCCATCAGGTTCTGCACCGTCTCCTTGCCGAGATAGTGGTCGATGCGGAAGATTTGGTCTTCGGAAAATGTGTGGCCGATGGTGTCGTTGAGCGCCTTTGCCGACGCCAGATCACGGCCGATCGGTTTTTCGACGACAATTCGGGTGTGGTCGTTGATCAGCCCGTTCTGCCCGATGCGTTCGCAAATATCGCCGAAGATCGAAGGTCCGACGGCCAGGTAGAAAGCGCGTATCTCAGCGCTGCTTTCCGCGAGCCGGCGGGCCAGTTCGTCCCAGCCGCGGTCCGACATGGCGTCGACGGAGACATAGAACAGCCGGGCGAGAAACCTCTCGATCTGCTCGTCGTCGTAATCGTCCTCGGTAAGGTGGCGCTTGAGTGCATCACCGGCGAATTCCCGAAAGCCGGCATCATCCAGGTCGGCGCGCGAAGCTCCGATGATGCGTGTTGGTTCGGTCAACTGCCCTGAGATCTGACGGTGGTAGAGAGCAGGCAGCAATTTGCGTTCGGAAAGGTCGCCGGTTCCGCCAAATACAACGAAATCGAATGGGTCGACGGGAATGGTCTGGCTGGTCATGGGGCCAAAAGCTCGCTTGGAACCGAATTTGGCCTTCTCATAATCTAATCGATTTAAAAAGGCCAGTCCCGATATGCGGAATCGGCGTGTGCAGTGCAAAAAATGGGCGATAGGTCGCTATCGGAGGCCCGGAATCCGGCCAGAAACCGTCCGGTCGCCAATCTCGCCGCTCCAGAATCGATGACTGGGTAACCGGTCCCGAGGCTAGCCCACGATTTCGTAGACCTGAACCGGGTGCGGGCTCAGCAGTTTGAGCCTGAGGCGCGCCCATAAAGACAAGCGCCTGACCCGGACGTGCTTGTTTTCCATCAACGTCCGGTCGTGCTTGGCATTGTAATACACGATGATCACGCGATCCCGTCCGCATTTTGTCGAGTCCGTGTACTTGCGCACCACGCGGTCGAGCAGTTCAGCCTCGAACGGATTGAAGAAATAGAGAATGCAGTCGCCGTCCGGCAGATCGTAATCGAGCACATCGCTGAAGACAGATTTCACATCCCGGCAAGCTATGTCTTTTTCTGCACATCCGGAGATGTTGCGTTCCGCCTGCTCGTGCAAGACGCTGCAGAACTCGATACCGCGTACCGAGCGAAACGGCCTTTTGGCAGCGGTCAGCAGCACCCGTCCGCGACCGGAACCGTAGTCGATGAATGAAAACTTGCTCAGATCGATGTTCAAACCGTCGAGGATCCAGTTGACCACGAGCCGCGGCGATGCGCCGTATTCGTAGGACAGATCCGCATGGGCGGTGCTGACGGGCTCAAGATGCTCGCGGTGTACCGTGCCGCTGGTCGCCACCTGCTCATTGCGTTCGAAGCGACGATCCCAGAGCCAGTAATGTGTCCAGTAGAGGAGCATGCACCAGTGATGGCCGACCGTTTCCGCCAGGGTTCGCGAACGCGCCAAGGGAGTGGCCGCAACCGCTGCAGTGCCATCTCGATATTTGCTGATGAGGCCCAATTTCGCCCGCCCTCTATTCATCCACGAAATTCCGCCGATCGCACCCGTCGGATATCAAGCCCCCAAGACATTCTTAACGGTCAATCATGCGCCTGACGACAGAGGCCGCCTATTCTCTCCCCTCTATTCTATAAACGGGGTTAACGCTGGGCGTCTGATTGTAGCAATTTTTCGCTTTAAGCCTTGAAAGGCCCGAAATTCCGGCCTGCAACGTCCGATGATCTCAACAAGAATCTCGAAATCGTTCGGTCGAGGGCCGCATCAACCTTCGTGTCCCAGGTCGAACTTTGCCTGGATTTCACCCCATCCTGCCGCCAGATTTGCTGGCAGCGAGGCATACACACCGCAAAGCAGGTCCCGCGTCTCGGCAATGGTTTGGTAGTTGGGGAACTCACGCCAGTTGTATTCCCGCGGCTTTCCCAGCAGTTCTGCACCGACTTTGCGGATGAACTGGGACCCTGCCCCGTGGGGTTGCGCCCACAGAACCCAATTGTCGTCGCCGTTGCCGAGAAGTTGGTATTCGCCCAGCGCCAGGTCTCGGGTCTGCAGTTCTTCCCTGGTCAACTCCATGTCCGGTTGGCCCAAGACCGAACGGTATCGTTCAAGAGCCTGATGGAAGTCAGCGAAAACAGGAATGACATGCATGTGGGCATGATCCACACAGGTTGGAGCGAATTCGGAAGCGCCGTTACTCGAACCCTGCGCCGCTTGATTTCCATGTTCGCCAACCAGCAGGCCGGTGTACCGATCGTCGAGAACACGCGCGCACGCATCGACCAATTGCATCATCTCCCTCCGATGGCCTTCCTCCATCGCCAGGCACCCCCGGTAATGCTGGTTCGGCAACAGGAGGATGTGGCCCGGGGTCAACGCACCGAGACTCGGCCACGCCGTCAGACGGTCGCTTTGGTACAAAATGCGGTTCGAGATTGTATATTTCCTGTGCACTTGTGCACAAAATTCGCAATCGCCGAGCGTTTTGATCATTCTGCCCTGTTTCGGTATCGTGGTCATGGGTCTCTCACGCGGACCAATACTATGGGTTGGAGGTGAGAATTTGTCCGGGCGACCGCCAGCAAATGCCCATCCGCCGTCATGAGGATGTCGGGGAAATACTGCTGTTTCAAGTGCCCACGTTCCGACTTTTCGGTTCGAAGATTAACTGATCGTTGCCCCTATTGCGGGCGGCCCTATGATTTTCCTTTGAAAAACGCCCCGGCTCATCTGGCTCGGTTTCGGGTGTCCAAGCCCCTGGGATTGGGGTTCTATGGCGCGATTTTTCTGGCCGTTCCGATTTCCGACCCGTCTCAGCCATGCGTTTTGAAGGTCATTCCAAAATCGACGTACGACTTTTTCGGCAAGGATTTCTATCGCGAGTGTTTTTATCACAAACAACTCTCCGCAGCTTCGTCGGTCGCTGTTCCCATCGTCGAGTGCTTTGACGCGGTTGCGGATTTTGGCGGTGAAGGCATCGAGTGCCACGTGATGGTCATGCCCTATCTCGGGGAACTGGGACTGGCAGACGCCCTGGCAAGTAGATCGCAATTGAACTGGCGCCAACTGGCCGTGATATCCGCCGAGCTTTTGCGATTCCTCCAGGCGCTGTCAGGTGCAAAACTGTTCCACAACGATCTGCATGCCGACAATATTCTTATCCAGCGGATCAGACGCGGCGACCGCGCGGGAGAGGATTGCAGGCCCATCGTTATAGACTTCGGCTCGATGTCTGAAAAAAGCCGATCTGGTGCGTCTCACAGGAGTGACCTCGAATGGACCAGTGACCATGTTCGGTCCATCAGTCGTGTTATCCAACAGGCCTACGGAGACCGCGGCCTTTTGGGTGAATTGCAAACGTGTCTGGTCGATACGGCTGACCAGCTCGCGGCCTTGCATGGGGGACATTCAGGACCCGGTTTTCAGGAGATGGCTGACCGGTTGGACTTGAGTGTGGAGAAAACCGCATTGACCGCGAGAATGGCGACAGACCAAAAATTCGAAGCCTGAAGGCTCACTCTACACGTTCAGCAGCAGGAACTCTCGCTCCCACGGGCTGATAACCTCCATGAAGGTTTCGAATTCACCGCGCTTGACCCCGGCATAAATATCGATGAACTCCGACCCGAACACTTCGGCAAAAGCCGGTTCGCCCTCGAGCAGCGCCACCGCTTCCTGCAGGCCACGCGGCAGCTCGACGGTGTTACCCAGGTTGGCGGTTGTCTCGGTCGGGCTGTCCGGGACGATCTCGCGCATCATGCCGAGCCAGCCGCAGGCGAGCGAGGCTGCGATCGCCAGATAGGGATTGGCGTCGGAGGAGGGCAGTCGGTTTTCCAGCCGCCGCGCCTGTGGGTCTGAATGCGGCACCCGGAATGCGACGGTGCGATTGTCGTAGCCCCAGGCGTTGTTGACCGGGCAGGCCATGTTGGGCGTCAGCCGCCGGTAGGAATTGACGTAAGGCGCCATCATCACCAACGCCTTCGGGATGAAATGTTGCAGTCCACCGATGAAGGCAAAGAACAGCGGCGATGGTGAACCGTCCGGGTTGCTGAAAATATTGCGGCCAGTCTTGGCCTCGACCACGGACTGGTGGATGTGCAATGCCGAGCCGGCCTGGCCCTGCATCGGTTTCGCCATGAAGGTGGCATAGATGCCGTGGTTGAGTGCCGCTTCACGCAGGGTGCGCTTGAACAGAAACACCTGGTCGGCAAGCTCCAGGGGGTCGCCATGCCGCAGGTTGATCTCCAGTTGCGCCGGCCCCTCCTCATGGATCAGCGTGTCGATCTCCAGGCCCTGCGCTTCGGAATAGTGATAGATGTCGTCGATCAGTTCGTCGAATTCGTTGACGCCGGCGATGGAGTAGGATTGCCCCGGCAGGATGCGTCGACCCGAACGGCCGACAGGCGGCTGCAGCGGGTAGTCCGGATCGTCATTCTTGGCGACCAGGTAGAATTCGATCTCCGGTGCCACCGCCGGCAGCCAGCCTTCCCGTTCATAAAGCGAAATGACCCGCTTGAGCACGGAGCGCGGCCCGTAGGACACGGCGTTGCCGTCGGTATCCACCATGTCGCAGACCACCTGCGCGGTTGGGTCGGTTTCCCATGGGACCGCTGACAGGGTTGCAAGATCCGGGACCAGCTTGAAGTCGCCATCGAGCGGATCATGGCGGAAATTGCCGGTCTCCGACGGGTACGCGCCCGAGATGGTCTGCCTGTAGATCGCTGTCGGCAGGGCGAGGGACGTATTCGACGTGAATTTCGATGCGGGCATCATTTTGCCGCGCGGCACACCGGCAAGATCGGGCGTGATGCACTCGATGTCCTCGATACCCCGCCAGGCGAGCCACTCATTGACCTGCTTCCAGTTCCCGACACCGCGCACATTGTCGACATGGGCCGGCCGCTTCGGCGGCTTTTTGCCGGCACCGGGTTTGGCGCGCGCGGGCTTCTTCGCTTTATCGGCCATGAATTGCTCGTTTCGTCGATGAGTTCAGGGATCTCTTAAAGCAAAGCGAAACGCATTACAGCAGCTTTTGTTCCTCATCGCCCCGGAGCGAGCCGGCAAAAAAAGAGCCGCTGCACGTTGGGGCGTGCAGCGGCCAGTTTGCTCCTGCTTGAGACCGGCTGGCGGGTGAAGACGCCGTCCGGCTCAAGGGAAGGACAAGGGAATGGATCAGCGACCCTGGGTGACGATGACTGGAATGAGCAGGTCGCCCCAGTTGCCTTCCCCACCGTGGTGGCGGGCCGAGCGGACGAGCTCCACCGACACGCCGGCATCCACGGCCTTCATCACCGACTGGTTCAGTCGATGCAGGTCATTGGCCACCATGCGGATAGCCGCCTGCTGGTCTGCCGTCATGGCCGAAGACTGTTCTTCGGCCCGTTCCTTGACGCGTGTCTGCGGTGCCATTGTCGGTACTCCTTGTCTGGCGTTGGCAGGGTGCGATGACGGCCTATTCGGCCGCCGGTCTGAACTGTGCGGATTCGGTCGATTCGCCCATGGCGGTGGTCGACGACTGGCCGCCGGTGATGGCCATGGAAACGGCATCGAAGTAGCCGGTGCCGACCTCGCGCTGGTGCTTGGTGGCGGTGTAGCCGTTTGCTTCGCCGGCAAACTCGGCTTCCTGCAGCTCCGAATAGGCCGACATCTGGCGCTCCTTGTAGCCGCGAGCCAGCTCGAACATGCCGAAGTTGAGCTGGTGGAAACCGGCCAGCGTGATGAACTGGAACTTGTAGCCCATGGCACCGAGTTCCCGCTGGAACTTGGCAATCGTCGCGTCGTCCAGGTTCTTCTTCCAATTGAACGACGGCGAGCAGTTATAGGCCAGCAACTGGTCCGGGTGCTCGCGACGAACGGCTTCGGCAAAGCGCCGCGCCTGGTCGAGATCCGGGGTCGATGTCTCGCACCAGACGAGATCCGAGTAGGGCGCGTAGGCAATCGCACGGGCAATGCACGGCTCGAGGCCGTTCTTGACCCGGTAGAAGCCTTCCGCCGTGCGGCCCGCATCATAGTCGACGAACGGCTGGTCGCGCTCATCGATATCGGAGGTCAGAAGCTTGGCGGCCTCAGCGTCTGTGCGGCAGATGATCAGCGACGGCGTGCCCATGACGTCGGCGGCGAGCCGCGCAGCGTTCAGATTGCGGATATGAGCGGCCGTGGGGATCAGAACCTTGCCGCCGAGATGGCCGCATTTCTTTTCCGAAGCCAACTGGTCTTCGAAGTGGACGCCCGCGGCGCCCGCTTCGATATAGGCCTTCATCAGCTCGAAGGCGTTGAGCGGGCCACCGAAGCCGGCCTCGGCGTCGGCAACGATAGGCGCGAACCAGGTGTCCACCGACAGGCCATTGCCTTCCGACGTTTCAATCTGGTCGGCGCGCTGCAGCGTGCGGTTGATGCGCTTGGCAAGCTCCGGTCCGGCATTGGCCGGATAGAGCGACTGGTCCGGATACATGGCCGATGCCGTGTTGGCATCCGCAGCAACCTGCCAGCCGGAGAGATAAATGGCCTTCAGACCGGCGCGAACCATCTGCATGGCCTGGTTGCCGGAAAGCGCGCCAAGCGAGTTGACGTAATCCTCTTCGTGGATCAACTGCCACAGCCGGTTGGCTCCCATTTCCGCCAGAGAGTGCTTGATTTGCACGGAGCCGCGCAGCTTCTTGACCTCTTCGGCACTATAGGGCCGTTCGATGCCGTCAAAGCGGCCTTCGGGGGCGCCGGGAACAAGGTTGTAAAAATCTGTCATGCCGATCTCCGTTACTCATCTCTGATCGCTGCATTTTGGGTGTTGCAGCATTGTTGCTTGCATTCGATGTGACAGCTTTTACACCGCAGCGCACAATCGGCACAGGAAAATCAGCAATTAGAGATGGTTAAACGGGTCATGCTGTCGAAGTTTTGACAATTCTGATTTGTAATCTTGTAAAAATTGTAATAGAGGTCGGCCTGAAAAGTTTGTAAAAACGTGTAAATCCGCATGAGCGAGCAAAAGATTTTCGCCGGGCCGCGGCTTCGGCGCATTCGCAACCAGTTGGAGCTGACCCAGACGGCGATGGCCGAAGAACTGGGCATCTCACCGTCCTATCTCAACCTGATCGAGCGCAACCAACGCCCGCTGACCGTGCAGCTTCTGATCAAGCTGTCGACCGTCTACAAGCTCGACCTTGATGAGCTGCAGGGCGAGACCACGGGAACCGTATCGGCACTGAAGGAGGTGTTTGGCGACCCGTTGCTGGCCGGTGAACTGCCGGGCGACACGGAACTGCTGGAAGTGGCCGATGCGGCACCCAATGCGGCATCAGGCGTACTCAAGCTCTATCGTGCTTACAAGGAATCCCAGTCGCGGCTGTCAGACCTGTCGGATCTTTTGGCTCAGGAGGGGCGTACGACCGCAGTGACCGACACCCGGTTGCCTGTCGATGAAGTGCGCGACGTGTTCGAAAAGCGCAGCAACTACAGCGACCCGATTGAAGCGGCAGCCGAGACCTTCTACGAACAACTCGCTCCCGGCGACGACCTGGCCGCGGCGCTCAAGAGCTGGCTGGCCAAAGAACACGGTATCGTCGTCCGACTGTTGCCCGTCCATACAATGCCCAACTGGCGTCGCCGCTTCGACCGCCACTCCATGCGGCTTTTCCTGTCCGAACGCCTTTCACCCTTCGATCAGTTGCGGGAGATCGCCCTGGAGGCGGCGCAACTCGCATTCCGTGACGCGATCCTCGAGGAACTTGGCAAACTGGAATTATCGTCCGACGAGGCACGGCGACTGGCACGCTTCGAAATCGCCCGCTACGCCGCCCATGCTCTGATCATGCCCTATGGCGTTTTTCAGGCCGCCGCCCAGCGGGCCCGTTACGATGTCGATGTCCTTCGGTCCCGCTTCCACGTCTCCTATGAACAGGCGGCCAACCGGCTAACCATGCTGCAGCGGCCGGGCGCAACCGGAGTGCCGTTTTTCATGCTCGAGGTCGACAACGCCGGCAACCGTTTCCGGCGCGCCGGTGCGCGCGGCTTCCCCCAGTCACGCTTCGGCGGCGCCTGTCCGAAGCTGAACATCCACGTGGCGTTCACGCAGCCCGGCCAGATCTTCGTCGACGCCGTCGAGATGCCGGACGGTGCCGAGTTCCTGTTGATCTCGCGAACGCTCGAAGGCCCGCAGGTTGCCTACAATGAACGCGTCCGTCGGACCGCCCTGATGCTCGCCTGCGACATCGGTTTCCGCGACGAGGTGGTCTATGGCGCCGCCGTCACGGGCGCCGGCCAGGCTCCGACCCCTGTCGGCCCTGCCTGTCGTCTGTGCGAGCGCCCGAGTTGCCTGTCTCGCGCCGAACCGCCGCTCACCCGCCCCGCCGGACTGGACGAGATGGTCACCGGGCTGAGCGCCTTCGATTTTCGCTGAGCTGCATCACCACCAATTCTCCACCTGCAAACCGGCGCTCCAGGCGTTGGTTGAGCCGGCGCAATCCGGCCAGCCGCTTTCCTCCGCGAAGCTCCTGCTCCAGTCGGCCCGCGTGACATAGGCACGCCAGATCGGGCGGGAGAAGAACTGGCGTTTCGGCGCCCATTCCAGCGTATCGTTGTTTATTGGCTGGGCGCGCCAGCCCGTATTGTCACGATTATTCCCGTGCCGCAAACGAGCGGTTGATGACGAGTTCTTCGTCGGATGGCTTGGGTTCCACCAGGTACATGCCGATCAGAATGACCACGAACGCTCCCCAAGCGATCAGCGAGAGTTCTTCGTTGAGCAGCAACATGCCCCAGACGATACCGGCCAGCGTCATGGAATAGGCGCTCTGGCTGTAGAAGACGGCACCGGCGGTGGCGATCAGGTAGAAGGCAAGCAGCAGCGACGAGGCACCGACGATCCCCATGAAAACCACGAGTGCGGTTAAACGCAGGTTCTCCGGGCCGAGCCCGAACAAGTCTCCGTTGATATAGGCGAGTGGTGCAAGGAAAGCCGCTGAGAGCCCCATCATGATGCCCACCGACGCAAACATGTCGACATGTTCCGGCCGTCGGCCAGCGAGCACGATCGCTTCGATAGCGAACAAGAGGGGAAGGGCGAGTGCGAAGATCAGCCAGATGTTCTGGTTGCTGCTCGACATGTCGAAACGGGTAAAGAGCACCACGGCGACGCCGACAAGTCCCACGGTCAGGCCAAGCAGGCGGCGAGGGCTCGCCTTTTCAAGCTTGGTCGCGGCGGCGAAGGCGAACACCATGAACCCTTGCAGGGTGACGATCAGCGACAGCATGGCCGCTTCCACATGGGCGGTCACCCAAAAGGTCGTCAGCCGCTGCAGAATGCCGGCCAGAATCGCCCAATAGACGTAGAACATGAACTCGCGGCCGGTGAGCCGTGGCAGCTTGCCGCGATAGGCCGCGACACCCAGACATAGGATGGCGGCAAAGGTGTTGACCCAGACGGCCAGCCCGAGCGGGTTCGACCCGATCCCGGAAGCTAGGCGGGACAGGGCCGGCGTCAATCCCCAGACGACCCCGACCGCTATGACCAAAAGGCTGCCCTGCAGGGTGCTGATCATCCGGCGCAGCCGCAACTCGCGTTCGTATATTTCGGTGGCCATGCCACGGAAAACGGCCGCCAGGCGGCCCAGCGGGTCATCGCGCGATGCCAGGTCGTCGAGATGCAGGTTTTGCGGACTGAAGCGACCGGTTTCGAGCACTTCGGCCGCTTCGGTCAGGCGCTCGACCCGGCGCCGATATTCCTTCTCCTGATCGCGGTAGCGCTTCTTGGTCAGCGATGCGCCCAACCGGGCCCGCAACAGGACAGGATCGAAATCTTTCGGCAGAAAATCCTCAGCGCCCAGTTCGATGGCCTTGACAACGCTTTCGGTCTCGTCGTCCAGCGCCGAAATCACGATAACCGGGATGTCACGTAGCGCGTCGTCCTGCTTGAGCGCGCGCAGCACGTCGAAACCGTCCATCTTGGGCATGACAATGTCGAGAAGGACCGCATCATAGGGTTTTTGTCGCAGAGCCTCGATGGCTTCGGCGCCGTCCTTCGCCACATCGGCTTTGTGACCGAGATTCTCGACGGCAAGCCGCATCTTCATGCGGTTTATGCCGTTGTCGTCGACCACGAGAATGAGAGCGGTGTCACTCTCTACGGGGTCCAGGATGGATGACCCCAAAGCTTCAAACATCAGCCACCTGAACGGCGCTCAAGGCTTGGCGGGCTGCGGCGAGCGCGGAACTGATCTGGGCGATTTGAGCATCAGCGTCCACGACCGATTCCGATCTGCACTGATGCTCCAGTTCTTCGCACAGCTTCGCCAGTTCGATCGCCCCGAAGTCGCGGCAGCTGGATTTGAGACTATGCGTTGAAATGCGCAACGCCGCCCAGTCCGCATTCGCCCCCGCGGTCTGAATCTCCTGCAAGATTTCCGGCGTCGTGTTCTCGAACTCGTCGATCAGGTCCTGCAGGTCCTCAGGGTCACCGCCAATCACGTCGAGCAGCCTTTTGAGGGCACTCTTGTCGATCACGCCAACGGTCATGTGGTTGCCCCTTTGCCTTGCTCCACGCTGCGGGCCAGATCAGCCCGATAGGCTTCGGCGGCCTCCAGGCTGCCGGTCAGCGCTTCGACGTCGATGGGTTTGCTGAGATAGTCGTCCATTCCCGATTCCAGATAGGTTTCCTTCTCCGAAGCCATGGCGTTGGCGGTCAGAGCGATGATGTAGGGCATGCGTTCGCGCGGAACGCTGTCGCGGATGCGGCGGGTTGCGGCAATGCCGTCCATATCAGGCATCTCGATGTCCATCAGCACGACGTCGTAATCCTCCGACTGACAGCTCTCGATGGCTTCCTCGCCGCTGCCGACGACGTCGGGGCTGTAGCCCAGCCGTTTGAGGATTTTGCTGCCGACCTTCTGATTGATGAGATTGTCATCAACGAGAAGAATGTGCAGATCGGCGCTCCCGTGGGAAATGTCAGGGGCGGCTTCACGGTCGGGTGCCGCAGCTTCCTGCGGTGCGACTGCGTTGACGAGAGCATTCAACAACTGTGCCGAGCGCGCCGGCTTTGTCAGCACCGACGAATAGCCGATTTCAACCGTCGCCTCGCGGAAATCGCTGTCGACAGGCGAGGTCGAACTGAACAGGACAATCGGCGGCACGGAGCTGCCCATCATCGTGCGCAATTCCCGGGTCAGTTCAAACCCGTTCATCTCCGGCATCTTGTAGTCGAGGATGAAGGCATCAAAGGTTTCGCCGCCTCGGATCCATTCCAGAGCCTCAGAAGGCAGAGCGGCAGCCTTGGGCCGCAGCTCCCAGCCGCGCAGCTTTTCGCTGAGGATCAGGCGATTGGTGCGGTTGTCGTCGACGATGAGGATTCGCTTGTCCTTAACCAGGCTAAGCTGGTGATCGTGGGATTTGCGATCCGGCAGGCGCGCTATCTCTCCGGGCAAGGTGAAGGTGAATGTGGTGCCGCGGCCAAGCTCGCTTTCGACGCCGATTTCTCCGCCCATCAGCTCAACCAGGCGTTTGGTGATCACCAGACCCAGCCCGGTCCCGCCATAGCGGCGCGTGGTCGACGCGTCGACCTGGCTGAAGGATTTGAACAGCCGGTCCATCCGGTCTTCCGGAATGCCGATGCCGGTGTCGCGAACCGAAAAGCGCAGCAGCGTGTTGGTCCCGACCGCATCGGCGGCGTCGGCAATCATCGTCGAAACCGTCAGCACGACCTCGCCCTGTTCGGTGAATTTGACCGCGTTGTTGAGCAAGTTCATCAGGATCTGCTTCAGTCGAACCGGATCACCGATCAGCGCGGCGGGAACATCCGGATTGATTCTGCAGGCGAGCTCAATGCCTTTTTCCGCGGCCTTGCCACCGACCAGTTCCACCGAGCTCTCGATGGTTTCGGCCAGGTCCATCGGCGTGCGCTCGAGTTCCAGCGCACCTGCCTCGACCTTTGAGAAATCGAGGATGTCGTTGATGATGGTCAATAGCGTATCGGCCGCCGTGGCGATCGTTGTTGAAAAATCCCTCTGCTCGGGATCAAGCTCGGTGCCGTTGAGCAGCGTGCTCATGCCGATAATGCCGTTGAGCGGCGTGCGGATTTCGTGGCTCATGGTGGCCAGAAAGGCGCTCTTCGCCTCGTTGGCCGCCTCGGCTGCATCCTTGGCGCGCTTCAGCTCATCCGAAATCCGCTTGATCTCGGTGATGTCCGAATGCACCGCGACCGTGCCGCCCTGATCGGTTCGACGGTTGCTGATCTGCTGCCAGTGGTCGCCTTCGATCTCCTGAATGAATGGTTCTGATGCCGTTCGATGGCGAGTGATCTGACGCTCGATCCAGGCTTCCGCGTCGTCGAAAGCCTTTGGGAAGCGTCCCGAGGACGCCGCTTGGCGCACGATATCGGTGTAGGACGATCCCGGATCCAGTTCAGCATTGGTACTGCCCAGCATGATTTCGCGATAGCGAGCATTGGCCACGACGAGCGCGTCGTCCCGGTCGAACAAAGCGAAACCTTCCGAAATGCTCTCGATGGCATCCGTCAGCTGGTTGCGCGCTTCCTGCGCCGTGGCTTCGGCGCCCGCCAGCTTGGCGGTGCGCTCACGCACCCGGTTTTCCAGTTCGTCATTGGCCGCACGCAGTTGCGACTCGTAGGCATCCTGTCGCTGTTGCATGTCGTTGAATGCGGACACGACCCGGCCGATTTCGTCGTCGCTGTCCCAATCGACGGGCTTGCGGGGGCCGTCGTTCTGGGCGCGGTTGATCGAGTCGAGCAGCAAAGCGAGCGGACGCCCGATGGTCCGCCGGTTGGCAGCAAGCGTGGCCGCAACGACAGCAAGCAGGAGGATACCGGCCAGCACCACCGCCAGGACCAGCCGTTCGCTGGCAAGCGTCGTTAGCCGCTTGTCGGTCAGGGTAATCTTCAGCAGCCCGATGCGCAGTTTCTGGTCGCCATTGTCATAGATGATGTCGCGACTGGCCGAGTAATCAGTGGAATCGAGAAGCGCGGCGTCACCGGCTTCGGCAACAACGAGATCGCGCTCATCCAGCACGGCCGCGGACACCACGTCAGGGTCGGTCAGAAGGGCGGCGAGGATCAACTTGATCTGTTCGTCCGCAACATTCCACAGCGATTCCGCCACAACGGAACTCTGGATTTCGACCAGCTTGTCCAGCTTTACCCGCAGCTGTTCTTCAGCCGACCGGCGGGCGTTCCATTCGAACAGGCCGAACACCACAATGGTCGATACCAGCACCAGCGGGACCATGTAGGCGAGAAATTTGCCCTGAACCGAACGGACGCGGAAAGGGCCCCGGCGACGATCCGAGCGACTGGTGCTCGGATTGGACGACACTTCCGGTTCAGCACCGGAAGCCATCAGAATTCTTCTTTGAAGTAGGAGTCCACAACGCCCTCGACGTCGACCTGGGCCAGTCCTTCGTTGAAACGATCGCGCATCGCCCGACCGGTTTCATCATCGTTGAAGCACAGGAACAGTGTCTTGTCTTCGAGCGGTTTTGCGTTGAATTTCAATGTGTCGCCGGCATCGGACAGCGATGGTTCGGTCGCCATGAGATAGGACAGGACAAGCTTGTCGATCACCGCCAGATCGATGCGCTGGCGCATCAGCTTCTTCAGGTTGGTGATGTCGTCCTTGGCCGGTATCGCCCGGATCCATCCGGTTCCGGCCTTTTCATCGAATTCGTCCGTGTTGGCATAGCCCAGAACGGTGCCGACTTTCAGTTTCTGTTCGCCGATTTCGTCGAGTGTCTGCCACGTCACCGGCGATGCAGAGTGTTCGGCAAAACCCAGCGGTCCGTTGCCAACCGGCTCGGAAGCAGTGAAGCCGTCGACGTGCCGACAATGATAGCCCGGATAATAGGCAACGGCCGTCGCATCATTCTTCGCCTTGGCGATGGCCCGTTTCCAGGGCAGGGTGGCCACATCCACTTCAATCCCCGCCGCGTCGAACGCCTGGCGGATGACCTCGGTAGTTGCTCCTCCCTTGGGCAATTCGGCAGACGTATAGGGTGGCCACTCCAGCGTCGTGATCGTGACTTTATCGGCGGCCTGCGCCAGTCCGGCAGTCAGCGCGAACAACGCCGACAACAGCAAGCGGTTCAATCCGTTTTTCAAGGCAGTCCCCTTTTGAGTTCCTCCTTGACGTCCGATCGTCCCATCCTCGACCGCGTCAATCTTTTGTTTTGTGAGCAGTCAACAAAGAAATACGCGCAAGATCAATCCATATTCTTCATTTCGCGACTGCAAGTTCTCGTGTAAAGCGACATGATTGTGCGTATTGCGACATCGCTCAGCCCCTGGTTGCAAGATTGATTGCTTGGTGTGTAGTGGCTTTCAGCAAAGGCGTTCGAAAACCATGGACTACACGATCAATGCAGACATTGTATCTGCCGAAGATGATGGGTCCATTGCCATTGTTGGGTTCGTGGAGGACGAGTCGGAAAACTACGTACAAGTTCAATATGGTTGGGAACCGGACGAACAGGACCGCAGTCTGGAAATGGACGGTCCCTACTTGGAGTTAAATGACCAAAGTTTGTCCTTGTACAACGGTCTTGACGCAATCGAGGTCAATAACAGCGGCGTCCTGTTGTCGTTGACCTCGAAAGCTATGGATCGTCTTGCGGTCAACGGCAACATTTTAATCATCGTTGCGGCTGACCGTCCCGGCTTCGGCGAAGCAATAGTGCTCCTGCGCCGGATCGCTGAGGCGAGCGGCGTCAAGATGAGTGGCTAGCCTTTAAATCCCCGCATACCAGTCATAACCCCGATCCTCCCAGTAGCCGCCCTTGCCGCGGCCGATGCCTGAAAAATCGTCGATCAGCTCGATCGCGCGGATGTATTTGGCCATCTTGTATCCGAGCTGGCGTTCAACCCGCATTCGCAGCGGTGCGCCGTTGGGAACCGGCAACCTGTCGCCGTTGAGGCCGTAGGCGAGAATGGTCTGCGGGTGGCGGGCGTCGATCAGGTCGATGGTCTCGTAATATTTCACCGCGCCCGACAGGCTCCGCTCGATGGTGTCGAAACAATGCAGAAGGACGTAGCGGGCCTCCTGTTTCGGGCCGACCCGGTCGAGCAGGACGGAGAGCGGCACGCCGGTCCACCGGGCGATGCAACTCCAGCCCTCGACGCAGTCGTGGCGGGTGATCTGGGTGCGCGAGGGCAGGGCCGTGATCTCGTCCAGCGACAGCGACAGCGGTCGGTCGACCAGGCCGAAGACCTCAAGCCGGTAGTCCCTGAAACCATCTCCCACATGGGCCAGATAATCGGCGTCCTGAGGATTGGTCACGCCGTTGGGGCGCTGTGGCTGGCGGATGTCGGACGGGGCGTATTCGCGGGCCAGCGCGTCGCGATCGAGAAAGCCGCGTTGAGCGGCCATGGTCAGACGGTTGGCGCTTTCCATGACATTGCGTACCCGGTTGTCGGGATTGCTCAGGCCGTCGAACCAGTCGCAGCCGGTGAGCGCCACGCCTGATGCGGCAAGCGCACCGCCGCGCAGCAGGCCGCGGCGCGTGATCAAGTGCTTGGTCATGAGTCGTCTCCTTCATCGCACCGGTACCAGCCGGTCAGAATGGAACGCATTTCGTTGATCGGGCCGGCGGCCAGGATCATCACCATGTGCACGACGAAAAAGAGCGCCAGCAGTACCATGCCGGCGAAATGCAGCGAACGCGCCGTCTGCCGGCCTCCAAAGATTTCCGTGAGCCACGGAGCGATCGCGTTGGCGCCAGGCGACATGGCCAGGCCGGTGCCGATCATCAGGGGAAACAGCACGATCAGAACGGCGGCATAGGAAAGTTTTTGCAGCGGCCCATAGGTGCGGCCGTGATGAAAGCGAAACCGCAGGTGATCGGCGATGTCGCGGCCGAGCCGCATCATGTCGCGCGACACGGGCAGGATGTCGCGCGACAGATGCCGCGTCAGCACCGCCGCCGCCAGCCAGATCAACAGCGTGGCGACGAAGATCCAGGCGAAGAAGAAATGGATGACCCGACCGGTCGCCAGATCCTGTTGCGACGGGATGGTGGCCCAGGCCGGGAAGGCGGGTTCGCCGTCCGTGCCGAGTCTGAGAATGGCATTGTCGTAGGCGAACCCCGACTCGTCGCCGAGATAGAGAACCGGGTGGGCATTGAAGATCTGCAGGCCTGTCAACGCCAGGAAGAACAGGCAGATCGCCCAGCTCCAGTGGGTCCCGCGCGTCCACGCGGTCTGGCGGTATATCAGGGTGCCGGTCGGTTTGGCGGGCGGCATGGTGGACTCCTTGAAGGTTGTTTTCAGGGAGCAACGGCAGCCGCGTCGAAAAAGTTTCAGCCCGCTTGCAAATTTCGTCCCGATCCGATCTGATTTTGCGCGAAAGGGATTGCGCACTTGCCCGTTCCGACCGACATCGCAGACGCAATAGGACGGATCGCACTGCGCGACCGGGCCGCCTTCGACTGGCTTTATGAGCGCACGTCGGCGAAACTTTTCGGGGTGCTTCTGCGTATCTTGAAGGATCGGGCGGAAGCGGAAGACGCGCTGCAGGAGGTCTATGTCCGGATCTGGCAAAAGGCCGATCGCTTTGCTGCTACCGGCGCCAGTCCGATGTCGTGGCTGATCGCCATTGCCCGCAACCATGCGATCGACCGGTTGCGCAAGCGCGTGCCGGCGACGGCGCCGATCGAGGCGGCGGCTGAGGTGCGGGACGCGGCGCCCGATCCGGAAGCGCGGGCGATCGGCAGCGGCCAGAAAGCGCGGATCGACACGTGTCTTGACCGGCTGGAAGCAGACAAGGCGGAAGCGGTGCGCGCCGCCTACCTGGAGGGCTATGAATACAGGGAGCTGGCCGAACGCTTTGCGGTGCCGCTCAACACGATGCGAACCTGGCTCCGCCGGAGCCTGCAGAAACTGAAGGCCTGTCTGGAAGAATGAGCGACGACGATCACAGGAGCGACGACGACCTGGCCGCCGAATATGCGCTCGGCGCGCTGGACGGTGAAGAGCGCCGCGCCGTGGCGGTGCGCATCGAGCGCGACGCCGCGTTCGCGCGCCTGGTCGCAGATTGGGAGGAACGTCTTTCCGGCCTCAACGAAAGCTTTGACGAGGTGGCGCCACCACCGCGAGTCAAATCCGCCATCGATGCCGATCTGTTTCCGCAGCCCGCGGGCGGCCGTAACTGGTGGCTGGTGTTGGGCGGCGGACTTGTGGCCGCCTGTCTGGCGCTGCTCGTCTTCCTGGTTTATCCGACGGGTGAACAGCCGATTTTGACGGCGACCCTTCAGAGCGCCGATAGCGGTTTTGCGTTCAACGCCCGGGTCACCGATGATGCAATCGAGGTTGATCGGGCCTCGGGAGATGTCCCGACCGATCGGGTTTTGGAACTGTGGCTGATCGAGGGTGACAACCCGCCACGCTCCGTCGGCCTGCTCGATGGCTCGCAGATTGCATTGAGCGGGCTCGATCTCGAAGCGGGTGCCGTGCTTGCCGTCAGCCTCGAACCACCCGGCGGATCGCCGACCGGCGCGCCGACCGGACCGGTGGTCGCGGCAGGCGAATTGAAAAAAATCTGATCTTCCTGAAACTTTTTTCGCGGACCTCCGTTTCTCCTGTTGTTCCCGCTCTCGGGACACTCAACGAACAAGGAGAAACCCAATGATCAAGTCCCTTCGCAATGCTGCAGCCATCGGTGGCGTCGTATTGTTCACCGCCGTATCCGCTTTCGCCATGAACCCGCAGGTCGGTGGCGCGCCGATGTTTGCCGACAAGAACATCATCGAGAACGCCGTCAACTCCGCGGACCACACCACCCTGGTCGCCGCGGTCAAGGCTGCCGGCCTCGTCGATGCGCTGCAGGGCGATGGCCCGTTCACCGTGTTCGCTCCGGTCAACGATGCCTTTGCAGCCCTGCCGGCCGGGACGGTCGACACGCTGCTGAAGCCGCAAAACAAGGACCAGCTGGTCAAGATCCTGACGGCTCATGTGATTCCGGCCAAATTGTCCGGCTCCATGCTGATGCAGAAGGCCAAATCAGCCAATGACGGCTTCTTCCATCTCGAAACGCTGTCTGGTGATGCCCTGTCGGCACAGGTCAAGGGTGGCAAGCTCTACATCTACGACGAAAACGGCAATGCCGGCGCCATCACCATCGCCGACGTCAACCAGTCGAACGGGGTGATTCACGTCGTCGACACGGTGCTTCTGCCGAAATAGGTACGGACGCGAGACGCTACGAAAGGCGGCGGCAGCAGATTGCCGCCGCCTTTCAGACCACCTGAAGGTAGGCCACCGGCACGGCTTCGGTCAGCCAGACACCGTTGTCGGTGACGAAAAACAAATGGCCGTCCTGCCACATCGCGAGCGCCGAGACTTCCAGCAGGACAGGTTTGCCATGGCGGCGGCCGACCGTTTCGGCAAGATCCCGGTCGGTGTGCAGGTGCACGTGATGCCGTTGGCCGCGCCGCAATCCGCTCTTGAGAATGCTGGCGAGCGATTTTTCGGCGGTGCCGTGATGGAGGATTGTCGGCGGCTCTTTTGGCTCAAGGCCGAGATCGACGTCAACCGAATGGCCCTGTCTGGCGCGAATGAAGCGGCCGTCCCGGCTGATGGCAAAACGCTTCTTGTCGTTGTTATCGACCAGCTCCAGCAGATGATCGCGTGTCATGGTCACGCCCGCCCGCGGCAGGCTATCCAGCAGCGCGTCGATATCCGCCCAGCCGGAACCGTCCAGCGTCAAGCCAATGGTTTCCGGCTTGTGCCGCAGAACGAGGCTGAGCAGTCTGCTGTGCTTGGTGGTGTTGGGCATGGTTGAATGCAACTTTTGGTTTTTTGTTTTGGCGCGCCCTCTACCACGTCCTGTTGTCGTTCGCCAGGCGAGACTAGCGGCAATCCGACAGGATCCAGTCAGCAGCCCGGTCGGCGATCATCATCGTTGGCGCATTGGTGTTTCCCGAGACAAGCGCCGGCATGATGGAGCAATCGGCGACCCGCAAACACTCGACACCTCGCACGCGCAATTCCAGGTCCAGGACGGAAGCCTCGCTTGGCCCCATGCGGCAGGTGCCGGCCGGATGGAAGATCGTGCGGGCCTGGGATCGGATCGCGTCATCAATGGTATTGGAGCCCATGGTGGAACTGACGTCAGCGCCGGGCCAAACCTCTTCTCCGACAACGTCTTTCAAGCCCGGTTGTTCGAAGATTTCACGGGCGAGGCGAACGCCGCGGCGCAGGGTGTCGAGATCTTCTTCCCGACCAAGGACGGCCGAGGAAAACTTCGGCGGCGCGTCGGGATCGCGTGACTCAAGCCCCAGGCGGCTGCGAGATGCGGGGCGCATTGTCATCGGATGAACCTGCACCGCGTGATAGCCGAGCGGAGGTTCGCCCGGAGCGCCGGGGGCAAAGGGCGCGAGATTGTATTGCACGTCCGGCCGCCCATCGCCGTCGGTGTCGACACAGGCACCGGCCTGGAGCAGGTTGGATGTCAAAAGTCCGCGCCGGAAAACGAAATAGTCGATCCCGTGTCTGAGGGCCTTCAGGCCCTTGTCCGCCCCGTGCAGCCCGATTGCGCCAACCAATCGACGCGTTACCGGCGTGCCCACATGATCCTGGTAATTTCGTCCGACCTCATCTGCCTCGTGCACGATGTCGATGCCATGGCGCGCGAGCTCATCCCTCGGACCGACACCGGAGAGCATCAGGAGCTTGGGTGTCTGAAAGCTGCCTGCTGTCAGAACGATCTGTTTCGCCGCACGGATCAGGACATCGTTTCCGTCCGCATCCTTCGTCTCCACTGAAGTCGCCCGACGGTTCTCAAACCGGATGCGACCGACGGAATGCCCGGTCAGCAAGGTCAGGTTTTCCCGTGCCAGTTCCGGATTCAAAAAACAGAAAGCCGCTGACTGCCTTTGTCCATCACTGGCTGTTACCTGATACCAGCCGGCTCCCTCCTGTTTGGCACCGTTGAAATCATCGGTTCGCGGCACTCCAGCAGAGACGGTCGCATCGATCAGCAGCGAAGAAACCGGGTGCGGTGCCGAGGGTGCATCGACTACGAGACGCCCGGATTGGCCGTGATATTGATTGTTGAATTGCCGGTTCGCCTCCTGACGTTTGAACACGGGGAGCACGTCGTCGTAACTCCAGCCGACGCAGCCATGCGCGTCTGCCCAGTCGTCGTAATCCCGCGCCTGCCCGCGCATGTAGATCATGCCGTTGACCGAAGAGCCGCCGCCGAGGACCCGGCCCTGTGGCACTGGAAATCGCAGACCGCCGAGCGTCTCGTCGGGCTCCGATTGGATCGCCTCCGCGTCTTTGCTCTGCAGAACCTTGAAGAAAGTTGCCGGGATGTGGATCCAGCGATTGGTATCGGGGCGACCCCGTTCCAGCAAGGCAACCGTTCCGCCGCTTTCCGCCGCGAGACGCGCTGCGACAACGCAGCCGGCTGAGCCTCCACCGACAATGACGTAGTCAAATTCGAGCTTTTTCACCTGCGTTCCCTCAACTCCCCACGTGGGCAAGGCATCGGCAGGACGCCAGCCTGGCCGCTGAATAACCCGGTCATGGAGTCACGATATCGAACCAGAGATCGAAGGTGTCATGAAGATCCAGCCAAAGCTGGAAAGCAGACCTATCTCCGGAAATTTCGAGGCCTTCGTGCAGAGCTACGTCCAGCGTGATGTCGCCGTTTGATATTCGTTCCAATATTGCCTGGGATACTTTCACGCGTGCGCCGGGGGAGGGGTGCGCGGCACCAATTCGTGCGAACTCGACCTGGCGGGCGACCGTCAGGCTGACCTGCTCCTCTCCGATGGCAAAGTCGATGACCAGCGTCACACCGCGCGCTCGTTCCGGGTTCAAACGAAGCGCAAAGGCGTCAAACCAGTCCTTCAGGCTGAGGGTAGCGGCGAGGTCCGTGTTGCGGCCGCCCGCAGCGGGCAGCGGGGTGATGCCGTCTTCCAGCTCCCTTGCGCCGGACAGATAGATGTTGCGCATGATGCCGCTTTCTTCGCGAAAGCCCTGATGCCTGTAGACCAGCGCCAACATACGCTTGGCTTCATCGCCCCCCACACCGGCAAACACGACGTGGGACAGCATGGTTGCGGCCCACTGAAGGTCATCCTCGATGATGGCGCCACGGGCTATGTCCATGGCCGAGCCTGCGCCGCCTACGGCGTCGACCATCCGTTTTCCAAGGGCTTCCGGGGGTAACGGATCGATATTGACGGGGTTGCCGTCGAAAAAGCCGTAGTAGCGTTGATAGACGGCTCGGCTGTTGAACTTGAGTGTGCCGTAATAGCCGCGCGCGTGAAAACGTTCAGACAGCCAATCGGGCTCCTCGATCTCGCTGGCGATCTCGTCGGGTGTGCGGCCCATGTTTGCCAGTCGCAGGGCCTGGTCGTGGATGTATTTGTAGATGTCGCGCTGTTCCAGCAGGAATTCGCGAACGTTGGCTTGGCCCCATACTGGCCAGTTGTGACAATTGATCAGGATCCGGGCGCGGTCCGCGAACAGGGTAAGCGCTTCATCGATGCAGCGGGACCAGAGGAGGGCATCGCGGACCTGTGCGCCGCGCGGAGTGAGCACATTATGCTGGGTCTGGGTGCAGACCTCGGCCATGCAAAGGACGCCTGACTCAGGCAAGAGGAACGTGAATTCCGCTGGCGCTTCCGTCCCGCTGGCCATGGCGAAAAGGAAACGTACTCCATCGACGATACGCTCCGATCCGGTCTCGCCGACAAACTCCGTCGGCGCCACGAATGTCCGGCTGCCCTTGGCCACCGTCTTTCCAATGCCGCCGTCGACGGCACCCTGCGGGCCGGCATCGAGGGTCAGGCCGAACTGGTAGATGGCACGCCGCGATGTGTGGTTGCCGCCGAGCACTCCCTCTGATGCGGCAAATTCCATGAAGCCTTCCGGGGCGAAAATCGGCGGAACCTGGCCCTGGCCGACGACACCTCTGAGTCCGGCAAAATGATCGGGGTGAGTGTGGGTCAGGATGATCGCACTCACCGGCCGGGCGCCCAGCGTGTCATTGACCACTTTCAAGGCCGCGGCCGATGTTTCGGCCGTCATCAGCGGATCGATCAGGATCCAGCCGGTTCCGCCCCGCACGATGGTCATGTTTGCGTAGTCGAAGCCGCGAGCCTGCCAGACCCCATCGGCCACCTCGAAAAGCCCGCAAACTGCGTTGAGGCCGGCCATCCTCCAGAGCGACGGATTCACCGTCGCTGGGCACTCGCCTCGAAGAAAGTCGTATTGGGACATGTCCCACGCCACGCCACCAACAGCGTTCCGAACCCCACCGGTCGGGAGCTCGGCGATTTTGCCCCGGGTGGCGGCTTCGAAATCCGATGGATCGTCCAATGGCAGCCGTTCGGCGACAGCTGCATTCGCCCTGCCGGTCGCGGCAGCAAGCGTCTCCGCCAGAGCGTCCAGATCGCTCATCCTATCGACTCCCCGCCTTCGACGCTTCTGAAATGGTGGAGTCACCGGCCGCCAGAGTGTCGAGCGTGAGGATGAGGTAATCGCGAAATCGATGATCATCGATGCTGAAAGCAAGATGCGGGTTCATCATTTCATTGTTGAGGGCGGAGAACAACTGTTGCACCCCGAACGAAACGCGTTCCTCCAAACCCTTACGGTTGGCCACGAGCGGGGTGTAAAGCTCGGTAATGCGTTCGCGGAGAAATCGGCCACGTTGCTTCATTGGCTCCCAGCTTTGCGGCCGAGCCGGGATCTGGGAATAGGCTTCCCGAAGAACTCCCCGCCAGGGGCCGGAAAAGACAATCAGCATGACGTCAACGAATGCTTCGCTCACATCGCGGCGCGACCCATTGACAAAACGCGCGGGCGCCAGGTGCATGTCAAAGAGCCTGAGATGTTCACTCAGCATTTTGACAAGCAGGAACTCGAAGAAGGCCTCCTTGCTCTCGAAGCGCGAGTAGAACCCGCCGACGGAGCTGTTGGCGGAGGCTGCCAGCGAGGGGATTGAGATATCATCGAGCCGGGTATCGAGCAGGACCTGGCGTCCAGCGACAAGGAACTTGTCCTGAAGCACGCGGCTGCGCTTCTGATCTGCGGGGCGAACGCCGGGAATATTGCGCTCAAAGATCTGCTGAGCAAACTCTTCCATCGAATCCTCACATTTGGTTTCGACCGAGCAAACAAAAACAAGAATGAAAATTCTCATTCTTTTTTACATCAGATTGTTGTTCGAGGCAACCGGAAGACCGGATTGCTTGAGGCGGTCATATGCCAGCCGGTCATTTCACCGGGATTGACGCCATTGCTCACGAAAGAACAGCATTCGTGGCAAGCCGGTTATCGACCGGGTGCCATTCCACGGGCACCGCGTCTCTAATTCCCGAAAATCGGTGAGATCACCGGGGTTGGCCAGGAGCCACCGATGAAGAACTGGATGGAATTGTCCTCTACGGCCGGTTGTTCGTCGCCGGTTTCACCGTTCTCGCTGGTTTCCTGCTCTTCCGGTGGTGCGTCCTTCAACAAACCGACCAGCGCAAGGCCGCCGCGCTGGTAGGGTATGATGCCGGTCAATTCGATGACGGCATCCTCGCCGGTGATGACGCCTTCATCGATTTCGGCGAGGCCATTGGCGAAATTGGCGACGAAATCGGCTGAGACGAAGGGGAAGGAACCATCGGAAATCCCTGTCAGGCCGAAAAAGCGCTCGCTTGCCGCCAGTTCACGGAACTGGGTGACATCGAAGGAGGGGATCGAACCGTCTGCGATCGAGATTTCGAACTTGCCGTCGAGGTCGCTCAGGCCGGTCGCCCAGGTCGGATAGCGCGACGCCAGCGCAATGTTGAGGGTGGCCGTACCCTGAGGCAGCGGGCCGCCGATTTCCAGCGCTTCAAGCATCTGCGCCAGGTTGATGTCGCGGGCCGAGAATTTGACCTCGCCGCCGCCCTGCACGCCGCTCTCGGCAACCATGATGCGCCCGGACACTCGCCCGGCATAGGCCGTTGCCTCTCCAATGTCGAACACCGCGCGCCCCTCGATGATACGCGCGGCGGCGGCAACGTTTGACAGGATGAGCGGTCCGAGCGTCGCCGACTGAGAGGAAAGTCGCATGTCGAGCGTCAGCTGGTGAAGGAACGAAGTGTCGATCTTTTCGGCAATCTCTTCGCCGGATTGCGGCAACGGCGTAAAGGCCCGCAGGAAGGAGGCGATGTCCAGGGAATTGAAGGCGAGCGTTCCCGAGATGCCCGGTGTGCCGTCTTCGCCCTCCTGGAAGTCCAACACGCCAATTCCACGGTTTCCTTCCAGCTCGACGATCAGGTCGTTGAGCATCGCGCGGTTGTTCTGCATCTGGATTTCCGCCTCCAGAGACAGCGCGCCGATCGCTTCACCCGGTTTGATCTCGGTGCCGGCCCATTGCAGCGTCTGGCGCATGGAGGGGCTGGCCATTGACAATGTGCCGGCAAAAAACGGCTTTTCCGACAGGTTGACCATGCCGTCGAAGGTCAGGTCGAGAGGCGCTGCGGCCAGATTGATGTTTGCCTGGGCATTCTTGCCTGACAGCAGGAGCAGCGGATCGTCGGAGCTCAGTTGCAGCGCCGCCGCCTCGCCCCGGAAAATGCCGCGGATGTCGGCCCTTATACCGCTGTTGAGCCGCGGCCACGAAACCGTACCGTTGATGGCCGTGACCTTCTCTTCCATCTCCGTGCCATGATCGATCCACGCAAAGGTGCCGTTTTCAACACGGATTTCCCCCAGCCGGTCGGCCGGGACGGTGACCGGATTGCCGGAACTGTCCGTTGCGCCGTTGACCCGCTGTTCAGCCAGGGCAACTCCTTGCGGAATCCGGCCCTCATCGCTCGACCAGCTTGTCGTGCCTTCGGGAAAGACCTCGACGGTAAAGGCCGGCCGCACCAGCACGAAATTGGAAAAACTCGGTTCGCCACTCAGTGCCGATAGGATGGAAAAGTCGGCCTTCATTTCGTCGGCGTAGACGATCGGTGTGGCGTCCGGATAGCGCCGTGAAGAGACACTGATACGGTTGAGTTCGATATGCGGTACCGGCCAGAAGCCGAGCTGCGGATTGTCGAGCAGTTCGACCTGCTGGCCTGTCCAGTCGGAAATGTCGCGCTCCAGCCGGTCGCGCACCAGGTCGGTTGAAATCGCGAACGGCAGGGCAACTCCCGTGACGCCGGCCGCAAGCCCTGCGGCAATGACGACGGCAAGCCCCCAGCGCAACCAACGTCTGCGGTATGAGCGTGTCCGTTCCACCGGTCTCCTGCCCTTCACTTTGCACCGACATCCGGTGGATCACCGGCTACGCCGTCGGTGGCCCATAGGGGTAAACAGTCGCGCCGGCGATTGCAATTCGCAGCGCTCCGTTTCCCGCGCTTATCACGCGGCTTTCCAGTCCGGATGCGAGCGACGCTACCCCGATGCGGGCCCCCAGGATCGCGGTATGCTCTTTCAGAAAGCGGACCGTTTGATGGCGGTGCGGCAAAATCAGAGGGGCCCGTCTTTATTTGTTGCGGCGCAGCATGCTAAACGGACGCGCGAATGACGCGACGACCCGGGAGGACGATCATGGACAACCAACAGCCACTGTGGACACCGAGCGAAGAGGCGGTCTCCGATGCCGTTGTCACCGCCTTTGCCAAGTTCTGCGGTGAGCGAAGCGGGCAGGATCTGAACGATTTCGACAGCCTGCACGCCTGGTCCGTCGCCGATCGCCCGGCATTCTGGTCTGCGATCTGGGATTTTTGCGGCGTTGTCGGTGAGAAGGGCGATACCGTCATGGAAAACGGCAACGCCATGCCCGGCGCGCGCTTCTTCCCGCAAGCCCGGCTGAACTTCGCCGAGAACCTGCTGAAGAAAACCGGTGGCGACGATGCCATGCTGTTTCGCGGCGAGGACAAGGTGGCCACCCGCATGAGCTGGGACGAGCTGCATGCCCTGGTGTCGAAGCTGCAGCAGGCGATGCGCGAGCTCGGTGTCGAGAGCGGCGATCGGGTCGCTGCGATGATGCCCAACATGGCTGAAACCATTGCCTGCATGCTGGCCGCCGCGTCGATCGGGGCCATCTGGTCGTCCTGCTCGCCCGATTTCGGCGACAAGGGTGTTCTCGACCGGTTCGGCCAGATCGAGCCCGAACTGTTCATCGCCTGCGACGGCTATTGGTACAATGGCAAGTTCCAGGATGTTTCCGACAAGCTGGTGACCGTCGAAGCCGCACTGTCGCCCAAGAAAACGGTGATCGTTCCCTATGCCGGCGACACGGAAGCGCTTGTCGGCAAACTTTCCAATGCCGTTTCGCTGGACGGGTTCGTTGCGCCCCACACCGCCCGCGCCGTCGAGTTCGAGCGGCTGCCTTTTGACCATCCGCTCTACATTCTGTTTTCTTCCGGTACGACCGGCATTCCCAAATGCATCGTGCACTCAGCCGGCGGAACCCTGCTTCAGCACCTGAAAGAACAGCAGCTGCATTGCAGCCTGCGGTCCGGCGAACGGTTGTTCTACTTCACCACCTGCGGATGGATGATGTGGAACTGGCTGGCTTCCGGATTGGCGAGCGGCGCGACCCTGTGTCTGTTCGACGGTTCACCGTTCTACCCGGATGGTAACGTGCTGTTCGACTATGCCGCAGAGGAGCGTTTCGCGATCTTCGGCACCTCTGCAAAATACATCGATGCCGTGCGCAAGGCGGGGCTGACGCCGATGTCCACTCATGATTTGTCAACGCTGCGGCTGATGACATCGACCGGTTCGCCATTGTCGCCGGAAGGCTTTTCCTTCGTCTACGAGGGTATCAAGGACGACATCCATCTGGCTTCGATTTCCGGCGGCACCGATATTGTCTCCTGCTTCGTTCTCGGCGTTCCAATCAAGGCTGTCTGGCGCGGCGAAATCCAGGGGCCGGGCCTCGGGATGGACGTCGACGTGTGGAACGATGACGGCAAATCGGTGCGCCAGGAAAAGGGCGAGCTCGTTTGCAAGCAGGCCTTTCCCTGCATGCCCATCATGTTCTGGAACGATCCCGACGGCGCCAAGTATCGCGCCGCCTATTTCGAGCGGTTCGACAATATCTGGTGCCATGGCGATTTTGCCGAATGGACCGAACATGACGGCATCATTATCCACGGCCGCTCGGACGCCACGCTCAACCCAGGTGGCGTGCGCATCGGCACCGCCGAAATCTACAACCAGGTCGAACAGATGGACGAGGTGCTGGAAGCGATCTGCATCGGCCAGGAGTGGCAGGATGATGTCCGCGTCGTGCTGTTTGTGCGATTGGCCGACGGAGTTGTGCTGGACGACGACCTGACCAAGAAGATCAAGACGCGCATTCGCACCGGTGCATCACCGCGCCATGTCCCGGCCGTCGTGATTGCCGTAGACGATATTCCTCGGACCAAATCGGGCAAGATCACCGAATTGGCGGTACGCGATGTGGTCCATGGCCGCCCGGTGAAGAACCAGGAGGCGCTGGCAAACCCGGAGGCTCTGGCTCTCTATGAGAACCTGGATGCCCTGAAGTGAGCAGCCGACAAGGTTAATAAAAGGTAATCGAAAAGTTTACTGTCTTTCACGTCGGGGCGAGTTGGTTACAATCTGTGAAGTTGTATTAAGGTTGCGTTAGCATTCCGCTTATTAGGATACGATCGGTTAACGTAATCCGGCAGGTTGCAACCCGTACATCCTGAGCATTGCGAAAATTAGCCCCGTTTTGACAGCATTCAAATTCAAAGGTGCGCTCCGGCGCACCTTTTTTTTCAGCGATCAGGATCCGCCGTAGAGCGCCTTGCTGCGATTGCCGTTGGTGAGCATGCTGCGGGACAGCAGGACAACGGGCACAATCCCGACAATGACAATGATCAGGGCGGCGACCGAGGCATCCTCGACACGCGCCCGCGAGGCGTCCTCGTAGACCAGCGTGGCCAGGGTGTTGAAGTTGAAGGGTCGCAACAGGATGGTCGCCGACAGTTCCTTCATCGTATCGACAAACACCAGCAGTGCCGCCGTGACGACCGCCGGGTGCATCATTGGCAGCAGAACCGAAAATAGTGTTTGGCGGGTATTGCGTCCCAACGTCCGGGCGGCCATGTCGAGGTGCGGCGACAGTTTCTGGAAACCGGAGTCCACAGAGCCCTCGGCCATAGTCAGGAACCGGATGCTGCAGGCATAGACAATCGCAACGCCGGAGCCGGTCAACAGGAGGCCTACGGTCGTACCGAACGCGCTGACCGTCACAGTGTTCAGCCAGTTGTCAAAAGCGGCCAGCGGTATCAGCACGCCGATCGCCAGCACGGTTCCCGGAATGGCATAGCCGAAGGAGGCGATGCGTCCGGTCAGGGCGATGACCCGGTTGTTGGAAACCCGAGCGGCATAGGCAAGAACAAACGCCAGCACCACGGTGCAGGCAGCCGTGGCGCTGGAAACAGCAAGGCTGTCGATCAGGGCGAAATAGATGCGCTCTCCGAGGAACTGATCGAGGCGCTTGATGGCGTAGCCGCCGAGCACATAGGCCGGGATGCCGAAGCCGAGCAGCACCGGCATCAGGCACAGAGCCCAGGCAAGCCAGCGCCGGAAACCGACGAGCTCCAGCGGCGAGGCATCGTGGATCGCGCCGGTCGTGCGACTTGCACTGAACCGCTGCCGTCGTCTGGCCCAACGTTCGGCGAGCACCGCCAAAAGAGCGACCAGCAGCATGGCGCAGGCCAACTGCGCTGCGCCACCCAGATTGTTGCGGTTGAGCCAGGTGTCGAAGACGGCGAAAGTCAGCGTATGAACGCCGAGATATTCCACTGCACCGATATCGTTGAGCGTCTCCATCAGGGCGAGCGTTACCCCGATGACCAGGGCAGGGCGCGCCATCGGCAACTGTACCCTGAGGAAAACCGAGAGGGGGCCTGCACCGAGCGTCCGGGCGACGTCCTGGGCGGATTTCCCCTGCATCAGGAACACTGCCCGGGTGGTCAGGTAAATGTAGGGATAGAGCACGAACGACAGCACCAGTATCGCGCCGGCCAGGCTGCGAACCTCCGGGAACCAATAGTCCCGACCCGATTGAAACCCGAACAAAGCGCGGATGGTCGACTGCACGGGCCCGGTAAAATCGAGAAATTCGCCATAGGAGTAGGCGGCCAAATAGGTCGGCACCGCAAATGGCAGGACAAGCGCCCAGGAAAATGTCCTGCGCATCGGGAAATCGCAGGACACGATCAGCCAGGCCGAGAGCACGCCCATGGAACCGGCAACAATAGCAACGCCGACCAGCAAGGAAATTGTGGTCAGGGCGGAGCGGGGAATCACGTAGCGAAGCAGGTGCGGCCACTCGCTCGCGTCGCCGGAGAATGCCAGGTAGATCAGCGCGGCGACGGGTAGCAGCACAAAAGCCGCGACGAACAGGGCGAAGCCTGTCAGCAGCGGATTGCCGATGCGCCGGGTTCGGCTCGAGGCTGTCAAGGTCATGCTCATATCGGACGAAGCGTTCCCACCCTTGTCGGCCCATTGCCAAACGGTCGGGAAACGATCCAAGGCACTACGAAGCCACCAAATGGAAAAGCAAAATTGCCGCTGAAGGTCAAGAAAAACCGCAAAATCAATGATTTAGAAAGATTCTAAAGTGCGAACATCTGAAACTTTGAAGCCGGGTCTCGCAGTGAAATCATTGACGTCGTCGCAGAACGAAATTAGGGAAAGCAGCATGTGCAAGATCACCGTTCACGCCGTGACCTATTGGAACCGCCTCGTCTGAGCGCGGTACATGCACGTCAACATGATGCCGCCGCATGGTGGCACAATGATTGGGCTCCTGCGGCAAAAAGGAGCCAGATCAAATGCCCTTACCGCTTCAATTCAAAACGGGTGTCATTCGCGATGCCCGAGAATCCGATGTCGAACGCATCGTTCAGATGGTGAGTCAGCTCGCGGATCACCATCACGACAAAGCCAGCCTGAATGCCGACGATCTGGTTCGCGACGGGTTCGGTGAGCATCCCTGGGTCTATGTGCTCGTAGCAGAAGCCAGGGGTCAGCTGGTTGGGTATGCCGCCCTCTATCGCCTCATACAGCTTCAGTCGGCAAATCGCGGCGTTGATTTACACCATCTCTTCGTCGAGCCGTCTTTCCGCGGTAATGGCATTGGCGTGGCGCTTGTTGAAGGTTGCAAGCTGAAGGGCAGCGAACTGAATTGCCGTTTCATGAAGGTCGGGACCGATCCGGAAAATCTGGAGGCGCAGGCGTTCTATCGGGCAATCGGGTTTGAACGTCAGAACTCTTATCCTCCCCGGTTTGTCCTTGGTCTGGATGATTGAAAAAGGAGTATTTCCATCAATCCTATTCGGTTGGCCGTATTCGATTGAACATCGGTGGGAACACGCCAGGTGGAATTCTGATCCACTGACAAACACCAGTAAAAGTTGCGCTCATCTTTCTGATGAATCGCCTCGACGTCTTGCACCATGAGTGACAACACTTTTGCAGCACCTGACAATTTGACCGGAAACAACTGGCCACAGACTTTCTGGCAGCCGCAATTCGGTGTGAACTAAGCCGACGTTCCAATTGCGAACATCACTATGCTTGGTTAGGGTCCGCATTGTTGGAAGTCTGATAGGGAGACCAGGGCACATGGCAGGGAAGTTTGAACTCTACAAGGACAAGGCCGGAGAATTTCGGTTCCGCCTCAAGGCAGGAAACGGTCAGATCATCCTGGCAAGCGAAGGCTACAAACAACGCAAGAGCGCCGAGAACGGTATCGAATCCGTCCGCAAGAATTCAGCCGATGATGCCCGCTTTGATCGCACCGAAACGAAGAACGGCAAGCACCGGTTCAACCTCAAAGCCACCAATGGCCAGGTTATCGGCACGAGCGAAAGCTATGAGAGTTCGTCGTCGCGCGACAAGGGCATCGCGTCGGTCATGAAGAATGCGCCGGATGCTGCTGTCTCGGACTTGACCTGACACAAACCCGTTGACCCTTTGCTGGAGCAAAGGGAGATAAGTTTGCATCATTTGACCGCGGCGATTTTGGTCTCTGGCTAGGCGGATTGCTCGCCGTGGTGCTATCCCACCACAAGTGCAAGCCAACGACGCCAGGGGTCAAAAGCGCCCGGCCCGAAGGGTATCGGCCCATCGGCTGCGTTGCGTCGCTTGCCCGACATCGCGCTGCGCGACGCGCCTGGCCGAGTGGAGCCGATCTGCAGCCATCAAATGATCCAAACTTATCGCCCTTTGCTCTAAGCCGCCCGGATCGGGCGGTTGGCCGGCTATTCCGCCAGCACACGCTGTGACGGAAACACGATCTCCACAAGCGTGCCGCGGCCCGGCTGGGAGTTCATGGCGAACTGCGCGCGATTGGCTTCTGCCATGGCCTTCGCAAGCGGCAGGCCGAGCCCCGTCCCATCGCCACGTTCACGGGCGAAGCCGGTGACCTGTTTGAACGGCTTCATCGCCTCTTCCAGCTGATCGCGGGTCATTCCGACACCTGTGTCGCGAATGCGAAGACTGACATTGCCGTTGGATTCATAGGAGGTCGATACGACGACCTGGCCGCCGGCCGGGGTGAAGCGAATGGCGTTGGACAGGAGGTTGATGGCGATCTGCTTGACCGACCTCAGATCCGCAACGACATCCGGCACCGAAGATGACAGACTGGTGCGCACGATCACCCGCTGGCTGTTGGCTTGCGGCTGGAGGATCGACACGGCATCGAGCAAAGCCCGGTTGAGCGACACGGCCTGAAAGTCGAGTTCTTGTTCGCCGGCTTCGATCTTCGAGATGTCGAGCAGGTCGTTGACAATGTCGAGCACATGTTTGCCCGAGCGCCCGATATCGTGGGCGTATTCGACATAGCGCTGGCTGCCGATCGGCCCGAAACGCTCCTCGGCCATCAGGTCCGAGAAGCCGATGATGGCGTTGAGGGGCGTGCGGATCTCGTGGCTGACGCGGGCCAGAAACTCGCTCTTGAGCGAGCTGGCGTTTTCCGCCTCCAGCTTGGCGTCACGCAATTCCTCCTCGGCGCGCTTCCACTGGGTGATGTCGCGCATCACCGCACAGTAGCCATTGGAACCGGACAGGTGGCCGATGGTCATGAACAGAGGCAGAAAGCCTCCGGACGCCTCGCGCCCGATAACTTCGCGCCCGTCATTGAGCACGCTTGCAACACCAGCGCCGGTCAGACTGGAAAGATAGTCCTGCACGGCGCGCTGGCTTTCATGGGCAAACAGCATCGCGAAGGGCCGGCCGCGGGTATCGTTGTCGTCATAGTCGAACAGGGCTGCCGCAGATCGGTTCATCGAACGGATGATGCCGTCGTCACCGATCAGCACGACGCCGTCGGTTGCTGTTTCGAGGATCGAACGCAACTCATCGACCTCGACCTGGAGCGCATTGCTTTCGGACTCCTTGTCTTCGGCATCGTCCTGTGCGCGGGCACCGGAGACATCCGACAAAGCCAGCATCAGCGCGCGGCCGTCCTGCCAATCGACAGAACGCAATCGGGCGCGCACCGAAATGGTGCTCGCATCGGCCAGATGCAGGGTCAATCGGCCTGAGCCGTTGACGGCCGGTCCGCCATCATTGGCCGCTTCGCGCCCGCTGAAGAGAACATTGAGGCCGCCCGCCTCGTTCAACTGGCTGGTCGACAGATACCCGGTCAGCAGGCGGAATTCCTCGTTGATGTAGAAGATATCGGAACCATCATGCACGACGATCGGTGTCGGCAGCATTTCCAAGATTTCCGGGGTCAGCGATTGAGCCCGTTTCTGGTCCTCCGCGGCTTTATCGTCGGTCGGGGTATCCTCGCTGCTCGGCGTTTGGGCGAAGACATCAGCCGGTCTGTCATCGGCATCCTCGGTTGGTCCATTTGTTTCGACGGCGCTGTCATCTGCCTGCTCGTCAAGATCTGGCGGTCCGGAAAGAGAGTTTGATTCGAAGCCGTCGTCCGCCTGCTCTTCATCCAGAGGCGGTTCCGTCCGCTTGCCGAACGGGGCAGGCGGCTCTGGCTCATCGTCGGCGCCCTCCTGTCCCAGTCGCTTGGCGATCTCGTTGAAAGCCTGTTTCTCGGACGATGTCAGCCCTTCGCGCGTGCGGCTGCGCCGTTCTTCCAGGCGAATGACCTTGTCGGACTGACGGCGACCGGGTGACTGGCTAATGTCGAGCGCCGGGGTCTCATCGCCGGCAGTCGAATCATTGTCGTCGACCGACGGAGTTTCAGTGTCCGGCGTCGGCTCTTCCTTGTCCGGAGGGGGAAGGAGTTTGGCCTCGTTCGCGCTGTCGTCGATCTGATCTTCAGGCTTCTGATCAAACGGGCCTGGCGTCCCCTGGTTGTCGACGAGTGCCAGGCCAATGCTCTCCGGGTCACCCTCGGCGTCGCTGGAGCGCACGATGCCGAACCCGCGGAAGCCGTCGAACTCACGGTCCCGCGAATAGGTTGGCAGCGCTGCCAGATCGACCGGCACGCGCAGATCGGTGCCTTGCACCGGCCAGTAGACGGTCTTGCCCGACCAGGTGTCGCGCTTGCGCAAGAGGTCGGTGATCGTATGGTCGGGGTCGATGTTGAAAACTTGCGCGACATCGGTGAACTTGCGTCCCTCGATGTCGGCGGCATTCGGGCCGACCGTTTCCGCGAACTCCTTGGAGATTTCGCTGAAAATGCCGCGATCATCGATTTTCCAGACGAAGCGAACCGGGCGTTTGCGCGGGTTGAACACGAAGCTTTGCGTCGCGACCGGATCCGGCTTTCGCTCGGGGCGCAGGTTTTCTTCGGTGTCGTCGTCCGGATCCTGAACGTCACTCGTCTGTTCGGAGTGGTCTTCGTCCGAAGCAGGTTCTTCCGGTCGCTGCGTCAGATTGAGAACGGACGGTTCCGGTGTCGGTACCTTGCCCGGTGTCACGACCGGTTCGGTTTTCACGTCCGTCTGTTGCTCATCGGTTTCCTGCGGTGCCGGGTCGAGGTTGCCGATCGACATTTCAACTGCGATCAGCAAATGCAATTCGTCGGTGATGCGGGCAATCGCCGCGGGCAGGTATCCGAGCGCCGTACGCACCGGCTGCTTGATCAACCGATCTTGTTCCGTCGCGACGTCGCGCACAATCTGCGCCCGAACTGCAGCATCGACATTGAGCCGGGCAAAAGACGGAGTGGCTTTCAGGATATCGCCTTCCGGGCCAAGCACGGCCGCGTGGGTGTCCATCTCGGCAAAGCCGTTGATGATATTGGCGGCCTGGTCTTCCGCCGTGGTTGCGGGCGCCGCCAGGCCCGCGGTCAAAAGCAGCGCATGGTTGCCATCAGCCAGCCGAATGCGTTGCATGGTGGCCGGCACGACCGGGCGCCGGAAACCCGATCCGGTGCGCATGACAAAGCCCTGACGCGGCCGCTCGGCAATATCGAGCAGCGATCGTGCGGCGGCCTCGATCTGGCGGAAAGACGCCGTTGATGGACTGAGCCCGGCATCCATAAAGTCGTAAATTCCCTCGTGGCCGAACAGGCTCGCGCCGGGGCCATTGACCCACAGGACGTCGCGCAACGATTGCGACAATACGACAACGGCGTCGCCCGCTGCAAAGCGCTCGCGTACCTCCTCATGCACCGCAATGTCTATGAATGGGTATTGCCCCGTCGGCATGCTTCGTCCCGAATTTTTCGATCACGGGGTTGCGGCTGCGAGCCCCGTTCCGTCTCCAAGCAAATGTCGCTTCGGTCTTTTGTCCGGGCCTCGGGGGACCGATCGATCCACCCGAAACCCGACTGTTATTATTAAGATTTCGTTAATAAGTCGCAACGCTGTCACGGTCCAGTTGGGTGCCGCTTTTGTCCTGCCTTTCCTGCCAAAAGGGTTAACGGGAATTGTGCAGTGCAAAAAAATGTTGCAATGCACAAAAAACTGCACTATGTAGGCTACGAAGTCATTCACCAGCAAAGGGTGCCTCAAAGAGGGCCCACACAAAAGGAGCGCTATTATGGCTACCAAAAAGACCGCAACCCCGGACGCTTTCGCATTTGCCGCTTTCGATCCCTCGGCCTTCACCGAATCCTACCGTGATTTCGCTGAAAAGGGCCTGGTCCAGTCGAAGGACGCTTATGCCAAGCTGAAGACCGCCACCGAAGATGCCACCAAGACCGTCGAGCAGACGTTCGAAACCGCACAGGCTGGCAGCGTCGAGCTTGGCCTCAAGGCAATCGACACGATCCGCACCAATGCGGACAGCTCGCTGACGCACATCGAAGCTCTGCTCGGTGTCAAGAGCGCCGCCGAAATGTTCGAACTGCAGAGCTCGTTCCTGCGCAGCCAGGCCGAAGCCGCTGTCGATCAGGCAAAGGACCTCCAGGAAGCTGTTCGCAAGGTAGCTGAAGACGTTTCGAAGCCGGGCAAGGCTGCTTACGAAAAAGCCGCAAAGACCTTCACGGTCGCCTGACCCGCAAGCCGGTAGTGGGGACAGACAGAAAGCCGGGCGCTTGCCCGGCTTTTTTCTTGTCCAGGCTCCGAGACCCCTTGCAAAAATCACCGCATCGCCGTATGTCACGCCCTCAGCGACGACGCTGACCGTGCGGTTGTAGCTCAGCTGGTTAGAGCGCTGGATTGTGGATCCAGAGGTCGGTGGTTCGAACCCACCCAACCGTACCATTCAACAGCAAAAACCTGTAACTCCGAGGTGCCCCCGCGTTTGATGGAGAGCGCCCGATGACCGAAGCCTGGTCAGCGTTCGGGTATGAGACCCTTTGGCGAAAAGTTCAGCACCAGAAGCAGGATGATGCCCATTGTCATCAGACGCATGTGGGCAGCGCTTTCCAGAAGATGGGCCCGCAGGGCGCTGTCTTCGGCCATGCCGGATGTCACCAGTTGCATCAGCCACAGGCCGATGGGCTCGGCTTCGACCCAGAAGAACCAGATGACAAATCCGCCCAGCACGGCGCCCCAGTTGTTACCGGAGCCTCCGACGATGACCATCACCCAGATCAGGAATGTGAACCTGAGAGGTTGGTAGGTCGTTGGCGTGAATTGGCCATCAAGCGTGGTCAGCATGGCGCCGGCGATGCCGACAACGGCCGATCCGAGTATGAAGACCTGCAGGTGCCTGCCCTTGACGTCCTTGCCCATTGCTTCGGCGGCGGTCTCATTGTCACGGATAGCCCGCATCATGCGGCCCCAGGGCGAATTCAACGCCCTTTGTGAGAGCCACATGATGATCAGCAACACCACCAGAAAGAGCCCGGCGTAGCTCAGCTTCACAACAGTGGACGACAGTTCGACGATCGCCAATCCCCAATCATCAGCCAGTGTCTGAAAGAAGGGCGAGTTCTGAATGTCGATCTCGTACGGCACGGGCCGCGGCAGACCGGTCACGTTCTTGACGCCACGCGTCAGCCAGTCCTCGTTCTTCAGCACTGCGATGATGATCTCGGAGATGCCAAGCGTGGCAATGGCGAGATAGTCGGACCGAAGTCCAAGAGTGACTTTTCCGACGACCCAGGCAGCTCCTGCCGCAAACACTCCGCCAATGAACCAGGAAATGATGATCGGCAGACCGAGCCCGCCAATATTGCCTGTCAAAGCGGGATCCACTGCCTCGATTGCCGCTGCCGCAGGCAAATAGAAGTATCTGGCGTAGAAGTAGCCCACGACGCAGACCGCGACGGTGGCGAGCGTCCGCAGACCGCCCTTCAGCGTCCGCCGTACCAGAACGATAGCGCCAATCATCACCACGACTGAGATGAACGCAAGCAGGATGCCGGATCCACCGGCGGCAATGGCATTCGGTACGGGAGAAATCGAAACCAGCACCGCCGCAAGACCACCGAGAGCCGCAAAACCCATGATGCCGACATTGAACAGGCCGGCATATCCCCACTGAATGTTCACGCCGAGCGCCATGATTGCCGAGATCAGGCACAAATTGAGTATAGCGAGCGAAAGCGACCAGCTTTGCAGGTAGCCGACGGCTACGAAAAGAGCCGCCATAATGGCAAAATACACGACATTGCGGGTCGAGCCGGTCAATCCAGTCATATCGTCTGCCCCCGAAAGATCCCCGTCGGTCTCACCAGCAGAACGATCACCAGAATGGCGAACGAGACGCCGAATTTGTAGTCAGTCGACAGGAACTGGACCAGACCCTCGGGCGCCCATTCCGGCGGCACGAGATAGGTGAGAAATTTACGATAAGCGAATGTCAGGCCGACTTCCGAGAAGGCAATGACAAAACCGCCGGCGATCGCGCCAATCGGATTGCCCAGGCCGCCGACGATGGCGGCCGCAAATATCGGCAATAGAATCTGCAGGTAAGTGAAGGGTTTGAAACTCTTGTCGAGCCCGTAAAGCGTCCCTGCGATGGTGGCCAGTGTCGCTGCCAGGATCCAGGAGATCATGACGACCCGGTCGGGATTGATGCCGGAGAGAAGCGCCAGGTCCTCGTTGTTCGAATAGGCCCGCATGGACTTGCCGGTCTTGGTGCGCATCAGGAACCAGAAGAGCAGCGCGACGACAATGATCGTCACGACAATCGTCACGCCCTGCGTGGTTCTGAACGCCAGTCCTTCGTCGAGCCCCGTGAGTTCCCTGAATTCGCGCACCCGGATGATAAAGCGTTCACCATCGAAGAACCGTTGATCGCCCGGACCGATAATAAAGCGCACAAGTCCGTTGTAGATGAACATGACGCCAAGCGAGGCAATCAGGAAAATCAGCGAGCTGGAACGCTTCCTGCGATAGGACTGGTAGACAAGCTTGTCCGTCACGACGCATAGGGCAATGGTGGCAGCAATACCAATCGGCAAGGCGAGCAGGGCGGTCGGCAGAAATCCAAGCGTGATGCCCATGGCTTGCAGAGCCCAGGTCACCAGAATCGTGATCATCGTGCCGAAGGCCATGGTTTCGCCATGGGCGAAATTCGAGAACCTCAAGACGGCGTAAATCAGCGTGACACCCAGCGCACCAAGGGCAAGCTGGCATGCATAGGTCAGACCGGGAACGATGATGAAATTGGCCAGCAGGACAAGGCTGTTGAGGACATCTGTCATGATCAGCCTCCCAGGAACGAACGCCGGACGTCCGGATTTGCCATCAAGGCTTCGCCGGTGTCGGTAAAGCGGTTTGCACCCTGTACCAGCACATATCCCTTGTCGGCGATGTTGAGGGCTTGTTTGGCGTTCTGCTCCACCATCAGGATGGCGATCCCGGTTTTGGCAATTTCAATGATGCGGTCGAAGAGTTCATCCATCACGATGGGTGATACGCCGGCTGTCGGTTCGTCCAGCATGAGCACCCCCGGGTTCGTCATCAGGGCGCGGCCGACAGCCACCTGTTGGCGTTGGCCGCCGGAGAGTTCGCCGGCCGGCTGTGCCCGCTTGTCCTTCAAAATCGGGAAGAGATCGAAGACCTGCTCCTTCGTGGCCTCGATATCGTCCTCGCGGATAAAGGCACCCATTTCGAGGTTCTCTTCGACACTCATGGCCGTAAAGACATTGTTTGTCTGCGGCACGAAACCCATTCCCCTGCGCACACGGGCCTGAGGCGTCAGATCCGAAATGTCTTCTCCATCCATGAGGACATGTCCCTGGCGGAGGTTCAGCATGCCGAAAAGGGCCTTCATGGCGGTCGATTTTCCGGCCCCGTTAGGTCCGACGATGACCGCTATCTCGCCTTTCTCAACGCCCACCGTGCAATCATGCAGGATGTCAGCGCCACCGCCGTAACCACCTGTCATGTTTTCGCCGATCAAGAAACTCACGATGCCTGCTCCTGGGCGGGGGCTTTGCCCGGTTTGTTCTTCAGGCCGGTTCCCAGATAGGCTTCGATGACCTCTTCGTTTTGCTTCACTTCCTCGGCAGTTCCTTCCGCCAGGACGCGTCCCTCGGCCATACAGATGACCGGATCGCAAAGCCGCGAGATGAAATCCATGTCATGCTCGATCATGCAGAAGGTATAGCCACGGTCCTTGTTGAGACGCAGGATGGCGTCGCCGATCGTGTTGAGCAGCGTTCGATTGACACCCGCTCCGACCTCATCGAGGAAGACGATTTTGGCGTCCACCATCATGGTGCGGCCAAGCTCCAGCAGTTTCTTCTGGCCGCCCGAGAGGTTACCAGCCAGTTCGTCCGCAACATGGGTCATTTGAAGGAAATCAATAACTTCATCGGCCTTGGCGCCGACGGCCCGGTCCTGTTCCCTGACCTTTCCCGGTCTCAACCAGGTCTCGATGAGGCTTTCGCCGGCCTGGTTGCCGGGAACCATCATCAGATTTTCCCGCACGGTCAGCGTGGAGAACTCGTGGGCGATCTGGAAGGTTCGCAGCAGGCCTTTCGAAAAGAGCTCATGCGGCGAAAGGCCGGTGATGTCCTCACCGTCGAGCAAAACGCGTCCGGCGTTCGGTTTGAAATGGCCTGCAATCACATTGAAGAGCGTGGTTTTTCCGGCCCCATTGGGGCCGATCAGTCCGGTAATAGACCCGGTCTCTATGGTCAGTGATGCGCCGTCGACGGCGCGCAGGCCGCCGAAGTGTTTGTACAGGTCTTCGACAACGATCATGGTATGACGACCTTAGGAAAAAGGGCCCGACGAAGCAGGCCCTTTCAGTCTTCAGGAGGCTTTAGCGGTAGCCGACGGTCGTATCCTTGCCGTCCTTGACCTCCAACTCACGATAGTTGCCGGCGCTCTCGCCGGGGCCGATCAGTTCGACGGCCGAAGCTCCCACGTAGTCAACCTGACCCCCGTCCTTCAGGATCTGAAGGGCCTTGGCGAGTTCTCCAGGATAGATCTTCTCGCCCGGTGCATTGGCCACTTCGAGGACCTTGTCTTTGAAGTCGGCGCTGTTGGTCGAACCGGCAGCCTGCATTGCAAGACCGATCAAGGCAGCCGCGTCATAGCCTTCGAGCGTATAGGGTCCGACTGCGAATCCGGCGGCGTCGGCCAAACCGGAGAACGTGCCGGCACCTGGGCTGTCCGACCCGGGAATCGTTCCGTACGATCCATCAAGATCGCTGCCGAAGGTTTCGAACAGCGTGTCGCCGATCATGCCGTCGGGCAGGAAATAGGTTTCGAACGCGCCGACATCGATCGATGACTGAATGATGCCCTTACCGCCCTGATCGACGTAACCGGCAACAACCAGGACATCGCCGCCGGCCTGAGCCAGCGCACCGACTTCGGCGGAGTAGTCGCCTTTGCCGTCCTCATGGGCTGCCGTGATCGTGACTTTGCCACCGGCGGCTTCGAAGCTCTTGGCAATGTTTTCAGCCAGGCCCTTGCCGTAGTCGTTGTTGGTGTAGGTGATCGCGATCGACTTCACACCCCGGTCGTGAAGGATGTCAGCAGCAATCTGGCCCTGGCGGGCATCAGATGGCGCCGTGCGGAAAAACAGACCGTTGTCTTCGACCTGAGAAAGCGCCGGGGAGGTGGATGATGGAGAAATCATGACAACGCCGTTTGGCTTTGCGACGTTGTTCAGGACTGCGGTCGTCGCACCGGAACAGGCCGCGCCGACAATTGCCTTGACGCCGTCGGATGTGATCAGGCGTTCTGCCGTCGCCGTTGCGGCAGCCGCATCGACACAGGTCGTATCGCCGCGCACCGGAACCAGCATATGGCCGTCGATGATGCCGCCGGCGTCGTTGATTTCCTTCATTGCGAGTTCGGCAGCTGCGGCCATATCCGGTGTCAGAGATTCAATCGGTCCGGTGAAGCCCATGATCACGCCGACCTTGACGTCTTCAGCGATTGCGGTGCCCGCGAAGAGTGCGGTCGCGGCGGCCGTCGCCAATAGCATTTTTTTCATTTTTCAAAACCTCCCATTTGTTGTTTGCTTGCATTTATACACGAATGCAATTTGGTTGCGCCCCCACTCTATAGCGGGGTCCGAACAAATGCGACAGCCGGTTCTGCTCGTGACAGCGTCGCATGATCGAATTTTTTGTTGGTAATCTTAATCCAGCAGTGCGGGAGCCACACGCGCACCGTTTGGTCTGATCTGAAAGATTGAAGTTGAGACACAGCGGCCCGGTCGCTGTGGCCTGATTGCTGGGCCCGATGAAAGACCTTGCCGCAACGCCTGGGTCCACACCTGAACGCCCGTCGATTTCACCAACTTCGCGCTCCGGAGGCCTTGACAGAATATATTTTATACTTGAAATATCTCATTGAGAAACGGCAATTCACCCAGGCGAGGCTGAGCCGATATGGAATATTGTGCAAATATTTCAATGCTCTATCCGGAGTTCTCTCTTTCGGATCGGATCGGGCATGCAGCGCGCGCCGGGTTCCAGTGGGTCGAGATCCAGTTCGTCGACGATGATGAGATCGAGGGAATCATCGCCGCCAGCGAACAGGCAAAAATCGGCGTCGTACAGATAAACACACCGCGCGGTGTGGGCGACGAGGTGGGACTTGCAGCCCTTCCGGGTCGACAGACGGACTTTCGCGATTCGGTCTCCGTCGGGATGGCCCAGGCAACGCAATTGGGTGTGAAACAGGTCAATATCCTGGCCGGGCGCCCGGACGACAGTGCCGATCCGAAGACCTGCCTGGACGTCTATATCGATAATATTCGCTACGCGGCGGACGCATTTGCCAACATTGGCGCGCGCGTCATGATCGAGCCGGTCAATCGTGTAGACCGGCCGGGCTTTTTCCTGAGCGGCCTGGATTTCACGCTTGATGTGCTCAAAAGGGCCGACCACCCGAACCTTGCGATCCTTTTCGACTTCTACCATCTGGCGATCACCGAGCCCGATCTTGCCCGCGCGGTCGAGACAGCGGATGGGCATATCGGACATGTGCAGTTTGCCGACGTCCCCGGACGCCACGAGCCGGGGACCGGAACCACCGATTTCGAAGCCGCACTGACGGCACTGCGCCGTATCGGTTACACCGGCATCGTCTCGGCCGAATATACACCGGCAAACGAAACCGATGCCGGACTTGGCTGGATGCCCCGCTTCAGGGAGTTGACCCGTTGACCCAATCACCGGACCACGTGGCGGGAATCGTCGACGACATCCTTCAGGGCCGGTCCTACCGGTCGCATTCCAGCGATCCACCGCGTGATTTCGATGCTGCTTACAGGCTGCAGGACGCGGTCCATGAGCGATTGAGTGCTGGAGAACGTGGTCCGATCGCGGGGTACAAGATTGCCGTCAATTCGGCCGCGCTGCTGAGCCATTTCGGATTGCAGGAGCCGGTCAGCGGGCGTGTCTATGCGACCCAGACGTCTTCATCGCCCGCCCGGCGCCGGATCGGCGACTATAGCGATTTTGCCTACGAGCCCGAGATTGCAGCCATCATCGGCAAATCCATCAGCCCTTCGGATGCACCGGTCGACCGTGCCAAGGTAATCGCTGCCATCGACCGGTTTGTGCCGGCGCTGGAACTGCTCGATCTGCGCCATTCCAAGCCTCCGGAGGTCCACCTGCCCGATATGGTTGCGCAGAACATCAGCAATGCCGGGGCGGTGCTGGGCGGCGACGGAATAAAGCCCACAGACCTCGAGATAGAAGGAATCACGACGACGGTTCTGGTCAGTGATCAACAACCGATCGAGGTGACCGGTGCCGCACCGCAGGATCCGGTGGAGGCAGTTGCCTGGCTGGCCAATCACCTGGCACAGCGCGGCATCGGCCTTGAGGCCGGGCAGTTCGTGCTGTGCGGCACGCACATACCGATGCAGCCGGTAAAGGGCCCCGCGGAGATCTCCGTGGACATGTCCGGGCTGGGTCACGTGACTTTGTCTCTTTCAAAGGAGGATGAATAGGTCGCCCGTTTCAGGATCATGGTATACCTGAGCCGGCTTTTGGAATAACGTTAAGGGAATTGGTCCTCCAATCGCGGCCACGGAGGTCTCTCTTACGGGGTGCACACGAGCAATCGGATCGACAAAAAGTCCGGGGCTCACATCGACAACAATGAATGCCGTTCAAGGAGGACATCTACATGTATAAGACCATTGCTAAACACTGCGCCATTGCGCTTTCGGCACTGGCACTGACGGCCGGGCTCGCCCGCGCCGAAACCGTGCTGACCTACTCGTCCTGGATCCCCTGGACCCATCCGGTCAATGAAGCCATCTACATTCCGTGGATGGAGGCGATCGAGAAGGAAAGCGAAGGCCGCATCAAGTTCAAGCGGCTTCCAAAGGCCGTGGCCTCGCCTCCGGCCCATTTCGACGCCGTTCGCACCGGTCAGGCCGATGTCGGCTTTACGGTCCATGGCTACAGCCGCAAGCAATTCGCCGCTTACCTTTTCGCCGAATTGCCATTCCTGGGCGAAAGCGCTGAAGTCACGTCGATTGCCCTGCAAAAGACCCACGAAAAGTTCCTGGCCGACAAGGGATTTTACAAGGGCGTTCACCTGATCGGCATGAACACGCACGGTCCTGGTGTCGTTCACCACACGAAAATGAACATCATGACGCCGGCAGAGATGGAAGGGCAGAAGATCCGTACGGGCGGCCCGATTCCACTGGCGATCGTCGAGGCCTGGGGTGGCGTTTCAATCCGTCAGCCGGCGCCGAAATCCTATGAAATCCTGTCGAGCGGCATCGCCGACGGCATCATGTTTCCGTTCGAAAGCCTGCCAAGCTTCAAGATCACCGATATCGTCAGATATTCGACGGTCATGCCGGGCGGCTGGTACTCCAGCAGCCACTACCTGATCATGAACAAGGCGAAATACGACGCACTTCCCGCTGAAGACAAGGCCATCGTCGACAAGCATTCCGGTGTGGCATTCGCCAAGATGGCAGGGGCCGGCTGGGACAAGATCAACGCCTGGGGCCTGGAGAAGGTCAAAGAGGCCGGAAACACCATCAAGACGGCTCCTGATGGCACGGTCAAAGCCCTGGAAGCACTCAACGAGGATTTCCTGAAAGCCTATTTCGAAAGTGCTTCGGAAATCGGTGTGGATGGTCAGGCCACCTACGAGTACTTCAAGTCAGAGGTCGATAGCGCCTCCTAAATCCGACTGACCGATGTCTCAATCCGACAATCAGGATGCACCGGCGCCACCCACTGGCGCCGGTGCATCGGTAGTGTCCGCGGTCGCCAAAGGCCTTTCCTATCTGGCGTGTCTGTTCCTGTTTGCCATGATGGCAGTGACCTTTGTCGACGTTCTCGGACGCTATCTGTTCCTGAGCCCGCTTCCGGCGGGCTACGAGATCGTTTCCCTGATCATGCCCGCGATCATCTTCCTGGCATTGCCGCTGACGATCCTGCGCAACACCCACGTGACCGTGGATCTGCTCGACAGTTTCGTCCCGGCCTGGCTGGCGAAATACCAGGCGATCGTCGCCAATCTGTTTGGTGCCTGTGCGCTGGGGCTCGTCAGTTGGCGGTTGTTCATACGGGCACGGGATCAACACACCTATGAAGAGGTGACGGACGAATTGATCCTCGATCTCTGGCCGTTCAGCGTCACCATGGCGACCTTGTGTGCCGTTGCCGTCCTCGCGTTTGTTGCCAACATCGTTGCACTTCTGAAAGATCGCCGTACAGGAGCCGGATCGCATGACTGAAGCATTGGTCGGCCTGGCGGCGCTGCTGTTTCTCGCCTTCCTGAGAATCCCCATCGCCTTCGTGATGATCATCGTCGGCTTCCTCGGGATGGCCTACGTCCAGAACCCAATAGCCGCGCTCTACAATGTTGGGCAGACGGCCTACGACGCGGCGATCAATTACGAGCTTTCGGTGGTTCCCCTGTTCGTGCTGATGGGCAATTTCGTTGCCCGATCGCGTATGGCGGAGGAGCTTTACTCTGCGTCCAACGCCTTCCTCGGGCACCGCAAAGGCGGTCTGGCAATGGCAACCGTGGTGGCCTGCGGCGGGTTCAGCGCCATCTGCGGCTCGTCGCTGGCGACTGCCGCCACCATGTCCAAGGTCGCCATGCCGTCGATGCGCCAATACGGTTACAGCGACTCGCTTGCCACCGGATCGATCGCCGCCGGCGGAACGCTCGGCATTCTCATTCCGCCCAGTGTCATCTTCGTCATTTACGGTATCCTCACCCAGACCAGCATCGGCAAGCTGTTTGCCGCGGGGGTCATTCCCGGCATCATCGGTGTTCTGTTCTATCTTGCCGCGGTCCGTTACACGACGTGGCGCGACCCGTCGGCCGGGCCGTCCGGCAAACGCCAGACCTGGCCTGAGCGGATGAAGGCTCTTTCCTCGGTGTGGAGCGTGATCCTGCTCTTTTCCGTCGTCATGGGCGGTATCTATGGCGGCGTCTTCAGCCCCACCGAAGCGGCCGGCATCGGTGCCGTCGGTGCATTCCTTCTGGCCTGGGCGCGCGGCGCCCTGACGTTTCGGGTCATGTTCGAGGTGCTGGAAGAAAGCGTGCTGACGACAGCCATGCTGTTCACCATTCTGATCGGTGCGCTGCTGTTCGCCAATTTCATCAACCTGACCGACTTCCCGCAGGCCTTGCTGGCGATCGCCGCCCAGTTTTCCGATACGCCCTGGCTGGTGATCCTGGCGATCCTGGTGATTTACGTTGCCCTTGGCTGTGTGTTCGAAAGCTTGTCGATGATCCTGCTGACGGTTCCGATCTTCTTCCCGCTGGTCATGCAGCTCGGGTACGACCCGATCTGGTTTGGCGTCTTCGTGGTCGTGGTAACCGAAATCAGCCTGATAACTCCGCCGGTCGGCTTGAACGTCTTTGTGCTGCGCGGCGTGCTGCCGGATGTCAGGACATCGACCATCTTCAAGGGTGTCACACCGTTCTGGGTTGCCGACATCCTGCGTTTGGCAGTGATTGTCCTGCTGCCGTTCGTGTCGCTGTGGCTGCCGTCCTTCGTCCGGTAGGGGGACGGATTCTCGACAGGCGGCGCTCAAGCTTGTATACCAAAGGGCAGTTTTGGTATGCCAAAGGAGTGCAGGGATGGGAAATGAAAAGGAAGATCGACCGCTTCGTTCAAAGATAACGACCTACGGTCTGGACCGTGTTCCCCATCGCGCCTTCATGCGCGGATCGGGACTGGACGACGAGGACATCGCCAAGCCGATGATCGGCGTTGTCTCCACGCACGGCGAGACCTCACCCTGCAATGGCAATCTCGGCGACCAGGCGGCGCACGCCCATGCCGGCGTCAAGGAGGCCGGAGGCACCCCGCGCGCCTTTACGACGATTTCCGTTTCCGATGGTATCGCGATGAACCATCAGGGCATGAAATGTTCGCTGATGTCGCGCGAGGTCATTGCCGATTCCATTGAACTGGTGATGCGCGGCCACGCCTATGACGGTCTGGTCGGCTTCGGCGGCTGCGACAAGAACCTGCCGGCGATCATGATGGCCATGGTCCGCTGCAACGCGCCGTCGGTGTTCGTTTTTGGCGGCAGCACGCTGGTCGGCCAATGGCGCGGCAAACGGGCCACTGTGCTCGATGCCTACGAGGGTGCAGGCGCGGTTATGACCGGTGACATGAGCAAAGAGGATCTGGATGACCTGGAGCAGGTGGTCATGCCAACCATCGGTGCCTGCCCGGGTCAGTTCACCGCCAACACGATGGGCATGGTGGGCGAGATAATGGGCATTTCGCCCATGGGCAGCGCGCTGGTTCCGGCGGTCTATGCCGGTCGCGACAACATCGCCCGCAAGGCGGGCCATGCGGTGATGCGGATCCTCGAACAGGGAGGCCCGCTACCGCGTGACCTGGTCTCCGTAAAGAGCCTGGAAAATGCCTGCGCCATCGTTGCCGCAACCGGCGGGTCGACCAATGCCGGCATGCACATTTCGGCGATCGCCCATGAAGCCGGCATCCGCTTTACCATGGACGATGTCTCAAGGGTCTTTGAACGCACGCCTCTGATCGGCAACCTGCGCCCGGGTGGACAATATTATGCCATCGACGTGCACCGGTTGGGCGGCGTTCCGATGATCGCCAAGGAACTGATCGCCGGCGGGTTCCTGCATGGCGATACGCCGACGATATCCGGGCAGACCCTGGAAGAAGCGGTGGCGGATGCGCCGTCCCCCGATGGTGACGTCATTCGCCCGGTGTCAAACGCCATCGACAGCACCGGCGGCGTCATCGTGCTGAAGGGCAACCTTGCGCCGGAAGGGGCCTTCATCAAGGTGTCGGGCCTGAAGAAACGTGTGCACGAAGGCCCGGCCCGCGTGTTCGAAAGCGAAGAAGAATGCATGGCCGCCGTGCGCAAGCTGGATTACCAGGAAGGCGACGTCATCATCGTTCGCAACGAGGGGCCGAAGGGCGGCCCGGGCATGCGTGAGATGCTCGGCCCCACGGCCATCATCTACGGCCAGGGCATGGGAGAAAAAGTCGCGCTGGTAACGGATGGGCGCTTTTCCGGCGCCACCCGTGGCATGTGCATCGGCTATTTGTCACCGGAGGCCGCGGCCGGCGGCCCGTTGGGATTGGTCCAGAATGGCGACACCATCCGCATCGACACCGAGCAGGCACGCAGCATCGATCTGCTGGTCGATGAAGCGGAACTGGAGAAGAGACGGGCAGCGGCCCGCGAGCGACCGCCAAGGAAGCTCGCCGGCGCTCACGAAAAATACGCGGCCCTGGTCGGAAGCGCCTTCGGCGGCGCCGTGACGCATTCCGGAAATGTCACCTGGGAATGGGACGATCTGCCCGATGAATAAACCACGCATTGGATATCTGGGCATGGGCCTGATGGGCTCGCCCATGGCGTTGCGACTGCTCGATGGCGGCTATGACGTCATCGTCTGGAACCGCAGCCCGGAGAAATGCGCGGCAGCTGTCGCGGCTGGCGCGACCCAGGCGTCGACCCCAGCCGAGGTCGCGGCGCAATGTGACATCCTGCTCATGTGTCTGATGGACGCGAAGGCCGTCGAGGCCGTGGTCTTCGGGGATAATGGCGTGGTGTCCGCCGGCGCACCACCGCTTCTTGCGGATTTCTCAACCCTTCATCCGGATTCGACCCGCGGCTTTGCTGAAAGGCTCAAGGCCGCAACCGGCGCGGATTGGCTGGATGCGCCGGTTTCCGGTGGAACGCCAGCCGCGGAGGCCGGCACGCTGACCTTCATGGTGGGCGGTGAGGAGCAGGCGTTTGAAACCGTTCGCCCGGTTCTCGAGACGATGGGCAGCAACATCACCCATATGGGGCCGGTTGGCACCGGGCAGATGACCAAGCTGGTCAACCAGGTAATCTCCGGCTGCACGATGACCGTCGTCGCCGAGGCGGTCAATCTCGCGGAAAAGGCCGGCGTCGATGCCAGTCGGCTGACGTCTGCTCTGGCCGGCGGTTTCGCCGACTCGAAGCCGTTTCAACTGCTCGCTCCGAGGATGGCCGGACGCAATTTCGAGAATCCGCTGGGAACGGTGGCAACCATGCTGAAGGACATCGATGCGGTGATCGAATTCGGCGATGCCAACAGCGCAAAACTGCCAATGACCCGCACCGCCTGTGCGATGCTCAATGCCACGGTCGACAAGGGGCACGCAGACGACGACATCTCCACTTTGATCCTGCCCTTTTCCGAGGACAGCTGAGCGCCATGAAAGACGCCGAAATGCCGGAGACCGAAAACCTTGCGACAAAAGCCCGGCGGGCCATTGAAGATGACATTCTGTGCGGCCGGTTGTTGCCGGGTGACGTACTTGATGAGCGGGAATGGGCGAAACGGCTTGGCATATCGAGAACGCCGATCCGAGAGGCGATCCGCGATCTGACGTCACAGGGTCTCGTCAGCAGCCCGCCACGCCAGCAGGCCTTTGTCTGCAAGGTCGACGGTTCCGAGCTCATCGAACTTTTCGAAGCCCTGATCGGCCTCGAAACGCTGGTGGCCGAGTTGGCGGCGCGGCGCATCGGCAAAACAGAACTCGACAAGCTGCGCTCAGTCCATACGGCTTCTCAAACCGCCCTGGAGGAGGGCGATATCGAGGCGTTTCAGGCCTGCAATATCCGCTTTCATGAATATCTTGCCGAAGCGTCGCGAAACGAGACTCTGTTGCGCTATCTGCGCTCCGTCAGGACTCGGGTCACGCCCTATCGGATATGGTTGTTCGAAAAACTGGATCGCATGTCGCAGTCCTATGCCGATCACGCAAGCATCATCGATGCTCTGGACAAACGTGATCCGGTGCTGGTGCGGCAGCTGATGCGCGAACATGAGAAAATCGACAGCGATCGGCTGTTCGATTTTCTCCTGAGCGACCGCGTCACGACACGGGATGCAAGCTAGCGATGCCAACCTCAGCCACCAGGATCGGGATGATCGTTCCGCCCGCGCAAGGGTTTGTCCCGCCGGAACCCATGCAGCTTTATCCGGATGTCGAATTCCTCGCCAGGGGCCTCGGTCTGACCGAGATGACGCCGCAGGGATACGACAGCGTCATCGATCGCGTCGGGGAGCTGGCGTCAGATCTTGCAGGCGAGGGCGCTGAGGTTGTTTCGCTGATGGGCACGTCGCTGAGCTTTTATCAGGGCCCGGATTTCAACCGCGATTTGATATCCGCCATGGAAACGGCAGCCGGGGTCCCGTCGACCACCATGACCCAATCTGTCGTCGATGCGCTGAATCATCTGGGTGCCAGCACCCTGACTGTCGCCACCGCCTATGGGGAGTCGGTCAACACGCCGCTGCAGGAGTATTTGAGCGCCAGTGGTTTCGCGATCGAAGCGTTGCGTTTTCTCGACATCAAGGACGTGAAAGACGTCTTCGACGTCACCGACCGGGATATCGTCGATCTGGCCGACCGGGCCTTGGCGGCGGCGCCCGATGCCCAGGCACTTTTCATTTCCTGCGGCGGCCTGCAAACGGCGTCGATCACCCAGCCGATCGAAGACCGGCATCATTTGCCGGTCGTTTCAAGCGCCATGGCCGGGGTCTGGGGCGCCGCCCGGCTGGCGGGCCTGTCGACGCGGCGGGAGGGGTTCGGCCGATTGTTCGAAGCCTGATTGTTTGGGGGCTGTTCGTCTGACCTGTCCAATGTGTGACAGCTAATTAGGACCCTGCCGTCTCGGCATTCTTGCTTTGATTGGAGTGCAGCATGACAGAAGCGATCGTCATCACAGGAGGCAGTCGCGGAATCGGATCAGCAATAGTCCGCCTGGCGTCAAGACTGGACCAGCCCGTGGTTGATTTGTCGAGAACTGCCGCTGATGAAAGCATGCCACCCAATGTCCTTCATGTTGCCTGTGATGTTGGTGACGAAAAATCCGTCGATGCGGCTTTCACTGAGCTCGACAATCGCGGGATGGCCGTTGGAGCGCTGATTAACTCAGCTGGAGTCATGGGGGAGCCAACGCGGCTTGCCGATTGTTCATCGCAAACCTGGGATCATATTTTTCGGATTAATGCGCGGGGAACGTTCTTTGCATGCCGCGCAGCGATCAGGCGAATGTCCACCCAGGCGGGCGGCAACGGTGGTGCCATTGTCAACATTTCATCCATGGCCGCGACATTGGGCGGTGGCGGGGAGTATGTTCATTATGCGGCCACAAAGGGCGCCATAGAAAGCTTGACCATCGGATTGAGCAGGGAGTTGGCTGCTGAGGGAATCCGCGTCAACGCAGTCAGACCAGGATTGATCGATACCACAATGCACGATCAAAGCGGCGATAGTGGTCGTCTCGCACGCCTGGCCAAAACGGTTCCTATGGGGCGCAGTGGCAGTGATCAAGAAGTTGCTCGTGCAGCGCTTTGGTTGGTCTCCGAGGAAGCCTCCTACATAACCGGAGCAGTTTTGCCGGTTTCCGGGGGTCGGTGAGCGTCCTTCGTTTTTGGATGCCGAGATCAGCAGCGGGCGGTGGAGCGCCACCCGATGCACAGGCACTTTCTTTTTTCGGGCGGCCTGCAAACAGGTTTTTCTAGCGCCCGGGCGTCGCCCGGCTGGCGGGCCTGTCGATGCGGCGGGAGGGTTTGGTTCGAAACCTAACGGGATGTTTGCGGGGCGGCCGCGATAAAGGCGGGATGATCGATACATTTGTCGTAGATCGCCGAGAGCTGCGGAAAGGCGGTCCGGTCGAGATTGAACCGGGTCACTCCCTTTCGCATGTGCGGCACCAGGTGCGCTTCCGCCCATCCGGGCTGGTCCCCGAAACAGAAATCATGGGCGTTGGATTGTCCCAGCAGCATTGTTTCCAGCCGCGAAAAACCTTCCGTGAACCAATGGTCGCTCCAGCGATCGAGTTGAGACTGCTGGAGAGCGAATGCCTCCTGCAGATATTTCCGAACCCGGCGGATGTCGACGGCGTGCATTTCGCAGCTGATATACTGGGCAAACGACCGGGCTTGTGCCCTCAGTACCGGATCTGATGGAAGCAGTGGCAGCTCTGGACACCGCTCTTCCAGGTAATGAAGAATGGCGTTCGATTGCGGGATGAGCTGGTCGTCTACGGCAAGTGTGGGCACCAATCGCTGCGGGTTTATCCGCTCGTAGGTGTCCCATCCGATGTCATCGACCGAGATGGTCTCGTAGGACAGGTTCTTGAGGGCCAGAGCGATCCGCACACGCTCGGTCGAGGAACTTTGATCACACCCATAAAGCTGCAGGACCATGGCAAGCGCCTACCCAATCCGAAAATTGCCGAGCCATGACCTTGCCCAAAGTTGCGCTCCGGTTCCAGAGCGTGCCGTATCCGGGATCAGCTGCCAACAGGGTCAGGTGGTGCGGATCAGCGGCTGATGGGCACAACGAAACGAACCACCGACCATGCAAGGGACCCGATAAGGCAGCCGCAGGACTTCGAAGTTTCGCGCCTTCAAACTGTCAGCGATGATATCGAGCTCGCTTTCGGCCGGCACGACAACCGTCCGGTCATTCAAGACCAGATTGTTGCAACCCATGTGAGACTTGGCCAGCGCCTTAGGAACGTTAAATACATCCCAGTCGTCGAATAGCGCCGGCAGGCCCTCCGGCAGCGCATCGAGAGCGGCGAAGACGACGCCCTCTCGTGGTGTCATCATGACACAATCCAGGTGTGGGAACATCGGGTCGATCGTTACCGTCTGCACCGTGTAGTCCGGCCCCAGCATATGGTGCAGCCAACGCGCACCCTCGGGGTTGCTGCACCCGCCGGAATGCCCAACGAGAATGGTCTTGCCCAGGACAAAGACGTCGCCCCCTTCGAGATATCCCCATCCCGGCCCACTGCATGCGTCTTCCGCTCCGCCGTCGGGCTGCGCGAAATACCGAGCGCCACGCTCCATGGTGCCGGCCAGAATGGAACGGATCGCAAAGCGCTGGCGCCGATGAAAAAGGCTGCGGGGAGCCAGTTCGATGACGTTGTTGCCGATGGTCACGAACGGATCGCGCATCCACGGCGTCGAAACGCCGTGATCTTCGCCGCGGGGAAATTTGCGGTTGAGCGGGCTGATCACCCCGGCCACATGCACCTCGACGCCATAATCTTCCAGGAAGTCGATTGCGCCCTGAACCTGGCTGCTCATCTCGGCAAAGAGGTCCGGACTCGCTTCTTTCATGTCGCGGCCGGCATTCTTCATCCAGAATTCGCCAAATTCTCCCTGTGCCCGCAGGCGAGAGTCCTTGTACATGAGCGGCAGCACCCAATGATCGGGTGATCCATAGACGCATTCTTTCAGATCGGCCCATTCGGACTCGACATAAATGGGCGCTTCCGGCCCGCTCGTCCCAACACTCTGGATTGTCATCGCTGCCCTCCGGCTGACCAAACTTTTGATAGGGAAGCCGCAGGCCCCTGACACCTGCAAGGCAATCCCCGCAGCAACTCTTCACGCCACTGGTTCAAGTCAGGATTTTTCAATTGGCTTGCTGCGCATCAGGCCGATGGTCTCGCGTTGCGCCCGGCGGCAGGACACAGGCGGCAGACCCTGAGCGATCAGCGACAGGTCTTCCAGAACCAATGTGCCGATCTGTTGCAACGCGTTGGTCAGCGCACCGGCGCGATGAGCAGAAAACAGCATATTGGGTGTTTGCCGTATCGGGTCTGAGGCTGAGACTGGTTCCTGTGGGAAAACATCAGTGGCTATTCGCAGGCGTCCTGCAGCCGCCTCTGCCCGGAGGGCGTCGAAATCCGCCAGCGCCGCGCGGCTCAGAAGCACCAGCATGGCCCCATCCTGCATCCAGGAGAGTCGCCTTGCATCCAGCAGGTGTTGATTCCTCGACGTCACTGCCGCTGTGACGAAGACGATGCGACAATCCTTCAGCACCGTTTCAAGGGTGCCGGGCTCGACACCTTGCCGCAGCAACAGGCCTTCAGGCAGCCAAGGATCGTGAACGAGGATGCGCGCCTGGAAAGGCATCAGCAACTGGCGCAAAGCCTGGCCCAGGTCTCCAAACCCGACGATCCCGATCTGACTGCCCGTGAGCAACTCCGCATCTCCGTTTCCGGAGAGGCCGTATTCTTCCTTGCCTTCCACAAACTTGCCATGGCCGACGTGAATCCCTCTTGCCAGGGATAGCGCCATGCCGAGGCCGATTTCCGCCACAGGTATCGCAAAAACCGAACTCGGCGTCAGCACGTGGATGCCGCGCTCAAAGCAGGACTCATAGTCGATATTGGGCAGAAAATTGGTTTCCACGTTGAAGATCGCACGCAGATGCGGGGCTGAGTCCAGTCGCGTTTTGTCCATCGGCTGCTGAGAAATGAGCACGTCCGTGTCCGGCAGATGAGCCTGGTACAAGGCGTCCCGGTTCTCTTCGTCGACTTCGATAACCTCATGGTCTCGCCAAAGGTTTTTTCGAGCATCCTCGGTGAAAATCTCCGCCGTCGTGCGCGGCGCAGGATCGTAAAGGATACGCATGGCGTCACCCGATTCCTTCAAAAAACGATTTACAGCATAAAACGTTTTTTCTATCCTATCTGCAAGAGGAGACTATGTCCGCAGTTCGAAGCAAAGCTCGATCAAGGCCAAGACCATCCATTCTGGATGTCGCCCGCACCGCCGGCGTGTCCCCCGGATGCGTGTCCAACGTCATGAATGGGCGACGGCGCCAGGATGATCCGATCGGGCGGGCTGTCCTGGAAGCGGTCGAGAAGCTCGGCTATCGTCGCAACACCATTGCGTCAAACCTTCGCCGTCAACACAGCCGCATCATCGGCCTCGTGATCCCGGACTTCGAAAACCCATTTTTTGCGGAACTCGTGGCCCAACTGGAGCGCTTCGCCGAGGAAACGCAATACCGCATCGTCGCCACGTCGAGCCGTGAAGATCCGAAAATCGAGGCACGGGAAGTCGACGAATTGATCGGTTGGCGGGTGGCCGGCGTTCTCCTGGTTCCGTCACAGGCTACATCGCCTGAAGATCTTCTGGAGGGCAATGAAACGCCCTTCGTTCTCATGGACCGAATTGCGCCTTTGGAGGGGTTCGACTGCATCGGTGTGAACAATGCCGAGGCCAGCGCCGAGGTAATGCGGCGGCTGATCGATCTCGGTCACAGACGGGTGCTCGTTGTCCATCTCGGCAAGGAGATCGGCAACGTCAGGGAGCGGCTTGAAGGTGTAAAGCGTGCGGTTTCAGAGAGTGGAGTGAGGGTTGAGGTAGACTTTCTGCCGACCGGAGGAACGGTCGAAAACGCTCGCGATAAAATTGATCGCTATCTCGAAGACCATCCGGACCCGACGGCAATATTCAGCCTGTTCAACCCGGCAACGTTGGCCGCCTACGGGATCACCCAGGCCCGCAACCTCGATCCCGGAAGGAAGACCGCTCTGGTCGGTTTCGACGATAGCGCCTGGATGGCACAGGTGCATCCGCCGGTGGCGGCCATCGTTCAGCCTGTCCGTGAGATCGCGAAAAATGCCTGGGAACGTCTGCTTGCAAGGATCGAAGGTGGCGACGGGCCGGGAGGAATCATGCGCGTCGGCTGCCGACTGGAACCGCGGGGGACGCTGGTAGCAGCACAGGGGAAAGGAACCCAATAGTGGGCCGGCCCAGAAAGGGCTGGCCGCGCGAATTGCACCCGCGCGCCGAAGCAGGCGCGTCATTTCAGCTAGCCAAGGGAGGAAACCTAATGCTGAAGAAACTGACATTGGCCGCAATGGTCGGTATGTTTGCACTGCCGGTGCAGGCGGAGACCTATGGCGTCTTGATGAAGACCTTGTCCAACCCGTTCTGGGGGGCGATGGAACTCGGAGTGCGCGAGGGCGCTGATGCCGCCGGCGTCGAATACTATCTGCAGGCAGTCGAGAGCGACCAGGCCGCGGAGCCTCAGCTCAACGTGTGCAACACGATGCTGGAACGCAAGCCTGATGCGATGATCACTGCCGCGATCAATTCGACCATTCTTCTGCCTTGCCTCAAGCGTGCCAACGATATGGGCATTCCCGTCGTCGATCTCGACGGAAACCTTGACCATAAAATCGCCGCGGATGCGGGCGTCGACATCGCCTTTTCGATTGGTTCCGACAATGTTGCGGCAGGCGGGCAAGGTGCCGAATGGCTCGTTGGCCAGATCGGTGCAGATGCGAAGGGACCGGTTCTGGTGATCGAAGGTCTGTCCGGCAACGTGACCGGTCAGAAGCGCGCATCCGGATTTGCCGACAAGCTGGCGGAACTGGCTCCAGGTCTGGAAATCGTTGCTTCGCTGCCGGGAGACTGGGACCGTGGCAAGGCAGCGAACATCACCAACGACATCCTGACTGCACATCCTGGCCTCGTCGCCATCTTTGCGGCGAATGACGGCATGGCTCTGGGCGCCGTCGAGACCGTTTACGCTGCCGGCAAACAAGATCAGGTGACAGTGATCGGTGTCGACGGAAACTCCGATGCCGTGAAGTCCATCAAGTCCGGGCGCCTGTCAGCTTCCGTGGCGCAGCTGCCCTACCTAGTCGGCAAACAGGCGGTTGAGATGGTCAAAGGCATGAAGGACGGCCAGAAGCCGGACGGCGACTGGATCTACGTCCCGACAATGGTGCTGACCAAGGAAGTTCTCGAAGCGGGCACGGACCCGATGCTCGAGTTCGTGAAGTAAAGATCAATCGGGCCGGGCCGGCGGTTTGCCGGCCCGGCCTGCCTACCGACTGATTCTCATGCTCAGACTTCTGGAACGCACCCATATCCGCGTCGAGTCGATCCTGGTTCTGCTGGCTCTCGGCGTGATCATGACGGTGCTTTCGCCAGTAACCGGCGACGGGGTGCGGGTGTTTCTGACCGCCAGCAACCTGTTCAACATCATCCTGGCGACCGCAACTTTCGGGATCCTGGCGATCGGCGCGACGTTCGTCATCAGCGCCGCAGGCATCGACCTGTCACTGGGCTCAGTCCTCGGGCTGGCCTCTGTCACCGGTGCGGCGCTGTGCGTAACTCTGGAGCTTCCCTGGTTCTTCGCCATCATTGGCGCACTCAGTGCCGGAGCGCTGGCCGGGGCCGTCAACGGCTTCATCGTCACCCGAGGGCATGTGCCGGCATTCATCGTGACGCTTGGAATGCTGGGCATTGCTCGCGGTTTGGCGCTGATCATTTCCAGCGGCCGCGGGATCTATGGTTTGCCGGACGAAATCCTGTTCCTTGGCCAGGCGCGCCCCTGGGGCATACCCACACCGGTTTTCATTCTGGTCGCGGTAGCGCTGATTGCCCACTATGTTCTGGCCCACACGCCGTTCGGGCACCACACGCTGGCTCTCGGAGACAATGAGAATGCTGCCCGCGCGACGGGCATCAATGTTCGCCGGCAGCGCGTGATCCTGTACACAATCTCGGGCCTTATGGCAGGCGTTGCCGGTCTCATCTTCACAGCGCGGGTCAACACGGGTGATCCGACGGCCGGACTCAATTACGAGCTGCTCGCCATCACCGCCGCCATCATCGGTGGCACCAACCTGTTCGGTGGTCGCGGCTCCATTCTGGGAACGATGATCGGTGCTCTTATCATGGGCGTGCTCCAGAATGGGCTGAACCTGATGGCCGTACAGGCCTATTACCAGCAGATGGCGATCGGAGCCGTCCTGATTGCTGCCGTGTGGTTGGATCAGGTTCGCAGCAGAGACAGGCGAGCACAATGAGCCTCTTGGAGTTAGCAAATGTAGAAAAATCCTTCGGCGCCGTGCAGGTGCTCTACGGCGTCAATCTTTCCATTGCAGCCGGTGAGGTGGTTGGTCTGGTTGGCGACAACGGCGCCGGCAAATCAACTCTCATGAAAACCATCACCGGAGTTTATCCGGTGGACAACGGTAGCGTCCATTTCGACGGACAGGACCTGACGCTCGCGGACCCCGGGACGCGGCGCGAGCTCGGCATCGAAATGATCTATCAGGATCTGGCGCTCGCCCCGCAGCAGGATGTCGCCAACAACATCTTCCTCGGCAGGGAACCGACCAAGCGTCTGTTTGGTTTGATCCCGAAATTCGTGGACAAGACAAAGATCGATGAACGCGCCACGGAAATGATCGATCGACTGGGCGTCCATGTTCCATCGATCCATATACCGGTCGGCATGCTATCGGGCGGCCAGCGCCAGACCATCGCGATCGCACGCGCACTGACATTCAAACCCAAACTGGTCATCATGGATGAGCCGACTGCAGCGTTGGCCGTGAGGGAGGTCGAGAGCGTGCTCAAACTCATCAAACAGATGCAGGGCGAAGGCATTGCGACCATATTGATCAGTCACAGGCTCAACGATGTGTTCGAGGCGTGCAGTCGAATTGTCGTCTTGCGCCGTGGCAATGTTATTGCCGATCTCAAACGCGACGAAACCGACATGGCCGAAGTCGTTTCCTATATTGTCGGCGCTCACGGCTAGGAAAGCAAAGGAACAATCATGCCGCGTCTCGGAGTGCATTCACTCGCCTTCACGCCGCTTTGGAATCCCTCGGAGGCCGATCGTTTTCTGCCTCCGATCCTGGAGCATGGCGTCGGCGCAATCGAGACACCGCTGCTGGATCCTGAGAACTACGATGCGGCGGGCACTCGGGCCGTAGCCGAGCGTCATGACATAGCCATCGTGTGCTCTCTTGGTCTGCCAGCGGATTTGGAGGTAGGCCGTGATCTTGAACAGGTTGCCGACTATCTGGACCGGGCGTTGGAGATCGCCAGACAGGCTGGCTCGGATTGCCTGTCCGGGGTTACCTACGGCACGATCGGCAAGACCTCCGGAGCACCTCCAACCGAAGCTGAGCTCGATGGAATCCGCCGGCTGCTCGATCGGGTGTCCAAGTCCGCAAAGCGCTTCAACATGCGTTTGGGAATTGAGCCGTGCAATCGGTATGAGACCCATCTTTTGAACACTGCCGCCCAGAGCGCATCCATGATCGATCGTGTCGGAGCGGACAATATCTTCATTCATCTCGACACGTATCACATGAACATCGAAGAGAAGGGCTTTCGCGAAGGCTTTGCCGATGCCGGCGATCACTTTGGATATCTCCACCTCTCAGAATCGAACCGCGGTGTACCAGGCCGCGGTACAATCGATTGGCGGGACGTATTTGAAGGCGCCGCAGCGGCCGGGTATGACGGCATCATGACGATGGAGAGTTTTGTGCACCTGGCGCCCGAAATCGCATCCGGGCTGGCGGTATGGCGGCCGGTTGCGGAAAATCCGGAAGACGTGATTACCGAAGGACTGCCCTACCTTGTCGAGGAGGCGGCAGCCGCGGGCATTCGTTTCGAACGATGAACAAGGCAATTCCCGTCGAGTATGGCGAACTTGCTGACATCGTCCGTGAGCGGGGTGAAACCGTTCGCAGCTTTACGGCCATCGCCGGACCGCCCGGATCCGGCAAGTCGACCCTGGCAGAACGATTGACAGACAAACTCAATTCCACCGAACCCGGAAGCGCGGCGATACTGCCCATGGACGGGTTTCATCTGGATGACTTGATCCTGATCCCGCGCGGTTGGAGGGACCGCAAAGGTGCACCGCACACCTTCGACGTTGAGGGATTTGCATCCATGTTGTCCAGGCTACGGGATGGGATTGAGCACGAAATTCTGGTGCCCGTTTTCGATCGCGAGATCGAGATTGCCAGGAACTGTGCCCGGTCAATAAAAGCCCCGGCCCGTCATATCATTGTCGAGGGCAACTACCTGTTTCTTCAGCGGTCACCCTGGTCCGGGCTCATGGACCTGTTCGATACAACCGTCTTTCTCGATGTGCCGATGTCCACTCTGCGTGCGCGTCTCGAACAGAGATGGGACCACCTGTCACCTCCGGAACGCGCTAAAAAACTTGAACAAAACGATATCCCGAACGCGTTGTTGGTCCTCAAGGAAAGCGCCCAAAGCGAATTTGTCGTCTCCGATGAGGGCACAATTGCCTGAACTGTCCTGGTCGAAGTCCAACCGTCGGGCGAACGGCTCATTGAAGGCCGGAAGACCAGCCTCAAGGCTTCAAAGTGAAGACGCGTCGCGGCCTGTTACATAGGCAAAGGATTGCACGATCAAGTCGTAGACCACGTCGAGCTCTTCGCGATCGGTGGGCGTGTAAATCATCACGAATCCCTCCCAGCCCGGTCTCCTATTGGCCCAGGGATGGGCTATGGCCCAACCTGCCTTTGCGGCGCGTACCGCGAGTTCTGGTGAAAGCGATGCGTGCAGGCTGCCGTCCGGATGAAGGTGGGCAAATTCGCGGCCGCCGACAATCACTTCGGGTCTGGCCAGTGCCACGTCGTCTTTGATCCGGAAGCCTTGGGCGCCCGGCAGGGATATGACCGTCGGCCCGATCCTGACGCCGGGGATATTGGATACCCGTTTGAGCAGTTCCGCGGAAATGGCCGGGTCGGGATTTACGCCGATCTGAACATGCGGAACACCGTTCGTGGTCTGCGGAATTGGCGTTTCCCGCCTCGGCAGATCCAGGGCAAGTGTTGTCGCAGAGGAAACAGCGACAAGGGCCAATGCGATAAAACCCTGCAATATCGGTTTGATCTTCAACTCAGCAATCCTTCTGACGGCGATATGGTGAGCTGGTCTATGGAATCCATCGCCGCCCCGGCTTTCGCCGGAGTGGGAGATTTGCGGATTTGGGCTAGCTGGCCGGCGCGCGATAAGCCTTGTGACAGGCGCTGCAGGCGCCGCCCAGTCTGCCCATCGCTCCACCGAGGGCCTGTTGTCCATCGCCTGCTGCCGCTTTCATCGCTTCTGCCGCCGCCAGAAGCTCTGCAGATTTTGCGCCGACATCCGGAAAATTCTGCCAGATGGCCGGAAGAGCCCGGGACCCTTTCACGGCGTCACTGTCGGAACCTGGAGCCCAGGCTTGCGGTTGATGGATTGATGCGGCAAGCACGATGTTGTTGGCCGCCAGAACCGCGGCTTCAGCATTGTATTCGGCATCGCCCTTGGCCATCGCACCAAGGATGCCGAGGTTGAACGCATAAAGCTGCATCTGAGCCTGGCGCGCCTTGATGCCGGCGGCAAACGGGCTGGCATGATTGTCGGCAAGAACCGCACCCGCTGTCAGCGACGTGATCAGACCGGCTGCGAGCAACGATAATTTCAACTTCATGGCCATTTCCTTTGCTTGTAGGGTTGTTGCGAAAGCTCGCTCTCCTTCCAGCGTGCTCCCTCAAGGTGGTTCAAATTCCACAGCATCAAGCGTTGTGGGTTTGCCTTCGGCGAGGCATAGCTGAGCACGCTTGACGCAGCTTTCTCGGCAACTGCACTGTAGAACAGACTGTATCGCTATGCAACAAATTGTACTACAAAGGATGAATGACCCTGACTGAAGATCCGCGCATAATCGCGACACGCACTCTCGCGCTCGATGCTGCTCAGAAGATCCTTCAGGAAGAAGGGGTATTGGCCGTCACACACGGGGCGGTGAGCAAAGCGACCGGTATCTCACGCAGCACCCTATACCGGCACTGGCCGAAGCTTGATGAAATGCGCAATGACGCGTTCCTGCTGGCAGCGACGTCACCGAAATTCGCACCGATGACAAACGGACCTTTGCGCACCGATTTAGACTTGATGATGGGCAAACTGAGGATTGCTCTGAATGAAACGCCCTGGGGTCAGGTTGCTCCGCAGGTCATTGCGGCGGCGGCCACCGATAAAAATGCGCGTTCAGTGATCGAAGGTTTCATGCGAGATCGCATTGCCAGCATGGAAGATGTCTTCGAGGCGGCCAGAAAACGGGGGGAACTGCGCGAAGGTGCTCCGGTAAGGCAACTGATCGAGATGGCGATAGCGGTTCCCTATTTTAGGAAGCTGATTGCGGGGTTGCCGTTGGATCAGCAATGGCTCGACGCTCATGTCGACCTGATTTGCCGCCTCGCGACACAGCCGCCAGAGTAAAGTCTTCTATCGAATGGCTCATTGCCATGTCGCCGCGACAAATTGTTCGACCATCCAACGGACTGCCGGATTGCTGCGCGCGCGCTCGTGCCAAATCAGATGGTAGGGAAATCCTCGGCTGGGACGGTACGGCACGGCCTCGACATTGTAATCGCGAGCGAGCAATGCGCCGAAGCGGCCTGGCACCGGTGCAACTGCATCGGTATCGGCGACAATAAACGGCATCGCCGTAAAGAACGGGACCGAGAGGGTGGATTCGGTGCTGCCGCTGTCGTCACGCAACACCGGATCAGGCTGGAGGTTCTCCTGCGTCGGATAGGAAAACTCCACCTGCGGGATCCCGGTAATGTCTTCAGGCTCAAGAGCACTTCGCTCTGAGAGGAGATCCAGGAGCGGGTGCCCCTTGCGCATGACCAAGGCGTAACTTTCATCGAAAAGCTTCTGGACGATGAAATCGCCCTTCACGCTCAGGGTTGCGTAGAGCACAAAGTCAATCTCGCCGTGATCAAGCATTGTGAAGCTTTCCGGCACCAGTGGCGACACGTCGACCGATATCGACGGCGCGTGACCTGACAGTTGCCGCATCAGGGGCCCGACAACGCAGGCAACAGCATAGTCCGTGCAGGCAACCCGAAATGTCCTGTCGGAGTCAGCGGGATTGAACTCAGGCTTTGAGAAAACGGCCTGCAGAGATGAAATCGCTTCCAAGACCGGCTCTCGCAACGACCGTGCGTGGTCCGTCAACTGATACCCTTTCTGGGTTCTGATCAGCAGCGGATCGCCGATCAGGCGGCGGGTGCGGGCAAGCATTCGGCTGGCTGAGGGTTGGCTGATCCCGATAATCTCGCCCGTGCGCGTCACGCTTTCGGTCTGAAGAAGGACATCGAGAAAACTCAATACGCGCATATCCAACATGGCAAGATCTGCATTCATTTTCTGCATGCTGATTATCCAAGATCAGTCATTTTCGGAATGCACGGATATCATTATCTATCTCGATGACGCAACCAGCGACGGTTCCCCGATCTGCCGCTGGGCTCTGAGATTCAATGGAGAAACACGCCTTGATTACGCTGACCATCAACGATGTCCGCCATGACATCGATGTTCCTGAAGACATGCCACTGCTCTGGGTGATCCGCGATATTGTCGGCTTGACTGGTACCAAATTCGGTTGCGGTGCAGGCCTCTGCGGTGCGTGCACGGTTCACTTGAACGGCGAGGCGGTGCGGTCCTGTCTGACAAGCCTGGATGAAGCGGCCGGTGGCTCCGTAACCACCGTCGAGCATATTGGATCGACAGAAGCCGGAGCCAGAGTCCAGGCTGCCTGGCAGGATATTGACGTTCCCCAATGCGGGTACTGTCAGTCGGGGCAGATCATGTCGGCAAGTGCTCTGTTGGCGAAAACGTCGGCGCCCGACGACAGCGAGATCGATGATGCCATGGCGGGAAATCTGTGTCGGTGCGGCACTTATGCACGCATCCGCGAGGCCATTCATGCGGCAGCAGGAGCGCAAGGGGCATGACTTCGGAGACAACTTTTGTCAGCCGTCGAGGCTTCCTGGCCTCCGGCGCTGCGTTTGGCGGTGGATTGTTGGTGGCCATGTCAGCGTCCCGACTGGCGCTTGCGAACACAGTTCTTCGCAGTGACAACGCCTTGGACGGTGAAGGTTTCAAGCCAAGTGCTTATATCGAAATCGCTTCCGACGGGCGGGTGATCCTCACCGTCGGCAAGTCGGAAATGGGTCAGGGCACATTGACCGGCATTGCGCAACTGATCGCGGATGAATTGGGCTGCGAATGGGGGTCCATAGTGGTGGTGCAGGCGAAGTCCGCACCGGAATTCGGGTTTCCGTTCAATGGTTTCATGATCACCGGTGGATCGAGTGGTCTGCGCAGCGAATGGGTGCGAATGCGGACAATGGGTGCCGCAGCGCGCATGATGCTCGAGCAGGCGGCGGCCAACAGGTGGGGCGCCGATGTCGATGCATTGTCTGTCGCGGACGGCGTCGTTTCCGGTCCGGGTGGTCAGCAAGCGACGTTTGCAGATCTCGCATTCGAAGCATCGAAATTGCCGGTACCGGCCAAACCGTTGCTGAAGCCGGCTGGCGAGCGTTCGATCATTGGCCACCCGACGAGGCGGCTGGATACAAGGCAGAAGATCACCGGGCAGGCTGAGTTCGGCATCGATGTGCGGGTTCCCGACATGCTGACCGCTGTGGTGATTTCGGCCCCTCAGTTTCAGGCGACCGTGCGGTCCTTCAGCGCGGAAAGAGCGTTATCTCGGGCCGGTGTCCGCGATGTCATTTCCATCTCGACCGGTGTGGCGGTCCTTGCCGATCATTACTGGGCAGCACACTCAGCCCGCGACGACGTGGACATCGAATGGGAGCCTGGCCCGTTTGCGGGCGTGGGCATGGATGACATTCGTGACGGTTATCGCCGAGCTTTAGACACTTCGGGATTGGTTGCCGAAGCCAACGGCAATGTGGAGTCGGTCGCGGAAGGCAAATCCATCACACGCGAGTTCGAACAACCCTATCTTGCCCATGCTTGCATGGAACCCATGAACCTGACCGTTTCCGTTGGCGACGGTGTCGCGGAGGTCTGGGGACCGACGCAGGCACAAAGCATCGTGCAGAGGACCGTTGGCAACATCGCTGGCATCGATCCGGAAAACGTCACCGTGCACACGACGTTCCTGGGGGGTGGCTTCGGTCGCCGGTCTGCCCAGGACTTTGTCGCGGCAGCGACTGAAATCGCAATGATGATCGGTCGACCGGTTCAACTCGTCTACTCCAGGGAGGACGATATGCGCGCCGGACGGTATCGCTCCTTCAATCTCACCCGTGCGACCGGGGTTCTGAACGATGCCGGAGAACTTGCGGCCCTCGATGTCAAGATTGCCAAGCCGTCGGTTTCGAAGTGGTCGGGCTTGTCTTTCCTGATCCGGGAAGACGGCGTTGACGAGCAAGCCGTCGAGGGTTTGGTCAACCTGCCTTACGACATTCCGAACACCCGCATTGAATGGGTGGATCATGATCCGGGGTTCCCGGTTCATTTCTGGCGAGCAGTGGGCGCATCTCACAATCCGTTTGCCATAGAGAGTTTGATCGACGACCTCGCGATCTCTGCCGGCCGAGACCCGTTGGAGTTTCGCCGGAGGCTGTTGCGGGACAAACCCCGACACCTGGCCGTTTTGGATAAGTTGGCTGAAAAAGCCGAGTGGTCAAACCCGGTTCCCGTCAATGTTGGACGGGGTCTTGCGCTGGTAACATCTTTCGAGAGCATAGTCGGAGAGGTCGCAGAGGTGCGGATCGTCGACGGCGATCTGCGCGTCGACAAGGTGACGTGTGTCGTGGACTGTGGAGTGGCGGTCAATCCCGGACAGGTGGAAGCGCAGATGCACTCCAGCATCGTGTTCGGCCTGAGCGCTTTTCTTCGCGGCGAAATCACGCTCGCCGATGGCGAAATCGAGCAATCCAACTTCCATGACTATGAGCCGCTGCGCATGTCCGAAATGCCGCACATCAATGTCAGCATATTGCAGGGGGCAGACGAACCTGGCGGCGTTGGCGAACCAGGTCTGCCACCGCTCTTGCCGGCTGTTGCCAACGCTGTTTTCAATCTGACCGGTGAGCGAACGACGCGATTGCCTTTCCGCTCTTAGTCATTGGTGTGTCTGCAGACACCACAATCCCATTCACGCCCCTTCGAGCTTCAGCCGCAATTCAACACGATGGAAGAGCATGTTCCGATGAAGAAGATTCTACATCCTTTGGTTTTCGTAATGATGATCCAGCCGGTCCTTGCAGATGGAACGACAGTCGAAGGCTTGCCGCCCTTCACTGAAGCTGTCCTGCCCAAGGGATCGGACCTGTTTGCCGTTTCCATCGGTCCCGGCGGTCCGGACGAGGAGTTTGGCTCCAATGCCGTGAATGGCGGCCTCTACAAGATCGGATCCAACGGAGCTCATGAAAAGATTGTACTCTCTGACGGGGAGGGGCTGCGGAATCCAACCGGAATCGCGGAAATCGGCGGTCAGATCATCGTCGTTGACGGGAACCAGGTGATTTCCACGTCACCCGACGGCAATGTCAACTGGCGCAAAAGCCAAAGTGGGGACGGCGTTTTCTTCTACGATATCGAAGCGTTGGATGACGCGACGCTCATTGTGAGCGATTTCGGGCGCGGGGTCTTCGCCAGCGTATCGGCCGAAACCGGAGCCTTTCAGCCCTATCTGGAGGATATCCAAATCAAGGGTCTCGCCCGGTTCGAAATTGACGGCGATCAGATTTATGCGGTGTCCTGGGGTGCCGACGATGCGTGGGACAGCGCTGTCTTTCGGGTCTCAAACATGGACAACGGGGCCAAATCTGAAAAATTCGCGGATGGCTTTGGTAACCTCGAATCCGTGGATGTCATCGGTGGAAAGGTGTTCGTAGGCGGCTATCGTGGGCATGAAGACCATCAAACGTCCAGGCTGATGAGGTTGGATGCCAATGGCGGTGTTCATCCGCTGGGGCATGGCTCGGACACGCGAGGCATTTCGGACATCTATTCCGATGGCCAGTCTGTCTGGCTGACGTTTTTCTATGATGCCGGGGTTTCCAAATTGCCAGCCAAGCACGTGGCGGCCGAGATGTGACCCGAGAAAAAACGGATCGACACAATCTTATTCGCGCAAACAGCGTACCAATGGGCCGTTCGCGTGCGGGAAATCCCAACGCAGCGTCAGATGATCGCCGGACAGGATCAATCCAAGAAAGTAGCCCCGGACGTCATCTTCATTGCACCGCGCGTGCGCTCCGGTGAAGTAGCCGTTGGCGCGGCGCTCCATCGGGCCCCAGTTCAGGCTGCACCAGAACCAGCCCTGCCTCAACCATTCCCCATCGATCACAAAGGGTTCCGCCCGAACCGATCCTCCAGGCTTGATCGGCGCGCGCGAGCATTGCTCAGCGGTACCCCATGTTCCGTAGAATACTGCGCGTTCGTCCGCTGCGACCGGCGCGGCGAGCAAAGTGAAGAAGGCGATCAGAACAGGCAGGCGCATCTTCACTGGATAGCGATTTAGGGTCGTACTCGCCAATCACTTCCCGCTTAACAGATGTCTGTGCTTGCCAACCCAGGGCATCGCCATGCAACGGCACTCACAGGACATTGACGCCTTTTTGATTGGCAGTCCTTCGGATTGGGGCCGTAATGTCCCGCCAATCGCTCTCGGATCCCCCGTGGTGGACATCTTGAGCATGCGACAGGTGAATGAAATGGGAGTTTCGATATGACGACGGTGGTTGATTCTCTGTCCCGTTGGGCTTTGGCTGCAACCATGGTGGTTGCGCTATCTCTCTTTGCATCCGAGGCTTCGCAAGCCCAGGATGCCAAGCCGCTTCCTGGTCATGTCGTCTCGACTTTTGGCGAACGTCCACCGGTGCCGGATGGGCCGCTTTCTTCGGATTTGCAGAGAGCGGTTCGGGTGGCCTTTGTCGACCCCGTTACGCAATCGGTTTGGGGCAGGGAGCAGATGGATGCACTACGGGACGTCGGCGCCTCAAAGGATCCGCGGTTGGGCTGGATTGTCAGCGACCTGATGCGATTTGCGTCGTCACCGCAACTGAACGCGATCCTCGCGTCAACCGCGTCCGAACTGCTCGGCAAAGAAGTGCGACCGGAAAACTCCTGGGGCACCCTGACCGACCATCTCATGGCCTGGGACATTCCGGCGCCGCCCGGCTATCTGGAAGTCAAACGCGCCATTTTCACAGGGCTCGTCCCAGGCTGGGACCGGATCTTTGTCGATGGAAACATCGACTGGAGGCACGTGTCCTGGGGCGGTGTGTTGATTGACAACCGTCCGCATGACAAGACCGACGAAGTCTGCAACTGCATTCCCGCCGCCGACAATCCCGAAGTGATCAGCGCATCGGAAGCCACCTGGCTCAAGGACGACGACGTCGTCTTCGGGGTCACGGTGAACGGCGAATCGCGGGCTTATCCCAGGCGCATCATGGAGGTGCGCGAAATGGTCAACGACACGCTCGGCGGGCGTGACCTGGGCATTCCCTACTGCACCCTGTGCGGCGCCGCCCAGGCCTATTTCACCGACCGTATGCCGGAGGGCGTCGAACGTCCGATCCTGCGTACGTCCGGCCTGCTCATCCGCTCCAACAAGGTGATGTACGACCTCAACACCTATTCGGTGTTCGACACCTTTCTTGGGAATGCCGTCACCGGTCCGCTTGCCGATCGAAACATTCAACTCGAACAGGCAACCGTGGTCACCACCGACTGGGGTCGGTGGAAGCGGGATCATCCGGACACGACGGTGCTGAAAGAGCGGTATGCACTCGGCCGCGATCCCGATTTTCGCAACACCCGAGATGCTAATGGTCCTATTTTCCCAGTTGGCGATGTGGACCCGCGCTTGCCGGTCCACGAGGACATTATCGGTGCGATCACGGCTTCCGGCAAACCGGTGGCCTTTCAGCGCAGCAAGGCCTTTGTGGCCCTCCAGAACGGCGAAGAAATCGCCTTCGAAAACGTCCGTCTTGAGCTGGATGGCGGCGGCATTCGCGCAGTCGATGCCAATGGCTCCGATCTCGGCAGCCATCAGGCCTTCTGGTTTGCCTGGTCGCAGTTCCATCCTGGGACGGCGCTCTGGCCGCAGTAGCGCGTTTGGATCGTGGACGACCGCGACACCCCGTTCGGGTGTCACCATTCGGAAATTCGCTGCGGCAGGGGATCGACGGTGAAGGCCATTCGATGTGTTAGCTGGGTCAGCAATTCTGCCTTAATACCGACTGACCGGGAATCTCGCCAAAGGTTCAGTGTCTCAAAAGGATCGTCACTCAAGTCATAGAGCTCGCCGTCGTCGTTCGCGTGATCAACGACGATTTTGTGAGACTTCGTTCGCAGCATCGTAAGCTGAGCAGTGGGGTTCTCATGAAATGGCATCGCGTTGTAGTACTCACAGTAGATGCTCTCACGGCCGCTGACTGGCGCCTGGCCGGAAAGTTGCGACCAGAGGGAGTGGCCCTGCATTCCCGGATATCGTTCGACATCGCAGGCTTCGAGCAGAGTCGGCACAAGATCGACGAGTTCCGTTAGGCCACTGTGAAGTTGAGGCAGTATTTTGCCCGGCCAATGAACGATCAGCGGAACCCGGATCGCTGGTTCATAAAAATAGGGTCCCTTAAGGTAGATGCCGTGGTCGCCGAGCATCTCGCCGTGGTCACTCATAAATATCACAATAGTGTTGTCCCGCTGACCGGTTCGGTCCAAAGCCTCAAGGATCGTACCCACCTTGACATCAATCAGGTCGCACATCGCCCAGTAGGCAGCTCGGATCATGCGGTGGTCTTTGTCCGACAGGCCGCGCCAGTAGGGCATGGTGCGTCCATACGCGCCATTCGCGTCTATCGCCTGATAGGCCGGCTTATCGGCAAGGTCGTCGTCCAGCGACTGCGGCAGCGGAATATCGTCGAGCTTGTCGACGTAGGGTCGTAAATAGGATTCCGGCGGATTGAAGGGATGGTGAGGTGCGAACATGTTGAGCGTAAACAGCCAGGGCGTAGCCGAGCCTGCGCGGCGTTCAATGAACTCGATCGCCTTTGCTGCACACCAGCTTGCCTCGTGAAACTCCTCTGGCATGCCAAGGTCGACAAATGCGCAATCAGGGTGGGGGGCGGTTTCAAAACGCTTGCCCTGCTTCGACAAAAAAGCCGTGTAACCGCTGTGAAGTCCCCAGTTGTCGTGGGGGTCGCCAGCCCAGCAAAACTCACTGTAGCCGTCGTTGATCCGTGCTTCGATTGTTGCGTTGACCGCCGGATCGGCCGGTGCGAGGTGGAACTTGCCGACCAGCCCGCAATGGTAGCCCGCATCGGCCAGCAGGCGGCTGATCGGCCTTTCATCTTCCGGAATTGTTTGACCGTTCTGACGCAAGCGGGTGGTGCGCGGGTAGCGTCCGGTCAGAAAGCTGGCGCGGCTCGGCATACAGACCGGACTTTGCACGAAGCAATTCTCGAAATGTGCTGATAACCGGGCCAACCCATCGATGTTCGGTGTCGTTACGAAAGGGTTGCCGGTGCAGCCGAGCGTATCGTTGCGCTGCTGGTCGGTGCAAATCCACAAAATGTTGGGGCCCATAGATCGCTTTCCTTTCTGGAGCGGTGGTCCGTCCAAACGAACCGGATTCGCAAAATTAACGTCAGGCTTGACAAGGTCAGGTTGGCGAGTCGATACTTCCATAATTGAAAGTTACTATTGGTTATGAAACTAATCTCATGGTAGGCGAAAATCAATTGCTGGCTGGGCGCAGGGCTCTGAGCATCGTCGACGCGTTGTCGCGAGCGCCCGAAGGTCTGTCCTTTTCAAAGCTTGAATCCGAGATCGGTGTATCCGCGGCGAGCCTGTCGCGGCTTTTGAAAATGCTGCTGAATGAGGGATGGATCGAGACCGAACAGAGAGGGCGTTACGTCGTAGGCGCCCGCACGATGACGCTTGCACGCCATTTGAGTGGTCATTGGTCTGAACACGAAATCATCGAACCAGTGGTCAAGGATCTGGCAATCGCCACCGGGCATTCCGCTTGCTTCGCGCGGTTTGCCAATGATTCCTTTGTTCTGACGACCAAAACGGAAATGCCGTCCTCATTCCATTTTATCGAGCTGTATTTCAAGCACTACGAACTGCACGACAACGGAATGGCCCTGACGCTGCTTGCCTACCAAGAGCCTGAAACCGCTCGCTATCTTCTTGAGGAGCAGATCGGCGATGACGACATAGAGGAGTTTGTCGCGCTGTTACAGAAGATCCGCCGCGACGGCTACCATATCAGTCGCGAAGGCGCTGTCACGCGGATCGCTGTGCCAGTTCATCAGGGTGTCGGGCACACAGTCAAAGGCGTGGTCGCCATTGCGGCGATCAACATGAATACGAACGAGACGGAAGAATGTCTGAATTCGGTGCGCATCGCGGCCGGAGAGGCGGAACGGCGCCTCAACAACAGAGCGGATTTGTCACCGCGTTCAACGGGATGAAGTTCGCCAAAACGCTAAATCTTCCAAAGGGACAGGAGAGTGAAATGTCATGTTTTTCTTTTCGCAGTTTGATAGGCCTTGCCCTCAGCACGGGTATTGCCTTCGGGGCGGTTACAACGGCTTTGGCAGCGGACATGAAGGTTCGGTATGCGGTTGACGGGTTTGTTTTGGGGACCCTCATCCGAGTTGCCGAAGCAAAGGGGTATCTGGCTGAAGAAAACATTGATCCAACCATGCTGACCTTTTCCTACGGTGTCGACACCGTCGATGCGGTGCTGGCCGGACAGGCTGATTTCGGTGTCATCATCGACATGCCCTTGCTGACACGGTTGAGCTCGGACAAGCTTGCGGTACCGGCTTTGATTGGCACTCCGAATCCGGGATGGCACAAGCTGTATGTGAGTCAGGATTACAAGCAGCCCCAGGATTTGAAAGGCAAGAAGATCGCCGTTGCAACGGGGACAGCCCAGGAGTTCGTCACCCGCACACATCTGCGCGACAACGGTCTTGACCCGGAAAAGGATGTGGAACTTGTGGGTCTCGGCAGTCTGTTTGAAATCATCGGTGCCATGAAGGCCGGTCGGGTCGACGCAGCCTGGATTTGGGGGCAGGGTGTTGAGCAAATCAGTGGTGACGACCGCTACCGGTTCGAGGCCGATGACAGCATCGTCAACCAGAAAACGACCGCGCTGCTGGTGGTTTCAAAGGACTATCTGGCCAACAATCGAGACGGAGTCGTCGCGACACTTCGGGCGCTCGACAAAGCCGGCGCCGTGGTAAAGGCTGATGTCGGCGAAGCTGCTCAGATTGTCGCCAAGGGAATTGCCGGTGATCCAGACAAGGTCAAGCCGGTGATCATGGGTCAGAATTATGCGCTGAGCTTTGAAAAATCGGCAATGGATTCGCTCAAGGACAAGTACGACTTCCTGGTGGCGCAGGGTGTGATCGATCCGCCTTACGATTATGCGGCGCAATTCGATCTCGGCGTGCTTCAGGAGGCTGCTCCGAACGCCGCTATCGTGGACTCTCTCGACTGAAGTTTCAGGGGCCATACCGGTTCGGATTGCAAACCGGTATGGCCCAAAGCCACGATCACTCAGGAGTTGGCGGCGATGACAATTTCTCTAGAATCGGTCGGTTTTGCGTATGCAACGCCCGGGCGAGCCTCGCCGATGATCCTGCGCGACATCGATCTTACAATACCCGAGGGCGAGTTCCTCATCCTGCTCGGACCGAGTGGTTGCGGCAAGTCGACCTTGTTGAGGCTGGTTGCAGGTTTCGATCACGCGAGTGAAGGCCGCCTTCAAATCAACGGAAAACCGGTAACAGGCCCCGGCAAGGACCGGGGCATGGTGTTTCAGGATTTGGACAGCGCACTCTACGAGTGGTTGACGGTTCGGGAAAATGTGGAGTTTGGCCTGCAAATCGATGGGGTTCCGCGCGAAGAGCGCATTCGCCGCCGCGACGCAGCTCTCAAAATGGTCAACCTCCTGGATCACTCGGAAAAGTTTCCGGACGCACTCTCCGGCGGGATGAAACAGCGGGTGCAGATCGCGCGGATGCTGGCCATGCGGCCCTCAATAATGTTGATGGACGAACCCTTCGCCTCACTGGATGCGCAGACGCGCCAGATACTGCAAAATCAAATGGTATCGATCTGGTCCGAGGTGGGCGGGACAGCGATTTATGTGACTCACGATATTCGCGAGGCTCTGAATCTCGGACAGCGTATTATCCTTATGTCAGCTGGGCCAGCGGCGGGCATTAAACACAGTTACGATGTGCCAATGGAATATCCCCGCAAGCAGAGCGATCCGCACTACATCGACCTGCTTGAGCGCATCTCAGCAGACATTGAAGAAGAGGTGAGCAAGGTATGGCAGTAACTGACCGGCCAGCGCCCACCAATACCGCTGTTGCGACCAAATTCGTTATGGCGGTGAACCTGATATCTCCGCTTTCGGTACTCATCGGATTGTTGATCTGGGAGTTCGGCGCGCGTCTTTTCATCGATCCGTTTTTTCTGCCACCGGTGTCGGCAATTTTTTTGGGCGCGGTGGAACTTCACCAGCAGGATCTGCTTTTGACACATATTTCAGCCAGCCTGGTACGGATCCTGGGCGGCTGGATTCTCGGCAGCCTGGTGGCGATCCCGATCGGACTGCTGGTCGGAAGCTTTCTCAGCGCCAAGCGTATCATTGATCCCTACATTCACTTCTTGCGATTTATTCCGGCAATTGCCCTAGTGACCCTCTTCATCGTCTGGTTTGGTGTTGGCGAGCTGTCAAAAATCCTGCTCGTCATGTACGCCACAGCGTTTATCGTGATGGTCAATACGGCGACCGGAGTCGTGACCATCCACCAGAACAAACGGCTGGCCGCGCGAACCTTCGGGGCATCGCTGTGGCAGATATTTTGGCGGGTAACGATTCCGGCTGCCATGCCCTCCATCTATGTGGGAATGCGCCTGGCACTGGCTTCCTCGTTTCTGGTCATCGTGGCGGTCGAGATGCTCGCTGCTGAGTCCGGATTGGGTTACCTGATCTGGACGTCAAAACTCTATTTCAAGATTGATTGGATGTTCGTTGGCATCTTCCTTCTTGGTTTTCTCGGGTTGCTGACCGACTACGCTTGGAAAATGTTCGGCAAACATGTTATCGGCCGGTTTGTGCGAAGCGCCGCCAACTACTAGGTCAGCCCGGACAATGCCAGCTGCAAAGAACATTGTCGTCATTTTCAACGACGATCACGGCCAGTGGGCGCTGCCTGCTTACGGCAACACGGAATTGCGGACCCCGACGCTGGATCATCTCGCCCGGTCCGGGGTGGTCATGGAGAACGCTTTCACGCCAACGCCGGTATGTTCACCTGCACGGGCCTGTTTTCTGACAGGCCGGCTGGCTTCTCAACACGGGCTTCATGATTACATCGCCAATGGGGAGGAGTTTTGCAAACGGCGCTGGCTCGATGCCGAGATCACCCTTCCGCAGTTGCTGCAGGGTGCGGGTTATCAGGTAGCGCTGTCAGGCAAATGGCACTTGGGAAACGACATCGAACCACATCCTGGCTTCGATCATTGGTTCGCACTGAGTGGCGACTACCCGGTCGAAGCCAAGGGCGCTTACAGGTATAGCCAGGACGGGACGATCGTGGAGCGTTCCGGATACAAGTCACATGTCATCACCGACGCCGCAATCGAGTTTCTTCGCGGCTTCGACCAGACCAGACCGTTTTTTCTCTTCGTCGGGCATACGGCAACGCACAGTCCCTGGGCCGACCATCCGCCTCGACTGGTGGAGCACTATCGCGATTGTTCTTTCAGCGACATTCCGCCTGATCCTGCTTACCCTTTCGGTTATCAAAACCTGGAGTCACGCGACCTGATCTCCAGGACTGATTGGCGTGAGGCGTTGGCACAGTATTATGCGGCAGTTTCAAGCCTTGATGAGGCGGTTGGCAGGCTGGTCGACGAGTTGGAAGCACTGGCGCTGCGAGACGACACTCTGATCGTCTACACTTCCGACCATGGGCTGTGTTGCGGCCATCATGGCATCTGGGGGAAGGGCAATGGCACCATGCCGCTGAACATGGTTGAGGAAAGCATCCGGATTCCGATGATTTTTCATCACCCCGGGCTGCTGCTCTCCGGTCAGCGCCGCGTGGAGTTCGTTGATCATCTGGATCTGTTCCGGACATTGGCTGAATTTGCCGGGGTTGCGCCGGACCACGAACCGGCCAAAGGTTATGCCGGACGCAGTTTTCTGCCGATGCTGACGAATGAACCCCTGGCTGAGGCGTGGAGGACCGTTCAGATTTGTGAGTACGGATCCGCGCGCATGATCCGCACCCAACGACACAAACTGGTTAGACACCACCATCCCGGGCAAACACTGCTTTTTGATCTGAAGGAAGATCCGCGCGAGACAGTAGATCTGTCGAATGAGCCGCAATTCGCAAATTTGATAGAGCGGCTGACCTCTGAACTCAATGCCCACTTCCAGCGCTATGAATTGCCGGATCAATCTGGAGTTCGGGAAGGTGGTCCCGAACGAACGAACCAGACCGCACCCTGGGCGAACTGATCGCAAAGCCGGCGATCAAATGGGAACCGTCCATTCCCTCGCGGTTTCATCCCTGCCGATCTTGATTTACTAATCCCTGGAGGTTGGTTTTCTCGATTCGGGAACGGACGGGGCAGGCGGATTGGCAACGGCGGTAACGGAACATCGGCTGCATTTACGGACCGTCCTGGTGGCCGGGCTGGCGATTGCGGTCACGGTGTCGGCCTTCTTTCTGCTGCATCGCTTTACCGAAGACATCACCCTGGCCGAGGTTGTCGCCGATATCCGCGCCACCCCGGCAACCCATATTTTCTACGCTTTGCTGGCGACCATTGTCAGTTTCACCGCGATTGCCGGGTATGAGATTCTTGCGGTTCGCACTGCGGCTCCAGGGCGCATTTCCGACGCCACGGCGGCATGGACAGGGGTTGCCGGTTTTGCCGTTTCGGACGTCGCAGGCTTTCACGTGCTCACCGGCGGTGCGTTGCGCTATCGAATCTACAGCCAGAAAGGCCTGGATTTCGCCCTGATCGGGCAAATCGTGTTCCTCTCCTGGATGTCGCTGTGGCTTGGCATGTTCACCATGATCGGCCTGGCGCTGGCGTTCTATCCGGGCGGTCTCTCCGCGCTGCAATGGTTGCCGGAGGAAGCGGCACGCGGCGCCGGGATCGTCATCCTGCTGGGGATTGCCGGATACTTCGCCTGGGGTGCCCGCGGCAGCCGCACGGTGACGGTGCGCGGCATGACGGTGCGCATTCCGGGCATCGGCACCAGCATGCTCCAGACCCTGCTCGGCATGGTCGACATGGCGGCTTCCGCCTTCACCCTCTACGTGCTGCTGCCATCCGACGTCGCCGGTTCGCTGAGCGGCTTTTTCGTGATCTACATCTCGTCCATCATTCTCGGCGCGCTGAGCCATTCGCCGGGCGGTATCGGGGTGTTCGAGGCCGCCTTGCTGGCTGGCCTCGGCGTGATCGGTCGTCCCGATGTGCTCGGCGCGCTGGTGCTCTACCGGGTGATCTACTACCTGATCCCGTTGATTCCGGTTGCCCTGATCCTGCTTGGCCTCGAACTGGTGCGCGGTCATCGGGAAATTCGCCGGTCGATCCGCGAGATCGGCAAGGCCTCGGAGCCGCTGGTTCCGCCGTTGGCGGCCGGCTTGACCTTCGTCGGTGGACTGATTTTGCTGCTTTCGGGCTCGCTTCCGGCCAGCGCCTTGAAGCAACAATGGGTCGAATCGGTCCTGGCGCTGCCCTTTGTCGAATCTTCCCATCTGATCGCCAGCCTGATCGGCGTGGCGCTGCTCATCGTCGCCCATGCATTGCTGCGGCGGCGCGAGAGTGGCTTCAATCTGGCGGTCTTGTTGTTGGTGGCCGGGGCGATATTCTCGCTCGCCAAGGATCTCGCATACGAACAAGCGATCGTGCTCGGCGCCATTGCTGCGATCCTTGTGCCCTTCCGGCCGGCCTTTTACCGCAAATCCGGACAACCGATCTGGTCGGTCACGCCTGCCTGGCTGGCGGTGATCGCTATCACCGTTGCTGCCGCCGTGTGGCTGGGCTTCTTTGCTTACCGCCACGTAGAATACTCCAATCAACTCTGGTGGCAGTTTTCCTGGAAGGGCGATGCACCCCGGTTCCTGCGCGCCAGTGTCGCCATCGTTGCCGCGGTTTTTGCGCTGGGCCTTTACATGATCCTCAACCGCCGCGCCCAGCACCTGACACCGGTCGGACCGGTGCCGGACAGCGTGCGCAAGCTGGTGTCGGAATCAACCGATGTGGACGCCACCATCGCGCTGTTGGGTGACAAGCATTTTCTCGTCGCCGAAGACCAGAGCGCCTTTCTGATGTATGGCGTCGCCGGCGGCAGTTACGTTGCCAAAGGCGACCCGGTCGGAGAGCCGCATCAGGGCGAGGCCCTGGCCTGGCGGCTGCGGGAATTGGCCGATCAGGGCGGGTATCGCACCGTCTTCTATTCCATCGGCCAGGACTACCTGCCGCTATACCTCGACATGGGGCTATCGGTTCTCAAAATAGGTGAGGTCGCCTGGGTCGATCTCGAGACCTTCTCTCTTGATCAGCCGAAACAGAAGGATTTTCGTTACGCCAGGCGCCGTGCCGGCAAGGACGGGCTGGAATTCGCCATCGTGCCCAAGGCGGATGTGCCGGCACTCCTGCCGGAATTGCGTGCGGTGTCTGACGCCTGGATGGCCATCAAGGCGGGTGCGGAAAAACACTTCGCTCTCGGCAATTTCAACGATGATTATCTCAGCAATTTCGATTTCAGCGTGGTGCGAAAGGACGGCGAAATTGTCGCCTTCGCCAATATTCTGACGGGCGCCGGCAAGGAGCAGATGTCGATCGATCTGATGCGCTACCGGCCGAAAGTGTCGAACGTGCTGATGGACTTCCTGTTCGCCGAACTGCTGCTCTACGCGCAATCCGGCGGCTATCGCTGGTTCGATCTCGGGGCGGCCCCACTCGCAGGCCTCTCCGACCATCCGCTTGCCACCTCGTGGAACCGCATCGGAACCATGATCTACCAGCGCGGCGAGGATTTCTATCATTTCGAAGGGCTGCGAGCCTACAAGGAGAAATTCAGCCCGGTCTGGCGCCCGAACTACATGGCATGTCCGGGCGGATTGGCCGTTCCGCGGGCACTGATCGATATCAACAGCCTGATATCAGGCGGCGCAAGGGGGCTTGCCCGTCGGTGAGGGCGCTTCTGACCGTCCTTCTGCTGCTGGTCGGAGTAGGCCGGGTTTCAGCCGACACGCCCGTCGACGATTTGCCGCTCACCGTGACCGAACCGAAAGGACCGGTGCAAGGCCTCGTCGTGCTGTGGTCAGGTGATACCGGTTGGAGTGGCACCATGCAGGGAATGGCCGATGCGCTTGCTGCCCGCGGATACGGGGTCGTCGGCATCAGTTCGCTGCGCTACTTCTGGCATGAACAGGCTCCCGAGGTCATGGCGGCGGACAATGACCGGCTGATCGCCCGTTTCGCCGAGTTATGGCGGACCGACACGGTTATCCTTGCCGGGTATTCTTTCGGCGCCGACACGCTGCCCTTCGCCTGGCCGCTCATGCATGAAGGCATGCGCGACAGGGTCGACCTGATCGCGCTGTTGAGCCCGTTTCGCAAAACAGAGTTCAGCATCAGCCTCCTCGGCATGGTTGGGATCATTCGCGGCAGCCACGATGTCACCGCAGCGATTGCGCACCTGCCATCACAGCGTCTGGTCTGTGTCATCGGCGAAGAAGAAACCGACATGGCCTGCGAGCCGTCAGCCGACTACCGTTTCCATCGGGTCCCCGGTGGGCACCGCTATAACCGAGACTTCAGCATCGTTGCCGATCTGATCCTCGGGGCGCTTTGAGAGGCCAGGGTTCATCGCATGGACAAGCGCCGCAATTCCGCCCATAAGGCGAGTACAACCTGCGCGACAGTGGTTCCGGCCGCAGCAGCCGGGTTCCCAGAACCGATGAAACGATAAGCCAACCGCACCGGACGGGTTGCGGAAACAGCGACCCGCGATGCAGATCGAACTCACACTCACGGCGCCGGAGGGCAGCGACTACGCGGCCAGCGATCTTGGCTTCCTGTTGCACAAGCATCCGGCACACCTGCACGAACGTGATGTCAGTGCCGGCAGGGCGGTCATCTTCTATTCCGCCGCGTCGGAAGAGCGTTCGACGGCGGTGCTCTACCTCGACGTGGATCCCGTCGCCCTGGTGCGTGGCAAGGGCGGTCGTGCCGATGGCCTGCTCGACCAATATGTCAATGACCGCGCCTATGCGGCCGGTTCCTTTCTGTCCGTCGCGCTTGGCCGCTGCTTCGGCCAATCCATGGCCGGCAAGTCCAAAGAGCGGCAGGCACTTGCCGACCGACCCCTGCCGTTCGAGGCGCGGGTGGTTCCGGTTTCGTCTTCCGGTGGCGAAGACTTCGTGCGCCAATTGTTCGAGCCGCTTGGCTACTCCGTTGCCGTCAGCGTACTCAGCGCCGCACCCGGTCGCGATCTCTTCTCACTGACGATTAGCGGGACCGTCCGGCTCAAGGATCTTCTGAACCATCTCTATGTTCTGGTTCCGGTGCTCGACAATGCGAAGCACTATTGGATCGACCAGCAGGAAATCGACAATCTGCTGGCCAAGGGCGAAGGCTGGCTGGCCGACCATCCGGCGCGTGAGCTGATCGCTCGCCGTTCGCTCAAGCACCGGCGTGGACTGGTCGATCAGGCGTTGTCGAGGTTGGCCGAAAGCGATCCGGAAGCGGAGGAGGAAGCCGAGCAGGCGAAATCGGAAGGCGAGCTGTCGCTGGAAAAGCCGATCAGGCTGCATGAACTGCGCCTGGAAGCGGTCTCCGAGGCGTTGGCGAAACGTGGGGTGACGTCGGTCGTCGATATTGGTTGCGGCGAGGGCCGACTGTTGCAGCGGCTCCTGAGGCAACGGGGTCTGACCCGCATTCTCGGTGCAGATCCGTCGGTCGCGTCGCTTGAACGCGCTGCCCGCCGGCTCAAACTCGACGAGGCTGGTGATGCCCTGCGCGAGCGCATCAGCCTGCAGCTCGGCAGTGCAACCTATGGCGATCGGCGCTGGCGCGGGTTCGATGCGGCGACCCTGGTCGAGGTGATCGAACATATCGATCCGCCGCGTCTGCCAGCTCTGGTCATGTCCGTGTTCGGTGAGGCGGCGCCCGGTCTTGTCCTGGTGACCACACCAAACCGTGAATACAACACCCTGTTCGAAGGCATGGCCGAGGGTACGTTGCGGCATTCGGATCATCGGTTCGAATGGACGCGCCAGGAATTCGAAGACTGGTGCCGGCCGGTTGCCGAGGAGTACGGCTATGGGGTGACCCTGTTGCCTCTGGGGCCGATTGACAAAACCCACGGCGCACCGTCGCAGATGGCCGTCTTCGAACGTCCGTCAGCCGAGGAGGAGGGGGCATGAAACTATCGATCCCCGATTTCGCGCTGGTCGTGCTGGTCGGGCCCACCGGGTCCGGCAAGTCCTCCTTTGCGGCAAAGCATTTTCTGGAATCCGAAATCATATCGTCGGATCGGTGCCGCGCGCTTGTCTGCGACGACGAGACTGACCAGTCGGCGACCGCCGATGCCTTCGAGCTGGTCCACGCAACCGCTGCAATCCGGTTGCGGAGGCGCAAGCTGACGGTCATCGATGCGACATCAGTGCGTCGCGAGGACCGCGCCAAGCTGGTCCGCCTGGCGCGCCAATACCATGCCTTGCCGGTGGCGCTGGTGCTCGATATCGACCCGGATATCTGCCACGGGCGCAACAAGACCCGCGGAAACCGCGATTACGGCATTCATGTGCCGCGCAATCACTCACGCGAACTCCGCCGTGGCTTGCGTGGGATGCGGAAGGAAGGATTCCGCGAGATCCAGATCATGAAGACGCCGGATCAGGTCGACGCGCTTGAGATCGTTCGCGAGCCGCTCTGGACCGACCAACGCCATCAAACGGGGCCGTTCGACATCATTGGCGACGTTCACGGCTGTTTCGACGAGTTGAGCGAACTGCTGACGGAGCTCGGCTACGCCATCGATGCCCATGAACCGGGATCGGAGGACCTGATCAGCGCCCGTCATCCTGATGGCCGCACGGCATTCTTCGTTGGCGACATCTGCGATCGCGGTCCGCGCAATGTCGACTGCCTGCGTCTCGTCATGGGCATGTGCGCCGCGGGCACGGCGCAATGCGTCGTGGGCAACCATGATTTCAAGCTCAACAAATGGCTGAACGGACGCAACGTCAAACTCAACCACGGCCTGGATCTCACAGCGGCGGAGCTGGAGCAGATGTCGGAGGCGTTTCGTGAGCGGGCCAGAGACTTCACATACGATCTGCGCTCGCATGCCTGGCTGGCGGGCGGTGCGCTGGTGATAGCCCATGCCGGACTGAAGGAAGAGATGCACGGCCGCGGCTCCGGTGCCGTTCGAAACTTCGCCATGTTTGGCGATACCACCGGTGAAGTCGATGAATTCGGATTGCCGGTCCGTCTCGAATGGGCGCGCGAGTATCGCGGCGATGCGGCCGTCATATATGGCCACACGCCGACGCTTGAAGCCGATTGGCTCAACAACACTCTGTGCATCGATACGGGCTGTGTGTTCGGCGGCAAGCTGACCGCCCTGCGCTGGCCGGAGCGGGAGATCATCTCGGTTGCAGCCCACGAGCAGTATTGCGAGCCCGCCCGGCCGCTCGATTACAAAACCGGTCGCACGGCTCAGCAGGACAATGACCGGCTGCTCTATTTCGACGACTATGCCGGCAAGCGGCGCATCGAAACCCGTTTCTTCAGCTCGGTGCTTATTCCAGAAGAAAACAGTCTCGCTGCGCTGGAAGTGGCCAGCCGTTTCGCGGTTGATCCGCGCTGGCTGACCTATCTGCCGCCAACCATGGCAGCGTCGCCCACGGCGACCGAGGGGCCTTTTCTGGAGCGCCCGGAAATGGCGATGGATTTCTTTGCCGAGCGCGGCATGACCGACCTCGTTGTCGAAGAAAAACACATGGGATCGCGGGCGCTTCTGGTTGTTGCCCGCAGCGCTGAGGCGGCGCAAGCCCGCTTCGGTGTCGAGGATGGAAAGGCGGGAATCATCTATACGCGCACCGGCCGGCCATTTTTCCGGGATGCCGAACTGGAAGCCGCAGTCGTGGAACGGTTTGCAAAGGCAATCGATCGGGCAGATCTGTGGAGCTCATTATCGACCGAATGGCTCTTGCTCGATGCCGAAATCATGCCCTGGTCGGCCAAGGCGTCCGAACTGTTGCAACGGCAGTATCAACCGACCCACGCTGCCGCACTGGCTTCAGCCGAAGCGCTCATGGGCGCAATCGATGCGGCCGGCGCCATCGACGGGCTCGAAACGCTGAAAGACGCTGCCGCGGCCCGACGAGACAATGCCAGGCGAATGGCCAGCACGATCGATGGCTATTGCTGGGCCGCCGAGAGCATCGAGGATTACCGTATCGCCCCCTTTCACCTCCTAGCGTCGGAGGGTGCGGTGCATTCCGACAAGCCGCATGTATGGCACATGGAAACGCTGACCGCGCTGGCGGCTCATGATTCCATCCTGCACACCACCGGCTGGCGTCGCATCGATGCCACCGACGAGAGCCAGCGCGCCGAAGTGGTCGACTGGTGGCTGGAACACACGAATGCTGGCGGCGAGGGCCTTGTCGTCAAGCCTAATTCGTTCCTGCTGATCGGCGAGAAGGGTTTCATCCAACCGGCGATGAAAGTGCGTGGCCGCGATTATCTGCGGATCATCTACGGCCCGGACTACGATCTTCCGGACAATATCGAACGGCTGCGCCATCGCGGCCTCGGACGCAAATTCTCCTTGGCGGAACGGGAGTTCAAGCTCGGCCTCGAAGGCCTGCACCGCTTCGTCGAAAAGCAGTCGCTGTCCAAGGTCCACGAATGCGTGCTCGGTGTGCTGGCGCTCGAAAGCGAGCCAGTCGATCCGCGGCTTTGAGAGACTGCGGAAACGTTTGCCCGTTTTCTGCCGAGACAGATTCCTCAGCCCGTTTGCAGCATCGGCAGGTCCTGTATTCTTCCCGCCTTATCCGTGCTCTGCATCGAATGCCCGCTGTTCCCGATCATGCGCCCGCCCGCCTTTCTCGAGAACTTTGTCAACCTCGCGACGCAGCTTCTTGCAGGTCGGTTGAGGCGGGATCTTCCTCAACTCTCGTTCCATCATGCGGACGTGGCGCCGGGCGATCTCCACATGCACCTGCTCATGTTCCTTCACATGCCGTTCCACATATCTGAAGGCAGCGCGCGTTTTTGCGTTGGATTTGTTGGCGTCGGTGAACCGGGGAAGCGTGACCTTCATATCGAGATCAATCCGTGCCCGCCGAAGTCGACATTCTTTGGACGTCTCGATGACCTCTGCATCCAATTCCATGGAAATGGCCGCTTGTCCTATGGCCTTTCCATTGTTGGGGCCATGAAGCGAAACCTGCTTGAACGCCTGCTTCAATTCGGTTCCGGGCACATCATAGTACACCGTTGAAAGTGAACCGGTCGTACAACCGGAAACCACAACGGCCATCACCAATGCCGAGAACGCTGGTCGCTTGAAAATTGCAGACGCATGACGGTTGGAGGATGCAATAGAAAAACCCATAGAAACTCAACCAAAACAAGAAATATCAATATACCGCCTCGTCGCATCTGGCGGACGGACAGTCAATGAATAATTCAAAAGGTAGGCGGGCAGGTCTGCGTTCTTACTGGCGAACGACGAATGTCGGCACGACGCTTCCTTGCCGGGAGACGTTGATGATTTCCGATTCCGAGATGCGGGTCAGAAAACCGGCCAACTGACCGCGCGTAACGAACGGGTCGGTGTCCTCGAACATCATACGTTCCGGCAGGTCCGGCTCCGCAACCGGGTAGCTGACCTGTTCGGTCGGGATCCGCTGTTGGACGATGAAGTCGGCAGCGAGTGCCGCGGCGATTGCATCTTGCCAGGAGGATTCATCGTGATGCCAGCCCAGTTCAACGCCGTCGCCCTTGGCTTCATGGGTGGGTTTGAGAACGAGGGTCTCCCGATTTGCCACCATGTACTCGATCAGATCGACCTTGCGGCCTTCCGGGTCCAGTGTCGACGTCTCTCGCAGCAACCGGCCCCAGGGCACGTGATCGCGAATGACCTTTCTTTCTGCGCTGGAAAGCCCCAGATCGATATCGGGATCGCTAAGCAGGGCAAACAGCGCCTTGTGTCCCATAAGCTCGGCGTAGAACGGGTTGACCATGCAGACCGCGTTCTGGCGGAGCGCCGTCAGCAATGGCGCAATCTCATCAAGGGCTTCCAGAACATCTCGGGTCAGAGCAAGGCGATAGACCAGATCAATAGCGGTTCCGTCGACAACCAGGCGATGCCCGTCGAATTCCAGCCTGCCAGGCTCTACGGCGACAATTTTTCCGATGCCGGCCTCGTGCATGGCAACGGTTTCCTGCAACACGGCCTCTGCCGTCGTGCCGATGCGGTCGAACCAACCGACTATGGCCATGGTCGGCGGATGTTTGCCACCCCAGTCCTGCCAGGCCTCCATCAGTGCCTTAGCGACAGCCGGCTGAAGTAGCAAAGGCTGCAAATGAAAATCACCCTTCAGGGTCTGAAAGGTCTCCAGCTCCTGAAAAACCTCAACAAGCCCGTCATTGTGTCCGGCGCCTCCGGGGCAGTCAGCATTCATTTCGATGAAGCTTAAACCGCCGGCGGTCTGAAAGGCGTCGAGCCGGGTAATCGCACCGTGGTCGGCGGTTTTCGGTTCCAGGTGCATCAGATCGCCGATCCAGTCGTAAAAGCGGCCAAGATGCTCGGCTTCCCGTTCTCGATTGGCGGTCACATGGTCACGGGCCTTGACCAGTGATTTGGCAATGACATCCACCACGTGCCGATGTCGCTGGAATTCGCGTTCGCCAACAAAATGCGGTCGGGCGATGCCACACAAAGGGCGACCGTATTTATACAACTTTCGATGCTTTTGTCCGTTGAGCAAATGTTCGGTATCGCTCCCACCGGTGAGCGAGAGTTGCTCGTTCCAGCGGTCGGTAATGCGGCGAATGGTATCCATGATGGGGCCAGTCTGGTCGCTCCCAGTGGTGTTTTGACGGGCGTCGAAGGTCTTATAGGATCACCAAAATCCCTCATGGGCGGCGACGATCGCGGGTTCCAGTTCCGGGTAAGGGCCGCGAACAACGACCTTGCGCTGACCCGCGTCAAAGACCTGGTGGCAGGGCATGTCCATGGTCAGGTTTTCCGGATTGTCGCCGGTCAGTTCCGCCAGCCGTTTTTCAGTCAGGCCGAAGACCAGCGTGCCGATTCCGGCCCAGTAGGTTGCTCCGGCGCACATGCAACAGGGTTCGACCGAGGTTACCAGCGTGAAATCTTGCAGTTGCTCGGCGGAATAGCGCCTTGCCGCTTCTCGCGCGACGTTGAGCTCGGCATGACCGACGCCGTAATCGGTGGAATAGGTGTTGCCCGATTCAACGACGATTTCGCCCTTGTCATCGACAATCACCGCGCCAAACGGATGATTGCCGGCCCGTCGGCTCTCGTGCGAAAGCTCGATGGCCCTGTTGAGATACACGACGTCATTTTGCATGTTCAGCCCTTCGCGCGATGCTGCCTACGATCGATGACAGATTAGAGGCGCTTTTCCATGTCGCAAACCTCGATTTCGAGGCCACCCCGGGTTTTCCATTTCTTGCGCTTCAGGATCCGGTAGCCGCGCGTGCGGTAAAAGGGCAGGGCGGAAAGGGCCGCGCCGAGGCGAATTGCCTCCGGTGGGTCAACCCTGATCACCTCCTCCGCGCGGCTGAGAAGCATGGTTCCGACGCCCTTGCCAGCGGCTCGGGGATGGACATAAAGGCCGCAAATTTCGCCTTTTTTGAAAGAGCAAAAGCCGCACAGGCCGGCGGCGTCTTCGACCACCAGGAACGATTCCCCGCCCGTTGTCATCACCTCGACATAGCGTTCCGCGACCAGGCCGGCGGCCCAACTCTCGCATTCCTCAGCCGTATAGGCGCTGAGGCCCAACTCCAGGATCGAATGCCGATGAACGCCGAGAATGGCTTCAGCGTCCGCGACCGTCGCGGCTCTAAGGCGATGGGTGCTCATGGCGGATGCTAGCGCGACAGATCCAGATAGGCTTCAGCCACCGCCGCGTCGATGTCCCCCGGCACCGGCACGACGCTATGCTCTGCACCAAGGCCTCCCGCGGCGACCCTCTCCAGACAACGGGCCTGAAGCGTGAAGCCGAGATCCATCGATTCGATCGAATTGCCGAGAGGGCGGGGGCCTGCAAGATTGGCCATATGGCCACCAGCGAGCACATGGATCACCCTTCCATCGGCTATTTCCAGCGTCTCGATGCCTTCGTCGGGGTATGAAACGACATTTCTGACGTCAGCGGAGGTGCGCATGCCACCCGCGTCGATTTCGACTGGGAAGTGACCGCCATTCAGCAAAATGACGCCATCCTTGAGCAAGGGCAGTGCCGTCGCGGTCAGGATGTCCGCCGCGCCTGTGACCGTGACAATCACATCCGCGCTGCGAATTGCGTCGTCCCTCAACGGTGTGCGGAAACCATCGAAATGGGCTTCCAGCGTTGTCACCGGATCGGCGTCGACGACGCTCACATCGGCGTGCGCAGCCTGAAAGCAGGCGGCGGTGCCTCGGCCGCAGGCACCGTAGCCGAACACGGTGACGCGTTTGCCGTTCGTCGCCCGGTTGGTGAACCGCATGTAGCTTTCAAACAGGCTCTGTCCGACCGCATGTCGGTTTTCCGCGAACTGCTTGATCGGACTGTCATTGATCACCAGCACGGGGAAGGGCAGGGCGTTTCGCATCGGCTCAAGCCGCATGCGCCCCGACGTGGTCTCTTCGGTACCACCCAGAAGTTTGGCGTAGGGGCTTTCCGCCGCTCGGGCAAACAGATCGCCGCCATTGTCGAGAAGCAGGTCCGGTTGTTTCTCAATGATCGCATCAAGGAAGCGGCCATGGGCCTCGGCATCGGTTGTTTGCTCGCCAATGACGGAGATGTCGTGCTGCTCAAGATAGGCAATCGTTTCGCCTTGGGTGCTGTTGAGATTGCCGGTTGAGACAATCTCCGCACCGCCCGCCTTGAGGGTTGTCAGCAGAGCCGCGGTTTTCGGCTCCAGATGGATCGCCGTCCCGATCATCAAGCCCTCAAACGGCCTCGTTGTGCGGTATTCCTTGGCAATGGATTGCAAAAGACGGCAACTCGCTGAAACCCATTCAATCCGGCTGTTCTGGTTACTCGTCGGCATAGATCTCTCCGTCCAGATCATCGAGTTTGGTCTGCAGGTGCGCACGGACATCCTGGACCGCCTGATTATAAACGGACGGGCCGAGCACTTTCAGGAACAAATCCAGCACCGCGTTGGCGCGAAACTCCGACAGCGGTTCGTCGAACTCGTCTTCGAACAGCGCCCGCAGGGAATTGAGAAACTCCGCCCGCCGGTCGTCGCTCAGGGTGATCTTCATCGGCTGCACCTCCTGCTCCAGCCATAACCGGAAACGACCTGGGGCAAAACCCATCGCAATCGCCCCATTGCAGGCGCTATGATGCCTAGGATCCAATTGTCCGAGGAGATGCCTGATCGACATTTTCTCCGATACCGCTGAAGGCCGGCGCTGGTGGATCCTGCTTGCCATGGGTGGGGTCATCGGCTTGATTTTGCTCGATGAAACGGTCGTCAGCGTTGCACTTCTGTCGATTAGCCGTGAGTTCGGAATCTCGCAACTGGCCACCCATTGGATCGTCAATGCCTATCTTCTCGTGTTTGCCGCGCTGGCTGCGGCCGGCGGCAAACTGGCGGATCTATATGGCCACAAGCGCATGTTCCTTGCCGGTGTAGCGACCTTTTCTCTTGCATCTCTCGTCTGCGGATTCGCGCCATCGGGCGCTGTGTTGATCGCTGCACGCGCCGTGCAGGGGATCGGCGCGGCCGTTATCTTTCCGCTCTCGATGGCAATGATCACGATCGCGTTTCCGCCTGAACGGCGAGGCATGGCGCTTGGAATCTATGGCGCGACAGGAACGACGTTTTTGGCACTTGGTCCCCTGGTCGGCGGCCTGTTCACTGACTTTCTATCGTGGCGCTGGATCTTCTGGATCAACCTGCCACTGGTCGCCCTCATCGCGCTGATCGTCGTGCGCAACTGGTCGGATCCGAAGCGGACGGCGGCCGCGCCGCGCCTTGACTGGATCGGGTTGGCGACGATCGTCGGCGGCCTCTGTCTCTTCGTCGTCGGGCTGATGCAGGGAACGGATTGGGGCTGGGCCGATGAAAGGACCCTTGGTTGCCTGATCGCCGGCAGCCTGTTGATTGGCCTGTTTGTCCGCATCGAGACCAGCCGAGCTGCGCCGCTCATCGAGATCGATCTGTTCAAGGATAGGGCCTTCAGTTTCTACGCCTTGGCGATTTTTGCCGCGCAATTCGGCAAGATCACCGTCATCGTGTTCGGTGCGCACTATCTGCAGGATCGCCTGCACATGAGCCCGTTGACAGCGGGCCTGGCGATCATGGTGTCGGTGATCATGGCGCCGTTCCTCGCCGAGCCTTCCGGCAGCCTCGCCGACCGATACGGAGCGCGCCCGCTGGTGCTGGCGGCCTTGCTGTCGTCGACGGCCGGATTGCTTTGGACGGCCTACGCAGCACAAGCGGAAAGTTATGCGCTGATGGTTCCCGGGTTTCTTTTGTGGAGCCTTGGCACGATCTTCATGTTTGCGCCTCCGCGCAGCGCCCTGGTCAAAACTGCCCCGGAGGAAAAGCATGGGCAGGTTGGCGGCATCGCGATGACCGCGCAACTGCTCGGCGGCACCTTGGGCATGGCGGTGGCGAGCACGGTCTTCGTGCTCAGCGGCAGCTACAGCGCTGTGCTCGTGACCAATGCTGTGCTGCCGTTCGCGATGTTTGTTGTGGGCTTCCTTTTCGTGCCGCGGCAGGTTTCAGGCGGTCAGGATTGAGTCCGGTGCGGATCTCAGAGATTTTCTGATCCCTCCGCAAGGAGTGCGCAAATGACTTCAGCCTGGGCCTTTTGACTGCGACCGGCCAGCAGCGCCGCGGTCTGGCCGAGACGATTGCAGTGCGCCCGGTTTGCGCCTGCCGCGAGCAGATGCCTGACCATGTCCTGGCGTCCCGATCGAACCGCGTCAAACAGCGGCGTCTCACCCCGGTCGTCAGTCGCCTCGATTAAGGCACCGGCCGCAAGCAGAACATCGGCGCATTGGAGAAAATTCGCCTGTGAGGCTCGATGCAACGCCGTCTTGCCCTTGTGGTCCCTGACATGAACATCGGCGCCGCGCTTGAGAAGATCAGCGATTGCGCCCGGATCTTCGCCAGCGTTGTGGTTGCCGCGACAGGCTTCAACCAGCGGCGGAAAACCCAGTCGATCCGGTGCGTTGATGTCTGCGGTGTAACCGTAGTCTGAGAGGACGGGTGCCCAGCGTGGATCGAGGCAAGCCTCGTTTGCATCGCCAGGTCGGAGCCGGGCGCCATGGTCGAGCAAGAGGCGAAGAATCTCGGGCGTGTCGAAGTCGAGCGCCCATGACGCCAGCCGTTCGCCATCTGTCTCAACATCGGCTCCGGCTTGCAGGAGGGTTACGACGAGATCGGCATGACCGCCTGCGATCGCATAATGGATCGGCCGAAGGCCCACCGGATCGATCCCGCCGTCGATGGGACGATCAACCTTCTTCGGCTCGGCGGCAAGCAGTTCAGCCAGGCGTTCGGGGTCTCCCAGGAAACAGGCAGAATCGATGCCATACGCGGCGCCCAGTGATTGCAGGTACTGCGCCACGGCTTCGTGGCCGCGATGAACAGCCACACACCAGGGAGAAATTTCAGCTTTTGTTTCGCGGAAATAGCAGCCAGGTGCTTCGATGTCGGCACCGGCTTGTGCAAGCAGCTCCACTGTTTCCAGCCGGTTGCCTCGGGCGGCCTCCCAGAGCATCGTCCGACCATGCGGCCCGACGGCTTGAACGAAGCGTGGCTCCTGTTCGATGTATTGACGCACAGCGTCCAGTCTGCCGGCCGCGGCAGCCGGCAGGACAATCTCGAGAAAGTCCCGGCTGCGCCCGGTGAGCGGTTTCGCCGGCGTTGTGTGCGAACGTTTCATCCTTCAACGATATCCTGCCCGGGTTAATACGGCTTTTCGTTTGTGCGACATGAGCTCGAAGTGACAAAGGAAGGGTCGTGCGTCTAAGGTCCGTCTGGAAGCAGGAGCTAGCCAAATGATCGAGACTGATTCCGAGCGTCCGGCCATTTTGTTGATCGCTGGCTTTGGTGACAACTCAGGCATGTTCTCGGGCTTGTTGGATACCGACCTTGCCACGGCATGTCGCCTTCTGCCCGTTGATCTTCCCGGATTTGGCGCGCCGCCGCTGGAGGCTGAAACAACCTTGAACGCTTTGGCCGAGTTCGTTGCAGACAAAGCTAGGGAAGCCTCTGCCAAGGTGATCGTCGCTCATTCCGTTGCGTCGATCATCGCGTCCCTTGCGGCTGGGCAGCTGGATTGTCCGATCACGACGATTATCTCACTTGAGGGCAATATCACGGCCGAGGACGCCTATTTTTCGGGAACCGCGGCAGATTATGACAGTCCTGAGGCGTTCAGAATCGCTTTCCTCGAGCGTCTTGACGAGATGGCCGCGACTGAACCCATGATTGCCCGTTATCGTGAAGTCGTTTCGCACGCCGATCCGCTGGCACTCTGGCAACTCGGCACGGCTGCCCGTCGGTTTTCGACCGACCACGTCCCCGGCGAGGTCCTGGCCGCTGCCGCTGACGTCACGTATCTCTACAATCCGCGAAATTGTCCTGAAACCACGCTTCGTTGGCTGGCCGACAATCCGATGAAACAGACGGTTCTGGAGAATGCCACCCATTGGGCTAGCGTGGATCAACCTGCGATCCTTGCTGACGCAATCTCGGAAGCACTGCTCTGAGATGTTGACGACGGGTTAGAACAAGTCGCCCTGGTCTTCGGGTTTGGGCGCCCTTGTGCCGCGTTTCCTCGGTTGCTTGCCGGCGCCGGCGGTAACGGCGTCAACGCGGCCGTCGGCAAATTCTAGCGATACCGCTTCGCCCGCCGACAGAGCTTCCGCACGATCGACGGCCTGATCGGCTGCGTCGCGAACCACCGCGTAGCCGCGCTTCAGGACATTGCGGTACGAGAGCGAGGTGAGCAGCCGCGCCGCTTCCTGGAGTTGCCGCCGCCTTCGCTCGGCTATGAGTGCGGTAATCTCGCCGGCTCGGCGCGCCAGCCCGTCCAATCGCTCGCGACTGCGACCAATGCGCTCCTCGGCCGGGCGCAGTGTCAGCCGGGCCGCGGCGTTGGAGAGACGCGCACCTGAACGGTCGGTAAGGCGTTCGACATGGCGCTCGCTCCGGGCCGCAAGTTCGCCAACGCGTTGCCGCTGCACGGCGACACGCCGTTGCAATGTTGCTGGCGTCAGTTGAGCGGCACGGCGTTCGAAGAGCTGCCGCTTGTTGGCCGTGTTCAGGCGCAGTGCTCGTCCCAGGCCGCCGGCCGCTTCATCGAAACGGCGGCGCGGCAGCGCCAGCAACATGTCGATGGAGGGCAGAGCGCGAGTGAGCGCCCGAAGGGTTTGCCGGTTGGTGTCGAGCGAACGTGTTGTCGCTCCCGAAAGCCTGGCTGCGAGCGCCGCGAGGTCTGCCTGCAAGTCCGCCTTCACCGGCACGGCCATTTCAGCCGCGCCAGTTGGCGTGGGTGCACGCCGGTCCGCGACATGGTCGATCAGCGTCCAGTCCGTCTCGTGGCCTACCGCCGAGATCAAGGGGATCGTTGAGTCCGCCGCTGCGCGCACCACAACTTCATCGTTGAAACCCCAAAGGTCCTCCAGACTGCCGCCGCCACGCGCAACAATCAGCAAATCCGGCCGGGGTATGGGGCCGCCATCGGAAAATCCGTTGAAGCCGTTGATCGCCGCCGCCACTTCCGGGCCACTGGTTTCGCCCTGAACACGCACGGGCCAGACCAGAACATGCACCGGGAAACGGTCGGCGATGCGGTGCAGAATATCGCGGATCACCGCACCCGTCGGGGACGTCACGACACCGATCACTTTCGGCATGTGCGGCAGCGGCCGCTTGCGCTCGGCGTCGAACAGGCCTTCCGCGGCAAGTTTCTTGCGGCGCTCCTCAAGCAGCGCCATCAGTGCACCGGCCCCTGCCGGTTCCAGCGACTCGATGACGATCTGGTATTTCGACGAGCCCGGATAGGTGGTCACCTTTCCGGTGGCGACCATTTCCATGCCTTCTTCCGGCTTGAACTTCAGCCGTGAAAAAACACCGCGCCAGATCACAGCCTCGATGCGTGCCCGGTCGTCTTTCAGCGCGAAATAGGCATGGCCGGACGAATGCGGCCCGCGATAGCCGGAGATCTCGCCACGGATGCGAACCTGTCCGAAGGCGTCCTCCATGGTCCGCTTGATGGAGCCCGATATCTCGCTGACGGAGTATTCGGTGATGTTGCTGTGCGAATCGCGTGCCGAAGAAGCTGTCATGGCGTCATTGCGCCCGGAAGCAGTGGCCGGGTCAAGGCCTACCAGCTGGGAACGGTAAGCCCGTTCGGCGCCCGCTTCAGGCCGGTACGGTTCGGCAGCTTGCCCTCGGGGCCATCGTCAGGACCGACCGGTGTCATGTTGTCGAGGCTGGCGGCGATGTGATCGGTGATCGCGTCCATCAGGGCACTCTGCACGCCGGGCTTTCGGATGATGCCGATTTCAGCCGACGGCAGTTCGGGAAATCCGTCGCTTGCCGTCAGGATCCGCATGCCGGGGCGCAGCGCCGATTCAGGCAGCAGTGAAACGGCGAGACCGGCAAGCACGGCCGAAGCCACGACTGTCGATGATGAGCTGTTGAACAGGATCGAATAGGAGCGGCCGACGGAATCGAGAGCCGAGCAGCCAAGCTGACGCCAGTCGCAACTGCGTAGGCCGACGGCCAGCGGCAGGGGAGTTTCGGTGTGTACGGAATGCGCCAGTGAGGTCACCCAGAGCAATGGCTCGGTGCGCACGACCTGCGACTGCCAAACCTTCGGGCTATGGGTGACCAGTGCGATGTCGATCTCGTTGCGCGACAGCTTGTCGACCAGGTCGCGCGACGGTTCGCAGTCGATGCTCAGTTCGACATTGGGGTTCGATTTGGCGAAACGAGCGATGATATCGGGCATGTACCGGTCGGCATAATCGTCCGGCGTGCCAAGTCGCACGGAGCCGGCGAGGGCTTCCTCGTCGAAGGCCGCCAGTGTCTCGTTGTTGAGCCGCACCATGCGGCGGGCATAGGCAAGCAGTTTTTCGCCGTCGCCGGTCAAGCGATTGACCCGTCCGTCCTTTTCGAACAGCACCCTGTTGAGGCGTTCCTCCAAACGACGCATCTGCATCGAGACGGCGGACTGGGTCTTGTTCACCTCGCCTGCCGCACGGGTGAAGCTGCCATTGTCGATAATGGCGATGAAGGTCCTGAGTTGGTCGATGTCGAGCGGCGCCGCCATGAAATTCGTCCATCAAAAATCGTGATCTTTAGCATAAAAAACATTCACTGGACGAATTAGTCAAGGTTTGAAATAGTCCACCTGCCGGCCTTCGGAAGGGTCGGCGGCAGCGGTGCGTCCCCTTACAAACTGACTTTCTTATCCTCCCAAGCGGGGAGTGCGCCGCGTTCACCAGAGCCTGCCTCGTGCAGAAATGGCAGGTTCGGAAAGGAGAGATGACATGACCACATTGCACGACAGCCTCGACCTTGATCTCGGCACAGCTCGCAAAAGCGGATGGACATTGACGGCCCTCTGGCAGGCATTCGTCTCTCTGCGCAATCGATATCGAAACCGGCGCCAGGTGTACGATCTGTCACATTTCGACGATCACATTCTGGAAGATATCGGCTTGAACCGGTCCGAAGTCCAGCACGCGCTCCGCGGCGGACCATTCACGGATCATTCGCCGGAACTGGTGCGCTGTGCGCTTCTGCGCCGATCGCGTCTCTACATCGTGTAACTGACCGCAAGCGATGACTGCGACGCCCGCATGCCACAGACCAGTCATACGGGCGTCGCACTAGTGTCCTGAATCTGAAGTTCGTCACATTGTACAGCACGCTCCGAACGAACTTCAGATTCAATCAGGACACTAGCAAGATTATGATTCTAGTGTGGTTTATGGATTTGAAGTTCCTAACGGAGGTCGCTGTTTAGTCATAGGAACTTCAAATCCACCACACTAGGACGGAATTATTTCCCCAAGCGGGTCCAATGCCCTGAGCCCGCTCCCTTCCCGGCGTCTGCAGTATCAGGCGCCGGGTTTTTTCGGTAACAGACCCTAGGGTTCCCCGCGCAGCTTGCGCATGTGGTGCTCGAAAATGGCTTCCATGTTGTCCTGGTAGTCCCTCTGCACCTTGATCCCGGCGTCGAACATGTCCCCGAACAGCTTGTCATAGGGGTTCGGATTGTCTTCCGGTTTCGGGTCTTTGTTTTCGGTCAAGCCCGGAAAACCCATTCGAGTCATGGTTTCCATCATGTCGGCGTAGGGATTGGCCGCTTGCTTGTCGTTGCGACCGGTTCCAAACATTGATTCCATCATCTGGCCGAAAGGATTGGCGGCTTGCCCGCCGGCCGAAGATGCACCGGCAGTCTGGCCCATCATCTGGCCGATCATGTCGGCAAACGGATTGCCGGTATTGCCGCCGGTCGACTGCTTGAACAATCCACCCATCAAGGTGGTGGCCATGACCGGCAGCATCTGTTTGAGGATTTCCTGACCAATGCCTGTTGCCTGGGCGGCCTGCTCGGCGACCGCGCGGCTGACCTCCTTTGAACCGAACAGGTGACCGAGAATGTTGTTGCCGTCGGCCACCCCCTGCGGCGAGAAGGCAGCCGTCATGTTCTCGAAATAGCGCAGATGCTCGCCGCTCGCGAGCGCCTGCATGAAGTTGCCGATGTCCTGTGGATTGCCGGTGTTGCGTTTGAGACCGGTCGAAAATGCCGGCATCAATGCTTCCATGGCGCTCATGACCTGGTTTTCGTCAAGCCCGAACTGGCGGGCCATCGCCTTGGTAGCCTCACCGTGCTGGGCCTGCATCATCATTTCGTAAAGCGGCAGCATCAAGGGACCCTCCTGGTTCGGCTGGTGCCAGTATACGGTGAGATGCGTTTCAGGCAACGTGGATAGACCGGTCGCGCCCGATGGATTGCGGGGTCAGGGTCTGCGCACCATGATAGGCTCTAATAGGCGTATTCGTCGAATACCGGATCGATCGATCCGTTCCACCGGCCGTGATAGAGATCCAGCAATTCACCGGCGGCGGTCTTGCCGCGGGCGACGGTTTCTTCCAGCGGCGCCAGGAAGTGCGCCTCGTCGTTGCCTTCGTCGTTCAATCGTGCACGGGCCTGCAGGCCGCCACGAGCGATACCGAGCACCTCGCGGGACACCTGATGCAGGCTACGTCCCTCAATCTCCGCATCGAGGCCGAGACGTGGCACGGAATCTCGCAACGTCTGCAGAGAGGATATGCTCCAGTCGCGAGTCAGTTGCTCAGCGGCATCGAGGGCATTGTCGTCGTAAAGCAGGCCGACCCAGAAGGCAGGCAGAGCACAGATGCGCCGCCACGGGCCGCCATCGGCGCCGCGCATTTCCAGGAAGCGCTTCAACCGCACTTCGGGAAACAGCGTCGACAAATGATTGGTCCAGTCGCCCATCGTCGCGTAGCCGTCCGGGACTTCTCCTTTGAGCGCGCCATCCATGAACTGGCGGAACGTGACGTGGGTGCAATCGTGATAGTGGCCATCGCGCAGGATGAAATACATCGGGATATCGAGCGCCCAGTCGACATAGTCTTCGAAGCCGAAATCGGGCGCGAAAGCGAAGGGCAGGATGCCGGTACGGTCCGGGTCGGTATCTCGCCAGATGTCCGAACGCCAGGACAGCAGTCCGTTCGGCTTGCCTTCCGTAAAGGGCGAGAGTGCAAACAGCGCCGTCGCCAGAGACTGCAGTTTCAGGGAGACCTGCATCTTGCGACGCATGTCGGCCTCTGACGAAAAATCGAGATTCACCTGGATGGTGCAGGTGCGATACATCATGTCGAGACCCTGATTGCCGACCTTCGGCATGTAGGCGGTCATGATGTCGTAGCGTTGTTTGGGCATGCGCGGCGTTTCCGCGCGTGTCCATTTGGGACTGCCGCCGAGACCGAGGAACCCGATCCCGAGCGGTTCGGCGATCTCGCGCAACTGCGCCAGATGGGCATTCGATTCGCGACAGGTCTGATGAATGTTGTCGACCGCGGCACCCGACAGTTCGAACTGGCCACCCGGCTCGAGCGAGATGGCACCGTTTCCGGTCGGCTCGACCAGTCCGATGATGTTTCCCTCATCAAGGATCGGTTCCCAACCGAGCAGGTCGCGCATGCCGGTCAGCAATGTGGCGATGGATTTCTGGCCTTCATAGGGAACCGGCGTATTGTCGCCGATGAAGAATGCGAATTTCTCATGCTCAGTTCCGATTCGGAACTGTTCGGGCGGCTTACAGCCGTCTGCAAGGTAGTTTACCAGCTCGTCCTTGGAGGACAGCGGTGTGTCGTCAGTCGTATCTCGGGCCATGCGCCAAAACTCACTGTGTGGCCGCCATCGGCCCCCCGTTCCCCGGTTTGCCGCGCTTGCACAGTGCTTGGACTGCTTTGCACGGCAGTGCAAGCAAAAATGATTGATCGATGTGTTCAGAAATAGTTGATTTTCCTACCAGTCGCCGATGGTCGCCTGCAGAACCGCCATCGCCGCCACCGCCGCCGTGTCGGCCCTCAGGATGCGCGGACCCAGCGGAATAGCGGTCACGAAGGATTGCGCCTGCAGCAGCGTCCGTTCGTCGTCGGAAAACCCGCCCTCGGGACCGATCAGCAACGCCAGCCTTTTCTCCGTCACGGCTTCGAGCCCGGGCAGGGGATTGTGGGTTTCGGCTGCTTCATCGCAATAGATCAAACGCCGCTGCGGATCCCAGTCGTCCAACAGCCGGGAAAGGCGAGCCGGCTCGCGGCACTCCGGAATGGACAGGATCCCGCACTGCTCCGCCGCCTCGACAGCGTTGCGTTCCAATCTGTGCACATTAACCTTTGTCGTTTGGGTGTGGTGGGTGAGCACCGGCTGGATCGTTCCCGCCCCCATCTCAACCGCCTTTTGCACCGTATAGTCCAGCCGCGCCTGCTTGAGCGGGGCGAAGAGATAGTGGAGATCGGATGCTGGCGGCTGCGGTCGGACTTGCTCTTCGACGCAAAGCGTCAGTTTCTTGCGGCCGTCGAAAACGAGACGCACCGACCATTCACCGTCGCGGCCGTTGAAAACCAGCAGCCGGTCGTCCTCCTGCATGCGCAGGACATTGGCGAGATAGTTGAACTGGTCCCGATCGGCTGCGAGTTTCGCGTCCGCCGACAACGGATCATCCACGAACAGCCGTTGCATTCTGAAATTGGCGCGCATGGTTTGCATGTGCCCCAGTGCAGGCCGAAACTCAAGGCTTGGCGCTGGGATGAATGTGGGGTGTGAAGCCGGCACGGATCGCTGCGACCGTGGCGGGCGGCGTCAACTGGCGGAGCTTCGTTGCAATCCGGTCGATCGGGACAGGCCGTCCGTACCCCTGGTGAGACCAGGGCAGCAGCACTTTGCCGTGTAGGACAAAACTCGCGTCGCCGTCGGCCACGGCCGAGCCGTCCGGCAACTCCGCCACCTCGTCGCTTGAGAGCCACAGCAGCGGGCCGCCGCTGGCACTGCGCTCGCCATGCAGGATCGTGTCCATTTCGCCGGCATAGACATGGACCCGGTTTGAAGCTTTTGCGAAGGCGTCCGCGTATTGCAAGGCGCGTTGGCGCTGGCATTCGTAACAGGGCCGGTGGCCGGCCGCCAACGCGGTCGCTTCATCGAGAAAGAACAGTTCGGTATAGCTTCCCGGGCCCATCACCGGTCGCCAGCGCTGCTTGAAGCTTGTGACGCAGATAATCCAGTGCTTGCTGGCCCAGCGCCGACGCGTCAGTGTTTTTGATTCCGGGTCGTGAATTTGCCCGCCGCGATTGCCCATCAGGAGACCGCGCGCGGATGTGCTTTCGACAGCGCCAAATGGGGTAACCCGGTTTTGCAGTGCCATGACAGTCAGGCGCTTCGGCGGGTAAAGGCCGAGACGACTCCGGCACCGATAAGGAATACCGCGCCGGCGCGCGTGGCCGCACGCAAGACCGAGGGGCGCCGGATCAAGTGGCGAGCGCCGCTGGCCAGCAACGCGTAGGCCCAGGCATTGACGATGCCGAGCAGCACAAACACCACCACGAAGATGGAAGCCTGAGGGGCAAACGCCGCTTCGGTCGAGATGAACTGCGGCACGAAGGCCATGAAAAACACGATGCCCTTGGGGTTGAGCAACGTCACCAGAAACGCGTCGCGAAAGGCTGACCAGCGATTGCCCTGGGCAGACTGCGTGTCGATCGTCGGAACCGTAACCGGGTCTATCCACATGCGAATGCCGATATAGACCAGGTAGGCGGCACCGGCCCATTTCACGATCATGAACACCGTCGACGAGGCAGCCAGGAGCGTCCCGACACCGATGATGGATAGCGACGCTGCAATCAGGTCGCCAAGGCCGACGCCGACCACACTGGCGACCGCGATGCGCCGGCCGTGGGCAAGCGCCTGGCTGACCACCATGATGATCGTCGGCCCGGGAATGATCAGCAGCACCGTACTGGCAATGGCGAAGGTCAAAAGAGTTTCGATGGAAACGGGCATCAATCGCTCCGGGACTGATCGGTTGGGAAAAACCGATCAAGAAACAAACGATACCAATCTGTCAACCGGTCGTTATACGCCTCGAAACCGGCGTCCAGCTGCTCAAGCGATTGCGTGCCTGGTTTGCCGGCATTGCCGCCCAGCACCTGTTTCCACAAGTCAAGGATGGGGCGTGTGACTTCGGGATGAAACTGCAGCGCCATTGTGTTTTTACCGTAGCGAAACGCTTGATTGGGGAAGACATCTCCTCCAGCAAGCGGGATCGCTCCGCGTGGACAGTCGAACCCCTGTGCGTTGGCGGCGAGGACACGCAAGTCGTCATCGATCCATTCCCGACCCGCCTCCGTCAAATGAAGTGGGTAGTAGCCCAGCGCCACGTTTCCTTCCGGGTGGTAGCCCACGTTTGCGCCGAGCTGCGCGGCCACGAGTTGGGCTCCCAGGCAAATGCCCAGCAACGGGATGTCGGCGGCCATGGTCTTCCCGATGAATGCCATTTCGTCGCGCAGGTACGGAAAACTCTCCAGATCGGTAACGAATTGCGGACCGCCGGTCACGATGACGCCCTTGAGGTCCGCCTGGAGCTCCGGCAGGGCCTCACCACGATGCGGATGACAAACCGAAATCGACAAACCCCGCTGCATGAGGTGCCGAACACCGTTGTCGGTGTCGATGGGATCCTCATGCTCGATGACGATGATATCCGACATCACGATTGGGGTCCTGTTCTTGTGGTTTGGCTGCCGCGCTGGCGGCTCCTCAGCTCTGAAACGCGCGCCCAGTCGTCCGCCCGCTCCGCCGCTCGCATGGTGTCCGCGACATAGTCCATATGGACCTCCGCCGCCTGTTTTGCGGCCTGCGCATCACCGCACACGATTCCATCATAGATGGCCACATGTTGTTCCAGAAGCTGGTCGCGGGTGCCCGCATGGGCATAGACCAGGGCCCGGTTGAAGAACACACCGTCGGCAAGCAGCCGATAACAGGAGCGCAGCGTGTGGAGCAGGATGGCGTTGTGGGCGCATTCGCCAATCGTGCTGTGGAACTCGACATCCAGCGCGGCCTCGCGATCGAAATCGTCTCTTTCGTGCGCCGCTTTCATCTCATCGATGATACCGGACAACAGGGCCCGGTCGGCCGCCGTCGACCGTTGCGCTGCAAAGGCCGCTGCGATGCCTTCCACTTCTCGCCGATACTCCAGATATTCATAAGCCGCGTCCCGATGACGGGCGATCAGGTCGAGAATCGGCTGGCTGAAGATCGGGCCGATGACGTCGGCAACGAAAGTACCGCCACCGTGGCGCGCGACAAGCAGGCCGCGCTCCTCCAACACTTTCAGGGCTTCGCGCAGGATTGGGCGCGAGACATCGAAGCGTTGCGCGAGGGCGCGTTCTCCGGGCAGCCGGTCGCCAACCCGAAGCACCCCGTTGAGGATCAGTTTTTCGATCTGGTCGACGACGGCATCTGCCGTTCGGCTGTGATCGATTGGGGAAAAGATATCGCCGTCCATGCGGACCTCGTTGCCGTCCGCCGGGCGGACACAGGTTGACCGTATCAACCAGCGGTAAAACTGGTCAACTAATTTATCCACTTCCCGCAAAGTGCCTGCGGCAAGGCGCCGCGGCCCGATTGGGCTGCATCAAACCGGCCGTTATGCAACTTTGCCCCGAAAAATCGAATGGTCTGCCACCTTGAACACCTCGTGACGGAGCGGTCAGACTGAGGGGTCAACTTTCACTGGGGACTACGATGGCCACGGGCAGCTTTGGATTTCCCTATGCCGCTGATCGATCGCTGGCACTTGGCGAGGTGCATGCGCGACCGTATCCGCTCGTCGAATCGCCGCGCATCATCTTGCAACTGGCGTTCATGACCGACGGCGGAGCAGGGGTCGACAATGCGGTGTTGGCCGAACTCGCCCGCTCACGCGGCGTCGCGGCGCCGCAGGCAGATGCCCGCTACTATGTCATGCCGTGGGGCCGGGGCTCTTTGCGCTGGGAGCGCCACACCGAATTCTCTACCTATTTCTATGAGGGTCCGGTGCCGGATGTATTCGGCGGAGAGATCGATGGTCACCCGTTCGGCGATGGTTTCAATCCACCAGGCAACCTGATTGCGGGTGTGCGATTGGAAGTCCGAAAGTGGACACCCAAGACGGAAGAGTCGGTCAAGGCCTTCGACGCGGCAAGCCTGTGTTTCTCCGAGGTTGAGAACGGTGCGGCGGCTGCCGTCACCGATTTTCGTCAGGACAAGGACGGATTGACCCGGATATTGCTGCTCGACAGGGACCTTACTCCGGCCCGTGTCGGCGCACTGGCCCAGCGCCTGATCGAAATCGAGACCTATCGGACGCTGGCCATGTTGGGCCTGCCGCTTGCCTATGCGCTGTCGCCGCGGATGCGGCGTATCGAAGATGAACTGACGCAGATCACCCAACGGATGCGCAAAGACGCCGAGTCCGGGGGCGATTCCCTGCTCGGGGAAATCACCTCGCTCGCCGCTGAGCTGGAAGCTGACGCGGCGGCAAGTCTCTATCGTTTCGGCGCCAGCCGTGCCTATGACGGGATCGTCCAGGAGCGTGTCGCTTCACTCGGGGAAGTCGCCGTCGCCGGTTACGAGACCTGGGGTGCGTTCCTGCAACGGCGCCTGGCGCCGGCCATGCGCACCTGCCGCTCGATCGAGGAACGCCAGGCCAATCTGTCGCGCAAACTGGCGCGAGCCACCGCCTTGCTGCGCAGCTGGGTCGACCTGCAACTGGAACGGCAGAACAGCGAATTGCTGGCCTCTATGAACCGCCGCGCCAAACTGCAACTGCGCCTGCAGCGAACGGTCGAGGGTCTCTCGGTCGCCGCGGTCTCGTACTATGTGGTGGGACTTCTGAGCTACATGTTCAAGGCGCTTGAGAAAGGCGGGCTGCCGGTCAGCGCAACAACCATGACCGGCCTGTCCGTTCCCTTCGTTGTGCTCCTGATCTGGTGGGTTGTCCGCCGCATTCGCCGTCACCACGGCGATGGCGACAAAGTTGCCGAAAGCTAGCTGAAGGATTGCAGCTTCTGGGCGATCATGAACGCGTTGCCGTCATCGTCGAAGAAGGTGGCGAACTTGGTGATGCCCGGAATTTCGACCGTGGGACCATCGAAGCGAACGCCTTCGCCCTCCAGATCGGTGCGGACGGTTTCGATATCCGCAACGCCGAAGGTCGGCGTTGCACCGCCCCGTCCAGGCGCCTTTTCAACTTCCGAAAAGCCAAGCGTGACGCCGTCCATGAACGTGGCGACGGCCGCCCACCGGTTCTGCTCGTCGACGAACATCTTGCGGAAGCCGAAATGTTCGGTGAAGAATCGGACTGACCGGTCGAGGTCGGTCACACCAATGGAAAAGTTGATTTCATCGCCATATTCGATGGTTGCCATTCGTCTTGCCTTTCGCCCACGGGTTTTCTAGGTTTGGTCTGAAAAGTATATCATTGGTCCGGAAAGTATATCGAGCGTGAGCAGCGGTCAAGACAGGCAATTCGATGTGCCGCTGGCGTTGGTCCGGCATCGTTGGTGCATTCCCATCCTGGCAGTGACCGAGCTGCTCGAGGGTGCCCGCTTTGCTGCCTATCGTGGTCACCTCGGCATCAGCCGAGACGCCCTGTCTTCGACACTGGGATACCTGATTGAGCAGCGCTTGCTGGAACGAAATCAGGGATACGGCCATCCGCTGCGGCCCGAATATGTCGCCACACCGGCTGGCCGGGCCATCGGCCCGGCCTGCGCGATGCTGTTCGAACAACTTCAACGCCTCGATGTCGAACGCGTGGCCTTGCGGAAATGGTCACTGCCGGTGGTCGGCGCCGTTTCCGCGGAAGCGGGCAGTTTCGCGGCCTTGCGAACGCATCTGACGCCAATTACGCCGCGCGCCTTGTCAGCCTGCCTTACTGAGTTGCGCCGGGCTGATCTTTTGCGGCACGAGTCCAACGCCCTTTATAGGTTGACCGATACCGCCCGCGAAATCGTTCCCCCACTATCGGCACTGGGCCACCAATACGAACGGATTGTCGGCTCATCTTTGTCATAATTCTCGGATTTAGTTTGCCGAGGACCGCAGCGACACATTGTTGTTGGTTGCGCCGATGCATGGCCTTGTTTTACGGGCGAGACTGTCGATTGAAGACTCACACAAGTTCTTGGTGGACACTTGATTTGCCTGACGATTGGGAGATCGAGGCGGATGAAAATTGCACCAGCTTCTTGCGGCCCCATGGTGTTGGTGTGCTGCAGATAAGTTCTGCCCGCAAGAACGAATTGGTGACCGAGGAAGACCTTTGGGAATTTGCATCCGACTGCCAAAGGCATGGTTCCCCGACATCGATAGCTGTCAACGCATTCACTGGACTGGAGTTTCAGTATCGCCTGGACGGGACTTGGTGGCGACGTTGGTACCTGAGAAACCAAGATCTCTTGGTGTTCATCACATACTGCACTGAAGTCGACGTTGATGAGGAGGGCCGCGCAGTGGATACCATGGTTGCAAGCTTGCGACCCTCAAAGTCGGCACGCTGAAGCAGGCCAGTTTAATTGTCGATCTGTAAGACAGCCTTCATCGAGGGATGGAAACGACAGAAATACTCGGTCGAAAAGTCGGCGGTGACGACGACGCTACCCTCTTTGCCCGGTGCGATTTCGCCGGTATCCCAGCTTTCGTCCAACGCCGTTGCGGTATGCGGAACGATATCGCGGTTGATCCAGGTGACGGTGTCTCCCGACCGAACCACGAGCGTGTCAGGCTTGAAGCGGAAGCGGACGATCTCGATTTCATGCTGCTGCGAAGCCCCAGCGCCTGACGAGGCGATGGAGCCGGCGCCGGCGGCAGTTGCTGCCGCCGACGCCAGAAAATGCCGTCTGGTGAGCATCGCTCAGTTGACCTTCTCGACCATCATGGCCGCATGGTTCTCATGTGCCTTGAAGATCTCCAGCCCCGTTTCGAAAAGCGCCCGCACTTCGTCGTTTTCGATGTTCGGAATGAAGGCGTTTTCAACCAGATCGTTGACCGCCTTGTGGTAGGCCAGCTCGTTTTCCGCATAGCGCTTGTCAAACGCCGCGCCGCGGAGCTGGCTCATTTCGTCGATCAATTGCTCGGCGTTTTGCTGCAACGTTTGGCTGAGGAAATTGTCCTGCGGCTGGGCATTCAGCTTTTTCAGCAGCGCCAACGCCTGTTCGTTCACCGCCGAATGGTCGCGGATCATGGTCCGTGCGAACTCGTGAATGTCTGGATTGTCGGAAATGGCCAGAGCCAGGTGGGCGTAGCGGATGTCGATATTGTCGGCCACATAGGCGACATGGGCGATTTCCAGATCGTTGAGCTCGGCCGGTGATTGGGCCTGAGCGCCACTGCCGAGCAGGAAAGCTGCCAGGCCGGCGGCGAGAAATGTGGTTTTGAAGGTCATGATTGGTCCTTGACTGTGTGTCGGCGTACCGGTTGGCCCGCCTTGAGGACCAGCATCAAACGTCAAGAGCGCTGCTGTTTGAATGATCAGGAGTGCGTGATTCTTGACCGATCGTTCAGCTGCCTTGGCAATTGCGCCCTATATGCGATGATGCAGCCTAGAACGGAGACACCATGGACCTGCTCAGCGACATCCTTTCCCACATGCAATTGTCGGGCACGCTCTATTTCCGCACCTCTTTCACGTCGCCGTGGAGCATTCAGGTGCCGCCTTATGAAAACGTCTCGCGGTTCCATTTCGCGCACAAGGGGCGATGCCTGGTGCGAATCGATCCGGACAAGCCGCCGGTGCTGCTCGAACAAGGCGATCTGGTCATCATCACCCGGGGCGCCTCGCATACACTCTATTGCGACCCCAAGACCGAGAACCTGGCCGTGCAGCTCGACACGGTGGTGGAAGAGTCGGGATTCAACGGCAAGGGCGCACTGGTCTGGGGCGAACCCGGCACCGACCATGAAACGCAGCTGGTCTGCGGACACTTCGCCTTCGATCCGAACGCCAATCACATGCTGCTCGACGCGCTGCCGTCGCACATTCACATCCGCAACTACGGCGAGGAGGCGGGATTGTGGATGGAAAGCACGCTAAAGGTGATCGGCACCGAAGCCGGGCGCAGCCGCATGGGTGGAGACCTGATCGCGCTCAAGATGTCGGAGATCATCTTCGCCCAGGCGCTGCGGGTCTATCTGAAGGGTGAGGGCGCGGAACGAAGTGTCCTCTCCGGCTTCGCCGATCCGCATATTTCGCTTGCCTTGACGGCAATTCACGAAAATCCGTCCTTTCCCTGGACGCTCGCCAGCCTGGCGAAGCTGACCGGCATGTCACGCACCTCGTTTGCCATCCGCTTTTCCCGCTGCATGTCCACAACGCCGATAGGGTATGTCACCCATTGGCGCATGCAACTGGCCCGCAAGGACCTGGAACAGTCGGACCAGCCCATCATCGAGATCGCCGAACGGGTCGGTTACCAGTCGGAGGCCGCCTTCGGGCGCGTGTTCAAGAAACACCATCAGATAGCGCCGGCCTCCTACCGTCGCCGGGTCAAGACACAGGTCTCTGAACCCGCCTGATTACGGACGACGCTTCTGTGCAGGCCCATTCCGGGCCGTTTGCGTCCATTCTTAATCCAGCAAAACGCTTGGTCTGCTCGCCTTCCGATTGGCGGTTGACTGCTGCTCGTTCTTCCCCTAAACATGACACTTGAATCATGTTTCATATTGAAGCCCGTTTGGGGCGAAAAGGGAGGATGACGTGAAACGCACACTGGTTGCAGGACTGGCCGCATCGCTGCTGATGAGCACCGCCGCTTTGGCCGACATCAAGATTGCCCATGTCTACGGAAAGACGGGGCCGTTCGAGGCCTATGCCAAGCAGTCCCATGTAGGCTTGATGATGGGCATCGAATACGCCACTGGCGGCACGAACGAGATCGACGGCGAGAAGGTCGTCGTCATCGAAAAGGACACCCAGTTGAAGCCGGACATCGGCAAGGCGCTGCTCGCCGAGGCCTATGGCGATGACGAGGTCGATCTGGCCGTCGGGCCGGTCAGCTCCGGCGTGGCGCTTGCCATGCTGCCGGTGGCCGAGGAATACGAGAAGGTTCTGATCGTCGAGCCGGCGGTGGCCGATTCCATCACCGGCAAGAACTGGAACCGGTACGTCTTCCGCACCAGCCGCAACTCAAGCCAGGATGCCATTGCCAACGCCGTCGCGCTCGGCGGCGACAACGTCCACATCGCGACGCTCGCTCAGGACTACGCGTTCGGCCGCGACGGCGTCTCCGCTTTCAAGGAGGCACTGGGCGACACCGGCGCGTCGATCGCCCATGAGGAATATGTGCCGACCGACACCACCGATTTCACGGCGGCGGCAGAGCGCATCTTCAACGCCATGAAGGATCTCGAGGGCGACAAGAAGCTGTTCATCATCTGGGCCGGCGGCGGCAATCCGATGGGCAAGATCAATGCCATGGATCCGTCGCGTTACGGCATCGAGATTGCCACCGGCGGTAACATCCTGGCGGCGCTCAAGGCCTACAAGGAACTGCCGGGTATGGAAGGCGCCACCTACTACTACTACGACATTCCCAAGAACCCGGTGAACGACTGGCTCGTCAAGGAGCACCAGGACCGTTACGGCTCACCGCCGGACTTCTTTACCGCTGGCGGCATGGCGGCCGGGATCGCCATCGTCGAAGCCATCAAGAAAGCCGGCTCGACCGACACCGAAGACCTGATCGCCGCCATGAAGGGCATGGAGTGGGAGACGCCGAAGGGCAAGATGATGTTCCGGCCCGACGACCATCAGGCGATGCAGTCCATGTATCATTTCAAGATCAAGGTCGATCCGGATGTCGAATGGGGCATTCCGGAACTGGTGCGCGAGTTGGGCATCGACGACATGCCGGTTCCCGTGCGTAACTGACGGCTTGAGGGGCGGCACAGGCCGCCCCCAAACATCCCCGCCCGGGGGAGCGATTCCATGACCGATACCGTGCTTGAGACCAGCGACCTGACGGTTCGCTTCGGCGGCCACGTGGCTGTTGATCACGTCAGTTGCGCCTTCGCCAAAGGCGAGACAACGGCGATCGTCGGGCCGAACGGGGCCGGCAAGACCACCTATTTCAATCTGATCTCGGGTCAGATCCCGGCGACCGAAGGCACGGTGAAGCTGAACGGCCATGACATCACACGGCTGTCGGTCTCGGACCGAACCGACCGCGGCATCGGTCGGGCGTTCCAGCTCACCAATCTGTTTCCCAACCTGACAGTGCTGGAAAATGTCCGGCTGGTGGTTCAGGCTAAGCGCGGGCTGGGGCTAAATCTCTGGTCCATGGCGACCGGCCATCGTGAACTCACCGACGCGGCCGCTTCAGTTCTCGAAAGGGTTCGGCTCTCCGCCATGGCGGAGCAGACCGTCACCGCGCTGTCCCATGGCGACCAGCGCAAGCTGGAAGTGGCGCTTCTTATCGCTCTCGATCCGACCGTTTACATGTTCGACGAACCGACTGCCGGCATGTCGGTCGATGAGGCGCCTGTGGTTCTCGACCTGATCGCCGAACTGAAGCAGGACAAGAGCCGCACGATTCTGCTGGTCGAGCACAAGATGGACGTCATCCGCACGCTCGCCGACCGCATAATCGTGCTGCACAACGGTGCACTTGCTGCCGATGGGCCACCGGCCGAGGTGATGGCTTCGGACGTCGTACAGGAAGCCTATATGGGCAAGGAGCTTGCCGATGTCTGATCCGATCCTGACGCTGGCCGGCGTTCACGCCAACATCGCCCAGTATCACATCCTGCAGGGCGTCGACCTTCAGGTACCGGAAGGCGGCGTCACCATGCTGCTCGGCCGCAATGGCGTCGGCAAAACGACCACCTTGCGCACGATTATGGGCCTGTGGCGGGCTCATCAGGGGTCGATCACGTTCGGCGGCACCGATATCACAGCCATGCCGACACCGGCCATCGCCCGCCAGGGTATTGGTTTCGTGCCTGAGGACATGGGCATCTTTTCCGACCTGACGGTCGAGGAAAACATGGCGCTCGCAGCCGCGAGCGGTCCGATTTCGGACGAGCGCCTGGCCTGGCTGTTCAAGACATTTCCGCCGCTCAAGACATTCTGGAACAACGCTGCCGGCAATTTGTCGGGTGGCCAGAAGCAGATGCTGTCGATCGCCCGCGCCATGGCCGAGGAACGCCGGCTTTACCTGATCGATGAACCGACCAAGGGACTGGCGCCGGCAATCATCGGCACGCTGGTCGGTGCGCTGCGCGATCTCAAGGCGCAAGGATCATCGATCCTTCTGGTTGAACAGAACTTCGCCGTTGCCAAGGCGCTCGGCGACAGCTGCGCCGTCATGGATGATGGCCGCATCGTCTGGTCCGGGGCCATGGCCGAACTGGCCGGAAACGCGGACCTGCAGGAACGGCTGATGGGCCTGAGCATGGAGGCAGCATGAGCGTCGCACCCGAACACGCTCCGACGATCCAGGAGACCTCGTTCATCGAGAGGCTGGCGCCGCATGCACCGCTGCTGCTCGTGCCTGTGCTCATCGTCCTCGGCTTCCTGTCGATCGCCAACCCGTCCTCCTGGCTGACGTTGACCGTGTCCGGTCTGGCCATGGGCATGATGATCTTCATCATGGCGTCCGGCCTGACTCTTGTCTTCGGCCTGATGGACGTCATCAATTTCGGCCACGGCGCCTTCATTTCGGTCGGCGCCTTTGTCGGCGTCACGATCCTGTTTTCCCTTGGCTCCATGGCCGAAGCGCCGTCGGTCCTGCTCAACCTGACTGCGGTGCTGGTCGCCGTCTTCGGTGCGATGGCCGCGACGGCCGTCATGGGCTGGGCTTTCGAGCGGGTCATCGTCAAGCCTGTTTACGGCGCCCATCTGAAGCAGATCCTGGTGACCATGGGCGGCCTGATCATAGTCGAGCAGCTTATTCACGTGGTCTGGGGGCCGGACGAGATCTTCCTGACCCGGCCTGAAACCTTGAAAGGTGCCTTCACCTTTGCCGGAGCAGCCATCGAGAAGTACCGGCTGCTTGCCGTCGCTGTCGGCCTGGTGCTGGTCGTCGCCATGCGCTGGGTGCTGAAGAACACCAAGATCGGGCTGATCGTGCGCGCCGGCGTCGAAAACGGCGAAATGGTCGAGGCGCTAGGCTACCGTTTGCGGCTGGTCTTCATCGGCGTCTTCATCGCCGGTTCGGCGCTCGCCGGTCTCGGCGGCGTCATGTGGGGGCTCTATCAGGAAGTCGTCACCGCCCATATGGGGCAGCAGATCATGATCCTGGTCTTCATCGTCGTCATCATCGGTGGCCTCGGTTCGGTCGAAGGCTGCTTCATCGGTGCGCTTCTGGTCGGGCTGATGCAGAACTACATCGCGTTTCTGGAACCCAAACTGGCGCTGGTCTCCAACATCGGACTGATGGTGGCGATCCTGATGTGGCGCCCGCAGGGCATGATGCCCGTCGTGAAGGCCAAGTGACATGCTGGTGAATCTGCTCTCAGGCGACAAACCGCGCAGCCGCGCCCTTTCGATCGTATTGTTGGTCATCCTGATCGGATTGGCTTTCGCGCCCTTCCTGTTCCCAGGCACCCGCTCGATGGAAACAGCGGCGCGCATCTGCATCTTCGTGGCGCTGGTCGCCAGCTACGACCTGATGCTCGGCTATGGTGGCATTGTCAGCTTCGCGCATACAATGTTTTTCGGCATCGGCGCCTATGGCGTGGCGCTGGCCTCGACCCATATGGGCCGAAGTTTCGACGCGCTGATCGTCGGCACTCTGGCCGGCGCCGTCGTCGCGGCCATCCTGGCGCTGATCATCGGCCTGTTCAGCCTGCGGGTGAGGGCGATCTTCTTCGCCATGATCACACTCGCCGTGGCCTCGGCAGTTGCCGTGCTGGTCAGTCAGCTCTCCGGCCTCACCGGCGGCGAGGACGGGCTCAACTACAAGATCCCGCGGGAATTGACGCCGGCGTTCAAACTGGCTGACGAAAAGCTGTTCGGCGTGCGCCTGAATGGCAAGCTGCTCAATTACTACCTGATTTTCTTCGGCTCGCTGATCCTGTTCCTGATGCTGCTGCGAATCGTCAACTCGCCCTTTGGTCGGGTGCTGCAAGCGATCCGCGAAAACGACTTCCGCGCCGAGTCGATCGGCTACCGCGTGGTTGTCTACCGGACCACCGCGACTTGCATCTCGGCAGCCGTTGCCGCAGTTTCCGGCTCGCTGTTTGCCATCTGGCTGCGCTATGTTGGCCCGGACACAACACTGAGCTTCGAGATCATGATCGACATTCTCCTGATGGTCGTCATCGGCGGCATGGGCACCATGTACGGGGCGGTCATTGGTGCCGTCCTGTTCGTGGTCGCTCAGAACTATCTGCAGAATTTGATGGGTGTAGCAGCTGAAGCCACCAGCGCGCTGCCGCTGGTGCCGGATCTGCTCAATCCGGACCGGTGGCTGCTGTGGCTCGGCGTGCTTTTCGTGCTCAGCGTCTATTTCTTCCCCTCCGGCATTGTCGGCCGCCTGCGCGGCGCCTCGTAGATGAGCCCGGTTCCGCCTTTTCGTGAGGCCGGGGCGGGTCAGCCCGTCGTCTTTCTTCATGGCTGGACGATGGACGCATCGGTGTTTGCCAACCAGTTCGACCGACTGGCCGGCGGTTTTCACTGCATCGCGCCAGACTTGCCCGGTCACGGCAGAAATGTGAACGGCACACCGACGGTTGCCATGTCCGCGGAGGCGCTGGCGAACCTGCTCGAAGCAGAGGATCTGCGCGACGTCATTCTGGTCGGTTGGTCATTGGGGGCCGCCGTGGGCTGGCATCACCTGGCCAACGGACATGACGGGCGAATCGTTGGCATGGTCTCGGTCGACATGAGCCCCAAACTCGTCAACGACGCCGACTGGACACTTGGTCTACGCGATCGCGATCGCGACGCCTGTCTCTCGACGACAGCCCGATTCCGCAATCACTGGTCGGCCTGCATTCCGGCAATCGTGGCAGGCATGTTCGCCGAAAGGCAAGGGCCTGCAGATTTTCCCTTCGATCACGCGGTGAAATGCATTGCCTCAAACGATCCGCTCGCGATGGTCGCCATGTGGGAATCGCTGCTGGCGGCCGATGCCCGCGAGGCTGTCAAGCAACTGCCCGTGCCGCTTCTCGCAGCCCATGGCAACGCCAGCCGGGCTTATGCGGCCGCGACCGCGCGTTGGCTTGCCGACCAAGCGCCGGTCGCCAAGTACCACACATTCGAAGCTTCGGGACATTCGCCACACCTGGAGGAGCCCGATGCCTTCGCCCGAACCATTCTGGATTTCTCGGCGTCACTCTGACCTGCTGGCCAGGCCTCTACGCCTTGATACGCGCCATCGTCGGATCGTAGAGCGGCTCAAGCGTTGCATCGGCTGGCACGCGCTCCGTCGCGACTTCCAGTTCGTAGGTGCCTGAAAGGACGTAATCGCGAGTGACGCCATCGGGATGGCGGACATAACCCATCCCGATGCTCCTGCCGATGGTGTGGCCGTAGCCGCCGGAACTCAGCCAGCCGCATCGTTCACCGTTTCGGTATATCGTTTCACGGCCGGACAGGATGACATCGGGTGCCGCGGTGAACGTTGTCAGCATCTTTTTCACACCGTTGGACCGCTGCGCCTGCACAGCGCCTCGACCCTTGAAGTCGATGTTCGACTTCATCTTGACCGCCCAGCCGAGGCCGGCCTCGTCGGGCGTGTGATCCGGTCCGATATCCGAGCCCCAGGCGCGGTAGCCCTTTTCAAGCCTGAGCGTTTCGATGGCGCGATAGCCAGCGTTCCGCAATCCGTGCTCCGCACCGGCCCGGTGCAGCGCGTCGTAAACCGTGAGCGCGTATTCGGTCGGCAAGTGCAGCTCCCAGCCCAACTCGCCCACATAGGTGATGCGCATCGCAAGGACCGGGCAGCCGGCAATGCCAATCCGACGCGCCTGACCGAAAGCAAAGGCATCATGGCCGACATCGCTGCGGGTGCAGGCCGACAGGATCGCGCGTGCCTTGGGTCCGAACAGGGACAAAACCGTGTTGGACGAAGTAACGTCCACGAGCTGGGCATTGAGACCGGACGGAATGTTGCGCCGGATCCAGTCGAAATCATGGGTGGCGAAGCCGGTTCCGGTGACGATGTAATACTCGTCGGGCGCGGTGCGCACGCAGGTCAGGTCGCATTCGATGCCACCGTGATCGTTGAGCATCTGGGTGTAGACGATGCTGCCCACCGGCCGGTCGACGCGGTTGGCTGCGATCCAGCCGAGCGCAGCCTCGGCATCGGGACCCTTGAGGATGAATTTGGCGAAGGACGTTTGGTCGAACAGGACCGCCGCCTCCCGCGCAGCCTGGTGTTCCCGGCCAACCGGTTTGTGCCAGTTCGGCCGCTGGAAGGTGTAGATGTCCCGTGCTTCTTCGCCTGTTTCGGCGAACCAGTTCGGCCGTTCCCAGCCCAGCTTTTCACCGAACACGGCGCCGGAGGCCTTGAGCGTGGAGTAAAGCGGCGACCGGCGGCAGGGGCGCCCACTCTCGTTTTCCTCCGACGGCCAGGCCATCGTGTAATGCTTGCCATAGGCTTCCAGCGTGCGTGTGCGCACCCAGTCGGTGTCCTGATGCGGGCGGCCGAAGCGGCGAATATCCACCGGCCACAGATCGTAGGGTGGGGCACCCTCGGCCACCCATTCGGCCAGGGCCATGCCGGCGCCGCCGCCGGATGCGATGCCGAAGGCGTTGAAGCCTGCACCGATGAACACGTTGTCCATTTCGGGAGCCTCGCCAAGGATGAAGTTCCCGTCCGGCGTGAAACTCTCGGGGCCATTGATCAACTGTTTGATGCCGGCGCTTTCGAGAGCGGGTACGCGCGGCAAAGCCAGTTCGACCAGTTGCTCGAAATGATCGAAATTGCTTTCCAGAAGCTGGAAATCGAACGGCTCCGGAATGCCGTCCCTGGCCCAGGCGATGCCGTTGGGCTCGTAGCCGCCCATGATCAGGCCCCCGACCTCTTCTTTGTAATAGGTCAGCCGATCCGGATCACGCAGCGTGGGCAGGTTGGATGCCACCCCGAACGGCTCGGTGATCATGTATTGATGTTCGACGGAGACGAGCGGCACGCTGACGCCGATGGTGGCGGCAAAGTCGCGGGTCCATTGTCCGCAGCACAGAACCAGCTTTTCACAACTCACGTCGCCGGTGGAGGTCCGCACGCCGGTGATGCGGCCCTTGTCGGTGAGGATCTCGGTGACGGCGGTGTTTTCGATGAGCTGCGCGCCGGCCCTGCGAGCGCCCCGTGCCAGCGCCTGGGTGATGTCCGAGGGGCTGGCCTGTCCATCGGTGGGCAGGAACGCAGCGCCGACCACGTCGCCGATGTCCATCAGGGGCCACAGGTCCTGCGCCTCCTGTGGGCTCAGCAACTGCATGTCGAGGCCGAAACTGTGAGCAGTCGTCGCCTGCCGCCGGACCTCTGTCCAGCGCTCTTCATTGCAAGCCAGCCGCAATCCACCATTCATTTTCCAGCCGGTGGCAAGGCCGGTTTCGGCTTCCAGCGTGTCGTAGAGCTCGATCGAATAGCCCAGGAGCTGGGTGATGTTGGCATTGCTGCGCAACTGACCCACCAGGCCGGCCGCGTGCCAGGTCGAGCCGGATGTCAGCTGCGCTTTTTCCAGCAGCAGCACCTCCTGGCCCATCTTTGCCAGGTGATAGGCGGTCGAGCACCCGACGATTCCGCCGCCGATGATGATGATTTTGGACGAGGAGGGGAGCGTCATTCGGGCCTCATGTATTGCGGAAGTCGTCGAGGGCGGCTTTGAACCGGGTAAGGTTTTCGGCGGTATAGGCGGCATAGTCGAAGTCGATCTTTGAGTGGATTTCCGACGTCATCGACCAAAGGGTCTCGCGCAGCAGGGACACGCATTTCATGGCCTGGTAGGGGTGCCATTTGTGATCCGGTGGCGCGTCGAAATAGGCCTCCAGCATGGCCCGTTCCTGGGCTTCGCCAAGGCCGTTATTGCCGGCCAGGCCAGCCAGGTCGAAGAGCGGCGTGTTGAAGCCACCATATTCCCAGTCGATCAACCAAAGCCGGCCGCCGTCATCGAGGATGTTCGCGGCAAGCAGATCGTTGTGGCCGATGACGATCTCCACGGGACCCGTTGCGGCCTCGAGCCGATCCTGCTCGGCCATCAGGTCAGGCAGCAACGACGCATGCTTTGAATTCTCTGCCGTCAGCCGGGTGGCATAGGTGCGGTTGACCTGGAATGGCCAAAAGGCAAGGACAGGCGTGGTCAGGTGAAGACCGATTTCTCGATGGGTTCGGGCGATCAGGTCCAGAATGCGCGGCAGGTTGGCCGGATCGCGTACGGCGGCTTCGTCGTAGGTTTGCGCCTCGATGAAGTCGAGCACCAGCACACCCGGTTCGCTGTGAACGACGGCCGGTGAGACACCGGCTGCCTCGGCCGCGCGACTGATCGCCAGCTCGTTCCAGCGCAAAACGCCATGCTCGGGAATATCGTCTCCGAGGCGCACCACGTATCGGCGCCCGCCATCACGCACGGTCAGGTTCACGTTGGTGATTCCGCCACCAAGTCCCTGAATGTCTTGCGGATCATTGAAGCAGCTCAGTCGCGCTGCCCGTTCGATTGCCTCGCTCATGTCGATAATCCCAGCCTCTTTCGCTGGCCCTCGGCCAGGGCGTTGACGACGCGGTCTGCTACGATGGCGATGAAGGCGACCGAGAGACCTGCAACAATCCCTTGACCGGCATTGGCTTTGGTCAGCGCGATATAGACCTCCTGGCCCAGGTCACGGGTTCCGACGAGCGCGGTAATCACCAGCATGGACAACGCCAGCATGATCGTCTGGTTGAGGCCCAGCAGCAGTTGCGGTGTCGCCAGCGGAAGCTTGATGCGCCACAGGAGCTGGCGTTTGGTGCAACCTGAGACCAGTCCGGCCTCGATCAGCTCGGGCGGGACTTCTCGCACGCCGTGGGCCGCATACCGCACCGCCGGCGCGAGTGCGTAGAGAGTAACCGCGATCATGGCGCTGAAATCGCCCACGCGAAACAGCATCACCACCGGTATGAGATAGACGAAGCTCGGCAGGGTCTGCAGCGTGTCCATCAGGCCGAGTATGACCCGACCCGCTCGCGGACTTTCCGCCGCCCAGACACCCAAAGGAATGCCGATCACCGTGGCGAGCAGACCCGATACGCCGCATAGATAGATTGTGACCATGGCTTTCGCCCATAGGCCCGAGGCAGCGATAAAGGCCATCAGCGCCGCGGCGAGCAGGCCGAGTTTCCAGCCGCCGACGCGCCAGGCAATCAGTCCGGTCGCGATAATGCCCCAGGCCCAGGGTATGCCGCTGAAAAACTTCTTCACCGGCAATAACAGCCACTGCAGGATGAACGTCTTGATGGCCTCGAACGTGTCGAAGAAATTGACGTTGATCCACTCGATCGCGCTCGACCAGAAAGGACCGGTGGTAATGGTCAATGCATCGGGATAGGTCTGGACCGCCGGAACGAAGCGGCCAAGGATGAGCGTGGCTCCGATCACCAGCACCACCGTGCCGGACCAGGGATGACGCTTCAAAATGTGACCTGTCGGCGCGTGCCGCTCTTCCCGGTTGGCAAATGCCTGGCTTGCCCGGTCCAGGGCGATCGCCATGACGACAATGGCGAGACCGGCTTCGATGCCGCCGCCGATATCGAGTTTGCGCAGGCTCGACAGGACGTCGAAGCCGAGGCCGCCTGCGCCGATCATTGAGGCGATGATCACCATGTTGAGCGTCAGCATGATGACCTGGTTGACCCCGACCATGAGCGTTGGGGTTGCCGAGGGGACCAGCACCTTCCACATCAATTGGCGTCGTGTGCAGCCGGCCATACGGCCTGCCTCGACAATCTCCTGCGGTACGCCGTGGAGCGCGACGATTGTCACCCGCACCATGGGCGGCATGGCATAGATCACGGTAGCGATCAGCGCCGCGACGGGGCCGAAACCGAAGAGAATGAGGATCGGCACCAAATAGGCAAAGACCGGCACGGTCTGCATCAGATCGAGCACCGGTCGCAGGAGGCGGTCGAACCACGGGGCGCGATAGGCCCCAATGCCCAGCGCCAGGCCGCCGACGGCGCCGATTGGCACGGCGATCAGGACGGAGGCGAGGGTGATCATGGCGCTTTCCCATTGGCCGAAGACAGCCAGGTAGGCAAAGCAGGCGCCGACAAGTGCCGCCAGAGCCCAATCTCTGGCATAGTGCCCGATCGCTGCCACCGTGACGATCACCGCAATCCAGCTGAGCGAAGGGGCAATCTCCACGGCGGTGTCGCCCAATCCGGACTGAAAGCCTTCGATCAGAAGATTTCGAAGGGCCTGGTAGGGGGCCTCGATCGCGGCCGCAATGGCGCGGGTCAGGTCCTTGAAGGAGAAGAAAAAAAAGCCGGCGCTTTCGACCAGCCAGTCGAGAAAATCGCTGATCCAGTCCTCGAGCGGCAGCTCCCATTTCTTCGGAAAGCGGATGATCCACCGCGCATCGAGCGCCTTGTAAAGCTGGAAAGAATAGCTCGACAAAGCCCAGGTGACACCGAAGAGCAGGACCCAGAAGGCCGCGCCGGACCTGACCGCCCGATCGATCATCGCCGGCCCACGAGAACGTCGATGGCAGCTTTGCGGGTAATCTGCCCGACCGGCTCCCCGTCCTTCATCACACGGTGAGGTGCTTCCGCGCCTTCGACCTGGTCGGCGATTTCGTCGATCACTGAGTCGTGGGCGACATCACCGGCGTGCGTGTCACCGCTGAGCGGCTCCATGACCGACGCTGCCTGTATCACCTTGGCACGGCTCACATGACGGGTGAATTCAGCGACATATTCGGTCGCCGGGTTCAGGACCAGTTCTTCCGGTGTCGCCACCTGTTCCAGCGCGCCGTCTTTCATGACCGCGATCCTGTCCGCCAGCCGTATAGCTTCGTCGAAATCGTGGGTAATGAAGACGATGGTCTTGTGAAGAATGTTCTGCAGCCGCAGGAACTCATCCTGCATTTCGCGCCTGATCAGCGGGTCGAGCGCCGAAAACGGCTCGTCGAGAAACCACAGATCCGGTTCAACCGCCAAGCTTCGCGCGATGCCGACGCGCTGTTGCTGACCGCCGGACAACTCGCGCGGATAGTAGTTCTCGCGGCCCTTCAGTCCCACCAGCTCCACCATCTCACGGGCGCGCGCTTCTCGGGTCGCCTTGTCGACCCCTTGCACGTCGAGCGGAAAGGCAGCGTTCTGTAGCACCGTGAGGTGAGGCAACAGCGCGAAATGTTGGAACACCATGCCCATGCGCTTGCGCCTGATCTCGATCAGTTCCGCTTCGGAAGCGCTGAGCAGGTCTTTGCCGTCGAAATGGATCTCGCCCGCGGTTGGTTCGACCAGCCTGCTGAGACACCGAACCAACGTTGATTTTCCGGAGCCCGAAAGGCCCATGATCACGAAGATCTCGCCCTCGAAAATCTGGACGCTTGCCGAGCGCACGGCGCCGATAAGTCCGGCTTGCTTGAGATCAGCCGGATCGGGCGTGGGATTGGTGCTGAGGAAAGTGTCGGCCTGTGTTCCGTAAAGCTTCCAGACTTCGCGGCAATCAAGGATTACGGATCGTGTCATTCCTCACCCTGGAAAAAGCCGACTGCCCGTTTGGGTGTTCGGCGGGTGGCCCTGTTGCGTCGTTATCGCCGGCGCGCGGATTGTTTCACGCGCCGGCGGGGAAACGGACTACTTCTTGATCCAGCCCATCCAAGTGTCCTTGTTGGCATCCATCCAGGCTGCCACGGTATCCTCAACCGACTTGCCGTTCAGATCAACCTCGGCCACCATTTGACCCATGTCGTCATTGCTGATGGTGAAGTTCTTGATGGCTTCGGCCGCACCCGGCCATTTGTCTCCGACGCCAGACCACGCGACCTTCCAGATCGGACCACGCGGCTTGCCGCAGTCGTAGGCAGCATCAGGATTGATGCCGGTGGACGGGTCGCTGTAGCACTCTGCCGAATAGGGTGGGAACTCGACAAATTCGCCTTCATATTTCGACGGCGCCCAATGCGGCGCGTAGACCCACATGACAATCGGCGCCTTGCGCTGATAGGCCGATTCCAGTTCCGCGAACAGTGCCGCATCGGTGCCGGCATGCACCACCTCGAAATCCATCTCAAGCGCTTCGACCCGTTCGTCGTCGAAGCCGCCCCAGGTCACGGGGCCACCGAGATAGCGGCCCAGTGGAGCGGTTTCCGGTGTCGAAAATTCCTGGGCGCAATCGTTCAGGGCTTTCCAGTCGGGCAGACCAGGGCAGACTTCTTTCATGTAGGCGGGGTACCACCATTCTTCGATGGCGTTCATGCCCGTCGATCCGAGATTGACGACATTGCCGGTCGCCGTTGCTTCATCCATGGCTTCGCGGCCCGTGGTTTCCCAGATCTCCATCGCCACGTGAAGGTCGCCGGTCTTCAGGCCGGCGAACTGTGCGATGTAATCGGCCTGGACATATTCGACATTGTACCCGGCTTCTTTCAGCACTTCGCCCATCAGGGTCGTTGTGATCAGCTGTCCCGACCAGTCGTGCAGCGTCAGCTTGATGGGGTCGCTGGACTCTGCCGCCGCCAAGGGCGACGCCACCATCAGGGCGGCAAGTGCAATGGAAAGGCGATGCATGAGTGTTCCTCCTTGTTATGCCGGCCTGCAGTCCCCGTAGAGCGGTTCTCTTGTTCAGCCTGCGCCAGCCCTGCAGTGAATATTCAACAAGGTTCGCGTGGCATTTCAACAAAAATCAACATTTTTCAGAAGATTTTGTGGTTTTTGGTTGCTTATCCCGTGACCCGTGGGCATCTGAGAGTGTGTTTTCAGGAAGGGCGCAATGACCGATATCACCCACAGACTTGAGAAGGCGGTGGAAATCACCGCAGTTGCGGCCGCCGTCAGCATGTCCCATTTCCGCACGGAACCGGATGTCGAAACCAAGCCGGACAGCAGCCCGGTAACCGTCGCTGATCGGCAGACGGAAAGTGCAATTCGGACAGGATTGGAGCGGTATTTCCCGGGGGAGGCGGTCTTCGGCGAGGAGTTCGGCCGATCGGGTTCCGGGCAGGCCATGTGGATCGTCGATCCTATCGACGGAACGCGGTCGTTTATTGCCGGCCTGCCGCTGTTCGGTGTGCTTCTCGGCTACCTCGATGCCGGTCAGCTGCAGATCGGCGTGATCCGCATGCCGGCTCTGGATGAGGTCTACGCCGGCGGCGTCGAAACGCCCGCGACCTGCAACGGCGATCCGATCCGAGTGAGCAGTTGCCGGCAATTGAGCGAGGCGCGGTTGTTCATCAATGAGGGCGACAAGCTGGCGGTTGAAGAACCCGCCGTTTTCAGCCGATTGGTTCAGGCCGGCGATCTGCGTCGGATGGGCGCTGATTGCTATCCGCACGCGTTGGTGGCTCGTGGTCTGGTCGATGCCGTCGTTGATTTCGACCTTCAGCCTTACGACTACATCCCGGTGTCGGCGGTTGTCGAAGCGTCTGGTGGCGTTATGACCGATTGGCAGGGCGCGCCCTTGTCGTTGCAGTCGGACGGGCGCACGGTCACCGCCGCCACGCCGGACTTGCACGCCCAGTTGCTGGAGCTGATCAACCGGCCCTGACGGCTTCCAGATGGGCGTTGAAGGACGGATCGCCCATCAGCGCCTTGCAACGGTCGAAGCGCCCGGTGGCGTAGGCCCAGAAATCCTCTGCTTCGTTGCCGTCAGCATGCTGGATCAGACCCCATAGCGTCCACAGCAGATCGCACATGGCCTTGTAGATCACCATGCGACCGGTTTCTGCCGCAGTGGGCTGACGGCCGAAATAGGCGGCCATCATTTCGTTGTCCTGGTCTGCGTCCATTCCCGCTTCCACCGAAAGGTCCCCAAGATCCCACAGGGGATCGTTCATGCCGGAATATTCCCAGTCAACAATCCACATGGTCTGGCCGTCGTCGAGAAAGTTCTCGCACAGCGGATCGCAGTGACAGGGAGCGAGTGGCGGATTGGCCGTCGCCAGGGCCTCCTTGACGGGTTCGGCGGCCTTGACCACCTCATGGTAACCGTCCGGCAGCTCCACGTCCCTTGTTGACAGGACCTTGAGATAGTCCTCGATCATGGAAAACAGTTCAAAGCGAAACCGGAATGTCTCGCCGGACGTGTGCAGTTGTGCCAGGGCTTTGCCGGCGCGGGCAGGTGCCCCGCTGATCGTTTTGAAGCCCTCCGGGGTCATGGTCGTGACACCCTCGACCGTTCGACTGATCATCACGCCGGAACCAGCGTTCGCATGCAGCACTTCGGGAGATACGCCAGCGCGAGCGGCTGCCCGGGCATTGTGAATCTCGACCTCGCGATCGATATATTCTTCGGTCCCGTCACCGGGGATGCGAACGATCACGGACTGTCCGTCGAAATCGACCCGATGCACCAGGTTCGTCATGCCGCCGAGACGTTCGATGCTGTCGGCTTTTGCCACGTCCGCAAACTGCGGCGCCGAATGCAGAGCTTCCATTACCCGATCTGTGTGTTCCGTCATCCTTATCCCCTCAATGCCCGGTTTTCCGGATCGTATAACGGACCTTCGACGCGCGTCACCGGATACCGATCGCCGAAGACCTCGAGCGTGAAATCGGTTTGATCCCAGTCGGCCTTGTCGAGATAGCCGCGGACGATGGTGCAGCCCACCGTGTGGCCGAAACCGACCGAGGTGGCGAGTGAGACAACCCGATCGCCCGACAGAATGGTCTCGCCACCGGTCAAAGGCAGGTTTTCCGGCGTGGTGAAGGTGCAGAGCCTACGGTCCACCCCGTCGGATTTCTGTTTCTCCAGCACCGTGCGTCCAATGAAATCACCCTTCGATTTCAGGTGCACGGCAAATCCAAGGCCCGCTTCGATCGGCGTGCTGTCCGGCGACACGTCGCCCGACCAGTAGACGTAGCCCTTTTCCATTCGCAGGCTCTCAATGGTGCGGTATCCGACATTGGCGATGCCGTGTGCCGCACCGGCCTGCCAGAGCGTATCGTAGACGTGCAGCGCGTATTCTGTTGGAACGTGCAGTTCATAACCCCGCTCGCCGACATAGCCGATGCGAACCGCACGCACCGGCGCGGCGCCGATGACGATCTCACCCATGGTCGCAAACGGGATGGCCGTGTCGGACACGTCGCTCTCCGAAGTGGCTGCCAGCACGTCGCGAGACCTTGGCCCGACCAGATTGATAACGGCAAAGCCGCTCGTCACCTCGATCATGTGGACGGAACCGTCCCCGGGCAGATGGCGCCTGATCCAGTCGCTGTCGTGCACGCCGAAACCGGATCCAGTCACCATGTAGAAACGGTCCGGCGCCAGCCTGACGAATGTCACGTCGGCTTCGATCCCGCCTCGCTCGTTGCAAAGCTGGGTATAGATCACCGTGCCCACCGGTCGGTCCATGTTGGAAACGGCGAGGTGTTGCAGGGTTGAGAGCGCGCCGGGACCCAGGATCTCGAACTTGGAAAAACTCGACTGGTCAATCAGTGCCACGCGCTCGCGCACGGCTCGATGTTCCTCGGCCGCGTAGCGCTTCCAGCCAGGGTCGAGAAAGTCGAGTTGGTCGACCGGGTCCACGCCATCGGGAGCAAACCAGAGCGGCCGCTCCCAACCGTTCTTCGATCCGTAGACAGCTCCCTGGTCCTTAAGCCGTTGGTAAAGCGGCGACAGGCGCAACTGTCGCGCGGTCTCGTGCTCCTGGCCCGGATAGCGCATCTTATAGTGGTGCGCATAGTGTTCGACCGCCCGCGGATACATGAAGCTGCGTGTTCCGTGATGAGGGCCGAACCGCCGTACGTCGAGCGGCCATAAGTCAAGCGAGGGCCGTCCGTCCAGCACCCACTCGGCGATCATTTCGCCGGCACCGCCGCCGGCCGCGATGCCATAGAGGAAGCCGGTCGCCAGCATCAGGTTGTCGAAACCCGGCTGCCAGCCCATGACGAAATCACCGTCGGCGGAGTAGGGGATCGGCCCGTTGATGACCTGCCGGATACCCACCTCATTGACCACCGGCGTCACTTGGCCGGCAAGTTCAGCCAGCGGCAGGAAGCGGTCGAGATTTTCCGGCAGCAGCTGCCGCACGAACCGTCCGGGGATGCCGGTGTCGCCGAAAGGCAGCGTGTCATCCTCGTAACCGCCAATCACCAGGCGTCCGCCGACATCGGGCTTGTAGTAGACCAGTCGCTCCGGATCGCGCAGGGTGGGAAAGTGAGCTATATCGCTGCCAGTGGGCTCCGTGACGATGTATTGGTGTTCGACCGCACAGGCGGGAACCCGGATGCCGAGTTTCGCGCCCAGCTCACGGCTCCACATGCCGGCGGCCAGAATGATCGTCTCCCCCTGCCATTGACCTTCCGTGGTTTCAACCGCTGTCACGCGCCCATTGGAAACCTGGAAATCGGTGACCTCGACAGTCTGGCGGATATCGGCGCCCTGCTTGCGAGCGGCACCCGCGATCGCCTGGCAAAGTGAGGCCGGGTCGACATAGCCGTCCGACGGGATATAGGCAGCGCCTTCCAGCCCGCTTGCGTCGATCAGCGGGAACAGATCCTTGGCCTCGGCCGGCGAGATGATGCGCATTTCCAGATCGAAGCTGCGTGCCATGGTGGCGAGGCGCTTTGCCTCAAGCATGCGGTCTCTTGTGGCCGCCAGCCGCAGCGAACCGGTCTTTTTCCAGTCGAACTGAAGCCCCTCGTCATCCTGTAGCCGGTCGTACATCTCGACCGATTTCTTCAGCATCCGCGTGGTGTTGCGTGACGACCGAAGCTGCCCGACCAGCCCGGCGGCATGCCATGTCGCCCCTTCAGTCAATCCGGCCCGTTCGAGAAGCACCACATCCTTCTCGCCCATCCGGGTCAGGTGATAGGCAATGGAACAACCGATGATGCCGCCGCCAATGATCAGATGTCTTGTTGCGTGTTGCACCCTGTTCCCTTCATGGTCGTCCGGGATGGTCATCAAGCCTGACAAAATTCAACAAAGCAACAACATATTTGTCGATTTTTGTTGATTTGGCGGGGAATAATATTGTCAAATCGGCCGTGATCATCCAATCAGACGCCTGAGAAATCTGATGTCGAAATACGAATCACAACTTCTGCAAACGGTCGACATGCGCGGCACGGTAAGTGTGCTCGAGCTGTCGCGGATTCTCGGTGTGTCGGATCAGACCGTACGCAGAATATGCCGGCCTCTGGTCGAGCGCGGCGACCTGCGCAAGGTCCATGGCGCCCTGGTGTCCAACCGCTCGGCGTTGGATCCGCCCTTTCTGTCGCGCATGAATCTCAATCGCGAAGCCAAGGTCACGATCGCACGTATCGTCGCGGCGATTATCCAGGACGGAGACAGCGTGGCCATCGATACGGGCTCGACTTCGGCCTTCGTCGCCCAGGCGCTGCGCAACCGCAAACAATTGTCGGTGGTGACGAACTCGGCTTTCGTGGCGAGCACGCTGGCGATGATCCCCGGCAACAACGTCTCCATGGCCGGCACCCAGCTCCGCGATCATGACGGCGCCGCTTTCGACCGGTCGGCATTCGATGTGATCGAACGCATGCGGGTTGACTATGTCGTGCTATCCGCATCCATGGTTGAGCCTGACAAGGGATTCCTGGTGCACGAGCAGTGCGAGGTCGACATTGCCCACGCCATGCTGGAGAACGCGTCCAGGGCGATCATGGCCGTCGATCACTCCAAGTTTCAGTCGTTGGATCGTCGTCCGGCCTTCCGGCAACCGTCGCTGAAACCGGGCGATTATCTGGTGACGGACCGGCCGCCGCCGGAGGCGTTCGATGCGCTCTGTGAGGGACTGCAGATCCGCATCCCGTGAAGGCTGCCGGCACAATGCCGTTGGTCAGTGGACGGAATTTGCTGTTCTGCGCGCGGAAAACACCACGCACTGCGGGTTCTTGCGCCACTCCGCGAACTGGGCCTGCAGATCGGGTCGGTCGTCCGGCAGATCGCAACCTTCCCAATGGAAGCTGCACAACCCGGCCTTCGCCAGCTCTGTTTCCAGCACATCTCTGGTCCAGCGCCAGACAGGACAGCGGAATTCGCCGATCCGCATTTCGCACTCCGGTTCGCTCCTGTAGTCGATGAAGACACCTTCTTCGGCCTGGGCGGCGGAGTGATCCTCGTTCGGATCGAGATCCGGGCTGAGAGTTACAAGGGCGCACAGCCCATCCGGTTTCAGGTTGCGCGAAATGAAGCGTCCCATGCCGCCGATGGCCTCCGGCGTATCGGCGTAATGCAGGACGTAGAGCCCGCTGACGATGTCGGCTGCCGGGAGCGTCAGGTCGGAGGATCGCAAATCGGCCTGGATGAAACGGATCCTGTCCCGATCGGCGGCGGGCAGGCTGTTGCGCTGCTCTTCGGCCCGGCCGAGCATTTCGCGCGAAATGTCGACGCCTATGACGGATTTGGCGCCCATCTCGAGCAAAAGCCAGCCGAGGCGTCCGTCGCCACAGCAAAGATCGATGACCGTTTTCCCGGTGGGGTCACCGATGGTTTCGAGAAGCGTGTGAGTAGCAAAGATCTCGCGATCATCGGCATCCAATACCGGGTATCTGGATGCGAGATAGGCGTCCGTGTTGAGGTCGTAGTCGGCCATTCTGGATCCTCCTTGTCTCTTGATCTGGAGATGGCGACTGGTACCTGCTTTGCAAGGCGTTTCGGGCATTCCTTACAAAGATTTAAGGTTGGCCGGAGGAGGTATGCGCTTAGCAGTCAGAGGCCTTGCGCGCCGAGAAGACCACGCATTGCGGGTTCTTTCTCCATTCCTAATAGCGGGCAATCAGGTCCGGGCGATCCGCTGGCGCCTCCATCGGTTCCCATTTGAAATCGCACAGCCCGGCGTTTGAAAGTTCCTTCTCCAGCACCGCGCGGCTCCAGCGCCAAATCGTGCAACTGAAGTCGCCTATGTGGAGCGTGCTTTCCGGGCCATCGGTGAAATCGATGGAATAGCCTTCTTCGGCCTGCGCTGCCGCATTGTCGGCATCGGGATCGACATCCGGATTGAGGGTCACCACGGCACAAAGGCCGTCCTCCTTCAGGTTGCGCGCGATGAAGCGGCCCATGCCGCCAATGGCCTCCCGAGAGTCAGCGTAGTGAAGCACGTATAGCCCGCAAATCAGGTCCGACGGTGGCAGGATGAGGTCCGTATTGCTCAGATCGGCCTGATGGAAACGTACCCTTTGCTGCTCTTCCGGCGGCAGCGCTTTGCGCTTCAATTCGGCATGGGCCAGCATTTCTGCAGAGACATCGACACCCGTAACAGACTTCGCACCCATGTTCAGCAAGAGCCAGCCAAGGCGGCCATCGCCGCAACACATGTCGATCACCGTCTTGCCGGATGGATCTCCGATGGTCTTGAGCAATGTGTGAGTGCCGAAGATCGCCCGGCCTTCGTCTTGGGATAGGTCCTTGGCATTCAGATAGGTATCCGTGTTGACATCGTATTCCGTCATCGTGCCGAACCCCTTTGTCCGAAAATGGTGTCTTCTTTGACGTTTGCAAGCAATCCGGATGATCTACGGTGAAGATCCGGCAAACCTGTTGGTGGGGCGTGCTGCTGACAGGGTTTGACCGCACTTTTCGATAGGACATAGGGTGGTCGCCAAGGCCAGTGGGCCTAAATGGCGGTGTCAGGCGATGGACCGGATAAAACCATGAACCAATCTCACTTCGCTCAGTCAAACCGCAGCCTGCGGTTCGCAATGGTCATTATCGGATGCCTGCTGTCGCCCTTGGCACTCGCCGAAGACCTCATGGAGTTGCATCTTGTCCTCGCGTTCGATGCGTCGGCCAGCGTCAACGATGTGGAATTCGACTTGCAGCGCCGCGGCACGGCCTATGCGCTGCGATCGGATCTTGTTGCCGCTGCCATCGATGATGCGCCGGGTGGCGTGGCGATTGCGATCGTTCAATGGTCCAGTGTCACCCGTCAGGCGCTGACACTGGAGTGGGTCGTGTTGCGCACCAGAAACGAGGCCACCGCCTATGCTGATGTCGTCGAAGCCATGCCGCGTCGCTTGCCCGGCGGTGGAACAATGATCCACGCCGGACTGGAATTCGCTGCAAAAACCCTCGACGCAGCACCAGGACAGGCCCGCAGGCGGGTGATCGATGTTTCCGGCAACGGCGTCTCCGACGATCCGCCCCGGCTGCAAGAGACACGGCGGGTGCTTTTGGCCAACGGTATCGTGATCAACGGACTGGCGATCGAAGAAGACGATCTGCCGATCACCGACTATTACCGCCGCCATCTCATCGGCGGACCAAGTGCATTTGTCATCACCGCGGAAGGTTTCGAGGACTTTGCCAAGGCGATGGAAATGAAACTCTACCGTGAGATCGCCGGAGCAATCTTTGCGAAAAACAATTGATGCCCGGTCAGACCTCGATCACGGCCCGAAGCGAAGCTTCGATCTGGCCGCTGCACCAGCCATTGCCGTAGGCTTGGTCGCTGCGGGCGCGCAGCTCCGCCTGTTCGGGCCTGGCGGAAATGCGGTCGGTCAAGCCGGCGATAGCCGGTGCTTCGTTGTCGAGCATCGGCCGCAGCTGTGGCAGCTTGGCGGTCATCGTGCCCCACAGGATCGCGGTCACCAGATCGGCGATATCGGGAGCGTCGGTGCCAAGAATGTACCCGGACTCCGCCGTCAGATGGTGACGGCGCCCGATTTCCTCGAACAGACCCATCCAGCGCTTGAGGCGGGGTTGGTAGGCGTCCCAGCTTTCCGGGGTCCACATCTGCGCGCCGTTGTGGAGCGTTATTTCGTACAGCACATCATTGGCGTCCGCCACGATCTTAGCGGTGAGTGCTTCGCGGACGGGATTGTCGCTGGTCAATCCATGCTTGCGGCCCAGATAGGTCAGGATCGCGGGCAACTGTGATATCGAGACACCGGTTGCGAGGTCCGTCAGGACCGGCGGTCCCATATGCGGGATGAGCTGATCCGCAGGATCCTTGCTCTTTTCTGCAATGATGTCCTCGGCGGTCACCTCCTGCCATTCAGCGCCGACATGGGCGAGAACGGCGCGAATGAATTCGCCGCGAAACGGCAACGGCCAATAGTGCAATCTGTAGTCGGTCATGATCAGACCTTCTCAGGCCCCGACATCTTTGGCAAGCACCAGGCTTCGACCTTCGCAAATCAGCGTGCCATCGCAGCACCTGCTGGTCGACCGCTTACCCGGGCATCGAGATCGCGTGTTGCGGCCTTGATATAAGAAGGTTTCGGTCGATGAGCTCGACAAATTCTTTCACCACGCCGGTAAAGCGAGTACGGGAAATGGCCGCAATTTCCCATGCAAACGGTCGGGTCAGGGCCTTGATGTGTGCATCGAATTTTGCATCGACATTGAGCCGCGGGATCAACGCTACGCCGAGGCCGGCACAGGCAAGTTCGATGGCTACCGACACCTGCGAAGTGCGGACCGCCTCCTTGGGCCTGAAACCGGCGCGGGCGCAGGCGATGGTCATGTAGTCCGAGAGGCCCTGCGAATTGCCGTACATGATCCATCGGCGGTCGGCCAATCGGTCGAGGCTGATCGAGCCTGGCGCCGAAAACAACGGATCATCCGATGGCAGAAGCACGATGAATTCATCCCATCCAAGAGGCATGACCTCGCCGTTCCAATTCACCGGGCGAACGCCAATCGCGACATCGGCAAGACCCATTTCGAACTCATCGACCATTTCGGTCTGCTGGGTGAATTCCTTTATCCGAATGGATATCCGCGGATGGAGTGCGCGCCATTTCTTGATCGGATCCAGCATGAGACCGTCGACGAGATTGGGAAGAGTGGCGATTTCGAGCATTCCGCCTTCCTCACCGGATGCGGTGACCGCGTGCCGGATCAGCCGTTCCGATGTCGACAGCGTCGCCCGGGTTTCGGCAAGCAGTGCCCGGCCCAGCGGCGTCGGCTTGACGCCGCGAGGCAGCCGTTCCAGCAGTCGGCTGCCGAAAAAATCTTCCAACGCCCGAAGCTGTTGCGACAGCGCTGGCTGTGAAACGCCCAGTCGCCGGGCACCCGCGGTGATTGAACCTTCTTCAACAACGGTCATCCATGCCCTCAGATGGCGAAGGTTGAGGGCTTCGACGTGCAAGACCTGATCCATAAGTATTTCCTTTCACCAACAATAAATAACCTGTCTTTGACATATGGCAATCCCGCTCGCAATCATGTGCAACCGAGAGGTTTCGTCCGAAGGGAGGTCATGATGTGCGAGTTCGACGAAAACGGTAATTTCAAGATGTGCGGCCTCACCCATGAGGAGATTGACAAGATCCGGCACGAGCTTCAGCCCGAGCCCTTGCTGGACAAGGGCGGTCACAAAGTGTCCAAGAGCCCTTGGGGGCCACAGGACGAAATCGGCCGGTTGAACTGGATCACGCCGGAGTCGGTCGCCAACATCATTGCCTGCATGGACGGCCGCAAGGTCTTCGACCTCAACGTCGTCTACGACTCGTCGATGCCGTCCTGGACGGAAGCCGGCGATCCTCCGTTCAGCATCTGGATGACCCATACGCCGAAGGGTGAGATCGTCCACGGCCGGTCCGGCTATAGCGGTGAAATCCACAAGGAATACAGCTACTCGGGTGACGCGATCTCCATGTACACCCACTGCGGCACCCACATCGATACTCTCAATCACATGGGCTATTGGGGCATGCAGTGGAACGGATGGACTCAGGACGAGCACCTCGGATCCATGGTCTGGACCAAAGGCGGCAGTGACCGCTATCCGCCGATCATCGCCCGTGGGGTGCTCCTGGACGTTGCCGGTATGATGGGCGTCGACATCCTGCCCGATCACTACGAGATCACACCGAAGGATATCCAGGACACCGCAAAAAGGCAGGGAACGCGGTTTCGCAAGGGCGACGTGGTCCTGCTGCGAACCGGCCGAATGCGCATGTGGCCGAATATCGAATATCTGGCTGCCTCGCCCGGGATCGGCGTTGCCGGGGCGCAATACCTGCTCGAGGAATGCGGCTCGATGTGCCTGGCGGGCGACAATATCGGCCTCGAGCCGCAGCCTTATTACGGCCAGTACGCGCCGGTGCATTGCTATATGTTCGCCACCGCCGGCGCGCAGATCATCGAGGTAGTCAACATGGAGGAGATCGCCGCTGAGAAGATGTACGAGTTCGCCTTCATGGGCTTCCCGATGAAGATCTTCGGCGCCACCGGCGCGCCCATGCCTTCCGTTGCCATTCCTTTGAGGGACTGAACCGATGCTGAAACCGCTGCGTCTCGACAACATGGACATCGTCGTCAGGGATTTCCCGACAATGGTGGATTTCTACAAGAACGTCCTCGGTTTGCCGTTGCATCCGCACGGGTTCGAGCCGGAAAAGGGATGGGCCATGTTCATGTGTGGCGATACCGACCTGGTGTTACTTAGCGTGCCGAACGCACCGCGCGACTCCCACCAGCGAACCGGCAACTATGTCAACGACCCCGCTGGGGTGCACAGTTTCGCCATCCACGTGGAGGACCTCGAAGAGGCCATTACCGAGCTGGACAAGCACAATGTTGAGTGGGCCGACAAGATGATGCACTACGGCGCCGGCGAGTTTCTCGAACAGGCGCCGGAGGGGGATTTCCCCGGAATGTGGTACCGGTTCCGCTCCTTCTACGATCCCGAGGGCAATGTCACTCATCTGTGCGAAGTGCATTCGCCCAAGGGATTCGATCGGTCCAGGCACGGTGGAGGCCGGGCATGAGCAATCTTCCGAGGCTGACCTACTGCATGACCATAGGGCTCGACGCCATGTCGCTGTGGATTTCGTCCTTTCACACCAACAACCCGTCCATGCTGTCGCGGGGTGAACTGGACGTCACCGGCTGTCGCCGGGTGCTCGATATTCTTGACCGGTTTGACATAAAGTCGACGTTCCTGGTCCCAGGTCATACCGCGCTCGCCTATCCCAACCTGATCAAGGAGATCGCCGACAGGGGCCATGAATTCGCCTATCACGGCTGGATGCACGAGGACCCGCGCGACTTCAGCAAGGAAGAGCAGCGGCTGATCATCGAACGGGGTCTTGAAGCGCTTGATGTCGTCGTCGGCGTTCGTCCGCGCGGTCATGTGGCGCCGGCCTGGAACATGAGCGTCGACACGATTGACTTGATTGACGAGTTCGGCTTTGAGTTCGACGGCAGTCGCATGGCGACCGATCACCTGCCGGTTTACGTCCGCAAAGGCGACACCTGGACGAAGGACGGTCCGTTCCAGTTCGGCGAATTGACCGACATCATCGGCATCCCCGTGGCATGGATCATGGACGACGTGCCGATGTTCGAATTCGCCTGGGGCGAAATTCCGGGCCTCAAGGCGCCGTCGCAGGCCGAGGAAATGTGGAACGGCGAGCTGGAATATGCCCGCGAGAACTGCCCGGGCGGGGTGTTCAACCTGACGCTCCATCCGCAATCCATCGCGCGCGGCGCCCGGATCAGGGTGTTCGAGCGTTTGCTGCAGAAGGCCACCGAAATGGAAGGTGTGACTTTCCTGAAGCAGTCCGACTATGTCGATCTCTGGCGGGCCGAGAATCCGCGCGAGGAATGGCGCCTGAACAATCCGGAACTGGCCGGCGACGGCTCGATCCGGGTCCTGCCTTCCATGGCCTGATGGTCCAATTCCATGGCACAACGAATCCTGGTTATCGGCGGCACCTCCCGCATCGGCCGGGCGCTGGTCAGGCGCCTGGGCGACCGCGGCGACAGCATCGTATTCAACGGGCGAAACCGCCAGGTCGGTGAGGCGCTGGCGACCGAGACCGGGGCCCATTTTTTTGCCTGCGATTACCTCGGGGCCGGGGCGGCGGAGCACATCGTCGGTCATGCCGTGTCGGAATTGCACGGTCTGGACGGGTTGGTCCTGGCCGGTGGCCTGCTACATGTGGCGCGCATATCCGAAACCAGCGATGCGGCCTGGGACCAGATGCTGGAAAACAATTTGGTCGCGCCGTTCCGCATCGCCCGAACGGCCCTGTGGGAACTGTCGCGCGACGGCGGTGGCGCGATCGTCACGGTGGCTTCGGGCACCGCTGTACGAACCGAGTTCGAACTGGGCGCCTATTCCGTGGCGAAACGTGCACTACACTGGATGACCAACATGCTGGCCGTCGAGGGCGGTCCCAGAGGGGTCGTCGCCAATACGGTGTGTCCGGGTGATCTGGCCGGCGGCATGCAGAGCGTGGCGGATATACCCCAGGCGCGCGATCTCGGCGACCCTTTCATTCCGCCGGTCGGGCAACTGACGACGCCGGAGGATGTAGCCCGAAGCATCGAATTCCTACTGGATGGCGGACCGGCGCTGACCGGGGCCGCGCTGACGGTCGACGGCGGACTGAGGGCGGCGCTGAGAGCCAACAAGGTGCATCAGGGATGAGCGAGCGCAAAAGACAAACAGCCTTCATCACCGGTGGCACCTCCGGCATGGGACGTGCCATTGTCGTCAGGCTCGCCGGCCTGGGATGGGACGTCCTATTCACCGGTCGCGATGCCGATCGCGGCGCCGAGGTTTCAAATTCCACGGGGGCCGGGTTCATCCGCGCCGATGCCATCGACCGGAAGGCGGTGGATTTTGCCATTGCCCAGTCGCAACGGCAGTTCGGCGGTGCTCCCGACCTCTTCGTCTCCTGCGCGGCCATTGTTTTCGAACAGACCCTGGCGCATACCCCGGACGCCATTTTCCGCGAGGTGCTCGAGGTCAATCTGACATCCGTATTCCGTTATTCGCGGGCTTTCTACGAGGATATGAAGGCACGCGGCAGCGGCAACATCGTGCATGTCGTGTCGGACAGTGCGCTGGTGGGCATCCATCACCTGCCGGCCTATTCGATCTCGAAGGCCGGGCTCCTGAGCATGTCGGAAGCACTCGCCGCCGAAGCGGTCATGCATGGGGTGCGCGTCAACGCCATCTGCCCGGGCGCCACCCATCCCGGTGTACAGTCTACGCCCCGGGGCTATCAGCATCACGCCGAAGACGACAGCCGATGGGGAGCCGCGCCATCAGGTCGCCACAACCACGCAGATGATATCGTCAATGCGGTGCTGCTGTTGATCGGTGACGAAGCCCAACGTTGCGCCGGGGTGATGCTGCGCGTCGATGGCGGCGCGTCGGCGGCGATGCGAGGAGGAGCACGTGCCTGAGAACGCCACCGAGCAGATGGAGCGCATCCTGGCGACCGCCGCCCGGACCGAAAGCGAAGTCCATGCCTACAGGCACTTGCTGGAGCAGGAGGCGCGCGCGGCTGCGACCGAGGCAGATGCGAGCGTTTCTTCGTCGCCGGTGCACGGATGGCCCTTTGCGGTCAAGGAGGTTTTCGACGTCGCCGGTGTATCGACATCCGGCGGGTCGCCGGCCTTCGAAGACCGGATGCCGAAAACCGACGCCACTGTGGTGCAGCGGCTGAGAGCTGCCGGTGCCGTGCTGGTCGGCACCCAGATCTCGCATGAACTGACCTGCGGGCTCGACCAGCCGCCGACGCGCAACCCCTGGAACCTTGCCTGTTACCCAGGCGGCTCCAGCGCCGGGGCAGGGGCCTCGGTCGCCGTTGGGTCGGCCCGCTTTGCCTTGGGGACCGACGCCGCCGGTTCGGTACGCATTCCCGCGGCAATGACCGGGACGACCGGCCTGAAGCCGACCTCGGGGCTGGTCAGCTCACACGGAGTCATGCGCCAGGCCACGGCGCCGTCGATCGACCATGTCGGGATTATTGCCAGGTCAGCCGCCGAAATCGCCGACGTTCTTGCGGTGATCACCGGCCCTGATCCCTGGGACGCGGCGACCCTTCGGAGCCGACCGCTGGTCGAAGGGTCGTCGAAAAATCCGGTCAGACTGGCGGTACTCGGCGAAGCGACTCTGGCGGCCCTGGCCGAATTCCGCTCGCTCGATCCGGATATCGAGACTTCTTTTTTGGCCGCCTGCACGATTTTTGAGGATGCGGGCGCCGAAATCGTAAGGCTCGAACTGCCGTCGCTGCCAAAAGCGATCGATGCGGTTGTCACGTTTTTCTCGGCCGAGCTGGCATGTGCCAACGCGGAGCCGCTGGCCGACCGGAAATCCGCCTACGACGCCAAAGTTGCGGCGATGATCGAAAGCGGCCTGGCGATACCGGAAGAACAGATGTCGGAGGCCGTGCACATCCGTTCGCTGGTGCGGCAGGAAATAACTGCGGCCTTTGCTGCCACCGGCACGCTGTTTCTGCTGACGCCGACGACACCGCGTCCGGCGATGCCGCTGGCGCAGTTCGATCCGTCCGAGGAAATCGCGACGCTGGTTCCGCTCACCTGCCCCTTCAATCTATCCGGAAACCCAGCAATCAGCCTGCCCTGCGGCCAGACCCGCGACGGTCTGCCCATTGGACTGCAGATCGTCGGTCGCCACTATTCGGACGTTTCGCTGCTTGGCCTGGCCGGTCAGTTCCAGCAGCAAACCGATTGGCACATGAAGCGGCCGCCTGATTTCGGCTGATCGAGGCTCGGCGGGCAAACGGAAAGGGTCCTCATGAGAATCTCCCAACCAAAATCCCTGGATGAGGCGCTGGCCATTCTGAAGGATGCACCCGGCACCGACGTCCTGGCCGGCGGTACCGATTTCATGGTCGAGGTGAACTACAATCACCGACGGCCCGATGCCGTGCTCAGCCTGAGACATGTCGACGAGCTTCGCCAATGGCACCGGGACGGGCCCTCCCTTGTGCTCGGCGCCGGGCTGCGCTTCGCCGATATCATCGATTCTGAACTTGCCGGTTTCGCACCGGCACTTGCCCAGGCGGCGCGGACCGTCGGATCGCCGCAGATCCGAAACACCGGCACCATCGGCGGCAACATCGCCACGGCATCGCCGGCAGGGGATATCATTCCGGTCCTCGCGGCGCTGGATGCCGTGGTCAATGTCCGGAGCCTGGACGGCGGGCGAAGCGTCACCATCGCGGACCTCATCACCGGCGTGAAACGGACCACGCTTGCCGGGGACGAACTCATCCTATCGGTCAGTATTCCCGTGGCTGCCGGCCCCCAGGAGTTTCTGAAGATCGGCAAGCGCAACGCCATGGTGATCGCCGTCTCCAACCTGGCTCTCGTGGCCGATCGGGAGCGGCGGACAGTGGGCTGTGCGCTGGGCGCCGTGGGGCCGACGATCATCCGCTGCAATGCGGCAGAGCAGTTCATCGAAAGCCGGATCGACTGGAGCGGTGGCGGCGCACTCGGCTCTGCTGACGGCGCTCGGTTCGGGGAACTTTGCGGGCAGGCGGCCCAGCCAATCGACGACCACCGGTCAACGGCGGCCTATCGGAACCATTCGATCTCCGTGATGGCGCAGCGGGCGATCACGCGGGCTTTTTGAGGACAGAAGGATGAACACGCATCTGCGCTACCAATTGCGGGTCAACGGAACCACCTATCCGGTCGAATCGTCCTGGCTGGGAGAGAGCCTGCTCTATGTCCTGCGCGAACGTTTGGGCCTGTGGGGCAGCAAGAACGCCTGCGAGCAGGGGGAATGCGGTTCCTGCTCGGTGCTGGTCGACGGGCGACTGACCTGTTCCTGTCTCGAACTGGCTGCTGGCGCGGTCGGGACCGACATCGTTACGATCGAGGGCGTTGCCGGCGACGATGGCCTGAGCGACATCCAGGAGGCTTTCATTGCCGAAGGAGCGGTTCAGTGCGGCTTCTGCACGCCCGGTTTCGTGGTCGCTGTCCATGATCTGCTGAAAATCAACCCGGTGCCGAGCAGCCTGGAGATCCGCGAGGCCCTTGCGGGCAATCTGTGCCGGTGTACCGGCTACGGTCGCATCGAGGCAGCTGTTCAAAAGGTCGCCGAGGAGCGCGGGAGGCGGAACGATGGCCATGCATGAGAGCCCGGGAATTCGCATCTCAGCGCGGCGGCCGGACGGCGCCGACAAGACGCGAGGTGATTTCGAGTATTCCTCGGACCTGCACATGGACGGCATGCTGTGGGGCGCCACCTTGCGCTCGCCCCATCCATCGGCCCGGATCAGGGGTCTGGATACCAGCGCGGCCGGTGAGATCGATGGCGTCGCCGCCGTGCTGACCGCCGACGATCTGCCCGGCAGGCCGACCTACGGACTAATCACAAGCGACCAGCCGGTTCTCGCCCGGGACGTCGTCCGCTTCGAGGGCGAACCGGTTGCCCTGGTCGCGGCGAAGGATCCGGAGACCTGCCGGCGCGCGCTGGGCGCTATCGCTGTCGACTATGAAGTGTTCGAGCCGCTAACGGATCCGGAACTGGCGGAGGCCGCGCCGCCGGTGCATCCGAGTGGAAATGTGCTGCGCCGTGTGCCAATCGAGCGCGGCGATCCAGAGGCCGTGGGCGACGTCGTCGTCGAGGGCGTCTACGAAATGGGCACTCAGGACCAGGCCTTCCTCGGGCCGGAATCCGGCCTGGCGGTGCCGGCTGACGATGGCGGCGTGGATCTCTACGTGGCGACCCAGGGGCTGCATCAGGACCAGGTGCAACTGGCACCCTGTCTCGGCCTGCCTGATGAAAAAGTCCGGGTTCATCTTGCGGGTGTCGGCGGTGCTTTTGGCGGGCGTGAGGATTTTTCCGTCCACGCCCATGCCTGCATCCTGGCGCTGCAAACCGGCCGGCCGATCAAGATGAGTTATCTGCGCGATGAGTCCTTTCGCGGCCATCTGCACCGGCATCCGGCTCGAATGTGGTACCGCCACCACGCCAAAACGTCCGGCGAACTGGTGAAGGTGGAGGCGCGCATCCTGCTCGACGGTGGCGCCTATGCATCGTCGTCCGGCTTTGTCGCCGCCAATGCCGCGCGGTTCGCCTGCGGGCCCTATCGTGTTCCCAACGTGGCGGTGGAGGCGACCTGTGTTCGCACCAACAACCACCCCAACGGCGCCATGCGCGGCTTCGGCGCGGTTCAGGCCTGTTTCGGCCACGAAAGCCAGATGGACAAGCTGGCGGCGGCACTCGACATGGACCCAGTGGAATTGCGCCGGATCAATGCGCTGAAGACGGGAGATCGCCTGCCGACGGGGCAGAAGGTCGATGTTCCGGCTCCGGTGCGCGAGTGCATCGATGCGGCGGCAGCGTTTCCGCTGCCCGGCGAGAGCAGCGACAATGTCGACGGTTACGGGTTGCCGGGCGGAGCCGGGAGGACCGCCGACCGCTCGCGAATCCGCCGCGGGGTTGGCTTTGCCGTTGGTTTCAAGAACATCGCCTATGCCGAGGGTTATGATGACGACACCCGAGTCCGCTGTCGGCTAGAGAACGGAAGGCTGACGATCACCTGCGCCGCAGCCGAACTCGGGCAGGGCTTCGTGACCGTCAGTCGACAGATAGTGCAAGAGATCCTCGGGGTTGACGATGTCGTCCTGGAACCGGCATCGACGGCCACGATCGGTTCCGCCGGCTCTTCGGCTGCCAGCCGGCAGACCTACATGTCCGGAAAAGCATTGGAACTGGCCTGCCGCGAGATCGCCGAGCGGGTCCTTGCCGTTTGCGCGACACGGTACAATGTTGATGCAAAACGGCTCGTCCTGGAGAACGGCCGTATCCTCGATCGCGACGCCACCTTTGAAGCAAGCATCGCGGAATTCGGCGACGAGGCGATCGAGACGGAGGTGAATTACAGCCACCGGAAGACCTTCGAGATGGACGAGAAAACGGGGCAGGGCGATACCGATGTCTCCTGGCTGTTTGCTGCCCAGCGGGCGGTGGTTGATGTCGATCTCGACCTCGGCCTCGTCCGCGTCGTGCAGATCACCACCGGCCAGGATGTAGGCACCGCTCTCAATCCGGTGTCGGTGGTCGGTCAGATCGAAGGCGGGATCTCCCAGGGCATGGGGTTGGCGGTGATGGAGGAGGTGTTGTTCGACGGCGGCAAAGTGGCCAATGGCAGCTTCACCGATTACCTGATCCCGACCTTCGCCGACATGCCGCCTGTCGAGGTCTCGCTGATCGAGGAGCCGGAGGCCGGTGCGCCGTTCGGCGCCAAGGGGGTCGGCGAAACGCCCAGCCTGGCCTCGACCCCGGCGGTGGCGGCTGCTATTCGGGCGGCAACCGGACTCGACCTGCCGCGGGTGCCGATCCTGCCCGAACACATCGCCCTGCCTTAGGCGCCGCTATTTCCAAGGTATCCGGTAACCGACATGCGGTTCCGCCGCGGCCTCGCTCATGATCGGGCCGACCACCTGTGTCGGATGGGTCGCTGACGCGTCGAACACCTGCCTGCAGGACATGTCGAGAACACGCGGATTCGAGTTCTCGTTCTGCCACAGGCTTGCAAGGCCGTCGGCCGACAGCCCGAAGACGACATTCGGCACGCCGGTAAAAAAGGCCGCCGCGGCGCACATGGCGCAGGGCTCGCAGCTGGCATACATGATGGTGTCGCGCAGTTCCTCCACCGAATACTTGCGGCTGGCCATGCTCAGCAGGTTGACTTCGGCGTGGCGGGTGAAATCGTTGTCCGCAAATTCGGTGTTCTCCGCTTCCAGCAGAACCGTGCCGCTAAAATCCGCAAGCACGGCACCAAACGGCTTGTTGCCTTTCTGGCGGGCGCCGAAGGCCAGGGCAATTGCTCTGCGCATCGGCCCTTCGTGGTCCAGGGCAACCAGTCTCGCTTGGGTCTCGTTCATGGTTGTTTGTTCCTTGCCCTTGGGATTTTGGAAGATGTGTTCACCAAATTTATAAATTATATTATCTTAGCCGCCATGGGTTGCATAGATTCGGCAATCCCATTGGGAGGCGAGGCAATGACAAGTGACCCGGGTGCAACGCTCAAGTTGCGGACCAGCACAGCGGAGGCCGTTACCAATCAGATGCGGATGGACCTGCTTGACGGAACCATTCCGGCCGGATCGCGCATCCTGGCGCGATCACTGGCTGAGCGGTTTCAGGTCAGCATCGTCCCGGTGCGTGAGGCCATCAAGCGACTGGTGGCCGAGGGTCTTCTCGTTTCGTCTCCGCAGCGGGCCACATTTGCCGCTGAGATCGGCTTCGAAGACATTGCCGGCGTTTACGATGTGCGTCAGATCCTCGAGGTCGAACTGGCGGGCCGTGCCGTAGCATTGGCAGACGACGCGGCGGTGAAGAAATGCGAGGACGCGCTGGCGGCGTTATTGGCGACGGACCTGCATAGTCCGGAATTCTTCGAGGCGCATCGCTGGTTCCACTGGTGTCTTATCGAGCCGGCGGCCAGCACTGTAGCGCACCAGGTTCTCGAGCGGCTCTGGACGAATGTCGACCGCTACATTTCGATGGCCATTCGGTCTCAGGACGACGAGCAGAAAAGGGCCTATCGGAACAATTTCGACGAAGCTCACACACGGCTGGCCGAGATGTTCAGATCTCGCGACGATACCGGTTTGCGGCGGCTGATGACAGGCCATCTCCAGGACACCGAGAAGAGCCTTAAGGCAGCTTTCAGCCAACCATCCTGATGGTGGATCCGTAGAACCTCTCTGTCGGTGTGGCCGCCTTTGCCAGTCAAATGAGGGATTGACCTCCGCTAGTATAAATTATAATTTATAACAATGACACAGGAAGCAGCCGTCAACGCCGCCGCGGATCCTCTTTCGGCGGATCATGTCACCACCATTCTGTCTGATCTGGTTCGAACGCCGAGCGAGAATCCGGGTGCTTATGAAAACGACGTCGTCGACCGCGTGGTCCGCTGGTTCACCGGCACGCCGGTCGAGGTGAAACGCATCGAATCGATGCCCGGGCGCCACTCGGTCGGCGCCGAACTAAAAGGCGGCGGCAGTGGTCCGCGTCTGGTACTCAACGGCCACATGGACACTGTCCCTGTCGATGATGTCGATCTATGGACCGCCGAGCCGTTCGGCGCCAATATCAAGGATGGCTTCATGTATGGTCGCGGCGCCTGCGACATGAAGGGCGGCCTCGCCGTGCAGATTGCGGTCGCACATCATCTGTGCCGACACCTCGAGCGGCTCAAGGGCACACTGGTGATGCATTTCGCCGCCGGCGAGGAGCGCGCCGAACCAGGAACGCTGTCCCTGCTGGAGGCCGGGTTCACGGGCGACATGGGAATAGTGACCGAACCGACCGAACTGAAAATTGCTGCGGCCACGCGCGGTCTTGCGCCGATCCACGTCCGGCTCACCGGCCGTTCGATCCATGCCAGCCGAGGCCATCTGGGCATCAATCCGGCTTGGGGACTTCACTGGGTTCTTGAGGCGCTGAACGATTACAAAACGCATCTGGAGCAACGCAACCATCCCCTGCTCAGCCATGGGTCCTGCACGCCGACCATGGTGCACGGCGGCGTGGTGCCCAATGCGGTTTCGGATTTCATCGATCTCTACGTCGACCGGCGGCTGATTCCGGGAGAAACAGTCGACGGCGAGGTCGCCGAGGTCCGCCGCCGATTGCTGGCGGCAAAGCCGGAAGGCTCGGAAATCGGCGTCGAGGTGGACGTCGCCTACAACCGTTTCGAACCGGCCGAGATTCCCATCGATGCGCCAGTCGTCAACCATCTGCTGAAGAGCACCGAGACCGTCCTGGGTACACCGGCGGAGGTCTATGGTGCACCCTACTCGAGCGACGTGCGCAATCTCGTCAACGATGCGGGGATTAGTGCCGTGAACTTCGGTCCTGGGAATGTCGCAGAGTGCCATTGCGCCGACGAGCGCGTCGAGGTGCGGCAACTGGAGGCCTGCGCCCGAGTTATTGCTGACGTCGCGGAGGACCTTCTGCTTGAACACTGACCAAACGGCAATCGGCGGCCACATGAGAGGAAGCTAACTTGTTCGTACCGACCGAGAAAACTCCGTATTCGGAGCTCCCGAGGAAATGCACGTTTTCCGAAACCGACTGGCATGCACTGGCCGGTTTCTGGCATCCGGTTGCCTATTGCGATGATGTCTCCGACAAGCCGGTGAAGGCGACGTTGCTGGATGTGGACATCGTGCTCTATCGCACCGTCGAAGGCCTGACGGCGGCCAAGGACATGTGCCTGCACCGCGGTGCTGCAATGAGCCTCGGCTGGTTGGACGCTGAACGCAGAAACATTATCTGCCCGTTTCACGGTTTGCACTACGATCACACAGGCCAGTGCACCCGGATCCCCTCGATGGAGGACCAGTCGAAGCCAATACCGAAGTCGGTCAAGCTGATCCGCTATCAATGCCGTGAGCGGTATGGTCTGATCTGGGTTTGCCTGAAGGACGAGGCGACCCGGCCGATGCCCGAATGGCCGCTGCTTGAGGACGAAGAGACTGATTGGACAGTGACCCGGTCGCCGATCAGCATCTGGAAAACCTCGGCTCCCCGCCATGTCGAGAATTTCAACGACGTCGCGCATTTTTCCTTTGTCCACAAGGGGACGTTCGGGAACATGGATAACCACGAGATTCCGAATTACGAGATGTGGAAGACCGATGTCGGCATCAGCCTTCGCATGCCGTATCGCGAAGGCGTGCGCGTCAAGCTGGGCGACACGGATACGATCGGCGAACGCGGCGTCAACTACACCAAGAACCTTGTCTACCCGTTCGCCATGGAACTCGTGATGGAATATGAGGGCGAAGGCGATGACGACGACTTCATGCTCATTGCTTACGACATTGCCTCGCCGGTGAGCTCGCTCGAGACGGCGGTCTATCAGTTCCTCGCATCCAGCAGGTCGGATGCGAAGCCTGAGGACATGGTAACCTGGCAAACTTTCGTGAACAGCGAAGACATCCCGATCGTCGAAAGCCAGCGGCCTGAGGAGCTACCGCTGGATATCTCTGCCGAGGTTCATATTCCTGCCGACAAGTTCTCGATCCAGTACCGCAAGGATCTGGTGAAACTGTTTAACCTCGGCGCGCCGGAGCTGACCGCCTGATCCGCAAGAGACGCCGCAGCGCCCGCCCTAGCCGCGGGCCGGCGGTTGGGAAGGAATCCGAATGAACATGGGGGCGAAACCGCAATTGGCCAACGGATCGCGCGTCCTGGAAGACCCCGAAAGACGCCTGCAGAACTCGGCCTTGGCCGCACGCGGCATCACCAAGGCCTTTCCTGGCGTCGTCGCCAACGATCGCGTTGATTTCGAAGTGCTGAAGGGCGAGGTGCATGCGCTGTTGGGAGAGAACGGATCCGGCAAGACCACCCTTTGCAAGGTCCTGACCGGTTTCCATCAGCCGGATGAGGGACAGATCTACGCCAACGGCGAGCCAGTTCGCTTTCCCACGCCCGCATCGGCCTTCGAAGCCGGCATTTTCATGGTGCATCAGCATTTCAGCCTGGTCGGCCCCATGACCGTGGCGGAAAACGTGGTGCTGGGGTGGACGCGGGACCCGACCTGGCGTTTCGACAAACGGTCCGTCGAAGAGCAGGTTATGGCCGCGGCTGAAAAATTCGATATCACCATCAACCCGCGCGCCACCGTCTCCACCCTTTCCGTCGGCGAGAAGCAGAAGGTCGAATTGCTCAAAGCGCTCTACCGCGGCGCCAGGACGCTCATCCTCGACGAGCCGACAACGGTGCTGACGCCACAGGAGGCCGAGCAGTTGTTCGTGTCGCTGAGGCGCATGGCGGAGGAAGGCGAGGCCGTCATTTTCATCTCGCACAAGCTGGACGAGGTTTCAGAGATCTGTGACCACGTTTCGGTCCTGCGCCAGGGCAAGTCGGCCGGCATGGCCGACCTTCGCCGGCAGAAGGTGGATGCCAAGGGGTTGGCCAAGCTCATGGTCGGACGCGACATCCACCTGCAGCGGAAGGAGGATACCGGCCTCAAGCCCGACGCCGGGACGGTTCTGGAAATCGACGGCCTGAGCGCACGGGACGGCAACGGATCGGCGTTGCTCAAAAACGTCTCGCTGACCGTGCGCGAAGGCGAAATCCTGGGCGTTGCCGGGGTCGCCGGCAACGGACAGCTGGCGCTGGCCGAGGCCATCGCCGGCCTGCAGCCCTTTGCCGCCGGAAGCATCCGCGTCAAGGGGATTTCGCTCAACTCGGGCGATGTCCGCGGGTCGATCGAAGCCGGAGTGGCCTACGTTCCCGAGGATCGGCTCGGCACTGGCCTGGCGCCGGGCATGCGGGTCTCGGAGAACATCGCGTTGAAATCCTATCGCAGTCCCGTGCACAGTTTCGGCCCGATCCTGCGCAAGCGGGCGATCCGCGACGAGACGCGACGCCTGCTCGTCGATTTCAACATAAAGGGACAGGATTCGACGCTGGTTCGGCAATTGTCGGGAGGCAACGCGCAAAAGGTCCTGCTGGCGCGGGAACTGACGTCCGATCCCAGCCTGATCGTGGTGGCGACCCCGACACGCGGTCTCGATGTTTCGGCCATGGAAACGGTGCGCGAGCTGCTGGTGAAGGCGTCGAGCCATGGCGTCGCCGTCATTCTGATCTCCGAGGATCTTGGAGAAATCCTCGATCTCGCCGACCGGGTTGCCGTGATCTGCGCCGGGGAAATCCAGGGGTTCGTCAACTCCGAAGGCGCCGACATGGACGAGATCGGCATGATGATGATGGGACAAGGCCGAAAGGAATCGAATCGTGCTGCCCTTTGAACTGCGCTTCGAGCGACGGCTGCAGGTCGCGCCCTGGCTCGGCCCGAGCCTGCCGATCGTCGCGATCCTGGTCGCACTGCTGTTCGGCGCCGTGATCCTGTGGGCCACCGGCCGCGATCCGATCACCGGATACATCGCCCTGTTTCAGACAGCCTTCACGAAACCCGGGGCGTTGACGGCAACGATCCTGTCGGCGACGCCGCTCATTTTCACTGGCCTCGCCGCCGCCCTGGCGTTCCGCATCAGCGTCTGGAACATCGGCGGCGACGGCCAGCTGATGATCGGCGCCCTGGCGGCGGCGACCGTCGGCGTCGCTTTCGGGCACCTGGGTGGATGGATCAGCCTGCCGCTGATGATCGTTGCCGGCGCCTTGGGTGGCGCTCTCTGGGGCCTGATTCCGGCCTATTTTCGCGCACGATCCGGCACCAACGAAGTGCTGACCACATTGATGCTGAACTACCTGGCGCCGCTGCTGCTGGCGTATCTCATCTTCAGCTCCCGGTCCTGGTGGCGCGACCTTTCCAGCCCGAGCGCGAAAGTTTTTCCCAAAGCCAAGGCAATCCCCTACGAAGCCTTCTGGCCCAGCTGGGGAAGCGATATCATCGTGCCGCTGGGATTCGTCCTCGGTATCGCACTGGCGGTGCTGATTCAGATCATCCTGCATACGACGAAGTACGGTTTCGAAGTACTGGTTACCGCGGACAGCCCGCGAGCCGGCAATTACGCCGGAATTCGCACGCGCAAGGTTTTCATCACCGTATTCCTTATGTCGGCCGCGCTCGCCGGTCTGGGCGGCGCCAGCCAGATAGGCGACTTCACCTACCAGCTCGAGCCGCGCGTGTTGCAGAGCGCTGCATTTGGCTACACCGGCATCGCGGTCGCGGCGTTGGCTCGCTACAACCCCATCGGCGTTGTCGCAGCCGCTCTTTTTGTCGGCGGCCTGGTCAACGCCAATCTCAGCCTTCAGGGACCCGACCTGCCGCTCGGACTGCTCGGCGTCATCCAGGGCTTGATCCTGCTGTTCGTGGCTGCCAGCGAAATCAGCGCGCGTTACCGCATCGTTGTGCACCGCAAGCTCAGCATTGCCGATCGCGTTGCCGCCGGGCAACCGGCCAGCCCGGGAGCGTCGTCATGAATGATCTTCTGGTCGTAACCTTGCTGGCGTCGGGCATTCTCTACGGAACACCTCTGATCATCGCCGGTATCGGCGAATTGCTGGCCGAACGGAGCGGCGTGATGAACCTGAGCGTCGAGGGCATCATGCTAATGGGCGCGGCCACCGCGTTCTGGACATCGCAGTCTTTTACCGACAGCCCCTCCGGCCTTGCCCTGACGGTTGCACTGGCGGTTGCGGCGGTGGTCGGGGCTCTCATCGCTCTGCTACTCGCCTTTTCCGTCATCACCATGCGGGCGAACCAGGTCGTTTCGGGACTAGCGCTACTGATCTTCTGCGGGCCCCTCGGACTGTCAAACTACCTGGGCACCGTCGGCAATCTGTCCGCCGGCGCCGGCCTGCACAGCCTGTCTGACCTGAACCTGTTCGGCCTCAAGGACTTCCCGGTCCTGGGACCCCTGGTGTTCAATCACGACATCGTTGTCTACTTCTCGTGGGCCCTGGCCATCGCCGCCGGATTCTACCTCTACAAGACCCGGATCGGCCTGCATCTGCGCGCGGTCGGTGAAGATCCGTCGGCAGCCGATGCGATGGGCGTTCCGGTCGTGCGCTACCGCTATGTCCACACGCTTCTGGGCGGCGCTCTGGCTGGAATAGCGGGTGCCTATTATCCACTGGCGATTGCCACGAGCTGGATCAACAACCTGACGGCCGGTGCCGGCTGGATCGCCATCGCGCTGGTCATTCTGGCGTTCTGGCGGCCGCTCTTCGTTGTGATCGGCGCGTACCTGTTTGGCGTTGCGACAAGCCTCGGCTTCACGCTTCAGGCGCTCGGCTATTCGCTGCCGGCCGAACTGTTCAGCGCCATTCCGTATCTCCTGACGCTGGTGGCCATCATCCTGGCTTCAGGCGCCCTAAGTCGCTTCAATCTCAGGGCACCGGCCGCATTGGGGCGGCCCTTTCATCGCTGATGCCGGCAGCGTCCGGATCCGCTTCGCAATACAAGCTGAAAGGCAACAGGAATGACCAATGTGACCAGAGAGTTCGTCGAAGGGCTGCCGAAGGTCGAACTGCATGTCCATGTCGAGGCCTGTATCAGCGCCGATACCATCGAAGAGCTGGCCGCATCGCTTGGCGTGCCCATGATCCGGCCCAAGGACGAGTTGTTCCGCTACAGCAGCCTTGCTGAGTTTCTCTCGATTTACGAGTGGTGGGTGGATCTGCTGCGCTCGCCGGAGATCGCCGAGCAGGTCGCCTATAACGCTGCCAAACAGATGGATGGTGACGGCATTGTCTATGCCGAAGTCTTTACCGGCCCACGCTACTGGGAGCATGTCGATGATCAACCGCAGATCGAGGCCCTGTGTCGTGGCTTTGAACGGGCGCGCCACGACGGCTATGCCGATTGCTATCTGATCCCGTCCATCAGCCGCGAACAGTCGGCCGAATGGTCCATGGACCTGGTCAACTGGATGGCCGGCGTTGACCGGGTGGTCGGCCTGGGGCTTGACGGCAACGAGGAGGTTCTCGGCCGGACCAGCCGCAAATTCGTCGATGTTTTTGAGCGCGCCGCCGAACTGGGCCTCGGCCGAAGCGCCCATTGCGGCGAATCCTCCGGCGCATGGGGCGTCTGGGACGGCCTGGACCTGCTCAAGCTCGATCGGGTCGACCACGGTGTCCGGGCGATCGAGGATCCGGCGCTTGTGAAGCGCCTGGCCGACGATAAGGTCCCGCTGACGATCTGCCCGACATCGAACGTCATCGTCGGCTTGCACGCCTCGGTCGCCGACGGTCCGGTTGACGCGTTCTACAGGGCAGGCGTGCCCGTCACCGTCAATTCGGATGATCCGCAAAGCATGCAGGTGTCGATCAACGACGATCTCATACGCGTCTCCGAGGCCTTCGACTGGACCATCGGCGACGTCATGGCCGTTCAGGAGAATGCCATAGAAGCGGCCTATTGCGATCCCGACGTGAAAGCCGAACTGCGGCATAACCAGCGCGCCTACGCGGATTCACAGGGCGTCAACTGACCGACATTTCGGCTGAGGCCTTTCAAAGAACTTGGGCGAAGGGAGCGCGATATGGAATGGTTTCGCAAGGGGCGGTCTCGGAGGTCTTTGGGGTTATCGCCGAACCGGGTCTGGTCAATTTCTGGCTGATTGCCGGGACGCAGTGGGCCGTTCTCCTCGATACCGGCTGCGCAATATCGCTCCCCTTCCGGAGGGTTTCGACCTGGATGCCCGAAACATAAGACCAGCCTGCTTACGGAGCAGCAGAAGATGACCGAAAACTGAGATTCCGACCGTTCTAATCGCTTGCCGGAGCGACCGGCGCGACATAGGAGAAGTGCGTTCCTTCCTATAAGCAAATCCTTATGCAACACAAGCAAAAGTCATCTTTGACAAATGGGTAGGCGCTGCAAATACTGAACGTGAACAACCAACAAAAACGGGACACAAAGGCTTTCTGGAGCAAAACATGACCAAACGCAGCAATATTGGAAGACGAGCCTGGTTGCGGAACATGGCATCGATTACGGCACTCGCGGTCGCGGTGCCAGCCTTATCCGCAGCACCGGCGTTGGCCGCAAGCGGCGAGCCCCTAAAGGTCACCTATTTCTACAACTTCTCGGCCGTCGATGGCGGCTGGAACGAGGCCTTCCTGAGAAGCCAGGATTATCTCAAGGAGAAGTTCGGCGACAAGATCGAAGTCGACTACAAGGAGAACGTGCCGGAGGGGCCGCAAGTTCGCCGGATTGTCGAATCCGCGATCCAAAATGGCACAGATGTTGTGATCAGCACTACGTATGGCTATGGCGAAACGCTGCTGAAAATGGCGGCCGACCACAAGGACGTCCACTTCATCGCCTCACAGTGGGATAACCCGGGTAATCTCGACAACCTCGTGGGTTTCGTGAACGCGCCAGAGGACGGCGCCTACGTCGCTGGCGTTGCCGCCGGCCACATCGTCGAGCCAGGAGCCAAGGTCGGCTGGGTAGACGCTTTCCCGATCCCTTACGATATCCGGACGATCAACGGCTTTGCCCTCGGTTTGGCGCACTCCAATCCGACGGCGACGATCCAGGTGGTTTTCACCAACGACTGGTCCGACCGCAATCTGCAGGCCCGCGCGACCCGCAGCCTGATCGACGCCGGCTCAGCGATGATTGGAACGAGCATCGGTGGTCCGGCCATCGCCGAGGCGGCTGAAAGCGCCGGTATTCCGGTAGTGACGTCGTCGCTCGACGTCCGCGCCTATGCTCCCGAACATCTGGTCACGACCTACGAATATGTCTGGGGTCCGGCGATCGAATCCGTGTTGAACTCGATATTCGACGACAGTTTCTCGACCGATTTCCTCTATGCGGGCATGTCAATGGGCGCGGTGGACGTCTCGCCCTGGGGCGGTGCCTACAACGCACTGTCGGATGAAGCCAAGGCAGACATTCAGGCCGAGTACGACAGGATCCGCAATGGCGAGGGTGTCGTTTTCACCGGTCCCATGACCGACAAGAATGGCAATCAGGTCCTGGCCGAGGGCGAGGTCATGCCGGTCGCCAAATTGCGCAGCATGGATTTCGTCCTGCCGAACGTGAACGGCGTCGAATTCTGAGGCGAATTCCCGCAAGCACCTGGCCCGGGCACCTCACGGTGTCCGGGTCTCTTCTTGACAGGCGACCAAAATGAAATCGATCGGTGAAGGCGGATGTCTGTGTGGAAAGATCCGATACGCGGTTTTCACCGACCCGGTTCGCACCACCCATTGCCACTGCCGCTTTTGCCAGCGCGCCACCGGCGCCGCCTACCATGTGGCGCATGTGTTCCCCGAAGACTGTTTCCAGATCACCCGGGGCGAACCGAAATGCTATACCCACCAGTCGGACGGCAGCGGCAAGGCGATCTGGGTTCGGTTTTGCGGCGAGTGCGGCTGTCGCATCTTCCTCAGCCTGGAGCGTTTCCCAGGAACCGTCGGCGTCTATGCTGGCAGTTTCGACGACCCCAATGAACTGGCGGTCCGTTCGCCTGTGTCAAAACAGATATTCCTGTCTTCGGGCCGCCACGGAACCATCGTGCCGCCGGGTGTGGAGAGTTTTTTGGGGCACGCCATCGATGAGAACGACCTTCCGCTGAAGGCGGATCGCTTCACCGAACCGGTGATGCTTGGTTCGACCGGCTGACCGGCTCAGCCGTCGAGGTGAACCGGACATCTGCAGCCGTGGATGCTCAGCCGGTTGCGGCGGGCACCTTGCACCCTGAAGAGACGACACCGGGGCTGACCTTCTCAGGCCCCGACATCCTTGGCAAGCACCAGGCTTCGACCTTCGCAGATCACAGTCCCGTCAGCGCGGCGGCAGGTCGACCACAAATCAACCAGGTGCTTGTCGGGCCGCAACCGGGTGATTTCAACCCGGGCGGTCAGCGCTTCGTCCAGGGGAGCGGGAGCCAGGAAGCGCAATTCCTGTTTCAGGTAGTTTGTTCCCGGGCCCGGCAGGCGTACGCCGAGCAGGTAGGAGAAAAGCGCTGCGATCAGTGGTTCCGGCACCGTGTCAGCATCCGTGTCGATGCCCAATTCGGCGTAGCTTGTCATGTCCGAGACCGAATATTGGCGTTCGATTTCGGCAAATTGCCCGACTTCCATCATGCGGTTTCCGTCTCCCCGGTCAGCAACACGGCCTCGTCAGAAAGCCGAACGGCCTCAATCGCAAACCGGCCGTCGCCAGCCGGCTCCACCGACAGCCGCACCCGGTCGCCGACGAAGCATGGGTTTGGAAACATCATCGATTGGCCCTGATGGCGTTCGTCCGGCCAGGTGGCGCGAAGCAGGTTCCAAAGTTTCGAATAAATCAGCATGCCGTGCGACACGGTGCGACCGAAGCGGGTTCGAGCGGAGAAGTCCGGATCGACGTGGATCGGATTGTCGTCACCGCTGATTTTGGCAAACAGATCGAATTCGGCCTGGGTCGGGATCCATTCCTGGTGGACTGCTTCGCTCATTGAAAACGGTTCCTCAACAACGGCTTGCGAACCTTTCCGGCGGCGGTGCGCGGAAAGTCCTCCTCAAGATGAAAGCTCTTCGGGACTTTGTACGCTGCCAGACGTTCTCGGCACCACATGGTAAGCGTGTCGATCTCGATCGCTTCGCCCGGGCGGGCCATCAGGAAAGCGGCACCGACTTCACCCCACTTGTCGTCGGCAATGCCGATCACAGCGGCCTCAAGGATCGCCGGATGGCTGTGCAGCACCCGTTCGACCTCGGCCGGATAGACGTTCTCGCCGCCTGAAATGTACATGTCCTTGATGCGGTCGACGATGTAGTGATAGCCGTCCGCGTCTCGCCGCGCGATGTCGCCGGTTTTCAGCCACCCTTCCTGGTCGAAAGCCTTCCGCGTGGCATCGTCATTGTTGAAATAGCCGGGTGTGATCGCCGGGCCACGCAGCAGCAGTTCGCCCTCGCCGGGATCGCCGTCTTCCACTCCGTCGATGCGCGCCTCAGTCAGCATTTGTGCCTTTCCGACCGAACCGATCTTGGTGGCCGCTGCCGCTTCATCATTGAGGAAAGCGGTCGGGCCGGTCTCCGTCATGCCGAAACCATTGCAGATCTTGAGACCGCGTTCGGCAAAGAATTGGATATGGCTTTCCGCTAAAGGCGCGCCGCCACAGGCACAGCGTAGACGGCTCCAGTCGACGGTGTCGACATCCGGGTGCAGGCTGAGTGCCTGGTAGATGGCGGGAACCCCGAAAAACTGGGAAACCGCTCCATCACGCACGAGTGCGAAGATATCCTCCACTTCGAACTTCGGTAGCACGGTCGAGGTGCCGCCGTGAAGGAACAGCGGCAGTGTGTAGAGATTGATGCCTGCCGTGTGGAACAGCGGCAGAAAATTGACGCTGGTGTCATCCGAAGTGAGATCGATGGCCTGGGCGACATTCAGCGTGTTGGCCCAGCACATGCGGGCCGTCTGGATCACCGCCTTGGGCAGGCCGGTGGTGCCCGAGGTGAACAGCAAATACCAGGGAGCGGTTGCATCCGGCGTGCCGCGCAGCGGCGCGACGGGAACCTCCAGCAATTCGGCGATACTGGCGTCCGCGCCGCAACCGGCGTCGATCGAAATCGATCGGAGCGTCAGACTGGCGGCCAGTTCCAGCGCCGCTTCTGTATTGGGTGTATCAAACAGCACTGCCGATGCGCCGACACTGGACAGGACCTCTGTCAGTTCCGGCACCGGCTGACGCCAGTTGAGGGGCGCCATGACGAATCCGCGGCGTTGACAGGCCAGCAAAGCGATAAAAAATTCGACCCGATTAAGTGTAAGCACGGCCAGTCGGTCGCCGGGTTGCAGACCCAGACCGGTCAAGCCCGTTGCAACCTGACTCACTGCTTCATCAATGCCGGCAAAGCTCCAACGGCGATCCGTTTCGCCGTCAATGAAGGCAATGCGATCGGGTGTCAGTTCGGCGCGCTTGGCAGCCATATCAGGCAGGGTGTCAAACATCGATCCGGTTCCGGTTGTCGTTTGCGCCGGCCAGTTGATCGAGAAAGCGGCGCATTCCAGCATGGGTTTCTGGTGCGGCGATCTGACGTTTGAAGGAAGCCAGTTCGGCACTCAGCCGGGCGTCGACCGCCGAAAGCCGGTCCGCGTCCCAGACGAGGCGTTTGCTTGCCAACATGCCGCTGGCAACATGCTGCTGCGAAAGCCGCTCAACCAGTGACATCGCCGCATCGGCCAGGCCTTCATTGGGTAAGACGCGATGAGCCAATCCCAGGTGCAAGGCCTGCTCTGCAGAAAGTCGTTCGTTTGCCAACTGGATCTGCAAGGCGCGCGCGGCGCCAATCTTCTCCGGTAACAGCGCCGTCCAGCCGCCATCCGGTGAAAAGCCGACCTCGGCGAAATAAGGCTGGATGAACGCATCTTCGGACAGCAACGCCAGGTCCGAGGCAAAAACCAGTCCGGCCGATCCACCGGTGATGGCACCCTGAGCCGCTGTCACCACAATCGCCGGCAGTGTAAGCAGACGACGAATAATATCCTGAAGCAGGCCGACGACATCGTCGCTGAAGGTGTCTTCGTTGCCGGATTGAACGGCGGTCTGGAACGCAGCGACATCTCCACCGGTCGAAAAATGCCGGCCCTCGGCCTGCAAGATGACGAAGGTGGCACCTGCCTCACACGCCTGGTCCAACGCACGAGTCAATTCGGTGAGGATGTGAGGCTCAAGGCTGTTGCAGCGCGCCGGCGCCGCAAGGGTTAGTGAGGCAACGCGTTCGCCGGACGCAAGTCGCTGTTCCAGAAAACGGACCGTGTTCACGGTTCGAGCCCGTTGCGGATCATGTCGATAGCGTCGTCGGCAATGCGATCTAGGTCCTCCGCGCTGCCCCAGAGCACATATCGCTCCCCCAGGGTCTTGGCCATGCCCATCAAAGCCCAGGCGCGCACCTCAGCGTCGCCAGGGCGGATGTTGCCGGTTTCGGCTGCGCGGCTGAGTTGCCGCCGGTAGGCATCGGCAAAAGAGGTGAAATAGTCCTTGTAGGCCGGCGGGTCGACAAAACGGGCCTCTTCGACAATGCGATAAAGGGCGGGATGGTCGGCAACAAAACCGAGAAACGCCTTGAGGCCGATGCGCTCGGCGTGCATACGGTCGTCCGCCAGCGAGATTGCCTCCGCCAGGACCTTGCGTGTCATCTGGCCCATCTCCAGCACCAACTCGCGGAAGATCTCCTCCTTGCTGGAGAAATAGATGTAGAACGTCCCCTGGGCAGTACCGGCCTCGCGGGTGATTTCGGAGATAGACGCGTCGGCGAAGCCACGCTGACCGATGACCCGCTCGGCGGCTCTCAAAATCTGCTCGCGCCTGGTCTTGCCGCGTCTGGTCTTTGGTGTCGTCGGTGCGTTCATTGTCAACATGAATACTGATTCATGTTTCATGTATCACGATGCACTGAGGCGGTCAACGCGGGGCCGTCGACCGTCTCTTACAGCATACCAGACTGGTCGGCGGCTGTCAGAAATTGCGCGGAATGCGCAAAACCTGACCAACGAAAATAAGGTTCGGATCGGAGACCACGTGCTGGTTGGCCTGCTGGATCGGCTGCCAGTCATTGTTCTCGTAATACCGTTGAGCAATGGAGGTCAGCGTGTCACCGGCAACCACCGTGTGCTCCCAGTATCCGGTGTAACCGGCCAGGATCATCGGACCGAAGAGGATGGGAACGGTGACCGTCGGAATTGGACCTTCGCCGCCTCCGCTGTCATCGGTGACGGTCAGGAACAGCCGGTTCAATTGGAAACTCACATCGTCCGGGATTGTGATGCTGGCCTGGAACTGCCGTATAGAGGTGGAACCTGCCGTCGCGGCTCCGACAACTTCATCATGCCCTTCGCTGACACGAATGGTCAGATGCGATTCGAACCCGACGGCATTGCCGGCGATAAGGATATCCTTGCCGACAAGGTCGAACGGTTGGGGTTGCTGCAAGTCGATATTCATGATGGCCTCTCCTTGGGGTGGGGTGAGGGTCCCGTCGCAAGGAGAGGATGACGCGACACCGCGTCAATTTGATGGCCGGAGCCAGCGCAAGATTAGCTCAGGTTCAATCCGCCCAGGATAAGTGGATGGATCTGCTCGTCGCGCGGCCGCGCTTGCAGCTTGGCCCGGACCCGCTTCATGCCATCCATGAAGCTCTCGTGACGCCGATGCCGTGTTCTGATGACCTGATTGACGTCGTCATAGGAAGCAGCATGGAATTTTTTCGCCATAGTATCCTCCATTCGTCTGGGTTCTGTTTTGCGTTTCATGATCCGCAAATAGGCTTGATCGAGCGATAGCGCCAATCGATTGTATTTATCAGATTGATAGGCAATCACTATTGAATCAAGATCGTGCTGAAATTCCAGTATCTTGGAGCCGATTGACAACGCGGCCGGCTTGCGTTGCAATTCCCTGTCATGGACGCAGTTTCTCCACCCGATATCGGCCAGCTCGTTCGGCAGGCCCGCAAGAACCGAGGTCTTACCCTTGAAGGGGTCGCGGAGCGCAGTGGCGTTTCGCGCTCGATGCTGTCGGCAATCGAACGCGGTACCGTCAATCCGACGTTTTCCATCGTCTGGGCGCTCACCCAGGCCCTGGGACTCGATCTGGCGTCTCTGGAAGGCGGACCGGCGCGCGACGAGCCGATCGAACACATCCATTCCTATTCAACGCCGGTGCGGCGCAGTGCCGACGGAAAATGCTCGCTATCGATGCTCAGTCCAAGACGTACGGTGCTGCCGGTTGAGTGGTATCGTTTGATCATGGAGCCGGGAGGCAGCCTCGATTCAAAGCCGCATGCGGCGGGCACCTTCGAGCATCTGACGTGCCTCTCCGGTGCTCTGTCGGTGACCGTCGATGGTCGTACCGTAATGGCGGAGGCCGGTGACACCCTGCGCTATCGGGCCGACCGAGCCCATTGCATCGACAACACCGACAAAGGTGAAAGCCAGGCCCTGCTGTTGGTGGCCCAGCCGCAGCTTTATGGCGGCGCTGTGCCGAAGGCCTAACCAACTCGCTTGACAGAAGCACAAAATATTCCGATATCCAGGAATTGATGCTATATACTGGAATATGCCATGTCCCGAACGTTGATTGATAAGTCCGCCGCGATCCTCGAGGAAATCGACAAGGCCGGAACCCGCAAGCATGAGCGGCTGATCGTGACACCGCAGTCGACGCAGGTTACGACCCGGTTGGCCGGGGACGAAACCCGTAAGGTGCTCAATTTTTGCGCCAACAATTATCTGGGCCTGGCCGACGACGAGCGGCTGATAGAAGCAGCGAAACAAGCCCTCGACAGTCATGGATTCGGCATGGCCTCGGTCCGCTTCATATGCGGAACACAGGATCTGCATCGCGACCTTGAGATCCGCATTGCCGACTACCTGCGCGCCGAGGACGCCATCGTCTTTCCATCCTGTTTCGATGCCAATGGCGGGGTCTTCGAGCCGTTGCTCGGGCCGGAAGATGCTGTCATCTCCGATGCCCTGAACCACGCCTCGATCATCGATGGAGTGCGCTTGTGCAAGGCGCAACGCTTTCGCTACGCTAACAATGACATGGCGGATCTTGAACGGCAGCTGGTCGCCGCGTCCGATTGCAGCGCCCGCCTGATCGTGACAGACGGTGTTTTTTCCATGGACGGCATCATTGCCAACCTGCCGGCGGTCTGTGATCTGGCGGACAGGTACGACGCGATGGTGATGGTCGACGACTGCCACGCAACCGGTTTTATCGGCGACCGGGGCGCCGGTACGCCGGAGTTCCATGGTGTCGAAGGGCGTATCCACCTCCTGACCGGGACGTTCGGCAAGGCGCTTGGCGGTGCGTCCGGCGGTTACGTCGCCGGTCCGAAGCCGATCGTCGAGTTGCTGCGCCAGCGGGCTCGGCCTTACCTGTTTTCCAACGCGGTTGCCCCGCCCATCTGCGCCGCCGCAATCAAGGCCATCGAAATCGCAGAAGCGGCTTCCGATCTGCGGCAGCGGTTGCGTGACAACGCAGTGCGGTTTCGAAGCGGCATGGAAGCCGCTGGTTTTGATCTGGTCGCCGGCGATCATCCAATCATTCCGGTGATGGTCGGCGATGCTGCCAAAACCGGTGAGCTGGCGGAGGCACTCCTGCAGCGGGGCATTTATGTCGTCGCATTTTCCTATCCCGTCGTGCCGAAAGGGCAGGCGCGGATCCGGACCCAGATGTCGGCGGCCCATACGCCGGACCAGATCGACCGCGCCATTGCCGCCTTTGCCGAGGCCGGCCGCGAATGCGGCATCATCTGAAGGGCTGCGGATCCATGCGGGCGCTCGTCAAGAACCAACCGAAACCCGGCCTCGAGCTGATGGAGGTCGACAAACCAATCCCCGGGCCGGGCGAAGTGCGCATCAGGGTCACGCGCGCGTCCATCTGCGGCACGGACCTGCATATCTTCAACTGGGATGATTGGGCGGCAGCCAATGTGCCGACGCCGCTGACCATCGGCCACGAGTTCGTTGGCCTGATCGATGAACTGGGCGACGGCGTCGAGACCTTCGAGGTGGGCCAGCGTGTGTCGGGCGAGGGGCATATCGTCTGCGGGACCTGCCGCAATTGCCGTGCCGGACGCGAGCATCTGTGTATCAATACGCGGGGTGTTGGCGTCAATCGACCCGGCGCCTTCGCCGACTTCGTCGTGATCCCTGAGCACAATGTCTACCCAATCCCGGACACGATTTCCGACGACCACGCCTCGATCCTCGATCCCTTCGGCAATGCGGTGCACACGGCGCTTGGATTCGATCTCGCCGGGGAAGATGTGCTGATCACCGGCGCCGGGCCGATTGGCCTCATGGCGGCGGCTATCTGCCGGCATGTGGGTGCGCGCCATGTCGTCGTCTCCGACATCAACCCGAGGCGATTGGCACTAGCCGAGCGCATGGGTGCGTCGCGTGGTGTCATTGCCGGTCAGGAGAGCCTGACGACGGTGATGAACGAACTCGGCATGAAAGAGGGCTTCGACATCGGCCTCGAAATGTCGGGTGCCCCGGCCGCTCTGGATGACATGATTGCCTCTGCCAACAACGGGGCTCATATCGGCTTGCTCGGGATCTTTCACGGCCCGGTCTCGGTTGACTTGAACAAGGCTATTTTCAAGAGCCTCCAGTTCAAGGGCGTCTACGGGCGCGAGATGTTCGACACCTGGCACAAGGGGCTGGCCATGCTTGAAAGCGGCCTCGACATTACCCCCGTGATCAGCCATCACTTCCCCTTCGAGGATTTTCAAAAGGGGTTCGATGTGCTCAATGCCGGTGAGGCCTGCAAGGTTGTGCTGACCATGGATCCGCAATGATCGAAGACGACGATCCCCTGTTTCGCGATCCGCGGTTTGTTCAATTCTACGATTTCCTCTGTGGCTGGGACCGGCGCGATGATTTCGAGTTTTGCGCCCGGTTGGCGGAAGGTGCCGGATCGGTGCTTGATCTCGGCTGTGGCACTGGAACGCTGCCGGCGGCCATCGCTCAAGACAAACGGGTGACCGGTGTGGACCCTGCCGGTGCCATGCTGGCGGTGGCTCGCGAACGCAGCGGCGGCGAGCGTGTTCGTTGGGTCGAAGCCGATGCCCGAGAGGTTCGTCTTGGTGAAGAGTTCGATCTTGTGCTGCTCACCGGCCATGCGTTCCAGGTCTTTCTGACTGTCGCGGACCGGGTCGCCGCCCTGAAGACCATTGCTGCTCACCTCGCACCCGGGGGCCGCTTCATTTTCGACAGCCGCAATCCGGAGTTTCGCGCCTGGCTCAACTGGGTTCCGGATCGGTCACGAGAGCAAATCGATCACCCCACGGTCGGACCGGTCGAGACGTGGAACGATGCGAGCTTCGAGCCGAAAACGGGCATCGTCACGTACAAAACCTATTACAGGTTTGTCCGATCCGGTGAGACCATCACCGCAGTGTCGCGTATCTCCTTTCCGCCCAAGTCGACGCTTGAAGCGGAATTGCTGGAGGCCGGCCTGGCAGTCGACCATTGGTACGGCGATTGGCTTGGCGCTGATTGGACGGAGACGTCGCGTGAGATTATCCCGCTCGGCCGGCGTTTGTGATCCTATTCGGCGTCGGCGGCAGGCTTGAACCGCAGCGCCAGCGCCCCGTATACGAACATCGCCGTGAAACCGATGGCCGCAATCAGGTAGGGCAGGCGCAGCGCAGCTTCGCGTCCCAGACTCGGCTCGCTCCAGGTGACCACGAGACCGCCAGCCAGTGCGCCGAGCGGCATCATGCCCCAGCCAAAGAACCGATAGATGCTGTTGACCCTGCCAAGAATGTCCTGCGGGATAGCGCGTTGCCGGTACGACACTGTGACCACGTTCCACAACATGGCGGCAACCATTTCGACGAATAGCGCGATGCCGACGAGGATTGCGGAGTCGGTCAGATAGATCAATGCGAAGGGCACGGGAAACAGCGCCAGCGCCACGAACAGGCTCCGTCCGGCACCGATGCGCTCGGCGACGCCGGGACACAGTAGGCCACCGACAACGCCACCGGCGGCTCCAGCGGTCAGCAACACGCCATAGCCGAAAGCCGACAGACCCAGGACCTCCTGCGAATAGAGCACCAGCACGGTCAGCCCCATCAGGTTCAGCGCGTTGAGGAACCCGAGCATCACCGCCAATTGCAGGATCAGCCGGTGCGCGAGAATCCAGGAAATGCCCGCCTTCAGCTCGCGCCAGAAGCCTTCAGGCAGCTTGACGGATTGGCGCGCCGGAAAGGCGATGCACCAGACACACCATGCCGACAGGCCGAACATGACGGCGTCGAAACCGAAAGGCACCGGAACCGCAATTGCAATCAGCAGTCCTGCAAGAGGCGGGCCGACAAAGGATCCCATAACCTGTTCGATGCTCCAGATCTGGCCATTGGCCTTTTCCAGATCGCGGCTTTCAACCAACACTGGAAGCACGGTCTGCGCCGCATTGTCACGAAACACTTCCGCCGCGCCCAAAAGGAAGGCGATGGTCGACAATGCCAATATTAGTGGCAGCGCCGCGCCGGCGCGATCGTCCAGCGGCAGGGCAGGGGCTGCCAGGATCAGAGCCACCACGCCAAAACTCAGGATCAGCCGGAGCATGTCGGCTCGAACCATCACCTTCTGCCGGTCTGCCCGGTCGATCACGACGCCTGCCGGCAAGGCAAACAGAAACCACGGCAGGCGGGTGGCAAAGGCCACCAGCGAAATCAACAGCGGGTCGCGGGTGATGAGCGTCGCAAGCCACGGAAAGGCCAGAGCCGAGATGCCGTCGCCGAGATTGGAGAAGGCACTGCCGGTAAACAACAGTCGATAGTTGCGGTTCTTGCGCAGCAGAAGAGCGGTCATGGCGGGATCCTGTCGGGAGGGTTGTATCAGGAATAGCCCGCAATCACTCAACCGGCAAGGCCGAGCCGTTGTCTCAATGCCTCATGATCACCGGCATCGAAATGAAAAGTCTGCCATCCCAGAGCCGCCGCCGCATCGACGTTTTTCTGGCTGTCATCCACGAGGATCAGCCGCTCGACCGGGATCGCCAGCGTGTCGGAAACGGTGTTGAAAAACTCCGGTTCAGGCTTCATGCACCGCAGCCGCCCCGATGAAAAAATGGCGTCGACGCGTTTGCCGAACCCCATCTCGTTTTCGATATAGGCGGTGCGTCGTGGTTCGTTGTTCGTGGCGATAACGTTTTTGCGGCCTGCCGAACGCTCTGCTTCGATTATCGCCAGGACCTCCGTATCGGGTCGCGCGTCCTTGGCAAACCAGTAGTCGAGGATGTCCTGGGCCGAACCGTCGTAGCCGGACGCGCGAACCCATTCGTCCACATGGGCGAGCAAATCCTTGTCGCCGCGCAGGACATGTTTGAATTCGTCGCTGAAGACGTAGTCGCGAAAGTGCTGCAGAGACACGGCGTGATCGGCTTCAAAGGTCTCCGTCCACAAAATGCGGCCGTCGATGATATTGCGGTTGAGCACACCATCGAAATCCCAAACCACACAGTCGATATCGTCCATTACGTCCTGCCGGTGCCCTTGCGTCGCCCATTGAGAACGGGACCGTAACCTGTGAGCACTGGATCAGGCAAACGCGGTCCCACATCCATAGGGTGTTGACAAAAGCAACACTATCTTGCTTCCTGTCTGTATGCAGGGAACAACCCCATCCGTTTCGGCCGACCACATCGCCGCTGTGCGACGGTTCAATCGCTTTCACACGCGCCTGGTCGGTGCGCTCAACGAAAGCATGCTCACATCGGAATACACGCTTCCTCAGGTGCGCATTCTCTACGAGGTCGCCAATGCCCCCGGCGGCCAACCGGTCTCGGCCGCCAAACTCAGACGCGATCTTGCGCTTGACGCCGGATATCTCAGCCGTCTCATCGCCGGCCTGGAAAAGAAGGGGTTGCTCATCCGCACCCCGGCGCCTGACAACGCAAAGCGATTGCTCCTGAGGCTCACCGATGACGGCAAGGCTGTTTTTGCCGATCTGAATGCAACGTCTGCCGCGGAAGTGGCGACGTTGTTATCAGACCTGAGTGACAGCGAACAACGTCAACTTGTCGGGGCCATGGACCGGGTGCGCCGTCTGCTTGGCAACGATAGCGGCGACCGGACGTTTCTTCTGCGTGATCCGCATCCAGGCGATCTCGGTTGGGTCGCTCATCGTCAGGCGGTTCTCTATGCCCGAGAATACGGCTGGGACTGGACATTCGAAGCGCTGGTTTCGGAAATCATCGGCAGGTTTGTGAACGATTTCGACGCCGCGCGAGAGCGCTGCTGGATTGCCGAAAGCGAGGGCGAAATTGTCGGTTCCGTGTTTGTCGTCAGGGAAGATGACGTCACAGCCAGGCTCCGCATGCTCTATGTGGAGCCGTCCGCTCGTGGCCTGGGCCTCGGCCGGCGGTTGGTCGAGGAATGCATCCGTTTTGCCCGAACCAAGGGCTATGACCGCATGGTCCTTTGGACGAACGACAATCTGGAAGCTGCGCGACGCATCTACGAAACAACCGGATTTAGCCTCGATGACGAGGAGCCGCATTTCAGCTTCGGCAAGCAATTGGTTGGTCAGACCTGGAGCCGCGACCTGTGAACCTGGCACTGCTCGCCGCAGCCCTGTGCGGGGTTCAGATCGGCATTACTCTGGTAGCGAGTGAAGTGATCGTCGCCGACGTCGGGCCGGGCCGCTTGGGCTTCCTGCGCTACGCCATCGCCGTGGCCGTTTTGCTGCCCCTTGCCTTAATGTCGAAAGCACCGCGTATTAGGCGTCGCGATCTGGTGCCGGTCGCTCTGCTTGGGATCGGTCAGTTCGGGGTTTTGATCGCGTTGCTCTACGCAGCACTCCTGTTCACCAGCTCGCCGCGAGCCGCACTGGTGTTCTCGTCGCTGCCTTTGATGACCTTGGCAGTCAGTCATCTGATGGGGAAAGCTTCGCCCGGGTTCGCCGGTGTGATGGCCATTCTCTCCACATTGGCGGGCATTGCCTGCCTGCTTGGATTGGACGCCTGGGCTGGCCGCATAACGGCCACCGACCTGATCGGCCTTCTTCTCGCGGCCCTGGCGACCTTGACCGGCGCCGTATGCTCGGTCTTCTACCGGCCCTATCTGGAGCGCTACGGCATTATCCGGACCAGTGCACTGGCGATGGCCGCGTCACTGCCGCCACTGGCTCTGCTCGGCCTTGTCGAACCGGCTGCGCTGCCTGTTGCCGACTGGTCCTCTGTCATCATAGCGCTGATCATCTTTGTGGGTCTGTCGAGCGGCCTCGGATACCTCGCCTGGCTTTATGCGCTGTCGCAGGCGGATGCGACCCGCATGACAGCGTTCCTGTCGCTCAGCCCGGTGACGGCGGCACTGGTCTCGGTCACTGTGTTGGACGAGCCGGTCACGCCTGGTCTTGTCGTTGGTATAGGGCTGGTCGCGCTTGGGCTGATCTTCCTGGCCCGTGACGGGCGCAGGGCTCATTTCTCCCAATAGGGCCGCGGACCGAACAGTTCCGAAAGATAGTCGACGAAAACCCGGATCTTGGTCGGCAGGAAATGCCGGCTGGCAAAGACGGCATGGACCGCGACGCCGCGCGAACTCTCGTATTTGGGCAGCACGCGAACGAGCCGTCCGTCGAGCAACTCCTCGGAAATGTCCCAGGTCGATCGCAGTGCGATACCAAGGCCTGCGATAACGCACTCGCGCACGACCTCGCTTGAATTGGTCGACAGCCTGCCCGCCGGCCGGTAGAGCAGCGATCCTTCCGGTCCTTCCAGTCTCCAGGGATCGTTGTTGTGGGGCGGCAGGCAGATGTGGTTCTCGAGATCGTCGATCCCCTGCGGCACACCATTGGCTGCCAGGTAGCCCGGCGTCGCGCACAGGATCCGCCGCACCGGTGCCAGCCGCCGCGCCACCAGGCTTGAGTCGTTCAACTCGGCGATGCGGATGGCAATGTCAAAACCCTCGGCCACGATATCGACCATGCGATCGCTCAGCATCAGATGCACGGACAGGTCCGGATTGGCGCCCATGAACGCCTTGAGGTGCGGGGCGATGTGCATGCGGCCGAAGGATGTTGGCGCTGAAACCCGAAGGATCCCGCGCGCCTGTTGCGAACGCCTGGTGACGAAAGCCTCGGCCTCGTCGAGACCGGCAAGGATGGCGACCACGCGCTCATAATATCCCTGTCCGGCCTCCGTCAGCGATATCTGCCGGGTGGTGCGCTGGATCAGCCGGGTACCAATGCGGTCTTCCAACCGACGCAGTCGTTTCGAAACCACCGCCGGCGACAAGCCGAGCTCTCGGCCGGCGGCCGACAGGCTTCCGGCCGACACCACTTGCGCGAACACTTCCAGATCACCGAGCTTGTCCATGCCGCCTTGTAGCGTGGCGGACCGCCCCTCTCAACGGCTCAAGAGCGGCTCAGGCTTCACTGGTAAAAAAAGTTGACCAATTGAGATTCAGCGTCTATGGAAGGACCATGACCAACCCGAAGATGCCCGAACCCATAGCCGAAGTGATGGCGCGACGAGACCGGATCGTCGCGGATTTGCGTGATATCGTGCCTGGCGAGGGTGTCGTTGACGCCACCAACGAAATGCGCGCTTTCGAAACAGACGGGCTGACGGCCTATCGGCAATTGCCGCTCGTGGTGGTGCTGCCGGAAACCGTGCAGCAGGTGTCGCGCATCCTGAAATACTGCGACAAGAACGGCATTCGAGTGGTGCCGCGCGGTTCGGGGACGTCACTGTCCGGCGGCGCACTGCCGCTTGAGGATGCAGTTCTGCTGGTCATGTCGCGTTTCAATCAGGTGTTGGAAATAGACTATGAGGACCGCATTGCCGTCGTTCAGCCGGGGGTGACCAATCTCGGCGTTACCCACGCGGTCGAAGGGGAAGGCTTCTACTACGCCCCCGACCCGTCGTCGCAGATCGCCTGTTCCATCGGCGGAAACGTGGCTGAGAACGCCGGCGGCGTGCACTGCCTCAAATACGGCCTGACAACCAACAATGTGCTCGGGCTCGAAATGGTGCTGATCAATGGCGATGTGATCAGGCTCGGCGGCCGGCACCTGGACAGCCCCGGCTACGATCTTCTGGGTATCATGACCGGATCGGAAGGGTTGCTCGGCGTCGTCACGGAAGTGACGGTGCGTATTCTTCAGAAGCCGGAGACAGCGCGCGCCATGCTCGTAGGCTTTCCGAGCAGCGAGCAGGCCGGTCAGTGCGTTGCCGATATCATCGGAACCGGGATCATTCCGGGCGGCATCGAAATGATGGACGGCCCCGCGATCCGCGCAGCCGAGGATTTCGTCCATGCCGGTTACCCGCTCGATGTCGAGGCGTTGCTGATTGTCGAACTCGACGGGCCGGAAGCGGAGGTCGATCTGTTGATCGGCGAAGTCGAAGCGATCGCCGGCCGGAATGGTGCCTCAATGTCGCGCGTTTCCAACAGCGAGGAAGAGCGGCAGACTTTCTGGGCCGGCCGCAAGGCGGCGTTTCCGGCCGTCGGTCGCATATCGCCTGATTACTACTGCATGGACGGGACGATCCCGCGCAAGAAGTTGCCGGAGGTGCTTGCGGGCATGCGCCGCCTTTCCGATCAATATGGCCTGTCGGTTGCCAACGTCTTTCACGCGGGAGACGGCAATCTGCACCCGCTGATCCTCTATGATGCCAACGTGCCGGGCGAATTGCAGAAGGCTGAGGATTTCGGCAATGACATCCTCAGGCTTTGCGTCGAAGTCGGTGGCGTGCTCACCGGTGAACACGGCGTTGGTGTCGAGAAGCGCGACCTGATGGGCACGATGTTCAGCGAAAACGATCTCGACCAGCAGATCCGCGTCAAATGCGCCTTCGACGAACAGCACCTGCTCAACCCGGGCAAGGTGTTCCCGCAATTGCGCCGCTGCGCCGAAATGGGACGCATGCACATCTCCCGGGGACAGATACCGTTCCCCGACATTCCGCGGTTTTGAACGCCATGACGGAGACGGCAGACAGCCACACCTTTCGGCCCGACACCGAGGACCAGGTACGCGATGCCGTGCAGTGGGCCATCTCGGAAGCCGCGCCGCTTGAAATCACCGGACATGGATCGAAACGAGGCATAGGCAAGCCCGTACAAGCGGCCCATCGCCTTGACCTGTCGGATCTGACGGGCGTCACCCTCTACGAGCCTGAGGAACTGGTGTTGACGGCGAAGGCCGGCACGCCGCTGGAGGAGATCGAAACCCTTCTCGCCGAAAATAATCAGGAACTTCAGTTCGAGCCGATGGACTACCGCCCGTTGCTGGGGGCGGATGACTCGCGCCGCGGCACAATCGGCGCCGTGTTGGCGACCAACTTGTCGGGTCCACGCCGCCTCAAGGCCGGCGCCGCACGCGATCATGCCCTTGGTATCCGTGCGGTCACGGGCCATGGCGACCTGATCAAATCCGGAGGCCGGGTTGTCAAGAATGTTACCGGTTATGATCTGTCAAGAGGCATCTCGGGCTCCTGGGGAACCCTGGCGGTGCTGACCGAGGTCACCTTCAAGGTTCTGCCGAAAGCCGAAACCCAGGCAACGTTGATCGTGTCCGGCCTCAACGATGCAGATGCCGCCACTGTGATGGCCCGAGCCATGGGGTCCAGCGCGGAGGTCTCCGGCGCTGCCCATCTGCCGGAAAGCGTGCGCTTTCGTTTTCTCGATGGCGGTTTGCCGGACGGACCCGCGACGGTCCTGCGGCTGGAGGGCTTCGAGCAGTCTGTCGAGTATCGGCTGGAGCGGCTGATGGCGATGCTGCAGTCAACCGGACCTTGCCAGCGGCTCGGTGCTGAGGAGACCGAGAAACTCTGGCGCGAGATCCGCGATGTCAGACCCTTCCAGGATGGGACGGAGCGTGCCGTCTGGCGCGTGTCGGCGGCACCGTCGGCCGGTCATCAGCTGGTGGCGGCGCTGCGCCTGCAGGCCGGTGTCGACGCGTATTACGATTGGCAGGGCGGATTGGTCTGGCTTCGCATGGAAGCTGATGCGGAAGCCGACACGCTGCGCAAATCGCTGCGGGCGCTAGGCGGTGGTCACGCGACCCTCGTGCGGGCGACGGCCGATATGCGCAATGCCGAAGCCGTATTCGAACCGTCCGAACCGGCGCTGGCGGCTTTGACAAACCGGCTCAAACATCAGTTCGATCCGGAAATGATCCTCAATCCCGGGCGAATGGGGTAGTGTTTCGCATCACTTGCGGAAAGAGGAGATATCCATGAGCGATCAGTTGCCGGACAACAAGCCTTCGAACGACGCGGGATCCTGGATCGAGCCGGGACGCCAGAATGTCCAGCTCGTCTACATCTTGTATCTCGTCAGCCTTGCCATCGGCCTGTCGCTTTTCGTCGGCCTGGTCTTTGCCTACATGAACCGCGGCAACGCCGATCCGTGGCTCGACAGCCACTACACGTATCAGATCCGCACGTTCTGGATCGGGCTGCTCTATTCCGTGATCTGCTTTGTTCTGGCCTTTGTCGGCATCGGTTTCCTGCTGATGTTCGCGGCGTTGATCTGGTTCGTCGTGCGCTGCGTCAAGGGTCTTCAGGCGATCACCCGCGAGGCACCGATCGACAATCCCGAGACCTGGATGGTCTGATCCGTATCCGAAGGACGCATTTGTATGCAGACGAACTTCACGGCCGAACAGCTTGCCGACAGCGGTGTCGCCGAGGCCGAGTCCATCCTGCGCAAATGTGTCCATTGCGGCTTCTGCACGGCGACCTGTCCGACCTATGTCACGCTCGGCAACGAGCTCGACAGTCCCCGCGGACGCATCTATCTGATCAAGGACATGCTGGAGAATGACCGCCCAGCCGATGAGCAGATCGTCACCCATATCGACCGGTGCCTGTCCTGCCTCGCCTGCATGACCACCTGTCCGTCGGGCGTGCACTACATGCATCTGATCGACCATGCCCGCGCGCATATCGAGAAGACCTACCAGCGTCCGTTCATGAACCGGCTGACACGGCAGATCCTGGCTCTGGTCCTGCCGTTTCCCCGGCGCTTTCGTGCAGCGCTGCATCTGGCGCGCCTGTCGCGCCCCTTTGCGCCCTTGCTGAAGAGGCTGCCGGGTCTGAAGCCCATGGGCGCCATGCTCGACCTGGCGCCCCGCCGCATTGAAAAACCCGGTGCGGGACCGGCGACGCACGCACCTTCGGTCACCCGCCAGGGTCGAGTCGCGATCTTGACCGGTTGCGCCCAGTCGGTGCTCGAGCCTCAGACCAACGCTGCGGCCATCCGTTTCCTCAACCGGCTTGGCATCGAGGTGGTGGTGCCGGCCGGCGAGGTCTGCTGCGGTTCGCTGGTGCATCACATGGGTCGCGAGGAGCAGTCTCTGGACGCGGCGCGGCACAATGTCGATGTCTGGACGCGCGAATTGGAACAGGGCGGGCTTGATGCCATCATCATTACCGCGTCCGGATGCGGTACCACGATCAAGGATTATGGCTACATGCTGCGCGAAGATCCGGCCTATGCCGAAAAAGCGGCAACGGTCTCGGCGCTGGCGAAAGACGTTACGGAATATCTGGCGACGCTCGACTTACCTGAGCCGGCAGCGCCCCAGCCGCTGACCGTCGCCTACCACTCGGCCTGCTCCATGCAGCACGGCCAGAAAATAACGCGCCAGCCCAAAGACCTTCTGACCGCTGCCGGCTTCAAGGTGGTGGCTCCGGCCGAAGGGCATCTGTGCTGCGGCTCCGCCGGAACCTACAACATCATGCAGGCCGACATCGCTGATCGCCTGCGCGAGCGCAAGGTCCGGAACATCGAAGCTACCGGCGCCGACCTCGTCGCCACCGGTAATATCGGCTGCATCACCCAGATTGGTCTCGGCACCGACATGCCGATCGTCCACACCGTGAAGCTGCTCGACTGGGCCTATGGAGGTCCCAAGCCGAGCGAGTTGGGTGGATAGACGCGATGAACGGTCTAACCCAGCACACGATCAAGATCAGCGATGAGATCCTCCGCATCCTCCAGTCCGATTGACAGTCGGAAGATGCCGTCGCCGGCGTAATCGCGGTAGCTTTCCAATTGCCGGCCGCTCAAGCGGAAAGACGTTTCCATCATTCCCGAGGTTGGCATCCACCAGATGAGGCTGCGGTGGTGGCCGAGCGAGACAGCGTGGTGGATGACCTGGAGTTCTTTCGCCATGCGGGCGGCAAGCGCTTCGCCTGTTGCCTCATCGCCGACCTGGAAGGACAGCATGCCGGAGAAGTTGCGCATCTGCCGTTGCGCGAGCGCATGCTGGGGGTGACTTTCGAGCCCGGGGTAGAGCACCTTCGTAACGTGTGGATGGTCCTCGAGCCAGCGTGCGACTGCCATTGCGCCTTCCTGATGGGCACGGAGACGCAGAGGCAGGGTGGAGGTGCCGCGGGCGATCAGCCAGGCGTTGAACGGCGAGAGGATGCCGCCGTGATGGATCGCTGCCTCGATGGTCAGGCCCTTGATGTCTTCCGCCGTGCCGCACACAGCGCCACCGATGGCATCCCCGTGGCCGCCGATATATTTTGTGATCGAATGCATGACGTAGTCGACGCCGAGTGCCGCCGACTTCTGGCCGATCGGTGATGCGAAGGTAGCATCGCAGGAGTGCTTGGCGCCGGCCTGCCGGGCGATCTCCGAAACGGCGGCAAGGTCGGTCAGCCGCATGATGGGATTGGCGGGGCTTTCCGTATGGATCAGCCTGGTGTTTGGCCTCACCGCATTCGCCACGGCCTCCAGGTCGGTCATATCGACCAGCGACACCTCGATACCGAAACGAGGCAGCGTATCGCGGGCGAGTTCAGCGACGCCGGCGTAGGAGACGTCGGAGACGATCGCATGGTCGCCCTCCGACAGCACGGTAAGAAAGATGGCGGTGGCAGCCGCCATGCCTGAAGCCAGGCAGAGGCAGGATTCAGTCCCTTCGAGCGCCGCGATCTTGTTCTCCAGCGAACGCACCGAGGGATTGGCCCAACGGCCGTAGAGAAACGGACTTTCATCGCTGAGATCATGGGCTGAGAAACCGGCCGTTTCATCCGCTACATAGGTCGAGGACATGACGATGTTCGGTGCCGACGCACCGGTCGTCGGGTCCGGACCTTCGCCGGCGTGAATCGCTGTAGTCGACAGTCCCGTGTAGCTGTTGGATTTGGCCACAACCTGCTCCTCAAGGCTTGAACATATTGGTTTGCCTACCATGACGACGACAACGATGACCATCGATACGCGGCACTTCCTTGCCGTAAACTGGCAAAATGGCAGTGTTTGCAAGCTGTTGCCACTCGAAACATGAAGTTGGCCTCGTCAATGGAAAGCCGACAAACGGTTGACCGAAGGGGTGTTTTTCGGATTAATACGGCACCGATGACAGGCCAATTGCAATGCGGGCCGTACCGGACCGCAAAGAGGCCGGGAGGATGATTATGGACAGGCGTAAATTCATTCAGGGCGCCACCGCCGTGACGGCGGGTCTGGCAGCGCCTTTCGTGTGGACCGGAAGCGCGGCCGCGCAGCAGTCCGCATCGCGTTTCTACAAGGGATACGTCACTGATGGTGGTTTTACCTTCAGGGCGACCAATTTCGATGCGATCGACAAGCGCTGGCGTCGGCAAATGGTGCAGTATTACTCCGACGAGCCAATCGGCACCGTCGTGATCGATACGCGCAACCACTACCTCTACTGGATCTGGGAGAACAACACCGCATTGCGCTACGGCGTGGGTGTTGGTCGTGAAGGCTTCCAGTGGTTCGGCCGGGCAAACATCGCCCGCAAGGCGCGCTGGCCCCGTTGGACGCCGCCGCCGGAAATGCGCAAGCGGCAGCCGGAATTGCCCCCGTATATGGATCCAGGACCGGATAACCCGTTGGGACCGCGTGCGCTCTACCTGCACAATGGCGGTGGAGATACGGGCTACCGTCTGCACGGCACAACCCAGCCCTGGACCATCGGTTCGGACATGTCGTCGGGCTGCATCCGTCTCATCAACGAAGATGTGATCGATCTCTACCGAAGGACTCCGAAAGGCACAGCGGTGCTGGTTCTGGAACATATCTCCGAGCGCGCGAACAACCTGACGGACGGGTGACGGGAATGAATAGTGTGCAATGCGCCGTTTCGGCTGTCGTTCTTCTTGTCTCGGGATTGGCCGTCGCCGGCTGCAACACCTCCTCGACGCTGACGCCCAGGGGAACCGACAATGCGGCGGCCGGATTCGCTGAGGTACGCCAGGGCACCGAGGAACAATTCATCATGGATGCCGGGCGCCGGATCTATTTTGCTTCCGGTTCCGCCCAGCTGGACGATGTCGCCAAGGAAACGCTCGACCTGCAGGCAGCATGGCTCGGCCAGCATCGCAACTGGCTGGTGAAACTGCAGGGCTTTGCCGATGATCCGGGTTCCGGTGCCAAGAATGTCGAGCTCTCGAAAGAACGCGCAGACGCGGTGATGGCCTATCTGGCCAGCAAGGGCGTCAATGCCCAGCGGATGTGGGCCAAGGGCTACGGCACGGAGCGTCCGGTACGAAACTGTTCCGATACCGCCTGCAAGGTGCAGAACCGCCGCGTGGTCGTGAATCTGCGCAAGGAGTTCGACGCAGCGGCGCCGCAGTACAAGGGCACCTGACGGCAAGCGTCGGGCTTTGCTATTTCGATTGCACACAATCACCGCGCTTCGGCGCGGTGTTCATTTTTTAGAAGCAGGGAGACATCGACATGAAGACAGGAATGACGCGTCTGGTAACGGCGGTAGCCTTGGCATCTCTTTTGGGTGGATCGGCGTTAGCGGCCGAACAGGTCGTCAAGATTCCGGTCAACGGACAGAATGTCGTCGGCACGCTCGAAACGCCGGATGGCGATCCGGCGCCGGTTGTTCTGCTGCTGCACGGATTCACCGGGACGCGCGATGAATTGCCGGTCAAGGATACCGACGAAGGTGTCTTCTCCCGTACCGCGCGCCAGCTTGCCGACAATGGATATGCCAGCCTGCGCATCGATTTTCGCGGCTCCGGCGAAAGCCAGGGCGAGTGGGCGGACACGACCTTCAGTGGCCAGATAGCCGATGCCGTTGCGGCCATCGATTGGCTCAAAGCCAATGACGCGGTGGACGGCGATAACATCTCGGTGCTCGGCTGGAGCCAGGGCGGGCTGGTCGCGTCCCATGCAGTCGCACAGCGGCCTGACGTCAAGGCAACGGTTCTGTGGGCGCCGGTGACCAATCCGATGGCCACGTTCTCAGCTCTGCTGGGCAACGATGTCGTATCGGCCGCAATTGCGGGTGACGCCGACACGCCCCATACGGTCAAGTTGCCCTGGGGTGTCGACACCACTCTCAAGGGCTCCTTCTACCACGAACTGCCGACAACCAGCACGGCCGGGGCCGTCGCCGACTATCCGGGACCGCTTCTGGTGATTGTCGGCAGCAACGACACCGTTGTGACGCCGCAGCCCGGCGCGGGACAAATTCTGCTCAACTATCATCCCGGTGAAGAGAAACTGGTCGTGTTCGAAACGGATCATGTCTGGGACGCATTTGGTGGTCCGGCGACCCTGGATGAAAAAATGATCCCGACAACGCTCGAATGGTTGAACGCTCACAAGTGAGCCTGAAGAGGCGAAGGGCGCTCAGCTCTTCGCCTCATCCTCCTCGTCGTCAGCCAGGCCAGTGAGGCCCTTCTCAACGCTGATTCCGAGTTCCTTGCCGATCTTCTTCAGCGCCGGCAACTGCACCGCCATTTCCATGATCGAATCCAGCGCCTGATTGACGGGCGGCTTGCCTGATCCATCAGCGGCGCCGACCGGCGTCAGGCCGCCACCGATGTGGTGGATCCGGATGGAATCGATCTTCTCGGCCGGTTTGACCATCTGTTCCACCACCTTGGGCAGCGCTTCGAGCCGGGCAATATCCCGCTTGAGGCCGACGATTTCCGCATTGAACACGTTCTCGGCCTCATTGAGGGCCTTCTGCCCGTCCGCCCGAACCGCCATCTCGTCCTTGAGCGTGGCAATCCGCAGGGCCGAAGCTTCCGCTTCCGCCTTGGCCTCCTCCAGGGTCTGCTTGGATTTTTCCACCGATGCCTCGGCCTCGGCGCGGGCGCGCGAGGTCAGTCGGCCGGCATGCACTTCATTGTCCTGTTCGGAGGCAAGAAGAGCGATCTTTTTCTTGCGCTCGGCCTCCGCCACGGCGCGGGCGGACGCGATGGCTTCGGCGGCGGAGACCGCTTCCGCGCGGGCCATATCGGCAGCGGCGATCGCCTTGCTCTCCGCTTCCGTCTTCTTCGCAACGGCGATGGCGCGATCCTGTTCGGCCATTTCCAGGGCCTGCGCCTGGGCAATCTCGGCTTCGCGCACTGCCTTTTCGCGGGCCAGTTCGGCGGTGCGGATTCCACGTTCCATCTCGATGCGCGCTTCGCTGGCGCTGCGTTCTCCAGCGGCCTTGTTGGAGGCAATTTCCGCAAGCTGTTCAGCGCGCAACCGCTCCAGCTCCAGCGACTGACGAATTTGCGCTTCCTGCTGTTCCAGATCGATTTCGAGCTTGCGTTTGGACGCTTCCATCGAGGAGCGGTGAACCGCCACGTCGGCGTCCGACTGGATTGCCGCCCGTTCCTTCTTGGATGTGGCGATGACCTCGGCCAGCTTGCGCATGCCGACGGCGTTGAAGGCGTTGTTCTCATCGAGCGCATCGAAGGGCGTCTGGTCGAGCGCCGTCAGCGAGACGCTCTCCAGGGCCAGGCCGTTGCGCGACAGCGGTTCGTTGAGGGTATCCCGGACTTCGTGGACGAAATCCGCACGGTTTTCGTGCAGTTCGTCCATGGTCATGCGGGCCGCCACGGCACGCAGCGTATCGACCAGCTTGCCTTCGATCAGGTCGCGCAGGCTGTCGGCCCGAAAGGTCCGGTCGCCGAGCGTCTGCGAAGCGCGGGCGATGGCCTCGGGATCGGACAGCACCGAAACGTAGAATTCCACTCCGGCGTCGACCCTCAGCCTGTCCTTGGTGATGAGCGCCTGCTCACCCTCGCGACGGATTTCCAGCCGCAGCGTCTGCATGTTGACGCGTGTCACCTCGTGGAAATAGGGAAGGGCGAGAACGCCGCCGTCCATGACGACCTTGCGGCCGCCGGCGCCGGTTCTGATCAGGCTGACTTCCCGCGAGGCCCGGTGGAAAAAGTAGGCCACCAGCACCACGACAATGGCTGCCAGGACAAGAACGACGATGAGGAATGTGATAAACGAGGCCATCGTTGATCTCCCTGCTCTAAAACTGATGCATCCCGGACAGGACATGTGAAGACATGCCCCCGTCGACGTGGACATTGGTGCCGCGCATCCAGCGCGACATATCCGACAAAAGGAACGCCACGACCGGCGCGATATCATCCGCGTGGCCCGGCCGGTCCATGACGCGCATGTCTTCTTCGGCACGTGCGCCCAGCGTCTCGATGAAGTCCTTGAGTATGGGCGTGTCGACCGGTCCCGGCGACACCGCGTTCATGCGGATCCCGCGATCGCGCCAGGTCCAGCGGTTTTTCATGGTCCAGACGATCAGCGCTTCCTTGGAAAAGAAGTAGCTGCGGCCGCCTTCGTTGCCGACGCGATGGCGCTGGATGAAGGTCTCGACGTCTTCGAATTCCAATTCATCGGCGGCCAGCGCCGTCTCCATTGCCTGCGGCCAGCCGAAACCCGCCAGTGACGCCAGATTGACGATCGATGCCCCGTCGTTGAGTTTCGGGATCAGGCTCTCGGTCAGGAAGCGCAGGCCGACGAGATTGACGAGGATGACCTTGTCTGCCGGTGCGGTCGGCGGCAGACCGGCCACATTGGCAAGACCGTCAATACCGCCGGGCAGTGCTTCTACCAGCGCCTTGATCGTTTGCCGGTCGGAGAGGTCGGCGACATAGAGTTCGTCGACGTAGTCCTCGGTTTTGGTGACATCGACACCGATGACCTCAGCTCCGAGTTTCTTGATGGTTCGTGCGGTCTCAAGCCCGATCCCCGAGGAGCAACCGGTCACCACGATGCGTTTGTCTTTCAGCAGCTTGCCTTCAGCCCAACTCAGATCGGACATGGATGTTTCTCCTCAAAATGCCGGCGGATAGGGTCGGCCACCACGCTCCAGCGTGATCCAACGGGTTTCGGTAAAGGTTTCGGTCGACCAGCGTCCGCCGTGCCGTCCGACGCCGGATGACTTGGAGCCACCGAAGGGCACATGCGGTTCATCATTCACTGATGAGCAGTTGATATGGCACATGCCGGTTTCGAGGGCGCTGGCGATTGCCAGGCCGCGGCTCTCGTCGCGTGTGATGACACCGGACGAAAGGCCGTATTCGCTGTCATTGGCAATCGCGATCGCTTCGTCGTCGGTGCGGAACGGAATGACGGGCACCACGGGGCCGAAGGTCTCCTCGCGGTAGATCAGCATCTCGGGCGTCACGCCGGTCAGGATCGTCGGCTCGACGAAACGGCCATCGACGCCGCCGCCCAGTTCGACCCGCGCGCCTTTCTCTATGGCATCATCAATCTGCGCCTTGATCCTGGCCGCCTGCTTGTCGTTGATCAGCGGCCCGATCACGTGACCCTGGTCCGCGGAAGGATCGCCTACCTTGAGGCGCCCGGCCCGTTCGACAAAGGCCGGCAGGAACCGGTCGTAGAGCGTATCCTGCACCAGCACCTTCTCGACGCTCATGCAGATCTGCCCCTGATGCATGAAGCTGCCGAAATTGGCGGCGCCCACGGCGCGTTCGAAATCAGCATCGTCGCAGATGATCAGGGCGTCCTTGCCGCCAAGTTCAACACAGGCTTTTTTCAGGTGCGCGCCCGCACGCGCAGCGATCATGCGGCCGACGGGAGTCGAACCAGTGAACGAGATGCCCTTGATTTTCGGGTTCTCGACCAGCTCGTCGCCGATAGTGGCCAGGTTGTCCCGGGAACATGTGACGACGTTGAGTACGCCAGCCGGAACGCCGGCCTCCTCGAAAATCTCGGCGAAAATCAGGCCGCCTGTATAGGGCGTTTCTTCCGATGGCTTGAGCACCACCGTGTTGCCTGCGGCAATCGGGAAAGCGAGGCCGCGAGAGGTGAGCAGAGAGGGGAAATTCCACGGCGAGATCACTGTGATGACACCCATCGGCCGTCGCATGGCCATCGAGACCTTGTGGTGCTCGGACGGCATGATTTCACCGATCGGTGCATAATTCATGGCAGCCGCGGCCCGAAAAACCTCCGGAACGTAGCCGGATTCGAACATGCCCTTGCCGAACCAGCCGCCGCCTTCCTCCTGCAGCGCCCGCACCAGATCGGCGCGACGGGCTTCGAAGGCGTCGGCGACCTTGAGCATATAGTGGGCACGCTCGTGAAACGGCCGAGCCGACCAGTCCGCAAAGGCCGCCTGTGCGGCATCAATCGCCGAACGCACCTCGGCGAGGCTTGCATCGGCGACTTCGGCCCAAACGGATCCGTCGGCCGGGTTGAAATCCTGGAAACGGGACGGCGCCGGGCGCCACGAGCCTCCGGCATAGTAGGATTCGAACTGGCGTGCCATGCTACTTTCCCTTCCTGAGTTTGCCATCGGGGCCGCGCTTCCAGACTTCGATCGGATTGCGGCGCCAGACCTTGATTTCGGGCAGTGGACCTTCGGGTTCGGTTCTTGAAGCCGGGCGGCTCGAGACAGGTGGGCTGTCGCCGGAGCGGGCGCGTTCCGCCGCTTCTTCAATTTCCCGCAACACCCGGGCGATGTCAGGATCACGTTCATTGGGGCGATCTGTTTCCGCCGGCTCGGAACGCACCGTTTGCTTCGGTGGAAGGACCGCCGGAGCTGGTGGTGGCGTGGCCCGTTCGGCCGCTCGCCGAACGAGACCGGAGATGGCCTCTCCTGCGAGGTCGTCGGCGCTTCGTCCCGGATCCGTGACGGGTTGCGGTCGAACGAAACTCGGCTTCGATGCGGCCTTGCCTGGAGATGAAGCGGACTTGGCGTCCGTGTGGCCTGCCGCGCCCCCGAGATATGCGGCCTGAACGGCGGGGTCATTCAGCATCGACTCGGCGTCGTTCTCTCCGATGATGCCGCCATTTTCGAGCAGGTAGCCGCGGTCGGCGATCGCCAGGCTCTGTTTCGCATTTTGCTCCACCAGCAGCACGCCAAGCCCGGTGGACCGGATCTCGGAGAGATTGTGAAAAAGCTCCTTGCACAAAAGCGGCGACAGGCCGAGAGACGGCTCGTCGAGCATCAGGATGTCCGGGTCGGACATGATCGCCCGGCCAATGGCCACCATCTGCTGTTCGCCGCCCGACATGGTTCGGGCGATCTGTTTGCGGCGTTCGGCGAGTTTCGGAAAGAGCTCGAGCACGGCGCGCATGTTCTCGCTTTCGCGCGCCCGGGCCCGTGCCGAATAGGCGCCGAGTGTCAGGTTTTCACCCACCGACAGGTCGCCGAAAATCCCGCGCCCTTCCGGCACATAGGCAATTCCGCGTTCAACGATCTCATCGGCACCGAGCCCGAGCAGGGGAGCCCCGTCGAGCGTCACGGTTCCGGCAACCGTCCCCTCCGACATGCCGGCGATCGCCTGCAGCAATGAACTCTTGCCGGCACCATTGGCGCCCAGGATGACGACGATTTCACCTTGCCGGACGTCGATCCCGATATCGGCCAGCGCCCGGTGGCGGCCGTAGGTGACGGAAAGGTCGCGAACCTCCAGCATCATTCGTCCCCCAGATAGGCGCGGATCACTTCCGGGTCGGAAAGCACGTCTGCGGGCGTTCCTTCGGCGATCTTGGCGCCGGAATTCATCACCACGCAGCGGTCGCAGAGCGAGCGGATGGCGTCCATCACGTGCTCGACCAGAATGATGGTTCGGCCTTCGCGCCGCAGGTCGGCAATCAGGTCGATGCCGACTTGCAGTTCTGTCGGGTTGAGGCCAGCCAGCCATTCATCAAGCAACAGGATTTCCGGATCGGACGCCAGAGCTCGGGCAAGTTCGAGACGTTTCTGGTCAATATAGGTGAGCGCGGAGGCGTCGACGTGGGTTTGTCCTTCGAGCCCGACGCGGGCCAGCAGGCGGGTGGCGCGGTCGCGCGCCGTCGCGCCCCATTGCGGTCGGTGACCAAAAGCGGCGCCCGCCATGACATTTTCGATGATCGACAGGCTGGGGAGGATACGCACCAGCTGAAAGGTTCGCGCGACACCCCAGCGTGCAACATGGTGTGCGGGTGCGGTGCTCAGGACGTGCTCGCCCATGGCAATGCGTCCGGCGGAAACCCGCAAGGCGCCCGAGATGAGGTTCATCATGGTCGTCTTACCGGAGCCGTTGGGCCCGATGATACCGAGCACCTCATGCTGGCCGACGGTAAAGCTCATGGAATCGACAGCCACCAGGCCACCGAAGCGGCGGGTGACATTGTCGACGGTAAGGACGGTTCGTGCCGAGGTCATCGTGCCGTCCTCGCCAGTTTTTCCACCAGGCCTACGATGCCGTTGGGGATGAAATAGACGATCACCAGGAAGGTCAGTCCAAGAAACAGGGTCGTGTAGTTGGGAAAGGAGATGGTGATCACCTCCCATAAAAGCGTGAACGGGATAACGCCGATCAGCGGCCCCCACAGCCGGTGCGATCCGCCCAGCAGCGCCATGATGACGACCAGGAAGCTCAGTTCCGGCGAAAACACCTGGTTGGGTTCGATATAGGAATAGCGCGGGGCGATGATGGCGCCGACCAGGGCGCCGACGAAGCCGGTGGTCATGAACAGCACCACCTTCGACCAGGCGGTGTTGATGCCGACATGCCGTGCGACGGTCTCATCGTTGCCGATGATGCGCAATGCGAAACCCAGACGCGATTGCTGCAAGACCCAGCCAAGGAAGTAGACGACCGCCGCGACGGTGAGCAGCATCCAGTAGATATGCGCCTCGGTGAAATCGGTCAGCACGTAAAGGCCGCGTGAGCCGAGGAAGTTGTTCTGAATCCAGGACACAAGATTGCGGATCATCTCCGCCAGTCCGAGCGTGAAGATGACAAAATAGACGCCGGACAGGCGCAAGGTCGCCAGGCCGATCAGCATGGCCAGCACAGTGGCCACCAGTGGTGCGATCAACGCCATCAGCCAGAAGGACTGCTCGTAATCGCTCATGCCGGTCGCCACCAGGTAGCCGCCGATGCCGAAAAAGGCTGCCGTCGCCAGCGAGATGTAGTGGGTCGGGCCGGAAAACAGCGCCCAGCTGGTCGCCAGCGCGACATACATCGCGGCCGTGACGGCAAGTGACAGCCAGTAGCCGTTGGCCACAAGCGGGATGCAGGCCGCCAGGATGACCGCGACAACCGCGATCGGCAATTCCATGCGATTGGCGGTCATGACGCCCCCCGACCGAACAGGCCCTGCGGCCGGAAAAGCAGCACCAGCAGGAAGATCAGGTAGGCGGCGACCAGTGTCAGTCCGGGATCGATCAGGGTCGCGACCGCCGTTTCGACGACGCCGAGGATGATCGCGGCAATGATGGCTCCGCGGATATCCCCGACACCGCCCATGATGACGATGATCAGCGCCTTCATGGTGAAGATGACGCCGATCGATGCGTCGAGGGTGATGAAGGTCGAAATCAGCACACCGCCGACACTGGTCACAGCACCGCCGATGGCAAAGGCGAGCGCCGAAATACGAGGAACGTTGATGCCGACCAGCCCCGACGCCTGCGGGCTGACTGATACGGCCCGCACCGCCATGCCAAGGCGTGAATGATTGAGCCAAAGATAAAGGGCACCGCCAATGAGCACCGCCATGACGAAGGCGATGAACCGGTTGAGGGCAACCGTGGTGCCGAGGATCGACAACGGATCGGCCATGAAGGAATAGGTGAAGTATTCGCCGTGGATGGACACCATCACGCCAACCAGCGCGAAGCTCATGCCGAAGGTCGCCAGAATGCTGTCGACCTCAAGCTGTCCCTGGTTGTGTGCGCGGCGGACCAGCGGGCTGAGCAGGATCCGGTAGACCAGCCAGTTGCCGATGAAAGCCAGCGGCGCGACCACGAACAGGGTCGCCAGCGGACTGATCTGAGCCGTGGTGAACAGCCAGAAGGCAGCGAGCGCGCCGAGCACCAGCAACTCGCCATTGGCCAGGTTCATGATCCTGGCAACGCCGTATTGCAGGTTGAGGCCGAACGCCATCAGCGCATACGTGCCGGCAAGCAGCAGCCCGGAGACAATGATGTCCATCGTGGAGTTTCCGTATTGTCAGGATACCCGGCGCCAAAGCGCCGGGTATGATGGACTCAGTTCCAGCCGGTCTTTTCAATCACCGGAACGGCACCGTCGACATTGGAGCCGGTGAGGCCGCGGAACACGCCGTCCTGCCATTGGCCGACACTCCAGAATTTGGCCGAATTCTGATTGTCGAAGCTGATCGAACCCATGATCGTGTCGAACGTGTTGTCCTTGATGTACTGGGTCACGGCTGCCCGGTCGAGCGACCCGACGCCCTCGATGGCCTGTTCAAGGACCTGCAGACTGGCATAGGTGTTGGCAGAGGCCCAGTAATCGGCGTCCTTGCCGGTGATGTCCTTGTGCGCCTTGCGGTAGGCTTGCATCTCAGGTGTGTCGGGGTTCACACCGCCGGCGCCGAGATTGCCCTCAACCTTGGAACCGAATTTGCCGTAATAGGCCGGGAAGGGCGTGGCAACGGCCGTGTAGAAGGCCTTTACCGGGAAGTCCTCAATGATCGCCTGCTCGGTGATCGCAAATGTGTCGGGCGGATAGGACCACGCTACGAAAGCATCCGGCTCGGCCGCCTTGGCGCCCTTGACCACCGGAGAAAGGTCCGGCGTGCCGAGCGGATAGGATTTGTCATAGACGATATCGAATCCGGCGTCGGTCAGGATCGGGCGTGCCGCTTCGGCCAGTTCGATACCGAAAGCGTCGGCCACATTGACCATGGCGATCTTGTTGCCGATCTTTCCGGCTTCGCGCATGTCGCTCAGCACGTCACGCACACCTTCAACGAAGGCTGTCGTCGATCCGAGCGTGAAAAACAGCGTCGGATAGCGATCGGTCAGCGTTTCGATCTGGTCGGTGATAGCGCTGACGGCAATCTGCGGATAGCCGTATTTGGCGTAGATAGGCGCTGCCGCAACATTGAAGCCAGTGCCGTAGGGCGCGATGATAAAGTCGACCTCATCCTGTGTGGCGAGCCGCTGGACGGCCTTGAGGTGCTCGGCCGGGTTGGTCTTGTCATCATACTCGATCAGTTCGATCATCTTCTGGCCGCCGTCGACCTTGAGGCCGCCCCGGTCGTTCACCTGGGTGACCCACAACTGGATGTTGGGCCAGTGCGTGACGGTCGAGCCGCCGGCCAGCGGTCCGGTCTTCGGCGCGACCGCACCGATCTTGACCGTATCGGCTGCCTGGGCGCCGAACGATATCATCCCGGCAACAGCGGCCGCCGTTGCTATGGAAATGAGTTCTCTGCGTTTCATTTGCTCCTCCTTTGGTGGTTCCTGTGACATCCCGATGCCGCGTCAGATCGGGTATTGGTGGGGTTCCTCGTGGACCGAGAGCCAGCGCAATTCGGTAAATTCGCGTATTCCGGCTTCGCCACCGAAGCGGCCGTATCCGCTGGCCTTGCAGCCGCCGAACGGCATGCGCGGATCGTCGTAAACGGTTGGGCCGTTGATGTGGCAGACGCCGGTTTCCAGGCGATCGGCGACGGATTTGGCGCGTGCCACGTCGCGTCCGAACACCGCCGAGGCCAATCCAAACTCGGTATCGTTGGCAATCGATACCGCCTCGTCTTCGCCATGGGCACGGATCACCGCAGCCACCGGGCCAAAACTTTCCTCGCGGTAGATCTGCATGGAACTGTCGACATGGTCGAGAACGGTCGGCTGCATGATCGTATCAGTGACATCACCGCCCGAAACCAGCACCGCGCCTTTCGAAATCGCATCATCGATCAGGGCTCGCACACGCAGGGCAGCGCTTGCGCTGATCATCGAGCCGAGCGGATAGTCTCCGGACCGCGGATCGCCGGCCGAGAGCGTGTTCGTCTTTTCGATCAGCTTTTCGACAAACGATTCTGCGATGGACCGGTCGACAATGATGCGCTCGGTGGAAATGCAGATCTGGCCTTGGGCGAAAAAGGCGCCGAATGCAGCCGCCGCGACGGCCGCGTCGATATCCGCATCGTCAAGGACGATCAGCGGCGCCTTGCCGCTGAGTTCAAGCAGGCAGCGCTTGAGGTGAGCAGCGCAGGTGCTGGCGACCATGCGGCCGACCCGGGTGGAACCGGTGAAATTTACCCGCCGAACGGCGGCATGGGCTACCAGCGTTTCGACAATCTTCTCGGCCTCTTCTGGCGCATGCAGCACAAGATTTGCAGCACCCGGAGGCAATCCGGCCTCGCCAAGAATCTCGATGACCAGACTGTGGGTTTTCGGGCAGAGTTCCGACGCCTTGAAAACCACCGTGTTGCCACAGGCAAGTGGTCCGGCCACCGCCCGGATGCCGAGAACGACCGGGGCGTTCCAGGGCGCGATGCCGAGAACCACGCCGACGGGCTGGCGTTGCAGCATCGACGTCACGCCGTTGTTGCCGGGGGGAGCGGTTTCGAGAAGCTCGAAGTCCGTCTGGCCGGCTGCATGACGAAAGATATCGGCTCCCAGTTTGCAGTTGAATTCGGCCCACGGTCTTGCACTGCCGATTTCGTCGATCATGGCGTCGACAAAATCACTCTTTCTTTGCTCGACGAGTTCCGCGGCCCGCAGCAGAATGCGCGAGCGCTCGCGCGGATCGGTATGTGACCAGACAGGAAAGGCGGCCGCGGCGGCGTTGGCCGCGCTCCGGGCGTCGTTGGGCGATGCCGAGGCAGCGCGAGTCGCAAGCCGCTCGGAAACCGGCTCCAGGCGCTCGTAAACCGCGCCGCCTTCGGCGTCGGCATGGGCCCCGCCGATGATCAGCTTTGCCTCGTTCAACCGAGACTCCTCCCTGTCGGGCCGCTCTGCATTGGAGCTCCGGCGGACTGCCGGTGCGCTCATTTGGGCGGCGTATGGAAAGTTAAACAGAGAAAATTTCGGCAAAGAATGCAAAAAACTGGCATAGTCTTGTATATTTCTGGAGAGTTGGGGCGAATTCCAGCGCGAAAGGATCGGTAGGGATGATCAAGGCAGACAGAATCGACTGCGCGTTGCACGACCGGGTTTTCAGCCTGGGGATTGCCGCTCTGCAGCAAAGTTGGCGGGGCGTGTTGTTGACATCCGGGACCGGCACGCTCTCGTCTGACACGGCCGAGATGGCGTTGGAGTCACCGTGTCTCGTCTGGTCACCCTGGAGCGGAGATCACAGTTTGCGAGTGGGCGCGGGCGGTGTCGGCATGCAATTCTCGATCACGGCTGACATCCTTGCAAACGCCATCGGCTACAATGCGGAATCATCGGAAATAAGGATGCTGTCGGAGCGTCATCTGGTGGTGCCGATCGGAGGCGATTCCGAGGCGATGGACGACGCCACCCATGCCTTCGAGGTCATCGAGCGCGAGGCCAAGCGCCCCCGCGCCGGCTCGACGACCATGATCGAGGCCTGTGTCCGGTCGGTCCTCGTGTTGCTATGGCGCTTTTCGGCCGAGAGCGACGACATCAAGGGCACCATGGCGCGATCGGCATTGGTCCTGCAACATTTTCGCCACCTGGTCGAAGCCAATTTCCGCGACCGCTGGTCGGTCGGCCAATATGCCGGTGCCATCGGCATCTCGTCCGACCGGCTACATGATATTTGCACACAGAAACTCGGTCGGGCGCCGAAACGGCTTGTCCAGGAGCGCGTTGTCCATGAGGCCTGCATGATGCTGGAGAACTCGACGCTGTCGGTTGAGCAAATTGCCGGACGTCTCGGCTACCGCGACAACGCTCACTTTTCCCGATCGTTCAAACAGTGGACCGGACACCCGCCGGCAACCTACCGGCGCCATCTCCAGGACAGGAGCGCGGAGCAGCCGGAACTCGAGATCACCAGTTACGCTGACTGGCCATAGCGATCACTCGGCTTCCAGCCGCGCCAGCAGCGCCTGCAAGCTGGCCTCGTCGGATGCGTTGCGTTGCCGGACCAGCGATTGCACGAGACAGGCTTCCGATTTCAGGATGATGCCGTCGTCCAGAACCTTGAGGTGATTGGCGCGGAGCGTCGAGCCGGTTGATGTAATGTCGACGATGATGTCAGCCTGGCCGGAGGCCGGAGCGCCTTCGGTCGCGCCGAGGCTTTCGACGATGCGGTAGACCTGGATGCCGTGCTGGGCGGAAAAGAAACGCTGTGTCAGCCGCCAGTATTTGGTGGCGATGCGCAACCGACGGCCATGGCGGGCGCGAAAGTCCGACGCGACATCGCCGAGGTCGGCCATGGCATCGACATCGACCCAAACCTCAGGAACGGCCACGACGACGTCGGCACGGCCGAAGCCGAGACGGGTGCAAATGCTCACCTGATTGTCAACGTCGCTCAGATCTTCGCGAACCAGGTCCTCGCCGGTAATGCCGAGATCGACACCACCGTTGCCGAGTTCGCGAGCGATTTCGGAGGCCGAGAGATAGGCGATCTCGATGTCGTCCATGCTCTCGACACGGCCACGATAGGAGCGGTCATTGCCGGCACTGACGATCCTGAGGCCGGCCCTTTCGAAGACCGCCAGAGCATCGTCCTTCATGCGTCCCTTCGAGGGCAGGGCGATCGTGATGCTCATGCGGAAGCTCCCGCGCGTGCCGCCTCGATACGATCGAGCCAGAGGGAAAACCCGACGGCCGGAATGGCCGTCTCGGCGCCCAACAAAGTCAGCAGTCGGTCGTAACGCCCGCCACCGGCGAGGACCGCCTCGCCCGATGCTATTTCGAAAACCAGGCCAGTATAGTAATCCAATGGTCGGCCGAAGGCCGCGCGGTAATGCAAATCCGTGATCGCGACGCCGGCGTTCTCGAGGGCCGCCACGCGGGCTTCAAACATTGCCAAGGCTTCACCCAGGTCGAGATTGGCGCCGCCGGCGAAAGCTGCCAGTGCTGCCGGTGCATCGCCAAGTCTGGTTTCGAGTGCCAGAAAATCACGCAGAATGGCTAATGCAATGGTGTCGAGATGAGCGTTCGCCAGCTCCGATTTGGCAATCATCCGGTCGGCGATCTCCGCCGGTGTGCGGCTGGCATTGCTGAGATAGCCCGTGGAGTGCATCTGCGCAGTAATGCTCTCTTCCAGTTGCTTCCGGTCCCCGGCGCGGGCGAGGGTGACCAGCGGATTGTCGGAGCCGCCATTGGCGCCGATCGGACGCGACAGGGTGTCGAGCATTTGGTCGAGCTTGCCGTGATCGCCGAAGGTGCGGATCAGCCGGGTTTGCCAGCCGGCCGGCAAACCGAGTGCCGCAACCACCGCCTCGAACAGGCTCTGGTCGCCCAGCGTGGTTGTGAATTCGGCGCCGGGCAGAAGCATGGACAGCGTGTCCGCGGCGTCACGCACCGCGTGCGCGTCTGCGGTTGCCATGTCGGCATTGCCGAGATCTTCAATACCGGCCTGAAAGAACTCACTGCTGCCGTCGCGACGCTGGCGAAACACCTGGCCGAGATAGGCGTAGCGCCGCGGCGTGCCGGAATGGCCCTCGATGTGGCTCACACAGACCGGAATGGTGAATTCCGGCCGAAGGCACAGGCTCTGGCCGGTTTCGCTTTCCGTCAGGTAGATGCGTCTGCGCAGGTCTTCTCCGGCCATGTCGAGGAAAGGATCGGCCGGCTGGATGACCGGGATCTCCACCGTGTCGGTGTCGCGATCGTCAAACAGCGCCAGTATGGCATCGGCGAAATCCGGCTGGCCGCGCATGTCATCCGGCCTTGCGGTCTTCCGCCTGTGCGGCAAGGATTTTGCTGACCTCTTCGACCAGGTCGTCGACGGCAACCGAAATCTGCGCCGGCCGGCTGGCTCGCCAGGCGACATTGTCCTCGATTTCGCCGGACAGTCGTTTGCCTTCGATCAGGTCCTTGATCTGGACGGTGCCTTCATCTCGCTCTTGCGAGCCCTGGATGATGGCGATCGGACTTCCACGCCGGTCGGCATATTGCAGCTGCTTGCCGAAATTCTTCGGGTTGCCCTGGAACATCTCGGCGCGGATCCCAGCCCAACGCAATTGGCCGACGAATCGCTGGTAGTGGGCCATGCTCTCCGTGTCGCGGTCCATGACGCAGACGACCACAGGCGCAATTTGATCTTCCGTGCCGAGCTTGCCGAGATTTTTCAGCGCCGTCATCAGCCGTGACACACCGATGGAGAAGCCCGTTGCCGGCACCGGCTGGCCCATGAAGCGCGAAACCAGTCCGTCATAGCGTCCGCCGCCGCCGACGGATCCGAATTGCACGGTCTGGCCCTTTTCGTTGACCACGTCGAACAGCAGCTCCGCCTCATAGACCGGGCCGGTATAGTATTCGAGGCCACGAACCACGGACGGGTCGATCTTGACGCGGCCGTCGTCATAGCCTGCTGCCGAAACCAGTTCGCCGATCAGCTCGAGTTCGGCGACGCCTTCGGCACCCTTCGTTCCCGCGTCACCGACGACGCCTTGCAGATTGGCGATGGTCATTTGCGCATCGTCACCGGCGGCCTCTACAAAGGCGATCACCTGGTCGATCGCTACAGCGTCGAGGCCGGCACCCTTGTAGAAATCGCCACTTTCATCCTTGCGGCCTTCACCCAAGAGCAGCCGCACGCCTTCGACACCGAACTTGTCAAGTTTGTCGATGGAGCGCAGCACGGTCAGCCGCGTCTCGGCATGGTCGTCACCGCCGATACCGATCTGCTCCATCACGCCGTCGAGCACCTTGCGGTTGTTGATGCGAATGACGTAGTCGCCGCGGGCGATCCCCAAGGCTTCCATGCAATCGGCAAACATCATGCACATCTCGGCATCTGCCTGGACGCCCGGTCCGCCGACGGTATCGGCGTCGAATTGCATGAACTGCCGGAAGCGGCCGGGTCCCGGCTTTTCGTTGCGGAACACCCAACCGTTGCGATAGGTGCGATACGGAAGCTGGATCGTGTTGAAGTTTTCAGCGACGTGCCGGGCGAGCGGCGCCGTCAGGTCGTAGCGCAGGCTCATCCATTGGTCGTCGTCGTCGGTCAGCGAAAACACGCCCTCATTCGGCCTGTCGCTGTCCGGCAGAAATTTGCCCAGCGCATCCGTATACTCGAACATCGGCGTTTCGACCGGATCGAAGCCGTAGAGCTCGAACACGGTACGGATCTTGGCGACCATTTCGTCGGTAGCGCGGATGTCGGTCGGCGACCGGTCGACAAACCCGCGCGGCAGGCGCGCCTTCAGCTTCGGCTGTTTCTTTTTCTTTTCGCCCATATCGATGATGTCCGGCGGTGATGATGGCAGATTAGAATTTTGCGACTTTGTAGAAATCCAAAAAAATTCACAAAAATCACATTTCGCGTTGTCCTAAACCATAGACCGCAGTGCAGCAAGCGGCGGTTCAGGTCGATCGCGTCGGCCGCACCAGGGCATCACGCTCGGCTTCGCATTCGGCCCGTGCGAAGCAGCCTTCAATATGGTCGTTGACCATACCCATGGCCTGCATGAACGCATAGACCGTGGTCGGGCCGACGAAGCTCCAGCCGCGCTTTTTCAGATCCTTTGAAATCGCCGTCGAGATTTCCGTTTTGCCCATCGTCATCAAGGTGGCGTGGTCGAGACGTGAAGGTCGCTGCTCGGGTGTTGGCTCATACGCCCAGAAGTAGGCGGCCAGCGTTCCAAACTCGTCGCGCATTTCACAGGCCCGGCGTGCATTGTTGATGGTCGATTCGATCTTGCCCCGGTGGCGGATGATACCCGCGTCCTGAACCAGCCGTTCGACGTCGTCCTTGTCGAAATGGGCGACCGCGTCGAAATCGAAGCCGGCGAAGGCGGCGCGGAAATTCTCCCGCTTGCGAAGGATGGTCAGCCACGACAGGCCGGACTGAAAACCCTCCAGACAAATCTTCTCGAACAGCCGCTTGTCGTCGGTCACCGGACGACCCCATTCACGGTCGTGATATTCCAGGTAGTCGTCCTTGCCGCCATACCAGAAACAGCGGCAGACGCCGTCGTCGCTTTCGATCAGTCCGTTCGCCGCCATCGGCCTCCCTTTCATGGTTAATGCGTGATTCCAAGCATTTAGCGTTCGATTAACCGGCTTTTTCAAGGCCTCGATAACCTTGCCGAAAGCTTTGCAGGATGAATCGCATTTTATCCAATTCGATTCACGTTTGAGTCTTTTTCCAGTTCCAGTGTCAAGCCGTTACCAATCCACTTTCCCTCGCGTTACCCCCTCGGAGCGCGTGCGGTGAAACTGTTGTCTGACGAAAGGTAGTGAGTCCGTCCGATGAACATCAAAATCCCTCTTCTTGCGGCCCTGTGCGTGGCCGTCAGCATGGGCATGGCCAAAGCCAATGACCGTTATGTCCAGCGTCCACCCGTCGTCCTGAGCCCTGACCTGACGGCACCCTGGGTCACCCAGTTGCGTCAGCGCAACACCGCCCATGGAGCCGGTGCCGTCGTCAAGCGGCGCACCAAGGCCCGTTGGGGCGGCCAGCGTGCCAACACCCGTGTTGCTTCGGTGAACCGTTCGAACAAGGCCCGCACGGCGAAGATGAACCCGGTTTATCTGCCGCAGACCGTCGCCTACCAGACGCACCACAAACCGGGCACGATCGTCATCGATACGCCCAGCCGCTTTCTCTATCTGGTTCTCGGAAACGGACAGGCGCGCCGTTACGGCGTCGGTGTCGGCAAGCCGGGTTTCGAGTGGGCCGGCACGCACCGCATCACTCAAAAGCGCGAATGGCCGGACTGGCGTCCACCGGCACAGATGATCGCGCGCGAGAAGAAGAAGGGTCGCATTCTGCCGACCTACATGGCAGGTGGTCCCGCCAATCCGCTCGGCGCCCGAGCGCTTTATCTCGGTTCCACGCTCTACCGCATCCACGGCACAAACCAGCCCTGGACGATCGGCGGGGCTGTTTCGTCCGGCTGCATCCGCATGCGCAACGAGGATGTGGTTGATCTTTATGAACGCGTCGGTAATGGCACCAAGGTGGTGGTGATCTGAGGGGCTGACGCGTTCCGCGAGGCCGGAGAAGCGCATCCGGCCTCGTCTCCCTCTTGAGTGAGCAATGATCGTGGCAGTGAACCCGCTTCCGGTGAGAATCCGCCTTCAGTTCGGATATGCGATTTCAAGGGTCCTTCGAGCCCGTTCGATGACATCCTTGTCCGACAATCCAGCGAGATCCAGAGCCGGAGTTCCTCCATTGAAAGCCATGATCACCGGCTCACCGATGTATTTGTGCAGGTTGAGCCACTCGTTGAATTGGCCATTGGGCAAACCGTTTTCAGGTGTGGCGATCCATGTCGTTTCGCGATCCCAGAACGGTTCGTCGAACAACAAATAGACCTTGTCCAGGGTCCCCATTCCGAGCTTTTCGATAGAGCGCATCTTCCGCGCAGGCAGCGGCGGATCGAAGGCGACCGATTTCTGTTTCAACACTCCCAGCGGCAGCGTCACGATTACCGCATCGTAAACCTGCGGCTCCCCCCGGCTGGTTTCGATTGTTGCTCCGTTCTTATCGACCGAAACGCGCGTGACTGCGCTTGAAAGCCTGACGTCATAAGGACCGTGCAAGGCTTCGAATATGCCGGCGTAGCCACCGGGAAACTTGACATCCGGGCCGTCATATTCGTGCTCGAACAAGTCGGCCATCAAGTTGATCTGGTCCCGATCGGCGCCATAACTGTGCTGGATTTCGGTGACGCCTTCCAGCCAGTCGGGCGCGTCGTCGTCATCAATGAACCGGCCATCTTTGCCCCTTATGAGATAGCTCTCTCCGGTGGCAATCCGATGTTGGCCAACGGAATCAGACAGGTGAGTCAACGGGTTATCTTCAGTCCCGTGTATCCAGCTTGCGCCGAGGTCGAGAGGCATGCCCAAACGGTCGTCGGTCCAAATGCGGCCGCCAATACGGTCCCTGGCTTCATAAACGGTGACGTCGAGACCTGCGTTCGCCAGTCTGTGGGCAGTCGACAGCCCGCTCATTCCGGCACCGATAACAGCTACATTTTTAGCCTCGGCTTGAAGGACCATGCCAGCTGTACGCTGACCCGATTCATAGGCCGAATGGACCGTTCCATTGTGATTGGGAAACACCGCTTCGCCGGCAAAAAAAATTGTGTCGGCGATCGTTTCTTCCAGCACCCCACGGTCGCGTGCGCGTGCCCCTTTGGGCACATAGGAATAGGAACCGAAGGTATACGGGTCGCGGCTCCAATTGGTGCGGACATATCCCCGCAGATATTGGCCTCGCGCCGAGGCTCCATTCCAGGGAATGAACGTGGCCGCGATGCCGGCGCCAAGAGAGCCAAGAAACCGTCGCCTGCCGAGAGCCGGAATAACGGTCATGTTCCGTTGAGCAGCGTGTTCTGTTCTTTCCGTGCTGGCAGCAAGGCCAACAGGAGGATCGGCAGGAAGAAGAAGACACTTGAAACAACCCAAGGCTTCACGGCGCGTCGTTTCTTGGTTGCCAGATAGTGCGCGCTGAACCCTGCAGCGGCAGAAACCAGCAGTGCAGCCACGAAATAAGCCATGGAGACCGTTTCCCTTTGTTTTCGGGTGTGATGCCTGAGGTGGTGGCGACGGCAACCAAATGCAAGGTTACCCACCCTAGGCCGCCAGCACCCGGGCGAGATAGTCGCCGAGAACGCCTGTTGCTCTCGGGCAGCGGCCCGTCGACCGATTGAGAACGATTTCGGTATCAGGAAGATCGGGAAATCCGTGCTGCGGTCCGAGAAACCGCAGCCCTTCGCTGGCAGACCCCTGCTTGGCCACGCAAACCGCGATCCCGGCCGCTGCGGCAGCCTCTACGGCGGCAATGCTGGAGCTGGTGAACAGAACACGCCAGCCGATACCCGCCCGATCCAGGGCTTCGATTGCCCAGTTGCGAAACAGATTGCCGGGCGGCAGCAACGCCAACGGAACCGATGGCGCCGTCGGAACCTCGTGGTTTGCGGAAAACACCCAGCGGGTTTTTTCCACCCGCAACCGCTCGCCCTTTCCTTCGCCAAGCGGATGGGTGGATAGAACCAGGTCGAACTGTCCCCCGAGGCGGTCCAGCAGGTCAGTCGTGAAACCGGTGGTGACGTCCACCAGAATACCGGGGTGCTGATCCATAAACGCGGCCAGGTGAGCCGGGAGAACGTGGGTCGCATAGTCGCCCATGACCGCCAGGCTGACATTGCCCTTCATCCGGTCTGCGGCCATGGCGTCCAGCGCCTGATCGTGAAGCGCGACAATGCGGCGTGCGTGACTTGCCAGCTTTTCGCCCTCGGCGCTCAGCTTGACCTTGCGTCCGTCGGGCACAAACAGGACGCATCCGAGAATGTCTTCCATGCGCCGGATCTGCATGCTGACCGTCGACTGCGACCGACCGACGGCGGTCGCCGCCTTGTTCAGTCCATCGAGATCGATTGCGGCGATGAATGTGCGGAACAGGTCGATGTCTATATTGCGGCGCGCAGACATATCAAATTTTCCGAAGAGTTTCTTCCATATTATTCGTTTTTTCGAACTAAAACGCAATGCTAGCGTTCGTCAACCGGTTCAGAGGGAACCGCAAGAGGATGGACGAACATGCCGGAATTGCTTTCCAGGACCACGACATCGGGACGCCGCATGACTGCGGCGCGAGCGCTGTGGCGGGCCACCGGCATGACGACGGAAGATTTCGCCAAACCGATCGTTGCGGTCGTCAATTCCTTTACCGAATTCGTGCCGGGTCATATCCACTTGCGCGAGCCGGCTGGCCTCGTCGCCGCGGCTATCCGCGAGGCGGGTGGTGTTCCGCGCGAATTCAACACGATCGCGGTCGACGACGGCATCGCCATGGGTCATGACGGCATGCTTTACAGCTTGCCGTCCCGCGAGATCATCGCCGACTCGATCGAGTACATGATCAACGCCCATTGCGTTGATGCAATGGTCTGCATTTCCAACTGCGACAAGATTACACCGGGCATGCTGATGGCGGCGATGCGCCTCAACATACCGGTGATTTTCGTTTCGGGCGGGCCGATGGAAGCGGGGCGCACCGAGATCAACGGTGAGGTCAAGGCCACGGACTACACTGAGGCCATCTATGCCGGCGCCGATCCCGATCGGCCGGAGGAGGAGATCGAGGCGCTGGAGCGGTCGGCTTGTCCGACCTGCGGTTCCTGCTCGGGAATGTTCACGGCGAATTCCATGAACTGCCTGGCCGAGGCGTTAGGGTTGGCCTTGCCGGGAAACGGCACTCTGCTGGCGACGCACAGCGACCGGCGTCATCTGTTTGAAAGGGCCGGGCGGCAGATCGTTTGTCTGGCCCGGCGCTGGTACGAGGAAGACGACAAAAACGCATTGCCGCGCGGCATTGCAGACAAGCGCGCCTTCGAAAATGCCATGGCGGTGGACATTGCCATGGGCGGATCGTCCAACACGGTGCTGCACCTGTTGGCCATCGCCAACGAAGCTCGCGTCGACTTCACGCTGGGCGATATCGACCGGCTGTCGCGTCGAGTCCCAAATCTGTGCAAGGTCGCGCCGGCCACGTCCGATTACCACATTGAGGATGTCCACCGCGCCGGCGGGATCATCGCCATTCTCGGTGAGCTGGATCGTGCCGGACTTATCCACACGGACGTTGCAACGGTGCATGCCGCGTCCATGGCGGAATTCATTGCCGAATGGGACATCCGTCGCCGGCCATCGGATGAGGTCCGGCGGTTTTTCCAGGCTGCGCCCGGCGGCGTCAGGACGGTTCGGGCAATGCGCCAGAGCCGCCGCCACGCAAGCCTCGATCTCGACCGTGAGGCCGGATGCATCCGCGATGTTGATCATGCTTACGCCAAAGACGGCGGCCTGGCCGTGTTGCATGGCGGCATTGCCGAGCATGGCTGCATCGTCAAGACCGCCGCGGTCGACCCGGCCATGATGCGGTTCGAGGGCCCGGCTGTAGTTTTCGAATCCCAGGATCAGGTGGCAGATGCCATCCTGGCCAGCAGCATCACGCCGGGCAGTGTGATCGTGGTGCGATATGAGGGGCCGAAGGGCGGGCCCGGCATGCAGGAAATGCTCTATCCAACAGCGTATCTGCGCGCCATGCGGCTCGACACGAGCTGCGCAATGGTGACGGACGGACGGTTTTCCGGAGCCTCGGCCGGCCTTTCGATCGGCCATGTCTCGCCGGAGGCTGCCGAGGGCGGCGTCATCGCGCTGGTCGAAGACGGCGACCTCATCCGCATCGACATTCCGACACGCTCCATCGAGCTTTGTGTCCCCGACCCTACATTGGCTCGTCGCCGCGCGGATCATCGCGACTACGGGAAGGCGCTTTGGCAGCCCCACACCCGCGAGCGCCATGTCTCGACCGCTCTGCAACTCTACGCCCGGGCCGTTTCCAACGCTTCGAAAGGGGCGGTCCGGCGCATCGATGATTGAAGGAAGGCTATCAGGGAGGAAGAAAGCCATGAAGAAACTTGCATTGACTTGCGCGTCACTGGCACTCGCGCTCGGCTTGGCACCGGCTGGTGCTGCTGCAGCCTCGAAACTCGATATGACCAGCGTCTATCCGAGCTCGTTTCCGGTGATCGGTGAGATCGGCAAGGACCTCGGCCGCCGCATCAACCTGGTGACGGGCGGAGAACTCGACATCGTGTTTCACGAACCGGGCGCCCTGGTTCCGGCGCCTGAGGCCTGGGACGCCGTGTCGACAGGTGCCGTCGATGCGGCCTGGTATTCGCCAGGATTTGCCCAGGGCATCATCCCGTCAGCGGCCATGTTTACGTCGGTGCCCTTCGGGCCCGAGGCGCCGGAATACCTGGCCTGGTACTACTTTGGCGGCGGTCAGGACCTTTGGGACGAGATCACGGCTCGCCATCAGGTAAAGAGCGTCCTGTGCGCCACCCTGCCGCCGGAGGCCTCCGGCTGGTTCCGTGAGCCGATCGAAACGGTCGAAGATTTGAAAGGCAAGAAGATGCGTTTCTTCGGGCTCGGCGCACGGGTCATGGAGAAGCTTGGGGTGGCGACCCAGACCTTGCCTGTGGGCGACACTGTACCGGCACTCGAACTGGGCACCATCGATGCAGCAGAGATCTCCATGCCGGCGCTCGATCTCCGATTGGGCATGGCCGACTATGCCAAGCACTACTACTTTCCGGGCTGGCATCAACAGACCAGCCTGATAACGCTGCTCATCAACCGTCCTGTCTGGGATGGTTTGAGCGACCGGCAGCGCGCCGCCGTCGAGGAAGTCTGCCGCTCCGCGGTCGCCGAGTCGGTTGCCATGGGCGAAGCCATCCAGTTCGAGGCGCTTGGCGAACTTCGCAACATGGGCGTCACCATTCACCGCTGGCCGCCGGCGGTTCTGGCGGCCATGAACGCGGCCTGGAGTGAGGTCGTCGGCGAGTTGTCGGCCGACGCCGATTTCAAGCAGGTTTGGGACTCCTACGTGACGTTCAGAGATCAATACGCCACCTGGCGCGAGCTGGGCTACATGCGCTGATCCTCCAGGAAGCAGCGCGTCGCAGGGTCCATGACCGGCGGCGCGCGCTCCGGCGATCCGGGAGAACTGAAATGCAATATTGGGCAGACGTTCTGGCGCGCCCATGCCACTGGGCCAATCGGCTCGGCGGATGGCTGCTTTTCGCTCTTGCAATGGTCATCGGCTACGACGTGGTCGGCAGAAAGTTCTTCGACACCGGCTCCGTGGTTCTGCAGGATTTGGAGTGGCATCTGCACGGCGCCGCTCTTCTGTTTGGGTTTGGACACGCCTATCTGCGGGACGCCCACGTCCGCGTGGACCTGGTCCGAGAGCATTTCAGCCCGGTGGCAAAGCTGAAGCTGGAAATCGCCGGCATCGTGATCTTCATGATCCCGTACCTGTCGGCGCTGACCGTGTTCGGGATCGACTACGCCGTTCGGGCCTACGTCACCGGCGAAGGGTCCGCAAGTGGCGGCGGATTGTCCCATCGGTGGATCATCAAGTCCGTGCTGCCGATTGGCTTGTCGCTCACCGTTCTTTCGGCTTTGTCCGTTCTCCTTCGCTGCCTTTGTCAACTGCGCGAACTGTCCGGTCGGAACGACCTTGTCCACCAGGGAGAAAACCTGTGACGACCGAATTGCTGCCGATCCTGATGTTCGGCACGCTCGCTTTATTCCTGTTCTCCGGCTTGCCGGTCGCGGTCGTATTGGGGGGTGTATCGCTCGCTTTTGCGCTGATCGGACTGGCATTGGGCGAACTTCGGTTTGTTCAGTTACCGTTGCTCGTCAATCGCATCTTCGGCGGCATTGTCTCCAATGTGGTCATGGTGGCGGTTCCGATGTTCGTTCTCATGGGAACGCTGCTCGAGAGAAGCGGCGTTGCGGAAGAACTGCTGGAAGGTCTGCAGACACTGATGCGTCGCGTACCTGGAGGCCTGGCGCTGGGCGTGACCATCATCGGAACCGTGCTTGCCGCGTCGACCGGCATCATCGGCGCCTCGGTAACAATGCTGACCATGCTGGCGTTGCCCATGATGGTCGATCGCGGTTACGCGCCGACACTCGCAGCCGGTTCGATCGCCGCGTCCGGGACACTCGGGATTCTCATCCCACCATCAATCATGCTGGTCATCATGGGGGATTTGCTGACGATCTCGGTGGGCCGGCTGTTCATGGCAGCGCTTGTGCCCGGCCTGATGCTGTCGGCGCTTTACCTGATATTCATCGCCATCGTGAGCCGGCTCAGACCGGGATTGGCACCTGCAGTTGCCGGCCGTTTGTCGGCTACCGAACGGAGAGCGCTCTTCCGCCGCCTGCTGGTTGGTTTCGTGCCTCCGGCTTTGCTCATTGCCCTGGTGCTCGGGTCAATTCTTGGCGGCTGGGCGACCCCCACCGAAGCGAGCGGCGTCGGGGCCTTGGGCGCTCTGGCTCTGGTCATTCTGCGAAGAAGGCTCACTCTTTCGGGCCTCAATGATGTTCTTGAAGGTTCGCTGACGACGGTTTCGATGATCTTCTTCATCTTTGTCGGCGCAACGGCATTTTCCTATCTGTTCCGCCGCTTTGGTGGAGATCATCTTGTTCTGTCTTGGGCCGAGGCTTCCTTTCTCGGCGCCTGGGGCGTTCTGGCGGTTCTGATGCTGCTGATCTTCCTGCTGGGTTTCTTTTTCGACTGGATCGAAATTACCCTGATTGTCCTGCCGATTTTTGCACCGATCGTCGCACAGCTCGACTTCGGTGACCACGTCGCTCGCTCCGACATAGTCTATTGGTTCGCGATCCTCGTTGCCGTAAATCTTCAAACCAGCTTCTTGACGCCGCCGTTCGGCTTCGCGCTGTTTTATCTGAAGGGAACAGCGGGCGGACTGGCGAAAACAGGGCAGATTTATCGAGGCATCGCCCCGTTCGTTGCTCTGCAAGTCCTGGCCCTGTGCCTTCTGCTGGCTTTTCCGGGAATCGCAACCTGGTTGCCTGACCGGATGTTTCACTGAACGGTCGATATTGGCAAACAGCAGGTTTAGGCCGGCGCTATTCACACACGCTATGCTTGAAAACGACAGCAAAAGACTGTGATCACTTTATCTTTATTTTTGCCGCCTAATGTTGCAAGCCCGTAATCCAATGTTACCCTGACGGATAATTGATAAGAGGAGAGTGGAACAGTGGGCAGATTCGCAACATCCTTGCTTGCCGTCACGCTGGCCGTGGGCTTCCTTGCAACGGGCAGTGCAAACGCGTTCATGCGCGATGCAACCGTCGCCAGGCAGGACACCCCGACACAGGTGACGCTGACGGCCACCCAGAAGCGGCCGAAAAACAAGTATCTACGCAAAAAAGTGCGTATCGAGACGCGCGAGAAACCGGGTACGATCATCATCGATACCAGCAAACGGTTCCTGTATTTTGTCGAAGGCAACGGGCGCGCTACCCGGTACGGTGTCGGTGTTGGACGTGAGGGCTTCGGCTGGGCCGGCGTGGTCAAGGTCGGTCGCAAGGCCGAATGGCCGGACTGGCGCCCACCGGCAACGATGATCGCTCGCGAACGTCGCAAGGGTCGGATCATTCCGCGTTACGTCAAGGGCGGCATCAATAATCCGCTCGGCGCGCGCGCCCTTTATCTGCATCGCGGTGGACGTGACACGATCTATCGGATCCATGGCACGAACCAGCCCTGGACCATCGGCCTCAACATGTCGTCCGGCTGCATTCGCATGATGAACAAGGACGTCAAGCACCTGTACAAGCGCGCACCGGTCGGCGCAAAGGTGATCGTAATCGGTCCGAGCGGTCGCAACGCAACCAAGTACTACCGCGAGAAGGGAGTCGACGTTTTCGCGACGCTCTTCAACAACTAGTTTCGAGGTGCCATTCAGCGGGTTGCTGGGGACTTAAGGCCCGTTGAATTTAGAGAAGCCGCAAGCGTCGTGTGGTCGCTTGCGGCTTTTTTGTTTGCCAGGTGGACCACCGAACGAACACGGTGTCCACGATTTCGCCCCTACCATCCCGCCAAAAGGCACTCTATGTGGTATCTGGCGGCGTTCGACAGGACGCCACCGGGGATTTTTCACTTTGAGGACCTGCTAGCACAATGAACGCACTTTCATCCTTTCCGATTGCCGAGCGCTGGAAACCGTCAAATCCGGGCGTGATCCAGCTCTATTCGTTCCCGACGCCGAACGGCGTCAAGATTTCCATTACGCTCGAAGAGACGGGGCTTCCCTATGAGGCCCACCTTGTCGACATCCGATCCGACGACCAGAAGGGATCTGAGTTTCTGGCGCTCAACCCGAACGGCAAGATACCGGCGCTGATCGATCCGGACGGACCGGCTGGCGAGCCCATCGGTATCTTCGAGTCCGGCGCTATCATGCTCTATCTCGCTGAAAAGACAGGCAAACTCATTCCCACCGACCCGGCGGAACGGCTCGAATGCATCCAGTGGCTGTTTTTCCAGATGGCCGGCGTCGGACCCATGTTCGGGCAATACGGCCATTTCTACAAATTTATGGCCGACAAGTTGAAAGACACCTATCCGACCGAGCGCTATGAGAACGAAACCAAACGGCTTCTGGGAGTGCTGGATCAACGGCTCGAGGGGCGCCAATGGATTTCCGGTGACATCTATTCCGTCGCCGATATCGCAACGTTCCCCTGGGTGCGCACCGTACGCGACTTCTACGAAGCAGGCGAGGCGGTTGGCCTCGATGGTTTTGCCAATGTTACCGCCTGGCTGGAGCGGTGCATGGAGCGGCCTGCCAGTGTCAAGGGCATGAACATACCTCCGCGACCGTGACCGCAACCAAAATCGAGGCAACAAAAAAGGCGGCTCGGAGCCGCCTTTTTCGTGTCTTTTTGCAAAGTGGCCTAGAAGTCCATGCCACCCATGCCGCCCATGCCGCCGCCGGGCATGGCCGGAGCAGCCGCTTCTTTCTGCGGCACTTCGGCAACCATGGCTTCGGTGGTGACCAGCAGGCCGGCAACCGAGGCAGCGTCCTGCAGAGCGGTGCGGACAACCTTGACCGGGTCAACGATACCCATGGCAATCATGTCGCCATATTCACCGGTCTGAGCATTGTAGCCGTAGTTACCGCCTTTTTCTTCGAGGATCTTGCCGACAACGACGGATGCCTCATCACCAGCATTGGCAACGATCTGGCGGGCCGGAGCCTGCAGTGCGCGGCGTACGATGTTGATGCCGGCTTCCTGATCTTCGTTGGCGCCTTTGGCCTTCAGCGAACCTGCTGCGACGAGCAGGGCGGTTCCGCCACCGGCAACGATGCCTTCCTGGACAGCGGCGCGCGTTGCGTTCAGAGCATCGTCGACACGGTCCTTCTTTTCCTTCACTTCGACTTCGGTCGCACCGCCAACGCGGATCACGGCAACACCGCCGGCGAGCTTTGCCAGACGTTCCTGCAGTTTTTCACGGTCGTAGTCAGAAGTGGTTTCTTCGATCTGCTGCTTGATCTGGGCAACGCGGCCTTCGATCTCGGCTTTCTTGCCGGCGCCGTCGACGATCGTCGTGTTCTCTTTCGAGATGTTGACGCGCTTGGCGGTGCCCAGCATGTCGAGCGTGACGTTTTCCAGCTTGATGCCGACATCTTCGGAGATCACCTGACCGCCGGTCAGGATTGCGATGTCTTCCAGCATGGCCTTGCGGCGGTCGCCGAAGCCCGGTGCCTTGACGGCAGCAATCTTGAGGCCGCCGCGCAGCTTGTTGACGACGAGGGTTGCGAGGGCTTCGCCTTCGACGTCTTCAGCAATGATCAGAAGCGGCTTCGAGGACTGAACGATCGATTCCAGGATCGGCAGCATGGCCTGCAGGTTCGAGAGTTTCTTCTCGTGCAGCAGGATGTAGCAGTCTTCCAGATCGGCAACCATCTTTTCCGGGTTGGTCACGAAATAGGGAGACAGGTAACCGCGGTCGAACTGCATGCCTTCAACGACTTCCAGCTCGGTTTCTGCGGTCTTGGCTTCTTCGACGGTGATGACGCCTTCGTTGCCGACTTTCTGCATGGCTTCGGCAATATCGTCACCGATCTGCGATTCGCCGTTGGCGGAGATCGTACCGACCTGAGCAACTTCTTCCGAGGTCTTGATCGGCTTGGCCTGCTTGGCCAGGTTGCCGACGACTTCGGTGACGGCGAGGTCGATGCCGCGCTTCAGGTCCATCGGGTTCATGCCGGCGGCAACGGCGCGTGCGCCTTCGCGGACGATCGACTGAGCCAGAACGGTGGCGGTGGTGGTGCCGTCGCCTGCTTCGTCATTGGTCTTGGAAGCGACTTCGCGCACCATCTGTGCGCCCATGTTTTCGAACTTGTCTTCCAGTTCGATTTCCTTCGCGACGGTGACACCGTCCTTGGTGATGCGCGGTGCGCCGAAGGATTTGTCGATAACGACGTTGCGGCCTTTCGGGCCAAGCGTCACTTTGACTGCATCAGCGAGAACATCGACGCCACGCAGCATTTTCTCGCGTGCGTCACGGCTGAATTTTACGTCTTTAGCTGCCATGATTCCTCATTTCCGGGCGGTTTGCGCCCATTACTCCAAAGGGGATACTGATAGTTCGGTTCGGATCAGCCGATCACGCCCATGATGTCGGATTCCTTCATGATCAGGAGATCCTCGCCATTGAGCTTGACTTCGGTGCCGGACCACTTGCCGAAGAGAATGCGGTCGCCGGCCTTGACGTCCAGGGCAACGATGTTGCCGCCGTCGTCGCGCGCGCCATTGCCGGTGGCAACGACTTCGCCTTCGGACGGCTTCTCTTTTGCGGTGTCGGGAATGATGATGCCGCCTGCAGTCTTTTCTTCGGACTCGACGCGACGTACGACGACGCGATCATGCAGCGGACGGAAATTGACTTCTGCCATTGTCTTTACCCTCGATCGAATGACACGCCGGGCGAAATGCCCGGCTCACAAGTGTTAGCACTCACCTCTAGAGAGTGCTAATCGCCGTCGAGATAGGTGGAAGATCTGCCCGAGTCAAGGTTGCAGATGGAAATTATGTTACGGTGTTTCAAGTCCGACGGACGTTGGTAAATCCAGCCGGTGCTCCCAAGCCTGCACACCTCCGTCGAGCTGCTGAGCATTAGGGCTTGTTTTCTCGGCCGTGATGGTCAATGTCTGCGCTGGCCTGACTGACATTCAAACCGCCGCGCGCTACGGAATCACCAAAACCCATGCCAAGAAAACTTGATCGCCTCGCCGATCTGACTGCCGACTACGACGTGATTTTCTGCGACGTCTGGGGCGTATTGCACAACGGTGTCGAGGCGCGACCGCTAGCCGGTGAAGCGCTGGCCGCGTTTCGGCGTCAGGGCGGTGTGGTGATCCTCCTGACCAATTCGCCGCGGCGACGCATGCAGGTTGACGATCAGCTGGCGATGATCGGCGTTGATCCGGATGCCTTTGACCATATTGTCACTTCAGGTGACGTCACGCGTGATCTCATAGCGGCCGGGCCTGACGAGATCTATTTTGTTGGGCCGGACCGCGACTTGCAGCTTTTCGACGGGCTGGGCGTGGTGCGAGTGGGTCTGGAAGAGGCGGGCATCGTTGTGTGTACCGGTCTCTATGACGACGAGCACGAGAAACCGGAAGATTACCAATCGATCCTTGAGGATTTCCTCAAACGGGGCCTGTCTTTTATCTGTGCCAATCCGGATCTTATTGTGGAGCGTGGGAATCGGCTCATCCCCTGCGCCGGAGCTATTGCCGCGCTGTACGATCAGATGGGCGGCACGACCCTGATTTCCGGAAAGCCGCACCGGCCGATTTACGAGGCGGCATTGGCGAAGGCGCGCCAGTTGCGCCCCGACATCGCGAACGACCGTATTCTTGCGATCGGTGACGGCATGCCAACCGATGTGAAGGGGGCACGGGATTTCGGTCTCGATCTGCTCTATGTTTCCGATGGCATCCATGCCCGCGATTACACGCAGGACGGCGCGGTCGATACGGCTCGCCTTGTGGCATTTCTAGAACGTCACAACTCGCATCCCGTGGCCTGGATGCAGCGGTTGAGGTAGACATGGGCAGCGCACCGATCATGCGGATCGAAAGACTGGAGGATTTTCCCGCGTCACTGCGCGGCGGCGTCCTGGCGATCGGCAATTTCGACGGTGTGCATCGTGGCCACCAGGCGGTACTGAACGCGGCACTGGAGGCGCGACAATCGGATGCCATGCCGGTCACGGCCCTGACGTTCGAGCCGCACCCTCGCACGGTGTTCAATCCCGAAAAGCCGGTGTTTCGTCTGACACCGCCACCGCTCAAGGCCCGGCTGATCGGAGCGATGGGCTTTGAAGCCATTGTCGAGCTGCCGTTCACCAGGGAGTTTGCGCAGAATACGGCGGAGCAGTTTGTCGAGAAGGTTCTGGTCGAACAACTTGGAATACGGCACGTCGTCACCGGCTTCAATTTCCACTTCGGCAAGGGACGGGAAGGCAGCCCTGACTTCCTGCGTGAGGTTGGCGGTCGCCTTGGCTTCGACGTCACGGTTGTCGAGCCGTTCGGCGATGAGAATGCCGAATTGGTCTCCTCCAGCCGCATCCGCGACTGCCTGAGCGTCGGAGATGTATCCGAAGCGGCCGGGTTGCTTGGGTATCGATACAGTGTCGAGGCGGAAGTGATCGCCGGAAAACAGCTCGGTCGAACGCTGGGATTTCCAACAGCCAATATGGCGTTGCCCGCAAACGCTGCACTGAGATCCGGCATATATGCCGTTCGTTTTCGCCGGGCGGATGGGTCGCTGCACGATGGGGTCGCCAGTTTCGGTCGCAGACCCACGGTCGATGAAGGCGGTCCGGTCCTGCTTGAGACCTTCGTTTTCGACTTCGATGACGATCTCTATGGCGAAACCTGCACGGTGAGCTTTTTTGCGCATCTGCGTGACGAAGAAAAATTCGATGGTCTGGAGGCGCTGACCGTTCAAATGCACAAGGATGCAGATGCAGCACGCGCTATTCTGGCGACGGCCCGGCCGGTCGGCGCTTTGGACACCATCATGGCCTTCGGCTGACATCCCATGGCAGGGCGACCGACGGCGTTGATTACGGGGGCGAGTACCGGCATTGGGCTCGCGCTGGCGCGGCGGCTTGCTTCATCCCATGATCTGGTCTTGTGCGGTCGCCGGGAAAGGCAGGCTTGCCCGCCGGAATTGCCGGGCGATGCGCGATATGTGCAAGCGGATTTGAGCAACCCGCAAGCCGCCGTCGACGCCATCGAGGCCGCGCTGAAGACTTGCGAGATCACCGCGATCGACAAGCTGATTGTCAATGCCGGGGTCGGCTATTATCGCCCGGCCGGTGCCGAAACCACAGACCTCATTCGCGAAACCCTGGATGTCAATCTCGTTGCGCCAGTCCTGCTGGCTCGGCGCTTGGCACCGCAGCTAGAAAAGGCGCGCGGCAAACTTGTTCTGATCGGGTCGGTCGCCCATCGCGGATCAGCCAATATGCCTGTCTATGCTGCATCCAAGGCGGGTTTGGCGGGTCTTGGACGGTCGCTCGGATCCGAGTGGCGCGGCCGCATCGCCGTGCAGGTCATCCATCCCGGCCCCACGGTGACCGACATGCACCAAAGGGCCGGCTACGACCCCGGTAAGCTGAAATCGCTGTTCTTTTCGGCCGATGGCATGGCTGCCGAGATCGACCGTCTGATGCGTGGACGACGCCCATCAGCGACCGTCGGTGCACTGTCGCGTTTGCGGAGCTTGTTCACCGGGGCAGTCACATGAGGGTGCTGATCACCGGCGCCGCAGCGGGACTTGGCCGCGAGATCGCCCGCCTGCTTGCCGAGGGCGGTGCCCAGGTCACTGCGATCGATCGCGCTTCCGTTCCGGACGACGGCGGGCTCGACAGTCGGCAGTGCGATTTGGCTGATCGCAGCGCTGTTGATCGTCTGCTCGATGAGATGAAGGGGGAGGCGGCCTTTGACTGGATCGTCCACAATGCCGGCGTCAGTGCAACTGGGGGCTTTGAGCGGCTTCCCGAAACGGCCTACCGCACAGTGTTGACCCTCAATTGCGAGACACCCATGGTCATGACCGCGCGGATGCTTGAGGCCGGGCGCATCGCCGCTGGCGGCCGTGTCGTCTTCATCTCATCGCTTTCCCACCACACCGGCTATCCAGGAGGCTCGGTCTATGGCGCTTCCAAGGATGCGCTGACGGTCTATGCCAAAAGCATCCGAAAGGACCTTGCCAAGGCCGAGATCGGAGTGACCACGGTGTTCCCCGGGCCGCTGCGAACCGAGCACGCGGCGCGGCATGCGCCGCCACAGGCGAGCGCCGAACGCCGCATGGACCCGGCGGTGTTGGCTGAAATGATCATCCGCGCGGCACGACGGGGAGACCGGGTTCTCTATCCCGGCCTTCCGGCTCGTGCCGGTCGCCTGATGGGCACCCTGTTGCCGCGCCTGACGACCCGCTTCATGCGCCGCGTCATTTTCGAGAAGCTGGATCGCGATGTTTACTGAGAAAAATCTTTATTCGCGACCGCAGCCTTGCTATGAGGCCACTCACTATGAAGGCCATACGCGGTTTCAGCATTCGAATTACCGGCCCGGCTTCCTGAGCGCGACCGACCCTTCGGGTCAGGCCGGAGGGAAGTCGGGAAAAAGGCGTGCAGATCCGGCGCGCAGATCTCCTGAACGAGTTTAGGGCGAGACCAACGTCCAAAAGACCGATCGCCGATGGGCCGATCGACAGAGCGATAGAATGATGACCGAAACAACCGAAAAGACCGACTATTCCAAATCCCTCAATTTGCCCCGAACGGATTTTCCGATGCGCGCCGGCCTTCCCAAGAAGGAACCGGAACTGGTGGCCCGTTGGCAGGAGATGGACCTGTATAGCCGACTGCGCGAAACAGCCGCCGGCCGACCGAAATATGTGCTCCACGATGGACCGCCCTACGCCAACGGCAACATTCATATTGGCCACGCCCTCAACAAGGTGCTGAAGGACGTGATCACTCGCTCGTTCCAGATGCGGGGCTATGATAGCAACTATGTTCCCGGCTGGGATTGCCACGGCTTGCCGATCGAGTGGAAGATCGAAGAACAGTACCGCGCCAGCGGCAAGAACAAGGACGATGTGCCGATCAACGAATTCCGCAAAGAGTGCCGGGATTTTGCCACCCATTGGATCGGCGTGCAGACGGAAGAATTCAAGCGTCTGGGGATCGAAGGAGACTTCGATACTCCCTATACGACGATGAACTTTCACGCCGAAGCGAGGATCGCCGGCGAACTCATCAAGATCGCCGGGCTCGGTCAGCTTTACCGCGGATCAAAGCCGGTCATGTGGTCGGTGGTCGAACGCACAGCGCTGGCGGAGGCAGAGGTCGAGTATCTCGACTATGAGAGTGATACGGTCTGGGTCAAGTTTCCAGTCGTGTCCGGGCCGGAAGCGCTGACCGACAGCTTCGTTGTGATCTGGACGACGACACCGTGGACGCTGCCGGGCAACCGAGCCATCTGTTATTCGAACCGCATCAGCTACGGTCTCTATGAAGTGACCGCGGCGGAGAATGACTTCGGTCCCCAGCCGGGTCAAAAAGTGTTGTTTGCCGACAGCCTTGCCCAAGAGTGCGCGGATAAGGCCAAGGTCGAACTGAACCGCCTGGCGGATGTTTCGGCCGAGGAACTGTCCCAAACAACCTGTGCCCATCCGCTTGTCGCGCTCGGCTACAGCTTCGCCGTACCGATGCTTGACGGTGACCATGTCACCGACGATGCCGGCACGGGTTTCGTCCACACCGCGCCAAGCCATGGTCGTGAAGACTTCGAGGCCTGGATGGACAACGTCAACGACCTCGCGGCGCGCGATATCGACACCGCAATCGCATTTCCGGTTGGCGATGACGGCTACTATACCGCCGACGCTCCCGGCTTTGGACCGGACGCCGCCGATGGCCCGGCCCGCGTGATCGACGACAGAGGAAAGAAGGGCGACGCCAACAAGCGGGTGATCGCGGCGCTTATCGACGTCGACGCGCTTTTTGCCCGTGGCCGGCTGAAGCATACCTATCCGCACTCCTGGCGGTCGAAGAAGCCGATCATTTTCCGCAACACCCCGCAATGGTTCGTCTACATGGACAAGCCTTTCGAGGACGGCACGACGCTGCGGCAAAGGGCGATCAAGGCGATTGACGAAACCCGCTTCGTTCCAGCTGCCGGTCAGAACCGTCTGCGCGCCATGATCGAAGCACGGCCGGACTGGGTATTGTCGCGGCAACGGGCCTGGGGTGTACCAATCACGGTTTTCGTCGACGAAGACGGCGAGATTCTGCACGATGACGCAGTCAACGCACGCATCATCGAAGCGTTCGAGAAGGAAGGTGCCGACGCCTGGTTTGCCGAGGGCGCTCGCGAGCGCTTTCTGTCAGGCCGCGCCGATTCCAATCGCTGGCAGCAGGTGACCGACATTCTCGACGTATGGTTCGATTCAGGCAGCACCCACGCCTTCACCCTGGAAGATCGGGACGACCTGAAATGGCCAGCTGACGTTTACCTGGAGGGGTCGGACCAGCATCGCGGCTGGTTCCATTCCTCGCTTCTGGAAAGTTGCGCGACCCGCGGAGTGGCACCCTACAACGCCGTAATCACCCATGGGTTCACCATGGATGAGAAGGGCGAAAAGATGTCCAAGTCCAAGGGCAACACCGTCACACCGCAGGAGATCATGTCGCAATCCGGCGCCGATATCCTGCGTCTCTGGGCCATGACCACCGACTATTGGGAGGACCAGCGCCTCGGCAAGACCAACATCCAGACCAATGTCGACGCCTATCGCAAACTCAGAAACACCATCCGCTGGATGCTCGGCACATTGAGCCATGACGAAGGCGAACAGGTTGACTACCAGGACATGCCCGAACTGGAGCGGCTGATGCTGCACCGGCTGGTTGAGCTCGACGAACTGGTTCGCAAGGGCTATGACGATTTCGATTTCAAACGCATTACGCGGGCGCTGATCGACTTCGCCAATGTGGAGCTATCGGCCTTCTATTTCGACATCCGCAAGGATGCGCTCTACTGCGATGCGCCATCCAGTGTACGTCGAAAGGCCGCGCTGCAGGTGGTTTCGACGACCTTTGATTGCCTGACCACATGGCTGGCGCCGATGCTGCCCTTCACCACGGAGGAATCGTGGCTGGCGCGCTATCCGGAGGCTGAGTCGGTGCATCTGGAACAGTTCCGAACGCTGCCGCATGAGTGGCGCGATGATGTGCTTGCGACCAAATGGGCGAAAATCCGTACGGTGCGGCGCGTTGTCACGGGAGCTTTGGAAATCGAGCGTCGCGACAAGCGCATCGGCTCGTCCCTCGAGGCTGCTCCGGTGGTTCATGTGACCGACGAAGACCTCATGGTGGCGCTGGACGGACAGGACTTTGCGGAAATCGCAATCACCTCGGGAGTGCAGCTCTCGGATCATGACGGACCGGATAACGCCTTCCGACTTGCCGATGTTCCGGGGGTCAGCGTGGTGCCAGCACTGGCGTCCGGCAGCAAATGCGCCCGGTCCTGGCGGATGACGAATGACGTCGGATCCGATCCGGAGTTCCCGGATGTGTCCGCGCGGGATGCCGCGGCACTTCACGAATTGCGGGCGATGGGCCGGTTTTGATGAAAAGGAGCGGCCGTGGTCAAGTGGGCCACGGCCAGGCCGTTAAACGGAGTTGAATTGCTCCTGAGCGCCATTTCAGGTAAAACAGCGTCAAGAAATAGCCGAAATTGCCATTCAAGGGTGTTTTTGGCTGGAGTGGGATTTGCCAGAATGAACAGAGTTGCTTCGATCCGCACGATTTGCGCGCTGGTGGGCGGTTTGTCCATGACACTGGTGCTCGGCGGTTGCGTCAGCAGTCCGACTTACGGAACGCACAAGACGGCGAATCAGCATCTGCTCGACGGTCTGACCAGCATGGTGTCCATCGCTCCTCCGAAGAAGGGCAGCGAGGTCGCATACAAACCGCGGCCGGATCTCGTTGATCCTCCGGAAGGTGCGGCTTTACCGCCACCGCAGTCGAGCCTTGCGTCCAAGGAAAATCCGCAATGGCCGGAATCACCGGAAGAGACCCGTCAAAGGCTCATCGCCGAGGCCGACGCAGATAGCAATCCGACCGATCGCGGCGGACCTCTGGCGACGCCGGCCGAATCCTCGGAACAGTTCCAGAAGTTCCGGGAGGCACGCGCAAACCAGAAAGCTGCCTACGAGGGCCGCCGCTATTTGAGTGATCCGCCCGTCGAATACCGGGTCCCGGCGGAAACGGCGCCGGCTGATGAACTCGGTGAGACGGAGTTCAAGAAAGAGCAGCGTCGAAAGGCGGCCGCGCGCAAGGAAAAAGGCGGTTTCAGGATCTGGCCCTTCTGATCAGGGCTGGCGCTTTTTCTCGAAAAAACTCTTCAGCAGTGCTGACGCTTCCTGTTCCGCCAGGCCGCCGTAGACCTCCGGCGCATGGTGGCAACTCGGCTGTTCGAAAAACCGCACGCCGTTGACGACTGCACCGCCTTTGAGGTCTTCCGCGCCAAAGTATAGGCGGCGAATGCGGGCGAAAGAGATGGCGGCGGCACACATGGTGCAGGGTTCGAGCGTGACATAAAGATCGCAATCGGTGAGGCGCTCATTGTCGAGATGACGCGACGCCTGACGAATGACGTTGATCTCTGCATGGGCTGACACGTCATGCATTTCCCGATTTGTATTGCCCCCTCGGGCGATCACTTCGCCGCCGCGGACCAACACCGCTCCAATCGGAACTTCGCCGCGCTCCTCAGCCCGCCGTGCTTCCTCCAGAGCAATGTCCATTGGCGTCGGCTGGTCGGGTCTCATGGGCTGGATCGTTCCGCTGCGATTTTCCGGATCGCCAACATTGTGCTTAACCCTTTCCATTCGACCTGTTAAAGCCTGCACAAACCAATGACCTTCATGGCCCGAGACAGTGATGGCGGCCGAAGCGAAAGGCAAACACCAAATGAACAGCCGTGGCAAGCCGGCCCGCAAATCCGGCCCGGCGGGCGCCAGCAATCGCCGCAAGGCGCCCGAGGTCGCCGTGAACGCAACGCCCGAACGCATTGCCAAACTTCTGGCGCGCGCCGGCGTCGCCTCGCGCCGCGAGGTCGAACGCATGATTGCGGATGGACGGGTAAGACTTAACGGTTCGGTTCTCGACACACCTGCGGTCAACGTCACGCTGGCCGACCGGATCGAGATCGATGGCGAACCGCTGCGCGGAATCGAACGAACTCGGTTATGGCTCTATCACAAGCCCACAGGCCTTGTGACCACACACAAGGATCCGGAAGGGCGGCCGACGGTATTCGAGCGTTTGCCTTCGGAACTGCCGCGCGTGCTCTCCGTCGGCCGGCTCGACATTAACACCGAAGGGCTGCTGTTGCTGACCAATGACGGCGGCTTGGCGCGAGTGCTCGAACTGCCCACCACCGGCTGGCTGCGGCGCTATCGGGTCCGCGCTCACGGCAAGATCGACCAGGCCGCGCTTGACCGGCTGCAGGACGGCATCGCCGTGGATGGTGTGCTTTATGGTGCGATCGAGGCGACGCTCGATCGGGTCCAGGGAGCGAATGTCTGGATCACCATGGGTTTTCGCGAAGGCAAGAATCGTGAGATCAAGAACGTGCTGGGTGCGCTCGGGCTCGATGTCAACCGCCTCATCCGTATCTCGTACGGCCCGTTCCAGCTTGCCGATCTGAAGGAAGGCGAGGCTCGCGAGGTCAAGGGTCGCACTCTTCGCGATCAACTCGGACCGCGCCTCATAGAAGAGGCGGGAGCCGACTTTGAAGCTCCTTTGTTTGAAGAGAACAAACCCCGCAAGCCTGATGAGAACAGACGCAAGGCTGCAGGGTCTCGACCGGCAAAGGCAAAGCCGGAGGTTGGCAAGCCGCGACGCGCCGAGGCTCGGCTCGAAACGAAAAAGCCGGATGACAAGCCACGCAAGCAGCAACGCCGCAATCGCGCTTCCAATGTCTGGATGGCGCCGGGTGCAAGACCCACGGGAAATAAGAGCAAACGCAAGTCCGACGAACAAAAACCGGCACCCGGAAAGGGCAAACCGGCAAAGCAGTCCAACAAAGCCCGACCACAGGCAAAGGGCGATGGCGGCGGTCGCGGTCGGAGCCGGAGTGGCCATGCGGATCGTCGGCGGTAGGTTCAGGGGCCGCAGCCTTGCCGGACCGCGTTCGAGTGCCATTCGGCCGACAACCGATCGCACGCGCGAAGCCTTGTTCAATATTCTGGCCCACGGCCACGCGGAGCAGATCACCGGCGCGCGCGTCCTCGACCTCTTCGCCGGAACCGGGGCCTTCGGCCTCGAAGCCCTGTCGCGCGGTGCCGAATTCACACTGTTCGTCGAGCGCTCGACGGAAGGTCGGGCCTTGCTGCGGGCCAACATCGAGGCGCTCGGCGTGGCCGGTGCTACGAAGGTGTTCCGCAGAGATGCAACCGCACTTGGCGCAATCGGGACCATGCGCCCGTTCGATGTTCTGTTCGCTGACCCACCCTACGGGCGCGGTCTCGGCACCCTTGCTCTTGAGGCTGCCGCGACCGGCGGCTGGCTCTCACCCAATGCGCTGGTCCTGTTGGAAGAACGTGCCGATGCCGACCCGCAGCCGGGTACGGCGTTTCAGCCAATCGAAACCCGGTCGTTCGGCGATACCGCCGTGCGTTTTTATCGGTATGTGCCACATTCTGCTCCTGAAGTTTGATTAAGAGCAATCCGCGTCACGCCGGGCGGGTTACGTTATATTCAGTTAGGCAGCCGAACCTGTTTGATTAGATCAATCGGTCGGTGCAGAATGGACCGACCATGCGGAACCAGGTGCTCTACGACACCAGCGAAGCCCTTGCGCGAAGAGGGTCTGGTGACCCGACGATAGCGGTTGCTTTCGGGGGAGGCGGCGCGCGAGGCCTGGCTCATATCCACATCATTGAAGTTCTTGACGAACTGGGCATTCGTCCGGTTGCCATATCCGGAGCCTCGATCGGTGCGATTATGGGGTCCGCGATGGCGGCGGGGATGTCCGGTCGGGACATTCGCGAATACGCCCTGGCGACGCTCGGCCGGCGCGCAGAGATTGTCAGCCGTGTCTGGCGCCTCAGACCATCACGTGTGGGCCAGGTTTGGGGCGGTGGCTTTCGGCTGGGTCAGTTCAATGTCGAACGCATCATGTCAGCCTTCCTGCCGGAGATGTTTCCGGATCGATTCGAGCAACTTACGATCCCCACAAAGATCGTGGTCACGGATTTCTACGCCCAGCAGGAGGCGGTGCTTTGTGACGGTGATTTGCGCAATGCGCTGGCGGCTTCGGCAGCGATCCCGGCGCTGTTTCGTCCGGTCTTGTGCAATGGCCGGTACATGATCGACGGCGGTATCTTCAATCCGCTACCATCGGACCACCTGGCAGGATTGGCGGACATCGTCATCGGCGTCGACGTGGTCGGCGGCCCCAGCGGCGATGATGGTGTGCGCCCCTCGACGACGGATCTTCTGTTTGGCGCCAGTCAACTGATGATGCAGTCGATCATCACCATGAAATTGAGGACGGCACCACCAGATATATTCCTGCGCCCCGATGTCAGCCGCTTCCGCGTGCTCGATTTCCTTAAGGCCGAAGAGATCTTGCGTGCGTCCACCGGTGTCCGCGACGAGCTCAAACGCGGCCTGGACGCCATCCTCGCTTTTCGGCAGTAATAGCCGGCGTTACGTGGCGCCTTTGCCAGAGGTGAATGGGGAATTCGCCGCTGGCGGAACCTGAATTCCCTCCTGAACCACCTCGGGCGTCGGCTGGGAGGCGATCCGGTCAATGACCCGCAAGCAGGCGATGGCCGCGACAGCGCCGAAAAATACGCCACCGGCACCGAATCCGCCCAAGACGCCTTCCGCGCCGTAAAGCTTGGACCCCAACCAGCAAAAGGGAATGGTGCCCAAGGTCGATCGACCCCAATTGAAAACCGTCGAGAGAACTGGGAAGCCCAAGTTGTTGAAGGCCGCGTTGGCGACGAACAGCAGCCCGTTGAACAGAAAGCTGAGGCTGACGAAAAGGCAAAAGAATTCAACCAGTTCGCGAGCCTGGCCCTCAAGGAGGAACAAGTCGGCTATCAGGTTCCGCCCCAAAGCCAGCAACATCCATACCACGATCGTGTAGACGATGATGATCATGAAGGCGTTGCGCATGGTGCTGCGCACGCGGTCGAAGCGCAGGGCGCCGTAGTTTTGCCCCAGGATTGGTCCGACAGCGCCCGACATGGCGAAGAGAGCGCCAAACGCCACCGGAATGAGCCGTCCGATTACCGCCCAGCCTGCCACGGCAGCGTCGCCATAGCCGGCGATCTGGATGGTGACATAGCCATTGCCCACCGGCGTCGCGAGCTGGGTCAGAATGGCCGGAAGAGCGATGTAGGCGTATGGCCCGACCGTCGTGGCGATGACCTTGAGCGAAGGCAAAGCCAGCAAATTGTGCACGCGATGCAGGCCATGATAGCCGACAATGATCAGTGAAAACCGCGAAATGACGGTCGAGATCGCCGCACCGTGGATGCCAAGATCGAACCCGAAGATGAATATCGGGTCGAGGACTGCCGTGGCGGCGCCTGCGATCAATGTCACATACATGGCCCGCTTGGCGTCGCCCGCGGCGCGCAGCAGACCAGCCATGGTCATGCCCACGCCCATGACCGGCAGCGACGGCAGCACGATTTGCATGAACTCCACCGTCAACCGCGCGGTGTCTCCCTCGGCCCCCATCAAAGCGACCAGTTCATCGAGCAATGGATAAAGGATAGCCATCGCGAGCAGCATCGTCAGCGCGGTGAACAGGATGGAGGCTCCCGCGAGCCGCCGGGCTCTTTCCCGGTCACCGGCACCAAGCGCGCGCGAGGTAATGGCCGTGCCAGCGATCGACAGGCCAATGCCGATGCTGATCGTGAAAAACAACAGTGTGCCGGCGTAGCCGATGGCCGCCGCCAGTTCCTGCTGGCCGAGCAGCGAAATGTAGAAAAGGTTGAGGATGTCGACCAGAAAGACGGCCATCAAACCGATGGAGCCGGTGGCCGACATGACGATCACGTGTCGCAGGGTCGAGCCGGTGACGAATTTCGCCGGCGTGTTCATGGCGCGGATCCGGGGCCGCGGTCAGGCCCTTTCATCATCGAATGTCCCCTCGCAGTGGTCGTTCTCCTACTTTGCAGGCTCAGTCGGCTCCGTCGATTCCTCGTTGTCCAAATCGAGCCGCTCGGCTTCCCTTTTCGGTTTGATCAGCGGTTCCGGCGTCACCGGCTTGGTGTGAAGCATGTTGACGCCTGCATAGATCCCCTCGACGGCCTGGATTTGCAGACGCTCCTCGTCGCGGCGACGGGTTTCGTCGAGGATGGCGTGAATGCGCTCGTCGCCCAGATCAAGGGCTTCCAGCAGTGCTCGGCTGAACAGGAAACTCGATTCCACCGTCTCGCGCAGTTCGTATTCGATGCCCCGTTCGCGCAGCGACAGCGTGTGTGCGCGGTCATAGGCCCGGGCGAAGATTTTTGTCGATGGGAACTCCGCCTGGATCAGGTCAACGATCTTGTCGGTTGTCGCCTTGCCATGGGTGCAGATCGCCACCAGTTTGGCCCGCTCGATACCGGCCGCCTGCAACACGCTGCGGCGGGTTCCGTCGCCGAAATAGATCTTGAAGCCGAACTTGGTGGCGCTGCGGACCTGGTCGGCGGAGTGGTCGATAATGGTTACGTCGGATCCGCCGGCAAGCAGAGTCTGTGACACGATCTGTCCGAAACGGGAGAATCCGATCATCAGGACATCGGATCCGGCCCCCTCGAACGTCTCGCCCATTTCCTCATGGCTTGTTTGCGGGACCAGGCGTTTGGCGATCGCCGAGGCCAGTGGCGTCAACGCCATTGAAACGGTCACGATCGCTATGAGTTGCGATGCCGTTGCATTGGAAAAGATGCCGGCGGCTGAGGCGGCGGTGAAAATCACAAACCCGAATTCCCCGGCCTGCGGGAGGAGTCCCGCGATGGCCAGCGAATCGCCCTTGTTTGAACCGAAAGCCCGGCACAGCGCATAGATGATCACGCTTTTTACCGTCATCAACACAACGACGGAAATCGAAATCGTCAGCCAGTTTTTCAGTACGACGTCGAGTTCCAGAGACAAGCCAACAGCGATAAAGAACAGAGCGAAAAGCACACCGCGAAACGGTTCGATATCGGCTTCGAGCTCATGGCGGTAAGAGGATTCAGCCAGCAGGACTCCGGCCACGAACGATCCCATGGCCATGGACAGGCCGACGGCATCCATCAGCATCGCCGCTCCCAGCACGACGAGCAGGGCTGCCGCGATCATCGCCTCACGCGCGCCGGTGCTGGCGATCAGCTGGAAAATCGGATTGAGAATATAGCGGCCCGCCAGGATCAGCGCCGCAATCGCGCCGAGCGCCAGAAGAGTGGCGTGGATCGGTTGCTCTTCCGCCCCATTGCCATAGGGCGCAAGCAGGGGCACAAGCGCCAGGATCGGCACGATGGCCAGGTCCTGAAACAGCAGGATGGAAAAGGATCGCTGGCCGTAGGCGGTACTGCGTTCCCCTCGTTCCTCGAGAATCTGCAATCCGAAAGCCGTCGAGGACAGGGCAAGGCCCAGGCCGATAATGGTTGCTGCGGCGAAACTCTGCCGATCAAGCAACACCACGAGGCCGATCAGCAACACCCCGGAAATGACGACCTGCATCAGGCCTAGGCCAAAGATCTCCTTTCGCAGCGACCATAGTCGCGAGGGTTTCAGTTCAAGGCCGATGATGAACAGCAGGAAGACGACGCCGAGTTCGGCAAAATGCAGGATCTCCTCGCCATTGCTGACCACCCGCATCACCGGGCCGATCAGGATTCCCGCCGCCAGATAACCGAGCACCGTACCGAGGCCGATTCGTTTGGCCAGCGGCGCCGCGATCACTGCGCCTCCAAGAAGGATCAGCGCGTAGACGTAATATGACATGCCTTCAGTGGCCATTGGCCAAAGCCCTTCTCGATGAGCAGGTGACAATACACGCTCTTAGAGCCAGACGCACCCGAATGGAACAGGTACTTTCGTCAGCTGACTTAACCAATTCGTCGTGATCGGCTCGGCCGAGACCTTGATGATCAACCTGCGTCACAATAAATGGGGCTCAGAGCAATCTACCCCTATTGCTCTCAAGAAAGGCAATCAAGATGTTTCAGGCAGACCGCACCGAAGAACTGCTCGACCGGGCAACACAACTGGTCGAGGCGGCAAAGAAAGCTGGCGCCGATCGGTGCGATGCGGTCGTCGCCCGCGGTCGATCGACGTCCGTCAGTGTGCGTCTCGGCAAGGTCGAGGGGACTGAGTCATCGGAAAGCGACAGTTTTTCGCTCCGTGTATTCGTCGGCAATCGTGTCGCCAGCGTCTCTGCCAATATTGCTGACGAAACTGCGCAACTGGCCGAGCGAGCGGTCTCCATGGCGCGGGTTTCACCCGAAGATCCCTTTGCCACCCTTGCCAATCCCAAGGATCTGGCACAGACGATTGCGGATCTCGATCTGTACGATCCGACAGAGGTCGATTCGGCCACGCTGACGAAAAGCGCTCTTGCGGTCGAGGACGCGGCACTCGCGGTGGAGGGTGTTAGCAACTCCGGTGGCGCCGCTGCATCCTCCGGCATGGGCGGCCTCGTTCTTGTTACCTCTGATGGGTTTTCTGGCGCCTATATGGGAACACGCTTCGGCCGGTCGGTCAGCGTCATCGCCGGAGACGGAACGGCCATGGAACGCGATTATGAGTTCGATTCTCGAATCTTCTTTGCCGATCTCGATCAGCCCGAGGCGATCGGCAAGGCGGCAGGCGAACGTACGGTCCGCCGCCTCGGACCGCGCCAACCGGAAACCGGCGCCGGTGTGACCGTGATATTCGATCCCCGGGTTGCTCGGGGGTTCGTCGGTCACCTCGCTTCAGCGATCAACGGCGCCTCGGTGGCGCGCAAAACCAGTTTTCTGCGCGATCGCATGGGTGAGCGGATCATGGCGCGCGGCATTCGCATCACCGACGATCCGCAGATAGTCCGCGGACCCGCATCGCGGCCGTTTGACGGAGAAGGTGTGCTTGGAACTGCGCTTGACATGGTCAGTGACGGGGTCCTGCAATGCTGGTTCCTCTCCACCGGCACGGCGCGGGAGTTGGGTTTGCAGACCAACGGGCGCGGCGTGCGCAGCGGATCCAACGTCAATCCGTCTTCGACCAATCTGGCGCTTGAGCCGGGTGACATCGATCCTCAGACCCTCATCCGAGAGGTGGGGGATGGCCTTTACGTGACCGAAGTGATCGGTCAGGGTGTCAACATGATCACCGGAGAATACAGTCGCGGCGCCTCCGGTTTCCGCATTGAGAATGGCGAGCTGACCTATCCGGTTTCAGAGGCGACGATCGCGTCCAATCTGAAGCACATGTTCCTGAACGTGCGGCCGGCCAATGATATCGAACGAAAGTTCGGAACGGCGTCACCGACTTTGGCCATCGAGGGCATGACCGTTGCCGGAAAGTAGCGTCTTGCAGGACGATCTTGAACTTGTGACCCGGGCTGCGGAACACGCCGGGCAGATTGCCATGGGGTATTTTCGCAAGGACCCCGAGGTTTGGTACAAGGGCGGAACGTCGCCGGTCAGCGAGGCAGATATAGCCGTTGACCGATATCTGCAGGAGACCTTGAGACAGGCGCGCCCCAATTACGGCTGGTTGTCTGAAGAAACCGAGGACGACCATTCGCGTTTCAGCGGGCAGCCGGTTTTTGTCGTCGATCCGATCGACGGCACCCGTGCCTATATTCGCGGTGACGATCTCTGGTGTGTCAGCGTCGCCGTGGTGCGTGACGGCCGGCCTGACGTCGGTGTTCTGGCGTGTCCGGCGCGCGGTGAACTGTTTACGGCGGCCAGCGACAGGGAAACGCTGCAAAATGGAAAAGCCGTGCATGTTGCCGCGCCGGGAAGCACCCGAAAAATCGCCGCCCCCAAAAGCGTTTTGAGCAAATTGCCGGAAGGCCTGCTGGAAGGCCTCGAGCAGGCCCCGCACGTGTCGTCGCTCGCCTACCGGCTGGCTATGGTGGCTGACGGCCGGCTCGCCGCGACCTATGTCAAACCCAACTCCAACGACTGGGATCTGGCCGCAGCCGATCTGATCCTCGAGAAAGCCGGCGGTGCCATTGTCGATATCGACGGCGCCAGGCTTCGCTACAATGACGGTGATACCACCCATGGTATTCTGATTGCCGCACCCGGCGACATGCTGCCGACCATGCGTGAGGCCATCATCGGCATTGATTTTTGAGAGAATTTGCAGCAATTCCAGTGGTGACCTGAGAACGGACCGGCCGGGCCGGCCCCAGCGTGTGGGAACAAACCATGGAAAACGATGAAAAACAGCTGCTTCACCTGGTGTTCGGCGGAGAGCTTGAGGACCTGGATGCGGTCCGGTTCCGCGATCTGGACGACCTCGACATCGTCGGGATCTTTCCGGACTACAAGAGCGCCTATGCTGCCTGGAAAGCAAAGGCGCAAATGACGGTGGACAATGCCCACATGCGCTACTTCATCGTCCATATGCACAAGCTGCTCGATCCGGAAACGGAAAGCTGACCGACAGTGTCACCAGGTGAATGGTATGACCTGTTTCTGCGATGCATGAAGCCGGGCAGCTGCGGAGCAATGGCATGCCTCTGATGCGTCGTGTCCAAAAAGCTCTTTTGGGGTCGGGCGCTTTTCAGTCGGTTGCTGCGAGTTGCGTGCATGCTGCGTTGACCTTCATCTACCGAACCAACCGTCATCTGGCGGGTTCGGATGATATGGCGACGACCGTTGCGGGAAAAACGCCGGTAATCGTTGCTCTGTGGCACGGTCAGCAATTGCTTGCCTCGTTTGTTACACCGGAGGGAGAGCGGGTCGCAGCCGTGGTGTCACGCAGCGCCGACGCCGAGATCAACGCCAGGGTGCTTCAGAAGGCCGGTGTTCATGTCATTCGCGGATCCGGCGGTCGAGAACGGGCGGAAACGGCGCGCAAGGGTGGCGTTCAGGCCCTCAAGGGCATGGCTGACGCATTGGCCCGCGGCCTTAATGTCGTCACCATTGCAGACATATCGAAAGGAACGCCGCGGCAGGCCGGACGCGGCATTGTGACGCTGGCCAAATTGTCCGGTCGACCCATCATACCGATGGCAATTGCGACCAGCCGCTATTATGTCGTCAAAAAATCGTGGGACAAAACCACGATCAATTTACCATTCGGCAAGGCTTGCCTTAAGCTGGGCGATCCGATCTATGTGCCACAGGACGCGTCCGACGCAGACCTGGAAAGTTTCCGGACAAGGGTGACCGACGAGTTGAATTCTGTGACTGAAAGAGCCTACGAGGCGGTCGGAGCAACATCATGAGTCCGTGGTGGGCACGTGTCGCGCTGACCTCCTATCGATGGCTGGGCGCAGCGGTCTATCCGTTTCTCGGTTCCTACCTTGCCTATCGCGCCACCAAGGGCAAGGAAGAGCCCGCCCGGCGTCGCGAGCGCTATGGCTATGCCAGTTCCGAGCGCCCGGACGGGCCGGTCATCTGGTTCCATGCAGCAAGTGTTGGTGAGACCAACGCCGTGGTGCCGCTGATCGAAGAGGTCACCCGGCGCGGCATCTTCGTCATATTGACGACCGGCACCGTGACATCGGCCGCCGTGGCCAACGAGCGCCTCAATGGCTCTGTCGTGCATCAATATGTTCCATTGGACCTGAAGCCGGCCATCAGCAGGTTTCTGGATTTTTGGCGGCCCGACCTCGCGCTGATCGCCGAGTCTGAAATCTGGCCAATGACGATCCTCGAACTGGGCGCCCGCAAGATGCCACACATCCTGGTCAACGGGCGGCTTTCCGACCGCTCCTTTACCAATTGGCGCAAGCGGCCGCATCTGGCGGAGGCGCTGTTTGAAAACCTGTCGCTGGTCGTTGCTCAGTCGGAGGAAGACGCGGAACGGTTTCGCACGCTCGGAGCCCGTCCTGTTTCGGTTTCGGGAAATCTCAAGGTGGACACGGAGCCACCGCCCTTCGACGAGAGAGAATACGAAATCCTGCGGCGGCAAATCGGAGACCGGGCGGTCTGGGCGGCGGCATCGACCCATTTCGGTGAAGAGGCTATCGCCGCCGATGTGCATGCAAGGCTCGATGCTTCACTGCACCCCTTGACCATCATCGTTCCACGTCATCCGGAACGGGCGGATGAGGTCGCGGACATGCTCATGCGTCGCGGGCTGCACGTCTCCCGCCGCTCATTTGGCGAGATCATTACGCCCGAAACGGATATCTACCTTGCCGATACCATCGGTGAGATGGGGCTGTTCCTCAAACTGGCGGATATTGCCTTTGTCGGCCGCTCGCTTGCCGCCGAAGGCGGACAGAATCCGCTGGAACCCGCGATGCTTGACTGCGCCATCTTGTCCGGGCGCAATGTACAGAACTTCCGCGAAAGCTATCGCAATCTGCTCAAGAACGGCGGCGCCCGGCTTGTGAATGACGGCGAGATGCTGGCGAAGTCGGTCGACTTCCTGTTCGCCAACCACGGCGCTCGCGACAAGATGCGTGCCGCCGCCCGCAAGACTGTCGAAGACATGAGTGGTGCGCTGCCACGCACGGTGAGGGCCCTCGAACCCTACATAACGCCGCTGACCGTCAAGGCGGAGCTGAACCAAGAGGGCGCTCGCAGGCGGCGATGGTAAGCGAAGCTCCTCCTTTTTGGTGGAACGACGCCGACTGGCGCGCCTGGCTGCTCTATCCGGCATCTCGCATTTATGGATCGGTGGCACGGTCGCGCCTGGAGAAAGCACCCCGGGCACCGGTGGACCGTCCGGTTCTGTGCATTGGCAATTTCACAGTTGGTGGCGCGGGCAAGACGCCGACGGCCCTGGCAATCGCCTTGGCGGCAATCGAAGCGGGCATTCGACCGGGCTTTCTGTCTCGCGGCTACCAGGCAAGCATTCGCACCACAACTGTCGTCGATCCCGAGAAACACAATGCCCACGATGTTGGTGACGAGCCGGTCCTTTTGGCCAGGCGGGCTCTGACCGTCATTGCGCCGAACCGGCTTGATGGCGCGCGCCGTCTGATAGAAGAGGGCGCCGACATCATCATCCTGGATGATGGCTTCCAGAGCGCAGCGATCCATTTTGATCATGCATTGCTGGTTGTCGATGACTCGCGCGGCATCGGCAACGGTCACATCATTCCAGGCGGGCCGCTGCGGGCTCCGCTTGTCGATCAGATGCGGTTTGCCTCGTCGCTTCTGGTGATCGGTGATGGGCGGGCAGCCGATCCGGTTGTTCGGTGTGCGGGCAGGGCGGCCAAACCGGTTTATACCGGACGCTTTACCGTGCCAGGTTTCCATCAGTTCCGGGATCGCCAGTTTCTGGCTTTTGCCGGCATCGGTAATCCGGGCAAGTTCTTCGACAGCCTCCGCTCTACAGGCGCCAAAATAGTTGCCCAAAGGAGCTTTGCCGATCACCACGTATTTGCCGATGATGAAATTGCAGAAATGCTGACGCTGGCAGAACGGCAGGGTCTCGGCATCGTCACCACGGCGAAAGACATGGTGCGACTGAAAAGCGGACACGGTCGCTCTGCGGAACTCGCGCAAAAGGCCGCTGTCCTCAATGTCGAACTTGAATTCGACCCGCCGGACCTGCCGGAGCTGTTGATTCGTCAGACCGTGGAAGCTTTCAAAAAGCGGCAATTGACCAAGGTGGCTACGCCAGCCAGTTGAATCAATATCTCAACCTGCGCAGCTTGTTGCCCGCTCTCAAGTTAGAGTCGTAATGTCTTGAATTGAAACAGGTTTGCGCCTGTCGAGCGCAACTACGGCTAAACAGGCAGAACACCGGCCCTGCGATCCGCCTCAAGCGACGCGTTAACATCGGTATAGGCCTCTTGCCGGGCGACACTCCAATATTTCAGCTCGTCAAGCGGGATGATGTCGCCGGTCACGGCGCAACGCACATGCGACCCGGGAGCGATAACCTGAAAATCCGCGTCGAGATAGCGTACCTTGGCTTCCCCCGAACCGTGTCCTTCAAATCTGTTCATTCCTGGATCCTATGGAAATGCGGTCAGCGTCGGCCAAACAGCCGTTCAATGTCATTGAGCTTGAGCTCGATATAGGTCGGCCGTCCATGATTGCACTGGCCCGATCCCGGCGTCGCTTCCATCTGCCGCAACAGGCCATTCATCTCCGCCGCAGTCAGCCGGCGTCCGGAGCGAACCGAGCCATGACATGCCATAGTGGCCGCGACATAGTCAATCCGCGCCGCAAGGCCACTCGCATCGCCCCACTCTGAAATTTCGTCGACCAACTGTCGTACCAACGCAGCGCCATCGATTTCTCCCAGGATCGCCGGCGTTTCACGAATGGCGACGGCACCCGGTCCGAAGCGCTCGATCGCCAGTCCGAGATCGGCCAGTGCCGTGGCATGCGGCATCAAACGATCGCACTCCTCTTCCGAAAGATCGACGATCTCTGGAATGAGCAGCGCTTGCGACGGCACGGTCCGGGCGTGCAGAGAGGCCTTGAGGGATTCGTAGACCAGTCGTTCATGGGCCGCATGCTGGTCGACAATGACGAGACCGTCATTGGTCTGAGCCACGATATAGTTCTCATGCAGCTGCGCGCGAGCAGCACCAAGCGGATGGTCGTCATCCGGGGCTGAGGCAGCGATCTCGGTTCGTGCCGTCGGAGCATCCATGGTAGCAAAGGCTGGTGCGGCGGGCTCGGCAAATCCGCCGGTCGGAGGATCTTCCAACGGTCGAAAGGGCGACTGCGCGCTGGTGTAATCCTGTGGCCGGGGAGCGTCCCGGCGGTCTCCGTAGCTACCGGAAAATGTCGGGCCGGCTCGAAAAGCATCGACCATGCTGCTCGCGCCGCTGGTCGAAGCCCGGTCGCCTTGCCGCGTCAGCGCCTCGCGGATCGCACCGACGATGAGACCGCGCAGCAGCCCGGGATCCCGAAATCGGACATCTGCCTTTGCCGGGTGGACGTTGACGTCGACCTGTGATGGATCGATTTCGACGAACAGGGCGGCGATGGGATAGCGGCCGCGTGGGATGGTGTCCGCATAGGCGCCACGCAACGCCGACAGCAGCAGCTTGTCCTGAACCGGTCGGCCGTTGACATAGAAAAACTGGCGCAACGAATTGGCCCGGTTGAAGGTTGGGACGGCGGCAAAGCCGGTGAGCCGCACGCCTTCGCGCAAGGCTTCGATTTTGAAGGCGTTGTCAGCAAACTCCGGCCCGAGGACCTGGCTGATCCTGGCCAGCCGGTCATCCCCGGTCGCCGGCATCTCCAGTGTCGACCGATCAGTTCCCGACAGATTGAAGCGGACTTGCGGAAAGGCAATGGCAATGCGCTTGACCGTTTCGGTGATGGCGCCGGCTTCCGCCCGTTCGCTCTTCAGGAACTTGAGCCGCGCCGGCGTTGCAAAGAACAGATCCCGCACTTCAACAATCGTACCGGGATTCATGGCGCAGGGTCGCACCGGCTCTGCTTTGCCGCCTTCCACGCGGATCTCCTGGCCACTGTCGTCGTGGGTCCGGCGGCTCTGAATGCGCAGGCGCGCGACCGATCCGATCGAGGGGAGGGCCTCGCCACGGAAGCCGAGCGTCGCGATGTTGTCCAGGCCTCGGTCAATCTTGGAGGTGCAGTGCCGGCCGATCGCCATTGCCAGATCGCCGCTTTCCATGCCGACACCGTTGTCGGTGACCCGAACGAGCGCCTTGCCGCCGGACACCGTTGCGATGTCGACACGCGTCGCGCCAGCATCAAGCGCATTGTCGACCAATTCCCTGACGACGCTGGCCGGGCGTTCGATCACCTCGCCCGCGGCGATCTGATTGATCAGGGTTTCCGGAAGCTGTTTGACGACCATCGGGAGATTTTCGAGGATTCGCATGTCCTTGAAAAGGGTCACAGTTCGATTTTTCGAAGGCTGAGATTTTGCTATTGCGAATGATTTGCATTTGAAAGAAGAACAATCTATATAGGTGTTATCTTCAACAGGGATTGTCGAAGCCGGACATGTTCACGCGTCGTTTTTTCGTTGGGCTTGCAGCCGCAACCGCTTTGGCGGTCAATCCGTTGACCATTGCTTCGGCCTGGGCGGCGGAAAAACTGAATGTAGTCGCCACTGTTTCGATGGTGGGTGATGCGGTCTCTGCCGTGGGTGGTGACAGGGTCGACGTCACAACGCTCATGGGTGAGGGGGTTGATCCGCATCTCTATCGGCAGACCCAATCGGACATTGCCGCAATGGTTCGTGCGGACGCGGTCTTCTGGAACGGCTTGTACCTGGAGGCGCAGCTCGAGGAGTTTCTGGAAAAACTGGCGGCGCGCAAACCGGTGTATGCCGTTGGAGAAGCGGTACCGACGGAGCAGCGCCTTTCGAGCGCAGACTATCCTGACCGCTTCGATCCCCATATCTGGATGGCGCCCGAACTGTGGCGTAACGCTGTGCAAGCAACACGCGACGCATTGATTGAGCTCGATCCCGACGGCGCGGACACCTATGAGCAAAATGCCGCCGCTTATCTCGCCGAGATGAACAAGCTTGCCGCCTACGCAAGGAAAAGCCTCGCCAGCGTCCCTGAAGACAAGCGCGTCCTGATAACGGCTCACGACGCGTTCGGCTATTTCGGTGAGGCCTATGGGTTCGATGTGATCGGCATCCAGGGGCTGTCGACCGAAAGCGAGGCCGGATTGCAGCGGGTCGACGAAATCGTCAGCCTGATTGTGGACCGCAACATTGAATCGATCTTCGTCGAAACATCGGTATCGGAACGCAATGTTCAGGCCCTGGTGGAAGGCGCCGAGGCCCGCGGTCACAAGGTCGAGGTGGGGGGCGAGCTCTTTTCCGATGCCATGGGCACCGCCGGAACCTACACCGGCAGCTATATCGGAATGATCGATTCAAACGCCACAACCATCACCAACGCTTTGGGGGGCAAGGCACCCGAGGGCGGCATGAAAGGCAAGTTGATTGGGAGCTGAGAAGGACAAGACCCGACCCGTGCCGGCTCTTTCGGTCCGCGGACTTTCGGTTGCCTATGGCGACAAACCTGCCCTGTCTTCCGTCGACGCGGTATTCGAGCAGGGGCGTATGAGCGCCGTTGTGGGGCCCAATGGCGCCGGCAAGTCCACTTTGCTCAAGGCTTCAATGGGTATAGTCCCGACGATCAGCGGCGACGTCCGATTCTTCGGCAAGTCGCTTGATGAAGCGCGCAACCGCATCGCTTACGTCCCTCAGCGGGCAAGCGTCGATTGGGATTTCCCGGTTACCGTCATCGAAGTCGTCATGATGGGGCTCTACCGCAGTCTCAGCCCGTTCCGATTGATCGGTCGATCGCATCGCAAGATCGCCATGGACTGCTTGGAACAGGTCGATATGGCCGAACTGGCCACCCGGCAGATCGGACAGCTGTCCGGCGGTCAGCAGCAACGGGTTTTCATAGCGCGAGCGCTTGCTCAGAAGGCCGATCTGCTGGTGCTTGACGAGCCTTTGGCCGGTGTCGATGCAGCCACGGAAAAAACCATCATCACACTGCTGAAAAAACTCGTCGGCAGGGGTGGCACGGCGATTGCGGTCCATCACGATCTGGCCACCGTTTCCGATTATTTCGATGACGTGCTGATCCTCAATGTCCGGCGCATCGCCAACGGTCCGGTCGGCAAGGCATTCACCGATGCCAATCTGACAGAGGCCTATGGCGGCCGGCTGACCCGCGCCGCTGACCTGCTGGTCGCAACGGACTAGACAGCTGCCATGTTGGACCTGTCGGCTTTCCTTGGCGCGCTGACGTTTCAGGCTGGCTACAACACGGCCATCGTGGCGGTCGGGGCCATCCTTCTGGGGTGGGCCGGCGGCACTGTGGGCACCTACCTGCTTCTGCGACGACGTTCGCTGGTCTCGGACGCCCTCAGCCATGCCACCCTGCCGGGTGTCGGCATAGCTTTTCTGGTCATGGCCGCTTTCGGCGGTTCTGGTCGGTTCCTGCCGGGGTTGCTTCTGGGCGCGGCGATCAGTGCGATGTTCGGACTGGCCGCCGTGGAATGGCTGACCCGGCGAACGCGCCTTCACTCCGATGCAGCAATCGGCGCGGTTCTCTCCGTTTTCTTCGGTTTCGGCATTGTGCTTCTGACTGTGATTCAGTCACTCGGGGTCGGGCGTCAGGCCGGCATCGGCAGCTTTCTGCTCGGTTCGACGTCTGGCATGTTGCGCAGTGAAGCGTTGATGCTGGCCGGATTGGCATTGTTCGTTGCCGGCCTCGTTTTCGTGTTTCGCCGTCAGCTGACATTGGTCTGTTTCGACGAGACCTTCGCCAGGACGTCCGGCATCGATATCCGGCGCACCGACCTGTTGCTGATGTTTCTGGTCATGGCCGTCACGGTGACAGGCATGCGCATCGTCGGTCTCATACTGGTGGTCGCCTTGTTGATCATTCCGCCTGTCGCGGCCCGGTTCTGGACCGAGAAATCCACGACGATGGTCATGGTGAGCGGCATTATCGGGGCAGTTTCGGGCTTTGTGGGTACGGCCTTGTCGGCGTCCGTACCCAATCTTCCGGCCGGACCGGTCATCGTTCTGGTTGCCGCTCTCCTGTTTGCGTTGTCGCTGCTCTTCGCACCGGCACGGGGCGTGTTCTATGGCGTCTATCGAGCTCGTACCTTTTCACGCAAGGTGCATCGGCGGCAGGGTTTGCTGGCTATCCTGCGTGGCGAGGCCATCTATGATCGCGACACGTTGCGTGTGCTGAAGGCCGACCGGTTCATCCGCGCGGACGGCACACCAACTCGGCTCGGCATCGATGCGGCCGAGAATGCGGCGCGCGAAGAAGCACTGTGGGCACTTTATCTGCGAGACAATCCCGAGGTTGGCTATCGCACCGCCCGGATGCGGCTCGACCCGATCGCCGACCGGCTGACGGAACGGGAGATCAGCGAACTGGAAAAACGGCTTTCGGGCCCGGTGGCAGCGCCGGCTGCGCTCGGTGGAGCACGGTAATCATGGACGGTTTGTGGATCGGACTGGTTCTGGTGCCGACGCTGATAGGCGTGCTGGCAGCGGTGTCCTGCGCGCTGCTGGGCAACTTCCTCGTGTTGCGAAAACAGAGCCTGATGGGTGACGCCGTCAGCCACGTGGTGCTACCCGGCATCGTCGTCGCATTTATCGTGACCGGATCGATTTCCGTCGGGCCGATGTTGCTTGGCGCGGCGGCGGCGGCGCTGATCTCCGCTCTCCTGATCGAGCTGGTGCGCAACCTCGGCAAGGTCGAGCCGGGCGCGGCGATGGGCGTGGTGTTTACCGCGCTGTTTGCGCTGGGTGTGGTGCTTTTGGAGCAAAGCGACACGCGCAACGTCCATTTCGACGTGGAACATGCCCTCTATGGAAACCTAGAGAGCCTGGTCTGGCTCGCCGGCATCGATACCGATGCACTTTTCGACCCGGATGCGCTCTCTGAACTACCGCCGCAGCTCGGGCGACTGGTGTTCGCGCTGCTCATAGTGATTGCCTTTTTGGTCGTGTGCTGGCGCTCCCTTGTTGTTTCAACGTTCGATCCGGTTTTCGCGCAGGCCAGCGGCGTTCTGGTCAGGCTGATCAGCGCTCTGTTGATTTCACTGGTTGCCGTGGTCGCGGTGACCGCATTCGAGGCGGTCGGAGCCATCATCACGATTGCCATGCTGATTTGCCCCGCTGCTGCGGCACGGTTGATGACCAACCGGCTGCTTCCGCAGATAACATGGAGTGTCGTGTTCGCGGTGATCTCGGCGGTTCTCGGATTCTGGCTGGCCGGCGGTGGCATGGAGCTAATCGGCAGCGGTTTCAGTGTCAGCGCCGCTGGAATGATCGCCACGGTCAGCGGATTAATTCTGGCATTGTGTGCGCTCGCGGCGCCGCATCGGCGGGGGGCGCAAGCCTGAGGTTCGCCTTGCCTTGGCAAGCTGCACCCTTGTCAACGTCCGTAGGGCTGCGGGCACACGCTGAACATGACACTCAACAAAGCAAAGGGTTTTGCCGCCTCGTGCTGACCGTGCCGACGCAAGTAGCTGGCCTGCACCCAATAGGCTTCTGCCTCAAGCGATCCCAGACATGATGCGTGTTGATGCCGAGCGGCTTGCGAGGCGTGTACAAGTTCGTGAACCAGATAGCTTTGTCCCAGCGCCGTCGTCAGGTCGATCTCGGAACTCAGCAGAATATTCCCGCTGCCGGGCAGATACGCCGCCAGCGGTTCCTCGCCGTGAGCTGATGCCGTCGCAAACAGGGATTTGAGCTCGGCCTGACTGGTCGTTTCTACCGGCGGGCAATGGGCAAGCGGACGATGGCCGGTCTCGGCGGCGACGAATTCGATCAGCTCCGCCATTGCCCCGCAAGCGTCAGCACGCGCCACTTTTTGGCTTGCCGACAGTGCCAGTCCGACAATCACCAAAAGACAGGTCGCACTCAGGCAGAATTCCCATTTTTCGGGCTGTGTGGCCTTCGACAGGCAGTGAGTGGTGTCAGCCATAGTGTTGGTTCCCGTCCGTGTTTCGGTGAGTGCCGGTATCCGGTTTCGACTACTGACGTGCTCGGTGGTCGTCATGAAATGCGTCCCGAAATTTTGTGAAATCTTGTGAACCGAACAGCGGACGCGCGGACGTCAGGTTTTACTCATGGAAGCCGGCGTGTTTGCTCTGAGCCTGCATCCTCTTGGCTGGTTCACTGACGCGGCCCTGTCCTGAAATGCCGTTTTCGGTAGGCATGAGCCGGTGCTTTGCGTATTAAAACGGCCAGAAAAGTCGCAGGAGTGGCAAACGGCGCATGCAAGATTTCGCCGCATCGATCCTTGAGGCCTTCCGGCTGGTTCTGGGACTGGACGCCGGTCTGCTGGAGATCGTCTGGCTGTCGCTGCGCGTCAGCCTGACGGCCGTTGTCGTGGCCTCGCTGGTGGGGCTGCCGGTCGGCGCTTTTCTGGCCGTGTCACGGTTTCCCGGCCGGGGGCTGGTCATTGTCACGGTGACGGCGATGATGGGGCTGCCGCCCGTGGTCGTCGGCCTTGTTGTCTACATGCTCCTGTCAAACGCCGGCGCACTCGGGCCGCTGCAACTGCTCTACACGCCCACCGCGATGATCATTGCCCAGTCCGTGCTGGTCTTTCCGATCATTGCTGCGCTGACCAGGCAAACTTTGGAAGACTTGCACGGCGAATACCGCGATCAGCTTGTGCTGTTTGGGCTGGGCAGTATGGCCCGGCTTCGCACGCTGCTGTGGGAAGGGCGATACAGCCTGATGACGGCTTTGCTTGCCGGGTTCGGGCGAGCGGTCGCGGAGGTCGGCGCCGTGATCATCGTTGGCGGCAACATCAACCACGTGACCCGAACGATGACGACGACCATCGCGCTGGAAACCTCGAAGGGAAATCTGGCGCTGGCATTGGGGCTGGGGATCGTCCTGGTGATCATCGCCTTCGCCGTCAACGCCATGGTGTTTCTGATGCGCGCCGCCGCCCAGAGGGTGGCCTATGCCTGACGATCGCCCTTCGGCGGTTCAGCAGGCCACCAGGCCGATCCTGCCGCTTACCGGATCCGGTCTCTATGTGCGCCGCAAGGGTCGGGTGCTGCTCGACGTCGACGAGATTGTCGTCGGCGGTCGAGGCACGTCGGTTCTGGTCGGACCCAACGGTGCCGGCAAATCCCTCCTCCTACACGTGCTCGCCGGCTTGAACCAGCCGGACCGGGGCCGTGTTTTGTGGAACGGCGCACCGCCAGCCCGTGATCGCTATTGCCGGTTCGCCATGGTCTTGCAGAGCGCGGTGCTCTTGCGTCGCTCAACTCTCGCCAATGTCGAATTTGCGTTGCGGGCGGTCGGCCACCCGGCAGCCGAGGCGACCCGTCGGGCACAACGGGTGCTTGAGGAGGCCGGCTTGAGCAAATTGTCCGGTGCTTCGGCCCGGGTGCTTTCCGGCGGTGAGCGCCAGCGTCTCGCCCTGGCGCGAGCCCTGGCAACCCAGCCCGATATCCTGTTTCTTGATGAACCAACCTCCAGCCTCGATCCGGCCTCGGTGCTGGTCATTGAAAAAATGGTCCAGGCGGCGAGTGCCGGCGGCATGCGCATCGTGCTGATCGCCCATGACCTTGCCCAGGCGCGGCGGATCAGCGACGACATCCTGTTCATGCACCACGGGCGGATCGTCGAACGGGCGCCGACGGATCAGTTTTTCGATTCACCACAGAGTTCCGAGGCCGCGGATTTCATTGCCGGTAAGCTGCTCATATGAATAGGAGACCGCCCTTCATGCTTCACGCCGGATTTGTACTCGCGTCGCTAACGTTCGCACTGATCGCGGGAACAGCACGAGCCGATGAGTTCATTATTCTGCAATCCACGACGTCGACCCAGAATTCCGGCCTCTACGAACATATCTTGCCGATCTATGAGGAGAGCTCCGAAACCCAGGTGCGCGTTGTGGCCGTTGGCACCGGCCAGGCCATCAAGAATGCCCGCAATTGCGATGGCGATGTTCTGCTGGTCCATGCCAAGCCCGACGAAGAGGCATTTGTTGCAGAGGGCTACGGCAAACAACGGTTCGATGTGATGTACAACGACTTCGTCATCGTCGGGCCTGAGAGCGATCCGGCTGGCATTGAAGGCGCTCCAAACACCTCTGACGCGTTTCAAAAGATCGCCACCGCGAATCTACCCTTTGCGTCGCGGGCCGACGAATCCGGAACCCACAAGAAGGAAATGGCTCTTTGGCAATCCGCCGGGCTCGATCCGACCAAAGACAGCGGCAGCTGGTATCGTGAAACCGGCTCCGGCATGGGCGCGACACTCAACATCGCGGTGGCCATGGATGCCTACGTGCTGACAGACCGGGCGACCTGGATTGCGTTTGGCAACAAGATGAAGCATCGGATTTTGGCGCAGGGCGATCCGGACCTGTTCAATCAGTACGGCGTCATCCTGGTCCACGATACCCGCTGTCCCAACGTCAAGGCCGATGCAGGCCAGGATTTCATCGACTGGCTGTTGGGACCGGCGGGGCAGGCCGCCATCGCCTCATTCCGTCTGCAGGGCCAGCAGCTCTTTTTTCCGAACGCCCTCGGAGACAGTTGAACGGATATCGTTTGCTGCTCAGCCTTCGATCATCGTCGCGATTTCGGCGACCTTCTCCTTGACCAGCGCCTCGTTGCCGCGCGCTTCCACATTGAGCCGCAGCAGCGGTTCTGTGTTGGAAGCGCGAAGATTGAAACGCCAGTCGTCGAAGGCCATGCTCAGGCCGTCTATCGTTTCGATTGTCGGATAGGCCGGTGCGTAGTGATCAGCGACTTTCTTCTGGGCCGCATCGCTGTCCTCAACCGTGTAGTTGAGCTCGCCCGAGCATGGAAAGGCGCCGATGCGTTCTTCGACCAGTTCGCTGAGTTTTGCTCCGCTTGCAGACAGTTCGGCGACCAGGGCAAGCCAGGGCAGCATGCCTGTGTCGCAGTAGCTGAAGTCGCGGAAATAGTGATGGGCGCTCATTTCGCCGCCATATACCGCGTCCTCCTCGCGCATCATGTGCTTGAAAAAGGCGTGGCCGGTACGGCAGAGTTTCGGCGTACCGCCGGCCTTTTCCACCACGTCGATGGTGTTCCAGGTGAGTCGCGGATCGTACAGGATCGTGCTGCCCGGATGGCCTTGCAGCATGGTCTGGGCGATCAGCCCGACCAGGTAGTAGCCTTCCACGAAGCGACCCTTCTCGTCATAGAAGAAACAACGGTCGAAATCGCCGTCCCAGGCGAGACCGAGGTCGGCGCCGCGCTCGCGCACCGCGTCGCTGGCGCGCGCCCGCTTCTCTGGCAGAAGCGGATTGGGAATGCCGTTCGGCAGCGTTGGGTCCGGCTCGTGATCCACCTTGATGAATTCGAAGGGCAGATGCGCCTCGAGCAGATCGATCACCGGCCCGGCACAGCCATTGCCGGCATGGCAGACAATTTTCAGCGGCTTCAGATCAAGGCCTTCGACCTGGCTGAGGAGCCGCTCGACATAGCGGTCTTTTGACAGCATCGGCGCCAGCCGTCCACGCTGTGCGAAGTCGCTGACTGCCGGAAACTTCCTGTCCGAATAGACCAGGGTTTCCAGGCTCTGCAGCGCATTGTCACGGGTGGCTGCCCGGGCGCCCGCAAGCACCATCTTGATGCCATTATAGCTGTATGGATTGTGGCTGGCCGTTACCATCAGCCCGGCATCGGCGCCGCTGACATCTGTCTGGAAATAGACTTCCTCGGTGCCACATTGTCCGAGCGGCAGCACATCGACGCTGCTGTCCAGCAGTCCCTGGGCGATCGCCTGAGCCAGCGCCGGGCTGTCTTGGCGCATATCGTGGCCGACAACAACGCTCGCGGGCCTTTTGTCATGAGCAACGGCCTGACCGAAGCGGTAGGCAAAAGGAATGTTCATCTGTCGCGGAATTTCACCGCGAATGTCGTAGGCTTTGAAGGCTGACTGCATGGCACTGCATCCGCTTGTTTCGGCGATCGGATCATAACCGCGATATCACCGAACGGTGCAGAAACAATGAACGGGCCAGGGCGAATGGTTCAGACCGGATCGGAAATCGGCGTCTTCGTTGACGTCAGAAAGCCGCGAAGCATCTCGTTGAAGCCTTGCGGATCCTCGAGAAACGGTGCATGGCCGGCGGTCCCGACGTTTTGCGGTGCGCCCTTCCAGATGGCTCCATAGGTCAGCGACCGGCAATAGTCGTGGTTGATGAACGGGTCGCCGGGCCCATTGATCATGGCGAATGGCACGGTGCCGTCTCGCATGACCCGCATCTGGCGCGGCCAGTCGATGGTCTTGAGTTTGGCGAAGGCCTGCTCGCGCGCCTGACCGTCGGTTCGCCACACCGTCTGCCATGCCAACGGTTCGGCGCCCTTCGGCATGCCGACGGTGTGCAGCGCATAATTGTGCTTCTCCCGCGGCGAATGGAATCGCTTGCCAGCCAGTTCCATGTGAGGGGTGGCGATATAGCCACGTGGCATGTCGTCCGGATATTTGTTGATCGGCGAAGTGCCACAGATCGCCAGCGATGCCAGCGGGTAACCCGCGGCCGCGTATTCAAGCGCTACATACCCCCCGAGAGACCAGCCGAAGATCGCGGGCGTTCCCAGGTCCAACGCCTGGACCAGCTCATGGGCGATCTCCGCATAGGCCTCCACATTGTAATCGTCTTCCGGATCGCCGTTGGGCGACACGCCATGGCCCGGCAGGTCAAAGGCAACGACGCGATAGTCGTCACGGAACTCAGCGAACTGGTGGCGGAACACCTCCTTGCAGGCCGAGTTTCCGTGGATGAGCAGCAAGGTTTTGTCGCCGATTTTCGTGTCTGCGACGGAAACCGGACCGTGACTGGTCTGAATCAGCCGGTCTTCGACATTCAAAGCTTGGCGCCTCGCTGCTCGGCCGTTTCGTCTGTTCCAGGCAGCGATGGCGTTGGTCTTGGCCCGGTTAAAGGCGCCCCAGGCCTCCTGCAGGGCGCCGAACAGGCCGCCCGGATAGACCACGACAACACCAATGATGAGCAAAGCAATGAAGATGTCGCGCCATGAGCCATAGTCGCCCAGAAGCTGGGCAAGAATGGTGATGACGAAGGCTGCGATCAGAGATCCCCAGATGGTGGAGATGCCGCCGAGCAACAGGATCGACAGGGTGACGGTCAGAAAGCCAAGCCCGAACACATCCGGAGAGGCGACACGCAGATAGGCGCCGTAGAAAGCGCCAGCCAGTCCCGGAAAGACAGCCGAGGCAGCAAGCGTCAGCAGCCGAATGCGACCTTCAGAAGCACCGCGTGCGATGGCGTAATACTTGTTGTCGCGCATGGCCTTGATGGCGCGCCCCAGCGACGAGCGTTCCAGCTTATAGAGAAAGAACGTCGACACGGCGAGCAGAAGCAGCGCCACATAGTAGTAGCCGATCCTTCCGTCACTGCTCAGTCTGTAGTCGCCCAGCGTCAGGCGCGGTAGAAGCACCATTCCGCTGGTGCCACCGGTATAGTCGGACTGGCTGACCACCACCTGGAGAAGCAACTGCGTGGCTGCGATGGTCACCAGGATGACGTAGATCCCTTCGAGCCTCAGAATGGGCGCCGCGAGCAGCCCGGCAAAGACCACCGACAGCGCTGGCGCGAGGATCATCGCCAACCACGGATCGATTCCGATGATCTTGGCCATGATTCCGTAGGCGTAGAGGCCGATGGCAAAGAACGCCATATGGGCGAAATTCACCACGCCGCCGAGGCCCAGCGACACATCCCAGTTGGAGGCCAGCACCGCGTAGATGAACACCAGGATCAGCGTGTGGCGGAAATAGGTGTCGGTCAAAACCCACGGCAGCACCAAGAGAGCTACCAGGATCAGCATGACCGGTAGAAAACCGTTGGTGCGGTGAAAGGGGGGAGCGTATTTCACGTGTCTACAACGTCTTGGAGCGATGGCCGAACAGGCCTTCGGGTTTGATCAGCAGCACCGCGATCATCATCGCGAACAGCACCGCCGGCGCCCAGTAGAGACCGAGGTAATAGGCGGAGAACGCTTCGGCGATGCCGACGATGAACGCCGCGTAGATAGGGCTGGTGAAGCGCGCCACGCCGCCCAGGATGACAACGATCAGCGACTTCATCAGCGGATCCGTGCCGAAGGTCGGACTGATGAATCGCAAGGAGCCGATGAACACGCCGGCGAGGGCGGCAGTCGCCGCCGAAAGTCCGATTGTGAGTGCAAAGAGCAGCGACACGTTCAGCCCCATCAACTCGGCCGCTTCTCGGTTCTGTGCGGTTGCCCGCAGTGCCCGGCCGATGGTCGTCCGGCGCAGGAACAGTGCCAGCGCGGCAAGGATTGCCAGCACCACGAACAGGATCACGACATCCCAGAGATTGAGCTCAGCTCCCATCAGGCCGATCGTGCCGTCGATGGGAGGTGCAATCTGCTTGTCTCTTGGACCCCAGGACAGAAGGATCCCGTTTTCGATGATCGAGGCGCCGGCCAGCGTGGTGATGACGGCGAGCAGCACCAGGTTGGCATTGCGTTCGAACGGTTTGACCAGCGCGTAGTGGAGCACGAAGCCGACACCGAACATGACAATGGCGGACGCGATCGCGGCGATCAGAAAGCCGAAACCGCCGGTCATGCTCTGGGACACCTGCCAGGCGACATAGGCGCCAAGCGCAACGAAAGCGCCGTGGGCGAAGTTGAAGATGCCGAGCGTTGTCCAGACAATGGCAAGGCCTGTGGCCATCAGCGCGTAAAGTCCGCCGAGCAGAATGCCCGAGGCAATCAGGAAGACCAATGTATCGATGGCGATCAATGGCCCGCTCCGAACATCATTTCCATGATTTCGTCATGCGACGGCATGGAGGCCGCGTCGATTTCCCGGGTAATCGACCCATGGTCGAACAGGAACAAGCGGTCGACCAGCGCTGTCAGGAACTCCACATTCTGGTCGACGATAATGAGAGGGACGCCCGTTTCGCGAATCCGGCCGATCACCTGCTGCAACTCGATCCGCAGTTTCGGCGACAGCCCGAGTGTCGGTTCGTCGAGGACCAGCAGTTTCGGCAAGGCCATCAACCCGACGGCTATCGAGACCATCTGCCTTTCTCCACCTGAGAGGTAGCGGATCTTTGAGCGCCGGCGTTCCGCCAGCCTGGGAAACAAGTCAGATATCTGGCGACGCATCTCGACGACTCCGCTGCGCCCTCTGGCGCCGAGCGGGGCGACATCGAGCACTTCCTCGACCGTCATTTCCGGAAACAACTGGTTGCCCTGCATGACGTATATCAGGCCGGCATCGACGACCGTCGTGGTTCGAATTCGCCGCCGCCGGAACAGGTCGTAATTGATATTGCGTGAGGTGCGGGGGCGCATTCGACCTTCCGCGTTGAGCCGTTGACCGGCAAAGACGATATCTCCCTCCCACGGGTCGAGCAGGCCAGCGACGGTTTTCAACAAAGTTGTCTTGCCGTGGCCGTTGGGGCCGAAGAAGCCAACGGATTCCTGGGCGCCGATCTGGAAATCGACACCGCGAAAGACGGACACGGGCGGGTAGCCGCCGGCCAGATTGGTGACCTGCAGGAGCGGGGCGCTCATTGCGCCTGCCCCAGATAGGCTTCGATCACCGCCTTCTCGCGCGTGACCTCCTGAGGATCGCCGAGCGCGATGACGCGGCCCTGTTCCATCACCAGGAGCCGGCGCGAAACGGACATCAACAGTTGCAGGACGTGTTCGATGAGCAGGATCGAGACCCCTTCCTCGTTCAGGCGCGTGATGGTTTCGCGCACCCAGTCGATCTCGTTTTCCACCAGGGAGGAGGCCGGCTCGTCGAGCAGCAGCAACCGCGGACGCTGTGCCACAGCCGTCGCCATCATCAACTGCTTCTGATAGAAGACCGGCATCGAAGCGGCCGGCATATTGTGGAAATTGCGCGGAAACCCAACCCGCTCGGACGCCTCGTCCGCAAGTTTTTCGGCCTCTCGGCCGCGGCTGCCCAGCGTCTGCTCGATGGCGACCAGAATATTGTCGATGCAGGACAGGGAGGCGAAAACCGCCTCGCGCTGGAAGGTGCGCACAACCCCAAGCTTGGCGATATTGCAATCGGCGGTTCGCTCGATCCGCTGGCCGTCGAATGTGACGCGGCCACTGTCGGCACCAAACGGAATGCGGCTGATCAGGTTGAACAGCGTCGATTTGCCGGACCCGTTGGGCCCGGCAATACCGAGAATCTCGCCTGGCTCGACCTCGAAGGACACGTCATTGACCGCGACCAGGGCGCCGAAGGACTTGGTCAGTCCTTCGATCTTCAACAGGGGCTGCATTGTGGCGGTTGCGCCTTACTTGCTCATCCAGACCGGCGTCTTGAAGGAGCCGTTCTTGTATTTTTCGGGCGCGATCATCACACCCTTGCCGTCCTGAATCTGGAAGAAGGTGACGGGGACGTGGTCGTTGCTTTGCTTGGCCACATGGGTTTCCGGGTCGAATTCGAGGTGGCCGGAGACCACGGGGCGCTTGGTTTCCCCGATCGCCTTGCCGATGGCCGTATGGTCTGTGGGGTCGCCGACCTTTTCGAGCGCGTCGAAATAGACCGTGGTCATTTCGTAGAGCCCGGTGCCGTAGGCGCCGGAGTTGACGCCGTATTCCTGGCGGTATTTTTCGGAGACTTCCTGGCCGCGTGGGTGGTTGTCGACGTCGAGGGTGGCGCCGATGGCGTTGTAGAGGACGCCATTCGATTTTTCGCCGGTGAGCTCGACGAATTCCGGTACCAGGGGCGCATATTGCAGGAACAGCAGGGAATTGGTGGGATTTTCCCGGAACTGGTTGGTAAACAGGGCCGCATTGGACGGGATGTAGTCCGTGTTGATGATCACTTCCGGTGGGTTTTCGCGCACCTTGGCGAGGATCGGCCGCCAGTCGCTGACCGGGCCGAAGGGCACGAGTTCATCCGTTGTGATGGTCCAGCCGGCGTCCTTGAACGCCACCTTCATGCCTTCCGAGATCGTCTTGGAATAGGGATTGTCGGACGAAATGATCGCGACAGTCTTGGCGTCGAGCGGGAAATGCCCTGCCGCCGAGAGCGCTTCGATGGTCGGCGTGACGTCCGTTTCGTAGCCCTTGAAATCGGCGGTGAACGACCAGCAGCAGGTGAAATCTTCCGGCGCCTGGGAAACGATTGCGGCAAATTGCGGTGACGGACCGGCCGGGATGTAGGGCATGTTGGCCTCGGCCATCAGCTCCGTTTCGAACATCGACAGGCTGGCGTAACCGGTGAGAATCACGTGAACGCCGTCGGTCGAGAGAAGCCGCTCGGCGGCGGCCGAGACATTGGCTGCCGAATGGTCGACCACATCGGCCGTGACCACCTCGAAGGTGTGGCCGGCGACGCCCCCGTTTGCATTGGCTTCCTTGACCGCCAGCTCGACACCCTTGACGAATTCCTCGCCATCCGACGCGGTCGGTCCGGTCAGCGGCGCCATCACGCCGATCTTCACCACGTCGGCAAGCGATGCGGTGACCGCAAACCCGGTCAGCATGGTGGCAGCAGCCAGCGCCATTGTCAGTTTCTTCATGGGGTTCTCCCTCAAACTTTGTCGGTTGGTTTTTCGCCGCCAAGGCTACAGGCGCGGGGGAAACGGGCTCAATTGCCAAGGTTTGCCAAAATCGCGCCGTCAGGTGTAGAATTTGAAAGAAATTGCAATCTTTTGGCTGGTCGGGGCGACGACTCAACCGGGCGCCAAAAGGCACAGTGGAGTCCCGTCATGACGCCGTGGCTGGCGGAGAGTGAATTTCTGCCCGACGACACCGAAGCCGATGTCGGCCGCCGCATGGGCGCCATGATTGACGACCTGGGGCTCGAGCATTTCTCTTTCATTGTGCTGACGCCGCCGAACCAGCGGCCCTTCGGCATCGTCAACACGCTACGCACCAGCTATCCCGATGAGTGGACCGGCCGCTACATGGCCAAGCGCTATTTCGAACTCGACCCCGTGACCGATCTGGCACGCGACAGCGCCCGGCCGTTCTTCTGGGGACAAGGGAGATTTCTGCGCAGCTTCAAGAAGCCGCAGCGCCTGGTCTTCGACGAGGCGCGGGTGTTCAAGATCACCTACGGTCTTGGCGTCCCGGTGCGCGGACCGGACGGTTCGCTGTCCGTGTTCAATGTGGTGTCGTCGGACAAGCGGCATCTGCATGACGTCACCCGCGGTGCCTATGGCCGTGTCACTGCGGCGGCTTACGATATGCACGACCTGGCCATCAAGGCCCATGCCGGTGGTGCCGGTGGCGACGGCGTCGAGCTGTCGATCCGCGAACGCGAATGCCTCGCCTGGACATTGGAAGGCAAGACCGCCGGCGAGATCGCCACCATTCTCGGCCTGTCGGTGTCGACGGTGAACCACCATGCGCTGACCGCTTCGCGCAAACTCGGCAGTCTCAACAAGCACCACGCGGCCGTAAAAGCACTACGGCGGGGCCTGCTGCAGTAGCGACACCCGCGGAAACCTAGCACTCCTCGTCTTCGGAACGTTGGTCGGTTGCTTTGATCGATGCATCGAGTTCTCGTTTGAGCCAGCGTTCGAAATCGCGAACGACTTTCGGTCTTGGTGGACGAGTGCCGGTCACCAGCCAATAGGCGTGGTTCGTGGAAATGCGGTCCGGGAAGGGCGCAACCACCCGGCCAAAGCGCAAAGCATCGCAGGCCAGGGTTTCCCACGCCAGGAACACGCCCTGGCCGGCAATAGCCGCATCAAGACATATGGCCCCGTCGGAAAAGCTCGGGCCGTCGCCGAGGATGGAGCTGTCGAGACCATGCGGCTCGAGCCACAGGTTCCAGTCGAAGGATGCATTCTGGTCCCGGATGATCGGAAGCTTGCCGAAGTCGGCCGGCGTCTTCACCCGCCGTGCGAGCATCGGGCTGCAAACCGGAAAAATGCGATGGTCGAGCAGCCTGGTGCTGACAACGTTCGAACCGGGTTCGGGCCCCACACGAATGCAGACATCGACGTCCGACACATTCGGATCGATCAGGGTATCGGATGCGTCCACGCGAATTTGAATGTCCGGATGTTCGGCATTGAAACTCTTGAGACGCCAGACGAGCCATTTGCTGGCAAAGACCGGCGCTGCCGAGACGGTCAGCGACTGGTCGCTCTGTTGACCGGCCAGCGCCACGGCGGCCGACAATTCCGCCATGCCGCGGCTGAGGCGCTGCAAGACTGCCTCCCCAGGAGCCGTCGCCACCAACCCCTTGGGACGACGCTCAAACAGGGGCCGTCCCAATTGGTGTTCGGTCTTCTGGACCTGTTGACTGACTGCGCCAACCGTCACGCCGAGTTCGTCCGCAGCCGCCCGAACGCTGCCCAGCCGCCCCACGGCCTCAACGGCCCGCAGGCCCGCCAGTGTCGTTCGGTTCAGGTTTCTCATATAGCACAGCTATACCACAATGCAGAAAGAATCGATCAAATTCAGGGCCTGGCTGCATTATGTTCAAGCAATGCTAAATATGCTCAAAATCATCCTGAGGCGCCTGCGCCAACCCGCTTTGCCCTGCAGCACCAGCGACTTTGCCCATGGTTCGTGGTCCTGCGACCCGCTTTCCCATCCGCAATTGCGGACCATGTCGCAACGCCAGCTCGCCGACCTGCCCATCGATCCGAGACGCATTCAGCGGCAGTGTTGAAGGCCGGGTCCTTGCAATTGCCACGCCGCATGGTCAGACTTCCCCTCAAAGAAGGGGGAACGACCATGAAGCGTGACCGTCAGACCGGCAAACTGTTGGCAAAAGCGCTTTTGGCGTGCCTGGCGATCACGCCGATGGCGGTTGCACAGGAACAGATGCGCGTGCCGCCGATGGCGATTTACCAGGCCATGCTGGATGCCAACCGGCAGTCGGGTTGGGTGCAATTCCGCAATTTTGGCGGCGCCCAGTGGGTCTATTTCACGGCCTTGCAGACCATGCACTGCCGGCTGAAAGAAATTCGCTATTCGGTCAATTCGCGGCTGTTGAACGAGCGGTTCCCGCTGGTCAAATGCAATCCGCAGATGCCTTTCGCATTGCCGTCGGATGCCGGAGTGGAGGATATCGCGATCCGTCTTGCACCGGGATCGGCCAAAACGGTCGCGGTTCAGGTCGTCTGGGACGATGGCAGCACCAGCGATACGGCAATCTATGAGCCGTGCAAGGATGTCGGCGAACAGACCTGCGCCTGGCCCCTGCAATAGTCGTCGGCCCGACAAAAAAGTTTCACCGCCTGCATCCAAATCAATCCGTGCTGCATCTCTGTCTATAGAGTTCAACCAAACGACAGGATGTGGGTCATGGAAGGCATGATGATCAATACCGGGGCCGGGGTGGCGGCGATCGGGTTCTGGCTTTTTCTCGCGGCCATCGTGGTGGCCGGCATGTGGTACGACATCCGCAAGCGCGAGGCGCAGCAGCGGACATTGCGCAGCATGCTGGAAAGCGGTCAGGCCATCGATGAGGATCTGGTCGACAAGCTGCTGTCTGCAAGTTCCGGCGGGACGGCGCGGCTTGCCCGCGAACTGCAGGTCTGGGGCGTGGTGGTGCTGTTTACCGCGCCCGGGCTGGCACTGCTTGCCTGGTTCATCGCCTTGCAATACGCGCCGGCGCTCTATCCCATTCTCGGTGCTGCAGCTCTCGTCGGTTTCATCGGCATCGGGCTGGTGGTCGCCGCGCGCATTGCCGGTCGCGGTGGCGATGCGGCCTGACCGCCATGCCGGGCGGACAGACTCCAACGGATCGGCCGGAGGCCCTGATCGTCGCCCTGGCAAAATCCGGGGACGAGGCCGCTTTTGCCGAACTGGTGCGCCGGCGTCAGTCCTGGATCCGCAATCTGATGCGGCGCTTTAGCGGCGATGCCGACCTGGCCGACGATCTCGCCCAGCAGACATTCGTGCAGGCCTGGAGCAGCCTTGGCCAATTGCGACAGCCTGGTCATTTCGGCGGGTGGCTCAAACGGCTGGCTGTCAATGTCTGGCTGCAGCATGTGCGCAAGGCCGACGCGCTGCGCGGTTCCGTGGAACTCGATGAGACCGCCCCTGCAGAGCCGGTTCAACCGGGCACCGCGGTCGACCTCGATCGGGCGCTTGCCGCACTCTCACAACCCGTTCGCCTCTGCATCGTGCTCGCTTACCACGAAGGCATGACCCACGCAGAAATTGCCGACTTGACCGGAATGCCACCGGGCACGGTCAAATCGAACATCCGCCGCGGAACCCAGCGCCTGCAGCAGATGCTGGCCGACTACACACCCGAACCCAGGGAAAAGACATGACCGACGATCGCGACCGGACCCTTCAGGCGCTGTTTGCCAGCGCCGAGCAAACCCTTGAAGACGAACCCTTCACCACAGGCGTCATGGCCAAAGCAACCGTGCTGCGGCGTCAGGCTGTTTTGCGACGCGTGGTCGTCTTGGCTGCAATCGTCTTTGCCGCATTGCTGCTCGCCTCGCCGGTGCAGAATGCCGTGGCCATGCTGGCCGGACTGCTGACGCATCCGCTGGTCGGTATCGGCAATTCCACCGTGGCGCAGGTGGCATTGCCGGTGAACACCGTTGCCTTTCCCCTGGCGCTCGGGCTGCTGGCCCTGCGCGCATTTCGCCGCCGATTGTTTGGTTGACCGCCGCGAACCGCAGGCTCCCGGTAACGCATCTGTTAAATCTGTTGTAGATGCGACCATTTGCCGCGCTCCCTGAAGGGCGTATATTGAACCTGGTGCAGGTTGCGGGTTTGCGTGTCCGCAGCGCCGTGACCTGATCATGCGAACCCTTTCAAAGGAGGACAGGTTATGGCTGACACGCAGCTTCTGAGGGACACTGGCGAACCGATCGCCCATCCCGATGTGCGACAGATCACGACATCGGACGTGATGGATGCGCTTCGCCTCGGCCTTGCCGACTTCTGGGAAAAACCGTCCCATTACGTGTTCCTGTGCCTGATTTATCCGATCGTGGGCGCGGTTCTGCTGACATGGACGTCGGGCGGCAATGTCGTTCAGTTGATCTATCCGCTGCTGACCGGGTTCGCGCTGCTCGGTCCGATCGCCGGCATCGGTCTTTATGAGATCAGCCGGCGCAGGGAAAAGGGGCTCGATACGTCCTGGCACCACGCGCTCGAAGTGCGACAGTCTCCGGCGATCCCGGCAATCATGACGGTCGCACTCTTGCTGCTGGCGCTGTTCGTTGCCTGGATGCTTGCAGCGCAGACCATCTACACGGTGCTGTTCGGCGCCGGCACACCCGAATCGATCCTTGGTTTCCTCGGCGACGTGCTGACCACCCAGCGCGGCTGGACCCTCATAGTCCTCGGCAACGCCGTCGGCTTCGTCTTTGCCCTGATCGTGCTGTGCACGACGGTCATCGCCTTTCCGCTGCTCCTTGACCGCAATGTCGGCGCCTTTTCGGCCATCCAGACGTCGATGCGTGTCGTGCAGGCCAATCCGGTGCCGATGCTCTTCTGGGGTCTCATCGTGGCCGTCGCCCTGCTGATCGGAACGATCCCGCTGCTGGTCGGGCTCGCCATCGTCATTCCGGTGCTCGGCCACACGACGTGGCACCTCTATCGCAAGGTGGTGGTGCCCGAAGGCAAGGCGTAACCAAAAAGGGGCATGCGGGTCGGCGCCCAGCACCGGCCCGCTTCGATCATGTGGGGGCGTTGGATGACCTGACGGAACGGAGGCAGGCATGGGCAAGAGCAAAGGCGAGCCAGATCGCCTCATCGGTGCATTCGAGAAGGCCGTGGCGCACGGGTTCGGCCTGCGCGACCGGGTCCTTGAAGCCTGGCGCGATCCGTTCGAATACGGTCCGCTGCTCGACAAGGCGTTGGCGCCATATCACTCAGTTTTGGCGGACTTCTTCGTTGCGGACACCGACAAGTGGGACGAACAGGACCGCGACAATCTGCTGGCGGCCCAGGCGCTTGCCGAGCACCAACTCGAGGACTTGCTGAAGCTTGATGAGGAAGCGCCTGACATTCTCGCCGATCAGACGATCATGATCGAGAATGACGGCACGATCATCCGGAAGGAAGAACCGGATGGGAAAGACGGCGGCAGGGTGAAGGCACCTGCCCATTGCTGCTTTACCCGCCTCCGCCTCAAGAACATCCACAACCGCAAGATCAAGGTGACTGCGCGGCACGAATCCGGTGCCGCGATCAGCACGGAAATCGGCCGCGGCAAGAAGCGACCGCTCCACTGGACCGATGGCCGCGGCAATTCCATTCCCGGTGCGATCGGCCGCTGCGTCGATCTGGAGGTGCAGGAAAAGGTTCGCGGACGTCTCGGCCCCACATTCAAGCTGCGGCTTTGCTGCGAGCATGATGCGCAGGGCGCCGTCAAGCCGAAGGTCGGTGATCGGTTGACGTTGACCGGCCCGGCGCCACCGCCGCCGCCAGGCGGCGGCACCGCCGTGCGTCCGCCCTCGATCCGGGCGCTCGAAATCGTCGAGATCAAGGTCGCCGATCCCTGTCCGCAGGGCCAATCCGGTTCTGCCGGAACCGCCACGGCCGGGACGGCGAGCAGCGGCATCACCGCCATTCCGGGCCTCGATATCGGTGGCGGCAACACCTATTACGGGGCCCACACACGCATGCGCTTCGTTCCCCGGGCCGGCGGTTGCCAAAAATTCTGTTTCATCCAGGGCAAAATCCGCAAGGTGCGGCTCAAGCTGCCGCGCCAAAGGGTCTTCCGCGACGCTCGCCAACTCAGCACCGGCGACAAATTCGTGCTCGACGTCGAAAAGAACGCCAAGTCGCCCTGCTATCCGCATGTCAGCCCGCTTCCGGGCGGCGGTCTCGAGATGCGCGACTATCCCGGCGTGAGGAACCCGCAGGGGCGCGTGAGCACCGACGGCATCAAAACCGGCCGCCTGCCGGACGGCACACAGATGGAGATCAAGTGGACATTCCGCACCTGGGTCGTGTGCATCGTTCCGCAGCGGACGGCCATCCTGGGCTACTTTGACTGGACGGTCGAACTGGAGCTGACGGTACGGCGTCGCCGCGGCGCGACCACGGGCCGGGTCATCATGACCCGACCACGCTGGAGCAATCGCAAGGACGCCGCCGGATACCGCGACATGCTGCCCAACACACCCCGCAACCGGCCGTTCCTGCCGCCGCCATAGAGGTTGGGCCTTTTGCTCTAGCCCCAGCGCACTGCCATGGGTGCCGTGCCGCGAATGCCCATATGGCCCTTGAACACCGGTGGCGGTCCGGCGAGCTGCAAATCAGGCAGTCTTTCGCTCAACGCCAGCAGTGCTTCCTCCATCTCTGCGCGGGCAAGCGCTTCGCCCAGGCAACGATGCGGGCCACCGCCGAAGCTAACACTCCAGCGCGGATGGTCGTTGCGATGGATGTCGAAGCGCTGCGGGTCGGCATAGACCGCCTCGTCGCGCTGGGCCGACAGGATGGAGAGTTGCAGAGGTGCACCCGGTGCCAGTGTGATGCCGTCGATCTCCAGCGGTTCGGTCACCACCCGGCCGTAGGAGCCGACCGGCGGCTCAAAACGCAGGGCTTCACGCACGGCGCCCGGCACCAGCTCCGGGTCGGCGCAAAGGGCCTCCCACTGGTCGCGATGGGCGAGCAGCAGGTAAACCAATGCGGTCAACCCGAAGCGGGTCGTGTCGCTGCCGGCGAGGATCAGAGAGACGATCTGGGTCAGTGTCTCGATGTCGCTCAAGTTGCCGTCCTCATCGACGGTGCGCAGGTAGTCGGTGATGAAATCGTCGCGTGGCTCGGCCCGTCGTGCGGCAACCAGCCCTTCGACATAGGCCGTAAGCTCACCCGCCGACTGTTCGATGCCCGGAAAATGTTCCGGTCGAAAATAGCCGATGCCGCGCGACATGCCGTAAACCATCGCGGCAAAACGCGGCGCATCCTCCCTGGGAATGCCGAGAATATCGGCAATGATGCGCGACGGCAGCGGCTTGGCGATGGCCTCGGCAAAATCCGTTTCACCCTGTGCATAGCATTCATCGATCAACTCCAGGACCAGCGTACGAATGCGCGGCCGCCAGGCCTCGATCAGCTTGTGGGCAAACGCGCGGGCAGTCGGCCGGCGCCGCTGCAGATGCACCGGCGGGTTCGAGAGCAGCATGGTGTTGGCGTAGAACGTGTGCAGCGCGCCGGAGGTGATGCCCGACATCTCCAGCATCTCGGTTTCCACCTGGCGGGTGCGCGGATCGGTGGCCATCGCCTCCACATCGGCGTGCCGCGTGGCGATCGGCATGCTTGGCCCGATGCGGATCAACCCGGACAGGGGCCGGTATTGCGCATAGCCCGCGTGGACCCGACCGCGAAACTCATCCGGGTCGACATGCAGCGGCTGCTTTGCTGTCATTGAGATTGTCCTTCTGCACGACCGCCCGTCATTGTCCTAACGTCGTAACCCAAACCGTTCAAATAGCAACCAACTCAGACGAGCATGATCCCGGTGCTGACCGGCACGCAATGGCCCTCGATGCGAGGCGGCCGGTCGGGGCCATCAATCCGGACGGTAATCTCGCTGGGGCGACCCATCTCGACACCTTGCAGGATCTCAAATCTTGTTGCTTCGAGCGCGCGGGCAAGCAGCGCCGCCAGCGCGCCCGAGGCGCTGCCGGTCGCCGGATCCTCCGGCGGATGACCCAGCGGTGACAGCACGCGGGAGCGAATGCTGACGGCAGTTTCCCCGTGCCTGTCGACCACGAACGCGCAGACCGCAAAGCCGTCCACCGTGGCCGGCCCGCGCTCGGCGGCCTCCCGGAAGGCGGCGATGTCGGGAACGATGGCGGCAAGTGTCTCGCGATCCGCCAGTTCGGCATAGGCAAAGGGCAGGCCGACCGACGCGACGCAGGGGGCGACACGATCCGTCACGATGCGATCGGCGTCGAGGCCGAGACAGCTCGCCATCAGATCAATGTGCACCGGGCCAAATACCTCCAGCCCTTGCGGAGCCGTGATCTCTGCGCCGCACACGGTGCCGTTTTCTGCAAGGACGTGCACGGCAACCGGCCCGCCCAGTTCCTCGAACCGCATGTCGGTGGCACCGTTGTAATGCGCGGCGGTTTCTTCATGGGCGATCACGAAGGCGGTGCCGACATTCGGATGCCCGGCAAAGGGGATCTCGTCATGCGGTGTGAAGATCCGCACGCGCGCGGTGGCACTGGTTGTCTCCGGCGGCAGAACGAAGGTCGTCTCGGAAAACCCGAATTCCCTGGCGATCGCCTGCATGGTCGCGTCATCGAGATCGCGTCCGTCGTGGATCACGGCAACCGGGTTGCCGCCGAAACGCTGGCGGGTGAAGACGTCGACAATGGAATAGGGCACGCTCACGGAGCAACTCCGGCTATGATCTCGCCCAGCTTCATCACAGGCCGTGATCCGTGTCGAGGCAAATCTCGTCTCATCCGCAAGTTGAAGAAATCGTTTACTCGACATCAATGGTGCCCGTGTAGTTTCCGCCTGAACTTCGAGGTGGAATATTGCTGAAGCTTCTGACGACATCAGTCCTGCACAAGTATATGGACCTCTATGTCAGCGCCGGTCGCGGCCTCGAGACGAGAATCGTCGAGCGGCCGGGGCTGTGGATGTCTGCGAAGGAGCTGGAAGTCCTGTCATCCGAGCTCGTCGAGGTGGCATCCCACACATTGCCGAAGGGCGATCTCGACTACGGCGTCTTCTCCGGCAGCGCCGAGGCGATGAAGAACACCGTGATCACGCTGGTGCGGCGCAAGAGCGACGGCCGGCCGATCGCCTTCAACGCGCTGGCGCTGATGGACATCGATCTCGGCAACCGCCCGTTGCGGGTGCTGCATCTCGGGCTGGTGATGGTCGATCCGAATGAACAGTCGCGAGGCCTCTCCTGGGTGCTCTACGGATTGACCTGCCTGCTCTTGTTCTTCCGCAACCAGTTGCGCCCTTTGTGGATTTCCAGCGTGACGCAGGTGCCAGCGGTGGTCGGCATGGTGGCCGAGACCTTTTCCGAGGTCTATCCGGCGCCTGACATGGCCCGCAACCGCTCGCTCAAACATCTGCTGATCGCCCGCCAGATCATGCAGCATCACCGTCATGTCTTCGGCGTCGGCGACGATGCCGGTTTCGACGAGGACCGGTTCGTCATCACCAACGCCTATACCGGAGGCTCCGACAATCTGAAGAAGACCTTTGACGAGGCCCCGAAGCACCGCAAGGAGCGGTTCAACGCCTTCTGCCGCGAGCAGCTCGACTACGGCCGCGGCGACGACGTGCTGCAACTTGGCTTCATGGACCTGGCGTCGACCCGTCGCTACGTCCAGAACAGCGTTCCCTCCGGCGCGCTGTTCGGGCTGCTGGTCGCCGTCACCTTCGCCACACTTCAACGCCTGATTCTTCCGGCCGTCTACTGGTTCGACAGCTCGCGGCAATGGGGCATCCTGAGACCGAGAGAAAAATGACCGCAGCCTTTACCTATGACGAGTTCACCACCCGCAACATCGGGTTTGTGACCGAGGCCGAACAGCAGGCCCTGCGCGCGGCAACCGTTTTCGTCTGCGGCACCGGTGGCATGGGCGGCGCCTGCGTGTTTGCGCTCGCGCGCGCCGGGGTCGGCAATCTGGTGCTGGCCGATATCGACAATTTCGAGGTCTCCAACCTCAACCGCCAGGCCTTCGCCTTCATGAACACGGTCGACCGCCACAAAGCCGAGGCGACGCGTGACATCTGCATGACCATCAATCCCGAGATGACCATCACCGTCTACCGGGACGAATGGCCAACCAAGGTCGAGCAGACGGTGGCCGACAGCGCCATCGTGGTCAATGGCACCGACGATCTCGGCGCCTCGCTGCTGCTCTACCGCACGGCAAAGAAGCACGGCCGCGGCGTCATCGACGCCTATGCCTCGCCACTGCCGTCGATCTATGTCACGCAGGCCGGCGATCCGATGCCGGAGGAGCGTCTCGGCTACCCCACGATTGGGACGCCCTGGGACGGCCTCAGCGAGGAGCAGCGCAGCGAAGCCTTTCTGCGCGAGGCCGAATACGTGATCCTTCATTCGACGTCGCGCCGCTATGTCGATCTCGACCTGGCGGGCGAGGTGGCCGCTGGCACCCGCAGCCGCATGTCGTTTGCGCCGATGGTGCTGACCACCGGCATGCTGATGGCCTATGAGGCCATCAACGGCATCCTGAAACGGCCGCCCGGCGCCGATTGCCGCGGCTGGTTCTTCAATCCCTATACGGGGCGGGTCGAGCGGCCGCGCAATGCCCTGTCGGCCATGATCCTGGCGCCCATCGTGCGGCGGTTTCTGCGGCAGATGATGGCGGGATCGGCCGATGCCGGTTGACCTGATCGCCGACACCTTCGTTTCGATAAGCGCCGTCGTCGGCCTGTTGATCCTGCGCGCGATGCTGAAAGCAACACCCCGCACGCCCGTAACGGCGCGCTTCCTGTTCGGCATCGACGTGGTCGCCGTGCTGATGTTCACCCGGGTGCTGTTCTGGCTCACCGGCAACTGGATTTTCGCCACGGCGGTGGTCATTGCAGCCGGTTTGATTCCGCTGGCAACGCTGCTTTTGTGCGAAGGCCTGCTGCAGCGCCACGCACCGCGCCTGTTGAAATGGGCGGCCGCTGGCGGTGCCCTGGCATTCCTGGTGCTGGCCTTCGTCGATCCGCAATCGCGCGGTGTCGCGATCGGCCTGGTCGTGTTGCAGACCTTCGTGTTTTTCAGCGCCGGCTATCTGGTGCTGACGCGCGACCGGGACAGCCTGTCGGCGGCCGAAAACGGGGCGGTCGAACGCATCGGCCTGTCGCTGCTGCTGATCTTGCCCTTCGCCATTACCGACTACCGGTCCGAACTGATCGACACGCCGGTGCGCCTCTCCGGCATCGCCGTGCTGTTCCTGTGCTGGCTGTCCGTCAGCCTGCGGCGCGGCGGGTTCAATCACCGCGAGGTGCAATCCTCGATTCTGATCCTGCTCTGCGTTCCCATCGTGGCTGGTCTGGTCATTGCCGGGCTGGCCGAGTTGGACATGCGCACCGCGTTTCAGGTGACCGCGATCATCGTCAGCGCCGCCGTGCTGTCGTCGCTGGCGATCGAGGCCCGTGCGCTGCGTCGTGAACGGGAGCGGGCCAGCCTGCTGCGCTACGTCGCCGGCAGCACCGATGATCCGGAAACCTTCCTGAGCGGATTGCAGAGCCAGGCGGCCGTGGCCGACGCGGTGATCCTCAAGGGCGACGAACTGCACGATTTCGACGAGAGCTTCCGCGACGCATTGCGCCGACATCCGGTCCGGCGGCTGTCCGATCTCGGCCAGAGTGATTTCGGCGCCGGCGACGAGCAATTGCGCTGGTTCTTCGAAAAATACGCCGCCACCCATGTGCTGTTGGCCGCGGATGACCCGTTCACCGTGGTTGCACTCAACATCCCGACGCTGTCGCAATCGCCGTCGACCGAGGCGGAGTTGCAGATCGTCCAGCGCATGGCGCATCTGTTGTCGGCGAGGGCCGCGGCATGATCCGGCTCGAAGAACGCGAATTCGACGGCTTTTTCGAAACGCCGTTCAACGCCTACGGCAGCGATACGGCCTACGTGTCGCCGATGAAGTCGGACCTGCGCCGGTTCCTGACCGCCGGGGTCAATCCGCTTTTTGCCAGAGATGACGATTTCACCTTTTTCACCGCCGTCCGCGACGGGCGTCCGCTCGGGCGCATCGTGGTTCACGTTCACACGGCCTCGAACCGGCTGCATGACACCAACCGCGCCAGCTTCGGCTTTTTCGACTGCGCCGACGATTCCGCGGTCGCGGCCGCGCTCCTGCAGGCAGCGGAAACCTGGGCCCGCAACAAGGGCCTGACCGAACTCGCCGGCAACTTCAACCTGACCGCCATGCAGCAGATGGGCGTGCAGACCGGTGGCTTCGGCATGCCGGCCTATACCGACATGATCGTCAATCCGCCGCACATACCAGACCTGCTGAAGCAAAACGGGTTCGTGGCCGATTTTCCCATGACGACGTTCGATCTCGACCTGTCGAAGGCGACCATTGGCGACCGGCCGCCGGACAGCCGGTTCCGCTTCGTGCCGGTGAAGCGCAAGGACTTTACTGCGCTGATGGAACAGGCCCGTGTGGTGCTCAATGACGGCTTTGCCGAAAACCCGATGTTTGTGCCGCTGACCTCCGAAGAATTTCTCTTTCAGGCCGGCGAGATGACGACCATTCTAGACCCGCGCCTGTCCTCGATCCTGGCCGAAGGCGACCGACCGGTGGGCGTGGTGATCTGCATACCCGATCTCAACGGCCTGCTGAAGGCAACGCGGTCGCGGTTCGGCCTGCTGACGCCTTGGCACTTCCTGCGCTTTCGCCTCAACCGCCGCCGCGCGGTGATCATTTTCTATTCCGTGGTGCGCGACCAGCACGGGCAGGGCATCATGGGCTCCATGCTGTCGCGAACCCTGAATGCGCTCAAATCGGCGGGCTACGAACGGCTCGGCATCACCTGGATCGCCGACGTCAATCCGGCCAGCCTTCGGCAGATGGAGCGCCTCGGCGCCGAACCGCTGCATCACCTGAACCTGTTCCGGAAAGACCTGACATGACCCGCGACGCGCTGCTTGCCCTGATCCGCGAAGCCGCGCTGGCGCCCAGCGTGCACAACGTGCAGCCCGCCCGCTGGCGGCTCGCCGATGACGGGCTGATCCTGTTCGAGGATCTCGCAGCGCGCCTGTCGGTGGGTGATCCCGACGGCAACGACGCCGCGATCAGCCTGGGCGCCGCTGTCGAGGGGCTGGCGCTTGCTGCTTCGCAATCCGGACTAACGGTCGAATTGGACGAAGGCCCGCTGCCGGAAGCTACGGCGACGCTTCGGCCGATCACCCGGGTCCGCTTCGAAGACGGCGCGTCGGCCGATCCGCTCACCGACGTCGTTTCGAAGCGTCAGTCCTGGCGCGGCATGTTCGCCCCAGCCAATTCAGCGGATCGCGAGACGCTCCAATCGTTGCAGTCGGAGGATTGCGCGGTGTTTGCAGGAGACAAGCAACTCGATGCCCTGGCCAAACTGGTCGACGACGCGAGCTTCGGCTTCATGCGCGATGCAGCGTTTCGTCGCGAACTCGTCTCGTGGATGCGGCTGTCGCGCCGGCACGAACGCTGGGCCTTCGATGGGCTGAATGCCCAGGCGATGAACCTCGGTGCCGTCGAGGCGGCAGCCGCCGGTCTTGTGCTCGGCCCGGTCTTCCCGCTTCTGGACGGGCTCTCGTTGGCGGGCAAGGCGCTGGCGGAAACGGCGAAGACGACGTCGGCTGCCGGCATTCTGCTGTTCCACCGACTAAGCGACGAGCCGCCCTTTGACAGCGGCCGCGCCTTTTACCGCCTGTGGCTGCGCATCGAGGCGGCCGGTATGGGCGCCGCGGTTCTGGCGGCCCTGGCGGACAGCCCGGAGGCGGCATCCGAACTGGCACGGCAAGCCGGCCTGCCGGCGGACCGCCGGGTTGTCTCGGCCTTCCGCGTCGGTCGCCGCCCCGACGGCGCCACCTATCCCCGCGCCCGCCGGCCGATTGAGGAGTTGCTGGTTTAGGGAGTGCCCCCGGCAGCGCATTCGGAGACTGCAATTTCGAAAAGCTGCTGGTCTAGGGCACATGGCGATTTTTTGTGGAGATCGCAATTTCGGGGACAGTTTACTTAATTCCGACCTGATCAGTTATGGGTGATAAGCCCATGAAAGAATTAAGTAAACTGTCCCCGAAATTCTGGCACTGCATTGCCGCAACGAGTGCGTGTTCCGGCATCAAAGCAACTTCAGGAATTCGATCAGCTGCCGTCTCTCAGCCTCACTCAGTGACCCACCAAAATCGTGGCCCGCATTGGATTGTCCCCTAAGTTCTGGCACGTCGTTTCTGCCCATCTCGTTCCCGATTAAAGCAACTTCAGAAATTCGATCAACTGCCGTTTCTCCGCCTCGCTCAGTGACGCACCAAAATCGTGGCCACCATTGGACTGTCCCGGCAAACTGGTGTCGTACCAGACCGGATTGGAAAACGGTGTGTAGCCTTCCGGATAGGCCCCATCGGGATCGATGCGCAGCCCAAGCCGGTCGAAATCCAGCGCATGGCCGCCGACCTGAAACCGCTGCGGCCGGCGCTCCGGCGCCAGCAGATCTTCAATGGTTGGCACCGAACCATTGTGCAGATAGGGCGCCGAGGCCCACAGGCCGGTGAGCGGTGGGGCGACATATTCGTCCGTGCGGGCAACGGCGATTTTCGAGCCGTAGAGGCTGTCGCCGATGCGCTCGACCAGCGCGTCCGAGAACACCGAGGCGCGCAGCAGATCGGTGCCGACATCGCCGCGCCAGTTGGGAAAGCTGTCGAGACGCATCCCATCCCGCACGTAGGTCCCGTGACATTCGGCGCATTCCCGCGCGAACACCGCCTCGCCATCCTGCGCGAGCTCCGCATCAACGGGGCCGGGGAAGGGCTGCGGCTGATAGTCTTCCTTCAGGAAGTTGAAAATGTCGGACGCCTCGTCGAGATAGGTTTCGGCGGTTTCCGGATGCACGCCCATGCTGGGCACGGTGAAGAAGGTCGCAATCGTCGCCAGCGCCTGTAGATGGTTGTTATCTACGTCTGCCGCGCGGGTCGGCCGCTGACGCTCCTGGCCGGGAACGGCATAGGCACCGTCAACCAGCAGGCTGCTGCGCCGGTGGCGATCGCCGAGATCGGGGACCGAGACGAAACCCGCGTCGCCCGGCCCGCCACCAGCGAGCGGCACACCCAATGCATGCTTCAACGCGGCAACGCCATTGGTCGCGCCCGGCACGCCGTTGGGAAAGGGCAGGGGCCGATCCGCATCGCCGAGGGCCGCCAGTTTCTGCCGGACCAGCGGCAGCACCAGCCAGCGCAAGGTCTGCCGTTCGCGCCAGCCCATATTTGGAAACAGCGCATCCGCCGTCTCGAGCAGCCGGTCGGGTTCTGCCATGCCGAGTTTCAGCGCCTGAAGCACGCCGACCGTATAGGCCTCCAGGTCGAGCGAAGTGTTGGGCATGCCGAGCCAGGCGCGCCGCGGGTCCGGCTGCCCGTCGGTGCTGTAGGTGACGCCCGCGTGGCAGGCCGGGCAGCCAAGGTTGATGACCCGCACGGTCGTGCCGCCAACCGGCGCCAGATCACCATAGGTGAACCCCAGTGGCATGGTGCCCGCTTGCGTTGCCGCCGCCGCGGGCCGGTTGGCCGGAACCGCGCCCGGCAGAAACCCGAACCCCGCCAGCACGCCGTCCAACGTTTCCTGGTCGGCCGGCAGAGTTGGATCCCGCGATTGCGCCTGAAGCACCAGTGCCGCTGCCACCAGCCGCCAGGGCAGGGCATGGGTCTCCAATGCGGACATGCTCAGGCCACCGAAGGCAGAACCCTCGAACGCCGCGGCGCCACGCTCCGAAGCGGATGCGCTGTCGGGCAACACCGGGATCGCCAGCGATGGGGTTTCGTGGCGCGCAAAAAACCAGAGGCCGGCCGCGACAGCGGCGACCCCGACCGTGCTGAGAAGGATCCACCGCCGCATCACGCGACGACCGTTTCCGGTTTCTCCGACAGAAGGCAACGCGTTTTCATCCGCGTCGTATACCGGTTCATGTTTTCGATTTGCTGAATCAATCGAGAGTGGCCGGCTGTTGAAGCTGATCTTTTTTCCTGATCAGGATGGAAGCCAAGCAAAAGACGTTCAGCCCGGCCAGAACCGCTTCCACCGCCGTCGGCCGCAAGAGGCTTTCATCCGGAACACCATCGACAACCAGGCTGACTGATCTTCCCAGCACAATGCCGACGAAGATGACGCTCAGGACAACAAAGGACGTGACCTGGAAGCGCGGCATGAAGATGCCAAGAAAGGCAACGATGCCGCCCAAGACCATTTCGGCACCGATCCCTCGGATTTCACTGGCCATTTCAGTGGTTATCGTTTGTCCGGAACCTTCAAGGTAGGTCTGCAGAAACACGGCCGCTGACGGGTCCATCAGCCTCATGGTGCAGACATAATACAGCGCCAGGCCAGACATCGCCAAGACGATATTATTAAATGTTGTCATGCTGCTACTCCCTTTGTGGTGATGAGCCCTCCAGGCGCAAAGAGGAGCCGGCAAGGCGTGATCTGAACTTCAATCTGATCGTTGATCAGATGCTAATCTAATCAGTGATCAGATTATGTCAATATCGGATTGGATGAATGACATGAAAAGCGAAACCACCCGCGTGACACCTACCATCACGGCAACCCACCGGGGCCCTGATCGATGCGGGATGGTTTACTGGAGCAGCTGTATCTGGCAACCGTTCAGCGAGGCCGTGCGAAGAATTTTGGGGACAGTTTACTTAATTCGTCATGATGATTGGCCGCTGGAGAGAACCGCTCGGGCACAAGTAAACTGTCCCCAAAATTTCGGGCGCCGAAGTGCTTGCAATAAAGTACAGAGCCCCCTCGGCAAAACGGGCCCGGGCTCTCACCCGGACCCGCCTCACACTCTACTCGCCCTTTCATGCGGCCTTGGCGAGCTCCGGCTTCTGCGCGGCCAGCTTCGCAACGGCCACAAAGTCGACCTTGCCGGAGCCGAGGACCGGGACGGCGTCGACGCTGCGGACCTCGGCCGGGACCATCAGGTCCTGCTGGCCGGTGGCGCGGGCGTGGGCGACAAAGTCGGCGCGGGTGGCGTCCGGGTTGTCGGTGATCAGCACCAGGCGTTCGCCCTTGCGCTCGTCCTTGATCGCGGCGACGGCCGAGAGGTGGTCGGGCCAGAGCGTCGCGGCGAGCGCCTCGACGGCGGCCAGCGACACCATCTCGCCGCCTATTTTGGCGAAGCGCTTGGCGCGGCCCTTGATGGCGATATAGCCGTCGGCGTCGATGGTGACGATGTCGCCGGTGTCGTGCCAGCCATCGGCCGGCGGCTTCAACACGCCCGGCTCGTCGGCGAGCAGGTAGCCGGCCATGATGTTGGGTCCGCGCACGAACAGCCGTCCGCCTTCGTCGACACCAGGCACCGTTTCAAGCCGCGCTGCCATGCCGGGCATCAGTTGGCCGACGGTGCCGGCGCGGTTGTGCATCGGCGTGTTCAGCGCAATCACCGGTGCGGCTTCCGTCACGCCGTAGCCTTCCAGCACGCGCAAGCCGAAGCGCTCCATATAGGTGGCGCGGGTGGCGTCGCGCACTGGCTCGGCGCCGGCGAAGCAGTAGCGGATCGATCGGAAATCGTAGGGGTGCGCCGCACGGGCATAACCGGACAGAAAGGTGTCGGTGCCGAAGATGATCGTCGCGTTGGAGCCGTAGATCAGCTCCGGGATCTCCTTGTAGTGCAGCGGCGACGGGTAGAAATAGACCGGCACGCCGGAGACCAGCGGCAACACCGTGCCGGCGGTCAGCCCGAAGGAGTGGAAGACCGGCAGCACGTTGAAGACCTTGTCGCCGGCGTGGAAGTCGATCCGCGCCGCGGCCTGGGCCGCATTGGCAAGGATGTTGCGGTGGCTGAGCACCACGCCCTTGGGCGTACCTTCCGAGCCGGAGGTGAAGAGGATCGCCGCCGCATCGTCGAAATCGGCTTTGACCCGCACCCGACTGCGCGACACCAGGCCACGCACCTTGTCGAGCGTGCTGACGGTCCCGCGCAGGTCGTCCAGCCAGACGATGTCGACCTTGTCTTGAATCGCCTCGATGATCGGCTCGAGCTGCGCCTGTTCGATGAACGCTCGTGAGGTCAGCACGGTTGTCACCTCCGCCGCGCGGCAGGCCGACAGGATGTTGGCCGCACCGGCGGTGAAGTTGATCATCGCCGGGACCTTGCCGGCCGACATCAGGCCGAACAGGGTGACGGCAGCGCCATTGCTGTTGGGCAGCATGACGCCGACATGGCGCTGGTCGCCGAGCAGCCGCTCGAACTTGCGCGCCAGCACGGCGACGCCGGTCAGCATCTTGCCATAGGTGAGGGCGCCGGCGATCGGATCCTCGACGGCAGGCACACCCATGCCGCGCTCCTTCGCCGTGGCGATCAGCCGTTCGACAATGCCGCGGTCCTCGTCCAGGCTGGTGCGGAACAAAAGGTCCGACATCATCCGGTAGAGCGCGGTGCCGGCGGCCTTGCGGCGTGCCCCGCCGGACAGCGTTTCGTCGATCTCCAGCTTTTGCGGCGGCAAAATCGTCACCTTCACCTTAGGGAAGAGTTTTCTGCGCACATGCGGTTCACGCAGCCGCGAGAAGAAGCTCTTCTCCAGCCCTTCGATGCGCACGGGCAGGATCGGCGCGCCTGTTTTGTCGGCGACCATGGCGGTGCCGTCATAGACCTTCATCAGCCCGCCGGTGACGGTGATGCGGCCTTCCGGGAAGATCACCAGCGGATTGCCCTCTTCGACCGCCTTGATCAGCGTGCGCGTCGCCATCGGGTTGGCCGGGTTGAGCGGCAGCGCCTTGCTCAGCTTCAGGAACGGCTTGATCAACGGCTTCTCGGCCTGGGCGAGATCGATGGCGAAGGTCGGCTCGCGCTCGGTCAGCGCCATGGCCAGCGGGCCGTCGACGAAGCTCACATGGTTGAGCGCGAGAATAGGCGCCGGGCCGGCCTTGTCGACATTCTCCAGCCCCTCGACCTCGAGCCGGTGGAAGACCCGGAAGAGCAGGGCGACAGCGTCGCGCAGCGGGTTGGTCGGCAGGTTGACGAGCATCCAGATGGCAGCCGCGACATTGAGCACGGCCAGCGCCAGCAGGATCGCCGGAGCGGAAACGCCCAGCGCCAGGACGCCGGCCAGGATGCCGCCGCCGACGGCCATGAAGCCGGCGTTCAGCGCATTGTTAGCGGCGACGACACGGGCGCGGCGGTCGGGTGCCGCCCAGTTCTGCAGGGCGGTGAAGCTCGGCACCGCCAGGAAGGAACCGGCAAAGGCCAAGCCTGCCATGTCGATGCCGGCGCGGATGGTGTTGTCCATCGCCAGGAACTCGGCAATCGAGCCGGCGGTGGCGGTCGGCGCCGCGCTAGAGAGCACGTAGGCGAGGTCAAGGCTGAAGACGGCCATCAGTGCCGTGCCGATCGGCGCCGGCAGCAGGTTGACGCGGCCGGCCGACAGCCAGGCGGCGAGCGCCGAGCCGATGCCGACGGCAACGGCAAAGACGCCGAGATAGAGCGTGACGGCGCCCTCATGGCCGCCCAGCAGATCCTTGACGATAACCGGCAGGACAGAAAGGAACAGCGCTCCCATCAGCCAGAACCAGGAGACCATCAGCGCCGTCTTGAACAGGCGCCTTTCGCCATGCAGCTCGCGGATCAGCCGGCCGGTGGAGCGGAAAATGTTGGTGTCGATCTTCAGGTCGGGCGCGGCCGAGCCGGTCGACGGGATGAAGCGGCTGATGAACCAGCAGCCGACGGCGAGCGCCATCATCAGCGCGCCGAAGACCAGCGTCGAGCCGCCATACTGGAAGGCGAGGCCGCCGGCGATCGTGCCGCCGAGAATGGCGGTGAACGTGCCGCCCTCGATCCAGGCATTGGCGGCCGGCAGTTCGTCGGGCTTCAGGTGGTCCGGCAGGATGCCGTATTTGATCGGCCCGAACAGCGCCGAGACGGCTCCGAACCAGGCCAGAGCGGCAAAGAGCAGCGGCACCGAGGAGAGGGCCATGCCGGCGACGGCGAGGCCGGCGCCGCCGATTTCGGCCAGCTTCAGCTTTTCGGCGATGCGCGCCTTGTCGAACCGGTCGGCGATCTGGCCGCCGAGGGCGGAAAACAGCAGGAAGGGCGCGATGAACACGGCGCCGGCGGCGGCGATCAGCGATGCGCCGGCCTGGCTTCCGAGCTGGAACAGGATCATGAACACCAGCGTGTTCTTGAGGAAATTGTCGTTGAAGGCCGACAGGAACTGGGTCCAGAACAGCGGCGCGAAACGGCGGGATGCGATGAGGTTCTTCGACATGGATACTCTCCCCTCTGTTTTATGAGATGCCCGGCGACGTCGATGACCTTTGCCGCCGCCGGGCGCTGCCACGGGCGCCTTAAGCGGCGTCGCGGCGGTTGACGTCTCTCAGGAGTTTCTCGGTCTTGGCGTCTTCGATCTTCGAAAGCAGCCGGTCGGCTTCGGCATTGTCGCGCAGCGTCTTGGTGACGGTGATCGAGCTGTGCACCAGCATGACCGCGGCCATGGCGTAGAAGCCCTTGGCGGCGAAGCTTGCTTCCATGAAGAAGATGCCGCCGGCCATCATCGCCACGGCGACGACGAAGGAGGCGATGGAAAACTGGGTCCAGGCCGGTGTGTTGGTGACGTTGACTTGGCTCATGATCTTTCTCCCTTTCAGAGGTTGATGCGGGTTACTTCTTGGCTTGCTTCGAAAGCCGTTCGAACACGGCATCGGCGGACGTCGTCAGCGGCTGGCCGCAGCCGGCCTCCGCCAGTTTTTTGGCGATGGTTGCCGGGTCCTGTTCGCCGTCCATGGCATCCATGGCCTCGGCGGTCATGTCGATTTGCGTCTGGCGCTCGCGCAGGCGCTTGAGCGTCGCTTCGGCATCGTCGAGCGCTGACAGCCCGTTGCCGGGCACGGTCTCCCGCAGCGCCTGGGTGCGCTCTGTGGCGGTGGCCAGGCGCTGGCCGCGCTGCAGGTCGCGCAGCTTGGCTTCGGCCAGCCGCACATTGCTGCGCAGCTTGGCGATTTCGGTTTCGAAGCGGGTGAGGGCCTGTTGCGAGGCGGCACTTTCATCCTCCATCAGGGCGATGGTTTCCGCTGCCTCGCGGGCCAGCGCCTCTTCGCCCTTGCCGATCGCCGCCAGGGCGCGGCTTTCCAGATCGGCGATGCGGTCGAGCAGCTTTTGATGCTGCTCCTTTTCCTGCCGGTTCTGGGCGGTGGCGACGGCGACCGCCTTGCGGGCCGCTTCGACGGCCTGCGCCGCGTCGCGCATCTGCTGCTGCAGGAGGGTAAGCGCATGGCGGTCGACGAACTCCTCGCTCGCGGTGTGAGCGGCGCCACGAAAAAGCGTGAAAATCTGTCTGAGCATTCAATTTTTCCTTTCATGAACACTGTTCACGTTTTACATATGGCACGACCGTGAACATTGTTCAAGAAAAATGTGAACGCCGTTCACGATTTTTCAAACTGGAAGGAAAGAGGGTTAATGGCCGGAAAACGCGAAGCCCTGCGCGAGCTGCTGACGCAAAAGCTGCTGGACGCCGCGACGAAGCGCATCGAGGCGCACGGCCTGGACGCACTGCGTGCCCGCGACATCACCGACGACGCCGGCTGCGGCCTCGGCACCATCTACAAGTGCTACAAGGATCTCGACGACCTGATCCTGCACGTCAACTCCGCCACCCTGGCCCGCCTTGCCGTCGACCTGGGCGCTGCCGCCTCCGGCATCGACGCCCCGCGCGAAAAGCTCACCGCCTTCGCGCTCGCCTATCTCGCCTTCGCCCGCAAAAACCGCCACCTCTGGTTCGCCCTGTTCGACCACCGCATGCCCGAAGGCGAACCCGTCCCCGACTGGCACCTGGCCGAACACGCCGCCCTCTTCGGCGCCATCGCCGGCCCGCTGGCCGAGCTACGGCCGAAGCTGGACGAGGCGATGCTGATGACCCGCGCCCGCACGATCTTCGCGGCGGTGCACGGGGTGATCGCGCTGAGCTTGCAAGACCGGTTTATTGGGGTGCCGGGGGAGGCGCTGGAGGGGGAGCTGGAGGAGTTGGTGGGGATGATGGTGGGGTGAGGGATTGTGTTCCGGACTCTCGGCTTTATTCGACCTCTATGTTTGACATGCCGGCCTTCTGTTTCGCGTAAGCATTGACCATAGTCTGTTTGATCCGTGGATATTCGAATAAATCTATTGGCGGTGCGTGTAATTGGTCACCGCGCCTTCGTCCAGAATCTCCAACAACTGATCAATATTTGACTAGTCCAAATTTCTCCTGTTGGTTGTATTGGCACAACTTTATGGAGTTCACCATGGACGAAAAACTGCCTCCCTACATTGTTCAAGGCGAGAGTGCCCGGCTGTTTCCGGTGCTATCGACAACATCCAAAGAGGGGCGGACCACATCAATTGTACTGGCTTGTTTGACGAAAATCGATGAACTCGCAAAGGCGCTCCTGGCAAGCGCTGATCAGCGGGTTGGCTCTCGTGCCAAAATCGAATGTTACACGGAGATCGTGCCTGCCAAGAGGCCGTCGGAAATGAAGGATCGTCCGGATGGCCTGATTGTATTGAGGGTCGGAACCCGCGAGTGGAGGGCATTCGTAGAAACAAAAATTGGAAACAGTGAGCTCGACGCCGATCAAATCGAACGATATCGAAATCTCGCTCGAGACAATGACGTTGATTGCATCGTAACAATCTCCAATCAATTTGCTACCGCACCCACTGTTCATCCACTTGAAGCAGTCCGAAAAAGCCGCTCCAAAATACCGGTCGTTCACTGGTCGTGGATGCATGTCCTTACCACCGCTGATCTACTAATCAGCCGCAACGATGTCGCGGACAACGACCAACTCCTACTATTGAATGAGCTTCGACGCTTCTTAGCGCATGAGAGCGCTGGAGTGCGTGGTTTCGACCGAATGCCGAGGGAATGGACGGATCTAAATAAGCTTATCTCCAGCGGCGGAGTGATTCCCGCAAAATCGCAGGAAGCAAAAGCTGTGCTTGAGGCCTGGCATCAAGAGACGCGTGACCTCTCTCTCATATTGAGCCGCATGACCGAAACGAATGTCCAGCAACGGTTACCCAGGCGTCACATGTCTGATCCGATTCAAAGGCACAAAGACGAACTGTCAGTGTTAAGGGACAGCAAGCAACTCTGCTTAACCCTAAACATCCCAGATGCGGCCGCTCCGCTCGAAATCGTTGCAGATCTTGCTCGCCGTTGCGTCGACGTCGGGATGACATTGCGAGCACCAGAGGACAGAAAATCGAGTGCCGCTCGCGTGAATTGGCTATTGCGGCAAATCAAACAGGACAATGTGCCTGATTTGTATATGCGGTTGATTTGGCCTGGCACAAGCACACCTACCCAACATCTCGTGTCAGATTTGAGGAATAATATCGAGATCGTCAACGAGTGTAAGGAACACCTCGTCACAACATCTCTTCATCTATTCGAGTCGAAGAACCTGGGTGGTCGGTTTTCCCAACAAACCAACTTTATCGCCGATCTGGAGCAAATTGTGCCAGCGTTTTATGGTGCTTACGGAGCCAACTTGGCGGTTTGGAAAAAGCCAGCACCGAAGCTTAAAAGTGATAGGAGCGGGCCTGCGGACGTTTCAACTGAGGCAATTTCTGAGGAAGCTGATGCATTCGAACCAGAGACATAAAGTGCCAGATCAAAAAGGTGGGTCCGGCTGCACTAATTGCGATACATCGTGGATGTTTTACCAAAAGAAAATCTCATGTTTCGTCTGACGTCGATCTCCCGACATCACTAGGGCCATGGCATTCGGTATTTTCATCCATCGAACTGATTCAATCTACGATGACGTGCCGTCTGAGCGATATCAGTTCCCAAAGCAGTATTTGTCGCGCGCCCAGCAGTGCCTGGATGACTGGATCGTTTATCTGGAACCCAGCAAGGTTAGGCAAACAAAAGGATATTTCGCTGTCGCCAAAGTGCAGGAGATCATCCCGGATCCGTCCAATGCTGAGATGTATTTGGCGATCATCGCGCCGAGGACATATCTCGACTTTGGTGACCCGGTTCCCTTTCGGGTTGAGGGCGCTGTGATTGAGAATGGCCTGCTTAATGATCAGGGAAGTATATCCGGACGGGCCCAAGCCGCGGTGAGAACGCTTGCTCCGTCTGATTTCGCCAAAATCGTAGAACTTGGCCTCGGAAGTGACGAGGATGCATTGCCGCGAACCGACGAGACCAGTGCAGTAACTGGTTTCGCAGAACAGCAGCCGTCGTTTCAAGATCTGCAAGCGAGGGAAAGAGTAGACCAAGTCATCAATCGCGCTGTGCGGGACCGGAATTTTCGAAAGAACGTGCTCCGTGCCTACCGCGAACGCTGCGCAATTACCGGCATTCGACTAATCAACGGTGGCGGACGCGCCGAGGTTGAAGCTGCTCACATAAGGCCAGTCGAACACGATGGCCCAGACATAGTGAGCAATGGCATCGCGCTTTCTGGAACTGCCCATTGGATGTTCGATAGAGGATTGGTCGGATTGGAGGATGATCTCACGATCATCGTCTCACGACAGATCAATGATCCAGGCACGGTAAGATCGATGGTCAACAGCTCAGGCAAACTCATCGCACCGGAGCGTGTAGCGGATCGCCCAAGGACTGAGTTTTTGAGTTGGCATCGAGAATGCAGCTTCAAGTACTAACGGCCGTTTGCTGCCGTTCATCGGTCACTTGGATGCTGCTTTGCGAAACATAGAAAAGACATTCGCTGCGGGTGCGAAATCAAACCCGACCTGAATTCACACATTGCGGACAAACCTACCGTCCGAATAGGAGGCTCGAAGGTCGTTTTTCGCCAGCCTGCCGCTCCACGACAGCGGCGGGGGCAGCTGACACGTCGCAAAGTCTATTCTTAATGCCCTGCGGCCGGATTGGACCTGCGCAGGCTTCGAGGAATGCAAGGTCAGCATTTTAAGTATCAATACGTCGCCGCGCTTGGCCGCGCATGTCTCGACCGGATAGGAATTTGCCACGCTGCCGGCCCTTGGCGAAGGGACCACACCCTCAGCGTGGCTTCCGACAGCAATCTCCATCGCGCCATTCGACTGATTAGTGTCATCCAAATGGACACGGACAAACAGCATCTCATCCAAGATGGATTGGGGCGGTTCGCAATGCCAGGTTCCTGACTTATTGGTCCAATTTGTATACCCTTCGATATTAGCTTTCGCGGCAACCGCGATGACCCTGTCCTGATGCCAAGGAACACCCCAGTTAGCGCCTTCCGATTTGTTAAACGCGACGACACGGACGGGGACCGCATCAGGTGCAAGAAGCCGGACAGCATGAAGTAGTGAGCTTCTCTTGGATAAGGCCGCTCGCGATGCGGTCGATAAATCAAGTCTTTGTCCGGCTTTCAAAGACGCAGTCGCTGCGATGTCGAATAATGCAAGGTCATCTTCCGAAACAGCGTTTCTAAGCCAAACCCGGCCAGAACGTTCAAACTCATCCCTGAGCGATTGCTCCATCAACATCCCCAGATACTCTTCAACCCCTCCCAGAACCGACGTTAGCTGCGATGCAGAACAATGTCACTGTGGGCTCAGAACTAACGCTCGCTGCATCGCAAATCGTCCAACTAGCATCAATCAGCGGGCGAGGTTCCGAGCCGCGGATGAAGTTTACGCAGAACCCTCACTCGCCACCTTGATTTACGACATGACATGAACAAAGGAGAGTGCCACTCTTGATCACTCGCTTTCAGTGACTTCAATGGTCGTAAGTTTCATTTGTCCCAAGTCTGCGATGAGCGCGAGCCGCTCAATAGCGATGTGCCTCTTGAATTCCTCATAGTCGTCTACAACTGGCCAGAACTCACACGGGATTCCAAGTTCTGAAAGTTCTTGCCGAAATATCGTTCCAGATATTTTCGCAATTTCTCGCTCCCAAACCGGTGCCTGAGGCCCTTCCTCAACAGGCGTATCCATCAGATAGTACCCATGAAAGGACGAGAATTGGACAAGCGTCTGGGCTTCGAGTTCAGGAAATATTCTGACTCTCAAATCCCTTAGCGGACTCAGAAGCGTGATCTTCAATAGCGTTTTGTTCGTTGTCAAAATCAGAGGTCGTTTCGGCATTTCATCATGCTTTTTCGAAGTTCAGAACATCAGGAGTATCCGACCGCTCGATGCTCGGCAATTAGCGGCTTCCAACTAACGCTCGCCGCATCGCAATAGAGCTCGACGAGCACAATTCGGTTGGCGAATTGTCGCAACGCAGACAAAGCCAGCATTTTGACACCCAAAACTACCAGCATTCAGTAAGCAAGAATTTACAATCGGCTACTCTTCAGCTAGCTTCGATCGCTTTTGCAACACACTGGAACCCATTTGATGCACGACTTTAGCAGTGCGGAATTTCGGCTTCTAAGGTTTTCAGCGCGGTATCCGCCAGAGTTCACTGGGAGCCGCCGGGAGATATCTACCCACGAGGTAACTTCGCTGGTAGAGCAGATGATGAAGGAAGGTTACTTCGCGGAGGAGTTTGTTGGTCTGTCAGAGCTCGATTTGCGAATCGAGGAGATGAAGCCTTTCCTGGACAGGTTTCTCAAAAAACTTGAATGGAGAATTTTGAGCGAAGAACAAAAGTTGCGTTTCTTGACTGGTTTGTATGCGTCGATTGGAAAAACAGATGATGTTTCGGCCTACTACTCCATTTGCAATTGGATGGATGATGTCGGAGCCGAGTTGAGCGGTGATTATTCTGACAAATTTGTCGGTGACAAAATTGATGCGCAGCGAATTTATGGTAGCTACTATTCACCTTGCCCCAAATCCGGGCAAGACTTTGTTCCAAGCGTTTACGATCCAACCAAAGCAAATTGGGATATCCTAGGCGACTTTCGACCGAGGGCCGTATTCATGCAATGGCTAGAGAAAAACCCGCATGATATCGATAAGTTCCGCCCCATCAATCTTGAGTTAATTGGCGACCTTCTTTGATCCTACCAAATGTCGGCTCCGGGCTCTTTCCAGCCAAATCCTGCGTCACAGCAATTTGTCTTTTGCAGCCGAGGGTGAGCATCAATCACGGCCCATTGCTGCCATTCGGTAGCGATATCTTGGATGACCGCTTCGCGCCCCCATCGGGGACGTTCATGCAATCTTTGCCTATGCCCAAAAGCAGATGGTGAAAACCGTAAGATGAATGGCAGGTTTACACTTGGCCGCCATCAGTTTTACTTTCGAGGTGCCGTCTCGGAGATTGTGCTCCGATTGGAAAACGAAGGGGAAAGATGGCGCACGCTTGCTGGAGAAAATGCGACTTTCAGGTGCACACGCCGCGCGACCCGAATTGGACCGGCCAGCGCACGCTCGGCATTGGGGAGCACAACCCTGCAACCGGCGCTCCCGCCACATCCGAGGAAGTAGACCGTTCCCGGCAGGCTTGGGCAGAGCAATTTGTCTATAAATGCGTTGAACGAGATCTGGGCGCTGTAGCCCTGACCGACCACCATGAGATGGTGATGGTGCCTTACGTGCAGCGTGCGATCGCAGAGCGAAAGTCAACGGAACCAGCCTTCGATTTGTGGCTCTTTCCCGGGATGGAGCTGACTGCAACCGGCGGCAAACAGTGCCTGATCTTATTTGATAGCGACTTATCCGAGGAATGGTGGAAAACTGCGCAGGCGAAACTCTCCATCGCTTATGCAAGCCTCGACGAAAAAGCCGCAAAGTCCCCTGCAGTTACACAGCTGGCTTGCGGTTACGCGGACATCACTCCGGAGCTTAATAAGATCAAGGAACTCGTCGGAAGATTCATCGTCCTTCCGAACGTGTCGCAGGGCAATTCCCACACCGTGCTCGTCGAGAAGGCCCATGCTGATTTTCGCAAAATGGAGTGTGTAGGCGGATATCTTGATGCGGGTCAGACTGTGGATTCGCTAAGCTCTAGGAACACCGTAAGGCTTTCGGGCGGCGATCCGATGTGGTCGGACCGGCGGGTCTATCCCCTACCTACCTCCGACAGCCGCTCGCACGATTTTGCGAACCTTGGAAAGAATGATGCCTGGATCAAGATGGCAGCGCCCACAGCAGAGGCAATACGTCAGGCTTTCCTCGCACATAACTCACGCATATCGATCTTGCCTCCCACTACCGCCCCTTTAGTGGTTTCAGGGATCACCTATTCAGGCTCCGCAGTTCTCGCCGACATGAGTACCTCGCTTAGCCCGGAACTAAACGCCATCATCGGCGGACGCGGCAGCGGTAAGAGCTCTTTCCTGGAATATGTTGCGTTCGGGTTGGGCCGGAGTTGTTACGATGCGACGCGCGATCACTACTCCAGCACCCAGCGCATGCACGATCTCATCAACGAGACAGTGGTTGCAAAGGGCGCAAAAATTTCGGTAACGCTCATCCAGGATGGCGCGACTTTCAAGGTGGATAGGGGACCTGCCACCTCCTATCAGCCGCAGATCACCTATCCGAACGGTACGACACAGCTGTTGAGCACAAAGGAACTGCGCGCGCTGTTCCCAGCCGTCGTCTACAGCCAAGGTGAGCTCGCGGAGATTGGCAAGCAGACTGGCGAGCAGACCCCGCTATCGGACCTGCTGCGGTTCGTGGACACGAAATACAAGCGCGAGGACGACAAGCTCAGCAGCGATATCGAGAACGCGAGAAATGCCGTAAGAGGAGGAATCCAGACCCTCATATCTCACTGGAGCCTCATCGCTGATCTGCGTAAGACAACCACACGGCGTGACGCGCTCACCCAACGCATCTCGGCACTCCAGAAAACGCTGCCGACGCTCGCCCCCGAGGATCAGCAGAAGGTCAATGACTACGACCGCGCCAGCGAATTCGAAACGAAGCGCCTGCAAGCATCCAAGCACGCGGTACAGATCGCTGCCGATCTCGATACGTTGGCGGCAGAGCTTGCAAGTGAGCGCGATTTGAGCGCGCCCACAGTTGCCGGAAAGGCAGACGGGGTTCGCACACATTACTCCGCTCTCTTCCGCACTTTCAGCACCACAATCGCCACGCTGAAAAAGCAGATCGCGACCGAACGAACAGCACTCACTGAGGCGGAGAAAGATTGGAGTGATCAGTTGAAAGCGCTTCGGACTGCGCGGGACGGTGTGCTTGAGAAGCTTGGCGCTCACAAGAGCGTCACGGCCCAGATTATTCAGTTGCGTGAAGACGAAGCCGAAGTTGCTGCGCAAACCGGCGACCTTGAAGCGAAGATTGTGGCTAACGGTGATCCCAGCGAAGGCCTGCGGCAAAAGCTCGAAGCGTTGCGTACCCTATGCCGATCACGCGCAGAGCGAACCGTCGAATGGGCATTGGAGATCGAGAAACTTTCGAACGGAAAAATCAAAGCCGATGTAGAGACCGAGTCTGATATCTCCGAGTTGCGGGATGCCGTGGACCTGCTTGGCAGCAAGACCGGCTCACAGGAAGGGACACGGCTCAAAGAGGTTGATGATGCGCTATCCTCCGCCTCGGTATTCGAACTACTCGACCAACTCAGAACCGAAAGCCTGGCTCTTCTCTACTGGCGCCAGGTCGGCTCCGGTACTGGCGACGAAAAGCCCACGGCTCCCAGTTTATTCAAGATTTTAGGCGATACTGAGCGCGTTCGAGCAGCGATGCTCGAAAAACTTGATACGAGCAGGATCGAAGCGATCTCGGTCGCGTTGCCCAAGCCGAAAATCGCACTCTCGTATTCGGATCGCGGAAAGGAAATCGCTTTCGAGAAAGCCTCCGAGGGACAAAGGGCTGCGGCTCTTTTGTTCATGCTCCTCGAACAGCCTGGAGGTCCGCTTATAATCGATCAGCCCGAGGGGGACTTAGACAACAAGATCATCGCCGACCTTACCGACAAGCTCCACAGCGCCAAGCAAAAGCGGCAGCTGCTATTTGCCAGCCATAACGCCAACATCGTCGTCAACGGATCTAGCGAACTGGTAGGCCATCTCGACGTCAATAGTACCGGCGAACGCTACTTCGAGTGCACAGGGGCAATCGAGACCCCAGCGATATGCAATGTGATCACCTCGACAATGGAAGGTGGTAAGCGCGCTTTCAAAGATAGGTTGGATAAGTACGGCTATTAGGCAGGGAAGGGAACTGAGCTCGAAATGGTCAGCTTCAACAACTTTCGCACGCTTGACCCCGAAATGGCTGACATAGCGCGCGAGTTGATCGGCGAGGTCACTTTGCACTATGACACGAAGCTGAAACGTAAGCTTGCGAGGAGCGCTTTCGAAAAAGCAGACCGTCAGGATCGACCCATTCCGGTCGTTCATTGAGACTGCAGCGAATGTCCGCTCTCCCCCCATTTTTGCCAAAATCCTCCAATTGCAAATCGCATATGGTGCTTTCAGTTGTTGCGACAAACCACAAAAAAACCGCGCCGCCTCCGCCAGTGGGGTAGATAGGCGGGGCGACGCGGTCTTTCGCAGCGGAGCAAGTCCGCCAGAGCTTATTTCTGGGTGCAGCAGGTGCCGCCGGCGGGGGCGGGGCAGGCCTTCCAACCCGACGGGCAGACCCAGGCGACCTTGGAGGTGCAGGTCATGTGGCCGGCGCCGCCGGTGCATTTCAGCTTCGTCTGCCGCGTGTTCGACTTGAACTTGGCGATGTTCACCGGACCGGGCTTGTGCACGTTCGGGTTCTTCGTCTGGGCGTTCGATTGCGGGGCCAGCGTCAGGGAGGCGGCCATGACAGCGGCGGCGAACAGGATGGGGCTTTTCAACATCGACACGGTTCCTTCTGTGCGCGGGCTTTTCGTCCGCGGGCTAAACGTGATCGCCGTTTGGGGCTTGCGACCACGAGAGCCAAACTGCCAGCCAGGATTGTCCGTTTGATTTCACCCGATGTTTCATTTGTGTCGTGTTTTCAGAATCAATGACACAAGTGAAACATGCGTTTCATTGGCCTCGTGAAGGACCAAGCGACCAGAGCACCGCCAGCAGCACGGCCGCGCCGCCGAGCCATGTGGCCATGCCGGGCACCTCGGCCAGCAGCAGGAAGGCGAAGACCGGGGCGAGCGGGGTTTCCAGCGTGCTCAACAGGGCGGTCTGGCCGGACGGCACCCGCTTGGAGCCTTCCGCCAGGGTCACCGAGGCGATGGCGAAGAGCAGGCCGAAGGCGGCGAGCACCGCGATCTCCTGCGGCGCGACGGCGAACGGGTCGCCGAACAGCATCGCCACGGGCAGGAGCAGCAGCGACGACAGCGCCTGCGGGCCGGCCGCTGGCGTGCGCGGAAAGGCGCGGTAAAGCACCATGATGGTGGCCATGGCGATGGTCATACCAAGCGCCAGCAGGTCGCCGGTGAGGCTCACCTGTCCGAGCGAACCGGAGACGATGATGGTGACCCCGGCCAGCGCGCCGGCGCAGCCGGCCGCCGTGCGCGGCGCCACCCGTTCGCCAATGGCGAGCCAGGCGAACAGGGCGGCGAGCAGCGGCGTCGTCGCGTAGATCAGCGAGACATTGGCGATGGTCGTATATTTGAACGACGAGATGAAGGCCGCCGTGCCCAGCGAGGCGACGATGGCGACCGCCCAGCCGCCGGCGCCCATGCCGGCGAAGTTGCGGGCAAAGGCGCCGCGGTGGATCGTCCAGGCGATGGTGAAGCCGGCGGCAAACACGCCGCGCCAGAAAATGACCTCCCACGGTCCGGCACCGACGCCTTTGGTGAACACGCCCGCCGTGCTGTAGGTGACGGCCGAGACCACCACGAGAAGAATGCCGAACCGATAATCGGACAGCCCCGTCCGCCCAGCGCCGTTGAAAGTCATGCAGCCTCCATGGCGCGCCGGGGCGCCCGATTTGCTCTAGATTTGTTTGAGTGACCAGTCGCCGGTGCCGCGCACGCTGGTGACCATATGTCTGATATATCTGCAGGTTATGCGTAGCCAGCGGCCGTCACAAACGATATAATCTCGACTGACAGGCTAGAAAAACTAGGGCATGGATCATGGCTCGACCGCTCCCGCCGCTGAACGCCCTGAGGGCCTTTGAAGCGGCCGCGCGCCATCTCAGCTTCACCCGTGCCGCGGCCGAGCTGAACGTCACGCCGGCGGCGGTCGGCCACCAGGTCAAGGCGCTGGAGGATCTGCTCGGGGTGCGGCTGTTTCGCCGCCTGACCCGGGCGTTGCGGCTGACCGAGGCGGGGCAGGCGGCGTTGCCGGCGCTGGTCGACGGGTTCGACCGGCTGGCCGAGGCGGCCGATGCCATGCGCGCCCATGGCGACAGCGGGGTGCTGACCATCAGCGTCTGCCCGTCCTTCGGCGCAATGTGGCTGGTGCCGCGGCTGGAGCGCTTCCGCATTCTGCACCCGGAGATCGAAATCCGCATCGACGGCACCGACCGGCTGGTCGACCTGACCCGCGACGAGGCCGACGTGGCGCTGCGCTACGGCCCCGGCGGCTATGAGGGGGTGCGGGTCGACTGGCTGTTCAACCGGGTCAACACGCCGGTCTGCAGCCCGGCGCTGCTTGAAGGCGCACACCCGCTGCGGGCGCCGCAAGACCTGCGCCACCACTCGCTGTTGCATGTCGAATGGAAAGAGGCCGAAGCGAGCTGGCGCATGTGGCTGCTGGCCGCCGGCCTTGCCGATATCGACCCGACCCGCGGGCCGCGCTTCACCATGGAGGCGATGGCCGTGCAGGCCGCGCTCGACGGCCACGGCGTGGCGCTGGTCAGCAATGTCCTGGTGGCCGACGAGCTTGCGGCCGGCCGGCTGGTCAGCCCGTTCGACCCGGGCTTGAGCAAGCCGATGAGCTTTTCACACTATCTGCTGACGCCAAAGGACGGCGCAAGCCGCCCGAAGATCGCGGCGTTTCGCGACTGGATGCTGGAGGAGACGCGCGAGTTGCGGCCGGGGGAGCTCGGGGAGAGCTGACTTCATTCCTGACGGGCCTCGAGGGAATTTTGGGGACAGTTTACTTAATTCTTTCTGATGTTTATCGGCGAAGAGAGGCCCGGGTCGAATTAAGTAAACTGTCCCCGAAATTCATTGCACTGCTTTTGCGACAATGAAGTCAGCTCTCCCCACCACCAACGGCTTAAAAAAATGAGATCGCGCCGCTCGTCCGCCGGTGGGGAGGAAGACGGAGAGCGACGCGATCTTTCGCAGCGGAAATCCGCCGGGGATGCTTATTTCTGCGTGCAGCAGGTGCCGCCGGCCGGTGCCGAGCAGGCCTTCCAACCCGACGGGCAAACCCAGGCGAGCTTGGACGTACAGGTCATGTGGCCGGGGCCGCCGGTACACTTGAGCTTGGTCTGCCGTTCCTTGGCCTTGAAGTTGACGATCGAGGCTGACGGATACTTCGTCTGTGCGAACGATTGCGGTGCAATGGCCGCGCCGGCGACAACGAGTGCGGCGGCAATCAGGGCGGTCTTCAACATAACGTCATTCCTTCTTGTGTGCTGCCGCGGGCCGTTCCCTCGTTGGCCGGCCCGCGGTGGTTTGGTGTGATCTCCGTTGGGGCTTGGCGACCACGGGACACAATTTGGCGCTCAGGATTGTCCGTTTGATTTCGCCCGATGTTTCATTTGTGTCGGTGTTTCGGAATCGATGACACAAGTGAAACATTCGTTTCAGGATGGGGGTCGAGGTTGGGGCTGAGGTTGTGTGAAAATTTCGCGGAGATTGACTTCATTCCCGATGGGCCTCGGGGGAATTTTGGGGACAGTTTACTTAATTATTGCATAGGGTTATCGGCGAAGAGAGGCTCGGGTCGAATTAAGTAAACTGTCCCCGAAATTCATTGCACGGCCTTTGATTGAATGAAGTCTATCTCCCCGAAATTGCGGGCACCTCGCTTGCGGCATTTCGCAGAAAATACGCTCGAATAGGTCGGAAATTTTTCGAAATTTCGTTCTTTTGTCAGCGGAGACTAGGCCAAACTTCACGAAAATGTGTGCGCCGAGCTATCTGCATTTCGCAGCAAAAAACCTGCGTTCAAATGAATTACGGATCCAATGTCAGCGGCCGGAAAAGCATGACCAGCCGCGACCCATCATAAAGCTCAATCTCCGCCACATTCGTCTCGAATTTGACGACGAATGGAAACTCAAGCGTCGCCAACTGTGGATCGGAGCCAATCTCGCCGTCTGGGTCGTCCAAGACAACCTCGCTGGCGGTCAATCCATCCAGTGTCTTTGCACTTGGACGAACGTTGGTACGATACTTCCACGGGTGATCGCGCCTATCTTCGGTGATGCAGACCGTTCCCCTGATGGTCATAACGACATGCCGCACGTCGGACTCCGTCGGATCGTCAGTCGAAAATATACCCCACGCCGTGCACGGTGCGCAGGATCTTCGGCTTCTTCGGGTTCGCCTCGATCTTGCGGCGCAGGCGCGAGATGCGCAGGTCGACGGAGCGGTCGGCCGGGTCGCGGCCGCCTTCGCCGGTGTGGTCGATGAGCTGGGCGCGGCTGAGCGGCCGGCCGCGGTTTTCGACGAAGAAGCACAGCAGCCCGAACTCGCCCGAGGTCAGCGGGATCTCCGTGCCGTCCGGGCCGAACAGGCGGGCGCCGTCGCGGTCGAGCCGGCAATTGCCGAAGCGGATGGCGCCCGGATCGTCCTCCGATGCGCTTGCCGTCGCCGGTTGCGGCTCCGGCCGGTGGCGCAGCACGGCCTTGATGCGCGCTTCCAGTTCGCGCAGGTCGACGGGCTTGCCGAGATAGTCGTCGGCGCCGAGTTCCAGCCCCACCACCCGGTCGACCACATCGGTCGCCGCCGTCAGCATGATGACGGGCACGTTGGACGTGGTGCGCAGCGAACGCAGGGCCGTGAGCCCGTCTTCGCCCGGCATGTTGATGTCGAGGATCACCAGGTCGGCCGGCTGTTTCTGCATGGCTGCCTGCATTGCGGCTGCGTCGGCGGCCTGGGCGATGTCATAGCCGCGCTCGACCAGATATTCGCCCACCATCTCGCGCAGGTGGGTTTCGTCGTCGCAAATGAGGATCGTCGCGCGGGTCATGTGATGGCATTCCCCCGGCCGGCGCACAGGCGGCCGACGAGCTCGACCAGGTCGGCCGGCGCCACCGGCTTTTCAAGGCAGGGGATGGAGGCGTCTTCCAGGAACGCCTCGACCTGCGGGCTCATCGTATCGCCGGTGACGAAGGCGATCCGGTCGGCATGGCGCTCGCTGGTCTCGCGCACCCGGTCGAGAAAGGTCTTGCCGTCCATGCCGGGCATCTTCATGTCGCTGAGGATGGCGTCGAAACTCTGCATCTGCAGCCGGTCGAGCGCCCGCACCGGATCGTTATGGGCTTCCACCAGATAGCCGTGGTCCTCCAGGATGTCGCGGATCAGGTCGGTGACGAAGGCCTCGTCATCGATCACCAGCACGGTGCGCCGGCCGGGCGGCGGCGGCGCCACGGCGACGGCCGTTTCCGGCTCAACCGGTTCCTCCGCCACGCGCAGCCGCACCGTGAAGGTGGCGCCTTCGCCGGGGCGCGACTGGATCGTCAATTCGCCATCATGGGCGGCGACGATGCGGTGGCTGAAGGCAAGGCCGACGCCGGTGCCGGTGCCCACCTCCTTGGTGGTGAAGAAGGGCTCGAAGATGCGCGCCTGGATGTGTTCGGGAATGCCCGGGCCGTTGTCGCGCACATGCACGGCCACCTCGTCGGCTGCGCGGTCGTGCTCCGTGGTCAGGGTCAGCCGGCGCTGGTCGACGCAATCGGCCATGGCGTGTTCGGCATTGGTGATCAGGTTGGCAAAGACCTGGGCCATCTGGTCGGCATCGGCGGTGACCGGCGGCAGGTCCGGGTCGAGCTCGACATTGATCTCGACGCCGGAGGCTTTCAGGCCGCCGGCCGCCACATCGAGCGCCGTCTGCAGGATGTCGTTCAGCGAGCAGCTGTCGAGATTGGCTGGTTTTTGCCGGGCCATCGCCAGGAACGTCTTGACGATTTTTGCGCAGCGTTCGGCCGCCAGCCCGATGCGCTCGATCTGCCGCCGCTGCTTCGGATCCTCGATCTTGTCCTGCAGCATCAGCGAATAGCCGACGACGATCGACAGCGGGTTGTTGAGCTCGTGCGCGACGCCGGCGAGCAGTTCGCCCAGCGCCGAGAGTTTCTCGTTCTGGTGTGCGATCTCGCGCTGCTCCCGCAGCTCCGCCTGCAGCGCCAGTTCGTCGGTGATGTCGCGGGTCGAGGAAACGATGACGTCCTCGCCCTTGTAATCGGTGACGCGTGCCGAGGTGACCCCCTGCATGACCGAGCCGTCGCGGCGGCGAAACTGCACCCGGTAGTCGTCGACCGCGCCGGTGGGCAACAGCGCGTTCAGATAGGTCTGCCGGTCGGCCGGGTCGAGGAAGAATTCCAGCGTCGTCTCGATGCCGCCATAGCGCTCGCGCGAGGCCGGCGGAAAATAAATGATCTTGCCGTCTTCCACCCGCGACACCAGGAAGGTGGTCGGACAGGTCTCGACGATCTTGCGCAACAAGAGGTCGGCATCGCGCTGCGCCTTTTCGGCGCGCAGCTGCTCGGTCATGTCCTTGAAGACCAGCAGGTAGCCGCCGAGCTTGGTGCGGTGGACGGAGAGATAATAGGTATGGCCGTCCGTTGCCGGGATCTCGATGTTCTTGGTGCTGAGCTTGGTGAGTTCAACGATGCGGTCGGACCACATCTCCGGCGTCTCGCCCTCGGCCAGCACGATCTTGCCGGAGCTTGCCAGGTCGCGGGTGACGTCGCTCAGGTGCCGGCCGACCGGCACTTCCTCGACATCCTGGCCGAACATGCCATAGCGGCGGCTGTTGCGCATGATGAAGCGCAAATCCGCATCATAGAGCGACAGCCCTTCGTCGAGCGACTGGATGATGTCGTTCAACATCTCCTGTGCCCGGTCGTTGGCGCTCGCCGCGTCGCTCCTGTCGTCCATGCCCGTACCCCTCGTCGCCGGACGCCGGCAGGCCCGCTGATGCGGGCAGGGATCAATGGGACATCTGTCGATCGGTTTCAAGCCGGCGCCCACACCAGCACGTTGACCCTCGGCAGCCGCCCCGGCCCGTCAAGCTCGGCGAAGAAAGTAGCAACGGGCGAGGATTTCAACAAGATGGGTTTGCCTTCAACGCATTGCCGGTTCTGTCGGCCTTAAGCGGAGGGCATCGGAAAGGTTGAAAACGCATCGTCCTGCGGTGCGTATCCCAGCACTTTGCAGGTTTCGGTCAAATCAAGTCGCTTGAAGCGATTGTTGGAGATGCCGTGCGCGATAAAGCTTCCGTCGATCTCCGCCTGGATCGCGCGATCAATCAAGTGCGTTGCGTCGCGAAAACTAAGCCAGGCGCTGAGGTCACGCAGGGTTTCAAGTGGCGGGCCGTCAGCAGGCTCGAATGCCCCTATCCGCAATGAGACACAGGACAGGCCGTGCCGTGTCGCGTAGAGCGAGCACAGGGCTTCTCCATAGCATTTGGAGACGCCGTAGAGATTGGCCGGGGCGACAGCCATGCCCGGCACGATTTGCCGGTCTACGGGATATCCTTCGATGGTTTGCGCACTGCTGGCGTATACGAAACGGCGACACCCTGCTTTGTGGGCAGCCTCGATCAAATAGGTGGTGGCCACGATGTTGGCGGGCAGCACGTCTTCAAATTCAGCGTCCGGGTCGGGCACGCCAGCGAGATGCACAACGGCGTCCACGCCCAGGCACAAAGCGCCTGCGGCGTTGGCATCGGAAAGATCAGACTGCACGAAGCGATGAGGGCCGTCCATGGGCTGCGGGGGTTCCCTCAAATCGGTCAGGACAAACTCATAGCGCTCCTGATACGCGGCGACAAATGCCTGCCCAATCCGACCGGATGAGCCAGTTACCAAAACCTTCCGCATCGCTTGCCCCTACAGTAGTGGATCCGCTCATTTCATAGCGGCCAGTCCTGAGGCGGTCACGAACGAAATGAAAGCGGCCCTGCGGTGGCTCTCAGATTCAGGCGATTGCGGGCTCCGCTACTTCGCCAACTCCGGATGACCGTAGGCTTCCGGATAGGTCATCGGATGCAACGGCCCGTGCGGGATGACATTGTTCCAGGACCGGCCGAAATAGCCCTGGCGGCAATGGACCAGCGAGTTGCTGTCGGCGACGCCGGGCAGGGCGTAGACGCGGCACAGCCAGCGCCACAGGTGGGGGTAGTCGAGGATGCGGGCGCCGTTCAGTTTCATGCGCACGAAATAGACCGGATCGTGGCGGTAGAGCGTCGGGAAGAGCCGCAGGTCGGCCTCGGTGAAGGTGTTGCCCGTGAGGAACGGGCGGCCGTCCGACAGGCGCTGTTCCAGCTCGGCGAGCGTCTCGAAATAGCGGGCGAAGGCTGCGGCGTAGACCTCCTGGCTGGAGGAAAAGCCGGCCTTGTAGGCGCCGTTGTTGATGCCGACATAGATCTGCTCGTTGAGCGCATCGATTTCGCGGCATAGCTCCGCATCGGCCTGCGGATAGAGGTCGGGCCGTTCCGCATCGGTCAGGGTGCTGCCGAGGGCACCGGCCTGGGCGTTCAGCATGCGGATGATCTCGGCGCTTTCATTGGTGACGATGCGTTTGGCCTTGCGGTCGTAGAGGATCGGCACGCTGGTTTCAGTCGAGCCTTCGGCCGCGTAGATCTGGCTCGCCAGTCGGAAATTCTGGCCGGTGGCGGTCTCTTCCGTGCATTCGGGCAGCGTCGTGCCGGTGAGCGTTGCGATGCGGCTGGGATTGAACTCCCAGCGCTGCGCACCGTCCGGATCATCTTCGGTCGTGCGGTTGGGGAAGGCGACATCCATGCTGATGCTGTTTTGCAGGCCGAGAACATTGCGCGCCAGTGTTACCCGGTGGCACCAGGGGCAGTTATAGGCGACGAAAACATGATAGCGGTCGGGCTCGGCGGGAAAATCCGGATCCTCGCCCAGCACGCTTCGAAACCCACTGACGCCGCGCACGAACTCGCCCCTGGCCCGGCGCGTCTCGGCATCGGCCTGGGATTCTTCAACGGATGTGTCGACGGAGGATGCGGTCATGGTTCGGCTCTTCGAGATTGTCACAATGAGTGTATATATCCGCGAGGCGTGCGATTCCCATGCCCACGGCAGGACAATTCCCATGAGAGTGGACCGACTGACATCAGAAGACTGGCAGCGCCTGCGGGAAATCCGCCTGCAGGCGCTCAAGGACACGCCGGATGCCTTCGCCCGGACGCTGGAGGAAGAAGCGGCATTTGAACAGCCGGATTGGCAGAAACGGCTGACCGTGGAATCCGCCACCTTCATCGCCGTGATCGACGGCATCGATTCCGGTCTTGTCGGCGGTGCGAAATGGCGCGGCCGCGACGGCGTCGCCGGCCTGTTTTCCATGTGGGTCGCACCGCACGCCCGCAGCCGCGGTGTCGGCGCAGCCCTGGTGGGTTCCGTCATCGATTGGGCGCGCCATTCAGGTTTCGAACGCCTGGTGCTCGACGTCGCCGATGACAATCATTCGGCGATCCGCCTCTATGCCAGGACAGGTTTCGAACCGACCGGCGCTACCGGCACCCTGCCGTCACCTCGCGAGCATGTCACCGAGCACGAGCGGGCGCTGTTGCTTTGAGGCGTTATCCGGGAAGGTCTTTGACGTATTCAATCATCGTGTGACCCAGCTTCTCGTGTGGGTATTGCCGGTTCTCGCGCCAGCCCTGCCGTTTGTAGAAGCCACGCGCCGCCGCATTTTCGGCAAAGACTCGCAGCCTGCCGCGACCATTCCCATGCTTGGCGATCTCCAACTCCAGCGCACGAAGCAAATCGGCCCCGATGCCGTGGCCTCGCACCTTCCTTGAAACCCACAAATCGTCAACGACATCCGCGACCGACAGCCCACGCCAACGATCTCCCCATTGGCAACGGCCACGAGGCAGTCGGCCAGTTCCTCTTCGCCGGTGATGGTCGCGGCATCAAGATTGATGAGATGGTCATAGGTTTCGGCCACAACGCTCGAAATCAAGGCACGAGCCGCTCCAACCTCCGTCCTCTCTACGCGTCGGATGTCGACACCGGTACTCATTGAGCGCGCTCCGCTGTGCCAGCGACCCAGAATTCGTTGCGCCGGGAGCGGATGCTGGCGGCCAGGAAATCGACGAACAGCCGCACCCTTGCCGTGTTGCGCAGGTCCTTGTGCAGCAGCAGCCAGATGCTGCGATAGGGCAGCGGTTTCTGGAACGGCGCGCGGATCAGGCCGGGATGACGGTCGCCGAGATTGCAGGCGAGATAGGCCATGCCCAGCCCGGCCGCGGCGAGCGTGATCAGCGGCACCAGCTCGGAGACGCGGTGGCGCAGCCGTGCCTTGGGATAATAACTATCCAACACCCATTTTGCGGTGGTCTCGCCCTCCGGCTCGTGCCAGCCGATAAGCTGCAGGCCCTCGCCGCCATTGTCGCGGATGCGCTGGGCGTAGTCCTTGGTGCAATAGGCGGCCTGCGACATCTGCACCAGCCGGCGACCGACGACATCGTCGGTGACCTCGTTGGCAATGCGCAGGCTGACATCGGCCTCCCGTCGCGCCAGGTCAGCCACGTCGTTGCTGAAGGTCATGTTGAGGTCGATGTCCGGATAGAGATCGGCGAAATGCGCCAGGTCGTCCATGATCGAGGTCATGGCCAGCCCGTGCGGCATGCTGACATAGATCGTGCCGCTGGGCTGAGCATCTCGGCCGACGATGACCCGCGACGCCGCCGTCATTTCATCCTCGACCCGTTCGGCATAGGGCATCAGGTCCTCGCCGAGCTGGGTCAGCACCAGGCCCGCTTTCGAGCGGTCGAACAGCCGGCTGCCGACCCGCTCCTCCATCACGCTGAGCCGTCGCGCCAGGGTCGTGTGATTGGCCTGAATGCTGTCGGCGCCGCCGCGCAACGTGCCGGCGCGAGCCACCGCCAGGAAATATTTCAGGTCGTCCCAGTTGAGCGCATGCTGTTCGGTCATCGCCGTTCCGAAGTGGTTCATTATTGAAACACGATGTCCATTTTTACCCGTCTACAGGTCAATATTCAACCATGCTAGCTGTCTTCGGGACAAGACCCGAAAGGAAAACCCATATGATATCGATCCAGTCGATCCTGATCACCGGCGCCAATGCCGGTCTCGGGCGCGAATGCGCCCGCCAGCTGACCCAGCTGGAAGGTGTCGAGAAAATCATCCTGGGCTGCCGCAACGAGACCAAGGCCCAGGCGGCGAAGCGGGCACTCCAGGCGCAGACCGGTCGCGACATTTACGAGATCCTGCTGATGGACATGGCCGATCCGGCATCGGTGCGCACCGCCGTCGCCGGGCTCACCGCTCCGGTCGATGCGGTGGTACTCAATGCCGGCGGCACCGGCGGCACGAAACCCAACGCGCTGACCGGCAGTGGCGTGACGAGCATCTTTGCCGTCAATGTGCTCGGCCACGCCGTGCTCGTCGACGAGCTGCTGGAGCGCCAATTGGTCACCTCGACCGTGCTTTATGCCGGCTCGGAAGCCGCCCGCGGCATCCCCAAGATGGGCATCGCGCCTCCGGTCCTTGATACCTCTTCGAAGGACGAGTTCGCGGCTATCGCCGACGGCAGCAAATTCGGCGCCAGGAGCGACCCGCTGGATGTCTATGCCAATGTGAAGCTCACCGCGGCGCTTTGGATGGGATCGATGGCGCGGCAGCACCCGCACATCCGCTTCGTCACCATGAGCCCCGGCGGCACCACCGGCACCAACGGCATGGACGACCTGCCATTCCTCAAAAAACTGTTCTTCAAACATGTCGGCGGCGTGCTGATGCCGCTGCTCGGCATGATGCACGGGGTGGAAACGGGGGCGCGGCGCTATGTCGAGGGCCTCACCAACCCGAAATACGAGAGCGGTCGGTTCTACGCCAGCGGAACGGGTTCGCCGACCGGACCGGTGGTCGATCAGACGACCATCGCCGCCGATCTCGGCAATCCGGCGTTCCAGGACAACGCCAATCTCGCCGTTCACCAGTTTGTTTAAACCCTGAAGGAGATTGTCAAATGCAACTCACGTTTCAAGTCCTCGTCGGCCTCGCCACGCTGATGCTGCTCGGCCTCGGCACCGTGTCGATGTTCGCGCCAAAGCGCATGGTCCAGAACTTTGCCATCGAACCGATCGGCGCCGCCGGCCTCAGCACGATCCGCTCCGTCATCGGCGGGCTGTTCCTGGCCAGTGTGGCGCTGCTGATCGTGGGTCTGGCCACTGGCCAGACCCAGGCTTTCATCGCGGTCGCGGTCCTGATGGCCGTCGTCGCCTTCGGCCGCATCGTCGGCATCGTCGCCGACGGCTTCGACAAGGCCGTGGTCCCGCCACTGATCGCCGAACTGGTCATCATCGCCATTCTGGTGACGGCGACAATACAGCTCGGAGCAGTCTGACCGGCAAGTTACGCTCGACAGGACAAAGCGGCGGCGATGACCCATCGCCGCCGCTTGTCATTGGGGCAGGCTGACATCAAACAGCCGCCGCCGGCCTCCGGTTCATGGCCAGGAGCACGATGCCGCCGAGGACGCCGGCGACGCTGACGATCAGGGCGCCCGTGAACAAGCCCTGGGGCAGCAGCGCGGCGGCGCCGCAGATGATGGCGATGGCCCGTTCGGGGCGGGCGAGGGTGCGGTTCAGGTAACCGACGATGCCGGCGGTGATCAGGTAGACGCCGACGACCGCCGTGGAGATGACCAGCACGTCGTCGAGCGGGCTGCCGTAAAGCAGAAGCTGCGGCGAGGCGGCAAACAGGAAGGGGACGAGGAAGGCCGGCCAGGCGATGCGGACCGCCTCCCAGCCGGTGGCCATGGGCGGCGCCTTGGCCATGTTGGCCGCCACGAAGGCGGCGATTGCCACGGGCGGCGTCAGCATCGACAGCATGCCGAAATAGAGCACGAACAGGTGTGCTGCCATCGGCAGCAGGCCGAGCTGGATCAGCGGTGGCGCGGCGAGCGTCGACAGAAGCAGATAAACGCCGACCGTCGGCAGACCCATGCCCAGAATGATGCACACCATCGCGGTGACGACCAGAAGCAGCAGCAGGCTGGACTTGCCCAATTGCACCAGGAAGAAGCCCATGCCGAAGGACAGGCCGGACCGTGCGAACAGGGCAATGATGATGCCGGCAATGGCGCAGATCAGAATGATCTCCACCGCCGCCTTGCCCGAGCGCACCAGCACCTCGACGATGGCGCCGACATTGATCCGGCCGCCGTCATAGGTGCGAACGAGGCCCAGCACGAACAGCGTCAACACCGAGTAAAGCGCCGCGGTTTCAGGCCGCAGATTGAAGTGAAACAGCGCGACCAGCAGCACGGCGAAGGGCACGATGACGAACCAGCCCTTGCGCAGCACCCGGCCCGCGGGCGGAATGAGGCTTTCCTCCACCCGGGCGATATTCAGCCGGCCGGCCTCGAAATCGGCGAAGAAAAACAGGCTCAGATAATAGAGCAGCGACGGCACGATCGCCGCCAGCATGACTTCGCCATAGGGCACCTGCAGGTTTTCGGCGAGCAGGAAGGCGGAGGCGCCCATGATAGGCGGCATGAGCTGGCCGCCGGTCGAGGCGGAGGCCTCGATGGCAGCAGCGGTCTTCGGCCGGTAGCCGCCATCCTTCATCAACGGAATGGTGATCGCGCCGGTCGAGGCGACGTTGGAGACGGCGCTGCCGGACACCGAGCCGAAAAACGCCGAACCGACGATGGCGATCTTGCCGGCACCGCCGCGCCGCCGACCGGTGAGCGCCACAGAGAGGTCGGAAAAGAACGCCGAGCCGCCGGTGACCAGCAGCAGCTGGGCGAGGATCAGGAACGGCAGCACCACCGCAACAGCGATATAGAGCGCCGCCCCCGCCAGCGAGGCGCTGTCGAGAAACAGCCCGGTGACCAGCCGGTGCGGCTTGATCGGCCGGCTTTGCAACGGCCCGGGCAGCATGTCGGAAAACAGCGCGTAGAGGCAGATCACGCCGAGAATGACGATCAGGCTCCAGCCGATGGTGCGGCGTATGGCCTCCAGCAGCAGCACCATCCCGATAACCGATACGGTGAGCGCCTCGGTCGGATGGTAGAAATAGTTTTCGGTCAGATAAGGAAACCGTACGACGAGATAGACCCCGAGCAGAAGCGAGACGACGGCGGCCCCGTGGCTGATGCGGCCCGGTCGGTCGCCGCTGCCGCGCCTGACCGGCCGTGTCAGGTAGACGATGGCCATCGACAGGCACAGCGCGGCCATCAGGATCTGTTCGGAATAGATGCGCCAGCCGATCCACAGAGGCAGGCTCGACGACCAGAAGATGGCCGCCAGGGTCGACAAGGCAGCGCAGACCGCCACAATCAGCTGAATGCGGCGGTCCGAAGCTTTGGTTTTGTCGTCGACCGATGTCACGGTTTACAGGTCAATCCTGCCAGATGCCGACTTCTTTGTAGAATTTCACCGCACCCGGGTGGTACTCCACGCCGTTCTTGGTGGCCATCCGGTCCTTGGCGAAGCCCAGCCAGAAGGGGCTGGTCGCCAGCAGGTCCTGTTCCTTTTCATAGACCGCCTTGGCGGCACGGTAGACCATGTCGTCCGACGTGTCGGCGGCAGCGAAGAAGGTGTAGTCGTAGACGACGATGTTGGTCGGCCCGTCGATGCCCGGGATGCCGCTGTCAGGCTGCAGCGTCTGCAGGTAAGCCTGTGGCAGGTATTCCTGAATTGCGGAGACCGCTTCGGCACTGTCGACGAAGGACAGGTAGCGAATCCCGAAGGCGGCGTCGAATTCACGCGTGTTGGCGGCGCCGACGACGACGATGGTGGCATCGGTCGAGCCTTCGCTGAAGCTGTTCCACATGCGCGGGAAGTTGGGCACTGCAACGCCGTCGACATCGTCCGGCGTCATGCCGACGTCAGCCAGAAAGGCGCGGGTCACGAACTGGCCCAGCGAGCCCTCGGAGAAGACCGGCACGCGCTTGCCCTTGAGATCGGCGACCGACTGGATGTCGCTGTCCTTGCGCACGATATAGGCGACGCGGAACGGCATCAGCGTGGCCACCATCTTGAGGTTCTCGTTCTTGCGGCCTTCCGACATGCCGGTGCCCGTCACGGCGTGCTTCAGCTGCACGACATTGGAGATGCCGAATTCCAGCTCGCCATTGTTGACCAGCGGGATGTAGTCGGCCGTGTTGGCCATTTCCTGCGGGCGCATCTGCAGGTCGGAGGCTTCCGAAATCGCCGCCGAGAGCACCCGGCCGATCTGGCTCGTGCCGCCACGCTGGGTGGAGCCGAGCGCGGCCACTTCCGCCAGCGCCGCGCCGGCGCTCATGGTCAGCGCCAGGGCGCCGATGATCACTGTCTTGAGTTTCATAAGGTCGTACCCCTTCCGTTTGTTTTTCAGTGTTTTTCGAACAGAGGACCGTGCCCGGAAAACCGGTCGTCGATCCCCATGGCGCGCATTGCGTGCCAGTAGGTTGCCGCGTTGATGGCGATGAACGGTTTGCCGAGCTTGTCCTCCATTTCCCGGCACAGCCGCACCATCGACAAGTTGGTGCCCACCTGAACGAAAGCGTCGATGCTGTCGTCGTCCATCTCGTGCACGGCATCGCGCAGCGTGTCTTCCTGAACCTGGGCGATGGCCACCGGGCTCGGGCACTTCAAGCCGCGGAACTTTGCGACGTCGAACCCGCAGTCCTGAAAGAAGCGGGTGACGTTCTTGTCGGAAATCGGGAAATAGGGCGAGATCACCGCGATGCGCTTCGCCCCGGTCAGATTGAGCGCTGCCTCACAGGCAAAGGAGCCGGCCGAAACGCCGACGCCGCAATGGTCCGACAACTCCTGCATGCGCTTCTCGGATGCATCGCGCCCGTCCCAGAACATCAGCGCCGACATGCCCATGACCAGGTAGTCCGGTTCGCAGGTCATGCAGCGGTCGACGGCCTCGTAGAGCGTGGCGCCGATGGCCTCAACCAGCGCGACGAACTCGTCGTCATTGCGCACTTTCATGTTGGGGACGTGAATGCGGCCGAAATGATTGGTGACGCCGGGAACCCGGAAGGCTTCCATGTCGGGCTGCACGATGGTGTTGGTGGACGGGGCAACCACGGCGAATTTGCAACGCCAGCCCAGAGCATCCCTTGCCATCGCCTGCCTCTCCCACGTCATCCCCGCGGACCGGGTCATTCAGGAATAAAATAGGCAAGTCCACCGGAAGTCAAGAACTTGTCCGGACAAATCGAACATGGTATTCGAGAGCCGATGGCCGAACCGGCTATCCGCTTGCAAACTTTCCATCTCGGAGACATCCATGGCCGATCCGCGCTTGAAACAGGCAATCGAAAACCGCCAGTTCGTTCTGGCCCCCGGGGTCTACGACATGATCTCGGCGCTGATCGCCGATCGCATGGGCTTTGATGCGCTTTACGTGACCGGCTACGGAGTATCGGCCTCGCATCTGGGTCTGCCCGACGCCGGACTTGCCACCTATAGCGACATGGTCGGACGTGTCGGCCAGATCGTTGCCGGCACCAAAACGCCGGTGATCGCCGATGCCGATACCGGTTATGGCGGTCTCCTGAACGTGCGGCACACGGTGCGCGGCTACGAAACCGCCGGTGTGTCGGCCATCCAGATCGAGGACCAGGAGTTTCCGAAAAAATGCGGCCACACGGACGGCCGCAAGGTGATCGCGGCCGAGGAGATGGTCGACAAGATCCAGGTCGCCGTCGAAGCCCGCCGCGATCCGAATTTTCTGATCATCGCCCGCACCGACAGCCGAACCGCGCTCGGCCTTGAGGAGGCTCTGCGGCGCGCTGAGCTCTACGCGGGTGCCGGTGCCGACATCCTGTTCGTCGAATCGCCCGAAAGCGAAGCGGAACTGCAGGCGGTGTCGCAACGCATCAACAGGCCGCTGCTTGCCAACATGGTCAGCGGCGGCAAAACCCCGGTGCTGCCGGCCGAGCGGCTGGTTGAACTGGGCTACGCTATCGGCATTCATCCGGGTCTCGGTTTCCTGTCGGCAGGCGAAGCCTTGCAGAACGCTTACGGAGAACTCAAGCGAACCGGCAATGTGACCGAGACGCGCCTGCACGATTTCGACGATTTCTGCCGGGTGATGGGCTTCCAGGATGTCTGGGATTTCGACCGGCGCTGGGACCGCACCCAGCGTGAGGCGGCGGAATAGGGCCTTAGCCGAAGGTCCGTCGGACCGAAAGGTCCGAGCGGTGGATGTACCGGTCGCCGCCCAGATGCCAGTTGAACGACGCGATGATGGTGCCCCCATTGCCCTGGTAACGGCGCAGCAGCCGGAGCGATACGCTGCCGCTTGGAGCGGCCAGGGCGGCTGACACGTGCGGCGGCATTTCAAGCGCCTGGAAAGCCTGGTTGACCGACGTCACCGTTTCACCGGATGCCTCTTCCAGCACGGCATAGAGCGGCCCATCGGCGCGTGACAGCAACGCCACGTATCGGGCGAAACGTATCGGGATATAGCTTTCGATCAGACACAGGGCCTGGCCGCCTTCGCGCGTTGAGCGCAGGCCGCGAACAAAGCACCATTCATCGCCGGCTTCTCCGCCGATCATGCCGGCCAGGTCCGCGTCGACCCTGGTGTTCTCGATGTCGAGAATCTCGAAATGGGTGTCGAGTGCAAACTGATAGAGGTCCGCGACCGAGCTGTAGCTCTGGACGAAGGCGCCGGTGGGATTTCGTTGTATGACGCGGCTGCCTGCGCCCTGTTGCGTCTCCAGCAGGCCTTGCTCCTGAAGGCGCCGCAGTGCCTCGCGCACGGTAAAGCGGCTGGCGCCGAATTCGCCGCAGAACTCTGCCTCGCTGGGCAGTTTTTCACCGACCGGATAGGTGCCCGCGCCGATACGGGCGCGCAGGATCTCGAGTATCTCCAGGTAGCGCGGCGACCGGGCCTTCTTTTTTGCAACTGTCTTTGTCGATGCCGTCATATGCCGTGCCCGCCGGGCTTCCTCTATGCGACGCTTTCAAGATCCCGCAAGGACTGGATCATCGACGAGCGCATCACGAAAGCCTTGTGCCGCGCCGGATCGTCCGCCGTCGCACGCAAATCGTCATAGTAGGCCTTGCGCTTCTGCGGGTCCGTTTCGTTGAGAATCTGGCGGTTGCGCAGCGCCTGCGCCTGAACCGTTTCGAGTGCCACCTTACGGCGCTGTCGCTGATACCGACCCATGCTGTCCAGCGGTTCGCCATGCCACACGCGTGTCAGCTTTTCGGTCAGATTGACGGCGTCGTGGATGCCGCCATTCATGCCCATTCCGCCGAGCGGGTTGTTCAGATGTGCCGCATCGCCGGCCAGAAAGATCCGGCCCTGAAAATACTTGTCGGCGACCCGCTCATGCACGCGATAGGCGGTCTTGTGGACCACTTCGAACGGCTCCGGTGACGGCGTCACCGCCTGCAAGCGCTGCTCGATATTGTCCGGATCCAGCATGTCCTCTTCGCTCTGGTCGGGATCGGTGGGCAGCAGCACCCGCCACAGGCTGGGCGTGCGCAGGAGCACCAGCCACTCCGACGGGTCGGCAATATAAGCGATGTTGGAGAGACCCGGGATGACCTCGTGATACGGAAAATGCGTCGACATCGACAGGAAGATTTCGGGGATGGTGATGCCTTCGAAATTCACGCCGATCGCCTTGCGCACGATCGACCGGGCTCCGTCGGCGCCGATCAGGTAGCGCCCCGTCACCTCCGAACGGCTGCCGTCCGGGTGGCTTCCTTCGACGCGGATTCCGGTCTCGTCCTGCTCGACCGCCTCGGCCGTGAAATCGGTGATCAGCGTGCCATCAGGGTGATCATCGACCAGCTTGCGCACTGCCTGGGTGAGCTTCCACTGTTCGCATTGCAGGCGGTAGGGATGCCGCGTCTCACCCTCCAGCAGGCCGAGATCAAAGGTCGCAACAACGCCCTGCTCGCGGTCGCGGAACTGCCATTGCGGACAGATCAGGCCAATGTCGATGAGCTGGTCGGAAACGCCGAACCGGTCGAGAAAATCCAGTGTTGGCGGGTGAAAGGTCGAAGCGCGCAGATCCTGGGCGAGATCTGGCGTCGCTTCCAGCAGCGTGACGGGAATGCCCTCGGCGAGCAGCGAAGCGGTGGCCACCAGACCGACCGGCCCGGCGCCGATAACCACCACCTGTTCCGTTGCCTTCATGCCGTCTCCCGCCCGGTCCGCCGCATCAACTTCTCTTTTGTCTGGACAAGTTGTAGGTAACTGTGTTCGGTTTGACAATGGCTCGCTTGGAGCATTTCTCGAAAACCGCCGGGGGTCGCTATGGCAAAAGACACATCCTTGCAGGGGCGCGTCGTCCTGATAACCGGCGGCAGTCGCGGCCTTGGTCGGGAGATGGCATTGGCGCTGGCGGGCGAGGGCGCCCGCCTGTGCATCACCGGCACAACAGCATCCGATGCGCTTGCTTCGACCGAGGCCGAGCTTGCGCGCCTGACAGGCGAAGACAACGTGCTGGCGCTGGCGGCCGATGTACGCGACGCCACCGCAGCCGGGGCGACTGCAACGGCCTGTGTCGAGCGCTTCGGGCGCATCGATGTCCTGGTCAACAATGCCGGCAAGGGCATGCGCCTGGTCTCCGAAACCTTCAACACGGCACCGACCCGTTTCTGGGAAGTTGAACCGGAGGCCTGGCGCACCATTGTCGACATCAACGTCAACGGCCCGTTCCTTATGGCCGCGGCAGTGGTACCTCACATGCTGGCAAACGGTTTCGGCAAGATCATCAACGTCTCGACCTCGGATCAGACGATGGTGCGACCGGGCTACTCACCCTATGGGCCATCAAAGGCGTTCCTGGAAGCAGCGACCCGGGTTTGGGCTGGCGATCTCGCGGGCACGGGCATCGACATCAACGTCCTGCTGCCGGGCGGCGCAACCGATACGGATTTCCTGCCGCCATCGGCGAACAAGCGTGGGGCGGACGGCATGCTTCTGTCTCCGGATGTCATGCGTGAGCCGATCCTCTGGCTCGCCTCCGACCGCTCCAACGGCCACACTGGCGAACGCTATATCGGCCGTCTCTGGGACGGCCCCGATGCTGCGCGCGATGCATCGATCGAAAAGCCGCGCATCCTGTAGGCATAAAAATGGGCCGACGTCGAAGAACGCCGGCCCAGGATACTTCCAAGGGGTCGAGGCAGGCTAAGCCGCCTGTTTCCCGTATTTCTGCAGAACCATGTCGGCCTGCTTGCCGGTGACCTCGGCCAGATGATCGAACGCCTTCTTGAACGTCGCCACGCCGGCGGTTGCCGAGCGCAGTTCGATGATCAGGTCCTGAATTTCCGATTCAGGCATGATGGCGTTGACGGCATCCCAGCCGTCCCATCCGGGGCGGGCGTCGAAGCCGAGCAATTGACCGCGGCGGCCCGACACGATGGCGTTGATCTTGGCCGTCGCGTCATTGGGGCAGAAGATTTCAACCCGCGCCATGGGTTCCAGCAGCACGGGCTTGCACTCCGGCATGCCCTCGCGCATGGCAATCTGACCTGCAGTGCGGAAGGCCTGGTCGGATGAATCCACGGAATGGTAGGAGCCGTCGGACAGGTTGACCGCCACATCGACCACCTGGAAACCGAGCGGCCCCCGGGTGAGATAGTCGCGAATGCCCTCGCGCACCGAGGGGATGTACTGCTTCGGCACCACGCCACCAGTGATCGTGTCGGTGAAGACGAAGCCCTCGCCGCGCGGCAGGGGCTTGATCTCGACGACGACGTCGCCAAACTGGCCGTGGCCGCCGCTCTGCTTTTTGTGGCGCCCGCGCACCTGGGTCGATGCGCGGATCGTCTCCTTGTAGGGCAGGGTGGGCTGTCCGGAATCAGCAGCAATGGCGTATTTGCCGGCAAGCCGCTCCAAGGCCACGCGCAGATGCATCTCGCCCTGGCCTTCCAGCAGCGTTTCGCCGGTGTCCTGGCTGTGGACCACGCGCAGCGAAGGATCCTCCTCGACCAGCCGATGGAGTGCCGTCGACAGCTTGACCTCGTCCTTGCGTTCCTTCGGCGCCACGCTGAAGGCGATGACCGGATCGGCGATCTCGAGATCGACAAGATTTTCGGTTGCCTTGCCGTCGGCACTCAACGTATCGCCGGTGACCACTTCGTCCAGTTTGCCCAGCGCCACCGTGTCGCCCGGTCCGGCCGGACCACGTTTGGTGACGGTCTGGCCGAGCAGATCGCTGACACTGGAAACACGTGTTTCGGAACCGTCGGGCCGGGTCACCGTGTCGCCCTCCGACACGTTGCCATTGAGCACACGCACGACCGACTGTTTGCCGCCATGGGCGGTGTAGTAGGTTTTCAGCACCTGCAGGCAGGATCCGCCTTCCGAAAGGCCCAGGCGTTCGCGGGTCTGGGCGATGCCCGGGGCCTCGTGGCGCAGCGCCTTCAGGAGCCGCCAGACGCCGTTGCCGTGTTCGGCAGAACCGATGAAGACCGGACAGATATCGCCGGCGCGCAGCTCGGCAACGAGATCGGTGAACACCAGGTCACGTTCGGGATTGATATCTTCGAGCAACTGCTCCATCAGCACGTCGTCATAATCGGCGATCTGCTCGAGCATTTCGAAGCGCGCTTCCACTTCGCGCGCTTTGTCCTCGTCGGGAATATCGATGACTTCGCTGGTCGCGTGCTCCTTGTAGACATAGGCGCGCTCCAGGGCGAGATCGATCACGCCGGTGGCGATGCCATCCTTCCAGATGGGGATCTGGCGCACTACCAACGGTGCGGAGGACGCCGGCTGTACGGCCTTCAGCAGGTTGCGCACGCTGCCCTGAAACTTGTCGATCTTGTTGACAAACAGCATGTGCGGAATGCCGCTGTCCTCAAGCTGACGCAGGATCACCTGCAGGGCCGCGAGCTTCTTGTCGTCGGCCTCAGCCACCACGACGGCCAGGTCGACGCCGGCTAGCACCCCACTGGATTCACTGAGGAATTCCACCGATCCCGGACAGTCGATGAAAGTATAGCGATCGTCCAGGTAGTCGGCACTCGCGACATTCGCCTCGACGCTCATGGTATGGGCGCGGGCTTCGGCGGACGCATCACCGACGGTGTTGCCCTGGTCGACGCTGCCTTGACGGTTGACGGCCCCGGCGCGCGCCAGCATCGCCTCCAGAAGGGTCGTCTTGCCGCTTCCGAAAGGCCCCACCAATGCGATGCACCGGGGCCCGGTTTCTCTGCCGTTTGTGGTTGCTCCGTCAGCCATGATTTCCTCCCTGCTTGCTGCGCGTGAGGGCCTTTTAGAGGCCTTGAACTCTCCATGGTTCGCCATTGCCCGGCGCTTGTCAAATGATCGCGCGCAAATTGTGCGAAAGGATGTCGTTGCCGAAAGCGCTTTGGGTGGGAGCGGGCTGGTTTTAGCCGGAATAGGGTACCTTGGCGCTCCAGGTCTGTCCGTCAATGGCTTCCAGCAACAGCTCGTAGGTTCCGGACGAAAGGGAAGCCCCGGACGCGGGCGGGGGCAGGCTCAGCCGGGCCTTGCCGCCGGTCTTCCCACTGAAACCGTATCGCTCCGTTTTGAAATGTGAAGCCCAGACGTAAGGGTAGGCGTTGACGATGGCGGACGGAGCCAGATCCGCCAGAGTTTCGCCGTCCCATTCGGCCGCAACAGTGCCGTCCGCCGCCTGCAGCCGAGCGGCGATGACATAGGCAGCGCCGGTGTCAGGTCCGGCATCTACATAGGCATCCATCGTGACGCCCGCATCGGCAGCCAGCTCGATGTTCGACAGGCTGATGTGGTGGTTGTGGTAGTTGACGCGCGGGTGCAGCGGCGAAACCACCGCGCCGAACAGGATGTGGTAGCTGCCGACCGTGAACACAGCGCCGATGACGGCAAGGGTCAAACTGGCCCGTCGCGCGGCGGCCGCGGGCAAGGCACCGCTCATCAGCCAGACGATCAAACAGGACGCTCCCAGGCGGTTCTGCAACAGCCCATCCAGGGAAAGACGACCACCACCGGCGACGAAGATCGCGGCACTCATGGCAAAGCCGGAAACTGCCATGGTCCATTCGTCCAGGCATGTCGACCCCATCCAGCCGAACACCAGCATCAGAGAGATGTTCAGGCCGACGCTGGCAAGCGCCAGGGCTCGAGTCAGCAGGCCGAAGATCAGGCCAAGTCCGACAACGAGCTCCGCCAGCGTCCAGAACCAGACGGACAGGTAGACCAGGTCCGGCTTGCTCAGGAGCCATTCGATGGGACCGCCGATCCAGAGCACGCCGGGCAGGGCATGCACCATCTTGTTGGCGACGAAGCCGGCGGCTTCGAAGTCAAGCTTCACCGCGTGATTGATACCGGCGATGTCCTGATAGTCATAAATCATCCTCCGACTGGCGCCGCCCCAGAAGATAAAGCCCTGTACGAACCGCACGCCCAGGAGCGCAAGAGCCATCGCCGAGAAGCAGGCAGCCCAGTCAGGTTTCTGCCCTTCCGAAAGTGCTGACGTGACCATAACGTGCCTCCCCATTCTGAAACTGGATCAGTCATAGCGGGCGTCGGCACAGGCTCCAAATAGAAGGCCCCCCACGGCCGACTCGATGACCATTGCACCATCGCTTCCATCCGCTTCTTCAGGCGCTCGCGCCAGATGATGGACAGGCCGGCGCCGACGATCAGGAAAACGCCGGGGATCAATCCATCGAACGGAGTTTCGCCAAAGAAGATCCAGCCGAAGAAAAACGGAATGCCGAAATACTCGAACGGCGAAAAGCTGCTCGGCCCCGACCGTCGGTAAGCAGCGATGATGCAAGCGGTGCCAACGGCAATGCCCATGATCGCGGTCTTGAGTCGAAGCTGAAGTGGCTTTTTGCCCCTTTTCGAGGTGATTCACGACGCTGTTCCCATCAGAATTGGACGGTTTTGGACCATCTCCGGCGATCCGCCGATTAGGCTTCCTCTTCCCGATGTGGTAACCGATACCGGTGCCCGTGCAACGCGGGCTGCCCGCCTTTACCGGATACCCTCCATGCCGCGTTTTTTACGCATCGAGACAATGCAGACGATCGCTCTGGCGCTCGTCATCGGCGCCTGTGGCGGCGTGGCGGCGTCGTTTCTCGGCACGCCGATGCCTTTTCTGCTCGGCGCCTTTCTGTTCTCGGCGATTGCATCGGCCTCGGGGTTTTCTCTGCGCGGCGTCAAGCCGGACCTGCCCTTGGCGTTGCGCAATGCCTTCGTGGCTGTCATCGGGGTGCTGATCGGCAGCGGTTTCCGGCCCGAGTCCTTTGACGGTCTCGAAGTCATCCTGCTGCCGCTCGCCTGTGTTGCGGTGTTCGTCGCCGCGGCGTTGGCGGTCAATTACCTGATCTTCCGCCGGCTCGGCGGTTACGATCCGGTCACCGCCTTCTATTGTTCCATGCCGGGCGGCCTGATCGAAAGCGTTGTCATGGGCGAAAAGGCGGGTGCCGATGCCCGCAGCGTGAGCCTGCAGCAATTTTCGCGCATCTCGCTGGTCATCACCGCTCTTCCCTTCATCATCTCTCTGCGTGTCGGTGAGACGGTCGGCAGTGCCGCCGGTGTCACGGTCGAGGGTGCGATCGCAGATCCTGTCGATTGGCTGGTCCTGACGGCTTGCGCCGTCATCGGGCTTTTTCTGGGAAAGGCATTGCGATTGCCTGCCGGCATCATCGTCGGACCGCTCGTCTTGAGCGCTGCGGCGCACATTGCCGGGCTGACGGATGCACCGCCACCGGCCTGGGTGGTGATACTGGCGCAGGTGGTTGTCGGCACTGGACTTGGCGCCCGTTTCGGCGGTTTCCGGCTAGGTCACATCGGCAAAGCCGTTCTTTTGGCGGTACTTTCCGTAACGGCAATGCTGTTGCTCGATGCGGCTATGGTTTCGGCACTCACCACCGCACTCGACATCCCCTTCGAGGTACTGTTCATCGGCTTCGCACCAGGCGGGGTGACCGAAACGGCGCTGATCGCGCTCAGCCTGGACGTCAATCCGGTCATGGTCACCATGATGCACGTCTTTCGCATCGTCATCACGGTCATCGGCTGTTCGCTGTTGGCACGGCTGATCCTTGCCAACAAGCCAGTTACCGGCGGCGGTGATCGAGATTAGCGCCCGAGGTCAGCCATACCGGATGACCTTCTTTTCGATAAAGACTACGATTAGGAACAGGCAGATCGCCATCGACGACGACAGCACGATCGCCGCATAGAGCTGACCCGCCCGATAGTTGAACGTCGCCTGGATGATCAGCGCACCGATACCCTTGTCGGATCCGATCCACTCACCAACGATGGCGCCGATGACCGCTGTCGTCGATGCGATGCGCAGCGATGAGAACAGCATCGGCAAAGACCGCGGCAGCCGCAGCCGCCAGAACGTTTCCCACGGCGTGGCTGACAGGATACGCAGGAGTTCCTGCTCGCTCGAGGATGCAGAACTCAGCCCCCGGATCATGTTAACCAGCGTCGGAAAGAAGCAGATGACAGCGGCAATGATGATCTTCGGCAGCATGCCGAGGCCAAAAATCAGGATGATGATCGGTGCAAGCGCCAGGATAGGGATCGTGTTGAAGAACAGCACGACCGGAAAATAGGCGGCCTGCACCACCCGGCTGTAGACGAACACGATAGCCATCAGCACGGCCACCGTGTTGCCGATCAGGAAGCCAGCGACGCTCTCGACCATGGTTGGCCACAGGTTGGAGAAGAGCAGTGGCCACTGATTTTGAAACACCTCGGCGATGGTCACTGGCGTTGGCACGATGTAAGGCGGAATCCCGGCAAGCGGGATCAGGAATTGCCAGGCTGCGACAATCGATATGGCGCCGACAATCGGCAGGCCGATCAAGGCCTTGCGGGGCAGGGGGCGCTCCATCACGAGGCAGTCTCCAGGGCTTTTCGCATGTCGGCCATGGCCGCTACGACGGCCGGATCTTCGCGCGAGCAGGCGTTGTCGGCCGATTTGATATCGCGGAGATCGCGGATGGCGACGACCCGTCCCGGATTGGCTGCCATGACCATCACGCGCTGCCCGAGATAGACCGCCTCCTGGATCGAATGCGTGACGAACAGGATCGTCGTGCCGGTCCGCCTCCAGATCGCCAGCAATTCGTTGTTGAGGCGGTCCCGGGTGATTTCGTCGAGCGCGCCGAAGGGTTCGTCCATCAGCAATAGTTTAGGTTCTTCAATCAGCGCCCGGGCGATGGCAACCCGCTGACGCTGACCGCCCGAAAGCTGGTGCGGAAAGCGTTCGCCGAGATTGTCCAGCCCGAGCAGGGTCAGCAGTTCGTCTGTGCGACCGTCCGGCAATCGATGCCTGTTGGCGCCACCGACAATGGCCGGCAGTTCGATATTGTTGCGCACGGTTCGCCACGGCAGCAGTGTCGAATCCTGAAAGACGAAACCGATCTGGCGTTGCTGTCGCGCTCGGCGCGGCGACGCGTTCAGGACCCGGATGTCACCGGCAATCGGCTCGAGAAGATCCGCCACGACCCTCAGCATGGTCGACTTACCACAGCCTGATGGTCCGAGAATGGTCAGGAATTCGCCGACCCCGATCGTCAGATCGAGGCCGGCGAGAACGGTGACGTCGGCGTCCGGGTTGCGGTAGCCAATGTCCAGGCCGCGCGCCTCCACCGCCGCTTCCATGACGGGGTCAGGCGCCCGGTGCATTCAGTTTCGGACGCTCCGAAGCGGTCATTTCGAGGATTTTCAGGGTGTAGACATCCTCAAGCTTCGGCCGACCATTGGCATATTGTTCGATCTGGTCGTAAAGCGCGATCTGCTCTTCCAGCGATGCCGGGTCGAAGGTGCCCCATCCGTCCTTTGCCGTTGCGTCGTCGAAACTCATCTTGAGCACGAGATCGATTGTCTTCAGCTCCCAGTCGAGATCCATGTTGGGGAATGCGCCGACTGCTTTCTTGACCGCCTCCTGCGGATTGGCATGGGTCCAGCCCCAGCCCTTGGCGACGGCGCCGATGAACTTCGCCAGTATCTCGGCGTTGTTGGCGACCGCATCATCGGTCGCAAAATAGACGTCCGCATAGGAGTTGAGACCGAGATCCCTGACCAACAAGTCGATGCGGTCATCACCAACGACACTCAGCGCCTGCGTGTTGGTAATCCAGCCGCCGATGGCGTCAACTTCGCCTCGCACCAGCGGTGCCTTGTCGAAGCCGACATTGACGACGTCCAGCTCACCGACGGGGATATTGTTCTTGGCGGCGATCGCGTCGATCAGGAAACGCGCTGTCGGCTGGATGCCGATCTTCAGGCCGCGAAGATCCTCGACCGAACGCAGCGGCTTCGCCGGCTTCGAGGTGAAGGCGTAGGGGCCGGTCCGGTAGCCGCAGGCGAGGATCCGGACGGGGATGCCGCTGGCCCGCGCGTTGAACAGTTGCGGCGTTTCGGAAAACTGGCCGAGTGCGGCTGCACCCGAGATGACCGGAGGAACGGTCGCCGAATTGGGGCCGCCGGGGCTGAATTCAACCTCGAGACCCGCTTCCTCGAAGTAACCGTTGACGGCAGCGACGATGTCGCCGATCTGACCATTGGACATCAGCCAATCGTATTTGATCACCACCTTGGTGGCAGCCTTTGCGTCGTCGGGAATGATCAGCTGAATACCGGTTCCGAACGCCGCCAGCCCCAAGGCGGATGACTTCATGAATGAGCGGCGATCGAGTGTGCCGAAGCGTTTGTTGGTGGACATCGTGTTCTCCTTTGTTTGTTTCCTTCAGGATCGTGATTGGGCGGGCGATGACGCCCGGTACCGCCGCTATGCAGTGATGTCGTGATAGTCTCCGGGGCCACCGTCGAGCCACGCGTAGAGTTCCCAGAGTGTCCCGTCAGGGTCGGTGAAATAGGCACAACGGGCGTTCCAGACATAGTCCTGCGGCGGGCCATAAAACGGCACGTCACGTGCGTTCAGCTCCGCGTAGATTGCATCGACGGCCGCGGGTTCATCGAGCTCGACAGCGACGCAGGCCTTGTGAGCCTCCTTCGGTGAGCGAACGTTTGAAACGCCCGTATGCTCATTGATATGGTCCAGTTCCCAGGCGGCGAGCGTCACGCCATCGGCGTGAAAATCGGCAAAGCCTTCCGCTCGCCTGCGCAATGTGAAGCCCAGCTTGTTCGTGTAGAACTCCACCGTCTTTTCGATATCATCGACGAGCAGGCAAACGTCGGTGATCTTCTTGATCTTCTCCAAGGCCATTGTGGTCCTACCCCTGATCCGGATTCGAAACGTTGTCTGTCGGGACCGCGCCAATGCGTTCGCCGGCGCCGCGGATATGCGCGCCCATTGCCGCGCGTGCCTCGTCTGCATTGCCGGCGCGAAGCGCCTCGAAGACACGGACATGTTCGCCGACGTTGATTTCGACCAGTTCGTGCAACGGGTTGGTGTCGCGCGCTATGTAGATCGAACGACGGATCTGCTCACAGATGAAGCAGACGAACGTGTAGATGTAATCGTTACCCGTCGCCTGGGCGATCTCCCGATGGAACTCCAGGTCCGCCTCGATGCTGCCGTCTTCCCAGCGCTCCTCACCGCGCATCCGGTCAAGAGCCTGCTCGATTTTCTGCAACTGTTCCTCGTTGCGGCGTTCCGCGGCGAGCCCGGCGGCTTCGATCTCCAGGATCCCGCGCAATTCAAACAGCCGCTGCATCGACCCTTCGGTTTTCAGAGCTTCTGAATCCAGGCGGATCGCTGAGCGGCGTTCCGGTTCCTGAACGAAAGCGCCAACGCCCTGTCTGGCGAGAATGACGCCGTCGGCGCGCAATTGGGAAATCGCTTCGCGAACGACGTTGCGGCTGACGCCCAGCGATCCGGCCAGCTGATGTTCACCGGGCAGTTGCTCGCCCGGTCGAAAATTTCCCGTCGCGATCTCACGGGTGATATAGGCGGCCACCTTGCTGGGAAGGTGTTCGATAAAGCCGATCTTGTCCGACACATGTCTCATCAGATTGCGGTCTCCTCGGCGAGCATGCAGCCCGGGTTCATGATGTTTTGAGGGTCGATGGCCCGCTTGACACTGCGCATGAGCGAGAGGTGCACCGGGTCAACGGTTTCTGCGAAGCGGCCGGATTTTGTTCGGCCAAGGCCGTGTTCGGCGCTGATCGATCCACCGAAGTCTTCAACGATCTGGAAGATCCTCGTTTCAATCGTCTGGCCGGCTGCACGCGCTTGGAGTTCCGTCAGCGCGGTTGGAGGCAGGGCATTGAAATGCACGTTGCCATCTCCGACGTGGCCATAGGCTTGCCCGGTCCAACCGGGGAATTCGGTCATGAGCATCCTGCGCAGATGGTCGATGATCGGCGCGATTTTCGGAAGAGCCACGGAGACATCGCTGCGAACGTGATAGCCCCTTTGCGCTTGCCCCTCCACGAGGCCTTCGCGGATCTGCCAAAAGGATTGCGACTGACCGATGCTCGCTGCCAGAACGGCATCGCTGACCAATCCGCTTTCGATGCCTTCCGCCAGGAGCTGCTCGACCGCAGATCGCAACTCGACAGTTTGTGTGCCCGACACTTCCAGAAGAATTTGGACTGGCGCCTCAGTCGACAGCGGATTGCGCATATCGGGATAGATGCGGGCCACCATGGGCAGGCATTCCGACCCGATCACTTCAAAGGCGCTGAGCAAGTCCGCGCAGGTCCGACGAGCCTGTCCGAAAAGTTCGATGGCGTCCGCAAACGAGTCGACGCCGATGTAAGCTGTCTCGACGGTCTCCGGCTTCGGGAAAAGCTTCAGGCTTGCAGCTGTGATAATGCCCAGTATCCCCTCGCTGCCGATGAACAGCTGCTTGAGGTCGAAACCGCGATTGTCCTTGCGCAGACCCGAAAGCCCTTCCCAAATCGACCCGTCCGGCAGCACGGCTTCGAGACCGAGCACCAGGTCCCTCATCATCCCGTAACGCAGGACGTTCACGCCGCCGGCATTGGTCGCCACGTTGCCGCCAATCTGGCAACTTCCCTCAGCACCAAGCGAAAGCGGAAACAACAGGTCTTCCTCCAGCGCAGCCTGTTTGACGGTCTGCAGGACACAGCCAGCCTCTGCGACAAGGGAGTAATTGGCAGCGTCGATTTCGCGGATTCGGTTGAGCCGTTCGAGACTGACCACCAGCCGGCCCGGCCTGTCGGATAGGGCGCCCGATACCAGGCCGGTGTTGCCGCCCTGCGGAATGATCGGGATTTTCTGATCGGCGCAGTAACCCACAAGTCTTTGCACGTCCTGTACCGTGCGCGGCCGGGCAACCGCCAGGGTCTGACCGCTGTGATCGCCCGGCCAGTCGGTGACATATCGATCACCGAAGGCCCCGGCAGGCATGACCTCAATCGGTTGCAAAGCCGACTGTATTGCCTGGACGATGCCGTCGGACGCTGCCTGTTGGCCCGCAGCACTCATTGCGAAGGTAATCCGGTCGCTCTCATGGAAGTAAGGCTAACGCATGTTTAGTTGTCCTACAAGCGTATAAGTGAACAGGGGATGTGGATGTACATTCCTCTGCCCTGCAAGGAGACCGGGTGGATACCTTGACTTTGGCTCTGCGTGTTGATGGAGGCTGGAGAATTGGCGGTATGCGCCGCCGGTATTGAGCGGCGGCGCTTCAAATCAAAGACCAGGTGTGATCAGCTGGCCGGTTTCTGCAGCAAGATCCGAACTAATGGATGGTGGTACCGCGAGCGATCAATGCGCCAGGATTGCTACATCTGCGGGTCCCAAGAGCGGTTGCCCGAGTTTATAGTCCCCCGAAAGCCCAAGCGCCGCCAGATCGACCTCTGTCTCACCGTAGTTCAGGACATAGGTGAGCGTGCCGCTGCGGCGGATGCGGACGGCGTCCGGCAGGTTGAGAAGCTCCAGTCCCGCCGACTTGCCAAGCGTCTCAACGATTGCCGTCATCAAATCGGTATCCGGCCAGCCGCCGAGATAATGCAGGTCGCCTTGTCGGACCATCAGCGGCACATCGTCAGCGCTCTGCATCACGGTTTCGGCCATGTCGCCCGGCTCAAGAAACTCGCGCCAGAACTTCACAGCTCCTTCTCCGCCTGGGGTTGCCACCGTGCAGTCGGGTCGCAGGCTTTCCACCTGGGCGACCTTGAGGTCGAGCAGGGTGGTTGGAAGATCCGGCGGCAGCCGTTCCGGGATGGAGAAATATTCGGTCTTGGAACCGGTGCGCGGGCCTGCGAGCACGATGCCACGGAAGGTCTCCAGGGCGGTCACGAGCTTCGGGTCCCATGTGAACAGGCCGGGGATCAGCACCAGCTTGTAGCCAGACAGGTCTTCGGTATCGGGCGGCACGATGTCGATCGACAGGCCCCGAGCCCGCAATGCTCGGTAGAACTCGAACACCAGGCGGAAATAGTCGAACTCGCGGCCCTGGGGCTGGGTCTCCCAGGCCCATGACGAGGCATAATCGAAGACGATGGCGATCTCGGCCTGCTCAGCCGCAGGCAGCTCCAGGCGTGCAATCTCCGCCGCCACGTTTTTCGCCGCTTCAAAGGCCTCGGTCTCGCCGCCGTCGGGACGCAGCAGACCGGCATGCATCTGTTCCTGCGCGAAGGGCGCCTGACGCCAGCGAAAATAGCTGACGACCTCGGCTCCGTGGGCAAAGGCCTCCCAACTCCAAAGCCGCACCATGCCCGGACGCGGCACAGGATTGTGGTCGGCCCAGTTGACCGGACCGGGCTGCTGTTCCATCACCCACCAGCGACCGTTCGAGGTGGCCCGGTAAAGGTCGTGATGAAGTGCCTGGAAATCCGGATCTCCGGTGCGCATGAAGCGCTTGCGCCACTCGTCGTCGGCTTCCAGCCGATCCTCCAGAAAACCCAGCGGATAGCTGTCCCAGCTCGACACGTCGAGGTCGGCACCGACCTTGAAGTGGTCGAAGGTCAGCGTGCGACCCATGAAATTGTGGATGATGTCGCGGCCGGGTGACAGCCGCCGCAGGATCTCGACCTGCAGCCTGTTGAATTCTGCGATCTGATCCGAGGAGAAGCGGTAGAACTCCATCCGATGCGCCGGATTGTGTTCGCTCGGGGTGATGCCCGGCAGTTCTACCGACCCAAAATCCGGATAGTCCATCGACCAGAACACATTGCCCCAGGCGAAATTGAGCCGCTCGATGCTGCCGTATTTTTCGGCCAGCCAGCGCCGAAAGCCGGAGAGCGCGGGTTGGGACCACGACCGTGCCGTGTCGTGACAGGCATATTCGTTGTCGACCTGCCAGCCGACCACCGCATCGTGGGTGCCAAAGCGCTCGGCCATTGCCGTGACGATACCGGCACATTCGCGTTTGTAGCCCTCATGCGAAAAACAGCAATGCCGGCGCGAGCCGAAGCCCCGCACCTGACCAAAACGGTCGACCGGCAGCATGTCGGGCATCTCGTCAACCAGCCATTTCGGTGGCGTTGCGGTCGGCGTACCGAGGATGACCTTCAGGCCAGCCACGTGCAGTGTTTCGATCGCCCGCTCCAGCCAGTCGAAGTCATGCTGGCCTCGGGCCGGCTCCAGCCGCGACCAGGCAAACTCGCCGATCCTCACATATCGGACGCCAAGCGCAGCCATCTTGCGGGCATCGTCTTTCCACACGGTTTCGGGCCAGTGCTCCGGGTAGTAGCACACGCCGATGGCGCGGTTTTCCAGCATGTTTGTGGTTCCTACAAAAGGACCTTGGGACAATATCGGGCTTTGATCGCACGGTCGACGAGAAAGGTCTGGCCGGCCGCGGGTTGTTCAGCCCGGGTGGCATCGTCGAGACCGGCAAAGGCCGAAGTGACGATCATCCGGTCATCGCCGATGAAGGACGGGCAGGTGATCTGGCCGGCCGGAAGATTGATGCTCTCAACCATCGCGCCCGATGCGTCGAAGGCGGAGACGCAAAACCCTTCCCAGCGGGCGTTCCAGAACAGCCCGTCGCCGTCGACCACGGCACCATCGGGATGGCCGGCACCCTGGGCTCCTTTGTCGAGAAAGACGGTCGGCTCACCGGTGGGCAACCCGGTTTCCGGATCGAGCGGCACACGCATGACCTGGCCGGTCTCGGTATCCGTGAAATGACCGATTGAACCGTCCGCGGAGAAACAAATGGCGTTGGGAACCGTGATGTCCGAATAGAGCTTGCGGATCTCTCCCCGACGGAAATGATAGAACGCGCCGGCGCCCTTTTCGCCGTGCTTGCCCATGGTGCCGATCCAGAACGCGCCGCTCGGGTGCACCCGGCTGTCGTTGGAACGGGTGGCGGGATCGTCATCTTCCAACGGTAAAAGACGGGTGAACTTCCCGGACTTCGGCTGGCGGATATACAGTCCATCCTCGGCCGCAATCAGGTGGCGTTCAGCGTCGACGACGGCCAGTGCGCTGGCCATGACGGGCAGGTCATGAACGATCGTGGCATCGCCGCCCGCAGGACGTTCGAAGAGTTTCTTGCCGTTGATGTCGAACCACCAGGCAGTGCCAGTGTCCGGGTCGAAAGTCGGACCTTCACCCAGCTCGCAGGCGTTGGTGTCATAGATCGAAAAACCGCTCACCTTATCCTCCGAAAACGCTGTCATAGGCTGCGACGGACTGTCGTGCGCGCTCGCCGATCTCGTCGACGCTCATGCCAGGCTTGAACAGGCTCGACCCGAGACCGAACGTGCGAACGCCGACCTTGCTCCAGGCGGCATAGTCTTCATGCGACACGCCTCCGACCGCGCCGATTTCGGTTTCGGGAGGTAACACGGCGCGGATCGCGCCGACGCCGGACGGACCGAGCACGCTGGCCGGAAAGAACTTCAGACCCGATGCGCCGGCGTCGATGGCCGCGAGTGCCTCTGTCGGCGTGAAGACACCGGGCATCGTCACCATGTTGTGCTGGCTGGCGTAGCGAATGAGTTTCGGTTCGACATTGGGGCTGACCATCAGGCGGCCACCTGCTGCGCCCAGCCGGTCGACATCACCGTGCGACAGCACGGTTCCGGCGCCGATGAGACAACTTTCGGGCGCCGTTTCGACGGCGATGCGGATCGAATCGAACGGCTGTGGAGAGTTCAGCGGGATCTCGATAGCTTCGAATCCGGCCTCGACCAGCACAGCAATCGTGGCAGATGCGTCCTCGGGTTTGAGTCCGCGCAGAATGGCGACGAGTGACCGTTTCAGGGACGGCCAGGCGACAGTTTGGGTCATGCGTTCAAGTTTCCAAATCGGGCTTGCTGGTCGGGCAACGGCCAGAACCGGCTTGCGGCGATCTCCAGACCGGTGAGCACCGCCCGGTCGGCATCAACCACATCAATGGTGATGTCAAGGGCGGAGAAGGCCGCCTGGTAGAGGTTCGACAATTTGCCGGAAGCAATCAGCCTGACGGTTTCAAGGGAACCGAATTCGAGGCCCGCTGAGGCGATTTCGGAGCCGATCAGCAGACCCGAAAGCCGTTCGTAGCTTTCCGTTTGCGGGCGCTCGAACAGCAGCTGCCCGGCGCGCAGCGAAAACAGCTGCCGCGACATCTCCGCTGGTCGGCGGTAACCATTGCGTACGGCATCAAGATAGGCTTCGCTTGTCGGGCTGCAGTCCGGGCCGGTGCCGACGGCATGGCGCAGGATCGACTGTTTCGCCAGCAGGGCGAACAGTTCACCGGTCATTTGGCTGGAAAAGCCGGTGACCCTGGAATTGGAGAAGCGTACCCATTTCGAGTGGGTCCCCGGCAGGCAGGCGAGGCCATCGGCCGGTGCATCAGAAAGGCCCCCCAGGAGTTGTGTTTCCTCACCCCGCATCACATCAGGTCGGTCCTCATCGCGCTGGGCCAGACCCGGCAGAATGCGGATGTCGCGCTGCTGGCCCTCAACCTGCACTGCCTTTTCGACGATATCCGACAGAGCCGCTGGTACTGTCAGGTAGCGCGCTTCCTGCCAGCCTTGCCGTGACCCTGCCATGCCGCAGATGACCACCGGAAGGTCAGATCCGGCACCAAGGGCGGCAAGATGGGCATCGAGAACCTGCTCGAAACCGGCATTGGCAGCATGGATCATGCCCTCGTGGCTGCGCCGTTCCGCCAGCACGGCGTTCTCATCCGACACAAGCCAGATGCGAAAGCTTGACGTACCCCAGTCGACTGCGGCGAAACGTGCTTGCATGGATCACCCGGTCATCACGACACCGCCGTCGACGACGAGCGCCTGGCTGGTCATCATCCGGGAGGCAGAAGAGGCGAGAAACAATGTCGGCGCGACGATGTCTTCCGGAAGGATTTCCTGTTTCAGACACTGCCGTTCAAGGTGTGCCTCGAGACCCTCCGGCGTCACCCAGAGATCGCGCTGGCGCTCGGTCAGAACCCAGCCCGGCATGAGCGCGTTGACGCGGATGTTGTCGCCACCGAGCTCGCGCGCCAGTCCGCGGGTGAGGCCAGTGATCGCCGATTTCGCCGCCACATAGGCCGGGTAGCCGTCATTGCCCATCATGTAGGATATGGAAGAGAAATTGATGATCGAACCGTGCCCGGCCGCCCGCATGTCACCAGCAACTTCCTGTGCGGTGAAGAAATGCGGCCGAAGATTAATCGCCATTGACCTGTCCCAGTCATCGACCGAGTAGTCGTGCAGACCGTGACGGTTGTCGGAGGCGGCGTTGTTGACGAGAACCGTGATGGGGCCGTTTGCATCGCGTGCCTGCTGAATCGCGCTGCGCAAGGCCTCGATATTGGTGATATCGCAAGCCATGAAAAGCGGCCGATTCTGATATTCGGCTTCGAAACGATCGCAAAGTTCGGTCGCATCAGAGCGTTGAACGAAGGCCACTTTCGCGCCTTGCGCGACAAATCCTTCGGTGAGCCAAGCGCCGATGCCGGAACCCCCGCCGGTGATAAACACCGATTGTCCCTTCAGGTCGTCAAAATGTGCGTCGAGTTTCATCTGCGCTTTACTCCAGTTCACTCGGTTCGCGCGCCGGCGCGTTGCGATGCTCAAGCCACGACAATGGACGGTTGGCGGATCTCATAGCCGCGTTCCCTCGATGACCCACATGGTTTCAGGAAAACTCCACGGCAGGGTCAGTCCATGGTTCATCAGGTAGGTGCCGCTGAGATCGACCGATTCCGATTTCAAAGTCAGTGTACCGCGCGACAGGCCACTGGCGCTGTCGCGGTTGATCAATGTGATGCGATAACGGGCATCAGGGTCCAGTCGCGTCAGCCGCAGCGGCCTGGGCGCGATCTGGCTGCTGGTCGTTGCCTTGCCGACAAACACCACGAAGCGACTGTGATCGGTGGCGAGCTGCTGTTCGGCAACCACAGCCGGGTCCGGACTCTCCAGTCGCAGGATGTCGGCGCTCATCATCCAGTCGCGGTTTTCCTTCCACCAGCCGATGACGCGGCGAAGGATCTCCGCTTCTTCTTCCGTCAGCTCGCGCGGGTCCATTTCAATGCCCATATGCCGTTGGGCGGCGACCCAGGCGCGAAAGTGCATGTCCAAAACCCGCCCGGACGTGTGGCATTTACGCGGGCCGACATGGCTGCCGGTTACCGCGGCGGGCATAAACAGGCAGGCATTGTGCTGCATCCTCAGCCGCTCGAGCGCGTCGTTGCTATCACTGAGCCAGATGCGGTGGGTGCGTTTGAGGATGCCAAAATCGATACGCCCGCCGCCGGAGGCGCAGCTTTCGATCTCGACATGCGGGAACTCCTGGCGCAGCCGGTCGATCAATGCGTATGAGCCGCGGGTCTGTGCAGCATCCGGCATCGGCAGAACGCGGTTGTGGTCCCATTTGATATATTCGATGGCGTGGTCCCTGAGCACGGCTGCAATCCGGTCAAACAGAAAATTCTGGACCTCCGGCAAGGCCATGTTGAGAGCCTTCTGATTCCTGCCCAGAATCTGGTCCTCACCGCCCAGCGCCCAGTCCGGGTGGGCCCGGTGAATGTCGGAATCCGGATTGATCATTTCCGGCTCGAACCAGATGCCGAAGGTCATGCCGATTTTGTGCACATGCTCGATCAGCGGGTTGAGCCCGTCCGGGTATTTGCGCGGGTCGACCTCCCAATCCGACAGGGCCCTGGTGTCGTCATCGCGGCGGCCGAACCAGCCGTCATCCAGCACGAAACGCTCCGCGCCAAGCTCAGCGGCGCGTGTCGCAATCTTCTGGAGCGCGGGCAGATTGTGGTCGAAATAGACAGCTTCCCAGCAATTGAAATGCACCGGCCTGGCGCGGCTGGCATCGGGCATGCGCACGATCTCGTCGTGCAGGTGCCGCTGGAATGCCACGGCGCAGCCGTTCAATCCGTCATCGGAAAAGGTGATGTAGAGCGGCGCCGTCTCGAATCGGGTCTGGGGCGCCACCTCCATGCGTTCGGCGTGGCCGAACTGGATCTGCCGCCGCCCATCCGGCAATTCCTCTGCGATCATCTTGTGCCCACCCGACCATCCATAGTGGAAGGCATAGGCCTGTCCCTGGGTATTGGTCGCCCCGCGGCAGGGGACCATCAGGCCCGGGAAATGTTCATGTCCGGTCCGTCCGGTCCGGTTTTCGCGAAACCGCATCCCCGGCGACCAGGCCGTGCGGTTGAGTTGAAATTCTCCGCACCAGCGGCCGGCGACATCGATCATTTCGTCGGAGAGCTGCGGCGCCGGCATCACCGGGGCAGACATCCAATGCAGGTGCACCGGCTGGTCTGCCTCCAGGGAAGATTGCGTCTCGATCACGTGCGTCTGCGCATTGATCGCAAATCGAGCAGCGTAGGTCAGGCCATTGTTTTCGTCCGTGAAGACAAGCCTGAGCTTTCCCGGCTCTTCCTCGGCGCTGACGAGACAGAATTTCGTCAACAGCTGGGTGCCGTCCCTGGCTCGCACGATCAGACCCGGCTGGCCGGGAAAGGTTCGCGTTGCCTCGGGGGACACGGAAAGCTCGGGGTTCAAGTCAAGCATGCCACCGGTGACATCGATGGCATGTACAGAAAATAAGGTACTCAGATCCTCGTCGTCCGGCAGTCTCGGTCCCCAGTAGATCACCTCTGCGAGGTGATCCCGATGGGAACCGAGTACCAGAGTCTGACGCCTGTCATCCAGCCGCCAGCATTGGATCATGGCCGCTTTCCCGGCGTCGTGCATCCAATCATTTCACGGCTCCGAGTGTCAGGCCGGCGATGAAATGCTTCTGCATCAGGAAGAACATCGCGACGGGCGGCAGTGCTGCAACGATGGCTCCGGCGCTCATCAGGTGATAGGCGGCCCGGTATTGCGCGTTGAAGGATGTGATCCCGGCCGTGACCGGCTGCGATTCAACGCCCTGGGTCAGCACGATTGCCCAGAAATAGTCATTCCAGATAAAGGTGAAGATCAGCACGCTGAGTGCGGCGATGGCCGGCTTCATCAGCGGCAGGACGATGTACCAGAAGATCTTCCACTCGGCGATGCCCTCGACCCGCGCCGCTTCGATCAGAGCAAAGGGCAGTCCCTTGATGAAGTTGCGCATGAACAGGGTGCAAAAGCCGGACTGGAACGCAATGTGGAACAGCACGAGGCCGGTCTTGGTGTTGTAAAGCCCCAGGTCCAGAGTGAGGTCTCGCACCGGAACCATCAGAATCTGGAACGGAACGAAGTTGCCGGCGACGAAAAGGAAGAAAATCCACAGGTTCAGCTTGAACTTGTAGATACCCAGCGCAAATCCGGCCATGCAGGCAAGCGCAACGGCACCGATCGCCGTGGGGACCGTGATCAACAGCGAGTTGAGCAGGTACCGGGGCATGTCGGATTCGAAGAACACACGTCCGTAGTTCTCGAAGCCGCCAAAGGTCGAAGGCAGGGACCAGTACTGGCCGCCTGAGAAATCGCCTTCGGGTTTGACCGAGAACAGCGCGACCGCAATCAGCGGCAACAGCCAGAAGATCAGGGCAACCGGCAGAAGCGACTGATAGCCGATCTGCCAGCTACGCGGTGTCTTTTGAATAGGTGTCGGGAACATGTCAGCGACCCCTCTCTTCTTGGTACATCGAGTAAAGGAAGTACGCGATGAAGAACAGCATGATGAAGAACAGCACCACAGCGATGGCGGCGCCATAACCCATGCGGAAGCCGTATTCGGAGAGCGCGACCTCGAACATGTAGAAACTCAGCACCCGGCTTTCCCCAAACGGTCCGCCGTTCGTCATGACGGAAATCAGGTCGAAGGACCGCAATGCGCCGACGATCGTCACCACGAAGGCGATGAAGGTCGCAGGCTTGAGCTGCGGGACGATGACGTACCAGAGCATTTTCCAACCCTTCGCACCGTCCAGTCGCGCCGCCTCGATCTGTTCCGGATCAACGGCATTGAGGCCGGTCAGGTACAGGATCATGCAATAGGCCGTCTGCGGCCAGAGACCGGCGGCGATGATGCCGTAGGTTACATAGGTCGGATCACCCAGAACGTTGATGGGCCCGAGTCCCACCCAGCCGATGACGGTGTTGAAGAGACCGAAAGTCGGGTCGTAGAACCAGGTAAAGACCAGGCCGACAACCACTTGGCTGATGACGAATGGGAAGAAGAACAGCGACTTGTAAAGCCGGATCCCCATGACCGTCTGGTTGAGGAACAGGGCGATAAACAATCCGGCCGGGATCGCAAGCAGGTACAGGATCAGCCAGATGATGTTGTTTTTCAGCGACGTGTAGAACGCTGGATCGTCCCAAAGTTCCACGTAGTTGTCTGTTCCGATGTATTCGCGGGCGCCCAGTCCGTCCCACGCAAAGAGCGAGATTTCGAAGCTCTGGAAGATCGGAATGATCACGTAGACCATGAAGAACAGGATCGCCGGCAGAAGGAACAGCCACGGCGTGACGCTGATCTCGTTCCGTTTGTACCAGGATCTGTTGGCAGACTCGTATTCGGTTTTGGCTAGGCTGGCAGTCGACATTGCGAACCCCAATTCTTCAGTGCGTTCGCGTGTCCCCAAGGGCCGGCGAATCTGATGACTGAATGCGGGCTGCCGGACAGCCCGAAAGGCAAGCGGGGCGGACCATCAGGCCCGCCCCGGAATGATTACTTGTAGACGCGCTCGCGCGTTTTCTCCAAGCGCTGCAGGATCCGGTCCAGGTTGTCAGGGCGAACCATGAATTCCTGGAAACCTTCCATGCCGACCTTGGCCATTTCAGCCGGAGCGTCACGGTCGAAGAACTGTGCCAGGGCAGAGGCTTTGTTGAGCATCTCAAAACCCTGTTTCACAAACTTGTCGTCCGTATTGACGCTGGCCTTGTTGTTGACCGGCAACTGGCCAAGGCTCGCATTCATCGAGGTCTGAACTTCCGGAGATGCGACAAACTGAAGGAATGCCCGAGCGGCTTCCTTGTTGGCGGCGCCCGAAGGAATGTGCAGCGTATCCGTCGGCGCTTCTTCTGCCATCGGAATGCCTTCGGTGATCAGCGGGAACTGGTAGAAGTCGAGCTGATCGTCGGTCAGGCCAGCTGCCTTGATCGGATCGACGGCGAAGTTGCCCATCAGATACGCGGTGGCCTTGCCGTCCACCAGGAACGGAATGGCTTCCTGCCAGCTATAGGCCGTATGGTCATCGATGAAGGCGCCCATGTCGATCAGTTCGCGCCAGTTGGCCATGGTTTTCTTGACCCGGTCGTCCGTCCAGCTTTCCTTGCCGGCCGTCAGGGCCATGTGGAACTCGTAACCGTTGGTGCGCAGGTTCAGATAGTCGAACCAGCCGGCTGCGGTCCAAAGGAACTTGGTGCCGATCGTGTAGCACTTGCGGCCGGAGTCGACGATTTTCTGACAGTTGGCCTTTTCCTCTTCGAAGGTTGTCGGAACGCTGAGGCCCAACTCATCGAAGATGTCTTTGCGGTAGTAAACACCCCACTGGTAGTAGGTATAGGGAACGCCCCACTGCTTGCCATCGATGGTCAGTGCCGTTTTGGTCGATGCCAGCTCTTCAGCAAGTTGGCCGGTCCACAGGTCAGACACATCTTCGAACAGGCCGGTGTTCACATAGGGCAGCATCCGGTTGCCGGCGTACCAGGTGGCAACATCTGGCGGATTGGCTGTCAGGAAGTTCCTGATCTGCGTCTTGTAAGCGTCGCGGTCGATGATGGTGGTCTCGATATTGAGATCCGGATGCATTTCCCCGAACTGGGCAATGATGCCCTCGAACGTGGCACGTGGCGCCGGGTTCGACGTGTCGAGGAAGATCTTCATGTCGCCGCTGAGTTTGTCGGCGGCCGAAGCCCCCGAGCCCAGTGCGATGCTGGTAGCAAGCGCCAGGACTGACGCCTTGAGAATGGAACGCATAGTGTCCTCCCTTAGGTTCCGAATAATGAAACTAGTATTTACATATTGAAATTGGAGCACGGTTGCCATACGCTTGTCAAGAATATCCTCGCCTGCAGTTGCTGTTTGGCGGGGGTAGGGAGGAACAGAATTGCAGAGCGAACGCAAGTCGAGCGGGACTGTGGGCAAGGCGCTGAGCGTCTTGGACCAGGTGGCGTCGTTTGAACGGCCCGTGCGGTTTAACGACCTGCTCGAAGGATCGCCGTTTCCCAAGGCGACGCTTTATCGCATCTTGCAGAATCTGGTCACCGAGGACCTGCTCACCTTTGATCGCAATTGGCAGACCTACACGCTGGGCGTCCGCCTGGTGCGTCTGGCGCATTCCGCCTGGACGCAATCTTCGCTTGCGCCGGTGGCACGCCCGCATCTGAACGCCCTCAGCGAAGCGACAGGTGAAACTATTCACCTCGCCCAGCTGGACGGACCGCACGTACTTTATCTCGACAAGCGTGACGCGAAACGCCGCGTAACCATGTTCTCGGAGGCCGGAAAAGTCGGCCCCGCCTATTGCACCGGTGTCGGCAAGGCAATGCTGGCCCATCTGCCCGATGCCGATTTGCGAAACGTCCTGCCACAGCAATCTTTTCACCGCTTTACCCCGACCACCATTTGCTCGGAGCGAGAATTGACCGTTGAGCTTGAGCAGATTCGCCGCGACGGGTTTGCCCTTGATCGCGAAGACCATGAGCCCGGCATCATCTGCGTTGCTGTCCCGGTCCTGTCCAGGACCAAACAGATGATGGGGGCCATATCGATTACCAGCACAGCAGCCAGGACCTCGCTGAACAAATTGAAAAAATTTGTACCGGATTTGCAGGGTGCAGCCTGCGAGATAGCGACAGCGGCCGAGTATTGGCGGTTCCCCGACAATCAGAAAGCGCCGGAAACAATGGAGATCTAACACAATGACAGGTGTAACACTTGAGGGTGTAATCAAACGGTATAGCGAAGTTCAGGTGATCCATGGCGTGGATCTGCAGATCGAGGACGGTGAATTCTGCGTGTTTGTCGGCCCTTCAGGCTGCGGAAAGTCGACGCTTCTGCGCATGGTGGCGGGGCTGGAAGAAACCACCGAGGGCAAGATCTCCATCGGAACGCGTGATGTGACGCGCATGGACCCCGCCCAGCGCGGTGTCGCCATGGTGTTCCAGACCTATGCGCTTTATCCGCACATGACCGTCAAGGAAAACATGGGTTTCGGCCTCAAGATGAACGGCCATCCGAAGGCTGAGATCGAGGAGAAGGTTGCCGAGGCCACACGTATCCTCAAGCTTGAGCAATATCTCAGCCGCAAGCCGTCCGCCCTGTCAGGTGGTCAGCGCCAGCGCGTGTCGATCGGCCGTGCCATCGTTCGCGGACCAGAGGTTTTCTTGTTTGACGAACCGCTCTCCAACCTGGACGCGGAACTGCGTGTCGAAATGCGGGTGGAGATCGCTCGGCTCCACAAGGAAATCGGCGCGACAATGATCTACGTGACCCACGACCAGGTTGAGGCCATGACCCTGGCGGACAAGATCGTGGTTTTGCGCGGCGGGTACATCGAGCAAGTCGGCGCTCCGCTTGATCTCTACAAGGACCCGGACAACAAATTTGTTGCCGGCTTTATCGGCTCGCCGGCCATGAACTTCCTGGAAGGAACGAGCACTGGAGATGAAGTCGAGGTTCCGGCACTGAAAGGCAGTTTCAAACTTCCGGTCGCCATTCCGGAGGCCGGCAAGAAGATCATTCTGGGTGTGCGACCCGAACACATCGAGGTCGACCGGTCGGCCGACACGCTCGGCGTCGAACTGACCGAAGCGCTGGGCGGTGTTTCCTACGACTACCTGATGTCCGATACCGGCGAAAAAATCATTGTCGAGGAACACGGCGACGAGCGTTCATCCGAGGGAGCTCGGGTGGGCATCAAGTTCGATCCCGAGCGGGCGATGCTATTCGACGGCGAAACGGAGACACGCATCCGGTAGTCGAGCGCCTCGGTCGTGCGACGGGTAAATGACAAACGGCCGGCCATGGCTTCCGCCAGGCCGGCCGTTCCCGCATCTCCTTGATCGGTCAGCTGGAAGGAAGCATGACCTTGTCGATCACGTGAATGACGCCATTATCAGTCACGATGTCTGCGGAGACCACGTTGGCTTCATCGACGGTTACGCCGCTGCTGGATTTCTCGACCGTCAGCATGCGGTCGCCGCCTGCTTTGATGGTCTTGACGTGAATAGCGCGGCCCGGAAGCTGGTTGGACATCAGTTTGCGCGGCAGGACGTGATAGCTGAGCACAGCGACCAGCTGATCCTTGTTCTCCGGTTTGAGCAGAGTTTCGACGGTTCCGGCCGGCAGGGCCGCGAACGCCTCATCCGTCGGTGCGAACACCGTCAGATTTTCGCCTGTGGCCAGAGCGTCGGCCAGACCGGCGGCCTTGGCGGCGGCGAGTAGCGTCTCGAAGCTGCCGGCGCTCTGTGCGGTTTCGACGATGTTAGCCGATTGGGCGGGGGCGGCCATAAGGGTGCCGACTGCCAGGCCGGCTGCGATGAGCATCTTTTTCATAGTCCAAATTCCTCTGGGATGTGTGGTCGACAACCTTGGTTTTCTCTTCGCTAGCGGTGCATTTTTACGGAGCAGTTTTTCAATCGGATCACCCAAGGGACGAATTTTGCTGACTTTTTTGATTTCGGTTCAAAATCGGCCCTGACTGTGATCTGATCGTTTGCAGGACACGTATAGAGCTCGACAGAAAAAGGTCGGGCTATGCTGAAAGCACTGCGAATGGAAACGACGAGGGAGGATCCGGGTTCGGATCAGCGACTGTTGCAGTCGTTGATTGCAGATATTGCGCTGAACCAGGACCGGGCCGCCTTCGAAGCGCTGTTTGTTCGTTTCGGACCGCGTATAAAGGGCATGATGCTCAAGTCGGGAGCGTCCGAGGACGTGGCCGAAGATCTTGTCCAGGACGTCATGATGACGGTCTGGCGCAAGGCGGCGCTTTATGCACCGGATCGCGGCAATGTCAGCACCTGGATCTTCACCATCGCGCGTAACGCCAGAATCGACAAGCTCCGGCGTCAGCCGACGCAGCCCTATATCGACGTCGAAACGGTGACTCTGGAAAGCGATGCGCCGGACGCCGAAGAAGTTGTGATCGGCAGCCAGCACGATTCGATCGTTCGCGAGGCGGTGGCTCTGTTACCAAAGGAGCAGAAGACGGTGATCCAAATGGCCTTCACCGACTACAAGCCGCAGAGCGAAATAGCCAAGGAGCTCGATCTTCCTATTGGCACAGTCAAATCGCGCATGCGTCTCGCCTATCAGAAATTGAAAGAACACCTTGAGGAATTGAGATGAGCATTCACCATCATCTGGATGCTGCAACGCTCATGCGTTATGCGACCGGGGATTTGGACCCGGCTTTTACGATCGTTGTAGCTTCGCACCTTGCAATGTGCGACCGATGCCGTCGCGAAGTGCGCCTTTTGGAGGCGATGGGCGGCGATTGCCTGGAAGAAGCACCGGAAGCGGTGCTGAGCGATGGCGCATTTGCGCGGCTCGCAAACCGCCTGGACGAGGGCGATGCGGGCGTCAGCAATGTACGCGAGGCGGATTTCGGCCGTCGGTCCGAGATCCCGCTGCCGCTGCGGCGTCACGTCGGTAATTCGCTTGACGATATAGAATGGCGTCGTGTCGTGCCTGGCGTGCAGCGTCATCGGATCGATCTCCCTGAGACCGATTCCTCGCTGTACATGTTGAAGATCGGACCCGGCCGCAAAATGCCGGAACATGGCCATGGCGGCACCGAGATGACGCTGATCTTGCGCGGTTCCTACAGTGACGTGTTGGGTCAATATCGTGCGGGTGATGTTGCTGACCTCGACGAGCATGTCGAACATCAGCCAATGGTCGATTCCGATGAGCCATGCATTTGCCTTGTGGCGACAGAGCACCCGACCCGTTTCAAGGGAATGGTCAGCCGTTTCCTGCAGCCGATTGTCGGCATCTGATCCGTGTCCGAGACGTCCTACGGCACCGTCTGGGTGATCGGTGCCAGTTCGGGCATCGGGGAGAGCTTTGCGCGCCTGATTGACGGCGAGGCTGAGCATGTGGCGATTTCCGCCCGTTCAGCAGAAAAGCTTGAAACGATTGCCTCCGAAGGTCGGAATCTGACGGCGTATCCGCTTGATGTAACATCACCGGAAGCACTGGCTCAAACGGCTCGTACTATCGAGGAACGGTTCGGCGGCATCGATCTTGTGGTCGTGTGCTCCGGCCTGTGGTGGATCATGCGTTCCGATGAGCTCGAGATCGCGAAAATGCACGACGCCATGGACGTGAATTTCTTTGGCGCAGTCAACACCGTCAACGCGGTGCTGCCAGGCATGAAGGCTCGCGGTCGCGGTCATATTGTCCTGGTGGCATCGGTGGCCGGGTACCGCGGCCTGCCGAACGCTGCGGCCTATGGCCCGACCAAGGCGGCATTGATGAATCTCGCCGAAACGCTCAAGCTTGATCTGCGACGATTCGGGGTCGATGTTTCCGTCGTGAACCCGGGATTTGTCGACACGCCAATGACGCGCACCAACACGTTCAAGATGCCCGGTTTGATTGATTCAGACCTGGCGGCCGAAAAGATGCTGGCCGGCATCCGCAAAAAACGCTTCGCCATTCTTTTTCCAACGCTCTTTGCCAACAGTGTTCGGCTTCTCAACGTGTTGCCAAACTGGTTGTTTTTTTGGGGCATCGGGCGGTTTATGCGGCGATAAGGTCCGCTCAAGTCCCTCAACCGGTCGGTTGCGTCAGGCGGCGATGTCCAGGTCTTTCTTGTTCGCACGATAGACACTGACCGCGGAGCTCGGCGGCGTCGGCTTGCGGACAACAGGCAGGCGTTTGAGCCACAGCCGCAGGGCCTCCCAGCGAATTCCAAGCCAGACCTTTTGGGTCAGGAACGCGGTTATGGCAAACCGCTTCAACAGAGTGCTATCCGTCAGCGGTTCGAAAGTACCGGCGAAATGTGCTGCCATCAGCGGCCCGTCTTCGTCGTCAAGACGAATTCCGACGGCGGCCGTCTCGTCGGGCAGCTTCGTTCGGAACGCGTAGCGCCCAGCCAACCGGTTGAATGGCGACACATGGAAGACCTTCGTGCAGGAATGGCGCAGCGTCCCGTCCGGATCGATCCCTTCCGCGGTCGCATAGGTGTGACGTTCGCCGAATGTGTTCGATACCTCGTAGATGACGAGCGCCGTCCGGTCCTGAGCATCGAGGCCGTAATAGACGGTCAACGGATTGAAGGCGTATCCCAGAACCCGTGGATAGCACAGCATCAAAAAGCGTTTCGCAACGCCGGGACCGACTGTGTCCGCGGCAATGGCATCGAGATGATCGTTCAGATCGCCGCCATCGCCGAAGTCTCGGTCGTGCAGGGAAAACAGGTTGAACCGGTTGTGCGAAAAAAGCCGCAGCCGTTGGCCATGCGCCTTCAGCTTGTCGATATCAACAAACATGGAAAAAACGGAATATTTGAAGTGGTGCGTGTGCGGCCGCAGCCGCCGATGCATCACGCTGCCGGCAAATATTCCTTCGCGACCCGTTTTCACTCAGCCACCTGCCGGTACTCCGTTTCGAGGGCCCGCTTGCCGGAGAAATCCGCATCGCGTGCCCACGGACGGGCAACGCCGCCCAATTCCTCCGCGACTGCCAGACCGCTGGCGATCCCATCTTCGTGAAAACCGTAACCCAGATAGGCACCGCAATACCAGCTGCGGCGATATCCCTGGATCTGATCCATCTGCTCCTGTGCGCGAAACGCTGCGGTATCGAAAACCGGATGATCGTATTCCAGGACCCGATCGATCTTGTCCGCCCGGATTTCCCGGCTCGGATTGAGGGTCACAAACAGGTTCTCGCTTGTCGGCAGACCCTGGAGCCTGTTCATCCAGTAGCTGACGCACAATTCCCCGTCGATCGGGTTGCCGCTCTTGATGTAGTTCCAGCCCGACCAGAGTTGCCGACGCTTCGGCATCCAGTCTTCGTCGCGGTGCAGCACCGCGATGTTGCGCTGGTAGGGAAATGCGGATAGCAGCGCGCGCTCGGCCTGGTCGGCGTCGGCCAGGAGGTCAATCGTCTGATCGGCATGGGTGGCGAACACCACGTGGTCGTAAAGGTGCATCACGCCGTCACGCGTTTCTATCAGCACCCGATCCGGCCGCCGGTGCACCGCCTTGATGTCGGCGTTGAGGCGGGTTTCGAAATGACCGTCTGCAATCAACCGCTCCACATAGATGCGGCTGCCACCGATGACGGTCTTCCACCAGGGCCGCTTCTTGAATTGCAGCATGCCGTGATTGGCGTAGAAGTCGACAAAGCTGCGGGCAGGGAACTGCAGCATTTTCTCGACCGAGGTCGACCAGATAGCAGCACCCATGGGCACGATGTGCTCGTCGATGAAATCGCGCGAATACCGTTCCCGCTCCAGGAACTCACCAAGCGGCAGATCCTCGTGATACTGCGCGACCCGCTTTCGGCACTCGCGAAAGAACCGATTGATTTCCCGCAGCATCATCCAGTGGTGCAGATTCCACAGGTTTCGGCGCTGGCCGAAGAACCCTTTTCCGGAACCGGCATATTCATAGCGCCCGTTGTCATGGGTCAGAGAAAAACTCATGCGCGTGTCGCGGCACTCGATGTCCAGATGTTTGAACAGAGCCGACAGGTTTGGATAGTTGCGATCGTTGAATACGATGAAACCGGTATCGACCGCGATTGGCCCGTCCCGTGTTTCGACGTCAACCGTGTGGGCGTGTCCGCCAGCATAGTCGGCTTTTTCAAAAAGAGTCACTTGATGGCGTCGGCTTAAGAGCCACGCTGCCGAGAGCCCCGATATACCACCACCGATCACCGCAATCGTCTGTTTTCTCAACGGGATCTCCTGTCCGTCTCTGTTCTGCCCGTAAGCATTTTACGCAATGCGTGGAGGCCTGGATCACCGGGCCGGATCATTCTGTTTCAGGTCAACAAATTTGGTGATCCGAGGCCGGATCCAGCACGTAATAACCGAGCAACAAAGCAAGAGTTTCGAACGATGCTATACATCAAGGCCTACATCGCCACAGCCATGGTATTCTTCGTGCTGGATTATGTGTGGTTGTCCCGCATGGCCGGCACCTTTTATCGGGACCAGATAGGCTCGATGATGCTCGACCAGCCACGGCTCGGTGTTGCAGCGGTGTTTTACATTCTCTACGTCGCTGGAATCGTTGTCTTTGCGGTGGTCCCTGCCTTGCGCGGGGAGTCCGTGACAACCGCGCTTTTGCTCGGCGCCCTGTTGGGTTGCATGGCCTACGGAACCTACGACATCACGAACTATGCGACACTGCGCGGCTGGCCCATGGCCGTGCTGCTTGTGGACATTGCCTGGGGCACGGCTTTGACGGCGGTCTCGGCCGGTGCGGGATACCTGTTGACCAGGCTGATTTGATCGGAACAGGCTGTCGCAGGCATGGGATAAAACCCATGCCGTCCTTTCTCGACTTTTGATTGGCGACTACGCCCCGGGGAAGCGGTAATCCTTGAACTGCTCGCGCAGGGTCGTTTTCTGGATCTTGCCCGTGGCCGTGTGCGGGATTTCATCGACAAACTCAACGTCATCGGGCATCCACCATTTGGCGATTTTGCCGTTCATGAAATCGAGGATGTCCTGTTTGGCCGGGTCACGCCCTTCCTTGCGCACGATGACCAGTAGCGGGCGTTCGTCCCATTTCGGGTGCTGGATGCCGATGACCGCGGCTTCTGCGACGTCATCGTGACCAACGGCCAGATTTTCCAGCTCGATCGTGGAGATCCATTCGCCACCCGACTTGATCACGTCCTTGGCCCGGTCGGTAATTTCCATGTATCCATATTCATCGATATGGGCGACATCTCCGGTGTCGAACCAGTTTTCGTCGTCAAATTGTTCGGCGCCGTGACCCTTGAAGTAAGCTGACGAAATCGCCGGACCGCGCACTTTGAGCCGTCCGAACGTCTTGCCGTCGCGTGGCAGTTCTTCGTTTTCGTCATTGGTGACCTTCATTTCGACCGTGAAGGGCGGATGACCCTGTTTTGCCTGCAGGTCGAGTTTGGTTTCACCTTCGAGATGCTCGTATTCCGGCTTGATAGAGCAAATTGTTCCGAGCGGGCTCATTTCCGTCATGCCCCAGGCGTGCATGACGTCGACGCCGTACTGGTCCTGGAAGGCCTGGGTGATGGCGCGCGGACAGGCCGAACCGCCGATGATAACCCGCTCCAGGTCCGGCAGTGCACCGCCGGTCTTTTCCATATGCTGCAGCAGCATCAGCCAAACCGTGGGCACCGCCGCGGTCATCGTCACATGTTCTTCGGTGAGCAGCTGAAAGATCGATTCTCCGTCCATGCCGGGGCCGGGCATGATCATGGCGCTTCCGACCATCGGGCAGGAAAACGCCGTGGACCAGCCATTGGCATGGAACAGCGGCACGACCGGCATCATGCGGTCGCGCGCAGAGAGGCCCATCATATCCGGCTGCACCGCGGCCATGGCATGCAAAACATTGGAACGGTGCGAATAGACGACACCCTTGGGGTTGCCGGTCGTGCCTGAGGTGTAACACATGCCGGCGGCCGTGCGTTCGTCAAACTCCTTCCAGGCGAAGTCTTGATCCGCCTCGGCCAGCCACTCCTCGTAAGCCACGACGTTGGTGAGCTTGGTATCGGGCATATGCGCCGCATCAGTCAAAACCACGACTTTTTCCAGGCTCGGAACCTTGTCCGCAATCGCCTCGATCAGCGGCAGGAATGTCAGATCGACGAACAGGAACCGGTCTTCGGCATCATTCATAATCCAGGCGATCTGTTCCGGAAACAGCCTCGGATTGAGCGTGTGATAGACCGCACCAATGCCCAAAATGCCGTACCAGCTTTCCAGGTGCCGCCAGGTATTCCAGGCCATGGTGGCAACCCGATCGCCCAATTTGATGTCGTCCATCTCAAGCCGTTTGGAAACCTGCAGGGCACGCCCGTGTAAAGCTCGGTAGTCTGTGCGGTGGATCGGTCCCTCGACCGAACGCGAGACAATTTCGCGTCCGCCGTGATAAAGCGCCGCATGGTCCAGAATTTTGTGGCAAAGCAGCGGCCATTCCTGCATCAGTCCGAGCATGTGTTCCTCCCTTTTCTTCCGGTTTGTTTTGCCCCGGGTTTGCGCGGAGTATGGCCCGCATCAGTCCGTAGGAAAAGTCTTGATTTTCACTCCGTTGTGGGGCAACCGGGCCCGCAAGCTTGCTTCGGTTGCGCCCGCTTGGTAACTCCGATCCGGCGCGACGCACGAGACGATGGGGCCTGCGTGGGCCGCGCCTTACCCATACCCGGCCAAAACAGGGCGTCACCATGATTTCGATTGTCATACCCTGCAAGAACGAGGCGGATAACATTCCGCCGCTGCTGGACGAAATCGCTGAACATTTGGCTGGCCGAGACATCGAAGTGCTGGTCGTCAACGATGGTTCAACGGACAACACCGCAGACGTTCTGGCTGCCGAGGCGGCCCGTCGGTCTTTTCCGGTCCGCCACCTTCGTCATCAGAGTTCCGTCGGTCAGAGTCTTTCGCTGCGAAGCGGCGTTTTGGCAGCCAAGGGCGAAGTCATCGCCACCATTGATGGCGATGGCCAGAACAATCCCGAATATATCGGCAAGCTGGTCGACAAGCTCATCGAGTCCGGACCTGGAGTGGGGATCGCCTGCGGTCAGCGGGTGCGCCGCAAGGACACAAAACTGAAGCAACTGTCTTCGCGCTTTGCCAATTGGCTGCGCGGATCGATTCTCAACGACAAGACGCGCGATTCCGGCTGCGGCCTCAAGGCCCTGCATGCCGATATCTTCCGCCGGCTGCCGTTTTTCAATGGAACCCACCGCTTCCTTCCCGCCCTGGTCATTCAGGAAGGCTTTGACGTAGTGGCCATTGATGTCGTTGACCGGCCGCGTCGGTTCGGCACATCCAACTACGGCATTCTTGACCGCGGTCTGCGCGGTGCTCTCGACCTGTTCGGGGTCTGGTGGCTCAAACGACGGCGCAAGGCGATGCCGGTTGTCGAGGAAATTTCAGAATGATTGAGACCTTCATGCAGCTCGTCGACTGGTTCCGTTCGGTATTCGTCGATCAGTTCGATGCCTGGATCCTCCTTGGTTTTCTGGCCCAGGCCTGCTTCACCATGCGCTTTGTCGTGCAATGGATCGCTTCCGAAAGGGCCAAGCGCAGCGTGGTACCGGTCGCTTTCTGGTTTTTTTCGCTGTTCGGCGGAGGTATGCTGTTTGTCTACGCGATCCAGCGGCAGGATCCGGTGTTCATTGCGGGGCAGGGGATGGGGCTGATAATCTACATTCGTAATCTTTGGCTGATCGCCAACGAAAGAAGAGCCGCGATGGCTGACACTGAATGACGCCAGTGCAGGCAAAGGTACCGGCGCTACATTATCTGCTCATTTTTTTCTTCGGTGTGGCCGTGCTGCTGCCGGGTGTGGCGCAGTTGCCGCCCATCGACCGGGACGAATCCCGCTACGTCCAGGCAACCAAGCAGATGGTCGAAAGCGGCGACTATATCGATATTCGGTTCCAGGAAAATCCGCGCTACAAGAAACCGGTCGGCATCTACTGGCTGCAATCGGCCAGCGTCATCTTGTCGGGCGGCGACGCTTCGACCTCAGTCTGGGCCTACCGGCTGGTGTCCGTCGTTGCCATGGCACTTGCCTTTGCGGCGCTTTACTGGATCGGCGCATTCATGTTCGGGCCGTGGGCGGCTGCCATAGCGGCGCTGATGCTGGCGGGCCTGTTCGGAGCAGGTTTTGAAGGACGTCTGGCCAAAACCGATGCTGTGCTCCTGCTGTTGTCGATCGTCGCGCAGGGGCTGTTGGCACGCATTTATCTGGCGGCGCGCAACGGCGAAAGCGCCGGTTCCGCGGTCGCCTGGTTGTTCTGGATCGTCCAGGGGTGCGCGATCCTCATCAAGGGACCGATCACGCCGCTGCTGAGCGGCGTCACGATCGCCTTTCTGGTCATCTTCGACAACAACCGCGATCAGCGCTGGCTGAAAGGCCTCAAACCGCTGCGCGGCGTTCTGTTGATGGCGCTTGTAACCTTGCCGTGGCTGGTGCTGATCACCATGAAAACCGGCGGCGCCTTCTGGGCCGAGGCCGTTGGGCGCGACATGCTGGGCAAGGTTGCCGGCGGTCAGGAATCACACGGCGCCTGGCCTGGCTACTATGCCATCACCTATTCGCTCTACATCTGGCCATTCGGACTGATTGCGGCCATCGGGTTTACCTATGCTTTGCGTCGCATGTTCACTGATCCGCGACTGCTGTTCTGTATCGCCTGGTATCTGCCGCTCTGGTTCGTTTTCGAACTGATTCCGACCAAGCTCCCGCACTATGTGCTGCCGGCCTATCCGGCGATCCTGCTGCTTGGTGGCTGGTTTCTGACCCTCCCGGTTGATGACAAACCCGAGGCGATGGTCTGGCAACGCCTGCTTCACGGCCTGGCGGGCTTCGGCGTTGCGGTTGTGACGATCGCGTTCGTTGCCCTTGCCCTGGTGGCGCCGATCTACCTGACTGGAGCGCTGTCGATTTGGAGTTTGCCGGCCTCGGCCTTGCTGTTGGTCGCCGGCTGGCTTGGCCTTGGATTGCGCGTCCATGTATCGCCGATCCGCCGGGTGGCCGTCGGCGCGCTGACAGCCACCACCGCCTACGGGCTGATGTTCGGAGGGATCCTGCCGCAGATCGACCAACTCTGGCTCGGGCGACAGATCGCAGCGCGGTACCATGCAGAGAAAGTCTGCGATGCATCGGTGCTCGCCTCGGTTACCTACCACGAACCCAGCCTGGTGTTTCTCGCCGGCACGGACACGGTGATGACCGACGCGGTCGGTGCGGCGCAGCACCTTCTGGCCGACCCGGACTGCGCCATCGCCGCGGTGCCCGACGAGAATGCCGTTCCTTTCCGGGCGGCCCTCGAGGACGCAGGCGTCGAGCCGGTGAGCGGAGAAGCGGTGTTCGGTATCAATTATTCAAAGGGGCCGGAATACATCATTCGGCTGTATCGACTGCAGTAGGCTCCGGTTCAGGCCAGCCTATGTGGCCAGCCATCCAGGGGTAGGTCTCGATGATGGGCCCGATGGCGTCCCGACGCAGCAGTGATCGCGTCGTCTCGGCTGCACTTTCCGCGATGTCGGCATGCCAGTCTTCACGCGCGATCAGTGACAGCGACCGGCCGAAGCGGCCCCGCTCCAGCGGCAATACAGTCAGGCCGGAAAGCAAACTCATGTCCTGGCGCAGGCACAACGGCGTCGTCAGGCTCCAGCCAAGACCGTTGCCGACGGCAGCAAGCTGGCTGGGGGCGGAATCGAACTCCATCTCCACCGGCGGCCGAACCTTCATGCGGCCAAGCTGAGCTTCGATCTGCCTGCCGATGGCCGAGCGCAGCGTATAGCGAATGAAGGGCAGTTCTGCCGCCAGCGTTTCGATATCGGTCGGGCCGGAGTGGCTGCGCGGCACCACCACAACGTATGGCTCTGACAAGAGCATTCGGCTCACCAGCCCGTCAGTATGGGCCAGCGCGTCGCTGGCGGTGATGATCATGTCGACGCTGCGCGATTGCAGAGCATCATGATGATGCGGTGAGATGCCGGACCACAGTTGCAAGCGCCTTGCCTTGGAACGAAGTGCCTCGAGCAGCTGAGCGCCGATCGAATTGGCGACCGAGTCAGGCATGGCGATGGTCAATGACGAGAGCGTGTCCTCGCGCCCTCCAGCGACATGGCGCAGGCTTTCATCGGCCAGCATCAGGATTTCGCGGGCCTGCTGATAAAAGCTGTGGCCGGCCGATGTCGGCGTGATCGGCCGTGCCGTGCGATCGAACAGCTCGCTTTCCACGGCCTGTTCGAGCTGGCTGATAATCTGCGACATGTTCGACTGGGTCATGCCGAGTTGCCGTGCCGCCTGGGTCATGCCACCGAGTTCGACCGCCGCTACGAAGGCTCGCAGCGATTTCAGATCAAAGCCTCTGGGCAGGTCCTGCAAAACCTTAGCTTTCGAAAGGCAGCGCCATGTCCAGCATCCAATCGGTAAGATCGTCCATATAGCTGCGATAGGCGAAGAGATGGAACCGGGTTTCCGAGGTTCTCAGCAAGAGGATCGGCACGTGGTGCATCGATGTCTGCAGAACGCTGCCGACCGGACGTGCCGTCAGCGACAGGTCCACTGCCAGGTCGCGGTTGAGAAAGCTCTCAGCCGCGGGCCCGTCGATGCTGACACACCGGCGAGAATCGGACAGGTCCGTTGTGGCCGCCACGGTCGGCTCCATCTCCGGCACCGCCGCGTCGATCAGGAGATAGGTGTCGAAAGCAGTGCGTGCGATCCGCGCACTCCCCTTGTCGGCAAAGCGTCCCGGCGACAGGGTGTCTTCCAGACCCGCGAGTTCATTGATCCGGGCATGGACCGTTTCCGCACTGTCTGGCCAGAACCCGATCTGCACCATGGTCGAAGGATCGTCTCGCGCAATATGCAGCCGGCCGCCGGGACGGCCGAAAAGCGTCGCGTCGGGTTGATTATCCATGCATCCGGCTCCCGTCAGGATCGTAAAACACGGGGTCGACAACTTCCGCCTTGTGGGTGTCGTTTCTCAACGGAAACCGCGCCGTGACGGTTTCACCGTGCCGCTCCCGGCCGCCGGACAGCAGCCCCAGGGCGATATAGGATTTGAGAGCTGGACTGTAGGTGGTGGCGGTGATGTGACCCGCACTGTTGGAATTGTCGGTGGCTGTCAGATGCGCGCCTATTTTCAGCGCCCGGTTCTCCTTCGACACGAGGCCGACAAGCTGCAGACGGTTCGGATCGGTCAGGCCCTCCCGCCCCAGCATGGCGCTGCCGATAAAGGATTTCTTCTTCGAACACATGCCGCCCAGTCCAAGGTCGTCCGCCGTGGTGCGGCCATCAATTTCACTGCCCGTGACGTGGCCTTTTTCGATTCGCAAAGTTCCCAGCGCCTCGGTCCCGTAAGGCACCATGTCGAAATCCCGGCCGGTTTCCATCAGAGCCTCCCACACGGCGGTGCCGGATCTGCTGGGCGTGAACACCTCATAGGCAAGTTCACCGGAGAAGGAGAGCCGGGCAATGGTGACATCGGCCGACCCGATGCGACCGCGCCCCACCGCCATGAAAGGCAATTCATCGTTTTCCAAGGCCAGGCCGTCGACCGCCTTCTGCAGGACGGCGCGGCTGTTGGGTCCGGCAACGGCCATGCCGGCCCATTGGTCGGTGAGCGAGCAGAGCCGGACCTTCAATTCCGGCCAGGCCGTGGCATGCCAGTATTCGAGCTTTTGCAGAACAAGGGCGGCGTTCGCCGTTGTCGTCGTCATCAGATACTGATGCTCGGACAGCCGCCAGGTGGTGCCGTCGTCGTAAAGAATGCCGTCTTCGCGCAGCATCAGTCCATAACGTGCCTTGCCGACCGGTAGTTTGAGGAATGCGTTGCTGTAGACCCGATTGAGAAATTCCGCGGCGTCCGGGCCCTGCACATCGATCTTGCCGAGGTATGACACGTCGACCATTCCGACATTTTCGCGCACGGCCGTTGCCTCGCGAATATAGGCTTCGGACAGGTCCTTGCCATTGGTCGTGTAGTAGCGCGGCCGTTTCCAGGGGCCGGTATTGACCATCACTGCGCCGTTGGCCATGTGCCAGTCGTGCATGGGCGAGCGGCGCAGCGGGCGAAAACGCGCGCCGATTTCACGGCCGGCGACCGATCCCAGGCTGATCGGAACGTAGGGCGGCCGGAAGCGTGTGGTACCCACTGCCTCGATGGGTTTGCCTTGAGCCTTCGCCATCAGCGTGAGCGCATTGAGATTGGCGTTCTTGCCCTGGTCGACGGCCATTCCGAGCGTGGTGTAGCGCTTCAGATGCTCGACGGAAACGTACCCCTCCCGATGCGCCAGAGCGATATCCGACGCCGTGACATCATGTTGGAAATCGACGAACCGCTTGCCTTCGCCTTTTGGGGCGGGGATGTCGAAAACCGGCAGGGGCGCGACATCGGGCGAAGCTGGCTCAACCGTCACTGCCGGTGGCTCTGTCGGCGTGTGGCCGGTCTGCTGCGCGGCTGCAGCGCCCGCTTGGCTGCCGCTTGAGATGGCCTCTCCAAGGTCGAAAATGCCGGCGGCCGAGCCGCAGCTCTGCCAGTTGACATTGTCGCGTGCCTCGCCGGGAAGGAAAGCCTGCAGACGCTCGTCGAAAACCGGCTTGCCGCCGGCCTGGCTCGCAAGATTGATGTTGGGCGTCCAGCCGCCTGATATCAGCACGGCATCCGCTTCGAAGCTCTGCGCCGACCCGGAGACGGCGCCGCTCTGCGGATCAATCGGTGCAACCAGCGCGCCCGTTACGCGTCGGCGTCCCTTGGCGGCGACAACAGCCTGGCCGCTGCGCACGGTGATCGACAGGGCGGCCGCCTTGTCCGACAACGGGGCCGGCGGGTCGGAGCGCAAGTCGACAATTGCTGCCACAGCGGCTCCGCTTTCTTTCAACGAAAATGCGGAGAGATAGCCGCTGTCATTGTTGGTCATCACCACCGGTTTACGGCCGACGGCGACACCGTTGGCAGCGGCGTAGTAGGCGGCTGCACTTGCGAGCATCACACCCGGCCTGTCGTTGCCATCGAACACCAGGGGCCGCTCGAATGCGCCGGTTGCCAGCACGATGCTGCCGGCATGGATGGTCCAATGGCGCTGCCGGGGTTCATTGCCCTCCGGTTGTGGCTTGTGGTCAGCGACCCGCTCCACGGCGCCAGCCGTGTTGTCGTCGAACAACCCGTGGACCGCGGTGCGTCGCAGCAGGGTGACATTGTCGAGCCCGGCCAGTTCGAGTTCCGTTTCGCGCGCCCATTGCCGTGACGGGACGCCGCGAACGGTCGACAGGTCTGTCAGAAGCCCGGAACCCAGATGGGCCGTCTCTTCGGCCAGAATGACCTTCGCGCCGGATCGAGCCGCTGTCAGGGCTGCCGCCAGGCCGGCGGCGCCGCCGCCGACGACCAGGACGTCGCAGAAACCATGCATGCGCTCGTAACGGTCGGGATCGGGCTGCCTGGAGGCCGAACCCATGCCAGCTGCGCGGCGGATGAAATGTTCGAAGAAGTGCCAGCCGCGCTGGCCCGCCTCGAAAAAGGTCTTGTAGTAGAACCCCGCCGCGAAGATCGGCGACAGCAAACCGTTGACTGCCGAAACGTCGAAGCCAAGCGATGGCCAGACATTCTGCGGATGGGCTTCGAGGCCATCAAAAATCTCGACTTCGGTCGCCTTGCAATTGGCTTCACGCCGGCCGCCGTCCCGCAGGGTGACCATGCCACTCGGCTCCTGCGAGCCGGCTGTCATGACGCCGCGCGGCCGGTGGTATTTGAAGCCGGCCGCAATGTGCTGGATGTCCTGAGCGAGCAGAGCAGAAGCGAGGCTGTCGCCGGCAAAGCCGCTGATCTCACGTCCGTTGAAGCGGAATTGCACCGGCTGCTGCCGGTCGATCAGTTGGCCGCCCTTATCAAGCCGATACGAGCTCATGTTTCCGCCTCGCTTTCGGCAATCGCCGCCTGGGCGCCGACCAGTCGAGTTGCAAGGATCTGGTGGGTGACGGTATCGCGCTCGACCGCGAGGATCGCCCGGCACCCGGCGGTGTGCTGCCAATATTCGACGTGTCGACCCATCGGATTGGCCCGTTGATAGACGTGGGCGTTCCACGCGTCCGTACTGGCGTCAAGCGCTGGAAACTGCCGTTGGGCATCGCCGAGATAGGTGAATTCGTGCGAGTCGCGGTGACCGCAAATGGGGCAATGAATGAGCATCAGTGCAACTCCGGCGACGGGCCGACGCCCTTTTCGTCGATCACCCGCCCCTGGTCGAACCGTTGCAGGGTGAAGGCGGCATTGAGCTCGTGCGGTTCATCGCGCGCGATGGTGTGGGCGAAGCACCAGCCGGAGGCCGGAGTCGCCTTGAAACCGCCATAGCACCACCCGGCGTTGAGATAGAGGCCGGGCAGGGGGCCTGTCGTGATGATCGGGCTGCCGTCCATGGACATGTCCATGATGCCGCCCCAGTTGCGCAGGAGGCGCACTCGGGCGAGATTGGGGAACAGGGCCACGGCGCTTGTCATCACGTCCTCATGGACCGGAAGATTGCCGCGCTGTGCCCAGGAATTGTAGCCGTCGATGTCACCGCCGAAAACAAGGCCGCCCTTGTCGGACTGGCTGATGTAAAGATGCCCGGCGCCGAAGGTGATGACCGTGTCGATCAATGGTTTCAGCGGTTCTGAAACGAAGGCCTGCAACACATGGCTTTCGATCGGCAGCCGCTCGATGCCGGCCCGGCGCATCACTTCCGACGTGCTGCCGGCCACGGCGACACCGACCTTGCCGGCCTCGATGCGGCCGCGGGTCGTTTCAACACCGGTGATGCGTTCGCCGGTGCGGATGAAACCGGTAACCTCGCAGTTCTCGATCAGATCCACGCCAAGGCGATCGGCGGCGCGCGCAAACCCCCAGGCGACAGCGTCGTGCCGCGCCGTGCCCCCGCGCGGCTGCAGCAGTCCGCCTTCGATCGGAAACCGGGCCTGGTCGGAGAAGTCCATATCCGGCGCCATCTTGCGAACCTCTTCGCGGGTCAGCAATTCGGCGTCGATGCCCTCCAGGCGCATGGCGTTGCCGCGCCGGGCATAGGCGTCCATCTGGGCGGGCGTATGGGCCAGGTTGAGCGTGCCGCGCTGTGAGAACATGACGTTGAAATTGAGGTCGCGCGACAGCCCCTCCCACAGCGTCATGCTTTTTTCATAGAAACGCGAATTGGCCGGGAGCAGGTAGTTGGAGCGGACGATGGTGGTGTTGCGCCCGACATTGCCGCCGCCGAGCCAGCCCTTTTCGACCACCGCCACCCGGTTGAGCCCGTGTTCCTTGGCGAGGTAGTAGGCGGTCGACAGGCCGTGCCCGCCACCGCCGACAATCACCACGTCATACTGTGGTTTTGGCTCCGCCGCACGCCAGGCGCGCTTCCAGCCTGTATTGCCTTTCCAGGCCTCGCGCAGCAGAGAAAGAAAGGAATAGTGATCCGTCACGTGATCCGTCCCGTTTGAACGGTACGCACTATACTAAGACCGCGGATGAAATTCGAATGCCTTATTTTATATCAGGGAAATTTATCCATAACTTTAGTAATTTTGATTTTGTGACGATGGGGAGACCACGATTTCACACGCTTTGTGATACCCATGTCACAACTCCACTGATACGCTGTGTTAGGACTTGCCGATGCGAACCTACTCGGTAGTATGTCATCCATAAACAGGGAGAGATCGCATGAAACAAGCCATCGGAATTGTGCTTGCAACCAGCCTTATGGGCGCGTCCGCCTTTGCGGAAGTCAACCGCATCGACTTGCTGCGTCCCGATGCACCGGAACTGGCGACGCCGGGCGATATGCCCATTGGCGTTCGCACCGTAACGGTCACCAATCCGGACCAGATTGACATCCTCAAAGTCGAGGAAGGCAAGGACCTGCCACGCTATGATCGTGAACTGACCCTGGAGGTCTGGTATCCGGCCAATGCCGGCACGGGTGTCGGCAACACCTATTCCGATGTGCAGTTGCGTGACGGCGTCACCAAGGTGTCGTTGACGGGAGCTGCTGAGCGCGATGCCGAACCATCGAAGGCAAGCGCACCGTATCCCTTGATAATGATATCCCACGGCTATCCCGGCAACCGGTTCCTCATGAGCCATCTGGGTGAGAACCTGGCCACCAAGGGCTATGTGGTTGTCTCCATCGATCATACGGAAAGCACCTACGACAACCGGGCGGCCTTCGGCAGCACCCTGGTGAATCGGCCACTCGACCAACGCTTTGTGCTAGATGCGATTGAGCGCATGTCCAAGGCGGACGACGGCTTCCTGAGCGGTCTCGTCAACACCGGCGACACCGGTCTCGTGGGTTATTCCATGGGCGGATACGGCGCGGTCATCACCGCCGGTGGCGGTGTTACCCAGGCAAGCACCGAATATCCCTGGGGCGCCCCGGCCGGCACGCTGCAAATGCACCTGGCCGGTTCCGAGACCCACGAGGCCCTGATCGATCCGCGCATCAAGGCAATCGTTTCGGTTGCCCCCTGGGGCATGAACACCGGCTTCTGGGATGCCGAGGGTCTGAAAGGCGTGCGCAAGCCGATGTTCTTCATCGCCGGCAGCGACGATGATGTCTCGGGCTATGAAAACGGCACCAAGGCGATCTTCGAAGCCAGCGTCAATACGGAGCGCTACCTGCTGACCTTCGAATACGCCAACCACAACGCCGGCGCACCGATGCCGCCGCCGGCCGAAAGCTGGGAGCCGTCGGAGCATATCGATTTCATCCCCTTCGACCACTATGCCGATCCGGTCTGGGATTCCGTTCGGATGAACAACATCACCCAGCACTTTGTGACCGCGTTCTTCGGCCAGTATCTGAAGCGAGACAATGAGATCGCAGCCTATCTCGATCTGGTCGAACACTCCCGCGACGCCGTGCACGCCCTCAACGAGGATGGCACGCCGAAGCCGGAACACAATTACTGGAAAGGGTTTGCTCCGCGCACCGCCAAGGGTCTGAGCCTGATGCACAAGACCGCGGGCGAATAGGGTAGTCAGGCCCCGGATTGGCGGCCTTCGGTCGTCTTTCCGGGTTTACTGAGTCCAGCACCCGATCCCATCAGGCGAGTTGCCTGCGCCGATATCCCAGTCACCGGACTTAACCCCCGAGCTGCACGGCGGCAGCGGCTCGCACTGGGCGATTTCCTCGGTCTCGCCGTCGTTGTCGTCCGATTCCGAGGCGACCTCCTCTTTCTGCGCCGGCGGCTTGAAGCGGCCGGTGGCAGGGTCAGGCTCGCCCCAGTTCCACTGGTCGTTCCATGGCATGGTCCAGTTGAGGCCTGCGGCATCGCGCTCCGAGTTGGCGAAGTTCTTGCGCAGGAAATAGGCCTTGAGCTGTGCGTCCGGATCGTCCTTTGGCCCCTCCAGCTTGGTCAGGATCCAGCCGCCCAACTTGCCCGGCTCGAAGACAGTCACCGGATAGTCGTTGCCGGGCGAGCCGTTGAATTGGCTTTCCGGCCCGTGATGGACCACATTGCCGCCCTTGTACCCGGTCTGCTTGGCCACGACCTCGTTGATTTCGGCAACGAGCTCCTTCTGGCATGTGGAAATAAAGCCGCGCTCGATGTCGAAGGAGGTGGGATCGTCGAACCGGTTGTAGCGCGTGCCGACGGCGTGCAGGTCGTAGTCGGCGGTCAGGTAGACGCCGAGATCGTTGCCGTCCGCATCCGGCGGCGGCGTCAGGACTTCCAGCGCGGAGGTGTTGTCCTGCCCGACACCGCTCACCGTCAGGTTGGGGTTGCGCCAGTCGACATAAGCGCCTGATTCGGTGTTGCGCAGCACGACCACCGGCGGCGCCGGCAGCGGCGGCGCATCGGTCACGCGCAGGACTTCGTAAGTGGCGTCGCCGATCGAGATCGTCAGCGTCTTGCGCCGGGCGATCTCCTTTGAAAAATTCGGGTCGTCCTTCTTGGTGAAGGTCTTGACCACCTCGCAATTGTACTGCCGCGATTTTTCGAGCCGCTTCTCCTTCTTCTTGTCGAAGGCCAGCTTGCTGTAGCGCTGGTCGACGGGGATATAGCCGGCATGCGGGCCCCAGTCGGCGCTCTTGCCCTTCACGTGCATGCTCTTGGTACCGGCATGGTTGAGGATCAGCGCGGTCGAATCGGCGTTGACGGGGCGCGCCAGCACGATTTCGTTGCGGGCGTGGGCGACGCGGGCGAACGCCTCGGCGTGCGACGGCACCATGTTAGACCGGGCGATCGCCATGACCCGCTCGCGCTTGTTCTGGTTGCTGACTCCCGGCGGAAGATCGGTCGGGAGCCGTCCCGCGGCCGGGAAGCCATTGGCCGAAAACGCCGAATCGCCGCCGGTCAGCAGCTCGACCACACGGTGCTGGACGACGCCGTAGAGCGGTGCCTCGCCATGCACCACATCGTCGAGGATGGTCACGTGGTCGCGGTTTTCCAGCCCGCCGATCTGGCTTTCGAGCCGGACCACGCCGTCATTCGGCGTATTGCCGAAAATGGCTGAGCGGATCATCTGCATAAGCTGCTCCTCGCCGATTGTGGAGCGCGTGGTCATGCCGTGATAGAGCGCGTCGTACCAGCTGTTGCTCTTTACGACGATCCGGAAGCCGCTGCGCTTCCAGTTGAGCACGTTGTAGGAGGCGGCGATGGCCTTGTCGAACTTGTCCATCGTCTTCTGCCAGTCGATCAGCGCCAGGATGTCGAGCAGCCTTTCGTGGTCGTCGATGCTCATCGCCGTGCCGCCGGCCGGCCGCAGGGAACACAGATGCTCGCCGGCCGTGGTTGAGTTATCGGGCGGCGTCTCCGGCTTGTACCACTGCAACGGCGGCGGAACCGCGAGCGCCGACGAGGCGACCCAGTTGCCCTTGTCGTCGCGCCAGCGCAGCGGATTGGCGAAGATGTCGAGCGACGACCGGCTCTGGCCGAAAAAGGAGGCCAGCAGCATGTAGTCGCGAATGTACTGGCCGTTGCGGTCATCGCGCGCCGCATCGGGAAACAGCGTCCGTGTCAGTTCGGCGTAGTCGGCGACGCAGGCGATCGCGTGGGACGGAATATCGGTGGCGCCGATCAGCTTGAGCGCTGGGCTTTCCGGCGCCTGGTCCGCCGTTGCGTTGCTGGCGTTCGACAGTCCCGCCTGATAGGCCGCCACGGCAGCGAAGGTCTTGCGGACTGCCCAGTCCTTGAACGACTGGTCGCCGATGCTGAGGCTCTGCAGCTTTAAAAGGATTTTCGGCAGGTCGGAACCGAAATGCGGTGTGCACAGCGTGACCAGCCGGCGGATATCGCCCCTGTCCCAGTTCTCCGGCGATTTGTAGGCCCGGTCCCCGTTTCCCTGATAGGCGGGCGACGCGTAGACCCGCGGCAAGAGGCCGCCGAGGCTGTGGCCGACGACGTCGACCTGGGTTGCGGCGATGCGGTATTCCGCGCGCAGCGTGTCGAGCGCCTGGCGGATTCCCTCCGACGGGTCGGCCGGCCGGGCAAAGACGTTGATCACCTTGGCCATGCCGTCGCCGTCCGGGGACCCGCCCTCGATCCTCGGGCCAAGCAGGACGTTGCGGTTATCTTTGAAACCGCTTGCCGCGCCGGTGGCGCCGTTGGTCGACTGGAAATCCACCAGGAACGTCATGATGCCGGCCTCCCGCAGCGCATCGGCCATGCTCGTTCCGCCCAGCGGTTCGGAGGACTCGGTCCATTTGACCGGCGTCGAGAAGGTGCCGTGGACGAGCAGGGCCGGCGGCCGGAACAGGCGGATCGGGATATCGAGCGTGATACCCTCTCCGATGATCTCCGCCTTGACGGTGATCTCGCGATAGCCGATTCCCTCGTGGCGGGCGTCGCCGATGGCTCCGGGCGACGCCGGAACGGTGTAGACGACATAGGCGATATCGCGGCTGCCGACCTCGCGGGTGACGACTTCGATATCAGTCCTGCCCGCGTCGTCGGGCTTGGAGTCGAGATAGCTGAACGTGCCATCTGCGCCGGCGCCTTCGGCGGAGAACCGCACAACGTCGACATCCGGCGCCACCACCTCCAGCACCAGCCGCGTCACACCGTCCGCGACCGCGCCGATGCGCTCCTCGTCGATGGCCGAGATATCCGCCGCGGCAAGTTGCGACAGCGGCAGATTGCCTCGAGTGAAGGTGACGTTGGCGTCGAGAATCCTGTATTCCGCATCGTCTTTTGCCACGTCCATTGTCTCGTCGGTCGGGCAGGGGATGCCGTGTTCGACTACCTTGTCGTGAAACGACATCATCCGGCCGGCCAGGTCGTCGACGACCGCTTTCACGATCTCGACGCTCTCGTCGCTGAGCTGTTTCGTCAGCGCCTCCTGCGCCGCCGTGTCTTCCGGCACAACCACGACCGGTCCGTACCGGTTGAGGAAGAACTGGACCTTGATCTCGCCGCAGATCATTTCGCCGATCGCCGCGGCGGTCGTCTGCGTCTTGCCATTCAAAAACTCGTTGGCGCCCGCACCGGCGGCCGACAGGAAACCCAGCATCGGCTCGATATCGAAGACGCGAATGACGTCTTCCGGTCTCACCCCCTCCCGCGGATTCGCTCTCAGTGCCTCCTCCACGTATAGCTTGCCCAGGTGGTAGATTTCGGCGTTGTGGGCGTATGAAAGCCGCCCGCCGACGTCGACGGCAAAGCGGTCGCCCTCGAATCCGCCGAAGATGGGCGCGTCCTTGGGATCGGTGAAAACGACAGTGTCGGACGCCAGCGACGCCTGCATGGCGGGATCGTTTTCGTATTGAGGGTAGAACTTCTTGATGTCCTCGGGCGTATTGCCTTCGAACACCTGCAACGGTGACCATCCAAGCGCTTCCAACACCGGGATGAAGGTCTTCGCCCGATGGCTGTCGATGACGACTTCCTCGTCCGCCGGCGGCGAGCAGACGCGGCGGTCGACGAGAAGCTCGTTCAGCCGGGCGACGACGACGCGGATGGCTGACCGCGCCTTGTCCACCGCCGCCTTTGCGCTCTCGATGCTCTCCTTGGCCTTGAGTATGCTTGGTTTCTTGTCCTTCTTGTCCTTCTTGTCCGGCGAAGCGGCGGCGTCGACCGTCGCCACCGCCGTCGAACCCGCTTCCAGCAGCGCCCCCTTGAACGTCGCTGTGACCGATGCGGTGATGCCGCCGCAATGAAGGAAGCCCCTGACCGACACCTCCGGCCGCCACCGGTTCTCCTTTGTGTCGAAGGCGAAGAGATCGCCGAAGCGTGCGCCCACGGCGGCCTGGGCACCTTCGCCCACCTCAATGGTCGCGCTGGACGAGATGAATTTCGATTTCCAGTCTTTGCCGAAGGAGTCCAGAAGGTCCTTTTCGAAAGCTTTCGCGGCCGCGGCCTCGTCCAGCCAGAGGTTCACCGTTCCGTCGGTCTTGGTAACGACGGCGCTGCCGGGCGGCTGCCAGCCGCTCGACCATTTGAGGCTGACGACATTCTTGCCGGCATCGATGCCAGCCCCGAAGCCGGCGTCCTTGAGCTTGTTGTAGATGGTCTCGACCCATGCCCTGAGTGGCACCGAGTCGACCGCGAAGGTCGACTGGCTCGAAGCCGTCGCCGGCGGCAGCGCCAGCAGGGTACCGGCAAGTATCACAACAGAAACGCGCCTAAGACGTGTCAGTTGTCGACGTGCATTGATAAGTTGAACCCCGATACCCATGGGGGCTTCATAGCACATTCGCCAATTCGGCGAAACATTGACGCCTCCCATAACTTGCACGACTGTGTTACGGTCAGAACAAGTTGGTTGTGGGGGAGACGGTCATGAATATTCAGCGTGAATGGTTGAAACTTTTGACTTTTTTTACTCCGGATACTGGGCGAAACCTGTTCGGAATTCAACTTGCGCGATTGGCGGCCGCGGCGTTGGTCGGCCTGATGGTTGCGGCTCCCGCCGGCTTTGCGCAGTCCGACGATCGGCTGGCGACGGTTGAGCAGCGCCGCTCCGCAGCGCTCGCCCTGGCGCGCGAACTCGGAGCGCTGATGATCGCGTCGGGCGATGCCACGCACGAAAGCGTGGCAGAATCGATCGCCACGCTCGAATCCGACTTGCCGGGCATCGATCCCTCCGTCGAGGAGCTGCAGAAGGTTCAGGCCATCGCCCGAGGCGTGATTGCGCAGGCCGCCGTCGACGCGGAGGACCGTGGCGACGCGGCTCGTGCCGACAGCCTGCTTGAGCGCGAACTGGAAATTCTCGCGGCCGGCGGCGACGTCGACACCGCGCTTCGGGTCATGCGCGAAGTAGCGACCATGATCGAATCGGCTCCAGCGGTCCGGGCGGCTGCCGGCGGCCCGGATTCGGTCGGGGACGACACCCGGACCGCGGCGAGCGCCGGGGCCTCGATCGCCGCCGGCGCGACCGGTTCGGACACCGCTTCCCCGACGACGACTGCGACGCGGACGACGACCGGTTCCGCGGGGGCGGGGGGAACCGGTCAATCGGACGGGCGGCCCGCCCGGGTTGCGCAGGCCGGCGGCACGTCGGAACAGACCGGTCAGCAGACCGCGGCGGCGACGACCGGCGGCAGCATGGCCGGCTGGACGGTCGATTTCGGCGGTTTCGAGGCAACGCCCGAAGAGGTGACGGCGGAGCCCGCGAGCGACGGCTATACAAGCTACTATATCGCGCCGCCGGAGCTGCTCGGCGGCCTGCGCGTTGCGAAGGCGATCACCCTCGATAAGAAAAGCTGGGGCGGGGCCTATTACAAGACCGGGGAAAGCGGCGCTGAAGGCGACGTGGTGATCGCCAGCGGCGATAGCAAAGCCTATTACGATATCGAGGTCCATCATAGCGGCGAGTGGAAGACCTTCGTGATTCCGCTGTCCGGCGACGGATGGACGCTGCGCGAGGGCGCGTCGTCGCTCGAGGCCATTCTCGCCAATGTGACAGATCTCAGGATCAGGGCGGAATATGGCAGCGGAACCGACTATTCGGCGCTTCGCCGCGTCGCACTCGTCGGCGACGTCGAGCCCGGCGGCGGAACCGGCGCCGCAGAGGCGGCGACGACCGCAGCGGTGCAGACCGACATCACTGTAGAGACCGGGCCGGTCGGTGCCGTGACCATCGTCTTCGACGGCTCCAACTCCATGTGGGGCCAGGTCGACGGCCGGCCCAAGATTGAGATCGCCCGCGAAGCTCTGGCCGAACTGGTCTCTGGCTGGAGGCCGGACAGCCGGCTCGGGCTGATGGCCTTCGGCCACCGCCGCGAAAGCGACTGCACCGACATCGAAACCCTGCGCCCGCCGGGTCCCAACGATCCGCTGAAATTCGTCCTTGCGGTGGGCGGCATCACGCCCAGGGGCAAGAGCCCGATTACCGCGGCGGTGCGGCAGGCGGCGGCGGAATTGGATTCCACCAACGCGCCGGCCACGGTCGTGCTGTTCAGCGACGGCGTCGAGACCTGCGATGCCGACCCCTGTGCCCTGGCCGCGGAGCTGGAACAGTCCGGCATCGGATTCACCGCCCACGTGATCGGCTTCGGCGTGGAGGGCGACGACGAGCAGCTGAGTTGCCTCGCCCAGGCGACCGGCGGCCTTTACCTGGAAGCCACCAACGAGCGCGAACTATCGCGGGCGCTGGCAACGGTCCGGACTGCCGCGACCGAGCCGGAGAAGTCGAACATCGTCGTGCTGGAGGCCGTGTCGTCGCGGACAGGGGAGCGCATCCGCACCGGCGTGTCCTGGCGCGTCATCTCGCTCGATTCCGAGGAGGCGGTGCCGCTAGTGGCCGGGATCTCGTCTCCGTCGCTGCCGCTCGACGCCGGCAAGTACATGGTCGAGGCGCGTGCTGGCGATGCCGTCGGCCGCTCGGAGATCGTCGTCAGGCAGGGGCAAGCGAGCCGTGTTGAGGTCGTGATCGATGCCGGGGGCGAAGTGTCGCCCGCCGCTACCGGAACCCCAGTCGTCGAGTTGGAATCAAACGATTCCTTCGGCCGGGCAACGCCGGCTTCCGTCGCCGGCTTCGACCTGTCCGCGACCGCCGACGGCTCGACCTTCGGCAAGGCGCAAGCGGTTGCCGAGACCGGGCGCCTCGTCGCCGCCGCGCCGGAGAATGTTAGCATCTGGCGTCGTATCGGTGTGCCCGACCAGGGCGAACTCGCCATGGCGATCGTCGAGACGCCGGCCGGGTCGGTGGTGTCACTGCGCGTGTGGAACGCCGAGGCGAGCGCGCTGAGCGGATGGCTGAATTTCACCACTGGCCGCGAGGTGTTCGACCTTGCCGCGCCGGGCGACTACTTGCTCGAAATCCGCAGCGCCAACGCCGGCGGCACCGTCGCCTTCGACCTCGCATTCACCGCCACCGGCGATGCGCTGGAACCGAACGACAGTTTTGGCAGCCGCGCCGGGATTGCTCCCGGCGAACCGTTCGAGCTCGCCATCCTGCCGCGCGGTGATGCCGATTGGCTGGCGATCGAGGTTCCGGACCAGGGCAGCCTGACGCTTTCGGTGGAGGCTGACAGTGCAGGTGAGGTCCGCCTCGGCGTCCGCCTTTGGAATGCCGGGGTGAGCGCGCTCACCGGCTGGATCGACCTGACGGCGGCGGCCGAGGCGCACCTGGAACTGGCGGAGCCGGGGACCTATGTCCTGGAGATCCGCGACCGGAAGAACGAGGCGCGCTCGCCGCAGCGCCTGCGCATCACGCCTACCTTCGCGGCGACGGGCGACGTCCACGAGCCGAACCCGTCCTTCGGCCGCGCCGCCGCCATCGACATCGCCGGCCGTCTCGAGGCGACAACCTTCCCCAGGGGCGACATCGACTGGTTCCGGGTGGAGGCGGCCGATCAGGGCACGCTGACGATGACGCTGACTGGTGCCCCCGACGGAATTCAGCCCAATGTGCGCCTGTGGAACGGCGAGGCATCGGCGCTGACGGGGTGGGAGAAGCTCGATGGCGGTGTCGCCGAGTTCGATCTGAAATCCGCTGGGACTTACCGGCTCGAAATCCGCGACGCCGGCAATGACGGTGCGTCGACCGAACCTTGGGGGTTCGACCTGGCGTTCGCGCCGACCGGGGAAACTGCGGAGCCGAATGACAGCTTCGGCTTTGCCTCGCCCTTCGCACCGGGCGAGACGATCTCTGGCGCCATCCTGCCGCAGCGCGACTATGACTGGCGGCTAGTGCGGGTGGATACCCGCGGCGAACTGAGCCTGCGGGCGACGGAGGTGCCGGAGGGCCTGAACCTGGCGGTCAGGTTGTGGAACGCCGACGGCGGCGCCCTGACCGGCTGGGCGCATTTTGCCGAGGGGCCGGTGGTCTTCGACCTTGCCGGTGGTGGCGAATACAGGCTTGAATTCCACGATGGCGGCGACGACGCCCGCTCGCCGGAAAACTATGTCGTCGAGACCTCGTTCACGCCTGGCCTCGCCGATCCCGAGACCGACGCCGGCGACGTGCTGGTCGGTACGCTGTTTCCGGCCGGCGACCGCGACTGGTTCGAGCTTGCCGTGCCGCGGCCCGGTCCGGTGACGATCCGGGCGGTGGAGCTTCCGCCCGGCCTGGAGCCGGAAGTCCGCATCTGGAATCGGGAACGGTCCGCCCTGACGGGATGGCTGCCCATGCTGGTGAACGGCAGCAAGGCGAGCGCCGAGGTGGACCTGACGGAGCCTGGAGGCTACGTGATCGAGATCCGCGACCGCGGCGACGACGGCCGCTCGACCGCCCGCTACCAGCTGGCCGTGGAGCGGCCCTGATCCAGGACTGATGCGGCGGCGGCCAAGGGCCGCCGCCGGCAAATCAGGTCAGCATCAGCAGCCAGTTGCCGCTGCGATGCTGCCTGTCCGTTGCAAGACGGCTGTCGCGAACCCGAAAGCCTTCGCGTTCGTAAAGTCGCCGCGCTCCGACATTCGCCTCGGAAACGATGATGCTCATCGGCTGTGAACCGGCCGCCTTCTGCGCTTCGCGCAGCAACCCGGTGCCAAAGCCGCGATCGCGGAACTCCCGGTAGCAGGCGAGCACATTGACGTAGTAGCTGCCCACCGCTTCGTCCTCGAGTTGCTGCAGCGGCACGAAGGCCTCGGGCATGGAGGCGTAATCCTCAGGTCCGGCCCGCTCGTTGATCGCATAGGCGATCAGTGTACCGGCAACCTTCCCATCCGCCTCGGCGACGATGGCGTTTTGCCAGGAAAACCCGCCAGTATCGCGTCTGGCCCTCTCGCGGCCGATGGCCCAGGCGTCACCGCCAGGGCCGGCAAGCTCTTGCCAAAAGGCGATAGGCATGTCCTCACCGGCGATGTTGATTAGTCGCGCCAGATGGGCGGCATCGTCGGGGCGCGCCGGGCGTCCGAATTTGATCCTGTTCAGCATATCGAAATGTCCTCTGTCGTCTTCTCTCGCCGCTCGGAAACTGTTCCGACTGGCAATCGGCAGCCGGGCGGCCGTTGTCGTTTTCCCTGATCGCAATGATGGATGTGAGCCGCCGAGGACGATAGTGAGTTTGTGGTTCAGTAAGACAGCTTGAGTTTATGCTTTGTTTTCAGAGGCTTCAAAGATGTGCTTAACGATCCTCTGGGTTGGGTTGGCGAAAACTGTACTTGCGGTACAGTAAATTCGGTGGTGGCGACTTGGATCGGTGAGCCTATCCGGAGGCCGGACCGTTCGGCCTGCAAAAAATACACCGCTAACCTTCGGCCATTCCATCTGTGGATTTCCAATCGCGCAGGCGGTATCGATGAGTCACCCTCGAAAGTGGAGTGTCCGATGATCCGCCCGATCCTCACGGCCTTATGCGTGCTGGCCGCCATGTCTTCAGCGGTTGCGCAGGACTCGAGCGAACCGGACGTCTGTTCGCAGGCAGTCGGAACCTATCTCACCAGTCGCATCAACGAGGGTGTCTCAGGACCGGAACATGTCGGCCGTAGCCTGTTGTCGCTGAACAGCGATGGTCAGGCCGCCTTGACAGATTCGGCGCAAGGCGGCGTCGAAGGATATCAGCCCTTCTCCAGCGGCCGCGGTGTCTGGCGCTGCCGCCCGTCGGAAGGCGACGCAGTCGCCTTCGAGGCGCTGATCCTCGATTTCACTTTCCCGACGCAGGCCGAGCCGGACCCCAAAATCGCCCGTGTTACCTTCCTGGCGACGGTCGATGCCGATTCCGGCAAACTGACCGGCAACGCCACCATCGCCTTCACCGACCTTGCCGGCGACCCGCTAGACAGCCAGGCCCTGCCCATAGTGGCCGAATATGAGTTCACCGGAGTCCGGGTCGCGTTCTCCGATTGACTTCGCGCTCCATGGGCCAGGTGTTTCGCATTGATGCACTTTCGCATTGCAGTGGCGCGCGGTATCGGCTATCCAGCGCAAGAGGCACCCGTAGCTCAGCTGGATAGAGCGCTGCCCTCCGAAGGCAGAGGTCACACGTTCGAATCGTGTCGGGTGCGCCATCTCGCTTTTATCACCACAAAAACCATCTAAAGCCCTGAATGGAAAGGCTAAATTGGGTGTTCGAAGTCCTTCGTTCCGGCGGTAAGCTAAAGGCTCCAAGAACGCCGGTCTGAGGATGACTTTCTTGCCGATTAGATCTGGATTTCTCCATATATTCCAAGGGCTTGAAAGAAACGTCATAGCGTGTTCGAACGACTCCTCAAAGGTATGGGCAGGTTTGCCTGTTTCAGCAGTTTTTCCTCAGCCAATGCCTTCTCACGTTCGAGCTTGGAAATGCGCTTCTCATAAGCTGATACGACCGACTCGTTGCTCGCGCCGACGAGGCGGTCCAACAGCTTCTCGATTTGTTTTTCGACCTTGGTCACATTTGACTTCAGCGTTTTGGCAGCTTCTACCGCTTGCCCTAGTCGCATTTCCCATGCGTCCTTGAACATTTCTCTTACGAGCTGAAAAAGAAGGTTCAAGGCGCTGTAGCATCGCCCCAAATTCAGCCTCGACTGTCTCTCGCTTGATCGACTTGCGATAGCTCTCGCAGCCTTTTGTGGCGCAGAGTTAAAGGGTCTCAGGTCAACGGAAGAAGCGCGCCGTTTCAAGGGCCAGCGGCTCAAATCGCCGTAGAGTCTAAGCCTATTGGGGCGCAGCTTGCGGTTTCCCCGTCCTTCCGCACCTTGTTTGTGCAGGACGGGTGATACCCCACCGCTGTCTGCGGTCTTGACGGTCTCTCCCCGCTCATTGGCGCAGGCCTAGTCCGGTTGCATGAGCAACCGGCTTTTCATTGCTAGTTTTGCGGCTGACCGTTACTCATTTGCTGATTGCCAATCAATCGATTGGCGAATAATCTTATTTCGTATATCTATTGATATGCAAAATTCACAAATTGCATATTATATATTTGACAAAAAAAATATTATGCCTATCATTTAATAGGCAAACAAATTTAAATTGCCAATAAGGTGATGTGCAATGAGCGTAAAAAATACAGCTAGAAAGCAGTATGCACAGATTGCGAATCGTACTGCTCAGCAGCTCGAAAATCTGAGACAGCCTTCAGAAGGCTGGCTCACACTGCTGCGAAAAGCACTTGGCATGTCCGGTAAAGAAGTCGCTACACGGGCGGGTGTGAGTCGTAATGCAATCTATCAGGCTGAGCGCAACGAACGCGACGGGGCCATTACCATCAATCAATTGCAAAAATTCGCCGACGCAATGGGTGGACGCTTTGTATACGCCATCATTCCCGAGAACGGATATGTTGAAGACATTATTCGTACACAGGCGCGTCGCAAGGCAGAAGCACGTATTATGCGGGCTAGTGCCCATATGGCACTTGAACAGCAGTCACTTACGAGTGAGCAGACGAGAAAGCGCATAGAAGACCTTGCTGACGAATTGATACGCGACATGCCGCCCGATTTCTGGTTGGTCAAATGACCTTTACAGAGCCGGACGGTGCAACACCACTCGATCCAGATGAACGGGACGGCCTCAAGTACCCGCATGTTACAACACGAAGCGAACTTGACGAACTGGAACAGGCCAATATCGAGCAAGGCCTAGCGTGGATATCACGCCGTCGCGGCGGCTCGGTCTTCGATGATGGCTTCATCAGGACGCTACACAAACGGCTTTTCGGTGATGTTTGGACCTGGGCCGGTGAATATCGCCTAACCGAAAAGAATATAGGTATCGACCCAATACAAATCGCGGTCCAGCTTCGGACGCTCCTTGACGATGCACGATACTGGGCAGAACACAGCGTATATCCGCCGCTAGAAGCCGCCGCACGCTTTCATCACCGTATGGTACAAATCCACCCTTTCGCGAACGGCAATGGCCGTCATGCACGGATTGCGACTGACATAATGCTTGAAGAAAACTATGGCCATCCGCCTATCGAATGGGCGAGCGGCTATGATCTCCAAGCTGATAACCAACGCCGCACAGCTTACATAGCAGCCTTACGTGCAGCAGATGCCGGGAACTTGGATCCACTATTCGCTTTTATTGGCGCTGTTGCCGCGCAATCTGCTGATTTCAATGAGTGTTGAGCGACTTGCCGTTAGGCCAGCCGCATTAGGTCTAAAAGCCCGGCGGGCGGACCGCCAGTTCATGCTCGATATTCTGTATCGAGTTCAGAGCATCGCGGCGCTCTTGCGTGCCGCGCGGCGCAGCCGCAAATGCCATAAAAGTCTCTGTCAAAAGCCCGTGCAATTCACCGGTGCTCAAGCTTGCCGCCTCAAATCGTGAAACAAGTTTCATCGTATCCTCCGTTGGTTCAAGGAGACCCCGAACCACTCAGGGCCTTTCGGCCCCGGCACACATCATCATCGGCCATAGAAGGCGTAACTTTGAGCCGTAATTGACGGTCACTTGCCAATCAAGATCACGCTGCAAACCGTAATCCGGCGCTGATGGTTCAGGCTGATATTGAAAACTGTTTGGTGGATACGGTTAGAACCAATTTATACGCGATAGAGTATAATTAGAGATTATGCGCGAATGCGTATCGCAGCGCCCAAGCCGCCGCGCATAAGCCTGGATACCATCACTGGCACAGTAAGTCTGAATTGAAGCTGTGAAATCAACTTGAACAGAAAGCCCGTCGCAGGTTTGCAGGTTAGCGTTTTGGCCAATCTAGCGGCAACGTTACAGCTCAATACATTATCACGCCGAATCCGCGGTAAAGCCCGCTTTGACGGCAAATTGTTGTATGTCATGCTGCGCAAAACCGGTCGGGCAGCGACCATAAACAGCAAAGAAGGAACTGACGGACATGCGTGGTTCTAGGTCTGGCGGTCCGGTCGTCGTTGTCGGATCACTGCATCACGATATCGTCGTCCGTGCCGATCGTCAGCCAAAGCGCGGCGAAACATTGATGGGTCATGAGTGGTTTCCGAAGTTTGGCGGCAAAGGCGGCAATCAGGCCGCGGCGGCAGCTCAGCTGGGTGCCAATGTCTTTTTCATCGGAGCGGTCGGGCAGGATGCATTTGGCGATGAGCTTGTTGCGGGTCTCGACGCTGCGGGGGTCGACAGAACGGCCGTCGAGCGCGTCCAAATCGGTTCGGGCATGAGTGTGGCAACGATCGATCAGGAAGGTGATTATGCGGCCGTTGTGGTCACCGGTGCGAATGCGGCAATCAGCAAGGAAGCCGTCACAGGCAACGAAGCCCTGGCACGCGCCTCGATCCTGCTGTTGCAAAATGAGGTTCCGCCAGAGATCAACCTGATTGCCGCCGAAACCGCGCGGAATGCAGGGGCGACGGTTCTTTGGAACGCGGCTCCGATGCGTGCCGATCAGGGGAGACTGATCGAGCGTGTCGATCTGTTGGTCGTCAACGCCGTCGAGGCCGAACAGTTTTGTGGACAATCCGTCGGCTCGCTGGAGGAGGCCGAGCAGGCCGCGCTTCGGCTTTGCGCATCCGGGACCGATGCGGTTGTAACGGCGGGAGCCGCGGGTTGCGCCTGGGCGACAACGCAAGGCGACAAAGGGTCCATGCCCGCCAAGAAAGTCGAAAGGCCACAAGCCCACGGTGCTGGCGATGTGTTTTGTGGGGCGCTCGCCTCGAAATTGGCGAACGCATCCCTTTCGGAGGGGATTCGATTTGCCAGCACCGCCGCTCACCGCCATGTCTCCGGCCTGTCGCTTGAGGCGAACAAGTCCTGAGATTGTCAGTGTTTGCGGCCGGCTTCTAACCTCCGAAGGCTGAGGCAATTGGCGGATCTTGAGGACGGAGCGGCTTTGTCGCGTGGTCGCGTACTTCATTTGCCAAAGTAACGTGAGGGCGTGGTGCCGAAAGTCTTCCGGAACGTCGCGACAAAGGCACTCGTACTTTCGTATCCGAGTTCAAACGCAACATCGCCCACGCTCTGGGTTAGTCCCAGCAGTTCAAGGGCCCGGAGCATCTTCGCCTGCCTCTGCCAGACACCCCAGGTGAGGCCGGTATCTTTGTGGAAATGTCGGGCAAAGGTGCGCGAACCCATGTTGACCCGACCCGCAGCGCCATCAACGGTGAGCTTTTGTCCGGGATTGCTGGCAAAATATTCGGCCACGTCACGGAGCTTTTGATCGGTGGGCATTGGAAGATGCAGGGTGTCCGCCGGCAGCGCAATGAGCCGGTCGAGCAGGACGCGAACAAGACGGCCGTCAGCGCCATCCTCCTCGTAAAGGCGAGGCAGGCCGGCAACCGCCAGGAAAAGTTCCCTCAACAGGCGGTCCATCTGCACCACGGCGCAGTATTCAGGAAGGCTTGAGACGGCTTCACGTGCCACAAAAATCGTCCGTAGCTTCGTTCCGACACTGTGCCGGGTGACATGCGGAATGCCTGCTGGAATCCACAGCGCGCGCTCCGGCGGCGCAACCCAGCTTCCTTCTTTTGTCGTCGTGGTCAGCGTTCCAAGTTCCGCATAAAGAAGTTGCCCGCGTGGATGGCTATGGGCGCGAGTGGATCCGGCAGCACCATGATCCTCGGCGACGGCAACGATGTCACGAGGGACGTCCAGGTCGTCGCGCGATGGCGTGCGAGCAATCGGCAATTGATCGCCCGCCGGTTGGCTGAGCTGAGGCATAATTCGGCAAATTAGTGCTATCGGGACAAAGCGGCAATCATTAGATTGACCATCTGGCGCTTTGGAAGCTCCATGGATCCCGAAACAGAATATGGAACACAATGGCTGGTTTGTTGCGCAGCCTGCTGCTTGGGTCACCAATGCTCTTGCGGCGCATGGAGGCTTGGAGGCACGTTTGGGAGTGAAGTTCGTCAGCAGACTGATCGGCCGCTTCTCTATCCCATGCCTGCTGCTCGGGCTGCTCTTCTTTGCGGCATCACTCACACCCTCGCTGATCCCGCGGGGACCGGTTGTCCAGGGTGTTCTTGGCGGGCTTGTCACCGCGATCGGTTATCTGATCGGCCAAGTCGCTGCGCTCCTCTGGCGGGCAGCCGATCTGCCGCGCCTATCCGGACGTCCCGCCGGTATTTTGACCGGTCTTGTCGCACTTGCGGTGATCGGGTTTTTCCTTTGGGTGCTGGGATCGAGCCTGACCTGGCAGAACGATATCCGCCAGAAGATGGGAATGGAGCCGGCGGAGGCGCTGGGGTTCGCGACCATCCTTCTGACGGCTCTCATCACCTTTCTCCTGGCATACCTGCTCGGGCGGTTGATCGCGGGGCTCTTTCGTCTGATCCGCGGTCGCCTCTACCGAATAGTGCCGCCACGGCGTGCAAACGTTCTCGGGTTTGTCCTGGTCGTGTTGATCCTCTTCGTCGTCACGCGAGACGGCATAGTCGACACTGTGGTGCACAGTCTCGATGAAAGCTACGAGGCGGCTCAGGCTTTGTTCGAAAGCGCGCCGCCAAAACCGGGCGATCCGCGACTGACGGGCAGCGCCGCGTCGCTGATCGATTGGGCAGCGATCGGCACGCCGGGGCGGGACTTCATTACCTCGGGACCGTCCGCGGAGGACATTTCAGCCTTCACCGGGCGACCAGCGCTGGATCCGATCCGCGTCTATGTCGGGCGCGCCAATGGCGAAACGTCCGAGCAGCGCGCCGAATTGGCTCTTGCCGAACTCAAGCGTCAGGGAGCTTTCGATCGCAAAGTGCTGATCGTGACAAGTCCGACCGGTACCGGCTGGATGGATCCCGGATCGCACGACCCTGTCGAATACATGCATGACGGCAACATTGCGACGGTCGCCGCACAGTATTCCTATCTGCAATCCCCTTTGGCATTGATCCTCGAAACGAATACCGGCCTCGAGCAGGCGACGGCATTGCAGAAAGTTGTGCACGAGTATTGGAAGACACTGCCGGAGGAGACCCGTCCGCGGCTTTACGTTCACGGGCTCAGCCTCGGGGCGTGGTCATCCATGTACGCAACCAATCTTTTCCGATTGCTGGACGAACCGATCGACGGGGCCTTTTGGGCCGGGCCACCGTTTCCTTCAGCATTGTGGACCTACGTGCAGAACCATCGAGCGGAAGGCTCCCCCTGGGTTCTGCCGACGATCGGGGACGGATCGCTCGTACGCTATGCTTCGCATACCTCGGATGCGTCCAGGGCGGCGGCCGGTTGGGGGCCGATGCGGATCGTATTCCTGCAATATTCAAGCGATCCGATCGTGTTCTACGATCCCAAATCGCTGTGGCGCTCGCCTCCCTGGATGCGGGACCCGCCGGCGCCGGATGTGTCGGAGCATCTGATCTTCATGCCGGTCGTGACGCAATTCCAACTGGCTTTGGACATGGCCCTGTCCTTTGGAGCCCCACCGGGCTTCGGCCACGCCTACTACTCGCAGGACTATATCAGCCCCTGGGTGCAGGTGACCGCGCCGGAGGGCTGGTCGCTAGCCGATACGGAACGCCTCAAGGCCCATTGTGACAATGGCTTCCAGTACGGCTGCTCTCATTGAGCCCTAGTCTAAAGTCGCCCAAGGCGCCGGTAGAGCTCGCGTTCCTTGACGATCATCGGGTTGTCCCGCATGTCGTCGATGGCCTCGTTGAGCTCCTGTAGGCCATTTTTCTGGACCTCGGTCCACTTTCTGGCGAACGATCCGTCCTTGATATTGCCGATCAGCCCGCGCAGGCGCTCCTTGTCGGCTTCCTCCTCCTCGGGCGAGGGGCGACCATAGACATACTGGCCGTACTGGCTGGTCTGCGAATGGAATTTCATCTGTTCGAACAGCCCGACTTCCATCATGTAGTTGGCCGCTTCGCGCAACTCGCCTGAAGCGTAGAGCTCGAGCATCACCGACTCCGGGCTGCAACCCGCCTCGGTCAAAGCCTCGTAGGCGCGCCGGATCGCGTGCAGGTAACCGCTATGCTCGGCGAAAAGGTCGACGATCGTCTCTTCCTCGAAGCTCGATTCAATCACGCCCATCAGGGTCGAGCCGATCGCTTTGGACAGCGCGATCAGCCGGTCCCAGGCCTTGCCGGTGGCGTCCTGATGCACGGCGACCAGGCTGGGATAGCCCTTGCCGTTCAGGAAGGTCTCGCGCACGCCGCGGCCGATCATGCGCGGCGCGATCAGCAGGACATCGACATCCTTTTGCGGAACGATCAGTTCGAAGTGAACATTGTAACCGCTGGCAAAAACCAGCGTATTGCCCGCCACCAGCCCCGGTTCAATGTGCTCGGCATAGACCTGCGGCATGATTTCATCGGGCACCAGGATGAACAGGATGTCGGCCAATTCGGCGGCCTCACTCAAGGGATGGGTTGCGAAGCCGTCCTCAACGGACTGTTCGGCCGACGCGTCCCGGCGCGATCCGACGATGACATTCACGCCATTGTCGCGCATGTTGAGCGCCTGGCTGCGGCCCTGGTTGCCGTAGCCGAAAATGCCGACCGTCTTGCCGTCGAGGTGAGAAAGATCCGCGTCCTTGTCAAAATACCAATTGGCCATCGCAACGCTCCGCAGCTGTTTTTTGTCGCTATCGATTTCTATGACTCGACGCGTGGCTGTCAACGCTTCGACGGACTGGACTTAGCTCCATTGTGGGGTATGGGGGCGAGCATCTCCTGGAAACACGTGCGCCTGGTCCCGAGACGTTGCGTTTCTTTACGGCCTGTCGGTGTCGCGCATCACATGAACCACCGCGTTGAGCGTTGTCGTTATGTCTTCTGCCGAAACATCGAGATGTGTGACGGCTCGGATGCGTCCGCCAACGGCCCCCAACTTCACGCCACGATCCGCCATGGTGCTCAGGAATGCTTCCGTCGACAGGACATCACTCGCGATACTGAAGAACACCATGTTGCTTTCCGGTAACGGTGTATGAACCGCAATGCTTTCAATGGCGGTCAGTCCTGAGGCCAGGGCCCTGGCATTTCGATGGTCCTGCGCCAGTCGTTCGACATGATGATCCAGCGCATGGATGCAACCGGCTGCAGCAATACCCGCCTGGCGCATGGCGCCACCGAAAACATGCTTCATGCGCCGAGCCACATCGACAAAGCCCTGGGAACCGGCAAGGACCGCGCCGATGGGCGCGCCGAGTCCCTTCGTAAAGTCGAGCCAGATACTGTCGGCTTCCGCTGCGAACTGCTCCGGAGCAACGCCGCTCGCAACGCTGGCATTCATGAGCCGGGCGCCGTCAATATGGAGCGGAATGCCTCGCGCCCGCGCGATAGCGCTGACCGCTCTAACTTCATCGAGCGACCAGACCGAGCCACCCGACAGGTTGTGTGTCTGCTCGATGCTGATCATGCCGCACGGCTGACCGTAGGGCAGGGGGATCGTCGCCAACCGATCGAGCGCTGCTTCCAGATCATCAGCGGAGAAAACGCCACGTTCGCTTTTGATCGGCTCGATCAACACGCCGGAACTCATGGCAACACCGGCCGATTCCGCGCGGATGATGTGGGCCATCCAATCCGCAATGACGGCATCGGCCGGCTGCGTATGAACCCTGGTCGCAACGAAGTTGCACATGGTTCCGCCGGGAAACCAAAGGGCCGCCTCTTTTCCCAACAATGCGGCCACACGTTCCTGAAGCGCATTCACGGTGGGGTCATTGCCGTGCTGTTCGTCACCGACTTCCGCCCTGGCAATGGCCTCGCGCATGTCTGGCGTGGGTCGAGATTCGGTGTCGCTCGACAGCGGAATGGGTGCGGGATTCATCGTTGATCGACCTCGTTCAAGTATCTTGAGAAACACCCCGGCCACCGACGGGGTAGGGTATCCTGGCGGGCTGACTGTGGAAATTCTTGTACGTTTCTTACCCGTGCGTTGCCAGACGGGCGAAGCGGCCGGGCGGGACGCCCACCAGTCGGCGAAAGTGACGGGTCAGGTGGCTTTGATCCACGAAACCGCATTCAAGCGCTGTCTCGGCCGGACGAACGCCCTGTGACAGGAGAGTCTTGGCTTTCTCGATGCGCCGGGCGATCTGAAAAGCGTAAGGCGACATGCCAACCCGGCGTGTGAAATCGCGGATGACCTGCGTTTCCGAAACACCGGATAGCTCGGCGAGTTGTCGTACGGAAACGCGCTGCCGGGCATGGCCATCCAGGTATTCCTTGCAGATGTCGGCAACACGATGTGGCGCAACATTCGGGGCACGATGACCGGCGTAGTGCGAGAAAAGCGTTCCGATGAAGCTGATCGCAAGCTCCTCGGTCGCCAGCGTTTCAGCACCATTCATCGCAAGAATGTGCAGCTTCCGGAACATCGCAAACAATGCCCGGTCATCGATGACGAAACGGCCAAAACCAAGCTTTTCGGCCTGGGAATGTGATACGTCCAGCGCTCGCGCCACCACCTCGATCGACGGATAGAACATGCGATACCGCCAACCCGAAGGAACGCCCTTCCACCCCTCGTGGACGATATCGGGATCGATCACGCACAATTGTCGCGCTGGCATGGTTTCCGAACCCTTGCGTGACACGAAATGCTGTGCGCCTTCTTCGATCACTCCAATGGCGAATGTCTCGTGCACGTGCCGCGGATAAACGAAATCCGTGAACGACGCCGACATGTATTCGGTGTGCCCCAGCACATCGAGGTACTTGCTGGTCTTGTTGTTGGGGAGCCAAATTGTCCGGCTTGCCGTGTTCACACGCGGTCCTGTTTGCTAAGCGGCAAAACCTGAACCCGGTTTCCGGTATGCCTCACGCGGGGGTGCAAATATATCAAGAACCTTTGCGCCTTTCGGGCCTGCCCGGAAGCCGTGCTCGACGCCGCCGGGTGTGCGCCAGAAATCTCCGCTGCCAACGGGAACCTCCACGCCATCCTGAATGCGCGTACCGCTGCCTTCCAGCAAAACGCCCCATTGCTCTTCGGGATGAGCGTGAATGGATCCCTCGCTTCCCGGTTCAAAGCTTACGACCGACAACATCGCCTGTTCCCCGGGGAACACGCGGGTCTCGACACCGTCCGCCAAGAGGCGGGCGATACCCTCGCTAAGATCGGCGAAATTGTGAAATGTGTCGGGTCTCGTCATCGGTGCCTCCAGGTCACTGTCGGGTTTCAACTGTCAGGGTCGTGTCGCTCGAGAAAATCAGCCATCGCAGACCAAAGGAAGGTGGGGTTCGAGTACATCGGGAAATGCCCTGATTGCGGGATCTCGATCACTTCGACGCCATGAGCCGGCAAGTCACCCAGGTAGGAAAGATGCCGGTTTTGCTCGCCATGGACAAACGCGCGTGGGCAGGGCAGGCCCGCAAACATGTCCATCAGAGGCGCCTGGTCCGAGAGCGCCACCATCGAGGAGAAGATCGGTTCGTACGACGTGTCGCGCACCTTGATGGGCAACGCCGCGGCATAAAGAGCTGAGCTGCTCTCCGGTCGGCTCCGCACCCGCTCGATGAACCCTTCGGCAAAGGCCTCCGGCGAGGTTGCCGGATGTTCGATGATCTGGCGGGAGAGGAAACAGTCTTCGGGCGCGACATTGCCTTCGATATCAAAGAAACTCAGGACGCGATCCGGATTTTCATGAGCCAGCAGCAGCGCCGTCAGGCCACCCATTGAATGGCCTGACAAGTGAAATTTCCCGACACCCAATTCCTCGCAGGCCGCAAGCGCCACCTTCACTAGAAACGGGATGGACAAGTCGGACGGATCGCCTGTGGATGCACCAAATCCAGGTGCGTCCCAGAATATCAGGGTACGGTCTTTGAACGCTGGATGCAGGGTAAGGTCTGCATAGTCTTCCTTGGTGGAGCCGAAGCCGTGAAGACATATAAGCGGAGCCCGTTTCCCTGCTTGCCGAATGAAAGCAAGTTGGATCGGACTCTGGTCGACCTGCAATGTGAGCGTTCCCGATATCAACTGGAGCTACCGTTTTTGACTGTTCGCCTGAAATTCTCTATCGATGTAGACAATCATTCGAGAAATGTACAGATTGGGCGAACATTGGATAGCAAAGACAAGGAAATTCTGTCGATTCTTCTGAACGATGCGGCGATCTCCAAGGCTGAAATTGCCCGCCGGGTGGGCCTTGCCCCCTCAGCGGTTTCCGAACGTGTTCGCAAGCTCGAAACGGACGACGTGATCCGGGGCTATGAGGTTCGATTGAACCCGCACGCTCTCGGCAAGTCGCTCCTGGCCTTCGTGTTCGTGACCGACGCAAAGCCCAGCCTGGGCTTTGACACGGCCGCCGCCCTGTCCGGAGTGACCGGTCTGGAGGAACTGCACAAGATTGCCGGTGACGACTGCTACCTTCTGAAAATCAGGGCGTCAGGCACCGATGAACTGAATGAAATCATTGAGACCGAAATCAATCCGGTGCAATCGGTGACACGGGTCAGAACGACGATCGTTCTCAGCGCAGTTGCCGAGCGGCCATGCCTCGCAGGGCATTCAATCTAGCCCAGTCCTACGAGACACCGACACAGGATTGCGCAGACCCAGCGTGGAAGTGCTCAGACAAGCCGTTACGCCATGGCGGCCGCTTCCTTGCTCCTCCCGTCAAAGCGAAAGAACAGGAAATAAAGCACCGGCGCTGCGATCAACGTCAGGATGGAGGCGAAGGCGAGGCCGCCCATGATGGTAATCGCCATGGACACGAAGAACGCGTCCCAAATGAGCGGAATCATGCCAAGGATTGTCGTGGCGGCGGCCAGGAACACCGGACGCAAACGCGACGTCGAGGCCGTGACGATAGCGTCCTTGAGCGGAAGGGCAGGGGCCTCGCGGCGGACGATGTCGATCTCTTCGACCAGGACGATTCCGTTCTTGATCAGCATGCCTGACAGAGACAGCAGACCCAGCAGAGCCGTGAAGGTGAAGGGCATTCCGGTGCCCAACAGCGCCAGGGTCACGCCGTTCACCGACATGGGCACCAGCAGCCAGATGATCAGCGGCTGACGCAACGCGTTGAAGAGCAGGATCGAAATGAGAACCATGATGATCAGCGACAATGGAAGCTGAGCTCCCAGCGCAGCTTGCGCGTCACCGGCACTTTCCTTTTCGCCGCCCCATTCCATGCGATATCCAGGTGGAACCTCCATCGCCTCGATCGGGGCATCGATTTGCGCCTGCACCTCCGCCGCGGTCACATTACTCGCGATATCGGCGCCGACCGTGACCGTCAAAAGGCGGTTGCGGCGATGGACCAGCGTGTTTTGCGGCTCGAACGTCATGCCTTCGATAACCTGGCTCATCGGGATCTGGGCGCCGGCTCCGTCGGAATAGAGCACCTGATCGAGAAAGGTCATTTCGCTGTCGACTGGCTGGCGAACGATGATGGGTATCTGCCGGTCGCCTTCCCGATAGACGCCTGCCTGCGTGCCATTCGTCGCGTAGCGAAACGACTCGGCGATCAGGTCACGGGTCACGCCCGCTTCCTGGGCCCGTGAAGTCGCGTAGATCGGGCGCAGGATCAACTCCTGTTCACGCCAGTCCTGACGGGTGGTGACGATATCGGAAGAATTCTGTTCGAGGATGATGCGGGCTTCTTCTGCCAATTCCCGCAGCACCGCCGGATCGGGTCCGGAAAAGCGAACTTCGATTGAATCACCGCCTGAAGGACCAAATGCAAGCCTTTTTGCCCGAAACTCGCCATCGGGCAAAGCCCTTGAAACGAATTCGGTCATCCGTTCTATGACGCCGGCGATCGGCTCAATCCCCTCCGTTCGCACGATGACATGACCGTAAGAGGCATTCGGACGCTCCGACTCGTAGGTGAGCATGAACCGCGACGCGCCCTGTCCGACGAAGGCGGTCGACCCGACCACTTCAGGCTGCTCGGCCAACCATTCCTCAAGGATGGCGATGTCCGCCGACGTCTGGTGGATCGAAGCGCCTTGCGCCAGTTTGTAGTCCACGAAGAAGAGCGGCGTGTTGCTGTCCGGGAAGAACTGCTGCTTGATCTGGCCGAAGCCGATGAAACACAATGCCGTCACGGCGACCAGAATCGGAATGACCAAAAACCAGAGCCGCAGACATTGGCGCAGGAAGTTGGCGTAAAGCCGGAAGGCAAGCCCCGCATAGGCGTCGTCGCCACTCGTCGTTCCTCGCTTGAAGAAGTAGTGGCCGAGCAAAGGCGTCGCGGTGATTGCCAGAACCCAGGACAGCAGCAGAGAGATTGCGATGACCGCAAAGAGTGAAAACAGGAATTCGCCGGTGGCATCGGGCGATAGCCCGATCCCGGCGAAGGCCATGATGCCGATGACGGTTGCGCCCAAGAGCGGGACTTGCGTTTTGCCTGCCGTTTGCTCTGCAGCGTCTCGGCTGGATTGACCCTGCGCCATGGCATTTTGCATGCCTTCGGCCACAACAAGCGCGTTGTCGACAAGCATGCCCATGGCGATGATCAGAGCCCCGAGAGAGATGCGTTCCATCTCGATGGAAAAGATGTTCATGAAAAGCAGCGTGCCGACAACCGTCAGAAGCAGTGTCGATCCCACGACGACGGCAGCGCGCAACCCCATCGCAATCGCCAGAACGGCAACGACAATGGTGACGGACATGGCCAGGTTGACCAGAAAATCGTTGGACGCTTCCGCGACGATCAGGTGTTGCTGATAGATCGGGTTGAACGTTATCCCCAAGGGGATTTGCGGGGCCAGCTGCGCCAGTTTGGCATCGACCCGAAGGCCAACATCGACAATATTCTCGTCGCTGAGCCCGGCGATGCCGATCGTGAAGGCCTCGACACCATTGTGTCGTATGTAGATGTCCGGATTGGCTTCGCGAGCGCGATAGACATTCGTGAAGTCGGCAATGTTCAGAACTTGGCCATCCACACCGACAGACAGTCCCGCAATGTCGCCAACACTGTCCTCGCCTCGGGGTGCCTGGATCAATCGCCGTCCCTCGACCGATTGCACGGAGCCGGCATCGACAACGGAGTTCGCATTGACGAGGGCATTGATCAGGGCGTTCGGGGGGACGTTCTGGTTGGCGGCGAGAACCTCGATCGGTTCGACATAAATCACCTCTTCAGGAACGCCGGACAGGTCGACATCCGCGACGCCTTCGACGGACAAAAGCTCACGTCTCAGGAAGGTCGAAAGTTCGTAGAGTTCTCGATCTGAATATCCCGGTGCGGTGACCGCGTAGTAGATCCCGAAGACATCGCCGAACCCATCGTTGACGAAGGGCGGATTGACGCCGGTGGGCAACTGCGTCTCGTTGACCTTGTTGCGCAGGTCCGTCCAGATTTCCGGCAGATCTCCCCCGTCGTAGATATCTTTCATTTCGACGTTGATCCAGCTCAACCCGGGCTGGTTCATGGAGGTTATGTCTTTGACTTCCCCCATTTTCTGGATTTCGGATTCCAGCGGTTCGGTCACCTCCCGCGCAACCTGCTCTGCTGTGGCACCTGGATATTGCGTGACCACAACGGCGGTCTTGATTGTGAACGCGGGGTCTTCCAGCCGACCAAGATTGAGGAAACCCCAGATACCACCGATAAGGCAGCCCAGGATGATCAGCCAGGTGAAGATCGGGCGATCGATGGACAGGCGGGCTATCGACATCGCTTGTGCGCTCATTGGGGGAACCCGGAGAAGCGTCGAACCGTGTCGCCATCACGCAGATTGGAACCGCCGGAAGCGATTATTTCCGTACCCGGTGTCAGTCCACCGGTCACCAGAACGTTTCCGTTGTCCGTGGGTGTCACTTCCACGGTCTCGGCTTTCACTGTGCCCAGGTCGGGATCGTCCGCACTTGGTGAATAGACCATCACCTGAGACGTGCCGTTGGGCTCAAAGACGATCGCTGAACTTGGGATAACGAGCCTGGATTCGGGTCCGAACAGGGTGGCAAAGACCGTTGCTGACGATCCAGGCAGGATCTCCCGATCCTTGGGCGGCGGCATGGCAAGAATGATCCGGAACGTCTGGCCGACCTCGGACGTCTCGGCCTTGAATTCCCGAACTTCGAGGGGAAACCGCCGAGCAATGGCCGGGAATTCTGCCTCAACCCTGACATCCGGGTACTCGCCCGCGCTTTGAAACAGAACCTCCGGAACATCGATCTCGATTTGCAGCTCGGACATATCGTGCAGTCTGACAATCGGGGCACCGGCTCCAACCGTGGAAAAATTGGCGACATGCCGCGAAGCAACCAGAGCATCATAGGGCGCCAACAACGTTGCGTTTTTGAGTGACCTTTCAGCATTGCGCACGGCAATTGCCATCAAGTCAGCCTGGGTTTTCGCATCGTCGACTTCGGCCTGGCTGACGGCGACACGGCTCAATTGGCTCAAACGCTCCAGACTGCGATCAGCCTGTTCCTTTTGGGCAAGCGCCTGATCGAGCGCGATCTGGAAGGGTTCGAGGTCGAGCCGCGCGATGAGCGCACCCTTGGCCAGCGGTTCACCCTCTGCGATTGGCAACTGGGTAAGTTGGCCCGCAACCTGAAAGGCCAAATCAACGGTTTCGCGGGCAGCCACCCGGCCGAAAAACTGCCTCTGGATGGCCCCATCGCTTTCCGTCACGGTGATGATCTTTGCCAGAGGAACGGTATCGTCCGGCTCCTGTGCAGGAGCGCTTACTGCCCACAGGAGGGTCAGCACCAGCAGTAGACCGCGTTTCAGGTTAGGCATCCTATTTCCCCGTTTGGACGTCATTGGTTGCTCTGCCGAAGAGCCCAACTCGAAGAGCATTTAAAGTTAGACTTCATCTCAAGCCAAGCTCCTCACTGAATCGTGCGAAAGTGGGTACATCGGTTATTGAACTGATGAGGTCAAGTGGCCAGGCCGCAGGACTGTTGGCGCGCGGAACATTGGCTGCTCTCAACCGGGTTCGGCTGACCCAAACTGCAACATTTAAAATTGGCGCCTGCGATCCCTACACCTCTGAATTGGCGGTCGAAGCGCGCAGGTAAATGTCACCCTTATGAGACACAACAAGGATGCCGCGAGAGGACAGCTAGTGTCCAATCAACCGCGGCAGCGTCAAGGAAATGGCGGGAACGAAGGTTATCATCATGAGTGCGACGAAAATCGCCATGTAGAATGGCCAGATCGTTCGCACCGCTTTCTCAATCGGCAACTTCCCAACCGCGCATCCAACGAAAAGGCAGGTGCCGACCGGGGGAGTGCAGAGGCCAAGTCCGAGATTGACCAGCAGCATGACGCCGAATTGCAGCGGATCCATTCCCAAGCTGTTGGCGACCGGGAGGAAGATCGGCGTGCAGATCAGGATCAGGGCGGCCATGTCCATGATCATGCCCAGAAGCAACAAGACGGCGTTGATCATCAGAAGGATCAGAATTGGGTTTTCTGTGATCCCAAGGAGAAGGTCGACAGTTTTGCTGGGCACGCGATAGAAGGTCAGCATGTAGGCGAAGGCACCGGCGCAGGCGATGAGGATCATCACCATCGACGTGGTGCGCACCGACTGGACGACCGCGATCTTAAAGCTCTCCCAGGTGATGCTGCGATAGACAAGCAGGGTCACAACGAAGGCGTACATGGCGCCGAATGCGCCGGATTCGGTGACGGTAAAGACACCGGACAGAACGCCGCCGACGATGATGACGGCAGTCAAAAGGCCCGGAATGGCGCTGGCGAAATTCAACGCCAGAACAGTCCAGCCAGGGAACTTTTCCGCGCGATAGCCGCGCTTGACCGCGACCAGGTAAGCAGCGACCGCCAGGCAGATACACATCAGGACACCGGGCACGACACCAGCCAGGAAGAGCTTGGAGATCGACACGGAGCCGCCTGCTGCCAGTGCGAATATGATCATGTTGTGGCTCGGCGGGATGATGATCCCGGCGATGGATGAGGTTACCGTAACGTTGACCGCGTAGTCGGCGTCATAGCCCTTGTCCTTCATGACCGGAACGAGAATCGATCCGAGCGCCGAAATGTCGGCAATGGCGGAACCGGAAATTCCCCCGAACAACATCGACGAAAAGACATTCACGACGCCGAGGCCGCCGCGAACCGCACCAACCGCGGACTGGGCAAATCGCACAAGACGCATGGCAATACCGCCATGGAACATCAGTTCGCCGGCAAAAATGAAAAACGGTATCGCCAGCAACGAAAAGACATTGATCCCGGAGACGATGCGTTGCACGCCCACCAGAAGCGGCAGGCCTTCATGCCAGAATGCAGCGAGTGCGGCGATGCCGAGAGCAAAGGCAACCGGGGTGCCGATGATGACGCAAAAAGCGAAAATGCCGAGAAGCAGGAGAAGTCCCATCTTATCCCTGCTCGATGTTGTCCTGGCGCGCGTCACGGCCCAGGAACAGTCGGATCAGATGGCCCGTGGAAAACAGGAAGAGCAGCACGCCGCTAACGGTCAGCGGCAGCGATCGCAGGCCCTCCGGCCATTGGAGGAGGGGGATCAGAGTCTTCCATTTGAAGAGCGTCAGTTCGGTGCCGTACCAAAACAAAATGCAGCCGAAGGCGGCCATGAGAATGTCCGACACAAATACGAAAATGGTGCGCACCCGAGACGGAACAATGTTGCGAAACACGACAACGGACAGATGCGTGTGCTGATGGACGCCGACGGCAGCGCCGAGAAACGTGATGACCATCACGAGCAGAAATGAAACCTGCTCCACCCAGGTTGGCGTGTCATTCAGGACATAGCGGCCAAACACGAGCCAGGCGAATATCACCGTCATGATGACGAGGGCCGTGCCGGCAAGAAGGATGCAGATCCTGGAGATCAGGTCGAAAGCCGCATCCATGCGCCGCAGGAAATCCGGCGCTTCGCGTGAGCCACTCATGTGTCCCCTCCCGGTTTGAAAGCCGCCCGGTTCCGTTTCGGAGCCGGGCGAATTTCAGAATTTGGTGCCTGGAGACGCTATTCTGTCCCCTTGGCGATATCCACCAATTTGCGCATGTCGGGATTGGCCGTCAGGTATTCTTCGTAAACCTTGTCCATGGCGGCCTGGAAGGGTGCCTTGTCGGCGATCTCGTTGACAACGATACCGGCTGCTTCGACATCCTTGCGCGCCTGGTCCGATTGGATCGCCCAGAGTTCACGCTGATAGAGTGCAGCCTCCTGCGCCGCGCTCCTGAGCGCTGCTTGAAGCTCGGGCGACAATGCGTTGAATTTTGCGGTGTTTACGCAAATACATTCCGGGATGATCAGGTGTTCGCTGAGCGAATAGTGAGTGGTCACCTCGAAGTGGCCGACATTCTTGAAGGACGGAAAGTTGTTCTCCGCACCATCGACAACGCCCGTTTTCAGCGCTTGCTGGACCTCGGAGAAGGCCATCGGCGAAGGGTTGCCGCCGAGTGCGGAAATCATCGCCGTGTAAAGGTCGTTGTTCATGACCCTGATTTTCAGGCCCTCGACATCAGCCGGCGTGTTGATCGGCTTCTGGCTGTAGAACGACCGCGCCCCGGCATCGATCCATGCCAACGGCGTCAGGCCGGCCTCCGCCATGGCGGCGCCCATGATGTCACCGGCCTCACCCTCGAGAACGCGGAACATGTGCGGCACACTTTTGAAGATGAAGGGCAGGGAAACGAGATTGGCTTCCTTGACCATCGGGCCGATCGGTCCGAGGTTGAAGTTGCCAATTTCGATTGCGCCCAATCGGACCTGCTCGATCGCATCCGGTTGCGAGCCCAGCACACCGCCGTGGAAGACTTCCACCTTGATTTCGCCGTTGGTGTTCTTGTCGACGAGCTCCGCAAAGCGATCCATGGCGGGTGTGTTGGGGTGACCATCGTGGTGGATGTTCCACGCGCGCCATTCTTCTGCGGCAAGCGCTGTGCCACAAAGCATGGCCACGGCCGTTGCCGCTCCGAGCAGTTTTGCAGAAAGTATCTGGTACATATTTTCCTCCCTTGGGTAATGAGACCAGTTTTCCAATGAATGTGTCGGGGCCGGCTACGAGAAAAGCAGGCCCCCGTTGATGTCGACATTTGCGCCCGTGATAAAGGCCGCATCGTCCGACGCCAGGAACGTGACCAGGTTGGCCACGTCGCGAGGGGTGCCTTCGCGCTTCAATGGCGTCACGGTGGCCACGTGGCTACGCACTTCGGGCTTGGTGAAGATGTTGTGAAAGTCGGTGTCGATCATGCCGGGACAAACCGAGTTGACGCGAATGCCGGGCGCCAGCTCCTTTGACAGGCCGCGCGTCATCGTCATCACCGCGCCCTTCGATGCCGCGTAGGCAACAGCACCGGGGCCGCCGCCATCACGGGCTGCCTGGCTGGCGATTGAAACAATGGAGCCGCCCGCCGACATGTGCGGCAGCGCTGCCTTGATCACGCGCAGGAACGAGGTGGCATTGAGATCCATCACATGGTTCCAGTGTTCGATGTCCATTTCGGCCACCGTCTTGCGCGCCACAAGGCCACCGGTAACGTGAACAAGGATATCGATCCGGTCGCCAAATGCCTTGACGGTTTCTGCAACAAGAGATGACACATCGCTGCCGGAGGTCATATCGCCTTGAAGGGCCACGGCCTGTCCGCCGCTTGACGTGATCTCTGCAACGGCCGTTTCGGCGCCTGCGGCCGAGCTGTGATAATTGAGCGCAACCGACGCACCTGCCTCGGCCAGCTCCAGAGCACAGGCCAGACCGATGTCACGGCCGGCGCCGGTCACGATGGCGGTTTTGCCCGTCAGCGAGTGTTTGATAGCCGCTCGACGGCTGGCCGGTTCGTGCATTGTTATTCCTCCTGGATGCGCATGTCGGACTGAATTGCCGGACGCTTGGCTCGACGTCTTGATTGTGGCCGGTTGGGCGGACGCTCGGCACGACTGCGGCAAACCAAGACACGCTTCGTGAAGCGCATATCCAGTCCTCCCTCCCTCGGGCGCTCGGTTGCCCGGCCAAACCTGCGAATGTGCTCGCACGCCTTCGAATTGGGCTTGCATTAGGAGACTAGGATACTAGTATTGTCAAGCAGGAATTGTCGACGGTGCTCCTCAGACGTCCTGTTGCGGCACCGGATCGAGACGGAAACGCTTGATGCGCAAGGCTTTCCGGGTTGCACGGTTCATTTGCGCGGCCGTGTTGTTCGCGGTAAAAGATCGTCAAGAGTGGGGTGGGATGCTGGAAATTTCTGAAAGTTTCGAACGACGGACGACGACCGACGTGGTCTTCGATCAGCTCTACGATGAAATCGCGTCGCTGCGGTTGTTGCCCGGTACCAAGTTGTCGGAGGTCGAAGTCGCCCGCCGCTTTGGCGTATCACGTCAACCTGTCCGGGACGCTTTCAACCGGCTGGGACATCTAGAATTGCTGTTGATCCGGCCTCAGAAAGCCACCGAAGTGCGCGGTTTTTCAATGCGCCATATCGCCAATGCCCGGTTCGTGCGGCTGGCAGTCGAGCTTGAAGTGGTCCGTCACGCCTGCAACATCTGGGATGAAACGCGCGACGCGAAGCTGCAGCAGAACCTGCAGCAGCAGAAATTGGCCGTTGAAACCGAACAGCAGGACACGTTTCACGCGTTGGACTATCAGTTCCACAGGCACATTTGCGAGCTTGGTGACAAGCTCCTGGCGTTCGAAACGATCCAGGAATGCAAACGCAAGGTCGATCGCCTGTGTGTGTTGAGCTTTGGTCGTGAAAACGAATCTTCCACTTTGCTCGAAGATCACCAAAACCTGGCCAAAGCCCTGCAGCGCCGTTCGGTTGACGAAGCCACCGAAATCACCCGGCAGCATCTCGGTCGTCTCGACAAGACGATTGCCTATATTCACGAGACGCATTCCGAATATTTTGAGTGACGCGCGCAGTCATGAACTATTCGACAGCTGCCGAAGTCTCGGTTTTGATAATCGAACCGGCCGACTCGTCGTTTGCCATCATTTCCATGCAGATGTCCACGCCCTCCACAACGCCGGGAAAGTCGGCTGACAAAGGTACATCTCGAAAACCGGCACTGCGATAAAGAGCTTGCGCATGATGCAGGGAGCGGTGGGTCGAAAGCCGAAAGCGGCTATACCCGGCGGCGCAGGCTTCTGCCAACAGTGCATCGAGCAGCCGTTTGCCGATCCGGTGGCCCCAGGCTTCCGGTCGCACGAACATGCGCTTGATCTCCATGGTCTGCGCATCCTGACCGTAGAACGCGACGCAGCCGGCGGGCGTACCGTCAAGCCGCGCTAGCAGCAGGCATCCGGTGGGCGGACCGAAGCGTCCCGGCAGACCGGCGAGTTCCGCTTCGAGATTTGCGAACACGGAAGGATTTTCATCCTCACCGGATTCGCCGGCAACTTCCGACATGGCCCAGCGAAAGAAGTCGCGAACGAGATCCCGCACGGCTTCCATGTCTTCGGGTGTTTCGGCGCGTCCGATTGCTGTTGCCGGTTCCGATAGATCTGCGTGAACCACCACAAAGCCCCCACTGTGTTGTCGCTGACGGCAGGGAGCCAAACAAAGCCGGTGCCAGCTACTGGGCGGCCTAAAAAGATCTAAATGGGGGCGACCGGATCCGAAGGTCTCACAGGATCAATCCACCAATCGCGATGTCAGCCGTTAAGTCCGGCCGTTCGCCCTCGTGGATCGGAGCTAAATTGACAAGAACGCTTTAGTTTCAACCAACGCCCACACTCAGCAAAACGCGAACCAGCGCGGTCTGTGTGTTGACACCTGTTTTCGCATAGATGCGTGCGAGATGGGTTCGGGCGGTGTTCACGCTGATGTCCAGCTTCGCCGCCGAGGCAGTGATACCAAAACCGGTAGCGATTTTTTCTGCCAGCCTTGTCTGCGCGTTGGAAAGACCAAAAATGACCTTTGCCGCCTCCAGGCTGCGGCTGATCTGCTTGCCGTCGTCGAAACTGACATAGGTGCCACCGTCGCGTGCATAGACGATGCAGCTCTGGACACCTCCATCATCGTCCTCACCGAGAACAACCGGTAGAACCACGTCATCGCGCGGTACCGGCTTGTCCTTTTCGAATCGAGTCAGATGTTTGTAGCGAGAGGCGCGCTTGATTGCACCCTGCAGGACCTTGTCCCACGAAGGTCGCGTTGCCCGCAGGCGCCCGGTGGAGATGGTGAGATGCGGATGTTCATTCAGAGCCTGCATCGTCGCTTCGGCCGCCCAGACCACGCGCCCAGAAGGGTCGACCAGGATACGCGTATGATCAACTGGTCCGGACCGCAGCGATAAAACACTCATATAGACAATAAGCCATTTGCCATTGTGCTTCTCCAGGACGCGCATTTCAAACAAGTCAGGCATGTCATATCGTTCATCGCCGGTGACTTGGCAGGTGCTGAAATAGGTGACCCAGGCGGTGTCACCGGAGATTGAGACGTCGAAATCAACATATTTGGACGGGAGTGGTAATGGGTTCGGATCGTCGCGCATGGTTTTTTCCATCGCGTCCAACACTTTCTGCCAGCCGCGATGAACGAGAAGACCGTGGACCCCTGATGTAACCTCGGTTGTCCTTGGGGATTGCAGCAAACAGGATGACCACCGGACCAGGTCCTTGGCGGCGAAGGCGTCCGCCTCCTTCCTTACAACGGAAAGTATTTCGGCCCGGTCAATGGATCCGATGCCCTCACCGATTTCAATATGCGCGACCTTCGGCATAGACCACCTTACCATCCGGGTACCTGACGTGTCATTGCCGGAGAAGTTCTCGCTGCTTGGGTAAATGGGGTATGTGGAATCGTTTGGCGATTGCGGCTGCGGCGCGTGCGCTTCGAACCCAGAACGGCAGACGTCCATTGGTCTGGTAGAATTCTTCGATCGCGTGGACAGATTTCCTGTCAGTTTTAGCCAACTCGCTTGAGGCAAGATACAAGATCGGGTCCATACCGGGCTCCTCACTGTTTGCAGCCGGCCTGTCTGACTGCTTGAGGATGAGCCTAGCGGGGATTGGCCGTAGTCAATGTCACCTGAAGTGACCACACATCGTGGCAATGTGTAGTTTTTCGGGGTGTGGCATCATGGCCTCGCTGAAGACCGGGCGCTCTATCGAACGATTCGCCTCGATCAGGTCAGCCGTAAAGCCCGGCTGTTCGCCCTCGTAGCTGGATCAGAGCCAATACCGTATTGATGGTCGGAGTCGGTGTCTCGGTTAGCTGGCCCAATTCCTGGACGGCTGTGACCAGCGCGTCGATTTCCATCGGGCGACCGAGATCCAGGTCCTGCCACATGGAGGTCTTGTGGGCGCCGACTGCTGCGCCGCCATCGATGCGGCGATCGACGTCGATCGGGAAGCGCACGCCAAGCTTCTCGGCGATTTCCTGCGCCTCGACCATCATGGCCCGCGCCACGGCCCGGGTGCCGGGATCGGTGCACAGCACATCCAGCGTCGAATGGGTCAGGGCCGAGATCGGATTGAAGGAGAGGTTGCCCCACAGCTTCACCCAGATTTCGTCGCGGATGCGCGGACGCACCGGCGCCTTCAGCCCGGCTTTGATCATTGCTTCGGACAGCGCCTTCGCCCGATCGGACTTCGATCCGTCGGGTTCGCCAAGACAAAAGCGATTACCCTCTATGTGCCGGATCACCCCGGGCTCGATCACTTCTGCCGCCGGATAGACGACACACCCCAGGACGCGGTCCGGCCCGAAACCGTCCCATTGGGCATTGCCCGGGTCGACGGAGGCGAGACGGCGGCCCTCGAGCGGGCCGCCGAGCTTGTGGAAATACCACCACGGCACACCGTTGACGCCGCTGACCACGGTCGTGTTTTCGCCGATCAGCGGCTGCATCCGTCCGACCACGGGCGGAACCGAATGCGCCTTGAGCGTAACGATGACATAGTCCTGGACGCCAAGCTCCGCAGGATCATCCGACGCCGTGACCGGCACGGTGACCGGCGCCTGGTCCTCTTCGATCAGGGTCAGACCTTTTTCGCGCATGGCGCTCAGGTGCGGGCCGCGAGCCACCAGGCTCACATCCATCCCGGCCTGCGCCAGCTTGACCCCAAGATAACCGCCGATGGCACCGGCGCCGAATACACAGATCCTGATGGCTAGGTCCTCCCGAGGCCGAGTTTTTCAGCCAGTCCGATGCGTTGGATCTTGCCGGTCGCTCCCTTGGGGATTTCTTCCAGAATCACCACCGATCGCGGCACCTTGAAGTCGGCGAGCCGTTCTGCAGCAAACGCGCGCACCGTTTTTTCATCAAGCTCGGAGCCTTCGGCCAGAACGATTGCGGCCGAGATGTCTTCGCCGAGTTTCGGATGCGGCACGGCAAAACACACGGCCTGGGCAATATCGGGATGGCTGAGCAAAATCGCGTCCACCTCAAGCGGACTGATCTTCTCGCCGCCCCGGTTGATGATCTCTTTCAGCCGTCCGGTCAGGCGAAGATAACCCTCTTCATCGAACGATCCCTGATCGCCGGTGCGAAACCAGCGCTTGTCGTCGGCCATGAAGAAGCTGGCGGCATTGGCATCCGGATTGCCCTCGTAACCCGGGGTCACATTCGGCCCGCTGATGACGATTTCGCCGGTTGCGCTTGGCTCTAGGAGACTGTTTTCGGTCTCGGCGGCAATTTGCACGTCCGGTCCGGCAGCCAAGCCTACGGATCCGGGCTTTTGTGCGCGGGGCGGCAAGGGATTGCTGCACATCTGGTGAGTGGCTTCGGTCATCCCGTAAGCCTCGATCACGGGCGCGCCGAAGGTTGCGGCCAGTTCTTCCATGACCGGAGCCGGCAGCGATGCGGACGACGAGCGGATGAACCGAAGACCGGCGCTGTCGATGATCTCACGGTTGCGCTCTGCGCGGGCAAGGATCGCCTGGTGCATGGTCGGAACGGCCGTGTACCAGGTTGGTGAAACTTCCTCGAGCTGAGCGTAGAAGCGCAAGGCATTGAACCCGGGCGCACAACTGATGCAAGCACCTGCGGCGAGCGACGAGGCCACCGCGGCAATCAGGCCGTGAATGTGAAAAAGCGGCATGACATTCAAACAGCGATCTTCTGGTGTCAGCGCCAGCGACGACCGGATGTTGTTTGCCGAAGCGTGGATATTGGACTGGGTCAGCGGCACGATCTTGGGACGCGAGGTGGTGCCCGAGGTGTGCAGGATCAGGGCAACATCGGAGTCATCCGGGTTGCCGGCCGCTCGGGCGCCATCGGCTGCTGGTCCGGACAGCCGGAACGCGCCCGCCGGTCCATCGGCGTCGGACGCGAGGCGCACGATCATGGCGCCGCTCGTTTCGGCGGCCGCCAGCGCCGGGCCGTTATAATCTTCCGCCACCACAAGCGCCTTTGCCTGGAGGTCCTCCAGGTAGAAGGCATACTCCTCTTCGCGGTAGGCCGGATTGAGCGGCGCTGTCGTCGCCGCCTGGGCAATCGTGATGAATGCACACGCCATCTCAGGCCCGTTGTCGAGCACGATCGCCACGCGGTCTCCACGCCCGATTCCCATCCCGGACAGTGTCCGGGAAACATCTTCGGAAAGAGAGCGCAATTGACCGTAGGTCAGCCAGGAACGGCCCGGCGCACCGATTGCCGGACTTTCGTCGGGATGGTCAGCGATCAGGGAGGCAATTGTCGTTGGCACTGTCGTTCACCCAAAAATGGATTGGCCGGCACCAACCGGATTAAGGTTGGTGCCGCTGTTCCTGGCGCGATACCCGAGAAGCAGCTTCTGGTAAAGGCAATTACCAGCGAATCATGCCGGCGTCGACATTCACCGTCTGGCCCGTCATCCAGCCGGCGTCGTCAGACGCCAGGAAGGACACAACGTTGGCGATGTGCTCCGGCTGACCCTTCCCGGGCATGGCCTGGAGCATGCCCACAAACTCGAAGGCCTCGTTGTGGGGGCTGGCTTTCACGCCATCGGATTCGATCAACCCGGGCGAAACCGCGTTCACGGTGATGCCGTATTGGCCGATTTCGGTCGCCAGCGCCCGAGTGAATCCGATCACGCCGCCCTTGGTCGCGACATAGGCGGCCATGTTCGGCGTTCCGGCGAAGAATGTGTTCGAGGCAATGTTGATGATCCGACCCTTGCGGTCCACGGCCCGCATCATGTCGGTGGCCTTGCGGCTGGTCAGAAAGACGCCGGTCAGATTGACATCCATCAGCTGCTGCCAGTGCTCCAGATCCACATCGTCCCAGGCGATGAAGGGAACAATGGCGGCGTTGTTGACGATGATATCAGGGGCACCGTCGCGGGCCGCGCTTTCAATCAGGGCATCAACCTGGGCCGGATCCGAAACGTCGCAGGCCATGCCTTTGGCCCCATGGCCGATGTCGGCTGCGGCCGCGGCCGCTCCCTCTGCATTGATATCGCCGATCGTCACGCTGGCGCCGTCTTCGGCCAGTCGCTTTGCGATCGCTTTGCCAATTCCCTGTGCGGCGCCTGTGACGACAGCCGTTCTTCCATCCAGATTTGCAGCCATTTGCCTGATCTCCCTTCGAATTTGACTTTATAGACCCTGATCCATTCGCGCCTGCACGGCCCCGAGGCCTGCGGCGATATCGGCGTTTGTTCCCAGCGCTTGCAGCGCTCCACCCAGCGCGGCGACCGCCACCAGGGCGTAAGCCGGTTGCGCCGTCGGGCCCATGTGGCCGACGCGGATCAGTTTGCCCAGCGTTTCGGCGCGACCCGCGGACATGCTGACGCCATAGCGGGCACGGGCCTCGGCCAGGACCGGACCGGCGTCCACTCCATCAGGCATCCGCACCGCGGTGCAGGTCGGGGAAGCGATCTCTTCCCGCCTGGGCCAGATGTCGATGCCCAGGGCACGGACGCCGTCACGGGTGGCCGCAGCCGTCAGCGCGTGGCGCTCCCAGACGGCCTCCGGCCCTTCTTCCAGATACCGGTCGAGCGCCGTGTCCAGCCCGTTGATCTCGGCAACGGACGGTGTGAACGGAAACGGCTCGCTCGCCTTCCAGGCGTTTTTCCAGTCGGTGAAGGACAGCATGGAGGCGAACGGCGCGTCCTTGTTCGCTTCCATCTTTTCCCACGCGGCATCGGACACAGCCGCCATCGTCAGACCCGGAGGACACCCCAGGCACTTGTTCGGGCCGGTGATGTAGATGCCGGCCTGACACGCGGCCGGGGAGGTTTCCATCCCGGCCCAGGACGACACGGCGTCAACAATCAGCAGGGCGCCGGCGTCGGCGCAAACCTGGCCGATGGCATCGATGTCGTTGAGGGTCCCCGAAGGGGTATCGTGATGCACCACCGAGACGACCGCAGTTTCCGGATGCTTCTTCAGATGCTCGGCAACCGCGCCCGGGTCGATGGCATCATCGTAGTCGGTTTCGATTTCATCAACCCGGCTGGCATAGCGGGCGGCCCAATAGCCGAAACCCTTGCCGTAAACGCCGGAAGCCAGGTTCAGCACGACGTCTTCCTTGGCGATGAGCGACGCGGCCGCGGCCTCCAGTCCGAGCACCGGTTCACCGTGAAGGATCACCGGCGGTTCGCTCATGCCCATGGCTTTTTGAGCTTTTCTGGCGACGCCTTCATAGACGTGGAGGAATGCCGGGTCGAAGTCGTAAAGGACGGTGGTGCCCATTCCACGCAAGACTTCCGGATAGGCGTCGACGGGGCCGGCGGACAGTGTGAAAGCCGGCGGGCGTGTTTTGGAATATCGCATGCGTCACCTGCTCAGCTGTAGGCGTTTACGCCGGTCTGGTAATTGGCGAAGCTCTCGGCATCGTGGGAGAAGAGAACCTCGGCGCCGGTTTCTTCCTCGATCTTTTTCAGCTTCTTCATGCTTTCGACCCCGGCGATCGGGTCGATGTGGAAGCCGGCATTGATCAGATTGTCGTAACTCTTGCGCGTATAGGCGGCGTCCAGCGTGAACAGCATGGGGCGGCGGTTCGCCAACTCGACATAGAGCGAGTAATGGCCGATCGCGTGTCCCGGCGTGAAGATCAGCTTGACGCCCTTTGCCAGTTCCACGTCGCCTTCGACATGTTCGTAGGTCGTATTGGCAGCCGTCTGCCCGTCGGTCAGTTGGTCCGACATGCCGCGGGCCTCGGCCGCTTCCGCCGAGAAAGTCATGTCGGAATAGCCGAGCACCTCGAAGGGTTCAGGCGTGGCCGATTGTTCGATCTCGGCCTTGTGGCAGATCTTCTTGGCATGCGGGAAGAACTTGTTGCCGCCGACATGATCGAAATGGAAGTGCGAGTTGAAAACGACGCCGATATCCTTCGGTTCCATCCCGAGCAGTTTCAGCGCGCCCGGTATGGTCTGCTGCTCCGTCTGTTGAGGCTTTTCGAAGGGCAGGACCTTCATCACGTGGTCGTAGTCGTAGCCGGTGTCGATCAGGAAGTTGCCCTCGGCATGTTCCACCAGAACCGAGTAGACCGGAAAGCGGACCTCGCCGCCCGGACCCTTGTTCCACCAGATGTGAAAACCGTCGAGAACAAGCGATCCCCCATCGAGCAGATAGACTTTTGTATCGGTCATTTTGCTTCCTTTCCTTTGCACATTGCCCTATCGGGCTCCCCGTTCGTACGGCAGGCCGAGCGCCGCTGGCAGGTGGGCACGGCGGCCGAAGATCACGAGGACGATCATGACGACCGCGAACGGTAGCGTCTGAATGATGTCGGTGGGTATGTTCGACCCGGCCACCTGCAATGCGGTGGTCATCGACAGGGTCGATCCGAAGATCATGGCGCCGATCAACACCCAGACGGGACGGTCGCGGGCCAGCATGGCCAGAACGATGCCGATGAACCCGGCGCCGCCAGTCATGAACGGAATGAAGATGCCCGCCGCAATGTTGGCCATGTAGGCGCCGCCAAGACCGGCCATGGCACCCGTGAACAGCACTGCGGCGCCGCGCAACAGGGTCACATGCCCGCCGGCGACATCGAGCGCCGCCGGCTTTTCACCCGCGGCGCGCAGTGTCAGTCCCAGGGCGGTCTTGCGGTAAAGGACAGCCAGGACGATCACCGCCAGGAACACCAGATAGACGAATAAATGACGACCGAAGAGCGAGGGCCCGATGACGGGAATATCCGTAAGCAGCGGAATATCCAGCCGGACGGGTGCCGGCAGACGCGGGTAGGTTCGCGAAAACTGAAAGTGGTGCAGGAGCGAGGTCAGCCCTTCAGCGCTCAGCGTCAATCCGATCCCGATGACGATCTGGTTCAGCCCCAGACGCACGCACAGAATCGCCATCAGCAGCGCCACCGACATGCCGCCCGCCATGCCGCCGAGAAAGCCGAGCCAAATCGATTCGGTGGCCCAGGCAACCAGGAAGCCCAAATAGGCGCCCATGATCATCATGCCCTCGATACCGATATTCAGGACACCGGCCTTTTCCGACATCTGCTCGCCAAGGCCCGCCAGCAGAAGCGGAATGCCGGCAATGATCGCTCCGGTAAGCAGCGACGAAATGAAGGCCGATGTCAAAAGAGCTTCCATGACCTAACCCGCCCGCTTTCTGTTTCTGGTTTCCAGCCATTCTGCCAGTCCCAGAAAGATCATGAGCATTCCGACGAGGATCAGCCGGAAATCCTGTGGCACGCCCACTCTTCGGGCGGCACTTTCACTGCCGATAAGGATTGCGGAATAGAAGAAGATCAGGATGATCGACACCGGTCCGTTGAAGCGTGCCAGGAAGACCAGCGGAATGATCATCAACCCATAGGCCGGGTTCCAATCGGTGCGGATGTTTCCGTTGACGCCGAGGATCTCCGTGGCGCCTGCCAGGCCGGCAAATCCTGCTGAAATGGCGAACACGGCGACGGTCAAAACCGGGACCGAGAGGCCGGCATGGGTCGCTGCCCGCGGATTGGCACCCACGGTGCGAAGCCGCAGGCCAAAGGCGGTTCGGGTCATGACGAAATGGACAACGAGGATGGCAAGCAGCGCCCAGAGCACGCCAGACGAAATCGTCGTGTCGAACAAACGCGGAAGCCGATCGGCCACGGGGAGGGTTCTTGTCTGGGGAACCGTCGTGTTCGGGTCCCAGAACACCAGCTTGACCAGCGCGTTCGCAATGGAGACGCCAAGAAAGGACATCATCAGCGTGGTGATGATCTCGTTGACGCCCTGATAGGCCCGAAGCAGCGCAGGGATCACCGACCACGCCGCTCCGATCACTCCGGCCAAGAGGAAGCCCGGCAGCAGCACCAGCCAGCCTGGCATCGTCCCGACCAGCACCGGTGCCAGCGCGGCTGCGCCGACGGCGCCCAGCAGGAACTGCCCGTCCACGCCGAGGTTCCATATCCCGGCACGGAAGGCAACGATCAAGCCGGCCGCAAGAAACAGGAGAGGGGCCATGCGCGTGAGGGTCTGCTGCAGGCCAAGCGACGACAAGAGACCCTTTTCGATGACGAACCCATAATAGGCGATCGGATCCACGCCGAAGGCAAGGAGGATCAATCCCGACAGCACGACGGCGGCAACAATCGGTCCAAGCGAGGTGATGGCGGCCCGCTTCCACGGGTTTTCCGGCCTCTGGACGGACCCTAGGTCATCAGTCGACGCCTGCGGCACCTGGGTTTCTGTCATGCCGCCAGATCCTCGCCAACCATCAGCCGCCCGACCGTTTGGCGCAGGTCGTCCGGCCGTGCGGGGTCGTTTTCGATAATGCCGCGCACCCGGCCGCGTTCCATCACCATGATGCGATCGGACAGTTCGAGTATTTCGTCGAGATCCGTCGAAATGAGCAGGGCGGCCATGCCGGCGTCGGCGATGGCTCGGATGCGCTTCCGCGACGCGGAAATGTTCTGCAGGTCAAGCCCATAGGTGGGCTTGTTGAAGACCACGGCCCGCGCCGCGCCTGACAATTCGCGGCCCAATAGAAGTTTCTGGATATTGCCACCGGAGAGATGGCCGATCGGCGTCTTTTCATCCGGCGTCTTGACGCTGAATTGGTGGATCAGGTGGATGGCATGATCGGCTATCTTGCGGGCCTGCTCGATGCCGCGCACCCAGAAGGGTGGGGCGCCGATTTCTTTGAGCACGGCATTGTGGGAGACTGGAAACTCACCAACGCTGCCTTCCTGCAGCCTGTCGTCGGTAAGGTAACGCAGTCCCAACTTCCGGCGACGTCCAACGGGGAGCCGGGTGATATCCATGCCGTCCAGCGTGATCCTGCCGGCTGTCGCGGTCCGTTGCCCTGCAAGTGCCTCTGCAAGTTGTTTTTGACCATTGCCGTCAATACCGGCAACGCCGAGTATTTCGCCGGCTCGCAATTCGAATGAAATGTCGGAGAGAGCAAGGACCTCCGCTTCGCCTTCCGTCGCGAGACCCTCGACAGCCAGGCACACCTCACCCGGATCGCCAGTTGCTCTGGTGGACTCCGCCTGGCCGTGATCGCTTTGACCGAACATCAGCCGGACCTTCTCCTCGATGGCCTCTTCCTCGCTCATTTCGGAGAGGCGTTCCGGCGCGATGTCGCCGGCGAAGCGGCCCTGTTTCAGGATGCTGATGCGGTCGCCAAAGCGATAGGCCTCACTCAGCTTGTGCGTGATGAAAATGACGCAGATGCCCCGCTCTGCAAGTCTTCTCATACGATCGCCGAGTTCATCCGCGCCTTGAGGCGTCAGCATCGAGGTCGCTTCATCGAGGATAAGCACTCTGCTGTCGCGCAGCAGCGCCCGTGCAATCTCGATCTGTTGCTGTTCGCCGAGCGAAAGGTCGCCCGTACGAGCATCCAGTGGCACCGACAATCCGAATTCGCGGGATAACTCCTTGACCCGCTGCTCGATTTCGCTGCGTGGTGGACGAGTCCACCAGGGGGCTCCCAGAATCAGATTTTCGAAAACCGTGAGCGTCGGCACCAGCATCACATGCTGAAAGACCGTGTTGATGCCATGGGCCAGGCTTTCGGTTGGGCTCGACAGGCGTGCTTGACGCCCGTCGACCACTATATGGCCCTCATCGGGCTCCTGGAGGCCGGCAAGCATGCCCACGATCGTGGATTTGCCAGCCCCGTTTTCGCCCAGAAGGACATGAACCTCTCCCGCATGGAAAGACAGCGACACCTTGTCGACAGCGACCACGCCGGGAAACCGTTTGGTCACGTTGACGAGTGATACACGCTCCTCATTGCGGGAAAGGTCATTCTCCATCGGATTACTCGGTCAAGGTGACCAGCTTGCGCACTTCTTCGGCATCGAAGATCGGCTCGAGCGAAACATCACCTGACACGATCTGCTCACGCAGAGCCATGGCAGCGTCCCAGACATCGTCCGGCATCTGCGGTGTCTTGATCAGTTTCACGCTATCGCCTTCGACACTGATGGCATAGTGCTTGGTTCCGAACGAACCGTCCTTCAGGTCGGCGATCATCGCGCCATAGACCGGCGTCATGTCCCACAGGACCGACGTCAGCAGATGACCCTTGTCGACGGATGTCTTGTCACCGATCACATCGATGAACATGACATCGGAGCCATCCGGGGCCTTGTTGGTCTCGACGGCCTGCAACATGCCGAAGGTCGAACCGTTGCCCTGGCCGAAGATGATGTCGGCGCCGGCTGCGATGACGGAGGTTGTCACCCGGTTGCCGCCGGCGACATCCGCATAGGCTGCCGGTCCGATGACTGCGTAGAGGATCTTCACGTCCGGGTTTTCAGCGCGCACGCCTTGTGCGAAGCCGGCGGACTGCGAATTCCAGGATGGCGGTTCACCTGAAACGACAATGCCGACGGTGCCCGTCTTGGTCATCTTGCCGGCAATGCGTCCGGCAAGCCAGGCGCCTTCATGACCTGACAGGGTGTAGTCGGCGACGAGGCCTTTCTTCAGGGCTTCGGGACTGTCGACAATGGCCACCGGCACGCCGGTTTCCTCGGCGATCTCGATGCCCGCCGTGATGTAGCCCGATGCATGGGCGATAATCAGGTCGACACCTTCCGCGGCGAGTTCCCGCATCGGGGCGCGGACATCGCCGTAGCCGAGGCCTTCGGCCACGACCACTTTGACACCGGCCGCTTCACCCGCGGCCTTGGCGGCGTCGACGCCCTGCTGATTCCAGCCAAAGTCGGAGCCGACTTCCGGTGTCAGAACCGCTATGGTATCGATGTCTTGCGCATGGGCCGATGTCGCGGTTACGGCCGCGGCCAGCACCATGGAGAATAACAGATGTTTCATTTCCTACGTCTCCTTTGCTTTACGACAAACCTTCGCCGCCCGATGGCGGTTCTCATTGTTCTTGCCGGCTCGGCCGTTGGACCCGGTGAAGCGAACGAGAAAAAGGAATACATCCCGTACTCGAATCTTCAGCGCGGAACCGAAGGCGTCAACGCCGTGCCGGTGGAAATCAGGAACGATGGTGATGGACCGCTCCGTTGTTCGGCGAGCCTTGCACACTGGTATTCGGCGCCTGTCGGCGATGCCGAAACACAGGGAACCGTGCGCTTCGAGCTTTGGCACAATCCCGAGACCGGTGTGTTTAATCTCTTGAACGAGCTGGAGGACCGTATGCCGGTCGAAGCGATCTGGTGCGGGCGCCCGCCGCGCACGCACGCAACCCGATCGATGGTTCGTCTGGACTACCGCGCAGGCAAAACGCCGGCTTCCATCCGGCACATTTGTACCGATGGAAGCGACAGTCGCGTGGTATGCCGGGAAGTCGAACACGGATCCTCCGACTGAGCCTATTTGGACCTGTGGGCGTCCAGAACGCCGACAATGCGATCGTACTCGGCCACGACGTCAGCCTGATCGGCAATCGTCTTGGCGCCGACGTCGGCAAAAGTGTCCATCATGCTCGTCTGCTCGGCTTCCGGAAGATTGTGGATTTTGCCGCCGGCGTCGATCCAGGCCTTGTTGGCACGCTCGACATTGGCAACGCCCCAGTCGAACACGGCTTCTTCTGCCGCTCGTCCGGCTGCACGAATAGCTTCACGGACTTCCGGCGTCTGGCTCTGGAACCATGCCTCATTGACCAACGTGATCGATACGAGATGTGAGAAGTTTAAGTCGGTGACATGCTGAGCCGTGTCATAGAATTTGAACGCGGTCAGAATGGGCATGCCGGCAAGCAGGCCGTCGATGCCGCCCGACTGAAGCTGGGGCACCACTTCCGAAAGGGCCAGCGGTGTCGGAATGGCTCCGATGGCTTTCATCGGCTCCTGCTGCAGGGGCGAGGCGAATGTGCGGATCTTGAGCCCGTCGACCCCCGCCAGCTCTGTCACCGGCTCGGACGTCAACATGAGCATCGGCGAGTTGTAGATTGCGCCGATGATGCGCACACCCTTGTCCAGGAACAGGGTTTCCAGATGATCGCGAAACACCGGATTGTGGATCACCGCGCGAACTTCGTCGGCATCGTGGAAGAGGCCCGGAACGTCGAAAGCCTGAAAGCGCGGATCGACACCTGTCACGAAGGATGTCGGAGTGGTGAAGGCCTCGATCGTGCCCAGAAGCACGCCCTCGGTCATGCGTGGGATCGCACCCAGCTGGCTGGCCGGATAGATCTCGACCTTCACCGCATCCCCGGCGCGATTGCTCATTTCCTCGGCGAAGACCTTCTGCCACTCGTGCTGGACATCGTTGATGGTCGCCGAGGACAGTTTCATCGTGCTTTGAGCAAGAGCCGGTGCGCAAAGCATGGCTGTCGCTGCTGCTACAAGCAGCTTGCGGCCGATAAAGCTCCGAACAAAATTCATGATCTTATCTCCCTGGTTTTTATGACATTGCGCGGACGAGCCACAGAGACAGCACCGGCAGGAGCGTGATGATTGCCAGGGCTATGGTTTGCACGCCCACAAAGGGCAGGACGCCGCGATAGATGTCGGCTGCCGACACGCCGAGAACGGATTGAGCGACAAAAATGTTCAGCCCGAAAGGCGGCGTGAACATTCCGATTGCGAGGTTCACCGTCATGATGACCCCGAAATGGATGGGGTCGATGCCGAGAGCGATGGCGATCGGGACCAGCAAGGGCGCCAGTACCAGAATGGCCGAAGTCGGATCGAGAAAGCAGCCGATGGCGAGCAATAGAACGTTGACGGCCAAGAGAAACATCAACGGCGACAGGCCGGCGTCGGTTATTCCGGCAATCAGCGCCTGCGGCACTCCCTTGACGGTGAGCAGCCAGGAAATCACGCTTGCCGCGGCGACAACGACCATGATCTGCGCTGTGATCATCGCTGCACGGGCGGCGGCGGCCAGAATGTCCGACAACGTCAGGCTGCGGTAGAAGACCAGCCCGAGAATGATTGCATAGGCGCAGGCAAAACCGCCGGCTTCCGTCGGCGAAAAGGCGCCCGCGTAAATCCCCGACAAAATGAAAACCGGCATGAACAAGGCGCCGATCGCCTGTCGAAACGCAACGATTGCCTGGCGTGAATCGAACCGGCCCTCTGTCGGAAGGCCGGCAAAGCGGGCGGATGCCGAGATGTAGATGCCCATCAGCAGCGCCACGAACAGACCCGGCACGATTCCGGCGATGAACAGTTTGGGAATGCTCTGCTCGGCGGCCGCCCCATAAAGGATCATGGCGATAGACGGCGGGATGACGATGTCGATCGCACCGGATGAGGTGATGATCCCTGATGCCCGACGCCGACCGTATTGGGCGTCCAGAAGCCGCGGGTACATGGTCTTGCCGACGGCGGCGACGGCGGCTGCGGAGGAACCGCATATCGTTCCGATCAGGGTTGAGCCGCCGAGTGCCGCGATCCCCAGCGACCCGGGAACGCGGCCGAACAAGGCCTGGACCAGCGCGATCAGCCGGTCCGCGATGCCCGAGGCGGCCATCAGCTCCCCGGCAAAGACGAAGAACGGGACGGCCAGCAGCGCGTAGGCATCCAGTCCGCCGAAAATCGTCTGCTGCAAGGCGATCAGCGGCGGGCCGTTGAACAGAGAGAGCCCCACAGCCGCGCCTGCCAGTAATGCGACGAAGATCGGTGCGCCAAGCGCAACCAGCACCACGATTGTCAGCGCGATGGCCCATATCATTCGGCCCGATCCTGGAACAGGGCTCGGCAGTCCGTGACCGCGAGAGCCAGCGAAACGAGGGCGGTGCCCGCAAATCCGACCAGTATGGCCATGTGCGGCACGACCATCGGCACCCCGAGACCCATGCTCTTCTGCCCGATCGCACCGATGCGCTCGATGAAGGTCCATGAATGCCAAGCAACAAACGCACAGACACCAGCGGTCAGAAAGGACACAAACGTTTCGAGGAGGCGGCGATGGTCTCTGTTGAGCGACTGGGGCAGCAGATTGATCGACAGGTGAGTGCGGTCATGCGTTGCCAGGATGCAGCCGATCATGACGATCCAGATCATGGCGAAGACCAGAAGTTCGTCCATGCCGCCTGGAACGGGCAGGCCGCCGTAGCGCCCAGCGGCATTGACGATGTTCAAAACCACCATCAAAACCAATGCGAGGCCCAGAAGGAGCTTCAGGGTCTCGATTGCCCGCATGCCCAAGCTTCCGGACGGGCGGGTCATGACCGGCCCTCCAAAATCTTGCGCACCGCGATCAGAGTCTGTGCGCGTTCGCGCGGCAGAGAGGTGAGGTCCTCATCCGTGTAGTCGAAAAGGCCGCCACCCGTTTTCATTCCGAGCTGACCCTTGCCGGTTGCATCTGTAACCATCGGCGAGACATCGTCGCGGTTGCACAGCTCTGAGTTCAGAAATGAGGAAACGGAGTGGTAGATGTCCAAACCTGCCATATCGAGGAGCCGCATGGGACCGATGACGGCCAACTTGTAGCCGATGCCCCAGTTGACACAGGTGTCGAGATCCTCGGGATCGATCACCCCGCGCTCCACCAGGTCAACGCATTCCCGCAAGAGGGCATAGAGCACGCGGTTCTCGACAAATCCCGGCACGTCCTTCTTGAGCGTCACTGGCAGCAATCCGAGATCGCGGATCAGGCTCTGTATTGCGGTCACCGTTTCCGGCGCTGTCTGTTCGCCGGCGATCACCTCGATCATCGGTACGATATGCGGCGGATTGGACCAGTGCATTCCGACGAAGCGGCGAGGGTGCGAAATGTGTTCCTGGAGTTTCGTTATGGGTATGCCTGAAGTGTCCGTCGCGACAATCGTGTCGGCGGCCAGAAGCGGGTCCAGTTGGCGATAAAGTGCTGCTTTCGTCTCGATGTTCTCGGGAATGTTCTCGATGACCAGGTCAGCCCCGGCCACTGCCTCCTCGAGAGATCCGGCAAAGGAAAGATCACCACCCTGATCTTCGACCTCCAGGCCATCCAGCGCCGTGGCGATCATCGGCAATAGCGATGCTGCGCGCTCTCGGGCGGCTTCGGCGATATCGAAGGCGCGGACATCGTGTCCACCGCGCGCCACCCGCGCTGCCATCCCCGGGCCCATGGAGCCCATGCCTATGATCGCGATTTGCATCAGCGCACCCCTGTCATCACTCCCGGCTCACCCCGTTGCCGCCTTGAACGCATCGCGTGCGGACATCCGCTCGAACCAGGCCTCAAGCCCGGGCATCGCCGGACGGTCGTAGGGAAAATTCAAGCAACGGCCCATGATGGGCGCCATTGCAATATCGGCGATCGTCAGCTTTCCGAGCGCCGCAAATTCCTTGCCGTCCAGCGCATTGCTCACGATCGCCATCTGGGCGTGGAGATCCGCCAACTGGGCGTCGAAGCCTGCAGGTCGTTCCGACGGTTCGAGCTTCGCGCCCTTGAAGGCGGCCAGGTAACCGGGATTGATCGCGGCAAGCAAAAAATCCATCCATCGTTCGACTTCGGCACACCCGGCCGGATTGGCGCCGGTGAGTTCGGGAGCCTTGGTTGCAGCGAGATAACGCAGGATCGTGTTGCTCTCCCACATGACCGTGTCGCCGTCGATGACCGTCGGCACTTTGGCTGTCGGATTCATGGCCAGGTATTCCGGCGTCTTGGTATTTTCAAACAGCCGGCCGAAATCCTCGCGTTCATATTCCGTCCCGGTTTCCTCGAGGAAAAACAGTACCTTCTGCACGTTTCCCGATGTCTTGCGTCCCAATACCCGGATCATGGGTTACTCCTGAATGTCGATTTCCCAGGGTTCACGTTCAGTCTTCCAACGGCTTGTAGACGATGCAGTCGATCTCGATCCGCGTCGTGATCACCGCCCGGGCCTCGACCGTGGTGCGGGCCAGCACCGCGCCGTCGAAATACTTTTTGAAAACGGCGTTGTAGCGGCCAAAATCGCGTGGGTCCTCAAGGTAGGTGCAGACGCGCACGACGTCTTTCAGCGTTGCACCTTCCTCGGCGATCAGGCGTTGAATGGCCTCGATGGTCCCGGCCGTTTCGGTTTCGATCGAGCCGACCATCATGTTGCCGTTCTCGTCTTTGGAGACCTGGCCCGACACGAAAATGTAATCGCCTGCGCGAACGGCTGGATGGAATGGCAGGTTCGGGTTTTTCTTGCCGATGGCGTAGTGCTTGTCGGAGATCTTGGCCATGGGTCCCTCAAAATACGCTGGTTTCGATAATGTCGACGCCGTGGATCCGGTCGATCAGATAAATGATGCCGCGGTCATCGATCGTGACATCGTTTGATGACGGCCGTGCCTGCGATTCGGGCACGTCGGGGAGGAAATGACCAAGCTCGCGAGGATTGTACGGATCGGCGAAATCGACGATCCTCAGTCCCTGGGCAAACCAGGCAAACGGCACGATCGTGCCGGCAACGCGCTCGGACGGCTGGTGGCAGCCGGTCATCGGCTCCTGCGGAGAGCCGTCGCCGTGCAGTCCTTCGACCTGCCACGTGGCGATCGAGGTGGGAAGGGTCTCCACGGTGATGTCGTAGACCCAGGTGAACGCCGGCGGCGACGGATAGAGTTTGGCGACATCTTCATCGGCCACGATCATGATGTCGCGGCCAGCGATCTTTTCCTTGAACGGCAGGCAGGTATGGGTCGGGTGAGGATAAACCGGGCTCGTATTCAGGCCTGAGACCGCCTTGGGTTTCGACATGTCGGAAATGTCGAGAATGAACAAGCCGTGGTGCCAGTAGCTGACATAGAGGCGGTCGCCGCGCCGGATCGGGTGATGGCATCGGGGCGGAACCCAATCGTCCCAGGGATAGTCTTCGCCGCCTCCCTGCCATTGCCCGGGGATCCACCACCGGCCGACCTCTTCGGGATTTTCGGGATCTTTGAGGTCCAGAATCATCACGAAATTGCCGACATAGCCGTCGGCAGTCGGAGAGATATAGGCATAGCGCCCGTCGAAATCGTATCGGTGAACACCGCGACCACCGGTTCGCCACTTCGACAAAATACGTGGATTGGACGGATCAGCCACATCATAAATGCCGAGCCCGCCGCCGAAGCCCAGGTCGCCCTCCTGACCGATCTTTTCGTGGTTGACGATCATAAGGTCATTTGCAGTCCGCACCTTGTGCGAGTGCCAGCCGTCCGGTACGCCGATCTGGCTGATGACCTTCGGTCGCCGCGGATCCGCCACGTCGACGATGGTTGTCCCGGACGGAAATCGCATATGCCCTATATAGAGGGTCGTGCCGTCCACCCAGACCTGCCCTCCGCCGGGGCAGTCAATATGCGATAGAAGCGTGGTGTTGAGAGCATCTGCCAAAGGATAGTCGCTTTCCCGCCTGTACTGATAGGTCTTCGCCGCCATGCGGCGCCGACGGATTACGGATCTATGCGAGACGAAGCAGGTCGCCGGCCTGGTTGCGGCCCCAGCTCTTGTAGAGATGGAGTTTCTTCTGGGTCGGAGAATCCGTGGCGCCGAACAGGATTACCGGCTCGGTCTCGGACGGATTGACGTGCTCCACCCAGCAACCGCCCGGAACCGCCAGCGTGTCGAATTCTTCCCAGTCGAACCGCTCGCCATCGACGATGGAGTGTCCCTTGCCCTTGAAGGGTGCCAACAAGAGATTGGCGGTTTCCCGCTTCGGTGCTGTCTTTTCGCCGGGACGCAGCATCTGAATGTAGTAGTTGATCGTTTCGAACACGGGCCCGCCGGTGCGCGGATTGACGTAATCGATGATGATGCCGTCATGCGGATCGCCTTCATGATCCTTGTGAGCATCAAGCAGCGTTTCCATCGCCTCCCAGCGATAGACGACCTGTGGGGAGGCAAAGCCACCCGCCCGGTGATGATCCACGAAGCGCGGCATCATCCCACCCTGGCCATAAACGAGCTTCGAATAGTCGACTGGATAACGCGCGGACTGTTCCTTTTTCTCCACTTCCTTGCCGTTTTCCATCTCGGTGTAGTGGTGGTGGAACTCCAGGGCGTGCAGCGTCTCGACCAGCGGGAAATCAAGAACTGAAAGATTGAGAGCGCCTTCGTTGCCAATACTGCCGAAATTGTGCCAGGCGTCGTTCGGCGTCAGGATCATGTCTCCGGGACCGAAAACGACATTTTCGCCTTCAACGCTGGTAAAATTGCCACCACCCAGGAGACCGAAACGGCAGGCGCTCGCCGAGTGCTTGTGCGGGGGCATGATTTCGTCGACCCCGTTGAAACGGTAGGCGGTATACATGGTCGTGACCGAAGCGCGCCGTGGCGCCAGTCCCGGATTGACCAGAACGAGCGAGCGTCGGTCGCTGTCGGCCATGGTGATCAGTTCCGCCGCGCGTTCCAGCAGCGGCCCGATATCGGAATACTTCCAAACCCAGGGAACGGCTTTCTGTGGCGACATCAACTGTGCCACCTCGTCATGCTCTACGTCCTTGGTGGTTGCCCAGAACGGATGCATGTTCGCGCTGAACACGTCGGAGTGCAGGCCTTTCAGCGCTTCCTTCCTGTTGGCACCGGTATCAGACGTCGCGGTTACTGACATAATTCACTCCTCTGGTTCACGCTGCCGATCAGAGTAGACACCCAAAAACCGACAATTACAACATAATTATTTGTTAATGGTTCAATTATGGTTCGCGGAGGGGCGTTGGTGGTTCAGGTTCCCTGACGGATCATATCAGCGGCCCGTTCGGCCACCATGATGACCGCGGCGTTGATGTTGCCGTTTGGGATCTCCGGAAAAACCGAAGCATCGACGACGCGCAAACCATCGAAACCGTGCACTTTGAGGTCCGGGCCGACGACGCACCGTTCGTCGGCGGCGCTGCCCATGCGACAGGTCCCGCAGGGGTGATGAACCGTAATCAGCGACTTTCTGGCATAACCCATGATGGCCTCGTCACTGATGCAATCGGGTCCAGGCGCGACTTCCGCTTTCACGAATGGCTTCATTTCCGGTGTTGCGGCCAGCGACCGGGCGATATCGAAACTCTCCCGGAGAACCCGCCGATCATACTCCGCGTCGAGAAAATTCTGATGGATCCTCGGGAGGCCCTGCGGGTCGGATGAGGCGAGCTTGACCTCGCCGCGGGACTTCGGCTGCGTCAACACAAGGCGTGTTGCGAAGCCGTCTGGAAACGGCTTTTTGAACGGCGCAAGATAGGGCCAGGAGGCCAGCGGAGCAGCGGTGAACAGGATTTGGATGTCAGGCGTATCAGTCGCCTGGCTGGACTTGAGGAAGGCGGTTATGCCACCCGGCACGTCCCCTGAAAACCCTTCTCCGCCAAGGTAAGTCCGCACGAGGTCGGGAACGATGCGGTCATAGCGCATCATCCTGTGAAACGGCCCTTGTCCGGCTCTGTGATACATCACGATGATCGACGGATGGTCCATCAGGTTCGCTCCGACGCCGGGGAGCGGCTTGCGGACATCAATATCGTGTCCGTCAAGCTCGTCTTCCGCGCCGATACCGGAATTCTTAAGCAATTTCGGTGTGTTAATGACGCCGGCGGAAACAATGACCTCGCGTTCCGCATGGATTGTTTCGCCGCCGTCCATGAGCAGAACACCCGTTGCCCTGTCGCCCTGGAACAGGATTTCGCGCACGGTCGCTCCGGTTCTGATCGTCAGGTTCTTGCGGCTGCTGGCTGGTCGAAGGTAGGCGTTTGACGTGCTGGCGCGCAGTCCCTTCCGGATCGACATCTGAAGCCGCGAAAAGCCGTCGCGATTGGCACCGTTGTAGTCGTCCGTCCAGCCGAAATTCTTTCGGCCGGCGTCGCCGAAAGCTTCCACCAGCGGATCATCGTAGCGGCATCGCTGAACGGTGACCGGACCATCTCCGCCGCGCCAGTCGTCCGCGCCGTCCTCCCAGCTTTCCTGCTTCTTGAAGTAGGGCAGGGTGGAGTGGCTGTCCCAGCTTTCCAGTCCCGCTTCCGCGGCCCAGCGGTCGTAAACGTGGGTGCTGCCACGGACCCAGGCCATTGCGTTGGTGGACGAGCAGCCGCCAACCAGCTTGCCGCGCACACATTCGATGGCGCGACCGTCGACCGCATCCTCGGGCTCGCAGTCGTAGCCCCAGTCGTGGCGGCGTTCCTTGAAGATGATGCCCCAGCCCAGCGGTATATGAACCAGCGGGTCGCGATCCCAGTTGCCGGCTTCCAGCAGCAGGACACGACAGTTCGGATCGGCACTCAGCCGGTCGGCGAGGACGCAGCCGGCCGATCCCGCACCGACGATGACATAGTCGAAACCCGTGGCCATTCCCGTCACCTTCAAAAACCTGTCCACAGAGCAAACCATTCCGCAACCAATTATGTCAATATGGTTGCCTAGTGTCTGCGACCGTATTATGTTTCAAATGGTTTCCAGGGAGATTCAAAGGACGTCATGACTGAAGACCGAAAGTCAGCCAGGCTTTCTGCGGAAGAGTTGAAGGAAACGATCGCGGATCTGGCCAGCGAAGACGGCACGCTTCCACCGGAACGGGAATTGGTCGAGGAGTTCGGCATCACCCGGTCGCGCCTGCGGCGCATTCTGGCGGAGATGAGAGAAGACAACCTAATTCCACCGGCGCGCGTCGGGCGCCGCAATTTTCGCGAAACAGGTCCTCAGGTCCAGAACCTCGTGCGCCTCGCCAATCCGACCGATGTGATCGAACTGCGTCTGATCATCGAACCACAGCTTGCGCGACTGGCGGCGCTGAAGGCGTCTTCGCTCGAAGCCGAGCGGATTGTCAAAGCGGCCAACAGTCAGAAGGAAGAGTCCTACGGAGCACCGGATTTGGCCTTCCATCTGGAAGTCGCGAGTGCCACGCGAAACACCCTGGCGCGCGAACTATACCGAATTCTTCGGCAGGTTGGCGGAGATGCGCGGGTGCGATTGCCGGATCGTGCGCCGCCATGTCCTGACCGGCGGCGAAAACGGGATGCGGAGCATCTGAAGATCGCCCGGGCAATCGCTGCCCGAGATCCCGACCTGGCACAGGAGTGCATGCGCCAGCATCTGCTGGCCGTACGTGCCGTCATCTTCGACCGCATGTCACCTGACTTCAGCGCGGGTGCCTCCACGGCTGCTGAATGAATGGGCGCGGTTTGGGCGAGCGCCGGTGTTGCCTGACCCTGCCGGGCGGCCGCAAGAGAATTCAAACCAGTGTCGCTTAAGGACCAACAGGCAATGCAGTACGACTACGTGATCGTCGGGGCAGGCACCGCAGGATGCGTTCTGGCAGCGCGCCTCAGTGAGGACGAACATGCCACCGTTTGTCTGATCGAAGCGGGTGGCGAGGCCGACGAACCGGCAATCTCCGAGCCCGCCATGTGGCCGATGCTGGAAGGCTCGGACATCGACTGGGCCTTCAAGACGGTGCCGCAGCGGCACACCGCCAATCGCATCCATGACTGGGCACGGGGTTTCGTCGTGGGCGGATCGAGCTGCATCAATGCGATGGCTCATGTGCGCGGCCATCCGAGCGATTTCGACAACTGGGCCGCGGCTGGCTGCGAGGGCTGGGGTTACGCTGATCTGATGCCCTATTTTATCGCGTCGGAAACATCGCCCTTTGCCCCGTCTCCCTATCACGGCGATCAGGGGCCGATCCGGCAGATGGTTCCGAGCGATCCGCATCCCCTGACGCGATGCTTCATGGCCGCTGCTGAAGAGCAGGGGCATGTGCCGACGGACGAACACAACGGCGCCCGGATGACGGGACCGACACTCAACACCCTGGTGATTGTCGATGGCAAGCGCCAGAGCGTTGCCGATGCCTATCTGACGCCGGCGCTGTCGCGCGCCAACCTGACGGTTCGAACCGGTTGTCTCGTCGATCGTTTGGCTTTCACCGGCGCGCGATGCTCGGGATTGCATCTGATTGTCGACGGCAAGCCCGAGCATATCGAGGCTCGGGAAGGGGTTCTTTTATGCGCGGGCGTCATCAATTCGCCGGCGATCCTGATGCGATCCGGCATCGGGTCGGCTGACGAACTGGCCAAGCTGGGAGTATCCCCGCAAGTCGACCTGCCTGCAGTCGGACAGAACCTCCACGATCACCTGCTGTCAGGTGGCAATGTCTATCTGTCGAAAGATGAGGTTCCGTTCACGCAGACCCAGCACTCGGAATCGTTGCTTTATTCATCGCGAAATGGCGATGACAAACTGGCGCCAGAGATGGTGGCTGCCTGTGTCGTCGTTCCCGTGGCCACCGATGCATTTGATCCGCCACCGTTTGGGGAAGCCTACACGCTGATGTTCGGCTTCACCCATCCCAGGAGCCGCGGGTCCGTTCGGCTGCGGTCCACCGATCCAACGGCGGCGCCTGACATCGATCCCAACTATCTGGCTGAGGAATACGATCGCGAGATCTACATGGAATCGATGGACCGGACACGAGCAATCGGTCATTCCCAGGCTTTTTCCGATTGGCGCAAGGAAGAGTTTTTGCCGGGTGTCGACCTCAAGACGCGCGCAGAGAAGCTGGATTTTCTGGGGAAAGCCGCCTTCACCCATCACCATCCGGTCGGGACATGCCGGATGGGCTCCGACGACGAGGCCGTGGTCGATCCGGCTCTTGTGGTTCGCGGCACGGAGGGGCTTCATGTGATCGACGGCTCGGTCATCCCAAAGGCCACGACGGGGCCGCACAATGCAGCGATTGTTGCGATGGCGGAACGCAAGAGCGACCTGATCCGGGGTCGGGCACCACGAACGCCTTTTGATCCCCGTACCCAGAGTTGAACCACCGATCTCCATATCGATTTGGTCCTCCAGAGCGGCGGATCAACAGCGGTTTTTCGGCTTTGATCTTTACACCGGCGTGATCAGGCGGTTTGTTCGGAACCAATGAGCAAGACGGAAACAGGCAGAAACGCTCCCACGGTGCAGGACGTTGCGCGCGCCGCCAATGTGTCGACGGCCACGGTCAGTCGTGCGCTTTCGGCGCCGGACCGGGTCACGGAAAAGACGCGCGAACGTGTGGCGCGTGCGGTCGAGCAGACCGGCTATGTGCTCAACCACGCGGCCCGCAATCTGCGTCGGCGCCGAACCGGAACCATCGTCGCGCTGGTCCCGGATATCGGCAATTCGCACTTTTCCAACATCCTCAAGGGCATTGAAAGCATCTGCTCCGAAAGCGGCATCAATGTACTGATCGCTGATACGCGCAAATCGTCAATGACGCATGCCCGGCTGCAGACCTATTTCAGTCACAACAATATCGACGGGATCGTCATCCTCGACGGCGATATCTCGGTCGAGGAAATGCGCGGGTCCAATCTCAACCTGCCTCCCATGGTCACGGCCGGCGAATGGTGCTCGGACGAGACGGTGCCAATGGCTCTGGTCGATAATCTGATGGGCGCCGATCTGGCGGTGTCGCATCTGATCGAGTGCGGACACCGTGCCATTGGTCATGTCACCGGCCTGTTGACCCACCAGCCGGGCTGTGACCGGTTGGAAGGGTTTCGCACAACCCTGTCCCGGTCCGGGATCGACCCCGATGCCGCCTGGGTCTTCCAGGGCGACTACTCGATCGACACGGGCATCCGAGCCGCCCGCGCCTGGCTCGAACTGGACAGCCCGCCAAAGGCGGTGTTCTGCGCCGCCGACCGCAGCGCGTTCGGCTTCATGTCGACCCTGCACAAAGCCGGCGTATCAGTTCCGGGCGATGTCTCGGTGGTCGGCTTTGACGACATCGACGTGGCCGAGCACTACATTCCGGCACTCACCAGCGTGCATCAGCCGCGCCGCGCGGTTGGCGCGGCAGCTGCCCGTCATCTGCTCACGTTGATTGAAGGGCGCATGCCGGATGATCGTATCACCCGGCTCGAACCATGGCTGGCCGTGCGCGACAGCACGGCCCGGCCTAAGCCGTGACGGTCAGTCAAGCACCGCCGTTGCTTCTACTTCGATCAGGAAATCCGGCATCGCCAGCGTCTGCACGCCAAGCAGTGTATTGGCTGCCGGGATGACATCGCCATAGAAAGCCCCGATGGCTGGTCCGAGCACCTCCAGCTTGTCTGGCGAATAGTCGACGACATAGGTCCGAAGCCGCACCACGTTCGCCGCCGTCGCGCCGCGCGAAGCCAGCACTTCCGTGAGATTGTCGAAACACTGCTTCGCCTGGGCGGCGAGGTCGCCCGGTCCGACCAACTCACCATTGGAATCCCAAGCGACCTGACCGGCAAGATGCAAAAGCCGTCCGCCCTCGCTCTCGACCGCATGGGAAAAGCCGAACTGCACGGAATTGTACATCGTATCTGGATTGACTGGCTCGCGTTTCATAATTCTTCCTCGCCCTTCTGGCCACAAAGAGGCACAGGATGCGTCGGCGCGTTGGCGACTTCAAGGACATTTTGCGGGGCAATCGGGTTTGATCAGTTTCTGAGGTGCCGGAATCAAAGTCTTCACCGGCACCTCGAACGCATTGAATTGATTGAAGTTGTTTCCTGAATTCTGCTCAGGCAGCGGTCTGCTGGACGCTGCTGCAGACGATGTCACGATGAATCATCCAGCGCTCGCCGCTCGCCTGCCACAGCACCATATAGGTGCCGCTGTCGGCCTCCACGCCTCCCTCGACGGTCAGCGTGTAGGAACCGACTTCGACGGCTGTCTCGCCATTGACCACCAGCTCATCGGTGCGGAGGTTCAAGCCCTTCAGACCGCTGCCGATCATGCCCTGGAAGGCCGCGGCAATCTGGTTCCGGCCGACAGCCGGCGGGGCGCTCGGAAGCATGAAGCGAGCGTCTTCGGTATAGAGCTCCTGCAGCGTCTCCAGGTCTGCGGCGGCGAAAGCCGCCATCATCGTAGCGTTGTTGCCCGCGATCACGGTTCTGGTCTCGGTCATGTCAGGCCCTCCTTTCATTGGCATAGTCCATCAGGTCGCCGGCGATCTCGCCGACCTTGCCGCGCACGATTCCGACCACTTCCGGCGACGCTGCCTCAGGCCCGCCTGATGAGAACGGTGGTTGCGGCCGGTATTCGAACAACAGCTGCATGACATGCGCGGTTGGCTCGTCGGTGAGTTCGGCAATGACGGTCAGCGCGAAATCGAGCCCCGCGGTTATGCCGCCGCCGGTAATGCGGTTGCGGTCGATGGCGACCCGCTTGTCGACGACCGTCACCTGGTCATAGGCTTCCAGCACCTCGCGATAGGCCCAGTGGGTGGCCGCCTCATAGCCATCGAGAAGACCCGCTTCAGCGAGGATCAACGCGCCGGTGCACACCGACGTCACATGGCGGGCATTTTCGCCGGCCCGGCGGATGAAATCGATCACCTCGCGGTCCCGCATCTGCTGCAGCGTGTTGCCGCCGCCCGGCACCACCAGCACATCGATATCCGGACAGTCTTCGAAGCCATAATGCGGTGTCAGCAGGGCGCCGCAATCGGAAGGAAACGCTTCGCGTGTCTTGGCGAAGGTAAAGGTTTCGAACGCGTCGACGAATGCAAACATCTGCAACGGTGCATAGGCATCCATCATGGTCATGTTCTCGAACAGATAGATTCCGACTCTCAGCTTGCTCATGAGCTGCTCCTCCTGGTGGTTGAACTGTGTTTGAAATCCTGGCCGTCAGACCCGTGGCGCGGTCACTGCAGCGCGGCGCGGGACCCTGGCTCGAAGTCTCCGAGCGTCCCCTGGAAGCGGCTTCGGAACTGTTTCGGATTGACCTTCAGCCGGCGCACGAAGGTGCGGCGCATGCGCTCGGCATTGCCAAAGCCGCTGATGGCGGCGATGGCGTCAATGGGAATGGACGTGCTCTCCAGATGCTTGCGCGCCGCCGCCAGCCTGAGCTCCTCGACGTAGCGCCCCGGCGGGATGCCGACCTCGGCGACGAACAATCGCGCGAAATTGCGCGGACTCATGCACATCCGCTCCGCCAGCCGGTCGACGGTGAGGTCGGCGTCGAGATGATCCATCATCCAGTCCTGCAGCGCGATGATCGACCGGTTGGTCGACTGCTGACGCGGCAGAAACGAACTGAATTGCGACTGGCCGCCCGGCCGCTTCAGGAACATCACCCAGTTGCGGGCGATATCGAGCGCGGCATCACGGCCGTGATCTTCCTCGACCAGCGCCAGCGCCATATCCATGCCGGCGGTGATGCCGGCCGACGTGCAGACCTTGCCGTCGCGCACGAAGATGGCGTCGGCGTCCGTTGTCACCTTCGGAAACGACGCGGCGAATTCTTCCGCCCAGTACCAATGGGTCGTCGCCCGGCGACCGTCCAGAAGCCCCGCTTCGGCCAACAGGAAGGCACCGGTGCAAACGGATGCGACGCGGCGCGCTCGCGGCGCGGTCCGGGCGATCCAGTCGATGATGGCGCGATTCTTGCGGGCCTTTGACATTTCGAGGCCGCCCGACACCATCAACGTGTCGATCTTCGCGTCGTCGAAATCGGAGAGCGGCCGGCTGACGATTTGCAAGCCACCGGGAGACGTGGTCACCGGCCCGCCGGATACCGTCGCCACTTCGATGCGGTAGGCGGGTTCACCGCCGGCGAAGACCGCCGACGTTCCGGACAGGATGTCCAACGGACCGACAATGTCGAGCGAACTGGCGCCATCGAAGGCGACCATCACCACCAGTTTTTCGGATTTTCGCGTTCCGGCCATGCTCCATCTCCTCCGCACCAATCATAGCGCGGCAGGTATTGGCAGCAACGACAAACACCCCTCGATATCTGCCAAGAGAAGTGACGCGCCCTAATGCCGTGTCAGGGCCGTTTTTCGCCCGGTCACTGCCCGTCGCCCATGTCTTCCGGGAACGCCACGCCCATGGCCTCAATCAGCGGTGCAGCATGGGTCGTCCCGTCGAGATCCGCCCACTCGCGGTGGAACTCGCCGAGGATGTCCCAGGTCTGCTCCATGTGCACGAAGCGACCGGTGCTGTGGTCGGTGCTGAGGCCGCATTGGTCGGTGCCGCCGTTGAGCTCGATCGCCTGCACATTGGTGGTCCCGCAAAGCGGTGGGAACGAAGCCTTACGGTCGTCCGCATGATTGCAGCTGTATATCTCGCCGTGGCCCGGACCGAGCAGTCGCCGAAAATTGTCGCGGATGGCTTTCACGGTCTCTTGCTGCTGTCCGTCCTGGGCATGCGATCCGTCGGAGAGCACTGTGATCGTGTCGCCGCGCCGGCGCATACCGTGCAGGCTGATCGCCTTGGATTTCGGCCAGGCGTCGGTCAGTGTCACATGCGCCAGGTGGAACAGCGTGGCCGGATTGTGCGCCACGTCGGAATTGCGATAGGGCGAGCCGGGCCGGTCGCCGCAGACGGCGGTATGGCCGCGGCAGGCGACGAATGTGCGTGACGCACAGCGATGGGCGCCGGAAATGATGGCGGCGCGGAACCCGAGTTCGCTCATGAGGATGGCCGCTTCCTCCGGCGTGCCCTGTTCAAAGCGCGCATGCGGTGCCTCGGCAATGACGTTGCGCCTCGGTTGCTGCGAAATCACCACTGTCGGCCCCATGCCGCGAGGAAAATCCTCCTGCATCACCAGGTAGCGCTTGTTGCCGTCTTCGAGCGTGACGATTTCGTAGCCGATGCGGCGGGCGAGCGGCAGCGCATTTGTCCAGTCTTCCTGCAGGGCAAATCTGAGTGCCTCGGCGAAGCGTCCCTGCGAAATCGGGTCGAACCCGAAATCGCCGAGTGAATCCGGCGACACATGCGGCCGGGCCGCCAGCCAAGCGATCAGCGGCACCCGCATCACCGCCGGTTCCTTTGCCTCGGTCTCCTGGGCCGAACCCGGCTGGATCGCCAGGATCGCCAGAAGCAATGCTATGATTGCCGCTTTGAACATGCCCGGCCTCCCGCCGTTGGAGCTTGACTGACTACAGCGCCGGTGGCGCGCCGAAAAACCCGATGATCTGCGTCAGGCGGCCGTCGTCTCCAAGCGTCCCGAAATCGACGCCCTGCAGCGCGACCGCTCCGTCGGCCGTCACCATTTGCCAGGAAAAGTGCACTCGCCCGTGGTGATGGCTGGCACCGCTGGTGAGCTCGATCCGGGCTCCCGGCTGCTGCTTGTGAAAGCCGCCGATATGGGCGATCAGCGCTTCGCGCCCGCGTACATCGGCGCTCGGGTCCTGATAAAGACCGTCATCGGCCCAACTGGCTTCGAGCAGTGCCCGACGCGCATCCTCGTCCGGTTCGAGCCAGGCTTTTCCATACGTCGCAACAACGGACTGGATCGCATCCATGGTGACCTCCCATTTTACCGATGCCGACGATGGCCGGTTTTGTGGGCGCGGTCAAATGACCACTCACGGTCCCCAGAGTGCCGGCTGACGCCAGACCGGTGGAACGATAAGTGCACCGCGTTCCTCAGGCGCACCGTCCTGCAGGCCGCGCGATTGCCATGCGCTTCGCCATTCGTCAGGCATTGGGTAGGGCGGTGCGACCAACGCGTCTGCGGCAAAGCCGAAACGGCCGTAATAGGCCGGATCGCCAAGCACGAACACCCTTTGGGTCGCGTCCGCTTTCAACCGCCGGAAACCTTCGTTCACCAGCGCGCTGCCGATACCTTGCCGCTGTCGTTTCGGAGCGACCGCAAGCGGCGCGAGCAGCGAGACCTTGGCTTTGCTTTCGCTCACCCCGCACGGCGTGAACGCCACATGGCCGGCCAGCCCGCCACCGGCGATGGCGACCAGCGACAGCACGCCGGGCTCATCCCGCAGCAAGGCCCGCACGAGCGGCAGCAGGTCCTCCTCCGGAAACGCGGCCGGATAGAGCGCGGCCAGGTCGTCGGCCAGGCTTTCGCGGATCTCGATGGTCATGTCAGGACCGCAAGTCCTGAAACCGCGCCGGCTTGAAACTGCCCTCGAAGGCGCGGGCGATGGCCCCGGCTTCGGTCGGCACGATGCGCGGATTGAGGCCGAAGGTTCGCTGCACGGCGGCGGTGACCGCCTCCTTGGCCTCGGTCTCGGCAATCTCGCTGGCGAGCTCCACATGCAGGTCAAGCTCGTCCCGGCCGTCCTCGTCGACCACTTCGACTCGGAAATCCGAAACCTCCGCCCGGTTGAACAGCAGATCCTCCAGATCGGTGAAGCCGATATTGATGCCGCGCACCTTGACGAAACCGGCCGTGCGATGAGTATGCGTGACCAGCGGAAACAGGTCGAACCCGATTGCGCCGGGCTCCGGGCGTCGTAGCGTGACGATGTCGCCGCTGTTCCAGCGGATGAAGGGCGTGGCGTTGTTGGTGGTCAGCGATGTAACGATCAGCGCGCCCGGTTCGCCGTCGCCAACGGGTTCGTGGGTGTCCGGGTCGACCACCTCCGGGTAACAGAAATCGCTCCAGAAGCGGAAGCCGTCGCAGGTGTCATCCTCGCCGCCGAGCATCATCATTTCGGTCATGCCGTAGCAGTCGCGCACCTCGGCGCTCCACAGTGCTGCCAGCTTGCTGCGTTTCGAGGCCGACAACGGTTCCGCCGTGCAGACGACCTTGCCGATACCCGAGGCCGAGAGGTCGAAACCTTCCGATTTCGCCAGGTTGGCAAGCTGGATGCCGTAGCTTGCCATGCCGATCCAAGAGGTCGGTTTGAACAGGCGGATCAGGTCAAGCTGGGCCATCGAGGGCAGGGTGTTACCGCCGCCGGCCCACACCGCACCGCCACCGATCTTTTCCACCGCCCGCGCCATCAGATGCCCGGCCGGGTGAATGCCCAGCGGCAGCGCCATGTGGCAGACATCGCTGGGTGTGATCCCGGCCAGCGTCAGCACCCGCATGAAGCCGAGCAGGCCGTAAAACACGTCCTCCTGTGTGCGCGGATAAAACAGCGGCCGGCCGGTCGAACCGCCGGAGCGCCAATATTCGCTGACCGCCGTCCGGCCGCCGAGGCAAAAGTCGTTGTAGAACGTGTCGGGCGAAAGCGCCCGCAGCTGTTCCTTGTCGAGGATCGGGATCTTTGCCCATTCCTCCGGCTCACAGATGCGGCCCGCATCCAGATGATCGAGCTTTCCCTTGAAAAACGGCGCTGTCTTCGCCCGCTCGAACGCCGCCCGGCGCCGCTGGTCCTGCACCGCGGCAAGCGCCTCGGCGGTCTCCGGCAGGTGCAGGTCGACGGATCGGTCGGTCATGGGTCATCCCTTTGGCAGCTGGTTCAATTCACTTTGACAGGGCCGGCAAAGCGTTTCAAGGTTGAAGCATTCTATACGGTGGCGTATAGAAACAGGCAGCGATGGAGGACACCATGACCGAACTCCAGCAGAATGACCGCCGGCCGCTGTTTCAGGATCCGGCCGCCGCGCCGCAAAAGCCGGAAGCATTTGCCGGCTCGCGCCACATCGAGATCACTCCGGATTACCGGCCCTTCGACCAGCCCAACGACATGTTCAGCCGCGGCTTTTGGGATCGCTCCTTTGCCAACCGGGTGACTCGCGGCTTTTTCCGCTCCTTCGTCAAACCGCTGGAGCGGGTGCGCGACGAGGAGGGTTTCACCCGCGAGGATTTTGCCTTGCGCAACGGCCCCTGGGTGGTCACCGAGATGTTCGCCGAGATGCACAAGGCGAAGGACCGGCGCGACGGCTTCACCGACGATTTCACCGCCCACATTCCGCCCAGGGTGGAGCCCGCCGACATGGGCACGCCAAAACAGGCTGCGCATCGGGTGAAGAAGGTGGGCAAACTCTACGGTGCCGATCTCGTCGGCATCACGGCCTACGATCCGCGCTGGACTTACCGCTCGAAGTTCAGCGCCCGCACGCTGAGTTCCAAGCCGGTCGAACTGCCGGACGGGCTGACGAACGTCATCGTGCTCGGCAAGGCGATGGAGCATGACATCATCCGCATGTCGCCCAGTGCCGCGGCGAGCACCGGCCCGGCCGCCGGCTATGCCGAAGACGCGATCACGCTGCTGGCGCTGGCGCAGTTCATCCGCAGCCTTGGCTACCAGGCGGTTGCCACCCAGAACGATACCAATCTCGCGATTCCCTACGCGGTTGCCGCCGGTCTTGGCGAATATGGCCGCAGCGGCCTTTGCATCACCCGCGACTACGGCCCGCGGGTGCGCTTCGGCCGCATCCTGACCGACATGCCGCTGGACCATGACAAGCCGGTTTCCTTCGGTGTCGAAAAGACCTGCGACATCTGCCGCCGCTGCGCCAACAACTGCCCGCCGCAGGCGATCGACCACGGCCCGCCGAGCACCTACACCTTCAACCGCTCCAACATTGCCGGCATCAAGAAGTGGACGACCGACGGCGAAAAGTGCTTCAAGTTCTGGGTGTCGCGCGGCACCGACTGCGCCAACTGCGTGCGCACCTGCCCCTATAACAAGGAGTTTTCCGGCCTCTGGCCAAAACTGCTGCGGGCATTGCTCAACTCGCCGCTGCGGCGGTGGGCGCTCAAGCTCGATGACGCCACCCGCGCCCATGACCAGATCAAGCCGTCGAGCTGGTGGAGGGGCCGGTTCGAGATCAAGGAGCGGGCGAAGGACCATGCCCTCGATCCGGAGCTGGTCGAGCGCCAGGAGCGCGTCAAGGCGCAGCGCGACGAAAGCCGCGGGCGCCAGAAGGCATGAACCGCCCAGCCATGCCCTCGCGCGGCGACCGCGAAGGCGCCCGCATCTGGATCGAGGCGGCGCTGGAGACCATCGCCCGCGACGGCGACGAGGCGTTGCGGGTCGAGCCGCTGGCCCGCGAGATCGCCATGTCCAAGGGCAGCTTCTACTGGTTCTTCACCGGCATCGACGACCTGCGCTTCCGCGCCCTCGACCACTGGAAGGTGCACCACAATGACAGCCTGTTCGACCGCGTCCGCACCTTCCGCGGCACGCTGGAAGAACGCCTGACCTACCTCGTCAACGCAATCGTCGACAGCCACCTGGGCCGCTACGACGCCGCCATCCGCGCCTGGGCGCTGAGGGATCCAAGGATTGAGGATTTCGTGCGCGGGATTGATGCGAACCGGCTGGCCTTTCTGGAGGAGCTGTTCGCCGGGGCAGGGGCGGACGCGAAGGAGAGCGCGTTTCGGGCGCACGTGTTTTATCGGGTTTTGATTGCGGAGAGCTATGTGCGGCAGAGGCCGGGTGATGTTGGCGGAAGGGCCTGGTTGGCGGATGTGGTGGAGCGATTGTCGGCTGACGCACATGCCGGGGCCCATGCGAGTCAAAATTCTCTTCCGACAGCGTAAGCCGGTTTTGGATGGTATGCCGGTCTTGGCGCTAAGTGGACCTCATGCTGCAACTCTAGGGTTGAAGTGCAACGGGCCTGCGAAATAAGCTCAACAGCATTACAGAGACAAAGGTACCTTCCATTTATGCCCAGCCGCGCAAGACAAGCCTAAGGGCATGACGATAGCTCCTGCCCATTCCAACCCCCGCCTTGCCCTGATTGCCCTGGCCGCCGCCTATTTCTTCGTCGGCGCGTCCTCGCTCGCCATCATCGGCCTTGTCCCGGAAATGAGCGCCGGACTTTCCGTCTCACCCTCCCTGATCGCAACGCTCGTGACGGTTTTCGCCATCGTCTACGCGTTGGCCGCGCCTGGGTTGCAGACGGTGGCGGGCGGGGTGCAGCGGCGGGGGCTTGTGGTGGCCGGGCTCGGACTGATGGCGGCGGCCTGTTTTGGCTCTGCGCTGGCGCCGGATTATGCCACGCTCCTCATCATGCGGCTGATCGGGGCACTGGGGGCAGCGCTGGTCGGGCCGACCGTTTCGGCGACAGCGGCGGCGCTGGTTCCGCCGGAGGGACGGGCGCGGGCATTGTCGGCGGTGTTTGCCGGGATGACCGTATCGATCGTGGTGGGCATTCCGCTGGCGAGCTTTCTTGGTCAGACGGTCGGCTGGCGCTGGTCTTGGGCGGTGGTGGGGCTGGGCGCGCTGGCCGTTGCGCCGCTGGTCTGGGCGAGCGTGCCGGCCGAAAATCGCGGCAGTCGGGCGACACTCGGCACCCTTGTTGCGCTGCTGCGCGACCGGCCGATCGCGCTCACCGTTGCGACCACGGCAGTGCAGATCGGCGGCCAGTTCGTGCTCTATACGCTGCTGGCGGCCTGGATGGTCGAAAGCCTTGGTGCAGCGCCCTCCCTGGTGCCGCTGGCGCTAATGCTGTTCGGCATCGGCGGCGTCGCCGGCAATGCGATGTCGTCGCTTGTCACAGCGCGCATCGGTGCGGAGCGCACGGTGCAGGCGGCCATCACCCTGATGGCCGCGGTGCTGTTGGTGCTCGGAACGGTGCCGCTGTCGCCGGAGATGGGCATCGCGTTTAGCACCCTTTGGGCATTCTTTGCGCTCGCCATCATGGCACCGATGCAAAGCCGGCTGGTGCGGCTGGCGCCGGAGCGGTCGAACCTCACGCTGGCGCTCAACGCTTCGGCGATCTATGTCGGCAATGCGTTCGGCGCGGCGCTGTGCGGCCTGATTTATGCCGGTTTCGGGCCCGATCTGCTGCCGCTGGGCGCGCTGATCGTTGTGCTGGCGGCGCTTGCCGTATTCCGGGCGTCCATGGCGGGTGAGCGCGCCTGAACCCTTTGGAAGCAATGGGGTTGATCTGTCCTGCGCCTTGAGTGAGGGTGTCCCTGTTTGTCGAATCCGGAGCTGCCCATGCGCCTGTTTGAGCCCGAAGACATGAAGATCCCGGATGGCGCTCATGTCAGGGAACTGACGACGGCAGACGGGGTCACGCTGCGGTTTGCACGCTGGGACGCAAGAGGCACCGGGAATCGCGGCACTATATGCCTGCTGCCCGGAATTCCGGAGACGATCGAGCAATATTACGAGACCGCCGAGAATTGCCTCGATCGTGGCTATGCCTTCGCAATTTTCGACTGGCGCAGTCAGGGCGGTTCCGAAAGACCGGTGGCCGATGTCGGCAAAGTTCACATTCGCTCGTTCGACGAATACGCTCGGGATCTCGAGGCTTTTGTGCAATGCGTCCAGGCAGAGTGTTCGCCGCCCTATTACGGCATCGGCTTCTCGACCGGCGCGCTGAACCTCCTTATCGCGCTGGGCAACAAACCGCGGTTCTTCGAGCGGGCAACCGCGATCGCGCCGCCCTTGATCGCCGATTTCAAGGGGATCCCGCGGTGGGTGATGCATGGGGTCGCCGGGACGCTGGTCGGGGTCGGTCTGGGTCGGTTGCCATTGGAAAAATACGATCCGGTCATGCATGCCGCCCACCCGCATCTGGGCGACATTTCGGATGATCCCGTGCGCAGCGAGCGTTACTGGAAATCCTATTTCCTCGATCCGTCGCTGTTCAGCGACCAACGCACCCTGTCATGGGCCCTGGCCTATACCAGAGCGGTGACACAGTTCGACAATCCGGCTTTCGGCAATGCGAATGAGACCCCGCTGCTGGTTCTGCGCGGCACGTCAGATCATCGGGCGCCGGCCCAACTGCTGGAACCGCTTGTCGGCCGCATCCCCGACGCAAGCTACCTCGAGATTGCGGATGCGCGTCACTGCATTTTTCATGAAAGCGATGCGATCCGCGCGAGGCTTTGGAGCGAGCTCGATACATTCCTGGTTTGAACACCGGCTCAGACGTCCGTGTCGTCGCGCAAAAAGAACGTGAGCGCCAGGATCAGCGCCGTCGACGCGGCTGCGATCAGGAACGGCAGCATGGCCTGGACGTCGTAGAAAACACCGCCGATCAGCGGGCCGATCGTCGATCCGATGCCCTGGGCGGCGCCAAGCGTGCCGGCCGCGCGTCCCTGCTCATCGGCGGTCACCGCATTGGCCGCCAGTGCCAGGAAAGCTGGATAAACCCAACCGCCACCCAGCCCGAAAATCGCATAGGCGGCGACCAGGGCGGCCGCATTCGGCGCGAAGGTCGCAACCAGCAGGCCGAGCGTGCACACAAACGCGCCAATGCGCATCAGTCTTCCGGGCGGCCAGTTCAGGAGACCGACGGTGAACTGCGACAAAATCAGCGTAATGCCGAGTGTCGCCATGGCAATGCCGGTCAGGCGTGTGGCTTCCGCGTCGGAAACGCCGAAACGATCCAACACAACGAAGCCGACCACCACTTGCCCGATCCCCAGCGCCATGATCGCAGCCAGGGCCGCGATCAGCGGGATGCGAAGGCGCGGATCAAACAGGGCAAGCGGCGTGATGTCTTCGCGGCGAAAGGTCTCGGCCGCAGGCAGGCGAACGAGCACCAGCACCAGCGCCGCGAAGGGCAGGAGCGCCAGCAGAAGCAGGGGAACCGTGGGCAGCGGCCCGGCGAACACGGCAACAAATGCCGGCCCGAGAACGAATCCCGCCGCCTGCGAGGCTCCCAGTCGGCTCATCGCACCGGCGCGGGCGTCGGGCTCATACTGGTCGGCGACCATTGCAACACCCGCAGCGGTGATCGCCGGATAGAACAATCCCGACACCAGCCGTGTGACCGACAGACCCACGACCATGTAGACAGGGGTGAGGGCAAAGCTGATGCCGGCCTGCGCGACGATGCATATCGACAGGAAGGCCAGTGAGAAGCCTGAGATCCCGACCACCAGCACCTTCTTGCGTCCGACGCTGTCGGCCGCTCGACCCCAGGGCCGCGCCGACATGATCCAGCCCACACCGCCGGCCGTCGCCGTCAGTCCGATCTGCCAGGCTTCCAGCTTCAGCAGATCAGCAAGCGAATCCGCCGCGGCAATGAAGCCCATGATGCCCATGCCGCAGGTGACATTCGCGACGTAGACGGGAACGAGAGATGTGTTGGCGGATTTCATCCGGTCCCTGCGTTATCCAGGTGACGACTCTGCCGCGAATCGCACCACTCTCCAGAAGGCTTCAAACACCGGGAGTACACTATCAAGCAGACGCGCCACCGCAAAAGGCGAAAACCGTTGCGGTCGCGATCGGTTGGCGGCGAGGTCGCCGGTTGCTCTTCCTCAAGGGCTCCGAGGCGTTACACTTCCCACCTCAATGAGAGGGTCAAATCATGTTCACACTCGATGGACAGACAGCAATCGTCACCGGCGGCGCCAGCGGCATCGGCCTTGCAACGGCCGACATGCTAATGCGGCTGGGCGCCCGGGTGGTGATCGGTGACCGAAACGCCGAAGCAGGCCAGGCCGCACTTGAACAGTTGGCCGAAGCCGGCGGCGAGGCGCGCTTGGTTGAGGGCGATGTCGCCAATGCCGGCGATGTGGCGGCGCTGATCCAGACGACCCTCGACACGTTCGGTTCGCTGGAGATTCTGATGCATTTTGCCGGCATCGGCGTGGAACAGCGGGCGCTCGAAACAAATACCGAAACCTGGGACAAGATCCTGGGCATCAACCTGACCGGCAGTTTTCTGGTGATGCAGGCGGCCGGCCGCGTCATGGTCGATCGGGGATATGGGCGCATTGTCGCCATGTCATCCATGGCTGGTATCCGCGGCGGTACCGGTCGCTCGGCCTACGCGGCGTCCAAGGGTGGCGTGGCGGCGATGATACGGGTCATGGCGATGGAATGGGCCGGAAGGGGGGTCACCGTGAACGCCCTGGCGCCTGGCGCGATCGAGACGGCGCTGGTCAAGCGCATGCACGATGCGGAGACCCGACGTGCCTATCTCGCTGGCATTCCCATGGATCGCTACGGCACGCCCGAAGAAGTCGCCGCGGCAGCCGTCTACCTGGCTCTGCCCCAATCGAGCTACATCACCGGCGTGACCCTGCCGGTCGACGGCGGCTTTGACGCCAGCGGCGTCATCAAGCGGGGCTGAAAAGTTTTAATTGTGGTGTGCAAGCACGTCCTTCACCGCCGCCTGGCAGCCTTCCGACAACTGGTCCATGTTCTTGTCCAGGCACATGAAGGCCGGCAGGCCGCCTGTCGGCACGCCCTTGCAATGGGAGAGGAAGTCGCGGGCGCAGTGTGAGCGCAGCGCTTGCTTCTGTGCTTCCGTCGCTTCCTGAGCCGGCACGGCGGCCATTGACGCCATCAGAGCGGCGGAAGCCAGGGCGAAGCGGGCGAGGGCGTTGATCATGCGCGTTGTCTCCTGTCTGCGTTGGTGCCGGTAACGGGCATGACCATTGCGGCGTTTGAATGGCAGGGCTCAGGAGGCAATCACGCCACCAGCGGTGCGCCGATGATCTCGACATATTTGTCGGCGAGATCGCGTGAGGCTTCGGCCTCTGGGTGAAGCTCGTCGTTCCAGCGGCCGGTGCAGATGCCGCGCAGGTTGATCACGGTGACATGGGGTTCGTCCGCCGCGACGCCGGCGAGCATGGCATAGAAGCTGTCGACCAGCAGCGCGATGATGCCCTGGATCAGCGTTGCGTCGCCGACGAGATCGTAGCCTTTGTCGGCGAAAGGCCGGCCGAGCCACGGCTCGCCCGCGCGTGGCACCGGATAGTCGTAGCCATGCACCAGCATGCGCGTGCCCGCCGACCAGACCCGGATCTCCGCCGCGACCTGCATGTAGCCGGTGCGCAGTTTGAGCACCGTGTCGTTGAGCCGGTTGGCGTCGAGATAGTCGGCCGGATCGGTCGAGCCTCCGCCAGCGCCTTTGTTCTTGAGCAGGGCACGCAGCGCTCCGCCTCCAAGCACGTCGTTGCCGCCGCCGGAGAAGATGAAATAGTCGAAAATGCCGGACTGGATGGGCTGCTTGTAATCCTTCTTCGTCACCATGTCCTCAAACGTGTCGCCGGGCCAGGCCACACTTGTGTTGTGGTAGCCATCATCCTGCAGGCAGTCGAAGAAGGTCTTGTTGTAGCCGAATGCGCCGGACCAGGGCCACAGGATGTTGATCCACGAATCGCCATCAGCGCAGATTTTCGGATCACTGCCGGCGGCTTCTGGCCCCGCTTCAGGGCCGGCATGGGTGACGACCTGTCCACCGCTTTTCCTGCGTCGGTAGACCAGACAGATTTCAGGGTCCTTCTCAAAGGTATCCGCGGGCATGTGGACCTCCCGTGTTGTGGGATATCCGCATCATAACACGTTTGGCTCTAACTGCCGGATTCCCGCAGTAAATAGACAGCCGACAGCACCAGCCCGAAACCGATGACGATGGCGCGCAACAGCCGCTCATTGACCCGCCGGGCATAGCGGCCGCCGGCATATCCGCCGACCGTGCTGCCGGCCATCATGGTTGCGGCTTCCGGCCAGGCGATCAGTCCGCCGATGCCGAAGACGGCGATGCTGAGTGCTGTAAAACTGGTCGCCAGAAGATTCTTTAGGCTGTTGGCGACGTGGAACGTTGAAAAGCCCATAATCTGGACGATCGCCAGCAGAATGATGCCGAGCCCCGCACCGAAATAGCCCCCGTAAATCGAAAACAGAAACAGCGCACCATAGGCCAGCGCGTTGCCGGTACTGTCGCCGGCGAGCCGCAGCATTTGGCGGCGCAGGGCGTCGCCGAACGCGAACAAACCAGTGGCAAACAGGATCAACCACGGCACCAGGGCAACGAAGAAGGCGGGGTCTGAGACGGTCAGGAGCAGCGATCCGAGAATGGCGCCGAGCCCCGAGACGGCGAGCAGCGGGAACAGCGCGCTGCCAACATCACGCAACTCCTGCCGGTAGGCCGGAAGAGCCGCGGCGTTGGAGGGAAACAAGGCCAGAAAGTTGGTGGCATTGGCGACGAGCGGCGGCAGACCGGTGGCCACGAGTGCCGGGAAGGTAAACAACGTGGCGCCGCCGGCAACGGCATTCCAGGCGCCGCCGACAAGGCCGATTCCGGCCAGCAGGATCATGGTCTCGAAGGTCATCGGCATCTCCGCAAGTGCTTCGGACGCAAGCTAGCGGCTCCATTGCCTTCGAAATAGCGAATTGTTATCATGGCATCCATGAACAAAATCGAACGCCAATTGCCCGGCAGTGACCTGCTGAAGACCTTTGTCACCATTGCTGAATGCGGGAATCTGACGCGCGCGGCGGAACAGCTGCACAAGACGCAATCCGCGATCAGTGTCCAACTGCGCAAGCTGGAAGAGACGCTCGACGCGACGCTGTTCGAGCGGCAGGCGCGCGGCATGGTGCTGTCGGCCAGTGGCGAGAAACTGTTGCCGGCCGCGCGTCGAACCCTGGCGGAACTGGAGCGCATCACGCGGCTGTTCGACAGTCCGCTGGCGGGGCGTATCCGCGTCGGCATTCCCGACGATTATGACGACACGATTCTCGAACGGGCGCTGGCCGCTTTCGCTTTGCGCAATCCGGAGGTCGAGATCGTTACCACATCAGGGTGCACGTCGCGCTATCCGAAGGCGATTCGTGGCGGGCGGCTCGACATAGCCGTCTGCTCGAGCGCCGAGCCGCTCGATGGCATTCCGCTGTCGTCGGAACCGGTCGTCTGGGCCGGAGTCGACGCCCCGGATCCGAGCGCGCCGGTGCCGCTTGCCATTCTCGATCGCAATTGCTGGTGGCGCACCATGCCGACCGAGGCCCTCGACGAGATAGGTCGCGAATGGCGTGTTGCCTACCGCAGCAGCAGCTTTACCAGCCTTCGCGCTGCGATCCGTTCAGGCCTTGCCGTCGGCGTGCTGCCGCATCGCAGTGTCGATGGCGCGATGCGTGTGCTAACGCGCGAGGACGGCCTGCCGCCGCTGCCGCCGGCATTGCGCACCTTCATGATTTCGCCCAAGGCGCCGCTGTCTCTTTCAGCGGCCATGATCGACGCCATTCGCGATGCGGTACGCAACCCGGCCGGATCGGCATCCGGCCAAGCGCGCGATTGATCCAGCCTACTGCGTTTTTTGAACGCTGGCGGCGGCTGGTTTGGCGGCGCCATTGTCTGCTTCGGCAGCGGGCTTTGCCGGTGCAGGCTTTGCTGCGGCGACACTTTTTGCCGGCTTTTGCGCCGGCTTTGATGCTTTCGAAGCCGCTTTAGGTGCAGCCGGTTTGGCCTTGGGCGCCGATGCGGCTTTCGGTGAACTCGTCTTGACCGCCGTCTGGCGGGTTTTCGGCCCTGCCTTGATCGGCTTTGGCGCCGGCTCCGTCTTGGCGTTGGAGGGCGCCTTGACGGCTTGTACCGAAACGCTTGGCAGTGAAACCCCGTTCTCGGAGATTATCTTTGCCGGTGCCGGCTGGCTGACCCTCGGTGCGGCTTTGGCCGGCGCACTTGCAACGGTAGTTGTCTTTTTCACCGGTGCCTTCGGTTTGGCGACTGGTGACGACTCAACAATGACCTTCGCCGGTTTCTCTGCCGCTTTGGCCGGCGCGGTTGCAACGGCAGTTACCTTTTTCACTGGTGCCTTCGGTTTGGCGATCGGTGTCGGTTCAACCACCGCCCGGGCTTTCACTGGTTTCGCTTCCGCTTTGGCCGGTGCGGGTTCAACAGCAGTGGTCTTTTTCACCGGTGCTTTTGGTTTGGCCGCCGGTGCAGCTTCAACCACTTTAGTGGCTTTGGCCGTTTTCGCTGCCGCTTTGGCCGGAGGGGATGTGACAGCAGTTGCCTTTTTCACCGGTGCCTTCGGTTTGGCGTTTGGCGCCGTTTCAACCACCGCAGAGACTTTCGCGGGCTTCCGGGTGGCCTTGGCCTTTACCGTCTTTGCCGGTTTGGGATCCTTTGTCGAAGCCGGCTCTTCTGTTGCAGCCGGGCGCAGTCCGTCGACGAAGTCCATGACCCGGCGCGCATGGTCGTCATAGTCTGCAATCATCTGCCGGGCAAATCCCGCATAGACCTCGGCAACGTCGCCGGCTGCCCTGGAGCCGGCAAGCCGCGCCGGCATTTCGAGATCTTCCTTCCAGCGCCGTGCGCAAAATTCCATTGTGTCGGCGTTCAGCCGGTTCCACTGTTCGAGCATGCCGCCGCAGCTTTGCATCATGGCGCTCATCGCGTCGCTGTTGCGTTTGATCATTGCATCGAAATCATGGCCTGCCAGGCCGCCCTGCATTTTCTGCTGTGCCATCACAGTTACCCGCCCTTGTTGTGTCGTTCGTCCAGGCGTCCCGCGAATCGAGACCCGGACAGTCTGACCGTTGAAAGTGACGGTTCTTTGATGCAGTGCAAAAGAAAATATTGCAATGCAATATTCACAAAAGGCGGGAAATTGGGTCAGTCCAGGTCGTCGTAGCGGTCGTCGCGCATCGACAGGAATTCCTTGAGGGAGTGTTCTTTCAGCAGACGCATCCAGTGGCGACCTTCAGGGCCGGCGTGCAATTCAGCCACCACCTGCGCGTTGTAGTCCCAGGAATTGCTGAAACCGGCGGCCTCCTGCTGCCGGTTGAGCGCGGCTTTTGCGGTGCCGATGGATGGCAGCGGAACCCGGGCAAGCTTGCGGGCGAGTCGGCGGGCCTCCTCCATCAACGTTTCGGCCGGCACGGTCCGATTGACCAGATGAATGCGTTCGGCCTCCCGGGCGTCGACAATGTCGCCCGTATACATCAGGTAGCGGGCATGCCGCATCGGGATCGTCCACGGCATCATCAGCGACGGCGGGCCGGAGACATGCCGGACCTCCGGTTCGCCGAAGCGCGCGTCTTCCGAAGCAATCGCCAGGTCGCACACCATCATCAGTTCAAGCCCACCGGCCAGGGCGTAGCCGTTGACCGCGGCGATGACCGGAATCGGGGCGTCCCAGATCGTTCGAAGCCGCCGGCAATTGGCGTCGATGTCGGCGCGCCAGCCGTCGACATCCATCTCGAAATCCTCGCCCTGCAGGTCGAAGCCGGATGAAAACGCCTTGCCGGCGCCGGTGATGATCATGGCGTTGATCGCCGGATCGTTGGCGGCCTCCTTAACGACGGCCTCCAGCCGATCGAAGAGCTCGACGGACAGCGCATTCATCCGGTCGGGCCGGTTGAGGGTCGCGGTCAGAAACGGGTCGTTCGGGTCACGTTCGACAATGACGAGATCGGCCGTCATTCGGCTTTCTCCTTGCAGGTATTCAAAAACGCAGCGACCGCAGGCCGACAAACCGATCGAGGATCAGGATGGCGACCAGCGTCATGACAATCGAAACACTGGATACAGCAGCAGCCGTCGGGTCGAAATCCCATCGCAGATAATCGAACAGTTGAATCGGCAGCGTGCTCGTTCCCACGCCCTTCAGCAACAGCGAGATGTTGAAGATGTCGAATGAGATGATGAAGGCGAAGAGACAGCCGGTAATCACGCCGGGCTTGATCAGCGGCAACGTCACCCGCCGGAACGTCGTCCATGGCGAAGCTCCGAGACTGCGGGCAGCTTCTTCGACCGATCGATCGAAGTTGAACAGCGACGTCGCAACGTTCATGAAGACGTAGGGCAGGGTGACCACGATATGGCCGATCTGCAGCCCGATCGAATAGCGCGTCCCGATCCCGATCTGATACATGAAGAACAGCAGCGCGATGGCGGTGAGGATCTCCGGGATCAGCAGTGGCGTCATCAGATAGAGCCTCAGAACGCCTTGCAACCGCCCGGCATGGCGAACGCAATAGATCGCCGCCAGCGTGCCAAGTATCCCCGACACGAGCGCCGCGATAAAGGCAATCCGCAGCGAATACCCGATGGCGTTCATGAACTGCTTGCTGGCATAGAGCTCTGCGAACCAGCGAAGCGAGATGCCGTCGATGGGGAAAATCAGAAATTCGCCCGCGTTGAGTGACATCACCACGATCAGCAGGATCGGCGCCATCAGAAAGATGTAGACCGCGACAACAAAGGCCAGCAACAGCTGGGCCGGCAGGTTGCGGCGTCTCATGGCAGCCGCCTCATCAGCCGGCGGGTCAGCATGAAATAGAGCGACACAGAGACGATTGCGGCACCGGCCAGAACAATGGCGAGAGCGGCACCGGCCGGCCAGCGGAAATTGTCGATCAGATACTGGACGACCAGCACCGACATGGTCTTGGCGCGGGCGCCGCCGAGCATTGCCGGGGTCACGTAGGCGCTTATGGCGAGTACGAATACCAGGATGGTGCCGGCCTGGATGCCCGGCATGCTCAGCGGAAGAGTGACGCGCAGAAAGGTGCGAAATCGCGATGCGCCCAGCGAGCGAGCCGCCGTCTCCAGTTCCGGATTGATCGCCTGGATGTTGCCGAGCAGCGGCAGGATAATGAAGGGCAGGAACACATGAACCAGAGCGATGGTAACGCCGAGGTTGTTGTTCATCAGTTGCACCGAGGTGTCGACCAGCCCCAGCCATTTGAGCGACTGGTTGGCAACGCCGTTGTTGGACAAGATGATCATCCAGCCGAACGTGCGCACCACCAGGCCGACCAGCAGGGGTGAGAGCACCAGTGTGTAAAGCAGGCCTTTCCAGCGACTTTGGGTTCGCGCCAGGTGATAGGCCACAGGATAGCCGAGAATCAGCGTGATGACGGTCACCAGCAGGCCGAGGCCCAGGGTTCGCAACAACACGCCGCGAATGTAGCTGTCGCCGAGAGCCGTGGAAAAGTGCTCGAGTGTGTAGCCGTCACCATAGGGCGCGCCGGGCGACGCGGTCCGAATGCTCATGGTGATGATGGTGAAATAGGGCAGGACGAAAAACACGAAGAGCAGCGCCACGGCCGGCACGATGAGCGCCAGCGATCCGACCGGAAGCCGGCGTCCGGCGGTGAGCGCGGACGTGGTCATGGCAGCAGCCAGCCGTTATCGGGCGGAAAACTGACGGTAATCGTTTCTCCGGATGCCACCCGGCTGTCGGCACGGGTTTCGGCCGTCATTTCGGTGCCGTCCGTCGCGGCCAGTTTCAGGGTGATGGCGTCGCCCAAATAGACAAGTTTTTCCACGCGGGCATTGATCCGATTCCAACCAGCGTCGCCGTCCCCCAGTCGCAGGCATTCCGGGCGGATCAGGAGATCGGCGGTATCTCCGGTCTGCAAATTCTCCGGGCCGTCAACGATCATTGCTCCGGCCGCCGTTTTGACCCGGTAGCTGCCACTGTCTTCTCTGTCCTCCACGGTAGCGGAGAGAAAATTGGAACGGCCGATGAATTCCGCGACCTGCCGGGTGGCCGGGCGGCCGTGGATCTCCCTTGGCGTGCCGACCTGGGCGATGCGCCCGTCAAACATCACCACGATACGATCGGACATGACGATCGCTTCCGACTGGTCGTGGGTGACGTAGACGGAGGTAATGCCGACGCGCTGCTGCAGATCGCGAATGAAGAAGCGCATGTCGTCTCGCAACGCCGCGTCCAGGTTGGCCAGCGGCTCGTCCAGGAGAAGGACCGAGGGCTCGATCACCAGCGCGCGCGCCAGCGCAACCCTCTGCTGTTGGCCGCCGGAGAGCTCCCGCGGGTAGCGGGCATCAAGTCCGGTCAGTTGGACCATCTCCAGCACGGTATCGATGCGTTGTTTGCTCTCGCCGCTGGGCGTCTTGCGCATGTCCAGGCCGAAGGCGAGGTTTTCGCGCACCGTCAGGTGGGGAAACAACGCATAGGATTGAAACACCATGCCCACATCGCGGTGTTCCGGTGCCGTATCGGTCAGATCGCGATCGCCGAAGAGTATTTGCCCCTCATCGGGAAACTCGAATCCGGCGACGCAGCGCAAGGTCGTCGTCTTGCCGCAACCGCTTGGTCCCAGCAGTGAGACGAATTCCCCATCGCCGATCCGGAGGTCGAAGTCGCGAAGAACGTCGACGTCGCCGAAGCGTTTGTGAAGGTTGTGTATGCCGAGTGCTGTCATCTCTGTGCCCTGGCAGCATTGGAAGCGGCCGCCGTGAGACGGCCGCTTCCAGGGGTTACCACGCCGCGGTCAATTGCGGGCAGCCCGATTACTGCATTTCCCGGTTCCAGCGGTCGGCCACTTCGGCCACCTTCGGCATGTAGGCCTGCCAGTCGAAGCTGATGATCTCCTTCATCTTGTCACCGGTGATCGGAATATCGGCGGCCAGCTTGTCGGAGAGTTTCGACAGTCCGTTGCAGGGTGAGGTATAGAGCGCCCCGGAGAACTCTTCCTGGACGGCAGGGTCCAGAATGTAGTTCAGATACTGGTGCGCGGCATCCTTTGCCGGGCCAGATTTGACCAGGTTGAAGGACTGCTCGAAGGCGATCACGCCTTCCTTCGGCACCACCATGTCCACAGGCGCGCCTTTTTCCCGCAACGCAATGACTTCGCCCCAGTCGACGGGAGCGATGATCGAGTCGCCACGTACGAGCGAGGCTGCTGCGGCGCCACTCCAGGAAACCTGCTCGAACGGCAGCAATTCCTTGATCTTCTCGAACGCGACGTCGATCTTGTCTTCGGAGCCGCCATAGAGCTTGGCCGTCAGCAGAAGGAAAAGCACCGCCGCGGTATTGCCGATCTGGTACATGGCGATCTTGCCCTTGAATTCCGGGTTCGACCAAAGGTCATCCCAGGAGGTGGGCGGGGTCTTTACCAGGTCGGTTCGGTATCCGAGGCCGATGGGCGATATGATGCCGCGAACGCCATTAAGGCCGGGGTTCTTCAGATTGTCGTATACATTGGTCAGATTCGGCAGCTTTGCGGCATCGAAGGGCTCGAAGAAACCCTCCATGCGAAGCATCGTGGCAATGTTCTCGTTGCCCATGAATATGCTGTAGGGGGCGGCTCCTCCGCCGGCCCTGATATTGGCCACGAAGTTCTTGCCAAGGCCGACATCGTGCATCGGCTCAACGCCCGTGGCGGCGTTGAAGCCGGGAATGATCTGTTGCTCCCAGAATTTGCCCCAGCGGCCGCCATAACTTGGCACCACGAGGGTTCCCGCTGCATTCGCTGGCAATGTTCCCATGGAGGCCGCAGTCGCGGCACCCAACGACCCGAGCAGAAATAGCCGCCTGTTGATCTCGTGCATAACCTGTTCTCCACCGTCTGTTCCCGATCCCCGTCATCGTCACGGGGTGTTTGGCGCCATTCGGACCGGTCGCAATGCCGCTGACGGGCCGAGCAGGGCCGGGGAAACGTAAGGCGGCACAGTGGAGAGAGTCAAATAAATCATTGAAATACATATATTTTAATATATTAAAAAGATAAAAACAAATAATTAAAATATGATAATTAAGTGGTTTTGCACATTTGACTGGCAATTGGCGCTTGGTGTTGTTAGGGGGAAGGGACAAGAAGGTTCTGCTGATGGTCTGCGGGCTCTCTGAATACAGGAGGACGAAACACTGAAATGATGATGGCCGAGGACGAAATCGTGGCCAACGATCACGGTGCAGGACTCACCCGCAGGATCGCCACATCGCTGCGTGATGAGATCATTCATGGCCACCTTCAGGTCGGCCAAAGGTTGCCGGCGGAGGCGGACCTGGCTCGCCGGTTCAACGCCTCCAAGCCAACGGTTCGTGAAGCCATGAAGATGTTGGCTGCCCAGAACCTGACCCAGTCCAGACGCGGCCCGAATGGCGGAATATTCGTCAGTCGTCCGACACTGGATCAGACCAACCGGCTGCTAACCAGCGTGACCACCTGGCTGGTGACACTCGGGATCTTTTCGCGCGAGGATATCGCCGAGGCGCGGCGCAGCCTCGGTCAGGCCTGCGTGGGACTGGCCGCCCAACGGCGGTCCGAAACGGATCTGTTTCTGCTTGAGCGGGAGCTGCAACGCATGGCCGATGCCGGTGGGTCCAATGAACAGTTCTGCAATGCAGACGTGAAGTTCCACGGCGCCATCGCCAATGCTTCAGGCAATCGGGTGCTGCAGTTGATCATGCTGATCGTCAACGATTCGCTGGCAGCGGCAACCCGCATGATGGTGTTCCGCTACCACCAGCGCGAAACGATCGTCTCTTTCAATACCCGTCTGCTGTCGGCGATCCGCTCTCGCCGCGGCGATTCAGGCTCGGTTGTCTATGCCGAGATGATCGATTATCTGGCCGAGTGTTATGAGCAAGCGGACCTCTCCGCAAAACCGAGAAGAAGCGTGGTAGCCCGGTGAACCGCGTGCAGGACATGATCGCATTGGAGCCAGGCGTTCCGGTTTCCCCCGAGGCGGTGGCGGCTTTTGCCGTGACGGACATGCGTGCCCATCGCGACGGGGAAGGCAATTTCGTGTTGCGAAACGCCCTGCCGCTGCCATCGCCCGTGCCTGATATGATCGACAGGCTGGATCACTGGGCGACGGCCAAGGGTGACAGTGTGCTGATCTCCGAGCCGGCAGTGACGGGACGGCGCAGCTTGACCTATTCGCAAGGAGCAGCCGCGTCCCGAGCTGTCGCTGCCAGGTTAAGGGCTCTCGCGCCCCCATCTGGCGGCACCGTTTGCGTTGTGGCATCGGCCGGGTGTGACCACGCGGTTATCAAGCTCGCCTGCCTTCGCGCCAATCTCGTCCACGCGCCACTGTCGCCCAGTTTCGTCAACACCGAATCCGGAATGGCCAAGCTGGCCGGCATGATCAAGGTTTGCAGGCCATCGCTGATTTTGGTCGAGTCCGATCTTTTGGAACCGGTTCGGTCTTCCGAAATTGGCACGATCGCCCCTGTCGAGGCCATGGCAAGCATGCTGACTGACAGTGAATCGGACAGCGCCACGGCGGAAATCCGAGAGTCACCGTCGCCAGACGATACGGCCGCGATTTACTTCACCTCCGGGTCGACCGGTGACGCCAAAGGCGTTCGCATCACACGCGGGATGATCAGCGCAGTTCATGCAGCGATTGCCGTCCACTGGCCGTTTCTGACCCGCGAAGCGCCTGTCATGGTTGACTGGCTGCCGTGGCATCACGTGTTCGGCGGCCTCGACAATTTCTTCAAGATGGTCTGGAACGGCGGAGCCTATCATGTTCGGCCGGCGCCCTCGCGTGACACCATCGATCAGGCGGTTTTCCTGATCGCCAGCGTTCGCCCGACGCTTTATGTCGACGTTCCCTTTGGCATCAAATTGTTGCTCGACAGTCTTGAGAACAGCGTCTCCGAACGAACGGATTTCTTCTCCAGGCTTGAGCTGATCTTCTTTGCCGGTGCGGGAATGGATGCGAAGACCTGGGCACACATGAACCGGCTGATTCTGAAGTCGCGGGATGATACACGGGCCAGTCTGCGCATCGCCTCCGGTTATGGCTCCACCGAGGCCGCTTCGACAATTTGTCTGGCCCATGAGGAGCCTGGAAGCCCAGGGGAGATTGGTCTTCCATTGCCGGGGCACACCCTTCGGCTGGTCGATGTCGAGGGGCGAACCGAGGTCCGCGTCAAGGGCCCGTGCGTGTCGCCTGGATACATCACCGCCGATGGCGATGTTGGTATGCCGCTCGACGAACAGGGCTTTTTGTGCACGGGCGACGTGGTGGCGCCGGTGCGTCCGATGCACCCGGAACTGGGGCTGCGTTTTGACGGGCGGCTGGCCGAGGATTTCAAACTGACCAGCGGCACGCGCGTTCGCGTCGGCGCGCTGCGTCAGATGTTGCTCGCTGCATGCGCACCGTACCTGGCGGATGTGGCTATCGCCGGCGAGACCCGCGAATATCTCGGAGTGCTGTTGTTTCCCACCGCGGCTGCATTGGAAGAGGAACGCGAGCATCTAGCCGGCTTCTTCGAAAAGGCGTTGTCAGGGCACAACGATCAGTGGCCGGCCAGTTCCATGGCCATCAGACGCGCCATCCTCATGGACGGCCCGCCAGATCCCGATGCAGGCGAAATCAACGACAAGGGCCATCTGGTTCAGCGGCGGTGCCTGACCAACCGGGCTGCTGCAATCGATCGTCTTTATGCCAAACGTCCGGATGCGGGCGTCATGGTCGTTGCGATGCCGGCGGTTTAAAACCGGCGCCGGCTCCTGGGTCGACCGATTCCATCGGAACGTCCATCAAATTCCCCGGGCGATCTTTACGCCGTGTTAGACTATGCTGTGCTGGGTTGTGCCGTGCGGCAGGTACGCGTCTGCCGATGCCATACCCGAAACCAAGCGGGGGACATTCCACATGACCGATGCGACCGCCTCGAAACGGGGCCACGAAATCCTCAGCGATCCATTGCTCAACAAGGGCGCGGCGTTCTCGGAAGACGAGCGGCACAAACTTGGTCTTCTGGGCCTGCTGTCGCCTCAGGTCGAGACCATCGACGAGCAGGTGGAGCGCTCCTACGAGGCTTTCAAGTCGAAATCTTCGCCTCTCGAACAGCACATTTTTCTGCGCGACCTGCAGGACACCAATGAGGTGGTGTTCTATCGACTGGTCGTCCAGCACCTGCACGAGACCATGCCGATTATCTACACGCCGACAGTTGGTGCGGCCTGTCAGCAGTTCTCCGAGATCTATCGGGTGCCACGAGGCCTGTTCCTGTCCTATCCCGATCGCGCCAATATGGACCAAATGCTGACGAACACTCCGCGCGAGGACGTCAAGGCGATTGTCGTAACCGACGGTGAACGCATTCTCGGTCTTGGCGACCAGGGTGCCGGCGGCATGGGAATCCCGATCGGCAAGCTGTCGCTCTATACGGCTGCCGGCGGCATCCACCCATCCAATACGCTGCCGATCCTGCTCGATTGCGGCACCAACAATCAGGACCGTCTCAAGGATCCGCTCTATATCGGCTGGCGCCATGAGCGCATCACCGGCGACGACTATCTCGAATTCGTCGATACCTTCGTCCAGGCGGTGAAAAAACGTTGGCCCGACGTGCTGCTGCAGTTCGAGGACTTCGCGATCCAGCATGCTGTGCCGCTGCTTGAAAAGTATCGCGACCAGCTGTGCATGTTCAACGACGACGTACAGGGCACGGCGGCGGTCGCCGTTGGCACTCTGCTTGCTGCCTCCAAAGTGGCCGGCACACGCATGCGCGACCATCGCGTCGCCTTCCTGGGTGCCGGCTCCGCGGGAGCCGGCATCGCCGAACAGACGATCCGAGCCATGGTCGCCGACGGCCTGCACGAGAACGAAGCGCGGGCGCGTATCTTCATGGTCGATCGCTACGGTCTGCTGCACGACAAGATGGATGGTCTGGCGCCCTTCCAGGCCAAGCTCGCCCAGCCGCACGACGCAGTCGCCGAATGGGCCGACGAGAAGGGCGAGATCGGTCTTGCCAGCGTTGTCCAGCATGGGAAACCGACCGTGTTGGTTGGCGTGTGCGGTCAGCCGGGCCTGTTTACCGAAGACATCGTCAAGGCGATGGCGAAGGAGTGCGATCGGCCGATCATTTTCCCCATGTCGAACCCGACATCCCGCGCCGAGGCGACGCCCAAGGACGTTATCCACTGGACCGAGGGCAGGGCGCTGGTTGCCACCGGCAGCCCATTCGATCCGGTGGACTACAAGGGCACCAGCTTTACGATCGCCCAGAGCAACAACACCTACATTTTCCCAGGTGTCGGTCTCGGCGTCATTGCGGGAAAGGTGTCGAGGGTTACCAACGCCATGTTCATGGCGGCAGCTAAGGCGCTGGCGGATTCAACCCCGGCTGCTGGAAGCCCCGGTGCGTCGCTGTTGCCCGATGTCAGCGACATCCGAGACGTCTGCCGTTCGGTCGCCATTGCGGTGGTCAAACAGGCGCAGGAAGACGGCGTGGCACCGAAAACCACAGAGGATGAGCTCATTGCGGCGATCGATGCCACCCAGTGGCAGCCCGACTACGCATAGCCAACCTTTTCAATTGAACCAGGCCAAGGAGGCGATGGCATGGCATCGGAACACTGGACCGTAGGATCCTACCTGGCGCGACGGCTGCAGGATGCCGGCATGGCGCACTACTTCGCTGTTCCCGGCGACTACAATCTTGTTCTGCTGGACGAACTGCTCGGCAACCAGGATCTCACGATGATCAGTTGCTGCAACGAGCTCAACGCCGGCTATGCGGCTGACGGTTATGCCCGTGCCACCGGAGGACCTTCGGCGGCGGTCGTCACCTTCTCTGTCGGCGGGTTGAGTCTGATCAACGCGGTTGCCGGCGCCTATGCCGAAGATCTGCCGCTGATTGCCATATCAGGCGGGCCGAACACCAATTCGGAAGCCGAGTGGGAATACCTGCACCACACGCTGGGTAAGGTCGACTACGACTATCAGCGCGAGATGTTCGCCCGGGTGACCGCCGATGCAGTCACCATCCATCACCCGTCTCTGGCGCCGGTGGCGATCGATCGGGCCATCGACACCGCGATGCTGCGCCGCAAGCCGGTCTATATCGAAATTGCTGCCAACATCGCCGGTGCGCCGACCTCGGCTCCGATCGCGCGTGGTTTTGCCCGCCAGGTCACCAGCGATCCGGATTCGCTGGCCGCAGCGGTCGACCACGTGTCGGAATTCCTCAACGGTGCCGACCGGCCGGTTCTGATTGCCGGTGGCAAGGTGCGTGCGGCCGGTGCCGAAGCCGCCCTTCGCGGTCTCGGCGACGCCTGTGGCTACGCCCAGGCATCGATGCCCAATGCCAAGAGTTTCCTTTCGGAAGCGCATGACAATTTCATGGGTATATACTGGGGCCCGGTTTCAACACCCGGATGTGGCGAGATCGTTGACGCCGCCGATGCGCTGCTTTTCGCAGGCCCGATATTCACGGATTACACGACGACCGGCCACCAACTCGGCTACGACCCGAAGAAGGCGGTCATCGCCCATACGACGTCGGTGCAGCTCGGCGAGACCAGCTACAGCAACGTCCGCATGACCGATTTCCTCGATGCGCTGAAGGACCGGCTGACTCCCAATGATGGTGCGGTCAAGGCCTATCGCCGTGTCAGCAGTCCGCGCCATGTGCCGGAGCCTGGTGCTGACGATACGCCGCTTTCGGTGCGTCAGCTGTTTGCCAGAATCGGGAAAATGCTCGACGGCGACAGCACGTTGCTCGTTGAAACCGGCGATTCCTGGTTCAACGGAATGGAGCTGGAGCTGCCGGACGGTGCCCGCTTCGAAATCCAGATGCAGTACGGCTCGATCGGCTGGTCCGTTGGCGCGACGCTCGGTTATGCGCTGGGCAAGAGCGGCGGTCGACTGATTTCCTGTATCGGCGACGGCTCTTTCCAGCTCACCGCCCAGGAAGTCTCCACCATGATCCGCTACGACGCCAATCCGATCATCTTCCTGATCAACAATGGCGGCTATACCATTGAGGTGGAAATCCACGACGGTCCGTACAACACGATCAAGAACTGGGACTATTCCAAGCTGGTCGATGTGTTCGGGGCCGGCGAGGGCAAGGCCTGGGGCTGCAAGGCGACGACCGAAGGCGAGCTCGACAAGGCGATCGAGGAAGCCAAGGGGCGCGACGGCCTGTGTTTCATCGAGGTGACGATCGATCGCGACGACTGCAACGTCAATCTGCTACGCTGGGGCAACCACGTCGCCCGCAACAACGGCCGTCCGAACCGCTGCAAGTAGAATGGTCGAACCCCTCGAAGCGCTCGCTGATTTTCACGCAGGGATACCTCTGCAGGAGCGCTTTGCAGCACTGGCCGACGCGGATGCCTACCAGCCTCTGCCCGACGGTTGGATTGTCGGGGCGGCAGATATTGTCGGCTCCACCAAGGCGATTGCCGACGGTCGCTACAAGACCGTCAACACCGTCGGAGCGGCCGTGATCTCGGCACAAATCAATGCATTCAAGGGAACGCCTCTGCCCTTTGCTTTCGGCGGCGATGGCGCGGTTTTTGCTCTGCCCGGGGAGTTGGCAGACATCTCGGCCAAGGCGCTGGGCGAGGTGATGCGTTGGGCCGATACGGAGTTCGGCATGTCGCTGCGCGCCGCGGTGGTTCCGATCGACGACATTCGCGCCGCTGGCTGTGAAGTCGCGGTTGCCCGATACCGGGCCTCCCCTGGCATAGAATACGCCATGTTCGGCGGCGGTGGCGTGCGTTGGGCCGACGATCACATGAAGGCTGGCGACTACGCCGTTGAGATGGCGCCGCCAGGAGCTTTTCCGGACCTCACCGGATTGTCCTGCCGGTGGACGCCGATGCAAAGCCGGCACGGCAAGGTGTTGTCGTTGCTGGTGTTGCCGCAATCGGCTGAGGTGACGGAAGCTCATGCCGCGCTCTATCACGACGTGATCGACCTAGCCCGCAGCCTGGAAAGAGGTGGCCATCCGGTTCCGGCCGATGGTCCGGGGTTCGTTTGGCCACCAGAGGGGTTGGCGCTGGAAGCCCATGCCAGCCGCGGCAAGCGGCCGCTGTCGCTGCGCAAGGCTCAGTTGCTGCTGGAAACCTTCATCGCGCTGATTTTCTTCAAGACCAAGGTCAAGCTCGGGTCCTTCGATCCGATTCACTACATCTACACGTCAGGCATCAATGCCGATTTTCGCAAATTCGACGATGGCCTGAAGATGACCATCGATTGCGATGCCGCGACCCGGCGGCGGTTGGAAGACCGGCTTGTCGCCGCCGAAGCGGAGGGCCTGATCCGTTTCGCGATCCACGAACAGGACGAGGCGATCATGACCTGTATCGTGCCGTCGGTGACGGCGGACGATCACATTCATTTCGTAGACGGTGCCTCAGGTGGCTATGCGCGAGCAGCCGAACAACTGAAGTCCCGCAGCGGTTGAGTTCATCGGCAAACTCTCTAACCTGCTGACCGACGGGGGCGAATCGATGTCGAGCAGTTCAGGATACGCGGCGCGCTTGCCGCTCTGGGTGCTGATTGGGGCGGTGCTGGGCATCGCCACGGGGCTGTTGTTCGGCGCCGACGCGGCGGTCTTGCGGCCGGCCGGCACCACCTATGTGCGGCTGATGGAAGTCGTTGTCTTCCCTTACATTATCAGCTCGCTTCTGCATGGCCTGGGCCGGCTGTCGCCTGACATGGCGTTACGGCTGTTCCGCTGCAGTTGGCGCATCTATCTCGGTGTCTGGGGCATTACGCTCCTGGTTGTCTTCCTCATGGCATTGTCAGTCCCGCCGGTGCCACCTCCCAGCCTGATCGACGCCAGTGAACCGCGAGCGGGTCTGGAGCTGCTGGACTTGCTGATCCCGGCCAATCCGTTCCTTGACCTGGTCGAAAACCATCTTCCCGCGATCGTCATATTCTCCATCGTCTACGGCGTCGCGATCCAGCGGGTGAAGGACAAGGAAGCCTTTCTGTCCATCCTCGATCTGTTGCGCAACGCCAGCGTCACGATCTGGAACTGGATCGTGCTGCTGGCGCCGCTGGGGGTGTTCGCGCTATTTGCCGATACGGCCGGAACCGTTGACCCGGATGATCTGGCGGACCTGTCCGTCTACCTTATTGCCATGATCAGTGGCACCGCGATCCTCGCCTTCTGGATCCTGCCTTCGGTGATCGCCGCCCTGTGTCCCATGAACACGCGAGGGGTTCTGCGCGAACTGCAGGGCGCGCTGGTGATCGCCGTCGTCACGTCTCTTTCGGTCGCCGCGCTGCCATTTGTTCAACGCGCCGCCGAACGGCTGGCAGACCGGGTCGGCATTGATGATCCCGATCGCAATGATATCATCCAGACGACCATTGCGGTCAGCTATCCGCTGGCCCAACTCGGCAACTTCTTCATCTGGCTGTTCATTCTGTTCGGCGCCTTCTATTTCCGCATCTCCCTGCCTGCCAGTGACCAGGTTGCGCTCCCGTTCGTGACGCTCTTGTCGGGCTTCGGGTCGCCATCCTCTTCCGTGGACGCCGTTGCATCCTTGACGGAGTGGCTTGCCTTTCCGGAAGATGCCACGAACCTCTATGTCGGCATGATGACCATCACCCGTTACGGCCAAGTGGTGGCGTCAGTGATGGGATTTGCCTTCGTCACGATGCTGGTCACGATGGCCTACTACAACAAGGTCACCATACGGTGGCCGCGCTTCGCCCTCTCACTGGCGGTCGGCCTTGTGGCGATCGCGATTGCCACAACGACGGCGCGTTTCGTCCACCAATCCGTGGTGGAACCAGGCGAGATTCCCTATCTCGCCTACCGGCTGGAGCCGGATGTCACCGAGGGAATTCGGGTGACAATAGAGAAGCCGGAGGATAGGGCGTCGACGGACACGGCAAACGCGCCGCCTCCCTCCGACCAGACGATCCTCGACCGCATCGAGCGAACCGGTGAAATACGCGTCGGGTTCAATCCACACATCATCCCGTTCAGCTATCGCAACGATCGGGACGAGCTCGTCGGCTTCGACATCGCCCACGCGTACCAATTGGCGCGAGACCTCAATGTGCGACTGCGTCTGATCCCCTTTACCTGGGAGACCATCCACTCGGATCTGGAAAACCATCGGTTTGATCTGGCGATGTCCGGCATCTACGCCACCCAGGACAGGCTGCAGCGCTTCCACGTCTCGGTGCCCTATTTGCAAAGCCCGATCGCCTTTATTGTCAGGGCACCCTTTGCCGATCGCTATTTGAGCCGCGACAAGATTGATTCACTCCAGGATCTGACGATCACGGTGTTCGACGACCCGGTGATGGATGCGCTCGTCAAGCGGCTTTTCCCCACGGCCGTGATCGAAACCGTGTCGGACTATGACGTCCTGCCGGAACGTCCAGAAATTGAGGCCGCCATCTGGACAAAGGCACAGGCAAAAGCCTGGACGGCACCCAGAAAGAACTACACCGCGGTGGTGCCTGAGGATGTCGGTGGCCAGATGCTGATTGCCTATTTGATGCCGGCCGATGCCGATCAGTTCACCAGTTTCATCGATTATTGGCTCCGGGTCCAAAACGCCAGCGGTTTCACCGCCCGAATGGAACGACGTTGGATCGAAGGCAAGGACGAAACCGCCCGCCGCCGCCGCAACCGGGTTGCCGAATGGTTGCACGGTGATCGTGACCAGTAGGATCGCTCAGGCAAATTTTTCACCAATGTACCGGGCCGACCGGCAGGCCAACGCCAGCATCGTCAGTGTCGGATTTTCGGTACCGATGCTTGGCATCGACCCGCAGCCGCAGAGAAACAGATTATCGTGGCCGAACGCCTGCTGATAGGAATTGACCACTGAGTTCGATGAACTCGCGCCCATGATGTGGGTTCCGCACAGGTGTCCGGCGCCCTGATAATTGAAATCGGTACCGTTGTAGCGGAACTGTGCGGCCGACGCCGCGTTGAATGCTGTATGTTCCGTTGCGTTCAGCAGGCGCATGATGTTGGTCGCCGCCTCTTTGGCCGTTTCGAAGCCTTTCATGGTGTATTCGTCGATATCATAGGTCACCTCCGGGCGTGGTATGCCCAGATTATCGGTATGGGTGGCCGAGAGGCCCACCCGGTTTTCCGGCCAGGCGGGCTGCTCCACCAGAAAGGCCATCCGGAACTGTCGGGTGAGAATGCTGTTCAGCTGCAACTGATAGTCCGCGTTGCCGAGGATGAGGTTGGCGCCCGTGTTAGTTCCGCCATTGTTGGTCCCATACAGATAATCCCGCCCGGACGTATAGGGGTCGGTCACCGGCCAGCTCCACGCCTCGTTGCCGATCTCGATGCGCCAAGGTGCCCGGCTCCCTCGGAATTGACCGGTCCTGAGGTTTTCCACCCCGGATGTCGAAATCGGACCGCGATAGCCGAAACAAGGCGTCTTTTCAGGCATCAGGCCCCAGGCCAGATAGGTCGGATGGTCCATCAGGTTGCGGCCGACTTGATCTGACCGGTTGGCAATGGGTTTGCCGGTGATCACCGCCGAGTTCAGCAGGATCTTTGCATTCTCGATCGCATGGGCCGCCAATACGACCACCGTCGGTTTCACGGAAAAATCGATGGTGATCGTTCTTTCCCCTGTCTTGCCGGAGGTCGCCGGAACCGCGGTCGATTCGTAGGTAACAAAGTGAACTGCGTTGACCCGGCCGTCGCCATCGATGTCGATATGGTCGACGACCGATTTCGAAATCATGTCGACATTGCCGGTATCCATTGCCAGGCTGAGTGTGAATTGCGGATCATATTTGGCCTGAATTGGACAGATTGGTGTGCAGTTGGTGTTGCCGTGGCAGACGCGCCGGTTCATGTAGGGTTGGGCGTTGCGGCCAGCCGGAGTTTGCGAAACGATCGCCGTAGCAACGTTGTCGGTAGTGAGCGAATGTCCTGTTACGGCCCTTGAAAACAGCCGGTCCCAGTAGCTCGTTGGAATCGGCTGCATGGGATAGTTGTAGCCATCCGTGAATTGCTGTTCTGCGGCCTGCGCCCATTCGGTGCCAACGGCGACATTCTGCTGCCCGACATCCGAGGATACGCCGATCAGATATTCCGCCTGGTTGTAGAAGTCGGTCAGATCGTCGTATCCGATCGGCCAGTTGCGGCCGACACCAAAATCGGTCTGCGTCGACAGGTCTTCCGGGGACATGCGCAGGCAGGTTCCCATCCAGTGGTTGCCGGTTCCACCAGCAAGCCGTTCATAAGTGCTGGCGAATGGTTTCGAACCGGTCGTGTAGGTCAGGTAGGACTTTTCAGGGAAGCTATGGAAGCGATCGGCGGCGCCCTGCGACCAGCCATTGACCAGATCCTGGATGGTGGGTCGCGGCGCATTCACGTTTTCCGGTGGTACGTTCAGGAATGTCGCATTGTTGTTGGGAGGGTAGGGCGACGAGGGTGATTTGAACGTGTTGAGGAAGAAGTTCTCCATGTAGTCTTCGCGACTGCGTTCCAGACCGGGCCCGGCCTCAATAATCAGCACTTTCTTGTTGTAAGGCTCCGAGCCGAGCACATAGGCCATGTTTGCGCCGGCGAAGCCGGAACCGACGATAATCACGTCGTAGACCGTTTCCTGTGGCGTGTTGTAACCCATCACGGATCTCCTGTTGGCCAGAGAAGGGGCGGCTGTCAGCCGGTTGGGTTCGTATAGTTGGAAAGGTCCGGAGGCGGGCCTGCCCAGGATCCGAACTTGAAGTGGCTGAAACCCATCGGATGGGCTTGCGCGAAGCGCCAAATCCATGCGTTCTTGTAGGCTCGCGAAGATACGATGAAATCGGTCTGATACGCTTTGTCGATATAGTTGGCCGAGCCGCTGAGGCTCTGAACCTCATAGCCGCCATACCAGACACCGAACAGCCACATCATCATGGTCAGCCTTGCCGCCGCTCCCGCACTTGAGCGGTTCGGCAGGTTCGGGTCGCCCGAGCTGCGCAGAAACAAATTGGCGATCTGCTGCGGCGAATGTCCCTGCATCGTGTAGGTCTGGTAATCGGACAGCAGGGTGGAGACGGCCATCGGCATGGCCCGATTGCAGAGGTCGTAATACATGTCGGCCAGCGAGATATCGTCCTGTCTCAGCTCCGGCACCAGAACGTCCGCCGCGACATCCAGAAGCGCGGCCGATGCATCCGTGATGCCGTCCGGCGCGGTGACGGAAGGATCTTCCTCGGCGCGCGCCCACATCGGCAGATTGGGAGCCAGCAATGTGGTGCCGAGCGCACCTGCGCTCTTGATGACGGTTCGGCGGTCCGGATTCATAGGAGCCTCTCCTTCTGCAATTCGGGCTGGTGCCCTGTCACTTTCCGCCCAGGCCTTTGAGCCAGTCTCGTAACGGCTTCTCGTTCGCATTGTTCGGCGACCGTGCGCGGCTGAGCGAGAATACGTAGGTCGAGAAGGTCCCGTTGGTCATAGCACCATCGGCATGGCAACCGATGCAGCTTGACGAGTTACGTTGCGCTCCGCCGCTCTTGTTGTAGATCGCGTCCGGGTTCCACGGATTGACGCCGACGATACCGCCGTTCGGACTGACATTCTGCATCTGATCCGTTTCGGGCACGGCATTGCCGTTCGAAGTGGTGTCGCCCGCAGTAAACCCTTGGATATAGGTCTCGATCAGTGCGTTGGGCAGGAAGGTCGGCGTCGGCAGTCCGTCCGGGTAAGCCGGATTGACCTTGCGGATGTCGTCCTCGCCCTTGAGAGTGACTGTCGGGAATTGCACGTCGACCAGAAAATAGTTTTCCCAAACAGTTCCGCCGGCGCCGTAGGACTTCTGCAGCATGTCCCGAAATGCCTTGTTCATGACGATGGCGTATCGGCCTGGAGCGCCCATGCGAATTACGGTCGTCGGCGTCAGATCCGTTCGTTCCGGGTTCCAGGGATGATCGGGAACCTGATTGTAGCGGCAGCTCGGAGCGGGCGCCCCGCGATGCGACGGGCAGGTTTCCGGGTTGAAAAAGCTGTAGCTGCCCGTTGGCGAGCCAACCCGAAAATCGGCCATCCAGGGCGCATTGTCGATGTGCTCGAAGGTCGACCAGACCCATTGAGGTGAACTGTTCGTGCGATGCACGATATGGAGGCCGACGAGCGCCAGTTTCTCGACCGTACAACTCTCCTTGACCTGCGGCTCCTGTCCGAAGGCGCCTTTCGCCACATTGTAGACAAATCCGTCGATGGTGTGGAACTTCGACGCATCTTCCTGATCGCCAAGAACCTTCCACGCGGCCTTGACCATGATCGACCCGATGCCGGCTTTATCGACAACGTCGGAATAAACACCGCGCGGCCATTGCACCGGAGAGCCGCTGTGGTCGGGATCGTCAACATCGAACGCCGCCTGTCCCTCGGGCGTGTAAAGACGGTTGTCGACGATGTAGTCGTACATGGCCTCGTTGAAACTGATGCCGAACCGGACATATTTGCCGTTCTGATCGATGACCGGACCCATGCGATTGGCCTGGATGTACTCGTCCAGCACGTCGCCTCCGCGGATGGTGTCTGCCTTGGATATCTGGCTGACCATCACATGAACGTTGTCCTTGCCTGTTACACGTGCCTCCTGAAGGCAGATGGCCGGCACCTCGGTTCCCGACCCGAACGGTGGAGGCGCCGAACCGTCGGGCTGAAACAGGTCGCGCGCCTCGACGTAGGTTTCCCATACGGTCGTGTAGCTGCCATCCAGATAATCGAGGCCCTTCATCGTGTCGGGGATCGGAACCGGTCCTTCCGGGGTTCGTTTTGCCGGGAAATTCAGAGCCAGAAAATCCTGCCACGCGAAATGGGCGTAGGCCCGGTAGAGCGTTTCATAGGACCCGTCCGGGGCACCAGGCGGGATGTCGCCATGTGAAAAGCAGTTGTAGGGAGGCGGCCCGAAACAATTCTGCGGCACGCCGTCCTGCGCATTGCCGCTGACCAGCGGCGGCCCAAGTGCCATCGCCGCTGCGGCGAAGGCCACAAGGAGGAGTCTTGACGGTGGTCGCAGATAGTGCACGGCAGGTTCCTCTCCGTGGCTGGAGATTGCCACAGTTGCCAAACATAGTCTTGCCTGGGAACAAAGAATCCATACTGTGCGTCTGAACCCGATGCTCGGGTGGGTACGGTCGGCACAATCAGCAGTCGGGTACGGATCAGCATCGGATGGGCGGTGAAACCGAAAACTTTCTGACTTACGCTGTCCCAGGACAAACGCGTCGAGAACGGGCGATGATCAGGGCCGTCGAACGCCTCTCGGGCCAGACGCGGCTGCAAAGGCCTTACGAGCGATACTGCATCGAACGCGAATCGCCGCAATATCGACATGAGTCATTTTTCGATTCCGCAGTCCGATTGCTTGAAATGGACGTTCGCTACGATGCGCAGTCGCTGGAGCGTGTTCCACGGGACAAGCCTGTTTTGTTCATCGCAAACCACCCTTATGGGGTGATCGACGGTGTTCTGCTGACATGGCTGACCCTGAAAGTGAGGCCGGAGGTCAAGGTGGTCACCGTCAACGCTTTGAATCGCGCTCCAGAGGTCCAACCCTATTGTCTCCCGGTTGATTTCTCGGGCACGCCCGAAGGTAACGCGACCACCATCGCGACTCGGCGCGCAGCCGCAGCCGCACTTGGAAGCGGCGGTGCCATTGCTCTGTTTCCGGCGGGCGGCGTTGCAACAGCACAGCCGCCGTTTTTGTCGCCTGCTCGCGATCTACCATGGATCAGCTTTACGGCCAGGCTGGTAAGTCTCCCGGATACGTGGGTCGTGCCGATGCACTTTTCAGGGCAGAACAGCCTGCTGTTTCATTTGGCGAGCTGCTTCGGCCAGACGTTACGGTCGTCCATGTTCCTCCGCGAAACGGTACGTAAAATCGGCAGGCGTATCGATGTGGCCATCGGAGATCCGATACCACCGACCGAGCTTGTCGGACATGGCGATCGGGCCGCCCTTGTGAAAGAATTGCGCCGTCGTACGTTTGAATTGGCCGGACGCCCCGACGTCGATTGGATGAAACCGGCCAGACTTTGAGGGCCCATCCCACTCGGCACCGGTGAATTGAGGAGAGGTGATGCGGACAATCGGAAAAAGCGGACCGATTTGTCGCTGGCGGGAAGAACCGGCATGAAGCGTTTGTTCCGCATCCTGATCGGGCTTTTGGCCACGCTGTCGGCGGCGCTGCTGCTCTATCTTGGGGTCGCGTACGTCTACAACCGCTACTTTGTTGAATACGAGTATCGCATGGTCGGCTGGCCGGCTCAGGAGGATTTCGGGCCGCCGGTCAGGTGGAATCCAGACGATCCCTCACGAGTGCGGATCCTCGCTATCGAAGGTGGCGGTCTGCTGGGTCTGGCGGACCTCGAAGTCCTGAAAGCCATTGAGGAACGCTCGGGCAAACAAATCTACGAACTGTTTGATTTTGTGTCCGGAACCTCAACCGGCGCCATCATTGCGACGTTGCTGCTCTACCCCGACGAAAAGACCGGGAAGCCACCGACGGCGGCGGAAGTGGCGAAAGAATATGAAGCGTTGGGTGGCAAGATCCTGTCGGCACCGCTGCACCATCGGATCCTGACGGCCGACGGGTTCCTGGGCCCTCGAATGCTCAACCACGCGCGGATCCTTGCCTCGGAACAGGCTTTCAGCAAAGGCACGTTCCGAGATCTTCTGCGCCCCGCCATGTACCCGTCTTTTTCGCAACGGGAAGCGGGTCTCAAGATGTTTCAAAACTGGCACCCGGATCAGGCCAATCTGTATCTGGCTCCTCTGGTATCAGCGGTAACAAGCGCGCCCACATACTTTCCGGCGGTGCTGCTCACGGGAAACGATCAGGATGATGATTTTTTTGCTGATGCGGGATTGATGCTCAATTCACCGGGAGACATCGCCTACCTGCATGCCCGGTCCAATGTCCCGGATGCCGACGAGTTCATTGTGGTCAGCCTTGGCACGCACTGGGATTTCAGCGTTTCCGATTACACCAGCGTTCGCGGCGGTATCGTGCAGTGGGTCAGTCCGCTGTTAGCGATGATTTTTCGCGGCGAGGCCAGCATCAGCCGATTGTCGTTGGAGCGCCACAGACTGTTCCAATCGGATGTTGATGTCGTCTCCTACCAGCTCGCTCCCCTGGTACCGACTTATGTGGACGGGTTCAGCGCCGACAAGGTCCAGACCGACATCATTCTTGAGGCTGGCGAGCGGGCCGTGCGCGATCAATCGAAGCAGATCGACGAGATCATTCAACTGCTGACCGGCAAGGGTTCGAAACATTCCAAACAATCGGGCAAGAACTAGGCTGCCGGTTCAGTTTGGGGCGGCTTCCCCGACGCGCCTCAGCGCCAATTGCGTCATAACAGGTCCGATGATCTCGAACACGATCGTCGTTCCAATCGTGATCGTGAGCAACGCGTCGCGCAGTTCCGGTATGCTGTTACCGGCGACCAGGGCCATGCCCAGCGCGACACCCGCTTGCGGGACGAGGGCCAGCCCGATCCAGCGGCGGAAAACGACAGATGAGCCGGCGATCACCGCTCCCAGCCATCCGCCGGCGAGGCGCGATCCGAAACGCAGAACAAGGCAGGCGATGCCGACAGGACCTAGGAGCATCAGGTCACCGAACTTAAGCGCGGCGCCGGCGAGCACGAAAAACAGCACCATGAACGGCCATTCGATACGCTCAATCTCGTGGAAGGCGCGCTCATGATGGGCGGCGAAGTTGACGACGATGGCCCCTGCGATCATCCCCGCCAACAGGAAGGAGGCACCCAGCCAGGTCGCCAGGCCGGCACAGATGAAAACGATGCCGATTGCTTCAGATTGGGTCGGTTCGCCCTGTCGCAGCCGTCCAGAGAGAAAAGCTGCCGGCACGCCAACTGCCATGCCAATCAGCACCGAAATCCCAATCTCCGCCAGCCCGGTGGTTAGCAATTCCATGCCGTCGCCACCCATCAAAGTCTTTGCCGCGACCAGCAGAATGCTGAACACGACCAGGCCCCAGGCATCGTCAACGGCGACTATCCCGAGCAGCGTCGTGGTGAATGGCCCGGCCGCCCCGGATTGTCGAACGACGTCCTGGGTTGCTGCCGGTGCAGTCGCCGTGGCGATGCCAGCCAGCAGCAGTGCCAGCGGGAGCGCTACTCCAAGCAGCGCAAGGCCGGCGCCGACCACCAAAGTTGTCAGCAGAACCACGCAAATTGAGATCGCCAAAATGGCTCGGCCATGGGCCCGCAGTGTCTCTGCTGAGAGTGTTCCGCCAAGCAGGAATGCCACCATGGTCAGCGCGATGGTGGCGAGTACTTCGTACCAGGCCGACAGCGCCTGCGGCAGGAGATCGAGCCCGGAGGGTCCGGCAGCAACGCCGAACAGGATCAGTACCGTTACCCTCGGCACCAGCGTACGACGGCCTATCGTGTCGGCAACCAGGCCAACGAGCAACAATCCGCCGATTGTCAGCAACAGAAACGGCAATTCCATGGCTTTCTCCTGACCAGCAAGAGTGACACGGATGAGCCGGGGGGCATTGAGCTATGTCATTTGGCCTGTGACTCAACGACCGTGGCCGATCGAAAAGCTGATCAATTTCTCATTTGTCGGGCCGCCAGGGTATAACCCCCTCCCGCGCCGTCGACGAAATGAATGTGGTCCGAAGCGGTGACCGAAGGCGCCACACAGGTCATCAGAGCCTCGTCCTGAAGATGCAGTCCAAAGCGCGCAAGTCCGTTCTGCGTTGCCGTTTCAAGCTCGCTGCGCAGCCGCTCGATCGTTGGCATCGGGCAATCAGCGGTGATCATCAGGCCGTCTTCGAATTTTCTGTAATCCGTGTTGCTGGCGATCTCTCGGCGGTAGCGGACGGGATCGAAGCTTCCCAACCGAAGGCCGGTTCGAAACAATGTCCAAGCAAACACGGCCATGCCGAACACGGCTGGAACGCGCCAGAAACCGGTCATTCCGGCCGGTACCCGCAGCTGCATCCGAAGAGACCTGCCGTCAAGCCGGGCTTGCGGGCCCTGCACTGGTACCGGATTGAAGGATCGTTCCGACTCAAGCAGATCGATGACTTTGGCCGTGAGGTCCGCGAACTGTTCTGGCGTCGCTTTTTCGCCGCGCTTGACGATCAGCGATGCGATCTTGCCCTGTCTCGCCGGAATCGTGTCCCATTGGCACGACAGGCCCGTCAGATCCGGATCAATGCCGCTTTCGTCTTCTTCGAAGCGGATTGCTCCCGATTTTAGTTGTACTGCGGTCCAGGCCATCCCGCCGCCGTCGAACATCGCATAGCGGACATCCTGTGATGCCTGCCAGAAAGCCGCCCGCAGATCCTGACCTGCTTCACGGACCTTTCCGACGGTCACTTTGCCCACGCGCAGCTCCAGCTCAAGATCACGGTTTGCCCATGCCGCGACACGCGCAAGCGCCGTTTGCGCCGTTTCCACCTGCTCCGGAGGCACGACGAAACCAGCACCGTCACCCCCGAACGCAAAAAGGCTGAGCGCCCCATTCAGCGCATTGGAAGCAGCGCTGATGGTCGCCGCGCCGGCGAGATTGACCGCCTTGTAGCGACCCGCGTCGATGGCCGTGCTGGAGTCGACCACGTCGGACATGAAAACGACCCAGTCGTCCGGCACCGGCACATAGCGGGCCGGGTCGGCAACATCGGAGAACCGGGTCAGGACGGGCAGGGTTTCGAGTTTCATAGGTACCTTGATCGACGGATCTGAGGGTTCTTACGCAGTGATTTCGGCAAAGGATTGCCATACACGCGGAAGTGATAGTGCCAAGTCGCATTGTCGAGCAGGCACCTTAAGCATGCTTTCAATCGCCTGATTCCGGTCATAAAATTTGGCGGCGACGCGGAAAACGAGAAGGCGCTTCGATGATCCTGGCCGTATGTTTTGTTTTGCTGGTAGCAGCGGTCCTGATGCTGTTGGCTGGTTGGCGCCGTCTGTCGGTAGCTTTGGTGCTGGTGTTGTTGCTGGTTCTGGGCCTGACCGGGACGGCACCGCTGTCGCAGCGTCTTCTTTCTGAGCTCCAGGAACCCTTTGTCGATCTGCCGCCCCCTGACTGGGGCGAACGCAATGCCATCGTCGTTCTCGGCTCCGGCACCGTGGAAGTCGGCAATCAGAGGAACCCCAGTCTCACCGGGTTCGGCCGCATCGAGGCCGCTGTTACGGCCTGGCGCGACTGCAAGGCGGCCGGTCATATCTGCACGATTGTTGTCAGCGGTGGCGATCCCCATGGCAAGGGAGTGGCCGAGGCCGATGTCTTCGCCGAGACTTTGCGAGAACTGGGCGTCCCCGACGCCGAAGTTCTGCGGGATCCGCACAGCCGCAACACGTTCGAAAACGCTCGACTAACCCGCCGCTTGCTGGATGGCCGCGGTTTCGACCGCGTGTTCCTCGTGACCTCCGGCTACCATATGCAGCGCAGTCTCCTGTTCTTCCGCCACTTCGGCCTCAATCCGCAACCATTGCCGGCGCTAACGCTGCAAGCCGATTCCACCTGGCTGCCGATCGCCGGAAACGTCGCTGCAGCCGATGCCGCGTTGCACGAATATCTCGGCTTGCTGCAATACCGGATCTACAATGCACTTGGCTGGAATCCGCCGGCGGAAGCCAAGCAGGAGAGGGAAAAACACGAAAACTAGTCGTTTCGCGTGTTTCAGCGTCAACTCTAGGTAGGCTTGCTAGTCTGGCAAGTCCGTCGGCTTCGAATGCCCGCGAAGCCAAGTTTCCAAGACCGGTTTGTTGAACTGTCCGGCTTCCAGGTTTGAGAAGATGAAGTCGATCACCGTTTGAGGGGCGGCTTCGATACGATGACCATTCAACTGGAGAAAGATATCGGTGCAAGCAAAACCAACCCGTTTGTTCCCATCAACAAATCCATGGTTGATCGTGAGGCTCTCCCACAATGCAGCAGCCTCCTCCACGGGGTCGCCGTAATAGCCGGTTTGTGGTCGAAGCAAGGCCGCCTCAATGAGCCCGAGGTCACGGACGCCTGGCATTCCGCCGAACAAATTGATCTGTTCGGCATGAATGAACAGAGCGTCGTCCAATGTGAGGTAGATCAAGTCCGCCTCGTAGTCTACTTGGCCAGTGCCGTGTAAACCTTTGCCCAACGGCTTACACTCTTCTGGTGCAGGCGTTTGACCGCAGGGTTTACCTCGCGTCCGCTGTCCAACAGACGTTGAAAGTCATCCGGAGACAGAACAACAGCCACATCCCTACCATTTTTCTTGATGCGGACAGGTTCGCTTCGAGCCATATCGAGAAGTTGTCCAAACTTGTTTTTCGCCTCAGAGGCGGTAACGGATCGCATAAAGTTGTCCTATTTGTCCATTTTGGCCAAATTAGACAATCGCAAGGTAATTTTCAACGGCAGTCTTCGCTCGATCGTGAGCAGCAGCGCCTTAGATGAATGCACTCGAGCGAAGTCTGCCGGATCTTACTCGGCGAACTTCAACCCGTACGCATCCAGGATCGCTTTGGCGGGTAGGGCGACACTTGCCGTCCGGGAAGTTGAATGATGCAGGCCGATCAGGTTGCGATTTTCATCAACGATGGGCGACCCGCCGCTGCCAGGACGCCTGACGACCGGTGTCAGCTGGAATGCATTGCTGATGGTGACGACGCCCGATGCAGATCTACTATCGAAGGTCACATCCGTTGTGGAGATATTGCCGTCAATTGTCTGGCCCTTCGTCAAAACGCGGACTTTTGCGTCCACTTTGGGTGGTGCGGTCCCGACCATGGAGATCCCGTTGACCGTGTTGGTGAATTTGATGTCCTCATCAATGCGGGCCAGAGCCACGGCGTGCTCCGGCAGAAAGCGGTCAAGCGTGGCAACCTTGCGGGTTAGCGACCCATCCGTTTCGTTGATCTGGAACACTTCCGAGGCGCCGTTGGGGAAGGCATAGTCAGGCAGCAGCAGAAAGTGGTTGCCGTCCCCATCAGCCAGGATTGCCGTCAGCGTGGCCCGGACGCTGCCGGACTTTCCGCCCGATATTTCGACAATCTCGCCCGCTGAAATGGGAGCCTCATTCGCCGACGCCAGGACGGTTTCGATATCCTCTTTTATCTTCTCGTATTTTTTCGGCTGCCCGCCTCGAATGACCTCCCGCAGATTGTTTTGCGCATGGACCAGAAGGGCGGGGTCGGTATCCGGTAGCTGCGAATAGAGTTGCACGACCAGGTGCTGGAGAGGCGGGAAGCCTGCGACCGTATCAGCCATCGGCCCGACTCGGGCAAGCGTGGTCTTCACCTGCGCTTCGATCTCGTCTAACTGCTCGTAGTTGGCGCGCATCGATTGAACGATGTCGAATTCCTGGCTTGCACCCACCCATTGGCAAAAAATCCCGGGAGAAACCCCGGCGATTTTTGGCGACGTCTCCGCCAGCTCCAGCCAGAAAATACGACAACCGATGGACCGGTTGATGGCGTCGGGGGAGACGTGGCCGGCCCGAAACCCCTGCTTGACATGTCCAGCATCAATATTCTTGTGGCGTCGTGGCCACCCGATCGAGAAGCTATGGTCGGTTTGCCGCTTGAAAACGCTCACCCGCAGGGCGTTGCGCGGTTCAATCAGCTTGCGGATTGCATTCAGCCAGGATCCGACGTCGTTTCCTTGAATCTTGAATTCAATCTCGGGTGCCGCATCGGCGGCAGAGGTTAAGTCGGCGAGTTCTTCGTCGCTGAAGAGCTGCTCGTAGATGAGCTGCCCCTCATTGCCCTTCTCGACCCGTTCCTTTTCCTGGCTGACGAATTCGCTGATCAGATCGCGAATGTGGTTGCGATAATCGGTTATTTCTTCAGTGGCGCCTTTGACCAGATCATCATTCTGGACGCCGTTTTCCACAAATTTGATTTCGCCCAACGCTATCGGCTTTGCGGTCCACAGTTGAATTGCCAATCTGGCCAATAAAAAGATGCCGATTAGAAGTACACCGGTGTAAAGAATTCTGGCTATAATATTGGAAATATTTGATGCGGTAAATATTTCACTAACATCCATTTTTCCTGCTCCGCCTGCATTTGAATAGTAACAATAAGTCCGCCTAAAGTAAATTGGAGACGGGTCGTTCGCCATCAGGCCGACTGACGGTCGAGAACAAGCCTCTCGTCCCGGATCGTTTTTGCACCGTGGCGGCGCGAATCCGGAGGTTTTGACAGAGGCCATGACTTCCTAGGTGTTCATTGCGAAGGCGCGCATGGTGCGTGCCCTGTCGGGTGAGGAATTCAATGTCGCAAAAACTTATGATGTCACGCCGTGCTTCACTTGCAGCCGGAACGGCCGGTCTGGTTGCCCTCGCGGCCGGTGTGCCGGTTGCGGGCCGGGCCCAGTCACAGCCGCCGCATCAACTGCCGATCTCGCCGGAATTTCCGTTCGCCAAAAAGACTGTCGAGGTCGAGGGGTCGACAATTGCCTATGTTGACGAGGGCAGTGGACAGCCGGTGCTTTTTCTGCACGGCAATCCGACATCGTCCTATCTTTGGCGCAACATCATCCCCTACGTCGTCGCTGCCGGATATCGCGCCGTGGCGCCGGATCTGATCGGCATGGGCGACAGCGCAAAGCCCGACATCGAGTATCGGCTGCAGGATCACGTGGCTTACATGGATGGTTTTATCGACGCGCTCGGTCTCGATGACATGGTCCTTGTCATTCACGATTGGGGTTCGGTGATCGGCATGCGTCACGCGCGGTTGAATCCCGATCGGGTGGCCGCAGTTGCCTTCATGGAGGCGCTCGTACCACCGGCATTGCCAATGCCAAGTTACGAGGCCATGGGGCCGCAACTGGGCCCGCTGTTTCGTGATCTGCGCACAGCGGATGTCGGCGAGAAGATGGTTCTCGACGGCAATTTCTTCGTCGAGACGATCCTGCCCAAGATGGGTGTGGTGCGGCCGCTGAGCGAAGCAGAGATGGCGGCCTATCGCGCGCCGTTCCCGACACGTCGGAGCCGGTTGCCCACCTTGCAATGGCCACGCGAGGTCCCGATTGGCGGCGAGCCGGCGTATGCCGAGGCCGAAGTACTGAAGAACGGCGAATGGCTGTTGGCGAGTCCGATACCGAAACTGCTGTTTCATGCGGAACCGGGCGCCTTGGCTCCGAAGCCGGTGGTCGACTACCTGAGCGAAAACGTGCCCAATCTTGAGGTCCGGTTCGTTGGTTCCGGCACGCATTTCCTGCAGGAAGATCACCCGCACCTGATCGGTCAGGGCATTGCCGACTGGCTGCGTCGCAACAAGCCACATGCCTCCTGACAAACGCTGTCAGGAGGCCGGTTGTCACGACCTTTACGGGTAACGCGGCATCGCTGAAGTTACGCAACTGTGATCGGTCGGGTCTGTTCCCGTCTCGGCTGCGCCTTATTTCAACCGGATATTCGGGGCGCGGCTGATGCGGGGCGCAGAGCGATGGGGCACCGTATATTCCTGAAAAAGCGGCGAAAAGGAGAGCGGTGGTCTGACGAGACGGCAGTGCATTCAACTCCGCAACCAATGAGGTATCGTGACAGTGAAGCCCAAACACCGCTCCTTGCCAGCAACCGTTACTGGCATTTCCTTCTACGACTCCGTTCGCGCCCGTAGCGAGGCGCTTGTCGAAGGGTTGAGCCCGGAAGACATGACCTTGCAGTCCATGGAAGACGCAAGCCCCGCCAAATGGCACCTGGCCCACACCAGCTGGTTTTTCGAAGAGTTCATTCTCAAGCCTCGCGTGTCGGCTTACCAGTCACCCGACGAACGCTTTGCGTTTCTGTTCAACTCCTACTACGTCCAAGCCGGACCCCGCCACATGCGCTCCAAACGGGGCATGCTGTCCCGTCCCCTGGTTTCGGAAGTGCTGGCCTATCGTGCCCATGTCGACGAAGCGATGCGTCTTTTGCTGGATGAAGAACGTCACGACAGCAAAGAGATCCATGACCTGACAGAACTCGGCTGTCACCATGAAATGCAGCATCAGGAGCTGCTGGTCACCGACCTGTTGCACGCCCTGTCGCACAACCCTTTGCTGCCGCCCTATCGCGCACCCGAACCGATCAAACTGTCGAACGAGCAACCGCTCGGATGGATTGACCACGAAGGTGGCCTGGTGGAGATCGGCCACGATGGCAACGGATTTGCCTATGATTGCGAGGGGCCACGTCACCGGCTGTGGCTCGACCCATTTCGCCTGGCGTCAAGACCGGTCACCAACCGGGACTGGATCGCCTTTATGGAGGATGGCGGCTATCGAACCGCGACCTTGTGGCTATCCGACGGTTGGGCGTGCAGCCAGCGCGAAGGTTGGGACGCACCGCTTTACTGGTGGCAACAGGATGACGAATGGTGGAGCTACTCGCTGCGCGGCGCGCAACCTGTCAACCTCGACGCACCGGTGGTTCATGTGAGTTACTACGAGGCCGATGCCTATGCGCGCTGGGCAGGCAAACGGCTGCCAGGCGAAGCCGAGTGGGAGGTGGTCGCTCGCGATCGGCCGATCCGCGGCAATTTTCTCGACAGCGGCAATTACCGGCCGATGCCGTCCGACATCCGCTCCTTGAAGGCGGATGCGGAGACCGGCGAGCAGTTCTGGGGTGACGTCTGGGAATGGACGCGCAGCCCGTTCACGCCTTATCCCGGCTTTCGTCCGCCGGAGGGAGCAATCGGCGAATACAACGGCAAGTTCATGTGCAACCAGTTTGTGCTGCGCGGCGGTTCCTGCGCCACACCGCTGGCGCAAATGCGGCCCTCCTATCGTACCTTCTTCTACCCCCACCAGCGCTGGCAGATGCTGGGACTAAGGCTCGCTGAAGATGGTGAAAAGCGTGACGGGACGCGAACAACGCACGCGGCTGCCATGCCCGCCAGCGGCTTTGCCGGCTCGATCCTGTCAGGCCTCGCCGCCGAGCAGAAAACGATTGAAAGCAAGTGGCTTTACGATGCGGCAGGTTCCGAACTGTTTGATCGCATCACCCGATTGGACGATTACTATCCGACGCGAACCGAGACGGGCATTCTGGAAGCGCGCGCCGGAGATCTCCTCAACATTGCGCCCAAGGGTGCCACACTGGTTGAACTGGGCAGTGGATCCAGCGTCAAGACCCGCATTCTCCTTGATGCCCTGCCACTGCTGGCTGCCTATGTGCCTGTCGATATTTCGGCCGAACATCTGATCGATGCCGCCCGACTGCTTGCTGATGACTACACCGCGTTGGATGTGCATCCGGTTGTTGCGGATTTCACTGCGGATTTTGAGTTGCCCGATGCCTGTGGGAATGCGCCCAAAATTCTGTTCTTTCCCGGATCGACGATCGGCAACTTTTCGGTCGAGGCGAGTATCGATCTGATGCGTCGCCTGCGGGGCATCGACAATGTTGCGGCATTTGTCATCGGGTTTGATCTCGTCAAAGACCGCGATACTTTGCTGCGCGCCTATGACGACAGCGAAGGTGTGACCGCGGCGTTCAATCTCAACCTGTTGACCCGCATCAACCGAGAGCTCGGTGCCAATTTCGACCCCGCCGCATTTCGCCACAAGGCCCGTTGGAACGACAGCGAGTCCCGTATCGAAATGCATCTTGTCAGCCGGGAAAGTCAGCAAGTGACTGTTGGCGGCGAGATCGTGCGGTTTGCGGAAGGAGAAACGATCCACACGGAAAACTCGCACAAATACACGCCGGACGGGTTCAAGGACCTGGCCGGACGGGCCGGCTGGCAGCTTTCGGATGTTTGGACAGACGAAAACAACCATTTCGGTGTGGCGGTGCTGACCTGAAGCGTATCGCGTGTCGGCAGCACCAGGCCAGTACGCCGGCGGTTCCGACGGGAGCCGCCGGCGATTTTGTAGGCGCGCGGCATCGTCACACCCCTCGATCAGTTTGCACATGAGCTTGCTCAATGCTTACGGCCTGTTAAAACAGCGCGTGCACTGCAGCAAAATCGGACGGTGCATCGACGAATGAGAAAACGATACAACCAAAATCGAGGAGCAGGCGGTATGAACGACAACGAAACCGGCGCACAGCATTCGACCTTTGCCGGACGGGTGAAGGCCGCACGGGAGGCTCAGAACCTGACGCGGGACGAATTGGCGGCCCGGCTCGGTCTCACCCCGAAAACGCTCGTCGGATGGGAGTCCGGCAAGACCAGGCCTCGATCCAACAAGACGCAAATGCTTGCGGCCATTCTGAATGTTTCCCTGCGCTGGTTGATCAGCGGGATCGCCGAGACCCAACAGGAAGGTGTGCAGAAACGGGTCGATCCACCTCGCGGCGCTGCGTTGCGTGAAATCCTCGATGAGATGCGCGAACTGAAATCCGAGCTCAATGCATCGGCAAAGAAGTTGAACCGCCTGGAACGGCAGCTCGAGGACGCGCTTTAGAACTTGTCCTGGTTAGATTGAAGCAATTCTGTTTGTGGTCGGCGAGGCGATCCGTGAGGAAGGAGCGCAGCGCGATGCCGGAGGCATCTCGCGAGCATCCTGACACTGCGGGCGTCCGCCGACCGCAAACCCGAAGGGCCGGTGCGCCAATTCCTTCGCTCAAAGCCTCGGACAGCCCGGACTGCGTTTTGAGCTCGACCTTGACGCAAATGCACCGCGGCAGAATGGTTCAATCTGACCAGGACAACCTCCGGCGGTTGTTCAGATCCAGCGACGGACCTGGTTCTTGTAGGCTTCGTAAGTGCTGCCGAATTTGGACGTTAGATAGCGTTCTTCACGTGTGATGACATAGTACTGGATGAACGCCAGGAACGGGATGATCATCACCAGCGCTCCAAGGCTGGCCCCGCAGACTGCAATTCCCGCCTGCACCGTGGCCATTCCGAGGTAGATCGGGTTGCGCGAATAGCCATAGACACCGGTGGTAATCAGTGCCGTCGTCGGATGCCAGGGCTCGATATTGGTGCCCGCGCGTCGATGCCCAATGGCTCCGGCGGCCATCAGCCACAAACCGGCCATGGTGATGAGGCCGCCCAGCAGCAGCGAGCCGGTGCCCGTTGTCCGCCCAGCAAACCACGGCGAATCCCACCACAAGCCCGCCAGCAGCGCTGCCAGGAAAACCAGTGGTGGCGGAATTCTCACGCCCGCATTGTCTGATTTGTCCATCTCGGGACTCCCCGCTCCCAAGCAGGAAATATGGCTGTCGCTCGAATGTTCAAGCTGTTCCCTTGCCCCGGAAAAGCCTGAATTCAATTCCCACGTCCGATCCATACAGGCACGGCGGGCGGGTCGGCCAACCAACCGGAAGAGGAGTTCATCATGCGTACGATGCTTGTCACCCTGGCAGCCGTCGCGGGCCTCACTGCCCCGGCGCTGGCAACGACCCTGATGGTCGGCAATAAATTCGAGGGAACGGTCAGCTTTATCGATCTCGAATCCGGAACCGAAGTGGCTCGGCCAGTCACCGGAGGATCGCCCCATGAATTGGCGCTGTCGCCGGACGGGAAGACCGTCGTGGTCGTGTCCTACCAGGAAGACGGATACATCGGTGAAGAACTCAACGTTTTTGACGTCGCCACCGCAAGTTTACGCAACACGATCTCAACTGCGCCGCACCAGGCACCGCACGGTATTGCCTGGCTGGCCGATTCCAACGATGTCATCGCCACGACGGAGGAAACCCGTGATGTCATCCGCGTCGACATTGATCGCGGGAAGGTAACAGGCATCGCGCCGACCGATCAGTTGGGATCGCATCTCCTTGCGCTTTCGCCCGACTCCGAGACGGCCTTCGTGACCAGCAGAGGGTCAGATACGCTGAGCGTGATCGACACGGAAACCATGCGTTTGCGCCAGACGATCGAAGCTGGCGAGGGACCCGAGGCCGTTGATGTCAGCCCGGATGGCCGGACGCTTTGGGTCGGTAACAATCAGTCGCAGGACATTTTTGTTTTCGATGTCGAGACGATGGATCACCTGGCCCATATCGATGCGGGATTCCTGCCCATTCGCGTTCGTTTCCACCCGGAGGGCCATGCCGTTGCCGTTGCTGACCTGCATCAGGATCGCATTGTCGTCTATGACGCGGCGTCGCATGCCGAAATTGCCCAGGTTGATCTGAAATCGGTGGGTGCGACGACCCCGGCATCGCTGCTCTTCGCTCCCGATGGCTCCTCGCTGTTTGTCGGTGCGCAATTGAGTGGCAATGTCGTCGAGATCGACACCAGCGACTGGACGGTCAGCCGCATTCTATCCGCCGGAGACGGTGCCGACGGGCTCGCATTCAGCGATGTATCGATGAAGGTCTGAGACCTTCGGCCAAGCCGGGTCAGTTCAGCAGGAATTCACCGTCTATCTTGCGCCACTCGCCCGGCTTGATCAGGTGCTGATGTGAGTAGGCAACCGAATGGATCGGCCCGTCGAGTTTTTCCTGCCAGAAATCCAGGAAGCGGAACAGTTTCGGAAAATCCGGTGCCAGGTCGTAATCTTGCCAAAGATAGGTCTGCAGAACCTGTTTGAAATCCGGCATGCGGTAGTAGATCTGGGCGGTGGTCAGACCATGCCCGCTTAGCATCAATTCGATTTCCTTGTTGCTCATGCGGCCCTCATTGTTGTTCCCCGAGAGATATGATGCCCGATTCGAGCGCTTTGTCAAAACATGAGTGTGGTGAAATATGAGTGATAACAGTGTGTTAGCACTCATATCTGATGAGTGCTGATGGCGCGTGAACGTGGTACGTGACCCAGAACGAGTGCGCGCTTGCAGTCTGACAGCACCTGCTGCGGGATACCGACGAGTCCTGGTCGCGCCACCTGGTAACGGGACCGTTGGCCCACTACACCAAGAACAGCAAATTCCTCCGCACAAACCGTCATTTGGTTGAGAAATTGTTCGGTGCCGCTTCGTATGCCAGCCTAACCACGGCACAGCTTAAGCGCTCGGTCAGGCAAAATGAGAACGTCCCGGCGGGCAACAAGGAGTTCGACGTGGATGGGCGTCGAAAGCACGCAGTGCCCGCCGGTCCGCTGCCCCTACCGGGCCATCCCTGACGTCAATAAATAGCGCTCGGCCAACCTGCGGCAAGATCCAGCGACCGCCCGACCCGGTGGCCTTTACATAACTTTACGCTTTGGAAAAGCGGCCGAAATGGCGGGTTCCCAAATCCCATCTACAAGGCGCGGCCAATCCGGGCGCGCCCGTAAGTCGAGGGAAATCACATCATGAAAACGAACGCGCCCCATTCATTTCTGCGCATGGCTTCTGCCGGCGGTGTCTTCCTGTTGGGCTTCACGCTGCTGACCGCCTATGCCCAGGCGCAGTCAAAGTCCGTCCTTGGCCAGCAGGAAAGCGCGGTCCAGCGCGCTGCAAGCGAGCTGCAACTGACCACCGACCAACAGGTCGCATTCGTCCGCATCATCGGCGACTTTCGCGACTCCGTTGAGGCGACCATGGAAAAATACAATTTCGACCCGGAAGAGGGGCGGCCGCCTCTGCGCCACTCCATGGCCATTCGTTCCGACATGAAATCGAATGTACACGTGATGGAACAGCAACTCGCAGCGGTGCTGACGTCGGAGCAGATGCATAAATTCAGGATCATTCGGCGCCAGATGCGCGCCCAGGTCGGGTCCTGAGGTGTCGCCTTTACCTTTCTTTACATTGCCGAAAAGCCGCCGAAACGCCGGCCACATAAGTTGACATCAAGGCGGATGGTCCGCCGCCACCGTGAAGGAGAAGCACAGTGACAAACAACCAGCAAAATCCGAAATCCGATTGGCTGAGCCGCGGCAATCGCCGTCTCGTCGCCTTCGTCGCCGGCGTCGGTATCATCGCCGGAAGCGCCTTTGCGGTTCAGGCCTTCGCCCAGACCAAGACCTACTCCCATCTCAAGCTCTACGCGAGTGAGGATGTAAGGGAAGGCGGCGGCGGACCGCTGCAGACCATTGGCTGGCGCGGCCATCGGCGCGGCGGTTGGGCCAACCTGAGCGATTCGGAAATTGAAGAGCGCATTACGCGGGTCGTCCGGCATGCCGGCATCGAAATCGACGCCACGCCGGAACAGGAAGCGCAGATCATTGCCATCCTGATGCCGGTGGCGCTCAATATGAAATCGATGCGTGGCGAAATGCGGGGAACCGGTTTTGAATTTGCCGAACTTCTGACCGCCAACACCGTCGATCGTGCCGCAATCGAGGAACTTCGGGCCGAGAAGGTTGCGGAGGCCGGCGAGATCAGCAAACAATGGGTCAACGCCATTACCGACGTGGCCATGGTGCTGACAGCCGAACAGCGGCAGCAGGTCGAGGATCGCCTCGAAGACTTGCGCTCCTGGCGGCGGTGGGGCCGCTGAGCCTTGACGGAGCGGTGAAACGGGACGTAACAGCCGCGTGTCATGAATCAACGCATTCTTCTCATTGAAGACGACAGCCGACTCGCCGAGATGGTCAGGGACTATCTCGGCGAGTCGGATTTCGAAGTCACGATCGCTGAAACCGGTCAGTCCGGCCTTGATCGGCAGGCCACCGGTCAGTTCGATGCCGTTCTGCTCGATCTGATGCTGCCCGACATGGATGGTCTCGAAGTCTGCCGGGCATTGCGCAGTCGCGACCGAATCCCCATCATGATGCTGACCGCCAAGGGCGAGCCGCTCGACCGCATCATCGGCCTCGAGCTCGGTGCCGACGATTATCTGCCGAAGCCCTTCGAACCGCGCGAACTGTTGGCCAGGCTCAGGGCAATTCTGCGCCGCGGCAGAGAGGATGAGCAGGGTGGAGTATTGCGATTTGGCAGTCTGGAAATCGATACCCACGCCATGGAAGCGCGTGTCGACAACCGCGTTTGCGCCCTGACGGCCCATCAGTTCAAGCTGCTTGAGATCCTGGCGTCGAGGGCCGGGCGGGTTCTCAGCCGCGACACCATCATGAATGCCCTGAAAGGCGAAAACCTGGCGGCGTTCGACCGGTCGATCGACGTGCACGTCTCGCGCATTCGTTCCGAAATCGAGGACGATCCCAACCGTCCGCGCCGCCTGATTACCGTGCGTGGGGCCGGCTACGTGTTCGCCCGCTCGCAGGACTGACCTTTGGGTTCCCCTCGTGCTGAGACGTAAACTTTACCTGCAGATATACCTGACGATCATTGCCAGCCTGGTGCTGATGGTGGTGCTTGGCGGCCTGCTGTGGGATGTGCTCGACGGCGATCGCGCCGACCGCGGTATTCTCGACAAGGCTGAGAAGTTTGCTGCGCTGGTGTTGCCACCGGCTGATGCGCCGGCTTCCGAGCAGCAGGAGTTCATTGCCCGTCTTGGACAGGACCTGGACGTGCGTATCGGACTTTACGATGCCAATGGCGATACGATCGCCACTTTTGACAATCCGACCCTTCCGCCACGCCGCCATTACGGCGAGAGCGATTGGCACCGTGGTCGCGGGGGACCGGTGCTGTCTCTCGATTTGCCGGACGGGCGTTGGCTGGTGCTCAATCCGAACCGCGACTCCGAGTTCAGCCCGGTCCTGAGCCTGCTCGCCATGCTCGCGCTCGTCGCGGTGTGCGTCGGCCTTGCTGCATTTCCCTTCGTGCGCCAGCTGACACGGCGGCTTGAACGCCTGCAGCGAGGAGTCGAGCGCATCGGCGCCGGCGATCTCAGCGCCCGTGTCGAGGTCAAGGGGCGGGACGAGGTGGCGCGGCTTGCCGAAAGTTTCAATGAGGCGGCCGAGAAAATCGAAAACCTCGTCGGCGCCCACCGGCTATTGCTCGCCAATGCTTCGCACGAATTGCGCACGCCGCTGTCACGCATTCGGCTTGGCCTGGAGATGTCGGAGGAGCGAGACACGCCCGAAAGGCGCGCCGCCCTGCGGCGAGACATCGCGGAACTTGATGCACTGGTCGACGAGATCCTGTTGATGAGCCGTCTCGACGCAGGTAACCGACTGGAGGACGATCAGGCGATCGATCTGGTCGCATTGGCGGCCGAGGAGTGCGCGCGGTACGACGACTGCGTCGTCGAGGGCGCCGCGCCGGAAATCCGCGGCGATCCGCTGTTGCTTCATCGCCTTATGCGCAACCTGCTTGAAAATGCCTGCAAACACGGAAGCCCGCCGGTCTCCGTCGAGATCGCCGCTTCCGGTGACATGGTGACCATGACGGTTTTCGATGGTGGTGACGGGATCCCGGATGCCGACCGGGAGAAGGTGTTTCAGCCCTTCTATCGCGGTTCCGGCAAGCAGAATGTCACCGGGTACGGGCTTGGATTGCCGCTGGTTCGCCAAATCGCGGAAGCCCATGGGGGGACGGTCACCCTGGTTGACCGGGCGCAACACCGCTCGGCAATCAGGGTGATTCTTCCATGCCGGCCCCTGGATCTCGACGAAACCGGATAGACACCCAAGCGGTTGCTGAAACAGGTCGGTCCTCTTCGCTGTTCAGGCCGAACTGCATTATCTTAATAGATGCAAAGAAAATGAATGTTTTATTGACCCAGATCAAGCCGACGGCCCGTGATCTCTGTTCATATGACGACACGGATCGGGGTTTGAGTGCCGGCCGGTGGGGGGACATCAGACAAGTCGATGGCAGCACATGCCGCGATCTGAGTTCTCCACCGAGCCAGACCGTTGGGACCTTGGACGGGTAATCGCGCTGCTTGCAGCCACATGATGGGTTTGATGACGAAAACAGGAAACGCACTGTCTGTGCGCACCTGGCTGGGTGCGCTTGTCCTGACGCTGGCCCTTGGGCTCCTCAGCGCCGGCCCCGCTATTGCTCAGGCATCCAAAGTGGAACTGACGGATTTTCTGTCCAAGCATCCGGCTGGCGAACTGGTAGACGGGGCGACTGCCTACGGCGCGATGCGGGACGACATCCCCGTCGTTCCGGTGCTGAAGGGCAGTGAGGTAATGGGCTATGCCTTCATCACGTCGGATTTCGTCGGGACGACCGGCTACTCCGGCAAGCCCATCCACGTCATGGCGGCAATCGCGCCGGACGGAAAGCTGCTGCGTGCGGAATTGGTCGAGCACTCGGAACCGATCGTGCTGATCGGCATACCGGACCGCAAAATCAAGGCTTTGACCGAAAGTTACGCCGGCCTCGACGTTGTTGTAGAGGCGGCAGCAGGCGGCTCGGCGCACGAACTGGACATCATTTCAGGCGCGACCGTAACCATCATGGTGATCGACGATTCCATCGTTCGCTCCGCCATCAAGGTTGCGCGCGCGCTGGGGCTCGGCGGGTTGGCTCCGGAGGTCGCCAGCGCCGGGCCCAGATATCTGCTCGACATGGAGCAGACGGGTGTCGAGGACTGGCAGACCCTGTCCGGCGACGGCTCGTCCAGGCGACTGACCCTCGATGTTGGCCAGATCAACGAAGCGTTCGAGAAGTCCGGTGACGAGCGGGCCGCCAAGCGCCCCGAACCCGGCAACCCTGACGACACCTATATCGACCTGCATGCCGCGCTGGTTTCGGCGCCGATAATCGGCCGCAGCCTGCTGGGTGACGCCGAATACAAGAATCTGACCGATTGGATGGAGGAGGGCGAACAAGCCATCCTGCTTGCCGGTCGTGGCCGCTATTCCTTCAAGGGCTCCGGCTACGTGCGCGGCGGAATCTTTGACCGCGTCCAGCTGATCCAGGGTGACATTTCCGTGCGATTCTTCGACCGCCAGCATCGCCGGCTGGGTGCCATCGCCGCCGACGGCGCACCAAGTTTCAAGGAAATCGACCTGTTCAAGATCCCGGCCGATGCCGGTTTCGATCCGACCGAACCGTGGCGCATCCAGCTGCTTGCGAACCGCGCTGTCGGTCCCGTCGACAAGGCCTTCCTGACTTTCGATCTCGGCTATCGCTTGCCGGACCGCTATCGGGTCGCCGTCGACCCGCCGGCATCTCAGGTTGCCGCTGTGGATTCCGACGACGATGCGGCGGCCCGCGCCGAACTTTGGAAGCGCATATGGCGGGACAAGCAGATCGAGATCGGCGTTCTGCTGGCGATGCTCACCGGTCTCACTGGTGTGTTCTTTTTCCAGAAGCAGGTCACCCGCAACGAACGCGCTTTCTTCTGGTTCCGCATGGGCTTTCTGACCCTGACGCTTGTCTTCCTTGGCTGGATGGAAAATGCCCAACTGTCGGTGGTCAACCTGATGGCGCTTGGTGCCTCGCTCACCAGTGGTTTCACCTGGGATGCTTTCCTGCTTGATCCCCTGGTTTTCATCCTGTGGTTCTCGGTCGCCGCCTCGCTGCTGTTCTGGGGCCGTGGTGCTTTCTGCGGCTGGCTGTGTCCGTTCGGTGCGTTGCAGGAACTCACCAACCGCACTGCGCGTTTCTTTCGGGTGCCGCAGTGGCGCATTCCCTGGGGGCTGCACGAGCGCCTCTGGCCCATCAAGTACATCCTGTTTCTGGGCCTGTTTGGACTGTCGCTAGTATCGATCCCGCTGGCCGAAACCTACGCCGAAGTCGAGCCGTTCAAGACGGCTATCATATTGAAATTTCAGCGCGCATGGCCATTCGTCCTGTTCGCTCTGGCGCTGCTGGCAGCCGGGCTGTTCGTCGAGCGCTTCTACTGCCGCTATCTCTGCCCGTTGGGCGCGGCGCTCGCCATTCCGGGCCGCATGCGCATGTTCGACTGGCTGAAGCGGTACCGCATGTGCGGCGATCCCTGCCAGATCTGCGCCAACGAATGCATGGTCCAGTCGATCCACCCGACCGGCGAAATCAACCCCAACGAGTGTCTGTCCTGCCTGCATTGCCAGGTTCTCTACCAGGACGACCAGAAATGTCCCGTCTGCATCAAACAACGCAAATGGCGGGAAAAACTGGCCCGTAGCACGGCGGGATCCGCCGAAGCGATGGACCGCATGATCGGCCAGGCGAAAGCCGCAAAACAGGAGAGCTGAGATGTCTATGGAAGACGACAGGAAAGATGGTGTATCCCGCAGGGATTTGCTGACAGGAACCGCCGCCGGCGCAGTGGTTGCCGGAACGCTGGCAACAGCCGGCGGGGCCATGTTGAGCCCGACGCCTGCAAGGGCTGCAGGTGCTGCGCTTCAGCCTGGCGAACTGGACGAGTATTACGGGTTCTGGTCGTCCGGCCAGTCGGGCGAGATGCGCATTCTCGGCATTCCGTCCATGCGCGAACTGATGCGTGTTCCGGTGTTCAACCGCTGCTCCGCTACGGGGTGGGGCTCCACCAATGAATCGCTGAAAGTCCTGACCGAAGGACTGCTGCCTGAATCCAAGGAGTTTCTCGCCAAGCGCGGCCAGGTGACCTATCAGAACGGCGACCTGCACCACCCGCACATGTCGTTCACCGAAGGCACCTATGACGGTCGCTATCTGTTCATGAACGACAAGGCCAACACGCGCGTTGCCCGGGTGCGCTGCGACGTGATGAAATGCGACAAGATCATCGAGATCCCCAATGCCTCGGACATTCACGGCCTGCGGCCGCAGAAATATCCGCGCACCGGCTACGTCTTCGCCAATGGCGAGCACCGGATCCCGCTGGTCAATGACGGTTCCATCCTCGACAGTCCGGAAGATTACGTTGCCATTTTCACGGCGATCGACGGCGACACGATGGAAATAGCCTGGCAGGTCATCGTCGACGGCAACCTCGACAATGTCGATGCCGACTACCAGGGCAAATATGCCGTTTCATCCTGCTACAACTCCGAAAACGGTGTGACGCTGGCCGATATGACGGAATCCGAGATGGACCATGCCGTCATCTTCAACATCGAACGCATTGAGGCGGCGGTCGCGGCTGGCGATTACGAGGAATATAACGGCGTGAAGGTGCTCGACGGCCGCAAGGGCTCGCCGCTGACGGCCTATATTCCGATCCCCAACAGCCCGCATGGCGTCAATTCTTCGCCGGACGGCAAATATGTGATGATCAATGGCAAGCTGTCGCCGACGGTTTCTGTGATCGCCTACGACAAGGTCGACGCGGTATTCAACGGCGCTGATCCGCGCTCCTGCATCGTCGCCGAGCCGGAGCTTGGCCTCGGACCGCTTCACACGGCCTTCGACGGCAAAGGCAACGCCCACACGACCCTGTTCCTCGACAGCCAGAGCTGCAAATGGAACATCGACAAGGCGATCCGCCAGTACAATGGTGAAGACGTCGATCCGATCATCTCCAAGACCGACGTTCAGTATCAGCCCGGGCACAACCACACCTCGATGGGTGAAACCAATGAGGCGGACGGGAAATGGTTGATTTCACTCAACAAGTTTTCCAAGGACCGGTTCCTCAATGTGGGTCCGCTGAAGCCGGAGAACGAGCAGCTTCTCGACATCTCCAGTGACACCCCGGTGGTGGTGCATGATGGCCCGACCTTCGCCGAGCCGCATGACTGCATCATCGTTCACCGGTCCAAGGTGAACCCGCTCAATGTCTGGAACCGTGACGATCCGCTGTGGGAAGACTGCCGCAAGCAGGCCGAAGCCGACGGTGTCGTGCTGGAGGACGGTCACGACGAGGTCATTCGCGACGGCAACAAGGTGCGCGTCTACATGTATTCAGCGGCGCCCACCTTCTCGATGGAGCAGTTCACGGTCAAACAGGGCGACGAGGTGACCCTCTTCCTGACCAACATCGACGATGTCGACGACCTGACCCACGGCTTCACGTTGGGCAATCACGGCATCTGCTTCGAAGTCGGGCCACAGGCTACGGCATCGGTCACCTTCACTGCCGATCGCCCTGGCGTCCATTGGTATTACTGCCAGTGGTTCTGTCATGCGCTGCACATGGAAATGCGCGGCCGCATGCTGGTCGAGCCTGCGTAGGACCATCGCGATGTCGCTTCGTCCGTTGCTGATTGCTGCACTGTTGTTCCCGGCATCCGTCGCCGGGGCGGCGGAGCATGTCGTGCCGGCGACGGATGGAGCGCTGGCGACAGCCATCAAAACGGCGAAGGCGGGCGATGTGCTGCGCCTTCGCCCCGGTACCCATGCCGGCCCGGTCGTGATCGACAAGCCGATAACGCTGGACGGGCAGGGGAACGCAACAATCCGCGGCAACGAAGCGGGATCGGTCGTGTCCGTCACGGTGCCGGACGTGACTGTGAAGGGCTTGACGATTGTCGGATCGGGGTCCAAGGGCAAGGGGCGCGATGCCGGTGTGTCGCTCGGCAAAAAAGCCGCGCGCGCGCTCGTCACCGACAACCGCATAATTGGCAACCTTGTCGGCGTCGATATCCGTGGTTCGCGAGACGCTCGCGTCGAAAACAACGTCATTGAAGGCCGGCAGGATCACCGCATGAACGCCCGTGGAAACGGCGTCTATGTCTGGAATGCGCCCGGCGCCTCCGTCACCGGCAACGATATCCGCTGGGGCCGCGACGGCATCTTCGTCAACACCTCGAAGAAGAACGTCTTTTCCGACAATCGTTTTCGCGACCTGCGTTTCGCCGTTCACTACATGTACGCCCATGACAGCGTTGTTTCCGGCAACGTGTCGCTCGGCAACCATCTCGGGTACGCCATCATGTATTCCGACCGGGTGCGCATCGAGGGCAACCTGTCGCGCGGTGACCGAGATCACGGCATCATGATGAACTATACCAACCGCAGCGAAGTGGTCGGCAATCATGTCGAGGCGGGCAGCGGCAAGTGTGTGTTCATCTACAACGCCCACAAGAATCGCTTGCACGACAATCGCTTCGAAGGCTGTGACATCGGCGTGCATTTCACCGCCGGTTCCGAACGCAACGAGATCGTCGGCAACGCATTCATCGGAAACCGCACCCAGGTCAAATATGTCGGCTCGCGCTGGCTCGACTGGAGCCGCGACGGCCGCGGCAATTACTGGTCCGACCACGCCGCCTTTGATCTCGACGGCAACGGCATCGCCGATCAGGCCTATCGGCCCAATGACATCATGGATCATGTGCTGTGGACCCAGCCGGCGGCGCGCACGTTGCTCGGTTCGCCCGCCGTTCAGCTCATCCGCTGGTCGCAATCGGCCTTCCCGGCGCTGTTGCCGGGTGGCGTGACTGATCGTGCACCGTTGATGCAGCCGGTGGAGCCCCGAGCCGGACAAAAGGAGAATCAACCATGACGGCGCTTATCGTTGACAACGCGGTCAAGCGCTACGGTCCGGTCGAGACCGTGCGTGGCATCAGCCTGCGTGTCGAGCCGGGGCAGCGCGTCGCGCTGCTTGGCCACAACGGTGCCGGCAAGACCACGTTGATGAAGATGATTCTCGGCCTCGCGCCGTTATCGGCAGGCAGGATCGAGATCCTAGGCGCCGCACCGGGTTCGCGCCGGGCGCGCAGCGCCACCGGTTTCCTGCCGGAAAGCGTCGCATTTCATGGCGCGCTGACCGGCCGCGAACAGATGCATCATTTTGCCCGGCTGAAGTCGACGCCGACCCGCAGTGCCGATGATTTGCTCGAACGGGTCGGCCTCGCCGAGGCCGCTGATCGCAAGATCCGCACCTATTCGAAAGGCATGCGCCAGCGTGTCGGTCTCGCCCAGGCATTGCTGGGCAAACCTGAGATCGTGCTTCTCGACGAACCGACGAGCGGGCTCGATCCGGTGTCGCGGCATGAGTTTTACGATTTCGTCAGCGAATTGGCGCAGGCCGGAACGGCGGTGCTGATTTCCAGCCACGCGCTCACCGAACTGGAGACCCGGTGCGACCGGATTACCATTTTGAGCCTGGGTCGTTTGGTTGCCGATGCTGATCTGCCGGCGCTGCGGCGCAAGGCCGAATTGCCGATCAGGCTGAAGGTGACCGCCGCCGCCGACGAAGCCGACAGCGTCGCTCGACACTTCGACGGCAAGCGCATCAATGGCCAGTCCGTTGCCCTGACCTGCAGCCAGGAGGAAAAGGTCGCGCTGCTTGGCCGTATTGCCGCTTTCGGACCGGCAATCCGTGACATTGAAGTGGAACCGGCGACCCTCGAGGAGCTTTACCGCTTTTATTCCGCAATCGACAAGGAGGCACCGTGATGGCTCCGCTCGCCGTTGCAAGACTGGAGCTGATGATCGCTCGCCGCAATCTGTGGGTCGCCACATCGGTGCTTCTGATGGCGCTGTTCAGCGCCATCCTCACCGTGGCCGGTGGCGCTCCAACGGGGACGCTGGGTGTCTCGCCGCTGATCGTCGCGACGACCTCGATCACCACCTTGTCAGTCTATCTCATTCCGCTGATCGCCCTGCTTCTGTCCTTCGATGCGATCGCCGGGGAACGGGAGCGCGGGACGCTGGCGCTCGGACTGTCCTATCCGCTGTCGCGCGCCGAAATCCTGATCGGCAAGTTTCTCGCCCATATCTGTGTTCTGGCCTTTGCCGTTGCTGTCGGTCTGGCCGTGACGGCCGCCCTTGTCGGCCTGTTGTTCGGACCGTCAGAATTGATGCTCGCGCCGCTTGTGCGACTGTTCCTGACGTCGCTGGCTCTCGGGGCTGCCTTCATCGGCATGGGCTATGTGGTCTCCAGCCTGGCCCGCCAGCCGGGTGTCGCATCGGCCATGGTCATTGTCATCTGGCTGGTCTGTGTCGTGCTCTATGATCTTGGCCTTCTCGGAGCGCTGGTCGCCGACGACGGAGGCACGTTTACGAAGTCGGTGTTCCCGTGGCTGTTAGTCGCCAATCCGGCCGACGCGTTCCGGCTGTTCAACATGCCGGACCTGCCGGTGTCCGTCCTGGCATCCGGCATGGATGCCGCGGGCGCCGTATCCGGTCCCATCGGCCAACTGGTTTCGTTGATCGGCTGGCCGCTTCTGACCCTGTTCCTGGCCTGGATCGCCTTTCGGAGGGTGAATATATGAAACGCCTGATCCCCATTGCCTTGTTGCTGGCTGTTGCCGCAGCCGGATGCACTGACGCCACATCCCAGTCGGCCAAGCCGGAAGCGATCGCGCTGACCGAGGAGGCTGCCGGCCATTATTGCCAGATGGTGATCCTCGAACACGAGGGGCCGAAAGCACAGGCTCATCTTGCTGGCTTTGAGGCTCCGTTGTGGTTCTCACAGGTACGCGACGGCCTCGCCTATCTTAAATCTCCCGAACAGTCGGCCGAGCTGAGGGTGCTCTACGTCAACGACATGGGAGCGGCGACCAGTTGGTCGAAACCTGGCATCGACAACTGGATCGACGCGACTGAAGCGCATTTCGTTGTCGGTTCGGACGCCATCGGTGGCATGGGCGCACCGGAGATCGTGCCGTTCTCCGATGCGGAGAAGGCGGGGGCTTTCGCGCAGGAACGCGGTGGCACGGTCATGCGACTTGACGACATCTCGGCCGAAACCGTGCTGTCTCCCGTGGAACTCAAAGCGCCCGCGGGAGCAGACTCATGACGACACGCCGACGTGTCCTCGGCATTCTTGCCGGTGTCGCTGCGCTGCCATTCCTGCCGCGACCAGGCAGGGCGGCAACAGCCCAGTGGCGCGGTGTGGCGTTGGGAGCAGAGGCATACATCGTTCTCGACCATCCCGGCGCTGATGTGCTGATCCCGCATGCCGTCGCTGAAATCCGCCGGCTTGAGGCGATCTTCAGTCTGTTTCGTGCAGACAGTGAACTGTCCCGGCTCAACCGCGATGGGCGTCTCGACGCGCCGTCGCTTGATATGATCGAACTCGCCAGCCTTTGCACCGCTCTGCACCATCGCACACACGGCGCCTTCGATCCCACCGTGCAACCGCTGTGGGCCCTGTACGCCGAGGCCTGGTCACGCGGTGCGGCTCCTCAGGATCGCGAAATCGAGCGCGTTCGCCGATCGACCGGTTGGCACGGGGTTGCACTGTCGCCGTCGGAAATCTCCTTCAGCCGTCCCGGCATGGCGCTGACCCTCAACGGCATCGCGCAGGGCTTCATTGCAGACAAGGTTGTTTCGCTGTTGCGCCGCCATGGTGTGGAAAACGTGCTCGTCAACACCGGAGAAATTGCCGCCGCAGGTCGGGCAGAAGGGGACATACCCTGGTCGGTCGGGCTTCCGGACGGAAGCGCAATGTCATTGAGTAACCGGGCTGTCGCAACATCGGCGCCGCTCGCAACGACGTTCGATCGCGGCGAGATCGTAGGTCACATTATCGATCCACGCACCGGCAGGCCCGGCGGCCGTTGGACACAGGTCACCGTGGAGGCAAAAAGCGCTGCCGAGGCGGACGGGTTGTCGACTGCATTCTGTCTGATGAGTCGAGCTGAAATCGATAAGGCTCGGCGAGACGGCCGTGTGAGACTTGGTCGTCGCTCCTAGAGCAGGTTCAAAAAGAGGATAGAGCGGAAATCCTCCTCGGAAAATTCGAAGACGCCTTGCAACGGCCCCCTTTCGGAAGCCAGCCACTTCCGAATGATCCGTATCAACGCTTGCTTTTTACCCAAGTCTGGTTCGTTTGCGCGCATCCGATCGTACAAATCCAGCAGCACGTCCAACTGCTCCTGTGTTGGCGGGCGGTCAAGAAAACTGATGTGGAGATAAACAATGGATCGGACATCGCTGGCGCGAAGCAGAAGGGTTTCGGCCAATTCTTCGATCGCTTGATAGCGATCAGCGGAAGCGTCGATTCGAGCAATCCAATCTGCCTCCTCAGCGGCCGTCGGGACGGCCTGAAGGATCTGATCGAAATAGGCGATTACGGTGTCGGCGGTTGACATGCTTGGTCTGTTTAAACGCCAGTTGGTAAGTCGGTTAAGTGGCAAGGGACTCTCACTATCCCCACGCGGGCAGAGTTCCAAGGGCCTGGAGCGAACGCCGTGTTGATTTTCCAGTACTGGCTGCAATGAAGGAGCGCTGCGAGACGGCCTGCATTCCCCTGGTATGCAAGATGTTAGTCGTAAGACGTTCCGAAAATCAGGTTGAGAAAGAGAATTGAGCGAAAATCGGCTTCGGTGAATTCGATTGGACTTTCTCGCCCGTCCTTGAGCCAGTTTCGGACAGTCAGCACCAGGGCACGTTTGTCCGTCATGGCGGTTCCGGATCGCATGGCTTCGTAGTTTTTGACGAGCGTATCCAGTTCATCTTTCGTCGGAGTTCTTTGAAGAAAACTCATGTGAAGGTGCAACACGGATCGCGGATCGGATACTCGCAGAAGAAGCGTTTCAGCCAGGTCCTCGATCGCCGTATTTCGGTCGGAGGCACTGTCGATCCGTTTGATCCACCGCGTGCGTTCGTCTTGCGCCGGTGCGGCCAGGAGGATCTGTTCAAAAAGGGAATCGACCGCCTCGGTCGTCGACATCTGTTTTTGATGCATAAGCCAGCCAGGAAGTTCGCGGAAAGCGAGCAGGGTCACATCCGGAAACCCGCTCCGGTCAGAATCGGAGGGCCCCGGCGCGAACGCCGAGGCCCATCTTGCATTGTTCCGGTTTGCCGGGACGCGCATCAGCGGTCAGCAGAGCACGAACTCGAACGGATCGGTCTTGTCCTCGATGCAGTCGGCACCGGCGATATCGTCGAAGCTAAACTGCGAGATATTGTCGAGGCCGACAAGCTCGAACACCGCTTCCGGTGTCGCATCGGTCCCTGCCTCATTGTAGTAGACCCGCAGCCAGGAATCTGCTTGGGCGTCATTGATCGTCTGAAGCAGTTCTGTTGAGCTTGACCAGATACCGCCGACATCGTTGTCGTCGACATTATCCTCAAGGTCAGCCAAAGCGGCATCAATATCATCCTGGTCCACATCGACGCCCCACGTGTAGCCTCTCTCCGACAGGGCATCCTCGAACGAACGGGCGTTAACGTAATAGCGCAGACCGTCGTTCGACGCGAAGGCGTTGAATGCATTGGCATCGGCATCGTCACGGCTTACGCCCTGGTCCTGGACTTCCTCGTAGTTCGTGGCCGAACCACATTCATCCAGGTTTCCGTCGGAGTCGCGGAAGGCCAGCAAGTCACCTTCGGCTGCATCGTAGGCTTCATTGCCCGGAGTCGAGACTTTGTTGCCGTGGCTGCCCTGGTTGAAATCCAGAACATAGACCACGCCGTCGGCTCCTTCATCCAACCCGTCGGAGCCGGCCGCGCGACCTGCGGCACCCAACAAGCCGAGATAGTCCTCCGGCAAGTTGTCGTTGTCGAAACCATCTGAGAAGTCTTCAATATCCCGGGCACCTGCGACGAAGACATCCGAACCGTTTTCCCGGTTCGTGGTCACTTGCAGATCCTCTGTAACGCCACTGGAAGAGGTCTTCGTTGCCGACAGAACGCCAACTGTGGAGCCCTCTTCCCCCGGCTGTTGGATGTACAGCGAGTTGTTGTCGTCGCTATCGCCAATGTGAATTTCACCAGGTGCATTAGCTTCCAACAATGCTTCGAGTTCTTCCACGACATCATCGATATCGTCGCTGGAATCGGCCGTATAAGATGCCGTATAATCCGCAACACCATCGCCGTCCCAGTCCACCTCGATTTCGAACACATCACCGTCGTTGACGCTCCCGTCGTCGCTGTCGAATGCGACTCTCGTGACGTAGTAGAAGGGCTGGTGGTCGCCGACCAGTACATCAGTGCCGCCATGGCCGGCATCGAGGAAATCATCGCCCATTGCGCCGACCAGCTGATCGTCGCCGTCGTCGCCGAACAGACACTGGTCTATAGCCGGGACGTAACTCCGCATACCATCATCATCATAGTGCCAATGTCCGCCGGATTGGGAGGAATGGGTATCGAGCACAATGAGGCGTTCGATATTGGTGACATTGTCAAGCGCGTTTGGGTGATCAACAAGGTCATGATAGTTGACGATCAGGGTATCGAAACCATCGCCGCCGTCGAGCTTGACGTCGTTGCCGAATGAATCCTCTTCGAAATAGAAGAAGCTGTTTCCTCCACTGTCCTGGATTTCAATGGTGAAGCCATCACCATCATCGTCAACGTCGTCAATTTCAACGTCAAAGGACAGGAACACGTCGCCGTCACCGGTAATGTTGATGTTTTCGAGACCAAGGAGTCCGTCTCCGACGCCATCGCCTTCCAAGGATCCGAGAAAGAGGTCGATCGCCGCCGAATTCAATGCAGCTAAATTATTGACATCACTCGGTTTTCCGGTCGACGGACGTGAATCAGTCAGGTCGGATACCTCGATATTGAGGGTGTGTGTGTCGGATCCTGTGTCGTCGTTGCCACCGTTGCCGTTGTTAAGCGAGCCGATGGTAGAAGGACCGTCGCCTGTCACCCGCAGCGTGATGGTGCCAACCTGTTCGCCTCGGTCGCCGTCTCCGCCATTGTCGCCCGGAATCTGGTCAACGGCGTTTTCGGTAATCCGCACCTCGTTGACACGAGCCTCGTCGAGGATGATGACGAGTTCGCCGTCGTCTTTGCCGTCACCGTCTTCATCCACGAACTCTTTTGATTGGATGTCAGAGTCGACCCAAATCCGGTCTGTAGTAGTGTCAGCAATGACGACAGTCGGGCCGGTGTCGGATTCGTCATCCGGCGTGACGGTCCAGAACTCCTGCTGCAGATCATAGACCGTCATGTCTCCTTTACCGTCTCGAAATTCGACCAAGTCGATATTGGGAGATTGACCGGCGTTAAAGAGCAGTTCTGAGGCGCGAAGCGGCGCGAGTGTGGGCTGGTTGATAAACGGATCGCATTCGCCCCAATCGATTGACGCGGTACCTGCCGTATTTGAGCTGGAATCGTCCTCGTTGGTGAGCTCAAGAACCTCAATATTCTCGAGTTCAACGCCGTGGACTTCTGACCGGTCCGGCCGCTCGTCATCGTTCGGTCGGGTCAGGATGAACCGGTCATAACCATCGCCGCCATCGGCAGAATCTCCGGCATTTGCCGTGCGACCGAAGCCATCGCCGCGAGGATCATCGGATCCATAACCGGAACTGGCGTTGTAGGTGTCGTTCCTGTCCGTTCCGCCGAGCGCGTCCTGGTCGAGGGTGAAGACAAAGTCATCACCAACCTCGTCCAGCTCGTTGAGATCAATAGTGATCGTTCGCTGGGTCTTCAGACCACCGGAGTCCGTGACCTCGATCGTGATCTCGTGGATCCCGGTGCCGAGCACGGATGGGTCGAGCACCTGCAGTTCGTTACTGCCGTCCGGGATATCAAAGGCGCCCAACACGGTCTGGCTGAGGATGGTGAAGGTATGGCTGTCGCCATCGTCCTCATCCTCTGCGGTCAGCGTCGTGACCACGTCGCCGGCTGCGTCGACGGCTTCCGGGTCGTCAATGGCGATCGGGCCCTCGGGAAGGATGTCGGTTGGTGCCTCGTTTACGTCGTTGACGTCGATCTCGACCTCTTCCTCATAGGTGTTGCCGGCACTGTCCGTCACGCGGATCGTCACCGTCATCACGTCGGCCGTCTCGTGGTCCAGCTTGCTGGCGTCGACAACGATGATGTTCGGCTGCTGGGCGTTTGCATCGTCGAGGCCGAAGGCGCCGCTCGGATCGATCAGTTCCCAGGTGAAGGTTTCACCGCCATCTGGATCGACAGCAGTCAATTGGCCTTCGTTGACCAGGTCGCCGTTTTCGGCATTTTCGTCGATATCGGTTCCGATCAGGATGTCGATCGGCGCCTCGTTGCCCAACTCACCCTGGTAAACATCGTCACCGGGGATTTCGTAGTCCGGGTCATCCGCCGTCTCGTCGCTGGCAAGGGCCGCTGCTGTCTTCAGCAGGTTGTTGGCTTCCTCGTCCATCTGGTCCTTGAGTTCGTCCGATTCGGTGAACTCGATGATCAGCTGCTCACGGGTCATGTCGCCACTTTTCAGAATGGCGAGCCAGAAATCATAGCCGTCCTGGTCGGCCGGGCGACCCAGGATGTTGATATAGAGAAGCGACAGGAAGTCTTCGTCGGACAGGTCGCTGCCGAAGCGTTCGACATATTCGTCCGATTGAAGCCACTGCGTGATCGTCTTGATCAGCGCTTCCTTGTAGGACAGGTCCGGATTGTCTTCCTGTACCTGACGGAAGATATTGGTCCAGTAGGTCAGGCCGCCGCTGTCGGAGACGCGATCGAACACCGCCTGGTAAAGGCGCAGGATCGAGCGAACCTCTTCAGCCTGCAGGCACAGCGCCTGGGCGAAGTCTGCTATCGCGTCTTCGAGATCGTCGGCGTCGGAGAGAACCGATTCCCAAAGTTCGATCTGGGCGTCCGTCGGTGTCTCCCGCAGGATCGCCTCGTAGTAGGATTCTATTAGCTGTTCATAAGCCATGGACAATCACCTTGCTCAATTGGCCGGCTAGGCCGGCGGCAGCAAAGGCGTTCATCCTGCGGCGGATGACCGAAATCACGGCATCGCAAAATGCAACTATTGAGAGCATTCACGAATACAATGCGAACGGGATTCGGGTCAAGAAAACCGATTTTGAACACCAGTGCTGAGTCGTAGCCCCCTGACCCAAGGGGAGCTATAGAGTAATTCTTATACGCCTGCAAGCTGAAATCGGAAATTTTTAGTTCAATAATATCAGAAAGATATAATGTTCATCTGGAATCGCAGTGGCGGAGCGAACCGCTTCCTGGTTCGCCCCGGTTGTTGCCCTGCGTCTATAATCCGGCGACCCAGATGTGGAAGACAAAATACTATCCATGATTGAGTAGTATTCCGTCGGCCAAACGGTGCGGCCGTTCGAAATGCACCTTGTTGAAATCGTCGAGTTGAGGTTTCGGGCACGGTGCGCCCTTTGAGCAAGGATCGGCCAATTGATGGGATAAAGCCGGTATTTGCGATACTGAGTGCATTCGGAAGAGGGTCACTTCGCCAAGTCCGTCCGCGTTTGCGCGACAATGCACCGTGCCCGAAGCCTCAATGCGACATCGCCCCCGAAAGTGCCTGTTCTGTTTCAGCCCACCCGTCTGTTTCCAAATCCAATAGTGCGTTCACACTGCCAAACATTGGAATAGCGCGAACGCGGATGCCAAGTCTTCGCTGCACTTCCCCCACGCGAAGGCCAACGATGACAATGCCCTCGCATCTTTAGTCGATTGTAGGTGCTGGAACAGGACATTGGGTGCGAATTTTGGGACAATACCGGTCCTGTAAGAAGCGTCTCTCCCGGAATCAGGAATGCAAGGCCGCCAGATTGCGACCCATGCTTTTCCCTGGTCCCAGGGTATGCATTGCTGGTTGTGGCGCTGTTTTGTCTCAACTCTGTATCGTTTCGTCTCAAACTGCTCCGTTTGCCGGAAACGATCTGGAATCACGACAAGCTCAAACGTATATCAATTTCGCTGCATCCCCCCGCTAAGCCAGCGTCCGCAATACGAAAAAGAATAATTTCAGGTGTTGGGACATTGACCAAAAAGATAGACGCGCATGGCTTTTCCGGCGTCAAACCACAGGTTCTGAACAGCGTCACGAGAGCCACACTCGATTTTGCTCTGGCCAAGGGCATTTCAATTGAGTTGATTTCTCGTGAAACCGGCATCAGCAAACGTGACGTGATCGATCCTGAAGCGCGCCTGCCGGAAGAAATCGTCACAAAGCTTTGGCTTTTGATGCGGGAAGCCTTTCCTGGGCAAAGCCTCGGCATAGAGATGGCGGCGGCGGCTCCGCTTTCCTATTTCGGCATCTATACCCAAGGGTATGAATACGCGCCAACCGTACGGGACGCGTTAACCGGAATAATCCGTTTCCGGGCCATTCTCGACGAACGGTTCCTGGTTTCGCTGACTGAAGGTGAAACAGAAGCGCAGTTCAACTGTCTCCAACCCAACGGTCCGGATCGCTGTTTGAAAGCTGAAGTGGGGCTGGCCATGTCTTTTCGCCTGGGGCGGGAGATCCTGCAGGTCGGCGACCACTTCAAGCGCGTTGAATTTGCACATCAGCCGTTTGGTCCGCGCTCGCAATACGACGATTTTTTCGGAATTGATGTTCTGTTCGAACAGCCGAACAACGCGCTGGTCTTTTCAAAGGAAGCGTTGGACCACACTCCACCGCTGGCAAATGAGCGGCTGTTCCGCTACGTGCAGACAAATCTGGAGCAAATGCAGCTGGGCATAGCGGTGGAACCCGACATGCCGCCCAGCATGCAACCGGTATACATGGCCATTGCGGAAACCGCCGCGTCGGGGAAGTACAGCGCTTCTGCGCTTGCAGCCAACCTGGGCATGAGCCAGCGCGCGCTGCAGCGCCAGGTCAAAACGCACGGATTCGAACTGCGCGACCTTCTGGACAAGGCTCGCGAGGCCAATGCCCGCAGGCTGCTGGACCAACCGGGACTCAGCCTGTCTCAAATCGCCTATGCGCTCGGCTATACCGACGACAGGGCATTTCGGCGTGCGTTCAAGCGTTGGTCGGGCAAAACACCGGCGGAGTACAGAAGGAGGTTTGCGACCACAGAATAAGTTAGCTTTTTGGGGGCGATTAAACGTTCGGACCGATCATGCGCAAGCTGATTGGCCGGGCAATCCTGAAAAACTAAGAAGATTGGTTGTTGAAGTGATGAATACACCGGGCGGAGTTTCAGATCACGCAAACACTACACCGAAGACCAACAGCGACCTCGTCAAATACACGCTCAACTATGCGGTTGCCAACGGTGTGACACAAGAGCAGATACAGCGGGCAACCGGCATCGATGAAGAGGCCCTGTTCGGTGGTGGAAGGAGAGTTCCTGAAAGGATAGTTCCCAGATTGTGGCAGCTCGTGAAGGAGGCCTATCCGACAGGGGCACACACTGTTGAAATGGCGCAGGCAACACCGTTCAGCTTTTTCGGAGCTTTGTTGCAAGGCCTGGAATATGCCCCGACGGTGCGGAAAGCACTCAATACTGCAGTGCGAAACTGCAAGGTGTTCTCGGACAGCTCCCATCATTCGTTGACGGAATCCCCAACAGAAGCGCGGTTGGGCTTCTTTCATCCAATGCAGTTCGCGGACAATGGCGCCACGTCAGAGGTGGGGATCGCGCTTTACCTGCGATGGTTTCGCGAAATTCTCGGGCTTGAAGAACCGGTTCGCAGCATTGAATTCGCCCATGGTCCGAATTTTCCGATTGCGGTCTACAAGGATTTTCTTGGTGTTGAGGTCCGGTTTAAGCAACCCGGAAACGCGATCATCCTGCCAAGGGAGACACTGGACCACCGTCCTCCCCTGGCGGACGAGCAACTTTTCCGCTTCAACCTGACGCGGCTTGAACTGATACGCGCACGCGTATCGAAGGCCAACGTGTCGGCGGAAATGAAACAGATCTTTCAAACGGTGGCCGAAAATGCGGCATCGGGTGAATACAGCTCCGGCGCCCTCGCGACGCGTCTCAACACAAACCAACGTTCACTGCAGCGACAGTTGAAGGTGCAGGGTTGGGAGATGCGCGAACTCCTGGACAAGGCACGCGAAGCAAATGCGTGGCATCTGTTGGGCGATCCCGAAATCAGCTTGCCGGCCGTTGCAGATGCACTTGGCTACTCCGACGACCGGGCTTTCCGGAGGGCATTTCAAAGATGGTCCGGAACCACTCCGGCCGAATTCAGAAAATCAAAATTCGAATCAGCCCAGGCCAGCGGTTGAAGTCCATCTGGGCTGGTGACTTCGCCATGGGCGCGCAGAATCCAACGCAGTCCGCAAGCTCTCGCGCGTCCACCGCAAACGCGGCACAACAGTCCAAGCTTTGGACCAACCCGATGATCGGTGCTGTGCCGCGCCGCCAACAGGCGGCTCGATGCTGAGTCTTTGAATCTTCGAAGAGTGGTGGCCTTACGCACAGCGTGAAGGCCTCCGGGCGTGGCGAACAACCCTTGTCAGGATTGCAACTTGCGTTCAAGTCCAGTCCTGGATGTGGAAACCAGGGCCGGGGGCGACAACACGGTTCCTAGCACATCGGCAAACCGAACAGGCGCCACGCCCGAAGCAGGTTGGGGCAAACGGGAACTGATCGTTCTCGCTCTCCCAATCAAAAAACTGATTTTGAAGTACAATTTCGCCCCCTGGATGCGGAACTAGCAACGATCATTTCGCTACATTCCCGCAAATAGATGTCCTGCAGCGGGCGTGCCAAATCCGATCCATCGACCGAAACAAGCATCAACACCCGCGATACCTTGATCGCAAAAACAGCGGTCGGAATCGAGGACAGCGCCTACGAAAAACGGGACATCTCAGAATCTGGATTAGAGGCCGGGCATGTCTTGGATCCGGTAAGCAATAGCCGGCCATTCAAATGTCGGGTAGCCGGGACACGGGTCAGTGCGGCGACGCCAATCAGCAACGCCGCTACGAATTCACGGGTTGGATTCCTCGCCCCAATCAGATCGGTGTCAGCGGTTCAGCGACGCTCAGAAGGGAGTCTCCGAGCGAGGCGTGCGGCTCGTTGGCAATTGAACAGCGACTTCCGTCCAGCCGAACAGCCGATAGAGGAAACCAGGGCCGGGGGCGACAGAGTCGGCTACCTGGAATTGCGACGGTCCGACCGACGCCACGCTCGAAGCACTTGAGGACGTCAGCAGATTCCTCGTTCCGCCGTCCTGATCCAAAGCTATCTTGGTGGTCCGCACGGCAACTGCCCGATGATGTTTCCAACAAACTGGAGTTCGGACCTCGGTTTTCAGCCTCTGCTTTCCGAGTCGGTGCAGACCGAGGCTGATGTCCTACATCGTTGAAAAGGCTCTAGAAGACGAGGACATTTGGAGTGAAATTGGGGACATTTCCGCCGCATCGGGATAGCGGTGGATAATGGGTCATTGGCGTGCCGTTTTGCAACCCGGACGCTGCTTCATCTGCTGTGTGGCGCTAGATGGATCAAGATTTCAGCGGGCTCTGCTCAAGGTCTGCGTTTGGCCTTGATCCGTGTGCTGGCCTTCAGCCAGCCAGAACACCCGAGATCAGAAGAGCACCGCAGGCCGCCATTCCCACATACGGGACCCAGCCGGGCACGATGAAGGTTCCCTCAGGCGCCTTCAGTCCGGATTTCTTGATCCTTATCAGAGCAGCACACACCGTCATGAAGATGATCAACGTAATCGCCGAGGTCCACTCGGCCAGACGGGTGATCGGAAATGCCAGCGCCAGAACCAGAACGATGCTTGTCGAGATCGCTGCCGCTATGACGGGAGAGTGGCTGCGCTTGTTCACGACGGCGAGGAAACTTGGCAGAGAGCCGCGATTGGCCAGTCCGTAAAGCACACGGGCAGCCATGATGAGTTGGACGATGATGCCGTTGACCGTTGCAACAATAGCGATCAGCGTGATCGACAGGGGCGACAGCCCCGTGGTCGCGCCGAAAACCAGTGCCAATGGCGCTTCGCTGGCAGCAATATCCGCGGCTGGTACAACGGCGAGAGCGGCCACGACTACGAGAATATAGACAACGAGTGTCAGGACGAGTGTGATGAAGATGCCGCGCGCCAGCGTCTTTTGCGGATCGACTGTTTCCTCGGCGATCGAGGGAATGTCCTCGAAGCCGACAAAGGCAAAAAAAGCCAGCAGACTGGAGGCCGCGATCCCGGTCCAGATAACGGGCGACAGGGTTGTTGGCACCATCTCGACCGCTTGTCCGGTCATATCTGCGCCTGATATCGCAGCGCCGATGACGATGGCGGCAAGCCCGCCCACTTCGACCAGAGTCAGGACGGCTGCAAAGGCGATCGACTCACGGATGCCGAATGCAGACACCAGTCCCGTTGCCAGAATGACGGCGACCAGAAGGGCTGGTCGGGGCAGGTCGATCAGTTGCTGCAGGTAACCCACGGCCCCGTGCGCAATGGCCGCCGATGAAATGATTCCGACCGATGCGACCGCAAGGCCAACGAGCAGGAACAGCCGTTTCGAATTAAAACCCGCCTCGACGAAATGCGCTTCGGCCGCTGCAAAGGGATACCGGCCCGTGAGCTCTGCAAAAACCGCAGCTGGAAACAACATCACCAAACCGGCGATCAGAAAGGCCAAGGGTGCGTGCGGCCCCGAGCGGGAGATGACTTCGCCAACCAGCACGTATATGCCCGCGCCGACTGTAACCCCCATGCCGTAAAATACCACATAGGGTAACGTCAGGGTGCGCTTGAGTTTCGGAGCTCCGAGGTCGGTGGAGGATGACATAGAGTCAGATCTCTGTGTGAACGAACAGCATGGGCGCCCCGCCGTCGGCGAGGACCTTCTCAACAACGGCATTGGGAAGGGTTTCCTGCTCCAGCAGAACGAGAGAGGGACGCTGCTCGACTATCGCCCAGGCAGCCTCAGCCCGGGGGCCAATCGCGATACCGCGCAGCTCGATATCCGTCCCCAAAGCCGCCTCGGCCTGGGCTCGCACTGTCTGTTCATCTCCTCCAGCGACATGAATAAGGACTTGCGCTCCTGTCGCCCGAGCAATTCGGGCTACCAAGTCAAATAGGCGCTTGTTTTGGTCGCCGCCGGCGGCAATCACAATGAGCGGCCCGTTCTGCAGGGGCCTGCGGTTCTCCGGCAGCAATACCGTGCCGGCAGCTTCCCGGTTCATGTTTCGCAGGAGGCTGATCAGCGAATCGGGCGAGCGGTGGGGCAGATTGACCGGATTGACGACGACCAGATCCGTCGTGGCGCAAGTTCGCGCAATTTCGGTGGAATAGGCACCCCGTATCGTCTCAAAGGAGCAACGCACCCGAGCGCGGCCAGCGCTTGCATGCAGTGCTCGTTTCCAGTTTCCGGCAGCCCGCGCCATGGCGCGTTCCATATGGGACAATTCCATCTCGCGAACGCTTCGGTCCGCGGGACGGACGACTTTGGCAAAGGGCAGGGCGGCCAGATTGAGAAGGTCCGTATCCTCAACGAAATAGCCGGCGATATCAGCCTCCAGCGCGCGTGCCAGCATCAGGGCGGTGTCGATCGTCGGTTCCTCGTCGGCGACCGATCCGAACCCCGCAAGGATTCTGAAACGTGTCATGACAGGCTATCCTCCGCGGCATTCTCGCCCGTGGCTTTTCGGGCGGCGAAGTCGCGGCGAGCATCGGCAAATCCCGCCAGTCTCGCGTCGACAAGCCCATTGATCGACCCGGCCGGGAACAGCCCGCGCGCATTGCGCCGACCGGCGGCCTGACCGGTCAGGATGGCAATGCCCTCATCGATCGATCGCACCGAATAGACGTGGAATTGCCCGGCTTGCGCCGCATCGACCACATCCTGTCTCAACATCAGATGCTTGACGTTGGATTTTGGGATCAACACACCCTGGCTTCCGGTGAGGCCGCGCGCCCTGCAGATGTCGAAAAACCCCTCGATCTTCTCGTTGACGCCGCCGATTGCTTGCACTTCGCCGCGTTGATTGACCGAACCGGTGACAGCCAGATCCTGACGGATCGGAACCTCGGACAACGCCGACAACAGCGCGTAAAGTTCTGCTGAGGAGGCACTGTCACCATCGACGCCGCCGTAGGATTGTTCGAAGGCGAGGCTGGCCCAAAGCGAAACCGGACGGTCGAGTGCATAATTGGCCTGTAGATAGCTGGCCAGGATCATCACGCCCTTTGAGTGGAGTGGTCCGCCGAGATCCACTTCCCGTTCGATGTCGATCAGCTTGCCACTGCCCATGCGTACCCGTGCCGTGATCCGCGAGGGCTTGCCGAACATGAAGTCGCCAATGCCTGTGACGGAAAGGCCGTTTATCTGACCAACAGCCAAGCCCTTTGTATCGATCAGCACCGTATCGCGTTCGATGCCCTCATAGACCCGCTGGCGGATGCGGTCTTTGCGGCGGATGCGACCTGCCAATGCCTGTTCAATGTGACCGGCGTTGATCGTCCGGTTGCCAGCATCCTTCGCCCAGAAATCGGCTTCCTGCAGCAGATTGGTGAGATAGCCGATGCGCAGCGAAAGACGTTCCGAATCGTCAGAGAAACGTGCGGATTCCTCGATCAGCAAGGCGGCGCCGTCTGACGTCAACGGAAGCAGACTTTCGGCGTCGATGATGGTGGCGAAGAGGCGCGCCGACAGCTTCTCGTTTTTGGCGTTGCGTTGCCAACGGTCTTCGAAATCGGCTTCCACCTTGAAGAGATCGCTGAAGTCCGGATCAAGTTGAACAAGCGTGTCGTAGAGTCGTCGTTCGCCCACGAGCACCACTTTGACGTCGAGCGGTATGGGTTGCGGATCGAGCGTGAGCGTGGTTGCCAGGCCCATCTGCGAGGCCGCCGACTCGATGCGGATTGCGTTTCCGCGAAGTGTGCGTTTGAGCGCTTCCCAGGCGTAGGCCTCGGACAGCAGCTTGCGCGCGTCGAGCACGATATAGCCACCATTGGCCCGGTGCAGCGCGCCCGGCTTGATCAGCGTGAAGTCGGTCACCAGTGCGCCGAGCTCGGAGAGGTGTTCGATGTGGCCAACAAGATTGGCGAGCGTCGGGTGTTCTTCGCTGACAACCGCGGCGCCTTCCTGGCGACCGTCTGTTACCAGAACGTTGACGCCGTATCGCCGAAGCCGGCGATCGGTCGCCGCGGCGATGGCGGCAGGAGGTTTGTTGGCCGCTTCTTCCGCGGCTCCGTCCTGAACAAAGAGACCAATGTTGTGGACCAGGTCGGCTTGGGTTGCATTCAGGTGATCGAGGATTGCCTTGTGTTTGGCAAATCGCTGCCGCAGAACGGCGATTGATGCACCGATCGTTACCGATGCCAACTCCTCGTTGACCTTGCGGATACGGTCGCGCCGCCGCTTGTCGATGGCCGGCAGTTCGCGCAAGACATGCTCCAGTTCGCCCTGCAATTCGGCAATCACCGCCTCGATGCGCTGCTTGTCCGTTTCGTGCATGGCATTGAACACGTCCGGCTGGATCACCGTGCCGTCGCGGGTCGGCGCCAGGGCAAACCCCATGGGTGTGCGCATGATGGCGATGCTCTCCGCTTCGGCTCGCTGGCGCAGGGTTTCAAAAGCCTGTTCCTGCTCCTCCTTTGCCTCTTCGTCGATCGCCCGCAGACGGGTTCGATAATCGTCGGAATCGAACAGGCCGGGGAGGGCCGATTTCAGGTCGTCGATTAATTCGTCCATCGCCCGGCGAAAGTCGATCGCGGTGCCCGCCGGCAGTCTGATCGCGATCGGATTGCGGCTTTGCTGGAAATTGTTGACGTAGACCCATTCGTCCGGCGGCGCTTCAGTGCGGGCACGTTCCTCAAGAAACTGGACAACGGCATCCTGATGGCCGAGGCCGCGCTCGCCTATGACGAACAGATTGTAGCCGGTCCGCCTGATGGCCGTGCCGAATTGCATGGCATCCCGTGCCCGGTCCTGCCCCAGGAGCCTTTCGGCCGGTTTCAACTCCGCGGTTGTCTTGAACCCGAGTCGTTTGTGGTCGCAGCGCTGCCGAAGCACCGATGCGCGCAAAGCTTTTGCCTCTGCCACTGTCGTTACCATCCTTGCGGTATGTTGGATCGATTATGCAGTGTCAGAGTCAGTGGATTTTGAGGCAAGTCAATCCCGGCGCGGCGTGTGGTGTTTGCTCAGGCGCCGCTGCGCCAGGCCTGAGTCGACTTGCACTTCTTGCAGACGCGGTTGCCGGGACCAAAGCTATCAAACATGATGCCACACATCAGACATCGGCGCGGCTTTCGCTCGTCCCTGTCGTGTATCTCGGCGTTGCGCGTGCTTACCTTCGTTACTATCGTCACTCAATGGTATATGGGAAGGTGTTGAAAATAATCAATATTTTGATTTGAACGGTCGCTGGACGATTGCTCCATCGGTTGACGTTGGATCATTTGTCGGATTCCTTGCCTGACCGCCGCGCACAACCGACTGTGCGAGGATCGCAGTCACCTCCGAATCCGATACCGGATCGAAATTGCGGTAATGAAGGCCGACGGCATGGAAGGGCTCCGGCACACTCAGGCAGATGCAGTCGTCGACTTCCGTCTCCAGCATTGCGATGGTTTCCCGCGGTGCCACAGGCACCGCCAGAACAAGCCTGTCGGGTTGTCCCAGGCGCAGGGCCTTCAACGCGACACGCATTGTGGCGCCGGTGGCAATGCCGTCGTCAACCACAATCACCGTCTTGTCTTTGACGGTAAAGCTCCGGCGGCCTTGCAGATAAAGGCTTCGGCGTCGCTCGATCTCGGCGACCTGAACCTGGGACGCGGCTTCGATGGCCTCGTCCGGAACGTCCAGATGCCTGCGAATATGATCGTTGATGACGACTTGCGGAGGATTGCCGTCAACGACGGCACCGAGCGCAAGTTCAGGCTGGCCGGGCGTTCCGATCTTGCGAACGAGCAAAACGTCCAGCGGGAAAGACAAAGCCCGGGCAATTTCCGCCGCAACAGGAACGCCGCCTCGCGGCAAAGCCAGCACCAACGGTTCTTTGTAGTGCTCTCGCGCCACGGCCTCCGCGAGTGCGCGGCCGGCCTCTATGCGGTCAAAGAAGGTGCCTCTCATCCGCTTCACCCGGCTATTTGGCAGGTTTCCATCGCCCGCGCCCACTTTATGACGGTCATGGTGTCGTCTGCCCGAAGTTACGCCGACTGAAACGCAGTGTGCGCTCGATTTTTCATCATTTGCATTGACGGCGATCAATTTAACTTGAGCCCAAAGAACAAGGCAAAGTCGGTCCCCTTGACGTCGGTCAATTGACGGGCCGCGCAATGCAGATAGTATTTCCGGGCCACAGGGGGGTGGTCAGGAATGCCAGGTCCGCATCGCATCAAGCGCTCCGGCCGATCGAGAAAGTTGATTTGGGTCGGCCTGCTCGGCCTGTTGTTGGTGCTTGTCCCGCTCCCGTTCATGTCCGCAGGTGATGCGGCGCGCCGTGGCCATGATGTCGTCGAGAAATGGTGCCGGACCTGCCATTTGCGGGCTGGCGACGCGGCCGATCCGGAAATGGCGCCGCCCTTCGAGAGTATTGTCAAGCGGCCAAGGCGTGACCGGGCCTATCTGAGGCACTTCCTCGCCGGTGACCATTTCCCCATGACGATCTTCCGGCTCTACGAGAGCGAAAAGGCCGATGTATTGGCCTATCTGATGGACCTGCAGGAAAGGGAGCAGGGGGGCAAGTAGAGTTATACACTCTGTGGAATGACCTGCGACTGAAGGGTGATGATCCTGTCGAGCAGCGAGTCCAGCTCTGCCGACGGCCGGGTCGTTGCGGCGCCGCCATTGGCTAGCCAGTGCTCGAGCGGCGAGCGCATCAGGGCATCGAGATCAACCTCACAGGAAAAGTCGCCGACGACGGATTTGATTTTGGTATTGTCGAACAGCAGGGTGTGGGCTCTGTCGCCCTTCAGGAAACCCTCCCAGTCCGGATGAAAATGCACCAGGTTGTCGGTCGGTACGTGAACCAATTGCGGTTCGGCGCTAATAGCCCGGCCAACGGCGGCATAAATCATGTCCCACGGAAAGCCGTAGTCGGAGGTGAGATGGAATGCCTCGCCGATCGCCGCGCGATTGCCGAACAGGCGAACGAAGGGCGGTGCAAAATCCTCCGCCCGCGTCAACGTCCAAAGGGCTCGACCGTCTCCCGGTACGACGATCGGCAGTCCGCGAAGGATGCGTGACAGCAGAGTATCGCCTTCCCCGATCGCTGTCGGGAAGCGGGTGCGGATCGTGTGGCTCGGTCGCACGATGGTCAGGGGCAGATCGTCCGCCTGCTGTAGGACCTGTTCACAGGCGATCTTCTTGCGGCTGTATTCCCAATAGGGGTTGTCCAGCGGTACAGCTTCGGTAATCGGGAACTGGGTAACTGGTTTCGCGTAAGCCGAGGCCGTCGAGATGAACACGTACTGGCCGGTCCTGCCGGCAAAGAGTGAAGCATCTCGTGCAGCCTCCTCAGGCTCAAAGGTGATGAACTGGCAGACCACATCCCAGGCACCGGCAGCCGCTTGGGCATAATCCGCATCATTCTGAAAATCCGCAATGACTGAGCGCACGGACGCCGGAAGCCTGTCGGTCATGCTGCCGCGGTTGAGGACTGTGACCTCGTGGCCGGCGTTGACGGCCTCCAGAACGCACGGAAACGATATCTGGCCGGTGCCTCCGATGAAGAGAATGCGAAGGGTCATGAACAACAGGGCGAGTTAGTGAAGGGCATTTATGCTTTGCGCCATCTCGGAAATTCAGTCTCTGCGTGGAGTTAAAACGTCTGAAGCAGGAAAGCAATCGCCGGATTCACAGCCCAATCACGCTCGAATCACGGGCCTGCTCATAAAACGAGCTCGTTGAACCGATCGAAGGGGAGCGGTGATATGATCAGTAAATCGACGAGCTGGACACTAGCGGTTTTGGCCGTGATGGCGACCGGATGTTCAAGCACCATTCACAAGGTTGCCAGTGTCGATGGCATCGAGACACTCAGTATCGACGCCAAACAGCGTCTGGTGTTGGTAAACGAATATGGGGGCGTTAACAACAACACTCGCATCGCCTGTGCAGAACCCAGTCCGGACGCCATTGTGGCCCAGGCGGCGGCTCTGTCTGGAAAGGTATCGGTGCAAAACCAAGGGTCCGGCGGATTGGGAGCGGCGTCAAATGAAGTTGCCGGATCGATTGGCCTTCGAACTCAAACCATCCAGGTGCTTCGCGACGGTTACTACCGACTTTGCGAAGCCTACATGAACGGTGCAATTAACAGGAAAGAGTACAGTGACGTTCTCAACCACGTTGATGGAGTCATCGCTGTTGTCATGGCGATCGACGTCCTTGGTGGTCCCTTGGCGGCGCCGGCTGTGGTCCTGAACGCCGGCGGCGGCAGTGCCGATACGCAGGGTGGAGCTGCAGCTGGAAAAGCGGCGGGGGTGAACATCGAAAACTTCCTGCCTGAGCGCGGCACCCTTTCGGATGCCCAAGCAAAGGCAATTGAAAACATCATCAAGATGTACCTGACGCATAAAGCGCGACGCGGCGCTGACGGGTGAAGGCTATGCCAAGCAAGAAGCAAGCGGTCGTTTTCGTTCATGGCATGGGCGAACAGCGGCCGATGGAAACTCTGCGTTCTTTCGTCAAGACGATATGGCAAAAAGACACTTCAGTGACTGGCAGCGACCCAAACAACGTTTGGGTCAAACCGGATGCAAAAGCCGGCCTTCAGGAATTGCGGCGTATCACGACAGGGCCTGATACGGGCGGCAAACGGACGGATTTCTTTGAATTCTATTGGGCCGATCTTATGCAGGGAACGACATGGCAGCACGTGTCTTCATGGATCTCAGGGCTGCTAATTCGATCGCCCGTGATTGTACCGAGGAACGTGTTCTTTATATGGATGGTTCTGTGGACAGTCGCGCTCGTTGCCTTTGGAGTTTTCCTCGTTTCGATCCTAAAGATCGACAGTGTGCGAGACACCCTTTGTCCCACCCCGCAGACCGCCGGGTTCTTTTGCACAGCGATTCTGGTGTCGACCGAATGGATTGTGTCAACGGGCAAAAACTATGGTCAATGGTTGCGGCCCGGCGCGATGTGGATTTCGGTTATCGCCGTTCTCGTTTACTTTTTTGATGCGAGGGTTCTCCGGAGCTGGAAACTCTGGCCGACCGTGTTGCTGGCGGTACTGTTGCTGGGCTTCATTTACTTCGCGATAGAACTTGTTGTCGCCAGCGGCTCGTTTCTGTTGGTGTTTACCGCACTTTTTGGAGGCGCGGTTCACGTGTTCCTTGTTCGCTATTTCGGCGATGTCGCACGATATGTGCGCGCGACGCCCTCCAATGTGCATCAACGTAAGCTGATCCGGCAACGCGGTCTTGATCTGCTAAGAACGCTACACGGCAGCGGGGAGTACGACCGGATCATCGTTGTCTCGCACAGCCTTGGAACGATCATTGCCTATGATTTGCTGAGTTTGCTTTGGTCTGAGATTGGACCAGTTCGTCGCAATCCTCCAAGCCCCGAGGTTATTGAGAAGCTGGACGCACTGAACGATTGGGTGCTTGAAGCGTCGAAGGGTGATTGGGACGTCGACGAATACCAACTCCGTCAAAGGGAGGTCAGTCGCAGCCTGGCAAGAGGGCATTGCACTCTTGAGGGAAGTCCTGCGGTTGGATGCACACCTTGGTTGATCTCCGATTTTGTTACACTTGGTTCTCCGCTGACGCACGCTGAATTCCTGCTTACCAGAGACGAGAAAGAACTCGACAAGTTGGTGGCCGAGCGCACGCTGCCTATCTCTCCGCCGGTGCTCGAGGGGCGATCCAAGCCCAGTTTTCTCTATCGCGACAATTCCACCAAAACAGATCTGCCACATCACGCCAGTGTCTTTGCGGCGGTCAGGTGGACAAACATTTATGATCCACACAGGCCGTTTTTGTTCTTTCTCGGCGACGCTATATCGGGGCCCGTCAACGGTCACTTTTCAGGGCTGAAGGTTGTTGGTCCCGATGGGGTCTGCGGCAACAGGAAAAAATTGGAGGGCATCCGGGATGTCAGAGTGTGCATCAAGCGCAACTGGCCGATTTTCTCCCGTCTATTTACCCACACCCAGTATTGGAGTTGGAGCGAACAGTGGAAAACATCCAAACCCCCTCAGCACATTGATGCGCTACGCAACGCTGTACGCCTGAACGAATCAGCATGACGTAAGTCGGCGCACTGCTTGGTTACACCGTGAATGCAGAAACCTGCATCGGAAGCTAATTCGTGGGCTAAGGCCCGGCCGAGGCTTTGAGCGAAGGAATTGGCGCAAATGCGCCCGGCCCTTCGGGTCGGCGGACGCCCGCAGTGTCATGATGCTTGCGAGATGCCTCCGGCATCGCGCTGCGCTGCTTCCTTGCGGATCGCCTCGCCGACCACAAACAGAATTGCCTCAATCTAACCCTGATAGGCTCGAAGACCGACGATGTAGAGCAACAGGCCTCTTGCCAAGCCATCGGGGCTGTGTTGATGTGGCGGCTCCGTGGCCGCTTGAGGCCCGGAGACCTGCCATCACATTCCCGACCGCCAATACAGCCGGTTGAGAGGGTTCCAAGATGATCACCAAAGCGATTGTTTGGGGCGAGAACGTCCACGAACAGACCAGCGATGTTGTGCGCTCCATCTATCCGGATGGAATGCACGAATGCATCGCTTCAACCTTGAACGCCGATAGCGGCATCACGGCCGAGACAGCGACCCTGCAGCAGCCCGAGCACGGTTTGTCGGAAGAGCGGCTGGCTGAAACCGACGTGCTTTTCTGGTGGGGGCACGCAGCCCATGGCGACGTCTCTGACGACGTGGTCGAACGTGTCGCAAGACATGTGTGGCAGGGCATGGGCTTTGTCGCTCTGCATTCATCTCATTTCAGCAAGGTTTTCATGCGGCTGATGGGATCACCCTGCAATTTGACCTGGCGCGAGGCCGGCGAACGTGAGCGGCTTTGGCTGACGTCGCCCGGTCATCCGATTGCCGCCGGCTTGCCCGATTGTTTCGAGCTCGAATACGAGGAAATGTATGGCGAGCCATTCGGTGTTCCGGAGCCCGAGGAAACAGTGTTCGTCAGCTGGTTTCAGGGCGGCGAAGTGTTCCGCTCCGGTCTGACCTACCGCAGAGGCGCGGGCAGGGTGTTCTATTTTCGCCCGGGCCATGAAACCTATCCGACCTATCACGATGCCAATGTGCAGCGCGTGCTGACCAACGCGGCAAAATGGGCGCACGGCGAAAGGCGCAGTCGTGAGAGCACGATTGATGCTCCCAATCGACCGGTGAACGAGGCACTCGAAGCGATCGACGACCGGGGACCGAAAATTCACAAGGATGGTGAATCCGGTTTCCGTTGATTCGGCAGGCCACGGGGGATGAGATGACAACCAGCAGGTTTCGGCATGCGATTCTCGGAACGGGCAGCATGGCCGCCCAGCATGCGAAGGCATTTACAGCCGACGCAGGTGTCGACGTAGTCGCCGCCATCGATACCGACGCGCAGCGATTGCACGCGTTTTGCGATGAACATCAAATAGCCAATCGTTTCAGCTCGGTGGGTGAGGCGATCGATTGGGGTGCGTTCGACAGCGTCTCCAATGTCACCCCAGACCGTGCTCATTACCCGACGACCATGCCGCTGCTGGCCGCCGGCAAGCATGTTCTCTGCGAGAAACCGCTGGCTGAAAACCATGCGGATGCCATCGAGATGACGAACGCCGCTGCAAAAGCCGGTATCGTCAACATGGTCAATCTGACCTATCGAGGCCTTGCCTCCATGCAGGAGGCAAGACGCCTCATTGCTGCCGGCGCGGTCGGAACCGTCAGACACTTCGAGGCGTCCTACCTGCAGAGTTGGCTCACCCAGCCACTCTGGGGCGACTGGCGCACGGACTCGACCTGGCTGTGGCGACTATCGACAGAACACGGATCTGCCGGTGTGCTCGGAGATGTCGGCATTCATATTCTCGACTATGCCACCTATGTCATCGGCGACAACGCCACCGCCGTTTCCTGTCGTCTGAAGACGTTTTCCAAAGCACCGGGCGACCGCATCGGCGACTATCCGCTCGACGCCAATGATAGTTTCACGATGCAGCTTGAGCTGGGTACCGGGGCGATCGGCGTCGTACATGCCAGTCGATTTGCGTCCGGTCATGTCAATGATCTGAAATTGCGTGTGTGGGGTGACGAAGGCGGTCTCGAGGTGGCGACGGAGGGCCAGAACGAGCGCCTGCTTGTGTGCGGACCAGCCGATCTGCAGAAACCGGTCTGGCGGGAAGTTGCTTTTCCTGCGGTCGAGACAAATTATCAGCGTTACGCCGATGCGGTGCGTCGGGGCGTTCTGGTCGATCCGGACTTCGCCCGAGCCGCCCAACTCCAGGAAGTTCTGGATCTTGCCGCCCGTTCCGACCGGGAGCATGGCTTGACTGTCAGCCCTCCCTGATGGCGCCTGTTCCGACACACCGATGCAAGTCGTTTCTGTCCATGCCTTCCGGTTGTAAAATTGTTTGACCGGGAAGGGCATACCCTCCATGGTGGCCGGCAAGGGAGTGACGGTCCAAGGGAAGGGTGTTATTGAGGATCATGGACTATGCGTTGCTATGGGCACTTGTCGGTCTGCAGATAAAGCACTTTATAGCGGACTACACCCTTCAGTGGCCGTCGATGATTCAGCAGAAGAGCCACCTCACGAAACCCGGTGGCTATATTCACGCTGGCATTCATGTGATCTTGACCTTGCCGGTGCTGCTGATCTGCAGCCTTCCCGTTGGCGTTATCGTCGGGCTACTGGCATTTGAGTTTGTCGTCCACTATGTGACCGACTACGCCAAAGGACAGTATGACTGTCGGCACAAGCTGGAAGTTCACACGCGCCACTATTGGGTGCTGCATGGCGCCGACCAACTCGTACACCAACTGACCTATGCCGTGATGATCGCTGTCATCATGGCTTCGAAGCAGGGCATGTAGCAGGCTCTAAGCGGATTTCTTGTCCAGAACGTTTGCAAGGTCGGATGTGGTGCGGGCAAGACGCTGCGCCAGCTCACGAATGACCTCGACTGCGACATCGGGGAATTCGCCACACAGCTCCATCAGATTTTCGCGCTTGAGTTCCAGAACGGTCAGTTGGCCGTTGGCCTGAACCGATGCCGTTCGGGGCACGTCGCAAAATGCGGAGATTTCGCCGAACAGGGCATTGGTTCCAAGTTTCGCGACGACCACCTGTTTGCCGCCACTGTCCGACAGAATATCCGCATCGCCTCCCACGATCAGATAGGCTGAGGTGCCGTTCGAGCCCTGCGCGAACACCATCTCGCCATCGTCGAACATCAGTTGTGAGGCTGTGTAAGCGATCAGCTTGAGCTTGCTCGGGTCCACGCTCTCGAACAGCGGGACCTTGCGTAGCATGGCCACATCATCCTTCAACGTACTCATCGATTGACTCCTACTCTCCCATGCTGCCGCTAACCGGCATCCGTTTCAAGACGCGCCGCAACCTTGTCTGGGGTGCCTTCAACGGCAATGCGGCCGTGCTCCATTGCAATGACCCGGTCGAAGACATCCAGGTCTTTTGTGTCCAGTGGCACGCAGATCACGCCCATGTTGCGGGCGTCCCCGTCCTTGCCCATGGCGAGAACGGCTTCGACAATCCGCATGCGCTCCTCTGGATCGAGTGCCGACATCGCCCGGTTGAGGATGACGATGTCCGGTTCCTTCAGCAGCGCTCGCGCCACCTTGAGTTTTTGCGCCTGGTGTGTGCTCAGGTTACGCCCACCGGTGCCAATGTCAAAGAACAGCCCGATGCGGAACAGCGCATCCGACACGCCGCTGTTTTCCAACTGCTCCTTGATGGCGGTGAGCACGCGTTCGCGTGCGCCGATGCGCCGGGCGTCGATACGGCCGAACAGGATATTGTCGAGCAGTGACAGCGACGGGTTGAAGTGGTCCGGATCGTGGAAAGCGACCGCGTTGTCGCCGCTCTGCTCGACGGCAGCGCGCAACTTGTGGCGCAGCTCCAGCAACTGCGCCTGCTCGCTTTCATCGAGCACGCCGAAACGGGTCTGTGCTTCGCAATAGTCGAAGGCAAGCCCGAGCATGGCGGCAAGATCTTTCTCACCTGCTTTGCTTGCGTCTTTGCCTGCGAGCTTCTCCAACGCTTCTTTCATCAGCAACAGTTCTTCAGGCGAAGGGCCGCCCGAACGTTGCAGCAGCGCACTGTCTTCAGCCAGGTCGCCGAACAGTTCGACATTGTTGCGTGCGATCTCGATGCCCATGTCGAACAGCGGACCCTCAAGGCCGGCCTCGCGCAACAGGCCACGAAGCATTTCGTTCGTTGGCAGATTGTCGGACTCGAAGCTCTCGTCCACGGGCGTTCCGAAAATGATGTTCTCGCCAATGGTCAGCTGCTGGTTGTAGCTATCCGGATCGAAGAACTCGACCGCGCTGCTGATCGCCTGGTCACCGGCAAACTGTCGCCGCGCTTCCATGACGCTGGCCTTGATGTCTTCATCGCCATCCGCGCCGATCTTGCGGAGCAGGCCGAACTCCAGAACGTCATCGTAGAGGTCAACACAGCGCATGATGTCGAAGACACGCGGCGCCAGTGCTTCATCCGGCCATGGCTCCGGTGGCTCGAATATGCCGGTATCGTCGTCCGTCTTTTCGATCCCGGCTGCGATCTCGGTTTCATGTGGCAAAAAGTCGGCATTCGATGAACCGGAATGCAGGATCGGTGTCGCCTCTCCTTCGAAGGGCAGCGTATCGGCCAGCGCCGCCTTGATGGAACCGGATGCGAAGAACGTCCCGCTGTCCGCATATCCGACCCTGCGGCCGGTCATGCCTTCCGGCAGGTTCACCAGCTCCTTGTCGTCCAGTGTGATGTTGCCGGATGCGGCCTGCATCAGTCGCGCCAGCGCCTCGGCCACCTGTTCGGCGCCGGAGTCTCCGCCGCCAACGAGCGCCACTGCTTCGTTTCGGGTCAGCGCGCCGCTGAAGTCCTGGATGATCGGTTGTTCGGATGCATCGAGGACGGAGAGGTTGTGCACGGCGAAACCAGTGACGATCGGCGCCGCCGGTGCGTCCATGGGTGCCTGACGTTCGGCAGGCGTAATGTCGGTATTGGCAAAATCCTCGATCGCCTGTTCGTAACGGATCTGGTTAAGCAGCCGCTGCTGATCCCAGTCGATGATGCCCTTGATGGGCGCCGGCAGGTCCTTATAGGCGGCAATGGACGCGACGAGCGAGCCGAGATCCATGCGTCCGGTGATCACCAGGTAGCCGCCGATCAGGTAGAACAGGAAGGCCAGAAGCTGAATCAGGAAGTTGTTGAGGAATTTGACCTGGAACTTGCGTTGATACAGTTCGAAGCGAATGGCCAGGATGTTGCGCAGCATGCCCCAGATGTTGAAGCGGGCACGGTTGGAAACGCCGTGCAGGTGCACGTCGTCCATGCCCTGGACATACTCGCCGATGCGACCCGAAAGCCGCCGCGCTGCGGTTTGACGCATGCGGCCAAGCACCAGAAGGCGCCGTCTGAGCCGCGGTATGATCCACGCCTGGAACAGCACGATCGCCAGAGTAATAATGCCGAACATCGTGCTCTGCAGGAACAGGAACAACAGGCCGGTGATGGCTTGAGCGCCCAGGAAAACAGGAATGGAGAAGGCATCGCCGAAGAACTCGCCCAGCGGCTCCACTTCATCCTTGATGGCGCTGGTCACTTCCGACGGTTTGACCTGACGCGCCTTTGAGATCGGATAGCGCAGCACCCGGTCGAACAGTTCATAGCGAAGCCGGCGAAGCAGCCGCTCGCCAAGTTTGCCCTTGTAGGTATTGATATAGAGCTTGAACCAGCCGTTCAGGGCGACGGCGACCAGGAAGCCGATGCACAAGGCCACCAGCATGTCCAGCCTTTCCAGCTGGAAGCCACCAAAAAGGTTGATCGATCGTCCGAACAGGAAATCTGAAAACGGCAAATCGATGGAAAGAAAAGATTGGGTTGAGTCCGGGGCGTCGAAACCGTCGCCCTGAATCGGTCCGTTGACCACCAGTTTTGGCAGTTGCAGCATCTGGAAATACACCGGCATGGAAATCACGACGATGATGAAGATCCAGATCTGCTGCTTTCGCGTGTGCCGCCAGATATAAGGAAGAAGTTTGCGCTCCAAAGTGCCTCTCGCTGTTCACCGCGGCCCATTGGGTTCGGGTATCAGACAGTCGGGTGCGCGGCTACAAATGCGCCTGTCCACCCGAATTTCCGATTCCGTCATCCCCTTGCTGCATGAACCTTCAACGAAGGGTGGGCTCTGTCAAGCCTGTTGCACGCGCGAGAAGGAGCGCACCGGAAGGCGTGTCTTGACTCATGGTCGCCCGCGCCACACTTTTTCCCTCAAAAAAGGGCATATCCGTTTCATTAGTGAGTTCGTTTGACTTGAGGCGTCACCACGCCTTGACCCAACAGGGAGCCGATTCATGAATATTCAAACGCCCCTTCGCCGCAAGACTGCCAAGGACTTTCCGCAGGAACTGCTCGACCTCTACGATTTTTACGCCCACGGCATGATCAGCAAACGCCAGTTTCTCGACGGCGCCGCCAAATTTGCCGTCGCCGGCATCACCGCGGCCATGCTGTTGAAACAATTGTCACCCGACTACGCTCTGGCCCAGCAGGTGGCTCCCGACGATCCGGAAATCGACACCAGCCGCATAACTTACCCGTCGCCAAACGGGCATGAGACCGTCAATGCCTATCTCGTGCGACCTGCCGGGGCAGACGGCAAATTGCCAGCCGTGTTGGTGATCCACGAAAATCGGGGGCTGAACCCGTATATCGAAGACGTCACGCGCCGTCTTGGCAAAGCCGGCTTCATGGCCATGGCGCCGGACGGCCTCACCTCCGTCGGTGGCTACCCGGGCAATGATGACGAGGGGCGCACGCTGCAACGCTCCGTCGATCGCGAAAAGCTGCTGAACGATTTCTTCGCCGGCTTCGAATATCTGCTGTCACGCGACGACTGCAGCGGCAAAGTGGGGGCCGTAGGCTTCTGCTATGGTGGCGGTGTGGTCAACGCATTGGCTGTTGCCTATCCGGAACTGGCTGCCGGTGTGCCGTTCTACGGACGCCAACCGGATGCAGCCGATGTCGCCGATATCAAGGCGCCTATGCTGATCCAGAATGCCGAGCTCGACGAGCGCATCAATGCCGGCTGGCCGGCCTATGAAGAGGCGCTCAAGGCCAACGGCAAGACCTATGAGGCGCACATGTATCCGGGCGTCAATCACGGCTTCCACAATGACACCACGCCGCGTTACGACGAGGCGGCGGCGAAGCTGGCGGAGCAACGCACCATAGACTTTTTCAAGAAGCACCTGATGTAGTATCTACTGCCGCAAGCGAAGGCCGGCCGGATCGAAAGGGGGTTCGGCCAGCCTGACGGCCCGGTGCGGCCGACCGAGAACGGCCACATCGAGTTCGGCGCCTTCGGGCGCCAGATCCGGCTTGAGATAGGCGAGCGCCAGCGACTTGCCGACCGAGTGCCCGTAGGTCCCCGACGTCACATAGCCGACCGGTGTTCCGTCCGTGAGAAATACCGGCTCTCCCCCGTTGGCGTCGGCGTCGGTGACGTCGATTTCCAGCATCGAAAGAGTTTCACGCGGCCCGTTCGACATGACCGCCTCGCAGGCGTCCCGGTTCAAGAACGGGCCTTTGTCCAACTTGACCAATCGCTCAAGCCCGGTTTCCTGCGGCCAGTATTCCGGTGAATATTCGCGGCCCCAACTGCCGTATCCCTTTTCGACCCGGAGCGACATCAGGGCCCGGGAACCGACGGGTCCCGCTTCAAACTCTTTGCCGGCTTCCAGCAGGGCGCTGTAGAGGTCGAGCTGACGGTCCGTCGGGCAGTGCAATTCCCAGCCGAGATCGCCGGTGAACGAGACGCGAATGGCAATGGCTTCGATGCCGGCAATCTCGATGCGCCTGGAACGCATGAACGGGAACGCCTCTGTCGACAGATCCGCATTGGTGAGCCGGGCGAGAATGTCGCGAGATTGCGGTCCGGCGACGTTGAAACCGCACAGGGCCTCGGTGCGGCTCTCGAAAACCGTGTCGTCCGGTTGGGGCACAGCCTTGAAAAACCGCTGGTGATAGCGCTCCGCCATTCCCGAGCCGACGATCATGAATTCTGTTTCGCCCAGGCGCGTCACCGTGAAGTCGCCGGCAATACCGCCGCGTCTCCCGATCAGCGGCGTCAGGCAGGACCGGCCGACCGCCGTCGGCATGCGATTGGCGAAAAGCGCGTTCAGCCAATCCTCCGCGCCCGCACCAGAGACCGAGTATTTGGCGAAGTTCGAGATATCGATAATGCCGGCCCGTTCGCGCAGCATCTTGCATTCACGCCCCACCGGTTCGAACCAGTTCTGCCGTTCAAAACCGTATGTCTCGTGGGCGTTGTCCGGATCGTCCGCGTACCACAGGGGATGTTCCCAGCCATAGTTCAGGCCAAACACGGCGCCCATCTGCTTCTGCCTGTCATACACCGGGCGCGTCCGCACCGGCCGACCGGCCTCGCGTTCTTCATTCGGGAAATGGATCTTGAAGCGGTGAGCGTACTGGTCGGCGACCCGCGCTTTCGTGAAAGCTTTGTTCGCCCAAAGCCCGAAACGGGCAAGATCGAGACCGAAGAGATCGAGCTTCGGTTCCTGTTCGATGATCCACTGTGCTGCCTGCAGCCCAAGCCCGCCCGACTGCGAGAAACCCGGTATCAGACCGTTGCAGCAGAAATAGTTCGACAGCTCCGGCACCGGTCCGATCAGCGCGCCGCTATCGGGCGACCAGATCATCGGCCCGTTGATGACGCGACGGATGCCGGCGTCGCCGACAGCCGGCACACGGCTTATCGCCCGCATGATGTTGTCCTCGATGCGCTCGAGGTCATCGTCGAACAGTTCGTGCCCGAAGCCGGCCGGTGTGCCGTCCTCCGCCCAGAAACGCATGTCGCGCTCATAGGCGCCGACGAGCAGGCCCTTGCCTTCCTGCCGCAGGTAATACTCGCCGTCGCGGTCGGCGATCGATGGCAGCCGCCTGTCGAGTGATGCAATCTCGGCAATCGTCTCGGTGACAAAATATTGGTGTTCCGTGGGGATGAGCGGCAACTCGATCCCGGCCATCGCCGCCACTTCCCGTCCCCACAGGCCGGCGGCATTGACGATCCATTGCGTGTGGATGTCGCCCTTTGGTGTTTCCACGATCCAGCTTCCGTCGGCCTGCTGGCGCGTCGCCGTGACCGGGGTGAAACGATGGATTTCAGCGCCGCGTGCGCGAGCGCCCGCAGCATAGGCCTGTGTGACCCCGGACGGATCGACATTGCCGCCATCGGGTTCGAACATGATGCAGCGCACACCATCGAAATCGGCAAGCGGATGCAGGCGTTCTGCGTCATCGCGGCCGACTTCGTGGAAGTTCATGCCGTAGTATCGCGCCTTGGCGGCCTGCAGCCGCAACTGGTGCTCGCGCTCGGGGGTCTGCGCCAGATAGAGCGATCCTGGCTGGAAGACGCCGCAGCCCTGTCCGGTTTCGGCCTCGAGCTCCTTGTAGAGCTGCATGGTGTAGTGCTGCAGTCGCGAAATGTTGGTGCTGTCGTGCAGGCCGTGGATGTTGGCCGCAGCGTGCCACGTCGAACCGCTGGTCAGTTCGTCGCGCTCAAGCAGCACGACTTCGGTCCAGCCGAGTTTCGCAAGATGATAAAGGACTGAACATCCAATGACGCCGCCACCGATGACGACCGCCTGGGCGTGTGAGCGCATGTCTTCAAGTCATCCGAATTGAACCATTGTGGCACCATCGCGGGATTTTGCTCGCGCGCAAGTCCAAAAAGACTCATATTGGGGTGAGGTGCATTCAACCGTGAAACGCAATGGCTCGCAAACATTATGATCTGCCGCCTCTGACGACGCTGGCCACTTTCGAAGTTGCAGCACGCCGGCTGAGCTTCAAGGACGCGGCCGGTGAACTCAATGTGACCCCGGGCGCCGTCAGCCATCAGATCAAGGCGCTTGAAAGCGAACTCGGCGTCGCGCTGTTTCAGCGCCGCCACCGTGGGGTGACGCTGACGGAACACGGGCTGGTGCTCTTTCATGCATTGGAGGGCAGCTTTACCCGCATATCGACGGTGCTGACCCGTTTGCGCCGCGCCGCGGGAGAGACGGCTGTCACGATTGCGGCGACGACCGCGGTTTCGTCGCTCTGGCTGACCCCGCGGCTGACGGCGTTCTGGAAGGCGCATGGCGGCATCGCCGTCAATCAGCAACTGTCCGACAAGCCGGAACCCAGACGGCAAGACGCCGACCTGCAAATTCGCTACGGCGACATCGATGCAGAAGAAACCGTCACTTTTCCATTGTTTCGTGACGAATTGGTGCCGGTCTGCAGTCCGGCTTTTGCGGATGCGCACCCACAGCCTGATCTGGAAACGCTGGCCCAATTGCCTTTGATTCACCCTGATGCCGACGATCTCACCTGGACCACCTGGCGTACCTGGTTCACTCAACTGGGTTATCACGGCGATATCGCCAAAGGCTTGAAGGTCAACAACTATACGATCGCCTTGCAGGCCGCCTGCGATGATATGGGTGTCGTGCTTGGCTGGAAACGGCTTGTGCGGCCGCATATCGAGCGAGGAGTTCTGGTTCCTCTCGGCCGCCACGAGATACCGGCGCCGGCGTCGTTTTACATTGTTTCCGACCCGGACGACATGATTACCGCCAATGCGCAGACGGTGCGCGATTGGTTGTTGGGCAATGTTTGAGTTGAATTGCGCTCATCTGAACGCGAAGATTTATGCCGTTGAATTCCGGCCCATTTAGATCGAAAATCGGGACCACGCACTTGCGACCGGAGGAGCTGTCGTGAACACGCATACCGATCTCTCGGGCGTTGTCGCCCCGCTGAGCCAGGCCCGCGGCCTGCCGAACGAGCACTATGTCTCTCAGGATGTATTCAATGAGGAGAAACGTGCCGTCCTCTTCGCCAACTGGTCAGGCATTGGTTTTGCCAAAGACGTGCCGGAACCTGGCGACGCGAAGCCGATCGATTTTCTCGGCATGCCGCTTCTGGTCGTGCGCGACCGGGAGGGCGTGGTCAGGGTTTTTCAAAACACCTGCCGTCATCGCGGCATGATCCTTGTCGAAGAGCCACGCAAAATCACGGGCGCTATCCGTTGTCCCTATCACAGCTGGTGTTACGCGCTGAACGGCGATCTGCGCACGACGCCGCATATCGGCGGACCAGGCCACAACACCCATGAGGACGTCGACCGGAGCGACATGGGGTTGTTCCAGGTGCGCGCTCACATCTGGCAGGATGTAATCTTCGTCAACGTCTCTGGTGATGCGCCGCCCTTTGAAGAAGTCATGGCCGATCTGCTCGAACGCTGGCGCGAATTCGACCGGCCCTTGCATCACGGCGGAGCGTCAGCATCCTTCAAGCTGGATGTTCGGTCCAATTGGAAGCTGGCCGTCGAAAACTATTGCGAGAGCTACCACCTGCCGTGGATCCATCCCGGCCTCAACAGCTATTCGCGGCTCGAGGATCACTACAACATCGAGGCACCTGGTCGCTTCTCGGGGCAGGGGACCCTGGTCTATCGCCAACTCAAGGGCGATGAAGGGGCAGTCTTTCCGGACTTCGAAGGTTTGTCCGGACAATGGGACGAAGGCGCGGAATATATCGCCGTGTTTCCCAATGTTCTGCTCGGCGTGCACCGCGACCACACCTTCGCCATCGTTCTGCAGCCGATGGGTGTCGACCGGACCATTGAGCATGTGGAGGTCTACTACCCGCAGGACATTGCCGGGGATGCGGCGCTGGAGGACCTCAACCGGGCGAACGCGGCGCAATGGAAGAGCGTGTTCGAGGAAGACGTTTTCGTAGTCGAAGGCATGCAGCGCGGCCGGCATGGTACGCTTTTCGACGGAGGTCGCTTCTCTCCGGCAATGGACGGCCCGACGCATCTTTTCCATCATTGGGTGGCGGATCAGCTCGGCCGCGCGCGGCAAGCCGGATGAACGAGGCCGGCGGCGGGCTCGAGCAACGATTGCTGGAGGCCCATGGCCGCGACGATCCAACAGAGCTTTCCGCGCTCTACGCGGAGGCTGCCGATTTGAAAGAGGCGGAAGGCGATGTCGAGGCCACCTGTTTCTACCTTACCCACGCCTTTGTGTTTGCCCTGCAGGCCGGAGATGACACCGCAGACGCGCTTCAAGAGCGCCTGTGGCGGTTTGGTCGTGAGGTGCGACCCTCAAGAAAATTCTGATTGGACGGGGCCAACCGCCTGCGGCAGCTTGATACGCGCGTAACACCGATTGGCCGGAGGCTCGCGCTGCGGTCTGCGCTGGAAATCTCCTCGCGGATTTGCTTGGAGCGCGGCAGCTTGGTTAGACGCAACACGATGCCGCAGACTCCAACCACGATCCAGACGATCTGAATCAGCGCCGAAGCAAGATTGAATTCGATCGCCATGCTTGTGAGGACCAATGACGCGGCAAGCACGCTGGCGCATGTATAGGTGATCGAATTTCCATCGATCCAGCGCAGTTGAAGCGCCGTGAATGCGCCAACGTAAAGTAGAAAGCCAAGTATGCCCAGGAACCGAAAAGCCAGTGCAGTATCAAAAGTGTCGATGAGGTCGAAAATCATGTCTCTTCGGCAAGGTCAGCTCTGTTGATCAGCCTGCTTCGCACCGTTGACACATCGATACATCACCCAAACTGGTCAAACGGGCGATGTATTTGCCGGCTCTGCTTCGCCCGGAAGCCATTTGGCCTGTCAAAACACCGGGAACCATGCCGGTTGTGCACCGGTTGATGCGTCTCGCTCATGCCGATCACAAAGTGCCGGAAACCCATAAAATACAGCTCGCACAGTGTCGCATCGCGACCGAATTTGCGTTAGAGCAGCGACTTCGAATTGACATCCGGGCGAAGAGACGTTTTCGCCCGCCACGGGAGAGAACCGATGAACGCCACTGAGTTGTTGAGCAAACTGGGCTTGGGTCAGGACGAGATTGCCGGTGGGTCGCTCGCCGTCTCCTCGCCAATCGATGGAGCCCGGATCGCGCAGGTCAAAGAAACCGATTCTGCGGAGATGAGAGCAGTGATCGCGCGCGCAAATTCCGCCTTCGTCGCATGGCGCGATCTGCCGGCGCCGCGGCGCGGCGAACTGGTCAGACTGCTCGGCGAAGAATTGCGAGCCGCCAAGGACGACCTCGGCGCACTGGTGTCGCTGGAAGCCGGCAAGATTGTCTCCGAGGGGCTGGGTGAAGTTCAGGAGATGATCGACATCTGCGATTTCGCAGTCGGCCTGTCGCGCCAACTCTACGGCCTGACCATAGCCTCAGAGCGGCCCGGCCACCGGATGATGGAAACCTGGCACCCGATGGGTCCCTGTGCCGTTATCACCGCCTTCAACTTCCCCGTCGCCGTTTGGTCCTGGAACACAGCCCTGGCGCTTGTCTGCGGCGATCCGGTGATCTGGAAGCCATCGGAAAAGACGCCGTTGACCGCCATGGCCTGCATGAAGATCTTTGACCGCGCCGTCGCCCGTTTCGGTGACGACGCTCCGGAAGGGCTTGTGCAACTGGTGATCGGCGGACCGGAAATTGGCGAAGCGCTGGTCAATTCCCACGACGTGCCGATCGTTTCGGCCACCGGTTCGACCCGGATGGGGCGTGCCGTCGGTCCCAAGGTCGCCGAGCGGTTTGGCCGCTGCATCCTCGAACTCGGCGGCAACAACGCCATGATCGTGGCACCGACCGCTGACCTCGAGATGGCCGTGCGTGCCATCGTGTTCTCGGCTGTCGGCACCGCCGGCCAGCGCTGCACATCGCTGCGGCGGCTGATCGTGCATGAGCGGGTACGCGAAGACCTGACGGCGCGGCTGGTCAAGGCTTATGCCAGTCTGCCTGTTGGCGATCCTCGGGAAGGCGGAACCCTCGTCGGCCCATTGATCGACCAAGCGGCACTCGCTGCCATGGAAAAGGCACTCGGCGAGGCCGAGGCCGCCGGTGGCACTGTCCATGGTGGCCGGCCGGTGACCGAAGGAGTGCCTCAGGGTGGCGCCTACGTCTCGCCGGCCATCGTCGAAATGCCGGAACAATCGGCCATCGTCTGTCAGGAAACCTTTGCACCGATCCTCTACGTCATGGGCTACCGGGAATTCGACGAGGCCATGGCAATGCACAACGGCGTTCAGCAGGGTCTCTCATCCTGCATCTTCACCATGGATATGCGCGAGGCTGAACGGTTCGTGTCCGACGCCGGTTCCGATTGCGGCATCGCCAACGTCAATATCGGGCCGTCCGGTGCCGAAATCGGCGGCGCATTCGGCGGCGAGAAGGAAACCGGCGGTGGCCGTGAAAGCGGCTCGGATGCCTGGAAAGGGTATATGCGCCGCCAGACCAACACCGTGAACTATTCTGCCGATCTGCCGCTGGCCCAGGGCGTGACATTCGATTTTTAGCCAACCATTGTTGGTAGCAATACGCGCAACGGCGATTGGCGTGGGAAGTCGGTGACCGCGATCGCCTTGTGGTGGGCCATGATCATGCGACAGGCGGTCCGCACGTCCTGCCGCAGATCATGGTCGAGCACCACCTGGATGCGGCCGGACTGAAGGAACTCTCGATTTTCGCTGTCAAAATCATGAGCGATGAACACCTTGGGCCGGCAACCGGCTTCGTGCAAGGCAGCCAGGATCTGTCGATTGCTGCCGCCGATGGAATAGACGGCGTCGATTTCGCGGGTCTTGTCCAATGTCTCGCGGACCTGCGGTCCGATTGGATCACCGGACCGCGCACCTTCAATCAACTCGGTGACACGCGGCTGCTCGAACAGTTGGCTCATATGCTCCTGAAAGCCGATCTCCCGATCCTCTTCGCCGCGAAACCGGTTGTTGCGAACGGTCACCAGCACACTTGGTGACGACCCGGTGAGCCACTGGTGCATCAGAAAGGCGGCGGTCTCGCCGGCGCGTCGATTGTCCAGGCCGACATAACCGATGCGCGCCGAGGCAGGCAGGTCGGTCGCCATCGTGATCACTGGAATGCCGGCGCGGCTCAGGTCTTCAATCCGGGCCGCAATCGCCGGTGAGTCCGGAGCCATCAAAAGAACACCATGACTGCCGCGCTTCCGGATGCGGATCAACGCCTGCTCGATCTCGCCCTCGGAAAACAGCAGCCTGATATCGCTGCGAGATCGGAAGATGGCCGGTTCGAGTGAGGGCAGTTCCGCGGCAATAGCCTCCCTGAGGGCACGGCCGAAGCTGTCGGGTGCTTCGATGATAAAATCGAGCAGGAACTTGCGACCCGAGAGGCTGATCGTGCGTTCCTGCTCCTCGAGTTCCTGAATCGCATGCTCGACCCGGCGCACCGTTTGCTGGCGCACACCACCGCGTTTGTTGATGACCCGGTCGACCGTCGCCGTGCCCAGACCGGCCTGAAGGGCGATGTCCTTGATCAGAAAGCGGTGCGCCATAAGTCCGTTTTGATGGATTTTTGATGGATTTCGACCTTAAGCGACTGCCCGAACCAAGTCTACTGTCCAGGCCAGATACCAGGGAGGCAATGGAGGATTGCAAATGGATCAGGTTTTGAAAGGCAACGACCCGGTCTGGCTTGATGCCGGATCCTGCTCGCTCGATGATTTTCGCGCCCTCGTCGAGGTCAACACGGCGACGGACAGCGTGCCGCTAGCCAGCGACATTTCGAAGAACATCCCCATATACGACGCCGCCGCGGTCCGTGCGGCCCTTGGCGATCGTGACCGGTTGAGGGCCTTCATGGCCGAATGGAACCGGGTTCTGGCGACCGGTCCCGGTGTCGTCGTTTTCAAGAACACCTATGAGGATACGGACCTCGTCGATGCGGTGACCGGCGTGCTCGACACAATCATTGCCGAAGAGGAAAGCCAATCGGCAGGCTCAGGCGACCATTTTGCTCCAGCGGGTGCGAACAGCCGCGTTTGGAACGCGCACGAAAAACTGTGCATGGCCGATCCCGCGCTCTTCGCGCGCTACAATGCCAACCCGATCATCCCGGTCATCAGCCGTGCATGGCTCGGGCCGCACTTTCAGATCACCACTCAAGTCAACGTGGTGCGGCCCAGCGGCAAGGCGCAGACCTGCCACCGCGACTATCACATGGGCTTCCAGACTGCGGAGGAATTGGCACAGTATCCCGCGATCGCCCACCAACTGACGCCGCTGCTCACGCTGCAGGGTGCGATTGCCCACAGCGACATGCCGGTGGAGTCCGGGCCGACCAAGCTGCTGCCCTATTCGCAGTCCTATGGGCCGGGTTTCTTCGCCACTTTGCAGCAGGAGTTCCGCGGCTACTTCGAGGACAACTGCGTACAGCTTCCACTTGAGAAGGGCGACACGCTGTTCTTCAACCCGGCGACCTTTCATGCGGCCGGCGAGAACCGCTCGACCGACATTCACCGTTTTGCCAATCTGATGCAGATCGGATCGGGTTACGGCCGTTCGATCGAAATCGTCGACCGGACGCGCATGAGCCGGGCGCTCTATCCGGTGCTCCTTGAAATGAAACAGACGGAGGCCTTGTCAGCGGCCGAGTTGGAAAATGTCGTTGTCGCTTGCGCCGAGGGATATCCGTTTCCGGCCAACCTGGACATCGACTCGCCCCTGAGCGGCATGGCCCCGGAAAGCCAGCAGGGTCTGATGCGCCGTGCACTCCAGGAAGCCTGGTCGAGTGTGCGTTTCGAAAGTGAACTGCAGGCACAGGCGGATCGTAAGCGCTCACATTAACCGGCAAAAATTGAACACTTCGGATTGCGAGCCTAGATCAGTGAAAGGCGCAAACGAGGAGGTTTGAAATGATGGCAGCTAAAGGCCGGTTGGGATTTGCCGCACCAGAGCTTTGCTTCGGAGCGGCACCACTTGGTGGCGCACCGGCCACCTACGGTTATGGCGTGGACGAGGATCAGGCCATGGACACGGTGCGGGCGATCTTCGATGGCCCAGTGCCGTTTCTCGATGTTTCGAGGAACTACGGCCTTGGACGCAGCGAAAAACGGATTGGTGCTGTCATAAGGGAACGCGGCGGTCTGCCGGATGGCTTCATCGTCTCCACCAAGCTCGACCGCGACATGACGACCGATCATTTTGACGGCGAACGCGCACGCCGTTCGCTCGAAGAAAGCCTGTCTGCGCTCGGCGTGGATCGTGTTCAGATCCTGCACTTGCACGACCCCGAATACGCAGCGGACCTGTCGGAAGTTGTCCGTTCGGGCGGTGCCATCGACGAACTGTTTCGCATGAAGGAAGAAGGTCTGGTCGACGCGGTGGGGCTGGCCATGGGCAAGATCGATCTGATGTCCGAACTGTTGTTCGACTGGCCGTTCGACGCGATGATCACCCACAACCGTTTTACCTTGGTCAACCGACAGGCCGAAGCGGTGATCGATCGCGCCCATGCGCTTGGCATCGCCGTTTTGAATGCAGCACCCTATGCCGGCGGGGTTTTCGCCAAGGGCACCCAGGCCCACCGTCGCTATGTCTATCAGGAAGTCTCCGACGAGGTGCTTGAGCCCGTCCGCGCCATCGAACGAATCTGCGAAGGTCACGGCATTCCGACGGGAGCGGCGGCGTTGCAGTTTTCCATGCGCGATCCACGTGTCACGTCCACCATATGTGGAGTGTCGCGGCCAGAACGGATCGCGCAGACCGTTGAATGGAGCAACTGGCCGATCCCTGACGCCGTGTGGGAGGAACTGATGGCGTTGCCGTTTTCCAGTGGCGACCCGGAAGCGGATCGGACATTTACGCCGGAGTGATGCGACACTGCGGACAAGGCCTGCCCTCAAAGTCTCATTCGCGGCATTTCTGCGGGATCGAGTTTAAGTTCAATCAGGAGTGGACCGGTGGTGTCCGCAATGAATGAACCCACGTTCTCCAGGTCCTCGGGACTCGCGACCTGCATGCCGCGGCCTCCCAACGTGGTGGCGATCTCGGCCAAGGAAGGCCATTCGAAGGTCGATATGGTCGGGTCGAGTTGGCGGTCGGTGAACTGGATGTACTCAGCCCCATAAGCGCGGTCATTGGCAACAATGACAATCAACCGCTGTCCGGTTCGAACCGCTGTGTTGAATTCGGTCAAGCCGCCGGACATGAACCCGCCGTCGCCGGTAAAGCAGATAACAGGCTTTTCCGGCGCGCCGAAGCCCGCGCCTATCGCCACCTGCAAACCCAGACCGATGGCTCCAAACCGTGTGCTGTAGGCGAAATGGCGCGGGTCCTCCAGACCGATGCGGCACCAGACCTCGGTCATGAAGCGGCCGCCATCGCAAATCAGAACCTTGTCTTGAGGCAGAATTTCGTTCAATCGATCAAGCGTCGAGGCGTAGTCCACAAAACCCGGCTTGGTGGAAGATTGCTTTCCAGGGCCGTGTTTCAAAATCGTCGAGGTGTCGATTTCCGCGGCAACACCCGATGGCGAGACCTCGGCTTCGTCCATCCAGTGCAGGAAATTCTCTGCTGTCAGCCGGGCATCGGCAATCAATGCGACGTCGGGTCGGAACATTTCGCCCACCGCTGCGGCCGTGTCGTTGATCTGAACCGTGCGTTTACCCTGCAACAGTTTGCCGTGTTCGGTGTGGAAGATGTGCATCTGGGTGCCGAAACCGACGACGCAATCGGCCTTGCCAATCAGGTCATAGGCACCGTCGGTGCTGAGCGTTCCAAAGATACCGATGTTCGAAGGATGCCCGGCAAAAAGGTCCTTGGCCTGCAAGCTTGTGGCCAGCGGGGCTTCCAGTCGCTCCGCCAGCGCAATCACGGCATCGCGTGCATCGATGGCGCCCCTGCCGGCGACGATCAATGGCCGGCGGGCCGAGGCCAGGATACCGATCGCCTCTTCCATATGGGTGCCTTCCGGCACGATGGCAGGCGTCTCAAAGACTGGATAAACCGGCGTCTGAGGATCGACGTTCTGCCACATGAAGTCGGTTGGCATGTTCAATACGATCGGTCGCTGCTCGACCCGCGCCCGGTAAAAGGCCGTCGCCAGATCTTCGGTGGCCGTGTCCGGGCTGCGCATCTGTTCGAATCCGGCGCCGGTGGTCTTGACGACCTCTCGCTGGTCGATGCTCTGCACATTGTGCTTGGCCATGACCGGTGTGTCGCCGGCAAGGAGAACAACCGGCAGACGGGCGCGGGCACCCTCGACAAGAGCGGTGACGCAATTGGTCACAGCCGGTCCGTGGGTGACCGTGGCCACGCCCACGCCGCCGGATGTGCTCGCATATCCGATGGCCGCCAGAACGGTCCCCGCCTCATGGGCAAACGGGACGAAGGTGGCCCCATGCTGTCGGACGAAGTGTTCCACCAGAAAGAGATTGGCATCACCCATCAGGCCGAACAGATGGTTGACGTCATGGGCGGCCAGGGCATCCGCAAGCGCCTGAAACATGGGGACTTTGGCGGCAGACATGGTTTTAATCTTCCTTTTTGAGACACGCAGGATAGGCCTGAGATCCAGGAGGCTTCGGGTTATCCCGGCTGCTTACACATGACAGCCATTCGCTCGCCTTCATAGGTCTCTGTCTTCGACGACATTCCGAATCGGTATCCGAAACCGCTCTCGACGTGAAGCGCCAGAGGCCGTTGTTGCCGGCCAGAAAGATGATAGAGGCATAAAAGGTCACGCTGGCCTTCTGGTGGGCAATGCAGTCAGAGCCAGCCCGGCAACGATCAGCGTTGAACCGGAGATCTGAAGCGCTGAGAACTCTTCGCCCAGGATCCATGCCGAAAGTCCAAGGCCAAGCATGGGGACCAGGAGAAAGAACGGGGCGACCTGTCCGGTCGAATACCTGACCAACAGTCTGCCCCATATGGCAAAAACCACAACAGTTGCCAGCACGCCCGAGTATCCAACGGCCGCTAGGGTCTTCCATGACACCGTATGAAGGAGCTCGCCGATGGAGTTTCCGCCCTCCAGAAACAAGCTCAGAAGCGCCAACGGCAACAGCGGAACAAGGCTCATCCAGACCACCACGCTGATCATTTTGACTTGCCCGACCGTCTTCAGCACGACATTGCCTGAGGCACCGCAAAGAGCCGCCGCGATCATCAGGACAAAACCGAGCATGGCACCACCCTGCAGCCGGTCCAGAAGCAAACATGCGAGTCCGGCCGCCGCCAGGAGGAGGGTGAAATATGTTCGGTTCGTTGGACGTTCGCCAAGGAACGCGACCGCGATCACGACCGTGAAAATGGCTTGCGTGTGCACCAAAACTGCCGCCACGCCAGCGGGCATGCCCTGAGCCATTGCAACAAACATCAACCCGTACTGTCCAGCGCCCAGAAGTAGCCCCAGCAGCACAAGTTTTCTCCAGGGAATCTTCGGACGCGGAACCACAACGACAAAAACGGCGGCGCACAGAAATCTGAGAAACGTGAAGAAGATCGGGGGCGTGTCTTCGAGGGCGATTGCCGAAATCGGAAACGTCGCTCCCCAGATCAGCGCCGCAAGAAGTGCCAGGCTCGTGTCGCGGTAGGTCAGGCTCATGGGTACCAAGTAGCAGAAACTCAGAAGAGATGCCGCCATGGAAATGGTCTGTGAGGCGTGTTCGCACTCTGCGGAACGCTTGGCGATCGTCGCTAGGCAATGTCCCAGGCAATCGGCATCTTCAGCGGGCCTCGAAACGCCCAGCCGCCGAAAGGTGTTTCGCCTGTCAGTCTCAGCCCCTTCAGCCGATCGAAAATCATCGGCAGGGCGACCTCCGAGATGAGACAACGCGAAGCCCAGGCTCCGGCGCAGAAGTGCGGGCCGGCTCCGAAAGAGACTGACGCCTTGGCATCCTGCGTCATGTCGAACACGTCTGGGCGTTCGAAGACGGTTTCATCCCGGTTCCCGGATCCGAACATCAGAAACACCCGGTCTTCCGGGTCTAGGGTGACACCGTGAAGCTCATAGGTCTTGGCCACTCGTCGTGGCGACATTCCGACCGGTGCCATCCACCGCGCAAACTCTTCAAAGGCGTCCTGCCAGGTGTGAGTGCCGTCCTGAATGAGCTTCATCTGGTCAGGGTGGGTCAACAGGGCCCACATGAGCCCTGCCATGACGTCGCGCACCTCGTTTTGTCCGCCGGAAATCGCCAGCTTCACATTGGCATAATACTGCTCCTTGCTCATGCTGGCCTGAAGGTGGACGGAGAGCAGGGACTTGTCCGGCGATTGTTCCAGGACAGGCACCATCTCATCGATGGTGTCCTCTATCTTCCTGGTGCATTCGTGACAGCGAGCTTCGACGGCCGGATCGCCCTGATAGTTGGCCACGCCATCGATCATCCCCTGGCTGACCCGATCCATTTCCCGCCAGCTCATGTTGGAAAGCCCGGTGATGATCTTGAGGGATTCGCCCGATATGCGTTTGGCGATATCTGCCACCATGTCGGCTTGACCATCTGGATGGATATCGTCGAGAACCTCTCGAGTCATTTCCTCGTATTGCTGCTTCCAGACCGTCTTGACCGTTCGTGGTGAAAAACACGGGAAGAGGGCATTGCGCTCGTCCTGGTGGGCCTTGCCGTCCTTCCGCATCAGGTTCTGGCCCATCAATTTGGTCATCAGGCCTTCGGGCTGATCCGACGAGAAAACCTCGATGATTTTCTCATTGGTGAAGATGTCATCACGCCGTGTGAGCAGGGTCGCTCCCAATTGCGGGACATAGGCCACGGGCATGGTTTTCCGCATGACCTTCAGGTCAGGATAGGGATCGTTCCAGAATGTTTCCGGGTCGATTTCGTAAACGGGGGCATTGGACATGTCAGGTCTCCGGCCAAGTGTGTTGTCATGACAACACGTAGTTTTTTGTTGTTGTCATGTCAACACGTCGTGTAGAAAGACAGAGAAAAGAGGGATCCATGTCCGACGAAGACCTTTCAGATGAGCTGTTCCTGGTAAGCCCTGATGGTGAAGGGACAAAGACCTTGAGCTTTTCCCGCTCACCAACGGTTCTGTTGAACTTCGCGGCAAACCGTTTCACGCGATTGGCATCGCGCGATTATCAGGACCGGTTCGGCATCGGAGCAATGGACTGGCGGATGCTGGTCATGATGACCCGGGCACCCGGCTGCACTGTTGCGCAAGCCAGCAGAACCATTGGGATCGACAAGGGCGCCGTCAGCAGGAGCCTGGCCCGGCTGGAGAAGGCCGGCCTGGCTCAATCGACGGCGAATTCATCGGATGTGCGAAGAAAGAGCTGGGTTTTGACCGCGGACGGCAAAGAAATGCACGATCGCATTCTCAAAATTGCCCTCGAACGACAACGTGGCCTGCTGAAAGGCTTTTCGCCGGATGATGTCGATCAATTGACGTCCTTGCTTCGACGCTTTCTCGACAATCTCGACGCGATTCAGGAAGAAAGCAAAGGGCACTGACCAAGTCGCCTTGCGGATCCGGACCGTTCCCGTCCCGTGCAAACAGCTCATTCGCTAGCCCTTGCGCCCCATCCGCATCCACAGAATGAAGGGCAGCGACACGAAGTACATCGTTATGCCGTAGACCCCGGACGGCAGACTGAAGGGCGGCAGGCCCTGTGCTGCTTCGACGATCAGGCTGCCGACAGTGATACCGAGCGTGCTGTTCTGAATTCCGGTTTCGATGGCAACGGCAATGCTGTTGCCGCGATCAAGGCCGAGCATCCGGGCGAACCCCATGCCGACGGCCAGGAGCACGATATTGAGGACCACAAGCAGAGGTCCGAGAACGGCCAGGTTGGCGACAAAGACGCTCCAATTGGCTGCCAGCGCTCCAAGCACGATGACGATGAACAGCACCGTTGCGATCCGCATGACCATCGGTTCGATGCGGGTGGCAAGGGTGTTGGCGAAGTGGCGTATGGCAACGCCAATTGCCACTGGAACGGCAGTGATTGCGAACATTGCGAGCGCCAGTGCGGTCACATCGATATCCGGCGCGGCTTGTCCCATGAACCAGTTGGCGGACCAGGCGACCAGCAAAGGAACAGTCACCACGGAAACCAGGCTGACGATCCCCGTCAGGGTCACGGACAGGGCCACCGCACCCCCGGCCAATTTGGTCATGATGTTGGACGTCACACCGCCCGGACAGAAAGCAAGGATCATCACACCGACCGCGAGCTCAGGCTCGAGGCTGAAAAACTGCAGCAGAATGAAGGCGATGAGGGGAAGAAGCACCAACTGGGAGACGGCGCCGGCGAAGAAGGCTTTGGGCTGGGCGACGACGCGGGCAAAGTCGGCGAGCGTCAAGCCTAATCCGAGTGAAAACATGATGAAGGCAAGCGACAGCGGCAGAAAGACACTCAGCAGAATACCCATGGAGAACCCCTGTTTTGGCGAACTATACCCGCTGGAACGGACGCCGACAGGGGCGCCTGTGGAAACTGCCTGGTTCAGACGGAACTCAGGAGGATGCTGGTCTCGCTGTTCAGGACGCCGTCGATCATGCGTACATCACGCAGCACCCGATCGAATTCAGTCAGGCTGGAAGTCTGAATTTCAGCAACAAGGTCCCATGTACCGTTGGTGGTGTGCAGGGTCTGGAGTTCCGGCAGCCCGCGCAGTCGATTGATGACTTTGCCGGTGGATTTTCCGGTCACTTCAATCATCATGATGGCGCGGATCGTGTCGAGCCCGTGATCGTCACGCACCCGGATCGTAAAGCCGAGGATCGAACCGGATTGCAGGAGGCGGTCCAACCGGTTCTGTACTGTGCCACGAGACACCTTCAGGACATCGGCCAATTTCGATAGAGGAGCACGTCCGTCATTGCGCAGCAGAGCGATCAGGTCCCGGTCGAGTTGATCGAGGCTATGATGGGGTGTTGCGCGCTGATCGCGGCTCATATTGCAATCTGCCTTATCACGATGATGATCTGATCAATTATCTAGCGCTTTAGATGGATAATTCTCGCATTGTCAGTTTGATTTTTTCGAATTTCTAAAAGCCGGCAAAAATGGCTCGTGAGCGGGCGGGAGCATCACGAATTGCGTTGGCGAGACACGAGGAGTGAGCGCAAATGCCCGACGAAGCGGTGAGGTTATCCACATGCGCCGATTGCAATATGACAAACCGTGCTACGCTCGCCCTGCTTCTGGCTGGATCGGCAGTCGGTCCTGTCAGCGCACAAGGCGCGTCGGCGGTGGGTGATGTTTGATCCTTTTGGCTACGGCGGACGGTGCCAAGAAGAAGGAGCATCCCTATGACGGATACCTATATCATCGGTTTTGATGGCACTGACCAGTCAAACCGGGCAATCGAGTTTGCTTCCGGGCGGGCAAAGAGCAGCGGCGCGGCGCTTCACCTCGTTCACGTCCTTGAATGGTCGCCCTACAGTTTCCACACACCCCAGGAACTTGCCGAACGGCATGGCCGGCGCGAACAGGAACTGGAACGCGCAAACGCCATGATACAGCCGGTCGTTGACCGTCTTAACAAAGACGGCCTGACCGCCACGTGCGAAGTGCGCCACGGCCACGCCGGCGACATCATCTGCAAGATCGCCGAAGAAAAGAAGGCAGCCCAGATCTTTGTCGGCCGCACCGGCGATTCAGCGCTTGTTCAGAGACTGTTGGGCGGTCTCGCCCTGACGCTTCTGCAGATCGCGCCCGTGCCCGTTACCGTCGTTCCGTAACGACGACATCCCGGGGAACACTAAACAGGGGAATATCATGATCAGATTTACCGGATGGTTCGCCGGCGCGTTGTTGGGCATGACAACGCTGGCCAATGCGCAAAGCTCCATCGACCAGGCGATCAGCGACGCCGTCGCTCCAATCGTCAATCCCATCGTCAGCACAATTTTTTATTCTGTCCCGCTCTTCGGGACCAACTTTCCGCTCATTGTCGGGTGGCTGGTGATCGCGGCGGTGGTTTTCACCGTCTATTTTGGCTTTATCCAGCTTCGCGGCTTCCGCCACTCGATCGAACTCGTTCGCGGCGACTATCTCGATCCCAAGGATGCCGGTGAAGTAACGCCCTTTCAGGCGCTTGCAACGGCGTTGTCGGGAACGGTCGGCCTCGGCAATATTGCCGGTGTCGGCGTGGCGGTCTATCTGGGCGGTCCCGGCGCGACTTTCTGGATGATCATAGCTGGCCTGCTGGGCATGGCGACCAAGTTTACGGAATGTACGCTGGGTGTGCGCTATCGCAACGAATACGAAAACGGCACCGTATCCGGCGGTCCCATGTACTATCTGTCCAAGGGTCTTTCGGAAGACGGTCGCGCCGGACTCGGCAAGTTTCTGGCGATCTTCTTTTCCATCTGCTGCGTCGGCGGGGCGCTGGGCGGCGGCAACATGTTCCAGGCCAACCAGTCCTTCGTCCAGATCTCCGGCATAATACCGTTTTTCGAAGGCAAGGGCTGGCTGTTCGGCCTGATCATGGCGGCCGTCGTCGGGGTGGTCATCATCGGCGGCATCAAATCGATCGCCCGTGTGACCGAGAAGGTCGTGCCGGGCATGGCCGTGCTCTATGTCGGTGCCGCTCTCATCATCATCCTGTTGAACATTGGTTCGCTGCCGGCCGCCGTCAGCGCCATCGTCACAGGTGCTTTCGCACCGACAGCTGTCGCAGGCGGAGCCATCGGCGCCCTGATCCAGGGCTTCCGCCGTGCGGCTTTCTCCAACGAAGCTGGCATCGGCAGTGCTTCGATTGCCCACTCCGCGGTGCAGACCAAGCACCCCGTGACGGAAGGTTATGTCGCGCTTCTCGAGCCCTTTATCGACACGGTCGTCATCTGCACCATGACTTCGCTGGTTATCGTCATCACCGGCTCCTGGGTGCCGGACAGCGGCGTGACGGGCATTGCCCTGACGTCCAAGGCCTTCGAGGCCAATTTCGCCGGGTTCGGATATCTGCTGGCAATTGCCGCCGTGCTCTTCGCCTTCTCCACCATGATTTCCTGGTCCTACTACGGCCTGAAAGCCTGGACCTACATGTTCGGCGAAGGGCAGGCGAAGGAAATCGTCTTCAAGCTGATTTTCTGCGTCTTCGTGGTAATCGGGTCCTCGATGAGCCTCGGTCCGGTGATCGACTTCTCCGATGCCATGATCTTCGCCATGGCGCTTGCCAACATTGTCGGTCTTTACATGCTGGCTCCGAAAGTCCGGGCCCTGCTGAAGGACTACCATGCCAAGCTGGCCAGCGGCGAAATCAAGAAAGTCAAGAACGGAAAGCAGGCTGCCGAATCCGCCTAGATTCTGGCCATCTTGCAAATCATCCAATGGCCGGCGCCTCGTGCGCCGGCCATTTTCGTTCAGGCACCACTCACATCACGTAGTTGGCAATTTGATCAATTTTCACTGTCGATTTGTCTTAAAGTTGGGCGAATTTTGTAAGATGTTGACATATTTATTAGCGCCGGATCTGGCTACATTCGAAGGATCCCCGAGGGCCAAACGCACTGGAAAGCCAGATGATTCCCGTCGACAAAAAACTCAATATCGTGCCTTTCGTCAGTGTCGATCACATGATGAAGTTGGTGCTGAAAATTGGCGTCGAGGACGTGTTGCGCGGCATTGCAGAGCGCATTGAAGAGGACTTTCGACGCTGGGACCTGTTTGACAAGACGCCGCGTGTGGCGTCGCATTCCACCGAGGGCGTCATTGAACTCATGCCGACCAGCGACGGCGAGGTCTACGGCTTCAAATATGTGAACGGCCATCCGAAGAACATGAAGGAAGGCCTGCAGACCGTAACCGCCTTCGGAATGTTGGCGGATGTTGACACCGGCTATCCGGTCATGCTGTCCGAGATGACGATTCTGACCGCATTGCGCACTGCCGCCATGTCAGCTGTTGCCGCCAAATATCTGGCGCCCGAGCACGCCGAATGCATGGCGATCATCGGCAATGGCGCCCAGGCCGAGTTCCAGGCGCTCGCCTTCAAGGCGCTGCTCGGAGTGTCGACGGTCCGGCTCTATGACATCGATCCGACAGCCACCGAGAAATGCCTCACCAACTTGAAGGGTTGGGGGCTCGATCTGGTGCCCTGCGCCTCTCCGGAAGAGGCGGTCGAAGGGGCTCAGATCATCACCACGGTAACCGCCGACAAGCAGTATGCGACCATCCTGACCGATAACATGGTCGGCTCCGGTGTCCACATCAACACGATCGGCGGCGACTGCCCCGGCAAGACCGAACTGCACAAGGACATCCTGCTGCGTTCCGACATTTTCGTCGAATACACGCCGCAGACCCGCATCGAGGGCGAGATCCAGCAATTGCCGGAGGATTACCCGGTGGTTGAACTCTGGCAGGTCATCCGCGGCGATGTCACCGGCCGGCGTGACGCCAAGCAGATCACCATGTTCGACAGCGTCGGATTCGCCATCGAAGACTTTTCTGCGCTGCGCTACATTTATGCTCAGCTGGAAGCAACCGGGCTCTATCAGGAACTCGACATGATCGCCGATCCGGACGAGCCGCGTGACCTGTTCGGCATGATCCTGCGCGCCACGCCGGCAGATTAGGCTCGTGCTTGACGTCCCAGGCCGTGTGCTCATGGGAACGGATAGCCAGCGTCCGCTTTCGGACTCACCTGCAAGGGCCGATGCGATCGGCACCAATGTCAGCAGTGCTGACATCCTTCCCCTTGGCCCTTCAACTCCCACTCCACTAAGCTCGGCGCGCGAGAGAACAACTGATCACGAACAAGGGGGATGCAGGCATGAGCGAGATTGCGGTGGTTACAGGAGGCGGCAGCGGCCTTGGAGAAGCTTGCGCACTTAAATTGGCTGAGCGTGGTGCGTTGCAGAAGCAATTCGATCGGCGGGTGGAACAGCACATGCAAGAACAATTGACGTTTCAGATGCTGAAGCCATGGATGAGGCCTCCAATCGGATAATGACCGACACAGGCGCGCCCACCGCGTTGGTCACCGCCGCTGGCATTATAGAGACAGTGTCAACGATTTTGGACGCTGACCTGGAGGCTCACGATCGGCTGTGGGCCATAAACTATGGCGGAACGCTAAATGCATGTCGCTCGATCGGACGTCTGATGAGGTCAGCTGGCAAAGGTTCGATAGTTACCATCGGATCAATCAACTCCTTCGCGGCATTGCCTCTTCCGGCCTACTGCCCATCAAAAACGGCAATACTTCGATTGGTGGAGATGTTGTCGGTCGAGCTTGGCCGGCACGGAATTCGGGTAAACGGCGTCGCCCCCACTTACGTCCTGACCCCCGGGCTCCAGGCTAAGGTGGACGCTGGGGAGCGCAGTCTGGACGCCATGTTAGAGGTCAATGCACTCAAGAAAATGGTGGAGCCAGACGATATTGCAAATGTCGTGGCCTTTCTGTTGTCCAACGATGCCCGTGCGATCACCGGGCATATGATGCCAGTTGATGCCGGGTATTTTCCGGCAATGACATTTGCGACATTTGCAGGCGGAATGCCCTGGTCCGGGCAGTAAGTAACGATCGGGGTCACTGTGTCGGATGGCGAAAGCCGCCTGGCCGGTACTCATCAAATCTCTCACCGGTCACGTGTGAGCAGCGGGCATTGACTCAATTGCGGACGAACCCACGACCTGTCGTGGTGGGACCGTTCCGCTATTTCCGACCCTCGTGCCACCGCTGTGCCAGCTCATCGAACCCTTTCAGGACAGTGTGTATTTCTTTGCCAATTGGCGTCAGTCCATAGGTCACGGCGGGGGGAATCGTTGCAGCCTGTTCACGCCAAACCAGACCGTCAGCCTCCAGCTCACGCAATCGCTGTGTGAGCATCTTAGGCGAGATCGTTGGAAGTTGTTTCTTCAGCGCGCCGAAGCGAGATGGACCCTGCGTGCCGAGAACGTAGAGAAGATGCGTTTTCCACTGACCCCAGAGCGCCCGCAGCAGCTGATCCGCAGGGCAGTTGTCGGCGACAGGCATGGTTTCCATTTGGTAACTACTTTCCAAGAGTGACCGGCGATTTATATACGGGCAAGACAGCAGTTCGCCACCCTTGTTCAGTTCATTCGCTGCGGCGAATGCTCATGTCCGATCCCGTGATTCCTGGTCTCCCCGCTCCATGAGACCGATTGAAAAGGAAAGAAACGCCATGACAGACGCCAATCATCCTTGGCCCGCGCTCCCATGGGCCGACTGGGCCGAAACCGCCGAGGCGCTGCACCTGTGGTGCCAGATCGTCGGCAAGTACCGACTGAGCCATACGCCCTGGATCAACCATTCTTGGCACGCGGCGTTCTATGTCACACCGCGCGGGCTGACGACTGGCCCGGTTCATGAACGAAACCGAAGCCTGATCCTGTCCTTCGATTTCAAGAATGACGCGATGATGGTCGAGTCGTCAGACGCACGCACCGCAACCTTCGCACTGGAACCGATGAGCGTTGCGCAGTTCCGCGACCGGTTGGAGGATGCCGTCACGAGAGTGGGCGGCACGTTCGATATTCACGGCAGCCCCAACGAGGTGCAGAATCCGATCCCTTTCAAAGACGACACGCGCGAACGCCCCTATGACAGTGAGGCGGTCCGGCGCTACCACTCGGCGCTCGCTCGGATAGTCCCTGTCTTCGAGCGATTTCGCACCGGCTTTCTGGGAAAGGTCAGCCCCGTTCATTTGTTCTGGGGTTCTTTTGATCTGGCGGTCACGCGATTTTCAGGGCGCAAAGCCCCGCCGCACCCCGGCGGCATTCCGCACCTCCCCGACATCGTGACACAGGAGGCCTATAGTCACGAGGTCGCCTCTGCCGGGTTCTGGCCCGGTAATGGCGGAATGGGCGAGGCAATGTTTTATGCCTATGCCTACCCGACACCGGAGCTGCTCGCCGAGCGTACCGTGTCGCCACCCGAGGCCTTTTGGAATGCTGAACTCGGAGAATTCCTGCTGCCCTACAACGCCGTGCGCGACAGCAACGACCCAGATACCACGCTTATGACATTCCTACAGAGCACATACGCCGCCTGTGCGGATTGCGCCGACTGGGATCGAGTGGCTTTGGATTGCGATTTGGGACAGCCCGGCGTGCCGAGAGTTCCGTACTGACGCACGAGGTGCTCGGCCCTGCATGTGGCGTTTGTAGAGCTGGCAGTGATTCGGCTCTGTAGCTCCGCGTTTGTGAGCTAGAGCCTAGAGCTTCAGCCCGCAGGTTTCGAACGCCGCTTTCGTGCTGGCCTTTTCATCGTCGGTCAGCTGCAGCAGCGGTGCGCGCACCGGTCCGCCGGCCTGGCCCAGCAATTCCTGCCAATATTTCTGGTGCGCCTGCGGCTTGCCACCCGGTCGGGTGGATTTTAGCGCCTGGCGAACCGGCTCGAGGCTATCACGGACCTGTCGCGCTTCGTCGATTTTTCCGGCAAATGCAAGTTCGGTGTACTCATGCATGCGCCGGTCGTTTGCGGTCTGCAGCAGGTAGGGAGGCGACGAACACAGATAAAGCTGCCATCCGAGCTCGACGATATTGTCAAACCACTCGTCCTCGGAGGCGGTGCTGACCAGGATCCGGTCGCCGGCGAGCTCCGTCAGCCGTGCATACATTTCGCGCGGTACCGAATACTTGATGGCCATGATATTGGGCAGCTCGGCGATCCGAGCGCACAGTTCCGGGCTCATCAGATAGCCGGAATCCGGGTGGCTCCACATGGCGATACCGATGTCGACCTGATCGCAGATCAGCTTGTAATAGTTGTAGATCGTGTCATCGCGGTCATGGATGAAATGCAGGATCGGTGCGTGCACGACAATATAATCGGCGCCAACGTCCTGGGCATGCCGGGCCAGCTCGATGACCGTGTCGAAATTCTGGTCCGAACAGGACATGATGGTGCCGGCCTTGCCGTCGACGGCCTCCACCGCAAGCTCGAAATTGCGTTTGCGCTCTTCCAGGCTCATGGAAAAGAATTCGCCCTGCTTGCCGGCGATGAACAGGCCGCGGATTCCCAGATCGTCCACCCAATGACGAATGTTCTTACGCAGGCCGTCCTCGTCAATCGAACCGTCGGGCAGCATCGGATTGAGAGCTGCCGCCCAAATGCCCTTCATCGTCTCGCGGCTGTATTCCTTGGCCTCGTTCTTTTTGTAACGCATCAGTCTTCGTTTCCGTTCGGTTGGTCGGCGGCGGACCGGATGGCCTGCCAGATCGCGTTGCTTGTCATCGGCATGGGTGGCGGCACTGCACCAAGCGGTGCCAGCGCGTCGGCCACCGCATTGCAGATCGCCGCCGGAGCCCCGATGGTTCCAGCTTCGCCTACGCCCTTGGCTCCGATCAGGTTCATGGGCGAGGGCGTTTCCATCTGCGCGAAGGCAATATCCGGCACATCACAGGCACGCGGCAGCGCGTAGTCCATCAACGATCCGGTGATCAATTGGCCGGCATCATCATAGACCAGGCGTTCCAATGCCGCCTCGCCTATTCCCTGAGCAATTCCGCCGCGCAACTGTCCCTTCACCAATTCCGGATGAACAATCGTTCCAGCGTCGTCCACGCAGAAAAGCGTCTCGATGGTCAGGGCTCCCGTATCGGCATCGATCGATACAAGTGCAAGATAGCAGCCATACCCCCAGGCTTCGCCGTCGGCCACATACTTCACTCGGGCTTCGACGGGTTCTGTCGGTGTCAGCGATCCGCCGGCGCGTTCGAGCGCGTCAGTTGCCGCCTGAACCACCGCGCTGCCGCCGATGGCGGTGCTGCGGCTGGCCAGAGCGCCGATCCCGTCCGGGCAGTTTTCCGTATCACCATGGCCGACGGTGATCCTCTCCGGGTCGCATCCAAGCGTGTCGGCTGCGATCTGTGCCAGCACCGTCTCGCGGCCGTGACCCTGCGAACTGCCACCGGTCTTTACGATCACCAATCCGTCCGGGTTGATGCGGACAGCAGCACTCTCCCATCCGGTCCCGCAGGGTTCGACGAAAAAGGCGGCGCCAATGCCGACGAGTTCACCATCGGACCTGCGCCGCTTCTGTTCCAGGCGCAGATGGTCGTAGTCACTGAAACGCATCAACATGGTCAGGGCGGTCGGGTAGTCGCCCGAGTCGAGGACAACTCCACTTTTGCGGGGCTTCGGCAACTGCTGCGGACGCAGAAGGTTCTTCCTGCGAAGATCCATCGGATCTGCATCCAGCGTGCGAGCGGCCTCTTCAACCAGCCGCTCCATCAGCATTGCGGCCTCCGGCCGTCCGGCGCCGCGATAGATGCCTACCGGCGCGGTGTTCGCCCACACGCCTTGGGTATGCAAGTCAAGCGACGCAATGTCGTAGGGGCCGGGCAGGATCCTCCCGGCATTCCATGCGGGAATCGCGGCGCTGTTGGTCAGCCAGTTGCCGACCGGTGCCGTGGCTGAAGCCTGCAAACCAAGAAATTCCCCATCCTTGGAGAGGGCCAATCGGCCCCGGGTGATGATTCCGCGTCCATGTGACGCCGCAAGCATGTCGTCAGACCGTGAGGCGATCCATCGCGTTGATCGGCGCAATTCGAAGGCGGCCCAGACCGCGAACACCTCTTCCGGATAGAGCGATGCCTTGAGACCGAACGCACCACCGACGTCCGGAGCAACGACGCGGATGCGATCGATATCCACCGCCAGGATATCTGCCAGTTCCTTTCGGGCGCGATGCGGCGTTTGTGAGGATAGCCACACCGTGGCTGTGTCCGCCTGCTCATCGTATTGAACGGCAATCGCGCGGTTCTCCATGGGCGATGGAGCAAGTCTCGGGTGGTGGATTTCCGTTTCCACCACATGGTCGGCTTCCCGAAACGCCCGCTGCGTATCGCCCTCATGCCACTGTCTCGCGAAAGCCGGATTGGCCCGCTCGAAAGACGTTGTTTCGTCCACCTCGAGCAAAACCATTTCTGCCGCATCGCGCGCGGTACTCTCGGTTTTCGCCAGGACCGCGGCAACGGCCTGACCCGTTGCACTGACCTGGTCTGTGGCCAGGATCTGATAGACCTGATCACCCATCGGTCCGAGCACAGGATTGACCGTTAGCGCGCCGAGGTGGGCAACATCCTTGCCGGTGAAAACTGCTGCGACATCGGGGTGGGAAAGCGCATCATCCGTGGAGCACGTGCTGATCGTTCCCGTCGCGACCGGACTGCGGACGAAGCCTATGTGCAATGGGTCGTCCAGAATGACATCTGCAACAAACCGGCCCGCGCCGGTGACAAGACGTTCATCCTCGCGTCGAAGCGGTGCCTGTCCGATCTGCTCCCTGGTCGCCTGCCGGTCTTGACTGTTCGGACTGATGAGCACGAATATTGCCTTGAGTTCAGAAGGTAATCCAAGGCCGTGGCCATGAATTGCTGCGGTATACGAGCAAGGCCCGATCGGCGCAGCCGGCCCATATTGCGCATTCGCGCGGACCACGTAAATTTCCAAATTTCGAAAATTGATATTTCGAAACCTGATATCCAACAGGTTCGGATATGTGTTTTGTCGTGGTGCAGCGGCGAAGCGCCAATCAGTCAGCCTGTTCGGAGATTTCAACGGCCGTGCGGCGGAGCTCCTGAAGAAACTCCTGCGCCGCGGGCGAAAGCGACTCCGGGTTCCGGTAGGAGACTCCGACCGGGCCACTGGAGATGCTCAGGCTGCATGGGACCACGGCAAGCAGCCCCTGAGCAATTTCATGCTCCACCACCTGGTAAGGCAGAACGCACAACATATCCGTTGCAAGAAGCAGTGCCCGGTTGGTCAGGAACGATATGCTCTCCACCGCGTTGGACGGTGGCGGCAAACCTCGGTCCAGAAACTCCTTGTCGATTTGCCGGCGCAAGGTCGTCTGCACCGGCGGCAGGATCCAGTTCTGGTCGATAAGGTCCTCAAACGGAATGGCTTCCGAGCCGGCCAGCGGATGCTCCCGGCGGCAAACCACCACAATGCGTTCGCCATAGAGCGTTTCCTGCACCAGAGCTTCCCGATGTCGGTATTCCGTCAGCCGTCCGACCACCATGTCGAGGTCGCCGGTCTGCAGCAGCGGCATCAGAAAATCGTTGGTTCCGTCGCGCACGACGATGCTGACATTTGGCCGCGACCGGTGAACGCGCTCTATGGTTTCGGGCAGCAGGCGGGCGGATGCGGCCAGAAGCGTTCCGACAACCACCCGGCCGCCAAGTCCCTCGTTGAGATCGTCAAGCTCCTGAGCGGCTTGCGAAATCTGCGCCAGGATGAGTTTGCCGTGGCGTACCAGCGCAGCGCCGAATTCTGTCGGTATGACGCCGCGATTGGTCCGCTCGAACAGTTTGACAGCGAAATCGGTCTCCAGATCCTTCAGGAGCTTTGTCGCCGCCGGCTGCGACATGTTCAGTTCCTCAGCTGCGTGCAGGATGCTCATGTGCTCGGCGATCGTCACAAGCAGCCGTAACTGCTTGAGTTTCAGCCGCGTCGACACGCGCTCGATGATTTTGACATGACGGTTTCTGACGTTCATGGGGTGGCTATAAGCGAATGGAATAGCAATTTCAATTTTTTCAATTTGATTGAGATACCTGAACCGCCTCTAGATCGGGTCGAACCGAGCCTTCAGAGGGAGTAAGACCGCATGATTATCGTCCTGATACATGGTGCCTGGCATGATGGTTCCCTTTGGGAAGAGGTCGCAACGCCGCTCCGCGCCGCTGGACACGAGGTCCACACGCCGACACTGGCAGGGAACGGACCTGGCGATGTCGACCGGACCATCGGACACGCGGAAGCCGTGCAATCGGCTGTCGACTACCTTATTGCCAATGATCTTTCCGACTTTGTCCTGCTCGGGCACTCCTACGGCGGCACCATCATCTCCAAGGTTGCGGAGGCGATGCCGGATCGCATTCGCCGCCTGGTCTATTGGAATGCCTTCGTGCTGATGGACGGTGAATCCGTCGAAGACGTCAGCCCGCCACCCTACAAGGAAATGATGGACGGGATTGCTGCATCCGGCGCCTATGGACCCGGTGCGGTCAAGTTGCCGTTTCCGGTCTGGCGCGAGGCCTTTATGAACGATGCGTCGTTGGAACTGGCGCAAGAGACCTACGAGATGACGACGCCACATCCACACCGGACGCTGACCGATCGGCTGGAACTGAAAACCTTCTACGATCTCCAGATTCCAAGGTCCTATCTCAACTGCACCGAAGACATCGCCATGCCGCCAGGTGACTTCGCCTGGGTGCCGCGATTCCCGGCGCGTCTCGGGCTGTGCCGGCTGGTGCAGATGCCCGGTGGTCATGAGGCCTGCTTCACCAATCCGGGCTTGCTGGCTGAAAAAATCATTGAAGCGGCACGCGACTGAGTGCCATCAATAGGCTTGGCTCAAACCGGCCACAGCGGAAAGGACGATGACGTGCCCTCACATCCGAGCTTCAAACCGTTCAACTTCAACGACTGGATCGAACGCAACAAGGACCAGCTCAAGCCGCCTGTTGCCAACAAGCAGTTGTTCGACACAAAGACCGACATGATCGTGATGATTGTCGGCGGTCCCAACACGCGGGTGGACTTCCACGACGATCCGGTGGAAGAATTCTTCTACCAGCTCAAGGGGGATATGGTCCTGAAGATCGCCGATGGTGATGGCATCTCCGACGTGACCATTCGAGAAGGGGAGGTGTTTATGCTGCCGCCGCATGTACGGCATTCGCCGCAGCGGCCGGTTCCCGGATCGATCGGTCTGGTGGTCGAGGGAAACCGGCGAAAAGGTGATCTGGACGGTTTCGAGTGGTTCTGTTTCGAATGCGGCAATCTCGTGCATCGTGTCGAGGTGGAACTGAACGACATCGTCAAGGACCTGCCGCCGCTCTACGAGGCGTTCTATGCAAGCAAGGAAGACCGCACCTGCAAGAGTTGCGGTGCCTTGCATCCGGGCAAGGAGCCGCCTGAAGGCTGGATTGGCGGCTGAACGGGCACAAACAATGGGCCACGGGCCTGAATAGGAAGGGAGAACATCGATGAAAACCAAATTGACCATTGCAACGGCCTCGGCAGCGCTTCTGGTGAGCGCCGTTGTCGCCAATGCCGAACCGGTGAAAATCGGCATGATCACCACGCTTTCGACCGGCGCCGGTTATCTCGGCGAGGACGTGCGCGACGGCTTCCTGCTCGCGGTCGCTGAAGAGGGCGGCAAGCTTGGCGGAACCGAAGTCGAGGTTCTGGTCGAGGATGACGGCCGCAAGCCCGGCAATGGCAAGCAGATCGCCGACCGTTTCCTCGAGAAAGACGAAGTCGAGATCATGACCGGCGTGATCTTCTCCAACATCACTCCGGTGGTGGTGCCATTGACGCTGAAGGCCGGTGCCTTCTATGTCTCGCCCAACTCCGCGCCGTCCATCTTTGCCGGAGATGGCTGCAACGAAGACTACTTCGTGGCTTCCTGGCAAAATGACAGCCTGCACGAGAGCGCCGGCGTTTATGCCAACGAACTGGGCTACAAGAATGCCTATATCCTGGCGCCGAACTACCAGGCAGGCAAGGATTCGCTTGCTGGTTTCAAGCGCTATTTCAAGGGTGACATCGTCGGCGAAACCTACACCAAACTGGGCCAGACGGACTATGCCGCAGAGATCGCCAAGATCCGTGCGGCCGATCCCGAAATGGTCTTCCACTTCCTGCCCGGCGGCATGGGCATCAACTTCCTCAAGCAGTATTCCCAGGCCGGCCTGAAGGATACCTATCCGCTGGTTGTCTCCACCGCTTCCATGGACGAGCGCATCATGGGAGCCGTCAAGGACGCCGCCGTCGGCGTGCGCAGTACTGCCCATTGGAACGTTGCGCAGGACAACGAAGCCAACAAGAAATTCGTGGAAGGCTTCAAAGAGGCCTATGGTCGGACACCGACGGTCTATGCCTCCCAGGGCTACGACACCGCCAAGTTGATCGCCAGTGCGCTGAAGGCGACGGGCGGTAAGGTCAGGGATGCCAAGGATGACTTCCGGGCCGCTCTCAGAAAGGCCGACTTCGATTCCGTTCGCGGCGATTTCAAATTCGCCAACAACAACCACCCGATCAACAATTGGCTCGGGCAGGTGGTCGAGAAAGATGCCGACGGCACCATTGTCAACCGCATCGTCAAGGTGGTCTCACCGGACCACAAGGATGCCTATGCGGACAAGTGCCCGCTGGAATAGGCTCTGACAAACTGACGTCGACTTGAAAATGCAGGGGCGGCTGTCCTGAAGCCGCCTCTGCTTTGCTGCGGGTACCAGCCTTCATGCTTCTTTTTCTCGAACAGCTTCTGAACGGCATTCAACTTGGGGTCTTCCTGTTTCTGATCGCCGCCGGTCTGACGCTGATCTTCGGCATCATGGGCGTCATCAATCTGGCCCATGGCTCGCTGTTCATGGTCGGTGCCTATGCCGCTGCGGTCGCTACGGAATGGACCGGGTCGTTTGGTCTGGGCATTCTCATTGCGTTGGCGGTGTCTGGCGCAGTGGGCGTGCTGATGGAAGTTGTCGTGATGCGGCGGCTCTACGACCGCGATCACCTCGACCAGGTGCTGGCGACCTTCGGCCTCATCCTGTTCACGAACGAGCTGGTGACCATGGTGTTCGGCCGCACACCACTGTTTCTCAACGTGCCGGACGTTCTCAACGGCGCCGTTCAGATCCTGCCCGGCGTGCTTTATCCGCTCTATCGACTGGCGATCATTGCCATGGGCATCCTGGTCGCCGTCATTCTCTACGTCATCATCACACGCACCCGGGCTGGCATGCTGATCCGCGCCGGATCCACCCATCGGGACATGGTCGCGGTGCTCGGGGTCGACATTGCCTTGATGTTCACGCTGTTGTTCGGGCTCGGTGCGGTCTTTGCCGGCTTTGCAGGCGCCATGGCCGGGCCGCTTGTGTCGGTCGAGGTCGGCATGGGCGAACAGCAACTCATATTGGCCTTCGTGGTCATCGTTATCGGTGGTATCGGGTCGGTGCGCGGCGCTCTCGTCGGCGCGCTGCTCGTTGGCATTGTCGACACGCTGGGCCGTGCCTTTGTGCCGGACCTGCTGAAACTCTTCATGGACCCGGCTTCGGCTGATGGCATCGGCGCCGGGCTGTCTTCGATGTCCATCTACATCCTGATGGCGGTCGTTCTGGTCCTGAAGCCCAGCGGCCTGTTTCCGGTCACGGCAGCCAGGCATTGACCATGGAAAACACCCGCTTTCCAATAATGCCTTTGATCGCCGTCGGGATCGCCATCCTGATCCCCTTCATTCTGACAGCCATCGGCGAGGATTACCTCATCGGAACGGCAACCCGCATCGTCATCTACGCGCTGGCCGCGATGAGCCTCAACCTCATCCTTGGCTATGGCGGCATGATCAGTTTCGGCCACGCGGCCTATTTTGGCGTCGGCGCCTATGTGGTCGGCATCGCGTCGTTCCACGTGTTCGACGGAAGTTCGGTCCTTGGTTTTGGCGGCACCGATGCGGCGCTGCTGTCCTGGTTCCTGGCTGTCGTCATTTCTGCTTTGGTTGCGCTGGTTCTCGGCGCGCTGTCGCTGCGCACCAGCGGCGTCTATTTCATCATGATCACGCTGGCCTTTGCGCAGATGCTGTATTTTCTCTTCGTCTCCATGGAGCAATACGGCGGTGACGACGGGGTGATCATGTACAATGGTCGCAACACACTTCCCGGTCTCGATCTGTCGAACGACACGACTTTCTACTTTGTCTGCCTGGCCTTTCTCGTCGGCTTCACGGTGCTGGTCTCCTTTCTCATCCGCTCGCGTTTCGGCAAGGTGCTGCAGGCGGCGCGGCAGAACGAGGCGCGCATGCGGGCGCTCGGCTGCCGGGTTGAGCGCTACAAGCTGGCGACCTTCGTGCTGGCCGGGGCTGCTGCCGGTCTCGCCGGCGCGCTCAATGGCAACCACGCCGAATATGTCAGCCCCGACTACCTCCATTGGACCAAGTCGGGCGACCTGATGATCATGGTCATTCTTGGCGGCATCGGTACCCTGTTCGGGCCGATCGTTGGCGCCATCGCCTTTCTGCTACTGGAAGAGTTCCTGCCGGTTCTGTTCGACACCGCCGGCCTGCCGACGCTCAAGGAGCACTGGCGCGTGGTTTTCGGGCCGCTGCTGATCCTGGTCGTGCTTTACGCCCGCGGCGGCCTGCTTGGAACCTTCGCCTCGATAGGAGGCCGCGATGAGCGATAAGCCGCTGTTGCAGATTGCCGGATTGCAGAAAAACTTCGGTGCCCTGAAGGCCAGCCACAATGTCCACCTCGACATCCTGCCGGGTGAGATCCACGCGGTGATCGGCCCCAACGGTGCGGGAAAAACCACCCTGGTGGCGCAGATCTGCGGCCAGTTGGAGCCCGATGCCGGGACCATCCATTTCGACGGACAGGACATCACCGCATTGCCGCAGGAACAACGGCCGGCCCTGGGGCTGGTGCGCTCCTTCCAGATCACTTCGATCTTTCCGGATTTCACGGCACTCGAAAACGTCATGATGGCGGTGCAGATCCATGCAGGCCACAGTTTCCATTTTTTCGCCGATGCCGAACGAGACGCCACGTTGACCGAGCCGGCCCATGAATTCCTCTCGGTGGTCGGTCTGGGCGAAAGTGCCGGCATCGAGGCCTTCGCCCTGTCGCACGGGCAGCAGCGGCGGCTGGAACTTGCAATGGCGCTGGCGCTGCGCCCGAAGCTGCTGGTGCTTGACGAGCCGATGGCCGGCATGGGCACGGAGGAGACGGCCGATGTGATCGCGTTGCTCGGCCAATTGAAGGACAATGTGACGATGGTGCTGGTCGAGCACGACATGGACGCAGTCTTCGCGCTGGCCGATCGCATCTCGGTGCTCGTCTACGGTCAGATCATCGCGACGGGATCGCCGGACGAGATCAGGAACAATGCGCAGGTGCGCGAGGCGTATCTGGGCGACGAAAGCGTTGCCGATGCTTGAGTTGACCAATGTTGAGGCCTCCTACGGCCGCAGCCAGACCCTGTTCGGGATCGATCTCACTGTCGAGGAAGGCGCGGTGGTGACCCTGCTCGGGCGCAACGGCATGGGCAAGACCACGACGACCAAGACCATTGTCGGCCTATTGTCGGCCCACGCCGGTCAGATCGTCTTTCGCGGCAAGACCATTTCCGGGCTCAAGCCCCACCGCATCGGCCGGCTCGGCATCGCGCTGGTGCCGGAAGGCCGGCAGATTTTCCCGACGCTGACGGTACGCGAGAACCTCGTTGCTACCTCAGCGAACAGGAACCGCCGGTCGAATCCCTGGTCGTTGGATCGGGTCAATGCGCTGTTTCCGCGCCTCGAAGAACGTGCTGACCAACTCGGCGCCTCGCTCTCCGGCGGCGAGCAGCAAATGCTGGCGATCGGGCGGGCGCTGATGACCAATCCCTATCTGCTGATCCTCGACGAGGCGACCGAGGGCCTAGCGCCGCTGATCCGCAAGGAAATCTACGAATGCCTTGCCGGCCTGAAGGCCGAGGGAGAATCCATCCTGATCATCGACAAGAACATTCGCGAATTGTCGCGGATTGCGGATCGCCACGTCATCATCGAAAAAGGGCGCACCTGCTGGTCCGGCAGCAATGCGGACTTTCAGGCGGATCCCGATCTTCGGCACCGCTACCTGGGTGTGTGATGACCAGCGGCGACCCGATCTACCGCGGCATGAACCTTTCGGAGCTGGATGTTCAATACGACGCCCGAGGCACTGTCGACGATATCGCGCCGTTCCTCGCGCAATACGCCAACCTGAGCGCCGCAGCGAAACGCGATCTTGAGGTGGTGGAAGATATCCCCTTCGGACCGAGCGCCGAGGAGGTGTTCGACCTGTTTCCGGCTGGGCGCAACGCTCCGGTGTTCGTTTTTATCCATGGCGGGTACTGGCGGCTTCTGTCGAAAAACGAATCGAGCTTCATGGCCAGGTGTTTCGTCGATCGCGGTATCACGGTTGCCGCCGTCAACTACGCTCTCGCGCCAGCGGTGACACTGGATGAAATCGTCCGCCAGGTGCGCGCCGCCGTTAGCCGTCTTTGGCATGATGCCGACCGCTACGGCATTGATCGCAATCGCATCCACATAGGCGGCTCGTCCGCCGGCGGTCACCTGGTCGGCATGCTGCTCGCCGACGGGTGGCAGGTTGAGGCCGGCGTTCCCGCCAATGTCATTGCCGGAGCGGTATCGGCCAGCGGCCTGTTCGACCTGGAGCCGGTTCGTCTTTGCCGACCCAATGAATGGCTGCAACTCGACACGCAGGCCGCCCATAGAAACAGTCCGATCCATCACATTCCCACGGCTGGATGCTCGCTCATGCTGACATGGGCCGGGTCCGATACCGACGAATTCAAGCGGCAGAGTCGAGACTACGGGCAGGTCTATGAGCAGGCGGGTTTTCCGGTCACGACCTTTGAGGTTTCAGACCGCAACCACTTCGACATCATCCTCGACCTGGCTGATCCCCAGCGCGAGTTCGCGAAACGTGTGATCGCCGTGATCAATGGAAGCGGTTCGTAATCGCAATGAGTGCTTAAGCGATTTTCCAATTCGCTCTCAGCGATATTGGGCCCCAGAACGCCACATTGGGCGGAAACTCCAGCTCCTGGCCTGCATCAAGCCGCAGCTCTTCGAAGCGGTCCAGCATTTCGTTCAGCACGATGCCGATCTCCATGCGTGCCAGATGCGCACCGAGACAAAGGTGAATACCCTTGCCGAAGGAGAGATGGGCTCGTGTGTTGTCGCGGCCAGGATTGAAGGCGTCCGGTTCTGGGAAAACGTCCGGGTCGCGATTGGCGCCGGCCAGCGACAACAAGAGCTTGGCGCCTTTCGGCACTGGCGTGTCACCGATCGTGGTGTCTTCCACGGCGATGCGGCGCCAGGCGATGACCGATGAGACCTGACGCAGCGATTCCTCGACGACCCCCGTAATGAGATCGCGATCCGCCCGCAAGTGTTGCCACAGGCCGTGGTCGCAGATTGCTCGAATGCAGTTGGCAAGCTGGTTCGTCGTCGTTTCATGGCCGGCAAAGCTGAGGCCGAAAATGATGCTGGAGATCTCGTTGTCAGTGAGCGGCTCTGCCACGTCCGGATCCTGCATCAGGTCGGCGACGAGATTGTCGCCCGGGTCGCCGCGCCGTCGCTTCACATAGGCGACGCAGTATTTCCAGAATGCCACCATGGTCTGTGCCGCGCGCACTTGGGCTTCCGCGCTGGGGCGTCCCCAGTTGACCACCAGTTTGTCGGCACACCAGCTCTTGATCTGATCGGCATCTTCATCGGGAAACCCGATCATTGCGAAGATGGTCAGGGCAGGCAGTGGATAACACAGCTCGCGTGCGAGGTCGGCCGAGCCCTGGTTGGCAAAGCCATCAAGAATCTCCCGGCATCGCTGAAGGATGACCGGCTCCAGAATTCGCATGCGGCGGGTCGAAAAAGCCCGCGCTAATGTCCTGCGGATGCGACTGTGGCCGGGTGGGTCGAAATTCGACATGGTTGGCTGGATGCCGAAATCCGCCTTCAGGATTGCCATAGCCTCGTCGCACAGTGGCATCAGCGGAGCCTGGGCAATCGACGCTGAGAAACGTTTTGGATCCAGAAAGACCTCTTCGACATCCTTGTGCCGGGTCACCAGCCACATATCGATGGGCTCGCAATAGGCAATCGGACTGTCCTGCCGAGCCCGGGCCAGAAACGGATAAGGATCGTTGATGACGTCGTCGGCGAGGGGATCAAGCGATGTGTGCATGGCGGTGCCTTGTGCTTCGGAACGGTCAAAGCCTAGCGCACGGCTTGATATCGCGGTACGCGTCAATTTGAAATTTTGCCATTCAAAACCGGAATACCAGTCGAAGCCGTTGACCAGGGGGGAGGCTATCGCCGAAACCTTGACAAGCCGAGGGGTGAACGCAACATAGCGCTTCGGGCAAGTCGAGGGAGCAGGGGCAGCAGTGGATCAAACCCGTAAGGTACTCGTGCTGTTTGCCCATCCCGGGCAGCGCTATTCCAGGGCCAACGAACAGCTGGCCAGGGTTGCCAGCGAAACCGACGGCGTCACCTTCGTCGACCTTTATGCCGAGTATCCGCGTTTCAAGATCGATGTCGAAACCGAGCAGGACCGGCTGCTCTCCCACGACGTGATCCTCTTCCAGTTCCCGCTGTTCTGGTATTCGACGCCAGCGCTACTAAAGGAATGGCAGGATCTGGTGCTCGAATACGGTTTCGCCTATGGCGAAGGCGGCGACCGGATCGCCGGCAAGCTGTTTCAGCCGGTGATCACAGCAGGCGGACCCGAGGAGTTCTATCGCGTCGGTGGACGCAACAATTATCCGCTGCGCGACCTGCTGAGGCCGCTTGAGCAGACCGCCAATCTTTGCGGGTTACGCTTCGTGCCGCCTTACGCATTGTTTGCAGCCCTGAAGGCACCCGGCGACGACAGCCTGGATCGCCATGCGGAGGGTTATGCCCGGCTGCTGAAAGCTCTTCGCGACGGTACTTTGGACCTCGAGGCTGCTGCGGCCTTGGAGCATCTGTCCGCCGAAAGCCTGCCAGTCCGGGAGGAGGCAAATACATGACCGGCCTTCTGTTCCAGGCTTTCGTATATCTCTGTGCCGCCGTAATAGCGGTGCCGCTGGCCTCGCGCCTCGGCCTCGGCTCGGTGCTCGGCTACTTGATCGCCGGCATTGTCATCGGACCGGCGCTGGGCCTTGTCGGTTCGGAAACCCAGGGCATCCAGCATGTCGCCGAGTTCGGTGTCGTGATGATGCTGTTCCTTGTCGGCCTTGAGCTGGAGCCGCGCAATCTGTGGAACATGCGCAACAGGCTTTTGGGCCTGGGCGGTTTCCAGGTCGGCCTGACCGCCGCACTGGTGATGGGTGCTGCGATGCTGTTCGGCCAGCCCTGGACCGTGGCCCTCGCCATCGGCCTTGTGTTGTCTCTGTCATCGACGGCCATCGTGCTTCAGACGCTCAATGAAAAAGGACTGATGAAAAGCGACGGCGGACAGTCGAGCTTCTCGGTGCTTCTGTTTCAGGACATCGCCGTCATCCCCATGTTGGCGCTCATCCCGCTTCTCGCCTTGCCGGAACTAGCGGGGCATTCCGCTGATCATGGCGGAGGTCACGGGCATGGCGACGAACTGAGCCTTATCGCCGGCCTCAACGGCTGGCAGGTAGCGCTCGTCAATATCGCCGCAATCGCCGCGGTCGTCGCCGGCGGTCATTTCCTCACCCGGCCGCTTTTCCGTTTCATCGCGGAAGCAAAACTGCGCGAGGTCTTCACCGCCGCAGCGCTGCTGCTCGTCGTGGGCATTGCTTTCCTGATGACACTGGTCGGCCTGTCGCCGGCGCTTGGCACCTTCCTCGCCGGGGTCGTGCTCGCCAACAGTGAGTTCCGACACGAACTCGAGAGCGACATCGAACCCTTCAAGGGGCTGCTGCTCGGCCTGTTCTTCATCACGGTCGGCGCCGGTATCAATTTCTCGCTGCTGTTTGCCAACATATTCACGGTGCTTGGCCTGACCGTCGGACTGATGCTGCTGAAGGCGCTGGTCCTTCTGGCGCTCGCTTTGGTTTTCCGGCTACGCGGCTCCGATCGCTGGCTGTTCACACTGTCGCTGGCGCAGGCCGGCGAATTCGGCTTCGTGCTGTTGTCCTTTTCAGTTCAGAATTCGGTCATTCCGACCGGTGTCTCTGAGATGCTGCTACTGGTCGTGGCCCTGTCGATGTTGTTGACCCCGGCGCTGTTCATTGCCTTCGACCGGGTTGTTCTTCCGCGCCTGACGGATGAGCAGAGCCGCGAGGCCGACGAAATTACCGAGAAAGGAACGGCGATCATCGCTGGCATGGGGCGCTTTGGCCAGGTGATCAACCGGGTCCTGAAGGGCAACGGTTACAACACGGTCGTGCTCGATGTCAGCGCCGAAATGGTCGACGGTTTCCGCAAATTCGGCATTGCCGCATTCTACGGCGACGCCTCCCGGCCCGACCTTCTACACTCGGCCGGCCTCGATGAAGCAAAACTGCTTGTGGTTGCCATTGACGATCAGGAAAGGGCGGTCGAGATCGTTCGGCACGCTCGCCGCGAGCACCCGGATTTGCATATCATCGCCCGTGCGCGCAATCGCCATCACGTCTATGCGCTGTACAAGGCCGGCGCGGACGATATTGTGCGGGAGACCTTCGACAGCGCCGTACGCGCCGCTCGCTATGCGCTGGAAGCATACGGCGTGCATCCGCACGAGGTGGAGAAGCTGATCACGGTGTTCGTCGATCACGATCGCGAGGGCGTGCGCCGGCTCGCGGCACTTTATGATCCGGATATTCCCGTGTTCGAGAACGAGGCCTACATGAAGCTCGCCAGGGAGATCCAGGACGAGCTTGAGGAAAGCCTGTCAAACCGCGCGCCGGATGCCCACGAACGCATCAAACGCGCCTGGCTTCCACCGGGCAGCAAGCTGGATGAAGGTCCGTCGGACTAGTCTAAACCAACTGAGCGTCGGACGCCCGCTCTCGCTTCATCTCTTCGATGCGAGAGAGCGCCTCATCCCTGGTCGAAACAATATTGGGATCGAAGTCATCAGCATCCGCTCGCTCTTCGATCTCGTCCCTGGTCCGCTCATTGGGGTCGAACCGAACGGTTCCCAGCGACGAAGTGGAGTTCAACTGCCAGCCGCGAACCGCCCAGCTGGTCCAGGCATCGGGCAGGATTTCGGCGTTCCTGTAGTTGATCAGGAAGTACCATTTCCTGTGGGTTTCCATGACCTGTCTGCCGATCTCGTCGTAAAGCTCGTTGACGTCTGAACTTCTGGCGAAGGTGCTGTCCGACAGATCGATTTCCAGGATCTGCGAATCCGCGTGGAAAGTGACGCGTTCAGACGGCTGTCTGGTTCTCGGAAGTGTTGGAAGCAGCCTCAGCTCCAATTGGTCCTGCGGGATCTCGCTGAGCAATTGCTCCAGATGCGCGAGCGCATCTTCACGGGTGCGAAACAGATTTGGGTCGAAGTTTTCCTGTCTTGCGCTCTCCAGGATTTCCTCAGCAGTGTTGCTCGATGCGGCGTAGCGCGCACTCCCCAATGAATAGGCCAGGTTAAGCTTTTTCCCGCGATACGCATATGCGATCCAGGCCTCGGACATAATCTTGCAATTCAGATAGTTCACCAGGAAAAACCACTTCTTCCCGGTTTCGGCCACTTTGCGGTCGATCACGTCATAGGCCTGGTGAACCGTGGCCGAGACATCGAAGGTGACGCCTGAAAAGTCGACCTCCATGACATGAGATTCAGGGTGGAATGTGACGCAGTCTTCAAATGTGTTGGCACCCATATCGTCCTCCAGCACCAATGGGATATGGCGCTGGCAACTACCACTGCCATGCACTCGTGGCCACGCGATACCCATTAGAAATAAGTATTACTACTGAAGGATAAGTTGTATGAAAAAAGGAAAAGAATAGTATTTTAGAGTAAATATTAGGTACAATTTAGGATAGGCTGCGACATTCTGTATCACCTGTATGCAACGAGCAGAGTCGGGTCTTCGTATTGACCGGCTGGAGCCGGCCAAGGTTTGGTGATCGGATTTCTTGACTTGCTCGTCGGCAACCGTGTTGGTGTTTAATTCGTGGCCGTCAGGCCTTTGTCCATCAGGTCTTTGATGGCTCCGGTGCCGGTGCCGGCGACGATGCGTCCAAGTTCCTGGTCACCGCGCAGCAGGACCAGGGTCGAGCGACGAGGGATGTTGCGCGAGGTTGCGACATCGTGGTTGCGGAAATCGTCCCAGTCGACACGGACAAAGACCATCGCCTGGTCGTAGGCCGGGTTTTCCGACCGAAGCGACGAAATAACGCGTTCCTGGCGGGCGCAGGTTGAGCACCAGTCCGCGGCAAAGTCGACAAAAACCGTCTTGCCTTGCGAAAGAGCGTTGTCGATGAGGCCGGGTTTGTAGGTGAGCATCTCACCCGCCAGCGCGGGCAGGGCGGTCATGGCCAGAGCAAGTCCAAGGAAGCTGCGACGGATCATAGGGTATTTCCTCCGGTTCAAAGTGCGACAGATAGGTCCTGGAACCAAATTGGCAACGAGCGCACGGCCCAGGCTTCGATGATGTGGTGGACGCGAAGCAGGATCATCACACCAACGGCAACGAAAAGAACGCCGATCAGCGGCTTGGATCGCTGCGCAAATGCCCTCAGCCCCTCGGACCGAATGAGATGGCCGGCGCCGTAGCCCAGTCCGATGATGAGGGTCGATACACCGGCCGCGAAAGCGATCATGATCGTGGCCGATCGCAGCAGGCTCTCGCCCTGCGAGGCAAGCGCGATGGCGCCGCCCAGGGTTGGGCCAATGCAGGGTGACCAAACGGCACCCAGCAATGTGCCGCCAAGGAATTGGCCCCGCAAACCGGAGAGGTCGACGCCGTGCAGCCGTGTGTCGGCGCCCGCGGCAAATCCGGCGGTTGCGGTTTCGAATTGCCGGCTGAATGCGGGAACAACCAGGACCAGGCCGAACAACACCATCAGTGTCGCCGCGATGTTGGACAGGGTCGTCTCGGTCAGTCCAATGGCGTGGCCAGCAGTTGCCACGATCATTCCAAAGACGACAAAGGACAGGCTCATGCCGAGAGCCAATGCCAACGGTCCGCGTCGGTCGGCGCTGAGCGCCGAGGCCAGAATGATTGGCAGCACCGGCAAAACGCACGGGTTGATCAGCGTCAGCAGGCCCGCGCCATAAGCAAAAAGCAGTTCGATCAAGAGTTTTGTTCCGTCCGCTGCGGTGCCGAGTCAGGTGCTTCCCAGGGCGCAATGTGCCAAAACTGCGAGCGCCCGGCCAGACACCGATTTTCACGTTCCTGTCAGCGCTGGCTCCCTGAGTCGCCCGTCGCTGGTCCTCCCGGTTTTTTGGGTGGTTTCTTATAGACCAGTGCGGGCGTTGCCTTGGACTTATATAATATATAAGACTTAGTCGTTGGCTGAGTGAACTCGGGGGATTTTTGTCGATGGACGGTGACGGGCACGATGTGAACCTCTCACCTCATGTTTCAGACGAAATCCGCAAGACCACCTGTTACATGTGCGCCTGCCGCTGCGGCATCAATGTGCACCTGCGCAAGGACGCCGACGGCAATCCCAAGATCCGCTACATAGAGGGAAACCGCGACCATCCGATCAATCGCGGCGTTTTGTGTGCGAAGGGCTCGGCCGGCATCATGCAACACTATTCGCCGGCGCGGCTGATGAAACCGCTGCTCCGGACTGGCGAACGGGGCAAGGGCGAATTCAAGGAAATCGAGTGGGAAGAAGCGCTTACGCTCGCCACTGAGTGGCTTGGCGAAGTGCGCAACCGCGATCCCAAGAAATTGGCCTTCTTCACCGGCCGTGACCAGAGCCAGTCATTGACCGGATGGTGGGCGCAACAATTCGGCACGCCCAATTTTGCCGCCCACGGTGGTTTCTGCTCGGTGAACATGGCGGCCGGCGGCATCTACACGTTTGGCGGCGCATTCTGGGAGTTCGGCGCTCCCGATTGGGAAAAGACAGAGCTGTTCATGATCTTCGGCGTTGCAGAAGACCATGATTCCAACCCGATCAAGATGGGGCTTGGCCGCCTCAAGGAGCGTGGCGTCAAAGTCATCGGGGTCAATCCGGTGCGCAGCGGCTACAACGCCGTCGCCGATGAATGGGTCGGCGTCACACCAGGCACCGATGGATTGTTCATCCTGGCGCTGGTGCACGAATTGCTGCGCAGCGGCAAAGTCGATGTCGACTATCTGCTGCGCTATACCAATGCGCCCTGGCTGGTGATCGATGACGAAGGCAGCGCCGATCATGGCCTGTTCGCCCGCGACGAAGCGGGTGACGCGCTGGTATTCGACCGCAAGAACCAACGGTGCGTCGCGGCGAAATCCGTGGGAACCAGCGCCGCTCTCAAGGGTGACATAACGCTTCCCGACGGTCGCCGAGCCCGCCCGGTGTTCGAGGTTCTCGCCACCAAGTATCTGGATGAGGCGTACGCGCCGGACACCGTTGCAGACAGGACCGGCGTGCCTGCAGCGCAAATCCGCCGGCTGGCCGCAGAAATCGCAGAGGCCGCTTTCGACAAGGAGATCGTCGTCGAGCAAGCCTGGACTGACATGAAGGGCGAACGCCACGACAAGATGATCGGCCGGCCTGTCACTTTCCATGCCATGCGCGGCATCTCTGCCCATTCCAATGGCTTCCAGACCTGTCGTGCCCTGCACCTATTGCAGATCCTGGTCGGTTCGATCGATTGCCCCGGTGGCTTCCGTTTCAAGCCGCCTTATCCGCGACCGATCGACGGTCAGCCCAAGCCGCATGGCGGCTGCAAACCCGGCGAACCGCTGCCGGGTCCGCATCTGGGATTCCTGCGCGGACCGGATGAATTGCTGCTTCAGGACGACGGCCTGACGGCGCAGCGCATCGACAAGGCGTTTTCCTGGGACGCGCCGATGTCGTCGCACGGGCTGATGCACATGGTCATCTCCAACGCCCATGCCGGTGACCCATATCCGGTCGACGTGCTGTTCATGTATATGGCCAACATGTCGTGGAATTCGTCGATGAATTCCGGCGGTGTCATGAAGATGCTCGAAGATAAGGACGCCGACGGCAATTACGTGATCCCGAAGATCATCTATTCGGACGCTTACGAATCCGAAATGGTCGCCTATGCCGACCTGGTGCTGCCGGACACGACCTATCTCGAGCGCCATGATTGCATCTCACTTCTCGACCGGCCGATATCGGAACCCGAGGCGCTGGCAGACTCGCTGCGGTGGCCGGTTGTCGATCCGGCGACGCAGGGCGAGGGCAGGGACGTGCGCGGTTTCCAGTCGGTCCTGATCGATCTCGGTGGCCGCCTTAAGCTGCCCGGCATGCTCGATGGCGACGGCAATCCGCTCTACAAGGACTATGCAGACTATATGGTCAACCACCAGCGGCGGCCCGGTGTCGGTCCGTTGGCCGGCTGGCGCGGCAAGGATGGCAGCCAAAACGGGCGCGGCGAACCGAATCCGGATCAGATCCAGCGCTATATCGACAATGGCGGCTTCTTCGAGGCGCATGTGCCGGAAGAGGCGCAGTATTTCAAACATGCCAACCGCGCCTGGTCCGACTGGGCCATTGAGATGGGTCTTCAGGACGGGCCTGTCGAAAACGTCTTCCAGCTCTATCTCGAGCCGTTGCGCAAGTTCCAGCTTGCTGCTGAAGGCCACGGCGATCGGCAACCGCCGGACAGTCACCGCGAGCGCATCAAGCGCTGCTTTGACCCGCTGCCACTTTGGTATCCGCCGTTTGAAGGCGAGGGGATCGACGAAGACAATTATCCCTACCACGCGATCAGCCAGCGGCCGGCGGCCATGTACCATTCCTGGGGTTCTCAAAACGCCTGGCTGCGCCAGATCCATGGCGCCAATCCACTCTATGTGCCGGGGCCGATCTGCGACGAGGCGGGTCTCGAAGATGGTGATTGGGCCTGGGTCATTTCCCATCACGGCAAGATCAAGGTGCCGGTTCGTCGGATGGAGGCAGTGAATTCGAAAACCATGTGGACCTGGAACGCCATCGGCAAACGCAGCGGCGCCTGGACCCTCGACGATAACGCGCCGGAAGCCAAAAAGGGATTCCTGCTCAATCACTTGATCCACGAACTTCTACCGGAAAAGTCAGATGGATTGCGCTGGTCGAATTCCGATCCGATCACCGGTCAGGCTGCCTGGTTCGATCTGCGCGTGCGCATTGAAAAGGCGCCACCGGAAGAGCACCCGGTCTCCCAACCTCAGTTTGATCCACAGCAGGATATCTTGCCAAAACCGCCAAAGACGCTTGCCTACGGCGCCGAATGGGAGGACGGCCAATGACCAGTCTTCCCACCTCCACCGACAAGAAACTCGGCCTGGTGATCGACCTCGATACCTGTGTCGGCTGTCACGCCTGTGTGGTCAACTGCAAGGAGTGGAACACGGGTGGTTACGGAGCGCCGCTGGGCGATACCGATCCCTACGGCTCGGACCCGAGCGGTGCCTGGCTCAACCGCATCCACACGTTCGAAGTCAGTCCCGAGGATGCTCCGGCATCGATCGTCCATTTCCCCAAATCCTGCCTGCATTGCGCCGACGCGCCCTGTGTGACCGTCTGCCCGACGGGTGCCAGCTACAAGCGGTCCGAAGACGGTATCGTGCTGGTCGATGAATCCATGTGCATCGGCTGCGGTCTTTGTGCCTGGGCATGTCCCTACGGCGCCCGCGAGATGGACCCGGTCGAGAACGTGATGAAGAAATGCACGCTGTGCGTGGACCGGATCTACAACGACAATATTCCGGAGGAGGACCGTGTGCCGGCCTGCGTGCGAACCTGCCCGGCCGGTGCCCGTCATTTCGGCGATTTCGCTGATCCGCAGTCGAACGTCTCGCAACTTGTTGCGGACCGCGGCGGTATCGACCTGATGCCCGAGATGGGAACCGCTCCCGTCAACAAATACCTGCCGCCGCGACCGAAGACGAAACCGGATGTCGGCACCGAAAGCGCCGTACTGCCTGATGCGGAAGCCGCCGGCGGCTTCCTCGGATGGCTCGACCGCGCGTTGGAAAGGTTGGGCTGAGACATGCATCCAGCGATTTCCGTCATCTTCTTCACGGTCATGTCCGGCGCCGGCTTCGGGTTGATTGCCATGATCGGAGCCGGGATGCCGCTGCCGGAGGGCCGCATCGCGGCATTCCTGATTCCTCTGCTGGGCGGCGGACTGGCAGTGGCCGGGCTCGTTTCATCGACATTTCACCTGGGGCATCCGGAACGCGCCCTTCGCGCCTTCAGCCAGTGGCGGTCGTCCTGGCTGTCGCGGGAAGGCGTCCTGTCGGTCATCACGCTGTGCCTTTTCGGGATCTACACACTTGTTTGGCTGATCACCGGCGATCGAACGCTTTGGCTCGGGCTGATCATCGCACTGTTGGCCCTGGCTACGGTTTACACGACGGCGATGATCTACGCCCAGCTGAAAACGGTGCCGCATTGGCACACACCGCTTACGCCGGTCTGCTATATCGGCTTCTCGCTGGCTTGCGGGTATCTGCTCGCCGTTGGACTGGGAACAGCGCCAGCTTCAGGGAGTGCCGCCGTTGCCGTCGCGGTGGCTTGGGGCCTCAAGCTCGCCTGGTGGAACCATGCCGGGGTCAAAACCCTTGCCGCGTCCGGTTCAACCGTCGAAACGGCCACCGGGCTGGGACATATTGGCAAGGTCCGGCTGCTGGAGCGGCCCCATACGGGTGAAAACTACCTGACGAAAGAAATGGTCCACGTTATCGGCCGCAAGCACGCAGAAAAGTTACGCACCATTTCGCTGCTCATTGGGGCTCTGGTACCATTTGTAATCGCCTTTTTGGTCTGGATTCTGTCAGCCTCATCGCTCTGGCTTGTCCCCGCCTTCGTCGCCATGCTGGCCGGGCTGTTTGTCGAGCGCTGGTTGTTTTTCGCTGAAGCAGAGCACGCGGTTTCACTGTATTATGGGCCTGAACGGGGATAGAGTGCAGGCCTCCCACCGTCGCATTTCCGTGTTTTTTCATGCTTTTCGACCGCCTTGCGCCAGCGTTTTTCGTGCTGCTGTGGTCCACTGGTTGGATTGCTGCGGGCTACGCCGCTCCGCATGGTGAGCCGCTGACGTTTCTCCTGGTCCGCTATACGCTGGCCGGCATTGCACTTTTGGCGTTGTGCATTCTGTCCGGTGCCACCTGGCCGAAGTGTCGGTCCGACTGGGGTCATGCGATCGTGTCCGGTGTGATGCTGCATGGCATCTATCTTGGCGGGGTCTGGTGGGCCATCGATGTCGGCGTACCGACGGCGCTCAGCGGACTGATCGCTGCGCTTCAGCCGCTCTTGACCGCAATGACGGCGCCTTTCCTGGTGGGTGAAAGACTGACCCGAACGCAGTGGTTCGGCATCACACTCGGCCTGACCGGGCTGGTCATCGCCATCGCGCCGCGCCTCATGGGCCTGGAATGGCACTTGGTTGTGGCGGCCGCTATTCCGATTACGGTCAACATTGTTGCCATGGTCGGTGTGACGCTCGGCACCGTTTACCAGAAACGCTTCCTGCAATCGGCCGATCTGCGCAGCACGGCCATGTTGCAATATGTGGGTGCCGTGGCCTTCACCCTGCCGCTGGCGCTCGCCTTTGAAGATATGCGCATGCAGTGGAACAGGGAGCTGGTCCTCGCCATGACCTGGTCCGTGCTGGGGTTGTCGATCGGCGCCGTTGTCTTGCTACTCTACGTGATCCGCCGCGGTCAGGTTTCTCAGGCCGCATCGCTGATCTATCTGGTTCCGCCGACAGTCGCCGTGCAGGCATGGCTGCTTTTCGACGAGGTTCCGACGCTGCCGATGGTCATCGGCACTGCCGTTGTGGTGACCGGTGTGTATCTCACCAATCGATCTGCGCGCGTCAGCTGACCTTCGGCCGCGTGTCAATTCGTCAACCTTTTCACACTATGCTCCGCCCGGATTGACTAGATTGGCGTTTTCCATGACGAATTTGATCCGTCATCCTGCTGCCGTTGCGGGTGCTTTGCTTCTTATCCTCTACACAGCCACGGTTTGCGCGGTTGCCGTTGCGTTTCCCGATGCCAATTGGGACATGATCGCTTACGTGGCAAGCATTCTGGAACAGCCAGGCATCGACCCGGCGTCACTGCACGCGCAGACCTACGATATGGTTCGGCAAAAGGTCAGTGATGGGCAGTACCTGGTGTTGACGGAAGATCGGCCGTACCGCATCCGCCAGGCTGACGATCCGGATGCGTTTCTGTCGATGTTGGGTTTCTATCGGGTGAAAATGCTTTACCTGGAAGCAGCGCAGTTGTTGTCGGGCTGGCTCGGTCCGGTCGATGCACTGCGCGCCGTTTCGGCGTTGTCCGCTGCCGCCTTTGGCGGCCTGACCCTGTTTTGGCTGATCGATCAGCGCGCTTTGGCTTATGCACCATTGGCGATTATCGTTTTGGTTCTGTCAGGCTTCGGGGCGGTCGCTCGGGCCGCCACGCCAGATATGTTTTCGGCCTTTTTCCTGTTGGCCGGCATGCTGCTGTTTGTTCAAGGCCGTGATCTCGCGGCAGCGGCATTTCTCATCGTGGCCGTCCTGGCACGCCCCGATCACCTATCCCTCGTAGGGGTGCTGATGGTCATGTCGATCGTCTTCCGGCCTGTAAGCTGGGGTGCGGTTGGCGCCTTCCTGATCGGACTGGTCGCCTATGTGCTGATTTCCCGTGCCTCGGGCCACCCTGGCTGGTGGATACAGCTGTATTTTTCCAACGTAGAATTTGTGCCGACCCTCGAGGGCTTCGATCCCCCGTTTTCCGTGGTCACCTATGCAGTCGCTTTGGTCAGGACCGTAGTGCGAGCCGTGGTTGAACAGCAATGGCCGGCGGTGCTGTTGCTGTTAATCTTCCTTTTGGCGCTCATGCTACGCCGCAATTTCACCTTCACGCGGTCCGAGTCGATCGCCCTGTTTTCCATTCTGGTGGCTATCCCGGCGAGATTTGTGCTCCTGCCGCTCTACGAGGGTCGGTTCTATTTCGTCTATCTCGCTGTTTTCGGATTGATCCTTGTGGGCGCATTTGCCCGGCAGACCGGTCCCATTTTCGCCTCAGAGCATTCCAGGGGAATGAGATCTACACCGCTTGGCACCGGCTCGTGAGCGCCGGCTCGGCTCCGCTATCGACGAAAGTCTAACCCGCAGTCGTGAACAAATCCGGATTTGCTTTGAATTAACGGTTGATCTCGCCGCAAATATATCCAATCTAGCGATCGCGAAAAAAAGCGCTGCAAAGGCGCGGATCGGGGAATATATGCTGCTGGCGAACCAATGGTCAGCAAATTGGAGTAAGATCCAGGGGCACCTGGTGAGTGTATGGCCTGGGCTATCCAGCCCAACCAGCCGATGGTTGCGGCCTGTTTCTACAAAAAAGAAAAGCGAAAACGGTGTCTTGCCGGGCCTTTATGCTGCCCCGGCGGAAGCGCCGGTTTCTGGTCCTATACACTCGGGTTCCCCACCCTGCGTCAGCACTGCGCGCTTTGGAGGAAAGGCGGTCAATGCTGGGTTTTGATGCGCCGTCTGGGGACTGCGAGCTTTGAAGTCGGATTGAACCGACTGGGCAATGATTGGGGATAGGGCGTGGAATATTTTGTGCAGCAACTGATCAATGGTGTGACGCTGGGGTCGATCTACGGATTGATCGCCATCGGATACACAATGGTCTACGGCATCATCGGGATGATCAACTTCGCCCACGGCGACATCTTTATGGTCGGCGCCTTCATTGCTTTGATTGTCATTACCGCACTGGGACTGGCCGCCTCGTCCAGCATCGGGGTCATCATCCTGGCTCTTCTGGTGGTGCTGCTGTGCGCCATGTTCATCTCGGCCGTATTCGGGTGGACGCTTGAGCGGCTTGCCTACCGCCCGTTGAGGGGGTCGTTTCGCCTGGCACCGTTGATCACCGCGATTGGCGTGTCCATCGTGCTGCAGAACTATATCCAGATTTCCCAGGGCGCGCGCGTCAAGCCGCTGCAGCCCATCGTATCGGGTGGCCATACGCTGATGAAGCGGGTCGACGAACAGGGCGAGTTCGTCGTCCAGATATCCAACATGCAGATTCTGATCATCGTTCTGACGGTTGTCCTGATGACGATCTTTTCACTGCTTATTGCCAAGACCTCGCTGGGCCGGGCACAGCGTGCCTGCGAACAGGATCGCAAAATGGCGTCGCTTCTCGGCATCAATGTCGATCGAACCATTTCAATGACCTTCGTCATGGGCGCGGCGCTGGCTGCCGTCGCCGGCCTGATGTACCTGCTCTACTACGGGGTGATCGATTTCTATATCGGCTTCGTCGCCGGCGTGAAGGCCTTTACCGCAGCGGTTCTCGGCGGCATCGGCTCGCTTCCCGGTGCCATGCTCGGCGGTTTGGTCATCGGTCTGATCGAGACCATGTGGTCAGCCTATTTCTCGGTGGAATACAAGGACGTCGCGGCCTTCTCGATGCTCGCAATCGTGCTCATCTTCCTGCCGCAGGGCCTGCTTGGTAAGCCGGAGGTCGAAAAGGTCTGATGGCTGTCGACACGCAAGGGGCCGGCGATCGCGGTCCGGATTTCGCCGAAATCGGCAAGGACCTGGCGGTAACCGCCTTTCTCGGCCTTGCCATCTTCGGCTCCACCATCGCCTTCAAAACGGAGACGGCGACCGGTGGTCTGTCGCTGGTGTTACGGTTCGAATCGGCTTTCTATGTCATCGCTGCAGTGGTGATCGGCCGGGCGCTGCTGTGGCTGCTGTTTTGGCGCCGACCAAAGGGACAGGAACAGACATTTGTGCCCGCGGCCCTGCGGTCGCGCTGGAGCGCGGCCCTTGCGAGCCTGAGCAAGATCGCGCTTCCGCTCGTGCTCCTGTTCGCCGTGGTCTTTCCGTTTCTGCCGTTTACGGACCGATATCTGTTGGACCTTGGTATTCTGATCCTGACCTACGTGATGCTTGGCTGGGGCCTCAATATTGTCGTCGGACTGGCTGGCCTTCTGGACCTCGGCTATGTCGCGTTCTACGCGGTGGGCGCCTATTCCTATGCCTTGCTCGCCCAATATTTCGGCCTTTCGTTCTGGATGTGCCTGCCGCTCGCCGGCATATTGGCGGCGTTCTGGGGCATCATTCTCGGGTTTCCGGTGTTACGCCTTCGCGGCGACTATCTGGCAATTGTCACACTTGCTTTCGGCGAGATCATCCGTGTCGTGCTTTTGAACTGGTACGAGTTTACCGGCGGTCCGGATGGGTTGTCCGGCATTCCGCGTCCCAGCTTCTTCGGCATTCCCTTCAAGCGTGGCGAAGAGGGATTCGCGGCCTTTTTCGGGCTCGACTATTCGTCGATCCATCGGATCATCTTCCTCTATTTCCTCATTCTGATCCTGGCACTGATCACCAATATGGTGACGATCCGATTGCGACGGTTGCCGGTTGGCCGGGCGTGGGAAGCCATGCGCGAAGATGAAATCGCCTGCCGCTCCCTCGGCCTCAACATGACGACGGTCAAACTGAGCGCATTTGCCACCGGCGCCATGTTCGCGGGCTTTGCCGGCTCGTTCTTTGCGACCCGTCAGGGGTTCATTTCGCCCGAGAGTTTCACCTTCATCGAGTCGGCACTGATCCTGGCGATCGTGGTGCTCGGCGGCATGGGGTCTCAGATAGGCGTGGTCATCGCCTCGGTTGCCATGATCGGTGGCTTCGAGGTGTTCCGGGAAGCCGAACAATACCGCATGCTGATATTCGGTCTGGCCATGGTCGTCATCATGATCTGGCGGCCGCGCGGGCTCATTTCGACACGCGAACCCTCGATATTCCTCAAGCGCAAGACAGCGGTTTCAGCCGATCTGGTGGCGCAGGGCGAGGGGCACTGACATGGCCGGACCCAACAAGGAACCTCTGCTGACCGTCGAACATCTGAGCATGCGCTTCGGCGGGCTGCTGGCCGTCAACGACCTGTCGATGACCGCCTTTCGCGGTGATATCACGGCGCTGATCGGACCCAATGGCGCCGGCAAGACGACTGTGTTCAATTGCCTCACCGGCTTTTACAAGCCGACCGAAGGGCGCATCACCATGCATCACGAGGACGGCAGCACCTTCCTCCTGGAGCGCATGGACGATTTTCGCATCCCCAAGGTCGCGAAGGTGGCACGCACTTTCCAGAACATCCGCCTGTTTGGCGGCATGACGGTTCTGGAGAACCTGATGGTCGCTCAGCACCATCCGCTGATGCGGGCCTCGAAGATGAGTATCGGCGGCATCTTCGGTATCGCCAGCTACAAGAAGGCGGAACAGGAGGCAGTGGAACTCGCTAAACACTGGCTGGAACGCACCAATCTGATCGATCGAGCTGACGATGCCGCGGGCGATCTGCCCTATGGTGAACAGCGCAAGCTGGAAATCGCCCGTGCCATGTGCACCCGGCCGAAACTGCTGTGCCTCGACGAGCCGGCGGCCGGCCTCAACCCGGCGGAATCGGAAGAACTCAACAAATTGCTGCGGATCGTTCGCAGCGAAGAAAATACCGGCATTCTGCTGATTGAGCACGATATGAATGTCGTCATGGAGATCTCCGACCACATTGTGGTGCTCGACTACGGCGTCAAGATTTCCGATGGAACGCCGGATGAAGTCCGCAATGATCCCAAGGTGATTGCGGCCTATCTGGGTGTCGAGGACGAAGAGGTGGAATCGGTCGAACACGAGATCGAGGAAACCGCCGGGGAGGCGCGCTCATGAGCAAGGAGCCGCTTCTCAAGATCCGGGATGTGGAAACATTCTACGGCAAGATCCAGGCGCTGCGCGGTGTCAGCCTCGATGTCAACGAAGGCGAGATCGTCACGCTGATCGGAGCCAACGGTGCCGGCAAGTCGACCTTGATGATGACCATCTGCGGTGATCCACGCGCCCGCCACGGACAGATTGTCTACGCCGGCAGCGATATAACCCGGGTGCCCACCCACGAGATCATGCGCATGGACATCGCCCAGTCCCCGGAAGGGCGGCGGATTTTCCCCCGCATGACGGTGATGGAAAATCTGCAGATGGGCGCTGCAGTCAACAATCAGGTTCATTTCGATGAGGACGTCCAGCGCGCCTTCGAACTGTTTCCGCGTCTCAAGGACCGCAAGGATCAGCGCGGCGGCACTCTTTCCGGCGGCGAGCAGCAGATGTTGGCAATTGCCCGTGCACTGATGGCCCGTCCCCGGCTGCTGCTGCTCGATGAACCATCGCTTGGATTGGCGCCCCTGATCGTCAAACAGATCTTCGAGGTGATACGGGAACTCAACAAGCAGCAGGGTCTGACGGTGTTTCTGGTCGAACAGAACGCCTATCACGCGTTGAAACTGGCCGATCAGGCCCATGTCATGGTCAACGGCAAGATCACCATAAGCGGAACCGGCGCTGAACTGCTGGCGCGCGAAGAGGTGAGGGCCGCTTACCTTGAGGGGGGTGCACACTGATGGGTATCCTCTGGGAAAACAATTTTGCCGTCTTTCTGGTCCTCACCGTTATCATCGGCGGCGGTGCGGCCTATATGACGGGGCGCGCGCTGGCCTCACATTGGCGGCCGATCATCCAACCGATCCTCTACACGCTGCTTCTGGCGGCAGTCGTGCGCTTCTTCCACTACGCCCTGTTCGATGGCGGTCTGCTGTCGGTGCACTATTTCATCGTTGATGCCGCCGTCCTGATTGCCGCCACGCTGCTCGGTTACCGCTTAACAAGGGTACGTCAAATGGTGACCCAATACAGCTGGCTCTATGAGCGGGCCGGTCTCTTCAACTGGAGGGAAAAAGCAGGGTCTTAAGGATAACTTCAACAGAGATTTGCAATCCGGTTCGGATTGCGAAAACGTCGGGCAGGGTCCAACCAGTCCTGCCCAACATCCAACCAAAATGGGAGAAAGCATATGAAAAAGATACTACTCGCATCGACCGCGATGGCGTTTGGCATGAGCCTCAGTGCCGGTGTGGCCTGGGCGGATATCCAGATCGCGACCGCCGGTCCGATGACCGGGCAATATGCGAGCTTCGGTGCGCAGATGAAAGCCGGTGCCGAGCAGGCAGTGGAAGACATCAACGCCGCCGGCGGCGTCAATGGCGAGATGCTCGTCCTCAACATCGGCGATGATGCCTGTGACCCGAAACAGGCTGTGGCGGTTGCCAACCAGATGGTTGGCAAAGATGTGGTCTTCATGGCCGGTCACTTCTGCTCCGGCTCCTCGATCCCAGCATCGAAGGTTTACGAAGAAGAAGGCATCATTCAGATCTCGCCCGCTTCCACCAACCCGAAGCTGACTGATGAGGGCGGCCCGAACGTATTCCGTGTCTGCGGTCGCGACGACCAACAGGGTCTTGTGGCCGGCGGCTTCCTGGCTGAGGAATACAAAGGCAAGAATATTGCCATCCTGCACGACAAGACCGCCTACGGCAAAGGCCTCGCCGACGCTACCAAGGGCGTTCTTGAAGATCTCGGCGGCTCCGCCAAGATGTACGAAGCCTACACGGCTGGCGAAAAGGACTACACGGCTCTTGTTTCCAAGATGAAGCAGGAAAACATCGACGTGGCCTATGTCGGCGGTTACCACACCGAGGCCGGCCTGATCGTTCGCCAGATGCGCGATCAGGGCATGGACACGCAGCTGGTTTCCGGCGACGCGCTGGTCACCGACGAATACTGGTCGATCACCGGCGACGCCGGCCAGGGCACGTTGATGACCTTCTCACCGGACCCGCGTAAAAACCCGGGCGTGGAAGATCTGGTCAAGACCTTCCGGGACAAGGGCATCGAGCCGGAAGGCTATGTTCTTTACACCTATGCTGCGATCCAGGCTTGGGCAGAAGCTGCGAAGGCTGCTGGCTCAGCCGATCCGGAAAAGGTCATCCCGGCACTGAACTCCGGCACCTTTTCGACCGTGCTCGGCGATCTCAGCTTCGACGACAAGGGAGACGTCTCGCTGCCGGGCTATGTCTGGTACGAGTGGAAGGACGGCACCTACGATTATCGCTAGTCGTTAGGCTCTGAACTCAACAAGACCCGCGGGTGCCTTGCGCCCGCGGGTTTATCATTTCCCGGGGGCAAAGGCCTCGATCGGCGTTGACACATTGTGCAGGTCGACCCGCCCAAGCGAAGTCATTTCCAAGCCGCAGTGAGCTGCTACGTGGTCACTCACGACGACCTTATGACCACGCTGCTTGCCGAGATCACTGAGCCGCGCGGCAATGTTGGCGGCCGTACCGATCACGGTGAAATCGAGCCGCTCCTGCGAGCCGACATTGCCGTAGGTGACATCCCCGAAGGCAAGGCCGATGGCGCATTCCGTTTGCTTTTGCTCATCGTCGTCGAAACTGGCGGCAATCTCACGCGCCGCTGCGAGCGCCTGTGCGCAGGCCTTCTCGCGCCCGTCGGCAGCCGGAAAGATTGCGAGCACGGCATCGCCGATGAATTTCAGCACCTCGCCGTCATGGGCATTCACGACCTGCGTGGTGGTTTCGAAAAACCCGTTGAGAAGAGCTAGGTAATCTTCACGTTCCATGGATTCGGCAAGCAGGGAAGAGTTGCGCAGGTCGCAAAACAGAATGGCAGCATCGATCTGGTCGCCATCGCCACGGCGGATCTCGCCGCCGAGTACTCGCGCCCCGGTGCGTTTGCCGAGATAGGTTTCCAACAGCGTCGAGGCATTGTCACGCAGTGCGAACACCTCGTAGAGCCGGCTGATAACCGGTGCACATTCAAAAATCAGGCCGAGATTGGCGGTGGTGAATCCGTCCGGATGATCGCACGTCAGCGACATCACATTGATCTGGCCGTTTGAGAAGGGCAGGGGCATTGCCACATAGTCGGTGGCGCCTTCCGCCTTCAGGTCGTCCATGATCGGAAAGCTGAACTCGCTTTCTTCCGCCAGCAGACTCTGTCGAACGCCGCCCAGCCCCTTGCTGACATGCAGGATCGGGCTGTTGACGAAAGCCGGGTGACTGAAGATGTCATAGGATGGCGCATAGCTTTCGACCTTGTCATTGGCTTTTGTCCAGACGTAGTTCTTGCCCGCGATCATCGGATGCAGCGACCAGATCATGACGCTGATCCTGGACACGGCAATTCCGTCTTCGAGCAGCTTGTGGCCGATGGCAGCGGTAAGTTCTTCTGGCGATGGGCACAGCCATGCCTCGCGCATCACCCAGGCGGCGGTTGGGCCGACGATATTGCCGCCGAGCTCCCGGTCCAGTTCATCGCCACCAACATCCAGTTCGGTGATCACTTCGGGGATGAAGCTGACGAGACCTTCGATGTCGCGCGATTCCGGCAAGGCCTTCTTGTAGGTCCAGGCGCCGTTCTCGATGATCGTGTCGCCGATCTTGACGTTCCAATAGGTCGCCGTTCCCTTGAACGGGCAGAACGTGCGGTGATCCGTTGTTTCCAGCAGAATTGCCTTGATGTCGTCGAGGGGGAAATAGACGACGGGGGGCAGCCGGGATTCGTACATGACCCTCGCGGCACGACTTGCTGCCACGACGGCACCCTCATGCCTGGCAATCACCTCACCTTCGATGGGCGCGACTTCAAGCCGGTATTGGTTTGCGATCTGTCCGGATTGCACATTCATGCGACAAAGATGGGCCTTTTGCCGCCGAATTCCAACCGTTTGGCCTCAGGGAATAGCCTGCTTTAGTTTTTGTGCGGTCTCCAAAGCATCGTCCAGGTGCCGGGCGTGCAACTCCCGCAACACGCTTTGCGAGCTGTGACCGCAGATATTGAGGGCGGCCAGGCATTGTCCGCGACGGTTGTGGATTGGAAGAGCCAGCGCCCACAAGCCGGGTTCCAGTTCCTCCTCGATCATGGCGTAGCCCGCTTCCCGGATCGCCGCGATTTCATCCAGAAACTCCTGTTCGTCGGTGACGGTTTTGGGCGTGAATTGCGGTCGCGGATAACGCTCCAGAAAATCCATCAGGCATTCTTGCGGCAACTGCGCCAGCAGGACTCGACCCATGGCGGTCGCAAAAGCCGGTTTTCGGTCACCGACCCGGGTGTTGAGCGAAATCACCCGATTGGCCGGGCAGGTGACGGCATAGACAACGTCGCTGCGATCGAGCACCACGGAGGAGACGTTCTCTTCAACCTTGTCACGAAGAACGGAGAGCCAGGGCCGGGCGATCTCGACCCAGCCGGCCGGATCGTTCAGCCAGGCGGAAGCGAGTTCCATGACCTGTGGTGTTGTCCGATAGCCGCTAGCAGTCTTTTCCACATAGCCAAGCTGCATCAGCGTCAGCAGCGACCGGCGTGCCGTGGCGCGGGTGAGGCCAGCGGCGGTCGAGACTTCCGATTGCGACAGCGGCGCCTCGGCGCCTTCAAATGCCTTGAGTGCTGCCAGTCCATTGGCCAAACCGGTAACGAATTCGCCCCCGTCTTCCGGCCTTGCATTGCGTGCGCCCATTACGCCAACCCCAGGATTGTCTTCATCGCCGCCGCCAGGTCGGTGGTCGGCGCCGCGGTCAGTTCGCGTTGCCGCCAGCAGACATGTGCATCGGGCCGAACCAGCACGCAACCGGAATCGGAAATCTCCGACTGAACCGCCCAGTCGCCGAACGTGTCAGTGACCTCGCAGCCTGGGCCCACTTGCCAGACATGGATCTCCACTCCGGTCTCGGCCGAAACCCGTGCCGCAGCCTCGACCCATCCGGCTCCGGATACGCCGGTAAACAGGGTGAAGCGACCGTGGCCCGCCAGATCCAGTGTCGACAGCTGCTTGTTGTCACGCTCCAGCCACAGATGCGGCAGCTTGGCGCCCGGCCAGGTTGTCGGATGATAGTAGAGCTCCGGATCGCGGGTGTATTCGGGCTCCGCCGTACCGTCGGGGATGATCGCGCTGGATTTGTAGCGCTGGCCGAGTTCGACGCCGTGGCAATTGAACTCGTAGCTCTTCTGGCGGATGTATTTGTTCAGCGCCTTTCGCCGCGCCTCCGCCTCCACCGTCGGAAGTTTCCGGGCCTCCATGCGCCGCTTCACCTCGTCGGGTGTGCCGGGTTGAAGCAATCCGAGGGTCTCGAAGATTGGCGCATAGTCCTCGATCGACTTGTTGGCGCGTGTGACGATCTGCTTGCCGACGGGCTGGCGTTCGGCATTGTAGGTGTCGAGCAGGCTCGCATCGGCCTTGCCGTCGAGGACAAGCTTCATCTTCCACGCGAGATTGTATGCGTCCTGAATGGAGGTGTTTGATCCAAGGCCGTTGCTCGGCGGATGGCGGTGCACAGCATCGCCCATGCAGAACACGCGGCCCTTCGAATAGCGCCTCGCCACCATGTTGTTGACGGTCCAGTAGCTGAGCTTGGTAATCTTGATGGGAACCTCGTCGTCGCCGATCAACTGGCGGATGATCGCCTCGGCTTCCGCATCGGAAAGCTGCGGCGGACCGTCCTTGATGTCGTAGCCATAGATCGACAGCCACTTGTTCCAAGGTCGCACCATGCGGACGACGCCGGCGCCAATGCCGCCGATATTGGAGCCGGGCTGGAAAATCCAGTAGAGCACCGACGGCCGGTGGGCGACGTATTTCGAAAGGTCCGCCTCGAACTCGATGTTCATCGATCCTTCGAGACCCATCTTGCCGTCCATCGGCAGGCCGATATCCTCGGCCACCTGCGAACGGGCGCCGTCGGCGCCGATCATGTATTTGGCCCTGATGCGGTAGGTCTGGTCGGCCACGCGATCGCGGACCGTCGCCACCACGCCGCTCTCGTCCTGCATGTGGCTGACATATTCCGTCTTGAAGCGGGCGATGGTGCCGTCGGCCATCGCCTTGCCGACAATGATTGGTTCCAGCAGGGTTTGCGGAATGTCGCAGATACGGCTGGGTGAGGCGAGGTCGTAGTCGGCCCTACGGTTGGGATGGTTGCCCCAGGTGAGCAGCCGGCCGATCTCCTCGCCGGCAAGCGATGTGCAGAACACGTTGTTGCCCATCAGCTCCTGCGGCACCGACTTTTCCTTGGCCTCTTCCTCGATGCCGAGTTCCCGCAGCACCTCCATGGTGCGCTGATTGGTGATGTGGGCGCGCGGCGTGTTGGCGAGCCAGGCGTATTTTTCGATCATCACGTTGTCGACGCCGTAGCTCGACAGCAACGCTGCCATCGCTCCGCCGGCCGGTCCGGAGCCGATGATCAGAACGTCGGTCTCGATATCGAACATGGGGTCCTCCACTCGGATGTCGGCGCCGCTGACCCCTGCGGGCGCCGGTTTTGCCATTTCACGGACGGGCTGCGTGTAGTCAGGCACTGGCGTATCGGGACCGATCAGCCGCCGTCGCGTCGGAAAAATCGAAAAATCGTAGCGGTCCTGGATGAATCCCCAGATACCCTTCGGCGCCACCAGCATGAAGGCGATGGCGATGGCGCCGAGCAGCATCAGATACCACGTGCCGAAATCGGACAGCCAGTTCTGCAGGAAGAACAGGATCAGTGCCCCTATGATCGGGCCTTCCAGCGTGCCGATGCCACCGATAATGACGATGAAGAGCACGTATGCCGTCCAGTCGATCACCGAAAAAGCGCTGTCCGGCGTGATCGACGCGCGCTGGAAGAAGATCAACGCGCCGGTCAGGGCCGCACCGCAGGCGGCAAACAGGTAGACACCCAGTTTGGCCCGGCCGATATTCACGCCGACGCTTTCAGCCGCGCGTTCGTTGTCACGAATGGCAGACAAAGCAAGTCCGGCACGGGTGCGCAGGAAGGCATAAATCGCGCCAATAATGATAATCGCGATGACCAGGGCAATCCAGTAGGAAACGATGTCGCGAGCCGCGGACGTTTTGACATCGAGCACCTCGCGCACCCAGCCTACACCGAACATGCTCTTGGCGATGCCCGAAGGCAGCGATGTCCCGGTGCCACCGCCCAGCGCTTTCCACTGGGCAAAAACCAGCCTGTAGACTTCCGCCGCCACCCAGGTGCCGATGGCGAAATAGGCGCCCTGCAAACGGAACACCACGTAGGATGTGGGTATCGCCAGAAGAACCCCGACAACGCCCGCGAGCAGCAGCGCGACCAGTGGATTGAGACCCCAGAGGATGGCGCCGGCAAAGCCGATATAAGCGCCCAGGCCGACGAAAGCCTGCTGGCCGACGCTGACCAGCCCGCCATAGCCAGCGAGCAGATTCCAGCATTGTGCCAGCGCAATCATGGTCAGGACGAAGAACAGGTCCTGGATCAGCGAGCGGCTGATGAAGAGCGGCGCAATGGCCAGCAGGATGACGATGGCGGCGAGCACGGCCAGGGCAATGTTGCTGGCCCTGGTCGACTTGGCGACGCTGTATTTTTTCGGGTCCAGCATCAGTCGAAGGCCCGTGGAAACAGGCCGCGCGGGCGCAGGACCAGCACGATCAGGAAAACGATATGCCCGGAAAGGATCTGCCATTCCGGATTGATCTTGGCGCCGATTGTCTGGGCAAGGCCGAGGATCACGCCGCCCGCCAGTGTTCCCCACAGGCTGCCGAGGCCGCCGATGATCACCGCCTCGAATGCGAAGATAAGCCGGGCCGGGCCGATCAGCGGATCGAAGGTGGCGCGGGCGCCGAGATAGAGCCCGGCGATCGCGACAACGGTCATGGAGAGGCCCATGGCGAGGGCAAAAATGCGCGAATTGTCGATGCCCATCAACTGGGCGATAACCGGGTCGTCGGAGGTGGCGCGAAAGGCTCGCCCGGTTTCCGTGTGATAAAAAAGCCAGTTGAGCGCAGTGATGACGACAATGGCGGAGATGAAGGTCAGCAGCGGCATCGCGCCGATCGCCAAACTGTCGCCCAGGCGGATTGAAATCTCTTCAAAACCACCGGCCTTCAGCCTCTGCGTGTCAGCGGAAAAGACTTCCAACATGCCGTTCTGCAACACGATGGACAGCCCGAACGTGACCAACAGCGGCGGCAAGATATCCCGGTTGAGCGTTCGGTTGAGCAGCATGGACTGCAGCAGGTAGCCGATGCCGAACATGATGACGGCCGCCAGCACCGCAGAGACAATGATGTTGAGGCCAAGCGCATCGATCCCCACCAGGACGGCGAACGCGCCAAGCACCATGAAGTCGCCATGGGCGAGATTGACCAGCCGCATGATGCCGAAGATGATCGACAGACCGACGGCGAACAGCGCGTAAAGTCCGCCGAGAAGAATGCCTTGTATGACTGTGTCGACCCAGACCATCTAGAGCCCCTTAACTCCCGAAATAGGCGGCGCGAATCTGTTCGCGGCTGACTTCGCCGGGCCGCCCGGTCAAAGTGACGCGGCCCTCAAGCAGGCAGTAGATTCGATCGGCGACCTCAAGGGCCTGGTTGATGTTCTGTTCCACGATGATGACGCTGGCGCCCTCGGCCCTTATGGCGTCCAGCGCCTTGTAGATGTCCTTGATCACCGACGGCGCCAGCCCCAGGCTGATTTCATCGCACAGAAGCAGACGTGGATTGGCCATCAGGGCGCGGCCGAGAGCCACCATCTGCTGCTGGCCACCGGACAGGCTGGTCGACGCCTGGCTGCGCCGCTCGCTGAGTACGGGGAACAATCGATAGACCGCCTCCAGCGACCAGGGTCCACGCACCTTGCGCCCGTAGTTGCCGACAAGAAGGTTCTCTTCGACCGACAGCGATGGGAACAGCCGCCGACCCTCGGGGACCATGGAGATGCCCAATTGCAGGATCTGAGCGGGCTTGGAGCCGGCAATCGGCTGACCGTCGAAGACGATCATTTCCGGTGCTGCCTGGAGCAACCCGACCAGGGCCGAGAGATAGGTCGATTTGCCGGCGCCGTTGGCGCCGATCATGGCGACGGTCTCGCCCTCGTCGATGTGGCTGTCGATACCGTAGAGCGCCTGGAAGTCGCCGTAGGACGCAACGAGGCCATGGGTTTCGAGCAGCGCCATCAGTCGACCCCCAGATAGATGCGCTGGACGGCGTCGGAATTCATCACCGATTGCGGTTCGCCATCGGCGATGATCTTGCCGAAATCAATGGCGACCAGCCGCGAGACCACAGCGAGGAGTGCGTGCGTGACGTGCTCGATCCAGACGATGGTTGTGCCCTCGGCATGTACACCCTGGATCGTCGCGATCAGGCTGTTGCATTCGTCGTCTGTCAGCCCGCCGGCGATCTCGTCGAGAAGCAGCAACCGCGGTTTGGTGGCGAGGGCACGTGCTAGTTCGAGACGCTTGCGTTCGAGCAGGGTCAATGCTCCCGCGGGCAGATTGGCTTTACGCAGCAGCCCCGTGCGGTAAAGGATGTCGACCGCCTCGTCCTGAATGTCCCGTTCTCGAGCATCGCCGCCGAAACAGGCCGACACCGAGATGTTTTCGAAAACTGTCATGTGTTCGAACGGCTGCGGGATCTGGTAGCTGCGACCCAGTCCGGCACGAACACGGGCGCGCACCGGCGCACCGGTGACGTCATGACCGTCGAGGGAGACCGTGCCGCTGTCCGGTTTGAGGTTGCCGCAGATCAGGTTGAACAGGGAGGATTTGCCGGCGCCGTTGGGCCCGATAATGCCCAGCGCCTCGCCATCCGACACATCCAGCGTCACGTCGTCTGCGACGACCACGGCGCCGAACGCCTTGTTCAGATTGCGCAATTCAAGCGGCATGGCAAAGCAACAATCGGGATTGGGCGGGAGAGCATCCTGGGCTCTCCCGCCGTGACCGCAGGATCAGGTGATCGGCTCCATGTCGCCACCCACGGGGATATCCGGATAGGTCTGGTTGTCGACGATGACGATGCGGAACTTGCCGTCGTCGGACTTTCGCCACTGACCACCGACCAGCGGCGTCTTGGTGACGTTCTTGGCGGCTATTGGCGGCAACCCGTTGCCGTCCCATCTGATCCGTCCCACGATGGTATTCAGGTCGGTGGCTGCGATTGCGTTGACCACCTCCTCGGCATCGTTGACGGAATCGACGTTCTTGACCGTGTTGACAACGATTTCGAAGAGCGCGTGTACGAAGCCGAGCGGCTGGGTCCATTGCTTTCCGGTGCCGCTTTCATAGGCGTCGCAAAGCTGTCCGGCGGTTGTGCCGTTGATCGATGACGCGAAGGGGTGGACGTTCGACCACCAGACTTCCGACGACAGATTTTGCGCGCTGTCGCCAATGGCGTTGACGGCAGACGGGAAGAGGATTGCCTTGCCGACGGATGCTGCCTTCGGTTTGAAGCCCTGTTGCGCCGCCTGGGTCCAGAACGTGGCGAAGTCGGGCGGCAGGCAAACGCCGGTGACGATCTCGCAATTGCCGTCCTTGAAGGCCGTGATTTGGGCAGAGAAATCGTCCTGAAGATTTTGATAGCGGCCTGAATCGATAAGTTTGAAGCCGGCGGGACCGACCATTGCCGGGAAACCGGTCTTCTCGTCTCCCCATGCATTGCCATCGGCATCATTGGGGAAAAGGCCGCCGACGGTTTTGTTCGTTTCCAGCTGGTTCCACATGTTCATGAACACCTGGGTGACGTCCTCAAGCCCCCAGAGAAAGTGATAGGTGTAATTGAACGGCGCCCAGGTTCCCGGATCGCCCGGATTGCCCTGGCGGCCGATGAACCACGGCTGCCACGGCGCAAGCGTCGAAATGCAGGGGATTTCCTCGATCTCGCAGATGGTCGACACCGGATTGGTGGTCTCCGGCGTATGCGCCACCACCATGATGTCGATTTCGTCGTCGACGATCAGTTCCTTCGCAACTTCGGCGGCACGATTTGGGTTTGACTGGCTGTCCTTGACGACCACATCGAATGTAATGTTCTTCGATCCGGCCGACACACCACCAGCGGTGTCTTTGAGGAAGTTGTTGATGATGAAATCGTCGACTTCCGCAAACGCGGCCAACGGCCCGGTTTGCGGGCTGACATAGCCGATCTTGACCTGGCGGGCCTGGGCGTGAACGGCAGGCGCATAGACGCCAGCGGCAGCGGCAATCCCACCGGCCGCCGTGGTCTTGATGAATGAGCGACGGTCAAGGCCGCCGGATTTGGTCTGTTTCATGATTTCCTCCCGGGTCATGGTTTCAGTCGTTCGGGCGCGTGCCCGCATAGGCTTGGCTGATCAGTGCATGGATGTCGGTGCGATCGAAGGGGCGCGGATTCCAGTAGGGATTTTGGGTCGCCAGGTCGGCTGCCCGGTCGATGCCATTGGCCGGCATGCCGATTTCGGCAAGCGAGGTCGGCGCGCCGATGTGCTTTGCCAGATCCCAAAGACCCCCGCCGACGCTGTCGGACGACAGGATATCCTTGATCGCTGCCAGTTCGGGTGCGGCAGCTTCATTGAAACCTGTGGCATGCGGCAATACCACCGTGTGGGTGTCGGCATGCGGCAGATTGAAGGCGCCTCCGAGTGTGTGGCAGAGCTTGTGGTGCAAGGCCATACCGGCGGACCCGAGTGCCATGCCGCACAGAAAGGCGCCGTATTGGGCCTCCTGACGGGCTCTGACATCACCCGGGTCGTCGACGATCACGGGTAGGGCGCCGGCCAGCGCTCCGATCGCCTCCAGGCACTGCAGCCGCGAGATCGGGTTCTTCTCCTGCGCATAGAGCGCCTCGATCGCATGGGCGATTGCGTTCATTCCCGAGGTTGCGGAAATTGCCGGCGGCAGGCTCAGGGTATAGTCGACATCGTAGATGACGCTGGCAGGCAAAACCCGTAGATCCTTGAGTGTGGTTTTGACGCCATTTTCGGTCTGCCCGAGGATCGTCGTCATTTCCGAGCCGGCATAGGTTGTCGGCACCGCAATCTGCGGAATGTCGTCACGCAGCGCAATCGCCTTGGCCAGGCCGATTGTAGAGCCTCCACCGACCGCGACGGTGCAGTCGGCCCCAGCCTTTCGCACCGCGGACAAAGCCGCTTCGGTGACATCGACGGGGGTGTGCATGGTCGCCGTCGCCAGCACGCCGGCTGATCGCTCGCCAAGCGCGTCCGAGAGCTCTTCGGCGTGGTGTTGCTGTTCAGGCGTCGACAGCACCATGGCTCGCTGGCGCCCGAGATGTTCAACCTCGTCGCTAACCTTGGTCCGACCACCGCGCTCGAAACGCACGCGGAGTGGAAGCGCCGTGTAGGTGAAATGATCCACCGACCCCCCTTTGTCGCATCGTGCTTTTCTTGTTGTTCGCTCTGCGAACTTTTTCTCAAGCTTCGGACCCGGAGACGTCTGAGTCAAGTTTTTTGCCGGATTTAATTTGGCTCGCCGAAGCGATGTTTGGTTCCGTTTGCAGATAACATCAGGAAAAACATATAGATAGAATGTCCGCTGCCAGTGGAGCTTGTCTCAAGCTACGGCAAGGCAGCTGATATTGACTGTTTTCCCTAACCGCCTATGCTGGTTCATCAGCAGGCGTTTGTTCAACTCAAGAATTCAAAATCCGAACAAAACGCGGGGGAGGAGAATGGCTGAACCGACGCTGGCAGAGCGGGTCGCCGCCGCCAATGCGCCGCTCACCGATCCGGAACGCAACCGGGTGATCGGCAGCGGTACGCCGAGATTCGAACTGTACCATTTTGCCCTCAGCGTCTGTTCGCACAAGGTGCGCACGGTGCTTGCCGAAAAGGCGGTGCCCTATCGCAGCCACGACATCATGATCCTGCCTCCGGGCATGGAAAACTATCATCCGGATTATGTGCGATTGCGCATGCGCGGCGCACCGGGCCGCGAGATGGTCAACGGCTATACCGGCCGTTCCTCGACCACCACGGAGGGATTCGACCCTTGCGTCGTACCCACGCTTGTCGATCACGAAGCCGGGCAGGTGCTGGTCGACAGCCGCGTCATTTGTGACCACATCGACCGAATCTGGGAGGGCGGTACTGAACTCAATCCGCCGCGCCTGAAGCGCGAGATCGATCGTGAGATCGCCATCGTCGATGGCACGCCGCACGTCGCGGTGCTCTATGGCGCTCATCCGGATGGCGATTTCCGCCCGAAAATGCTGCAGCAGAACATGCCGGGCGCCCATGATTTCAAGATCATGAAGCTGATGGAGGGGCGCTCACTTTCGGTCGGCCACCCAAAGCTCATCGCCGCCTATGACGCCAAGATCCGTAAGGAAGCTGCCGCCCGCAGTTTCGTCTCCACCCCGGACCTCATGCGGACCGCCACGCGGGAGATACTGGGCATCATCGGTGAGCTGAATGAACGGCTGTCCGACGGTCGCGAATGGGTGTGCGGTGATGTCTATACCATGGCCGATATACAGTGGGCCGTGAGCCTCTTCCGGCTGAAATGGCTGGGCATGGGTTTCGCCTGGGAGGGCGGTCACGCGCTCAACGATATCGAGCGATCGCATGTAGCCGCCTATGCCAAGCGGCTGTTTGACCGGCCAAGTTTCCAGGATGCCGTGATCTACTGGCCTGGAAATCCGCCGTCGGAATATGTCGCCGAATTCTATCCCTCCGAAGCGCAGGAGGACGCTGGGCCGGAGCCGGCTGCTGCGCGAATGGGATATGGTCGTGACATCAAGGAGGAAAACCTCACCCAGGTCGTGCTAGAAACCATGAAGGGTGCGCGCACGCCGCGTGCGCAAAAGGTCCTCAACGCCTTCACCCGGCACCTCCACGCCTTTATCGATGAGGTCGAGCCCACCGAGGAAGAGTGGGAGTGGGGCATCGATTTCCTCACCCGGACCGGCCACATTTCAAAAGGGGGACGGCAGGAATTTGTTTTGCTGTCCGACGTCATGGGTGCGACCACGCGGGTTGACCTGGTCAACCATCGCTTCCCCGATGGAGCGACGGAAAATTCAGTACTTGGCCCGTTCTTCGTCGAGGATCGACCCACCTTCAACAATGGCGACGATATTTCAGGCGGCCTTGACGGCAAGCCGATGCTGTTTACCGCTCGGGTTCTTGATCTGGATGGCAGACCCATTGCCGGCGCCCGCGTCGATGTCTGGCATTCCGATGATGTCGGTGCTTACGATATCATGATGCAGGATCGGTCCGAGCCGGCGATGCGTGGCCTGTTCCGCACAGATGCCCATGGCCAGTTCTGGTTTACCTCCATCCTGCCCAAATCCTATCCGATCCCCAATGACGGACCGGTTGGCGAATTGCTGCGATCGGCCAATCGACCGCATATGCGGCCGGCCCATGTTCACGTGCGCGTCGAGGCACCGGGCTACGAACGCCTGACCTCAATGCTGTTCATCGACGGCGACGAATTTCTCGATGCCGACCCGGTCTTTGGCGTGAAGAACTCGCTGGTCGTGCCGTTTCACGAAAAGACCGGCCTGAGAATGCCCGACGGCGTTGCAGCTCCGAGCCCCTGCTATGCCGTCGACTACGATTTTGTCCTGACGCGCAAAGGCTGATGTGCCACCATGCGAACAGGAATGCGGTTGAGGTTTTGACCGGGAGGGAATGAAATGTCTGCATTTTGGACGACACTGATTGTCTTGGTGGTCATTGCCGTCGTGGTGATTGTCGTGCTGGCGCGGCTTTATCGCAAGGCATCGCGTGAGGTCAGCCTGATCAGGACCGGTGTGGGCGGTCAGCAGGTGGTGATGGCCGGTGGCACAATCGCGCTTCCCTATTTTCATCAGGTCTCCGAAGTGAACATGCGCACCCAGCGGCTGGAAGTGCATCGCGGCGGCGAGGACAGCCTGATCACCAAAGACCGGCTTCGTATCGATATCGGCGCCAGCTTTTCCGTCGCCGTCGAGGGCACCGAAGAGGGTGTCTCGCGCGCCGCTCAGACCCTTGGCGATCGCACGTTCAACACGGACCGGTTGCGCGAAATCATCGAGGGCAAGCTGGTCGACGCACTGCGTGCCGTTGCTGCCCAGATGACCATGGACGAGGCGCACGAAGGCCGCGCCAAATTCGTCAAGGAAGTGCGCTCGCTGATCGCAGACGATCTGGCAGAAAACGGCCTGCGGCTGCAATCCGTTTCCCTTACGGCACTCGACCAGACGCCGTTTTCGGCACTCGATGAAAACAACGCCTTCAACGCCGTTGGCATGCGCAAGCTGGCCGAGGTCATTGCCAATTCCAAGAAGGAACGCGCAGAGATCGATGCCGATGCCGATGTATCGGTGCGCCGTTCAGCCATGGAGGCGACCCGCCGCAAACTGGAGATCGAGCAGGACGAAGAGCAGGCCCGCATCGCGCAGCAGCAGGAAATCGAGACCATGAAGGCGGCTCAATCGGCGGAGATCGCCCGCCAGAGAGCCGGGTCCGAACGGGAAGCCGAGGAAGCGCGCATTGCGCGCGAAAGGGCAGTCCGGGAAGCCGAAGTCGCGCGTGAACGCTCCGTGCGGGCGGCCGAGATCACCCGCGACCTTGAAGTCCAGTCGTCCGAAATCGCCAAGGAGCGCGACCTGCAGCTGCAGCAGCAGGACCGCATGATTGCCGTCGCCAACAAGGCCGAGGCAGAAAGCGACGCGCAGGCCGCCGCCGATCTGGCGCGGGCTCAGGCTGCAACCGCATCAGAAGGCGTTGCCACGGCCCGCCTGATCGCCGAGGCCGAGCGCAATCGCTCCCTGGCGCTGTTGGCTGCACAGGAGCGAGCAGAGGCCGAGAGCGCACGGCTGAAAACGCTGGCCAGGGCCGAGAAGGATGCCTCGGTCGACCATGCTGCAGCGCGTCTTCAGGCGGCCAAGGCGGAAGCTCAGTCAGAGCGCGAGAAGGCGGAGGCAAAGAAGGCTGCACTGCTGGCCGAGGCCGAAGGCCAGCGTGCCCTGCACGAGGCTGAGAACACGCTGGACGAGCGGCACGTCGCCATGCGCGAGGAAATCGCCCGCATCGAGACACTTCCAAAGGCGATTGCCGAAATGGTCCGCCCGGCCGAAAAGATCGACTCGATCAAGATCCACAATGTTGCCGGACTCGGCGGAGGCGGGCAGGGCGGCGGCTACGACAGTGGCGGCACACCAGTCAACCAGGCACTCGATTCCATTCTCGGGATGGCCGTGCAACTGCCGGCGTTGAAGACGCTTGGCGACGAACTCGGCCTGTCCCTCGGTGATGGCCTGAAGAAGGTGAAGGACGACACCCCGGAGAAGATCGAGCACAAAGGCAAGAAGTAGCAGTCGCCTCAGGGCTTCGGGTCGATTGGAGTGCCATCCGATCGTCTGAAACGACGGCCTTCCGGTCCGTGCTCCAGCACGACATCGTGATCCGGATAGTGCACGGTGCCCGACGCGGCGCGTGTGCCGACAACCAGATAGGTGGCTGGTTCGTCGGCGCGGTTTTCCAGGCGGTGGGCGACCGCAGCGCCGGCGGCCCATCCAGCAGCCTCCCCCGCAGTCAGCGGCGTTTCCTGGTCCTCAACCAGAACCAACTCCCCTGAAATCACATACACGAATTCGTCCTCCGTCTCGTGCCAATGTCGATGTGACGAACGCGAACCCGGTGCCAGCTTTTCCAGACGAACCCCGAACTGTGTCAGACCGATACTGTCTCCCAGAACCTTTTCCGCATAGGGCCCGTCGTTGATGCCGGTGATCGCATTCGGGGTTCCGGCAAATTCCGCCCAGTCAGTATTGGTAATCTTCGGCATGCGGAGTTCCTTCGGGTCTGAAGTTGAAAACAGGCGGATGTAAACATCCGGGATCAATAGTCAGTGTTTACCACAGCGAATTCTTGGAAGTGTCACTGTTCCATGCAATCCTGATTTGCGGTGGGGCGAAAAGGAGGAACCGATGCCGTTCGACAAGACCTTCAAGATCGCCAGCTTCAACTGCTTCAATCTGCTGCGCCCCGGCGTGGTCTATTACAACAAGCCTGCCTACCGCGACGAGGAATTCGGCGATAAGCTCGACTGGTGTGCCAACCTGCTTCAACGCACTCAGGCCGATCTGGTGGGCTTCCAGGAAGTCTTCCACGAGGAAGCCTTGCGGGCGTTGGTAAACCGAGTGCCCCACCTGGAAGGGGCGGAAGTCGTGGCGCTGGGCGCCAACCGCGATGACAACGAACGGCCGGATGAAGGCGACCCGAACCAACCGCGTGCGATCATGCCGAAGGTTGGTTTGGCGACCACCCTAGCCGTGCTGGACACAAAGGAAATCCGCGATTTTCCAGCCGGAGCCGATTTGCGATTCCCCAGTATCGACCCGGCAACAGGCGTGGAGACTCTGGTCGAGTTGCCCCTGCGCACCTTCCAGCGGCCGATCCTCAAGGCGCGCATCAGACTCACCAACGATGTGCCGGCGACCGTCTTTGTCGCCCATTTGAAGTCGAAACGGCCGTCGATCCTGGAGGGCCACGGTGAAAGCGGCGACGTGCCGTTGCACAAGGCGCTCGGTGCCGTGCGCTCGCTGGTCATCCGTGCGGCCGAAGCGGCAGCACTTCGTGCCCTGGTGCTCGAAGTCGTCGACGATCCGGACGATTCCGCCGCGCCGCGCGGCGAGCCGGTTATCGTCATCGGCGATCTCAACGATTCCGACACGGCCGTATCGACCAAGGTCGTCGGCGGCGAGCGTCCGTGGCTCTTCTCACCCTTCCAGGAGAAAAAGCGCATCTGGGACACGCTGCTTTACAATGTGCACGACCTGCAGGCCGAACAGAGCCTCTCGAGCCACGCCTATTCGCACATCCATGACGGCCATTATGAAGTGCTCGACCACATCATGCTCAGCCAGGAGTTCAACCGCCTGTTCCGCGGCCATGTCGGCGCCTTCCGCAATGCGCGCATCTACAACGACCACCTGGTCGACGGCGCCCAGTCTGACGAGCGTTCGGGCCGCATTGTCAACGACCATGGGGTGCCGGTTGCCGAGATCAAGATGAAAACGGCGCAGGAATTGGGCAGTTGATCATTGTGCCCTTGAGGCCACCTCGACAGGTCGGATCGAAGCATCCGATATGGTCCGGTCAAGGCCGTCGAAATGCGCTCGGATTCGGCCGGCGAAATGGGTGATTTCCGGCCGGTCGCGGTTGGCTTTGGTGACCCAAAGGGCGATATGCCGGTTAGGCGCCGTGATGTCGAGATCAAGCCTCGTGGCGCCGTCGAGATCGGGCAACAGTAGCGCTAGCCTCTCCGGAAGCACGATCAGGATGTCGGTGGTGCGCAACAGGTGCAGCGCCATGCTGACGTCTCCGGTAAAGGTGAGCTTTGCAGAGCTGGCCGGCAGACCCAGTGCCTCCAGAACGTCGCGGGTCGTGCCGTAGATGCCGGAACCGTCGCCGGTGGAAGTCCAGCGGGCCTGTTCGAGTTGCGATCGCGAGACTTTGCCGGTTTGCCGGGCCAACGGTGACAGGGCTCCCGCGAAAACCGCCATCCGGTCCTCCAAAACGATCTCCTGGTGCAGGCGTTCCTGGTGCAGGTTCAATTGCGACGGCGCAAGGGCTACGTCCAGCTCATGCCGGTTGAGACGGTCGACCAGCCGGCCGGCCGGAGCCGTGGTGATGCGCATGGAATAGGGCCAGGCCTGCTGCACCGCTGCCTCGAAGAAAGACGGCATCGCCGTAACGGCCAGCATCGGACCGACGCCGATCCGAAGCTCCCCGGACAGCCCCGACTTCCACAAATCGACGGCGGTGTCGGCGGCGTTCATGAGGTTGCCCACCGCGCGGCCCTTTTCCGCCAGCCGTTCGCCGATCTCGGTCGGCGTTACGCCATAACGGCCGCGGCGCAGCACAGGCGCGCCAACCCGGTCCTCGATAATCCTCACATTGCGGGTCAGTGTTGGCTGGGTGAGGTTGAGCCGCTGCGCGGCACGGCTAAGCGAGCCCAGTTCGATGACGGTTGCCAGTTGGTGAAGCAGTCGCGGATCCATTTTAGGTATACATTTTTCTATTTGAACGGCCAATCTTTCGATTTTATCTATATCAGTAATCGGGTCACAATAAAGCTGAATTGGTAGGTGCCCGCCGGGAGGGCTGGGCCACAACGGGAGGAAGCACATGCACCCTTATGTGAAAAATGGAGCCGGTCTGGTTGCCGGCGTTCTGATCATGGCAGCGACGGCAACCGGCGCCCGCGCCGACATCATCAAGATGGAATGCGGCGCGCCTGGCGGGCTGAGCTGTGTCGTCCCGCAACTGATCGCCAAATATGCCGGCCAGAGCGGCGGTTATGAGATCCAGGTCAACGAAGGCCAGACCCTCACAAAATCCGCGCTCTTGCTCGCCCACGACCGGCTTGGCGCCGCGGTCTATCCGCCGGTCGCGTATGACTCCATGGTCAACGGCACGCGCATGTATGCCAAGCAGGCCGAAAAGGTGAAGCCGGTGGCGGCGAACCTGCGGTCACTGTTCGGCTTCGCGGCCGGTCATATCCATGCACTCACCTATGCCGACAGCGGCATCGAGACCTTTGACGACCTGAAAGGAAAACGGGTTTTTGTCGGGCCACCTTCCGGCGGCGCGGTCGCTCTGACCACCGGCCTGATCAACGTCTCGTCCGGCTTGAAGATGGGCGACGACTACGAAGGCGTGAAGATGGGCTGGGGCGCCGGCCTGCAGGCTTTTGAAGACGGCCAGTTCGACGTTTTCATGCGGCCGCTGCCGCTCAATTCGGCCCTGATGGAGCAAATCGGCCTTAAGCGCGATCTGCGGCTGATCAACATGCCGGAAGGCACCGCTGGATCGGACGCCTGGAGCAAATACACCAAGACGCCGGGCCGGCTTGCCGGGATTATTCCTGCAAACACCTATGACAAGCAGGTCAACAAGGACGAGGACGTCAATACGGTGATGTACACCATGGTCATGGGCGTCCACAAAGACTTGGACGACAAGACCGCCTACGACCTGACCAAGGCATTCTGGGACAATCTCGACACCTCCAAGGCGGCGGTCGTGACGCTCGCCGCAACCACGGCGGACCAGCCGTTCGTAGGCCTCAACACGCCGCTCCACCCCGGTGCGTTGAAGTATTATGACGAGGTCGGAATCGCCGTTCCGGATCATCTGAAACCGGCGACCAACTAGGCCGAGCGGGCGGGCGGCAATGACCGCCCGCCGAAATCCCCATCGAGGCATTGATCGGAGCCGCTACCGTGGCCCCGGCCGGAAGCCGTTATCGAACGGACGAAACCATGCAGTCTTCAGAATCCATGCGCGCCACGGAAGAAGCGAGCGTGGCCGCCACGGCGGCGAAATGGCTGATCTTTACGATCGGTCTGGCCATGGCGCTTGGCGGTCTCGGCAACTCGACGCCGGCCTTCGGACCGCTTCCGCGTATCGGACCGTTCGATGTCGAGGCTTACCGGGCGCTGCTGATGGCCGGCGGTGTCGTCGTGTGCCTGCTGTCGATGCCGGCCGAAACCTGGCTCGGAGTCAAATCACCCGCTTTGCGCTGGCTGGTGCGCCTGTTCGATGTCGTCGTCGGCGTCATCGCCCTTTACGCCTTCTGGCGTTTTTATGTGGTGGTCACCGAACTCGACGAAGGCATCTTCTTCTTCGAACCGCAACAGGCCTGGACGACGCTTGCCGGCTGTGCCGCGATCATCCTGATGTGCTGGCGTATCTGGGGCCTGCCGCTGGCGCTGGTCGGCATCGTCATGCTGATCTACTTCTTCACCGGTCCGATCTGGCCGGGCATCTTCAAGACGGCGCCAGTGGACTTCATCGAGGACACCGCCGGCAATCTCTGGTTCAACAACAATGACGGTGTGCTAGGCTCCATTCTGGGCATCGTCACATCGACGATCTTTCCCTTCATCCTGCTGGGCGCCATGCTGGAGGCCTCCGGCGGCGGCCGTTCGCTGATCAAGATCGCCTTTGCCGCCATGCGCGGCTTTCGCGGCGGCCCGGCCCATGCGGCGATCCTCGCATCCGGCCTGTTCGGCACCATCTCCGGCTCCGCTGTCGCCAATGTCGTCGGTACCGGCGTGATCACCATTCCGATGATCAAGCGGCGCGGCTTTGCGCCGGAATTCGCCGGCGGCGTCGAGGCGACCGCCTCGACCGGAGGGCAGGTCATGCCGCCTATTATGGGCGCCGCAGCCCTGGTCATGGCCGATTTCACCGGCATCTCCTACTTGACCATCATCATCTGCGCGATCATTCCGGCGCTGGCCTATTACGGCTCGCTGTTCGTCGTCGTGGTGTTCGAAAGCCGTCGGCTTGGCGTCGAAGCCAGCGACGAGGGTGAGGCCGTCGAGGTAACGACGACCGACTACATCAATCTGATCCTGGTTGTGGTACCGATCGTCATCGTCGTAGCGGCTCTGATCTTCGGCGCTTCGCCCGCAGGGTCGGCGATCCTCGCGCTGTTTTCCCTGATCCCGCTGAGCTTCCTCAATCCGGATATCCGTCGCCGTCCATTCACACTGGTCGAGGCGTTGGCCACCGGCGGCGTCAATATGGGCCGGTTGATGATGGCGGCGGGCGTCGTTGGCATTACCGTCGGCGTGCTGGGCACGACCGGTCTGCCCAACGATTTTGCCCTGGCGATCTCCGGCGCAGCGGAGCAGTATCTCGTCGTCACGCTTGTCATGGCCGCAGCGGCCGCGCTGGTACTCGGCATGGGCATGCCGACGCTGCCGGCCTATCTGACCATCGTGCTCATACTCGGCCCGTCCATGCTGGCCATGGGGCTCACACCGTTGACCAGCCACATGTTCGTTTTCTACTTCGGCGTCGCCTCGGTGATCACGCCACCAGTCGCGATCGCTGCCTATGCGGCGGCTGCGATTGCCGGCGGCGGCGCCATCGCCACGTCCGTAGCGGCGTTGCGGATCGGCATCGTCATCTTCGCCATTCCCTTTGCCTTCGCGCTGAACCCGGAAATGCTGATTGTCTCGCAAGCCGCGGCGGACGGCGAGGCCGCCGGCCTGATCGGTGTCGTGCTGATCGTTCTGCGCCTGTGCCTAATGATCCTGCTATTTGCCTCTTCGACCAGCCGATTCGACGCCACTCGCATATCGCTGCCCGAGGCGGTGGCGCGCTTCGCGGCAGGCATCCTGCTGATTGCGCCGCAGCCGCAGATCTACCTGACAGGTGCGGTGCTCGGTCTGGCGCTGCTTGCCTGGAATCGGGTACGAGCAAGCAGGACAGTAGAGGCTTGAGAAGCAGGGTGAGCGAAAGGCCGAATTTCCTCTATTTCATGACCGACCAGCATCGGGCGGATTGGCTTGGCTGCACCGGCCATCCCGTAGTGCGCACACCGCACATCGACGCCATTGCAGCGCAGGGCACGATGTTCGACCGGTTCTATGTCGCAACTCCCGTGTGTATGCCCAACCGTGCAAGTTTCATGACCGGTCGTTATCCGAGCCTGCACGGTCTGCGCTACAATGGCTGCCTGCTGCCGCAGCGCGCCAACACGTTCGTGGATGTGCTCAAAGCGGGCGGTTACCGGACGGCCACGATCGGCAAGAGCCACCTGCAGCCTTTCACGGATCAGGAGCCGATGCAGCGCGACCCGACTGAGACCGGGCCGATTGCGGAAGCCTGGAAGGAGGAGGACGGAGACTTCACCAAGGAGGAGCCGGTTCACTACGACGTGGACGGGCGGTTCCACTTTCCGACGCCCTATTACGGCTACGATCATGTCGACATGGTGACCGGCCACGGCGATCGGGCCGGTGGCCATTACCAGCAATGGTTCCGCGAACGCACCGCTTGCTGGCGGGAGTTGACGAATCCGGCAAATGAACTGCCGCACAACTATACCTGTCCGCAGGCTTTCCGCACACCGGTCCCGGAAGAGCTTTATCCCACCTCCTACATACGCGACCAGGCGAAAGACTATCTCACCAATCGGGCCGGTGACGCCGCGCCATTTTTCGCCTTTGTCAGCTTTCCCGATCCGCATCACCCGTTCAATCCGCCGGGCCAATACTGGGACATGTACAGTCCCGATGAATTCGACCTGCGGATCCGGGCCGGCGACCACCGAAACCCGCCGCCGCCGCTGCTCGATGCCATCGAGGCGCATGAACGCGGCGTCGTGCACAAGGTCAAGCAGCTCAGCTTCCTTGCCGACGACCAACATGTCCGCGAGGCAATGGCCCTCACCGCCGGCATGATTTCGATGATCGACGATGCGGTGGGCGCGATCATCGAGACACTGAAGGAAACCGGACAGTTCGACAATACGGTCATCGTGTTCAATTCCGACCACGGCGACTATCTGGGCGATTTCAACCTTCTTCTTAAAGGCTCCTGGGCGAAGGAGGCCATCAACCGGGTGCCGATGATCTGGTCGGATCCGGCGAGCCGCAAGGCCGGCCGCACGAATGTTCTGAGTTCGACGGTCGACATTGCCCCGTCGATCATCGAGAGGGCCGGCCTGAAGCCCTATTTCGGCATGCAGGGCCGGAGTTTCCTGCCGGCGCTGCGGGGGGACGCGCAGCACCGCAATGCGCTGCTGATCGAGTATAACGATAGCGGTAAGCGCATGGGCTTCGATCCGCCGGCGCGGGTGCGCACCCTCGTCTCGGGCCTCTGGAAACTGTCACTCTACAAGGATTGCGACTGGGGCGAACTCTACAATCTGGCCGAGGATCCGAAGGAACTCGACAATCTCTGGGACAATCCGCACTATGCGGCCGTCCGCAACGACCTGACGCTGGCGCTGGCGCACCATCTCATCGGCCAGATGGACGAAAGCCCGCGCTCGAAGCGGCTGGCCTGAACCCCGGACGCTCGGAGAGGCGATGTGCAATCGGTGCTTTTGACAGGCGCGACCGGTCTTGTGGGTGGCTCGGTCCTGCGGGTTCTCCTTGCAGCCGATGACGTTCAGCGGATCGTGTCGCTCGGTCGAAGGCCGACCGGCGTTGCCGATACCAAGCTAAAAGAGGTTTCGATTGCGGATTTTACCGATACGGCTTCATTGTCACCACATCTTGAAGGCATCGATACGGTGTTCCACTGTCTGTCGACCTACTCCAGCATGGTCAGCCGCTCCGAGTACGAGACCATCACGCTGACCTATCTGCAGGCGCTGCTTGATGCTGCCGCGAAAAGGGCACCACAATCGACTTTCTGTCTGTTTTCGGCCGCTGGTGCCCGGCCGGGCGGTGGTGGCCTCTCTTTTGCCCTGCGCACCAAGGGGGCCGCCGAAAACCTGCTTTTCGCCAGCCCGCTGCCCCGCAAATACGCATTCCGCCCCGCCTACATCGCGCCGTCGCATCCGCGCGAGAAACCCAAATTCAGCGATACGCTCATGACGCCCATATTCCGGTTATTGCCGGCAATCGGCATCACCTCACAGGATCTGGCGGAAGCTATGTTGTACGCCGCCCGCCACGAGGCGCACAGTGAAGCGGTCTTCGAGAATGGCGAGATGCGACGGATGTTGGCGTCGCGCTGATCGCATTGGCTGCTTCCTTTTGATTCAGACCAGATCTACGGCATGTCGCTGTTGAAGATGGACACGCTGACCTTCCAGGAACCGTCCGATTGGCGCTTGAGGATGTTGACGAATTTGCCTTTCTCGGGTGGGTCCGAGTCGGCAATTGCATAGGTTCCGATCTGATAGGCCAGGTCACCGTCGACGCCGAAGTCGACCAGTTCGTTGGTATGCGTTCCGCCGCTATTGTCTTCTATCCGGGACTGGTAGGTCTCCTCGAACGCCTTTCTTCCGCGGATCATCGGTTGGTCGGGTGGCAAGAGCATCACGTCTTCCGTGAAGAAGGCGGCGCACCCCGCGGCGTCGCCGCGATTGAAAGCCTCGTTATAGGCCTCGTCGAAATCCTCCAGGATCTTTCTCATGTCCATCGTTCATCCTCCTGCTTCTGTCGGGCCGGTCTGATCCCGCATCACCATGTCGATGATGGTTTCCATGTGAGAGTAGCTCAGTTGCCCGCCACCTTCCTCTTCTTCCACCAGCGTCAGACAATGGGCATGGTCATTGGCGAAATCGCGAACGCTCTCGATCGGGACATTGGGGTCGTACCCTCCGTGATAGAGGGTGATCGGTGTCTGCAGATCCGCCAGGTCCGATGACCAGTTCTGAAATCCATCAACCATCTCCTGAACTCCGGCGCCGAGCCCCTGTTGCGTGACTTTGCGCACTCCGGCTCGAACCGACGCCACAACGTCGGGGTCGTCGAAAGCGGTGCAATCGGTCTCGGAGTTCTGATACATCCTCTTCAGAAAGGACGCGCCCTTTGATCGGACAAACAAGCTGTTGCCGGTGCCCAGAATGAGTTTGGCGATCGGATAGGAAACGATCGAGGCGCTCATCAGCGCGGTAGTCCATTTGGAGACCACGCTCTTGCCCTCGATATACTCGCGCGGGACAAGACCGTTGGCCAGGACGCCTCGATCGATGCGTTCAGGTAATCGTGCGAGCAGATTGTAGAACGGGCGAGCCGCCGATGCCCTGGCGATGCAGGAGCAGGTTTCGATCTCGAGACTATCGAGAATGGCGCGAACATCTCCGGCGGTGCAGCCATAGAGATCCTGGTTTCCTACCGGCGGGCTGGTGCCGCCGAAACCGGGTCGCATCAGGCTGATAAGCAGCACGCCGCGGTCGCTTAGCAATTGTTCTATTTCCGGTGTAATGCCGTGGCCGAAAAGACTGGGCAGACTGAGCACCGGCTGGCCGGCATCATCGCCGCTCAAAGTCAACTCAACAGTCCGCCCGCCGGGACGCGGCAAGGTCATGGTTTTCCCAGCGCTTCGCTCCATGCCCAGTCGCTCGTCGACCGGGTTGTCGATAAGCAACAGGAGGCTGAAAGCCAGTCGAAACAGATCGGTTTGCGATGTGCAGCCGGACTTTTCCAGAATTCTCTGAAACTGGTTGCGAATTGTCACATAGGACCGTCCGCGCCTTCGGGCGATGTCACGCAATGAAACGCCTTCCAGAAAGGCCTTCGCTATGTCCGTTTCGGCCGACGTGAAATTGAATTTACTGGCCATGAGCACGGCCGTTGATTGCACTTCCGGAGGATCGATGAAGAGCACCAGAAAGAGGGGCTCTTCACCGGGCTCCGCTTCAGCTTTGGACACCACCGAAATCATGGAAGCATTTGAACGGGTATTCTCCGCCTGAACCAGATGAAAGGTCGAAGGTTTGGCGCGCTCTTTGCGTTGCCACAGTCGTTCGAGATCGTTTTCCTCCGCGATGCGGATGCCGCAGTCTGTCAGGCTGCGGCCAGGCGTCAGGTTTTCCGACCGGCTTGCAAATGCGTTGGCATTTCTGATCACCCCAGAGCCGGTAACGAGGGCAGCCGCGCATTCATGCTGACCCAGGTCTCCGCCGGTCAGGTTCGGGCCGGTTTCAAGGAAGGTTTGAACCGCGTGGGAGGCGTACCGCTCAAAATCGGCGAAGCTCTCGTGATCGGGCAACCCGTCGATGTCGTTCTCGTCCACCAACTGCTGCCAGGCTTCCAGAAACGCGCCGTAATCGTCCAGGTTGCGCATTGCCAGATTGTGCCTGCGAAGCAAATCTCGCTGTTTTGAAGACTGTTTCATCCACCCCACCCGAAACCAGTCAATATTTGCCGTGTTTTTCAGCAGTTTAGCACAACTATTCGCATTTTGTAGTACGCACGCATCATGACATTAACGCGAATCACCTCTATCCCTATCTGGATAGTTGCATGCATTGTCCGGGGGACGGGGGACGAATGTGCAATGTAAAGGGGTACATCCATAGCGGGAAAGGCTGTCTAGTTTTTGGAACCGGTTATCGGTTCTGGTTTCTCCTTTCATTATTCCTGCTGGCCTTGCCGGCCGGCGCGCATGCTGTTGCCGTAGGCGATACCGTCACCAATCCAATAACGGGGGCGACGGAAACCGTGGTGCAGGTGCTGGACGACGGCACCGTGTTCACCGACCAGGACAATGCCATCCTCACGCGCCTGGCGATTGGCGACAAATACACTTTTGGTGGCACTGAATATGCCATCGATTCCGTAACGACCAATCCTGCCGGTCGCATCATCGAGATCACGTTGAAAGAAACAGGTGGCGCGGGAACAATCACCCGGGACACGCTGACTGCCTTTACCGTACCCGATGGCGGCACCACGGGAATCACGCCGGGTAATCCCGGAGGGCCGGTAACGGTTCCCATCCCGTCGGGAAACGTCAACGTCGTGCATGATTATCGCGTCGGTCCACGAGGGTCCGACGGACGCAACGGTTACGGCGTTGAACTCTGCATCGGTGTTTCACCCCTCAGGAAGTGCTTTATCGCCGGCCGCAGCGGACATTCGGGCGACCCGGGTGGCAATGGCCCCGATATCGCTCGTGCCGTGACGCCGGGCAACAATGGAAACATTCAGACAATAACGCCTGGTCTTTCAGGCATCACGGTCATCAGTCAGGGCGGCAACGGAGGAGACGGCGGCGATTCCTTCGGCAGCCTTCCGCCACTGAATGGCGGTGCTGCCGGATTGGGCGGAACTGTTATTGTCGATTCCAGCGTCGACATCTCGACGAGCGGCGAGCGTGCCCACGGAATCTTCGCGCAAAGCCGCGGCGGCAAGGGCGGGGATGGCGGCGGTGGCTACATCTTCTCCGGCGGTGGCGCGGGCGGACCGGCCAGTGCCGGCGGCAGTGTGACTGCGATCAACCGTGGTGAAATTCTCACGACGGGTAACCACGCGGTGGGCCTTTTCGCCCAGTCGATTGGCGGCGGTGGCGGTGCGGGCGGCGACAGCTATGGCCTCGTCGGTGACGTCAACAGCGGCAGCATCGGCGGCAACGGCGGACGGGTGGTAGCCACAAACTCCGGCGGTATCGAAACCAGAGGCGTGAACGCCTACGGCATTCAGGCCCAATCCATTGGCGGCACGGGCGGTAATACTGGCAACGCCGGCGGGATTATTGCGCTTGGCGGCGCCTCGGCGAACGCCGGGGGAGGTGCGGGCGGCAGCGTCCTGGTCAACAATCTTGCCGGCGGCACGATCCTGACCCGTGGGCGCGGAGCGGTCGGGGTATTCGCGCAATCCGTCGGCGGCGGCGGTGGCAGCGCAGGGGTCAGTGCCGGGATCGTTGCATTTGGGTCCCAGGCATCGCGCGGTGGCAACGGCGGCACCGTGGAGGTCAAGACCCAGGCTGGAAGTTCTGTCCAGACCCAGGGCGAATTCGGCCATGGCATTTTCGCGCAATCGGTTGGCGGTGGCGGTGGGGCAGGCGGTGCCACAGGCGGCTTTGTTGCGCTGGGTGGCTCCGGAAACACGGCCGGCAATGGCGGTGTCATACTGGTCGAAAACCAGGGTCTCGTCATCACCAGACAGGGCGAGGCCAAGGGAATCTTTGCTCAATCCGTCGGCGGTGGCGGCGGCTCAGCCTCTGGCTTGGGAGGCGCGATCTCGCTGGGCGGCTCGGGGGGCGCCGGTGGCAGCGGCAATACAGTAACCGTTGTCAATGGCGGCAGCGTGCGGACCTTGGGTCTGCGCGGTGACGCAATCTTTGCGCAATCCGTCGGCGGAGGCGGTGGTTCGGGAGCCGCGAGCGGCGGCATAGTCGCCATTGGCGGTTCCGGAACCCAGGGCGGGTCGGGAAACACAGTCAACGTACAAAACAACGGCGCCCTGGAAACATCCGGACACAGGGCGCGGGGGATCTTTGCACAATCCGTCGGTGGCGGAGGCGGTAGTGGCGGGTCAACCGGCGGCATTATTGCGATTGGCGGAAGCGGCGGTGGCGGTGGCAATGGTGGCGTCGTCAACGCAACCAATTCCGGCAGCATTGCGACCCAGGGGCATGACGCCAGCGGTGTCTTTGCGCAATCCGTTGGCGGCGGGGGTGGCGACGGCGGTAGCTCCGTTGCTGCAGGCGTGCTCGTGGCGGTCGGTATCGGGGGTTCCGCCGGCAACGGCGGTGCCGGCGGAACGGCGACGGTCACTCTTGCACCTCGGACGGTCATCGTCAACGGTGCGCCGACGCAGGTCGACCCGCTGATCGCGACCCTGGGCGACCGGTCGAATGGCATTCTTGTTCAATCGGTCGGCGGTGGCGGCGGCAATGGCGGATTTTCGACGTCGGTGGCCGCCGGGGCCTTTGGGGCCGCCTCGGTTAGCATCGGCGGCAGCGGTGGCAATGGCGGCACTGGTGGTGTCGTTGGGGTGAGCGGCAATGGTGCCGTAACCACACAAGGTGTGAATTCCGATGGCGTGCTGGCCCAGAGCGTTGGCGGCGGCGGCGGCAATGGCGGCATGGTCACGTCGGTTGCACTTGCCGCTGGACAGGGCGGGGCGGTGTCGGCGGCGCTGGGCATCGGTGGCTCGGGCGGCGGTGGCGGTGTTGGCGGCCGGGTCCAGATCCGGTCAGGCGGTTCGATCACCACAAACGGCACCATGTCGGACGGCCTGGTCGCGCAATCGATCGGCGGCGGCGGCGGCAACGGCGGACATTCGCTGGCTCTGACCGGGGCCGCTTCAGACAAGGCCGCGGTGGGCGTATCCGTCGGCATCGGTGGGACCGGCGGCATTGGCGGCAGCGCCGGCGAGGTCGATGCCGTCTATTCAGGCGATGTAACGACAAGACAGGCTGACTCCACGGCCGTCCTTCTGCAAGCGATCGGCGGCGGTGGCGGCAACGGCGGCTACAATGTGTCCGGAGCGATCGCCGCAGCCAAGGCGGCAAGCGGCGCCGGGACGGTCGGCATCGGAGGATCCGGTGGTGCCGGCGGCAATGGCGGTACCGTAGCGGGGCTCGTCAACGGCACGGTGCGCACCGAAGCGGAACGTTCCGACGGCGTCGTGGCGCAGTCTGTCGGCGGCGGCGGTGGCAATGGTGGTTTCAACGTTTCAGGATCGCTTTCGGGAGCAAAAACCGGTGCCGGTGCCGTGGCTATCGGGGTTGGCGGATCGGGCGGCAATGGCGGCGTCGGGTCGACGGTCAATCTGACAGTGAATGGAACGACGACTACCAGCGGCCAGGATTCCACCGGGGTCACCGCCCAGAGCATAGGCGGCGGCGGCGGCAATGGCGGCTTCAATGTGTCGGGTACCATCGCGGCTACGCTGCAAGGGACAGTGGCTGGCACGGTTTCGGTTGGTGTCGGTGGGGCTGGTGGCGGCGGCGGCAGCGGCGGACGTGTGATCTCCAATGTGACTGGTGCAGTCGGTACTCAAGGCAAGGGCGCTACTGGAACCCTTGCTCAATCGGTCGGCGGCGGCGGCGGCGATGGTGGATTCAACGTTTCCGGCGGACTGGCGATCCTCAGTCAGAGTTCCGGCACAGTCAGCGTCGGGGTCGGCGGCTTCGGTGGTGGAGGTGGAACCGGCGGGCATGTCGATTTCACCCGTTCCGGCAACACGATCACACAAGGAGTTCAGGCTGATGCGGTTGTTGGGCAGAGCATTGGTGGCGGTGGCGGCAACGGTGCAATCAACATCAGCAGCGGCATCGCCGCGTCAAAGAGCGGCACGACGGCTGCGGTCAACATCGGCATTGGCGGCTTCGGCGGGAGCGGTGGCGCGGCCGGCAACGTCAAAGGGCGGGTCACCGGGGATGTCATCGCGACGGGTGAAAACATCGGAGCCGGTCTGTCGACTGGTGCGACGGCACTGCAGTCGACACAGGGCTCCAACGGAGTGGTCGCCCAGTCCGTCGGCGGCGGCGGCGGCAATGGCGGAATCAACGTTTCCGGCGGACTGTCTCTTTCAGCTCCAAGTGGCGGCAGCAATTTTGCCTTGACCCTCGGCCTTGGCGGATTCGGCGGCTCTGGTGGTCATGCTGGCTCGGTCGATCTCGTCGTCCTGGCGGAAAACTCGGTTGTGGGTGGAGCGACCCTTTCGCAGGGCGTTGTGGCCGTCAACGGCGCCGGAAAATCGGCAGTCCTGGCTCAGAGTGTCGGCGGTGGCGGGGGCAACGGCGCGATCAATGTGTCTGGTGGAATCAGCATGGATGGCGCCATAACCGCTGGCGTCGGTGGTTCCGGCGGCTCAGCCGGCCGAGGCGGCAACGTGATCGCATCGGTCACGGGCGATGTCATGGCGACCGGCATGCGGTCCCGTGGCATGGTCGCACAATCGGTTGGTGGCGGTGGCGGTGACGGTTCCACTAACATCAGCGGCGGTATTCAGGCGAACAAAAGTTCGGGGGTTCCGTCCCTGTCGTTTGGTCTTGGCGGTGCAGGGGGCAGCGCCAGTTCGAGCGGCACGGTAGCAGCCACACAGACCGGCAGTGTTTCTGTCGCGGGTGTGGATTCGATCGGCATTTTAGCGCAGTCAGTCGCCGGGGGTGGGGGCTCCGGTGGCTTGAATGTGTCTGCCGATCTGGCGTTGGGCAATGGCTACAACGCGGTGATCGGCATCGGCGGCAATGGTGGCGCCGGTGCCGATTCCAATGCCGTGGCGCTGACATCGAATGGCAAGGTGACCGTCGATGGAACGCGCAATTCGAATGATCCGTTCACAGCCGCGCCCCTTGCCGAAATTGGAACCAACTTTTCCGATCACGCCAACGGGATACTGGTTCAGTCGATCGGCGGAGGTGGAGGGTCCGGCGGTGTCAATGTAGCCGGTGCGATTTCCCCCTTCGGTAGCCCCCTCGTCGCCGGTGTCGGCGGAACAGGCGGAGCCGGTGGAAATGGCGGTACGGTCCTGGTTAATCGCGGCCAGACAACGCAGTCCCTGCTGCAGACCATCGGCAATCATGCGAATGCCCTCACCGCTCAATCGATCGGTGGCGGCGGTGGTGACGCCGCTATCAACATCATTCTGGCCGTCAGCCGTTCGGATCCACCGGCCGGTCAATCCATGCTCTTGACTGTTGGCGGGTCGGGCGGTGCGGCCGGCAATGCATCCACAGTCACCGTCAACCAAAAGGGTGAGATCAGAACCACCGGTACGCAATCCGCCGGATTGCTGGCGCAATCGATTGGCGGTGGTGGAGGCAATGCCAACTTCAACTTTGGTGCCGGCTTCAACAAAGGCACAAAGGCTCTCAACCTGGCTATAGGCGGCGGCACCGGCAATGGCGGAACCGGCGGCAGTGTGGCGGTCGACCATACCGGCAACATCACGACGGCCGGCCTCGGTGCATCTGCCCTGGTTGCGCAGAGCGTCGGAGGCGGCGGTGGCAACGCGGCACTTAGCCTCGCAGTCAATCTGAAAACCAGCAAATCTCTGAACATTACACTGGGGCGCACCGGAGGAACCGGTGGAGCCGGCGGTGCCGTCTCGGTGGCGGCAAATGGCGTTTTCGCCACATCCGGCGACATGGCATCCGCTATCGTCGCCCAGAGCGTCGGCAACGGTGGTGGATCGAGCACCGCAACGACCGTGGGCGTGGAAAGCCAATCAGGCGACGGAACGACAGAGCGTTCCCGGGCCGCCCAGCTTTCGATCGGGCTTCAAGGCGGTAGCGGCGGTACCGGCGGCAAGGTTGTTGTCGGCGCTACGGGTGCCATCGCAACGAACGGCACAGCTTCGCACGGTGTGCATGCCCAGAGTGTCGGTGGTGGCGGCGGGACTGGTGGCGCTGCCACGAATGTCGTCTACCAGGAGAGTGCGACCATCAAAGTCGGCGTTGGCGGCACGGGCGGATCAGGTTCCAAATCCGGTTCGGTTGATGTGACCAGTGCGGCGAACATTGCGACAAACAAGCAGGGTTCACATGGAATTTACGCCCAGTCCATAGGTGGCGCGGGCGGCTCCGGCGGCAAGGCCGCTACCGTGGCCCAGCTTACCGGTGGAGCGTCTGCCAACGGCTCCATCACAGCAACGGTCGGAGTCGGTGGTCAGGGGGGCACCGGTGCGGAAGCCGACACGGTCAAGGTCACCAATTCGGGAATTGTCGAGACGAAGGCCGACCAATCTGCCGGCATCGCCGCGCAATCGATCGGCGGCGGCGGGGGCGATGGCGGGCTGATCATTAACCAGACCACGACCGGTGAACAGGACAGCAACGCCGTCAGCCTGGCCGTCGGCGGCAGCGGCGGCACGGGCGGCGTCGGTCGAACCGTGACGGTCGAAAATGGCGACGCCATCAAGACAGCCGGCAAAGGGTCATATGGAATCCAGGCGCAATCGATCGGTGGAGGCGGCGGCAACGGGAGCGTCATCATCAACAACATCCTGCAGTCCGGCAGAAAAGCGGCCACCATCCGGTTGGACGTCAGCATCGGCGGCAGCGGTGGCTCTGGCGGCAGCAGTGGCAACGTCGTCGTGACCAACCAGACCGGTGCTCGCATCGATACCGGCGGCGAAGGGGCGCATGGCATATTCGCCCAGGCCATCGGCGGCGGTGGCGGCAATGGCAGTTCGGTCATCACCCAGAACACGGCAAAGACAAAGGAGAGTGTTCTGGCTGGTTTCAACCTCGGCGGCTCCGGCGGCAGCGGCAGCACGGCCGGGAATGTGTCGGTCACAAATAACGGTGCAATCCAGACCACGGGCCGACAAGCTCACGGTATCTTCGCCCAGTCCATCGGCGGTGGTGGCGGCAACGGCGGTTCCAGCGTTGCCATGAATACGATTCTCGCCAAGAATCCCACCCGCGTCAGTCCGCTCCTGGCGATCGGCGGTCGGGGAGGATCCGGCGAGAACGCCGGCGACGTTGCGGTCAACAACACCGGCACGATTCGCACCGAAGGCAAACACAGCAACGGGATTCTGGCGCAGTCCATCGGCGGTGGCGGCGGCAATGCGGCGCTCGGCCTCAACCTAGCAGCCGGCAAAGGCGCGCCGGCAGTAACGATCCTGGCCAACACCATCTCGGCGATCGTCGGCTCGACCGGTGGCGGTTCCGGCGGTCTCGGCGGCCGTATCACGGTCGACCATTCCGGCGATATCACGGTTGTCGGCGCGGGCTCCCAGGCAATTGTGGCTCAGAGCATCAATGGCGGGGGCGGTGGCCTCATCCTTGATATGAACAGTGTTGCGGCGTTGAGGAGCGGCTCGTTTCTTCCCGTCGGCGGCGGGTCCTCAACATCCACGTCGGATCCGGCGATCGAAATTGTTGCCGGTGGCAAAGGCACCGAAAACATGAGCGCCGGTGCTGTGACTGTCACCGTGACCGGGACCTTCGGGCTCACCGGCGACAACAATACCGGCACCAGCGTTCAATCGATCGGCGGCGGTGGCGGAACGACCCTGACCGAGCTGGTACTCGCACAGGCCAATGGACTGACCGTGGGGCCAATGGAGATCCGGTCGACGCTGGGAGGCGAAAACGGCAGGAACAATCATGGCGCTGCCATATCGGGCAGCTACAGCGGCGAACTCATCGCCAATGGTGCCAATACCCATGGTGTGCTGCTTCAAACCATTGGCGGCGGTGGCGGCCGGTCGACATTTACGGTCGATACGACGGAGGGAGAGATTGGACCCGCGACACTCAAACTCGGTGCCACCAACGGAACATCCGAAACGGGCGGAGCGATCACCTACAGCGTCAACGGTGCGATCACCATGATCGGCGATCAATCGCTCGGCGTCCTCGTCCAATCGATCGGCGGCGGTGGCGGTGTCCAGACCTTCGATACGACGCTGCCGTCTTCAACAGCGGTGTCGGCACTGTCTGCACCACAGCCGGCATCGGGTTTTGCATCTTCAGCGGTGACGGCAACCGCCCCGGTCAATCTTGTGCTCGGCGCAAACGGTGGTGGCGGCAATCACGGTGGCGCCATCAATCTGACAAGGCTCGGCGACACGGCACTATCTGGCGAAAACGCCAGCGCAATCGTTCATCAGAGCATTGGAGCCGGTGGTGGTATCGAGCAGGTGAGTGCCGGGGACGCGGCCCTGAACGTACAGCTCGGAGGTCAGGCGGGTGCCAACGGCAATGGCGATGCGGTGACGTTGTCCAATACCGGCAATGTGATGACCACCGGCAGCCGTTCTCACGGCATCTTCCTCCAGTCCATCGGGGGCGGTGGAGGAGCGGTTTTCCACGACGCCGACGCCAACCAGGTGAGCAATTCGCTCAGTGCCGCGAACTCGGGCAACGGTGGCGCCGTTACTTTGGTCCAGACCGGGGATGTCATGACCGGCGGGAGCGAGTCCTTTGGCATCGTCATGCAGAGCATAGGCGGTGGGGGCGGTTTCATCGACGGTGTTTTCGCCGGCACGGCGGGCGGTAACGGAAGCGGCGCCGCGGTCGACCTTACGCTCGACGGCAGCGTTGCAACAGGCCACGAGACCTCGACAGCCATTCTGGCGCAAAGCACCGGAACCTCCGGTGGCGATATTTCGGTGGTTGTGAAAGCGGGTCGGCTTGTATCAGGCGGCGCCAAGGGGATCGGCCTCGATATCAGAGGCGGAGCCGACAACACGATCACCAATGAGGGTGCCATCACGACCGCGGCACTTGCGAGAGGCCTGGCGATTTCCGGCACCACGGGAAACGAAACGATCGACAACACCGGCCTGGTGTCGGGCAGCGTCACCCTTGCGGCCGGCACGAACCGGTTCAACAACGCAATATATACCGCCCAATTCCACACCGGCGAGACCGTCGATCTCGGACTGGCGTCCCACCTGCTTTTCAACAACGGAATCGTCCAGCCGGGGGACACCGGCAGGATCGAGACGGTGCTCACCACCGAACTCGGCGGCACCTACATTCAGACACCAACCGCCAATTACGAAGCCGATCTCGACTTCGTCTCGGGCAACACCCTGGTGGGCAAGATCGACCGCATCAATGCAACGGGCTCGGCGCAACTCGACGGGACATTCGATCTCTTCATCGTCAATCCGAATGCCGCAGCGCCCGGCACGCACGAGGTCACGTTCTTCACGACCCAACAGGATATGACCTCGCAGAACCTGACCCTGAATGCTCCGCCTTCCGCCGTGGCTATGTACGACATTCTTTATCCGAGCCGTCAGGAAGCGAAGTTCCAATACATCATCGACTTTTCGCCGGTGGGTCTGAACGGCAACCAAACGGCCTTCGGCGACTATATCAACAACGTGCAGCTGGCCGGCGGATCGAATGTGTTTGCCAACCTCGTTGGCACTTTATTCGTCATTCCAACGCTGGAGGAGTTGAAAACCGCCTACGATTCCCTGATCCCGGAACCCTATGCCGACAATCTGGCGACGACCGTTAACAGCATCGACTACTTCAGCAACGCCATGATGAGTTGCCGCGACGACAATGGCGATTACGGGCTCGCGCAACGCAACTGCGTCTGGGCGCAAGGGGCGGTGGTCGAGCAGGATTACAGCGGCAACAGCTCGCACTTTGCCTACACCGAAGAGAGCCACATCTTCGCCATGGGCTTTCTTGGTGACGTCACCGAAAAACTCTACCTGGGTCTGGCCGGGTCCTTCGAAAAGACATCCTTCAACTCCGGCAGCAATGCCTGGGGTGAGGGCGAACGTCCGCAGGCCGGTGTCGTGCTGGAGTACCGCGACGGCGCGACCCTTTACGCAGGATCGCTGGTCGGTGGTGTCGGACATTTCGACACAACCCGCGTGGTGAATGTTGGCAGCGTCGGCGGGATCACGAGCGCGAAGCAGAGAATTGGATACGTGTCGACCAACGTCCGGTGGTCGCATTTCCTCGACTACGGCAACCGCTACCTGATGCCGTCGGTCGACGGTTCGGCCATCTACATGCATCAACGGGCGTTTACTGAAACCGGTGGCGGGTTGACCAACCTGTCCGTCGACATGAAATCGCAACTATACGCCTCGGTCGAACCGAGCATCGAAGCGGGTGGAGATTTCGATCTCGGAACCTCCACGCTGCGCGCCAAGGCCAGGGTAGGCGTGTTGCAGCGCTTCGGCGATGTCCCGGCGGTGGAAGCGAGCCTGGTGGGAACGCCGGCTGGTGTTTCGTCCTTCACAACAACGGCCGGACAGGACAAAACCCTGCTGACCGTCACCGCCGGTCTGGATTGGATACTGGATAGCGGTGTCAACCTGCGCGCCAGCATCGGCGGTCAGTTCGGCAAGGACACCAGCAACAAGCAAGGCTCGGTAAAGGTGACCGTGCCGTTCTGACGCCTGCTTTGTCCTCGCCTAGCCCAAGACCGAAAAACTGCTTTCCGGATTGATCTCCCGCTTGCGCGAGTAGAAACCGACATCGATCGTGCGTTTGATATAGGGCAGCTCGAACTGCAGCGGATTGGCGTCGTGGTCGTTGCCGGCTTCGCAATAAGCTACCAGATTGGCCATCATCTTGCCTGCGATCGGAGCGTTCTTGAACTGGTTTCCGCTGGAGCCGATGGCCATGTAGTAACCGCCGATCGAGGATTTGTCGTAGATCGGGATCCAGTCGTCGGTGACGTCGTAGAGGTCGACCACACCCTTGGTGCGATTGGGTATGCCGAGGCTCGGCACCCGCTGTGCGTAGCGCTGTGCCTGTACCGTCCATTGGTCGGTGAAATTGTGATCGTAGTCGTCCGGGTCGACGAATTCGCGGTCGTCGCAATCCGGGTCCTCGCTGCCGACCAGGATGAAGTTGCCCTTCTCCGGGCGGCAGTAGCAGCCGATGTCGTTGTCGGACGCAACAAGCCCGTTATTGAAGAAGTCGTAGCCTTCCGGAGCCGGCACGTGCACGACCTCCTGGCGCAGGGCCTGCGTCTTGATCGTCATGTCGCCGAGCGCGCCGGCCATCTCATTGATCTTGGCCGAGTGCGGGCCGCCCACATTGATGACAACCGGGGCTTTGATCTCCGTTCCATCGTCTAGCTTGACCCCGGTCACGCGGCCATCCACCACAGGGATTTCAACAACCTTCCTGTTGAACAGGAAGCTGCCGCCGGCAGCCTCGGTTGCCCGCTGGAGGTTGTGGGTGGAAAGCTGCGGATCGCTGATATATCCGGCTGTCGGAAAATAGATGGCGCCCGCGACCTTGCCCGATCCCGGTTGGCCGAATTGCGGATCGTCGAGCCGTTTCGGCGGGAAATAGCTCGTCAGGTCGTAGATCGGCAGTTTCTCTTTGACCCGGGCTTCGTCCCAGCGCTCATACGGGATGGCAAGCTCGTCGCACAACGACGTGTGTTTGCTCAGGTAGCCGTTCTGCTCCGTGCACATGACCAGGCAACCGGTCTCACGAAATTCCGCCAGACCGCGTTCGTCCTCGACGCCGAGATAGCCCGCCCAGTCGCGCCAGTAATGGTAGCCCTCATAGGCGAAGGCGGTTCCGTCCAGGGTTGAATAGTGCACCCGGATGATGGCGCAGGATCCGCTGGTCGAGCCGTAGCCGGCGGCCGGATTCTTGTCCACCGAGATGGTGCGCATTCCCAGGCGGTTGAGTTCCAGCGCCACGGCCGAGCCGATCACGCCGGCGCCGATGATGACGGCATCTGCTGTCTGCGACATGTGTTGGTCTCCTAGAGCAGTTTGTGTCTGGATACGGTCATTTGACCGCGGCGATTTTGGTCTCTGGTTAGGCGGATTGCACGCCTTGGTGCTACCCCACCACAAGTGCAAGCCAACGACGCCAGGGGCCAAAAGCGCCCGGCCCGAAGGGTGGCTGCATATCGGCCCATCGGCGGCGTTGCGACGCTTGCCCGATGCACCACATCGCGCTGCGCGACGCGCCTTGCCGAGTGGAGCCGATCTGCAGCCATCAAATGATCGTATCCAGTCACAAACTGCTCTACAGGCGCATTTTTGATCCGGACGGATCGTAGGGGCTGGCCGGAATGACTTTCGCTGCCCGTTCGACGCCAACCAGGTGGGTTGTCAGTGCGGTGCCGGCTTCGGCCGCATCTGGTTCGACCAGAGCCATGGCAAGGCTTTTGCCGATATGGTGGCCGTAACCGCCGGAGGTGATGAAGCCGATGCGTTTGCCGTCGCGCCAGACAGGCTCGTAGCCGGACGCATCGGAGTCTGCGGCGTCGATCTCAAGCGTTACCAGCCGCTGCTTCGCGGTGTTCTGTTGCTTTTCCTTCAGAGCGGCTTCGCGGCCGACGAAATCGCCCTTGTCGAAGTCGATCCAGCGGTCCATGCCAGTCATGCCCGGGGTGTAGCCCTGGGTAAACTCGGCCGACCAGATGCCGAAGCTCTTTTCCAGCCGCAGGGAATTGAGAGCGTAGTAGCCGACTTCGCGCAGCCCGTGCTCGGCGCCTGCCTCGAGCAGGATGTTGCGCAGCGTGATGTGTTCGTTTGCCCGGCAATTGATCTCGTAGCCAAGCTCACCGCAAACCGACAGACGGCCCACATGGGCGCGGATCAGGCCGACATCGAAACGGCCGCATCCCATAAAGGGCAAAGCCTCGTGGCTGATGTCCTGATGGGTGAGGGCGGCCAGCACATCCCGTGATTTCGGACCCGAAAGCGAGAAGCCGACAATGTCGTCGGAGATGTCGCGCACCGTCACCTGATCCTCGTCGCCGATGTGATCGGTGAACCAGCGCATGTGCCATTCGCGCAGGTAATAGGATCCCATGATCCACCAGGTGCCGTCACCCCAGTTGAAGATCGTCAGGTCGCCCTTCAGGCGTCCGTCATGCCCAAGCATCGGCGCCAAACGCGCCCGGCCAGGGGCCGGAAGCCGGCCTGCGGTCACCCGGTCGAGCCAGGCCTGTGCACCATTTCCGGTGATTTCGTAGCGGGAGAAACCGGTGATATCGAGCAAACCGACACCTTCGCGCACCGCGTGACATTCCTCGGCGACAAGTTCGAATGCATTGGAACGGCGTAGTGTCGGTTTCTCTTCGAAACCGGGGGGTGTGAAGACCAGTGGTACTTCCAGACCCCAGCTGCAGCCCCAGATCGCGCCCTTGGCGGACATGGCATCATATGCCGGCGCCTTCTTCAGGGGCCGACCGGCGGGCAACTGCTCGTTCGGATAGGTCATGACGAAACGGCGGGCGTAGAACTGGCCGGTCGTCTGTTTGATGTATTCGCGGTTTGACGCAAAGTCGCCGTAGCGCGCAATGTCCATCGGCCAGGCATCGGCCTCTGGTTCGCCGTGGATCATCCACTCGGCCAACGTCTTGCCAACCCCGCCGCCCTGCAGGAAGCCCGCCATGACCCCGCAGGCCAGCCAGTAATTCTGCACTCCGCGCACCGGCCCGACCAGCGGATTGCCGTCGGGCGAGAAGGTGAAGGCGCCGTTGACCCAATTCTTGACGCCGACGTTTTCCAGCACCGGATAGCGCTGGAAGGCCATCACCAGCTCATCGGCGATGCGGTCGGTGTTTTCCTGCAGCAGCTCGATGCCGTAGTCCCAGGGCGCGCCGTCGACGCTCCAGTGCTGCGCGTTGGTTTCATAGATGCCCACCAGTATGCCCTGCTGGTCCTGGCGCATATAGGTGAAGCCTTCGAGGTCGACCGTCATGGGCAGCTCGAAATCAAGCGCTTCGACTTCCGGGATGGTCTCGGTCAGAAGGTAGTGGTGCTCAAGCGGCGACACGGGCAATTCGAGGCCCACCATGCGCCCCACTTGCTTGGCCCACAGCCCGCCGGCATTGACGACATGTTCGGCGTGGATCGTGCCCTTTTCAGTGATCACATCCCAGCTTGCGTCGGGGCGCTGCCTGAGTTCCAGCACGCGATTGTGCTCGATGACCTTGGCACCGTTCTTCTTGGCCGCGCCGGCATAGGCCTGCACCGTACCGGTGGTGTCGATATAGCCCTCTCGGTCTGCCCACAGCCCGCCGATGATGCCGGTCGTGTCCATGATGGGACACTTTTCCTTGATCTCTGCCGGCGTCATCAAATAGCAGTCCTCGATGCCGATCGTCTGGAAGATCCGATAGGCCGACTGCAGCCACTCCCAGCGATCCGGGGCGGCAGCGACGGTGATCCCACCGGACATGTGCAGCCCGATGTCCTGACCGGATTCTTTCTCGATCTCCGACAGCAGATCGATCGTGTAGGCCTGCAGAGCGGCCATGTTCGGATCGGCGTTCAGCGCATGAATGCCGCCCGCCGCGTGCCAGGAAGACCCGGCCGTCAGCACAGAGCGCTCGATCAGGCAGACATCCTGCCATCCGTATTTTGCCAGGTGATAGAGCACCGACGCACCGACGACACCACCACCTATCACCACCACACGATAATGATCCATTTGAACCTCCGGCCTCCCGATTTGAGGCGGAACCATAGCGCAACGAAAAAAAATCGTCTAGACACTACTGTACAGAAACCGATACGATTGACCGCATGACCGAATTTGCGACAACCGAACCAGCCGATCAGGCAACTTCAGACAGCAGGCGGACGACGCGGGACGACTGGATCGCATTGGCCCTGACGATGCTGGTTGAGGAAGGGGTCGAGCAGGTCAAGGTCATGAACCTGGCGCAGCGCCTGGGCGTATCGCGCTCCAGCTTCTACTGGTTCTTCAAGAGCCGGAAGGACCTGCTCGACCGGCTATTGCACCTGTGGGAGCACAAGAACACGGCAAGCATCGTCGCCCGCGCCCAACGCCCGTCGGAAACGATCACCGAAGCGGTGCTCAGCGTTTCGGAATGCTGGGTGGACGAGGAAATCTACGACCCGCGCCTTGATTTTGCGGTGCGGGAGTGGGCGCGTCGGTCACCTGATGTGCGTCGGCGCGTCGACGCAGCGGATGATAGCCGCGTTCAGGTGCTGACCGACATGTATCGCCGTCATGGCTTTGAAGATCTGGACGCGTTCATCCGGGCCAGGGTGCTGTACTTCACCCAGATCGGTTACTATGCGCTCGAGCTGCGAGAGCCGATGGACCTGCGGATGTCGTTTCTGGAAGCCTACATTAAAAGTTTCACCGGCGAGGATGCATCACCCACGGAACTGCGTCGCTTCCGAAAAATTGCAATGCAACATGCCGGGATTCCCGCCACGTAGCCTAAGAATGTTGATGGACACTTGTGTCCGGATATTCTCCTATACCCGTCCCAGCTTCATATGACGGTTCACATCCTTGTAGAGCAGGTAGCGGAACTTGCCGGGCCCCCCAGCATAGCAGGCCTGCGGGCAAAAGGCTCGCAGCCACATGAAATCGCCTGCCTCCACTTCGACCCAATCCTGATTGAGCCGATAGACGGCTTTGCCTTCCAGAACATAAAGCCCGTGTTCCATGACATGGGTTTCGGCAAACGGGATGACGGCGCCCGGCTCGAACGTGACGATGGTCACATGCATATCGTGGCGGATATCGGCCGGGTCGACAAAACGGGTCGTCGCCCATTTGCCACCGGTATCGGGCATGGGTGAAGGCTCGATCAGCCTCTCGTTGGTGACAAATGCCTCGGGCGCATCGATCCCGGGGACATAGTCATAGGCTTTGCGGATCCAGTGAAAACGCAGATCGGCGTCGCCGCCATTGCGGACGGTCCAGTCGGTCTCCGGTGGAATGTAGGCAAATCCGCCGGGTTCCAACCGGTGGGTCTCTCGTCCGATGGTCAGCGTCAACGTCCCGTCGACGACGAACAGGACTGCTTCCGCCCCATCGTCCGTCTCCGGTCGGTCGCTTCCGCCGCCGGGCGAAACTTCAACGATATATTGCGAGAAGGTTTCGGCAAATCCCGACAAAGGTCGTGCCAGCACCCACGCCCGGCTGGCCTCCCAGAAGGGCAGTTTGCTGGTGACGATGTCCGTCAGCACGCCTTTCGGGATGATCGCATAGGCCTCGGTAAAGGCCGCACGCCCGGTCAGCAGCTGCGATTGAGGCGGCAATCCGCCAGAGGGTGCGTAATAGCCAGGTTCAGCCATGCATCGGTCCTTCGCAACGTGGTTCATGGCGCGTCTCCCCCAGTGCTGGACCGACCCGTTCGGCGCCGCAGAACCTCTTTTGCCGGATGCTAGAGCAAATTTCCGCGGCAATTCTCAAAAAATGCCGCAAGGTCTTTCACGAAACGGCGATCTGCTCTTTTATGCAGCAATTGCCGAGGCTTGCCTTGGACGGGGCCAGGAATTTGAAGGGATGGAATGCCATGGAACAGATTGGATCGAGCGTCGTCTTGGACGACCCGGCTTTCATCCATGACACCGCGCGAATTTATGGCCGCGTGTATATCTGCAAGGGTGCATCCGTATGGCCCTACGCCGTCATGCGGGCTGAATTCCAGGAGATCCGCATCGGCGCCCGAAGCAACATCCAGGACTTCGTCATGGTTCATGTCGGCTATGCCCATCCGACCATTGTTGGTGAAGATTGCTCGATCACCCACCACGTGACACTGCATGGCTGCGAAATCGGCGACCGCTGCCTGATCGGCATCAACGCGACGATCATGGATGGCGCCCGGATTGGCTCCAATTCGATTGTTGCCGGTCACACTATCGTGCGCGAAGGAACGCAATATCCCGAAAACTCAATCATTGCCGGCGTACCCTCAAAGCTGGTCGGCACCCGCGACAATGGGGCTGCGAATCTGATGAACGCCCGCTTCTACCACCAGAACGCGCTGAACTACGCTTCGGGCATCGATCGCATGGATGACGAGACGTTGAGGGCGCTGTTCGAGACTTAGGCGGCTGACCGTCAGAGATGATCTTCTACACGCATCTTGTCATGGAGAATTCGCACAATGCGAATGTCGCCGCCAACGCGTTTGTAGAACACCAGAAACGGATATATTCGCACCGGAAAATAGACCACATCCTCGCGAAGGCGAGGATAATCCTGACCGATGCCCGGAAACTGATCGAGAAGATCGAAAATGTGGCTTAGGTGTTCAATAACGCGCTCAGCATGAGCGACGCCGTATTCCGAAGCCGAAGTCAGCCAGATCCCTTCGAGATCGACTTCTGCGTTTCTACTTAGAAGAACCGCCACGCGAGACGGTCCGGTGTTTTTTCACCATCTTGTCGTGAAACTGAGCTGAGCCCTCCCAGGCCACAGCGTCGCCGGAGAGCCCCTTATCCAGTTCGCGATTGATGTCATCAATGGGCATGCCCAGGCGTTGCTCAAGATTGGTCTCAAGGTCACGCTGCATCTGTTGCAACGCTACCGTGATAAACTCCTCCGCAGTCTCGACCTTTCCATCCTTGATGGCTTGCCTGACGATGGATTCCTGTATGGGCGTAAGCCTTATTGTCATGGCTTCACTTTAGTCGATCGCGATCCGGATCTCTACTCTGTTGGCAATCAACCTGGTGCAGATTTGGAATTCACCAGAATTCCAAGCCGCCGGATCCCTTCATTGATTGTCGCGATATCGGGCAGCGAGAAGCTCAACCGCATGGTATTCCGGCCGGAGCCGTCGGCAAAGAAAGCATGGCCCGGCACGAAAGCGACACCGGCTTCTTCGACCGACCGGGTGAGCAAGCTGGCTGCGTCGACATGGCCGGGCAGCGTCACCCAGACGAACAATCCCCCATCGGGCTGCGTCCATTGCGTTCCGGCCGGCATGTGTGCCGCGAGCGCGGCCAGCATGGCGTCGCGTTTCAGTCGATAATGGTCACGGGCGCGCGCCACTTGTGCATCGAACTGCGTTTGCGCCAGCTGCAAAATGACCGCCTGGTTGATCGCGGCGCTGTTCAGGTCGCTGGCCTGCTTGATCAGCGTCAGGCGGCGAATGAGCTGTTTTGATGCGCAGATCCAGCCAACCCGCAGGCCGGGCGTAAAGATCTTCGAGAAGGTGCCGCAATAGATGACTCGCGAAGCGTCAATCGATCCGGACTTCCCGACATCAAGCGCCTGCACCGGCAATTCATCATCGCCGTCATAGCGCAGGGCTGCGTAGGCTGCGTCCTCGATAATCGGAATGTCGAGGTCTTCGGCCAGCGCCAGGAGGTTTTGCCGCTGTTGGAGCGATAACGTCTCGCCGGTCGGGTTGGCAAAGTCCGGCACGGCATAGGCAAATTTCACAGCGCCGCCGGCTGCAGTTGCCGTTTCCCGATAGGATTGTGTAGTGCGGTTACCGCTGCCGAAATCGAGCGCATCGTATTGGGGCTCGCTCGCCGAAAACGCCTGAAGCGCTCCCAGATAGGTCGGCGCCACGACGAGGGCCGTATCGTCCGGTGACAGAAGCAGTTTGCCGAGAAACTCGAGCGCCTGTTGCGATCCGTTGGTGATGAGGATGTTTTCCGGCGAACAGGTCACACCGCGGCTGGCCATGTGCCCGGCGATCCACGCGCGCAGATCGGGATCGCCCTCGCTGACTGAATACTGAAGGAACCGTCCCGCCGAAGCCTTATGGCCCAGCGCCTTATTGTAGGCCGCACGAACGTCGTCGACTGGAAAGAGAGCCGGATCAGGAATGCCGCCGGCAAACGAAATGATGTCCGGACGCTCAAGCAGCTTGAGCAATTCGCGGATTTCCGAGGCCTGCAGCCGGTCGGCCCGGCTGGCATAGGCTGGTTCCCACAGGGTGGGTTGAGGCTCGGTATATGGCGCTGGTGAAGTCATGAGTAAATTTATGTCAGCATTGCTGACCTATTGTCAAGCGCGGAAACAGACGGCCGCACAATGCCCGGATTAACCGTTGGCTTACCGGGTGGCGCTACGACCATTGTTGTCATGAAGACAGCGGAACCAGAAAAGCAGAACCGCAACCTGTCCCTGTTGTCTGCGCAGGGGGGGTTGATCAATACCGGATGGAACATGGCCAGTCCGGCCGTGGTTCTGACCTATATCGCGATCACCCAGGATGTTCCGGTTTTCCTCGCAGCCTTGCTGGTGGCTGTAAGGCGCGTCGCATTTGTCGCGGTCGATTTGTTCGGCGGCGCCTTCATCGAGGCGCAGCGCCACAGACCTGGCAGTCTCGCTGCGGTCGACGTGATGCTGGCGGTCTGCCTGGCTATGGCCATCATATCGGTTCTGCTTGGCTCACCGCTGATCATCAGCGTGACCCTTGTGGCAATCATGTTTGCTTTGGGAATTGTCACCGAACTCCGAAGCGTTTTGTTTGCTGATTTCATCGGCAGGACGATGTCGTCGGAGGGGCGAAAGCGCATACGATATTGGGGAATGGCTCTTGGCGGTTTTGGCACAATCCTGCTGGTCTGGCCGATTCATATGCTGATGGTTGATGCAAACCCAGCGGTGCGCCATTCGACGATCGTGTTGATTGGAACCGTCTGCTTCCTGGCCTCAGCCGCGATCATCATCATCGTGCGCAGAAACACGGAGACGGGGACACCATCAGACGAAACCCCCAAGGCACCACGGCACGGGCTGGATCTGAAAGAACTGTTGTCCAGCTACCGGACGCTGATCGATGAGCCCTGGTTTCGCCGGTTCCTGATGGTCAGACTGCCTCTTTTGTCGGTCGAGCTGGCCCTGCCGTTCTTTGCGATACTCGCGGCGGTCAGCAACGAGCACTCGGCTCGCGGTGTCACGGCGCTGATCATGTCGACCGCACTCGCGCTCGCTGTGGCCGGCCCCCTATGGGGAATGTTGGGCAGGGCCTCGCATCGTGTCGTTATGGCCGTCGCCTGTGTGTTGGCAGCGGTCGCGGGTTTGGCAACGGTGGGCAATCATCTTTTGCAGGTGATCAATCCGACTCTTTTCCACGCTGCCGCCGTGTTCGTTTTGACCGTCGCCACTCGAGGTGTGGCAAGCGCCCATTCGCTCTATTTTCTTGATGTCGCACCTGACGATATGCGCGTCGTCGGAATGACCATGTCGAGGACGCTGGTTCGGCTTGTCGCCATCGGCCTGTCCGTGGTCCTCGCCGCCGTGGCGCATATGCAGCATGTGGTCTGGGCAATCCTCGCCATGGCCGTCGTCAATCTTGTGGCGGCCGCGGTTGTCTTTGCGCTCGCATTGCCCACAGAAGCAAAACCCCAAAGCACCTGATGTCAGGTTTGCAACTGAGTCGCCTGGGCCCAACGTCCGGGCGTAACGCCATAGCACTTCTTGAAGTGTCGGGTGAGGTGGCTTTGATCGGCGAAGCCCACAGCCGCCGCCACATCGGCCAGGTCTTCGCCCTGGCCGATCAGGCGGCGCGCATGGTCGAGCCGGCGCATGATCAGAAAACGGTGCGGACTGGTGGCGAACACCTTTCGAAACTGTCGCGACAGCGCGAACCGATCGACCCCGGCGACCTTCTCCAGTTCCCCTGAGTGAACGGTCCGAAGGGCGTTGTCACAAAGGTAATCGCGGGCCCGATAGACGCGGTCGGTCGTTGCCCGGTCGAGAGACGGATGCTGCCGGTCCGAATGGCGCGAAAGGCCTGAAGCGACGCCGGCGATGATGTCCGTCAGCGCCAGATCTTCGATCCCTTCGTCGAGCCGGCCAAGGGCTGCCAGCAGCGCGACCTGCAGGGCCGGATCCTCGATAACGGGATGCTTGACGAAGGGCAGAGGGCCTGCCCGGTCGCCGAGAGCCCGGTGGATCATCGCCGGTTCGATGTAGAGCATCCGGTAGCACAGGCCCGCTTCGGTGCCGGCCGCGCCGTCATGCAACTCATCCGGATGCAGGACGATGATCCGCCCTGGCAGACTGTATTCCTGCTTTCCGCGATAGCGGAATGTCTGCACCCCGCGCATGGTCACCCCGATGGCGTAGGTGTCGTGCCGGTGCGGGGCGAAAAAAGCGCCGGCAAAGCGCGCCTCGAAACGCTCGATGCCCGGCACCGGTGGCGCCTCGACGATGCGCTCGCCCCTGTCGGTCGTGCACGATCGTTCAAGACCCGCCAGGTATTCCGGTTTTTGTTCAGGCGCCATGAAATTCGATCCGCTCGGGAGTGCCGTCCATGTTTGATACCAAAATCGCCATCGTCCTGCGAGACGGTCTTGCCTCCTGGCAGGCACTCAATGTCACCGCGTTTCTGGTCAGCGGCCTGGTTGCTCAGAAGCCGGATCTTATCGGTGAGCCCTATCGCGATCGCGCCGGCAATCTCTACAATCCGCTGTCCCAGCAACCGATGATCGTTCTTGCGGCGCCGGCCGAAAAAATGCGGACCATCCACCAAAGGGTCTTGGATCGCGGGATTGTGGCCTCACTCTACGTCGAAGAAATGTTCTCGACCGGACATGACGAGGCGAACCGCGCCGTGTTCGCCGAATTCGGCCCCGATGATGCAAAGGTCGTGGGAATCGCGCTCCACGCCGACAAGAAGCTCGTCGACAAGATCACCAAGGGCGCCAAACTTCACTCCTGAGTCGGCAGACGTTCGCCGCACAGCATCTCACGCTTACCGGCGAACCCTTTGACTTTTTCAACATGGAACCCGGCGTCCCGGAGGTTGCGGCGCACCCATCCGGCGGCGGTGTACGTGGAGAACGTCCCGCCTGGTCGTGTGTGCGCAAAGACGGCCTCCATCAGGTCTTGTGACCACATCTCGGCGTTGCGCGCCGGCGCAAAGCCATCAAGAAACCAGGCATCTGCTGTCCCGGACCAGGCCGGCACACACTGCCGCGCATCGCCGACATGGACAGCAAGTGCAACGTCGTCATCGAAATCCAGGCGCACGGTCCCGCTGGGATGTGCGGGCCAGTCAGCGCAGAGCCTTTCCGTGATCGGGGCGAGTTCGGGCCATACAGCCAATGCACGGCGCATCTCTGCCGCCGCAAGCGGAAACTGCTCGAAACTGACAAAGGTCAGCCGGCCGCCCGATGTTGCTTGCCGCCAAACCCTCACGGTTTCGAGAAAATTCAGGGCGGTGCCGAAGCCGAGTTCAGCGATTGTGAAAGACCGGCCCGCTGTCCAACGTTGCGGCAGGCTGTTGCCGCCGAGGAAGACATGACCGCACTCTGCCCGGCCGTCGGCCTTGGAATAAAAGTGATCGCCAAAGGCGGTGGAATAGGGCATATCGTCGTGCCATTCCAATCGGTTGCCCGTGATCTTGTCTGTTTCGTTCATCCAAACTGCCCATGGCTCATTCCGGTCCCTATAACCCGGACACGGGCGCACTGTCTTGCGATATACTCGTGGTCGGCGGCGGTATTGTCGGACTGTGGGTTGCGCGACTGGCGGGCCAGGCAGGGCTCTCTACTTTCATTCTGGAAGCTAAAACGGTCGGTAGCGGCGCATCCGGTGGGCTTCTTGGCGCGCTGATGCCGCACATGCCGGAACGCTGGAATCCGAAGAAGCAGTTTCAGTTCGATGCGCTGGTTTCGCTTGAAGCGAGGATCGCTGAGATCGAGGCCGAAACCGGCTTGGGCTGTGGATACCGCCGCTGCGGTCGCCTCCTGCCTTTGACAAAGCCGCACCATGCCGACTTGGCCCGCGACCGGACAGAGGATGCCGCAGACCGATGGCAAACGCCGAATGGAGGGTATTCCTGGCAGTGCCTCGAACAGGCACCGGACGCCGATTGGCCTGCGTCAGAAGCCATGCCGCATGGTCTCGCATACGAAACACTGGCGGCGCGGGTCGACCCCAGGCGCTATCTGACGGCGCTCGCCAACAGCCTTGCCGAGGAGGTCATCCTGATCCAAGGCGATGCAGTGCAAAACGTCGACCCGTTGACCGGCGCGGCCACGACCGCCAACGGGCGGACGATCAAGGCCGGATCGGTCGTATTGACGGCGGGACACGCCAGTTTCACGCTGCTTGAGCACCTGACCGGGCGACCGTCAAAGGACTTTGGCCGTGGCGTGAAAGGGCAGGCGGCCCTGTTCCAGGCCGACATTGATCCCGAGTGGCCCCTGGTGTTCCATGACGGAACCTATGTAGTTCCGCATGAAGGAGGGCGTGTCGCGGTCGGCAGCACGAGCGAAACGAGTTACGAGAGTGGCACGCAGACCGATGAGCAATTGGATGCGGTCATCGCCAAAGCCGAAGCCCTCTGCCCGATTCTGACCGGGGCACCGGTCATCGAACGTTGGGCCGGCGTGCGACCGAAGGCCGTCAAACGCGACCCGATGATCGGTGCTGTACCGGGTTACCGCAATCTCCATGTCGCCACGGGCGGCTTCAAGATCACCTTCGGGATCGCACACGAAATGGCCCGTTGCGCCCTCGATCTTGCGATGGAGGGCACCATGGAAGGCATCCCACAAAGCTTTCGGATCGAACATCATCTGTCAGTCTAGAGCCTATCATGGTTAGATTGAACCATTCTGCCGAGGTGCATTTGCGTCAAGGTCGAGCTCAAAACGTAGGTCGGGCTGTCCGAGGCTTTGAGCGAAGGAATTGGCGCAAATGCGCCCGGCCCTTCGGGTTTGCGGTCGGCGGACGCCCGCAGTGTCAGGATGCTCGCGAGATGCCTCCGGCATCGCTCTGCGCTCCTTCCTCGCGGATCGCCGCGCCGACCACAAACAGAATTGCTTCAATCTAACCATGATAGGCTCTAGTTCGATCGACGATTGTGATCAGTCCTCTACAGGCCCTCCGGCTTTTTTCCAGTCGCCGAAGCCGCCGATATTCGTGACGTTCTGGTAGCCCATATCCTTGAGTGTCTTGCCGGTCAGTGCGGCCTGGCCGCCGGCACCGCAAACCAGATAGATCGAGGCATCCTTTGTCAGTTTCGGGTTGTAGAATGCCTCGATCGCGGGATCCGCGGCAAATTCGATCATCCCGCGGGTGATCCGCTCGGCCCCCGCGATGGTCCCGCTCTCCGCAATTGATCCGCTGTCGCGTACGTCAACGAAAACGCCGCCTCCGGCCTTGTGGATGTCGATCGCTTCTTCCGCGGATATCCGCGGCACCACCGCATTGGCTTCCGCCAGATAGTCCTTCGCCGATTTCATGGTCGTATTTCTCCTGTTTAACTGCGCTCAAACAGCAACCTAGCGCAACACGGTAAGCAGGTGTCAATGCAATTGCGGATACGGTGTCGTCGTCCGGGCGGCGCTTGAAATCAGATCAGCCGACGCTGCATCAACAGGACAAACACGAAACTCGCTCCAATCGAAGTGGTCACAATCCCGATCGGCAGCTCCTGTGGGGCGAGCAGAGTTCGGGCAACCAGATCTGACGACAGCAGCAGGATAGATCCGAAGAGTGCCGACAAGCACAGTGCTGGACCGTGCAATGGACCTACGAAAGCCCGAGCCACGTGTGGCACCATCAAGCCCACAAAGCCGATGACTCCTGTGATCGACACGAAGATCGCAGTCGAAAAGGCACAAACAAGGAAAACCTGAAGCCGGAATCGATTGACCCGCACACCAAGGCTTTCCGCGGTCAATTCTCCGCCGAGAAGCGCGTCCAATTGGCGATGACGGAACAGGGCGAAGAGAACCAGCGCGGCAAAGCCCGATACGATCAACGGCAAGGAGTTCCATTGGGCCAATCCAAGGCCCCCGAGAGTCCAGAACAGGACCGAATGCGCTGCACGCTGATCGCCGGCAAAGACCATGTAGTTGGTGATTGCCGTAAACAGGAACGAGACGGCCAGACCGGCCAGGATCAGCTTCTCCGGCCCGCGGAAGCCCATGCGCCGCACCAGGGCAAGCACGATCAGAGCCGCCAGCATGCCGCCGCAGAAAGCTGCGAGCGGCAGCGTCCATACGCCGAGGCGGTCGCCGGTGACCGTGATGACAAGCACGGCGCCGGCGGCCGCACCGGATGACAGCCCGAACAGGAAGGGGTCCGCCAGATCATTGCGGGTAACCGTCTGCAGCAGGCACCCGACCATGCCAAGCCCGGCTCCGACGAGGATGGCGAGCAGGGCGCGCGGTGCGCGCAGGTCGACGATGATCCGATCGATCGGCGTGAATGGAGTGTCGCCCGACAAGCCGGAAGCCTTGACGAAAGCCGACCACACCTCCGCCGGTGCAATCGGTGTCGAACCAAGGCCGATCGACAGCAAGGAGAGGGCGACCAGGCAGACCGCCCCTCCAAGGATCGTTGCCGGCAGTCGTATCACGACGTTAAAACGCCTCCGGGTTCATCGCCTTGGCGATTTTGGCAATGGCCTCGATGTTTGCAGGTCCTGGCGTCAGTTCTTCGTAGCGCAACGGCACAAAGCGTTCGGCCTTCACCGCAGAGGTTTCCTTCATGATCGGATGCTTCTTGAGCCAGTCGAGCAGGCCTTGTGCACCGCTGCCGTTTTGATAGTCGAGCAGGATCAGGAATTGCGGATCCGCGGCCGCAACGGCCTCCCAGGATGTGCGGCCCCAGCTCGTTTCCATGTCGCCGGTGACGTTGGTCCCGCCTGCGGCTTCGATCATGGCGTTGATGATGGCATACTTGCCGGCGGTAAAGGGCTTGTCCTCACCGGAGTCGAACAGGAAGACGCGGGTTTTGCCTTCGCTGCTGACGTTTGCCTTGATGTCAGCCAACTCGGCCTTCCAGTCTTCGACCAGTTTTTCCGCCTCGGCGGCTTTGCCGAAGACCGTGCCCAGCCGCAGAATGTCCTTATACAGCAGATCCATGGAGGCCGGCTGCTGGTCCTTGTTCAGGTGGATGCAGCTTTCCGACAGGATGAGAGTGTTGATGCCGTGCGGTTCCAACGTATCCGGCGTGACGTCACCACCCGGCTTCATGCCATAGTACCAACCAGCGAAAAACAGGTCGGGATCAGCAGCAATCAGGTTTTCGACTGTCGGATATTTCGGAGCCAGCTCCGGGATGGATCCGAGTTGCTTGTCGAATTCCGGGCTTGTCTTGTACCAGCCGGAAATTCCGGTCACTCCGACCATCTTGTCCTGCAGTCCCAGGGCGAAAGCCATTTCCGACATGTTGATGTCATGGACAACGAGGCTCTCAGGGCTTTTGTCGAAGGTCAGTGTTTCACCGCAATTGTCAACCGAAACGGGAAAAGCGTACGCCGGCAGACTTACTGTCAGCACCATCAAGAAAGGGATGTGTTTTTTCACGGGAGGCTCCTTCAGTTCGGATGAATCGGGTGCGAAACCGGGATGTCCAGCACGCTCAGAAATCGGTCTTCGTCCGGATGCGGCAAATGCAGAAAATCGACACCGAACACGTCGAGCACGCGTTTAGGTGTCAGGACTTCACGGGTCGGACCGAAAGCCACGACACGCGCATCGTTCATCAGCAGGGTGTGGCTCGCAATCTTTGGAATGAGTGCCAGATCGTGCAGCACGCAAACCGTGGTGATCTGATGGGCGGCGACAACGGAGAGGAGCGCGCCTTTGGCTGCCGGGTCGAGATGGTTGGTGGGCTCATCCAGGAACAGGATATCCGGTTGCTGACACAGCGCCCTTGCGATTGCCGCCCGTTGAAGTTCGCCTCCGGACAGGAGGCCAAGGCGTGCGCTCTGCTTGCCTGTCAGCCCGACGGACTCAATTGCTTCGGCGATCACCCGCCGATGAACGTCATTCGTTGCGGTGGTGTTGTGCGGGATTCGGCCAAGGGCGACATAGTCGGCAACGGTGAGACGTGGATCCGGTTCATCGCGTTGTCCGACGATCGCGATACGCCGTGAACGCTCCGCCGCTGGGTATGTCTCGATGGCGCGTCCGAACAGGCGTACGGTCCCCGCCGAGGGTGCAAGCAGGCCGGCCAGTATGCGCAGCAGTGTCGATTTGCCAGCCCCGTTCGGACCGGCAATAGCAACCACGTCCCCCGAGCCAACGGACAGACTGACTCCGTCGACCAACAGGTGCCGCGGTCCGGCTTGATAGATCAGTCCGTCTGCATCCAGAGCGGTCGGTTGTGATGTTGCGTCAATTGAATCTGACATCTGCCCTGAAGCGGGGCAGCAAACGAACAACGAAAAGCAGAACCGGTTACGGTCATTTGAAAAACAATTGCCATCGCGCCCATCGGAAACACCCCGTCCCGTTTGTTGAGTTCAAGCGATGGCAGGTCTCCTGGCTTACGGTTCGTCGCACGGCGCCGGCCTTCCCGATCACGGTGGATCAGTGGCTCTCCTGGGCGCCTGCTCACCGCTTACAGTTGCGGGGGCAGCCACGGTATCGGTCCCTGTTGGGTACGCCTCACCGTGTTCCCTTTTCATCCGCCGTCTCGGTTCGATTCAGCGGAACCATCGGCGGCGACGATGGAGCAAGCGCCGTGGAATTGCAACGAATTTCTTCATGCCGTCTCGCTCAAGGTGTTCTTTGAGAGCCGGGGCCATCAATGCGGTTTGCCCCAAGCAATCTCCACCGCATGTGGGTGCTGCAGGTCGCGAAAACGCTCAAATTTCAGACATCGCTTGTTAAGCAAACCGACCCGCAACTCGAGATGTCGGTTGCAACCGCCCTTGTTCGAATGCAAACGATATGACACCCTTGTCCGGTTCTCTTTGCCGCCGACCTGCTCCTTCAGGAGCGGCCCAACACCGCAACCGACGCGCCTCAGGATGGCCCGGCCAGATGGTCGAACGATGAGTATTGCAGAAAAACAGAGACCTGAAACGGCACTGGCCGGCATCGGCTGGATGGTGCTGACCACCTTCTGTTTTGTCGGCGTGACCGGGATCGTTCGCTATATCGGGACCGACATTCCGGCAACCGAGGCAGCCTTCATTCGCTATGCTATTGGCTTGCTTTTATTCCTGCCGTTCATGGGGCCGATCGTCAGGCGACCGCCATCGTTGGGGCTGCTGAAACTCTATACCGCGCGTGGTGTGGTTCATGGAATTGCAGTCATTTTGTGGTTCTACGCCATGGCGCGAATTCCTATCGCTGAAGTGACCGCGCTCGGCTACACGGCGCCGATCTTCGTAACCATTGGCGCTGCGTTTTTCTTTCGCGAACGCCTTCACTTTCGCAGGATCGCGGCTGTCGGCGTCGGCTTTCTGGGCACGATGCTGATCTTGAGGCCGGGCTTCCATGAGATTTCCAGCGGACAGATTGCCCAGCTCATTGCTGCACCACTGTTTGCCGCCTCGTTTCTGTTCGCCAAGCGTCTGACCGAAGACGAAGACCCGGTGATGATCGTCATCATGCTGTCGATCTTCTGCACACTGACCCTGCTGCCCGGTGCCCTCATCAACTGGGTGACACCAACACTGTCCGAAGTTTTCTGGCTTGCAGTCACCGCGGTTGTGGCGACGACCGGCCACTATACGATGACACGCGCTATCCGGGCCGCACCGCTGACCGTCACGCAGCCCATCAGCTTTCTACAGCTGATTTGGGCTACCGCCTTGGGTATCATGGTTTTCGGTGAGCCAATGGATCCGTTCGTACTGATCGGAGGCGGCATCGTCGTAGCCGCCATCACCTTCATTTCACACCGCGAGGCCGTAGCGGCTCGACGTCAGGTGACGCCGCCGCCTGCAGCAACAAAAGACTAAGCAATCTCAGACAGTTGCCACCGGTAGAAAGGGAGATGTCTCTATCGCGTAAATTCAATATTGCATAAATCCATTAATCCATGTATCCATGGAATATGAAAACAAAACAGGCTCTCCAGGGTTTGGGTGCCCTTGCGCATGAAGGGCGCCTGAACCTGTTTCGACGGCTCGTGCGAGCCGGACCCAGGGGCATGGCGGCCGGCGAGGTGGCGCGAGCGACCGGCGTCAATTTCACCACGGCATCGGCACAATTGGCGCAACTGGCAAATGCGGGGCTGATTGAGAGCCGCCGCAACGGCCGCTCCGTGGTCTACTCGGCCGACTACGCAACCATCCGCGGCCTGATGGCTTTCTTGCTCAAGGATTGCTGCCAGGAGCGCCCGGAAATTCTGGCACCGCTGTCCGAGATGGCACAGCGTGCTGCCCAGGCTGACGAAAGACAGGGACGCTTGCTATGAAACGCTTGCACATTCACGTATCCGTCGCCGACCAGGAAAGGTCGATCCGCTTCTACTCAACGCTGTTCGATACGCAACCCGGTGTCCGCAAAACCGACTACGCCAAGTGGATGCTCGACGATCCGGCCGTGAACTTTGCCATCTCATCTCGGCCCGGGCGGGCAACCGGTGTCGACCATCTGGGAATCCAGACCACCGATACCGACGGCCTCGACGCCATCTCGGCCCGGCTTAAGGCAGCCGACCAAACCACCTTCGACCAGCAGGCGACCACCTGCTGCTACGCCGTCAGCGACAAAACCTGGGTGGAAGACCCCGACGGCATCCGCTGGGAAAATTTTTTCACCTTAGGAAATGCCGTCACCTACGGCGCGGACGCGTCGGGCGGGTAGTGGCTGGAAGCTTTGAGAATGCGCGTTCGTCAATCTTCAATGACGAATGAAACGCCGAATGTGCAGCGCACACCGTCGAGATCGCCTGGAAACTTGCACACGTTCAGGGTCACTTCACCCTTGGCGGACTTGTGCACCAACTCATGAGTGAAGCTGGGCTTGCCGCCGTCCAACACGGTGTTGTCGTGCTCGACGAGAGCATCGGCGGTGTCGGCCCATGGGAGTTCGTAGTCCGTCTTGCCGACAACACTGCCACCGCCGAATTCGTTGATCGTGGCGTTGCCGAAGATGTAGACACCGTTTTCGTTCTTGGCCCAGAACAGAAATGGCATGGCGTCCATGGCGCCAAGATCGCTGGATTTCATCGACGTTTTCATTGACTCGTTTCTCCGCTGCGCTCGCGTCTCTAGAGGAATATGGCTCTGACCCATTGCTTATGCCACCCTGCAAATTCTGACAGCTGGCCGCTTTTCCATTCGTGTTGCATTCATCAATATTCTTGAACTGTTGCTGCGCGCTCTTTCGTTAGACATGGGCTTCAACCCGCAATAGGGTGCCGGCCATGACCACCACCCCTCAGGCTCTCGACAGTAGCTATTCCTGGAAACGGCTAGCGATCACGCTGCTGATCGCGGCGATCGCCAATGCGGGCATGTGGGCGATTGTCGTTATCATGCCGTCGGTGCAGACCGAATTCGGCACCGACCGGGCCGGCGTTTCGCTGCCCTTCACGATGACCATGGTCGGCTTTGCGGCCGGCAGCATCGCGATCGGCCGGGCGATCGACCGCTTTGGAGTCTGCCTGTCCTTGATCGGTTCGGCGATCCTGATCGCCATAGGCTATTTCCTGGCGGCGCTGAGCACATCCATCTATGTGCTGTCGGCCTGCCAAATCCTGATCGGCTTTGGTACCGCCGTCGGGTTCGGACCGCTGATCGCGGACATCTCTCACTGGTTTTTACGTCGACGCGGTATTGCTGTGGCAATCGTTGCCAGCGGCAATTACATCTCCGGCGTCATCTGGCCACAATTGCTGACTCCGGTCCTGGTGGGGTCCGGCTGGCAGACGGCCTATTTCATCCTTGCGGTGGCGTCACTGACATTGATCCCGCTGTCGCTCCTGTTGCGACGTCGGGTTCCGTTCGAGGCGACCCAGAGCGCCGACACACTGGCGGCGGACAACGCGCGAACGGTGCAAATGTCACCGCGCATGTTCCAATGGCTTCTGGTGGTTGCCGGGCTTGGCTGTTGCGTCGCCATGGCGATGCCACAGGTTCATATCGTGTCCCTCTGCGTCGATCTCGGTTATGGGCCGGCCGCCGGGGCTCAGATGCTATCGTTCATGCTGTTTGCCGGTATTATTTCGCGCATCACTTTCGGCATGATTGCCGACCGCCTGGGCGGCGTCCTGACGCTTCTGATCAGTTCGACCCTGCAGGGCATTGCTCTGTTCTTCTATCTCCCGTTCAACGGTCTCGCCTCGCTCTACATCGTCAGCCTCGTTTTCGGCCTGTCACAAGGCGGGATTGTCCCGAGCTATGCGTTGATCGTGCGTGAATATTTGCCGGCACGTGAGGCCGGTGCCCGGGTTGGAACCGTTCTTACGGCAACCATCATCGGTATGGCGCTTGGTGGCTGGTTGTCCGGCTGGATCTATGACATGACCGGCTCCTACAAGATGGCCTTTGTCAATGGCATCCTCTGGAACGTGTTGAACATCGTCATCATGGGCATGATTTTCCTGAAGTCTCGCACCACCACGCCGGCCGCGGCATGACCGCCGCCTCAGTGGCGCAAGCCGACCGGCCGTTTGTCGGTGTTATCCTGATCATCGGCTTTTGCATGCTCGCGCCGCTTGGCGACAGCTTTGCCAAGCTGCTGGGCGAAACAATTCCGCTCGGCCAGCTATTGCTTATTCGCTTCGGCATACAGGCGGTTCTGCTGCTGCCAGCACTGATTTACGCCGGCAGGACGATCAGGCTATCGCGCCGCGTCATGCGGCTGACGGTTATCAGAACCATTCTTCACATCCTCGGCATCGGAGCGTTTTTCAACGCATTGCGTTATTTGCCGCTCGCCGATGCGCTGGCCATCGCCTTCGTCATGCCATTCATACTTCTGCTATTGGGCCGCATGGTGCTTGGCGAGGAAGTCGGACCGCGTCGTCTGGCCGCCTGCGCCGTCGGTTTCATTGGCACGCTTCTGGTGATCCAGCCGAGCTTTGCGGCAGTTGGCGCGCCTGCATTGTTGCCTTTGGTGGTGGCAGTGACGTTTTCGCTGTTCATGCTGGTGACCCGACAGGTCGCCAAGGAATTGGAGCCGATCCACCAGCAGGCCATCAGCGGTCTTGTCGCGGTTGTCATACTGGCACCGATTGTGCTGGTCGGCTGGGGTGCCGACCTGCCGATGATTGGTGCCGTCAGCTTTGGTATGACCGAAGGACTTCTCCTGGCGGCCGTCGGTATCATAGGCACGGTTGCGCACCTGATGATGACCTGGGCGCTGCGCTTCGCGCCGTCGGCCACGTTGGCGCCGATGCAGTATCTGGAAATACCGTTTGCAACTGTCGTCGGTTTCTTGATGTTCGGCGACCTGCCGAACGGCTTGGCCGCCATAGGCATCGTCATCACGATGCTGGCCGGCCTTTATGTGGTGTTCCGCGAAAGCGCAAAGGTCGAACCGGTGCCGCCGGAAGCGTGACACTCCCGCGATTCAGCTTTTGTTGACGGTCCAGTGTTTCGTCCGCACGGTTTGCTTCAAGCGATTTCATTGAACCGTTAATCGGCATCAAGAAGGCAAACCTGCGGAAAAATATTCCTCACTTCGGCACTCAGCGCCGTGCCCGTTGCTGCGCAGGACCTCGCGGGCGTTGTCAAATCCAGCAGGGGTATCGACGATACACCGTGGGCGTCTATTGCGCAGTCAATCAGGTCCGGCTGCTGGCCCATACGGCCGGAGATTGCCGCAAAGCCGGCGGTACCGTGACGCACAGCCTCACGACGACAGCCACGCCGATCGATCAATAATCGATTAGTCGCCATGCGCGGCGCGCGGCCGGATCAACCGGCCGGTTTCACGCTGTTCAAAAATGTGGGCGATCCAGCCGGCGGTCCGTCCGACTGCAAAGATGCCCAGGCCGGAACCGGGCGGCAGTTGCAGTGCGCGCTCAAGATGAGCGAGGCCGAAATCGAGCGTCGGTTGGCTGCCCGTTTCTGCAACGATCTGTTCAAGCGTCTTCTGCCAGCGGATGGACAGTGGGAGCTGCAACAGGATTTCGGCTGTCCGCGGGTCGCCGTCCGGATAGAGCGGATGGCCGAAGCCCGGTGGCGGACGCCCTTCTGAGTGGGGAGGCCCCCCGGCATCGACAGCATTCATCCAGTCGCGACACAGCGATGTGATGCCGCCATGCAGTGTGCCGGACAGGGTCGACAGCCCGGCCAGCAAGGCCGCAGGCAGAGAAGCGCCGGCCGACGCCGCGACCCGTGCCGCATAGGTCGAGGCGTTGAGTTCGTGATCGGCGCATAGAACCAGAGCGCGGCGGATGAGATCTGCCGCAACTTCATCCGTGGACCACGCTTGCGCGAGCAGTTCATGGACGGGAAGGGATGGTGGACCGCCTTTTCCTGCCGCACACTCAGTCGCCATACGGGCGAGCTGCGAAGCTCGCGGCCGGCCGTTGCCCCGCCGACCCAGCGCCGTTTCTGACGCCAGGTTCAACAATATCCGATCGAACGGCAATTTCGCCTGCGGCACGACAAAAGCCGGCATCGGCATGTCCGGCCGGGATCGCACCCCGGCCAACAACTGCAGGGCTTCCTCGAAGGTGAGAGTGCGAGAGAGTTCGACCGCGTCGCGACCGCGATAGAAAAACCGTCCATCAGATATGCGGGTGATCTTGGAACTGAGAACAGGCTCGCCCCAATCTATCGTCGATGCGGCAACGGCGCGACGGGACCGACCGCGCTGTTTGCGGGTCGACAGTGCTTCGATGTCGCGCCGGTCATAGAGGCTTTTGCGAGCGTCGGCCGGATGCGCGATGGCGCGCACCAGACCCCGGCTGACATAGGCGTAGAGCGTATCGCGGGAGATCCCGAGGCGGGCACAGGCCTCGCCGGAACCGATCGTGCAGTAGCCGCCATCGTCGGACATTTTCATATTGATTATCTTGATCAAGATTGACCCCTCGTCAAGCATCCTTTTGAAGTGCCGCCAACACAATTCAGAGCGAGGACATCCGATGACAAAGCCGATTGTTGAAGAGATTGCCGAGGTATTTCCCACGGGCGGAGAACCCCTCGACCTGTCGCAACTGACAGAAACCGGAGAGGGTGATCTGCCATCCTGGTTCGAGGTCACGGACCTCGCGGTTGCGTCGATTGGCATTGCCGGTCTCATGCTCACACACCTGGTTGATCCTGCGGATCCGCCGCAGGTCGTTGTCGACAGGCGGCTGGCGTCGCTCTGGTTCAACATGACCTTGAGACCGGTGGATTGGGATCTGCCATCGCCCTGGGATCCAGTTGCCGGCGACTATCAGTCGGCGGACGGTTGGATCCGGTTGCACACAAACGCACCGCATCACCGAAAGGCGGCACTCTCGGTTCTGGATGTTACGGCGGAGCGGGACGCGGTTGCATCGGCGGTATCAGAATGGACCTCGACCGATCTGGAGACAGCGATCGTCGAGGCCGGCGGCTGCGCGGCGGAAATGCGTGACCTGCAAGCCTGGTCAGACCATCCGCAGGGCAGGGCGGTCGCTGGTGAGCCCTTGATACATTGGCAGTACTCCGACAATGAAGGCCCCACCTTTGGCTCGCAAAACCCGGAGCGTCCGCTGGCTGGCCTCAAAGTTCTCGACTTGACCCGGGTGCTTGCCGGCCCCGTCGGAGGCCGGTTTCTGGCTGCCTATGGTGCGGACGTCCTGCGCATTGATCCGGTCGATTGGGACGAACCGGCCGTTGTGCCGGAAGTCACGCTGGGCAAGCGCTGCGCCGGTCTCGATCTGAACAACAAGGCTGACCGAGTCGCCTTCGAAAGCCTGCTCTCCGAGGCCGATGTGTTTCTACACGGATATCGCCCCGACGCGCTTGAACGTCTCGGGTATGACGCGGAGACCGTCCGACGACTCAATCCGCGCATTGTCGATGTTGCTCTGAATGCTTATGGCTGGACCGGGCCTTGGAGCGTGCGGCGCGGCTTCGACAGCCTTTTGCAGATGAGCAGTGGCATTGCCGCCCACGGCATGGCAATGGCCGCATCCGATCGCCCAAAGCCGCTGCCGGTCCAGGCGCTCGATCACGCCACCGGCTATTTCATGGCAGCCGCCGTGTTGCACGCGCTGGCTGAGGGGGCTGCCATCGGCCAGGCGTTGACCGCCCGGTTGTCGCTGGCCCGAACGGCCGGTCTGTTGGCCAGCTATCGTTGTGGCTCAATCGGAAACATCGCTGAAGAAAACGACGTCGATATCGATCCAAGAATCGAAAACACCGATTGGGGCCCGGCCCGGCGCATCCGCTTTCCGCTGACGATCGACGGCATCAACCATGGCTGGGACCATCCGGCCAGCCGTCTGCGCAGCGCGGATCCGGTCTTCAAATCTTCCGATCGCGATAGTCGATGAACAGAACCGCGAGCCGGTAAAGCACCACCGAATTCAATACGTGCCACATGAAGTGTGTGCCGAGCGGAAATGTGCCGCACAAGGGTTCGTCCGCCATGCGGAAGGCAATCGAAAGGAAAAACACGATACCCGTGACCAGAAGGCTGCCCGAGACGGCAACATCGCGGCTGCGCATCAAAAAGCCGATGATGAGAATGGCGAAAAGTGCCGGAAGGTATCCGGCGGACGACCCGGCCAGCGGGGTCATCAGTGGGACGATGACGGCGCTCGCCGGTATGAAGGCGGCCGTCGCAAGGGCAGCGCCCCAGATCGGCAGGGCCAGGTAGTGGCGTATGGCGAGATAGAGACAGGCCAGAATGAACACCAGGATCGGGATCACGTCCGCCGCCCCGGCCCAGCGGGTCGCGAATGTATGGAACAGAAAGGATCCGATGCCAATGATCCCGATCAGAAGGACCAGGAACAGCCCGGACGCCGTCTTTCCGGTGCTGTTGCGCCAGACAAGATACGCCAGGATCGCGGCGATGATGAAGGCCAGATTGGTGATTGCGTTGATCGGCTCCGACCAGAAGGACGCATCGATACGTTCACAATAATTGTCGACCGTTTCGTTCACGCGATTACCCCGAGCAAGATGCAGACAGACGTAACCTATTCCCCCCGGGGGTGAGATCAAGGTTGCTGTTGGATCAGCGCACAATCGGGCATAGTGGGTCCATTCAACCTTGAGGCGAGGACGCGGTAATGGACCTTTATATTGACACGGAATTCAACGGTTTCGGCGGCGCGCTGATGTCCATGGCCGTGGTCAGCGCCGATGGCCATGAATGGTATGAGACCCTGCCGTTGCCCGCGGACATCGAGCCCTGGGTTGCAACCAATGTGGTGCCGATCCTCGACAAACTGCCGGTCGATCGTATCCAGTTCAACCGCTCTCTCTTCGTCTTCCTGGCACGCTTTCCGGATATCCATGTCTATGCCGACTGGTACACGGACCTCGTCCATTTCTTCGATTCCTTTGCCGGCCCCAACCATGGATCTTCCTTTCACCGTGCCTGTGATGCGACGCTGTTGAAGACTGTGCCTGAGCTTGCGCCGGAGATGCCGCACAACGCGCTGTCAGACGCACGGGCGCTACGGGATTGGCACGTAGAGCTTTAAAGGCCGGCCTGATCCGTTGCTCAGGTAGGTGTCCCGGCGTTCGGAATACACCGTCGCGCAACCATTGCCGTCAAGCTGATCAGCAACATCGCCTGTCATCGGCTGTCATTGAATGTACGCCACCGATACTTACGTATCCGGTGATCAACGAAGTTCCAGATCGTTTCAACAGTCCGTCGAGTTGGTCAGGCGGTGCTTTGGAAATCAGGATTGTACTTGCAGGCCCAGGCTGGGATGAGCGGATCCTGTGGATCGAGCGAACGGAATGCGTCGTTGAAATCGGAACAGGCAAAAAAACTCAATCGGCTTATCTGGCTATGGCGGCTGCGCAATGCCGCCGCGGCGGCACTCATCGTGGTGCCTATCGCGCTCATCGCGCTCTGGTTCCTTTGGCCGGACCCGATCGTGAGCACCAGCGAATTGGAGGGCACAGTTGCCCGCTGGACACGGCAGCAGTCCTACGAAGGCACCGGCAAGCTTGTCGCTACAGTCACCTTGAAGGACGGCCGCGAAGTTCAGGTGGTTTCCTTTGGAAACAGGCAGGTCGTGGCAGGCGAAGCGGTCAGGCTTGAACGGGTCGAGAAGGAATCGGGTGCCAGCTTCTACCGATTTGCCCGTTAGGAGGAAAATCGGCGAGCCTCTTCTACCCGGTGGGCACTGAAACCCATTTGCGATTGCCTGCAAGGCAGCAAATTCCCGAGATGCTATGATGTGCTGGCGTGACCGAACGTCGAAAGGACAAAGCCATGATCATGCGCATTTTCCAGGTCGTTGTCCGGCCCGGCAAGGAAGCTGCTTTCAGCGAATTCTTCCATGAAACGGCCATACCATTGATGAAAGGAACCGAGGGCATTGTGTCGGTTCTGCCGGGAGCACCGCGGCCAGACAGCCCGCGTGAGTTCAGTTTCGTGATGGTGTGGAAGGATCTGGAATCTCTCAAGGCCTTCGTCGGTGAAGACTACAAGAGCCCCCATATCGATCCCGCGGAAGCAGAGCTGGTGGAGTCGCGGTCAATCAGCCACTACGAGCTGGTGGAGGGGTAAGCTGCTGCTGCTCCAGGCACCCCCGCGTGGGTGCGTTCCACTCAAGCGCCGCTTCGGTCTTCATGATGAGCGCCGATGCGATCGGCAGCCATTGTCTTCAGCGCCATACGGTCAACTTTGCCTGTGACATTCAAGGGCATTTGGTCCAGGAAGATGATCGCTTCCGGCGCCTTGTATCCGATCTCCCTTCGGGCGACGTCGATAATGCTCTCCGGTGATGGATTGGCAGCTCCGGCTTTGAGTGTGACGTAGGCCCAGACGTTTTCACCATGCAGCTTGTTGTGCACGCCAACTGCCCCTGCCATGTCAATGGCGGGGTGCAGCATGACCGCTTCCTCGACCTCCTGCGGCGCAATGTTCGATCCGTCGTGTACGATGATCTGCTTGGTCCGACCTTTGAACCAGAGGAAGCCATCGGCGTCGACTGCCATGACATCGCCGGTGTTGAACCAGCCATCGGAAAAGCACGCGGCATTCTCCCCGGGATTGTTCCAATAGCCTTGGCAAACCGGAGTGCCGGACAGCCACAGCGCACCCTCTGAAACCTCATTTCCGGTGTCATCCCGGATCGACGCCCTATAGCCGGGACAGACATGGCCGACCGACCCTGGTTTTGCCGTGCCATCCACCGGGCCAAGCGTGAAGTCAGCGGCTTCGGTCAGCCCATAGGATTCAGTGATTGGGATCCCTGCAAGGTCCAGGAACTTGCGATCCACGTCGACAGGAAACTTGTCGCCGCCGCTGATCAAAAGGCGAACTGAACGGAAGTCTTCCCTGGTCGCTTCATGGCTGTGCAGAAAAGAAACAAGCGCCGCAGGAAGCGCCACGACCACAGTCGGTTTTTGTTGCCGAAGCTCGGTGAGGAGAGCGTCCGGGTCCGAACGACGATTGAGAACGATCTTCGATTGCGCGAACATCGCGCACAAAGCCGTTGACAGACTTCCCACATGCGAAATCGATCCGCCGGGGAAGACAACGTCGTTTTCATCCAGTTTCATCGCTTGGGCGAAACTCGCCACGATCGAGCCAAAGGATGTGATGCTGTGCATCACGCCTTTGGGTTTGCCCGTGCTGCCGGATGTGAAGAAAATCAGTGCCGTCGCATCAATGTCGACGACGGGTGGGTGAACCGGCGGCATCGGACCGGACATCAATTCGTCGTATGACCGGGCGCCCTTGAAATCGCCGGCCACCGAGACCAGTCCTTTGGGCAATTTGCCTGCCATCTCACACTCGGCAATATCGGCCTGCCTTTCGGCATGAACAAAAAGCATCTGCGCATCGCTGAACCCAAGCGCATAGTCGATATTTGCAGGTGTGTAGCGATAGTTGAGTGGCGTGGCGATAACTCCGGCTTTGAAGCAGGCCAGGTAAAAGATCAGAAGCTCACCGCAATTGGGCATCAGGGACGCGACGCGATCGCCCTGGTTCAAGCCGGATTCGATCAGACACGCAGCCAGTTTTGCAACGTCGCCAGCCAGGTCTTCCCGGGTCCAGGCTTTGGAATCGGCCACCAGGACAGTGTCTCGGGGAGATGAACTGGCCGGACCATCGACCAAGTTGTTCAAGAGAGCTGGTCCAGGGAGCTGGGGACCGGAGAAGGGCATCTGGAATCCCGCCTGGTCGTGAACATTGTCAGGTTTTCAATGCGGACCCGTCGAAGCTGTGACCACACTTTGGCTTGTCTCGGACGTCCGCATGACCATGAACTAGAATGCCCGCGTGACATCGCGGCGTCCAGCCCGTTTCCTGCCTCAGAGCCCGAACTGGCCGGCGCTGTGGTCGATATCGAGTTCCATCCGGTCAGCGGCGAAGTTGGTCAGTGAATACTCGACCCGCGTGCCGTCGAGCTCCGCATTGATCGCTTCCGTCACAAGCACGATGGCGCCCGGCGACAGGTCCAGGTCTTCGAGGATTTGAGGATTGGCATGCCGGGCCGAGATCCGGGTCGAAATACGGACATAATCATCGACGCCCAGTTTTTTCAGCGTTGCGGTGACGGACTGTAAGTCTTTGAACGTCTCGGCAAACTTCGGAAAGCGGCTTGCGTCGAACCAGTTTGTGGAAGCCGAGATGGGCATACCGTCGGCGCTCGACAATGTATTGAGCCGCACCACCGGCGCGCCGGTTTCCAGGCCCAGACCCTCGGCCACCCTTTTGCTGGCGGGTTCCACCCGATGGGCCTTCAATCGACCGCCACGTTGCCGGGTTTGGCGAGCCAGGCCCTCCGAAAAGCGGGTGCGGCGGCCCACCGGATAGCGCAGCCTCTCGCGCCGCTCGATGAACGTGCCGCGCCCCTGCTCGACCCGCAAAACGCCTTCGCGGGTCAGTGCAGCGATGGCATTGCGCACCGTATGGCGATTGACGTCGAAACGTTTGGCCAGAGCGATTTCACCCGGCAGGGTTTGCTGATCATCGAACTCGCCGGTGCCGATCGCTACACGAATCTGGTCGGCGATCTGCCGCCAAAGGGCGATGCCGCTATGGCGTTCCACAAGGCTCATGAATCACCACTCCAGTCATACGATTGTCATCTTGGCCCGGTAGAGCTAACATCAAGATGTCTAGTTGTCTAGATAAATAGACAAGTGAGGAAATCGATGAGCAATCAGACAGGTGATGCGGCGGAGCTGACTCCGGCCCAGGCGGCGCGTCAGGCGGCCATGGCTGCCTTGGCGCGCGCCGAACCGGAGGAACTGGAAACAGCCTGGAATGACTGGCCCGACCAACCGGAGGTCCGCTTGCTGCGCGGGCCCGAAACCGGGTTGGTGATGGTCCGCGGCCGCATGGGCGGTGGCGGTGCCGCCTTCAATCTCGGTGAGGCGACAGTGACTCGCGCAACGGTCGAATTGTCGACCGGATTGGTGGGCCATTCCCACGCGCTGGGTACTGACAGGGGCAAGGCTCGCCATGCCGCAATCTTCGACGCCCTGTGGCAGGACGAAAGCCAACGCCAGGCGGTCGAGCAAAACATTCTGTCGCCCATTCGCCGCCGCCTGGCCGACGAGGACACGGCGCGCCGCGACGAGACCGCGGCCACACGTGTCGATTTCTTCACCATGGTCCGAGGGGAAGACTGATGGAACCGCAAACCGCAACCAACGGATCGATTTACCGTGGCGGCCTCGCCGATCCGGTCTTCGATGCTCAATCGGTATTCCGCCGCATCATGGATGCTCTGGCACGTCCCGGAACCATCCAGGCGATCGATCCGGTTGCCGCGCCGCCGGCACCGCTTTCCCAGACTGTCGGAGCCATTGCGACGACGCTGTTCGATCATGACACGAACATCTGGCTCGACCCGCAGCTGGCCAAACGCAAGTCGGTCGCCGAATGGCTGACATTTCATACGGCCGCGCCCATCGTGCGTCAGCAGATCGACGCGCAATTTGCCATCGTAGCGGACCTCGCAGTCCTGCCGTCTCTCGAAAGCTTCAACCAGGGAACCCAGGAGTATCCCGATCGCTCGACGACCGTGATCCTGCAGATCGAAAGCCTGACAGGCGGTGCGACGCTGCAGCTCAGCGGTCCCGGCATCAAGGATGTCCATACGGTCGAGCCGACCGGCCTGCCGCCGCACTTTTGCGAGCAGTGGGCGGGCAATGGTAACCGTTTTCCTCGTGGCGTCGATGTCATTCTGGCAGCGCCGGAGGGGATTATCGGGCTGCCACGCACCGTGAAGATCAGCGGCTCGGAGGAGGCCAGGTCATGTATGTAGCGGTCAAGGGTGGCGAGAAGGCCATCCAAAATGCCCATCAACTGCTTGCCGACCGTCGCCGTGGCGACCGTTCAGTTCCGGCGTTGACACTGGAACAGATTGTCGAACAGCTCGGCCTCGCCGTCGACCGGGTCATGAGCGAGGGGTCGCTCTATGATCGCGAGTTGGCGGCATTGGCGGTCAAACAGGCGCGCGGTGACCTGATCGAAGCGATTTTCCTGCTGCGGGCCTATCGCACGACGCTGCCGCGCTTCGGACATTCGATACCGGTCGACACAGGTGCCATGCTCATCGAACGGCGCATCTCAGCGACCTACAAGGATCTGCCTGGTGGACAACTGCTCGGACCCACCTTCGACTACACGCACCGCCTGCTCGATCCGGAGCTGATGGAAGACGCCGATGTCGAGACACCGGATCGTCGCGAGGGTGACGATGGGCGAACACCACGCGTCTCCGAGATTTTGGCGCATGAAGGGTTGATCGAGGGCGATGGCGATTTGCCAGACGATCATGTGACAGGCGACCTGACACGAGAGCCAATGGAATTCCCGATGGAGCGGGATGTGCGCCTGCAGGCGCTGGCACGGGGCGACGAGGGTTTCCTTCTGGCACTCGGCTATTCGACACAGCGTGGCTATGGCCGCAGCCATCCGTTCGCTGGGGAAATTCGCATTGGCGAGGTGGAGGTGGAACTCGACGTGCCGGAGCTTGGTTTTTCCGTCTCACTGGGACGCATCCGCGTGACCGAGTGCCAGATGGTCAACCAGTTCAAGGGATCGGCCAAGTCGCCGCCGCAATTCACCCGCGGCTATGGCCTGGTCTTCGGCCATAGCGAGCGCAAGGCAATGTCGATGTCGCTGGTCGACCGGTCGCTGCGGGCGCAGGAGCTGGGTGAGGACATCACAGCACCGGCTCAGGACGAGGAGTTCGTCATCTCGCATTCCGACAATGTGCAATCGACGGGCTTCGTCGAACACCTCAAGCTGCCGCATTATGTCGACTTCCAGGCGGAGCTCGACCTGGTGCGTCGCATGCGCCGGGAATTCGATGAGGCGCAGCAGGCGCGAGAAGAAGAGACGCTGGAGGCCGCGGAATGAACGTGCATTCGACCCTGGCGAGCTACAACTTCGCCTATCTCGACGAACAGACCAAGCGCATGATCCGCCGGGCGATCCTCAAGGCCATCGCCATTCCGGGTTATCAGGTGCCATTCGCCAGCCGCGAGATGCCGATGCCCTACGGCTGGGGAACCGGCGGGGTTCAGGTCACCGCTTCGGTGATCGGCCCCGACGATACGCTCAAGGTCATCGACCAGGGCGCGGACGACACCACCAACGCCGTGTCGATCAGGGCTTTCTTCCAGAAAGTTGCCAAGGTTGCCGTTACGACGGAAACAGGCAATGCGACGATCATCCAGACCCGGCACCGGATTCCGGAGGAAACGCTCACCGAGGGCCAGATCCTGGTCTATCAGGTGCCGATTCCGGAACCCCTGCGGTTCCTCGAGCCGCGCGAGACCGAGACCCGCAAGATGCACGCGCTCGAAGAATACGGGCTGATGCATGTGAAGCTCTACGAGGACATCGCCAAGAACGGGCACATTGCCACCACCTACGCTTACCCGGTGAAGGTTAAGGACCGCTACGTCATGGATCCGTCACCCACGCCGAAATTCGACAATCCGAAGATGCATCAGTCGCAGGCATTGCAGCTTTTCGGCGCCGGGCGAGAGAAGCGGATTTATGCCATCCCGCCCCATACGGACGTCGTCAGCCTGGACTTCGACGACCATCCGTTCGAAGTGCAAAAGTTCAAGGAGCCCTGCGCCCTGTGCGGTGCGCGCAACGTCTATCTCGACGAGGTGGTTCTCGACGACAAGGGCGGGCGCATGTTCGTCTGCTCCGACACCGATCATTGCGAAAAACGCCGTGCGGCCGGTCACCGCGGACCGCTCGCTGGAAACCCTGAGGAGATCGCGCCATGAGCGACCAGCCCCTGTTGCGCGTCGGCGGCGTTACCAAATTCTACGGCAATCGTGTCGGCTGCCGCGAGGTATCCTTCGAGCTGTGGCCCGGCGAAGTGCTTGCCGTGGTCGGCGAATCCGGCTCAGGCAAAACAACATTGCTTGACTGCATTTCGACCCGCATGCTGCCCACATCCGGCACGGTCGAATACCGCATGCGCGACGGTGTGTTCCGCAACCTCTATGAGTTGGGAGAAGCCGAACGGCGCTTTCTGATGCGCACCGACTGGGGTTTCGTGCACCAAAATCCAGCCGACGGGCTGCGCATGACCGTCTCGGCCGGCGCCAATGTCGGCGAACGGCTGATGGCCATTGGCGAACGGCACTACGGCAACATCCGCGAGACCGCGTCCGACTGGCTGGAGCGGGTGGAAATCGCCACCGACCGTATCGACGACCAGCCTCGCGCATTCTCGGGCGGCATGCGCCAACGCTTGCAGATCGCCAGAAACCTGGTTACCGGACCGCGTCTGGTCTTCATGGACGAACCAACTGGTGGTCTCGACGTCTCTGTTCAGGCACGCCTGCTCGATTTGATGCGGGGGCTGGTCAATGATCTGGGTCTTGCTGCGGTTGTGGTCACTCACGACCTTGCGGTTGCGCGTCTGCTGTCGCACCGGATGATGGTGATGAAGGACGGCGGCGTGGTAGAGCACGGGCTGACCGATCGGGTGCTCGACGACCCCCGCGAGCCCTATACGCAACTTCTCGTTTCGTCGATTTTGCAGGTCTAGGAGCAGGTTCATGGCAACTCCGCTTGTTGTTTCGGAAGTCGCAAAAAGTTTCACCATGCATCTGCGTGACGGCGTTCGTCTGCCGGTCGTCGCCGCCGTGACCTTTGCGGTGTCTGCCGGCGAGTGCGCCGTGCTTGGCGGACCGTCAGGCGTCGGCAAAAGCTCGATTCTCAAGATGCTTTACGGCAACTATTCCGTCGATCAGGGGCAGATCCTGGTCACCCATGAGGATGTAATCGTCGACCTTGCCAGTGCAGACCCGCGCACCGTGTTGCGCATTCGCCGTGACGTTATCGGTTACGTCAGTCAGTTTCTACGCACCGTTCCGCGGGTCGCAGCCGTTGATGTCGTGGCTGAGCCTTTGGTGATCCAGGGGGTCGAGCCGGAAACTGCACAAAGGCGCGCGACCGAGTTGCTCGAACAGCTCAATCTTCCGGAAAAACTCTGGACACTTCCACCGGCGACGTTTTCCGGAGGCGAGCAGCAGCGAGTCAACATCGCTCGGGGCTTCATTACCGATCATCCGGTGCTGCTGCTGGATGAGCCGACTGCCTCGCTTGATGCCGCCAATCGCGCGGTGGTCATCGAACTGATCAGGCGCAAGAAGGTCGAGGGCAAGGCGCTGCTCGGGATCTTTCATGACCAGGATGTTCGTGACGCGGTCGCCGATCGGATCATCGATGTGACCAGCTTCGCGGCAACCCGGACCGCAGCCTGATGAAACTCTCCGAAGAACCGCTCATTCACGCCACCGCTCAGGTTCGCGGCAGCACCTTCGGGCGGTACACGGAGGTTGATGAACGCTGCCGCATCGTCGAGTCCGAATTGGACGATTATTCCTACATCATGCGTGACGGCGATCTTTGGGCGACGACCGTGGGTAAATTCGTCAATATCGCCAGCCATGTCCGCATCAATGCCACCAACCATCCGACCTGGCGGGCGACCCAGCATCATTTCACCTACCGGGCCGGCGACTATTTCACCGGCGAAAGCAACGAGGCCGAGTTCTTCGACTGGCGGCGCGACCACCGCGTCGTCATCGGGCACGATGTCTGGATCGGTCATGGCGCAACCGTCCTTCCCGGGGTCCGGGTCGGCAACGGCGCGGTGATTGGCGCTGGTGCGGTCGTGTCGAAGAATGTCGAGCCCTACACCATCGTCGGCGGCGTGCCGTCAAACGATATTCGCCGCCGCTTTTCTGCCGAAACCGCGAATGCAATGGAAACCATTGCCTGGTGGGATTGGAGCCATGAGCGTCTGCATGAGGCGCTGGCCGATTTTCGTGCTCTGACCGCCGATCAATTCGTCGCCAAATACATCTGATGCGGCGCAGCAAGCGCTGAATTGCAACGTGGGATCGGTTTGGTCCGGCTCCGCGTTTTTTTCCTTTTTTTGCAGGCAGTTGGCGAGGTAACCGGGGACAACTTTACCGGCTTTGTGGATTGTTACAAAGCTGACATCAAACTGACATTGGCCGGTTACCTAGACCCCTTAACGCATCCCCAACGACAAGACAAAATGAGGTTGGGGCATCAATGCTGAGGCTTGAAAAGGTTACGCGCCGGTTCGGCGAATTCGCCGCTGTGCGTGATGTGACGCTGACGATTCCCCAGGGCCAGATGGTCGGCATCATCGGCCGATCGGGGGCCGGCAAGTCGACCCTGTTGCGCATGCTCAACCGACTGATCGATCCCAGCAGCGGCGTCATCCGTTTCAACGAGATCCAGGTGTCCGACCTGAGCGGGGCGATGCTGCGCAACTGGCAGCGCGACTGCGCCATGATCTTTCAGCAGTTCAATCTCGTACCCCGGCTGAACGTTCTGACCAATGTACTGCTCGGCCGACTCAACCATCGCTCGACGCTGCTCAATCTGATCGGCTCGTTTTCGCGTGAGGAAAGGGCCATGGCGATCGCCGCACTGGAGCGGCTTGGCATCGCCCAGACAGCATTGCAGCGCGCCGGCACACTGTCCGGCGGACAGCAGCAGAGGGTCGCGATCGCCCGAGCGCTGATGCAACAACCGAAAATGCTACTGGCCGACGAACCGATCGCCTCGCTCGACCCGCTCAACGCCAAGGTGGTGATGGATTCGTTGCGCGACATCAATCGCGAAGAGGGGCTGACGGTCATTACGAACCTGCACACGCTGGACACCGCACGCACCTATTGCGAGCGGGTCATCGGAATGGCTGCGGGCGAAGTCGTCTTTGACGGGCCAGTGAGCGAACTGACGCGTGATGCGGTCCGCATGATCTACGGTGCCGACGGCACCGAATTGTCCGAGGAAATCACCTCGACCAGCCTCGGCGGCGCCTCCGCTGACCCGGAAACGGTGGGTCAGTTGGCAGCCGCGACCTGAGTGCCCGGCTCACCGGGCGCAGCGCATTCACCCCTGAGTTTTTGACACGGACAAGATAGGAGATATCCATGTTCAAAAAGACCCTTCTGACCACCGTCGCCTTGGCTGCCATGGCTGCCGGCGCGGCTCAAGCGGAAGACCTGAAGACCTTCCGCATCGGCATCCTTGGCGGCGAAAACGAAGCCGACCGTCTGCGCAACTTCCAGTGCATGGTGGAGCAGCTTCCCGCGGCGATCGGCGTCGAAAAGGTCTCGCTGTTCCCGGCTGCCGACTATGACGGTGTCGTTCAAGGCCTTCTCGGCGGCACGCTCGACTACGCCGAGCTTGGCGCTTCCGGCTATGCCAAGGTCTACCTCAGCGATCCGAAGGCCGTTGAGCCCATCCTGACCACCATTCAGACCGACGGTTCAACCGGTTACTTTGCCGTCATGGTTGCCCGCAAGGATTCCGGCATCAAGTCACTTGAGGACATGAAGGGCAAAAAACTCGGTTTCGCCGATCCCGACTCAACCTCCGGCTACCTGGTGCCGAGCGTGTCGCTGCCTGGCGACGTTGGTATGCCGATTGATCAGTATTTCGGTGAGACTGGCTTTGGTGGCGGCCACGAGAACCTGGTTCTCGAAGTGGTCAAAGGCAACTTTGATGCCGGCACCACCTGGTCCTCCGGCGTCGGCAAGTTCGATGACGGCTATACGTCCGGCAACCTGCGCAAGATGGTCGACAAGGGTATCCTCGACATGGGTGACCTCGTCCAGGTCTGGCAATCGCCGCAGATCCCGAACGGTCCGATCGTCGTGCGCAGCTCGATGGATGCCGACATGAAGCAGAAGTTCAAGGAATTCATGATGGCTCTGCCAGAAAAGGATCCGCAGTGCTTCAGCGCCATTCAGGGCGGCGACTACAAAGGTTTCACGGAAGTCGACGAGAACTTCTACAAGACCATCATCGCTGCACGTAAGGCAAAAATCGGCAGCTAATCTGTCGAGCGGCGTCGCGCATCCTCCCGTCGCGGCGCCGCATTCATTTCTATCGGATTTCAGCCATGACATCAGCGGTTCAGCCGGTCGTCCTGTCCCAGCAGGGCAGAGCCATTGAGCGCCATTGGGAAGAACTCGCCTTCAAGCGGCGTCTCTACACCTGGGGCGGCATTCTGTTGCTCGCCGTTGCCCTCTTCGGCTCGCTGTGGTTTGCCAATGCCACCAATGCCGGCAAGTTTTTTGACCGCCTGCCGCACTTCTTCGATTTCATCGGCGACCTCATGCCGCGCGACGGACTGGAAATCTGGCGCGCAATGTTCGACCTGCCAAGCCCCTATGAAGATGGCAGCCTGAAATACAATTACGTCGAAGGCCGCCACTACATCACCGAAAACTTTTACGTGCCGGAATACGTCTTCAAGATGATCGAGACGATCAACATCGCCCTCGTGGCGACGCTGATCGGATTCTCTTTCGGCTTCATCCTGTGTTTTCTCGCCGCCAAGAACCTGACGACCCGACGCTGGCTGCGCTTCTTCGTTCGCCGCTTCATGGAATTGTTGCGCGCCTTTCCGGAGATCGTTATCGCCGGTTTCTTCCTGGCAGTCCTGTCGCTCGGGCCCATTCCGGCGATTATCGCCGTGGCGATCCATACGATCGGAGCGCTTGGAAAGATGTTCTTCGAGGTTGTCGAAAATGCCGACATGCGCGCCGAAGAGGGACTGCGCGCGTCCGGCGGCAACTGGATCGAGCGGGTCTGGTTCGGCATCGTGCCGCAGGTGATGCCAAACTTCCTGTCCTATTCGCTGCTCCGTTTCGAGATCAACGTACGTGCTTCGACGATCATCGGTGCCGTCGGCGGCGGCGGCATCGGCGAATCCCTGCGCCTGTCGATCAGCCGCGGCCACGAGGCCAAGACGCTGGCGATCATCATCCTGTTGTTCTGCACCATCGTCGCGGTCGATCAGATCTCGGCCCATCTGCGCAAGCGGATCGTCGGCGACCAGGCATTTTCCTTCGGAGGAGCGTGACCGATGAACGCTTTGTCTCCCGAAGCCGTCGACGCCATCGTTGCCCGTCACGAGACGGTGTTCAACCGGCCGTTCCTCGAGCGCGCTCGCACCCCTTTGATTGCCGTCGCCGCCGTTGTCTATCTCTGTTTCGCCTGGGTGTTTTTCGGAATTGGCGCCACCTTCGCAAACGGCAATTGGGGGATCGCCGGCAACTACCTCGCCGATTGGGTCAGCTACGAGGCGCGACCGGATGTCGAATACGACGGCGACTATCTGCGGGTGGAGTTTCCTCGCTTCTCGCCGCTGGGCGAAAACCCCGATCCGGCCTGGCTGCAGAGAACGTCGGAGACGGTCCAGCGTGAAATCACTGTCGAGGTCGACGGGGGCCGTGGCACCGAGACCAGCTCCAAATCGACCGTCAACAGTTTCATGGTGCAGGGAGCGCCAGGAACTCAGGACGGGGGCAGCGGCATCGACTCCTCCAGCAGCAGTCTGGATGAAGACGACGCGGCCGAAGTCGCGGCACCGGTAACCGAGACCAGGATTGTCACTGAGAGTGTTGTCACACGCGTCGACATCGAACTGGGCTCGGCAAAGGCGGAAGTGCTGCCGCGGCTGGTCCGCGTCGACTACGGTGGGCAGATCCTGGAAATCGATATCGTGCCCGAAGAATCGGTCCTGGCGCGTGGTCCTCTTCCGGAATGGGCGTCACAGAGAACCGAGGGCGGCGATATTCTGATGCAGTTCGGCTTTGCCGGAACGCTCGAAGTGGAAAGCGACGAGGTCAAGATCCGGCACCGCTTTTTCGGCTGGGAGAATTTTTGGTTCGACACCTATTCGCCGTTTTGGGGCAAGAGCTTTTCGCAGGTCGTCGGTCTGATCTTTTCTGGCGATCGTCTCGATCCGGAGATGTCCAACGCGGCGCTGGCCTGGAACAATTTCCTCTACAACGCGGAATGGCAGCATGCGGATGTGTGGATCAAGTTGTTGCAGACCATCGTGATGGCCTTCGTCGGCACATTGTTCGCAACGTTCGTGGCGCTGCCGCTATCCTTTTTTGCGGCCCGCAACATCACGCCCTATCGCTTGCTTAATCAGGTGCTGAAGCGGTTCTTCGACTTCCTGCGTTGTGTGGACATGCTGATCTGGGCACTGTTTTTCACACGGGCGTTCGGACCGGGGCCGCTGGCCGGCATTTCGGCAATCTTCTTCACCGATACGGGCACCTTCGGCAAGCTCTATGCGGAGGCCCTGGAAAACATCGACGATAAGCAGCGCGAAGGGATCCGCTCCGTGGGTGCGAAGCCGATTTTGGTCCAGCGCTTTGGCGTCGTGCCGCAGGTCTTGCCGGTCTTCGCCAGCCAGTCGCTCTATTTCTGGGAATCGAACACGCGTTCCGCAACCATCATTGGCGCCGTTGGCGCCGGCGGTATCGGACTCAAATTGTGGGAAGCCATGCGCACCAATGCCGATTGGGAGAACGTCGCTTACATGGTCATCCTGATCTTGATTACCGTGTTCATTTTCGACAATATTTCCAACGCTATACGCAGCCGCCTCATGGGTCGGGAAGAACGGTTGAATTAGTCCGAAAAAGCAACCAGGAATTTTAACCAAACCGTTTCCGACGTGCATGAAACTGTCATGCAAATCAGCTAGTGGACCAACGGATCATTGGGTAAGGAAAGACGCGATGCGCTACGCAATCTACTTTGCGCCGCCGTTGAACGACCCGGTCAGCCGGGTGGCAACCAACTGGCTTGGGCGCAATCCGTTCACTGACGAAATGGTCGAAGCACCGGGCATCACCGGGTTGAATTCGGCCGAGATCGCCTATTACACAGCGGCCCCGAGACGCTACGGTTTCCACGGCACGCTCAAGGCTCCTTTCCGATTGGCGGAAGGCAAGACCGAAGAAGCCCTGCTGCATGCGCTGATGACGTTTGCCGAGACCGTGCCCGCCTTCGAGATACCGCGTATGGAGATCGGTAAGTTGGGGCCATTTTTCGCGCTAGTTCCGGCAACACCCGTTCCCGACCTCACCGACCTTGCGGCCCGGGTGGTTCGGGAATTCGATTCCTTCCGCGCACCGTTGACGGAAGCGGAAATCGAGCGACGAAATCCGGAAAAATTGACCCCGTCGCAACTCGCAAATTTGCAGCGTTGGGGATATCCTTACGTCTTCGAAGAGTTCCGGTTCCACATGACCCTCACCGGTCCGATCGACGCCGACGAAGCGCCTCGGGTTGATCAGGCGCTGCACACATTTTTCGACCCGGTTCTGAGCGAACCCATCGAAGTGCGCAATATAGCGCTGTTTGTCGAGTCGGAGCAGGGCGCTCCCTTTCAGGTGCATTCGTTGCATCCGCTTGGGGCGCTGGAACAATTGCGAAGCGCATGAACCGTGGCCTGGAATCCGCCGGGCCTGCCGAATGTGAAAGAGAGAGATGTCTGAGTTGCTTTTGAAGAATGCCAAAATCGTCCTGGCGGACGAAGTCGTCAGCGGTGCGGTTTTCATTCGCGACGGCGTGATCGCCGATATCGACCTGTCCACGACGCTGTCGGGTGGCGAGGATATGGAAGGCAACTACATCATTCCCGGCCTGGTCGAATTGCACACTGACCATATCGAGGGCCACTACGCACCCCGGCCGAAGGTACGCTGGAATCCGCTGGCAGCTGTTCTGGCGCACGATGCCCAGATCTGCGCCTCGGGCATCACGACGGTGTTCGACGCATTGCGGCTTGGCATGGATGGTGACGGAGACCTGACTTCGGAAGACATGCTGGTGCTCGCCGAGGCCATCGAGGAAGGGACGCGCAAGGACAGGCTGCGTGCGGAACATTTCCTGCACCTGCGGTGTGAGGTATCGGGGCCAGATTGCCACAGCAACTTTACCGCCTATGACGGCAATGACCGGGTGCGTCTGGTTTCGTTGATGGACCACGCGCCGGGTCAGCGCCAGTTTGCCAACCTGGCATCCTACAGTGCCTACTACCAGGGCAAGCTGAAAATGTCGGATGAGGCGTTTCGTCAGTTCTGCGAAAGAAGGATCGCACAGTCGGAAGCCAATTCGCCCCGTCACCGCAAATCGATCTCGGACGCCTGCCGGGAACGCGACATCATTCTTGCCAGCCATGACGACGCGACACTCGACCATGTCGACGAAGCGGTCGAGCAGGGCATTCAGGTCGCAGAGTTTCCGACCACTTTCGAGGCGGCGAAGGCATCGAAGGAAGCCGGCATGTCGGTGTTGATGGGCGCCCCCAACGTGGTGCGCGGCGGTTCCCATTCCGGAAACATTGCCGCCCGTGACCTGGCAGAGCACGGGTTGCTCGATATCCTCTCGTCCGACTACATTCCATTCAGCTTGATCCAATCGGCTTTCAGCCTTGATGGTAGCGTCGACGGCATCACACTGCCGCAAGCGGTCGCCATGGTGTCAAAGAACCCGGCGGAAGCGGGTGGTCTCAACGACCGTGGTGAGATCGCTGTGGGCAAACGTGCCGATCTGGTGCGCGTGTGCGTCGAGCACGAGATCCCGGTCGTACGCACCGTGTGGCGCGAAGGTCGCCGTGTCGTGTGATGGGCATGGTTCGCGACCCCGATTTGCTGGGCAAGGCGCTGCCCATCCACGGAGGCGCCTTCGTTGCAGTCGTCGGGCCGAGCGGCGCCGGCAAGGACACGTTGATGAATTTCGCCCGCCGCGAACTGGCGCGGGACGATGGCATCTTCTTTGTTCAGCGTGTGATCACCCGCCCCTCTGACGGCGCAACGGAAGATCATGTGCCGGCGACGGATGCAGAGTTCGATGCCGCGCAGCAGGCCGGCAAGTTTGCTTTTCTCTGGGAGGCGCACGGCCTCAAATACGGCCTGCCGATCGAAATCGACCAGCGCATTCGCGCTGGCGAGACGGCCGTCTGCAACGGATCGCGCGCCGCCTTGTCACGTCTCCAGGCCCGCTATGCCCACTTTGTCGCGATCAACATCACTGCAAGACGCGAAGTTCTGGCCAGCCGTCTGGCTGAGCGCGGGCGCGAAAGCCATGAGGAAATCATGCGCCGCCTTGAACGCAGCGCCGCACTCGATCGCTCTCTTTACAATGCCCTGGAAATCGACAACAGCGGCGCCATCGAACTTGGCGGCGCCGCCCTGGTGGCCGCAATCCGCGCCACCCGTCGAAAGCAAGAACCCTGAATTGCAATTCGGCCCGGCTACTCGCCACAGCAAACCCTCAATTCTCTGCCACACTCTTCGCGTCATATCTCCATGGAGGAAAACCGATGATGCGGATGTCTTTGAATGCATGCTTTCGTTTGGTTGGAATCGTGCTCCTGATCTTGCCGGTGGCCGCGGTGCAGGCTCAAGAGATGCCCGACCTGATTGGCAGTTGGTCGGGAAAGTACCGTGCCGCGGTTTATGATGACGGAGTCTTCGAAATCGGAGAGGAAACCACCACGCTCGTCATCGAAAAACAGGATGGTGAGTTTTTTGTGGGCGCTGCCGTCTGGGAAATGAATGATGAGTACAAAGGCACGTCCGACATCGGCGATAAACCGGCCACTGGCGGTCGAGAGGCCTTTATCGGGTTGATCGGAATCGACGGCAAGGAAATCACCATGGCCGAGGTCGAGGACACTGGAATCTATCGCGGCCAACTGCTCGACAACGACCGACTGCTGCTGACCTATATCGAGGCTGATGTGGGCGATGCCGTCCTGCTGCGGGCTGTGTTCACCCGTCAGCGCTGATCACAGTTCGTCTCTTTCCGCTGGTCATCGCTCCCTTGCACCGTCATGGTGGTTCAGGTCGCGAATTTCGATTCGGACATCGCGACTGAGCGACCGGCGGCACACAGACGGAGCAACCCGTGCATCTGGATCGATCGACGATTGCGGCCGTTGGCTGGGCTCTTGGCGCGGCTTTTGTTTTCACACTTGTCTTCGCCTCGGCGAAAATTGTCGGTCAATCCGTCGACCCGATCCAGATTGTGTTCATGCGCTATTGCGGTGCCGCGGTGGTTGTAACCGCGATCGTGTTGTTCCGCCACCGTGGCTTCGCGCCAGTAAAAAGCCGTCAGCCACGGATCCACGTGATGCGAGTTGCCACGGGTGTTTTCGGCGAGTTGTGCATCATCTCCGCGCCGCTGTTCATCGCCTATGAGGACGCCACTGCGATCAGCCTGACGGACGGTGTCATCACCATGATCCTGGCAGCGGTCCTCTTGCGGGAACGCGCCGGCGCGATGCACTGGCTGGCGGCCATGACGTGTCTTGTCGGTGCCATGGTGATCGCCCGGGCCGACGCCGGCTTCGGCGCGGTGGATGCGCCACTTTTCGGTCTTGGATTCGCGGTGTTCGGCGCGCTGATGTCGGGGGTGGAGACCTTCTATATCAAACTTCTGTCCGGCCTGGAGACGCCGTTGGGTATTATGCTCTATGCCAACGGTCTGGCCGTGCTCCTGACCCTTGTGCCCGCCCTGATGGTCTGGCAGCCCGTATCAGGCGGTGATCTTCTCTGGCTCGTCCTGCTCGGGCCCTTGGCTTTGGTCGGCCAGTTCAGCTGGATCCGGGCCTTCCAATGCGCCGATGCGCTGTTCGTTGTGCCCATCGGCTATGCCAGCATCCCATTCGCAGCCGTGCTCGGCGCAGTCGCCTTCCAGGAGAACCTGGGCATGATGGAAATACTCGGCGCTGCCTTGGTGGTCGTCGGAGGAACATTGTTGGCCTATGTCACATCGCGCACAGTCGAGGCCTGACCGATTGCACGACGTCGGGGCCGACGCTACACAGGAAGCGCGACCTTGGCGGACCTTTTGCAGGGGAAGAGTATTTGCAGCTGAACGCATCGACCGTGCAGGCGATCCTCTGGTCGCTTGGAGCAGCCTTTGTTTTCACCTTTGTGTTTGCCGGCGCAAAATTCGTCGGCAAGGCGGTTGACCCCGTTCAGGTCGTCTTTATGCGCTATCTCGGCGCCGGCATCGTCATCGTCTTTTTCGTCACCATCTGGAGGGGCGGGCTCGCTTCGATTAAGAGCCCTCGGCCCAGCCTGCATGCGGCCCGCGCGGCCTGCGGGGTCTTCGGTGAGCTGTGCATCATTTCAGCGCCGCTCTTCATTGCCTACGAGGATGCCACGGCGGTCAGCCTGACCAGCGGGGTCATCGCCATGCTTCTCGCGGTCGTTCTGCTGAAAGAGCGCGCCGGCCCGCTTCACTGGCTGGCTTCGATGATCTGTCTGGCCGGCGCAATGCTGATCGCCCGTGCCGAGGCAACGGAGGGCGTTGCCGGTTCGCCCGGCTTTGGCATCAGCCTCGCCGTGCTCGGAGCGGTTCTGTCGGGCTCGGAGCTGTTTTTCATCAAGCTGCTTTCCGATCGGGAACGTCCGGTCGCCATCATGACCTATGTCAACATTCTGGCTGTTCTGATGCTGCTCATTCCGGTCATGTTCGTGTGGAAGTCGGTCGATGGCTTCAGCCTGCTTTGGCTTCTGGCCATCGGTCCCTTGGCATTGCTTGGCCAGCTCTGCTGGATCCGAGCCTTTCAGGCGGGTGAAGCCATCGTTGTCGTGCCGATCGGCTACGCTGCCATTCCGTTTGCCGCCATCCTCGGCGCCGTCGCCTTCGGCGAGCACCTCAGCATCATGGATATGACCGGAGGTGCGCTGGTGATCATCGGTGGCGTTTTGCTGGCACGGCTTGGACCGGGCAGGGCACCGGAGGAGCAGCCTGGCAAATAGTCGACCGTCAGATTTGGGAAAAGTCTCCGTGGCGTCCGGCGCCTCCGCTGAAACGGGCGGCACCAGCCGTGCCTTCGTTGCGGATCGCGTCCATCCCGTTTGCCCACTCCACCTTGAGGGCTTCGCGAACCGGCAGTCCGCGCGTTTCGATGATCGATCGACGATCGGCAAGAACCGCCTCCTGCGGAAACCGGGCGATTTCGCGCGCCATGGCTTCCGCTTCGTCGCGGGCCTGTCCGTGCCCGGAAACCTTCTCGCAAAGGCCGATACGATAGCATTCTTCAGCCGTCACCTTGCGTCCCGTCATGGCGATTTCCAGCGCCTTGCCCTGGCCAACCAGGCGTGGCAGCCGCACGGTTCCACCATCCATTAGCGTGATGCCCCAGCGCCGGCAGTAGACGCCGAGATAAGCCGTTTCGGCCATCACCCGAATGTCGCACCACAAGGCCAACTCCATACCGCCTGCCACCGCCGGACCTTCGATCGCACCGATGACCGGCTTGGAGAGCTCCATGCGCGATGGTCCCAAGGGTCCGCGTGGAGCGGGAGCGGCACCGACGGGAAACGCGAGCCCTTCGACGATGTCTGTTTGGAACTTCTCGGGGTCAGCAAGGCTGGCTGCATATTTCAGGTCCCAGCCAGCGCAGAAGGCTCCGCCCGCACCCCAGAATACGGCGACTTTCGCTTCACTCCGATCGAATGCCTCGAAGGCTTCCACAAGCGCATCTGCCGAGTCCGGGTCCATCGCATTGCGCGCCTCCGGCCGGTTGTGGATAATGGTCCAGATGTCACTTTCCTTGTCGATTTCGACTGGCATTCGCTCCTCCCATTTCTGCATCCGTGAGACCCATGGGCCTTCACCTTGCAAGCGATATTGACGCAATTTCAAACAATAGTCAATTTTTCGACTAATAGTCGAAATTCAGTTTGCCGGTTGACATCGCGTAGCTGGTGGGCCGCAATTGCCCGGAGCAGTCGGAAGGGTGAACCATGAGCACACGGCAGGCGCAGCGGCACGAAATTAGGCGCAAGTCGATCGTTGAGGCCGCAACTGAGGTTTTCGCCGAGGTCGGAATTCACGCGGCAACGCTCGATCAGATTGGTGAGCGGGTCGGCCTGTCCAAGGCCAGTCTCTACTACTACGTGGAAAGCAAGGACCAACTGACCGCCGATGTTCTCCAAACGGTGCTTGACGATATTGCGCGCCGGGCCGAGGCACTGATTGAGCCCGGCCAGAACGCGCTCGAGCGGTTGAAGATGCACGCCCGAGCCCATGTGGAAGCGGGCTTTCAAACTGAAGCCGGCAAGATGATCCTTGGCAATCTGGACGCGCTGGTCAGCAACGAGGCATCTGCTGCCCTGATGCGACGTCACGAAGAACCGGCTGTTGCCCTGCTTCGGGAAGCCCGCAAAGAGGGTCTGATGCGCGATGTCGACATCGACTGCACGGTGAAATTGCTCTACGGCGCGTTAAACAACATTCCCCGCTGGCACCGTCGCAGGCATGGCTCGATAGACCATGTCCTGGAACAGACCTGGAGCATCTTTATCCGAGGAATAGTCGTCGAGTGATCGCCGCGTATCGAGACGTCATGGAACGTTCAGTCCACGCTGCACGGCAGGGCGGGCAAGGGCGCGGTTAAGCCAGGCCGGAACCTGTTCCAACTGGTCGAACTGAACCAGGTCCCTTGCTTCGTAGTGGGTGATCAGGTTGCGCACCCAGCCGACCGTCGCGATATCGGCAATGGAATACTCGTTCACAATCCAGTCGCGTCCTTCAAGCCTGCCCTCCAGCACGTCGAGCAATCGCCTGGCTTCGGCGACGGAGCGGTCAAGCGGGCGCTTGTCTGCAATGTCCTTGCCGGCGAACTTGTTGAAGTATCCGACCTGACCGAACATCGGGCCGATCGCCGCCATCTGAAAGAACACCCATTGAATGGTCTGCCAACGCAGGGCCGGATCGGGTGAGAGGAACTGTTTGGTCTTGTCGGCGAGATAAAGCAGGATCGCACCGGATTCAAACAGCGCCAGCGGTGCCCCGTCCGGGCCATGTGGATCGATGATGGCCGGGATCTTGCCATTGGGGTTGAGGGCGAGAAACTCCGGGCTTCGGTTCTCTCCGGCACGAAAGTCGACGGCGTGCGCTTCGTAAGCCAGCCCGGTTTCCTCCAGCATGATCGACACCTTCGCCCCGTTGGGCGTCGCAAGCGAGTAGAGTTGAATGCGATCCGGGAAGGTTGCCGGCCAACGGCGGGTGATTGGAAGGGCGGAGAGATTGGTCAAGCTGATGGTCCGGTTACAGGTTTGCCCTGATACCTACAGCGCGGCCTGCAGCAAGGCCAGATAGTCTTCGTCCGTTGCCTTGCGGGGATTTGTGGCGCTCAAATGATCTGTTTCAGCCTTTTGCGCAACGGCAGGCAGCTCTGCCGCCGTCACACCCAGCGAACCGAGATTGTTTGGCAAACCGATATCGGTGACCAGCGAGGCAACGGCGTCCGCGACGTCATCCGGACCGTCGACACCCATGGCGCTGGCCACGGCAGACATCGCTTCCGGTGCCGCGGAGCGGTTGAACCGCAAAATGTGAGGCAGGAGAATACCGATGAGCGTTCCATGATGGTGACCTGCCTCGCCCAGCGGGTTCGCCATGGCGTGCGCACCACCGAGTCCTTTTTGCAGGACCATTCCGCCTTCCAAAGCCGCCATCATCATTTGCCAGCGAGCCTCACGGTTGGCACCGTCTTCGACGGCGATCCGAAGCCAGTTCGAAGCGCGCGCAACGCAGTCCAGAGCGATCGACGCTGCGGGCGGATTGTCTGATTTGCTCAGGCTCGTCTCGATCCCGTGGCTAAGCGCATCGATGCCGGTCGCGGCCGTCAGGCGCGGTGGCAGGCTTAGCGTCAGCTCCGGATCGCAGATGACGGTGTCGGCGACCATGTTGAGATTGACGGCGACGGTCTTGCGACCGTCATTCAGCGTCAGAACACAGGCCCTGCCAACCTCGGCACCGGTCCCGGCCGCCGTGGGAATGGCGATCTGCGGCGCGACGCGACCGATCTTTTCCGATCCGCCGGTCTTGACGCCATAGTCGGCAAAGGACCCTCCGTGACTGGCCAGCAATGCCACGGCCTTTGACAGATCGACGGGCGAGCCACCGCCCAGGGCAATCACGCCGTCACAGTCCTCGTCTCCCCAGATCTCCATGCACTGGTCGAGCGATGCCTCGGTGGGGTTTTCCGTGGTGCCGTCGTAGACAATCGGTTGGACCGACCCGGCAGCGTCGAGTACCCGTTGCAGGATACCGGCAGCCGCCACGCCCGCATCGGTCACCAGCAGTGGCCGCTTCAGACCGAGCCGTGTCAGTTCGTCTGCAAGGCTGTCAACGGCGCCGAATTCGAACTGAATACGCGACAGGTATTGGATAAGCGCCATCAGCCGGCCTCCAGATAGATATGCTTTGTCTCAAGGAAATCGTTCAGCGCTTCTACACCGTGCAACCGCCCGATTCCGCTTTCACGGTACCCACCTGTTTCCGCTTCGGCCAGCAATCTGTTGTGCGCGTTCAACCACACGGTCCCGAATTTCAGTTTGCGGCTCACTCGGATCGCCCGGTTGAGATCGTTTGTGTAGACACTGGCGGCGAGCCCATAGCGCGTCGCGTTGGCACTTTGAATGGCCTCGGATTCATCCGCAAATGTCTCGATCGAAACGATAGGACCAAACAGCTCGTCCTGAACCAGCGGGTGGGAGACATCGTCGATCCTGAAGACAGATGGTGTCACAAACGCGCCACCTGAAAGCGGACCGCCGGGCACTTCGCCGCGCAGCAGCAGATCGGCCTCATCGCCCGCCCGGTCGATGAGGCCGAGGATACGATCCCGGTTCTGCTGGTCGATCAGCGGGCCCATTTCGATGCCGCTTTCAAGACCGGAACCGACACGAACGCTGGCATAGGCCTGACAAAGACGGTCCGAGATATCCTTCGCCATGCTCTCGTGCACCAGCACGCGGCTGATGGCAGTACACATCTGGCCTGTCAGCACGATGGAGCTTCGACGGATCTCGGAAACGGCCAAATCCGGATCGGCATCGGCAAAGATCACGGCTGGTGCCTTGCCGCCCAGTTCAAGCGAAAGATGTTTGAGCGTGCCGGACGCCTTCTCCATGATGATCTTGCCGGTGCGCGACGATCCCGTAAAACTCACGACGTCGATCTCCGGGTGTTCCGCCATCACCGTGCCGACTTCAATTCCGTTCTCGTTCACGGAATTCACCACGCCCGGCGGCAAGGATTCGATCTCGTCGAAACACCGGAGTATCTCGGAATTGATGAGCGGGGTTTGCGGAGCCGGCTTGATCACCACGGTGCAGCCGGCCGCAAGGGCAGGGGCGACCGAACGGACCAGCAATGTCACCGGGGCATTCCAAGGGACGATGACTGCCGCGACACCGGATGCTTCCCGGGTCAGCAACGACAGCTTTCCCGGACCCGTTTCCGTTGTGCGTCCGAAGACGTTTCTCGCCAGGCCCGAATAGTAGCGCGCCTCGCCGAAGCCGGCCGCGATCTCATGCCTTGCCTGACCCAATACCTTGCCGTTCTCCCGCGTCAGCAAGCGCGCCAGCTCTTCCTGTCGCGCTTCAAGCCGGTCGGCAAACTCTGAAAGGACACGAGCGCGAAGTCGCGGGTCGACTGACCACTGAGTGGTTTCGAAGGCGCGCCGCGCCGCCTCGATCGCCTCGACGGCCAGTGCGCGTGTTCCGAGCAACCCCTGGCCGATGACCTGGCCGGTCGCCGGATCGATACTGTCGATGGTTCCGTTGTCCGCTGCCTCGCGCCACTCTCCGTCAATATAGTGTCCTGCCTGCACCGTCAGTATCTCCTTTTGCTCCGCACGGGGTAAGGACTTGGCGCATTGCGTTTGCCGCAACAACAGCCTATTTGTTGGGTCTGGACAAAGCTTTTCTTATGGGAACGGCGTGGATATCCGACAGCTGAAATACTTTATCGCGGTTGCCGACTACAAAAGTCTGACCGCCGCTGCGGAAGCGCTCAACGTGACCCAGCCGGCCCTCGGCATGCAGGTCCGCAAACTTGAGGAATACCTCGACACACCGTTGGTGGAGCGTCATTCGCGCGGCGTGCACCTGACCCAGGCGGGGGAGCTTTTGCGTCGCCATGCGGATGTCATTCTCGAGACGTTTTCCAAGGCAGAACAGGAGCTCAGGCGTTTCAGCAAAACGCCGAGCGGCACGGTGCGTATCGGGGTCACACCGTCGCTTGGGCGCGTCCTCGTTCCCACTTTGCTGGAAGCCTGCGCCGATCGTCATCCGGACACCAAGCTGCTGTTTTCACAAGGGTTTACTGATCAGCTCGACAGTCAATTGACCAACCTCGCGATCGATTTCGCGCTCACTCACACCATGCTGGACAATGACCGGTTCGAATCCGTCCCGCTCTATGTCGAGACGATTTGCCTGATTGGGACCCCGGACCTGCTGGCAAAGGCCAGTGACCCGATGTCGGTGGCGGAACTGGTGGAAATGCCGCTTGCGCTGGACGAGCGCAGTCAACACGTGCGCCGGATCATTGACCGGGCCTTGGATGGCGAGGGTCTTGAGTTCCGCGACATGGTCGAGATTCAGGCGATCAATATCCGCCGCGAGCTGGTAATGCAGGGGCGGCGGTGCTCGATTTCCCCGCTTGCGCTCTTTGCCGCCGAACTGGAGGCCGGACTGCTCAAAGCCGTCGCCATCGACATCCCTGAATTGACCCGCATTTTGCACCTGGCTGGGCACAGGGTTGAGAAAATGACGCCGGCCGAAGCGGCCGTGCGAGCGCTCATCCTTGAACTGGTCGATGCCGACATCGCAGCAGGGCGTTTTGGCTGGCTGATGCCCACCGATTAAGTCAATCAAAGAAAGACTTATAGCAAGGCACAGCATTTCATTCTGGTAAATTGCCGGCCTGAATCTGATGATCCTCCTTGAAATCGTTAAAGCGGGAGGATGCGGTGACCATGCAGACGGTCGCGCCGCGTGCGCATATCTGGATCGGCGGAGAACCGGTTGAGGCCGACGGTGGCAGGGTATTCGACAGCCTGTCTCCGGATGACGACAGTGTATTTTGCCAAGCCGCACACGGAACTGCCAACGATATGAAATCCGCCGTGGCGGCGGCAAAGAATGCGTTCGAAACCTACGGGCGAACCCTGGCAAAGGACCGAGAGCGTTGGCTGCAGAAAGCGGCCGAAATCATGGAGACGCGTCAGGATCGGTTCGTCGACGCGCTGATCGATGAAATCGGATCGCCGGTCAAGAAAGCCGAATTCGAATTCCACAAGGCCCTTGGCATGCTGCGGGCCGCGGCTGGCATGTGTCGACATGTTACGGGAAAGACACTTCCTGGCGATTATCCAGGCCGGTTCTCCATGTCGATCCGCCGGCCGCGCGGAGTCGTGGCGTGCATCACGCCCTTCAATGTGCCGCTGATCAAGGGAATTCGCCTCACAGCCCACGCCTTGGCAACCGGCAATACCGTCGTACTTCTGCCCTCGGAAATGGCACCCTATGTTTCGCAGCTGATCGCCGAGGTCTATCGCGACGCTGGTTTCCCCGCCGGTTCATTCAACATGGTGACCGGGTTCGGACATGAGATCGGCGATGCTTTGACCGGAAATCCGGATGTCGATTTCGTGACATTCACGGGTTCATCCGTTGTCGGGCAGCACATCAACGAATTGTGTGCTGGCAACAAGACACCGGTGACGCTGGAACTCGGGGGCAAAAGTCCTGTAATCGTTCTAGCTGATGCAGACCTGGAAAAGACCGTGCCGGCCTGTTGCCATGGCATCTTCACCTACCAGGGACAGGTCTGCATGGGCGGCAGCCGCATCTATGTCGAGCGACCCGTATTCGATGATTTCCTGGAGCGGTTTGGCAAGGCGGCGCAGTCCCTTGGCATGGGTGATCTGCGATCTCCGGACACCATTATCGGTCCGATCATTTCAGACAGACAGCGCAACCGCGTTCGCGATCATGTCAAGGATGCGGTGACCAAGGGAGCAACCGTCGTGGCCGGCGGCGATTGGCAGGGAAACCGTCCCCAGCCGACCATTTTGACAGGCGTGACCGAAGAGATGGTCGTTGCCCGGCAGGAGACCTTTGGTCCCGTGACCTCCGTTTATCCGATCGACAGCTACGAGGAGGGGTTGGCGTTGGCCAACGACACGGAATACGGCCTCTCCGCCGCTCTGTTCACGCGCGACATCAGCAAGGCACTGCATTTTGCCGAGAACATTTCTTCCGGCATGGCCCACGTCAACGGATCGCCTCTGCATGACGAACCCCACGTCCCGTTTGGAGGCACAGGAGAATCCGGCGTCGGCCGCGAGGGTACCGAGGCCGATCTGGAGGCCATGACTGAAATGAAGTGGGTCACCATCACCGTTTGAGGGCATTGCCCGGAGACAAGGAATTCATGCTGACGCTTTATCATCACGGTTCATCCGTTTGCGCTGCCAAGGCCCGTTACCACATCGAGGAAAAGGGGCTGAATTGGGAGGGGGTCTATATCGACATCCTCAAGGGTGAGCAGTTCGAAGAAGACTTCCTGAGGATCAATCCGAAAGCCGTCGTGCCCTCTTTGGTGCACGACGGAAAGATCATCAACGAAAGCACGGTCATCTGTGAATACGTGGACAGGGTGTGGCCGGAAACGTCGCTGCATCCGGATGATCCGTACGAGTATGCGCAGGTGCGCTATTGGTCCAAGGCGCTGGACGAGGAACTGCACCCGGCTTGCGGCGAACTCACCTTCGTAGCGTCCCACCGGCACACACTGCAACGGCTCGGCCCGGAGAAGCTGCAGGAATTCCTGGACGCCACACCGACCCTGTCGGTCACCGCTGCCTGGGCCGAGCGCAAGAAAGAGCTTGTGCGGCTCGGATTCGACGCCCCTCGGGCAGACGAGAAAATCCGGCTTTACGACCTGTACCTGCACAAGATGGAAGAAGCGCTGGGCGAGCACGATTGGCTGGCCGGCGACTCCTTCACGCACGCCGACATCGGTCTCACACCCTACGTCAACCGGCTCGACATGATGTCGATGTCCGGCATGTGGGAAAACGGCCGCCTGCCGCGTGTCGCGGCATGGTGGGAGCGGATCAAGGCCCGACCCAAATTCAAATCATCGCTGCTCGACTGGTGTCCCCCGCAACTCACGCAGGATCTCAAGGAAAACGGCGCAATGAGCTGGCCCGAAGTCGCAGCCATACTCGAAATCAGGGAGCGGTAAATGGCCAGACTGGATGGAAAACCGGCGATCGTAACCGGTGCGGCGCAAGGCATCGGAGCAACTCTTGCATCTGCATTGGCGGCGGAAGGCGCGCTTGTCCTTGTCACCGATATCAGCGACACCTCGGCCTGCGTCGATGCCATTCGACAATCCGGCGGCACCGCCGAGGGAATGTCCGTTGACGTCACGTCCAACGACAATCTGAACGCCATGGTCGAGCGTTGCGAGGAGGCATTCGGGCCTGTCGAAATCCTGGTCAACAACGCCGGCATCTTCGCGACCCTGGACCTCAAACCGTTCTGGGAAATCAGCGAGGACGAATGGGATCTGCTGATGCGGGTCAATGTGCGTGGGGTTTTCCAGACCACCAAGGCTTGCTTGCCGTCGATGAAAAAAACCGGTCGCGGCAAGATCATCAACATTTCCTCTGGAACATTCTTCTACGGACCGCCCGGCTTCATGCACTACGTGGCGTCGAAAGGCGCCGTCATCGGGATGACGCGGTCGATGGGACGCGAACTCGGTGGTCAGGGCATCACCGTTAACTCGATTGCACCTGGTTTTACCGAGTCTGAGGGTGTCCAGGCCAACGAGGCGATGCACGTGGCGCGCGGACCGACGCTCGCCGGTCGCGCGATCCAGCGCGACATGGCACCCGACGACCTCGTGGGTGCTCTGCTTTTCCTTGCTTCGCCTGACAGCGATTTCATCACCGGCCAGACCATCAATGTCGATGGCGGCAAGATCACTTGGTAGGGGATTTCGATGCGTAAAGTGGACGCCTTCACCCACATTTGGCCCCGGCCGTATTACGACGCGCTGTTGGCCGTGACCGGGACCATGACCGACATCACCATGCGGTCCGAAAAGGTGCCGATGATGACGGATCTCGACATTCGCTTCGAGATCATGGATCTCTACGACGACTATTGTCAGATCCTGTCACTCGCTTCGCCGCCCCTCGAACTGGTTGCCTCGCCGCAGCAGGCCGTCGATCTGGCGCGCATCGGTACGGACAGCATGGCAGAGCTGTGTGCCCGCTATCCGGAGAGGTTTCCGGCGTTCATCGCCACCCCGCCAATGGGCAGCGGCATCGAGGCCATCATTGAAGCATCTCGTTATGCGATCAAGGATGCCGGAGCCGTCGGCGTTCAGATCTACAGCCACATCAACGGGCGGCCGATTGACGAGGCGGAGTTCGCACCGTTTTTCGATTTCATGGCGGAATGCGATCTTCCAGTCTGGATTCATCCCGCGCGTGGCGCGAAATGGGCCGACTATCCGACCGAAGACAAGTCGAAATATGAGATCTGGTGGACATTCGGTTGGCCCTACGAAACCTCGGCGGCCATGGCTCGCCTGGTGTTTTCCAAGACGTTCGATCGGTTGCCGGATCTCAAGATCATAACCCACCATGGTGGTGGCATGGTGCCCTTCTTCGAAGGCCGGGTCGGTCCTGGTTGGGACGTGCTTGGAGCGCGAACTTCGGACGAAGATTATGGCGCGCTGTTGCGTGAACTGAAGCACCGACCGATCGACTACTTTCGCAAGTTTTATGCCGACACGGCGCTGTTTGGTGGACGGGGCGCCACCCGTTGTGCGCTTGATTTCTTCGGATCGGAGCACATCATATTCGCCTCGGATGCGCCGTTTGATCCGGAAGGCGGGCGCATGTTCATCCGGCAAACCATCGAGCTGCTGGATACCATGGACCTGCCGGCGGAAACCCTGGCGGCGATTTACCACGGCAACATTGGCCGGCTGACCAACCGCACCTATGCCTGAGGGACCGATGGGCCGTCGCAACGTCCTTTTCATCATGTGTGACCAGCTGAGGTGGGACTATCTGTCCTGCGCCGGTCACGGGACGTTGCGGACGCCCAATATCGATTCTTTGGCGGCCAGGGGCGTGCGCTTTACCAACGCCTATTGTCAGTCACCGGTTTGCGGTCCCAGCCGCATGAGCTTCTACACCGGCCGCTATGTCTCATCACACGGAGCCACGTCCAACCTTGCGCCATTGCGCATCGGCGAGCGCAATATCGGCGACCATTTGAAACCACTCGATGTCCGTCCGATCCTTGTCGGCAAAACCCACATCATCGCCGACCAGGAAGGCATGCGTCGGCTCGGTGTCGATCCCGACAGCATCATCGGCGTCCATCATCGTGAAGCAGGCTTCGAGATCTGGGAGCGCGACGACGGATTTCACTCCGATCAGGTGGTTCGGCCGGATCTTCCCTATAATGCCTTCCTGGCGGAACGCGGATATGATGACGCCAATCCCTGGCACTGGGCGGCCAACTCCGTTGATACGCCAGACGGTGTGCGATCCGGCTTTCTCAACGATGTCGCCGATCAGCCGGCCCGGGTGCGCGAAGAAGACTCTGAAACCGCCTGGATGACGCGACGTGCCATGGATTTCATGGCCCAAGACGACGATGACCGCCCCTGGCTGCTTCACCTTTCATACATCAAGCCACACTGGCCCTATATCGTTCCTGCGCCCTATCACGCCATGTTTGGTTCCGATGACGTGCAGCCGGCCATCCGAAGCGACCTGGAACGAGAGGATCCCAATCCGCTTTTTCGGCTCTTCATGGATCGCGTTTCAGGCCGCACCTTCAGCCGCGACGAGGCGCGTGAGCGCATAATTCCGGCCTATATGGGCTTGATCAAACAGATCGACGATCACCTCGGCCAACTGTTCACGTTCATGGCTGATCGGGATCTCCTCGACGATACGATGATCATCTTTACGTCGGATCACGGTGATTATCTCGGCGACCACTGGATGGGTGACAAGGATTTCTTCCACGACCCGTCCGTGAAGATCCCGTTCATCATCGCCGACCCGGATCCGGAAATGGATGCAAGTCGCGGCACCGAATGCGCGGCAACCGTCGAAGCGATCGATGTTTTGCCCACTCTGGTCGAGCATTGGGGCGCAGAGCCGTCGTCGCACATTCTCGACGGCAGGTCCTTGCGGCCCTGGTTGCGCGGCGAAACGCCTGACTGGCGACGCTACGCCATCAGCGAATACGACTATTCCCTGCAAAACTTCCGCCCGGCAACCGGCCGTGCAGGTCTTGAGTGTCGCAGCTACATGGTGGCAACCGATCGATGGAAGTACATACACGCGCCGGGCTATCCGCCGATGCTCTTCGACCTGCTCAACGACCCCGCCGAATTGAACGATCTCGGGCGCGATCCGCTTCATGAGGAGACACGACGCGCCATGCACGCCCATCTCGCCGATTGGGCTCTGCAGTACCGGCAACGGGAAACCTGGGATGAAGACCGGGTCGACGCGATGACCGCAATCGAAGAGCGGATAGGTGCGTTGATCGGCTATTGGGACGAAAAGGACTTCTCCGATCCCGAAAACATCCCTGATCCCCAGCGCATTCGTCGAAGGGGCGCCTCATGAGCGGTTTCACCTCAACCCCGCAGCTCAGGCCCAACCCGAATCCAAAGGTTCCGTTGGCCGCCATCCTTTCGGTTGCCACGGACGAGCCTGTCAGTGGACAGATCGACATTGCCAATGATGCGTTTTCCCATGCGTTGGACGTACCGAAGGAGGCGTCGCTGACTCGCGAGTTGCCGGTGATCGGCATGCGCCCCGGCGTAGAGCATCGCATCACCCTTCGGCTCGAAACCTGGGCTGGCGTTGCCCTCCCGGAAAAGACATTCAAATACACACCCCCTCCGCTTTCGGAATGCGCGACGGAGACCCCGCCCTTTGAAACGCGGGTTCACCGGCAGGACGCCATGGAGCCGGGATTCCTGCTGCTGTCGGTTCGGCGACGCACCGTCACCCGTGCCTTGTGGTGGACTGAAAAACAGAAGCGCTTCGCGCAGCGCTGGTCGCTGCTGGTTGCACTCGATCCATTTGGCGAAATCGTCTGGACCTTTCACCACGATTTCCGCATCGCCGGCATCACCCGATTGGACAATGGAAACCTGTTTTTCCATCAGGTGAATTTCCATTCCTTCGAGATCGATATGCTGGGCAACGTCGTGCGGTCCTGGGTAGCAGCGGGTCGTCCCGCCGGACCGGCGCCCGGCGCTGTCCCGATCGACGTACAATCGATGCACCACCAGCCACACCAATTGCCGAATGGGAATTTTCTGGCAATGGCGGCAAACACCCGGATCGTCGACGGTTACGTGTCCTCGGAAACCAACCCGGATGCTCCGCGGCAGTCCATCGGTGTCGTCGGCGATCAGATTATCGAATTCACGCCTGAGGGTGAAATAGCCTGGTCCTGGGACAGCTTCGAGCACCTCGACGTTCACCGCATCGGCTATCATGTTCTGGAACCGTATTGGGATACGCGCGGCTTTCCAAATCACGCCGACTGGACCCACGGCAACGGTGTCGGCCACGACCCGTCGGACGACACAGTGCTGATGTCGCTCAAGCACCAGGACGCCGTGCTCAAGGTCGATCGCTCAGGTCAAATTCGCTGGATCCTCGGAACCCCTTCCGGTTGGGGCGAAGCGTTTCGCCATAAACTTCTGACACCGGTCGGTGACACGCACTGGCACTGGCATGGACACAATCCAAGGGTCACCGCGGCCGGGACCATCGTCATGTACGACAATGCCATTTTGCAGGCGCGTCCCTACGATCCGCCAAAACCACCGGATCAGTGTTTCGCCCGCGGCGTCGAATATGAAGTCGATGAGCGCAGCATGGAGGTCCGCCAGATCTGGTCGACTCCAGACACACCAGAAGACCGCGTGATCTCCTGGGCAATGGGCGACGCTCATCGATTGCCCGAAACCGACAACATGCTGGTCATCGACAGTTTTTGCCTGCCGGACGCCGATCCGCTTGATGCTCGGGGCGCCGTCAGGCGTGCCGACCTGACCTGGGATGAACGGGTTCGTAACTCCTGGCATCCCTCCGATTTTTCCTACTGGGGGCGCATCCGGGAATACCGGCGCAGCGATCGGGAGGTTGTTTTCGAAACACGCCTGGAGGATCCGCTCGGTATCATGGGCTGGGAGGTGTTCGGCGGAACAAAAGCTGCAAGCCTTGGTCCACCGGCGTGACAGCAGGTTTGACCAATCAATCCAAACTGGGAGGAACGACGATGAAACTTTTGTCAAAACTGACGGTTCTTGCGGCCATGTCGCTTGTGCTGGCCGGCACGGCAACGGCCCAGACCTTGCGGGCTCATGGACCGGAGCCCGGCGGCGGTTCCTATATCGCCACGGTCGCCATCGGCAAGATGGCGGAAAAACACGCCGACATTCCCATGCAGTTGCAGGCTGGGCAAACCGGCACGCGCAGTCTCGTGCAGCTCGCCCAGGGCAAGATCGACTTCACCCTGCTGCCGGTGCCGGCCGTCAACCTCTTCAAGAACGGTCAGGCCATGTACAAGAACATGACCGAGGCGCCGGAACTTTACAAAAACCTGCGCGGCATCCTCGTGTGGGAGTGCTGCTCCTGGCATTTCGTGACCTATGACGCCGATGGCATGCGGTCGATGCAGGATTTCAAGGACAAACGGATCTACACTGGACCGCCGGGATCAGTGGCGAAGCGCATATTGGAGGGCATTATCAAAGGTGCCACGGGATACGTGGCTGGTGAAGATTACACGCCCGTCAATCTCGACTGGGGCGCCGGTGCACAGGCTCTTCGCGATCGCAATATCGACGTTTTCATTCAACCGGCCCAGCTCGGTTCGGCCAATGTCGAACAGCTCTCGGTCAGCCGCGACATCCGGCTGATCAGCCTGCCGCCGGTCGAAGGCAATGAAGCATTGACCAGGGCGACAACAAATCCCGGCAACATGCTGATCGAGATCCCGCCGGGTGTCTACACCGGCCAGGCGAACGAGGAACCGGTATCGGCCATTGCTTTGCGGCATATTGCGGGTGTCGGCGTGCATACCGACGAGGAAACCATCTACCAGGTGACAAAAGCTGTCTGGGAAAACATCGATGAGTTTTACAGCTACGGCGATTTTCTCAAGGCGGTAAACCCGGAACTGGCACTCCAGGACATGAACGTGCCGCTGCATGCCGGCGCCTATCGCTACTACAAGGAAGCCGGCTGGGATGTGCCGGAGGCGTTGATCCCTCCGGAAGCCAAATAGTCACCCCAACAGGCGCGGCCGATCGATTTCGGCCGCGCGCAACGTCAAGAAGCGACAGGATCGAGACATGTCCGGCCGCCTGATCCCCGTTTTGAATGCTGCCATTTTCGTGCTGGCCGTCGCGCTGGCCCTGTTCGCCGTCTACGTCGCGGGCTACGGCTCGTTCAAGCCGTCACTGTTTCGCGGCGGCGTGGTCCTCTATTCGATCCTGCTGGCGGCGCTTGTGTTGCTGCGTACGGCTTTGGACGGGGGCAACCGGCTGTCCATCGGCCCGGTTCTCATCATTTCCGTTCTTGGATTGGTGGCCTGCGTCACGTTTTCGAACGTCCAGATCAAGATGGACGAGGAGTTCTACTTCCCCAACGCAACGGAAGTGTTCATCGGGCTCCTCGGTATTTTGTCCGTTACCGAACTGACCCGGCGGCTGTGGGGCAATTCGCTCGCGCTGGTCGGACTTGCATTCATTCTCTACGCCTTCCTTGGGCAATATCTTCCGGGGTTTCTCGGTCACACGGGCTTCACCCTCGAGCAAATCGTCGATGCCGTCTGGTTCAATTATTCGGGTGCCTTCGGCCTTCCGGTCTCGATCATTGCCGGCTTGGTCTGGGTGTTCATCGTTTTCGGCGTGGTGCTGAAAGGAACAGGCGCGTCGGACAGTTTGCTCAAGGTGGCAATGGTCCTCACGGCCCGCACGCGCGGTGGACCGGCCCATGCCGCCATTGTCGCCTCCTCATTGTTCGGCACCATGTCGGGTGCGGCAATAGCCAATGTCGTCGGCACCGGCACGTTTACGATCCCGATGATCAAGAAGCGTGGATTTCCGCCGGCCTTCGCCGGTGGCATCGAGGCAACCGCTTCATCAGGCGGACAGATCGTACCCCCAATCATGGGAGCGGCTGCGTTCCTGATGGCCGAGATCACCGGCACGCCCTACGGTACCGTTGCCGTGGCGGCGTTGGTCCCGGCGGCTTTCTACTATTTGAGCCTATTCACGTCGGTGGCAATCGAAGCGCGCCGGCAGGGCATCGAAATCCAGGACCGGTCCGAAATTCCAAAGCTCGGGCGCCAGGACGCGATCTCCTCGCTGACATTCGTCGGACCCATCCTCGTCATCATCCTGGCGCTGGCCACCGGTTACTCAGCCGCCTTTGCCGGGTTTGCCGGAATCATAGCTGCTATCGTTTTGAGCGTGCTCAACCCGGAAGTCCGACGCGATCCGATGCGGATCATCCGCAGTTTCGAAGAGGGCGGCATCAGCGCGGCCAAACTGATGGTGGCAGTGACCCTGATCGGCATGATCATCGGTGTTGTCAACATGACCGGTGTCGGATTGCGGTTCGCCGGCTTGATCGAGGAACTCGGTGGCGGGGCGCTCTATTTGTCTCTGGTTCTGACGATGCTGGGTGCCATCATCCTCGGCATGGGAATGCCGACACTGCCGGCCTACCTGATCGTGATCGTCATCATGGGACCAGCGTTTCAGCGCATGGGCATCGAGGTGCTGGTGATCCACATGTTCGTTCTCTACTACGCGGTCGCGTCATCGATTACGCCACCGGTCGCATTGGCCGCCTATGCGGCGGCGGCAATCGCCAAGGCCAACCCGATCACTACGTCACTCATGGCAATCCGACTGGGCGCAGCCAAGTACTTGCTGCCGTTCATCTTCGTCACCTATCCCAGCCTGCTGCTGGTCGTTAACTTCAGTTTGGCGGAGTTTCTGTGGCTCCTGCCGCGGCTGGTGCTCCTGGTCTGGCTGGTGTCGACTGCGCTGAGCAACTTCGAATTCTCACGCCTCGGGCCTCTGCAGATCGGCTTGCGGTTGGTCGCCGCGTTTGCGCTCATGGTGCCGTCGCTGACGTTTCAGATAGGAGGCCTCGTGCTTGCTGGCGCTCTTGTCGCGCACAATCGCTTTGCTGCCGGTCGGGTTCAACCGGCGGCCTGAGTTTTAGATTGGGCCAGGTCAACCGCCTGCCAGATAGGCTTCGCGAAGAATGTCCGGATTGTCCTCGACCTCCGCCGGCGACCCGCTGAACACCAGGTGCCCGCGATCCATGACATAGACGTGGTCCGCCAAACCCAGCGCGAGATGGGTGAATTGCTCGATCAAAAGCACACCGACGCCATTGGCGGCCAGGTCTCGGATCACATCGAGCAGACGTTTGACGATCAGAGGTGCCAGGCCGAGTGACATCTCGTCGACCAGAATGACCTTTGGCTGGCTGACGATGGCCTGCGCCAGCACGACCATCTGTTGCTGGCCGCCCGAAAGTGAACCCGCTAGCTGACCGGTTCGATCCGCAAGTTCTGGAAAAACGGCGTAGGCGCGTTCGATGCCCTCAGCTGCCGAAACAGGGGTCTGCGTAGCGCCAGCGACTTCCAGGTTTTCCTGCACCGTGAGGCCAGCGAGAACGTGATGGCCTTCCGGTACTGCTGCAAGTCCGGATGCCCTGATGGAATCGGCCTGTCTGCCGGCGAGGTCTTCCCCTTCCATTTCAACTGAACCGGAGGACAGCGGAATCATGCCGGCGGCACCCAGAACGAGGCTCGACTTGCCGGCTCCGTTCGCCCCGAGCAAGGCGCTGATCTGACCTTTGCCAACCGACAGGGAAAGATCGTGAAGCACAGGCTTGCCGCCGCGGCTGAGCGACAAATTGCGGATTTCCAGAATCGCGGTCATGTCACCGGCTCCTCACCGAGATAGGCGGCCCGCACCGCCGGATCAGCGAGCACGGCGTCTGTTTCCGCGTCGGCGATCTTGCGCCCGAAATCCAGGACGATCGTCTGTGAGCAGACCGACTGGATCAGGGACACATCGTGATCGATCAGGACGACCTGGGCGTTGAAAGCGTCCGGAATGCCAAGGATAACGCGTTGCAACTCCTGTGCTTCGTCTCCGCTCATGCCGCCACCGGGTTCATCGAGCAGGATGATCCGGGGATTGCCCACAAGGGTCTTGGCGATTTCGGTCAGCTTGCGTTCGGCGATGGACAGACTTGCTCCCAACGTGTGTCTGGAAGCGGAAAGTCCCACATAATCAATGGCATGCTGCAACTCTCTTTCCCTGTCGCCGCGCGATAGCGGAAGCGGATCGAGCACGGTTCGCACATTGTCTTCAGCCGACAGATCGTCCACCACCTGTTCGGTCTGGAAGGTTCGGCGGAGCCCCCAGCGCGCTCGACGGTGTGGCGGCATCGCCAGAAGGTCGACATCGTCGGCGAGGACACTGCCGGAAGCGGGTTCAACGAAACCGCTCATGACATTGAGCAATGTCGTCTTGCCTGCACCGTTTGGTCCGATGATTCCGCAGATCGGTTCGGACATCGTCGACGTCAGATTGCCGAGCGCCTCGACGCCGCCAAAGCGCACCGTGATCTCAGACAACTCAATCATGCCTGCGGCCCCCGAAGATGCGCTGGAGGAGGTCTTCCAATTGTCCTCCAAGGCCGCGCGGCGCGGTAATCAGGGCGTGCAGCAGGGCGGCGCCGAAAATGATACCGGCAATGTCACCGTCAATCCCCCAGGAATTCAGAAGCGACGGCACGATCTTGTAGAGGATGCCGGCAATCACCGGACCAACCCAGGAATAGACACCCCCGACCACCGCAAGCGCAAACAGCAGGATCGACTCCGAAGGCTTGAAATTGATCGGATCGAGCACGCCGAGCGTACCCGCAAGCATGCCGCCGGCCAGACCCGCGAGAACGCCCGAAAGCGTAAATGCCCAGGTCTTGTAGAGCGTGACGTTGACGCCGGACGCGATGGCCGCGGCTTCTGACTTGCGGATCAATGCCCAGGCGCGACCCGGTCGGCCGCGGCGATGCAATTCGATGATCACAAAGGCAAGGACGCAGACGATCACCGTATAGCGAAAGTAGGCCGGGTCGCTGACGGCCAGGATCGACCTGTCCATTGGCACACCACCGGACCGTACGGCTCCGAGAAATCCTTCGCCGCCATTGGGGAAGCGGATCCTGTTGAACAGGATTTGCGCACCTCCGGCGGCCATCAAGGTCACCAACGCCAGATAGAGACCGCGCATTCTCAGTGCCGGCAGACCAATCAGAAAGCCGACTGCGCCTGTTGCCACGGCACCGCCCAGCACGCAGATTTCGAAGGGTATGCCGAGATGCGAAAGACGCAACGTAACCCATCCGCCGACCGCGATGAGCGAGGCCTGAACGAGGCTCACCTGACCGAGACGGGCATAGACCAGCGACAGCCCGGCGAGACCAATCGTGTAGCACACCGACAGCGTGAAGGCGGTCAGCCAGAAACCGCTGGCGACGGCCGGAATGACGAACAGGGCGACAACCAGCAGCGCTCCGGCGAGAAACGCGGTCGGAGTAACCGAAAACATTGTGGAGCGGCTATCGCTCAAGCGCTGTGCGAACATGACGCTGCATCCAGACAATGACGAGAATGGCTATGATAAACGGGGCTGCCGACCGGTAAGGCGAAATGGCGGGAACCAGCGTCAGCATGGCTTCCACCACGCCAATAGCAAGGCCGCCAAACAGGGTTGCGTAAAGCGACGTCAGTCGGCCGATGACCGCAGCGCTCATTGCCGGGATCACCAGAAAAGTCAGGACCGATGGATCGAGCCGAACCATGGTCGCCAGCATGACACCGGTAAAGCCGGCCAGAACGCCGGAGATAGTCCAGGCCCAGGTTTCGACCGAAACGATTGGAACGCCGAGCAGAGAACTGATGTCGCGATTGTCGGCAACGCTGCGCATCCACAGCCCGATCCTCGTTCGACCGAGAAAGGCCAGCACGCCCGCCGTGAGGCCAAGCGCGGCGAATATGGCAATCATTCGGGTGACGGTCAGGCGAACGCCGAAGACGCGAAAGCCGACAGTGTCAGTGGGCAGTGCCATGCGCCGTGGCGCCTCGCCCCAGAACAGGTTCATGAAGCCGAGCAGAATGAGGGCGAAGCCGAGGGTTGCCACCGCTTTGACAACCGGCTCGCGGTAGGCAAGCAGCGGAGCCAGGTAGCGGCCATACCCGAAGGACAGGACGCCGCCGGTCATCAAGGCCACAAGCCACGCTACCGGGTCCGGAGAACCCCATTGGATGACCTGCCAGCAGGCCATTGCAGAGACGCCACCAATGGCGCCATAGGCAAAATTGAGAACGTTCGAGGCTTTGTAGAGCAGCACCAGTCCGACCCCGGACAGGGCGTAGATCGCCCCGACCGAGAGGCCCGACATGAGAAATGTACCAAGAAGTGTCAAGTTCATGTCGGTCCCGCCGGCCTGGGAAGGTCAGTTGGCGTGCGCGCCCAAACCGTGTTCTTTTTCAAGCGCGTAGAGAGGATCGAGATAGGCCGATTCCGCCCGGTAACAGTCACGCACGACCTCAAAGCCGCCATCCTTGACTGTCGTCATCATCCCGGTGTGGATGGGGATGTGGCGGTCGCCGGGTCCGAAGTACCAAGGCGTGCAGGCCAGATCGGTCTTGTAGGCCTTGACCGCCAGAAGCGCGTCGGTCACCGACTGCCGATCGATGCTGTCGCTGTCCATCTGCATCAGTGTGTCCACCAGGATATTGGCCGCCATGAAGCCAGCCTGGCTGAAAGTATCGCGCGGATGATCTGTGCCATACTGGTCCATGACAGCACGCCAGCGCTTGGCATCCGGTCCCTCTCCGTCTAAAGGCGTCAGCTCGATGTTGACGTGCAGGCGTCCGTCCCAATAGGGGCCGATAGCACCCGGCAGATCGACATCGTAGAGAGGTGTCGGTGCGATAAATTTGATTGTCGCCGCCATGTCCTGCTCCTCGGCGGCTTTGAGCACGCCGATAGCCGCGCCTGCCGGCAGGTTGAGAAGGAACGTGTCAGCGCCGCTTGCCAGCGCTTCCAGCACGACGGAGGTAAAGTCGGCTGCTGCCGGATCGAACAGGACCGGCGTGCCGTCCAGCCCTTCGCTCTTCAACCACTCGACGACGATATCGCAGGACCAGCCGCCGTTCGAAGGAATGTTGAAGCCGATGCAGGCCACGTTTTGGGTGCCGATTTCGTCAACAGCCCACTGGGCGGCTGCCAGGTTGGAAGGCACCGGTCCGGCGTTGGTTGACGCCATGTTCTTGGCCTCGAAACATTCCGATGTCGCGCAGGCCGATGGCACAACCAATATGCCGCGCTCTGCATAGAGCGGGGCGTTGACGACCGCCTCTACAAAACTGGCACTGGCGACGAGCGCCAGTACACCTTCATCATCGACCAGGCGCGCAGCGGCCTGCGCCGCGACCTCGGGATTCCATTGGTCGTCTTCAACCAGGTATTCGATCGGACGCCCGTTGATGCCGCCATTGGCATTGACGCAGTCGAAATATGCGCCGGCAGCATCAGCAGTGCTGCTGAAATCGTCCGGCCCGGTTTCACCGACAATGGCGCCCAGTTTGATCGGTTCCCCGGTTGCCGGTTCGCCGGTGCCCATACCACAGAGGGGCCGGTCCTGTGCGTTGGCCGACGTCGTTGCGATTGCTGCGCCTGCGCACAGGACAGCAACCGCAACACTGCGGAGCAAATGCGTGTGCATGAAATCCTCCCATACTGAATAAGGTTCGCTTTTGGCTGCCTCTGCTATATCGCGATGCGACCGCTGGTCTTATGGAGTGAGGCTTCGATCTGACAAAAGTTTTTGTTTGGGATTGGTGGAATCCAAATTGCCCAAGAAACGGCGGTTCCCGGCGCCTTGAAACAGTTTCAAGAATTGCGTTGGGTTTTGGCCGTCGAGAATCTAGATCTTCAATGCTAGGTTTCTTGCCAATCAAAAGAGGGAGAATGGCAGTGTCGACTTATCCGCGCGACATGATCGGCTACGGCCGCAACACCCCGAACCCGAACTGGCCCGGTGGGGCCAATGTCGCCGTTCAGTTCGTCATCAATTACGAGGAGGGCGGCGAGAACAACATTCTGCATGGTGACGAGGGCTCGGAGGCGTTTCTGTCGGAAATCGTCGGGGCGCAGTCCTGGCCGGGCCAGCGTCACATGAACATGGAATCGATCTACGAATACGGTTCGCGTGCCGGTTTCTGGCGGCTGTGGCGCATGTTCTCCGAGCGTGACATGCCGGTCACAGTCTATGGCGTTGCCATGGCATTGGAACGCCACCTGGATGCGGTTGCGGCCATGAAGGAAGCCAATTGGGAGATCGCCTCGCACGGATTGCGTTGGATCGAGTACCGCAACTTCAGCCGCGAGGAAGAGCGTGAGCACATGCAGGAAGCGATCCGCATCCACACCGAGGTGACCGGCGAGCGGCCGCTCGGCTGGTACACGGGCCGGTCTTCGGAGCATTCCGTGGATCTGGCGATCGAGGAGGGCGGTTTTGTCTATACTTCGGACTCCTACGCCGACGACCTGCCATACTGGGTCCGGGGTCACGATGGCCCGCACCTGATCATTCCCTACACGCTGGATGCCAATGACATGCGGTTCGCCACACCGCAGGGCTTCAACTCCGGCGATCAGTTCTACGCCTATCTGAAGGACAGTTTCGACATGCTGAGGGCCGAGGGCGAGGCTGGTGCACCGAAAATGATGTCGGTCGGGCTACACTGCCGGCTGGTGGGCCGGCCGGGCCGCGCTGCCGCCCTGGCACGTTTCCTCGATTATGTCCGTTCGCATGACGATGCCTGGGTCGCCCGCCGCATCGATATCGCCCGCCATTGGCACGAACACCATCCGGCATCGGAGGGCCTCTGACGTGGTGGATCGCACGCAATTTCTTGACACCTTCGGTGGTGTCTTCGAACATTCGCCCTGGGTTGCAGAGCGTGCCTTTGATGCCGGTGCCATTGGCGATCCGTTGACCAGCGGCGCGGTGCACACTTCCATGTGCGAAGCGTTTCGCGGCGGCTCGCGCGATGAGCGTTTGGCCGTGTTGCGCGCCCACCCGGATCTGGCCGGCAAGCTGGCAGTGGCCGGCGAACTCACCGAGGACTCGCGGCAGGAACAGGCCGGTGCCGGTCTCGACCGGTTGAGCGAGGCGGAGCATGCGGAGTTTACCCGGCTCAACACCCACTACATGAAGCATTTCGGTTTCCCTTTTATCATCGCCGTCAAGGGTCTGGACAAGGACAGCATCCTGACGGCGTTCCGCAGCCGCATCGCCAACAGCGCAGACGAGGAATTTTCGACCGCCTGTGCGCAGGTTGAAAAGATTGCCCGATTGCGGCTGGAAGCCCTGTTGCCGAAATCCTGACCGTCACGGGAGGCCGCAATGAGCACCGTTCTGAGAGTTCAGCCCTTGTCCAAACAGGCTTTCGCGCCTTTCGGTGAAATCCTTGAGACCGACGGTGCGGAAATCCGGATGATCAACAACGGAACCACCGAGCGCTTCCATGCACTTGGAACTGCCCGCACGGACGCGGCAGGTTCCGTGATCATCAATCTGTTTCGCGGCCAACCGCGCAGCTTCCCTTATGCGATCGACATGATGGAGAGGCACCCGCTGGGCAGCCAGGCATTTTATCCGCTGTCGGGCAGGCCGTGGCTTGTCGTCGTTGCCGAGGATCGGAGCGGTGTTCCGGGCCCGCCACAGGCGTTTCTTGCCTCGGGAAAGCAGGGCGTCAACTACCGGGCCAAGGCCTGGCATCATCCGCTGATCGCACTGGACCAGGTCAGCGATTTTCTGGTGATCGACCGCGGCGGCCCCGGCGACAATCTTGAAGAATATACCTATCCGCAACCGTATAGGCTCGATAAGGAGGGATGACCGTCCATCCATTTTTGAGCATGAGGGTTTGTTGTGAAGGAACCGGCGGCCGAGCGAGGGGGCGATCCAAGGGACCCGGATTACATGCCGCCGATGGCCGTGGCGATACCGCTCGGCATCCAGCATGTCATGGCCATGTTCGTGCCCAATCTGATGCCCGCCGTCGTGCTCGCCACGGCGGCCGGGTTCGGCTATGGCTCATCCGATTCCGCATCGATGATCTACATGATCCAGATGGCCATGGTCTTTTCCGGGCTGTCGACACTGTTGCAGACAATCGGGCTGGGGCCCGTCGGTGCCCGCCTGCCGGTGGTACAGGGGACCAATTTCGCTTTCATTCCGCTGATGATTCCGGTGGTCAAGTCCGCCGGAATGGCAGCGCTCTTCGGTGGGCTGGTGATCGGCGGTCTGTTTCACTTTCTGCTCGGTGCCGTCGTGGGTCGAATTCGTTATCTGCTGCCGCCGCTGATCACCGGCATCGTTCTTCTGATGGTGTCGCTTCTGCTGATCCCCATCGGCATCGAATACGCCGCTGGCGGCGCGCCAGTGAAGGGCACGTCGGAATTCGGCGATCTGAAGAACTGGTCTTTGGCGCTGATCGTCATGGCAGTGACCTTGGCGCTGAAATTTTTCGTGCGTGGCGTCCTTTCCGCCGCCGCGGTGCTGGTCGGTCTGGCGGTTGGCTATGTTGTCGGTTTGGCAATGGGCAAGGTCGACTTCTCGAATGTCAGCGAGGCGGCGTGGTTCATGGCGCCCCAGCCGCTGCATTTCGGTTTCGAGGTCAATGCTGCCGCCGTGATCGGATTCTGCCTGATGGCCGTGGTATCGGTCATCGATACCGTTGGCTCGGTCTCGGGCATCACCAAGGGTGGGGCCGGACGTCAGGCAACCGTACGGGAGCTCTCCGGCGCGACCTATGCCGATGGGGCGGGCTCGACGCTGGCAGCGCTGTTCGGCGGTCTTCCCAATACGTCCTACAGCCAGAATGTCGGGCTCGTGCTGCTGACTGGCGTGATGAGCCGTCACGTCGTTACCATCGGGGCAGTTTTTCTCGTGCTTGCGGGTTTGGTGCCCAAAGTCGGGGCGGTGGTGGCGGCTATGCCGATCTCCGTTCTGGGCGGCGGCATTGTAGTCATGTTCGGCATGGTTGGCGCGGCCGGTGTCACGATGCTGTCGGACGTGCGCTGGAACAGCCGCAACATGATTATCTTTGCCGTATCGCTGTCAGTCGGACTGGGCTTGAAGCTGGTTCCGGAAGCGCTTCAGCATCTGCCGCCGACAGTGCGGGTCCTGCTGTCATCCGGCGTGTTGCCGGCTGCCTTCCTGGCGATTGGGCTGAACGCATTGCTCCCCGAAAATGATGAACCAACGGGCAGCGCCCGCGAAAACAATGGAGAAAGCCATGGCTGAAACCGGACGCCTGACAACACACGTCCTCGATACCGCGACAGGCCGGCCGGCTGAGGGGCTGGCTATCGATCTGATCGCGCTGGAACGGGATGGCCGGCGCACCGTCAAATCGGTGGTCACCAATGATGACGGCCGGGTCGATTCGCCGCTGTTGATCGGAGATGAAATGCGGACGGGCGAGTTTGAATTGGTCTTCCATGCGGGAGACTATCTGCGCGCCAGCGGCGCTCCGCTGTCAGAGCCGCCATTTCTCGACGTGATCCCGATCCGGTTCGGCATTTCGGACGCCAGTGCCCATTATCATGTGCCGCTGCTGATTTCGCCCTATGGCTACTCGACCTACCGGGGCAGCTGACGCCCTTGGCGACACCATGCTCTAATCGATGTTTCCCGGATTGTCGGTGTCGAAATCAAACCGGTCCGGCAGGACCATGCCGGCATCCAGATGGTGTTGGACTGAACGCACGGATACTCCATCCCGGTAGAGGAACGGATCGTCCGTTTGCCGCTGCCACGTCTCCATTGCGTCTCTGAATTCTGCGAGAATCGAGGCGTGAGCCGGATCATCGGCAAGATTTCGAACCTCGCGCGGGTCGGTGTCGAGGTCGTAGAGCTCTTCGGGCGGACGGCGGACATAGTCCTTCAGTGTCCGCTCGCCTATCTTGACCGGCTCATGATTGCGGATCCCCTGCCACGACAATGATCCGTAAAGATCGCCGGCGAATGGAAAATCGAGCTGCCAGGCGACGTTGCGGTGATATTTGTAGCGCGGCGTGCGCAGAAACCGCGTCGGCCAGAAATTGGTCAGTTCGTGGAATGTATGAGAGCCGAAAACGCGTTGCCATGCGGGCAGCAATTCGGCCTCCGAAAGAATGGGCAACAGTGAGCGGCCGCGGCGAGCGCCGGCAGGTCGGTCGATGCCGGCCCAGTCAAGGAATGTCGGCAGGAGATCGACGAACGAAACCAGGTTCGGATTGGCGATACCCGCTTCACCGCCCGGTTTACGCATGATCAACGGCAGGTGCACGCCCGCGTCATAGAGTGTTGTCTTGGAGTTCAGAAAAGGTGCGCCGTTGTCGGACAAAAAGCAGACCAGGGTGTCGTCGGCCAATCCGGATTCTTCGAGAGCGGAGAGAACCAGACCCACGCCCTGATCGAGCCGGTGGACCGAGCGATAATACTCGGCCAGCTCCTCCCGAACCTCTGGCAGGTCAGGTAGGAAATCGGGTATTGAGACGTCTTCCGGTGCAAAGACCCGGTCTTCGATGCCGGGATAATCGCCCTTGTTGCCGAAACCGGACCGGGTCATGTCGCGATGCGGGTCGACGAAGCCGACGGTCAGAAAAAACGCACAGTCATCATCTCGGGACTGGCGCAAAAACGCAGCGGCTCGTTCCGCCACCCAGGCGACATCGCGGGACATGCTGTGTTCACGAACGGCCCAGGGATAGACGTCCGGCGGCCCCACGTGAACCTTGCCGATGATTCCGGTGAGATGGTCCGCGCCGTTGAACAGGGCCGGTGCTGTCTCAACGTGGCTGAACGTCATGAAATGATGATAGTCGTGGTGCAGCCCGTACTGACCGGTCTCGTGCGTGTGCAGGCCGGTATAGATGACCGAACGGCTGGCCGAGCACGAGGCGGTTGACGTGAAGGCCATGTCGAAACGTGTGCCTTCGCCCGCGAGACGGTCGATGTTCGGCGTTGAAATGGCTTTCTCGCCATAACAACCGGTCATGCGTCCAAGATCGTCGGCGATCAGAAGCAGGATGTTGGGCATCACAGGACCTCGCTTTGTCGGGGCTCAGTTCGGTTGCGCGTGTCCGCGTTCGTCGAAAAGATGCACGGCATTGTCGTCGGGTGTCAGATAGACGGTTTCCCCGGCGTCGTATTCATGCGCGCCGACCGCTCTGGCATTGACGACTCCAGCCTCTTTCGTTTCCACATGGGTGTAGGTGTCGCTACCCAGTTCTTCAGACAAAATCACGGATCCCGACCACCGGCCCTCGTCGCGGGAAATCGTGATGTGTTCCGGCCGGATGCCGTAAGCATGGGCGCCGCGAGCGCTGGCGATATCGCCTTCGATGATGTTCATGCGTGGCGAGCCGATAAAGCTTGCGACGAAACGCGTCGCCGGATTGCGATAGAGCTCCATCGGGGCGCCAACTTGCTCGACACGTCCGTTGTTGAGGACAACGATACGGTCGGCCAGGGTCATCGCTTCGACCTGATCATGGGTGACATAGATCATGGTGGTGCCGGCGAGCCGCTTGTGCAGGCGCGCAAGTTCGATCCGTGTATCCACGCGCAGTGCCGCGTCGAGATTGGACAGCGGCTCGTCGAACAGGAAGACGCGCGGCTTTCGAGTAATGGCACGACCGATGGCCACGCGCTGCCGTTGGCCGCCGGAAAGCTGTTTGGGCTTGCGTTCGAGATACTCGCTGATCTGCAGCATGTCGGCGGCGTCCTTGACCCTTTGCTCGATCTCGCTGCGATCCAGTTTTGCCTGTTCGAGACCGAAGGCCATGTTTTCGAACACGCTCATATGCGGATAAAGGGCGTAAGACTGGAATACCATGGAGATGCCGCGTTTGGCCGGCAGCACATCGTTGACGCGTTCGTTGTCGATAAAGAGATCGCCCGAGGTGATATCCTCGAGGCCGGCGATCAGCCGCAAAAGCGTCGATTTTCCGCAACCGGATGGTCCGACGAACACCACCAACTCGCCCTTGTTCAGCTCCAGGTCGACATTGTGCAGGACTTCGACGGAGCCGAACGATTTGCACACCGATTTCATCGCGACGGATGCCATGCATTACCCTTTCACGGCGCCGGCCGTCAGGCCGGATATGATCTTGCGTTGAAAAATCAGGACTAGGGCCACCAGCGGCAGTGTGACGATGACCGACGCCGCCATGATGTTGCCCCAGGGGATTTCGAACTCACTGCGGCCGGAGATCAACGCGATGGCAACCGGCACCGTGCGCTGACTGTCGGTCGACAGGAAGGTCAACGCGAACAGAAATTCGTTCCAGGCGTGGATGAATGCGAGCAGGCCGGTGGTCACCATGGCCGGCCACATGAGAGGCAGAAAGACCCGGCGTACAATCGTCAGCGATGAGGCGCCATCCATAATCGCTGCTTCCTCGATCTCCAGCGGCAGATGACGCATGAAGGTCGTCAGGACCCAGACCGTGAAGGGCAGGGTGAAGATCATGTAGGAGAAAACCAGCGACCATAGCGAGTTGAAAAGGCCGAAGGTCCGGATCACTTCGAACAGGCCGGACAGCACGGCGATCTGCGGGAACATCGAAACCGACAGGATGGTGAGGAGCAGCAAGGAGCGGCCCCTGAAATGGATCCGCGACAGGGCAAAAGCCGCGGTCACCGCCAGCGACAGGGAGAGAATGACCACCACCGTCGCAACGAAGACCGAATTGAGGATCTGCTTGCCGAACACACCTTGCGTCAGCATCGCCTCGTAGTTGGTGAAATTCAGCTCCGCCGGCAGATAGTTCACCTCGAACAGCGCCTGCCCATCCTCCAGCGACGTCAAAATGGCATAGTAAAAGGGAAACACCGCCTGCAGGGCGATGACCACGACCAGGGCGTAGAAGCCGATGCGTTTGAAGTCCATTGCCGTCACGACCGGTCTCCTTCGAGATCCATGCGTGTGGCAATGATGAACGTGATCGTGATGGCCGCGATAACCAGAAAGAGCAGTGTGGATGCGGCCGACCCGTATGCAAACTGGTCGTAGTCGAACAGGTTTTCACGGGCGTAGACGGACATGGTCCGCGTCGCGTCGGTGTTCGGCGTCAACACGTAGACAATGTCGAAGACGCGCAACGCGTCGAGCGCCCTGAAGACGACGGCCACCAGGATTGCCGGCATGATCAGCGGCAGCGTCACCCGCCGAAACACGCGCCAGGCCGGAACACCATCGAGTCGGGCGGCTTCATAGATGTCCTGCGGCACCATTTGCAGCCCGGCCAGGATCAACAGCGCCATGAAGGGCGTGGTTTTCCATATATCGACGATCAGGATGGCGATCATCGCGGTATCGGGGTTGGCTGTCCAGGCGATCGGTTTGGATATCAGACCAATGCTCAGGAACATGTCGTTGAGAATCCCGAACTGGTCATGCATCATCCAGGCCCACATCCGGGCCGACACGATCGTGGGAATGGCCCAGGGAATGAGAACCGCCGCGCGCAATATTCCCCGGCCCTTGAAAGTCTGATTGAGCACCAGCGCGATGATCAGGCCGAACACGGTTTCGAAGCTGACGGAAACGACGGAGAACAGGATGGTGTTCCAGACCGAACGCCACCATCTTGCATCGGCCAAGAGGCCGTAATACTGACCCTCGCCATCGCCGAAGTCGACATATTCGAGATAATTGCGGAAGCCGACCCAGCGCGCCTCCGACATCAGGTCGAGCGATGCGTCGGTGAAACTGAACCAGATCGTTCGTCCGAGCGGCCAGGCAGCCACGACAAACAGCACGATCAGCATCGGCGCCAGGAACATCCAGGCTGACCGAATGCGCGATTGCGATAGGCGGGATCGGTGCACGGACCGGCTCATTGACAACAGTTTGCAGGGTTCAGCCGGCCCCGGCAAGATGCCGGGGCCGACTGCATCGGATTACCAGCGCGGTCCGCGCAGGCGTTTCAGTTCGCTTTCGAGTTCCGCCAGGTTTTCCTGGGCCGAGCCGTCACCGGACATGGTGTTGTGCACGGCAGTCCAGAAGGCGGCAGAAACTTCATTGTATTTGCGCAGCGTCGCAGCCGACGGACGCGGCAGGGCATTGTCCACAACCGGCTTCCACAGCGGGATGAATTCCTGCTTTTCGGCAACGTCCGGGTCCGCATAAACCGCACTTACGGTCGGCGGCCGGGAGGTGACGATCGCCCGTTCCTTCTGGTTTTCGTAGTTGTTGAGGAAACGCACCAGTTCGATGGCTTCTTCCTGGTTGTTGGAATACTTGGTCACGCCGAGGTGCCAGCCGCCAAGCGTGGCCGTGCTTTGACCGTCGGGACCTGCCGGCAGGATCGCCACACCGAATTTGCCTTTGACCGGGCTGTCGTCGCCGGCTGCCAGGGCGTACGCATAGTTCCAGTTGCGCATGAACACCGAGTTGCCGGACTGGAACACGCCACGCGCGTCCTCTTCCTTGTAGTTCAGGACGCCCTCGGGAGCGATGCCGCCAACCCAGCTGGAGACCAGTTCCAGGGCCTCGGCGGCCTTCGGATTGTTGATCTTGATCGAACCGTCCAGCTCGACGATCCTTCCGCCACCCATTGAATGGATCCATTCCTGCGCGTTGCAGGTAAGGCCTTCGTAGGCAGCTCCCTGGAACACGAAACCGTACATGTCGGAATTGCCGGCCCCACGCTCGGCATCCATGATGCGTTTTGCCGTCTCGGTCAGGCCCGTCCAGGTGGTTGGCACGGCCTCGCCGTGTTTTTCAAGAAGGTCTTTGCGGTAGTAAAGCGCCGGTGCGCCAAGGAACATCGGCAACGCGACAAGTTTGCCGTCGACCGTCTGGCTTTCGATTGCCGCAGGAATGAAATCATCGACGATATCGGCCACATGCGGGTTGAGGTCGATGAAGTGCGAAGCCAATTGCGGCGCCCAGATCACGTCAAGCCGGTACACGTCGATGTCACTCGATTGCGCGGCAAGCCAGAGGCGGTATTGGCCGAACTGGTCGGTCGTGCTTTCCGGCATCGAAACGATCGTGACCGTGTGTCCGCTTTCAGCCTCGAACTTGTCGAGCTGTTTGCGCAGGATTTCCTGGTCGCGCCCGACGGAACCGTGCACGATGGTCAGGTCCGCCGCCTGGACGGAAAACGACATCAGCGTCGAACCGACGAGAGCCAATGCATATTTGCTGAGTTGCTTCATTTCCTTTTCTCCCTTTGGCTTGTCCAAAGCCCTTGCCACGTCGCGCCTGTATGCGCGGCGTATTGCGTTCAGGTGCTTCCGCTCCTGCAAAAAATCGGTGATGCCCACGCCATCTGGCCATTGGCCTGACGCAGCCTCACATGAATATTGTCCCCCGCCGACAGCGCGCCGAGCCCAATGTCGCCTTGCCATTGCCACTGCTGCGCAAGAGGAAGCTGGTGGAACAGGTAGGCGGGTGAATCGATCGGGCCGAGATTGCCGGATACCGAGCCTTCGAACAGTCGGGCGACCGGGATCGAGACCGATTGGCCGCACAAGTCCGCATGTATGGCTGCATGCGGCTGAACCGCGATCCGCATCACCAGTCCTTGTGTCGCCGGTGTCACGTTGTTCGGATTGGCCTCGGCAGTGAACGAGAACGACACCCGCCCATCGGACCGGTCAAGGCTTGGAAGACCATGACCGGTGTCTTTTCCATCCAGCGGAGAGACGATTTCCGATCCGCGAAACCGGGGTTCAGTCGCCAATATGTCGCCACCCTCGACCCGGATTTCTCCCGTCCAGTCATGCGATTTGCCGCGCGCGCCCCAACCGAAATCGAGTTGCAGAACAGTTTCCATTCGACCATCCGACCGGCTGTCGACCTCCGACGGTGTCAGGTCAGGCGAGACCCGGGCGAAGAGCCTGCCGTTGCGGACCACATCGATTGTGTCGATAAATCCGCCGGCAACAGCCTCGAGCTTGAGTTTTGCATCGGCGGACGGCTCAACAACGCCGCCTTGAACAGTTTCATCGATCGCCGCAATCAGATGCGTGTTATCGCCGGTCAACGCATTTGTCCTGCGCAGCCGCATTGCGTTCCAGATCGCATCGCGATCGTGCCCCTTGGCATAGACACTGGTGCGGCCATGCCCCCAGGATCCGGGAAAGGCAGAATGATGGTCGGTGTTGCCGACGATGCCGAAGACATGACCTTGTGACAGGCCCCATGCCATGGTCGAATGTCCGTCGACGGGTCCCATCGAGTGCAGGTAGGAACGGTCGTTTTCTGATGTTGTCGCGCAGCCATGCATGGAGAACATTTCGACGAAGGGCGACAGCGCTTCGTCGAACGTCTCCCAGTTGATGCCGCGCGCGCCGCTGCGATATCCGATGTGATGCGGAAACGCGAAAGCCCGGTCACCCAGGGAGGCGAGGGCTTGCTTGAGGTCACCCGGGCTTGCAGCGATCTGCAATGGTGCCGCATCCAGGTCCGCGAAAACAATCGTGTAGTCGCCATGGGCGCTGGAGTGAATTTCATAGCCCGGAAAAACGCTGAAACTGCCGGCCCTTTCGAAGCGTCTCAACGTTTCGAAGTGCGCTATCCAGCTCTGCCGCAGCTTTGCAAAGCCCTTGGTATGGAAATCCACGATGTGAGCGACTTCCGGGACGTCGGTCGGCATGTCGGGCCAGTCCGCATGGCCAGTAATAGAGACGAAATCGAGCTGCAGCGACGCCCGTTCAAGGGCGTCTTCCAGCCGGCCGTGACCATAGGAGAGGGCGCAATGATTGTGGATGTCGCCGAACAGCGGTTGCAGGCCCAGCGATGCGGCAAGCGGCGTCAGGCGTTCCGGCAAACGCTCCGGCATCAGGATGCCTCCAGACGGGATGGGTCGACCGGTGCTCCGCCAAGGCGCAATGACTGGCTGGCGGCGAGCACCAGTTGCAACGAGGCGAGGCCTTCCTTGACGCCGACGGGCGGGATCTCTCCGGCGCAGAAGCGGCGCATGGTGCGTACCAGCTCCAGATCGGCGCCGAAGTGGGTCGAAGATCGGTCAGGATCGTTGAAGGTGATTGTCTCGTGCTTGTGCCCATGATCTGCCACCAGGTCGATGCTGCCGGAATGGCGTTCCATGCGCAGTCTGCCGGTCGAACCGACAATCTCCAGCGTTTCCTGATCTTCTGCCCATGGGCCGAAAATGGTGAAGAAAAGGCAGGCGGACATTCCGTTTTCGTAGCGCACGGTCACAATGGCATGGTCGTCAATATCGGCGCCCGGCAGGTAGACGCAGGTGTCATCGCGATCCTCGATGCGGATCGCGTGGCTCCAGCTCGGGTTGGCAGCATGACCGACACCTTCAAACCGATCGACCAGCGTTTCGTGACGCCGGTAGGGGCAGTCGCGCTCACATTCGCTGCAGCGTTCGGGTGCATTCGGGTCGGGCTTGAAAACACCGGAGCGTCCGCCGATGGCACTGACCGAAACGGGTCGGGCTCCGGCAATCCAGTTGAGTACATCGAAATGGTGGGAACATTTGTCATTCAGAGCGCCACCCGAGAGGGCACTCTTGCGGTGCCAGAGTTGCAGATAGCGGGTGTAGGGAATGACCGATCGCAGCAGGATCATTTGCGGGTCGCCGATGGCGCCATCGGCGGCCAGGCGGATAGCCTCGATCCACGGTCGCTCGTAGCGACGGGTAAATCCCATGAGCACTGGCGTGCCACTTTGTTCCTCGGCCGTTACGATCGCTTCGGCATCCGGCAACGTGACGGAGATCGGCTTGTCGAGATAGACTTTCTTGCCGGCGCGTAGCGCAGCCTCGAGCGGTTCACGGTGGGCATTGGTGTGCGTGGTGACCAGAACCAGATCGACGGCCGGATCTTCCGTCGCCGCCGGCAGATCTTCAAACACCCGAACGTCGTGCGCGAGGCCGACACGATTGTAAATGTCGCTCAAATGCCTGGCTGCGTATTCAGCCCGTTCGGGGAGAGAATCAAACACGCCAACGACACGAAATCCGGTTTCGGCCGCGATCTCGGCCATGCGTGAGCCGATGAAATAGACGCCACGTTCTCCAGCGCCGATGATTGAGACACCAATGTGCTGATTTTGCAGTTGCTCGTGGCGCATGGCCCGCCTTGCCGTTGGTCAATAGCGGCGAGCCTATTTGGGTATAATAATCGGTACAATCCGGTTTATACTCGAAATTTGATTATTGAGCAGTGACAGAGCCGTTCTGGGCATAACTGATCGGCAGGTAATGGGTCTCGGGCTCGCGTTGCTTCATGGCGATCCTGTCCGCAATGACCTCTTCGAATACAGCCAGCTTTTCTTCATTGGAATTGCCGACCACATCGAACAGGCCAAGATGCTCCGACGGAAAGTCGATGCTTCCAAGCAGGATGACACTGATATCCTGGCCGATCCGCCGCCCGAGATTCGACAGAGCCCGTTCGAGCATGAAGCCCTCCACCACACCCCAGGCGATGAGGGCCGTGAAGGGCAACTTGCCCGACTTGTCCTTTTGCGCCTCGAGAGCCGACGCGAAATCCGAAATCTGGTAGCTGCCCGGGAGCCGGTCGATCTCGATGAGATAGGCCATGTCCGGATCGGGGAGGGCTTCCGCCAACAATCGAAACTCCCGCCGGGCCATGGCGATTTGCCGCGCGTGATGAGCGGAGGTGAGGAACGCGATGCGTTCGTGGCCCTTGTCGCGCAGGATACGAAACGCCACGGAGAGCGCCTCGCGCCAGTTGGTGCCGACCGCATCGACATCGATGCCCGTCGCCGAAACACCGTCTATGACGATCGAATTGACATGCCGTCGCAATGCCGCGAGGAACTCGATTGACAGCACCTCGAAATTGACCTGCAGCATACATGTCTTGAACCGGCCAATGCGTTCAAGGATCGACAGAGCTTGCTCTTCACTTGAGTAGCCGAGCTGCAGGATGCTCATCCCGCGTGCTTTGAGGCGCACTTCCACTTCCTGCAGAATATTGTGGGCCAATCGGCTGTCGGACGCGCGGTAAAGCACCAGCAGGTCGCCTTCGTAGTCTGCCTGATCGCCCTGTTCGGCAGCCGGGTCGTTCACGATGATGCCCGCGCCGGGCCTCACGGAGAGGCGTCCGTCATCGATGTAGGGCCGCAAGGCGGTTTCGACGGTGCGTTGAGCGGTCGCAAACTGCCGCATCATCGTGCGAACCGGCGGCAACCTGTCTCCCGGTTCGGCATTCGCAATTTTCGTGTCGATCCAGGCGCGGATGCTGTCGATGGTGGTCTGCGTTCGTGCGCGCATGGGCTCTCTTTGCACTCAAATTGTACTCAAAGCAAGGTTGGTGCTTGTGAGAGCACAAGATATCCCCGGGCATGGGCTCCTGCAGATCCGGCCCACTAGGATGCGCGCAAGCGATGATCGGTATCGGCTTATGTTTAGAGCGGCATATGGAGTTCGCTCTGTTTCACCGTAGGTTTGGCGCCCCACGACGACAGAAATGCCGAATATCCCGTGTCTTCGGCCCATGCATTGAGAACGCGAAGTGGCCGGTCCGGCATCGCCCGTTGGAGACCGGAGACAAGAAGCGAGCCGAGGCCGCTGCGCCGTCGATCCGGCCGCACTGCCATCTGCGCAAGTGTTGCCGTCTGCGGGATCAGCGCTGCGTAGGCGGCAAGTCCGTCCGAGTCACGGATTTGCAAGCATGTCGTCTCGTTCGAAACAGCTGAGAGGGATGCATCATCGTTTTGCCAGCTCGGCGTCCAGTCCCTCAAGGAAGTGACATCGGAGGCAATATCGGTCCAGTTCGCAGGCGACAATTGCGAAGAAGACGGGGCCGGCGGTGGGACAATTTCGTAGCAATCGAGGCGCCGGGAAACGGTCATTCCCAGGCTCCGATAGAGCGCCATGGCAGTTTCGTTCCCGTCCATGACCTCGGTCTGGAATGAGCGGGTGCCGTTGGCTCTCAGTCCTGTCAGGCAGTCATTGGCCAGCGCGCGGGCCAGGCCTCTGGAGCGGAATTCAGGACAGGTTCCGCTTGAGATCAGGTACCCCTTCCGATCTCGAACGGAAACCAGCCAGATGGCCGCAATTCTGTCGGCGACCAGCGCCACCCGTGATGCGGCCGTGTTGAGCCCCCGCTGCCGCATCATCATCCGAAAGGCGGAGTCAGACAGGGTCATCGACACGGCATAGTCGGAAAATGCGTCGTTCATGGCGGCGCAGAGATCAGCGGACGAGACATCCGAGGCGGGACGAATGTCAGTCATTGCAGGATGGCTTGGGTTCATGTCCCGCCAAGTACACTCTTTGCCGGCTCTCCCGCAACATAGGTCTCGACGATCGCCCGATCATCGCCCAGCGTCTGCAACAGGAACAGCTCTTCGCTGATCTTATCAACCGTTTCCATGCGCAATGACATGGCGGGCGTTGCATGGGCATTGAGGACGACGATGTCGGCGTCCCTGCCTGTTTCAAGCGAGCCGATCCGGTCCTCCAGCGACAGCGCGCGAGCGTTGCCAAGGGTGATGCGGTAGAAGCTCTCGAGCGGCGTCATCCGCTGGCCCTGCAGCTGCAGCACCTTGTAGCCCTCGTCAACGGTGCGCAGCATCGAATAATTGGTGCCGCCGCCGACATCCGTGGCGATGGCGATGCGCACCGGATTGTCCCGCTCGTCGAGGGTCTTCAGGCCAAACAGGCCGCTGCCCAGAAACAGATTGGAGGTCGGGCAGAACACGGCGACCGAACCGGATTCCGCCATCACATCGGCCTCGCGGTCACTCAGATGAATAGAGTGGCCAAACAGGCTCTTCGGCCCCAGCAGGCCGTAATGTTCGTAAACATGCGTGTAGTCATCGCACCAGGGGAACAGCTCTTTTGTGAAGGCGATCTCAGCATGGTTTTCCGACAGGTGGGTCTGCATGTGCAGGTCCGGATATTCCTGCATCAGCGTGCGGGCCATTTCCATCTGCTCGGGCGTCGAAGTAATGGCGAAGCGCGGCGTGATGGCAACGTGCTGACGGCCCTTGCCGTTCCACGCCTCGATCACAGCCTTGGTATCGTCGTAACCGGTCTGTGGCGTGTCGCACAGCGCGGCCGGCGCATTGCGGTCCATCATCACCTTGCCGGCGATCATGCGCATGTTGCGCCGGTGGCTTTCGGCAAAGAAAGCATCGGCGGAGGCCTTGTGCACCGAGCAATAGGCGACGGCCGTCGTCGTGCCGTGACGCACCATCTCATCGAAGAATGCAGACGCGATGCGGGCGGCATGCGCCGGGTCGCCGAACCGCTGCTCTTCCACGAACGTGTATGTGTTCAGCCATTCAAGCAGAGCAGCGGCGTAGGAGCCGATCACCTGCATCTGGGAAAAATGGATATGCGGGTCGATGAATCCTGCCGACAGAAGATGCGGTCGGTGGTCATCCACGGGAACGTCCGGGCCAGCCAGATTGCGAACAGTCTCGTGTTCGCCGGATGCCGTGATGACACCGTCCTCGACCAGCACTGCGCCATCCTCCACATAGCGATAGGAAGCGTGGTCTTCGAGATCCCTCGGCGCCTCAAGGAAGGACAGGAGGCGGCCGCGTATCAGTCTCTTTGTCACTGGTTCTGCTCCGAATTGCCGGCGACGGCGCTTTCGAACCAGGCGACCAGCATCCGCCGCTCGGACGGTTCGATTTTCGTGATATTGGCCGGTGGCATGGCATGGCTGCGCCCGGCCTGGAGGTAAATGTCGCGGGCCTGGGCCGCAATCTCGGCGTCATTTTCCAGGAGCACGCCCTTCGGGGCCGCGACGATGCCTTCCCAGACAGGCTCCTGTGCGTGGCACATGGAGCAGCGCGAGAGCACAATTTCGCGTGCGGCATCGAAGTGACTGTCGGCGGCGAAGCGCTGGAAGGCGGGCTGGATGGCGGCTTGGGCATCGTCCTCGCCGGTCAAAACCTTCGGTGCAGTCGACAGCCAGGCGATGATGATGAACAGGATTACCGTGGCAGGCCATGTCCAGGTCGGGTTGCCCTTGCGCGCGTGTTTGGTGTTGAAATAGTGGCGGATGGTGACGCCCATCAGGAAGACCAACGAGGCGATCACCCAGTTGAACTCCGTGGCGAAGGCCAGCGGATAGTGGTTCGACAGCATCAGGAAGATGACCGGCAGCGTCAGGTAGTTGTTATGGGTCGAGCGCTGCTTGGCGATGATGCCGTATTTGGGATCCGGTTTGCGGCCGGCCTTCAGGTCGGCGACGACGATCTTCTGGTTGGGGATGATGATCATGAAGACGTTGGCCGTCATGATCGTGGCCGTGAAAGCGCCGAGATGCAGCAATGAAGCGCGACCGGTAAAGACGTGGGTATAGCCCCAGGCCATGGCCACCAGGACGCCATAGAGCAGCACCATCAGCAACGTGTCGCTGCGCCCGACGAAGGCACGGCAGATCAGATCGTAGGCGATCCAGCCAAAGGCCAGCGAGGCGATCGAGATCAGGATGCCGACCCAGGCCGGGATATCCAGCACCTCCGGGTTGATCAGGTAGAGATCGGCGCCGGCATAGTAGACGATGGCCATCAGCATCGCGCCGGAAATCCACGTCATGTAGGATTCCCATTTGAACCAGGTCAGATGCTCCGGCATTTCGGCCGGCGCCACCAGGTATTTCTGCATGCGGTAGAAACCGCCGCCATGTACCTGCCATTCCTCACCGTAGACGCCTTCCGGCAGGCCCGGACGCTGCCTGAGGCCGAGGTCCAGGGCTATAAAGTAGAAGGACGAGCCGATCCAGGCGATGGCCGTGATGACATGCAGCCAGCGCGCGGCAAAGGATAGCCAGTCCCAGGCAATGGCAAAGTCGTACATGAACGATCCCCTTGGTGTTTCGGCGGCATTCTGAAGGTCGTCGACTTCCAAGGAAAGTCGAAAGTCTCGGCATGACTTTCAAAAAATTCTAAATAATCCTATGCTTCCGCCATGTCCTATTTTGAAAATATCAAGGTGTTCCTGCGGGTCGTGGAATTGGGCAATCTGTCGGCCGCGGGACGTGACCTGCGGATATCGCCGGCGGTCGCCAGCAACCGCGTCAAGGAGCTTGAAAAGTATCTCGGCGTGCGGTTGTTCAACCGCACAACGCGGCAGCTGACACCGACCGAACAGGGCAAGATTTTTTATCGCGGGGCAGGGCGCATAATTCAGGCCGTGGAGGACGCGGAAGCCTCGATCGCCTCGGTTTCCGGCCAGCCCAAGGGCACGATCCGGGTAACGGCGCCGCTTGGTTTCGGCCGTCGGTTCATTGCCTCCGGCATTCCGGAGTTCCAGCAGCAATATCCCGAGATCGAGGTGCGCCTGCGGCTCTCCGACCACAATGTCGATATACTCAAAGAGAGCATCGACCTGGCCTTTCGGCTGGGCGTGATCGAGGATTCCAGCCTGCGGATGCGCGGCATCATGGACTGCGAACGGGTGCTCTGTGCCTCGCCGGAATACCTCGCCAAGGCCGGCACGCCCGACACGATAGACGACCTCGTCAAGGACGGGCACAACTGCCTGCTGCTGCGGTTTCCGGGGTCCAACGAGTTCATCTGGTCGCTGCAGACCGAGGACGGGGTGCGCAAGATCGAGGTCTCCGGCGTGTTCGATTCCGACGACGGTGACGTTCTGATGGAATGGGCACTGGCCGGCCACGGCATCGTCAACAAGCCGCGCTTCGAGGTGCAGAGCTATCTCAATTCCGGCCTGCTTGTGCCGGTACTGCCGGACACGCCGCCGATCCCGGCCAAGCTTGCAGTGATCTTTCCGCACAAGGATTTCCAGGATCCGAAGTTGCGTCTGTTCATCGACTTCATGGCCAGCCGATGCCAGAAGATGATCCGCGCCGCACTGGCCTAGGCCAGGCCGCCGGCCGAAGCCGGCTTATCTGATTATTCGATACCGAGAATCACAGCAACCGCATTTTCAATCGAACCTTCCGCATCTTTGAGACTGTGTTTTCGGCATAGAGCCCGCTGGTGTTCCGCAATATTCAGCGAAATCAGAGCGTTGCGCGATCGACCTGAATCAGGATGAAAACCGAACCGAGCCGGAAGCCGGTGGCATGTGCAGTTTTTTCGATAAAGCGTCACTAATTTCGGAATTTTACAAGGCGGTCAGTCCTCCGTAACTTTATATTTACCATCTAACATATTGAGAAAAAACATGAATTGGATTGGCCAATCGCTCCTGAGAAAGGAAGACCAGCGTTTTCTCACGGGAACCGGGACCTATGTTTCGGACATTGCGGACAGGATGACCGGTGTCGCGCATCTGGTCGTGTTACGGTCACCGCACGCCTGCGCCAGGATCAACGCAATCGACACAGAAAGGGCCGAACGGCTGCCGGGAGTCCTGACGGTTTTGACAGGCGACCAACTCCAGGAAGAGGGGATCGGCGGACTGCCCTGTGCATGGCCGGTTCACAGCAGCGACGGGACCGAGATGGCGGCGCCGGAACACCCGGTCCTCGTCAGCGACTATGCGCTTCACGTTGGCGATCCGGTGGCCGCCGTCGTGGCGGAAACACGTCACCAGGCGGAAGCCGCACTGGAGATTGTCGAGGTCGACTATCAGGTGCTGCGGGCACAGACGGATTTGGCGACGAGCCTCGACGACGATGCCGCGATCGTGCATCCGGGCCTGTTGTCCAATGTGACGTTTGATTGGACGCTTGGTGACGCGATGGAAACCGCGCGGGTTATGGACGAGGCCGCACACGTGATCGAACTCGATCTCGTCCAGAACCGGATCAATGCCGCACCGATCGAAACACGCGGCACGTTGGGCCTCTTTGAACCGGGTCGCGGTGAGTACACGCTTTATACGTCCAACCAGAACCCGCATCCCATTCGGGTCATGCTGTCGGCAAGCACGCTCAAGGTCCCGGAGGAGAAGATCCGGGTTGTGTCGCCCGATGTGGGTGGCGGCTTCGGAATGAAGATTTACCACTACAACGAGGAGGTCCTCGTTCTCGTTGCCGCCCGGCGGATCAATCGGCCGGTGTATTGGACCGCCAGTCGGAGTGAGGCGTTTCAGGCCGACACCTACGCACGCGATCACGTCACGACGGTTTCGCTCGGCCTCGATGCGGATGGCAGGTTCATGGCGCTCAAGGTCGATACGATTGCCAATATGGGTGCCTATCTGTCCACGTTCGCTCCGGCTATCCCGACATTCTTCTACGGCAACCCGTTTCCGGGGCCCTATGCCTTGCGCGATGTCCACATCCATGTTCGCGGCGCCTTCACCAACACGACTGCCGTCGATGCCTATCGCGGTGCCGGGCGGCCGGAATGCACTTACGTTCTGGAACGCATCATCGACGTGGCCGCGCAGCGGCTCGGCATGGATGCATTCGAGCTTCGCCGGCGAAACCTGATCAGTGCCGACATGATTCCCTACAAGACACCGTTCCTGTGGACCTATGACTCCGGTGATCTTCCTGCGGTGCTGGAGGCTTGCCGGCAGGCTGCCGACTTGCCCGGCCTTGAAGACCGCAGGACGAGATCGCAGGCAACCGGCATGAAACGAGGGCTCGGCATCGCCTTCTATATGGAAGCCTGCGGAATGGGGCCCTCGGAGATGCTGATCGAGCAGGGCTGCGGCGGTGGGCAATACGAAGTGGCGACCGTGCGGGTCAGCCCTACCGGCGGCATCACGGTGCTGACCGGGAGCCATACCCATGGACAGGGTCACGAAACCGCCTTTGCACAGCTGGTTGCGGAAGAAACCGGCCTGGATCCGGCCGACATTGAAATCGTCCATGGTGACACCGCGCGAGTGCCCTATGGCATCGGCACTTACGGCTCTCGGTCGCTGTCCGTCGGCGGCAGTGCATTGGTCTCATCGACGCGAAAGATCGTCACGAAGATGAAACGGATCGCCGCCCATATCCTGGACGGACGGGCCGAGGATATCGATCTGGAAGAGGGGCTGTTCCGGCTTCGACCGGGCAACAAGACACTGACGTTCGCCGAAGTCGCCGGCCGCGCCTATGCCCCGGCCAAATATCCTGCGGATCTGGAGCCCGGCCTCGAAGACGTCACCTATTACGATCCCGAGGCATTCACGTTTCCCTACGGCTGCCATCTCGTCGAAGTCGAGGTCGACCCGCAAACGGGCGCCGTTCGTGTCGACCGGTATCTGGCCATTGACGATTTCGGCCGCGTGGTCAATCCGATGATCGTCGAAGGCCAGATCCATGGCGGGGCTGCTCAGGCAATCGGCCAGGCGTCGATGGAAGAGTGTCGCTATGACCCGAAATCCGGTCACCTTCTCACGGGATCGTTTCACGACTACACGATGCCGCGGGCCCGTGACATTCCAAGCATCGAGTTTCACGCGGTTGAAACGCTTTGCACCACCAACCCGCTCGGTTCGAAAGGCTGTGGAGAGGCCGCCGCGATCGCCGGACCGGCAGCAACGATCAACGCCATCTGCAATGCTCTTGCCGATACCGGCGTCGAGCATGTCGACATGCCCGCAACTGCAGAAAAGGTGTGGAAGGCGATCGCCGAAGCTGGCACAAAGTGAATTCAATCCGGAGGCCGGTTGATGACAGATTTCAAGATTGACGACAATTTCGTGATTTCAGACGAAACCGCGCTCAGAGAGCTTTTCCACGAGCGGCACCCCTTGGCGGTGCAGAAATGCCTCGACTGCCTGGACCCGCATGCCAGGGAGTTCATTGCCAGATCACCGTTTGTGTGTATCGGCACCCAAAGCAGAGAGGGCAACGCGGATGTCAGCCCGCGCGGCGACCCGGTCGGATTTGTGCGGGTACTCGATGACCGCACCTTGGCGATCCCCGACCGGCCGGGGAACAACCGCCTCGATACGCTCAGCAACATCGTCGCCAATCCGTTTGTCGGATTGCTGTTCCTGGTGCCGGGCTTCGACGACACGCTGAGGATCAATGGCCGGGCCAAGGTGACCACGGATCCGTCGGTGCTCGAGCCCATGGCCGTCCGGGATCGCCTACCGAAAGTGGCGATCATCGTCGAAATCGACGAAGTCTACTTGCACTGCGCCAAAGCCTTTCGGCGATCAAAGCTCTGGGACCCGGATCACTTCCAGGACCGAAACGAAATGCCATCCCTTGCCAGGATCATTCTCGATCAGACAACCGGTGCCCCGGAAGACAAGGCCGAGATGGAAAAGATCGACGCCGATTTGGAAGAGGCATACCGAAAAAGTATGTATTAGCCGATTGGTCAGAACGGAACGACCAGTTCGGCGTCGCCACCGTAAATCAGATAGTCCTGTGCATATTGAGCGCCGCCGCTCAATTTGAACTGCGTGCCGCCCGGTGCGGTCCAGTTGAGACCGACCAGACCGTCGACATACCAATCGGCCAGACTGCTGGTCACCGTGAAACCCTGGACGGCGTTGGCGTCACCCTGCATGGTGGCCGTCATACCCGTTCCGAAGTCGCTATTGCCGTAGGCGATATAGGTGGCGCCACCCTGGATGAAGGCGCTGATCGTACCGCCGTTATTCGTGGTGCTTTGGGCGGCCAGTTTGAGGGCAGGGCGCACGGCGGCAAAGAAGTCGCCGTCTCCTTCGATGTCGAGACTGGCGCCGCCCGCTCCGGATTCTGAGATTGCGCTGTTGTAGAAATAGCCGCCCCAGGCCTCAATGGACGGGGTCAGCGTCACCGGGCCATTGCTTGCCTCATAGGACAGCCGGACCTGGCCGCCACCATAGTAGAGTTTCTGGTTGCCCTGTGCCGTCATCGGCGTGCCGGTCAACGTCAAAGTGCGTTCGACGTCATACCAGGCGGCACCACCCATGGCGGCAATCGAGATCGCACCGCCGCCTTCGCCGTAGTGGCTGAGGCCCAGGCCGCCCTGAAGCCGATGGCCGTTGCTTGACGCCAGATCTTCCGTGTCGATATCGCTGCGGCCATAGTTCAGCGCCAGGAACAGCCCGGTGCTGTCGTTGACCATTCCACCTATGCCGGCCTCGCCATCAAGCACGTTTTCGTTGAAGCCGAAATACTCGAAGGTCTCGTCGCGCTCGGTCCGGTAGCCCCCGAAACGCAGCCAGCCGCAGTGTCCGGTCTCGTCCATCGTGTGGCAGTTCATCAGAGAACGGCCAAAGCGCATGTTTCCAAGAACCGTCGCGAGCTCATTGTCGATATAGGCCTCTGGCGACAGCTGGTCGTAGTAATTGCGCAAGGTCGGGATGTCAGGCGCTTCCAGCAGGGCGTTGACCACCGGGGTGAGGGACTCCGGATCGCCGGCCGCAATCACGTCGGTTATGTAGTCGCCGATGGCAGCCTCGTTGCGATTGAGGCCGTCCGGCGTGAAATTCACCGTCCAGCCGAGATAGACATTGTTGGTGGTTGTCGTGTCGTAGCTGAGCTCATAGTTGACGACCGCCGTATCCGGCGCGATCAGCGTCGGCGTGCCGTATTCGCCATCGGCCGTCAGGATCAGAACCGAGCCAGACACGTCCGGCTCCAGATAGGCGCCGTTGACGGCGTTGACGGTGACAAATCCGTCGAGCTCCGCGGTGCCCGTGATGTGGATCAGATCGGCCTCCCCGGGAACACCCGGTCCGGGGTTCTCGTCGGCAATCTTGAAATCGACGTCGACTTCATAGGTGCCGTCGTCGCTCTGCACATAGTCGCCGGTGATCGTGGAGGTGAACACCTGGTCCTTGTCGCCTGGCGAAATCGTGCCGAAATTGCTGACGGTATTGCCGGATCCGATATCGATATCGGCGCCGGCGTTCATGCGACCGCTGGCATAATTCGTCACGGCATTCGTCGATCCGGTCAGGAACACCGATCCGGTGAGGATATCGTAATTGTCGACTGTGTCGTTGGGAGTGGTTTTGTTTTCCCGCGTCGTTCGCGTCGCGACCGCCGTTCCCAAATGGCCCTGCTGGGTGGAAACAGTCCCTCGGTTGGTAATCACATTGTCGGCGCCGTCGAGCAACTCGATGGCAATTGCATTGCTGTCGGTTCCATCTCCGTCCGTGTCGATACCGCCGATCACGGCACCGCCTGCCGCAATCGATACCGTCACGTCGCTGTTGTTGTTGACGCCGATGCTCTGGGCAAGAACGCCGCCCGAATTCTCACCGGCGGCTTCGATGCGGGCACTGACGGTCACTGTCACTGCTTTGCCTGTGCCGCTGGCCCCGTTGGCGAAGTCGTTTGACGTATCCGTGTCCTCTTGGCCGCTGCCACTTTGGGCAAAGATTCCCACCGCCCCCGGGCCCAATGTGTAAATGTCGCCGGACGTGGTGACGGTAACGGTTCCGGCATCGCCGTCATCGCCGGTCGAGCCGATGAAATACAAGGCGGAGCCGGGGCTGAGCCCGGCACTGCCGGCCATACCGCCGCCACCACCAACGCTGTGCGCGAAGATACCGTGGCCGCCGGCACCCTCGGTCACGATCCTGCCGGCGTTGTCGACCGAAACATCGCCGGCGTTACCGCCGCTTCCGCCGCCGAGCGAAAGGTCGATGCCGATCCCGACATCGACGCCGTTCCAGAACAGGTTCTGACTGACATCGCCACCGTGGCCACCACCGCCGCCAACGCTCTGGGCGAAAATGCCCATGGAGGCCGCACCCGTCGTGAAAATGTCGCCGTCATTCTCAACTGTGACGGCTTTTGCGTCGCCACCAGAGCCGCCCTTGCCGCCGATCGAGGCGATAGCAAAGGAACCGCCGGAAGAGGCTCCGCCGCGACCCCCACCGCCGCCGATGCTCTGAGCATAGATCGCGCTGGATTGAACGCCGAGCGTTGCGATCGCCCCGGCATTCTTCACGGTGACCGGACCACCGTTGCCGGCTGAACCGCCGCTGCCGCCGATCGCCACCTGGATGTCGTCCCAGATCTTCAGGGATCCCACTGGATCTAAGATGATCGGACCGTCGGAAATGATGACGCCGGCGAGCCCTTGCAGGAAATTCTGGCCGAGCGATCCGGTGCCGCCTTCGCCGCCGCCACCGCCAATGCTCTGGGCGAAAATGCCGTCCGCGCCGGCGCCCTCGGTCAGGATCGAGCCGATATTGTCGACATTGACCGCGTCCGCATGCCCGCCGCCGCCGCCGGCACCACCGACGGAGACTGTCAGGTTGATGGATTTCGCGCCATTGTCAGGCTCGGACTGGCCACAAATGGCACAATAACCGGCGAGCATGGCGAAGGCATCGGCGGCGCCGCCCTGGCCGCCGCCGCCGCCGATACTTTGCGCCGAAATTCCTTTTGCAGCGCCATCACCGGTCTGAATACCGCCTGTGTTGACGACCCTGACCGTGCTGGCATTTCCACCGCTGCCACCGGCGCCACCGATGGCGACGTTGACGTTGACGGTGCGGGGTTTGGGCTGAGTGCCCGATTGGGTCAGCCCTGCGATGCCAGCCAGGCTAGAGCCGCCCTTGCCGCCGCCACCACCAATGCTTTGCGCGTTGATGGCGGTTGAAGCGACGCCGTCGGTGACGATTGTCCCATTGTTGACCACGTCGACGGCTCTGCCGTCGCCGGCTGCTCCGCCCGATCCACCGATGGATACACCGAAATCAAGCGATGTGCCGTCACCCTGGCGCGACAGGGCAGCGGTCGAAGCCGAACCACCGGTGCCGCCGCCGCCGCCGATGCTCTGGGCGAGGATGGCTTCGCTGAAATGGCTTTCCGTCGCGATCGAGCCGTCGTTGATAACCGTCACAGCAGCCGCGTTGTTTCCGCTGCCGCCGCCGCCGCCAACAGCAACGTTCATTTCCTTGCTGTCCTGGCCACCGGCGAAGTTGCCGGAGAAGGACAGGCCACCATCGCCCCCACCGCCGCCAATGCTCTGGGCGAACAGTCCGCGCGCTTTGAACCCTTCGGTGTGCAATGCGCCGGCGTTCTCGATCGTGACCTTTCCGGCAATGTTGCCCCGGCCGCCGGCACCGCCCACGGAGACCCCCAGATTGTTGCCCGGCGAATCCGGGTCGAGGCTCAGATTGGCGGTGAGCGCCATGCCGCCATTGCCGCCGCTGCCGGCCGTGCTCTGTGCCTGGATGGCGTGAGCCTGTTCCTCCCGGGTGTGAATGAGACTCGCATTGACAACGGAAACGGCACCGCTGGCGCCACCGTCACCTCCGCCGCCGCCGACAGTCACACCAATGTTCCCGCTCGATTCACCCGTGCCGAGATTTCCCGTGAACCCGAAGCCGCCATTGCCGCCGCTGCCGCCGACGCTCTGAGCCAGAATACCGGAGGCGCCTCGGCCCGCAGTCCTGATTTCACCGCCGATCGCCGTCACGGTGACCGCTCTTGCAAAGCCGCCAACACCGCCGCCGCCACCGACGCTGACGCCGACATTTCCACCTTCGTCGAGCGCGATATTGAGAGTTCCGCTGAAGCCGCCCGTGCCACCGCTGTTGCCTACGCTTTGCGCCAGCAGGCCCGTGGCGCTGCTGCCTGCGGTTCGAATGGAACCGTCGTGAAAGACCGAGACTTCGCCGCCGTTTCCACCGCCGCCGCCTTTACCGCCGATGGCGACCGACACGTTGTCGCCCTCGCTGATCGACCCGGCCAGGCTGAATCCGCCATGGCCGCCGCCGCCGCCGATACTTTGTGCCGAAATGCCGTAGGATTGCCGTCCGCCGGTGATGATCGTGCCTTTGCTCTGGATGGTCACCGCGGAACCGTGGTTACCGGCGCCGCCTTCACCACCAATGCTGACGCTCAGATCGCCGCTCTCCGAACCGTCGAAGGATGCGCTGAAGCCGCCGCTGCCGCCGCCGCCGCCAATGCTTTGCCCGCGGATGCCCGGCGCGCCGCTTCGGACCGACTCGATGTCACCGATGCTGCTGATGGAAACGGCGCCTCCGAATGATCCGCTTCCGCCTTTGCCACCGACTGCAACGGAGAGGCTGCCACCATCACCGCCGCTGACAATGCCGGCACTGATGCTGAAGCCGCCGTTGCCGCCGCCGCCGCCGATGCTTTGCGCAAGGATGCCGCCGGAGTGTCGACCAGTGGTTTCGGTTCCGGTTCTGATGTTGCCGACACTGTCGACCGTCACGGAACGCGCGTGGTTGCCCGTACCGCCACCGCCGCCCACGGAAACCGGAACCGTAGCGCCTTCGCCGAGTGTCACGGATCCCGAAGCGCTGAACCCGCCATTGCCGCCGCCGCCACCGAGACTTTGGGCAAGGATGCCGTAGGAGATGGACCCCTCGGTTGTGATGTTGCCGCGATTGATTGCGGTCACCGCACCGGATGTTCCGCCGGTCGTCCCGTCGCCGCCGATGCTGACGGGCACACCGGCGCCTTCGCCGGTACCGGTCAGCGAGACGGAATAGCCACCATTGCCACCACCGCCGCCAATGCTCTGTGCCGCCAGCCCGTTTGAGTGGATGCCCGTGGTCACCAGGTTTCCGCTTGATGCTGCCATCACGTCACCGGCTGAGCCGCCGCTGCCGCTTTTGCCGCCAACCGCCACGCTTACCGTGAATGTCGACGAGGCTGCAAAGTCGAGGCTGAAGCCGCCATTGCCGCCACCACCACCGATACTCTGTGCAAGGATAGCGGCGGCGTGATCTCCATCGGTGGTGATATGGCCAACGGACTCCAGGTGCGAAGACGAAGCATCACCGCCCGACCCGCCATCTCCGCCGACACTCAATCCGACGCTGGTGTCAAAGGACCCCGAGAGGCTCATGCTGAAGCCGCCATGGCCACCGCTGCCGCCGATGCTTTCCGCCACGATGCCGTTGGAGTGGTCGCCATCGGTGCTGATATCCGTCCAGCTTTTCACCGAGACGCGGCCTGCATCGCCGCCACCGCCGCCGCCGCCGCCAACACCTACCGAGATGCTGGTGGCTTCCGACACCGCCGCGGAGACGGCAAACCCGCCCATTCCGCCGCCGCCGCCGGAGCTTTGCGCCATGATCCCATCGCTGAATTTGCCGACAGTGGCGATCGTACCCTTGTTGTGAACCGTAACCTCTCGACCGGAACCACCATTGGCGCCGCTGCCGCCGACCCCGATGCTGACATCGGCGTCCATTCCAGCGCTGGCGGATACCGTCCAGCCGCCCTTGCCGCCGCTGCCGCCAACGCTGTGGGCAACAATCCCGCCGGAATGATCGCCCTGCGTCGAAATGGACCGCCCGACGCTCGTTTCCGAAACATCGGTGTTGACCTCGACGATGTTGCCGTCGCCACCATTGCCACCGGTTCCGCCAACGCCCACGCTGACAAAGACGCCGACATCGACCGTGTTGCCGCCCTTGCCGCCGCCACCGCCGACGCTTTCGGCCAGTATCCCGTTGGAATGATCCCCCTGGGTAGACAGGTCGGAGCTGTTGTAGACGAAGACGGCTTCCCCCCGGCCGCCGGAGCCGCCATTGCCGCCGACCGCGGTCAGCAATCCGCCACCCGAACCGCCGTTACCGCCGCCGCCGCCGACGCTGTGTGCGAGGATCGCATCGGAGGCCTCTCCAACGGTGGAGATGCCGGCATGGTTCTCAACCAGGACCCTGCCGCCGTCGCCGCCATTGCCGCCGCCCGCGCCAATGCTGACAAGGCCGCCCGAGTCTCCGGCGTCACCGCCACCGCCGCCCACGGATTGGGCCTGGATACCGACCGAATTGTCGTCATTGGTGGTCAGCACAGCCATGTTCTGGACGAATACGGTGCCTGCGTCGCCACCTGAATCACCGCTGCCACCGAGTGAAACAACGCCGCCATCGGTGTTGGCGCTTCCGCCGCCGCCGCCGGTGCTTTGCGCCATGATGGCGGTGGCATAAGTGCCCTGGGTGGTGATCGCTCCGCTGTTGGTAATGGAGACCGCATCTGCCGGTCCGCCGCTCTCACCACTGGCGCCGAAGGAGAAAAGGTCGCTGCCACCACCACCCGAGCCGGCGAATCCGCCGATGCTTTGCGCCAGGATGCCGCCGGCGCCGTTGCCCGAGGTTTCGATTGTGCTGTCATTGACGATAATGACCGCTTTGGCGATACCGCCGCCCGCACCGCCGCCACCTCCACCGGTGATCCCGCCGTCCGACGTACCGCCGTTGCCTCCGGCGCCGCCCAGGCTTTGCGCATAGATGCCCTGGGCCTGTGGACCGCTGGTGGTGATGCTCGGACCCGTGCTGGTGATGGTGATTTGCCCTGAGGGGCCTCCGGCGCCGCCATTGCCTCCGTTGGAATCGGCTGCCGCCTGTGCATGACCGCCATCGCCGCCGTCGCCACCATCGCTGACGGCCAGAATCCCGTGAGACAGGTTGCCGGTAGTGTTGATCGTGGCCGTGCTTTCAACGGTCACATTCCCGCCGGTGCCTCCGGTTCCGCCTTTGCCACCTTTGGTATCCACCGGATCGATTACATCGTCGTCGCCGGTGCCGCCCTTGCCGCCATCCCCGGCCTTGCTTCCAACGAACAGCCCACCGGCCTCATCGGCGGTGGTCGAGACCCCGAAATTCGGGTCCTGATAATCGATCGTCAGATCCAGTGCATCGCCGCCGTCGTCCCCGTCATCTCCCGTGCCGACAGCTGAATCGCCATCGTTTCCATTCGAGCCGTTGCCACTCAATTGGACCCCTGAACCGCCAATCGTGTTGGTCAGCTGATCGATCTCAAGGATCTGGATCGGTGGGTTGAAATCGTCGCGATCAACAACGATGCCGGTGGATTCGTCCCCGGTGCAGGTCATTGTTGCAGTGTTGACGGTGCAAACCGCCAGTGCGGACGTTGTTGTCAGCAGCAGTGACGGCACGGACGGTACAGCCAGCGCAAGCGCGCTTGCGATCCGGCATCCCCTGGCGGAAGGTGTCTTTATCCTTGGCATTGGCCGCACGCAATTGCGGCAACGATGATCGAAACAGACTGCACGGTTTGCCCCCGGCATGTGCGAAGCGCCTGTCGCCGGCCACGCTTCGCAACCGACCTCGATCTTGCTTTATGGACTGCGTTGGTTCAACCGGTTTCCACGCGCATAAGGTGCAATGACTTTATGGTGTTGCGCAAACGATACGCTTTAAAACGGCACAACCAGTTCGGCATCACCACCGTATATCGTGTAGTCGTCAGCGAACTGGGCACCGCCGCTCAACCGGAACTGGGTTCCGCCGGGAGCGGTCCAGTTCAGGCCGACCGTGCTGTCGAAATACCAGTCGGCCAGGGTGCTGGTGACCAGAAAGCCCGGGACTGCGTTGGCATCGCCCTGCATGGTCGCCGTGAAACCGGTGCCGAAGTTCTGATTGCCATAGGCGATATACGTGATCCCGCCCTGGACAAAGGCGCTGATGGTGCTGCCACCGGCCGTCTTGTTTTCCGTCGCAATCTTCAGGGCAGGGCGCACTGCGGCGAAGAAATCGCCTTCGCCGTCAACGTTCAGGCTGGCGCCGGCCGCCCCTGTTTCGGTGATGGCGCTGTTGTAGAAATAACCACCCCAGGCCTCAACAGACGGTGTAATCGAGACAGGACCGTTGGTTGCTTCGTGTGACAGCTTGACCTGGCCACCGCCGAAATAGATTTTCTGGTCGCCTTCCGCCGTCATCGGCGTGCCGGTCAGCGTGATGTACCGCTCGACATCGTACCAGGCAGCTCCACCGAGAGCGGCCATCGAGAAGACGGTGCCGTTGTCACCGTAGTGGCTGAAGCCGAGGCCGCCCTGAACTCGATGACCGTCGCTTGAGGCCAGGTCCTCCGTGTCGATATCGCTGCGGGCGTAGTTCAGCCCGAAATAGAGCCCGGTATTGTCGTTGATCATGCCGCCGACGCCGGCTTCGCCATCAAGCACGTTTTCGGTGAAACCGAAATACTGGAAGGTTTCGTCGCGCTCGGTCCGGTAACCGCCGAAACGGATCCACCCGCAGCGACCGGCTTGGTCCATGGTGTGACAGTTCATCAGCGAACGGCCGAAGCGCATGTTGCCAAGCACAGTGGCCAGTTCGTTGTCGATATAGGATTCCGGCGTGAGCTGGTCGTAGTAGTTTCGCAGTGTCGGGATATCGGGTGCTTCAAGCAGCGCGTTGATGATCGGGGTGAGGGCGTCCGGTGCACCAGCGCCGACCACATCCGTGATGTAATGAGCCGCATTCGTCTCGTTGCGGTTGAGGCCATCCGGCGCGAAATTCACCGTCCATCCAAGATAGACATTGTTGGTGGTCGTCGTATCGTAGCTGAGCTCGTAATCGACCACCGCGGTGTCGTGAGCCACCAGAGTCGGATCGCCGTACTGGTCGTCCGCGGTCAGGATCAGCACGCGGCCCGACACGTCGGGTTGCAGGTATGCCGCGTTGACTGGATTGACGGTGACGAATCCGTCAAGTTCGGCCGTTCCTGTAATGTGGATCAGATCGGCTTCTCCGGGCACGCCGGGGCCGGGATTTTCGTCGGCAATCTTGAAGTCGACATCGACCTCGTAGTTGCCGGTGCCGTTTTGTACATAGTTGCCGGTGATGGTGGTCACGAAGATCTGGTCCACATCGCCCGGCGAGACGGTTCCGAAATTGGTCACAAGGTTGCCGTCGCCGACATTGATGTCTGAACCCATGTTCAGGCGACCGCCGAGGAAGTTGGTGACGCTGTTCGTCTTACCTCTGAGGAAGATCGATCCGGTAACGGTGTCGTAGTTGTCGACGGTATCGTTGACAGTCGTTTCGTTGGCCCGTGTTGTCCGTGAGGCGATGGCCGTGCCCATGTGGCCGAGCTGCGTTGTCACCAGGCCCATATTGGTAATCTGGTTGTCCTTGCCATCGTACAGCTGGATACCGACAGCATCGCTGGCATTGCCTTTAGCGTCCGTATCGACGCCGCCGATCACCGCGCCACCGGCTTCTACCGTGACGGTGATATCGCTGTTCTTGTTGACGCCGATGCTTTGCGCGATCACGCCCTTGGAGTTGATGCCAGCCGTGTCGACCATAGCATCGACCGTCACCGTGACTTCCTTTCCCGTACCGGTGGCGCCGTTGGCGTAGTCGTGGTTTCCGCTCTTTTTGCGGCCACTGCCGCTCTGGGCAAAGATGCCGGCTGCGCCGTCGCCGAAAGTGTAGATGTCGCCTTCGGTTGTAACGTCAACCTTGCCAGCGTCGCCATCATCGCCGGTTGAGCCGATGAAGAACAGGGCCGAGCCGGGGCTGAGACCAGCGCTGCCAGCCACGCCACCACCGCCACCGACACTCTGGGCAAAGATGCCGTGCGCGCCGGCGCCCTCGGTCACGATCTTCCCGGAATTGTCGACCTTCACATTCGCACCGTTGCCGCCGCTACCGCCACCGAGCGACAGGTCGATGCCGATCCCGACATCGATGCCCGGCCAGAACAGGTTCTGGGTAACGTCACCACCATGGCCGCCACCGCCGCCCACACTCTGGGCGAAGATGCCCATCGACGCGCGGCCGAGGGTGAAAATGTCACCCTCGTTCTTGACCGTCACCGTGTCCGCATCGCCGCCGGACGCTCCCTTGGCGCCGATGGATGCGATGGCAAAAGCGCTGCCCGAAGAAGCGCCGCCGCGACCGCCACCGCCGCCGACACTCTGGGCGTAGATGGCCGTGGACTGGTCTCCCAGCGTTGTGATCAGACCAGAATTGTCGACCTTGACCTTGCCGGAATTGCCGCCGGCACCACCGCTGCCGCCGATGGCGACCTGAATGTTGGTCCAGACCTTGGCTGCCTTGGCCGGATCCAGAATGATGTTACCGTCGGCGATAATGACGCCGGTCAGGCCCAACAGGGGCTTCAGACCGAGGGCGCCGGTGCCGCCGTCACCGCCGCCACCGCCGATGCTCTGGGCGAAGATGCCGTCAGAGCCGGCGCCTTCGGTGACGATTTCGCCGATATTGTCGACCGCGACATCATCGCCATTGCCCGCGCCGCCTCCGGCTCCCCCGATGCTGACGCTGAGGCTTATCTTCTTGGCGCCATTGTCCGGCGCCTTTTGGCCGCAGACCGCACAGCGGCCGACCAGCAATGAAAATGCATCGGCCGCTCCACCGGTTCCGCCGCCGCCGCCGACGCTTTGCGCGGAAATGCCCTTCGATGATCCGTCGCTGGTATACAGACCGCCCGTGTTGGTTACCTTGACCGTGCTGGCATCACCACCGGCGCCGCCTTGTCCGCCCACCGAGACGTTGACATTGAGGGTGCGCGGTTTCGGTTCATCACCGCCCTGGGTGAGGCCGGCGATACCGGCAAAACTGGATCCGCCTTTACCACCACCACCGCCAATGCTCTGGGCATCTATGGCCGTGGAGGAGACACCGGCGGTCATGATGGTGCCGTTGTTGGTGACGTCGACGGCCTTGCCATCGCCGGCTGCGCCGCCGGAACCGCCGATTGCAACACCAACATCAATGGAGGTGCCCTGACCCTGGCGCGAAAGGGCAGCCACCGCGGCGGTTCCGCCGCTGCCGCCACCGCCGCCGACGCTGTGTGCCAGAATGCCTTCGCTGAAGTGGCCCTCGGTCAGAATCGTGCCGTCATTGGTGACCGTGACCGTGTCGGCATTGTTGCCCGTGCCGCCTTTGCCACCCACCGAGACATTGATTTCCTTGCTGCCCTGGCCGCCGGCAAGGTTGCCGGAGAAGGCCAGGCCGCCGTCGCCGCCACCGCCGCCTATGCTCTGGGCAAAGAGGCCCTTCGACTTGAAGCCCTTCGTGTGGATGCCGCCGTCATTGTCGATAACGACCTTGCCTGAAACATTGCCTTTTCCGCCGCCGCCGCCGACGGATACACCGAGATTTTGCGACGGAGATTTGGGGTTGAGCGCGAGGTTGGCGCTGATGGCCATGCCGCCATTGCCACCGCTGCCGCCGGTGCTCTGGGCGTGCACCGCGTGGGCGTTGCTGTGTTCCGTTTTGACGGAACTGGCGTTGGTCACGGTTACGTCGCCGCTGGTGCCGCCATCGCCGCCGCCGCCGCCAATGGTCACGGCAATGTTCACAGTCTTCTTGCCGGTGCCGAGATTGGCGGTCAGACCAAAGCCGCCGCTGCCGCCGCTGCCGCCGGTGCTCTGGGCGAGAATGCCGATTGCGCCGCGGCCCTTGGTCAGGATATCTCCGCCTTCGGTTTCGACCGATACGGACTCTGCCGACCCACCGTCACCGCCGCCGCCGCCAACCGCGACGCCGATATTGCCACCTTCCTCGATGGCGATGTTGGCATCGCCTGCGAACCCGCCGGCGCCGCCGCTGTTGCCGACGCTTTGTGCAAGCACCGCGTGAGAGCTGGTGCCTTCGGTGCTGATCGAGCCGCTCTGCTCGACCTCGACCTTGCCACCGTCGCCGCCACCGCCGCCGGAACCCCCAACCGCGACCGTCACATTGGTGGCCTTGCTGAACGATCCGGAGAGGCTGAAGCCGCCGTGACCGCCACCGCCGCCAATGCTCTGCGCGGATATGCCGTAGGACTGTTTGCCGGTCGTGACGATCGTGCCGGTGTTGTCGACCGTGACCTTGGAACCGTCATTGCCGGAGCCACCGGCGCCGCCGACGCTGACACCGATATTGCCGTATTGCGAACCGTCGAAATTGGCGCTGAATCCGCCATTGCCGCCGCCGCCGCCAACGCTTTGTGCGTGGATACCGGGCGATGCTCCAAGGATGGTGCTGATGTCGCCCTGGCTTGTCACCGCAACGGCACCGCCCTTCGAGCCTGTGCCGCCCTTGCCGCCGATGCTGACGCCGATATTGCCGCCGTCCTCGCCGGTGACGACACCGGCGCTGACGCTGAAGCCGGCGTTGCCGCCGCCGCCGCCGATGCTCTGTGCCAGAATGCCGGCTGAATGACGCCCTTTGTCCGCCGTTCCGGTGCTGATGTTGCCGATACTGTCAACTTTCACCGCCGAGGCGCTGTTTCCATGGCCACCGCCGCCGCCAACCGAAACGGGTATTCCGGCGCCATCACCGATAGCCAGCGATCCGGAAATGCTGAAGCCGCCATTGCCGCCGCCACCTGCGAGACTCTGGGCGAGGATGCCGTAAGAATGATCGCCCTCGGTCGAGATGGTGCCGTCATTGGACACGGTGACCGATTTTGCTTTTCCGCCGCTGCCGGCGCCACCGCCGACGGATACCGGAATGTCGCCGCCTTCGCCGGAACCGGATAGCGAGAGGGAAAACCCGCCATTGCCGCCGCCGCCGCCGATGCTCTGGGCAACCACACCGCTGGCGTGCGATCCCTTGGTGGTCAGATTGCCCTTGGACGTCGCGGTAACCGCCGATGCATCGCCGCCGCTGCCGCCGCGTCCGCCGACGCTGACCGAGACATTGAAACTTTCCGACGCTGCCAAAGTGGCACTGAAGCCGCCATTGCCGCCGCCGCCGCCAACGCTTTGCGCCAGCACTGCGTTGGCGTGATTGCCCTCGGTGCTGATATGGCCTTCCGATGTCAGAGAGGATTCGCCGGCGTCGCCGCCGGAGCCCCCGGAACCACCGACGCCAATGCCGATGCTGGCATCGGCCGAGGCCGACAGATCGGCGCTGAAGCCGCCATGACCGCCACCGCCGCCAACACTTTGGGCAACAAGTCCGTTGGAGTGATTGCCGCTTGTCGAAACGCTGGTCCAACTGCTGAGCTCGACGGCGCCGGAGTCTCCGCCGCCACCGCCGCCGCCGCCAACGCCAACCGAGAGACCGGCACCGGTCGACAATGCGGCCGTCACGTCGAAGCCGCCCAATCCGCCGCCGCCGCCGGTGCTCTGGGCCACGACGCCGTCGCTGAATTTTCCGCTGGTGCCGACGGTGCCCTTGTTGTGTACGGTCACATTGTTGCCGTCACCGCCATCGGCGCCGCTACCGCCGATGCCCAGACTGACATCGCCATAAAGACCGCCACTGACAGATACCGTCCAGCCGCCCTTGCCGCCGCCGCCGCCGACGCTCTGGCCAACAACGCCGCTGGCATGGTTGCCGGCGGTTGTGACGGATGTCGACGCGCTGCTTGCTCCGACGTCCTTGTTGATTTCAACCTTGCCGCCGTCGCCACCGTCGCCGCCGCTGCCGCCGATTCCGATGGAAACGAACGCACCGACATCGACGGAGCTGCCGCCTTTGCCACCGCCGCCGCCGACACTCTGCGCCATGATGCCATTGGAATGGCTGCCTTTCGTTGAAAGATCGCCGGAATTGTCGACGACGACCGTGCTGCCGTCGCCGCCCGAGCCACCGCTGCCGCCGACGGAAGCAATCACGCCGCCGGAAGAACCTCCATGCCCGCCACCGCCGCCAATGCTCTGAGCGATGATGGCGTCGGAGTGTCGACCGATCGTGGATACGCCACCGGAATTCTCGACGGTAACTTCGCCGCCTTTGCCGCCGCTGCCGCCGCTGCCCCCGATGCTGACCAAACCGATCGACAGACCGGCATCGCCGCCGCCGCCGCCCACGCTTTGAGCTTGAATGCCAGCTGAGTTATTGCCTTGAGTGTATAGCGTCTCGGTATTGGTGACCCAAACATGCCCGGCGTCCCCACCGGCCGATCCTTTGCCTCCGAGAGATATGATGCCCCCGTCATCATTGGCACTGCCGCCACCGCCGCCGGTACTTTGCGCCAGGATAGCCGCGGCGGCATGTCCTTGTGTTTTAATGGTCGCGTGATTGGTGACGGTGACCCGGTCGGCGTCACCGCCACTCTGTTCGCTCGCGCCAAAAGAGAACAGGCCACCCGCGCCGCCACCCGATCCGGCAAAGCCACCAATACTCTGGGCCAGAATGCCGCCTGCGCCGCGGCCGGTGGTTTCGATAGCGCTGCTGTTGGTGACGGTGACCTCATCGGCGATACCGCCACCAGCGCCGCCACCGCCGCCGCCCCAAATTCCGCCAGAGGAGGATCCTCCGTCACCTCCGGCTCCACCGAGGCTCTGCGCATAAATGCCTTGGGCCTGTCGGCCAGTCGTTTTGATGCTCTTGCCGGTGCTGACGACGGTAACCGTTCCAGCACGGCCGCCGGCGCCGCCGTCGCCGCCTCGCGAATCGGCCGAAGCCTGGGCGTGGCCACCCCTGCCACCGTCGCCGCCGTCACTGACCGCCAGGATACCATGCGAAAAAGTGCCACCGGTGCTGATCGTGGCGACGCTGTTGATAGCGACATGGCCGCCTTCGCCGCCTTCACCCCCGTGGCCACCACGAGTGAAAAAGGGGTCGATTAAGTCGCGGCGTCCTTCACCGCCTTCACCACCATTGCCAGCCTTGCTGGAGACGAAAATGCCTTCGTGGCCGGCACCGGTCGTTTCCACGCCGAACCTGTCATCTCGATAGTTGATGGTCAGGTCCAGGCCGCCCTGACCAGGATCGCCATGGTGACCTCGGCCGATATCGCCGTCGCCGTTGTCTCCCTTCTTTCCGTTGCCCTCCAGTTCGACACCCGTACCACCGATCGTACGGGTAAGATTGTCAACGTTCAGAGTCTGGATGGAAGGGCTGTGATCGTCGCGGCGCACGACGATGCCGGAGGATTCATCTCCGAAGCAATCCATCGTCGTCGAATTGATGGTGCATGTCGCGAGTGCGGTTGAGGTGGTCAGAAGCAATGACGGCGCGGCAGGAACTGCCAGTGCGATTGCGCTCACGACCCGAGGGCCGACAAGCCGTTTGTTGCGTGCCTTCAAATCCGACATGAGCCACACAGGATGGCGGCAACGTCATTGCAACTGTTCATGATGTTTTCCCCCGTGGCTCGAGAAATGCATCGCCGATTGATTCTCGCGCTTAAGCGCGATCTTGCGTTATTAACAAAAGGTCATCAACTAGTATTTTTGCCAGGTGGCGACTTGCACGCCAGGGAACAGCCTGCGGGTCGTGAGAAGCCGTCCGGCGGGCCCTCTTTCCACAAACGCATCAGACAAGTTTCCGGTATCCGGCGACCAGTCCCTCGGGAGTCTCGAAGCCGACTCCGGCAAGGAGGGTTTCGCCATTCTCCAGGTAGGCCAGGCTGTAGATGTCGCCCGATTTCTCAATCCTCAGATCGAGTTCGGCCGAAAGCGTTCCATCGGCGAAAAAGTAGGTAATCCTATACTCGCCTGGAAACCCGTTCGACGTGTCTCCCTTGGCCAGCCCGGTTCCGCATTTTTCGTCCGGATAACGGGTCGAGTACCAGGTCGCCTCCATCTCGCCGCCCGACGGGCGGATTCGATAGTAAACCACGCCGATATCCATCACTGGTCTTTCCTGCGCCACTGCTTTGTCTCCTGTCGCGATGGCAGCCACAACATCACCGCCGGTCGAAAGATGCAAATTCCTGGGAAAACGCCGTTTGAATCAAATCCGGAGAATACGCCTGCATGCGATTGAATTGATTCACCTTACCGACGAGCGGCGCCGATCGCGCTCGATTGTCTGTGGCGTTTGGTCGGGTTAGGCTTGTCGCTCCAATCAGTGGGAGCCCGTCATGCCAGTCATCAAGCCCGCGGAAGTCGAACCGCTTGTCAGTTCGAATTACCCCGCACCGCACGACCATGATCTTGGTCGTTTCGAGATGCGATCGTTGGGTGACGCCGGCGGTCTGACCCAGTTCGGCGCGCACCTGGAAACCCTGTATCCGGATGCCTATTCGTCCTTGCGCCATTGGCACGAAAACGAGGACGAGTTCCTTTTTGTGCTAACCGGCGAGGTCACCCTTATTGATGACAACGGAGATCAAATCATCCGGGCCGGGGAGGCGGCCGCCTTCAAGGCGGGTGATGCCAACGGGCACCATCTGCAGAACCGAACGGACGCACCGGCCACCTATCTGATTGTCGGTACGCGGACCAACGAAGACCGTTGCCATTATTCCGACGTCGACATGCTGCTGACCAAGACCAAAGCCGGCAAGAAATTCACAAAGCGGGACGGGTCGCCCCTGCAGCCCAACAGTTGATCGAACCCGACCATGGCATCGATCCACGTCAATCCAGCCGATACCGCCTTTCAGGCCTACTGTCCGCAACGCCGTCGACGTTTCGTGCTGATCGCAGCCATTCTGGCGTCGGCAATGGGTTTCATCGACGGGACCGTCGTTTCGATCGCCATCCCCGCGATCCGCTCGAGCCTGGGCGCCTCTTTGACCGAAGCGCAATGGATCAACAACGCCTACATGCTGGCGCTCTCGGCATTGATACTCGTCGGCGGTGCCGCCGGAGACAAATACGGTCTCCGACGTCTGTTTTCGATGGGCATTGCTCTGTTCGTCCTGGCGTCGATCGCCTGTGCGGTCGCGCCTGGTCCGGATTTCCTGATCGGCGCCCGCGCGCTTCAGGGCGTCGGCGCGGCGATCATGGTGCCGGGATCACTGGCGATCATATCCAAGACCTATCCGCAGGAAGAACGGGCCCGGGCCATCGGAATCTGGGCCGCTTCCTCCGCATTGACCACTGCCATAGGACCGGTTCTCGGCGGCGCGTTGCTATCGACCGGTCAGGATGAAATCTGGCGATTGATCTTTGCCATCAATCTGCCGGTGGGTGCGATCGCGCTCTACATGCTCCTGGCTCGCGTGCCCGACGATACGCCGGTCTCCGACGTTTCTCTCGATCGGCGCGGTGCCGTTCTGGCAACGCTGTCGCTCGGCCTCATTGCCTGGGCGCTGACGGGTCCGGAAGGTGAGGAGGGACTGGCCGGTGCCGGCCACATCCTGCTCTACGGATTGCCGGGGGCGCTGCTCTTCGTCGTTTTCCTGCTTTGGGAGCAACGCGCCGATCATCCGATGATGCCGCTGAGGCTCTTTTCCATCGGCGAATTCAGCGCTGCCAACGCGGTTACGTTCCTGCTGTATTTCTCCCTGTCGGCGGTGTTTTTCTATCTGCCGATGGCCCTGATCACCGGCTGGGATTTGCCGGAGGTGCAGGTCAGCGTGCTCTACCTGCCCATCACCGTTGCGATAGCTGCGGGGTCGAACCTGATGGGCCGGTTGATGAATCGCACGGGCCCCGCTCCGCTGATCGGCGGCGGTTGCGCCCTGGTGGCGGTTGCCTACGCCTCGCTGGCCTTCGGTTTCGGCTGGGAAAACTTCTGGGGCCATCTTCTGCCGTCCATGTGCCTGATGGGGATCGGCATGATGATGGTTGTTACGCCGCTCTCGGCGAGCGTCATGGGGTCGGCACCCTCCGAAGACGCAGGGGCCGCTTCCGGCATCAACAATGCGGTCAGCCGGGTCGCCGGACTGGTTGCTGTCGCAGCCATGGGTGGTGTCGCGGCGGCCGCCTATCACTATGCCGGCGGTCCCGCCGGCTTCGGCCAACCGTTTGAGGCGGACACCTCGCTGCACCAGGAGGCGACCGATCAGGCCTTTGCGATGGTGGCTTGGATCACCGCCGCGCTTTGCGCATCGGCAAGCGTTTTGGCATTCGTGTATCTGCCCGGAACTGCCGACGAGCGGTAGGCGTGGTCCGCAATGCGTGCTAATCGGCCGCGATCCGATGACTGGAGGCGATGCGTTGATTCGAAGGATTTTGATGGCCGTTGCCCTGGTTGTCGGCGTGGCTGGCATCGGGCTCCTGTTCCTCTATCGACCGATCGCCGCAACTCACCCGGCTCTCACTGCAGGTCACCTGCCGGATCTTGTGCCGCTACGGGCATTTTACGCCGATTCATCATCGCAATGGCGTTTCCGCCTATCGCCGGACGGCAAGCGTATTGCCTGGCTTGAAAGCAAATGGTTCAGACCGGCCCTGTGGGTTCGCGATCTCGACGCCGACGGCTCGGATGTGTTTCGCACGCCGGACAGGGTGCGCTGGTACGTCTGGTCCGCCGACAGCCGCTACCTTTTGTACCTCGCCGATCGCGACGGCTGGGAAAACGATCAGATCGTCTCGGTTGATGTCACGAAAGAGGGGGCGCAACCGCACACCTACGATTTCGGCAAGGACGTCAAGTCGTTCATCGCGGAGATCCCGTCGGAGGGCGGCGCGGAAATCCTGATTGCCCATAACGGCCGAGACCGAAGCAAGTTCGATCTTTACCGCCTGAATCTCGATACCGGTGATACCGATGAGCTCGATCTGGTTACGGAGAGGGGAGTGAACTGGTCGTTCAACCGTAACGGTGAGGTCTTTGCACGTCGGACACTGGATCACGACAGCCGATGGCAGGTCGAGGTCAGGGAAGCGGACGGATGGCGCGAGATCGCGCGTGGCGGAATGGAGGAGTCATTCTATGTCCTGTCTCAACCCGACGAGAATGGTCGGCTGCTTGGCCTGTCCAATCTGGGGCGAGACAAGATGGCCCTCGTGCGTCGGGACATCAAAAGCGGCGACGAGGATGTGGTCTTTGCTCATGACAAGGTCGATCTGAGTTCGGTCAGACTGCATCCCGAAACCCGTGATCCGATCATGGCTGTTGCTTACCCGGGCCGACAGGAGAGGGTCTTTTTCGACGGTGATGTCGAGAGCATGACAGACAGGATTGGCGTACCGCCCGGTGCGTCGCTCCATCTCGTCTCGGCAACGCGCGATTTTTCCAAAGCGATCTGGGAGGTCGAGCAGGATACAAGCGGTTGGACCAAGTACCTGGTGGACAGTGAGGCGGATTCGGTCGAACTCATCCAGAAACCGGCGATTGCCGCAAGGGCCAAGGCGTTGTCGCCCATGGAGCCCGTAGAGATCGAAGCAAGCGACGGACTGATCATACCGGCTTACCTCACCCGACCTTTGGGCGTGAGCGGGCCTGCGCCGATGGTGGTGCTGATCCATGGTGGTCCGGTCGCCCGGTCGGCCTGGGGATTCAACGGACTGGCTCTCCTGCTCGCCAATCGCGGCTATGCGGTGCTTGACGTCAATTATCGCGGCAGCAGCGGCTACGGCCGCGCCTTTCGCGAAGCTGCGGTCGGAGAAGTCAGCAAGAAGATGCACCAGGATGTCGTCGATGCGCGCCAATGGGCTGTCGACCAGGGCATTGCCGATCCGCAGCGCATCGCCGTCATGGGCGGAAGTTTCGGAGGCTTGAAAACCCTGACTGCCATGACACAGGATCCGGAGCTCTTTGCCGCCGGCGTCAGCATCAATGGGGTCAGCGACATTTCAACCATGCTGCAGGAAGTTCCGGTCTACTGGACCGGCTGGCCGGACTGGTACCGCAAATATATCGGCGATCCGCAGGACCCGGAGGATTTGCAGGAGATTCGCAGACGGTCGCCTCTTTTCAATGCTGAGGCCGCGCAGAACCCGATTCTGATCATCCAGGGATCGAACGACGTCCGGGTGATCCGCGAGCAGTCCGACCGCATGGTCCAGGCGCTGCAGGCGGCTAGCAAGGATGTCCGCTACGAGGTCATCGACGGCGCTGGACACACATTTGCAAACATGTCCTGGCAACAGAAGATGTTGATGTTTCGCCTGATCGAACGATTTCTTGCCCGACAGCTTGGAGGACGCGCTGACGGTTTTGACTACGCCGTGTTAGGCGCGCAAATCATTCCTTAGCTTCGCGCGCAGGATCGCTGCCAGGCTGCGTTCCATATCCGATTGTGTGGTCGCCCAGGAGCTGATGCTGATCCGCATGGCATCGCGGCCCTGCCAGTTCGTCCCCCCGCACCAGCACTCGCCGGAGGCTTGAAGGGCGGCAATGACCCGTTGCGTTTCGTCGTCGTCGCCGAACGCCGCCACGACCTGGTTGAGGACCACGTCGTTGAGGATCTCAACGCCGGCATCATTCAATTGCTTTGCAAGCCAGGAAGCCTGGCTGCAGTTGCGTTCGACAAGCTCCGCGACCCCCGAACGACCGAGATTTTTGAGAGCCGTCCAAACGTCGACCGCCCGTGCCCGCCTGGAACTGTCGGGCGTGACATCGATGGCGTCCCGGCGTTCGCCTCGCAAAAGGTATGACCCGCTGATCGACATGGCGGCTCGCAGTGCTTCAGCTGAGCGCACGATCGCGGCACCGCAATCATAGGGAACATTGAGCCATTTGTGGGCGTCCGTCGCCCAGGAATCCGCCAGGTCCAAACCGACCGCCAGATGTTCGTATTCACTGGAGGCGCGCGCCCAAAGCCCGAACGCGCCGTCGACATGAACCCAGGCGCCCTGCTGGCGGACTTCGGCCACAATGTCTGTCGCCGGATCAAATGCGCCGGAATTGACGTTGCCGGCCTGTATGCAAACGATTGTCGGCCCGTCGATCGCCGGCAACGCGTCGGCGCGCATCCGGCCCTGCCGGTCGACTGGAACCCGGATCAGTTTTTCGCGACCGAAACCGAGCAGGGCCAGGACCTTGAGAACGGACGCGTGAACCTCGGCTCCAACGATGACGTTGATCTCCGGTGCGCCAAACAAGCCCCGGTTCTCGACATCCCAACCAGCGCTTTCCAGGACGGCATGGCGGGCAGCCGCCAGGCAGGTGAAATTCGCCATGGTCGCCCCGGTGGTGAACGCTCCTTCCGCATCCGCCGGAAGCTTCAGGCAATCCTTCAGCCAACGCAGTGCCGCCTGTTCGAACAGCGCGATGGCGGGAGAGCTCATATGACCGAATGAGTTCTGGTCCCAGGCCGTCGCAAGCCAGTTTGCCGCGATCGTCGCGGGAAGTGCTCCGCCGGTGACAAAGCCGAAATACCGACCGCCCGAATTCGCCACCGTCGCGGGAGATCCGAAGTCATCGAGAAACGCGAGGATCTCCTGGGCATCGGCGGGACCATCCGGAAGACGAGCCGCCATCGCCGCATCCAACCGCGAGATCGCCGCCTGCGAAGGAAAAACGGGCCGGGAATCCAGAGTGTCCAGGTAGCGAATGCCTCGCTCGGCGGCCTCTTCGAGGAGGCGTTTTCGATCATGCTCATTCATGCCTGGCAACCTAGGCGGTGGAGTCGACATAGGCAATTCCGGGACTGGCGGACATTGAGTTGCTGGACCAATTGAACCAATCTGTGCGCCGGAGGGACTTATCGATGAAGATATTCCAGAGATCTGATTGGGCCTCGGGCGAGGGCTGGAACGGCAAACTCGAAGGCCAAGACGCCAATACCGGTGTTTCGTTTTTGTTCAACGAGGTCGGCGACGCCGGCAGAGGTCCGCCTCCCCACAAGCACCCGTATGATGAAGTCTACATTGTGCGGAAGGGGCAGGCACTCATAACGGTCGGAAACGACGAGGCCGTTGTGAGCGAAGGAGACATTCTGGTCATTCCGGCCGATACGCCGCACCGACTGGTGACGGCGGGAAACGGCCCCACGGAGATCATCAGCGTGCACACGTCCGCCAGATTTCAGATGGAGATCGTCGAATAGGCTTTTCTCGTTCCTACTTTGGCGCAGCGGACGGGAGCCGCCACTCAGCTTTCCTGGCGGTTCCGATGAGCGTGGTAGAATCGCTTCGCCTTGGCCTTGTTGCCGCAATCGGCCATCGAGCACCATCGCCGGCGGTTGGTCGGGCTCTCATCATAAAACAGCCATCCGCAGCGGTCACCGGGGCACATTTTGACCCGTCCACTTTGATTGGCGAGAAGCAACTGTGCGGTTGAATCGGCGATGATCCTGGCGACCGTTTCAACCGAGATCGGGCCCTTGAGCGACGCTGATCCGGCGGACAGATCAAGTGGAGCCGGATGGGTTCGCATGGCATTGAAGTCGGCCGCCTGATCATCTGTCACGGCTTCGGGCTGGTTGAAAAGCAGCCGAACGATGCGGCGCAGCTCGGTCAGTTTTTTGAGGTTTCCCTTGGTGTCATCAAGAACGCCAAGACCCTGGCGCCTTAGCCATGTCGCAAGCGCTTCGGTATCGGACAGGCGATCGTCAACCGGGTTCTCTGAAACCCAGTTCGTGGTGTTGACGAAGTCGAGGCAGAGCCGGCCGCCACGAAATTCAATTTGGTCAATCGACGGAACGCTCATGGCTCTTTTCCCGAATCTATCGGTCGTTAATTCTAACCATAATACCGGTTGACAATCAATCGACAGACCACTTAGCGTTATCTAACCAGTAATAAGGTTAGGTATGACCCATGCGGCAAGTGCCAACTGAAATCACCTTTCACGGCATTCTGCGCGGAGCCCGGGATATGGCACCCGTGGCGTTGTTCGTGATCCCTTTCGGTCTTGCATTTGGTGTCGCCTCCGTTGAACGCGGCCTGACTGGCGGAGAGTCGGTGTTCATGAGCGCGACGGTGTTTGCCGGCACCTCGCAGTTTGCCGTGCTCGAAATCTGGGGAGCTACGGTTCCGCTGATCCCGCTGGTGCTGTTGTCGCTGGCCGTCAACGCCCGCCATGCCTTGATGGGCGCCGCGCTGTTTCCATGGTTGCGGCCCCTGTCCTGGCCACAGCGGCTTGCGGCAGTTGCGGTTCTCAGTGATGCGAATTTTGCGGCTGGAAAGGCGGCCTATGATGCAGGCGAGCGGGATCTCGGCGTGTTCGTCGGCGCCGGGTTGGCGCTCTGGCTGGCCTGGGTCGCTGGAACCGGTGGGGGTGTGGTTTTTGGTGACCTGATTTCCGATCCGAGACAATTCGGGCTCGATGTTCTGATGCCAACCTTCTTTGCGGCGCTGCTGGTTGGTTCCTGGAAAGGCCGCGAAACCGCTATGCCGTGGCTTGTCGCTGCCTTCGTAGCGGTGGTCGCGTACAAATGGGGCCCAGCCAACTGGCACGTGATTGCCGGTGCGCTGGCCGGCGGAGTTGTGGCCGGACTTGCAGATGACAATTGACCTTCCAGCTCTTGCGGCGGTTCTGGTTCTTGCGCTGACCACCTATCTGACCCGCATTGCCGGTCTGTTGGCGGTAAGCTCAATGAAGGTCACCCGACGCCTGGAAAGGGTCTTGGAAGCGCTGGCGGGCGCGGTGCTGATCTCAATCGTCGCTCCGGCGGCTATCGATGGTGATGTCGCAATGAAATGTGCTGTCGGCGCTTCGCTGGTAGTCATGGTCTTGCGGCGCAACGCAACCCTGGCCATGGCTACTGGCGTTGCCACAGCTGTTCTGGTGCGTTTGTCAGCCTGATCCCGGAGACTTTTCGCCCCAAAACACTCCTTCAATGTGGCGTTTGCGCAAAAACGGCATCAATCGGTCAATTCGAACAAATGCCGATCCGGGAAATCGCATAGCCTGACACAGTTTGGGTCACCCGTGGCCCGTCGGACTGGGGGGTCAGATATGTCGGAGCGACCGCTTTCCCACATCAGGGTCATCGATTTCGGTCATTACCTTGCCGGGCCGCTGGTGGGCATGATGCTGGCAGATATGGGCGCCGACGTCATTCGCATCGATCCCCCGGGCGGGCCGCGCTGGAAGGATCCCGCCTTCGACATGCTGTCGCGTGGCAAACGCTCGTTGGTCCTCGATCTTAAATCCGAAACCGGGCGGCAGGCTGCGCTTGAGCTCGTCAGACGATCGGACATTACGATCGAGAATTTCCGACCGGGCGTCATGCAGCGGCTTGGTCTCGGCCCCGAGGCAATGCGCCAAGCCAATCCGGACATCGTGTCGCTGTCACTCCCCGGCTTTGCATCAACCGATCCGGAGCTCCGTGACATCCCGGCCTGGGAAGCCGTGATCGCGGCACGCACGGGGCAGTTCACTGATATGGGACTGAACCGCCGGCTAATGGGGATCAATCCATCCTTCACGCCACTGGGGCTGGCCTCGGCCTATGGAGCCGCGTTTGGTGCCATGGCAGTGTTGTTCGCACTGCAGGCGCGGGAAAGGCAGGGCGGCGACCACATCGAGGTGCCCTTGGCTTCGGCCTTGCTGGAAGGGCTGGTCTACAACTGCGAACAAATCGAGAGCTATCCGGAGCGTTACAAGTCGCCACGCGAGGTGGAACTCGAACGTCGCGAGCGGCTGGGGCTTGCGAATGATCTCAGCTTTGCCGAACTCTCCGAGTTCCTTGATCCGTTCTATCGGACCTATGAATGCGCCGATGGCCGCGGCTTTTACGTCGTCGCCTGTTCGATCACCACCCATCCCCGGCGGGCGCTGGAGGTGCTGGGACTGGCTGACCTGTTGGCGGACCTTCCCGATTTCGATGCCTATCTCGATCGGACCGATTGGCCGGCCGACTGGTCGTTGCGCAGTTACCCGGTCGGTACCGGCGACCGAGCCCGTATCGCCGAGGCGATGAAAGCGGCCTTTCTGACGCGCCCTTCGTATGAGTGGGAAGAGTTGTTTGGCGATGCCAAAGCCCCGGCGACGGCACAACGAACGACACGGGAGTGGCTGGCCGACCCGCACGCGCTTGCGTCCGGCCTCGTGCTGGAGGTCGATGATCCAAGACACGGGTCGATGCGGCAGATGGGAAACGTGGCATGGCTGGCCGATGACGGGGAAGCAGCGGTCAAACGCCCTGGTCCGTTGCCGGATGATCTTCGTCCGGATTTGACTGCGCTGCTGGCGGAGCCTTCCCGGCAAGGTGGCAACGGAAGCGGCAGCAGTGGCTGGCTGGAGGGCCTGAAAGTTCTCGATCTGACCAATGTCATTGCCGGACCAACCATTGGATCGACGCTGGCGCGCTTCGGCGCAAAAGTGACGCTTGTCCAACCGGTTGAACCTTCGGTCGACCCCTGGAACGCGGTAATATTCGGACTGCATGCGCAGCGCGGCAAGGAGAGCATCCTGTTGAATTTGCGCGATCGCCACGCGCAGGAGGCGTTCTGGCGCCTCGTCGGCGAGGCCGGCGTCATCACCATGAATGGTTCGGACGAACAGCGCCTGGCGCTCGGCCTTACCGAGGAGCGGTTGGCCTCCGTCAATCCGCGCCTGATCCTGGTGCAGCTCGATGCCTTCGGTGGTCCGCGCAGGGGCCCGAAATCGGATCATCTGGGCTATGACGATCTGGCGCAGGCGGCGACCGGCGTGATGACCCGCTTCGGCGGCGGTTCTGATACGCCGGAGGAACATGCCCATTTCGGCACGATCGACGTTCTGACCGGTTATTGCGCCTGCGTTGCGTTGGGAGCGGCCTTGGAACGGCGCCGTCAGACGGGCAGGGGAGGCATTGCCCGCGCTTCGCTGGCGGCGGCCGGCGAGTTGATCCAGGCGCAGTTCATGGTCGACTTCGAGGGACGGGCAACGTTTAATGAGCCATCCGGCCGCGAGTGTCGCGGTTGGGGGCCTTTCTACCATTGCTACGCGGCGTCGGATGGTTGGGTGTTCTTTGCAGCGGCCACCGAAAGAGGCGAAGCGCTGAAAGCAGTGACAGAGTTGGAGGATCTTGCCTCGGCCGATGAAGCTGATCTTGTTGAGGATTTGGCCGCCAGGTTTATTCAGCATCCAGTAGACCATTGGATCCGTCGGTTTGCCGGCTCGTCGGCGGCCGTGGTTCCACTTGGCTCCTTGCACGAAACGCGCGATGGTTCGCTGCAGCTGGAATCGGCTGGTGAGATCGATCTCCGCCAGGCAACTTTTCGAACGATCCGGCACGACCTGCATCCGATGGGACGCTGGGTCGATCTCGTGGCGCCGAATGCGGTGCGCCCGGATCGCGCCGAGGTGACCGTCCCCGGACCGGCTCCGAAATACGGCCAGCAGACACGAGAGGTTCTTTCTCGCCTGGGCTATTCTGCCGATGAAATCGAAGCGTTGATAGCAAGTGGCGCGGCAGGGGAGTCCTGGTCGTCACGATATCTTCCGGAGTGAGGAGGACGATGGATCTATCGCTGACAGAGGGGCCTGGTCCGGCGATCACGCCGCGCACGCGTGCGCGTGCAAGGCATATCCTCGACCACTATTACATCGGCCCGTCGCGGGACGACTCGGTGCTGGAAATCTGGGGCTACACACCACGCATGAGCTATCGGCCGGGAGACCGGGTCGCGTTTCACGTTTCCACCACTGCGGAGGCCTGGGATCTGGAGGTTGGTCGGGACGGCCTCGAGTACAGCTGTCTGATGACGGTTGAAGGTCTGCCCGGCGTTCATCACACGACCCCAGATGATTGTTCGGTCATGGGCTGCGGATGGCCGGTAGCCTACGAATTTACAATTCCCGATGACTGGGCCGCCGGCGGATACCTGGTCACCCTGCGGGCCCGTCTTGGTGACGATGTCGTAGAGGAGCATCATTTGTTCCTGCTCAATCACGACACGTCCAAGCCACCCGCGCCCTACGTGCTGGTCTGCGCCACTGGCACCTGGCTGGCCTATAATTGCTGGGGCGGCTCCAATCACTACGAGGGGATAACCGGGCCGGAGCGGAACCGATATGCGCCGGTCGTCTCGACGCAGCGCCCGTGGTCCCGGGGATTTTGCAAGCTGCCGCCCGGAGCGCCTCGCGCGCTGCCCGAGGTACCTCCGAAAACCGGCGACATGGTCCGCTACCCTTACATGGAATGGGCTTATGCCTACGGGTATTCCAAGAAATATGCCTCGGCCGGCTGGGCCAGCTACGAACGGCATTTTGCCCGCTGGGCGGAAGCGGAAGGCTACGAACTGGACTTCATCACCCAGCATGACCTCAACGCCGATCCGAATTGCCTGAAAGATTACCGCTGCGCGATCTTTGTCGGTCACGATGAATACTGGAGCTCGCCCATGCGGGACGCCGTGGACGCCTTCGTGGAGGGCGGCGGGCGGGTAGCCCGGTTCGCGGGGAATTTTCTTTGGCAGACGCGGCTGGAGCATGAGGGTCAACGGCAAGTCTGCTTCAAATATTCGGCCCGCGACGATGATCCGTTGGCGAACAGCGAGCAGGCGCACCTCGTTACCGGAGCCTGGGAGACTGCTCCGGTCAATCGACCAGGTGCGCTGACCTTCGGCGTCAACGGGCTCCGCGGCATTTATGCGGGCCTGGGAAATTGTGTGGCGGGAGGAGCGGGCGGTTTCACTGTCTATCGTCCGGATCACTGGGCATTCGCAGACGCCGGCCTGGGATATGGTGACGTCCTTGGAGCCGCTTCGCGCATCTTCGGATATGAGGTCGACGGGCTGGAATACCGATTTGATGATGGGCTGCCCTTTCCAACCGGGGCTGACGGTGCGTCCGAGGACGTCGAGATCCTTGCGATGGGGTTGGCCACGAACATCGAAGCCGACCACGGTATCTGGGGCGAAACCCTGTACATCGGTAGCGCCGATGCCAAGTTCAAAGCTCAGGCCCTTTTCGGCCGGTCAGATGTCGACGCCCCGGAGGCCGCGTCCCGAGGCAATGGCGTGATCGTGTCCTGGAAGCGTGGTGCCGGTGAAATCTTCACCGCCGCCACTTGCGAATGGGTCATGGGCCTGGCCCGCAAGGACGGTCAGGTCGAAACAATCACGCGTAACGTGCTCAGGCGATTCGGAAATCCCTGACCATGGCCGCTGAGCCGCCAAGCGATTACAGGTTACAGTTTCAGATCAAGGGCGGGTACATCGCTCGACACGTCGCCGCCGTCTTCGATGATCTGCTTGCTCTGTTCGAATTGCCGGACATAGGATCCCTGGTCGTAGACGCGCAGCACCAGGCGGTCCCAGTCGGGTTTGTTGTTCACATCGAACCGTACCGATAAACCTGCACCGCAATGCATCAGATCTTGTCGCCCAATGCTCGAGCCGGGTCGGGGTGTTCGGTTGCCGCTGCCAGCGAACAGCAATGTGTCACGACTCCACTCGCTCAACCGGCCGTCGCTCTCGCGCCATATGCTTTGCTGTTGCGATTCATCTCGAGAAGGCACACAGCGCGAGTCAGTTTCGCCCCAGCTTAAAAGGTCGTCACCCGGTTTGGTCGCGCCGTACTTCTTTCTGAGGCTGGCGAAGACCTGCGTCGGCCGCACGCTTCTCTTGGGGAACGCGACTTGTCGTACAATCCCAAGAACGACCCCTGGCGCTGCCGGCGGCTCATCATGAAGGATGATAATCTCACGCTCATCGGCAGATTCATAAAGCCGACCAGACGTATAGGGTGCAATGTCGCCAGACGCCGCCCGTTCGGACCAGCCCCTGTCTGCGGTCAGAAATGTCCCGACCTCCATGTGTTCGCGGATGATGCGGTCTGCCTCATCGAAGGTCATGCCCAAACGGAGGCCAACGACATCCAGCCCGTAGGGCGCGTCGGGCGGTGGCACCTGTTTCGGCTCGATTGTCTGCAGCATGCTTGTGTCTGGCTGTCGCACAGGACCCAGAGTCAAGGTCGCAACCGTCTCGCCGGTATCTCTGTCGACGGTCTTGGCCGCTTTGAGGCGTGCCTCGAAGACATTGACCGCAACATAGTCCGGAACTTTGGTCAGCCTGGCGTCCCGCTCGTTCGTAAGTCCGGCTTGCACCAGGAATGAGAGGTAGTCTTGCGATGCCGACAGCATCGGGTTCGGTGGTATTGTCTCCGACCGGCGAACTCCCGCAACATCAAATTCCAGGACAACCTCCACCTGACGATCATCGGCAAGGCGCGCTGCATCGGTCGTTATGGTCACTTCCTTATCCAGAAGGAGGACATCATCCAGTGAAATTGTCGCGCCGGTGAAGGTCTCCGCAGCCAACTCTTCATGCAAGCCAGTGCAATAGGCGTCCTGGAGACGTCCCCTTCGACACAAGCTCCTGGGACCGACGCTCCCCTCCGGGATCACGTCCTGGAACGCCAGAACCTTACGCGTTTGGTTGCGCTTTTCGACGTTCAGAAAATCAGTCTTGCCGAGATAGATTGCTGGATCGGGAATCGTCGTGGCGTGCTCGAGAAAATCGCAGGCGTTTTTGTAGCTCTCCGACTTGTGTGGCGCCAGAGGTTCCTGTCTCGCCAGAAAAGTGACGCTGTTGCGGCATGAGGAGATTACGAAGTGCACGCTCTGATAATCGTAGGACGGGGTTCCGAATTTCACCGGTCCGGGCTCGTTCAGTCCGTAGTGCCTCATTCTGAGTGTAAATGTCTCGGGCAAGGCCTCGGCCCGCGCCACCGTCCATTCCTTGAACTTTTCGAGCAACCCTAGTCGCGCCGGCCGGTCCGGTTTCTGCTTTCCTTTGACGAAGAAGCGGCCCCAATCCGGGTCGGCTTCCGAATTGTTGAAGCTTGTTTCGTAATGCCACCGGGCTAGGAGCATTCTTTCGATTGTCGCATCATCCAGGCTTTCCGGGACATGACGGACCAACAACAGGTCGGCGGTTTCCGCGTTCCACGGCAGGGAGCGGAATTTGTTTTCCGATACGTCCGGTGCGTTGGTCGCTTCTTCGGGATCAAGCGCCGCCACGTCAAAGTCCCTCGAAAGGCCGGATTCGGATCGGTTTTGGGCAACAAGAGTGGCCTTGGTGGGAGTAATGAAGAAAGCCAGCGTTTCGTTTTGGTGGTCGATTGGGATGATTTGCACACCGTCGATCGTGACATGAAAAGCAACCGGATAGTTGGAACTGCGCGTTCCAAAAGCCACTTGCATCTCGGTGTCGGAAAATCGCGGATGGTACCGGTCGATCAAATTTGGCAACACAAAAAACGGAAATCGGTTCCGATTGTTGCCGGCGACGTACTTGGCTGACCTGTATCCACCCGTTCGACCGAGTTCGAAATCGACTTGTCGGATCTGGTCGCGGACATATCCGCGGCTGGACAGCACCTCCAACGCAGGAGAGGGACGGTCGTTCGAACCGCTGTCGTCCAATCGAAAGCCGCCGTTTCGAGAGATATCGGCGCGCAAGCGAACCTGGTCCGGCAGGGCTGTTGCACGCGCCTTCGTCCAATTGACGAAAGACGACCTTTGATCGTCGGTCAAACCGCGGGGCCCGCCAAATCCGTTGGGAAAAAACGGGCGATAGGCTTCGTGAAAGTTCCATTGCGCAAAGCGGGAGCGATCCGATGATTTTACCCACTTGTAGTATTCTTCGTCCCGCTTGAGTTGCCGTTGGAGCAATGACTCCCAGACCTCTCGTCCGAGCACGTCGTCGTTGTGCTTGAGGGCATACAGCGCCGCTGCCTCCTGGTCGAACCAATCGATCTCCGGGAAACCAGAGGGATCCTGATTGCCGGCCAGCAACGCCGGCTCTTTCGCGGGTTCGAACTCGAAACGGTGAATTTCGTTTTGCAAGAACGGATCGGTGTAAAGCCGATAGGACTGAACTTTGAGTTTGAACCGTCTGAGCGGTCCGGAGCGCTGGCCGGATTCCGCGGCCGCCTTTGGGGCAGGGTCAGGCATCAGCAGAAACCGAAGCCCGGCATAGACCGCCCGCCCGTTTTCGTGTTGGTCCCTTTCCAGCCTCAGGATGACCTGTTCCGCGGATGCCGGATCAAGTTGCCACAGATCGGGCAGGGCCTCGGAAAGCGGCAGATACAGCTGACGTTGCCGGCCGAAGCAGGAGGCCTCCGGCAGAAACCGGTCGTGCGACAGGCTTCCGGGAACGCTGCTCACCACGAAACCACCGCGTTCGCGATCGTAAGCGGAAAGCGTAACGCGGTCCGTATACGCAAACTCGAGCGGAAAACGCGTGGCTCGAGCCAGGATGCCCGGCAGATGGTTGGCAGCGAAAGTGTCTTGCGCCCGCTCCGTCTCGAATTCGTTGACGCCGACGCCCTTCCAAGGTCTCATCCGCTGTCTCGCTGATGACACAGTGCCATCGGTCTTCAGCAGCAGGTCCTTCTGGCGATCGGACAGGAAGGTGTTGGCCAGGCACAGTGCGGTCTGGCTCTTTGGATCGACGTCCGGATTGGCGCCCAAAACCACGAGATTGAACACGGTGGACAGGGAATTCCTGATTTCTTTCCGGTAGACTTTGTAATTTGCAGACGAGCTGGCCAGAAGCGGCAATCCGTTTGCCGTGGGCAGTCCGTACTCGGCGAATAGGGCGGCCAAATCTCGATACGCTGTGGGTTGGGATGCGGGCTGAGAAGAAGCGCCCGGCAAGGTCAGTGCTGGTCCCGAACCGGCACTTGAACCCGCGTCACCATCCGCCGGTTTTTTTGCACCCGGCAGCATAAGCCGGCGAGATGTCCCTTGTGCTGATCCTTGGGGTTGGGTGCTGTTCCGGATCTCTGCAAATTTGAGTGGACAGTCGCCAATGGCTCCGCTCGATCCGAAAAGCGAGAATGTCGAAGAGGGGCCTCCGCGTACGGATACGGTAACCCGTCCATGCCGTCTCAGTCGCTGAAGCAGGAAAGTGTAGTTGCCGAGCGCCGCGGAGTTCTCGGTCGAAATACGTCCGGGTTTGTCGAACCAGATGTTAACGGGGGTTTGGTTGTCGAAGACGAAGCGAACCTGGTCGTCGGGGCCTGGTCGCACACCGCCGATCATGATGTCAATCGCATTTCCCCGGCCGCTACCGATATCGCAAATAACCGAGATTTCGCTGCTCGATCCGTCCGAAACCCGAGCGTTGTGAATGCCCTGGCCAGCTTCCGAGGTCCAACCAAATCCGCCGGATGCCGGCGCACCGCTATTGGAAACATTTTGCGGGGTGTCGAGGGCAGCAAAATTCCTGCCATTCCATTGAAAGTTTGCCGATCCCGAGCCAGGCGAAAAACCGGTTATGACTGGAATTCGACCGCCGCCCACTTGGACCTCACCGCCAAGATAGTGGTCCTTGAGTCTCAGCAACGGCCCTTCGCGCACATAGATCTTGACACTGCAAAGGCGCACTCCGCATTCAAGGCTCCTGCTCGGGGAGCCGGTACACCGGATACCTGTGTGGGCAATGATCAAATCGTTCCGCCCGTCTCCCGTCAGGTCGCGTTCGATGAAGGCGGAAGGATCGATCGTCCCGGGGCGACCGTTACAGGCGGCACCGATCTGTTCGTTCAGCAAATAATTTGCGGCCTTCGACATGGATTGTGCCGATGTGCAGAAAAGACTGAGTAGTATTACTGCCGTTGTAATCCGAAACATTCCAAGCCCTGTCTGTATTGCTGAATACTTGGCAAAGATGCCATACCGCTCATCGGTCAACAACCGCACCGGTTGGATATTTCCGGCCTTGAATGACCCAAAAGGGTACATACCTAAACAAGGACAGGCCGTCCCGGTCTGCATGTCTTTCACATTGGAAGCCGATCGGATGTCCATCAAGGACGTTGTCATCGTCGGAGCCGGTTTTGGCGGGTTATCTGCTGCACGGGAATTGGCGAAAGCGCCCGTTAACGTGACGGTTATTGACCAACAGAACCATCACCTTTTCCAGCCTCTTCTTTATCAGGTCGCGACCGCGGCGCTGACGCCGGCCGAAATAGCCGTTCCGATCCGCCACATATTGCGCGGTCAGCGCAACGCAGAGGTGTTGTTGGACCGGGTCATTGGCGTGGATGCGGCCGGGCAAACGGTCAAAACGACCAGCGGGCTCAGTGTGCACTACGACGCTCTTATTCTGGCGACCGGAGCCAGGCACAGCTATTTCGGCCAGGATCACTGGGCCACGCACGCACCCGGTCTGAAGACCCTGAACGACGCATTTCGGCTGCGCGAAAAGATCCTCATGGCCTTCGAGCAGGCCGAAATCGTGGTCGATCGCGATCCGGAGGCGGCGGCACGCTTCCAGACTTTCGTGGTCGTCGGAGCTGGCCCGACCGGCGTTGAGCTGGCGGGCGCCATCGCGGAATTGTCCCATTCGGTGATGCGCGATTTCCGCAACATCGATGAGCATCGCAACCGCATCATCCTTCTGGAAGGCGGTCCGCGCGTTTTGCCTGCTTTTACAGAAGATTTGTCGGCCCGCGCGGCGGGCGATCTCGAAGACCTTGGCGTCGACGTTCGAACGGGGACGATGGTCACGGATGTCGGACCGGGTAAAGTCGCCACGGATCAGGGGGATATCGCGGCAGAAAGCGTGATTTGGGCCGCAGGGGTTCAGGCGTCTCCGGCCGGTGAATGGCTGGGGCTGCCTCTCGATGGTGGTGGCCATGTGACGGTCGACGAAACGCTGCGACCAACAGGCTTCGACAATGTTTATGTCATAGGAGACACGGCCCGTCTTGAGGTCGACGGAAAGGCTTTGCCGGGAATAGCACCGGTTGCCAAGCAGATGGGTGTGTATGTCGGACGCCGCCTGTCAGCGCAGGCACGCGGTCGCCAGACGTCGGACAAGTTCCGCTACTTTGATGCGGGAGCCCTGGCAACAATCGGCCGCAACCGTGCCGTTGCCGACATATTCGGTTTGAAGGTCAAAGGGTTTCTCGGCTGGCTGCTTTGGGGCATTGCCCACGTGTATTTTCTCATCGGTTTCCGCAACCGGCTCTTCGTCATGCTGCATTGGCTGTGGCTCTACATCACCTGGCAGCGTGGCGTGCGGCTGATCATGCACAAGGAAACCGGAGATCCTCAAGCCTAAACACCCTGCGGATCCTCGCCGAGAATACACCCGAGCGCGCGGGTATTGGCGGTCAGCAGGCTTTTCCTCCAGATCAGCAGTGTCCTGATTGAGTCCTTGCCTTGCGGCAGGCGATGGAGTCTCAGACGTTTGCTCTCCGGGAAGGTCATCAGCACACTTTCCGGCAGCAGTGCGGCGCCCATACCGGCCAGCACACAGCCCAACATGGCGTGGTAGGACCCAAGTTCTATGGCGCGCCCCGGCACCTGGCCTCGTGCCTCGTACCAGGCCTCGAGCCGCTTGCGGTGCGGACAACCATGTTCGAAGACGATGATCGTTTCCGGTACACCGCCGGGTGCGTCGATGGAGGGTCGGTCTGCCAGCGTCACGATTACCGGCTGCTCCTCGAAGGCGACGAGCGTATCGAACTGCTCTTCCGCGACCGGCTCGGCGACCAGCGCTGCTTCGATCTCGCCAGCCAGCAGCGCTTCCGACAACGCCGTCGGATTGCCGGTGCGCAGCTCCAGCGTGACGTCCGGATGGCGCTCGGAAAAGCGCGCCAGCGGCGCCGGAAGACGAACGGCCGCAGTGCTCTCCATCGAGCCAAGGCGGAAGAGGCCGGACGGCGTGTCATCCAGAACCGCTCCACGGGCTTCTTCTGCCAGGTCCAGTAGGCGGTCGGCATAGGCAAGCAGCGTCTCGCCCGAAGGCGTCAGCTGCATGCGCCGCCCGGCACGCACGAACAGTGTCGCGCCGAGCTTGTCCTCAAGCTGCTTGATGCGCGTCGTCACATTGGATTGAACCCGGTGCAGACGACGGGCCGCATTGGTCACGCCACCCTCACGGACGACTGCTGTGAATACCCGCAGATCGCTCAATTCCATCCATCTCTCCATGAGATTGAAGTGTTCTTTATTATTCATTTTTCTTGATGAATGACAAGCGCTATGACCCGCCGCGAGCCGCCTTGGAGCGGTTGAACTGAAACGGAGAAAAGCAATGGAAAAAGGATACTGGATCGTTCGCGTATCGGTGAACAATGCGGGGAATTACCCGGACTACCTGAAAGCGGCAACGCCGGCTTTCGAGGCTTACGGCGCCCGGTTTCTGGTTCGCGGCGGCGAGTTCGAAGAGATGGAAGGAAAGGCGCGCGAGCGCAATGTGGTGGTTGAGTTCAAGGATTACGAAACCGCGCTTGCCTGCTACCGAAGCCCTCAGTATCAGACGGCCAAGGCCATCCGCAATGCCAACGCTGACGCGGAATTGATCGTCGTCAGGGGAGCCGCCTGACCGCGGTCAAATCTGCCGGGTTGATAACCGTTCTACGATCGCTGCTTCGATTGCGCGGTCCTTGATGTCGGCTGCTCTGTCGAGTCTTTCGACCAGTGAGACGGCAACCATCTGGCCCATGCGGGCAGTCGGAAGCCGCACGGTGGTCAGCGGTGGATGGCAATGGGCCGCCCAATCCAGGTCATCGCATCCCATGATCGAAACATCGCCCGGTACCGCAAGACCGGCTCGGCCGGACTCGAACAGCGTGCCCAGCGCCAGTATGTCCGATAGGCAAAGGATTGCCGTTGGACGTTCGGCTTGCGCAAACAGGTCGGCGGCGGCTTCGACCCCGCCGGCGACCTCGAGCACCGTTTCCCGAAAGTCGGTGCGAACCTCAGCCCGGCGCGCCCCACGGGTGACGCCGCTAACACGAAGGCGCGTGCGATCATTGTCGGCCAGCGGGCCATGGATGATGCCAACGGACCGGTGCCCCAGGTCAGCGAGATAGGTGATGGCCATCTGGCCGATCAGCGCATTGTCATACCCGATCGCGGGCAACGCGTTGCGGGTCCTGCAGACGCTCGTGCAAACGGCTGGAATGCTCCTGCTTTCAAGCAGTTGAAGCAAAGTCTTGTCATGGATTGCACCGGACAGGATGATACCTTCCGCACCCATGTCGAGCAGTTCCCTGGTGCGCTTTTCCTCAACTCCGAGATCGCCGTCAGTGCTGGCAATCACCAGGGCATAGCCATGCTCGGCCAATTCTCGCTCCACCGCATCGAGGAATCGCGCGAAAATGGAATAGGCCAGCGTCGGAACAACAGCGCCGATGGTTTTTGTGCGGTTTGTCGCCAGCGCTCTGGCCGCCGAATTCATGACGTACCCGGTCTCCCGCATGGCCGTGAGAACCCGCTCGCGCGTCTTGGCATTGACCTGATCGGAATTGTTGAGGACGCGTGAGATGGTGGCCACGGAAAGGCCCGTCGCCTTGGCCAGCCCGCGCACGCCGGGGTTCTTGGTCTGCGGATTCGTCATCATCCGATGTAAGCCGAACCGCGGCTTCGTTGGCAAGTCACAGACATTCTCCGCGATGGATTCGCCGATGGCTGTTGACAAATGTAACCGGTTACAGTTGAATTTGCGAATTGCTACGGGAGCCGGCACGAACGATGCATTTTTTCGCGCCAAGACTGGGTGGACTGGTCTCCGACGGGGTTCGCTATCCCGGTATTTCGACCGCCGACGACCGGCGGCGATACCAGGTCTCCTGCGGTCGCGCCAAGCGCATCGAACTGTTGGCTGGTGACCTCGTGACCCTCATCAACGACGACGGCGGTAGCCGGATCTGGATCTGCGCCTTCGATGACCGCGGCGATGACGCGACTTCGTCGCTGGGCCAATCGGGGTCGACACGGGAAGATGGTTTGCCGGCCGGCATAGACCGCGAAGAAATCGACGCCTGGATGACGGCCTCCGGAGGGTCGGACAAACCGATCGCTCGAATTCCCGTCTTCGACAAAACCACGCAGGCTGGCGAGCGTTTTGTGGCTCGGGCCGAAAGCCACATGGATTTCTGGGTTCTGGTACCGCTTGATCAAGGCACCCTGGAGGAGGGCGGCGGCGGTTCGGTCACGGTCGAGATTTCTCCTGCTGCCAGGGGAGAGCGATCACTGCCCGATCCGGTCGGTGCGGTCCGGGAGGAATTCCGGGTCGATTCCGGTACTGCCCGGGCCTACCACCTGCGCAAGGGCGACTATGTCCAAGTTATCGATGTCGAAGGCCGGCAATGTTCGGACTTCATGGCCATGCGCGCAGACGCACTGGATAACGGCATCGAGCGATACATTGACTCCACCGTCACCCGCACGCTGGTTGCGGGCGCCTATCCGGCACCCGGACTGTTCGACAAGTTCTACGACCAGGACATGGTTCCCCTTTTGGCGTTGGCGCAGGACACCGTTGGCCGCCATGACACCTTCGCACTGGCCTGCACGGCCCGTGGCTATGAGGAACGCGGATTTCCGGGGCACCTGAATTGTTCCGACAACATCTCGGAGGCCTACGAGCCGTTCGGCATCACCCGGCGCGCCGCATGGCCCGCGATCAACTTTTTCTTCAATTCGGCGATATCACCGGCCGATAACCGATTGCAGGCGGGCGAAGCCTGGTCACGTCCCGGCGACCATGTCGCTTTGCAGGCGCTGACAGATCTTGTCTGCGTGTCGACCGCCTGTCCGGACGACGTCGATCCCATCAATGGCTGGAACCCGACAGACATCCATGTGCGTATCTACAAGCCTGAGCGACCGTTGGTCCACGCAGTCGCTCACCGGCCGTTTGCCGAAAGCGAGGCCAGTATGACCGTCAATTCGGCATTCCATGCGCGTACCAGCGCGCTGACCAAGAGCTTTGCCGTGGCGCGTGACGTCTGGCTGCCCAGCAGCTACGAGTCGACCCGTACGATTTCCGAGTACTGGGCCTGCCGCAGCGCCGTCACCGTGCAGGACATGTCGTCGCTGCGCAAGTATGACGTGCTCGGCCCCGATGCCGAAACCCTGTTGCAGGCCTGCCTGTCGAGGAACATCGCAAAACTCTCCGCCAATCGGGCGGTGTATACGCTGATGTTGTCGGAGACTGGCTCGGTTATTGACGACGGCACCCTGTTTCGCCTCAATCAAGAGGCCTTTCGCTGGTGCTGCGGCTCCGAGGAAAGCGCCCGGCAGCTGAAGCGCGTCGCCGAGGAGAGGGGCCTGCGGGTCTGGATCAAGGCATTGTGGTCGGCCATGCCCAATCTCGCCGTCCAGGGACCCAACAGTCGCGAGCTGATGAAACGCGTGGCCTTCATCCAGCCGCATCAGCCTTCTCTGGACAACCTGCGCTGGTTCGGCTTCACCGTGGCACGGCTCGGCGACCGGCAGGGGCGGTCCTTCATGCTCAGCCGCACCGGCTACACCGGCGAACTCGGCTACGAGATCTTCTGCAGTGAAGCCGACGGCCTGGCGGTCTGGGACGCCCTGATGGACGCTGGTGGCGATCTCGGACTGCAGCCGATGGGCAGTGATGCGATGGAGATTCTGCGGGTGGAGGCCGGGCTGATGGCGTCGGGGCACGAGTTCCTGCCCGGCGTCGATGCGCAAGAGGCCGGGCTCGGCTTTGCCGTCGACATGGCCAAGGGCGATTTCGTCGGCCGCGCAGCGCTGGAGCGCAATGGCGGCGCGCCGCGGCGCAAGTTGGTCGGTTTGCAGTTCCGCGGCAATGAAGTGCCTGAGCATGGGGCGCCGGTTTTCAGCGACACGCTGCAGGTGGGCGAGGTGACCAGCGCGGTGCGCTCGCCGATGTTCCAGTCCGCCATCGCCATGGCGCGTCTGGCAGTTGAGTTTGCCGATGCGGATGCCGACCTCGAGGTCGGGTGCCTCGACGGCCACATCAAAAGGCTTCCGGCGCGGGTTTGCGACATCCCGTTTTACGATCCGAAACGGGAACGCGCCCGCGCCTGACAAGAAGAAAAGACAACCAGAGTGAAACACGGAGAACTGACATGAAGAAATTGCTGATGGGAACGGTCTTCGCACTGACGACCGGTTTCGCAATGTCCGGCGCATCGGCCGCCGACAAGGTGATGATCGGCGAGCCAAGCTGGCCGGGTGCGAAAATCATCGCCAATGTGCTGAAAGTGGTGATCGAGGAAAAACTCGGCGGCGAGGCGGAGCTGGTACCGGGTACCAATCCGGTGATATTTGCAGCTATGGACGGCGGCCGCGGCGATATCGATGTGCATCCGGACGTTTGGCTGCCAAACCAGAAAAGCCTGACTGACGAATATGTCGATAGCAAAGGCACCGTCGGCCTGTCGAGCGGTGCCTATGAAGGCCGGTCCGGCTTCTGTGTACCGACCTACATGGCCGACAAGCACAACATCAAGACGGTGTTCGATCTGGCGACACCCGACGCCCAGGCGCTGTTCGACAGTGACGGCGACGGCATGGGCGAGATCTGGATCGGTGCATCCGGCTGGGCCTCGACCAACGTGCACAAGGTCAAGGCGCGCGATTACGGCATCGAAACCTTCCTGGAGCCCGGCACCGAGGACGAGACGGTGTTCTATTCCAAGCTGAAGGACCTGGTCGGCCGGGAGAAGGGTGCCGTGTTCTATTGCTACAAGCCGCACTATGTGCACGCGCTCTACGACGTCACCATGCTGGAAGAGCCGCCGCACGATCCGGCCAGTTATACGATCATCCAGCCCGATGCCGATGCCGATTGGTACGACAAGTCGTCGATCACCAGCGGCGACACCGTCAAATCGGTGCGCATCGCCCATTCCAAGTCGCTGGAAGAGCGTTCACCGGAGGCAGCCAAGTTGCTGGCCAATGTCGATCTGAGCGCCGACGATGTTTCGAAGCTGACCTTCGAGGTCGTCGTTAACGGCAAGGATGCGGCTGATGTGGCCCGCGACTGGGTCTCGGCCAACGGCAAGACCGTCGACGCCTGGCTCGGGATCAAATAGCCTCCCAAACGCGGGCGGATGGAAACGCCGCCCGCACCCCCTTGAAGGGACTGATACCGTGAAAGCTGATGCCGACAGACAGCCGATCGTTGCCAAAAATGTCTGGAAGATTTTTGGTGACAAGAGCAAGGCCGCCCTTGCGGCGATCCATGACCGCGGCTTGAGCAAAGCCGAGGTGCTGGAAGAGTTCAACTGCGTCGTCGGGGTCGCCGATGCGAGCTTCGAGATCGAAGAGGGCGAGATTTTCTGCATCATGGGGCTTTCGGGTTCCGGCAAGTCGACCCTCGTGCGCCACGTCAACCGATTGCTCGAACCGACCGCCGGAGAAATCCTGATCGACGGGGTCGACGTCATGGGCATGAACGATGCGGAACTGCGCGACCTGCGCAACCGCAAGGTCGCCATGGTGTTCCAGAATTTCGGTCTGATGCCTCATCGCACGGTGCGCGACAACGTCGCCATGCCGCTGGAAATCCGCGGCGCTTCGAAGCGTGAGCGCTGGTCCGAGGCTGACCGGGTGCTCAACATGGTCAACCTGACCGGTTGGGAAGACAAATACGCCCACGAGCTCTCCGGCGGCATGCAGCAGCGAGTCGGGCTTGCCCGGGCGCTCGCCAGCAACCCGGACATCCTGCTGATGGACGAGCCGTTTTCAGCACTCGACCCGCTGATCCGCCGACAATTGCAGGACCAGTTCATGGATCTGTCGGCGTCGCTTCACAAGACGACGATCTTCATCACCCACGATCTCGACGAGGCGATCCGGATCGGCCGCCGCATTGCCATCATGAAGGACGGGCGCATCGTCCAGGTTGGCACGCCCGAGGACATCGTGATGAACCCGGCCGATGACTATGTCGCAGATTTTGTCGCCGGCATCTCGAAGCTCGATCTGGTGTTCGCCCATTCCATCATGCAGCCGGTGGCGGCTTACGAACAGCACAATGGCGCGGTTGGTGAAAACGCTGCCCGTGCAACGCCTGAGACTGACCTCAACGGCCTGATCGATGTTGCCGTCGAAACCGACGGTCCGATCCTGATTGCCGACAATGACGGCGCGGCGGTGGGCATTGTCGACCGCACTGCGCTGATGCGTGCGATCCAGGGCGGGCGTAAAACCGAGGAAACGACCGATGTCTGACGTGCCGGCAGAAACGAGTCCCATCAACAAACTGGTCGAGCGCTTTGCAGGGACCAATGCAGACTATTACAGCCGCCAGTTCGCCTATCTCAGCGAAGCGCGCGGCTACCGGATCACCTTCAACCCCATCGCCGCCATCGCCAGCCCGATCTGGTTTGGAGCCCGCGGGCTGTGGTCATGGTTCCTTATCTTCCTGCTGGTCGAAACCTTCGGCTACATCCAACTGTTCCGCGGCGCCGTCGGCGATCTTGGGCAGGACCAGTTGCAACGCGCCGAGGCGATCCGCAAAACCCTGGCGACGCGCCTCGAGCAGATCGAGCAGGCCAAGCAGTCCGGCTCCGGCGCGCTGGAGTCGCTGCAGCGGGCCGCCAATTCGCTGCAGGTTGCCCTCGACGATGCGCTCGTCCGGGCCGAAGCGGCATCGGGCGATGCATTGATGCTGGTGGTCTTCGGCGTGGCCATCGTGATTGCCGCTAAGATCATCGCCGGCCTGCTTGCCAACTGGACGCTGGAAACGCGGTTCACCCGTTGGCGTTCGGACCCGTCGCTGGCCACCGGGCTGTCTCCCGCCCGTGTGGGCACGGCGACGGTGATATTCCTGGCGGTGGCCGGCCTTTCATCCGTGCGCTTTGCCCGACCCGACCTTTTCCCGATGCTTCTCGATTTCCCGACGGACAAGAACATCCGCATCGATACGGCCGACTGGATCAAGGCCGGATTTGAATGGGCGAAGAGCTCCGGCGCCGAGTTCTTCAATTCCATCACGCTCGGGATTCGTTCGCTGCTCGACGGCCTGGAAACAGTGTTTGTCGGCACGCCATGGCCGGTCATCATCCTGGTGGTCGGCATGCTGGCCTGGCTCACCGGCGGTCCCCGGGTCGCGATATTCTCCATTGCGGCTCTGGCCTATCTCGGCGTGCTCGGCTTCTGGGAAAAGGCGATGACGACCATATCATTGCTCGGTGCCGCCGCGATGGTATCGATCACATTGGGCATCCCGATGGGCATTTTCTGCGCCCGCAAGCCGCGAGTCTATGCCGCCGTCAGGCCGGTTCTCGACTTCATGCAGTCCATGCCGTCCTTCGTCTATCTGATTCCGGTGATTGCGTTTTTCGGTGCCGGTAAACCGGCGGCCATCGTCGCAACGCTGATCTTCGGCTCGCCGCCGGTCATCCGACTGACGGTGCTGGGACTGCAGCAGGTACCGCATGCTGCGCGTGAGGCAGCACTCGCCTTCGGTGCAACACCGGCTTACCTGCTGTTCAAGGTGGATCTTCCACTGGCCGCGCGCACCATCATGGCCGGCGTCAATCAGACGATCCTGCTCTCCCTGGCCATGGTTGTTGTCGCCTCGCTGATCGGCGCCAAAGGACTGGGCGAGGACGTGCTCGAGGCACTGCAATTCGCTTCAGAGGGGCAGGGCATCCTGGCCGGTGTAGCCATCCTGTTCTGTGCCTTGATCCTTGACCGTATCGTCGCCGGTAAGGGCGCTCGCTGAGGAGGTTCATCAGTCGGAATTCACTGACACGGTTCCCTTCGCACGGATCTGCGCTACCATAGTGTAAAGCGGAATCTTTGACAGCGGGAGGTTCGGGAACCATGCGGTGGCTTCTGTCAATCGGTGCGATCCTGATGCCGTTGCTGGCTGCACCAAGTGCGGCTCTGGGCGACGATATCGAGGTCGATCTGCAGCTCTTTCTGGCGGTGGACGCATCCCGTTCCATGACGCCCCGGGAACTGGAGATCCAGCGGCGCGGCTACGCCGAGGCGCTCGTCAGTGATCCGGTGGTTCAGGCGATCCGAGATGGCCTGCTCGGGCGCGTGGCGCTCACCTACGTGGAATGGGCTGGCGCCCAGTCGCAGCGCGTCATCGTCGACTGGACGATGGTCAGCAGCCGTGAAGAGATGCAGGTTTTCGCCGCCCAACTGACGGCGCATTTCGATCCGGCGCTCAGGCGCACATCGATCTCCGGTGCCCTCGACTATGCCCGAAACAGCATCCACAACAACGGCTATACCTCGTACCGCAAGGTGATCGACGTGTCCGGCGACGGTCCAAACAATCAGGGCCGTCCGGTGCTTCCCGCGCGCGATGCGACGATCGCCGAAGGCATCACCATCAACGGTCTGCCGCTGATGACGCGCGAGGGCATGGGCTCGCAGTTCCATCTGGAGGACCTCGACGAGTACTACAAGAACTGTGTCATCGGTGGCCCGCGCTCGTTCGTCATTCCCGTGCTGGATTGGGAGGCGTTTCCGGAAGCGGTGCGTCGAAAACTGGTGCTGGAACTGGCCGACAGGGAACTGCCGGTGCATCGTGCATCGGCTCAACCGGCCCAGCAGTCTTTCTACGATTGCATGATCGGTGAAAAGATCTGGCAGCGCTTCCAGGGCGACTTCTTCAATCCCTGAGACTGGCTTCGATCAATTCGGCAATCGCCACAGATGAGGCATCGCCTCGTGCGGCCATTCCGGCGGCTGCGCCGCGTTGTTCAGCTTCGCTCTTGTGCTGGATCAGCTTTTTCTGCGCATGGATCTTTTCGACATCGATCGTGATGGCGACGATGGCCGTCAGCATTTTTCGGCGTTTCGCCTCGTCCATCTTGTCGCTGGTCCAGGGTTTCTTCGGCGCCAGTTGCGCCTCGAACTTGGCCGCCAGCCGATCGACATGCGCCAGGTGGGAATCCCTGTCGGCGACGCGCGCCGTGCCTGTCACATGCACGGCGGTGTAGAGCCAGCTCGGCACTTGATCGGCGCTGCCGTACCAGTCCGGGCTGACATAGGCATCTGGGCCGCTGCAGGCGAGCAGCGCCTGGCAGCCGTCGCCGATATGGGTGTGAATGGGATTGGCGCGAGCGACGTGAAGGCCGATGAGAAGGCCAGTCTCGGGTGTTCCGTCGATGAGAAACGGCACGTGAACGCCGAAGGGCGCGTCTGCCGTCGGAACGACGAACAGTCCGAAGGACCGTTCCTCCAGCAAGGGCAGCGCTTCCTCGATATCGATCTCGAAAACCGGATGCAGGTACATGGCGAGCCCTCTCCATTGTGCCGAAACGATCCAGGTCTGACAGACCCGGATCGCCGGTTCCCCTCAGGAGAAAGTCTGAAGTGGCCTCAGTCAACCGATATGTAGCTCGTCATGTGCATATCGGCGGCTTCCTCGCGCAGCACCGCCAATGGGCGATATTCCACCGAGTCGAACCAATCGTCGATCCTGTCGGCGTCCGGAAATCGGACCACCACAACCAGGCTGCGGTCGTCCTCGTCGCCGTTCAGTGTTCGCACTGCGCGGCCGCTGAACAGAAGCTCCGCACCGCGCGGTCCGACCAGGGAGCGGTTCGCTTCGAGATAGCTTTGGAATTTCTTGCGATCTTTCAGCCTTATACGGGAAATCATCAAGGCACTCATGTCATCTTCCTTTCTCTGGGTTGGGAGGTCAGGCCACCGGACGCAGCACTGCCGCACCGTGGTCCGGATCGTGGCCATGACGCCATTCGCCGCTGTCCTGGGCGAAAACCGGAGCCTTTAGCGTCACATGCCCGCGCCGTTGCTCGATGGCTTCAACATCGGGCTTCGCAGTGATCAGGATCCTGGCGAAATTGGCCAATGCGGTGACCCTGTTGCGCAGCGAGCGAACCGCTTCCGGCCTTTGTGCGGTCACACGCCGGGCGATGGCCTCAAAGGGTTCCGGGGGTCTGCCACCGACCCGTTCGACAGCATCGGTTGGACCGCCGACCGCAAATGTTCCACGCCGGTACTCCTCCGTGTAGAGACGCAACTGTGTCATGGCGGCTTCGGAAAAATTCGCCGGCCGAAGCGCCGCAAGTGCTTTCAGGAACATCGCTTCAGAAATGTCGCGGTAGCGGACCCGGCGTCCAAGCACCTTCGAAAGCGTCTCGGCGATCCCGTCAGGCGACAGCAGATGCGGCCCGGTTGGTCGGTAGGTTTTGCCGGCATGGGTTGCGGGGTCCATCAATGCGCCAGCGTTGACTGCGGCTATATCCTCGTTCGAGGGTGGGGCGTTCTTTTTGGCCGATCCGTCGCCCAGGGGCATGGTCAGCAAGCCCAGTTGGGCAGCCGGTTCGAGCACCATGAAATAGTTGTCTGCGAACCAGCCGACATTGATTCGGGTGACCGAGCAGTCCGGAATCATGTCGAGCATCGCGTCGTTCAGCCAGACTTCCCGGGTAAACAGTGACGGATGGTGCGGGTCGGCGAGCCATTGGCCGAGCGAGGCCACATGCTCGAGGCGATTTTCGTGGGCAGCCACAGCGAAGACCGCGCCGAAATGCAGACCGTTGGGTGCCGTTGGTTCGCAATGATAGGCCCGCTGGACTCCCTGCATGGCGCGGCGCATGTCGGCCAGTGCGTATTGGTCGCCGACAAAGATCTCCGCACCGGCTTCGCGAAGTCGCAAGGCGCGCCGGCCGTCGCGGCGCAGGAAGGCGCGGACCGGATAGCCGCGTTCGAGAAGCTGTAGGGCGGTCGGCAGGCCTGTCTTGCCTCCGGCACTGGTGATGAGGATTTTCGGTTTTGCGGGCATTGCTGTCCTCCGCTGTTGATCGGTTGAACGGGCTCGGCCATTGTCCGCCGAGACACCTAAGATGGTAGCGAGTAATTGATAATTTCAACTTGATACTTTATTTTTTAAAGTAACGAGTTTGTGAACGGAGAGCCCATGGCGACCAGCCGACGCTACAAACTGCTTTGCCCGATCACCCGCGCGCTCGACCGCGTCGGGGATCGCTGGACATTGTTGATCTTGCGCGATCTGCATGCCGGTCCGGCGCGCTTTTCCGATCTGCAGGCCGGACTGAAAGGCATCGCCGCAAACCTGTTGACCGATCGACTGAATCAGCTTGTCGAGGACGGATTGGTGGAGAAGCAGGACGGGCCCTATGGGACCGCGCTCTACGCCTTGACCGACCTTGGCCGGGATACTCGCGAGCTTCTGTTTCAACTGGCGCTGTTTGGGGGTCGGTTTGCCCCTGATGAAGACGTCCGTCGCCCTGGCAATCTCCGTACGGTTGCAGTGACCTTGGGTGCCGCTTGCCAGCGGGTGGTTTCCGACAATGCCGACTTTGTCGCGGTGATCATGGTCGATGGTGAGCCGTTCACCCTGACCGCGCGGGGAGGAATGGTCGATATGGTTTACGAGGCGGCCAGCAAACCCGATGTTGTCATGACGACATCCTACGAACCGATGATGGCTGCTGCCGAAGGCGAAATGCCGATGAGCGTCTTTCTGCGCGACCATGTCGATCTGGAAGAACGGACCTCGGGCAAACAGGCCGAATTGATGGCCTTGCTGGCCGACGCCATGGGCCTGTTCGTGCCACACTCCTGACAACCTACCGTCAGTTGAATCGATGATTGGCTTTGCCCTCGACATCGATCCGGGTTAAATGGCCATCGGTATTGCGCTGACCCCTTCTTGTGAATGCCCACCAAACCCTGCGTGAATGCGGGGCAATAGCCCGTTGAAAGGCCCTGTCATGTCAACTGGAATGCTCCGGTCGGCCGTCATTCTCGGTCTGCTGGCCTGTGTTGGTCCCTTCGCCATCGACATGTATTTGCCGGCGATGCCGGTGATTGGCGAAGATCTCGGCGCCAGTGTCGCTGCAACCCAGATGACGCTGACAACGTTCTTCCTGGCATTCGGGGTCGCGCAGATGGCCTACGGACCATTGGCGGATCAGGTGGGTCGCAAACCACCGCTCTACGCAGGGCTCGTGATCTTCATCATCGGATCGTTGGGCTGCGTTTTTGCGCCCTCTATCGGCTGGTTGATTGCCTCACGCTTCGTTCAGGGCCTGGGCGCTGCGGTCGCCATGGTGATACCACGTGCCATCATCCGCGACCTGCACACGGGCACTGAAGCCACCCGGCTGATGGCGCTGATCATGCTGGTTATCAGCATATCGCCGATGCTGGCGCCGCTTGCGGGCAGCGGCCTGATCCTGCTGACCGGCTGGCGGGCAATATTTGCTGTCCTCTGCGTTGCCGCGGTCTGCAGTCTGCTGATGACGGGTTACATGTTGCCGGAAACGCTGAAGCCGGAAAACCGGGTGCGCATGAACCTCGCCAACCTGATGAGTGGCATGGGCACGCTGGTCCGCGATCCGCTCTTCATGGGCCTGACTTTCATCGGCGGTTTCGGCATGGCCAGCTTCTTCGTGTTCATCGCCAGTGCCTCTTTCGTCTATACCGAGCAGTTCGGCCTGACGCCGACGCAATTCAGCTTGGCCCTGGCCCTGAACGCCATCGGTTTCTTCACCGCTTCACAGTTCGCAGCCGGCCTGGGAGAGCGCTTTGGCATGGCTCGCGTCGTCGCGGGTGGCGTCACCGCCTTCCTGTGCTTTTCCCTGGCGTTGCTAGCAATTCTGATGGCCGGTTATGTCCATCTGGCAGTCATTATCGGGTTCCTGTTCTGCGCCAACGCCGGTCTCGGGCTTGTGATTCCGACGACCATGGTAATGGCGCTCGATCCGCACGGCGAAATTGCCGGATTGGCCTCGTCGCTGGGAGGCACGCTGCAGATGCTGGCCGGTGGCCTGGCAATCGTAGTCGCCAGCCCGTTCTTTGACGGAACGGCGCTGCCGATGGTGGCCGCAATCGCCCTTTGTGCCGTCATTGCCTTCATCCTGTCACGGCTTGTCGTGTCTCGTGCAGCTGCCGCAAGCCGCGAGGGCGCATCGGTTCACTGAGCAGCTACAGGATGCCGTCGAAAGGACGGGTGTCCGATTTGCCCATGTCTTCGGTGTGCTTCCAGAAAGCGCCACCGATGCGCTTCGAGATCACCTGGACATGCTGCTTGAGAACCGGGACGTTCACCGGCAGGCACAACACCTTGTCCTGAAGGTTCGTTTTGATACGATCTAAAGTCTGATGTTGGGCGGTCATGAGTGCCTCACGGGGTAGAATTGAGCGTGATTTCAGGGTAGGCGCTCTTTCGATGGGATGCTTGAAGGAAGGCTTTAGCGTGGCTTCTCAAACGCTTTATTCCGCTTGCCGGAAGCTTGAAAAACGGTGATTTACCGTTTCGGCACCTTCTCGGTGGACACCGAGCGACTGGAATTGACGTCTGACGGCGAGGCAATTTCGGTACAGCCTCAGGTCTTCGCCCTGTTGGTTTTTCTCATCGAAAATCGTGACCGCGTTGTCAGCAAGGACGAGATTATCGAGGGCGTGTGGGACGGCCGCATCGTCTCCGACGGAACGCTAAACGCGCGCATCAACGCGGCGCGAACAGCGCTTGGTGACAGCGGCGACGAACAGCGGGCGATCCGCACCTTCCCGCGCCGCGGTTTCCGCTTCATCTTCGAACTCGACGATGAGGGTGTGGCGAAACCGCCCGGGTCGGACCGGCGGTCAGCGCCGGTCGACAAGCCATCCATCGCTGTCCTGCCATTCGTCAACATGAGCGGCGATCCGCAACAGGAGTTCTTCGCGGACGGGATCACCGAGGACCTTGTGACGGCCTTGTCTCAGTTGCGGGGTTTTTTCGTTATCGGCCGCAACACCACGTTCTCTCTGAAGAAGAGCGATGCCGACACCCGGCAGATCGCCGAGGAACTGGGTGTGCGCTACGTGCTGGAAGGCAGCGTGCGAACCGCCGGCGATCGAGTCAGGGTGACCGCGCAACTAAACGAAGGCGAGACGGGTCGGCAGATCTGGGGCGAACGCTACGATCGCGACCTGACGGATATTTTTGCCATCCAGGACGAGGTGACCGGAAGCGTGGTGGGCCGGCTGGCGCCCGAGCTCTACGCCGCCGAACACGCCAGGCAGCACCGCCGACCGCCGCAAAGCCTCGATGCCTGGGAATGTTTCGTACGGGCGATTCACTGTTATGGCCAGCAGTCGAAACAGGGCAGCGAAGAGGCGATGGAATTGCTTGAGCGCGCGGTCGAACTCGATCCCGGTTATGCGCAGGCGCTGGGTCTCTACGCCATTACCCTGTCATGGCGGGTCATCCAGCGGTGGGAGCCCTATGAGGAATCGCTGGCGAGAGCCCGTGACGCCGCGCGACGGGCCATCGCGGCAGATGCCAATGAAGCCTGGGCTCACATGGGTCGAGGCATGGTCTCGATGGTGTCGCGCGACAACACCGAGGGGATCATCAGTTTTGCCCGCGCAGCCGAGCTTAGCCCGAACTTCGCCTACGCCCATGCAATGCTGGGGGCCGCCAACGCCTATGCCGGCAATCCGGACGAAGCGGTACGCTGCGTCGACAGCGCCAAGCGATTGAGCCCGCAGGACATCTTCCTGGACAAGTTCGAACTCTATTACAGCCTTGCCCACTTTCAGGCCGGTCGCTACCTGGAAGCCGCGCAGGCGGCAGAACGGGCTATTCAGATCAAGTCTGAACACGCCAACACTCATATGATCGCAGCCGCGTCCTATGCGCATGCCGGCGATCAGGCGAGAGCTGAGACAGCGCTGGCAAAATTCAAGGCGCTGGTTCCCAACACCAATGCAACCAACGTTCAGCGGGCGATCGCCTACCGCGACCCAGCTGATCGAGCCCGTATCGCCGACGGTCTACGAAAAGCAGGCCTGAGCGGTTAGTCCTTCACCGGCCGACCACCTCAACTGACATGTGGTGGCCGCATCTCATGGATTGCGGCGCGTATGCGGCGCCAGGTTTCGGCCTCTTCCAGCTTGCCTTCGGTTTCCTTTTCGCTGGCTTTCTGGGCCGCTTCTGCCTCTGCCTTGTCACCATGCGCGGCCAACAGCTTGCGCGCATGTTCGACAATATTCATTGCATTCATGGTCTCCTCCATGCTGTCAACGATTGTCGGCGGAAAGCATTTCGGTGCATTGACGCACATCAATCGAACAAAAAACGCCGTCCGAGTTTTGGGAGTTGCCAGCTCCAACGACCGGCAATGCCTTCCGGGCTGCAATAAACACCAATTAGAGCGGTCGGACAGTGACGACCAGATCCCGAAATGATGGTGCTATCGTCACATCCTTCCGGAATTGCGGCGATACGTGCCCGGCCCGATGCCGAAGGCCCGCTTGAACCGTCGGGTAAATGACGGCACCGATGCATAGCCGCAGCGCTCAGCGATGTCCTGCATGTCGAGATCGGTGGTGCTGAGCAGCATGCGGGCCTTCATCAGTCGCCAGCGCGTGAGGTATTCGATCGGCGGCACACCAACGAGCGCACCGAACCTGTCGGCAAATCGCGCCCGTGACATGCCAGCGATCCGCGCCATCGACTGAACGGTCCAGGCCTTGTCGGGTTGGTCGTGAATAGATTGCAGGGCCCGTGCCAGATGCAGGTCCGCCAACGCCGCGGCGTACCCTTTGCCCTCCGGACCGGACGTCGTGTTTCGAAGTGTCTGGATGAACAGGATCTCAATCAGACGGGACAGGACGCCGGTCGTCCCAGGGGCGGCAAGATCCGCTTCCAAAGCCATGAGCTGAAGGGTGGCGCGAGTCCAGGGTTCGACGGCCAGATGGCGCGACCGTACCACCAGCAGAACCGGCAAACTGCCGATCACCGGGTGCTCGACCGCCTCGTCGAATCGACAGAAGCCGCACAGCAACTCGGTTCGTGGCCCTGTTTCACCGCAGCGCAGCACGCCATCCACCACGCCGAAGCGGTTGATGATGTCCGTAAGGGGTGCCGCCGCAAGATCCGGCTCTGATGACAGGATCTGCGCCGCTCCATGTGGCACGATTGCGAGATCGCCTACTTCCAGTTCCGTGTCTGGCTGACCGGGAACCCGAATCCAGCATGTGCCGCGCCGAACCAGGTGAAACCGGATGCGACGTTTTTCGGTGGGCAACTGGACTGAAAATGCGCCGCGCATGGCAGCGCCGAAATAGAGGTCGGCGGACATGCGCAGTGTCGAAAATATATCCGATAGGATATCTTTTTGATCCATTAAAGCAAAGTATTGAGACGATCTGATAAAAAATCAAGATGAAAAGGCAAAGAGAATACAGGGCGGAATTGGCATGGTGTCGCTCACCGATCAGAAGGACACCCCCATGTCGCTCGATACTGTTTTCGCTCTCATCGGCTTTGCCTTCGTTATGTCGATCTCACCCGGACCGGCCAATTTCCTGTTGCTGGCTTCTGGCGCCAATTTTGGTTTCCGTCGGTCGCTGCCGCTTGTGTTCGGCATCAGCCTTGGCTTCCTGGCAATGGTGTTTGCGGTTGGCGTCGGGCTTGGCGAAGTCTTGCAGCAGTTTCCACCGGTCCTGACCGGACTGAGATTGGCCTGCGCGGCCTACGTCCTGTGGTTGGCCGTGAAAATCGGACGCAGCCGGTCGCTGGGGTCGGGCGATGCGGAGGCCGCGGCGACACCGGTTTCCTTTTCTCAGGCGGCCCTCCTGCAGCTGCTCAATCCGAAGGCCTGGGCGGTGGCGCTGATTGTGACCGTGTCGTTCACCGATCCGGCCAACTATTTGCGCAGCCTGCTGCTGATGATTGGTCTTTTCGCACTGGTCAATCTGCCGTCGATCAGTGTTTGGGCCCTGTTCGGCAATCTGCTTCGCAGCACTTTGGCGACGCGTCGCCGTTTGACGCTGTTCAACGTGGCGATGGCTGTGTTGCTGGTCGGGTCGATGATGCCGATGCTATTGGGCGACGGGTCCTGACAACCCGCAAAATATGGGGAGTCGAAATTCTACGGAAAACCAGCCAAGATAGCCGGGAATACAAGTCCCGGGGAAATTGGATGGATGTCAGGAAGATCGAGACGGAGCACTGCAGTGTCTCTATTGCCGAGAGCGCGGGAGAGGGGCCACCGGTCCTGCTGGTGCACGGGAACTCGTCCTGCAAGGAGGTGTTCCGGAACCAGATACAGGGCTCCATCGGCACGCGCTACCGGCTGGTCTCGATGGATCTGCCCGGGCATGGCGGTTCGGGTGATGCGCATGAACCGGAGCGAACGTATTCCATGCCCGGCTACGCCGAGACGGCGATCGAGGTCATGGGCAACCTCGGTCATGACCGCTTCGCCATGCTCGGTTGGTCGCTGGGTGGCCATATCGGGCTTGAGATGCTGGGTTGCAGCGACGTCCTAACCGGCCTGATGATTACCGGAACGCCACCAGTGGGCCGCGGAGCAGAGGCGGTTTCAGCCGGGTTCCTGCCTTCTGAGCACATGCACCTCGCCGGGCAGTGCGATTTCAGCGCCGAGGAAATCGACGCCTATGCGAGGGCGACCTGCGGTATCAATGCACCTTTCGAAGATTTTCTCCACCAGGCGGTGGCCCGAACCGATGGCAGGGCACGCGAACTGATGCTGTCCAGCTTCATGGCGGGAAAGGGCGTCGACCAGCAGGCAACGGCAACCGGGTCGAAAGTGCCGCTCGCCATCGTCAACGGCGCGGAAGAACCCTTCGTCAACAACGACTTTGTCACCGGTCTCGCCTACGACAACCTCTGGGAAGATCGTGTGCATCTGATCGACGGCATCGGCCATGCGCCGTTCTGGGAGGCGCCGGAGGCATTTGATCCTTACTTCGAGCGGTTTCTGGGCAGCCTGGCTTAGGTGCAGATCAGGCTCACGGCCTTGCCAGTTCGCCAACCAGGAAATCCACGGTCGCCCTGATTTTGTTCAGCCGGTACTTGAGCTGGTGATAGAGCAAGTAGATGCCGGCGGATCCGCGTCTTGTCAGTGACAGTTGCGCATCTCCGAGCGTGACCGATGTCAGTGTTCCATCGCTCAGCTGGGTCTCGACCCCCCATCGGGATATGAGCGCCAGACCGGTCCCATCGACGGCCTCGGCGACCATTTCCTCGCCGATATTGCAGATGAAGGCGGGATCCGTCTGAACCTCCACCCATCCCTTTTCGGTCATGCCCTGCCAGAAGACGATCCGCCCGGGAGCGCGGTAGAGGATCGTTTTGTGGTGCTCCAGATCTGAGAGTGACTGAGGCGTTCCGTGCTTTTTCAGGTAGGCCGGAGAGGCCACCAGAACGTAATCTTCATCGGTCAGTTTCCTGGCGATGGCGCGGTCGGGAGGAACTGCGGTGGCCCGGATCGCAATGTCGACTTCACTGGCAGCAAGATCAGCCGATTCATCCGTGAGTTCCACATCGACCACGAGGCCGGGGTATTTGCGCATCAGCTTCTTGACGGCCGGCATAAGAAGGAACCGTCCGTACCCCGGCGTTGCCGTAATGCGCAGCAGTCCCGAAGGCGAGGCCGCGCGGTCCTTGATCAACTCGTCGGCATCATCGAGCGTTTTGACACCGGATCTGACCTGTTCGAGATAGAACCGGCCCAGCTCCGTCAGACGAACGACCCGGGTCGTGCGATGCAGCAGGGAAACACCGAGCTCGGTTTCCAGATCCTGGATCCGACGCGAGATCGATGACGCCGGCACGCCGGTAGCCTGGGCCGCGGCCGTGAAGCTGCCGAGGTCAGCGACCCTGATGAAATATTTGATGGCGCGCAGGTGGTCCATGGTCGTACCCTTGAGGACAGCTCAAATCCAACTATTGCCGAAAAGGCAATACAGTTCCGCAATTCGGGTCAGTTTTTTCCGCGATTTAGCGCTCTTATATCGGTTTTGACAATAATTGAAACTGATTGGAGTGTCTGTAATGAAAGCCATCTATTTTAGCGAGTTGGGAAACCCGGCTGACGTTCTGGAGTTGAAGGAGCTGCCGTCGCGTACACCCGGCCCAGGCGAGGTTCGCGTGAAAGTCCTCGCAACGCCCATTCACCCGGCCATCCTGCTGCAAATCGCCGGGCAATACGCGTCATCTCCGGATCTGCCATCCGTGCCCGGAGGCGAGGGTATTGGCGAAGTTGTTGAGATTGGCGAGGGGGTCGACCACCTCAAGCCCGGACAAAAGGTCCTGCTGGCCGGGGCAGGAGGAACCTGGCGCGATGAACTGACGGCGCCGGCGACCGCCTTCATCCCGGCACCTCCTGGTGATGCGGAGCAGCTATCCATGGTGGCGGTCAATCCGCTGACCGCGCATCTGCTTTTGACCAGGATGAAGGATCTGAGCGAGGGAGACTGGATCATCCAGAGTGCTGCCAACTCGGCCGTTGGTGAGTTGGTCGTCCAGTTGGCTGCTCAACGCGGAATCAAGACGGTCAACGTCGTGCGGCGCGAGAACACGATCCCTGGCCTGGTGGCACTCGGTGGCGACGTCGTTCTGACCGACGGACCTGACCTTGCCGAGCGTGTGATGGAAGCAACCGGTGGAGCGCCGATCGTGCTGGCCTTCGATAGTGTGGCAGGCGAAACCTTTGAACGCCTGGTCGGCACCTTGGCTTACGGCGCAACAATCGTTTCCTACGGTGTCCTGTCAGGCCAGATGCCACAACTGAGCTTGTCGTCGGTCATCGCCAATGATGTCAATGTGCGCGGTTTCTGGCTGGCCAAGTGGTACGAGACGGCAAGCCAGGAAGAGAAACAGGCCGCTTTCGGAGCGCTTATGCCGCTGATTGCCAGCGGGGAGCTGAAGACCCGGATCGACTCCCGCTACTCGCTGGACAACATCAAGGAGGCGGTCATTCGAGCGGCAGAGAATGGCCGCAATGGCAAGGTCATTCTGACGCCGAACGCCGCCTGATTTGAACGCGCCCCACGCGCCCTTTTGAAAGCAAGAACCATGGAAATGTCATTGAACATGCCGCTCTATGCGGCGCTCCTTGGCGGTACGCTGCTGGTGGTCCAGACCATTCTGATGGTCACTGTCGGCCTCTATCGAACCAACGTCGGCAAAGGCGCCGGCGTCGACGGAGACGTTAAACTGGAACGGCTTGTGCGCCGCCACGGCAACCTGGCGGAAAACGCCGCGATCTTTGTCGTGACGCTCACCCTGTACGAGCTGCTGATGGGTCAGACCGCGATTGCGTTCTGGACGGCCATCGTCTTCGCCATCGCACGTCTTTTGCATATCGCCGGTTTTTCCGACGAAGCAGGGTCACATGGGATCGGCGAGGAGAGCCGCAAGAAGCTGTTCCTGAACTTGCGCGGCGGCGGCGCTGGGCTTTCAGCCATCTCCTCGGTGCTGCTTGGGGCGGCACTTGTATATGCCGCCATATCAGCGGTGTCGGCCTGAGTAGGCTTATTCCGGCGCCGGCGACCGTGCGACCGCGGTCATGATCTCCGCCGCGGTCAACGCTGCGATCACCTCGGGACGCTTGTCGCGAACGGCGCTGCCGCCGATGGGGCAAACCAGGCGGTCCAGGTCCTTGCGATCACCGCCGGATTCCTTGACGTGCCAGCTTGCGTAGCTGGCACGTTTGGTTTTGGAGCCGATCATGCCGACATAGGCGGCGTCCGTACGGGCCAGGGCCGCGCCGACGATCAGAAAGTCCAGCGCGTGGTCATGCGTGAGCACGACAAAGGCCGATCCCGGTTGAGCCCCGCTGACCAGCGATTCCGGCATCGCCACCAGGCGTTTGTCGACATCGTCTGTTGCCGCATCCAGTTCGTTCTGACGGGTCTCCACAAGGATCGTGCGCAACGGCAGCGGACTGAGGGCGATGGCCAGAGCCTTGCCGACATGGCCGGCGCCGAACACGTAGACCTCCGGTAATTCCGCATCGCGCGCCTTGCGCACATCAAGCAGCTTTTCCGCGTCCGCATCCTTGAGGCGGGCGATGGCGAGCTGGACATTGCCGCCGCAGCACTGACCGATTTCCGGACCGAGCGGAATGGCCATCGAACCGCCGTTCTCTCCGGCGGCAAGCTTGGCGCGCGCTTCCTCGATCGCCATCAGTTCCAGTTGGCCGCCGCCGATGGTTCCGAACAACCCGTCGGCGGAAACCAGCATCCAGGTGCCCGCCTCGCGCGGTGTCGAGCCACGCGCCTGGGCGACTTCGATCTTCATGATCGCGTCGTTGCAGGCGAGAAAGCGCGACAGCTTGGCGGCGCGCGGTGCCATGGTTGCGTTACGCTCCCTTCAGCCGCTCGACAGCGAGCAGGATACGTTCCGGCGTCGCCGGGGCGTCGAGCCTCGGACATTCCTTGTAGTCGGCAACACTGGCAACGGCCATGGACAGGGCCTCGAGCACTGAATTGGCCAGCATGAAGGGCGGCTCCCCGACGGCCTTTGAGCGGCGGATGGTGCGCTCCTTGTTGGTCGACCAGTGGGCCAGATCGACGTTGAAGATTTTCGGTTTGTCGGAAGCCAATGGGATCTTGTAGGTCGAAGGGGCATGGGTACGCAGCCGGCCTTTGTCGTCCCACCACAATTCCTCGGTTGTCAGCCAGCCCATGCCCTGAACGAAAGCGCCCTGAACCTGTCCCATGTCGATGGCCGGGTTCAGCGACTTGCCGACGTCGTGCAGGATGTCCACCCGATCGACATGATATTCACCGGTCAGCGTATCGATGGTCACTTCGGAGACCGACGCGCCATAGGCAAAGTAGAAAAACGGCCGACCCTGTCCGGTTTCTCGGTTCCAGTGGATCTTCGGCGTCTTGTAGAAGCCGGCGGCCGACAACTGCACCCGGTGGGTATAGGCCTGGCGGACCAATTCCGGGAACGGAATCAGCTGGTTGCCGACCTGAACATGGTTCGGCACGAAGGTGACCTGTTCGACCGGAACACCAAAATGCTCGGACGCGTAGTCAATGAGCCGGGCCTTGATCTGCTCACAGGCATTGGCCGCTGCCATGCCGTTGAGGTCGGAACCCGACGATGCTGCGGTTGCCGATGTGTTCGGCACCTTGCCGGTGTTGGTGGCGGTAATGCGAATTGTCTCGATATCAACCTGGAATTCGTCGGCCACCACCTGCGCCACCTTGGTGTTGAGCCCCTGGCCCATCTCGGTGCCGCCGTGGTTCAGGTGGATCGAGCCATCCTGGTAGATGTGAACCAGGGCACCCGCCTGGTTGAACCAGGTGGCGGTGAACGAAATGCCGAACTTGACCGGGGTGAGGGAGATGCCCTTGCGCAGCACGCCGCCTTCGGCGTTGTGGGCCAGGATCGCCCGCCGCCTGGTCTGGTAGTCCGACGATGTTTCCAGTTCCTCGACGATGCGATGGATAATATTGTCCTCGACGACCTGATGGTAGGGCGTCACGTTGCGTTCGTCGATGCCGTAGAAATTGGCCTTGCGCACCTCCAGCGGGTCCTTACCGAGCGCGTAGGCGATCTCTTCGATGACGCGCTCGCCACCGATCTTTCCCTGTGGGCCGCCGAAGCCGCGAAACGCGGTGTTCGACACCGTATCGGTCTTCATCGGCCGCGACCGAAGCCGCACATTCGGCAGGAAGTAGCAATTGTCGAAATGGAACAGGGCCCGGTCGGTGACCGGTCCGGACAGGTCGGACGAGAAGCCGCAGCGAGCGGCGAAGACAGCGTCGACCGATTCGATGCGTCCGTCATCATCGTAGGCGACATCGTACTGGACGTGAAAGTCGTGGCGCTTGCCGGTGGCCGTCATGTCGTCGTCACGATCCGGACGGATCTTGACGGCACGGTTGTACCGCTTGGCGGCGATCGCGGCGATGGCCGCAAACTGGTTGCCCTGGGTCTCCTTGCCGCCAAAACCGCCGCCCATGCGGCGCGTGTGTACCGTTACGGCGTTTGAAACGGTGCCCAAGGCCTGGGCCACCATGTGCTGGACTTCACTGGGATGCTGGGTTGAGCAATAGACCGTAACCTCGTCATCCTCGCCTGGCACCGCCATGGAGATGTGCCCTTCCAGGTAGAAGTGGTCCTGCCCGCCGATCCGCATTTCGCCGGAGAGCCGGTTTGTACCACCGGCGAGGCCCGCCTCAGCATCGCCGTTGCGCAATTGCAGCGGTTCGGTGACATGCGGGTAATCCGCCTCCATGGCAGCGACCACATCGGTATGGTGTGGCTGCGCGTCATATTCGACCTTGGCCAGTGTCGCCGCACGGCGTGCCAGCTCGCGGGTCTCAGCAATCACGGCAAAAATCGGCTGACCGTAGAAAGAGCAATGGCCGTCAGATAACACGGGCTCGTCGTGACGGTGCGTCGGGCTGAGGTCGTTCTCACCGGGAACATCCGCCGCCGTCAGAACACCGATAACGCCGGGGGCATTGCGCACGGCCTCTAGATCCATGGCAGTAATGGTGGCCTTCGCCCGCTGCGACAAACCGAGATAGCCGTGCAACGTCCCTGCCGGTTCGCGCATGTCATCTATATACTCGGCGGTTCCCGTGACGTGCTTGTGAGCGGAATCATGACGCCGCGAGGTGTGAACGCCACCGGAAATTTCAGTGCTGCTGCGCTGATGTACCGTCATGTCACGCCTCCACCAGTGTCGGTTCGTACCGGGTGACCTGCACCGCTTCGCCACGCGTCTCCAGGAAGAAGCGTTTCAAAAGGTTCTTTGTCGTCAGCATGCGGTATTGCGACGATGCCCGCCAGTCGCTCAACGGAGTGAAATCACTGTCGAAGGCCGCCATCGCCGCATCGATCGTCGTCTCATTCCAAGGCTTGCCGACGAGTGCTGCTTCGACTGCTTTCGCCCGCTTCGGCGTCGCCGCCATGCCACCGAAGGCGATGCGAACCGAACCAACGTTGCCGCCGTCGTCTAACGCCACCCGGAAGGCACCCAGCACGGCGGAAATGTCCTCGTCACGGCGCTTGGAAATCTTGTAGGCGGCGAAATGCTCGCTTTCAGGCAGGGCAGGCACATGCACGGACGCGACAAATTCTCCGGGTTGCCTGTCCTGCTTGCCGTAGTCGATGAAGAAGTCCTCAAGCGGTAACGTCCGTTCCGCCGAGCCCTTGCGCAGCGTCACGCTGGCGCCAAGCGCGATCAGCGGTGGAGGGGTGTCGCCGATCGGCGAGCCGTTGGCAATGTTGCCACCCACGGTGCCCATGTTGCGCACCTGCTGGCCGCCGATGCGGTCCCACAGTGCCCCCATGGTCGGGTAGCGTCGCGCCATCGCCTCGAAGGCATCGGTGTAGCTGACGCCTGCGCCGATGGTGATGCCGTCATCGTCTTCAGCGATTGTCTGCATCTCGACCAAGTTGGCAATAAACACAGCCGGTGCAATGTCGCGCATATGTTTGGTGACCCACAGACCGACATCGGTTGATCCGGCAACGACGGTCGCGTTGGGGTGGGCCTCCAAGACATCGGCCAAGTCGTCGAGCGAACCTGGCACGATGGTTTTGCCCTCGGCATGATCGATCTCCACGCGGCTGCCGTCGCGCAATTCGGAGAGCTTTTCGGCGATTGCCTCGTGGGTCACGATCAGCTTGTCGCCGCTGTTATCGGCGTCACCCATCGAAACCGCGGCCTGCAGAATGGACTCGTAACCGGTACAGCGGCAAAGATTGCCCTGAAGGGTCTTTTCGATCAGCGCGGCATCGGCCTTCGGAGTTTCCAGCCAGAGGCCGTAAAGCGACATGACGATGCCCGGCGTGCAGAAGCCACATTGTGAACCGTGGAAATCCACCATTGCCTGCTGCACCGGATGCAGGCGCTCGTTCACGTCACTCAGATGTTCGACCGTGACGATATGGCAGGCATCCAGCGACCCAATGAAACGGATGCAAGCGTTGACGGTCTCGTGGACCAGCCCCTTGGCGCCGAGCCGTCCGACCAGGACGGTGCAGGCACCGCAGTCCCCCTCGGCGCAGCCTTCCTTGGTGCCGGTCAAGCGGCGCTGCAGGCGCAGATAATCCAGCAGCGTCAGCGTCGGCGACACATCGGACAGATGCACCACCTCGTTGTTCAGGATGAAGCGGATTTCGCGACGCATGAACCGTACCCCTGGAGTCTCTTTATTTGTTCCAGACTATCCTAGCGCCAATCGTGCAAAAAGAACCAAGGCGCCCGCAAAAAGACTTTCAATGGATTCTGGATAATGGTCGCTCTTCCGCAAGAATCATTTGAAAATCGGGATCGCTGTCTCTGCCAGTTCAAACACCGGATGTGTCCGGGATCCATTGTCACTCTGCTTCAGTTTGAGGCATCACGAAACTGAAGGATAGAAAAGAATAGCGCTTTAAAATCAATGATCAATCAGCATCTGATGAATCTGGTTGAAAGCAGGAAGTGTGGTCAGTAAGCCGCGTTCAAGGAGTCCTGACAAGCGACTCAAAAGACTCGTGAATTCTGCCGGCGCGATATGCTATGCGTGACTGATCGAACCGACCAGGGAGTGCGGCAATGGCGTTTGAATACATGACCGTCGACGAGGCTCGTGACCGTCCAGGCTTGCGCATGGTGGTGGTCGGTGGCGTACCGAGCCCTTGGGGCGAGGCTGCCAAGGGGATCCTGCATGTCAAGGGAATTGACTGGGCGGCGGTGCGGCTGGACTACGAAAACGGAACGACGAAACAATGGACCGGCCAGCACAACGCGCCGGTCGTCATGCACGGCGATGACAAGCCGCGATCTGGTTGGGCCGACATCCTGCTGCTGGCTGAACGGATTGCGTCCGAACCGCCTCTGCTTCCGGCCGATCCAGCCGAACGCGCATTGGCCTTCGGGCTGGCACACGAGATTTGCGGCGAAGAGGGACTGAGCTGGTCGCGGCGCTTGCAGATGATCCACGCCGGGCTCAACGGAGCCGGCGGATTTCACGAGGGGGTCGCCCGCTATCTAGCGCCGAAATACGGACACTCTCCTGAGCGAGGAGAGGCAGCTGGCGATCGCGCCCGGGAGCTGTTGCGGATGCTGGCCAAGCGGCTCACCGCACAGCGCGAAGCGGGCAGCGGTTTCTATATCGGCGAAACCCTGACCGCGGTCGATATCTATGGCGCGACCGCAATGGCGCTCTATCGACCGCTACCGCAAGAGCAGTGCGAGATGCGCAACAGCACGCGGTCCGCCTTCGAGCTGCGCGATGATGAAACCGATGCGGCGCTCGATCCGATCCTGTTCGAACACAGAGACAGGATCTATCGCGAACATCTGGAACTGCCGTTGTCGCTCTAGATTACAGATCCATCAGGGCGGTAAATCGGTCCTGCCGAACGTCGAGCAGGACCTCATCCAGTTCCCGCGCTTCGGGCCCACACAACCAGGCGATTACTGACGCCGACACCGCCGGCGGAACGAGGTCCGACTGGGCGATCTGGCTGATCGGATTGAGGCCGGATTCACGGATGGCATCCTGCATGGCCGTATCGGTCGGTGGAATTCCGATGAAGAAGCTCTGCACGCCGTCTTCGGCCAGTTCTAGGTCGAACATGCGCGTCAGCATGTGCATGGCCGCCTTGGATGTGCAGTAGGCGGTCCAGCCTTCCATCGGCGTGGTGGCTGCGCCCGTACCGGCATTGATGATGACGCCGCGGCTTTCGCGCAGCAGCGGCAGCGCCGCAATCGTCATGCGGTGGACGCCGGCGACGTTGACTGCCAGCGTCGGAATGAGGTCATCGCTGGAAATCTTCGTGACATGGCCGATCGGCGCGATGGTGCCGGCATTGTTGATAAGCACGTCCAAACGTCCGGCTTCTTCACGCAGTCGTGCAATCGTTTCGTCCACATGGCTTTGCGACGTCACGTCGAGTGAAAGTCGGGTTGCTGCTTCGGGCAATGGCTCGTGCGTATCCGCGTGATCGTCGAACAGACCGGCGAAAACCCGTGCTCCATTGTCGATCAAGACGCGCACCACCTCAGCACCGATGCCCCGGCCGGCGCCGGTCACGAGGATGGTCTTGCCCGTGAGATCGGGAACGGGCACCGGCGCGAGATTGAACATTTCTGCTTGACCCTCTTCGTGAAGCGTAGTTAATTGGCCTGACCAATTTACCGATAGCGCGAAGAAACGATCCTGTCAAAAGGAATTGCGGTGCGCCAGGGAGGACGGTGGATGGATCGCATAGCGGCAATCGAACCGATAGCCATCGAGTACCCGGACCCCAATGATTTCGGCACCATCCGGCGGACGGTTTTGACACGTGTTGAAACCAGCGACGGCATCGTCGGCTGGGGCGAAAGCATCGCCATGTGGCCGGAGGCCTGCAAGGCCGTTTGCACGATCATATCGGAAGGCTTCCTGCCGCTGCTGAAGGATCATGATGCCGCCGATATCAACGGCGCCTGGACCGTCATGCGGCGTCACGTCTTCTGGTATGGCGAGGGCGGCATCGCGTCCCTGGCCATATCGGGCATCGACATGGCGCTGTGGGATATTGCCGGTCGCCGCGCCGGAAAGCCGCTTTATGAACTCTTCGGCGGCCTCAAGCACGACCGGCTGCTCGCCAATGCCTCGAGCCACGTGAACAAGAATGGGGAGGCGGCTTGCGTCGCCGAAGTCGTCGGTTTCTTCGAGGCAGGCTTCCGCTCCTGCAAACTGGGCTTCGCCAAGAAGGGCGAGTCGAACATTGGCGGCGATCCGGATACGGACGTCAGCTTCATTCGTGCGCTGCGCTCCGCGCTGGGCGAAAAGGCGGAGATCCTGGTCGACATCGGCAACGGTGTTCGCTGGGATGTCGACACGGCGATCTCGGTCGCCAACCGCATGGCCGAATACCGCATCGGCTGGTACGAAGAGCCGCTCTATCCGACCGACGATTCCGGATATCGCCGGCTGAAGGACAGCACATCGGTGCGTGTCGCCAGCGGCGAACGGGAATTCACCGAGGCGGGCTATCGGCGGCAGATGGAAATTGGTGCCGTCGATGTTTACGGCGTCGACCCGGCACGGGTCGAGGGCATCACCGGATTTCGCCGCGCCGATGCGCTGGCGAGCCAATACGGCAAGGTCGTCAACGCCCACGCCTGGTCGACCGCGATCACCACGGCCGCCAGCCTGCATCTGTCGCTGGCTTCACCCAATACGGAAATCTTCGAATACAAGCCGTTCGGCGTCGTCGTCCAAGATGACATTGTCGAACAGAAGATGTGGCACGTCGACGGCTGGGCCTATCCGCTGGATGGGCCGGGACTAGGGATCGACATTCGTGAAGGCGTCATTCGCTCACTGAGGTTCGCATGAGCGACAAACGTACCCGATACGGCGTCACGCGTCCGACGGAGGCGGACATCCGCGCTTCGGGCTTCTCGACACCGTGGGATGCGCCGATGATCCCGCCCTTTCCGTTTCGATTTCGCGATGCGGAAATCATGACGCTCTACTGGCGCACCGATCCCGAAGCCATGGCATTTCTGCTGCCGCCTCCGCTGGAGCCGGTCGGCGATGTCGCCTGCGTGCACATCTACAAGATGAACGACACCGATTGGATCGGGCCCTATTGCGAGGCAAACGTAATGTTCGGCGCGCGCATGCCGGGCGGCCCCACCGCCGGCTATTCGCCTTATCTGGTTTTGTCCTCCGATATCGGCGTCGCCCATGGACGCGAGGTGCACGGACAGCCGAAGAAGCTCGGCAATCCGGCGATCGAGTTTCGCGGTGACCTGATGGTCGGAACGGTCGAACGCAACGGTATCGATGTTGTCACTGGGACGCTGCCCCACAAGCAGCGAGCCGCCGAAGCGGCAGACCTCAAGCCGCATTTCGACTTCGCCACCAATCTCAATCTCAAAGCCGTTGATCATATCGACGGACGCCCGGCCATTCGCCAGATCACCTCACGCCGCCTGGCAGACGTGAACGTGCACGAAGTCTGGCGTGGCCCGTGTACCGTCGAGCTCCGACCCAACGCCCAATTGCCCGTCTTTCGGCTGCCCGTGATCGAGCCTCTGGAAGGCTTCTTCTGGCGCGGCGCGTTCACGCTGGTCGCCGGCGAGATCCTTCACGACTATCTGGAGGCGGGATCATGACCCGCTCCGTCGTCGTGACAGACTACACCTTTCCGGACGTTTCCCGTGAGGAGCAGGCGGCCCGATCCGGCGGTGCCGAGTTTACCGCGCATCAGTGCAAATCCGCCGAAGACGTGGCGCGAGCTGTTGCAGGTGCGGATGTGGTCGCCGTCCAATTTGCTCCGTTCACGCAGGCAGCGGCCAATGCTGTTGCACCGGGCGCAACCGTCATCCGTTATGGTGTCGGCTATGACAATATCGACTTGGACGCGACCACGGCCCAGGGCCTGAAGGTTGGTTACGTTCCGGACTATTGCCCGGACGAGGTAGCCGACCACACGGCCGCTGCGGCCCTGGCATTGTTGCGCAAACTGATGCCGCTCGATGCGTCGGTTCGCGCCGGAGAATGGGCAGCGGTCAAGTATGCCAAGCCTCTGAAACCCTTCAACGAAACGGTGTTCGGTTTTTTCGGACTGGGTCGGATCGGCCGTGCTGTTCACGACCGCCTGGCCGGCTTCGGTTTCCGGTTCATCGCCAGCGATCCGATGCTGAGCGACAACGAGGCCGCTGAACTTGGCGTTGAAAAAGTCGACGCGGATAGCCTTTTGAGCAACGCCGACATCATCTCGCTGCATGCTCCGGCGACGGCTGAAACAACCGGCTATTTCAATGCCGAGCGGCTGGCGGCGATGCAACCCAGCGCAATGCTGATCAACAGTGCGCGCGGGCAGTTGATCGATGAAGCCGACCTGGCTGCGGCGCTGAAGCAAGGTACGATTGCCGGCGCGGCACTGGATGTCTTCGCAGAAGAACCGCTGCCCGCGACGTCGCCGCTGCGCAATGCGCCGAACCTGCTCATGACACCGCATGCCGCCTGGTATTCCGATGCCGCAATTGGCCGGCTCCAGGGTCTGGTCGCGGAAGACATATCGAGGGCGCTGCGCGGCGAACCGCCACGCCGGCCCGTCACATAGTTCAAGGATTGAGAAGTCAATGAAGCTGTTGCGCGTTGGAGAACCAGGAAGCGAAAAGCCGGCAATGCTGGACGGGGAGGGCACGATCCGCGATCTCTCCGGCGTGGTCGACGATATCGCCGGACCGGTTCTGTCGGATGAAGGCTTGTCGAAACTCAGGGAGCTCGATGCTTCGACGCTGCCGGAGGTTGGTGGCGCTCAACGACACGGACCATGTGTCGGCGACATCGGTAAGTTCATCTGCATCGGCCTCAATTACTCCGATCACGCCGCCGAGACCGGCATGCCGATCCCGGAGGAGCCGATCCTGTTCTTCAAGGCGACGACAGCGGTTTGCGGACCGAACGACGAGGTTCTGATTCCGCGCAATTCGCACAAGACCGACTGGGAAGTGGAACTTGGTGTGGTGATCGGCAAAACCGCCCGATACGTCAGCGAAGATGACGCAATGGAGCATGTCGCCGGCTACTGCGTCATCAACGACGTGTCCGAGAGAGCGTTCCAGATTGAGCGTGGCGGCCAATGGGTCAAAGGCAAGTCAGCCGACACGTTCGGACCGATCGGCCCCTGGCTGGTCACCCGCGACGAGGTGGCCGATCCGCAAGCCCTGGCCATGTGGCTGGAGGTTGACGGCAAACGTTTTCAGGATGGGTCGACCGAAACGATGATCTTCGGCGTTCGTCATCTTGTTCATTACATTTCGCAATTTATGACGCTGGAGCCGGGCGATGTCATCTCCACAGGCACGCCGCCCGGCGTCGGCATGGGACAGAAACCGCAGATCTATCTGAAGGAGGGACAAGTCATGCGGCTTGGCATCGAGGGGCTTGGCGAGCAGCGCCAGTCCGTTGGCCAGGCCTAGGAGGAGATCGGGTGCGGACGATCGCATCCGGGTTCGCAGCGAGGCGCTAAGCGCCGAAAATCACACGATGGAGGACAATGACATGAAGACGAAAACACTGACAGCGATCGCGGCCGCGTTGATGCTGGGTGCATCGGGCGCAGCCTATGCGGATGCCATGAACCTGGAAGCCGGCAAGAGCACGGACATGATCCTGTTGCCGAAGTTCCTCGGTATTCTCGTGTTCGACCAGGCCAATGAAGGAGCCCAGGAAGCCCACAAAGAGCTGCAGAACCCCGGCAAGCTTCTTTTCCAGGGACCGACGCCGGAAAACTCAGTCGCCGGACAGATCGAAATCATGACCACGGCCGCCACCCAGAAGCAGGGTGCCGTCATGCTGTCCAACAACGCGGGCGATCAGATCGTCCCGTCGGCTGAAGCCGCCCAGAACGCCGGAACCAAGGTGGTGACCTGGGATAGCCCGATCCCGTCCGGCAAGGGCGAGAGCGTCTTCGTGGCACAGGTGGATTTCGGCTCCATCGGCACGGTGATGGCCGATATGGCTCACTCGATCCTCGGCGGCAAGGGCAAGATGGCGATCCTGTCGGCAACGCCCGACGCGGCCAACCAGAACGCCTGGATCGCGGCCCTTAAGGAAGACCTGGCAAACAACGCCAAATACAAGGATATCGAGCTGGTCGACACGGTCTATGGCGATGACCAGTCCGAGGTCAGCTACAATCGCGCCCTGGCGCTGGTCGACAAGTATCCGGATCTCGGCCTGATCATGTCGCCGACCACCGTCGGCATCCAGGCCTCCTCCAAGGCGATGCAGGACGAGGGTCTGTGCGACCAGGTCAAGGTCAGCGGCCTTGGCCTGCCGTCGGAAATGGTGTCCTACACGATGAATGGCTGCGCGCCGGAATTCGCCCTCTGGGATTTCCGCGACCTCGGCTACCTCACCTATTACACGGCCTACGGGATGGCCACCGGCCAGCTCAAGGGCGATATCGGCGAGTCGTTCCACGCCGGTCGCATGGGTGACTATACGATTGAAGAGGATCCGGGACGTCCGGGCTCCAAGCGTATCCTGATGGGGCCGTTCACGGTCTACACAAAGGACAATGTCGAGGCTGCTGCAAAATAGCCCAATGACCAGTAACCGGGCGGCCAAGTGCCGCCCGGGACGGGAGAGATGGACATGAGCAAGCCGGTTCTGGCCCTGCGTTCGGTGACCAAGACGTTCGGCATGACCGTTGCCCTGAAGTCCATGTCCGTGGAGCTCTTTCCCGGCGAGGTACACGCGATCGTCGGGGAAAACGGGGCCGGCAAGTCGACCATGATCAAGATCATGACCGGCATCCATCAGCCGACCTCGGGCTCGCTCGAAATCGATGGAGCGACCACCGTCATCGCCGGGCCGCATGCGGCCCGCGAGGCCGGCATTGCCGCGATGTATCAGGAACCGATGGTGTTTCCCGATCTCGACGTCGCCGAGAACATCTTTATCAGCTCAACCCGCGAAGGGCTCTTTCAGAACCAGCGGGAGCTGCGCCGAAAGGCAAACGCCCTGATCGAGCGCATCGGCATGCAGCTCGAAGTCGACCGGACGGCCAGTGGCCTGACCCTGGCCGAGCAACAGGCCGTGGAGATTGCCCGGGCGCTGAGCCAGGACGTACGCGTGCTGGTGATGGACGAACCGACGGCATCCCTGTCGGCACACGAGGCCGCACAGTTGCGCCGCATTGCCGTCGGTCTGGCGCGCGAGGGGGTCTCGGTCGTCTATATCTCGCACCGACTGGAGGAGATTTTCGAGATCGCCGACCGGGTCACAGTCATCCGCGACGGCGAGCACATTTCGACCAAGCCGGTCGGCGAAACGGACGCCGACACCATGATTGCCGAGATGGTCGGGCGCGAGGTCGACCATTTCTTCGATAAGGCGGAAGCGCAGACCCGTCCCGAGGTGCTTTTGAGCGTGCACGGCCTGGGACGTGAAGACGTCTTCGAGGACATTGCGTTCGATCTGCACCGCGGCGAGATCCTGTGCATGGCCGGCCTTGTTGGCGCCCGCCGTACCGATGTCGGTCTGGCTCTGTTCGGCATCGCTCCGGCAACCGCCGGCACGATTACCTACAAGGGCCGCGAAACGAAGATCGAGGATGCCGGTGCGGCGATGGCCGCCGGCATCGCCTACGTTTCGGAGGATCGGCGCAAGCTCGGCCTCGCCATGCCGCTGGCCATTCGGTCCAACATCACGCTGGCGACACTGAAATCCTATCTCTCGCGGTTCGGCCTGCTTGACCGCGCCCGCGAACATGAAACGGCGGAAACCTTCCGTCAGCGGCTCAACATCCGCACTCCGGACGTCGACATGGAGGTCGGCATGCTGTCGGGTGGCAATCAGCAGAAGGTCATGCTGGCCAAATGGCTGAACCTTCAGCCCGACCTGCTGATTTTCGATGAACCGACCCGCGGCATCGATGTCGGCGCCAAGGCCGAAGTGCACGCCCTGATCCGTGAATTCGTCACCGCTGGCGGGGCGGCTCTGGTGATTTCCTCGGATCTGCCCGAGGTGCTGGCCCTGGGCGACCGCATCCTGGTGATGCGCGAGGGCCGGCAGATGGCGGTGATCGACAACGAAGATGCGACGCAGGAACGGGTCATGGCGCTTGCCACCGGGCAAACGGCCCTTCAGGAGGCGTCCTGATGGGCCAGATACTCAGCCGTATAAGCCCGCAAACGCTGCGCATCCTTGCGCTGCTGATCGTCCTGGCGCTGGTGGTGGTGTTCTTTTCTACCCAGATCCCGAACTATCTGAACGGCCGGCTGTTCAACCGCATCAGCAGTTCGGTCGCCATCATGGCGCTGATCGCCACTGGCCAGACGTTGGTCATCCTGACCCGGAACATCGACCTGTCGGTCGGTTCGATCGTCGGCTTTACGGCATTTGCTGCCGGGTCTTTGGTGTCCGGAATGCCGGATCTCCATCCGGCGCTGCTGGTGCTCTATGCCATGCTGGTCGGCGCGGCATTCGGCGCCTTCAATGGCGTGATCGTCGCCTATGCGCGGGTGCCGTCGATCATCGTGACGCTCGCAACGCTGGCGCTGTTCCGATCCTTCCTGGTGGAATATTCGGACGCCAAGTCGATTACCTCATCCAATTTGCCGCAATGGCTGGTGTCTTTTCCCAACACGGCGCTCTTTGAAATCGGCCAGTTCGACTTCCGCGCCGGTTTTCTGTCGGCCCTGGCGGTCGTCATCATTGTCCATGTGGCGCTCAACACACTACGTCCAGCGCGGCGTTTCTATGCCGTCGGCTCCAACCCGGAAGCCGCCGAGATGGCCGGCATCAACACCAAGGCGACGGTTCTCACCGCCTTTGTTCTTTCCGGTGCACTGGCCGGCCTTGCCGGGCTTATGTTTCTCGCCCGCTTAGGCAACATCACGGTTGTCGCCGGCCTCGGCTTCGAACTGAAATCCGTCGCTGCCTCCGTGCTCGGCGGCGTCAACATCTTTGGTGGTTCAGGAACAGTTATCGGTGCCTTTATTGGTGCGATTCTGGTCGATCTGATCGACACCAGCCTGGTGCGGTGGGCCTTGGTCAGCGAGTTCTTCCGCGAAGCCGTGCTGGGCGCCCTGATCCTCATTTCGGTTTCGGTCGACGCAGTGCTTATGCGCCGTCTGATCCGCCTGCGAATCGCTCGCGAAAGGGCGAAGTCCGAAGCCGCCGGCGCCATTGCGGAGGCCACCCGATGACCGGCTCCATCCACACGACGGCCGCCACGCGGCGGCTGCAGGCCTGGGAATGGTTCCTGATTGGCGTTTTGCTCGTGATCGTCATCGCCAACAGCATCCTCTCGCCGCAATATCTGGCGCTGTCGAACCAGATCAACCTGTTCCAGCTGTCGATCGAAAAAGTCATCGTCGCGCTGGTCATGACCTTCATTATCATCAATGCCGAAATCGATCTGTCTGTGGGTTCGATGATGGGGCTCGCCGCCTGCGCCTTCGGCTGGCTGTTCCAGTCGGGCGTGGCAGCGCCACTGGCCATCGTCATCGTCCTTTTGATCGGCGTTGCAGGGGGCGCACTCAACGGCTTTTTCATCACCCGCATCGGCCTGCCATCGCTGGTGGTTACGCTCGCAACCCTGATCGGCTTCCGGGGTCTCGCACGCGTTCTCGTCGAGGATCGCGGGATTGGCGAATTCCCCGAATGGTTTGATGCGCTCGGCCAGCAGGGTTTCCTCGGCCCGATCCCGTTTGCGCTGATCGCGTTCGTTATCCTGTTCGTGGTTCTTTATGTGGTGCTTCAAAAATCTGGATTTGGCCGCAAGACCTATGTCATTGGCACCAACCGCGACGTTGCCGAATTTGCGGGTATCGATACGGCGCGCCATAAGATGATCCTGTTCATCGGCTCCGGCACGGTAGCGGCCTTCGCCGGGTTGCTCTACGCGGCGCGGGTCGGCGCGGTGCGCGGCGACGTGGCGCTGGGTTTCGAGCTCGACATCATCACGATTGTGCTTCTGGGCGGCGTCAGCATCTTCGGCGGCACAGGATCGCTGCTCGGCACACTGCTTGCCATCCTAATAGTGCTCAACCTGCGCAACGGCATGGCGCTGTTCAACATCACAGGGCACATCCAGACCGGCGTGATCGGCGTTCTATTGATCGCATCGGTGTTGGCGCCGCGGGTCAAACTGACCGCCTGGCTGCCGACCCGAAGGAAAGAAATCGCGGAGGCACCGAAATGAGCGACTCCCCCGCCAAACTGGAGTTCGAAAAACCGATCGTTCGGGAATCGGTCGCGGAGCTCGTTGCCTCTCGCCTGCTCGAAATGGTCAAATCCGGCATTCTCAAGTCGGGGGACCAATTGCCGCCGGAGCGTGAATTGGCCGTGTCGCTGAACGTGTCGCGGCCCAGCGTGCGTGAGGCAATCCGCGGCCTTTCCATCCTCGGAGTGGTTCGCACCCGTCAGGGTGGTGGCGCTTACATCAGCGAACTCGATGCGGAATCGCTGCTCGGACCGATCCAGTTCTTCCTGTCACTGGAAGACATGAATATTCGCGAGCTATACGACGCGCGCAGCCTGATCGAGAGCGATGTGGCGCGACGTGCGGCCGAGCACATCACGGACGAGGAACTGGAGCAGTTGCAGAAACTGATCGATGAGCAGAAGACCATCGACGATGCCCTGGCCTTCCGCATGTCGGACTTCGCGTTCCACGAAACGATCTGGAAGGCGGCGCGCAATGCCTTCCTCAAGCGCATTGGCGAAAGTCTCAATGTGCTGGGTTTGGAGTTCCGCAAGCGGGCGTCGGAAACCGGCGGCGTGCTGGAGCAAAGCGTGCGCGACCACAAGCGTCTTCTGGAGGCTTTGAAGGCCCGTGATCCTGACGCCGCTGCGGCTGCTGCCGCCCGCCACATGCGTAACGTCTACAAGTCGACGATCACCCAGAACAAATCGGGAGGAAGCAAATGACTGCCAGAATCGGAGTGGTGGGCGTCGGCTGGTGGGCGACCTTCAATCACATCCCGACGATTCAGGAGAGCCAGCACGCCGACGTGGTGGCGATCTGCGACCTCGACAATGAACGTCTTCAGGCGGTCGGCGACCGTTTCGGGATCACACCCCGATACACGGATCTGGCAGACATGTTGGCGCAGGAACGGCTTGATGGCGTTGTTGTTTCCACGCCGCATGTGGCCCATACGGCACCCGCTGTGGCCGCGCTTGAAGCCGGTTGCCATGTGCTGGTGGAAAAGCCGATGGCAACCAGCGCCGCGGACGGGCGGGCGATTGCCGCAGCGGCGAAGGCCGCTGGGCGTTCGGTGCTGGTTCCCTGTGGTCTCAACTTTACCCACTACACCGCCCGGGCCGCGCAGATCGTGGCCGAAGGGCGTCTCGGCGAGATCCGTCATTGCGTCTGTCAGATGGGATCGCCGCTTGACGATCTGTTTTCCGGAGAACCGATGCTGGAAACCGCTGAACACATGTATCGGCCACCGGCCTCCACCTGGGCCGCCCCGGAGAAAGCCGGCGGGTACGGCTGGGGTCAGATGTCCCACTCGCTGGCCTGGCTGCTTCACGTTTCGGGCCTTGCCTTCGAGAGCGTCTATTGCATGGACGTGAAGTCGAAGGCCGGGGTCGATTATTACGACGCCGCGGTGGCCCGGGCGACCAACGGCGCCACGGTATCGCTGTCCGGCTCGTCGACCGTGCCCAAACATATCGGCATGCACACGGACATCCGTATCTACGGCACCGAAGGATGCCTCCTGTTCGACAATGAGCGGGCGCGACTGGAGTTGCGGCGCCTCGATGGCGCGGACGAAATTGTCCCCATCAGCCAACAGGAAGCGGAGTATGACGGCGCGCTGCCGGTCTTCAAATTTGCCGAGTTGTGCGCCGGCCAGCCGGTCGTCAATGCGGCTGACGGAGAAAACGGCGCCCGGGTGACGGAAGCCCTCGACGCGCTCTACCGCTCGGCTCGCAGCGGCGAACTGGTTAAAATCGGAGGATAGTCGAGATGCAGCTTTCCCTGACCGCCTGGTCATTGCCGGCCTGCACGTTGCAGGAAGCGGCTGACATCTCAAAGGCGCTCGGCATCGGCGCACTCGATGTCGGCCTGTTTTACCGTTCGGCGCTCGACAAGCAGGAAATCCTGTCCGACCCTTCGGCGGCCGCGCAGCGCCTGAAGCCGCTCGGTGTGCGTATCCCCAACTACTATCACCTGTTCGGCGAGGGACTCGCCGGCAGCAACCTGGCCCTGCCGGGCACGATCGACAGCAATGCACGCGACCTCGAACGGGTCCTGACCTTCGCAGATGCCGCTGACATCGCCACCATCTTCATCCTGCCGGGTGTGGTCAATGCCGGCCAGTCGCGCGATCAGGCGTCCGCCGTCTCGATTGAAAGCCTGCGGGTGCTGCTCGCTGTCGCCCAAGACTTTCGTGCGAAGATCTGCATCGAACCGCATGTCCATTCCTTTGCCGAGTCGCCTGCCATCGTTCAGCGACTGATCGACAAAACCGGCATCGGACTGGCGCTCGATTATTCCCACTTCGCCTGTCTCGGATATCGCCAGGATGAGGTGGATCCGCTGGCCAAACACGCCGTGCACGTGCACCTGCGGCAGGCCCGCATGGGCGCGCTACAGGCCAAGTTCGACCAGGGAACGCTGAATTTTCCGGCCATGTTCGGGACGCTCCGCGATGCCGGCTACCAAGGCGCGCTCGCCATCGAGAAAGTCCATCAGGACTACATGAATACGCTGTTTGATGACGTGCTGACGGAAACGATCACCATGCGTGACTGTTTCCGCGCCTGGCAGGAGAAAACGCAATGACCGGATACGCCTGGGTCCTGGAAGTTCGTCCGGGATACGAAGAGGAATACCTGAAACGCCACGACGAGATCTGGCCGGAAATGCTCGACGCTTTGCGCGCCGCCGGCATCTCCAACTACAACATCTTTCGCCATGGATTGACGCTGTTCGGCTATTTCGAGACCGACGACCTGGAGGCCACCAAGGCGAAACTCGCCGATGATGCGGTAAATGCCCGCTGGGGGGAGTTCATGACGCCCATCATGAAGATCGAGATCGATCCGACGACCCAGTTTCCCTATCTGCTGCCGAAGCAGTTCTATATGGAATAGGCGCTTAATTCCCGAGGATCGCCGGCAGCCGCAGGCCGTGCTCGCGGGCGCAATCGATCGCGATGTCGTAACCGGCATCGGCGTGGCGCATGACGCCTGAAGCCGGGTCGTTCCACAGCACCCGGCCAATGCGCTGGTCGGCCGCTTCCGTGCCGTCGCAGCAGATCACCATGCCGGCGTGCTGGGAGAAGCCCATGCCGACACCGCCGCCATGGTGCAGGCTGACCCAGGTGGCGCCCGAGGCGCAGTTGAGCAGGGCATTCAGCAGCGGCCAGTCTGAAACCGCATCGGATCCGTCCTTCATCGCCTCGGTCTCGCGGTTGGGCGAAGCCACGGAGCCGGAATCCAGGTGGTCGCGGCCGATCACCACGGGTGCCGACAGTTCGCCGTTGCGCACCATCTCGTTGAAGGCGAGCCCAAGCCGGTGTCGCTGGCCAAGGCCAACCCAGCAGATGCGTGCCGGAAGACCCTGGAAAGCGATGCGCTCGCGCGCCATGTCGAGCCAGTTGTGCAGATGCGGGTCGTCGGGGATCAGTTCCTTGACCTTGGCGTCGGTCTTGTAGATGTCCTCGGGATCGCCAGACAGCGCGGCCCAACGGAACGGGCCGACCCCGCGGCAAAACAGCGGCCGGATGTAAGCCGGAACGAAACCCGGGAAGGCGAAAGCGTCCTCAAGGCCTTCCTCCTGCGCCACCTGGCGAATGTTGTTGCCGTAGTCGAGCGTCGGGACACCTTGGTTCCAGAAATCCACCATAGCGGCGACATGAACCTTCATCGAAGCGCGGGCGGCCTTTTCAACAGCGTCCGGATCGCTTTCCCGTTTCTCGCGCCATTCACCCAGCGTCCAGCCCTGCGGCAGGTAGCCGTTGAGCGGGTCGTGTGCCGAGGTCTGGTCGGTGACGATGTCAGGTTTGACGCCGCGCTTGACGAGTTCGGGGAAAATGTCGGCGGCGTTGCCGAGCAGCCCGACCGATTTCGCTTCGCCGGCTTTGGTCCAGGCGTCGATCATCGCCAGTGCTTCATCCAGGGTCTCGGCGCTTTCGTCGACGTAGCGGGTCCGCTTGCGGAATGCGATGCGGTCCGGGTCGCATTCGACGGCCAGACAGCATGCGCCGGCCATGGTCGCGGCCAGCGGCTGGGCGCCGCCCATGCCGCCGAGACCGCCGGTCAGGATCCACTTGCCCTTGAGGTCGCCGCCATAGTGCTGGCGACCAGCCTCGACGAAGGTTTCGTAGGTGCCCTGGACGATGCCCTGGCTGCCGATATAGATCCAGGATCCGGCGGTCATCTGGCCGTACATCATCAGGCCCTTCTTATCGAGCTCGTTGAAATGGTGCCAATCGGCCCAGTGCGGCACCAGGTTGGAATTGGCTATCAGAACCCGCGGAGCGTCTGCATGGGTCTTGAAAATGCCGACCGGCTTTCCGGACTGAACAAGAAGCGTCTCGTCGTCTTCCAGTCCCTTCAGACTGGAGACGATGCGATCGAAGCAATCCCAGTTGCGGGCCGCGCGACCGATGCCCCCATAGACAGTCAGCTCGTGGGGGTTCTCGGCGACGTCCGGATGCAGATTGTTCATGAGCATGCGCATCGGCGCCTCGGTCAGCCAGGATTTGGCGTTGAGTTCCGATCCGGTTGGCGGGTAGACGTCGCGAATATTGTGTCTGTTGTTGTCCATGATCATTGTCCCTTCAGCAGGATCGTATTGATGGTGCGCTCGCCGTTTTCGACATCGACCCAGACAATCACGTCGGGTCCGTTGTCTCTTTTGTCGAAAAGAACGCCATAACAGCGCCAGCCACCTCCGGGTGGCCAGGTCGAGCAATAGAGATCGTCCTGGATGCGCCAGCGGCCGTTGGTCACCCGCCGCCCGTCTTCGAATACCGTGTCGCCGTTTTTGGCGAAGGTCTGACGGGTTGTCTCGCTGACGGCAAGGATGTCTGGCAGCAACGCGCGGATCTCTTCGCCGGTGAGTGGTCTCTCTTCAGCGCTTGAGGGACCGGCGGAAAGCAAGAGCAACAGGGCAAGGGCGAGGGCGCGCATGTCAGTTCCCCTTGGCCCACGACAGTGCCCAGGCTTCGATAGCATCGAGAACGGCCTTCAATGTTATGCGCAAGTGTTCGGCCTTTGCCGGATCCAGCTCAAACGGCGCCGCTTCCGTTTTCAGGTGCGAGCTTTGCGTCAGCTCCATCTGGATGGCGTGCACGCCGTTGTCCGGGCGACCATAGTGGCGCGTGGTCCAGCCACCCTTGAAGCGGCCATTGAGGATGGTCGTGTAGCCGTTGGCGCTCTCACAGATCGCAACCACCTTGTCCTCGATGCTGGCGGCGCAGGTCGTGCCGTTGTTGGTGCCAATGTTGAAATCCGGCAGCGTATCCTCGAACAAGAAGGGAATGACGGAACGGATCGAATGGCAGTCATAGAGCACTGCAATTCCATGGCGTTCGCGAACACGCTCGATCTCGCTTTGGAGAGCGGCGTGATAAGGCGCGTGGAAGATCCTGCGCCGGCGCTCGATCTCATCGGCATCGGGTTCGGCACCCTCGTTGTAGATCGGTTGGTTGTCGAAATCGGTGAGGGGACAGAGACCGGTCGTGTTCTGTCCTGGATAGAGGCTCTTGCCGCTTGGGTCACGGTTGGCGTCGATGACGTAGCGATGGAAGGTCGCGCGTACGGTCGTGGCGTCCGGCAGTAGGTGATCGTAGAGCTCGTGGATGTGCCAATCGGTATCGGCCCGGGCCCGTCCGGTATCGTTGAGGCCGTCCTCGATCTCCTGCGGCACATGCAGTCCGGTGTGCGGCAAACCGAGAATCACGGGACCGTTGCGTCGGGTGATCTCCACCGGGTTCATACGGTTTCTCCCAGACGGGCATGTTCGCCGACGCCGCTGGTGTCAACGATTGCGCCGGACCGGATCAGCGTGTCGGCCCGTTTCAGGTCGTCGGCCATGTAGCGATCCTCGCGCAGCGCCGGGACTTCGCTGCGCAGCCGGTCGATAACGCCCTGCAGGCGATCGCTGGTGCGCAACGGCGCGCGGAACTCGATACCCTGGCTGGCGCACAGCATTTCGACTGCGAGAATGTTGGAAAGGTTGTCAGTCATGCGCGACAGCCGCCGGGCGCCATGGGCGGCCATCGATACATGGTCTTCCTGGTTGGCGCTGGTTGGCGTCGAATCCGTACTGCACGGATTGGCCAGGTGTTTGTTTTCGCTCATCAAAGCCGCAGTCGTCACTTCGGCAATCATGTAACCGGAATTGAGACCCGGTTCCGGGGTCAGGAAGGTCGGCAAGTCGTAGCTCAGGGTTGGGTCGACCATCAGCGCCACGCGACGCTGGGCGATCGAACCGATTTCGGCGATTGCCAGGGCGATCTGGTCTGCGGCAAAGGCGACGGGTTCGGCGTGAAAATTGCCACCGGAGACGACATCGCCTGTTTCGACCACGACGAGCGGATTGTCCGTGACAGCGTTGGCCTCGATTTCAAGCGTCGTCGCCGCCTGGCGCAACAGGTCCATGCAGGCACCCGTCACCTGCGCCTGGCAGCGGATGCAGTAGGGGTCCTGCACACGCTCATCGTCCTCACGGTGACTTTCTCGGATTTCCGAGCCGTCCATCATGGCCCGAATGGCGGCGGCGGCTTCGATCTGACCGCGATGACCGCGCAACGTATGGATTTCCGGTCGGGTCGGGGCGGTCGACCCCATTACGGCGTCTTTGGTCAGCGAACTGGTCACCAATGCCGACTGGGCGCAGCGCCACGCTTCGAACAGACCAGCCAGTGCATGGGCTGTCGAAAACTGGGTGCCGTTGATAAAGGCGAGGCCTTCCTTGGGGCCAAGAGCGATCGGCTCGAGGCCGGCGGCTGACAGCGCTTCGCTGCCGGGCATTGTTTTGCCTTCGAATTCCGCAAAGCCTTCGCCGATGATAACCGCGGTCATGTGCGCCAGCGGTGCCAGGTCGCCCGATGCGCCCACGGACCCTTGCGCCGGGACGACCGGCGTGACGCCGCGTTCGAGCATTGCCTCAAGCAGCTCGATCAACTTCCAGCGAACACCGGAAGCGCCTCGGCTGAGCGACAGTAGCTTGAGCACCATCATGAAACGCACCAGGTTTGATGGAACCGCCGGACCGACACCACAGCAATGCGACAGGATCAGGTTGCGTTGCAGGGTGGCCGTGTCCTCGGGCTGGATCTTGATATTGGCCAGCTTGCCGAAGCCCGTGTTGACGCCATAGATCGCGTCGCTGCCAGTCGCAGCCTTGGAGACAACGTCGGCGGCGGCATCGACTGCCTCACGGCAAGATCTGTCGATGCGCACGCCATTGTCATTGCGATAGATGGCTTCGAGTTCGCTCAATGTCACCTGGCCTGGAACGACAACGGGCGCGGTCACGAAAGGTCTCCGATGACACGCCGGTGCAGCGGATTGAAGCCGACGCGATAGGCAAGCTCCGCCGGGTGGTCGACATTCCAGATGGCGAGCTCCGCATTCAGGCCGGTATCGATCATGCCGGCCTGATCCAGCCCGAGGGCGTTGGCGGCTTCACGCGTTGCTCCGGCCAGGGCCTCCTCCGGCGTCATGCGAAACAGCGTGCAGGCCATGTTGATACTGAGCAGCAGTGACGAAACCGGCGAGGATCCTGGATTGCAGTCGGTGGCAACCGCCATGCCGACACCGTGCTTTCGAAACAGCGCGATTGGCGGTGCCTGCGTTTCCCGCAATGTGTAGAAGGCTCCCGGCAGAAGAACGGCGACGCTGCCCGACTGGGCCATCGCGGCAACGCCGTCTTCGTCCAGATATTCCAGGTGGTCGGCCGAGAGGGCCTGGTAGCGGGCCGCCAGCCGGGCACCGCCGAGATCGGACAATTGTTCGGCATGCAGTTTGACCGGCAGGCCAAGCTCGCGGGCCCTGGAAAAGACCCGTTCGATTTGATCCGGCGTAAAGGCGATGCCTTCGCAGAACCCGTCGACCGCATCGGCCAACCCTGCCTCATGGGCGGCGTCAAGCGCCGGCAGGCAGACTTCGTCGATATAGGCGTCCGGCCGCCCGGCATATTCCGGCGGGATCGCATGAGCGCCAAGGAAACTGGTACGCACGCGGACATCGCGATATTTGGAAATGTCACGCGCGACGCGTAGCATTTTCAGCTCGGTCTCCCGGTCGAGCCCGTAGCCCGATTTGATTTCGATTGTGGATACACCTTCACCAATAAGCTGGTCGACACGGGGCAGGGCGGAATCCAGCAAGTTCGCCTCATCCGCAGCACGGGTTGCTTTGACCGTCGATACGATACCGCCGCCGGCGCGGGCGATGTCTTCGTAGCTGGCGCCTTCGAGGCGCATCTCAAATTCGCGGGCCCGGTTGCCGCCCGCCACAATGTGCGTGTGGCAATCGATCAGCGCCGGCGTGACCAGCCGTTCCGCCAGGTCTTCCATTGGCCCCTGGCGATGAGTTTCCGGCAAATCCTGCTGCTTGCCGACCCAGGCGATACGACCATCGCTTATGGCGATGGCGCCTCCCTCGATCAGGCCATATGGATCGCCGTTCGGGCGCATCGTTGCGATGCGTGCATTGACAAATGTGGTGTCGATCATGAGCCTGTACAGAAAATTGGCTTTTGCGCCATTATTATGTATATGCATAATAAAATTATGTCAACGAGTGCGCAACGACGATGACTGACGTTTATGCAAGACGAGCACTGCTTCCCGACGGCTGGGCCCAGGGTGTACGCGTGCTCTTCGATGAAAGCGGGATCATCAGTGCCATCGGCACTGGCAGAGAGGCGCATGACGACGATATCGTCACCGACGTTCTGCTGCCGGCACCGGGCAATCTCCACAGTCATGCTTTCCAACGCGCCATGGCCGGACTGACGGAGCACCGCTCAAGCGGCCAGGACGATTTCTGGAGCTGGCGCACGCTCATGTATCGCTTCCTCGACGTCCTGACACCGGAAGCCGTCGAGGCGATTGCGGCATTGGTCTATGTCGAAATGCTCGAATCCGGTTACGCATCGGTTGGCGAGTTTCACTACCTTCATCACCAGCCCGGTGGTGGCGCCTACGAAAACAGTGCCGAGATGTCAGCGCGCATTGCCGCGGCCGCCGCACGAACCGGGATCGGCCTGACCCACCTGCCGGTCCTGTACACCTATGGCGGCGCCGACAAGGCGGAGCTTTCGGGCGGTCAGCTCAGGTTCGGCTGCGACCTTGAGCGCTTTCAGACCCTGCACGGAGCCGCGCGCGACGCTTTGAACGGACTTCCGGCCGACTTTTCGATCGGCATTGCGCCCCATTCTTTGCGCGCCACCGCGCCCGAGCAGTTCGAGCAGATCATGGCAATTGCGGGGTCCGGTCCCGTACACATTCACATAGCTGAACAGCAGAAAGAGGTGCGCGACGTCCAGTCTTGGCTTGGCGCCCGACCGGTCGAATGGCTGCTGGCGAATGCACCGGTCGATCCCCGGTGGTGCCTGATCCATGCCACCCACATGAACGAATCTGAAACCCGGGACGTCGCCCGCAGCGGCGCCGTGGCCGGTCTTTGCCCCATCACCGAGGCCAATCTCGGAGACGGAGCTTTCAACGGCAACAGTTACCTGGGGCATGGCGGCAGCTTCGGGGTCGGATCCGACTCCAACGTGCGAATTTCGCTGACGGAAGAACTTCGGCAACTGGAATACAGCCAGCGGCAACGGCACGAGGCGCGCAATGTCTTGGCGACGGCCAACCAGTCCTGTGGTCGTTTGCTTTTCGAAAAGGCGCTGGAGGGCGGAGCGACAGCGCTCGGCCGAAAATGCGGTGCATTGGAGGTTGGCAGGCTCGCCGACATGGTGGCGCTTGAGGGCGACCATGTTGCGCTGACCGGCCTGATGGGAGACCGACTGCTTGATGGCTGGATATTCGCGGCCGATGACAGCCTGGTGCGGGACGTCTGGTCTGCAGGCCGGCACTGTGTCAGACAGGGTCGGCATGTCGGCCGCCTTGCGGTGGAACAGGCCTATCGCGCCACAATGGCAGACCTGATGGCTCGGCTCTGAATCCTGATGCCAAGTTACAAGGACATCCACAACGTTTTGCTCGAGCGGATCACCGGCGGTGACTGGCAGCCGGGATTGTTGCTGCCGGGCGAAGCTGAACTGGCCGAAGAGTTCGGCTGCACGCGGGTTACTGTCAACCGCGCCATGCAGGCGCTGGCCGATGCCGGACTGGTCGAACGGCGGCGCAAGGCCGGAACGCGTGTGGTACAACGCCAGAGCCGCGACACCGTTCTGCACATCCCGATCGTCAGGCACGAGATTGCGCGGCGTGGCGGAAATTATCGCTACCTGCTGATCGACCGACAGAAAGGAACGCCACCGGACCGGGTACGGGCCGAACTCGGGCTTAATGGCAACGCCCGCGCCTTGCATGTGCTCAGCCTGCATTTCGCCGACGGTGAGCCCTACCAGTTGGAGGATCGGTGGATCAGCATCGGCGCGGTACCGAAGGCGGAACAGGAAGATTTCGAATCTGTCAGCCCCAACGAGTGGCTGCTTCAGGAGGTGCCCTATACCAGTGCGGAACACGTTTTCCGCGCTGCACAGCCAACGCAGGAAGAACGACACCACCTCGACCTCGACAGCGAAGAGCCGGTTTTCGTCATCGAGAGAACCACCTGGCTGACGGATACGCCGGTCACCCATGTGCGCCTCATCCATCCAGGCGATAGCTTCCGCCTGGTGACCCGCGATCAACCGCCTGGAGCGTTGTGACTGGCTGCAACAGTTTAGAATTGTTCTAAATTACTGTTTTTGTTGACTAAATTGGAAAATTTGTTTGACAACAGGTTGGCTTGGGTGCTTTTAGTGCACTGCAAAGGCGCGACAAATCGCGCCTTTGCAGGAGCCAATATTCAAGTGTAGTCGATCGCCATGATCACCTGTCAGTGCAACATTATCACCGAACGCGAAATCGAGCAGGCCATTGTTTCCATGCTCGATGAGGACCGTTGGCAACTGATTGTGCCGCTCAAGGTTTATCATGCGATGGCGAAGCGCGGGAAATGCTGCCGCTGCTTCCCTAATGTCATCGACATCATCATTCGCACCACGGAAGAGTATCACGCTCGCTGCAACAGCAATGTCGACGACCTGGTCGAATATCGCGAGAAACTCCGCCGGATGAAGGCGCACTATCTGGGCGACTTCCACAATCCAGAAGACTATCGCGCCGCCTGAGAGCGGTGCCGCTTTCGAAACAGATCAGCCTCCGACAAAGCAAAACGGCGATCGAATGACCGCCGCTTGTGTACTGTTGCTGTTGAGGGTGCAGCTTAGAAAAGCTTCCACTTGGCGCCGACGCGCACCGTGTGGCTTGACGATTCGACGTTTGCGACAACGCCGAGGTCGAAATCCTCATACATCGTATAGCGATATTCGATGAAACCCGTCAGCCGCTCGTTGAGGGCGAGTTCCGTACCGGTACCGATGGTGAAGCCGTTCAGGCCTTCGGTAACGGCGAGGGCCGGGAAGCTCAGCGATGCGGTAACCTCTTGCCACGTATAGCCGCCGATCACGTATCCCAACGTGTAGTCGTTGAGCTTGTAGCCACCGCGCAGCAGGGCATCGAACCCGAAATTCTCTGCTTCGGCCCGAAGAGTGACGCCGGCAACCGTCGATGACGACGAGGCCTCGATAAACTGGGCCGCAAGCTGTGCACCGAATACCCAGCGGGAGTTGGCGCCGAACTCGCGATCATAACTGAGTGTGACTTCTCCGAGGAAACCTTCCGTCGCAAGGGAATCGATCGAGAAAAGGCCGAGCGCGCCGTTGACCTTGTTGAGGGCCACGCCGCCACTGATGGCGCCACCGATTTTCAAGCCGGTCCAGTCGTAGTTCACCGGTTCGCGGGTGATGTCCGACGGTCCGCCGCCGAAGCGATAATTGATGCTTGAGTGGAACGAGTGAACCGCCGGGTTCACCTCAATCCCGCCAAGCGGGCCGATACTTGTTCCGGAATATTTCGAGAAGCGGTAGCTGCCGCCCCAGGTCCACCCGTTGCGGAATGCCGTTTCCAGGCCAAAGCCCACGACGTAGCCGCTGTCGCTCCATTCACTGGCGAGACCGGGCAGTGTTGAGGACAGTTCAAAGTTCTGCCAGCTGTATCCGCCCATTACATAGGCCAGCGTGCGCGGCGTGACGGCGTAACCCAAACGGGCAATGGCGTCGAAGCCGTAGTCAGCCTTGATTTCCGTTGAAGCCGCCACAAGCGGAATCGATGCCGAGGTGTTGACGTCACCGTAACGCCCGACCAGCTGTGCACCAACGACGAAGCCATTGGAGAACATGTGGTCGTAGCCGACCTGCACTTTGCCGAAGTAACCCTGACCACCCCAGCCGCTGATCGTGGAGCCAAGGACGGGGCTGGAGATTTCGTCGAGAATGTATCCGGTGCCGCCACCGACGCCGATATAAAAACCCGACCAGTCATAGACACTGGTTTCGCTGGTCAGCACCTGAGCACCGGGAACGAAGACATCCGCCGCTTTCGCGGGAACCACCGCGGCCAGCGCGGTCACAATGGTCGCTGCAAATCGTTTGTTCATGCCGGTGCCGTCCATCCTGGCTAAATGTCTTATCAATCTGTCATAGTATGATTGAAATTCCTTTAAAAGAGCACTTTGTGGTGTGTGAGCAACAGTGGTTCCAAACATGAATTTGACAGATCCACTGGTGATTGGTTCGGTTACAGCAAGGCGAAGGCGACGGATACCAGAAGCAGGAGCGCAAAGACGCGGTTGGCGATGCGGGACGAACGCGGACTGTGCAATATGCCGGAGATCATCGAACCGAACAGCAGCCAACCGCTGTTGACGATGATGATGACGAGCGACAGAGCCGCAATTTTTGCTCCCGCGTCGACAAGAGGATCCGCCGGAAACAGGCGGTGCCCCGCATAGACCGCCGCAATGGCTGCGAAGGCCTTGGGATTGGCGATTGCCAGCGCAAAGCCACCCGTGAAGGGCGGTCGCTCACCGGGATTTGCGTGTCCGGATATCGGCTTCGCCGTCGCAATCCGGTACGCCAGGTAGAGGATATAGGCGGCTCCGGCGAGGGCCAGCGCGGTGGCAAGAACCGGCTGTGTGAGGATCAGTCCCGTGACACCTGTTGCAATCAGCAGCAGCACGCAGAAGGTCCCGAAGATGATGCCGGCGAGATAACGCAATCCGCCCCGGCGTCCGAAAGCTGCTCCCACCGCCGCGAGGCTCAAAGTTGCTGGTCCGGGACTGCCCATGAGCGCAAACGCCGCCAGCCAAAGTACAATCAGGTCGCCTGCCATGTTTCAATCCGCATGGTTACCTGCGGATGAATGGCACGGAGATACGTCCTGAATCTTGAACGTTCGTGCGGCCCTACTCGGTGTAGAGCTCGCTTTTGAGGCCAAGATAGCCGTCCCAGGCGAACCAATAGGCGATGTGACCGGGCACGCGGGCAAGCCTCTCACCGGCAGGACCGGTCAGAAAATCCTCGCCCATTGCCCACTGTCCGCCCGGTCCATCCAGTTGGCCGAATTGCGGACTCTCGCCAAAACTGATGCCACTGCGTTCGTAGGCACGGACAGTGCGGGTCGTTGCATCGCCGATAAGCACGACATCGGTGGCACCAACCCGATCGTTGATGACTCGGCGATCGCGGAAAGCCTCGATCGGCCACGCCTTGGCAGCACCAAACGCACGAACGCCGAATACGAAATCCTTGCGCTTGACCTGGCTCTCATCGCCCACGGCGGCCGGAAACATCAGGTCCGGACTGGCAAAATAGTCGCTGTAGACGACCCCGGATCCGTAATCCCTCGGAAAGCCGGTATCCAGCGAAAGGACCTTCGTGGTCGGGTGGCTTTTTTTCCAATTGGACCAGCTTGTTATGGTCACCGGGCGAATCTTCAGTTGAATGTCTGAACCCGCCAACGGACCGGTCACCGGTTCGCCGGTAAACTGGTTCCAGAGACTGTTCGTCTCGCGATCGAACATCAGCTTGTTGGAACGATACAGAAAACCCGACGAACCGAAGACGAAGGGCTTCTCGCGGCCTTCGACATGGGTTTCGAACAGGATGCCGGCACCGCATAATGTACAATAGGCCAGTGCGACGGGAACGCCCCCAATCACCTCATTGAACATCTCGTGCCATCCCATGATCCTGAGTGGGTATGCGCGCACGTCGCCATTGATCTCAACACCGAAAACCAGATCGTCGTCTCTGAGGTAATCCGCTTCCGGTGCGGAGATCAGTTTGGGGTTGTCGAGAGACGGAATGCCATCAACGCCCACGCCACCCCAGGTGATTTCCTCCAGGCGGATGCGCATCTGGTCACGAGTCGTGTAAGTCGGATCGAAAAACTGGATGAAGGTCGGATCGATGTTGGCAAAGAGGGCCAGCTTGAAGTTCTTGTAGCTCTCGTGCGGGACCACCTCCGGATGGGTTTCCTGCCAAAGCATGGCGTCTTCCCAGTCGCTGATGGGCTCTCCGGTCAGCGCTTCGATTGCCTCGGTAAGCAGGGCCTTGTCCGGACCGAACCTCAAGAAGAGCACCAGGGTCGGCACGATATCGAGATTGCCGCGGGCCACAAGCGCCTCGACTGCTCGGCGTTTCTGCGCCTCATCGCCAGCGATGATCTCCACTGAAAGCGCATCGACATCGATCTCGTTGGCGGTGTCTGGTGCCTTTTGCGCCGTTTCCTGAGAAATGGCCGGGACCATTGCAACGAGCAGCACAGCCGCAATGCCCGCAAGAGCTCTTTTCAGGTGTTGTCCGCGTGTCTGCATCTCTGTCTCCGATGGGGTCTGCCGCTGCATCATATGGCTGGCCGGAAGCAGGGGAAGGTGCTTCACCGTCATGTGTTGAAACGTGACCTGGTGTTGCTTTCGCCAGTTTGTGGCCTGTGCTGTTGTTCTGCGAACCATGGTTGCCTGCACCGCTAAAACCAAAGAGGTTGAGTCACAATGAAGCGAGGAGTGGTTCGAATTGCTCTGGCCCTGCTGCTCTCCGCCAGTGCTGTGGCGGCCAAGGCGGAGGAATTGGCCGTGCTCGCCCGAATTGGACCCTGGCCGGTCGCGGACCAGTTGATCGCCTATCAGGGCAAGATCTGGTTCTCCACCTCCGTCAAGGGTGTCGACCACAATTCGGCCGACCTATGGAGTTTTGACCCGGCGAGCCGAACAACGCGGTTCGAACGATAACTGTTCTCCCAGGATGCCGGTCACCCGGTCGTCCATGAGGGCCTGCTGTTCTGGCCCCAGGAGGATATGCGCATCGGGTTGGGAACCGGCGTCGTCAGCGTGACCGACGGGGTTGACTGGCGCGAACTGTTCATTCCGGTGGGCGACCACATGATGCATACCCATGCGTCAGCAGAGTGGCGCGGTAAGCTCGTCGTAGCCATGGCCGGCTGGAATGCTGCCCTGGCCGCCTCTGAAGATGCGGGTGAGAGTTGGCGCGTCCTCGCGAACGATCCGCCCGCAACGGGGTCCTTCCATCGCTACAACGATCTTGCCGTGCTTGGAGATCGGCTGTTCGTACGCCACTGGAGCCGGACGGGGCCGGACCTGAAGGAATATCGGGACGGTCAACTGATACCGGTGCCAGGCTGGCCGCAGAACCGCGACTTTTCGAAACTCGTCCAATACGGTTCCGCTCTCTATGGGATCGTCTACGCCAATAACGGCCCGTCGCAGCTTTGGCGCATAACGGACAAGCCAGCGCAGCAGGTCCATCCGCTCAATCGAGGTGTCGACATGCAGCTCCTCGCCAACGATGGCGAAGCGCTGTGGATCGTTGGACGCTCGGCGGATGGCGGGCAGCTTTGGAAAAGCACCGATGGCGGGCATTTTGCTCAAGTGGCCACGTTTCGCGGTGGTTCCGCTCAAAGTGTCGTTGCTCGAGCACCGGGTGAAATTTATGTCGGCGGTGAAGGTGTGGACGGCCGTGCGATCTTGTGGGGACCGCGATCAAAGGCGGCACTAATCGGTGGCGATACTGCGTCGCTGCCGCGGAGCAATCACCAGTCCGATCCGGCCTTTGATGTGGACGCGAACCGCGCGTTTCTGCTGACCCACCTCAAGGACATGCGAAGCTATGAACGTCATGGCCTTTCACTTCGCCATGCGATTGCCTCGGTTCTGGCGAAGAAACCACCGCAGGGCTTCTTCGCATCGCTGCTCGATGCAGCCATGCCTGCTGAAGGAATCGAAGTCTTCGGAGGCCAGTTCGAGGTCGCAGCGCGCGATATGGCCAGTTGGTACCTGATTGCGGCCATTGCCCGGAACCGTGAGCGCTCCGTACCCCCGGGACTTCTGTTGCAGCCTTGGCAGCAGCACTCCAACAGACCGCAGAAGTGGTTCGATCCGCTCCTGATTGCCCTGCACGCCATACAGCTTTCAGGGCAGAACGACCGTGCAACCATGGATGCACTGATTTCCCGGTTGGGTCAGCCAGGTGATCCCGACTGGCTGTCCTCGCAGGTCACCGGAACACTTGCCGCGGTCTCCGGCGAGCGTTTTGCCTACGATCATGAATCCTGGAGAAACTGGTGGGCCAGTGCCCGCGCGAGCTGGATCGATTAGACCGGATAGAGCCGCTGTGCGATTATGGTTGTTGGGACATGCTTCCCGAGCGAAGTCGCAGGATCAGCGGAACAATCGCCAATATCAGCAGAGCTGCAACAAGATAGGGCGCCCCCGGAAGGTAAATCCAATCGCCACCGACAAACTGCTCGAACACGCTTGTCAGCAACAGCGGAGCGGCAACGGCCGAAATGGATGACAGCGAGGCGATGACGCCTTGTACCAAACCTTGCTGGTCTTCGCCGACCCGATTGGCTGCAAATGCAGTCAACAAAGGCGGTGCCATGTCCGACAATGCTGAAATCGGCAGGAACACCACGACGGCCCAAATTGCATTGGTGAAGCCAAATCCCACCAGTGCGATGGTGGAGGCTGTGATAGCGATAAGCAAAGTCCTGTAGTCGCCAAATCGTTTGGTCAATTGCGGCAAGAGGCCAGCCTGTACCACGGCGATCAGGATGCCGTAGGCAGACAGGGTCAATCCGATGGTAAAGCCATCCCAGCCGAACACCTCTCGACCCCAAAAGGCCCACAGCGTCGCATAGACCATGTTGGCGAACTCGAAGACGAATATACAGATGAGTGGAATTGCCAATCCGGGAACCACAAACGCACGGACAATGGTGCCGAATGGGTTGAGGTCACGTTTTCCGAACGGACGGCGGTTCTCCTGTTTCAGTGATTCAGGCAGGACAAACACGCCGAAGGCTACATTGACCGCTGAAAGAGCTGCCGCAATCCAGAATGGCGCGGTGATGTGCCAGTCCGATGCGATGCCGCCGATAGCCGGACCTAGAACGAACCCGATGCCGAAAGCAGCTCCGATCATTCCGAAGCTCGCACCGCGTTCCTCCGGCTCGGCAATGTCGGCGATATAGGCGGTCGCGGTGATGTAAGTGGCACCGGCCATACCGGCCAGCACCCGGCCCACCAAAAGGACCCAATAGGTCTCTGCCATCGCCATGATCACGTAGTCGATCGTTAGCGTGACCAAAGCGGCAATCAGGATCGGCCTTCGGCCATAGGCATCGGAAAGGCTTCCGATGATGGGGCCGCACAAGAACATTGCGGCCGCATAGGCCGACATCATAATCCCGCCCCAGAAGGCGCCGGCGGCCGTGCTGCCGGCGCCAACGCGATCCATGAGGTCCGGCATGATCGGAAAGACGATACCGATGCCGATGGCATCGATCATCAGGGTTGCCAAGATGAAGAGGAAGGGACCGGTGAGCTTCATGCCGCCACATGAAACACAATCACTACCACTGGCAAGCCGCTTCTCACCGGGGCTGATAATGCGGCGTTAGCAGCTTCCGGAAGTTGGTATCGAAACGCTCAATTATCGAGAAGCGGCTTGAGCGATTCGGGAATATGGCCTTCATTGATCAGCCAGCGACGGATCGTGTAGGCGCGGCCGCCCTCGGCATGCATTGGGTCGGCATCGGCAAGTGCACGAGCAGCCTCAAGCGAATCGGCGCGGTAAATGATCATGCCGGCGCCTTGCATGTTCTCACCGGTATCATCCGATAGGGGGCCGGCAAAAACCAGGCTGTGATCGTTCTGCAGCTTCACCTGGTATTCCAGATGCCGTGGCAAGATCTCCTTGACCTTTTCCGGCGGCGCAACCGGGGTGCTCATAACCATGAAATGCTCGGCCGCCAGAGAGCCGCGTTCGCGCGCCTCCCGCACATAATCGCTCCATTTCGGCATATCGATCTCCAATCAATTGTTGCTTGGAAAAAATATCGATAAAAATTGACAAGGCAAGAAAATATTGATTATTTGGTGATGAGTGAGGAGATATTGAATGCGTTTTATGGTCGCCCGGGACGGGCAATCGACTGCAGTTTATCTGGTAGACGGCGACGCCGCGTACCGCTTGACCGGGCAGGGCGGGTTTGAGGGTGCGGACCTCATGGCGCTCGTCGAACTTGATCCGGCAGCCCGGCAAGAGCTGGCCGATGCCGCTCGTGCCTTCGCCCCGGTGGCGTTGTCAGGCCTGACGCCGGCTCTGCCGCTGGGTCAGTTTCGCAAGGTACTGTGCCTCGGTCTGAACTACGTCGATCACGTCAAGGAAGGCGGTTACGACATTCCGACCTATCCGGCGATCTTCGTTCGTGTGCCGCAGTCGCTGATCGCCGCAGAAGAGCCGATGGTCAAACCCGACTGCTCGGACCGCCTCGACTACGAGGTCGAATTGATGGTCATGATGGGGCGAGGCGGCAAGCACATCAGTGAGGCCGAGGCTCTCGATCATGTTTTCGGCTACACCGTCTTTAACGACGGATCGGTGCGTGACTATCAGCGCAAGACCCATCAGTGGACACCGGGAAAGAATTTTGACGCGACCGGTGCGATCGGTCCCGTCATGGTGACACCGGATGAACTGCCCGAGGGTGCGACGGGTCTGAAAATCCATTCCCGGCTTAACGGCTCCGTGATGCAGGATTCGAACACCGAAGACATGATGTGGCCCGTGGCCAAGACGATCGCCACCATATCGGAGTTCACGACACTTGAAGCGGGCGACCTGATCGCCATGGGCACGCCGCCTGGCGTCGGCCATGCCCGTACGCCTCCGGTTTTCATGGTCCCCGGTGACGTCGTGGAGGTGGAAATCGAGCAGATCGGCATCTGTCGCAATCCGGTCGTCGGCGAACAGGATGCCAGCAAGAACGAGGCTGCAGAATGATCAAACCTCCGCAGACAGCTCCGGTTGGAGAGGAACTTGCGGCCCTGCGTGCCCAAACGCACGACCAGATCCGCGATCTGCGTGGGAGGATTTCCGAACTCGGAGCCGATGAACTCGAACTTATTCTCACCGGCGCCCGTTCCCATTACGCCTGGACGGACCGTCCGGTAACGGAAGAAACGCTGCGCGCCATCTATGACATCGTCAAGATGGGACCGACCAGCATGAACTGCTCGCCGGCTCGCTTCGTGTTTGTGCGCAGCGACGAAGGTCGTGAAAAGCTCAAGAAAGCCTTGAAGCCGGCCAATGTGCCAAAGGTCGCGACGGCGCCGGTAACGGCAATTATCGCCCATGATATCGAGTTCTGGAAAGAGCTCCTGTACCTGTTTCCGCACGAGGATCGTCGGCCGCATTTCGATGGCAAGGACGAACATTCCGAGGTCACGGCCTTTCGCAACGGAACCCTGCAGGGCGCCTATTTCATGATCGCGGCCAGGGCGCTTGGCCTTGATGTCGGTGCCATGTCGGGCTTTTCCAATGAGATTATTGATGCCGAGTTCTTTGCCGGCACCACGCTGCGATCCAATTTCCTGTGCAATCTGGGTTACGCAGACGAGACAGCCTTGTTCCAGAAACTTCCGCGTTTCGAATTCGACGACGTCTGTAGCTTCGCCTGAGGATAAGCGGTCATGGCCATCAGAATGAAAACGGAAGTTACGTTGCGGGCCAGGGCGGATTGCCCGTCGCATTCGCGATCCGATGTCGAAATCCGCAATCTGAACTTTGCCATTGATGAACCCGAGGAGCGCGGCGGCACCAATGCAGGCCCGACCCCCACGGACACGGCACTGGCGGCGCTGATCGGCTGCACCAATGTGATCGGCCATAAATGCGCCGCCAAGCTCGGTGTCGATATCGGCCATCTGGAGATTTCGGCGAACTGCGCCTTCGATCGGCGTGGCGTGACCCTTGAAGAGGAGATCGACGTGCCATTTCGGCGCATCGAGCTGACGATCCGCAGCCATGGACCAGCCGAGCAGGCCGCGTTGGACATGGTCGCGCGCGAGGTCAGGAAATACTGCCCGCTGTCCAAACTCTACAGCCAGGCTGGAACAGAAATCGTTGAGGATTGGCAACCGGCCGGCTAGCCGGGGTGCCGCATCGGCCGGCGGGAGGTCGGCCGTCGAAAGGAGGAAAATGATGACCAAATTGCTACGCAGGTCCCTGGTGGCCGGGGCAGCTGTTTTGGGAGTGCTGTCGCCATTGACGACACTTCCGGCTTCTGCAACCGAGACCATCAAGATGATCGCTATTGACGGCTATCCGGAGCGGTCAATGTGGGTGAAGGAGTTCGCCAACTTCTTCATTCCGAGAGTCGATGAGGAACTGGCTCGCACCGGCAACTACAAGATTGACTGGCAGCAGGCCTATGGCGGCCAGATCGTCAAGCCGCGCGGAGTGCTTGATGGCATCAAGCTGGGGCTTGGCGACATCGGTATCGTCACCACGATTTTCCATAACTCGGCCCTACCGAGCCAGGCGATATCCGCGGCGACACCGATGGTATCCACCGACGCTCGCGTTGTGGCCAAGGCGGTTGACGAGATCGCCAAAGAATATCCGCAAATGCAGGCGGAATTCGCTGCCCAGGATCAAGTTTACCTGGCGACGGGCGTGGTGCTCGACAGCTACCAAATATTCACCAAGCAACCGATCGAGAAGCTCTCTGACCTCTCGGGTCTGAAACTGGCCGGTGCCGGATACAATCTGCGTTATCTGGAAGGTTTGCAGGATGTCGCTGGTGTGCGCGGCGGTCTGCCAAACTTCTACAACATGCTGCAGACCGGCGTGGTCGACGCCGCCATGCTCTGGCCAGAGGCGGCCATGACCTTCAAGATCAATGAAGTTGCACCCTACATGCTGAAGGTCGACCTCGGCGCGGTGAATTCCAAAACCGTGACTGTCAATAAGGCCGTTTGGGACAAGCTGCCGGATGAAGTGAAGCGCGTTCTGGAAACCGTTGCCGTTGAGTACCGGGACCAGGTGGCAAACGTCGCCATGGATCGCGCCGCGTCGTCGCTCGATGCCTTCAAGGCAGCTGGCGGGACCGTCGTTGTCATCCCCGAAGACGAGCGGTCGGCATGGGCTGACGCCATGCCGAACATCGCCCAGGAATGGGCCAATGCGCTCGACAAGAAGGGTGGTCCCGGTACCGCCATGCTCGGCTCCTACATCGAGAAGCTGAAAGCCTCGGGTTCGGTTCCGGTCCGCGACTGGGCCGCCGGCGAATAAAGTTAGCGAAACGGACGGCCTATCATGGACAGGGCAACCCCCATCGGACAGGCCGTCCACCGCCTATTGAGCTTCGTCAGGGCGATTGCGATCGGCGCCAATGCCGTCGGCACCCTGACGGTGCTCGTTCTCGTCATCGTCATGAACATCGACGTGGTGGCGCGCGGCGTTTTCCACGCCCCATTCCTCGGGGTTGTCGAAATCGTCATCTTTTCGATGATCCTCATCGTATTCATGCAATTGCCCGACGTTGTGCGGGTGGACCGGCTCACACGGTCTGACGGGTTCCTCGGCATCCTGAGAAGCACCCGGCCGGCTGCGGCCGGCATACTGTCTCGTCTGATCGATGCGCTGGCCTGTGTCGCTATGGCGACGATCGCCTACGCCACCTATCCCGAAGTCGTCGAGGCTTTCGAATCCTGCCACTATTTCACCCCACCGGATTTCGGTCCGCCCTTCACGGGCGATTTCTGGACCGACTTCACGCAGGCGACCGCCCGGTGCCATTATTTCGGGACGCTCGGTGTTTTCACGGTTCCCTGGTGGCCGGCCAAATTCGTGATCACGGCAAGCACGGCACTGTGCGCGGTGATCTTTCTGTCGAAGGTCCTGTTCAATCCGGCGCACCCAGACGGACCGTCCATGGCCGAGCATCCCTCCGACAGCGCACCTGAAACAGGCGGGGAGAACGCACGATGACCCCAGTCGAAATCGGCTTCATCTCCGTCGCCGCGATTGTCGTCCTCATCTATCTCGGGGTCTACATCCCGATCGCTCTGGCGAGCGTATCGTTCGTCACCATCTGGATTGTCAGCGAACGGCCGATCCTTGCGGTAAACTTTCTGCGTCAGGCGGTCGGCGATGGCGTGACGGAATACGAGTTCGCGACCATTCCTCTGTTCACCTTCATGGGGCTCTTGGTGTCCAAGGCCGGGCTCGGGACAGATGTCTACGATGTCATGAACCAGGCGTTTCGCCGGGTGCGTGGCGGCATCGGCATGGCCACGGTGGGCGCCAATGCAGTGTTTGCAGCCGTAACCGGTTCGTCCATTGCCTCGGCCTCTGTCTTTACCCGGATCTCCGTGCCGGAAATGCTGCGTCTGGACTACAACAAGCGCTTCGCTGTCGGCGTGGTGGCCGGCTCGTCGGTGCTCGGAATGATCATCCCGCCCAGCGCCATGTTGATTATCTATGCCTTCGTCGCTGAAGTCTCCGTCGGCGAAATGTTCATTGCCGGCATCATTCCGGGTCTGCTTCTGGCACTCGCCTATATCGTTGCCATCGCCATGATGGGCCGCATCTCGCCGCGGGCGATTGGCGGTCGTATCGAGGAAATACCCGAAGAGGATCTGATGGGGTGGGGCCAGGTCCTCATCAAGACAGGACCCATCGTCCTGCTGATCATGATCGTGCTGGGCGGCATCTATACCGGCTGGCTGACGCCGGTAGAGGCCGGCGCAGCCGGCTCGCTTGCCGCCCTGGTGATTGCGCTTGTACGGCGGCGCATGACCGGACGCGGTTTCTGGGAAGCGCTGCTGGAAACCGGCCATATCACCGCCAGCATCCTGTTCCTGATTACCGCCGCGTCGTTCTACAGCCGCATGCTGGGTTTCGTCGATCTGCCGAACGAATTGCGGAGTTTTCTCGACGGCAACGATCTGAGCTTTTTCTGGATCATGTTCGCCTATGTGCTGCTGATGCTGTTTCTCGGTACGCTGCTCGACACGGCATCGATCATCCTCATCGTTGTGCCGCTCTTCATCGACATTATCGAGCCGATGGGCCTCAGCCTGATCTGGTTCGGCATCATTACGGTGATCGGTGCCGAGATCGGACTGCTGACACCGCCACTCGGCATTTCCTGTTTCGTCATCAAGGCGACCATCAACGACGACCGCATCTCGCTGAAGGATGTTTTCCTCGGCGCATTGCCTTTCGCCGGGGTCATGCTGATCATCCTGATCGTCCTGATCCGCTTCCCGGCGCTCTCGACAACATTGCTGAATTGACAGGAGACGGATATGCGCAACGTCACGAAAGAAACCGTCACTGAGGTGTTCCTCGACTATTGCGGCCCCGATACGTCGCCCCGGCTGCGGTATCTGCTGGAGCACCTGGCAAACCATTTGCACGATTTCGTCCGCGAGACCGAGCTCACCCACGACGAATGGCGCACGGCTATCGAAATGTTGACCAAGGCCGGCCATATCACAACGGACGAACGCAACGAGTTCGTGCTGTTTTCAGATTTGCTGGGGGTTTCGTCGCTCGTCGACATGGTGAATACACACCATGAGGCGACATCATCGAGCGTGCTTGGCCCGTTCCACATTCAGGGTGCGCCGGAAGTCGAATATGGCGGCGATCTCAGAGGCGACCACGAAGAGCCCAGCGTCATTCTTCAGGGACAGGTCCGCGGTACGGACGGAAATCCGATCAAGGCGGAAATCGAACTCTGGCAAACCGCCGCGAATGGTCTCTATTCAAACCAGGACCCCGGCCAACCGGACTACAATCTGCGCGCCCGCTTGAAGACCAGGGACGACGGTCGCTATGCGGTCACGACGATACGCCCGGCACCCTACACGGTCCCGGACGATGGTCCGGCCGGAGAAATGCTTCGGGCAACGGGTCGAAAACCGTGGCGTCCTTCGCACCTGCACTTCATCGTCATGGCGCCGGGTTATCGGACCCTGGTGACCGAAGTGTTTCCGGACGACGATCCTTACCTTGATAACGATGCTGTCTTCGGCGTTCGCTCCGATTTGATCATGCACTACCAGGAGCAGCACGATGCCAGTCAGGTCGATGAAGCAATCGTGGCGCGCGACAGTTTGAGTTCGCCGTTTTATACCGTGGATTTTGATTTTGTCCTGGCCCGGGAAGATGCTGCCTGAGGCATGACGGCGCGTTGGATTCGGCCTGTGATTGTGGCATAGCGAGCAATGAGAGGTGTGTGCGGACAGAGTGGAACGCCATGAATTCTGAAGCGGACAGCAATATGCTCTTTGCCGCTATTCGAGATGCGGCCGTCGGGCTGGACCGGACCTTCATCCAATCGGATGCGGGAACGGTGACCTATGGCGACATGGTGGAACGGTCCGGCCAATATGCCGCCGCGTTGGTCGGCGCCGGGCTTAAACCCGGCGATCGGGTGACGGTGCAGGCCGCCAAGACCGTCGACGCGCTGCTTTTCTATATTGGCGTTATCCGCGCAGGTGGTGTCTATCAGCCGCTGAATACCGCCTACACCCATGCCGAAGTCGAATACTTCCTGGGTGACGCGGAACCCGCAATCGTCATTGTCGATGCCGGAGCGGTCGACGCGATGCGGGCGCTCTGTGCCAAGGCCGGCAAAGCCCGGGTGATGACGCTCGATCCTGGGCACCCGGACTCGATCACCGAACTGTCCTTGTCATTGCCTGGCGATTTCGAAGATGTTCCCCGCGGCGCGGATGATCTCGCCGCTATTCTCTATACCTCCGGCACCACCGGTCGGTCGAAAGGGGCGATGCTCAGCCACGCCAACCTGCTGTCCAATGCGCTTGCACTTCGGGAAACATGGCGCTTCACCGGCGACGACGTCCTGATCCACGCCCTGCCGATCTTCCATACCCACGGTCTGTTTGTAGCGACCAATGTCATCCTGCTGTCGGGAGCATCCATGCGTTTCCTGGCGGCCTTCGACGCCGATGCGATCATCGACGCGATGCCGCAATCGTCGGTGCTGATGGGCGTGCCGACCTTTTTCACGCGATTGCTGGCCAATCCTCGCCTGACGCGCGACGTCGCGGGGCCGATGCGGCTGTTCATATCCGGTTCGGCGCCTCTGCTGGCCGAGACCCATCGCCAGTTCAGCGAACGCACGGGGCACGCCATTCTCGAACGCTACGGCATGACCGAAACCAACATGAACACGTCCAATCCCTACGATGGCGAGCGACGGCCTGGAACGGTCGGGTTCCCCTTGCCGGGCACGGAGGTGCGTGTGGTTGGAGAAAAGACCGGAGAACCGGTCGCCGATGGCGAAGTCGGCGTTGTCGAAGTGCGTGGTCCGAATGTCTTTTCGGGTTATTGGCGCATGCCGGAGAAGACACGGGAGGAATTCCGGGACGACGGCTTTTTCATAACCGGCGATCTCGGCATGATCGACCCCGACGGATATCTTGTTATCGTCGGACGCGGCAAGGATCTGATCATTACCGGAGGTCTCAATGTCTATCCGAAGGAGATCGAATCGGTCATTGACGACATGCAGGGCGTCCACGAAAGTGCCGTAATCGGCGTGGCGCATGACGATTTCGGCGAGGGTATCGTGGCTGTCATCGTTCCGGAACAAGGCGCTGTGTTGAAAAGCGATGCGGTACGGCAGCATCTGACCGAGCAACTGGCCCGATTCAAGGTCCCAAAGGCGGTGCATTTTGTCGAAGCGCTGCCACGCAACACCATGGGGAAGGTGCAGAAAAATGAACTGCGTAAGCGCTATGCGGACGAGTTCCGGCAACCGGTGGAGGGATCAACATGATGGTTGCTGAACCGGTTTTGCAAACGGCGCCTGCCGGTGGTTCGTCGATCACTGCGCAACTGTTCGACCGCTTGCGTGACGACGTTTTGAACGGTGTCCTGCAACCCGGCCAGAAGTTGAAGATCGAGACGTTGCGCGAACAGTATGATGTCGGCGCGAGCCCGGTGCGCGAAGCCCTGAGCATGCTGACGGCTGAAGGTCTGGTCCAACGGCTTGACCAACGCGGTTTCCGCGTCACCGACGTCTCGGTCAGCGCATTTGAGGAGCTGCTGCGCACCCGTTGCTGGCTGGAGGAGAGAGCGCTGCGGGAGTCGATCGACAGCGGGTCCGATGACTGGGAAGAGAACGTTTTGCTCGCCCATCACCGGCTGACGCGAACGCCACGAACGGAAGGTCCGTCCGATCTTCCATCGCCGACCTGGGAAAAGGCTCATCGGCTGTTCCACATGTCTCTGCTTGCCGCTTGCCGATCGCAATTCCTGATCGGTTATTGCGGCCAGCTCTACGACCTCAATATCCGTTACCGCAACCTCGCTGGTTCGGTTGCCTATCCGTCGCGCAATGTCGCCCAGGAACACCAGAACATCTGCGATGCTGCGCTGGCCCGCGACGCGGATCATGCGGTGGAGCTGCTTATCGACCACTACACCGGTACGGGCGAGTTCCTGAAACTTCGGCTGAACGAAATGGCCGGATAGGTCGCAGATACAATCCAACCGGCATCCTCACAGGAAAATGCCCGACCACGAGGTGGCCGGGCTCATTGCGATGGCTAACGTGGTTCAGTCTATGACTGCGGCAATGTCAGCGTGACCAGGTCGGTTCCGACAATCGTGTTGCCATCAAAACCGCTCGAACTGACCGCATCCTTATAGCTTTGCTCCGTCAGCGCGCCACCGGGGATCGGGAAGGGGCCCTGTTTCGGCGCGCCCATCGGCGGAATCAGATGGGTCAGCATGAGGTGTTTGACGCCGGCCCGTTTCGACAGGGCGCCAAGGTCGGCCGCATTGCTTTGCCGAAAATAGATCGGTGGCGGAAAGCCGCTTTCCTTGTCAGGACCCATCACCGGGTGAATGGTGGAGTGGACCAGCACGTCTGCCCCTTGGGCGAGTTTTTCGACCTGCGCCGAAGTCGATGACGGGCGTGGCGGTTTGGGTGCATCGTTGCCGGCATCGCCGCCAACCACGACACTGCCTGCGGGTGTGTCGACGCGATACGACGCATGGCCGGGGATGTGCTTGGAACCGATGGCCGACACTTTGACGTCGCCCTTCGACCAGACTTCGGCCGGCTCGCCGCCGGGCGAGAAAGTGTGGACATTGACCAGGTCCGCCGGACCGCCCGGCAGGCGCTTCTTGTTTTCGGCGAGACGCTGCGCGATTTCACCCGACTGGATCAGTGAATCGCCGATGTGGGCGACGTAGCGTGTGCAGCTCAGTGTGTGGCCGAGGGGAGACTTGGCGTCCTCGCTGCAGACCACGTCGACTTTCGGTCCGCCGGAGTTGAAGTGCCAGCGTAATTGCAGGATGTCGGAAAGGCCTTCCGTGTGGTCGGAGTGCATATGGGTGAAGAAAATGGCATCGAGCTTGCCGGCCGGCACCTTGGCTTGAGACAATCTCATATTGGTGCCGCGGCCCGTGTCGAATTGCAGTTTGACAGCGCCACAGCCATTGGTCTCGTCACCAAACTGCACCAGCGTGCCGGCACCGGCCTGACCGTTGAACAGGGGCGGGCCACCCTGAGTGCCGGTCAGCGTGACTTTCAGGCATGCTTCGGCCAAAGCGCCAGGCGCGGCGATGGACAATCCGACAAAGGCGGTGGCGGCCAAAATTGGTATCGATAATTTCATAATAAATCCTCCCATATAGATTATAATCCAAATGGGAGAAAAAATCGATATTTTATTGAGGCGCTGCGAAACCCCGGACCGACGCCAAGTGGCGGCTATTCAATGCATGGCGAATGAATGAGCCTCAGGCCTTTGCCTTGGTTTTCGCGGCGCCCGTTCGTTTCTGCGCTGTTTTGCGGCGCGGCTTCGTTTCGGCGGGAATCGGCATCTTTTCCCCAAAAACCGAGTATAGGTTGGAGCGGTCGAGATCGGTGACGTTGCGCCGGCCGCAGAGCGCCATGGTGGTGTCCAGTTCGGCACGAACGATCTCAAGCATCTTGGTGACACCCGCTTTGCCCATGGCGCCGAGCCCGTAAATGAAGGGGCGCCCGACATAGGTGCCCTTGGCACCCAGGCACAGGGCCTTGAGAATGTCCTGGCCGGAGCGGATGCCGCCATCGACATGGACCTCGATCTTGTCTCCGACCGCGTCGACAATGTCGGGCAGGGCGCGGATGGACGACGGCGCGCCGTCGAGCTGCCGACCGCCGTGGTTGGAAACGATGATCGCGTCGGCACCGTAGTCGAGCGACTTGCGGGCGTCTTCGACATCGAGAATGCCCTTGATGATCAGGGGACCGCCCCAATAGTCCTTGATCCACCCAATATCGTCCCAGGAGAGTTCCGGATCGAACTGTTCGGCCGTCCAGGAGCCAAGCGAGGAGAGGTCGGAGACGCCCTTTGCATGGCCAACGATGTTGCGGAAGGTGCGGCGCTTGGTGCGCGCCATGTCGAGGCACCAGAACGGCGAGGTCGCCATCTGCCAGACATGCTTGGGCGTAAATTTCGGTGGTGCGCTGAGACCGTTGCGCAGATCCTTGTGCCGCTGGCCGAGGATTTGCAGGTCCATGGTCAGAACCAGGGCCGAGCATCCGGCGGTGCGGGCCCGGTCGAGCAGGTTACGCACGAAATCGCGGTCGCGCATCACGTAGAGCTGAAACCAGAACGGCTTTGTCGTGTGCTCGGCAACATCCTCGATCGAGCAGATGCTCATGGTCGATAGAGTGAACGGAACGCCGAATTCCTCGGCCGCCTGGGCTGCAAGGATCTCACCGTCAGCGTGCTGCATGCCACACAGCCCGACAGGGGAAAGCGCCAGCGGCATAGACACGTCCTGACCGATCATCTGGCTCGCCAGCGACCGGTTGGTCATGTCGACGGCGATGCGTTGACGCAGCTTGATCTCGTGGTAGTCAGCCTCGTTGGCGTCGTAGGTACCCTCGGTCCACGAGCCTGAATCCGCATAGTCGAAAAACATCTTGGGCACGCGGCGGCGCGCCAGCTTCTTCAGGTCCGAAACTTCGAGGATGGGTCCCATCGATGATCTCCACGCAGCCGCATTCGGCCGGCACTATAGCTGCCTTCGATGCTCAGGCAAGGCAGGCCAACAGCGACGTCAGGTATGCGGTCAGCCGTTCAGCGGCAGCCGTTCTTCGACGATGCGTGTCCAGAGCGCAATGCCGTAGGGCAGGGCCTCGTCATTAAAGTCGTATTCTGGGTGATGCAGGTTGGCCGTATTGCCATTGCCGACGAAAATGAGAGCGCCCGGCTTGGCTCGCAGCATGTAGGAGAAGTCTTCTCCGCCAAGCCGCGGCGGTTGATGGCGGTCGACCTTGTCGGCCCCGACGATGGAGGCGGCGGCATCAGCGAGATACTCGGCCTCGGTCTCATGGTTGACGGTGACCGGGCACAGCCGGTCATAGGTGAGTTCGGCCCGCACACCGTGGGTCTTGGCAACGCCTTCAACAATCTCGCGCATGCGGTGCTCGATCATGTCGCGCGTATCCTCATAAAGGTTGCGCACGGTGCCCTTCATCAGCGCCGTCTGGGGAATCACGTTGTTGGCTTCCCCCGACTGGATCGCAGTGACGGAAATCAATCCGTTGCGAATGGGGTTCGCATCGCGCGAGATGATGGTCTGGAAAGCGGTGTAGATGGCGTTGGCGGCAGCGAGCGGGTCGGTGCACATATGCGGTGTCGAAGCATGACCGCCGCGACCCTCGATATCGACGTAGAAGAAGTCGGTGGCGCCAAGCACCGGACCGACAGCAGTGCCGAATTCCCCAACCGGCAGGGTCGGCATGTTGTGCATTCCGTAAACTTCCTTGACGTCAAACCGGTCGAAAAGGCCGTCCTCGATCATCGTCACCGCACCGTTGCCACCCTCTTCAGCCGGCTGGAAGATCAGCACGGCTGTTCCGGCGAAGTCCCGGTTCTCCGTCAGATATTTTGCCGCTCCCAGCAGCATGGCGCTGTGGCCGTCATGGCCGCAGGCATGCATCACACCAGGCGTGCGCGAGGCATGGTCCGAAGGCGTGCGCTCGTGGATAGGAAGGGCGTCCATGTCGGCCCGCAGGCCAATTGCCGGGCCTTCGCCATTACCCCGGATAACCGCTACCATCCCGCAGCGTCCGATGTTCTCATGCAGCTCGTCCACACCGATCTCGCGCAACCGATCGGCGATGAAGGCGGTCGTCTTCGGCAGGTCGTAGAGCAGCTCCGGGTTTTGGTGCAGCCAGTGCCGCCACTCTCTGACTTCAGGAACGATATCGGCGATGCGGTTATGCGTCGGATGCATGGAAAAAACCTGTGTTGATTGGACGCCAGTGTGGCCGACGCCATCAGTGCACCGGGAGCCGTTGAAGATCAAGAGCCGGGCCGATCAGAAGGTTTTGATCGATGGAAAAGCGAGACGATCAGCGTGTGCTATCGTCCCATCCAACCGCCGTCGACAGTGAGGATCGTGCCGTGAACGTAGTCAGCGGCGGATGAGGCCAGGAATACGACGGGGCCGGCCAAATCCTCAGGATCACCCCAACGGCCGGCCGGAATGCGCTCGAGGATCGCCTCATATCTTGCGCTGTCGTTGCGCAGTGCCTCCGTGTTGTCGGTACCGATATAGCCGGGTGCTATTGCGTTGACGTTGACGCCCTTGCCGGCCCACTCATTGGCCAGCGCCATGGTCAATTGCGCGATACCGCCCTTGCTTGCGGAGTAACCGGGCACGTTGATACCGCCCTGGAAGCTCAACACAGATGCGGTGAATATGATCTTGCCACTTCCGCGCTCGATCATTTGGGCTCCGATCGCCTTCGACAGCAGAAACTGGGCTGACAGGTTGACCTCGATGACGGCATCCCAATCCTCATCCGGATGCTCCGCAGCCGGTGCCCGCCGGATGGTTCCGGCGTTGTTGACCAGAATATCGATGGTCGGGTGTGCCTCCGTCACTTCGGCAATAAATGACTTGAGAGAGGATCGGTCGCCGAAGTCGCATTGATAGGCTGTGAACGAGCGGCCCAGTGCCTCGACCTCTTCGCCAACAAGGCTTCCCTGCTTCTCGAGACTGGCGCTGACACCGACAATGTCGGCGCCTGCTTCTGCAAGTCCGACGGCCATACCCTTGCCGATACCACGCTTGCAACCGGTTACCAGGGCGGTCTTGCCGGACAGATCGAACATTTTGGTTGCTTTCATGGTCAGGCCTCCGGCGTGCACCGTATCAGAGTTTTCATGGCCTGCGGATTCCCGGCAAGCTCTGCAAAGGCGTCACCGATCCTGTTCAGACGCTGGATGTCTGTGATCATGGTCTTGGCATCGATGGCGCCGGAGGCGACCAGCGCGATGGCTTCGTCATAGTCGGCCGGCTCGTAAACGCGGGCACCGATCATCTCGATCTCTTTCCAAAAGAACTGGAACAAGTCGACTTCGGCGCGCTTGGCGTGGATCGCCACCATGACGATCCGGCATCGCGTGGAGGCCGCAGCCGTCATCAGGTCGACGCCGGGTTGGGTTCCAGATACTTCGAAAATGACATCAGCGCCTTTGCCCCCGGTGGCTTCAAGCACGGTGGCCTCGGCATCGCTCTCCTTTGGATTGATCGCGGTGAATCCGAGTTTTTGAGCCACCGCCAACCGGTGTGGATTGATTTCGGACACGGTCACGTTTGCGCCGGCATGGCCCGCCACCATGGCGATCAACATGCCGATCGGCCCACCGCCGATGACCAGTACGTCTTCGCCGGCCTCGACCCGGCCGCGACGCACGTCATGGCAGGCCACGGCAACCGGTTCGATCAAAGCCGCATGATCGAGAGGCAGGCTCTCGGGCAGCTTGTGCACCGTATGGGCCGGCACGGTCCATTTCTCCTGGAAGGCACCGTCGGTATCGAGGCCGAGAAATTTCAGGTTCTGGCAGATATGGGCGTGGCCGCGTTTGCAGGCCGGGCATTCACCGCAGGCGTCGAGCGGCCGCACGACGACCCGGTCTCCCGGGGTGAAGCCGGCAACGCCATCGCCGACGGCGCTGACGGTTCCCGACATCTCGTGGCCGATCACCCGTTCGAAACCCACGCGCTGGTCCATGTGGCCGAGATAAACATGCAGGTCGGTGCCGCAGATGCCGCAGAAGGCGACGTCGATCTGCACCTCTCCGGGGCCTGGTGGTGGCGGGGCCGCAATCGTTTCCACAGTGAAGCGCTTGTCGCCTCGATAGTAGGCAGCTGATATGGTCATCTCTTGGTCCTGAAAGTTCTACGCGGCGAGGTCGTTGGCCGAGTCCAGTTTGTGCCAGTCGAATGTCACTCCGATACCGGCTGTGTCTGGTGCGACGGCCAGGTGGTCTTCGATCTGCAATGGTCGGGTCGTGTATTCGTCAATCGGGAAGGAATGAACCTCCAGCCAACCGGCATTGCTCTGGGCGGAGACGAGACTCACATGGAGTTCATGCATGCCGTGGCTGCAAACCGGGATGCCTGCGGCCCTCGACCGTTCGGCCACGCGCAACCAGCCGGTTATGCCTCCGCAATTCGAAGCGTCCGGTTGGATGTAGGCCAGTTTCGATTGCTCGAAGGCATATTCGAATTCGTGGATCGTATGGAGATTTTCACCCATGGCGAGCGGCATGCCGGTGGTGTCGGCAATGAGGCCGTAATCCGCGTAGGCATCCGGTATGATTGGCTCCTCGAACCAAAGGAGATCGAACGGCTCGAAGGCCTGGCAGGCGGCGATCGCCTGGTCGACTGTCATGCCGTAATTGGCATCGGCCATCAAAGCGGCATCGGGTCCAATCAGTTCGCGAACGGCGGCGAGACGCGCGACGTCTTCCGCAAGATCCGGGCGCCCAACCTTGATTTTGACGGCGTTGAACCCCTGGTCAAGGTAGCGACGAATGCTGTCGAGCAGCTTGGTCAGCGGGAAGTTCAGGTCGACGCCTCCGCGATAGGCGTTGCAACGGGATGACGTGCCGCCGGCCATTCTCCAGAGCGGCTGGCCGCTTCGTTTGCCGCGCAAGTCCCACAGCGCGATGTCGATTGCCGAGATCGCAAAGGATGCGATGCCGCCGCGAGCCACGTAGTGCACATGGGTTTGCATCGCATCGTGCAGGTGTTCCACAGCTGATCCGTCACGCCCGACCAGAAACGGCGCCAGGTCGTGCTGGATCATGGCGACCACCGCTCTGCCGCCACGCCCGCCGGTATAGGTGTACCCGGTGCCTTCGCTTCCGTCTTCCAGGGTAACGGTTGCGGTGATCAACTCGAAATGCGTGTGGTCGCCGTGCATGGCATCACTCAGAACTTCCGCAAGGGGAACTGCGAAGTAGCGCGCTTCAACGCGTTCGATCTTGACCATGGGCTTAACTCGATTTCAAACGGGAGGAATTCATGCGGGTCTGCAGCAGGATCACCACGAAAAGGAAACCGCCGCGAATGACCATTTGCCAATAGGCGCTGAGGCTGATTGTGCCGCGCCCGTTTTCGAAATTCAGAATATTGAAGACCAGTCCAAGCAGCAGCGCTCCGGCGACAGTGGCCGGTACCGAACCCAGGCCACCGGTCAGCAGCGTGCCGCCGACAACCACCGAGGCAATTGCCGACAGCTCCCAACCGATGCCTTCCAGTGGCTGGCCGGCACCAAAGCCCGACGCCAGGAAAACCCCGGCAAGTCCGGCACAGCCGCCGCTCAGCAGGTAGACAAAGGCTTTGGCCCGGTTGACTTTCAGGCCCATCAGGTTGGAGGCGTCTTCACCGCCGCCGATGGCGAGGACTGTCCGACCGAGCGACGTTTGTTCCAAAACGACCCAGAGCAGCGCCGCCACGATAACCACGATGACGATCGACCAGGGCAGAATCCCCATTGCTTTTTCCATGCCGAGCTTGGTGAAGTTGCTGCCCCAATCCACCGAGATGGTCTGCGCACCGGAAATCACCAACGCGCCACCCTTGGCCCCGAGCATGGTTGCCAGGGTTGCGATGAAGGGCGGAATACGCATGGCGATGATGAAGAAGCCATTGATTGCGCCAAAAGCCACACCGGCCAGCACTCCGCCCGGCAGAGCCACCTCGATCCCATAGGGGCTGAGATAGGCGGCGACGACCGATGTAAAGGCAGCCACGGATCCGACCGACAGATCGATGCCGCCTGTCATGATCACGAAGCACATGCCGATCGATATGATGATGAACATCGAATTGTAGTTGAGAAACGACACGATGTTGTAGGCACTGCCGAAGTTTTCGTAGCGCAGCAGGCCGAACAGAATCAACGCAACGAGGGCCACCCAGACGCCGTTCGTCTGGGCGTTGTTGCGCAGGTATTTGCGCAGGTCGAATGCGGAATTGTCGAGCATGTCTATTCTTTCCGCGCCTGCTGCACATAGACGGCCAGGACAATGATCAATGCCTTGGCGATCAGCGCGACTTCGTCCTCAACCCCGTTGGCCAGCAACGTGTATTTGACCAACTGAATAATCACGGCACCCAGAACGGCCCCGAAAATCGGCGCGCGACCGCCTTGCAACAAGGCACCGCCAACCACGGCCGCCGCGATGGCATCCAGTTCCATGAGGTTGCCATTGCGACCGGCGTCGGATGCTGAATTGATCGCCACCACGATCAGCCCGGCGATGCCCGAAAGAAAGGCGCAGATGACATAGGCGCCCGTCTTGACCAGGCGCACTGGAGCGCCGGCGAGCAGGGCAGCGCGCTCGTTGCCGCCGACGGCCAGCAGGTAGCGGCCGAAAACCGTGCGCGCAACCAGCCACCACACCAGGATCGCCAGGGCCACCGCAAGCCAGCCCTGGAATGGCAGCCCGAGAACCCGGCCGGTCCCGAGATAGCTGAACCCGGGGTTCGAGAAGGTTTGCAGATTGCCGTTGGTCAGCACCTGGGCGATGCCGCGGCCCGAGATGAACAGGATCAGCGTGGCAATGATCGGTTGGACGTTGAGAAAGCTGATCATCAGCCCGTTGAACAAGCCGCACAGACAGGCGGCGAGCAGGGGCAGAAGAAAGGCTGCAATCAGCCCCAGAACCGGATAAGCGGTTCCGAAATCCGACAGGAAGATCAACGGCGCAAGTGCGCCAGCCAACGCCATGACGGCTCCGACCGAGAGGTCGATACCGGCAGTTGCGATCACCAGGGTCATGCCGATGGCGACGATGGCAATGGTTGCCACCTGGCTGATGTTGACGAACAGCGTCTGCAGTTGAAGGAAGTTCGGCGTGACCAGGATATTGAACGCAATCAGCACGACGAGCGCGATCAGGCCGCCATGGTCTCGCAGCGAAACCGCGCGCAAGGAAAGAGGCGACCGTCGCATGCGCGCTGTTTCCGGCATGGCATTGTCGGACATCACGCATCCTCCGGGTGATGATGGGCAATGGCGCGCACAAGGGCATCCTCTGTGATGCCGGGATTCTGTAAGGTGGCGACGGAATAGCCGTCCTGCAGAACAATGATCCGGTCAGCGCCTTCAACCAGTTCCTCGAATTCAGAGCTGATCAGGATGACGCCGAAACCCTTCTCCACGTAGTCGCGGATAATCGCCTGGATCTCGAGTTTCGCGCCGACATCCACGCCGCGCGTCGGCTCGTCGAGGATGAGCAGGTCCGGTTCGGTCGCCAGCCATCTCGCCAGCAGCACCTTTTGCTGATTGCCGCCCGACAGTTCGCGGATCGGCTGATCCATGTCAGCGGTCTTGATACCCAGCGCCTTGATAAAGTCCTCGACAAGCTGTCGTTCCGTGCCGCGCTGAATACGACCGCCTTTCGCCAGCTTCGGAAGCAGGGCAAGCGTCAGATTTTCGCGCACCGACATATCGGGCACGATGCCTTCGGATTTGCGATCTTCCGACAGCATTCCAATGCGTTCCCGAATGGCATCGGCCGGTCCAGCGGCATGCCACGGTTTTCCCTTCAGTCGCAATTCGCCGGCAGTCAGTGGATCGACGCCGAATACCGCCCGAGCGGCCTCCGTGCGACCCGAGCCGAGAAGGCCACCCAGTCCAACAATCTCGCCACGGCGAACTTCGAGATCGAATTTCGACAGCCGGCGGTCGGTTGCGATTGCATCGGCCTCCAGCAAAACCTCTCCAGGCGTTGAATTGCTTGTGCCGCCGAAGTCGGTCATGCCGGCTGCCTCGATTTCCTCCACATTCCGCCCGAGCATGTCAGCGATGAGGTCCAGCTTTCCGCAATCCGAGATGGTTCTGACCGAAACGGTTTGTCCATCGCGCATGGTCGTGACGCGGTCGCAGATGCGAAAAAGCTCATCGAGAAAATGCGACACATAGAGTACCGAAACGCCTGAATTCTTGAGTTCCCGCACAACGCCGAAAAGGACTTCCACCTCACGGTCATCGAGCGATGATGTCGGCTCGTCCATGATGACCAACCGGGCTTCCAGCGAGACCGCCCGGGCGATTGCAACCAGTTGCTGGATGGCGGTGGAATAGCTGCCGAGCGGAGCCTTGACGTCGATATCGATGCCGAAGCGGGCCAGGATATCGCGTGTCTTTCGATGTGCTCTGCGCCAGTCGACGAGGCCACCGAACCGCTTCGGCTCATAGCCCATGACAACGTTTTCGGTCACGCTGCGCAACGGCACCAGGTTGAGCTCCTGATAGATGGTGGCAATGCCGCTGTGCTGGGCTTCGCGAGGGCTGGTAATGGACGAGTTGCTGCCAGCAAAACGTATCTCACCGCGATCGCGGCGATAGACACCGGTGAGGATCTTGATCAGCGTCGACTTGCCGGCGCCGTTCTGGCCGATCAACGCATGGACTTCACCTTCGCCGATGTCCAGGGTCGCGCCGCGCAAGGCAGGCACTCCGGAAAAGGCCTTGTCGATGTCAGTCATGGTGAGCAGCGCTGACATGGGTTTCTCGGTCTTTGTCCTCGATGTGGGTGGAAGGGGCCGGGGAGGCCAGCCCCTTCCACGATGCGGCGATCAGTATGCCTCGTCGATGTGATCGGCGGCATTCTCCGCGGTGAAGATCCGGTCCTTGACCTGCACCCAGTGCTCGATCTCCTCACCATTGGCATAACGGGTCATGACCTCACAGGCCAGTGGACCGAAGAACGGGGATGACTCCACTGTGACACCCATTTTGCCGTCGATGATCGCCTGCAGCGCATCACGGGTCCCGTCGATTGACACGACGAGCACGTCATCACCAGGTTTGCGTCCGGCTAGCTCAAGCGCCTGAATGGCGCCAATGGCCATCTCGTCATTATGCGCGTAGACGATGTTCACGTCTGGATGAGCTTGCAGAAGCGTCTCCATCACCTGGCGGCCGAGGTCGCGGGCAAAGTCGCCACTCTGTGACGCGACGATCGTCATGTTGTCATGCTTTGCCATGACATCGTCGAAACCCTTCTTCCGGTCATTGGCCGGTGACGAACCGGTGGTGCCTTCGAGTTCAACGATGATGCCCTTGTCGCCTTTGAAATTGGCCAGGGTCCATTCGGCGACGCGCCGGCCCTGATCGATGAAGTCCGATCCGAGAAAGGCGACAAAATGTTCACCTGGCCGCGCCACATTGGGATCGACGGAGCGGTCGACAAGGAATGTCGGAATGCCGGCAGCCTTGGCTTTCATGACCGCCGGAATGAGCGGCTTTTCTTCACGCGGCGGCAAGAACAAAACGTCGATGCCCTGCGCGATCATGCTGTCGACGTCAGCAACCTGTTTGGCTGCGGAGCCTGCTGCGTCGGTGGCGATCAGGTCCCAGTTGCATTTTTCAGCGGTGTCGTGAAACGATTTCGTTTCGGCGATCCGCCAGGGATTGTTGCTCTCCATTTGCGAGAAACCGACCTTGTAACGGTCCTTTTTCTCCAATGGGGGCAAGTCGGAGGCCATCGCCACCGTTGCTACCGAAGCCAGTCCGAAACCGATGGCGGCGGCGGTACCCAGCAAAGTTCTTCTCTTCATTTTTCTCCTCCTTGATATGCCGGTGCTTGGACCGGCGAAAGTGCCGTAACAGGCGGTTGAACGCGTTCCTCAGCTCCAATCCACGAAAACGGTCTGCTTGCGCAGAAGCCCGTCAAAACTTTGGTCGTTTCCAATCATCGAAATTTGGTATGACCAAAATATATGGCGAATAGAAGCATATTCAGACCAAAAGTCAATTGGTTCCGAAAAAAATCTGCGAAAGGAGCCTATTTGTTGGGTGGACAACGGTGCAAGGAATGCTATTTTGATCATACCATATTGTGGTTTTTGCGTTGCGTGACGCTGGACATGACGGAGGAAACGAGTGTGAACGGCATGGAAGACAGCTTTGAAATGGCGGCTTCGACAGAGGACCGGCAGGGCAGGGCTGCGGACGCGGTCATCGCTCGGCTCGAGGAGCAGATCATGTCAGGCGTGCTCGAAGACAGGGCGCCATTGCCGGCTGAACGGACGCTCATGGAGCAATTCGGCGCCAGCCGCACCGTCATTCGGGAAGCCATTGCCACATTGTCGAACCGAGGCCTGATCGAAAGCCGGCCGCGATTCCGGCCGATCGTGCGAAAGCCGGACTATGAGACGGCCCTGACGGCCGTCGGCGGCATTGTGCGCCATTTGCTCACGGAACGCGGGGGTGTGAAAAATCTGTATGACAGCCGGATTTTCCTGGAACGCGCCCTGGTCCGGCAGGCCGCCCAGTCGGCTCAGAAGGAGGACATCGCTGGTTTGAGATCCGCTTTGGCGGCCAATGAGCAGGCGATCAATGATTCCGAAGCATTCTATGCGACCGACGTGGCGTTCCACGGGGTTCTGTACCACATTCCCCGCAATCCGATTTTCCCTGCTGTTCATGAAGGCTACACCTCCTGGCTCGCACCGCATTGGGAAAAGATGCTGCGATCGCCGGACCGCAACCTTGTCAACTACCGCAGCCATCAGGCCATTTTCGACGCGATTGTCGACCGTGATCCGGATGGCGCGGAAGAAGCCCTCGGCAACCACCTGCGTGCCGCCTGGGAATATGTCCGCGTTACATTCGACGAGGATCAACTGTGACCGAGCGGTTCGACCATATTGTTGTCGGTGGGGGTTCCTCCGGATGTGTGGCGGCAGCTCGGTTGGCAGATGAGGGCGGCGCCCGGGTATTGCTGCTCGAGGCGGGTCATTCGAACCGCCATCCGTTGCTCGACATGCCACCCGGCATTTTCAAGATGATCAACGGTTCCAAGTTCATGCGCTACCATCAGACGGAGCCGCAGGACCATCTGGATGGCCGCGTGCATGACATTCCCCAGGGTCATGTCCTCGGCGGCGGCTCCTCGGTCAACGCACAGGTCTATATGCGTGGCCGCCCTTCCGACTACGACGAATGGGACGACATCCTCAAGGGCAACAACGATCGCATTGGCTGGGGATGGAGCGACGTCCTGCAGCATTTCAAGCGCATGGAAGGCAACAACCGCCTGTACAATGATCTGCATGGTGCGGAAGGTCCGCTCCTGGTGTCTGATCCCGGTCATGTCAACGAAGTGTCCCGCTGGTTCGTGCAGGCGGTGCAGGCCATGGGCGAACCATACAATTCCGATTTCAACGGGCCGGCGCAGCGTGGGGTCGGCTTCTATCAGTTCATGAACCGCCACGGGAAACGAAGCTCAGCAGCTTACGCCTACATTTCGCCGGTAGAGAACAACCCGAACCTGACGGTGCGCCTGCACAGCGAGGCGCAGCGCATTGTCATCGAGAACGGGCGTGCCGTGGCAGTTGAGTACCGCGATCGCGGCGGTGCAGTGCAACGGGCAGCAGCGAATGGCGAGATCATCGTATCCGCCGGCGCCCTGGTGACCCCGAAGCTCTTGATGCTGTCAGGGCTCGGGCCGGCCGATCACCTGAAGCAACACGGCATCGAGGTCATCGCTGATATGGCCGGTGTCGGCAGCAATCTGATCGATCATCCTGAAGTCCCGACCACCGCTGTCGCCAACGGCCCTTACGGTTACTTCCGTCAGGGTGTCGGATGGCGCATGCTGAAAAACGGCATTCAGTTCAAGTTGTTCGGGTCCGGTCCCGTCACGTCCGCCGGCGTCGAAGCCGGTGCATTCATCAATCCGGTTGATCCGGAGGCGCCGCCGACCATCCAGGCTTTCTGCGTTCCGATCGTGTATCTGGATCGCGATACCCAAGGGCTTGTCGACGACAGTTACGGAGTGACCATAACCACTGTCGTCGTCAAACCACGTTCGCGCGGATCCGTGCGGCTCGCATCGGCGGATCCGAAGGCCATGCCTCTGGTATCGCCCCATCTCTTGAAGGATCCACAAGACATGCGGGACATGGTGGCCGGACAGCGGTTCTTCATGCGCGCGTTTCAACAAAATCCACTTGCCAGCCGCATCGAACGTGTGGTCATCCCGGATCCGGACAAGGCCACGGACGAGACGATAGCGGCGCACTGCCGTCGGTTCGTGAAAACCAATTATCACCCCGCAGGTTCGGCCCGCATGGGTGCCGATGGCGATCCCTTCGCTGTGCTCGACGCCCGGATGCGAGTCAGGGGTGTCGACGGCTTGCGCGTCTGCGACATGTCGGCGGTGCCCAATATCAACGCCGGAAACACCAATGCACCGGCCATGATGCTGGGCGATCGCTGCGCCGATCTCGTGATGGGCAAACTGTAGCCCTCAATCCCAGGTGACGGATTTCAGCAGCGTCTTGCGAGCGGTCTGAAGATGTTGGGCGAATGCTCTTTCCGCGACGGCCTGATTGCCGGCACGCAGGGCGCGGATCACCCTGAGATGTTCACGTGCCGCAGCCAGGTTTCGATCCCGTTCGTCGACCTTTCTCCACCGGTAGTGGTAGTGGAAGATCAGGGATACCAGCTCAAAGAAGTCGTCGGCGAAGCGGTTGTTCATACGAGACAGGAACGTCTCGTGGAAGCGTTCGTCGAGGCGCGGAAAGCTGAGAAAATCGTGGTCGATATCGGCGATCAGCGCGAGATGCTCCTCCTGCAGCTGGTCAAGCTTGACTCGATCGTCGGCCGACAGCGGTTCGGAGGCAAAACGGCGAAAGGCGCGCATTTCGAACATCTCGCGCACGTCGAACAGTTCGACCGCGAAGTCGCGGGTGAAACCGACCAAGACCCAGTGCCGATTCGGTTCCTTGCGGATGAGCCCGAACCGCGAGAACCGGATGAGATACTCGCGCAACGCCGACGTGCTCACTCCGAATTCACGCACCAATTCGCTTTCGCGCAGGATCGTGCCCGGGGCCAGGTCACCGTCGAGAATGTAGGTCATGAAGGCCGCTTCGACTTTTTTGCCGGTCGGCTTCACCTCCTCGGCACCGAAATATTCGTCAGGTCTGGGCTGACGCAGGACGCGTTTCTGCCGGCCCTCCCATGCTATCAACCCACTGCGGTCGAACCGTTCGAGAACCGCACGCACGGTGGTGCGGCTGGTCTTCCAACGTGCGGCCAGAGCGGTCTCCGGCGGCAGGTTGGCATTAACTCCCAGTCCGGCAACCAGGTCGAGCCCCAGGTTGAAGGTTTCCTTGTAGACGCTGTTGCTGCGGGCCAAGCATGCACCCCTTGAATTCTGTGGGTTAATCTAGTTGTCGGCGGCCTATCAGACAATTGGGCGAAATTGCGGACCCACATTCTTACAAATTGGAAAGGTTGCGGTCGCCGGGTATAAAGGGTGCATGGACAAGCCGGTGAAGCGCCAGACCTATTCGGCACCCGCCCTTGAAAAGGGCCTCGACATCATTGAATTGCTGTCGACTCAGGAAACCGGCATGAGCCAGTCGGAGATCGCCAGGGCACTGGGCCGTTCTGTGGGCGAGATTTTTCGCATGCTGGTGGTGTTGATGGATCGCGGCTATGTCGCCCAGGAGCCGACAAGCGATCGCTACATCCTGACGACGTTTCTGTTCGAGATATCCCATCGGATTCCGAAAATCCGACGCCTCAGCGCCTTTGCAGGGCCACTCATGCGTGCCCTTGCCAAATCCACCAACCAATCTTCGCATCTGGCGATTCTCGCCGATGAAAGCATCCTGATCATCGGCCAGGTGGATGCGCCGGGCAACAACATCATGACTGTGCGCCTGGGTGCAAAGATCGATCTATGGGCGGCCTCCTCGGGTCGCGTCATCCTGGCCAATTTGCCGGAAGATGAAGTCGACTCCTACTTCGCCAGCGTGCCGCTGCCGGCCGAAATGAGCCAGGAAATGGTGCGAAAGGATCTGCAGACCATTCGCGAAAAGGGATATGAGGTGCGTGACAGTTTCGTCGTTCGCGGGATCGTCAATGTCTCGGCGCCGATCATCGATCATTCCGGACGCGCCGTCGCTGCCCTGACGATCCCGCATATCGAGCGCTACCATGAGACCCTGACTTTTGAGGATTGCCGCCGTGAACTTGTCGACACGGCACGCGCCCTGACCCGCAGCCTTGGCGGCGGTGCATCGGACAGTGAAGCGTGAGGATTATCGGCGTTCCCCGTCAAGCATGGAGATCCGATCGACCATGACTGACAACACCTCTCTGTCCTGGGATTCGGCATCCATTGTCGACTGGCTGATGCAGGAGGGCCGGTTTCTGCCCGATCTGGATGTGCTTGTCGGCGAGCTTGGGCCGCGAATGATTGCGGCCGGCGCGCCGATTTGGCGGTTGCGCATTTCAATGCGTACCCTGCATCCGCTGGTGGTGGCCGTCTCGTCACTTTGGGAGCGCGATACCGGCACGCGCCACCTGGAATCATCCCACGGCCTCGAAAGCCGTGCGGGTTTCGCCGGCAGCCCGTTGACCGTCATCAGTGAGACACTGCAGCCCTTTCGCCGGCGTCTGGACCAACTGGCCGAAGACGACCACAGTGTACTGCAGGAGCTGCGCGCCCGGGGCGCGACCGACTATTTCGGCGTTCCCATGCTGTTTTCCGACGGGCGGTTTTCGATCCTTGTTCTCGTCACCGATCGTGCCGATGGATTTTCGCCCGCGGATTTGCAGGCGGTCACAACCATTGCCGCAGCGCTTGCGCCGATTGTCGAGGTGTTCAAGGCGCGCAGCATCTCGCTCGCCGTCGCCGAAGCCTATCTCGGGCCGCGCACCGGCAAGCGGGTGCTCGATGGGCAAATTACCCGTGGCGACATCGAGAAAATCGACGCGGCGATCTTTGTCAGCGACATTCGCGACTGGAGTGGACTGAACAGCCGACTTCCGGCCGAAGAAGCCATGGCGCGCGCCAATCGCTACTTCGAGGTTGTCGCCGGCGCCATCGAGGCCCATGGAGGCGAGATCCTCAAGTTTGTTGGTGACGGCCTGCTTGCGGTCTTCGCGACGGAAAGCGGGCGAGGGCCTCAAACCGTCTGTGAACGGGCCCTGGCAGCGGCTCAACAGGCCTTGCAGAACGCTCAGACGCTCGAGCCGCCGCTCGAACTGGAGTTTGGCATTGCCATGCATTTCGGCGAGGTGCTCTACGGCAATATCGGTTCCGAAACACGCCTAGACTTCACCGTATTGGGGCAGGCGGTGAACATTGCTGCCAGGATCGAGGGATTTTGCAGTCGGCACGAGAAACCCATCCTGTTTTCGCAGGACTTCGCGGACCGGCTCGCCGGATCCGCGACCCTCGTCGCAGAAGAAACGCTCAAAGGGCAGGACGGCACGTTCGCAATTTTCACAGCAGCCGATTGAGATCATCCGACATCGGCTTCCGGGCCATCGCATGCCCAATCGGTTGATACTTGATCATCCAACTGTCATGGAAGTCGGATAGCCATGGCTCTCTATGACAATGTCCAAGGGATTATCTCGATGAAAAAGCTCATTCTATGCGCCGCAGCGACCCTCTTCGCCGCACAGGCGCTGGCCGCCGATGTCTCCGGAAAGCTGGTGCTTTATACCTCGCAACCCAACAAGGACGCGCAACAGACGGTTGATGCCTTCAGGGCAAAATATCCGGATGTCGAGGTTGAATGGTTCCGGGACGGAACAACAAAGGTGATGGCAAAGCTTCGGGCCGAGTTCGAGGCCGGTGCACCCAAGCCTGATGTTCTGCTGATTGCCGACGTCGTCACCATGGAAGGTCTCAAGTCCGACGACCGGCTGATGGCTCATGCCGACGCTGATGTGTCCGCCTACGACCCGGCAATCATGGACGATGACAAGACTTACTTCTCGACCAAGCTGATCACCACCGGCATCGTCTACAACACCGCGGCGCCGCTGAAGCCGACATCCTACAAGGATCTTCTGAAACCCGAGGCGAAGGACAAGATCGCCATGCCGTCGCCGCTGACCTCAGGTGCCGCGACGATCCACATGGCCGCGCTGACCGCCAACCCCGAGCTTGGATGGGCTCTCTACGAAGGGCTGGCCGACCAGGGTGCCAATCCGAAAGGTGGCAATGGCGGCACCTACAAGGCGGTTGCCGGCGGGGAAAAGCTCTATGGCTTCGTTGTCGATTTTCTGCCGATCCGCAACAAGCTGGAAGGTGCACCGGTCGAGTTCGTCTTTCCTGAAGAAGGCGTTTCGGCCGTAACCGAGCCGGTGGCCATTCTCAAGACGGCAAGCAATGTTCCAGCCGCCAAGGCCTTCGTCGATTTTCTGCTGTCTCCCGAAGGTCAGCAACTGGCTGCCGATCAGGGATATCTGGCCGCCCATCCGGCAATCACCCCGCCCGAGGGGTTTCCGTCGCGCGACGCCATCAAACTGATGCCGTTTGACCCGGCGGCGGCTTTGGCTGAAGACAAGGCCAATAAGATGAAATTCACGGACATTTTCGGCGGCTGACGCCGCATGGCGCACCCGAAAATTCTGCAAAAACCGGGCGGCGAGGGTCTTTTCCTTGCCGCCCTTGTCTTGCTGATCTTCCTGTTTTGCGGTTTGCCGCTTCTTCTGCTCTTCCGGATTGGGCTGTCCGGTGAAACCGGCCTGTCGCTTGCGGCATTCGCCGAGGCGATCCAGAGCAGATCGGTGCTACGCGCACTTTGGCACAGCCTTGAAAGCAGTTTCCTGTCAGCCCTGCTCGCGACGCTACTGGGGTTGTTTCTGGCACTTGTCATCGGACTTACCAATGTGCGGCTCAAGGGCCCGCTGACCTTTCTGGTACTGCTGCCGATGATGATCCCGCCACACGTGACGGCGATTTCGTGGATACAGGCGCTCGGTCCCGGGAGCCCGGTATTGCGTGCGGTGGGATTAGCGCCGGAGCTGGGCAGCACCCACCCGATTTATTCCCTTCCCGGGCTGGTCTTCATTCTCGCGGTCCAGCATGCACCGCTGGTCTTTCTGATCGTGCGTGCGACGCTGCGCAGCTTTCCGCGCGAGCTAAGCGACGCTGCGCGTGTGTCCGGGGCAGGGCCCTGGCGTACCCTGACCCGGGTGGTCATTCCGTTGCTGGCGCCCTCGTTGCTGGCCGGCTTCGCCTTGGCATTTGTTGCCGCCATGGGCAATTTCGGCATCAATGCCTTGCTCGGCATTCCCGCTCGCTACACAACGCTGCCGGTTCTGATCTGGCGCCGCCTGGCAAGTTTTGGACCGGACGTTCTTCCGGATGTCGCGGTCATTTCGATCATTCTGGCGCTGGTCACACTTGTCGCTTTGTCGATCCAGTTCTTGCTGTTGCGGCGCATGCGCCTATCCCTGGTCGGTCTGCCACAAGCGGCGCTAGCAATCGACCTGGCGGGGTCGCGTCGTTGGTATGAGGCTCTGCTTTGGCTCTACGTGGCGGCAACGCTCGCTTTGCCGCTGTCATCGTTGTTTGCGACAGCTTTGGTGCCGACCTATGGCGTCATCCTCGGGTTCGACACACTCACATTCGACAATTTCGTCGAAGTGATCGCGCGACAGTCGGTGACCTTGCGCGCCTTTGTAAACTCCACTTTGACCGCCGGGGCCGCATCCCTGATGATTGCATTGGTAGCCATTGGGCTTGGCTACTTTCTTGCGCACAAGACCGGGCTCAAGCGCCGTTTGGCCGAGACGGCCGCTGGAAGCGCAGAAATCGCCTTCGCCGTTCCCGGATTGGTGATATCCATCGCCTTCATCCTGGCTTTCATCCGCCCGCTGCCCGGGCTCGGGATCGCCCTTTACGGCACCATCTGGATCATCCTGATCGCATACATCGCGGCCTTTATTGCCGTGGGTCTCAAACCGGTCACGGCTGCATATAATCAACTCGATCCGAGCCTTGATGATGCAGCACGGGTTTCCGGTGCCGGATTTTTCCGGCGCATGCGCTCGATTTTTGCTCCGCTCGTCGCACCGGCCGCCGCCTCCGGCGCCATTCTGGTTTTCCTGACGGCCTATAACGAGGTGACCGTGTCGGCACTCCTCTGGTCCGCTGGCAACGAGACAATCGGCACCACGATCTTCAATTATGAAGACGGCGGGTACACCACCCTTGCCGCGGCAATGGCCGCCATCACCGTTTTGGTCACTGTGGTCGTCATGATGGGATTGAATGCGGCGGCACGCCGGCTTCCATCCGGGGTCATTCCCTGGCGAGATTAGAAAGGCCTATTGTTCGGGCGGCAGCCAGGCGCCGCGGACCGTAAGCGGGATTGATTCTCCGACACCGGCCCTTTGCGGCAGGTTGATCGCGAGAGGAGCGTCTATACCCTGCACCCGCACGGCAGCTTCAAAATAGCCGCCGCGATAGGCGACCCGGTCGATCGTGCCTTCGACAGCGCCGGCTTCGCCGATCACGATGTCTTCTGGCCGGATGACCAGCTTGGCTAGTCCGGGTTTTGCCGAACTTGCCGTTGCGGCAGTAACGGAAAGGTTGCCAATCTGCACCATGGCTTCCCCGGCATCGGTACCGATAACCGTTCCGTCAACGATTGCGCTACGACCAATGAACCGCGCCACGCGCTCGCTGCTGGGTCTTCGGTAAATGTGCTCCGGAGCATCGACCTGCAGCAATTCGCCCTGCCACATGACCGCCAGGCGATCGGCAAGGGCCATGGCCTCGCGCTGGTCATGGGTAATGTAGAGCACCGTTGCCTTGGCCGCCTTCTGAAATTCGGCGAGTTCCTCTTCCATGGCGGCGCGCAGGTGCGGATCGAGGTTTGCCAGGGGTTCATCCATCAGGATCGTCTGGGCCCCTTGCGCCAGGCAGCGCGCCAGGGCGACACGCTGGCGTTGGCCGCCGGACAATTGAGCCGGCTGGCGAGACGAATAGTCGTGCAGTTCGACGGTCTCGAGATGGCGCCGGGCATGATCGGTTGCATCCCGGCTGGTCTGGCCTGCGGCCTTCAGCGGAAAGGCGACATTGTCGGCGACCGTCATGTGCGGCCAAAGCGCGTAGGACTGGAATACCACGCCAACGTTGCGCTTCTCCGGTGCCAGATGCAGGCCGTCACTCGCGACCTGCTGGCCATTAATGGATATGTCACCCGAATCCAACGTCTCCAGGCCGGCGATCAATCGCAGCAGGGTCGTTTTCCCGCACCCGGAGGGTCCCAGTATGGCAAAAAACTCACCGCGCTCGATGTCGAGGGAGACTCCCCGGACGACCTGCTCGGAGCCGAATGATTTGGTGACACTGGAAAGGGCGATGGACAAGATGACACCGGAGAGACGTTGCTATGGCGGGCTCTCCTTAGGACCACGATTTCGCCTCTGCCGCAATCAAATTCGGGGCGAAATTGCACCCTACGCGGCTACGGATAAAACTCGCACCATTTGTCGTAGATCCAGCCTTCAAAGCTTGTTTCCCGGCCGTCGATCGCACCGCCGTTCACGTAGCACCAGCGCCCCTCGCAAAAGGCTCCGAGATAGGCTGCATCGCCGTTGCGAAGCTCGCCGATTTGTCGGTAGCTGGTGCCTGGCCCCGCACGCAGTGCCAGGAAACCGTCGCCGTTTGGATCAAGGCCTCTCACCAGGCACCCCATTTCCGGGTCGGGACCGGGCTTGGGGCGAACGATGTCAAAACCCGAGGCCGCTGCCCGGGGTGCGCCTGCCACATCCACCCGCAGCGAGGTGAAGTTGCCATCCACCGCGAAGATGGTGACAACCACCGAAACATTGCCATTCATGATAAGCCGGGCCGTCCGCGGATCGATCCCGCCTCCGGCGCGAAACATGCCGTCCATGGCGCCGCGGGCACCCGGCTGGAAGAACCATGGGTCATCCTCATCGCCCGCATGGGCAATTCCGTACCGATAGACGTTGGCCCGATCCTGCCTCAGAACCTGCGCGGCGGTGCTCAGCCGAACGCCGCGCGAATTGGTAAGGTCCTCCGGCCCGATGAACGCTCTGTAGCTGCCGACCGCATACTCCTGGGCAAATGCGACCGACGCGATGGTTCCAATAAGGAGGGTGCCGATCAGGATCGCGAGGGTGCGAATGCGGCCTATTGAGCGATCAAGAATTTTCATCAAAACCTCCGTGGAGTCCTGACCAGCAGGATCGTTTCCGTGCAAGCAATAAATCAGCTCACTGGACTGATTTGCAAGCGGGGATTTTGGTCATGCCTGGCGATCGAGCCGGCTCGGCATGGACTGATCTGGCAGTAAAGTCTGCCGCACCTAATCTGTGCCCTAAGATCCGTCGGCGACTGCTCTTGTGCGGGCAGCAGTCTTTTGCTTTCATCAACTTTTGCGGGAATTCAGGAGGCCGTGATGGAAGGTGCGAATGCGTGGATATTGGTCGAACCCCTGAAGCCGGCATTGAAATCGGGCAGGTTGCAGGAGCCATACAATTTCCTCATCGAGAAAATGCGTGAAGCAGGCCCGAACCCGTTCGACATAATCCTGCAAGCTGATTTCACCAATGAACCGGAAGACATAGCTGCAGTCTTCGATGATTTTGTCGAAACGGCCTGTGATGCGGACCGAACAAAACTGATCTACACCGAAATGAACGGATTTACGATCAATACCGACCGCTGGGATTTCGAACCATTTGGCTTCTCCAGAACTGATGTTATTGCGACCGAGGATTTCGGTGATTTTGACTGGTTTTCCGACAATCACACGATTGTCTCAACCGGCCTGGAGGAATTGCAGGACATTTATGAGAACGAAGTTGGGTTTCGCTACCAGCGTGACCTGGCGGCTTTCTTAGTGATTTCTAAGTTTCAGCACCTGATGCGTGCCAGCACACTTTTGATGAAACGCAAGAATTTGCCCGTGTTTGCAGACGGACACGACCATGACTTCGTAGCGTTGGTAAGCGGCTCCTGAGCATCGGGGACGACCGATCGAGCTGGCCTGGCTTTTTTCGGAAAATCAATCCAGCTCAAGCTCCACGGCCGGCGTTTCCATCGATTTGAAACACGCCTCGACGAGCGCCATCGTCTCATAGGCGTCCTCCACGGAGGCGTAGAGCCTATCGTCCTCGCCGGCATCGTATCGCTGAACATTGCGCATTGTGCCCATGAAAGCGTCAATGAACCAGCTGCCTTCGAGCGGGATCTGTTGCCAGTCGCCGCCATTGGGGCAGTACCACAATTCGTCAGGTTCACCGTTCGGGTAATCGAAGATGACGCCCAGTTTGACCATCATGGCGCCTTCGGTCCCTTCGATCCGGAACCAGGCCGACTGGAATTTTCGGCCTCCCTGGTGGTTGTGGTTGATCGACATGGTGCCGCGTAGCCGGTCGCCGTAGTCGAGAATGACGGACGTGCGGGTCTGGGCGAAATCGGCGGCGCGCGGGTCGCCCATGCTGCGGGCGAAAACGCCCTTTGGATTGCCGGCCAGCGCTCGAATGGTGTCCAGATAGTGGATTGAATGTACCGCGATTTCGACCCGTTTCATCGGGATGAGAAACGGAAACAGTGTCCACGGAGTGAAGATGTTCAAATGCACCTCGATTTCGAGCAGCTCGCCGATCATGCCTTTGTCGATTGCATCCTTTGCCGCCATCATCATAGGCGAGAAGCGCAATTGGAAATTGACCGCTGCCTTGAGGCTTTTCTCCCGGCAGATCTGGCGGATTTGCCGGGCTTCGTTCTGATCGGACCCCATCGGTTTCTGGATCAGCGCTGCGGCACCGTCCGGAAGGTCCGGAAGAATGTCGGTGATCACGTGCGGCGGAGTGGCAATGTCGTAGACGACATCCGTCCCGTGCGTTGCGACGGCGTCAGCAAGCGAGGCATGGATGGCGGGAATGTCATAGTCCGTGGCCAGGCTCTGCGCGCGGGCAGCATCGACATCGGTGACGCCGCCGACGACGATATCCGCCTTCTGGTAGGCCGGCAGGTGAGCGTCACGAATGATGCCACCGGCGCCGATGATGAGGACGGGCTTCGGCTTGGTCGGAGCCGGCCAGGATTGCTTGAGCTTAGTCGTCATTTGTCTCGATTCCTCATTTCCACCAGCAGAATGTGTTCGCAATACATGACCGTCGACCCGTCCTGCTTTGTGGTCTCGCAGATTTCCACAACCCGGCCGAAACCCGGCCGCTTCGGATCCTCGGTCCTTGCGCCGATGGTAACACGCGTTCGGATGGTGTCGCCGGCGTAGACCGGTTTTGGAAAGCGAAGCCGCTCGTAGCCATAGGTGAAAGCGCGCGGATTGATGACCGTGGCGGTCAGGCCGATTCCGATCGCAAAAGTCATGGTGCCGTGGGCCACTCGTTCACCGAATGGCTGGGTGCTGCACCACTCGGCATCCATGTGGTGGGGGAAGAAATCTCCGCTGTGGCCGGCGTGGAAAACGATATCAGCTTCGGTGATCGTGCGACCGAGGGTGTCCCGATGGGCGCCTTCCACATAATCCTCAAAATATTGTTCCTGCTCCATTTTTCCTCCCCGGCTGCCGCGCGGCAGGCGCCTCTGCACATATTTTCTTTTTCATATATACAAAATCATTTGACTAATGAAAGACAATTGTGAATGCTTTGCTCGACAATCCGAAACCCCGGGGAGGAAAGATGGCGGAGATCGGAGTCCACGCACGCGCCCTGCCGGGCATGCCAGACGACCATTCGCGAATTCCGGTGTGGAATGCCGAGGACTGGTATTTCGAGGATTTCGAGGTGGGCGACAAAATCAGGTCGATCCGTCGCACCATATCGGAAGGCGAGGCGATGCTGTTCAACTCGCTGGTGCTCGACTTCCACCCCTATGTCGCCGATCAGGGATTTGCCGAAAAGGAAGGTGTGTTCGGCAAGCGCCTGGTTGCCGGTGCCCAGGTTTTCTCCTACGGGCTTGGCCTCGCCGCAACCAACTGCCTGAACTCGTTTTCCTACGGCTATGACCGGCTGCGTTTCATCGCTCCGGTGTTCATCGGCGATACCATCTACACCATCCGCGAGAACCTCTCCAAGGAGGTCAAGAACGCGGAGATGGGCAAGGTCAAAGTCAGCTACTCGGTGTTCAAGGGAGACGGAGAGATTGTGCTCTACTGCGAGCACCTGATGACGGCGCTTTATCGCGATCCGTCCACCTACGCCGACAAAGTCGCTGCTGTTGAGGCACAGGCCTGAAATGGCGGAAGCGGTGACCTTGCGCGGTATGACTTGGGACCACAGCCGTGGCTTCGACCCGATGATTGCCACTGCTCTCGAATACGGCCGTCGGAACCCCGGTGTTGCGATCCAGTGGGAAAAGCGGTCTCTGCAGGCTTTCGCTGATCGACCGATCGAGGAAATGGCCGGGACCTATGATCTGATGGTCATCGACCATCCGCATGTTGGCGAGGTCGCTCGCAGCGGCCAGCTTCTGGCTCTGGATACACTCGGCCGTGAGGCTGAGATGGCCCAACTTGCAGAACAGACCGTCGGCGTCTCGCATCGCTCCTATGAATTCGACGGCCATCAATGGGCGCTTGCGATAGACGCAGCGACCCCGGTTGCCGCCTATCGCCCCGATCTGTTGGAACGGCCGCCGGCGCAGTGGGACGAGGTGCTGGAGCTGGCACGGTCGGGTCGCGTCGCCTTTGCGCTCATTCCGATCAATGCCCTGATGACCTTCTTCGGCCTTGCCCGCAATCTCGACCTGGCCTTGGCCGAGGCGCCAGATCGGTTTGTCGATCGCGAGGATGGTCGGCGGGTTCTTGAGCTAATGCGCGAGATTGTTGCACTGATCGATCCGAAGTGTCTGACGCTTGATCCGATCGGAATTCTCGACTGGATGGGTCGCAGTGCCGAGGGGCCGGCCTATTCGCCGTTCGGTTACGGCTACACGAATTACAGCCGTGACGGTTATTGCAGGTTTCCTCTGGTTTTCGCCAATGCCCCTGGCTTCGGCGAGAACGGCCCGCGTGGCACGGTTATCGGCGGCACCGGGATCGCGGTCTCGGCCTCGTCTCCCAAGCGCGAGGTTGCCGCCGACTATGCCTTCTGGATCGCTGGCGCCGAGTGCCAGGCGGGCCTCTATTTCGAATCCGGCGGCCAGCCCGGCAATGCCGTTGCCTGGGAAGATCCCGCCTGCAATGCAGCCAGCCGGGACTTTTTTGCCAACACGCGCGAGACGCTTGAAACCGCCTGGTTGCGGCCCCGCTACGACGGTTACATGGGCTTCCAGGACAACGGCGGCGATTTTGTCCATGCCTGCCTCACCGGCGAAATCGACATGGAAACCGCGCTTGACCGGCTCGACGCGGCCTACCGGGAGAGCCGCACATGAGAGACCTGCCGCAATCCCAACGGCCGCTTGACGGACTGACCGTCGTCGATTTCAGCCAGTTCCTGTCGGGCCCGGTCTGCAGCCTCCGGCTTGCCGATCTCGGCGCCCGGGTGATCAAGATCGAGCGTCCGGGTGTCGGTGACCTGTGCCGCTATCTCTATCTCTCTGATGTCGATATCGATGGCGACAATTCGTTGTTCCACGCCATCAACCGCAACAAGGAAAGCGTCACCGCCGACCTGCGGGACGAAGCCGACCGGCAGATGCTGGTCGATCTGCTGACCACTGCTGACGTGATGATCCAGAATTTCCGGCCCGGTGTGATCGAGCGCCAGGGTTTCAGTTATGACGCTGTCAAGGCGATCAATCCGCGTATCGTCTACGGGTCGATCTCGGGATACGGAGAGGAGGGGCCCTGGAAGGATCTGCCGGGCCAGGACCTTCTGGCCCAGGCCCGCGCCGGGTTGCTTTGGCTGACCGGCAGCCGCGACGATCCGCCAATGCCGATGGGGCTTGCCGTAGCCGACATGCTGGCGGGCAACGCCCTGGCCCAGGGAATCCTTGCTGCGCTGGTGGGCCGCGGTCTGCACGGCCGTGGTGCGCTGGTCGAGACCAGCCTTTTCGAAGCGATGATCGATTTCCAGTTCGAGGTCCTGACCACCCATCTTAACGACGGTGGGCGGCTGCCTGAACGAAGCGGTGTCAATGGCGCTCATGCCTATCTCGGCGCCCCTTACGGCGTTTACGAAACGACGGATGGTCATCTTGCACTCGCCATGACGCCGTCGCTGAAGACGCTTGCGGACCTTCTCGGCGTCGAAGGGCTTGAAACCTTCTACGATGACACGAACGCCCTGCTGGCGCATCGCGACCACATCAAAACGGTTCTCGCCGATCGTATTCGCCAGCGAAGCACGGCCGAGTGGCTGTCGGTGCTGCAACCGGCCGACATATGGTGTTCCGAGGTGCTGGATTGGCAGGAAATGCTGCAGAGCGAGGCCTACCGTCTGATGGATTTCGAGCAGACGATCCGTCGCAACGCCCATCTCGAGCTGAAAGCGCTGCGCGGTCCGATCCGTGTCGACAGGTCAACATTGAAATCTCCGGTGGCCGCCCCGGAGCTCGGACAGCATACGCAGGCGGTTTTCGCCGAACTGAGAGCGGGGCAGGGCGGTGATGACACCGGCGCCACTGCCCGACACCACAACGCATCTGTTTGATCACAAGGAGGATAAGATGAAACACCAACGCCTAAAAATGCTGGCCGCCGCCACTGCGCTGCCATTGCTGATGACCGGAGCGACACTTGCCGAGGACATCGATTACGGCAACTTCGATGGCTATACCCTGCGCGTCAAACTGATCGGCGGTGCACAGTATGAGCCGCTCTACGCGGAAATCGAAAAGTGGGAGGAGATGACCGGCGCCAAAGTCGATGTGCTGTCGCGCAAGAACCACTTCGAGCTGGACCGCGAAATCAAGCAGGACATTGCCGCCGGCACGCTCGACTGGTGCGTCGGCTCCAACCACACCAGCTTTGCGCCGCAATACGGCACGATCTACATCGACCTGAACGGCGTTATCCCGGAAGCAACCCTGGCCGAGTTCCAGCCTCTGGCACTGGCAAACTCCACCGTAGACGGCCGGCTGGTCCAACTGCCGCGCCACTCCGACATTTCCAATCTCTACTACAAGAAATCGCTCTACGCCGATCAAGGCAACAAGGACCGGTTCAAGGAAAAACACGGCTACGATCTGGCGCCGCCTGAAACCTGGAACCAGTTCAAGGATCACGCGATCTTCTTCGCCAATGCGCCGGAGTTCTTCGGCACGCAATATGTCGGCAAGGACGAGGCGATCACCGGTCGCTTCTATGAACTGCTCGTCGCCGAGGGCGGCCAGCTCTTCGACGAAAACTGGAACCCCACCTTCAACTCGGAAGCCGGCGTTCGCGCGGTGCAGTGGTTCAAGGACCTATACGATGCCAAGGCCGTTCCCGCGGGCGTGCTCAACTATCTGTGGGACGATACCGGCCTCGGTTTTGCCTCAGGCACGGTTGCCCTGAATCTGGACTGGGCCGGCTGGGCCTCGTTCTTCAACGATCCGGCGAACTCCAAGGTGGCCGGGGACATCGGCTTGGTGCGCGCTCCTGTCGGCTCCGGTGGCAAGCGCTCCGGCTGGTCCGGCAGCCATACGTTTTCGATCACCGACAGCTGCGACAACAAGGAGGCAGCCGCGTCCTTCATCAGCTTCCTGACCTCGCATGAGCGACAGATGATCGAGGCCCGAAAGGGGCTGCTGCCGACCCGCGGCAAGGTCTGGGATGAGGCCATTGGCGAATTCAACGATGCAGGCAATGATTTCATGGTGCTTGTCTTCGAGACCTACGCCCAATCGATGGCCGAGGACGCGTTCACGCCGCCGCTCATTGCGCCGTGGATCGAGGTGTCGAATGAGTTGTGGCCGCGTCTGCAGGCTGCCATTCTTGGCGAAATGACGCCGCAGGAGGCTCTCGACGAGGCAGCCGAATCGGCCCGTGAAGTGATGGAAGACGCAGGTTACCTCTAGTGTCCGAAGCACAAGGCGATTGGCAGTCGGCTTCCGCCGGCGGCCATTCCGAACCAAAAGGCGCAACGGCAGCAAAGCCTGCCAGGCGCCGCTGGCGGCGTGAACGTTTCACGCCGCTGCTGCTGCTTTCACCGGCGATCATCACGATTCTGCTGGTTGTCCTGATACCATTGCTGTTCTCGCTCTATACAAGCTTCACCGGCTACCGGCTGATCCGGCCCGACAGCCTGTACAACTGGGTCGGGTTCCGCAATTACGAACGCATTTTCACGGATTACGACTTCTGGGTCGCGTTCGGCCGCACCGTGCTGTTTCTGACGATCGCGCTCAACCTGGAATTCCTCTTCGGCCTGGGCATCGCCCTTTTGATCAACCGGATCACCTGGGGTCAGCGCACGCTGCGCACGATCATGATGTTCCCGATGATGTTCTCGCCCATTCTCGTCGGCTACCAGTTCAAGTTCATCTTCAATGACAATATCGGCATTCTGAACAATGCCCTTCAGGCGCTGGGTCTGAGTGACGGCGCCATTCCCTGGTTGGTCGACAAGCACTTGGCCATGTTCTCGATCATCTTTGCCGAAGTGTGGATGAGCACGTCCATCTTCGCGATCCTGCTGCTGGCTGGCCTGTTTGCCATGCCGCGCGATCCGCTGGAGGCGGCAAAGGTGGACGGCTGCAATCCGTGGCAGGTCTTTCGCCACATCACATTGCCGTTCCTCATGCCCTTTGCGTTCATTGCCATGACAATCCGCTCGCTCGATGTCGCGCGCGCCTACGATATCGTCGATGTCATGACCGGTGGCGGTCCGGCAGGCCGCACGGAGCTTCTGTGGACCATGATCGCGCGAGTCGGTTACGACAATTCACGCATGGGCCAGGCCAACGCCATGGCCTATGTGTCAATCCTGCTGTCGATCGCCTTCACCTACTATTTCTTCCGCAAGCTGATTGCCGCGCGCCGGTATATGGGGGGTGCGGATTGATGACGAGCCACACGAGAAAACGCATTGGCAAGGCTGTCTCCTGGGTGCTGACCTTTTTGCTGATGCTGGTCATCTGCGTGCCGGGGCTGTGGGTCGTCCTCACCGGATTTCGGCCCAACCGCGAGGTTCTGGCCAAGCCGGCAATCTGGATCCCTGAGGAGCTGTCCCTCAACAATTTCGCACAGATATTCGGCTTCGGTGCCGAACAGGTGGCCATTCCGGTACCCGCCTATTTTTCCAACTCGCTGATCATCGCTTTGACCAGTACGGTGATCGCCATCCTGATCGGCATGTCCGGCGGTTACGCCTTCGCGCGCTTTCGCTTCAAGTTCAAGGACACGCTGTTTCTCGGGCTTATGCTCTCGCGCACGGTACCCGGCATTGCCCTATCTCTGCCGGTGTTCATGATCTGGAGCCGCATCGGATTGATCGATACGCGCCCGGGTCTCATCATCGTCTATGTGGCTCTCAACGTGCCGTTCACCATCTGGTTGATCGACGGATTCTTCAGGCAGATTCCGAAAGAAATGTCGGAAGCCGCGCAGGTCGATGGTTGCACGCGATGGCAAGCCTTCTGGCGCATTGAATTTCCGCTGGCAAAATCCGGCATAGCATCGGCCGCCATCTTCGCGTTCCTCACGTCCTGGAACGAATATGCGCTGGCCAGCCAGCTGACCCGGTCGACAGACAGCAAGACCCTGCCGGTCGGCCTGATGGATTTCACCGCCCAGTTCACCATCGACTGGGCTGGCATGTCCGCGATGGCGGTGATCATCATCATCCCGGCACTCATTCTCACTTTCATCGTTCAGAAACATTTGATCAGTGGCCTCACCTTCGGCGGGGTCAAGGGATAGACATGGCTGATATCAGGCTTGAAAACGTCGTTAAGAACTATGGCCGCCTGGAGGTGGTGCACGGTATCGACCTCGACATTGCTCACAACGAGTTCGTGGTGCTGGTGGGCCCGTCCGGTTGCGGCAAGTCGACAACCTTGCGGATGATCGCCGGGTTGGAGGAGATTTCCGGTGGGACCATCTCCATCGGTCCGGAAGTGGTCAACGATCTGCCGCCGCGCAAGCGCAATATCTCCATGGTGTTTCAGAACTACGCGCTTTATCCGCATATGAGCGTGCGCGAAAACCTTGGGTTCGGTCTGAAGATCGCCAAGCAACCGGACGCCGTTGTCCAGGAGCGGGTCGCGGAGGCTGCGGAGATCCTGGGCCTGCAGGAGCTCATGGACCGAACGCCGGCCGAACTGTCCGGCGGCCAGCGCCAACGGGTTGCCATGGGGCGCGCGATCGTCCGCCACCCGGAGGCGTTCCTGTTTGACGAGCCGCTGTCCAATCTTGACGCGAAGCTGCGGGTGCAGATGCGCACCGAGATCAAGAAACTGCACCGCAAGGTCAAGACCACGGTGGTCTATGTCACCCATGATCAGGTCGAGGCGATGACTTTGGCCGACCGCATCGTCGTCATGAAAGACGGCTGGATCGAGCAGGTCGGAACACCGATGGAAGTGTTCAACCACCCGGTCAACACCTTTGTTGCCAGCTTTATCGGATCACCGCCGATGAACCTGATCGAGGCCACCATCGACAATGGCGACATCGTTTTCGGTGACGGGAGAGGGGTTCCTGTCCCAGAGCGACTACGCGGCAACGTGGAGACAGGGCAGCGTGTCGTCCTGGGCATGCGGCCTGATGATCTGACGCCGCGCGGTCACGGCATCGCCGAAAACGGACACACGGCGTCGATGGAGCTGTCGGTTGATCTGGCAGAGCTGCTCGGCACCGAGACAATCCTCTACACGCAGATCGCCGGCAAGGAAGTGCTCGGCAAGATGTTCGATCCGCGCGAAGTGGCCCAGGGCGAACGCATGACCTTCAACATCGCGCTTGAGAAGCTGCACCTCTTCGATGCCGGCAGCGAGAAATCGGTGAGGTTAAACTGATGGCGCGTATCGAGCGCATCGAGCTCTCGCTGGTCGACCTGGAACCGCAGGTCGAGCGACACGATGCCATCCAGGCTTTTGTCAGCCAGGAGACACCGATTGTCCGCATCACCGACGCGGATGGAGCCGTCGGCACGGGTTACAGCTATACGATCGGCACCGGCGGACCGGCGATCATGAGCTTGCTGGAGACCACCCTGGCACCGCGTTTGATTGGCCGCGAAGCCGAAGAGATCGAGGCGATCTGGCGCGACCTGCTGTTTGCGACCCATGCCACAGCCGTGGGCGCCATTACCTCGCTTGCCCTGGCTGCCATCGATACCGCGCTGTGGGATCTGCGCTGTCGTCGCGCCGGGTTGCCGCTTTGGCGGATGGCCGGCGGTGCACGCGACTCCGTTCCGCTCTATTCGACGGAAGGTGGCTGGCTCCAACTGGCGCCAGAGCGTCTGGTCGAAGACGCGATTGAAATGCGCGAACGGGGATTTGCCGGGTCAAAAGTCAAGATCGGCAAGCCGACGGCCGCTGAAGACCGGGAGCGGCTCAGCGCCGTTCGCGAGGCCGTCGGTGACCGGTATCAGATTCTGACCGACGCCAATCAGTGCTTCTCGCTGTCGGAGGCCATGCGTCGCGCCGACATGCTGGCTGAACTGTCTATCGGTTGGTTCGAGGAGCCGCTGCCGGCGGACGATATCGGTGCTCACGTGTCGCTCAACCGGCACTCACGTGTGCCGGTCGCCGTTGGCGAAAGCCTCTATTCGATCAGCCAGTTCAAGGACTATCTGCAGCAACGTGCCTGCACCATTGTCCAGGCTGACGTTGCCCGAATTGGCGGGATCACGCCATGGCTGAAGGTCGCCCACATGGCTGAGGCCTATAACGTCTCGATTTGCCCCCATTTCCTTATGGAGCTTCATGTCAGCCTGGTTTGCGCCGTGCCGAATGCGCCGATGCTCGAATACATTCCGCAACTCGATGCCATCACCACGTCGCGGCTCGACGTTCGCGACGGCCATGCGATCCCACCGGCGGATCCGGGACTGGGGATCGGTTGGGATTGGCAGGCGATCCATGACCGCGAAACGCACGCACGGGCCATCACATAGGAGAATGAAATGCAAAGAATGGGCATGGTTCTCGGCCTCCAGGCCGACAAGGTCGCCGAATACAAACGCTTGCACGCTGCGGTGTGGCCCGAGATCCTGGCCAAGATCAGCGAATGCAACATCACCAACTATTCGATTTTCCTGAAGGAGCCCGAGAACCTGCTGTTCGGCTACTGGGAATATGTGGGCACGGACTTCGAGGCGGATGCTGCGCTGATGGCGGCTGATCCAAAAACCCAGGAATGGTGGGATGTTTGCATGCCGTGCCAGATACCCTTGGAGACACGACAGGAAGGTGAATGGTGGGCGATGATGGAGGAAGTGTTCCATCATGACTGATCCGCGCATCGAACCGTTCCGTGCCTGCTACACCAGCGTTATTCACGACGTCATGCGGGCGATGGATATGCGCAATTTCACGCTGCCTCCGCGCATCAAACCACTGCAGCCGGATCGCACCCTGTGCGGGCCGGTGTTCACTGTCGAAGGCCGCATCGACGAGTCCGCCGATCCGCATGAAACGCTGCTCGCCTGGACTGGCCTGCTGTCGCAATGCAAGCCTGGGCACATTTGGACTGCCCAGCCGCACACCCATGCGATTGCTCAGATGGGAGAACTTTCGGCAGAGACCCTGCATCGCAAGGAGGTGCTTGGATGCGTGTTGGACGGCGCGTTGCGCGACAGCGATTTCATCCGCAAGCTGGGCTTCGCTTGCTGGCGGACACACCATACGCCCCGGGACATTGTCGGGATGTGGCTGCCGACCGGCACCGAAGTCGACATCATGATGGATGACGTTCTGATCCGACCCGGTGACTGGCTGCACGGTGATGGCGACGGGATGGTTCGCATCCCGCACGAACATCTGGACGAGATATTGCAGAAGTCGGCAGAAGCGATGCAGACCGAAAGCAAGGTGCGGGCGGCCATCCTTCAGGGCATGGACCCGCAGGAGGCCTACCTCAAATACGGCAAGTTCTGATGCGGATCACGGAGCTCGACATTCGCTGTTGTCGTCTCGACCGGGCTGCCATTCCCGGAGAGGCCATGCGTGATGGGATTGCCCAGGACGGGCTCGAGTTCCTGGTGTTCACGCTGAAGGAGGAGAGCGGCCAGTCGGCATCGATGTTCGGCTTCGCCGGCCGTTCGGCTCTAGGGTCCGGACACCTTGCCGCCGCGTCGTTGCGTCCTTTTCTTGTCGGCCGCAATGCGCTCGACCGGGAAGCCGCCTGGCAGGATTGGCGGGTGGCCGATCGGTGGTGGCACCACCTGCCAATCTATCTCTATGGTCCTGTCGATTGCTGTCTGTGGATCCTGGCTGCACAGGCGGCGGGGCAGCCATTGTGGCGCTATATCGGCGGCGTTCGCAGTGAAGTGCCGGTCTACGCTTCGTCGCTGGTTCTTCCGGACGTCGAAGCCTATGCGGCGGAGGCAGCCACAGTGCGAGATGCCGGGTTCAAGGCCTACAAAACCCATCCACCCGGACGGGATTTCGATGAGGATATTGCCATCCACCGAGCCGTCCGCGAAGCGGTCGGGGCCGACTTCACGTTGATGGCCGATCCCGTTGCCGCCTATTCGCTGGAGCAGGCCGTCCGTTTCGGACGCGAACTCGAAACGCTTGGTTATCAATGGCTGGAGGAACCGCTGCCGGATGAGAATTTTGCTGCTCTGCGTGAGCTCACCCGGATCTTGGACATTCCCGTCGTCGGCACCGAAGTCCTCGCGAAACACCCCTACAGTGTCGCCGAATGCGTCTCTACCCGTGTTGTCGATGCCGTTCGGGCTGATGTTTCCTGGACCGGGGGCATCACCGGCGCTTTGAAAACAGCACGCCTCGCCGAGGCCTTTCACATGAATTGCGAATTGCACACCACGATTTTCCATCCGCTTGAGCTGGTCAATCTCCACCTCAACGGCGCCGTTGCAAACTCCTCTTATCTCGAATTGCTGTGGCCGACGAGCCAATTTGATTTCGGATTGCGGGCGCCGCTGCCGATCGAAAACGGCATTGCTCGCATGCCCGAAACTCCCGGCCTCGGGATCGATCTCGATTGGGATCTGATCGATGATGCTACGATTGCCACGGTGTGAGGGACGGCATGCAGCTCAGTCATTCCGCATCTTCAGACCGCGACACCGATGAGCGCCTGTTGATGCTATCGCCAGGCGACAATGTCGCTGTTGTTTTGCGCGCGCTGTCTGAAGATGAACAGATCCGGGTACGAGGTCGCAACGTACGAGTGCACGCGCATATTGCAATGGGGCACAAGATCGCCATCGCGCGGGTGAAGACTGGCGGGAAAATCATCAAATACGGTGCGCCGATCGGTTTGGCGACCCGTCCCATCGATATTGGCGATCATGTGCACCTGCACAATATCCGCAGCGACTATACGGCATCCCACTCGCTCGACGCGGCGCGGGAGGAGGACTCCGATGATGTTTGAAGGCACCCTGCGCAAGGACGGACGAAAGGGGATTCGCAACATCATCGCCGTCGCCTACCTGGTCGAATGCGCTCACCACGTGGCCCGGGAGATTGCGTATCCCTTCCGGAAGGACGCACATGTCATCGGATTTCCGGGCTGCTTTCCAAACGATTATGCACAACGCATGATGGAAAGCCTGTGCACCCATCCCAATGTTGGAGCGGTCCTGCTGGTCTCGCTGGGCTGCGAAAGCTTCAACCGCTATCGACTGGAAAAACAGGTGCAGGACAGCGGTCGACCGGTGAAAACCGTTGTCATTCAGCGGGAAGGCGGAACACTTTCATCCATAAAAGCCGGACAGGACTGGCTTGAAGAACAACTGACTTTGCTCCGCGCGGCATCGAAAGTGCCGATGGCCGTATCCGACCTCGTTGTCGGCACGATTTGTGGCGGCTCCGATGGCACCAGTGGCATCTCCGGCAACCCGGCGGTCGGCAGAGCCTTCGACCGTTTGGTGGGCGAGGGTGCAACGTGCATATTCGAGGAGACCGGCGAGCTGATCGGCTGCGAGGAAATCATGGCAAGCCGCGCCGCGACACCGGAACTGGCCGATGCACTGCGCGCTTCCGTGGCCAAGGCTGCGCGTTACTACGCCGAACTCGGATTTGGCAGTTTTGCCGCGGGCAATGCGGATGGTGGACTGTCGACCATCGAGGAGAAATCGATGGGTGCCTACGCCAAGTCGGGCCGGTCGCTGATATCCGGCCTGATCAAACCGGGTGACAGGCCGCCGAAGGGCGGTCTCTATCTGATGGACGTGGTGCCCGACGGGGAAGTGCGTTTCGGTTTTCCGAACATTTCCGACAATGCCGAGATCGTCGAGATGATGGCGTCCGGCGCCCACCTGACCTTGTTCGTGACTGGACGCGGTTCGGTCGTCGGCTCGGCCTTGGCCCCGGTCATCAAGATCGCGGCCAACCCTGTCATGTATGACCGGTTGAGCGAAGACATGGACATCAACGCCGGCCGCATCATCACCGGCGAGGCGACGCTGGACGAGATCGGTGGTGAAATCTATGACAGTTTGCTGAAGGTCGCGGCTGGCGAACCGACCAAGTCAGAAGCGCTGGGCCATGCCGAATTCATTTTGACGTACAAGACTTTCGAGCCCTTGGGGCCGGCTTGCCTGCCGGTTTGAGAATTGGTGATTTCGGTGCAATTGTCGGCCGGGAAAAGAATCGAGAATCAAAGCTTTCAACGAGGGCATTCATGGGAAGATTGAACAACAAGACCGCCTTGGTCACTGCCGCCGGACAGGGCATCGGCCGGGCTTCGGCGCTGGCCATGAAGGCGGAAGGTGCCCGGGTTTTCGCCACGGACGTTAACGAGGACGCGCTGAAAAGCCTTGCCGCTGAGGGTCTGGAGACTTTCAGGTTCGATGTGCTCGACCCATCGGCAATTGATGCCGCAGCCGAAACTGTCGGCGCACCGGACATTCTGTTCAACTGTGCCGGCTACGTGGCGAACGGCACGATCCTCGATTGTGACGAGGAACAATGGGACTTTTCCTTCCGACTGAACGTGACGGCCATGTACCGCGTCATTCGTCGCTTCCTGCCTGCAATGATCGACAATGGCGGCGGCTCGATCATCAACATGTCATCAGTAGCGTCCTCTGTGATTGCCGCGCCGAACCGGTTCGTCTACGGAGCGTCAAAAGCTGCGGTCGTTGGAATAACCAAATCTGTCGCTGCCGATTTCGTCAGTGACGGCATTCGATGCAATGCAATCTGTCCGGGTACCGTCGAGTCACCGTCGCTACACGAGCGCATGCGCGCCAATGACGATTACGAGGCGGCTCGTGCCGCGTTCATTGCCCGCCAGCCGATGGGGCGCCTGGGCACTGCAGAAGAGATTGCCGCGCTCGTCGTATACCTTGCATCCGACGAGTCGGCCTATACCAGTGGTGTTGCCCATGTCATTGACGGCGGCTGGGCCAACATCTGACCCGAGGAGGAAATCATGGTCGCGCTTATCGATACCCACCAGCATTTGGTCTATCGGGACGCTGCCGGCTATGGCTGGACGGACGACATTCCGGTTCTGGCCAACCGGGCCTTCACGCTTGAAGACTATCAGGGCCTTGCCGGTCCCGAAGCCGTCAGCGGAACGCTGTTCATGGAGACCGGCGTCGACGATGCCGACTATCAGGCGGAGGCCCGCTTCGTTGCCGAACTTTCCCGGGGGCCTGGCAGCCGCATTTTGGGCCTTATCGCATCATGCCGCCCGGAATCCGATGACGGCTTCGACGCCTGGCTGGATGAATGTGAATCCCTGAACGTCGTCGGCTTTCGCCGGATTTTGCACGTGGTGCCGGACGAACTCTCGCAGACAGAAACGTTCCGCGCCAATATCCGCAAAATCGGCGGTCGCGGCAAAACCTTCGACATGTGCTTCCTGGCGCGGCAATTGCCGCTGGCAAAGGAGCTCGCCAAGGCCTGCGATAACACACGCCTGATCCTCGACCATTGCGGCGTGCCCGACATTGCGGGTGGCGGTCTCGATCCCTGGCGCGATCACGTGCGTGAAGTCGCCACCCTGCCGAACGTTTCCTGTAAACTGTCGGGCATCCTGGCCTACTGCGCACCGGGCGAGGCAACCATCGAGGCGATCCGCCCCTGTGTCGACCATGTGCTTGACGTCTTCGGACCGGACCGAATGGTCTGGGGCAGCGACTGGCCGGTGGTCGACATGGCCAACGGTCTTCCCGACTGGCTATCGGTGACGGACACGATCCTGGCCGGCCTTTCGCAGGACGAAGCCGCGAAGATTGCCGGCCAGAATGCCATCGACATCTACCGCATTAACCGGAAATGACGTTTATCCGGCTCGATACTGCGGCGCCGATGCAAGGTAGCTGCCATAGGCATCGGCGTTCGGATAGGAAAACTGCTCGGCCAGCGGATTGGCGCGCTTGCGTTTGCGGGCTCCGATATCCGCCAGCAGCTCGTCAAAATGCTTGAAGTGGAAGGGCGCTGAGCAAAGGCCGCCATAGACCTTGGCCGCCGGTCGCTCGCGGCGTTTCCAGTCGAGCATCCTGTCGATATTTTCGCGCATCTCCTGGTCACTCGGCTGGTTGGCCAGCTGGCCGTCGGCAAAGCGGACCAGCCAGTTGGCGATCATTTCCGACGACAGCACGGAACAGAAGCTCGAGTTGAAGCCGACAAAGCCCATGTCGGGCAGATCCGGATTCACAGAAAGCCGATAGACACGATATTGTCCGTCGGCTTCAATCAGCTTGTCGAGGTAGTCCCTGGAAAGATACGGAACGCCGAGCTTCCACCCGACGCCGAGAATGGCGAGATCGCAGCCGACCTTGTCACCATTGGTCAGAACGACCTCGCCGCCCTCATAGCGTTCGAACGTTCCGCGAATTGGCTTGACGGACCCATCCTTGAACGCTTCGAACAGGCCTGGTGTGACGATCGGAATGGAACAGGACACATCCTTTTCGATTGGCACATCCGGAACCATGTCCCACTTTTTCAAGCCCAGTTGCAGTTTCAGCATGGTCTCGAGGCCGCGAAAATTGGCCCAGACAATTGGCTTGAAGACCGCTGCCACGGTTCTTTGAGCCCAGTTCCGCCCCCAACTGTTGAACTGCTGCTCCTGCGCCCGCATGTAGAGCAGCCGCTTGAAATTGATGCCGCCAACAAAATAGGGCACTCGCCAGACTGGCTCGCGATAGACGAGGGTGACCGCCTCTGCGCCGTTATTGGCAGCATTGACCGCGATGTCTGTCGCTGATTTCGAGCCACCGAGCACGACGACACGCTTGCCGCGGACGACACCGGGATCGGTGTATTCCGACGAGTGCATCACCTGTCCGCCCGCTGCGACGAAGTCGTCCTGGCCCGGGTGCGTGATGATGTTCTTGTCAGAGAATTGGCCGGTACAAACGGCAACGAAATCGAAATCCTCCGCCGTCGTTTCCTCGCCGGCCTCTAGGGTCAGCGTCCAGCCTGGTTGGCCGTCGGCGCGCCGGTCCATCGAGCGAACATTGGTGTTGAGGCGGAAATTGTCTTTCAAATCATGCTTTTGCGCATAGGAGTGTAGGTAAGCGTGAACCTGCGGTCCCTTGGGCCATTCCGGATATTCGGCCGGCATCGGGTGGTCGGAAAAGCGGTACAGGTCCTTTGGAGACTGCGTCTGCACGTCCGGATAGGAGCGAGACAGTTCCCACACGCCACCGAAATCGTGGCTGCGCTCGATCCCGTGAACATCGTGCCCGCGTTCCTTGAACGCTTTTGCCGCGGCCAATCCGCTGACGCCGCCGCCGATAACGGCGACCTTTTTCATCTTCGTCATGATGGGTCCTCGGAAACGAATTCTCAGGCTTCGTCCGGCGGCGGAAGGAAATCCACCTCGTGCATGGCCGACAGGCGGACCAGCTCTTCCGGGTCGGTGACACCGTCCAGCGCGCCGAATAGCTCGAACAGTTTTCGCGACGGGGCGACTCCGAACACGCAGGTCGCCGTCGTTCCGGATCGATTGAAGATTCCGTGCGCTAAACCCATCGGCATGCGGATCGTATCACCGGGCCCGGCCTTGTGCAGGGCATCGCCGAACTCGATCTCGAGATTGCCGTCGAGCATGGTGATCCACTCATCCTGAGTGGGGTGGATATGCGGCGGCACGAACGTGTCGGCCGGGATCACGGCATGCCATACGAAGGCGTTCTCGCTCAGCATCTTGGGCGTGTAGGTGTGCCCGACAACGTTCCAACTTGTCCCCTCGAGCCCAGCAGATGCGGCGGTTACTCCGGCAGCGTTTGTCATGGTTGCATTCCCTTTTTTTGCGGTTCGCAGCAACGATAGGTGCCGGACGGTCCGGCTCCTTATCCAAAAAACGAAAATAAAGTGATGGTTGGTCGTCAGGGGACCGCAAAGATTTGATTCAGATCGCCGACTGGAGAATACTTGCCCGATGAGCAATGGAGCCCGATCAGAAACGGCGGCACCGCTTCGACGCCATCGCCTGTTCCGAAGTTGCGAACTGGACGAAGCGCGGGAATTTGTGGCGAGCAAATTCTGCCGCCATCGGCTCGAACGAGTGAATCGCGAAGACCGCTTCGACGCTTGCCATCATCATGCCCCGGGCATCGGCATGTCGCTCAACTACATTCGCTACGGCGCTGACGTGGAAATCGAGCCCGGCGAGCTCGGCTCCTTTTACCTCATCCAGATTCCGGTGAAAGGCGAAGCATGGGTCCGCAACGGTCGTACCGATGTCTGCGCGACGACCGCGACCCCGAGCGTGCTCAACCCCGATTCTTATACCACCATGCGCTGGTATGCCGGTTGCGAAAAGCTCCTGCTGCAGATCGACCGAGACGCCCTGCAGGCCACGGCCGAACATCTGATTGGACGGCGCCTTCCCGGACCGGTGGAGTTCGAGCCGCGTATCGCTTTCGAACGCCCGGAAATGCGGCACTGGTGGCGGCGGGTGCGCGCCGTCGTGCGCGCGGCGGACGACGATCGCTTGTTTGCCTCCGGCAATGGCCTTTCCCAGAGATTGGTCGAAGAGGAACTGATAGAGGCGTTTTGTCTTCGGCAACCGTCCAATATCAGCCATTACCTGGAGAACGATCCTGGACGGATTGCGCCCGCTCATGTGAAGCGTGCCCAGCGCTTCATCCAGGACAATTTGCGCCGGCCCATAACCATCGCGCAAATCGCCCAGGCTGCCGGAGTGACACCACGCTGTCTTCAATTGGGATTTCGTGCGGCGTGCGACATGACCCCGCTTCAGTACGTCCGTTTCGAACGGCTGCTTGGAGCCAACTATGATTTGATGCGCGCCCAACCCGGTGTCAGCGTCGCCGACATAGCCTACGATTGGGGCTTCACACATCTCGGGCGATTTTCGATCGACTATCGCAGGACTTTCGGCCAGTCACCGAGCGAACGGCTGCGCCGGCATTGAGCCGGCTAGGCAAAGCGGTAAAGACTTATCCCCAATTGTCCCAAATACGGCATGTCGTGTCCAAATGCGGCAAGGAAATGTCGCACGACGGGTCGTTGCCAAGCGCCTCAACCTGTTAGGTTTTTGTCACATGGGAGGCTCGGGACTCAAGGTCGGGGAGGAAAACTGACCATCTACCGGCAGGTGTTTTGGGTTGACTTGGCACCGCCGCAGTTGCGAACATCCCAGTAAGAATAAGCACTTGGTCAATCGGCAAAGCCGGTGACCAACCAACCAGGAGGGGATCATGGGAGGCGTATTGCCGCTTATAGGCAGACGGCTATTGCTTGGTCTGGTGACACTGCTTGTGGTGTCGGTCATCATTTTCGGGGCCGTTGAAATGCTGCCCGGCGATGTTGCCCAGCAGATTTTGGGGCAATCGGCGACCGAGGAGACGGTGGCCGCGCTGCGTGAAGAATTGGGGCTGAACAGGCCCGTTTACACCCGCTATCTCGACTGGCTTGGCGGTGCGGTGCAAGGCGACTTCGGCGTCTCGCTCGCCAACAAGCGATCGGTTGCCGAGCAACTCGGACCGCGCTTCGCCAACACCTTGTGGTTGGCTCTTGTGGCCGCGGCCATATCGGTCCCGCTGGCAATCGGCCTCGGTGTTCTGGCTGCTCTCTATCGCAACTCGGTTTTCGATCGCGTCGCCAACGCGCTCAGTCTTGTGTCGATATCCTCGCCGGAGTTCTTCCTCGGCTATATCCTCATCGTGTTCTTCGCCGTACAGAACCAGATCTTCCCGGCAATCTCCAATGTCACACCCGATATGGAGTTTGGGGAACGGCTGTACAGGACCATGCTGCCGGCCTTGACGCTCGCCATGGTGGTCACCGCCTACATGATGCGCATGACCCGAGCGGCGATCATCAACCTGCTGGCATCGCCTTATATCGAGATGGCCCGGCTCAAGGGGGTTCCGAACTCAAAGGTGATTACCCGCCATGCGCTGCCCAACGCGCTGGCGCCTATCATCAATGTCGTTGCGCTCAACATCGCCTATCTGATCACCGGGGTGGTGCTCGTCGAGGTGGTCTTCGTCTATCCGGGCGTTGGCCAGTTGCTTGTTGACAGTGTGACCAAGCGCGACTTCCCGGTCGTCCAGGCCTGCTGCCTGATCTTCGCTGCCACCTTCATCCTGCTCAATCTGATAGCGGATGTCGGCGCCATTCTGTCCAACCCGCGCCTGCGGCACCCCAAGTGAGGATCGGATAATGCTTACCTTCGTTATCATCTATTACGCATTCCTGATCGTCGCCTGCTGCGTGGCGGGTTACTATCAGGCTCGCACACCGCTACTGCTGCTGTTCACGCTGCTCTGTGTCTCGCTGATATCCGGATTGCTCGGCGGAGCTGAGGTGCTGGTCAACATTACGATCGGTGTCGCCCTTCTGGCGGCGGCAGGCGGTCTTGCCTACAGCTTCCGCGAAAGCCTCATCCAGCTGCTGCCGCCGAACGGCGCAAAGCTGATGCGCACGGCACCGCTGACTGCGGCGTTCGGCTTGCTGGTGATCATTGCCTACATCATTGCGGCCGTGTTCGCGCCAGTGATTGCACCCTTCGGTGAAGCCGAGGTCGTCGGCAGTTCTTTCGCACCGCCGGACGACGTGATGTTGCTCGGAGGCGATCAGCTGGGACGCGACCTGTTCAGTCGGCTGATCTATGGCGCTCGCAATACCGTCGGCATTGCGTTGATGACCACCGCGATCGCTTTCGTGGTCGGCACGATTGCCGGTCTCGTTGCTGCTCAGCTGGGCGGCTGGGTGGACCAGGTTCTCGGCCGCATCGTCGACACTCTGATGGCCATCCCACAGCTGATCTTTGCATTGCTGCTTCTGACCATCGTCGGCACCAGCGTGATCAACCTGACCCTGGTTATCGCGTTGCTCTATTCTCCGCTGATTTTCCGCCTTGTAAGGGCCGTGGCCGGCAACATCGTGGTCATGGACTATATCGAGGCAGCCCGGCTGCGCGGTGAATCAACCTGGTACCTGATCACCCGGGAAGTTCTGCCCAACATCACGGCACCGCTGGCTGCCGAGTTCGGTCTGCGCTTCTGCTTCGTGTTCCTGGCGATTTCAGCGCTGTCCTTCCTGGGGTTGGGCATCCAGCCGCCGACCGCTGACTGGGGTTCGATGGTGCGTGAGAACGCCACGCTGATCTCGTTCGGCGAAGTCACGCCGCTGATCCCCGCCGCTGCAATCGCGTTGCTGACGGTTGCCGTCAACTTCGTTGTTGACTGGATGCTGCACATTTCCTCCGGATTGAAGGAATAGACCATGGCTAAAGAAAAAAGCGTCCTGCTGGAAATCAAGGACCTCAAGATCGAGGGCTATTCCGACGAGCAGTGGATCGAAATCGTTCACGGTGTCGATCTCACCCTGCACCGCGGCGAGGTGATGGGCCTGATTGGTGAGTCCGGTGCCGGTAAGTCCACCATTGGATTGGCGGCGATGGGCTTCACCCGTGATGGCTGCCGCATCTCCAATGGCACCGTGCTGTTTGACGGCATGGATCTGACAACCGCAACCAGAGCCGAGCGACGAGTGCTGCGCGGCTCACGCATCGCCTATGTGGCGCAGTCGGCTGCTGCGTCGTTCAACCCGGCTCACAAGCTGATCGACCAACACACCGAGTCGGCTCTGCTGCACAAGATCAACACCAAGGCAGAGAGCCAGGCCGACGCAATCGAGCTCTATCGGCGCCTGCGACTGCCCAATCCGGAAGAGATTGGCTTCCGTTATCCGCACCAGGTTTCCGGCGGCCAGTTGCAACGCGCCATGACGGCAATGGCGATGAGCTGCCGCCCGGACCTGATCATCTTCGATGAGCCGACGACGGCGCTTGATGTGACGACCCAGATCGAGGTGCTCGCCGCTATCAGGGACATCGTCGATCAGTTCGATACGGCGGCGCTCTACATTACCCACGACCTCGCGGTCGTGGCGCAGATGGCCGACCGTATCAAGGTGTTGCTCAAGGGCGATGAGGTTGAAGAGGCCGATACACGCAAGATGCTGTCCGACCCGTCGGAAGACTATACGAAGTCTCTTTGGGCGGTGCGGAGCTTCCAGCGTGACCAGAAACCACCGCCGCCGAAGGATGAGACCCCGCTGATCTCGGTCAAGGGCGTCTCTGCGTCCTATGGACCCGTACAGGTGCTCGACGGCGTTTCCTTTGACATCTATCGCGGCCAGACGGTCGCGGTCGTCGGGGAATCCGGGTCCGGCAAATCCACCACGGCCAGGTGCATCACCGGCCTGTTGCCGCCAACCCATGGCGATATCCTCTATGAGGGCAAGGCCATGCCGCGGCGTTACCAGGACCGCACCAAGGACCAGCTGCGCCACGCGCAGATGATCTACCAGATGGCGGACACGGCGCTTAATCCGAAAAAGTCGATCGGCGAAATCATCGGCCGGCCGGCCCAGTTCTATGGCGGCCTTCGTGGTGCCGACCTGAAGAAGCGGGTCGATCAGTTGCTCGACCAGATCGAGTTGGAACCGTCGCTCTACTATCACAGGCTGCCGTCCGAACTCTCCGGCGGTCAGAAGCAACGTGTCGGTATCGCCCGTGCCCTGGCGGCCGAGCCAAGTTTCATTATCTGTGACGAGGTGACGAGTGCGCTCGACCAGCTGGTCGCAGAAGGTATTCTTCGCCTGCTCGACCGGCTGCAGAAGGACTTGAACCTGGCCTACATGTTCATCACCCACGATCTGGCGACCGTACGGTCGATTGCCGACGTGGTTGTGGTGATGAAAGAAGGCAAGGTCGTCGAGATGGGGCCAAAGGACGAGATGTTCAAGCCGCCGCACCACGAATACACGGACCTGCTGCTGTCATCGGTTCCTGAGATGGATCCGGACTGGCTGAGCAAGCTGCTGGAAGAGCGCGGCGTCGACAATGTCGGCGAGGCTGCCAACCAAAAATAAAAGAAACCCGGCGGGGCTTGCGCCGACCGCCGGGTCTCTTGAAGGTTGTGGTAACCCCGGACCCGTGTGGTCCGGGGCTTCTTTTTTGATTATCCGAACCACCAGCGCTGGTAGGCGCGGGCACCGTCCAACTCCCAGTTGGAAGCAATGAACTCTTTGTGCATGACGTTGTCGCGCCGTGCCATTGTGCGGTTGCGGAAGAACGGAACGATGGTGCCGCCGTCGTCGCGGCAGAGCAACTGCATTTCCTTGTACATTTCCGCACGCTTGGTGTCGTCGAGCTCGGCTTTGGCAGCCAGCAGCAGCTCGTTGAAGCGCGGGTTCCTCCAATGGCTTTCGTTCCACGCGGCATCGTCTTTATAGGCCAGGGAGAACATGACGTCCGGCGTTGGCCGAGCGCCCCACTGAACGAAGATGAACGGCTTGACCAGCCAGACGTTTGACCAGTAGCCGTCTGCCGGTTCGCGCACGACATTGATATTGATGCCAGCAGACCGAGCGTGTTCTGCATACAGAACACACATGTCGACGGCACCGCTCATCACACTGTCAGCGGCCGACAGATTGACGTCAATAGTACCCAGGCCGGACTTCTCCATGTGGAACTTGGCTTTGTCCGGGTCGTACTGACGCTGCTCCAGATCCGCCCAGTAGGGAAGGGACGGGGCAATCGGGTGGTCGTTGCCGATGCTGCCGTAGCCGAAAAGGATTTTTTCGATGATCTCTTCACGGTTGATGGCGTACTTGAGCGCGAGACGAACGTCGACATTGTCGAACGGCGCCTGGTCGCAGAACATCGGCAGTGTTACGTGCGAGCCGCTGGGCACGTCGTCGATCTTGATGCCCGGCGCGCGTTGCAGCAGGCCCACTGTTTTCAAGTCGACGTCGGTGATGGCGTCGATATCGCCTGTGATCAACGCGGTCTGGCGTGCATTGGCGTCGTTCAGCGCCAGCATTGTGACCGAGTCGAAATAGGCGCCTTCACGGTGCCAACCGTCATGCTTTGCGAGCTCCGAGCGAACGCCAGGCTCGTGGTTGACGATCTTGTACGGGCCCGTACCGTCGCCGCTCTGCCAGTCGATGCTGTCGCCCTTCGCCGGCAGGATGACAAGGTGATAGTCAGACAGAAGGTACGGAAGGTCGGCATTACCGGAGGAAAGCTTGATGACGACGGTATCATTGCCTTCAGTGGTAATGTCGCTAACGTCTGTCAGCAGCGCCTTGGCGGCCGAAGTGGTCTCTTCTCCCCTGTGAAAGTTCAGAGACGCGACGACGTCTTCAACTGTCAGGGCCTTGCCGCTGTGGAAGGTGATACCCGGCGCGATCTTGAAGCGCCATTCCGTAGCATCCGGAGTCGCCTCCCAGCTGACCGCGACGTCCGGGCCGAGTTCGTTCGTGTTGGTGATCTCAGTCAGATAGCTGCGGCTGGCATGCGACAGCTGGATCATGTAGACACTTTCCGTCGTGCCCGGGTCGAGGCTGTCGGCTGTGTTGCCGTCGTGGACGCCAACGCGGAACGTTCCGCCTTTTTTGGGGGTCTGTGCGGCGACATCCGTCGACCAAAGTGTTGAGGCTGCAGCGACCGTCGCGCCGGTCGCAAGCGCGCCTTCCATAAACCCGCGGCGATTGAGGCGTTTCTTTCGTGCAGCCTCCACGATGGCCGCCAGAATGGCGTCTGTTTCTCGATTGCTCATAGTGTCTCCCTTACTTATGAGGCGTATTTTTTTGGCTCAGACCAATAAATTAGCCAACTCCGGTGGAAAATCTAGCTGTAAATCCCAACCCGTTGGCTCTACTCCCTTTTTTGGCACGCTTCTGAACCAGCGCGCATAGAGTGCAAATCGTGACGTAACTCATGCTGCCCAAAAAGCGACACCAACACGCTGATTTGCGCTCGATTTCACAATGTAGCGGGTGACCACGCACTTTCTGCCCAGGTCCCTTCGGGATATCCCGGAATCCGGTGCATCTCTTGTCGACATCGCAACGGAATGGAGTGGTTGCGCTGTCCACTAAAAAGGCGACTATTCAGGACAAACTCAATTTGCACTTGCGGCGGGAATTTCTCGTGATACGTTCACTAAAAAAATAATACGAGTAGGGGAGTGAAACGCTGCATGCAAGCGTGCGCGTACGGAGTATTCCATGTCTGACGGCTCGGGGACCGTCCTGGATGTCAAGGACCTGAGGACCGTATTTCAAACGGGCCAGGGGCAAATTCACGCAGTCAATTCGGTCAGTTTCGACCTCAAGCCTGGTGAACTACTGGGGGTTGTGGGCGAAAGCGGTTCGGGCAAATCCGTGACGATGATGTCACTGATCGGCTTACTGCCGTCGCCGCCGGCGATGATTGAGGGAGGCCATGTCAGTTTCGACGGAATGGACCTGCTGCGAGCCAGCGACGATGAGTTGCGCTCCGTGCGCGGAGCCAGCATCGGGTTCATTTTCCAGGATCCGATGACATCGCTCAATCCGGTTTTCACGGTTGGCTTTCAGCTGATGGAGCCGCTTCGAAAGCACATGGGCATGACCCATGCGGAGGCTCGCGGCCGGGCGGCTGAACTGCTCGCGCTTGTTGGCATCGCCGACCCGGAGAAGCGCTTATCGGATTTTCCGCATCAGTTTTCCGGCGGTATGAGACAGCGTGTCATGATCGCCATCGCGCTGGCTTGCGATCCCAAGGTTCTGATCGCCGACGAGCCGACCACGGCGCTCGACGTGACCATCCAGGCACAGATTCTCGACCTGATGAAGGATTTACGCCGCAAACTCGGCATGGCCATCATCTGGATCACCCATGATCTCGGCGTCATCGCCGGTATCGCAGACCGGGTGATGGTGATGTATGGAGGCCAGGTCGTCGAACAGGCGCCGGTCGACGAGCTCTTCGCCAATCCGCAGCATCCCTATACGCGTGCGCTGCTGCAAACCGTCCCCAACATTCGTGGCGACCGCGCACAGCGGCTTCGGGTCATCGAAGGCCAACCGCCAATTCTTCTGGGAACGCCGAACCAATGTTCCTACCAGGCGCGCTGTACGCATGCCTTCGAACGTTGCCGACGGAGCGACCCGAGACGCCAACCGGTTACTCCCGAACATGACGTTGCCTGTTTCTGGGATCCGGCCACCGGAGGGCCGCGCGATGTCTGATGCAGCGAGCCCACTGGTCGAGGTCCGCGACCTGAAGATGCATTTCCCGATCTATGCCGGCGTGTTTCGCCGCCACGTCGGCGATATCAAGGCCGTGGACGAGATTTCCCTCGATATCTTTGAAAGCGAAACGCTTGGCCTTGTCGGCGAATCCGGCTGCGGCAAATCCACGGCAGGCCGCGCCATTATCAGGCTATACGAACTCACCAGCGGTTCGGTGACCATCGACGGCACCGAACTGGCCGGTCTTGACAGCGATGCGCTGCGCAAGATGCGGCCGAAAATGCAGATGATCTTCCAGGATCCTCAAGCCAGCCTCAATCCGCGCATGACCGTGGCCGGCATTATCGGCGAGCCGTTGGTCGAGCATGAGCAGTTGAACCGGGCGGAACGGCTGGAACGTGTCTATACGCTGATGGATGCGGTCGGTCTCAACAGATCCTTTGCCAATCGTTATCCGCACGAGTTTTCCGGCGGGCAGCGGCAGCGCATCGGCATCGCCCGTGCGCTTGCGCTCAACCCCAAATTCATTGTCTGTGACGAACCGATCGCAGCGCTTGATGTCTCCATTCAGGCGCAGGTGGTCAACCTGCTGGAAGACCTGCAGGAGCAATTCGGACTGACCTACCTGTTCATCAGCCATGACCTGTCGATGGTGCGACACATCGCCGACAGGGTGGCTGTCATGTATCTCGGCAAGATTGTCGAGTTAGCACCGCGTGACAAGCTCTACACGGATCCGAAGCACCCCTATACCCAGGCGCTGCTGTCGGCCGTTCCCGAGCCCGATCCGGTGCGTGAGAAGGAGCGCCGGCATATTATTCTCAAGGGAGACGTGCCGTCGCCCGCAAATACGCCCCGCGGCTGTAATTTTTGCACCCGTTGCCCCAGGGTCGAGGACATCTGCCGGGAAATCGACCCGGAATTCCGGGAAGTAGCGCCCGGCCAGTTCACGGCCTGCCATTTAGTCGAGTCAACAACCATAGCGACCGGGGACCAACCACCGGCGACAACAGCAATAACTAACTCCAACGGAGGACAACAATGACCAAGAAAGCACTACTATTGGGAGCAGTTGCCAGTTTGGCACTGGCGCCGGCGGCCCTCGCCGAGCGCGGCTCCGACGGGCATGTCAATATTATCTATTGGCAGGCGCCTTCGACGTTGAACCCGTATCTTTCGGGCGGAACCAAGGACATCGAATCCTCTTCGCTGGTTGTCGAGCCGCTGGCTCGCTACGACCAGGACGGCAACATGGTTCCATGGCTTGCGGAAGAAGTTCCGACGGTTGAAAACGGCGGTGTTTCGTCTGATCTGAAATCGATTACCTGGAAGATCAAAGACGGCATCATGTGGTCCGACGGATCGCCTTTGACCTCAAAGGACGTGCAGTTCACCTGGCAGTATTGTACGCATCCCGAAGGTGGCTGCGCCCAAAGCGAGCGCTTCAACGACATTACCGAAGTCAAGATTGTCGACGACAAGACCCTGACGATCATGTTCGACGTGCCGAAGCCGTTCCCCTACGGCGCATTCGTTGGTGCACAGACTCCGGTGATTCAGGCTGCTCAGTTCGCTGACTGCCTCGGTGCGAAGGCGCCGGAATGCACGGACGCCAATTTCGGTCCGATCGGCACCGGCCCGTTCCGGGTTACCGACTTCCGTCCGAATGACGTGATTTCCATGGAAGCCAACCCGAACTATCGTGATCCGGCCAAACCGGCATTCGCGACGCTGACCTTCAAGGGTGGGGGCGATGCCGCGGCTGCTGGTCGCTCGGTCTTGGAAACCGGCGAGTTTGATTACGCGTGGAACCTGCAGTTGGCACCGGAAGTCCTGGCCAACATGGAAGCTGCCGGCAAGGGCAAGGTTGTTTCGTCCTTCGGCACGCTGGTCGAGCGGATTCTGGTGAACCTGACCAATCCGAGCCCCGACCTGGGCGACGAGCGGTCGACTGCCAAGCATCCGCATCCGTTCCTGTCTGACAAGGCAGTGCGCCAGGCCCTGTCCATGGCGATTGACCGCAACCTGCTGGTCGAAATCGGTTACGGCAGCGCCGGACGGCCGACCTGTAACGTTCTTCCGGCTCCGGAAATCTACAAGTCGTCTGCCAATGATGGCTGCCTCGTGCAGGACATCGAAGGTGCCAAGAAGCTGCTGGACGATGCCGGCTGGAAGCCGGGTGGTGATGGTGTGCGCGCCAAGGACGGCGTTCGCCTGTCGATCCTCTACCAGACATCGACCAACGCCGTGCGTCAGGACTTCCAGGCTCTGATCAAGCAGTGGTGGTCGGATATCGGTGTCGAAACCGAACTGCGCAACATCGACGCCGCGGTCTTCTTCGGTGGCGATCCGGCGAGCCCGGACACCTACCAGAAGTTCTTCGCTGACGTCGAAATGTACGCCAACAACTTCGATGGCACGGATCCGGAAGCCTACATGGCCAACTGGGAATGCAAGCAGGCACCGCGCCCTGAAACCCAGTGGCAGGGCAACAACATGCCGCGCTACTGCAACGAAGAGTATGACGCCCTGGTCGACAAGCTGTCGCAGACCGGTGCGCTTCTCGAACGTGCGGAACTGGCCAAGTCGATGAACGACATGCTGATGCAGGATTATGTCATGCTGCCGCTCGTCGATCGCGGTCGTGTCTCGGCTCATTCCAACACGCTTGGTGGTGTTATCCTCAACACCTGGGATTCCGAGCTCTGGAATGCTGCCGACTGGCATCGCACCAAGACCCAGTAACGACCTTTTTGCCGTCCCGGGATTTCCCGGGGCGGCAATTTGCCTGCGCGTAAGGCGCCGAAGCGATGCTGAATTACACCATCCGACGATTGCTGCTGGCGATCCCGACGCTGATCGCGATAAGCCTGATCATCTTTTTGCTGCTCGATCTCGCGCCCAGCGATCCGACAGCCAACCTGCCCCTGACGATCCCGCCCGAGGTGCGCGAAAAGATCCGCCTGTCCCTCGGCCTCGGTGAACCGATCTGGATCCGCTACCTGCTTTGGTGCAACCAGTTCTTCGTCAATGAGCCGCTGAACATCATCGAACAATGGACCGGATGGCAGATCGGCGGCGACCGGTTACGCGTGCTGAGCTGGCAGACCCGTTCTCCCGTGGTCGACCTGATCGTTCAGCGCATGCCGCAGACCCTCTGGGTCGTGGGCATGTCCTACGTCGTCGGCGTCCTGATAGCGCTGCCCATCGGCATCTACTCCGCCTACAAGCAATACAGCTGGTTCGACCAGGCTGGCACCTTTATCTCGATGGTCGGCTTTTCCGTGCCGACCTTCTTCACCGGCGTCCTGATGATCGTGATTTTCTCGGTCTGGCTCGGCTGGTTCCCATCGATTTATGACACCACGCACAAGGTGACCGACTGGTCGAGCTTCGTCTTCCAGGTTCGCCAGATGATCATGCCGGTGACCGTGCTGGCGCTCTTCAACGCCGCGCAGATCAGCCGCTTCATGCGTGCCTCGATGCTCGACAACCTGAACCAGGATTATGTGCGAACCGCCCGCGCCAAGGGCATGCGGGAGCGCACCGTGGTGCTCATCCATGTCCTGCGCAACTCGCTCATTCCGGTGGTGACGGTGATCGCGCTCGGCGTGCCGCAAATCTTCGGCGGCGCCATCATCACCGAGCAGGTGTTCAAGGTGAACGGTCTCGGCCAATTGCTGATCATCGCCATTCAGGGTGGCGACCTGCCGACGGTTCAGACTCTGACGTTCATCTTTGCCGTGTTGATCGTGGTGTTCAACCTGGTTGCCGACATCCTCTACGGCATACTCGATCCGAGGATCCGCTATGACTGATATCGCGCCCGATTCACTCGCCGCCGCGCGTCCGCCGCAGTCGCAATGGCGCAACGTCTGGGATCAGTACAAGACCCACAAGGGCGCGCTGATTGGCATGGGCTTCTTCCTGTTCGTGGTCGTTGCCGTGGTTATCGGGCCGCTGCTCTGGCACATCGATGCCCAATACATCGACATCCGCGCCCGCAACCAGGGTCCTTCCTGGGCCCATCCGATGGGCACCGACCAGTTGGGCCGTGATACTCTCGCCCGCGTCCTGATGGGCGGCCAGGTATCGATGGCGGTCGGCGTCACAGCCATGTTGCTGGCGCTGGTTCTGGGCACGCTTGTCGGCGTTGTTGCCGGCTATTTCAAGCGCCTCGACGGGCCGCTGATGCGCTTTACCGATCTGTTCCTGGCGCTGCCGCTGCTGCCGTTGTTGCTGGTCATCATCATGCTGTTCCGCGACACGCTGCGGGCGGCCTTCGGGCCGGAAACCGGCATCTTCCTGCTGATCGTTTTCATCATCGGAATAACCTCGTGGATGCAAACGGCGCGCATCGTGCGCGGCGACGTGCTGGCGTTGAAGGAACGCGAATTCGTCATCGCGTCGCGCTCGATCGGTACCCCGGCGCAGCGCATGATTTCGCGCCACATCCTGCCCAATGTGCTGTCGCCAATCACTGTTTCAGCCACGCTCGGCATTGCCAACGCGATCATCACCGAATCGGCCCTGTCATTCCTTGGCCTCGGGTTTCCGTCCGATTTCCCCACATGGGGCCGGTTGCTGTTCGATTCGACGGACTACTTGCAGCAACACCCCGAGCGGGTGCTGTGGCCTGGCCTCGCGATCTCGCTCACCGTGCTCAGCGTCAACTATATCGGTGACGGTCTGCGCGATGCGCTGGATCCGCGGATCAGGGGTCGGTGACGGCTTCCGGGCTCTTATCAATCAAAACTCGCTGTTGCATTGTCGGCGGCGGTCCAGCTGGAGTAATGACGGGCCTGCTGTTGGCGCGGGCAGGCGTCGACGTCACGGTTCTTGAAAAGCACGCGGATTTCTTTCGCGATTTTCGCGGCGATACCATCCACCCGTCAACGCTGGAGTTGATGCATCAGCTCGGGGAGCTGGACACATTCCTGAATCTGCCGCACGAGAAAACTCCTGTTATCGGTCTCCGCTTCGGTGACTTCGAGAGCGAGGTCGTGGATTTTCGCCACTTGCCCACCCACTGCAAATACGTTGCTCTGATGCCGCAATGGGACTTCCTCGATTTTCTGGCGGGACTCGGCCGGCGATATCGGACCTTCGACCTGCACATGCAGACAGAGGCCACCGGTCTCATCACGGAGAATGGTACGGTGGCGGGCGTGACGGCGACGACGCCTGATGGCCCGCTCGAAATCCGTTCAGACCTGGTGATCGGCGCGGACGGACGTCACTCGCTGATGCGCGAGCAGGCCGGTCTGCAGGCCAAATCGCTCGGCGCGCCGATGGACGTTTTGTGGTTTCGGCTGTCGCGCCTGCCGGTTGACCCGGACAAGACGACATTCTTCTTCACCGCGGGCCACATCGCCATACTGCTCAATCGCGGCGACTATTGGCAGGTGGCCTATGTCATCGCCAAGGGTGACTTCGAACCGATCAAGGGCAGGGGGCTCGATGCATTTCACGGCAGCCTGCTGTCCATCGCGCCCTTTTTCTCCGACCGCGTCGGTGAACTCGACGACTGGGACAAGATCAAGCTTCTGACGGTACAGGTCGACCGGCTGGACAAGTGGCACAAGCCCGGCCTGCTGATGATCGGCGACGCGGCCCACGCCATGTCACCCATCGGCGGCGTCGGCGTTAATCTGGCCGTGCAAGACGGGGTGGCCACGGCCAACCTGTTGGCTCAGAAACTGCGCTCCGGGCCGGTCGATGCGGCCGATCTCGACCGCGTGCAACAACGCCGCGCTTTCGCTGCGAAGGTAACCCAGCGCCTTCAGGTCATGTTGCAGAACCGCGTCATCGGCCCGCTTCTAAGTCAATCTGAAGCCACAAGGCCGCCCCTGCCATTGCGATTGGCCGGCTGGGTTCCCGTGCTGCGGCGCATTCCGGCCCGCATTGTCGGGATCGGTGTGCGACCTGAGCGAATTGAGACAGGGGAGGATCCCGCGGCGATCGGGTGAACTGCGCAGGCGTCGCTGAAACCCCTTCTGGGCTCGCTCTAATCACCCATCGTCGCGACCTCCTGGTGCACCTCGACCACGTTTCCCTCCGGATCGTGGAAGAATATCTGGTGCCATTCCTTTGAGAAGGCGGTGCCGTAGTCGGAATAGGGGATCCCGTTTTCCTGCAGGATCGCCTTTACCGCGGCGAGATCATCGGTGCGAAACGCGATATGGCCGCGCTCGACCGGATTGATCACCTGGCCATTCTTGAATGCCACGTCGAGATTGCGCTCCGCCAGATGCAACTGCATCCCGCCTTCGGTCGCAAATCGGATCTTGCCGCTATATCCAGTATCTTCCGTCTCTTCCGTTCTCGGAAACTGGCTGAGCGGAATATCGTCCAATCTCAAGACCTTCGTGTAGAAATCATGGAGCCGGTCGACGTCCTCGGACACGAAGTTGATGTGGTGGAATTCGAGTTTCATGCATTTTCCCGAAAGTGAGTGCGTCGCCCGTTTTGTGAAACCGGTTCATGGCATAGACGAAGTCTGCAATCAAATGCCGTCGGAAGGAAAAGGTCAGGGGGTTCGGTCCGCCGGCGGCCCGTGTTTGAGCCAGCAGGTCACCGCAGCCCGGACGGGGCCGGGGACCCGGTTGTTGGTGACGTAGCGCCAGATCTGGGTGCGGTCGACGCCCAGATGGCGAGCGAGCGCGGATTGCCATCCGCGCTCGCCGAAGAGTGTGATTGCCGCCTGTTTCAGCTCGTCACCGGTCATTCTCGACCTCGGTGATGAAGCGGATGACGGCTTCCGAGAACCCATCGATATGGGTCCAGCGGCCATAACCGACACCGTTCCGGTAGGAACCGACGTTGATCATGTAGGCTCGCCCGGCCTTCGGGTCCGGAACCGCATCGTGAGACTGTTCGTCGGTAATGACGATCAGCCGGTCATGCGGCAGTCGGTTCACCTTCTTGACCGCGGCACCGAGCCGCGTACCCAGGTGTGGTTGCGATTGCACCACCGCATCGACGCCAGCCATGCCGCGCCGCGGCGCAACTTCCACCACATCGGTGGAAAAGGTGAACAGGCGAAGCTCGCCGTGCAGGATCGAGGCCAGTGCGGCGGCGGCGTCCATTCGAGTCAGGTCGGAACGCCCCGACAGACGGCAGCCCATCGATCCGGACACGTCGACCAGCACGATGGTGCGACCGGTCAGCCGTGGAGCAGACGCAATGGCCTCGCACAGCGCCTGGTCAATGACCGGCTCGAGCTGCGGACAGGCACGGGCCGCCGCGACATAGCGGAACGGAAAGACCAGGTCTGCGCCCTTGCGGGCGACGATGGCGTCCTTGACCAGTTCCAGGTCGCAGCCGGCCTCGACCATGTTGCGCAGGTTGCGCAGCAGGGCGAGATATCCGAGCTTGCCCTCGCGAAGCAGCCGTTCGAATGACGCCTTCTTGTCCTGACCGGTCGACAGTGCGACCTCCCAGGTGTCCGGAGTCTTCAGCGACCGGTCCGCGACGCGCATGAACAGCGCCGCCTGTTCCGCATCCCGCGGCTTTGCGTGGGTGAGGAACATCACGTCGCGCAGCCGCACGGGACCTTCGCGGTCGTACTTGGCCAGCTGGTATTCGGAGAACTTCCCGAACGCCTTCGCCAGTCCGAGCTTCATCTGCTTGGACAGCGGCCGCTTGCCGTCACGCCAGTAGAGCGCCACCAGTTCGGTGATCTCGTCGGCGCGTCGGATGGTTTCGGCGATTGTGTCCGCGACGCCCGGTCCACCGCGGCGGATCAGGTCGAGAAGCAGCATCAGCGGCGCGTGGCGCAGCCCGTAAACGGTGCGTGCTTCCACGGCCAGCGCCGATACGGTTTCGCGATCGACTGCTGCGGCGTGCTCAATGATACGGTCAGCAATGTGCCGGCCGTCCTCGTAGAACTCGTTCTCCCACAGCAGGCACGACAGAACGGAGCGGCGAAGAGCCGCCTCTGGCGAGATGTGCTTGGCCGGCGCACCTTCGTGGGTGCGGCGTATGGGAATGCGGGACGCGATGTTCAGGCGCATCGTTCTTCTCCATTGTTACTCATTGCTTCCGACCCGTCGGGCGAACGCGGGAACATTCGAAAACGGCCTGGGGAGTTGAACCCCGTCCGTTAAAGGATGACCGAAGTATCCGTTTTCTACGCCACGCGCTCGCCGGACGGGCCGGATGCGACAAAAGGCAGGACCGCAGGCGGGAACAGGCGACCACAGCAAAGTGCTCTACCAACTGAGCTACTTTCCGCAGAAAGACGGGACTCGAACCCGCGACCTCTCTCGTTTCAGGAGAAGTATCTGTTGTCTGCGCCACGCCTGCGGTCTTGAACCATTCGGGGACTGGCGATGACGGTCTGGTTTCAACCTGAATGAAGTAACCGTCATCTTCACCACGATTGGCGGAGCGTTGTGTAGCTTCCTATGTTGCAAATTGCAACATAGAAAATGAAAAAAGATTCTGCGTAACTGGCTGAAGCAAACTCGGAACGAAATGAATTGGCTGACCGCAGGCGGGAACAGGCGAACCGGTAAAGCGCTCTATCCAATTGAGCTACCGGCCCATGGCAGGCCGGGTCGGGCTCGAACCGACAACCTCTCGATTAACAGTCGAAGTAACCGTGTTCTACACCACGCCTGCGGCAGTGGACCACTCGGGGACTAGCTGACGACGGAGTTCGATCTGTAGGAAAGAGCCGTTGTCGTCACCACGAGTGGCGGACGCGCTATATAGTTGCCGTTATGGAAAATTGCAACAGCAGACTGTTTTTTGTCGTGGCGACTTGATTTGAGGCACTCAGGCCGCGTTGCCGTGGCCGTACTCCAGATCGAGGCCGGTGGGTGAGGTCTTGGCCGACACTGGTGCCCTTCGCGCCGTGGTCACACCCTTCGCCCATTCAAGGATCGACGGCCACCGGTCGATGACATCCGCGATAGCCTCGTCACCGCCATAGGGTTTCATCCGCACCGACAGGCAGGTCGGGAACCACGGCACATGATCGGTGCCCAGGAAGATCTCCGACTGTTCACGACCGAACTGAACAACGGGAACGCCGAGACCGGCCGCCAGGTCGGCGACCGAAACGCCGACGGAGATCACCACGTCGCAGGCGCCAATCAGGCCGCAGGCGCTGACCAGGTCATCCCGCTGATCGACATCGGTAAAGTGATGCAGCGGCAGGCCGAGACTGCGCACGGTTTCGATTTCCTCGTCGCTGCAATCGTATTGCACGTTGAGCCAGCGGGTGTGCGGCAGCGCCTTCAGCGGCTCCAACTGATCGCATCCGAGGAAATAGCGCTCACGCGATGTGGCCCGGAAGGAGGAGCGCCAGCACACGCCGACAAGTGTTTCGTCCGGGCCGATCGCCATTTGCTCGCGAACCTTCTGTTCCGCATCGCCATAGCGTCGGATCCAAGCCGATTGTTTTTCGCTGAACGCGTCGACAGAAGGTCGCAGGAATGCAGCCAGCGAACCGGCCGGAATCTGATAGTCGAAATCCAGGTACTCTGCTTCACCGCGGCAGTCGGTCTCACCTTCGTGCCCGATGGTTGCCCAGGGAAAGGACCGTTCCCAAAGCGGTGCGAGTTTGGGCGTGCATTCGAACGACACCGAAGCGCCGCACGTCTCAAGATCCGGCAACAGGGATGCGAACCGCACTTCGTCACCGATCCCCTGTTCGCGCCAAACAAGCAGTTTTTTGCCCTCGAGCGGCTGGCCTTCCCAGCGCGGCGCATCGAACACCCGGCGTTTTGATGGAAATTCGCGCCGCTTCCAGCGGGCCTCGTAGTTTGCGAAGCCTTCGGCGACATCGCCGCTCTTCATCTGCAACATGCTGAGATTGTAGCGTCCGACCACGTGATCGGGATTTTTGGCCAGCAAATCCTTGTGGTAGGCAATACCCGCGTCGATCCGACCGGCTTCCGCGTAGCACAGCCCGAGCTGCGTAACGCAATGTTCCTGGTGGACCGACTCCTTGTCGACCCAGTCTTCAAGCACCGCAATCGCTTCGTCGTAGCGGCCGTGAATCTGCAGGTAGAAGGACCAGATATTGTCGAGCTCGGCCTGCTCGTCGATGTTGAGGCCCGCCCGATCGATCCGGTCTCGGTTCTCGGTGATGTAGTCGAAATCCTCCAGGCGGGCAGCGATATGCAGCCGCTGAAGCAGGAAGCTGGGACTAACCTGGCTGCTGGCATCAAGCAGCTTGTCCATCAACTCCTCGGCTTTCTTGTAGTGCCGATTGTCGATGAGCATGTGAACGATGTTGAGCACCGGTTCCGGCTGGGTGCGATCAAGGTGATGGGCACAGGTGAACGCCATCTGGGCCGCCGGATAGCGCTCCGCTTTCTTCAGCGCCACGCCGAGATTTTTCCAGGCTTCGTAGAGTTTCTGGTCGGCGTTGGTGGCCCGTTTGAACTGCTCGATCGCGGGTTCGATCTCGTTCATTTGCAGGAGAACGACACCCAGTGAATTGAGCATCAGCGCGTCGTTCGGTTTCATCTCCGTCGCCGCGAAAATCTTGACGAGGGCCCCTTCCAGGTCGTTGTCGGCGCGCAGAGCCAGACCGTGAAAGTGCAACAGGTCCGGGCTGAGAAATCCCTGTCCCGCCAGCCGGTCGCATAGCGGTCGGCTTTCGCGAAACTTGCCGCGCTTCTGCAGGGAGTGGATTTTCTTCAGGAGCTTTGCCGGGGGCGCTTTTGCCGCTGCCGGCTTCTGGGCATGTATCGTCATCTGCTCGCCAATCCGGTCGGATCGCCTTCTAGGCGTCCCTTCAGACCACCTCCAGAGGTACCGGATCAAACTTGCGCGTGGCTTGGGCAGACTGGGCGCGTTTGAAAATCTACCGACGGGCGACGAGATAGGTCACCTGGGCGACCGCGCATCCACGCGTTTCAAGAGCAGATATCAGGGCGCGGTTGGTGGGCGCGACGTTGATGGCAAAGGATCCGTGTCTCACCGACTTGACCGCAGGCAACGGATCATAAGCCTCAAGCACCTGGTTGAGAACTTCGTTGAAACAGTCGGCTACGCGTTCATCCTCAAGGTTGACGCCAATCGTGTTGTCGGTGTGAACGTAGACCGAGCCGATATAGCTGCCGGCATCGCGCACAAGCAGCCAGGCGCGATACGGATGGTCCCGAACAAACGCCTCGTGGTCCTCGTAGGAGGGCAGGGTGGTGTGGCTGATGGGATGCTTCCGGGATTCCAGAAGCCGATACAGGATCTGGACTTGTTCATCGCTCGGTATGATCTCTTCAAGATGGATCATGTTTGGTCACGTCTCGATCCTGATGGCAAACCGGTCGAGTGCCGCTCTGCATCGGTCTTCGATTGAGTCCTTTGAAGCCAGCCAGTCATCCTTTACGAGGCCGAGAAAATGCACGCCGATCCTTTTACCATCCTTCTCGATGTTGGAGCGGCGAAAGCCTTCCTCCCTGAAGCCGAACCGTTTGTGCATCTTGACGACGGCGGGATTGGTCTCGATGACCTCACAATTGAGCTTCTCCAGGCCAAGCTCGCCAAAGGCGTAGTTGATCAATGTAAACTCCAACGCGGCGCCCAACCCGCCCCGCTGGTCTTGGTCCAGGTAGAAGGCCCAGTCCGATTTGCTGTGACGCCGGTCCAGATCATTGATGCTGACGCAACCCACCACCTGGTCTTCATTCAGCACGACGAAGACAATCTGCCTCGGGTCGTCGCTCACGCGCTCCAACCAGGACTGGTGTTCCTCGACGCTGATTTCGTGATCGGTATACATCGCCTGTCTGACGGAAGGCTGGTTCCGGATCAGCCGCATTTTCCGCTGTTGATCCTCTTCGCAAATGCCGATCTTTCTCAAGGCTATCGTTTGCATGCGCTATGAGGGCTCCAGCAGATCCCAGGTCACCGGATTGTTGGCACCGATATCGCAATTGGCACGCCGGCCGATGACCTGATCGAGATGCTTTGGCGCCAGGCCGAAGCCGGGTCGTACGCTGCGCACATGTGCCTCGGTGATCGTGTCGCCAGCCTCCAGATCGGCGACGAAATAGAGCGAGCGGCGGAATTTGACATTGCCGACCTCGCTGGACTTGCGGCCGTAGTCGACAGCGCCAATTGCGGACCAGGCAGTCCGGCTTTGCCGACACAAGTCTGCCAGTTCCGCGGCCTCGAGAGAGAAACTGTCATCCGGTCCGCCGCCGGTTCGGTCGAGGGTAACGTGCTTTTCGATGATCGATGCCCCGAGCGCGATGCTGGCGATGGCCGTCGTGTTGTCCAGCGTGTGATCCGACAAACCCGTCACCAGTCCGAACCGATCGATCATGTCGGGAATAGTTCTGAGATTGTAGTCTTCGGGCGGCGCAGGATAGCCGCTGATGCAGTGCAGGATCGCGAGTTCCCGGCAGCCGCCGTCGCGGGCGGCTGCAACCGCCTCAGCAATCTCATCGGCATCGGCCATGCCGGTCGAAACGATCATCGGCTTGCCGGTCGAAGCGACGGTACGGATGAGCGGCAGATCGACCGCTTCGAAGGAAGCGATCTTGTAGGCCGGAGCGTTGAGATCTTCCAGCAGGTCCACCGCCGTGGCGTCGAACGGGCTGCTGAACAGGGTGATCCCCTTTTTCCTGGCATATGCAAACAGGTCCGCGTGCCATTCCCAGGGTGTGTGGGCCCAGTCGTAGAGATCGTAGAGAGTTCGTCCGGCCCAAAGCCCCTCCTTGATGGTGAACGCATCGTCATTCGAGGCCAGAGTGATCGTGTCGGGCCGGTAGGTCTGCATCTTGACGGCGTCAGCGCCGGCGTCCTGCGCCATGTCGATGATCTTGAAAGCGTTGTCGATGTTGCCATTGTGGTTGGCCGACATCTCCGCGACGATAAAGGGAGCCTCACCGTCGCCGATTGCGCGGCCATTGATGCTGATTGTCCGTGTCATTCTGCGTCTCCGGACACACCGCGGAGCACGCGAAAGAGCTGTTCGGAAATCTCCCAGTCTTCGGGCGTGTCGATATCCTGAGCACGAATGCGCGGCAGCTTGATGGCCAGCGACGCGCTTGAAAAGACCGGCTTTTGCGCGATCCATGCCTCATGGCGCCCCCAATAGAACTGGCCGGCGTCGTGATAGGCGTTTTCCAGATCCTGCGAACGGGTCGTCATATGTTCCGGCGAGAACATCGCAACCTCGCCATTGTTGGCGATGCTCAGCGCTCGCTGGATCGGATAAGGAAACTCGGCCACGGAGAAGGCGTAGTCCTTTTGACCCGCGATCAATCGGTCCAGACCCGAGGTGAGATCCGACGGCAGCAGGAACGGCGCGGTCGCCAACAGGCAGCATACATGGTCTGGTTTCGATCGATGCTGTTCATACCAATCCGCCGCGTGGGCAACGACCGGACCGATCCCGGTGAAATCGTCCGACAGATCCGGCGGCCGGACAAACGGCGCCTCGGCTCCATGCTCGACCGCGACCGACGCGATTTCCTCGTCATCGGTCGAAACAATCAGCGCGTCAAAACATCCAGCCTCCCGGGCGGCTTCGAGAACCCAGGCCAAAATCGGCCGTCCGGCGAATGGTCTGATGTTTTTGCGCGGTATCCGCTTCGAACCGCCACGGGCGGGAACAACGGCGATGTTTGTCATGTCAGTGCACGCCCGAGGCAATCCACGACCTCGTCCTGCTGGGCTTCTGACATGCCAGGAAAAAGCGGAATGGTGATAGCTTCCTCATAGTAATGCTCGGCCTCCGGAAAGTCCCCGGATTTGAACCCCAGCTTTTTGAAATAGGGTTGGGTGTGAATGGGAATATAGTGCAGGTTGACGCCGATATCCGCCGACCGCAGCCGTTCGAAGACCTCTCGGTGGCTGATGGCAACACGTTCTCGGTCCAGACGAATGACATAAAGGTGCCAGGCAGACCGAGCGTCCGGATGTTGCCACGGCAGGGTTAGCGGCAAGTCTTTCAAATGCTGGTCATAGCGCTGGGCGAGGTCGCGGCGCCGGCCAACGAATCGATCGACCCGGCCGAGTTGGCTGCAGCCCAGTGCCGCCTGAATATCGGTCATGCGGTAATTGAAACCGAGATCCACCTGCTCGTAGTACCATCCACCATGGGACGGGCCCTGCATGAGCGCCGGATCGCGAGTGATGCCGTGGGAACGGAGCAGCGTCATCTTTTCGGCCAGGTCCGCACGGTTGGTCAGCGCCATACCGCCTTCGCCGGTTGTGACGATCTTGACCGGATGGAAGCTGAAAACGGCGATATCGCTGAACCGACAGTTGCCGACAGGCTCACCCTTGTAGGTGCCGCCGATGGCATGCGACGCATCCTCCACGACGGCAAATCCATATTCCCGCGCCAAACGACCGATTTCCTCCATGCGGCATGACTGACCGCCGAGATGAACCGGTATGACGACCTTCGGAAGTCGGTTCCGCTTTGCCGAATCCTCCAGCTTTTTGGCAAGTGCGTCGACGCTCATCGAAGTGCTTTGGGGATCGATGTCGACGAAATCGATATCCGCACCGCAGTAGAGAGCGCAATTGGCGCTGGCGACGAAGCTGATAGGGCTCGTCCACACCAGATCACCAGGGCCGACCTCCAAAGCGAGGCATGCCAGGTGAAGCGCGGCAGTTGCACTGTTGACGGCGACACCGCGTGCTGCGCCGCAATAGCCGGCAACGGCCGTTTCGAACCTCTCGACAGTCGGCCCCTGGGTCAGGAAGTCGGATTTCAGGACGTCGACAACGGCCTCGATATCGGCGCCTGAAATGTCTTGTCGGCCGTATGGAATCATTGTTCGGACCTACAGAATGTCCCGGTGGTTTTGCTCGATCCAGACCGCCAGTTCCTCCGGCTTCATCCAGGCGTCGTTCTTGTCGGAACTGTAGACGAAGTCGGTAGCGACTTTTGTGCCGGTGCCGATCCTCACCGGATCTTCCGACCAGTTGTGGATGGCCGGCAGGATCTTGAAGTGGTCCTCATATTCATAGGTGTGGAGTGCGTCCTCGATGCCGATCATCTGCTCATGCAGCTTTTCCCCTGGCCGCACGCCAATCACATCCGTAGCAGCTTCGGGCGCAATCGCCTTGGCAATGTCCATGATGCCCATGGAGGGGATCTTCTTGACGTAGATTTCGCCACCAACCGTGTCTTCGAAGGCTGTCCACACCAATTCGACACCCTGTTCCAGGGTGATCATGAAACGGGTCATCCGGGTGTCGGTGATCGGCAGAACGCCCCTATTCTTCAATGACATGAAATAGGGAATGACCGATCCACGCGATCCCATCACGTTTCCGTAGCGAACCACCGCGAAGCGCGTATCGGCCGCACCGCTGTAGGAATTGCCGGCGATGAAAAGCTTGTCGGACGCAAGTTTGGTGGCGCCATAGAGATTGGCCGGGCTGCTGGCCTTGTCGGTCGAGAGCGCGATGACCCGTTTGACGCCGGCATCGATGCATGTGTCGATGACGTTCATAGCGCCGTTGACGTTGGTCTTGACGCATTCGAACGGGTTGTATTCGGCCGTCGGCACGATCTTCGTCGCCGCGGCATGAACCACAAAATCGATGCCGTTCAACGCCCGCGCCAGCCGCTCCTTGTCGCGCACATCGCCGATGAAAAAGCGCACCCGCGGGTCGTCCCCGAACCGCTTGGCCATTTCCCATTGCTTCATCTCGTCGCGAGAAAAGATGACCATCCGTTTTGGATCGTATTTCGCAAGGGTGAGCGGAATGAAGGCATGGCCGAACGAGCCGGTGCCGCCGGTGACGAGGATGGAAGCATTCGTCAGCATTGTCGTCGGAAACGTCCTACATCATGGCCCGTGATCTGGTGTGAGGACAATTCGCGGCACAGTCGACAGGAGTCCGTGATTCGCCTTGAGATGGATTATCCCCGATCTGCCTTGTGCGAATCTTGGGCGGTGGAGCGTCCCGACGGGATATGTCAGCAACTCGAGGCGTACTCGTTTCTAAGAAACGCTTCTCGCGCCAGGTCAAGTATGAGCCTTGTCGATGCGGATTGCAGGGCGCCCGGTTTGACGCCGGCGATGAATTCGTATCGCAGGCTTGGTTTGAAAGGCCGGACGACGATGCCGCGCTTTTCCCAGAACGGCGCGCTGAACGGCTCCATCAGCGCGACGCCCAGCCCCTGGCGCACCATCTCGTAGGCTGCGGCCGAGGCGTGGCAATAGAGGCGTTGTTCGACCTCGACACCGGCATCCCGGAACACTCTCTCATGCTTGATGAACAGACGGTTGTTATCTTCCAGAAGCGAGATCATTGACTCGCCCGCCAGGTCTCCGACCTGCACCACGGACTGCTTTGCGAGTCTGTGGCTTTCCGGAAGGACGCAGACACTGTCGACTTCCGCCAAGGGCACTTGCTCCACTTGCGCTTCGAAGCCGATCCGGGGGCCGAGCACGACGTCATGTTCGGTTTCGCAATGGCTGCCGAAATAGCTGTAGGCGTCGAGCGTGATGACTTTCGCCTTGATACGAGGATAGCGCTCGGAGAGTTTTGCCACGATCTCAGGGACGACCGTCATGGACAAGGCGAGGCTGGAGAAAATTCGAACCTCGCTGAAGGCGTCGTTGCGAAGTCCGCTGGCCATGGTCTGCAGCTCGTCAAAGGCCGCAAAGACCTCGTCGACTCGCCGGTAAAAACGAAGTCCTTCGTGGGTCAGGTGCACGCGCCCGTGTTCTCGGCGGAACAGCGCAATGCCAAGCTCATGTTCAAGCTGTTGCAGCAGGCGGCTGACGGTCGGTTGGGACTTGTGCAGGCTGACCGCTGCAGCGGATATCGTTCCGGAAATGACGGTCGCGCGGAAGGCTTCGAGTTGCCGAAGTTGCATGGCGCCAACTATACGCTCAGCGTATATTAGTATGCAATCTTTTTCATTGCCTGAATACCTTTGATCAGCCTAACCTTCCAGCATGGACCGTTTGGAGACATGCATCGAGATCCTCGAGAAGCTGGTCGGGTTCGATACGTCGAGCCACCGCTCCAACCTGCCGTTGATCTCCTGGATCAAAGCATATCTCGACCGGCATGGGGTCGAGACGATGCTCCTGGACGATCCGACCGGCGAAAAGCAGAACCTGATCGCGGTGATTGGAGACAGAAGCCTTGCGGGGATCGTCCTCAGCGGCCACACCGATGTTGTTCCGGCTGACAAGGATCGTTGGTCGTCCGACCCGTTTCGACTGCGGCTTGAGGGCGACAGGGCGTACGGTCGTGGAACAACCGACATGAAAGGCTTTCTCAGCGTGGTTCTGGCGGCGGTGCCGGCTATGACGTCACGCGGCCTGAAACGCCCGATAACGCTGGCGTTTTCCTATGATGAGGAAGTCGGTTGCCTGGGCGTTCCAAGCCTCCTGGATCGCCTGAAGCCCGCGCAATGGATCATTGTCGGCGAGCCGACCAATCTGCACCCGGGCATCCGCCACAAAGGTGGTCGCGTTCAGTCCATGAAAATCAGAGGAAGCCCGGCCCATTCCGGATCTCCTGACCTGGGGGTCAACGCCATCGCGAGCGCAATACCGGCGCTGCAACGCCTTTCCGAGCTTGGAGATGATCTCGCTGAGACGGGTGGGAGCTACCCGTCGAACCTTGTTGTGACGCGGATTTCCGGCGGCGGGCCGATCAATCTGGTGCCTGCCGATTGCGAGGTCACCTGGATGCTGCGCGCTGCCTCCAAGGCGGATACCGATCAAGTCGATGCCGAGTTGACTTCGCTGGCGACGGAGATCGACCACGATCTGAAACGTCAGCACAAAGACGCCGGCGCCTGGCTTGAGACGTCCCGGGATGTTCCGCCCTTTGTCAGGACCGCACCGGATGGTGTCCTCGATCGACTGACCCAAGGGCGCGCGCCGGTCAGCCTCACCTTCGGAACCGAAGCTGGATTTTACAGCGACGCGGGGCACGACGTCATCGTCTGTGGACCGGGCGACATGGCCCAGGGTCATACCGATGACGAATTTATCGAGATCAAGGCGCTAGCGGACGGATGCCGCTTTATCGAGGATGTCATTGGTGAAGCCTGTCTATGAAATAAGCGCGCGCATTTCGCGATGGCTGGCCTGGGTGGCCGGCGCCACGATCCTCTTCGGCTGCGCTGTTCCGGTGGCAATCGACGTCGCCGCCCGGGCGCTGCTAGGCCGCACACTTGTCGAAAGCTTCGAGATTTCGGGATACGCGCTGGCGCTCTGCATCGGTCTTGGCATGGGATACACCGTCACCACGAAGGCCAATATCCGCGTGGATATTCTTACCGCCCAACTGCCGCGCACTCTGCGGATGCCGTTCGATCTGGTGGCGTCTGTTGCGCTCGCTGTCACCGCCGTCGCTTTCGCGTGGTACACCTTTGACGTTTTGCAGGAGAGCTGGCGGGTCGATGCACGGTCGATCTCCACGCTGCGGACACCCCTGCTGGTTCCCCAGACCATCTGGTGGGCGGGATTTGTCTGGTTTGCGACAGTTGCGGTTCTGACCCCGGTTTTTGCGATCGTGCGGCTGCTGGCAGGCGATGCCGATACGGCCGAAACGCTGGTTTCCGCGCCCGGCCTCCTGGAGGAACTGCAGCAAGGCGGCATCACTGGTGCAGAGGTGCGCGAATGATCCAGGCGGCGCTTTTCCTGCTTTTGATCGGGCTCGCGCTGAGCCTGCCCGTCGCAGCGGTTCTGGTGTTGTCGGGCTATATTCTGTCGGAAAACTTTGCCTTCATCCCGATGACCGCGGCGTCTGGACAGCTGGTTTGGACGCACTCGACGGACTTCATCCTGATTGCCGCCCCCATGTTCATCATGATGGGCGAACTCATGCATAGATCCGGCGTGTCGGAGCGGCTATTCACGGCCCTGGCACCCTGGTTTGCCCGGGTGCCAGGACAGCTTATTCACACCAATATCGCTTCAAGCGCCGTTTTCGCGGCCACCTCGGGATCATCGCTCGCCACGGCCGCGACCATCGGCACCGTTGCGGTGCCCAATATGGACAAGGGCGGTTACAACCGGCCGCTGTTTTTGGGTTCCATCGCCGCCGGCGGCACGCTTGGCATTCTCATCCCGCCATCAATCAACATGATCGTCTATTCGGTGTTGTCGGAGACGTCCGTGCGCGACCTATACGCTGCGGGGTTCGTTCCGGGCTTTCTGTTGGCTGCGCTGTTTTCCGGAATCGTTCTGGTGGCTGTCTTGCTGAGGCCGGGCCTTGTGCGGGGCGAGCGCGCGGTCGGATCGCTTTGGCCTGCGCGGATCGCTGGCCTGCCGCACCTCCTGCCGCCGCTTGGGCTGTTCATGGTCGTTGTGGGGTCGATCTATATCGGCCTGGCAACACCGACGGAGGCTGCGGCTCTGGGTCTGATCGCGACGTTGGGTCTGGCGGCAGTGAACGGCAAGCTGACCCTTCCTGTTCTTCTCTCGGCCTTCGAAGGCACGGTACGCACCACCTGCATGATCCTGCTCATTGTCCTCAGCGCGTTCTTTTTGAACCTGGTGATGGTCTCCATTGGTCTTGTCGAAGCCATCACCGACGGCATACTCGGGCTTGGTTGGCCGCCGCTCGCCATGCTGCTCGCGATCATTGCGTTTTATCTGGTGCTCGGCTGCTTCATGGAGACGATCTCGATGATGATCGCCACGACACCCATTGTCGTGCCGGTCATCGTCGCGCTCGGCTACGACCCCGTCTGGTGGGGAATCGTTTTTGTCATCCTGATTGAAGCGGCGCTGATTACGCCGCCGGTCGGTCTCAATCTCTACATCGTCCAGGCGGTCCGCAAGACCGGTTCCATCGGTGATCTGTTCGTCGGATCGGGCCCGTTTCTGGTGGCGATGCTCATCATGCTCGCGCTGCTGATCCTGTTTCCCGGTCTGGCCCTGTGGCTGCCCGAAGTCCTCAACCCGAACTGACCAACGACACCAACAAGGAGGTTCCCATGAAACTCAAGACACCGTTGATCGCATTCTCCTTTGCCCTGGCCGCGCCAGCGGTCGCCCAGGACATCCCCGAAACCGAGATGAACGTGGTGGGTTCGATCGGTATTCTGTCGATGTATACGCAGATGGAAGACCCGTTCTGGAACAAGACCATCGTTGATGCCTCCGGCGGGGCGATCAAAGCTAACCTGCGTCCGTTCAACGAACTGGGCTTTAAGGGCGGCGAGCTCTTTTCGCTCGTCTCGAACGGCACGGTTCAATTGGCACACCAGGTCCTGCCCTACACGTCCGGCTCCGTCCCGATGAACGAGGCAACCGATCTCGTCGGTGTCGTCGCGGACGTGGAGGCCGTGCAAAAGGCCGCCGAAGCCTTCCGCGACGCCCACGCCGCTTACCTGGCCGAAGAACACAACATCAAACTGCTCGGTTACGGCACCTATCAAAGCCAGGTGATTTACTGCAGGGACGAATTCGGCTCGCTCCCTGATCTTGCCGGGCGCACCGTGCGCGCCGCCGGAGCATCGCAGCAGGTCTTTGTCGAGCACATTGGTGGCTCGCCGGTCGGCATGGCCTTTGGCGAAGTGCCGACGGCCCTGGCGAACGGCACGGTCGATTGTGCGATTACCGGAGCGCTGTCAGGCTTCAATGCCAAATGGCATGAGCAGGCGAACTATATCTCGGACATCGCGATCAACCACGGAGTCATCGCCGCGATCGCCAATCTGGACTGGTGGAACAGCCTGGATCCGGCCGTGCAGAAAGTGATCGAAACCGGATTGCGTGAGCTCGAAGGCGAGATGTTCACGCTGGCTGCAACAGAAACCAAGGACGGCTTGAGCTGCAACACCGGTGGCGATTGCAAATATGGCGACGCTGCCGGAATGACGCTTGTCGAGGCATCGGACGCCGATATGGCCATCGTCGCTGACGCTGCGACCAATGCGGTGCTGCCGGCTTACGGAAAGCGCTGCGGCGAGGCTTGCACGGCCGTGTGGAATGAGACGATCGGCGCCGCGATGGGGTATGCCATCAAGTAGGTGTAGTGATCCAAAATGAGGACGGGCAGGAGCCTTGGCCGTCCTCGTGTTGCTTCAACGTTCGGGCAGATCGGGTGTCTGCAAGAAAGCCCGCCGGCCATCGGCAAAATAAGCCTGCGCAACGCGGTCGCTGATAAGCACCAGCGTGAACTCATGCCGCTCGCCGTCTCGAAATCGCTCGTACTGGGTCCAGTATCCCGTATCCGTCAGTCCCCACACCCCGGGCGCGCTCTCACCTGACACCATGACGGCATGGCATTTTCCATCACCACGATATGTCACGCGGGCAACAGCCTCCCGCGTATCGGGATCCAACGCATGCAGCGTGCGATCCTTCAAAAAGGCATGGGCTTCCTGGGATGACAGACGGCGTTGTTTGGTCATGACACGCGGACACTAACGCGCTCCGCGGCCGCAGTACATGGTTCGATCAATGAAGGTTGGCTGGGGAACCCAGATTCGAACTGGGACTAACGGAGTCAGAGTCCGTGGGTCTACCGTTAACCTATTCCCCAATCAGGCATCGCTGATGCGGCGGCCTTATAGGCGCAAATATAGCGAATTGCAAATGCCGGTTCCAGATTAATTTCGACGCAGGCGCGCTACCGCTTGTGCGGGTCGAGGTTCCGCACGTCTGCATTGCCGCGCCACAGAACGGCGATCAGCACCAACGCGATGATGCAACTGCCGATTCCGATGAACAGCGGCAGGCCCGGATTGATCCGCATCGCGCTTCCTCCGACGATGGAGACCGAGCCAGAGCCGATTGTGAACAGGGCAACGCAGACGCCCATCACCCAGCCCTGGCGAGAGGCGTCGACGCTGGCCGAAAACATCGACAGCAATGTCGGGTAGGCAATGCCGAAGGCTGCAATGATCGGAATGATCAGCACATAGGCAAGGGCCGACACCGGATTGAAGACATAGGCGGTGATGAAGACCGTCATGATGACGACGGTCACCACCATAATGTTGACCTGTCTATAGCGGGCGAAGACCGGGCCGACCAGAAACAGGCTGATAAATCCCATCGTTGCCCCGAGGACGATCATGATGACGCTGTTCTGAACGGTGCTGAATTGAAAGCGTTCGATCAGGAAGTCGTTGAGGAAAATGAAGAAGCCGTTGAAACCCATGACCGCGAAGAAGAAGACAGGCGCCAGCCTCAACGTGATCGGGTGGTGACGGATGCGCAGCAGGGTGAGAAACACCTCGCTCAATCCGAAGTCGATTGTTCGGCGTTCGGCCAGCGTTTCGCGGAAAAACCGGACGATCAGCCCAAAGTTGATCAGAACCAACAGAATGGCGGCATAGATTGGCAGCGTCAGGGAGGCGGCATCGCCCATTAGCGTCTTGCTGCTCAGGGTGGCCGTCAGCAGCGGTCCAGCGATAAAGCCCAGCGCAACCGCCGCGACAAGCTGCCCCATGAATTGCGCCTTCTGCTGATCGTCCTGCGCCTCGTCGACGAGCGCCGCCTGGGCAATCGGCTGGTTGCCGGCCGTGAAGCCGCCAATGAACCGACCGACGATGAGCAGGATCAGGCTCGAATATTCGATGGCGACGATGGTCAGCGCGTAGCCGACGAACGCGCCGACCAGACAGATCAGAATCGAGACCTTGCGCCCAATGTAATCGGATACTTTGGAGATGAAGGCCGCGCCGAAAAACCAGGCCAGATAAAACAGCGCAAGGACGACGCCGTAGCGCAATTCGCGTCCGGCCTGCGAGACGTCTTTCGGCAGGAAATCCTGGGATGGATCGAGCAGCAACGAACTGAGGATCGGCAGCAGCAGTCCCTGTCCCAGAATGTCGATGAAGACCACGTAGAGAAGCGCGATACGGGACACGGTCAAAGACCTCCCTTGGGCTGCGAATCAACTTTGACAGTATGGCAGATGTTCCGACAGAGGCACGTTTCAATTCGTTGCGAGGCTGTCACAGCATAGGTGATTTGCGCGGATGAAGTGTGATTGGGGATTGTGTGACCGTAAAGCTGGTTTTAACATCGCCGATGTCCGGTTGGTTGAATCAACGATTTCAAAAAAGGCTAATTAGCTGGAAAAGCAGAGGAATATTATACTTTAAATAAAATTGTACGGGGGCGTACTTGTGATTTCAGAAGGCGATACTTCTCTAAGCTTGAGAAAATTTGGGTCGCGGCTCATGGGCGCCACCATGCTACAACCGGTTCCCCTGGCCCTCATTCCGCTTCTCCCTCTTTATTTTCTCGGCGTGGATGACGCGGAGGCCGTCTGCGTTCCCGATACCGGCACAACTTTTGTCTGTACAGGTGATTTTTCATCCGGCTTGGACGTTGGTGCGTTGGTTCCTGCCGGGACGACAGAAGTCATTGTTGAGGATTTGACAGCCAACATCGTCAATCCAACGGGGATTGTCTGGGATCTCGGCTCGACCACAGGACCGAACCCGCCGACAAGAACGTTGAACGTTGATGCGGGATCGGCCTCCATACGGTCTGATCTGCCAATTCTGCTACAGTCTGAGGGCTCAACCAACGACCCCGCCGATGCGCCATTCGGGGCGTTCGGGCTTTCCCTGAATTTCTCCGGACAAATCGAGTCTAAGGCTCCTGGTGCGGCCATATTAGTCCAGAATATCGGAAACCTCTTGGGGATTGCATTCCCATTCGGCCTCAATGGCGGGGAAGTCGGCAATATCTCAATCAATGTTGAAGGACTGATCACAGGGCAGGCCGGCGTTCGAGCACTGTCAGTTGGTGGTCACGGTATCTGGGGTATGCCAGGTGGCAACGGGGCGGCTGGCGGCAATGTGCTTTTCGGTACTGGCAGTGCGGGGCTTACCGTAACCACCCTTGCGGTTAAAAGTCCGGCTGTTGATGCCGCGTCTGTGGGTGGCGCTGGCGGTATGGGATTGGGTTCAAGACCAGGCGGCGACGGTGGGCATGGCGGCAGGGGCGGCAATTTCATTTTTGAGGGCCGGACAGTTCTGAATCTGGAAACCTTGGGACCGGAATCCCCCGGTGTTCGTTTTTTCAGTCAAGGAGGCGGAGGCGGAGACGGCGCCAGCGTCGGCTCCGGCAGAGCAGGCAACGGCGGAGCGGGCGGTACGGGTGGTCAGATCGCGACCGCCGATCTGAATGCCACAATTACGACCAGGGGATTTGATTCACCGGGCCTTATCAGCGTCAGTGTTGGCGGTAAGGGTGGCGATGGGGGCAAAAGCGGCTCCTTCGGGCAGGGCGGTGACGGTGCCGCCGGGGGGTTTGGTTCGTTGGCCTCGGTAACCGGCACCTTCAACATACTCACCCAGGGCAAAAATTCTGACGGCATCGCGATCAGCAGTGTCGGCGGGCGCGGCGGTGAGGGTGGAGACGGGGGCTTCTTCAGCGGCGGCGGTGATGGGGCCGGGTCGGGAAGCTCGGGTCCCGTCCAGATTTCGCTCCAGGAAGGCAGCAATATCCAAACCGTCGGCGACAATTCCGTCGGCATTTCTGCGCAGAGTCTTGGCGGTCGTGCGGGCGCTGGTGGCTCCAGTGTCGGATTGTTCTCTTTCGCCGCTGACGGTGGCAGTGCCGGAAAGGCGGGCATCATCAACGTCCAAAGCAGGAGCACTATCACCACGATTGGAAATGGAGCAACGGCGATCTTTGCCCAATCGATCGGCGGTGGTGGTGGCAAGGGCGGTGATGCCTTTGGGATCTATTATTCACAATCCGGCAAAGGGGCAATCGGCGGGGCCGGTGGTGAGGTCTCTGTCGGCAATTTTGCGGCAATCAACACGTTCGGCAACAGTGCCTCCGGGATACAGGCGCAGTCCATCAGCGGCACTGGTGGTTCGGGCGGAACAAGTATCGGTCTTGTGGCGTTGGGTGGCCGGGGTGGCATCTCTCAGGATGCGGGCAGCGTTGGGATCATCAACAAAGGAACGATTGACACCGGCCAAGGGCCGCAGGGACCAGCCGCCGCCGACTTGTTTGTGCCGTGCAGAATTGGTTGTTCTCACGGAATTATTGCGCAATCCATCGGTGGCGGCGGTGGAGATGGTGGTACCACGGGCGGTTGGTTTTCCGTCGGCGGCGCAGCCGCGGGCGGCGGTGCCGGATCGTCCGTGAATATAGAGAATTCAGCAGATATCACGACCCATCTGGAGCGCTCATCGGCAATCATTGGTCAATCGATCGGCGGCGGTGGCGGCAATGGCGGTGGGGCGGTCGCCGGCGGTCTGGCCGCGTCTCTGGCAATCGGTGGCAGCGGTGGTGCTGGCGGCCATGGTGGCAGTGTCGAAATCCAGAGTGAGGGTGGCAGCAATATCAGCACGTCCGGAAACAGCTCCTCTGCCATCGTCGCCCAGTCATTGGGCGGCGGGGGCGGCAATGGCGGATTCTCTGCGTCTGCCTCTGTTGGGATCAATTTTCCCGCTGTTGCCATCTCAGTTGGTGGCACTGGTGGGACCGGTGGCAGTGCCGTTTCGGCATTGATCAGGTCCGGCGTCGAGTTGCAAGGCGGAACCGTGTCTACGACCGGCGATGAATCCCATGGCCTGCTGGCCCAGGCGATTGGCGGCGGCGGAGGCAATGGCGGGTTTGCCTTGGCGCTGTCAGGCAGCAATGCCGGGTCGCTCTCGGTCGGTGTCGGCGGCTCAGGAGCTTACGGAGGACGGGGCGGCCTAGCGGACATCCGGAACGCCAAGGACATAAGTACGGTTGGTGACCGATCAAACGCAATCGTTGCGCAATCCATCGGCGGCGGCGGCGGAAATGGGGGCGCGTCAATTACTGCGGCGGCGGGTTTTGGTGGGATCGCGGCCAGTGTGGGTATTGGAGGCGGCGGAGGCGCCGGCAATTCTGCATACAGGGCCTTTGCCCAAAACCTCGGTGATGTATCCACCGCCGGTGAGCAGTCTGCCGGCATGGTCGTTCAAGCGATTGGCGGCGGTGGTGGGCAGGGTGGACTCGCTGTGTCCGGAGTCCTGTCGGCCGGAGGCAGCGCCGGCGTCAGTTTTGGCCTCGGCGGTAGCGGAGATGCCGGCGGAGATGGGGGCCACGCTACCGCCTGGAACACCGGAATGCTTGTGACGACGGGGGACCAGTCCGCCGGGGTGATCGCGCAGTCGATTGGTGGCGGCGGTGGCAATGGCGGGGCGAGCATCGCAGCGAATATTTCCATGACGCAGTCCACCAACGTTGCCGCAGGCATCGGAGGAACGGGACGAGCTGGCGGTAACGGCTTAGATACCGAGATATCGAATGCTGGCGAAGTGGAAACCTGGGGCGACAACTCACAAGGCCTTTTGGCTCAATCGCTCGGTGGAGGCGGCGGAAATGGGGGCCTGGCGATCGCCGGCAATGTTTCCCTGGGTCAGTCGAACAATGTGTCATTCAGCATGGGCGGCCGTTCAGAGACCGCCGGTTCTGGTGGCCGTGTGGATGTCGTTTCTACAAATCATGTGACCACACATGGAGATCTATCTGCTGGCATTCTGGCCCAATCCGTTGGCGGCGGCGGCGGCAATGGCGGCTCCGCAATATCCGGAAATTTGAGCACAAGCGGGGGTATAGCGGTTGGTGCCACCATCGGGGGCGAAGCTGGTAGTGCGGGAAACGGCTGGATTGTGGCTGTCCAGACCTCTGGGACAGTCTCGACGTCTGGCGTGTACTCCGATGGAATTCTCGCCCAGTCCGTTGGCGGTGGGGGTGGTAATGGCGGGACCGCAGTGTCAGGGAACGCATCCTTCGGTGGATCATCGACGCAGATCGGATTTGCGCTGTCTGGAACCGCAGGAGACGGCGGCGCGGCTGACGCGGTTAGTGTCAAGACGCTAGAGAACCTCGTCAGAAGCAATCGCATCGAAGTCACCGGTGAGGGCAGCCGCGGAGTGACTGCCCAGTCAATTGGCGGCGGCGGTGGAAACGCCGGAACGATCATATCAGGAAACGTGTCGGGCAGCGCCAGCAAGGAACTTCGCCTGTTGATCGGACGCACCGGCGGATCCGGAGGGCTTTCCGGCCCGGTCGATGTTGACTTCGATGGCGAGATTTTCACCGGGCAAGCCGGACGGGATTCGGCCGCTGATATCGGTGGTGAACACGGAATTCTCGCCCAGTCCATCGCCGGAGGGGGTGGAAGCGGAAGCGTTGCACTGACCGGAAGTAACAATCAGGGAAAACGCTCTCTGGAGGTTGCCATCGGCGGCTCCGCGGGCCGCGGAGCCGTTGCAGGCAGCGTCAATGTCGTCAAGTCTTCAACGACAACCACTTATGGTCGTGACTCTCACGGCATCTTCGCACAGTCCATCGGCGGCGGTGGCGGCGCGGGCGGATATACAAGCTCGTTCGCGGTTCCGAACGATGATGCCTCGAAGTTTGGCATTGCCGTTGGCGGCAGTGGCGGGGACGGCAATTCGGGCGGTAGTGTCGTCATCGACAATCGTGGCATGTTGATGGTGGCAGGGCCGGGCTCCAAGGGGCTGGTGGCTCAGTCCATCGGCGGCGGCGGCGGCTCTGGTGGCTCCAACATGGTCACAAGCCTGGGACAGGATACGGCCGCCAGCCAGTTTCAGCTCGGTGTTGGTGGGGGCGGCGGCGCTGGCGGTTCGGGTGGCAAAGTTGACGTTTTCAATACCTCGCACATCGTGACCGGCACCGCCGGAGACAATGGCGATGACGGAGCCGACACACCTTCGGCCGGCTATGGCATTCTGGCCCAGAGCATCAGTTCGGGCGGTGGCACGGGTGGTGTCGGTTTGAAAGGCGATCTTGAAACGACCGGTGACCTAAGCCTGGTCGTGGCGGTTGGAGGCAAAGGGGGCGGCACCGAAAAGGCCGGCGGCGTTTTGGTCAACAATTTCGGCGGCGGTACGATCACCACCCATGACGACGGCGCGCATGCCATCGTTGCGCAATCCATCGGCGGTGGCGGTGGCGACGGTGCGACCGGGATTGAAGGCGATTATTCGAACGGCAGCAAACTTGGTGCCGCAGTCACGGTGGGAGGTGGCGGTAGCGGTGGCGGATCCGCGTCGAGGGTTGAAGTGTCCACCGCCGGTCAAATCACCACCTATGGTGATGGCGCCAAGGCAATTGTCGCACAATCGATTGGCGGCGGCGGCGGCAATGCCGGGTTCGGGATAGAAGGTTCCCTGGAAGGCGACTCTGATGAAGGTCAAGGGCAGCTGGCGTTAGCGATCGGCGGAGCCGGCGCCAATGGCGGAGCTGGTGACGTTGTTGTGGTAATTGTCCAAAATGATACGGTTATCCAAACCGGCGCTATGGCGGACGGAAGAGAATCCGGTCTCGGGCAAATGGATGGGATCTTTGCCCAATCGATAGGCGGCGGCGGCGGCAACGGTGGTGCCGGTATCAGCGGCGACATTACCTCCAATTCGGATCAGAAGGCGCTTGACATCGGACTTGGCGGCGGCGGCGGTGACGGGAGCCGCGGCGGAACCGTAGACATCACAACAGGTGTAGGCTCAGTGATCTCCGTCGCGGGTCAAGGTTCCCGCGGGATCTTTGCACAATCCGTCGGAGGCGGCGGCGGCAATGGCGGCGCTGGCATTGACGGTGGCATCAAGGCGGGCGATGACACATCAAACGCAATTTCCGTCAATCTGGGCATCGGCCGTCGCGGCGGTTCAGCGGGTGCCGGCGGCGTGGTGACGGTGAACAATTCGGCGCAAATCATCACAAACAATTCGGGTGCCGGAAACAATCACGGCAATCATGCCATCTATGCCCAGTCCGTCGGTGGCGGCGGTGGAACCGGCGGCATCGGCATAGCGGGTGATCTTGAAGTCGCCAAGGATGCAAAGGCTCTGACCGTCGGGGTTGGCGGCATCGGAGCGGAAGCAAGCGCCGGCGAACGTGTGAACGTGTTGAACCTTCAGAATGCGAACCTGCAGATCAGCGGGAAGGATTCGACAGGTATCTTCGCCCAGTCCATCGGCGGCGGCGGGGGAGACGGTCAAGCCGGCATCAACGGCGGAGTGGGTGCTGCAGACGATGCGACCGGTGTTGTTCAACTGGCTCTCGGCATTGGCGGTGCCGGTGGCGGCGGCGGTGACGGCGGGGCGGTGACGGTTGAAAATCTGGCCAACATCAACGGCATTGCTGGTTCATCGAACGACCCGGCGGGTTTGCGAGGCATTGTCGCGCAGTCGATCGGCGGTGGCGGTGGCTCCGGTGGCATCGGGGTCGAGGGAACCATTTCAGGATCCGATGACAGTCAGGCATTGGCGATTGGCATCGGAGCGACGGGCGGAAACGGCGGCAATGCGGCTCAGGGCAGCCTTATCGGAACGATCGCAGACGCCGGTGTCGGCGTCCTGAATGAGGGGGAAGTTCGAACCACCGGCGATGCCTCGGTCGGCATTCTCGCCCAATCGATTGGCGGTGGCGGCGGCCACGGCGCTGCCGGCCTGGAGGGTGATGTCGAAACCGGATCGGGATCGACCATCGCATTCGCCCTGGGAACGAAGGGCGGCAGCGGAGGCAGCGGCGGGACCGTGTGGGTGCAAAACCTCGGCGATGTCTCGACAACAGATACGTTGACACCAGACTCGACCTGGACCGGTTCCCATGCGGTGCAGGCCCAGTCTGTCGGCGGTGGCGGCGGCAGCGGAAACCTGACCGGCGGGCTCGTCTTTGGCAGCGGCGGCTCAAGCAAGGGTGTTTCGCTGGCCCTGGGAAGCGCCAGCGGCGGCGGCAGCGGCGGCAATATTATCCTTGAAAATGGAACTGAAAATGGTGTGCCGACCACGTCTGGGGACGTCGTCACGGCGGCGCAAAGTTCCCATGGTCTGTTTGCACAGTCCATTGGTGGGGGAGGTGGCGCAGCGCCCTCACTCAGCGGTGTTGAAACCGAAAACAGCAACGACAGTTGGAGCGCAGTCCTTAATCTGGGTGCGACTGGCGGCAGCGGTGGCAATGGCGGCAACGTCGAGGTCAATCACGGAGCCGGAAACATTACGACCATTGGCGCCGGATCGTCGGCGATTTTCGCACAGTCGATCGGCGGCGGTGGCGGCGAAGCCGGTCAGGCCGGCGAGCAGAATGCGACATTCACGCTTGATCTCGGTGCGGACGGTGTTGGTGGCAACGGAAGACCCGTGACGATCAACGTTCGGGGTGCGGGCCAGCAGGCGACGTCGATCTCGACCATGCGCGAATATGCAACAGCGATCGTGGCGCAATCAATTGGCGCCGGCGGCGGCATGGCCGGACTGGGCGCACGAGGGCAGGGCGGCAGTATTAAACTGGGTGGCACCAATGATGCCTTCGGCTCCGCCGGTACTGTCTCCATGGATCTGCGGGATGCGTCAATTTCAACATCCGAAAACTTCTCGCCGGGTGTGTTGGCCCAGTCGGTTGGCGGCGGCGGCGGGTATGCCGGGCACGTTCAAGTCTCGTCATCAGATCGGTTCGGATCGAACCTGGATTTCGGTGCCGGCTCGGACAACCGGGGCAACGGCGGTGCGATCAATTTTGACCTCACCAATGTCAGCGTCATGACCAATGGCGACCACTCGCCTGCGATTATTCTGCAGTCGGTTGGCGGCGGAGGCGGCATTGCCGGCAACACGGATTCAAGCGCCAGCGGCGCCTTGTTCGGGTCGGCCGGCGGGAGCGGCCGGGCCGGCCGGATCGCCATGAACCTCGCTGCGGGCTCTATCGTCGCCACAGGCGGAGAACAATCCCATGCCATCATCGCTCAGGGTGCCGGTGGCACGGGGACGAGTACGGCAACCGGTGCGGATGCCGTCAATCTCGATATTAAGAGCACGGTTTCGGCCGTCGGCGCTGGCGCCCATGGTGTCTATGCGCAGTCTGTTGGGGAAGGCCGAGGGCCGATCGTGGTGACCGTGGGCGAGCTTGGGAACGTGACCGGAGGCACCGAGCTCGCGGGCGCTCAGGAAGGAGCGGCGATTTTCCTCCAGGACGGTGCCATTGGCCTTGATCCGAACCAGATTTTCAACTTCGGCAACATTGTTTCGTCCGACGGCGAAGCGGGGCTTGCCGTCAAGGCCGAGGGCGATGGCCGAACGATATTCGAGAACTTTGGAACAGTCATTGGGCGGGTCGAGGTTACGCCTGGCTCTCGGTTGATGAATGAAGTAACCGGCATCATCCAGGCTGAGAAACTGGAGGTTGAGGCGGTTGTCAACGAGGGCATACTGGACATCGGGCCATCGGGAGCGACCGGGCAGACCCTGATTCTGGGGGATATTCTCCAAACGGCCACCGGTCGGATCGAGGTGGATCTCAATCCGAATGTGACAAACCTGCAAGGTGTCGCCGATGACCAGTTGCTGGTTGACGGTAATGCCGATCTGGACGGATTCGTCATTGTCGATCTGCTGGATCCCTTCCAGGTCGATCCCGGCAGGCAGGTTATTCCTGTCATTCTGGTGGACAATACCTTGCTGTTGGAAGGCAAGCAGCCTGTCATGCCGATCGGCGGCTTGATTACAGAACTCGAGGTGACGCAATCGGCAATTGCGCAATACGAGCTCGTAAGGACGGGCAACGACGAAATCAGTCTGGGTTTCGATATCGATTTTGCAAACGCCGGCATCCTGGCGATCGCCAATGAAACCCAGGCTGCCATTGCAGGATCGGTGCAGTCGATCTATCGGGCTCATGAACTGGATGACGATGCCGCGCTCAGTCTCATTGCCCTGGAAACGGATGAGGAAGTGGTGCGGGCCTACAGCACGCTTTCCGGCGAAGTCTTCGTTGACAATCAGATTGCCTCCTATCTGGCCCTGAACGACTTTAACGATGCACTTCTGAGCTGCTCAAATGTCACGGGCCGCACGTCCGAACGCTTCTTCGATAGCGGCCGTTGCGCATATCTGCAGGTTGAAGGCTCCGATCTGGAACGCGACTCCACGAGCGACAATCTGGGCTTTGACGGCACCAACGTTTCGCTGACAGTCGGCGGTCAGCTCACGATCGGTGAAAACTGGAATGTTGGCGGTGCACTGCGCTATGGCAATGGCCAGGTTCAGGTCAACAATTCAAACTCCAACAGCGACAGCGACGAATTGATGGCCGGCTTGTCAGCCAAACGACGGTTCGGCGCCGTTGAAATCTCGGCACTGGGCGCGGTCGGTTACTTCGACATTGATAATGAGCGCAACCCGTTCGGCTTGGGCGTGATCAACAGCAGCCAGAACATCTGGTCCGTAGCGGGAGCGGTCGAAGCAGCATATCTGATCGGTAATGACGAGCGGTTTGCCAAGCCAAAGGTCAGTCTGGATGTGGCTCACTTCTCTTCCTCGGACTTTACTGAAACAGGGTCCAGTTCACTCCGGTTGATGGTTGATACAGGTGCACAGACCTATTTCAGCATCAATCCGGCAATCGAGTTTGGAGGAGAATTCACGTTCGGAGAGCGGCAAACGAGAGTGAGGCCCCATGTTGAAGTCGGTCTGACGCAACTGCTCGGCAATGCGACGCCGGCGATCCAGGCTTCGTTTGCATCAGGCGGAATGCCGTCGTTCCGAACCGCTACGGATATGGACCGAACCCGCTTCGAAGCTGCTGCGGGGCTCGATATTCTGTTTGGGTCAGCAACCCTGCGGTTGGACGGCGCCGCAAGCTTCTCTGAGAACAGCCAGATCTTCGGCGGCGGAGCCCGTCTCGAAATCCCGTTCTGATGCCGATGAATAAAGTGCGGAAGGGACGCAGTTGGCGATGAGCGCCTGCGAGGGGTCGGTCACACGACCCAGACGCCATCATCGAGGTTCTGGCTGTTGTTGTCGACGTTCTCGTCGCTCTTGGTGAAGGCGATGAGGATGTCCTCGCGGGTCAGGCCGTCGTTTTCCATGCCGCCCACCCAGAAGTCGTAGCCGGCCTGGTCCGGCAGCCGGAACAGAACGTTCTGGTACATCGCGTCGATGTAGTCGAAGTTGCTCGGATTGGCGCCGTAGAGGTCCCGGAACTCGTCCGACTGGATGAACTGGCTGGCCAGGAACTGCTCCTTCTCGTAGTCGCTCCAGCCCTGCTGGTCGAAATTGTCGAGATTGCCGATCCAGAAGCGCACGCCGCCCTCGTCGGGTGTGCGCCCGAAGGAGGCCTGGTAGATCCGGTAGCCGAAGCCGGTATTGGGGCTGGTCAGGTCGTAGACATAGTCGCCGTCGGTAAAGTCGATGCGCTCTATGGTGGTCAGCGTGTCGGTACCGCCGCCCGGCTTTTCGACGGTGATCGTGCCGTTGCCATTGAGGGTCTGGGTATAGTCGGCGCGTTCGCCGTCATAGACGACGGCATCGTGGCCCGGTCCGCCATCGATCAGGTCGGATCCGCCCGAGCCATTGATCGTGTCGTCGCTGGCCAGGGCCAGTATTGTGTCGTCAAGGGCGGTTCCGTCGAGACTATCCGGATCGGGTGTCCCGACGATCGGGCCGGCCTGCTGCACCGAAATGTCAAAGCTCTCTTCATAGGCCGGCCCGGATGCATCCGAGGCACGAATGATGATCGTATGGCTGTTTTGCGCACCGAAGTTGAAGGTCGCAGCTGGCGCGACCTTCAACTGATTTCCATCAAGCACGAACAAACCATTGGCGTCATCGATCAGCGAAAATGTCGCCGTAGGCTCCAGCGGATTTTCGAAAGCCTGGAAGGTCGCCACAAGCGTGCCAGCAGCTTCGTTCTCACGCACTGATCCGCCTGAATTCATTTGAATATCGGTAATTGGTCTGTTTTCGACGTGGACCACGAATTCGCTTTCATGGACCGTTCCTCCGCCGTAGGTGGCCCGAATACGAACCGAATGGCTTGTTGCCGTTTCGTAGTCGATGCTCGCGCCGTTCGCCACCTGTAGGCTATCGCCAACGAGTTCGAACAACCCACCGCCATCATCGATGAGGGTCAGGGTCGCCGTGATGTCTGTGCCGTTTCTTGCCGGCCGGATCGTGCCAGCCGTTTGGCCGCCAGATGCATTTTCGGCCAGCCCGCCTGTTGATTCGAATTGAAGTTCGATCGGACCATCGCCAAGGACTTCAATGTCGAAGTTTTCCTGATGCAGCGGACCGGATGCGTCCGACGCGCCGATGGTTACCGTGTGGCTGGATTGCGCGAAATAGTCGATCGACGCGCCCGCAGCGACCTTCAACTCATGGCCTTCGAGTTCAAACAACCCACCCGCGTCGTCAATCAGCGAAAATGTTGCCGTTGGCTCCAATGGGTTCTCGAATGCCTCGAACGTGGCAATCACGGTACCGGCAATGTCCGTTTCGCGAACCAGACCGCCCGAAGCCAGCGCGACATCCGAAATCGGCTGGTTCACCACCTCGATGACAAAATCCTTCGAATGGGTGGATCCGTTGCCGTAGGAGGTTTCGATGCGAACCGTATGACTGGTCGCGACCTCGAAATCGATCAGCGCGTCCGGAGCAACTTTCAGGGTGTCGCCATCAAGCAGGAACAGGCCACCGGCGGTGTCCAGAAGGGCGAATGTGGCCGCGATTTCCTCAGCGTTCTGATATGCATCAACCGTCCCGATAACATGATCTGGACCTGTATTCTCGGGTACACTCAGGCTGCCGTTGAACTGAACGTCGACCGGGCCGTCTCCGATGACCGGGATCGAAAAGGTCGATGCCGCACTGAGACCGCCTTGATCCGTGACGACCACCTCGATCGGACGAAAGCGGCTTCCGAAGAAGTCGAGCTCGCGGGCAAGGGTGACCACACCGGTGTCTGCATTGATGTCGAATAGCCCCTCCGCATCCTGTGTCAGGGCAAAATGCAGCGTGTCACCGAAATTCGGATCCAGCGTGTCGAAGTCCGCAACAATGGCCCCAACCTGGGTGTCCTTCGTCAGGGCCATGATATCGCCGAAAACGGCAATCGGGGCATTGTTGCTTTGTTCAAATATGAAATTGTCCTGGCTGAACCAGGCAAATATTCTGTCCTTTATCGTAATTGTAAAAGCATCGTCATATGTCGACCGGATCATTAGGTCATTGCCAACGACGCTCAACTGGTTCTGGAGCTCTGTCCAGTTGCCGATGCCGAACGGAGCTACATTGATGACGTCCGGATCCCATTCGTCGTCGTCGTAGACTGTAAAATTGCGGATCTCCATCGATGCCGTTTCGCCAGGCACGTAGACAGGTGCGACGAAAATGTCCTCACCCGGCTCCTGAAACTCGTCGTTCACCGAATAAGCTCCGGTGACGATCGCAGTGCCGAGACCTGTTATGATCATATCTGCACCGGCCCCGCCCTCAAGGATAACATTGCCGTTGATTGCGATGAGGAGATCGTCGCCGTCCTCGCCGTTGAGATGACTGTTGCCGGATTTTGAGACAAGGATGTCGTTGCCATCTTCGCCGTTGAGGATGCTGTCTCCGCTTTCCGACGAGAGGAAATCGTCACCCAGACCGCCGAGAAGCTTATCGGCTCCGCCGCCACCAAAAATCATGTCGTTGGCTTGATGGCCGTCGATCGAGTCGGCTCCATCAGCTCCGAAAATCAAGTCCCGAAGCCAGCTTCCAGCAATGGAGTCGTCCAATCCGGTTCCGAGGATGGCAAGATCATCGCCTGCGGTTGCGAACTTGAAACCGCTCTCGCCGGGTTGGCCGTACAGAAAATCCAGCGCCAGCAGGTCAAGTTCGCGAAACTCCGGCTGACGAGATCCGGTGTAGGACATCACCGTGAAGAACTGATGATCGTAAAGCGTCCCCGCGATCGATGGATAAATGCCAAAATCATCGAACGGATGGCGAAGCCCCATCGCATGACCCAGCTCATGGAACGTCGTCGACACCAGGTCGTCCGGTTCGGTGTCCGGGGTGATTTTGAGTGTGACATTGTGAGAATGGTTGCCGAGGTTTGGAATGTTCGCAAATCCGCCGAAGGTCGTATCGCTGCTTCCATGAAACATCAGCATCGGTGTATGCGGGCTTGTTTCGGGATCGACTTCGATGAAGGTGATTCCAGCAATTTCCGAAGTGGTGGTGAGCACCTCTCGCACCATGTCCCGAAAGGACTGATCCAGGGGAACAAATCCATCCGGTGTAGCGCCGTGAACGTAACTCCCCTTTGAAGGGTCGGTGTTAAACCCGTAGGTCACGAAAACCTGGCCGCCGATTGGTATGTCCTGGCCGTGCCAGGTGCGCGGATTGGTTTCGTCTTCGTAGTGGTAAAGAAGAGCTTCAAAATTAGCATCAGGAGCGTCGGCAGCATAGGAACTGACCGTCAGCTCATAGTCCGCCGGCGCGTAAAACAGGCTGAAATGGTATGTTCCCGCGGTTTCTATCTCAACGAGAAACGGGATGCTGTCCGAGATCGTGGCCGTTTTGATCAGGGTGCCATCGGGATGCTCGATCCGAAACACGGCGTTGGACGCTTCAAGCGCTGCAGCATTGTTGAAACCCAGGAAAAAACTACCGGCTTCGATCGACACAGCGGCGTCGAAAACGTGGCCAAGCGCATCGGCCGTAAGATCCCAACTTTGAAGGGCAGGAGTCCCAGGGATGGCACTGGCGTCGACGTCATGATCATTTTCGTGGTCGTGGTCGTGGTCGTGGTCGTGGTCGTGGTCGTGGTCGTGGTCGTGGTCGTGGTCGTGGTCGTGGTTGTGGTCGTGTTGTTCGTGGTCCTGGTCGTTTTCATCCCGGACCAACGGAAGCGGCGGTTTGGCGATCCAAGTGAGCCGATCTTTTGGTGTGCAATGCGAAGCCATGTCAAACCACCCAGACACCGTCATCGAGATTGACGGCATTGTTGTTGACGTTCTCGTCGCTCTTGGTGAAGGCGATCAGGATGTCCTCGCGGGTCAGGCCGTCGTTCACCATGCCGCCCACCCAGAAGTCGTAGCCGGCCTGGTCCGGCAGCCGGAACAGAACGTTCTGGTACATCGCGTCGATGTAGTCGAAGTTGCTCGGATTGGTGCCATAGAGGCCCCGGAACTCGTCCGACTGGATGAACTGGCTGGCCAGGAACTGCTCCTTCTCGTAGTCGCTCCAGCCCTGCTGGTCGAAATTGTCGAGATTGCCGATCCAGAAGCGCACGCCGCCCTCGTCGGGTGTGCGGCCGAAGGAGGCCTGGTAGATCCGGTAGCCGAAGCCGGTATTGGGGCTGGTCAGGTCGTAGACATAGTCGCCATCGGTAAAGTCGATGCGCTCTATGGTGGTCAGCGTGTCCGTCCCGCCGCCCGGCTTTTCGACGGTGATCGTGCCGTTGCCATTGAGGGTCTGGGAATAGTCGGCGCGTTCGCCGTCATAGACGACGACATCGTGGCCCGGTCCGCCATCGATCAGGTCGGATCCGCCCGAGCCGTTGATCGTGTCATCGCTGGCCAGCGCCTGTATGTCGTCGTCGAAGGCTGTCCCGTTGAGGGCGTCGGGATCGGGCGTCCCGACAATTGGGCCGACATTCTGAACCAGAATGTCAAAACTCTCTTCAAACACCGGACCGCCCGGGTCAGAGGCGCCGATCGTGACAATGTGGTTGCTCTGTGTGTTGTAGTCGAAGGTAGCGCCAGGAGCGACCTCCAACCGGTTGCCGTTGAGCACGAAAGAACCAGCGCCGTCTTCGATGAGCGTGAAGACAGCGGTCGGTTCCACGGGGTTTTCACTTGCTTCGAATGTGGCAACCAAAGCCCCCGCGGTATCCGTTTCTCGCACGATTCCGCCGGAGCTGATGGCGATGTCCGAAATCGGTCTGTCCTGAATCTGGATAACGAAGTTTCGTTCTTCGGGCGGCGCACTTCCCTCTTGGGCTCTGACCGTAACGGTGTGACTTTGTTGGGTTTCATAGTCCAGGCTCGCACCGTCGGCCACGACCAGCGTGTTGCCCAGCAATTCGAACAGGCCGTTCGCGTCATCGATCAACGAGTAGACGGGTGTTGCTCCAAGCAGGGAGCCGTTGGTGCCAAAAACCGCCGCTGCCGTTCCAGCAGCCGAGTTCTCGGCAAGGGCGCCACCGAAAACAAGGTCAAGGCCGGTATCGCCGACAAACAGCGTGACCGTTTTGTCGAGTGTGTTCCCGTCTCCGTCCTCGGCGCGCAGTGTAATGTCGAAACTGTCCTGGATATCGGCATCGAGAGCGCCGTCAGGGCCGAGAATGAGATTGTTGCCATCCAGCTCGAATGGGTTACCGAGACTGGCCGAAACGATGGACAGGGTGTGAGTGTCCAGGAGGTCGGGATCCAGCACGGTGACCGACGCAACGATCGAGCCGCCCGCGAGTCCTTCATTCGCGAAAAAGCTGTCGAGCAAGATGTCGGTGGGAGCGCCGAGCAACTCATCGCCGGCGTCCGCGATAAGATCTGCCAGCGACTGACCGGTCGTGGCATCCTTCGCAGCCAGCAGAGCGGCGTCGTTGCCGGCGGCTGCTTCGAGAGCATCGGCCACGGAACCTTGCACGGCCCGTCCAACCGTGCCGAGAGCTTCGAAAAAGGCGTCGACATTGGATCCAGCTGTGACATCGAAGGTCTGCTGGTTAGCGGCTGCAATAATCTCAGAAAGAGTCGTCAAAAACGCGTTAGATGCTGTAATTGCTGGCGAATTAACAAAGGTATCGAGAATTGATTTGATGAAACCGCTGCTAGTGAGGTCTATGACCGCGACCGTCTGCAGCGTCTGGGCGAGTGCCGAGTAGGCCTCATCGGCATTTTCATCGGGATCCCGCTGACCGGCAAAGGCGGAGGCAATGAGCTGGACGGTGTTCATCAGTGCGGAGTTGGACTTCGCGACCAATTCCGAATCATCCGCACCCTCGAACATCTGTTCAATCGGATCGGTAGCGCCGAAGCCGTAGGTTTCAGACAACCCCAGTGCCTGGGATAGTGCTTCATTGGGGTTGGCTACCGGAACCGCGAACAGATAATGCGCCAGTGTCGACAAAGGCGTGACCGTCGTGCCGCCCTCAGCGGCGATCAGTCTGCCGGCAAACGGCAGTCCGGTCAAAACGTCAATACCGCCTGAAGCCACCACCGGACCGATTGGATTGGAAAGGATGTAGTTTCCTCCACCGTCGGAAACCGTAAAGGCTTCGCCGTCGTCCAGTACCCCGTTTCCATTCTCATCACCGAATACGATAGCGCCGGAGATGTTTCCGTCGGTCACGGTTCCGGACCGCGCCTCAAACTCCCCGGTATCCTTGTTTCGGATAAACTCGCCCTCGGAGAAGACGAAATAGGTGTTCATGAACAATTCAAACTGACGCCCGATCTCGTTTGTTATGACGGAGATGAAGTACTCACCGAAGCTGAACGCAATTTGCGCTGGCTTGGCGAGCGTGTTCGTCAGGAGAATCTTCGCAATGTCAAAAACCGAGATGTAATCCCAAATTGATCGGTTCTCTCCGGTGACCGCGTCTTCAGCAGCCTCTCCCAGCACCTCCGCAACAAGGTCTCTGGAAACTTCTGAGGCGTACTCACTCCCCAGAGCCTGAGTCTCTTTGCTGGCGCCGGCTTTCGCCAAGTATTCAGCGGCCTTCTTGCCAACGACGTCTGAGTATCGTTTGAAAGCCCCGGTTTCGGCTACCAAGTTGAATGCCAGTTTTGCAACGGCCGAAATCTGCTGGGCGTTGTACTTCCAGTTGATTTCGTCCGCCTGCTTTTTTGTAAGAAACGGGAGTTCATCCGCTGTTCGGTCGAGACTGACCACTTTGTGTCCAAAGAACTCTGAATCATATATCCGGACCTCATTGGCCAGGATCGTATTGTCAAAGGCAAGTTCCCCGATGACTTCGTCGGTTCCATCGAAGAAAATCGCGCGGGAACCGAAAACATCCGAGATGAACATCGTGCGTTCGGCCTGAGATCCGGTTCGGTAATGCGCTGTTTCGCCGAGCTCGAACTCTATGATTTTGTCTTGACCGTCGGCGTAATAGGTATCTCTGTCAGCGCCACCATCCAGCTCATCGGTGGTGTTTTCGGAGAATGTCCACGCGAAGAGATGATCCTCGCCCGACTGTCCGTAAAGTTCGTTGCCGGATGTGTCATTGGATGAAAAGAGGAAATCGAATTCTCCAGCATAAAGTTTATCGTTTCCGCCTCCGCCGAAGATCTGGTCGAAGCCCAGGCCACCGGCTATCGTGTCGCCGCCTTCGGCTCCTCCGAGTTCGGCATTTGCGAGCAACTGTTGTAAGTTCGCGTCGGACAACTCGCCAATCAAAGCGCCCTGGCTAATCGCAAAGTCGCCGAAGATGACGTTGTTGCCCGATGATCCATAAATGGTATCGGCACCGCCATTGCCGGCCAATAACCAGACTGAACTGGGAATATCGATCTGGTCATTGTGTTTGGAGCCAACTATCAGTTCGACAGCGGAAATCTGATCACCGGCGGCGTCCCCAAACGACCCTGCAAGTATCCCCAGTTGCAGGCCGATGCCGGAGGTTGAAAGGCCATATGACAAAACATCAATATCTGATCCGCCACCATTGATAACATCGATGCCGGGGTCACCGAAAATGGTGTCGCCGCCGTCACCGCCATTGATCGTATCGTTGCCGGACTGGCCGTCGGCGTCGCCGCGCAGGATGTCGTTGAACTGGGTCCCGTTGATGACCGTGTCGCCCTCGAAGAGGTCCGATATGCTGCCGATTTGGGACAGGGACACCGGTTGGTCGGAGGTAATGGTGACAACGTCTTCGATGACCATCTTCCGCGATGATAATTGTCCCAGGTTTGAACGCCAGTTCAAAAGTTCATCGGTATAGGCGTTTACATCGGCATCGAACGCGTCGCCGTCGCTATAGAATGGGTCGACAAAGTCGTCGATATTGGGAAAATCGAGCGATCCTTCGATGTGCACATTGATGAACAAGTCGGTGTCTTCGTCCCAAAGGAAGAGAATGTCGCCGCCTTGCTGGCTGTAGTCATAATCCGAATTGTAGTCGCCCAACGGTGTGTAGAAGATAGCCGGATCGAGATTGAAGGTTTCCAGCTCACCGGTGTCCGGATTGAGCTCCTGCACGGTCACTGCCTTCTTTGCCGAGAACAACACCGAGAAGTCCAGCGATGTTGTGAAGCGGTTATCGCGAAGATCAATCGCCAGGGGGGAGGACGTCAGATCAATAGTAATCATGCCAGTTCACTCATGCGTCTCATTTGCGCGGGTTTTCCGATTTGAGGCGCCAGCTCGATGCAGCACCGGGTGAGGAGGAAGAAACTCCTCGCTAACTACGTTATTTCCGTTCATCATTTTGTGCATGACCCATATGGTCTAACGCCCTTGGCGTGATCCTTGCGTGATCCCAGCGTGATGTGGCGAAGATGAATGACGCAACTTTCACCCGTCGTCCTGAGGGGAAGTTCGAGCGGACTTTCGCCATTGCTGCCCAGAACACGCTAAGGACGAATTCATCATGTCAGTTGCGGCACTCGGCGACGCCACTGTTAGCGCGGTGCGACCGGGCGTTTGGGCAGGTGCCCATCTTCCGGGGATAGTCACCCGAAAACAGTCGTCGAGTGAGCCCGGAAAAAAGGTTTGTCGAACAAACAGGGCGCTGATACACTTTTCGTAACAGAGGTTCGAGAAGCGCCAGCTGCAGCTCTTCAGGGCATGCGCGGCGCGTCAGGATAGTCAAGTGACAGACCCCGAAACGGGCACAAATGTGCCCATCAGCGGGGCGTTGGAAGCTGGCGGAGAGGCACCGAAGAGGTCGCAGGACGACCGTGCCGCCGCAAATGCACACAGGCGGGACTCCGCCATCGTGCCGGCTTTGGAAGGGCAGGAGCGGTCGCATGAGACCGATGCCCGGCGCTCCGACAGGCCCGATCAGCCGCCTGACGCGGCGGCGAGCGGCAACTCAGAGGGACATTCCGGCAGGAAGCGTCGTCGCCGGCGCTCAAAGAAGCACAAGCATCGCAATGAGTCCGGTGCGCCCGAAAGTGCGTCTGCTCAGGCGATGAACGGGTCCCGGCAACCGGACACCACGCAAACCAGGGCTGAACAACGACCCGCCAGGGGCACGCCGAATGGTGGGCCGGCGCACAAACAGCAACAGCACAAGCATTGGAAGCCCCGTCGCGATCGCGGGCAGGCGCCGGTCTATGCGGCGCTTGATCTGGGCACCAACAACTGCCGGCTTCTGGTCGCCATCCCAACCCGTCCCGGGCAGTTTCGCGTCATTGACGCCTTCTCGCGCATCGTGCGGCTGGGCGAGGGTCTGACCGCCTCCGGGCGGCTGTCTGATGCTGCGATGGACCGCGCTGTCGAAGCGCTGAAAGTGTGTGCCAGCAAACTGGCAAGCAAAACCGTGCGTCGCCACCGGTTGATTGCAACGGAAGCCTGTCGCTCCGCCGGCAACGGCTCCGAGTTTCTCGACCGGGTCAAGGACGAGACCGGGCTGGACCTGGAGATTGTCGATCGCGAGACGGAGGCACGGCTGGCAGTGTCCGGCTGCTCCTCTCTTGTCGAACGCGAGACCGCGGGGGTCGTGTTGTTCGACATCGGCGGTGGTTCCTCCGAGATCGCCGCGATCGATCTGTCCGGTAGCCGCTCCAACCGGCTGGCCAATCACATCAGCGCCTGGACATCGCTGCCGGTGGGCGTGGTGACGCTTTCCGAACGCCATGGTGGCCGCGAAGTGACCGAGAAGATCTTTGAAGAGATGGTGGACGAGGTCGCCGATCTGCTGGACGGGTTTCCGTGCCCGGATCTGCCCGGATGCGGCAATGGCGCCGGCGGCGAGTTCCACCTGCTCGGCACCTCTGGCACCGTGACGACGCTGGCCGGCGTGCATCTGGACCTGCCGCGCTATGATCGCCGCCGTGTCGACGGCCTCTGGCTGAGCAGCAGCGAGGTCGATCGCATGACCCAGAAGCTTCTGTCCTGGAATTTCGACGAACGCTCCTCCAACCCCTGTATCGGCTCGGACCGCGCCGATCTGGTATTGGCTGGCTGCGCCATTCTGGAGGCGATCCGTCGGCGCTGGCCCTCGGATCGTCTGCGGGTCGCCGATCGCGGACTGCGTGAGGGGCTGTTGACTGAAATGATGGCCGCCGACGGGGTGTGGCGGCGAGGCCGCGGCCGTCGGCCTTACTACAAGCGACCCAACCGTCAGCAAGGCGACCAGCAATGAGCCGGCCGACGGGCGGCAACCGCACCGGCCGCAAGCTCGGGCAAAAGGTCAAGAAGAAGCGCATCAAGGCATCGTCGCGGCGCTGGATCGAGCGCCATCTCAACGACCCCTATGTGCAGCGGGCACAACTTGAGGGCTATCGCTCACGCGCAGCCTTCAAGCTCCTGGAGATCGACGAAAAGCACAAAATCCTCAGCGGTGCCCGCCGCATCGTTGATCTCGGTTCGGCACCTGGAAGCTGGTCGCAGATTGCTGCCAAGGTCACGTCTTCCACCGATGAAGATCCGAGAGTGGCGGCCATCGATTTTCTTGAAATGGACCCGCTGCCAGGCGTCGCCTTCCTGGAGATGGACTTCCTTGATGATGCGGCACCGGACGCATTGATCGAGGCTTGCGGCGGCGCGCCTGATCTCGTGCTGTCGGATATGGCTGCTCCAACCACCGGCCACCGGCGGACCGATCACTTGCGCACCATGCATTTGTGCGAAGTCGCCGCCTATTTCGCCGTCGACGTGTTGACGCCAGGAGGCCATTTTCTGGCCAAGACATTCCAGGGCGGCACCGAGGCAGACCTGCTGTCGATGCTCAAGCGGCAGTTTACCTCCGTCATCCATATCAAGCCGCCGGCCTCTCGCGCCGAATCGGTGGAAATGTATCTCCTGGCGAAGGCGTTCAAGGGCCGGGGTGAAGACGAAGACGGCCGCTGAAGTCCATCAGTTCCGGGCATTTTCGCGGTCGTTTTGGCCGCGTTATTTGTGGTTTCCTTGGCGTCGCATCCGTGTTACCAGCCAATGCCAACTTCTGAATGATTTGACGATTCTGCACGGCGCCGCGTGGCGGCACCGATGGCGGCTTTTACAAAGCGGAGATTGGCAATGGCGCGCATCATCGAATCCATGACCGGGCGGGAAGCCCTGACGTTTGACGACGTGCTGCTGCAGCCCGGCCACTCGACCGTCATGCCGGGCCAGGTCGACATCGCGACCCGCGTTGCCGATGGCATAGACCTCAGCCTGCCGATCATCTCGTCCGCCATGGACACGGTGACCGAGGCAAGGCTGGCGATCGCCATGGCTCAGGCCGGCGGCATCGGTGTCATTCACCGCAACCTGACGCCCGAGGAGCAGGCCGAAGAAGTTCGCCAGGTCAAGAAGTTCGAGTCCGGCATGGTGGTCAATCCGGTGACGATCGGGCCTGAAGCCACGCTTGCCGATGCGTTGGCCCTGATGAAGACCCACGGGATCTCCGGCATTCCCGTCGTTGAAAACGGTGGCGCCGGTGGATTCGGCACCGGCCGACTGGTCGGAATTCTCACCAATCGTGACGTGCGTTTCGCCTCCGACCCCGATCAGAAGATCCACGAACTGATGACATCCGAAGGGCTGGTGACCGTCAATGAGAATGTCGAGCAGCACGAGGCCAAGAAACTGCTGCACCAGCATCGCATTGAAAAGCTTCTGGTCGTCGATCCGGACGGCCAGTGCGTCGGGCTGATCACGGTCAAGGACATCGAAAAATCGCAACTGAACCCCAATGCAGCCAAGGACCTGCAGGGCCGGCTGCGCGTTGCGGCCGCGACCACGGTGGGCGAGGACGGCTTCGAACGAGCCGAGCGGCTGATCGATGCCGGCATCGACATGCTGGTGGTCGACACTGCCCACGGGCATTCGCAGCGTGTGCTCGATGCCGTGTCGCGGGTTAAGAAATTGTCCAACTCGGTGCGGATCATGGCAGGAAACGTCGCCACCGCCGAAGGCGCTAAAGCGCTGATCGATGCCGGCGCCGACTCCATCAAGGTCGGCATCGGCCCGGGTTCCATCTGCACCACGCGCATCGTTGCCGGTGTCGGCGTGCCGCAGCTTTCGGCGATCATGAGCGCCGTCGAGGCGGCCCACGAAAATGGCGTGCCCGTCATCGCCGACGGGGGCATCAAATATTCCGGCGATATGGCCAAGGCCATCGCCGCCGGTGCATCGGCCGTGATGATCGGCTCGCTGCTTGCCGGCACAGATGAAAGCCCGGGCGAGGTCTATCTCTACCAGGGCCGTTCCTTCAAATCCTATCGCGGCATGGGATCCGTCGGCGCCATGGCCCGTGGCTCCGCCGACCGCTATTTCCAGGCCGAAGTGAGAGACACGTTGAAACTGGTGCCGGAAGGTGTCGAAGGTCAGGTACCCTACAAGGGCCCTGTGTCGGGCGTCCTGCATCAACTGGGCGGTGGCCTCAAGGCGGCCATGGGCTATGTCGGCGCAGCCAATCTTGAGGAGCTGCACCAGCGAGCCCAATTCGTCCGCATCTCCGGCGCCGGCCAGCGTGAAAGCCACGCGCATGACGTCACGATCACTCGCGAAAGCCCGAACTATCCGGGGGCGGTGTGAGCAGGGCTGGCTTTCCTCTCAACCGGAACTCGATTAGCGTCGCAAGCAGACATCCTCGTTAGGGACCATCATGAGCAACACCGCAATCTTCTGGCCTCTGATCGTGCAGACGGCGCTCATCTACACAATATACGTCATCATGTCGCGCCGCCGTCTAGCTGCGGTGAAACGCGGCGAGGTGGATGCGTCAGCCTTCCGGGTGCCGCAGGTCGAACCGGAATCAAGCTCCACCGTTGTCCGCAACCTGGTCAACCAGTTCGAGCTGCCATTCCTCTTCTATGTCGTCTGCGTCGTTCTCTACATGGTCAACGGGGTCAACGATGCCATCATCGTGCTGGCCTGGGCCTTCGTCGCAAGCCGCATTGCCCATTCGTGGGTGCACATCACCACCAACCGCGTTCGCCAGCGCCGACCGCTCTTCATCGTCGGTTTCTTGATCAACGGCGCCTTGTGGCTGTGGCTGGCGTGGAAGCTGATCTGACTTTGGAAAACCTCTATCGTCACGCTGACGAGCTGAATTGAGAAGGACGAAGACATGCGGCTGGGCGGTCGGATGGCAGCGGCCATCGAGGTGCTCGAAACCATTGAACGACAGAAAAGACCGGTCGCCGAAGCACTGAAAGATTGGGGACACTCCCATCGCTTTGCAGGCTCCGGCGATCGCGCGGCGATCGGAAATCTGGTTTATGACGCCCTGCGGCAGAAGTTGTCGCATGCCTACATGATGGATGATGATGGTCCTGCTGCGCTCGTGCACGCGGTTGCTCTGCGGCAATGGGGCCTCGATGCCGCGCGGCTCAAATCGCAACTCGACGGCGATCGCTTTGCCCCGCCGCCGCTGTCGGAGGCAGCCTGGACGGCCTTTGCAACACGCCGGTTGTCGGACGCCAAGCCGCATGTTCAAGCCGATGTTCCGGAGTGGATCGAGTTCGCGTTCGAGGAGAATTTCGGCGACGACTGGCTGGTCGAAGCCCAGGCCCTGGCCCAACGACCGCCGCTCGACCTGCGGGTCAACGCACTGAAGGCGGATCGGGACAAGGTGCTGAAAGCACTGGAACGCAGCCGCGCGGTTGCGACGGAGATTGCCTCCGCCGGGCTGCGTATCGCGCCAGGGCAGGGGCCTTCGCGCCTGCCCAACGTGACGGCCGAACCGGCTTTCGCCAAGGGCTGGTTCGAAGTCCAGGATGAAGGCAGCCAGGTGGTGTCCGAGTTGATTTACGCGCAGCCGGGCGAGCAGGTGCTCGATTATTGCGCCGGCGGCGGCGGCAAGGCGCTGGCGTTGAGCGCCTTCATGGAAAACAAGGGCCAGATCCACGCCTACGACATCGACCGAACGCGGCTGGCGCCAATCTTCGAACGGCTGAAGCGGGCCGGGACCCGCAATGTTCAGGTGCACGAGGACGCCTCCGATCTCGATGCGCTCATCGGCCGAATGGACCGTGTGCTTGTCGATGCGCCCTGTTCGGGCACGGGCACCTGGCGCCGACGTCCCGACACCAAGTGGAAACTGACGCAGAAGAATCTCGAGGAACGGCTGAAGCAACAGGAGGAGGTGCTGACCGCTGCAGCACCCTATGTGCGTCCCGGCGGTTTCCTCATCTACATCACCTGCTCGATCCTGCCGCAGGAAAACGAGGCCCAGATCTACGGCTTCTGCGAGGACGACGGCGAATTCGAACTGGTCTCTGCCGGTGAGGTCTGGCAGGACCTCTACGGAGACGACAAGCCGCAGCCCTGGTCGGCCGATATGAAGACAATCACGCTGACGCCGGCATCGACAGGCACCGACGGGTTCTTCTTCGCCGTCATGCAGCGCAAAGGGTGAGTTGAGCGAATGACGAATTTCGTGCCAAAAAACCCGAATTTCGAAAACCGGGCGAACGACAGTTTCGACCGTCAGGCGGTGATGAAGACGTTGGGCATGACGCTCGAGCATGTCGAGGCGGGTCGGGTCGAGATGGCGATGCCATACCGCGCTGACCTGACACAGCAGCACGGCTTCCTGCATGCCGGCATTGTTTCGACTGCGCTCGATTCAGCCTGCGGCTATGCGGCCTTTTCGCTGATGCCCGCCGATGCGGCAGTCCTGACCATCGAGTTCAAGATCAACCTGTTGGCGCCGGCCGCGGGCGAACGCTTTCTCTTCCGTGCCGAAGTCACAAAACCCGGCCGCACCATCAGCGTTGCCGACGGCAGGGCCTTTGCCGTCGATGCCGAAGGACGCGAAAAACTGATTGCAACCATGACCGGCACACTGATGGCCGTGATCGGTCGTGATGGGATCGAGGGATGAGCATGGAAAACGTCGCGGGAAAACGGGTGCAGTTCGTCATGGCCGCCGACCAGGAATACGGGCCGGCACTAAAAGCCCGATTCACACCTTTGATTACCGGAGTGGGCCCGGTCGAGGCCGCCGTCCAACTCACCGCCGTTCTGGCGACCGCTGACCCGTTGCCGGACCTCGTCGTTTCGCTGGGCTCGGCCGGGTCGCGCGAACTGGAGCAGACGGATGTCTATCAGGCCACCTCCGTTTCCTATCGGGACATGGACGCCTCGCCGCTCGGTTTCGAAAAGGGGGCCACGCCGTTTCTCGATCTTCCCGTGGTCGTCGAGATGCCCGTTCAGGTGCCGGGCATTCCCGGCGCGACGCTGTCGACCGGTGCCAACATCGTATCCGGTGCGGCCTACGACGATATTGACGCCCAGATGGTCGACATGGAGTCCTTCGCGGTTCTGCGCGTCTGTCACCACTTCGATGTGCCATTGATTGGCCTGCGCGGCATCTCCGACGGCAAGGACGAGCTACGCCATGTCGACGACTGGACCGAATACCTTCACATCATCGACGAGAAACTGGCAGCTGCCGTCGACCGGTTGGAAGATGCCATCAAAAGTGGTGAGATCCTAAGCTGAGGGCCTTCCTTTGCTTGCACTGCAGCAAAGGAATCACTAAAGCCTGAGACCGTGTATTGGCTAAATAGATGCATTTGATGGCTGCAGATCGGCTCCACTCGGCCAGGCGCGTCGCGCAGCGCGATGCGGTGCATCGGGCAAGCGGCGCAACGCAGCCGATGGGCCGATATGCAGCCACCCTTCGGGCCGGGCGCTTTTGGCCCCTGGCGTCGTTGGCTTGCACTTGTGGTGGGTTGGCACCACGGCCTGCAATCCGCCTAGCCAGGGACCAAAATCGCCGCGGTCAAATGCAACTATTTAGCCAATACACGGTCTAACATGGATAATGTAGCGCATCCCGACACCGTCCTGATCATCGATTTCGGCTCGCAGGTCACTCAGCTGATTGCCCGCCGCGTGCGCGAAACCGGCGTCTACTGCGAGATCGTGCCGTTCCAATCCGCCGAGGAAGGCTTCGTGCGGCTGAAGCCGAAAGCGGTCATCCTTTCCGGCGGTCCGGCATCCACCCATGAAACCGGCAGCCCCCGCGCTCCGCAGGTCGTTTTCGATTCAGGTCTTCCGGTGCTTGGCATTTGCTATGGGCAGATGACCATGTGCGTGCAAATGGGCGGCAACGCGGAGGCCTCCGATCACCGCGAATTCGGCCGCGCCTATGTCGAGGTTATCAAGGATTGTCCGCTGTTCGACGGAATCTGGGCTCCGGGCCAGCGGCACCAGGTCTGGATGAGCCACGGCGACCGGGTCATCGACCTGCCGCCCGGTTTTGAGATTCTGGGCAAATCGCAAGGGGCGCCGTTCGCTGTCTTCGGCAATATCGAACGCAAAACCTACGGTATGATGTTTCATCCGGAGGTGGTGCATACCCCTGACGGCGCGAAACTCCTGTCGAACTTCGTCCACCGTATCGCCGGCTTGGGTGGCGACTGGACCATGTCCGCCTACAAGGATCAGGCGATTGCCGCGATCCGCGAACAGGTCGGCGACGGCCGTGTGCTCTGTGCTCTGTCCGGCGGTGTCGATTCCTCCGTCGCAGCGCTGCTGATCCATGAGGCGGTCGGCGAACAGCTCACCTGCGTCCTCGTTGACCATGGGCTGATGCGCAAGAACGAGGCGGCTGACGTCGTTGCCATGTATCGTGAGCACTACAACATCCCGCTGGTGCACGTGGATGCCTCAGACACGTTCGTTTCCGCGCTCGAGGGCGAGAGTGATCCGGAGGTCAAGCGCAAGACGATCGGCAAGCTGTTCATCGACGTGTTCGAGGAAGAGGCCAAGAAAATCGGCGGTGCCGATTTCCTCGCCCAGGGAACGCTTTATCCCGATGTGATCGAAAGCGTCTCCTTCACCGGTGGACCGTCGGTGACAATCAAGTCGCACCACAATGTCGGCGGCCTGCCGGAACGCATGAATATGCAGCTCGTGGAACCGCTGCGCGAACTGTTCAAGGACGAGGTGCGGGTGCTTGGCCGTGAACTCGGCCTGCCCGAGAGTTTCATCGGCCGCCATCCGTTTCCGGGTCCCGGCCTTGCCATCCGCTGCCCCGGCGGCATCACCCGCGAAAAGCTCGACATCCTGCGCGAGGCCGATGCCATCTATCTGGAAGAAATCCGCAATGCCGGCCTCTACGATACGATCTGGCAGGCCTTTGCCGTGCTCCTGCCGGTTCAGACCGTCGGTGTCATGGGCGATGGCCGCACCTACGAATTCGTCTGCGCCCTGCGCGCCGTCACCTCGGTCGACGGCATGACCGCCGATTTCTACCACTTCGACATGGATTTCCTGGGCCGCGCCGCCACCCGCATCATCAACGAGGTGAAGGGCATCAACCGGGTCGTTTACGACGTGACCTCGAAGCCGCCCGGAACGATTGAGTGGGAGTAGGGGGCGTTTGAGGCGCAACGCGCCACCGTGCGAAGTGCCAGCCGCGAATGTCCAGAGACCTTTGCCCTAAGAGCCGGCACATTGAAACGAACGCTTGGAACTCTTCGCCGCGATCGCGTGGGTTTTGCCAAGACGGTTCCAACGCGCCCTGATCTATTCTTTTGCTTCAGTCCCTGGCAAAAGCCATTGTCGTCTATACCGCCTGGTCGTGAAACGCTTTCCCCGGTCTGATGTTGCATTCGTGAACCGAAGAAGAGCTTCCCGCTCCAATGCGCCGCATTGCCTGTTGCTAGACATGGTAAAACGATTTACCATGCGCTATTGAACGGAGGCAAAGAACAGCATGCTTCGAGGTATGACCTGGGACCACCCGCGAGGATATGCTTGCCTTGAGGCGGCTTCAGAACTCTTTCTGGCCGAAACCGGCGACCCGATCACTTGGGACCGACGCAGCCTCCAAGCCTTTGCCGATGCTTCGATCGAGGACCTGGCGAAGACTTATGACCTGATTGTTCTCGACCATCCGCATGTCGGCCTGATCGCCGAAACCCAATGCCTGCTCCCTCTGGATCGGCCCAATGGTGACGGTTCGCTTGGGGGCAGTCTGGAAAGTTACATCTGGAAGGGTCAGCTTTGGGCTTATCCTATCGATGCCGCCTGCCAGGTTGCGGTCAGCCGCCCTGACCTGAAGCCGGTTCAACTGCCCAATTGGGAAGCGGTGTTTGACGCGAAGCCTCGCGAGTTGAGGATGGCCACGCCGCTTCTGCCAGTCGATGCGTTGGACCTTTTCATGACGCTTGTCGCTGGCAGGGGGGAGGAAATCCTTCCTTTCTCAGCGACACAGTTCACGTCGAAGTCCAATGGCACAATGGCGCTCAAGGTGCTTAAAGCGCTCTACAATCTGGGTCCTCCAGAGGCAATCGGCTGGAATCCGATCGCCGTCCTGGAGGCCATGTCCACGACGGATGAGTTTGCCTACTCTCCCGCCCTTTTCGGATACATAAATTATGCGCGTGAGGGTTTTCGGGCGCACAAGCTGGGATATGTCGATCTGCCGAGCTTCTCTAGCACCGGACTGAAGCGCGGTATTCTCGGTGGAGCTGGGATTGGTGTTTCGGCCCGCAGAGGCAACGCAGAAACGGCACGGCAATTTGCCACCTGGATCGCGTCGGAATCCGTCCAATCGGGAATATACATCGAAAACGAGGGACAGCCCGCCAACCCTGAGACATGGAACCGGCTGGCCGAAGATCCCAGATATTCCGGTTTCCTGAAAGGTGCGCGGCGGACCATGGATACGGCCTGGACGAGGCCCCGCGACATTTGGTTCCTGAGCTTTGTCGACGATGCTTGCGCAATATTCCCTGACTTTTTCCGAAACGACAGGGACGAAGAGGATTTCTGGGCGGAACTGAACACGCTTTACCGTCGAAACATAGTCGAGGTCGAGAAATGAATGTTGCGGTCATAACGGGAGGAAACAAAGGCCTGGGCCTGGCGCAGACGCGCAAGTTTCTGATCGAAAGATACCGGGTTTACATCGTCGCCCGCTCGGAGGGCGACATCAGCGAACTCACCGGTGATGTGCATTTTGTAAAGCACGATCTCAGTGATTGGCGGGATACGGGATATCTGGCACGCATCCACGCTGAGACCGGTCCGATCTCTGTTCTGGTTAACAATGCGGGCATGCACTTGAAAAAGCCGGCTTGGGAAGTCGAGCCGGACGAGCTCGAGCAGCGTCTCGACCTGAATGTAAAGGCGGTCTTTGCGGCCTGCGGCCGCTATGTCGACCTGCACCGTAAGACAGGCGGTGCGATTGTGAATATCTCATCCATGGGAGGACTGCTGGCGCTCCCGTCGGCCGCGGCCTATGTGACGGCAAAGACGGCCGTGATCGGTCTCACACGCTCGGTTGCCGTCGACGCGGCGGAATTCGCGATCCGGTGCAATGCTGTAGCGCCCGGATTCATCGATACGGACATGACACGGGCGATTCTGGAAAAGGATCCGGCACGGCGCGCCAAGATTGAGGGACGCATTCCCGGTGGCGTTTTTGGCCGTCCGGAGGATGTGGCCAACGCGGTGTTCTTCCTGGCCTCCGACCAGTCAGCGCATGTCAATGGCGTTGTGATGCCGGTCGATGGCGGTTTCTCAATCGGGTTTTGAGCCGTGTATACGAAATCCATATTGAACGCGGCGCGTGAGATCCGGATTCAACGTGCCGAGATGCCGGCGGAAATCGCACAGGATCACGTTCGCTTGCGCCTCGCCACAGCCAGTATCTGCGGTACGGACATGCACTATTTCCGACATTTCGCCAATGCGGGCTTCCATCTGGATAATCCGGTGACCCTCGGCCACGAGGCCTGCGCCTATGTGGAGGATGCTAACGGGCACGATTTTGCGCCAGACCATCTTGTAGCAATCAATCCGGTCATCAACTGCGGATCCTGCGAAAACTGCGCCCGGGGCGATATCAACATGTGTGCCACAAAGCGCTTTCCCGGATCTGCAACGACAAAGCCGCATATGGACGGCTTTTTCCGCGACTTTTTTGATTTTCCGGCGCGGTGCTGCCGTGCCGTTGCCGAGACGGTCGCACCCGATCACCTGACCTTCGCCGAACCGTTGGCCTGCGCTATGCACGCGGTCAATCGCGCGCGGGTTACGACAGGCCATAAAGTGCTCGTGACGGGCTGCGGGCCGATGGGATTGCTGGCCACCGTGAGTGCGGTCGCAAAGGGTGCGGAAGTTGACGTGACCGACCTCAAGCAGCATGCGCTTGACGCGGCAGGTGCCGTAGGTGCGTGTTCCGGTTTCCGACTCGGAGCGGACACTCCGCCGTCGGCCGCCTATGATGTGGTGATCGAGGCCAGCGGTTCACCGCACGCCTATAACCAGGCGCTTGAGGCTGTACGCAAGCAGGGCACGATCGGAGTTTTGTCTCTGATCCAGCCCAGCGAAGTGCCGATTAACCTGCACGTTAATGCGCTTAAGGAAGTGACGAGTATCGGATCAATTCTGTTTACTTCAGAATTTGACGATGCGGTGACGCTGATCGAGGCAGGAACCGTCGACTTCGAGGCCATTACGGCGGCGCGTTATACTGTGGCGGAAACCCAGGCCGCATGCGATTTGATGGCGGAGGGGCGCGCCGTCGGCAAAGTGTTGATAAAGCCTGATTGATCCTGTGCCACAAGCTCTAGCAGATTTGACGGCTCAGTAGATACTTGCGCCGCCGTCAAGCCGCATTACGGCGCCGGTGACGCGGCGCGATTCATCCGAAGCCAAATAGAGTGCAAGATTGGCTACGTCGAGGGGCTCTGCAGGACCAAGGATCGATTTCTGATAGATGGGATTGTCCGGCTTGATGAAGGCAGCGACGCGTTCGGTCAATACGACGCCGGGCGCCATCACATTGACCCGGATCTTGTCCTTGGCCCATTGCATAGCCATGGCGCGGCTCATGGCCAGTACGCCCCCTTTGGAGGCGGTATAGGCGTCGGCGCCTTCGGTTCCCAGCACCGCACGCAGGGAAGAGATATTGATGATCGAGCCTGCGCCACTTTCCTTCATCACCGGTATCACCTTGCGACACATCATCAGCGTACCGAAAAGGTCAACACGGATCGTGCGCCAGAACTCGTCAAGTGACAGATCAGTCACCGCCCCGTCAGCCGTCGAGCCGCCACCGGCACTGTTTAAAAGAACGTCGATCCCGCCAAAGGCTTCAATGCCTGCGGCGACCATCTGATCGACACTGGCTTCGTCGCTAACATCGCCGGCAACCGGCACCGCTCTGCCGCCTGCTGCCGTCGCTTCCGCCACAACCTTCTCGGCAGCCTCCGGATTGAAATCGGCAACGATTACCTGCGCGCCTTCTTCGGCAAAGCGCAGGGCACCGGCCCTGCCGATCCCGTTTCCGCCGCCGGTTATCAACGCGGTCTTGCCCGCTAATCGTCCCATATCGCTCTCTAACCCTTTATGGCTTCGGCTTTGATGCCGCCTACGGCCTGTTCCGTCGGCAAAATTTCGAGTGTTGCGACATTCACATGCGCTGGTGCGTCTACGGCGAACAAAATGGCATTGGCAATGTCTTCAGGCTGAAGATCACGAATGCCCGAGGTGCCCATCGCAGCCAGCCTTTCGCGGTCACCTTCCGCGGCCTGATAAAACTCGGACGCGACCCGGCCTGGCGCGATTTCGGTCACGCGGATGCCCGTGCCGGAGAGTTCAAACCTCAGATTCTGGCTGATCCGGTGGATTGCCGATTTGGTGCCGCCATAGACGGCCGATAGCAGTGTGTGCAGCCCGGCGATCGAGCCGATATTGACGATATGGCCGCGCCCGCGCGCTTTCATTCCCGGGGTCAGGCAGGCGATTAGTTTCAACGGCGCGACCACATTGATGTCAAATGCCCCCTGCAACTGATCGGCAGACATCCCTTCAAGGCCGCTGATCCCGTGGCCGACGCCGGCATTGTTGATCAGGATATCCGGCTCAAACCCGGTCAGATGTGCCGAGTGCTCATCCAGATCGCGTACGTCCGCGGCCAGGATTTCAGCTCCCGTTGCAATGGCCAATGCACGGAGCCGCTGCTCGCGCCGCGCGATCGCGAGCACCTGCCGCCCGGAAGATCTCAGTGCCCGCACCGTGGCTTCCCCGATGCCGCTGGTGGCTCCGGTGACAATAGCCCTTCCGAGTGCAGTCATTCCGGAACCTCGAAGTCGTCATTCAATTCCGGAAAAAAGTTCATCAGACCGTCCGGATTGATCGGCGGCACCGGCCATTGATTGCCGCGAGTCAGGCCCAATCCGCGATTGGGCGCCGGCCGATAGGTGCGGTTGGGCAAACCTTTGAGATCATTCCCCGTCACCCACTCCAGATCGCTGCCGTAGAGTTCCTTGCAGAGCCGGTCTTTGAGTTCATCGAGCTTGCCTGCGCAATCCGGCTGTGCTGAGACGTCTGTCAGCTCCTTCGGATCGGCCTGGAGGTCGAACAACTGGAGTCGGTTCCCCGCGGGGTAGTAGATCAGCTTGAAACGCCCATCGTGGACCATGCGGCTGCTGAGCTCGCCTTCGCCGAACTCGCCGTAGAGATGGTCGCGCGCCTCGCCAAACATCGAGCGGCCGGTAACTGATTCAGGAACTTCAATCCCGGCCAGATCCAGGAGGGTCGGCATCACATCGGCGAGACACACGAGCCGGTCCTCGACCGCACCAGTTCCCACGCGCCTTTCGTTCTTCTGTCCCATCACGATCATCGGAATATTGGCTGAGCTTTCGTAGAAATTCTGCTTTGCCCAGATGCCGTGATTGCCGAAGCTTTCGCCGTGGTCCGAGGTGAACATGACGATCGTATTATCGAGAATGCCTTCCTCGCGAATGGTCCCGATCACGGCGCCGATTTGCTGGTCGATCTGGGTGCAGAGCGCATAAAAATGCCGCCTGGCCCAATCCGCTTCGATATCCGTCAAATTGTAGCGTTTCTGAAATGCCTGCAGCAGCAGTGGCGGGTCGTCGTTGTCGCACCAGGAACCACGAACGGGTTTGTCCATGTCGATGCCCCGGTAAAACTCCAAGAACCGCTGCGGCGGCACCAAAGGCGGGTGAGGGTGGCGATAACCCAGATACCAGAATGCGGGCCGTTTCGGATCCCTGCGACGGATGATCCGGCACATTGTCTCAGTTGCCCAATTTGTCGCGTGCGCCTCTTCAGGCAGGTGCCAGGTCGTTGCTCCGTAGCCATTGTTGGAGATGCCGTGACCAAATTGTTTGCCCAGCCAGCCCTTGTCGCCAAGGAAGATCTCATAGTCGTCGGTGACGCCGTGAAGTGTACGCCCCTCATCATCGACCTGGATGTCGTCGAAACCCAACCGATCGCGCTGGGGATAGGTGTGGGTCTTGCCTACACCCTGCGCCTGATATCCGGCGTTCCGGAAGGTTTGCGCAACTGTCGGTAGATGCCCGGGCATTTCGAGCCTTGCCTGGAAGGTACGATCCCCGTGTTCGCGAGCCGATGTGCCAGTCATCAGGCTGCGCCGCGCCGGGATGCAGACCGGATGCTCCGAATAGGCATTGGTGAAGCGGGTGCCGCATTGCGCGATCGTATCAAGCGTCGGCGTGCGGACGACCGGATGGCCCGCGCAGCCAAGCAGCTCCGCCATCCAGTGGTCAGTGACGATCAGCAAGACGTTTGGCTTGGTCATTCTTCCAACGCTTTCGTTTCTGGGGGCTGGCGTAGATTACTGACGATCGTTGCCACTATGATAACTGCGGTTAGCGCAAAAATGGGCAGAGCGATTGGGTCTGTGACGAAGGTCCACAGACTGCCCTTGCTGGCGATCAGGCCCTGACGCAGTTTCTCCTCAAAGATGAAGCCGAGCGCGACACCGATGACTATCGGTGCAATCGGGTACTTTGCCAAGCGCAGCAGAACTCCGACCGCTCCGGCGACAACGCAGACGATAAGATCGACGGGATTTCCCCGCACCACGAAGGCGCCGACCAGCGAGAACAACAGGATCAGTCCCATCAGGATCGGCTCGGGCACGCGCAAAAGCCGCTCGAACAGCCGGGCGCTGAGCATGCCCGTGCCAAACATGATGATGTTCGCCAGCAGAACCATCATGAATGCGGCTGTGAGTATGTGTGGATTGTTGTTGACCAGATCAAAGCCCGGCACGATCCCCTTGATGGTCAGAACGCCCAGCAGGACGAGCGTCCCGCCGTCCCCGGGAATACCCAAGGCCATCGTCGGGATCAGCGCACCGCCGGTGACGGCATTGTTGGATGCTTCAGAAGCAATAAGCCCGTCGGGTTCGCCCGTGCCCAACTTGTCCCTGTTGGGCGAAAACCGTTTGGCGGCGGAATAGCTGACAAATGTGGCTGCCATGGCACCTGTGCCTGGCAAGATGCCGATAAATGTCCCGATGGAGCAGGCGCGAAGCAGTTCCTTCCACCGCGCAATGACATCCGACAACGGCGGGAGCCGGAAGCCAACGTTCATCTCGGTTCCGGTGCGATTGGCACCCTGCAGAAGCGCCCTGTGATAGACCTCGGAAAGGGCGAAGAGCCCGATGAGGATCGGAATGAGCGTGAATCCTCCACGCATGATGTCGGAGCCGAAGCTGAAACGGGTCATGCCGGTATAGTTGTCCTGTCCGACGGTCGTCAAAAACAGCCCTAGCACACCGCCGAGCAGACCCTTGGCCATGCTGCCCGAGGACAGCCAGGCGATGCAGGTCAGCGCAAACAGAACGATTGCAAAGATGGCCGAGGGACCGAAGGCCACCGATACGCGCGCCAGCGCAGGGGCTGCGATGATCAGGATGATCAAGGAGAAAATTCCGCCGATGAAAGAAGCCAGCGTCGCCCAGCCAATGGCGAGATCCGCCTTGCCGGCCTGCGCCATCGGATAGCCGTCGAGGACCGTCGCGGCCGACTGCGGCGTTCCCGGTGTGTTGATCAGGATTGCCGAGATCGATCCGCCATAGACGGAGGTCACATAGATGGCCATGAAAAGAGCCATCGCGCTCTCGGTTGGCATCGCGAAGGTGAAGGGCAGGGCGATGATCAGTGCTGCAACCGTGCCCATTCCTGGAAGCACGCCCGCTATGGTGCCCCAGATCCCGCCGATCAGCAGAGCCACGAAGACGGTTGGGGAGTTGAAAAGCCCCAAGGCGGACAAGAACAGATCCATGGTTCAGAAGCTCCCGAACCATGGTGAGCGAGGCAGCCAGAGCTCAAATCCAAAGGTGAAGACCCACCAAATCAACAGCGGTGCGGCAACACTCAGTATCAATAGAACGCCGATCCGCCTGTATCCGAAAGCAAAGCAAAAACAGAAGAAGCCCGGGATGGCAGCGAAAAGGAATCCGACATAAAGCATGGCCAGTCCGGTTACGAAGCCGATAGATGTGACCAGCACCATCCGGCCCAGAGTCTGCCCGACTGCTTCCGAATCCCCTGAGCCCAGCCCGTTGATGAAGACAATTGCGGACAGGATGATCGCAATGATCAGATAACCGCGCGGTGCGAATGCGGGTCCGACATCCCCACCAAAGGTCGGCACATTGAAGTCGTCGGAAAATGTCAGAACGAGAAATACGATTGATGTGGCGAAAAACACCGCGGAAATTGTCAGGTCGAGCGTGCGCATTTTTCACCTCCGGCCAACTTGGCTCGGTACCGTGATTTCAATCCGCGGCGCCCCCGCATGTCGGTACATGCGGGGGCAGGGAGTGAAGTATCAGTTCTTTACCAGGCCGGCGTTCTTGAGAAGCTCGCCGTTCTGTTCAAATGCCTTTCGAAAAAAGGTGCTGAACTCGCCGGTGTTCATGTGGCGGATTTCACGGTTGGCCTTTTCCATATTCGCCGTGAATCCCTCAGAGGAGATGGCTTTCTCACAGGCCGCATCGAGTCTGGCCACGACATCGTCCGGGGTGCCGGCTGGTGCAAATATCCCCATCCAGACGGCGATGTCCGCGGGATGACCCTTATCGCCGGATGTCGGAACATCAGGATGGATCTCAGACCGTTCGGGCGCGAAGATGGCCAAAGCGTTCAGGCCGAAGCGGACGTCAAAGTCGGAGAACCATGCTGTTGCATCGGCGCGCCCGCCTTTGAGTTCGTTCATTGCATCACCGCCACCCTTTGTAGGCAGGTAACCAACGTCGACGCCCCACATGGCACCGAGCGCGACCGAAGTAACGTGAGCCAACGAACCGGGAGCCGCGCCGGTAAATGTTATGCCGTCACCCTTGGCCTTGGTTTCCAGGTCTTCCCAGGACTTGAATTCGCTGTCCGCATCGACCACCAGATAAAACGGGCCGGAGGCCACCATGCAGATTGGAATGAAGCTGTCGACGCCATAGCTGGTGCCGCGCAGATGCGGCTGGGTCGTTGTGGTGCCGACGGGCATAAAGCCGAGGCTGTACCCGTCGGCGGTTGCCGTCGAAAGCTGTGTCGCGCCGACCGTGCCGCCCGCTCCAGTCACATTGCTCACGACAACAGATTGACCAAGCTCCTTCTCCAGCTCCTCAGCGATGAAACGTGCCGGGACGTCTGCTCCTCCACCGGCTGCGAATGGCACCATCAACGAAATGGTGCGATCGGGATAATCTGCCCAAGCAGCCCCAACCGTACAGATTGTCAAAGCGGCCGCTGAACACAGGGTCTTTAGGACCGAATTCATCATGTATTCCTCCCGAAATATTTGGTTTCAGGGGCAGCTTAACTTGACAGAAAATACGTGGCTATTGTTGATTGTCTGACGTCAACAATTGGGAGTAATGTGTTTGGCCAAGGGCCAAAAAAGACTGACACAAAGGGATGTTGCTAGGGCTATCGGCTTATCTGACATGACCGTCTCGCGCGTTCTGGCAGGCAGAGGCGTTGTCAACAGCAAGACACGCGAAAAAGTCCTCAAGGCTGTTGCCGAGATGGGTTACGTTCCGAACCGGCTGGCGGGATCCCTTGCGAACTCCCGGTCCAATCAGGTTGGTGTCGTCCTGCCGTCGATCACCGTCGGCATATTCCCGGACGTTGCTGCGGGCATTGCACTCGAACTGGAAAAGGCGGGTTACAACCCGGTCATCGGGATCACGGACTACGATCCGGACCGGGAGGAGCGGCTGATTGAATCGATGCTGTCCTGGAATGCGGCGGGGATGATTGTCAATGACTTCGTTCACACGGACCGTGCTGCCAGGTTGCTTTCCGTGTCACCGGCACCGGTTGTGGAAATCATGCAGCTTGCGGGCGAACCCATCGATCATTGCGTGGGCTTCAACCACTTCGAAGCCGGTGCTGAGCTGGTTCGGCATCTGATCTCCCGTGGTTACAAGCGTTTCGGATTTCTGGGATGGCACGGAATGGAGTTTGCTGCATCGGCCCGATTTGAGGGCGTCCAGACCGTTCTTTCGCAAGCGGGGATCGAGCTCTTTGCCCCGAGTTGGTACAATGCTCCGCCGGGCGTCGAGGATGGAACTCAGGGACTGCGAAAACTGCGCGCGGCGCGGCCCGACATCGATGTCGTCATCTTTGGTAATGATTTGATGGCCGCAGGCGGATATCTCCTGTCGATGAAAATGGGGTGGCAGGTGCCCGGAGACGTCGCGATTGCCGGTTTTGGTGGTATGGAAATCGGGCAATCGCTCGGCCAAAAGCTGACAACAATAGATTTCCCCCGCCAAAGTGTGGGGCGCACTGCTGCACGCACCATCCTAAATCTGCTCGTAGGTCAGAAAATGCCCAAGATAAGGGAGTTTCCCTTCGATCTCGTCATTGGCGAAACAACATGATCCTAATGTCCCGAGAAGCCCGTGCCGGATACGCTCGGGTCGACATCGTAGACGAGCCGTACACCGGTATGCGACGTTGAGCTGTCGGGCGAAGAGCCGCTTCGTGCTGCGATCCTGTATCGGTAGCAATAGCTGGCATGGCACAGAAACGAGCCGCCCTTGACCAGCTTGTACCCACGCATGCCAGCCTGAACGTCCCGGGCAGATTTCTTCAGCGACCGGACCTTGAATGGCTCCGAAGTCCATTCCCACGTGTTGCCGACCATGTTGAACAGGCCATATCCGTTCGGTGCAAATGACTGTGCCGGAGCCAGTCCCACAGATCCGTCGAGCCCCAGGTCTTTGTCAGGAAATGGCCCTTGCCAGATGTTGCACGGAAAATGGCCGATATCATCGGGTTCCTCATCACCCCAGGGAAATCGCACATCGCCTAGGCCACCCCGGGCGGCGTGCTCCCATTCGACTTCGCTCGGCAGCCGGCCACCCGCCCAGGACGCATATGCACAGGCATCGTGCCAGGAGATATGAACCACCGGATGGCCCGGCTCGCGCAGGTCGGCGCTGCCCGGACCAAAGGGCTCGCGCCAACAGGCACCCTGCACCTCGCACCACCACGGCGCAGCCGCTACCCTTGGTTTCTCACGCTCCGCGGCAGGCAGGAAGTTCTGGAACACAAAGGAGGATCCCAGCTTCTCGGCGTCGGTTTGATATCCGGTCGCGGAAACGAAGTCTTCGAATCGCGCGTTGGTGACGGCGGTTGGATCGATGCGGAACGGTTTGACCCTGACCTTTCTCAGGGGACCTTCGCCGTCGGCCGTCAGAACGGGTCGGCCGGTTCCAAGCAGCGACTGTCCGCCGGGAACGCGAATTGTAGATTGCTGCGCTGTTGCAACGGATTCTCGTGATGAAAGCCAATTCAAACCGCGCGGGCGAACCGTGAGACCTTCGGGCGTCGGGTTGCAGTCACAGGTCGTCATCTCACGATCTGTCTCAGTCCCGCCGCAGTTTGGCTCCGGACCTTTTTAGGAGGCGTTTTCGCGCCCAGCGTTAAGTTCAGCTTCACGTTGATTTATCCGGGCACAGTCAACGCACCACGCCCCCGCGGTTGATCTTCACACGTCGAATGATCTCGGTGTCGCGGTCGGCCTTGAAGGCCTCCGGGTCACGTTTGTTCCAATCGTAGAACCCCTTGCCGGATTTCATACCCAGGTCACCCTTCTCGAAAAGCGCACCCACCGGCGTCTCACCAGGATCGGTGACGTTGGACAGATCCGCCCAGACGGTTTTGGCCGCATCGGAGTTAATCAGATCCAGCCCCGCCAGATCAGCATGCTCGAAAGCGCCCATGGCGGGCAAGCGGCTGGCATATCCGACCTTGAGGATTGTATCGCAGGCCTGTGGCGTAACCAGACCCTTGCCGACCAGCGAAGCAAATTCACGCAAGACCGCGTGCTGAATGCGCGCCCACAGAAAGCCAGGAATATCGGGGCACAGAACTGGTGTTTTGCCGGTCGCGAGCAGGATGTCGGTGGTGAGCTTGATCGCTTCCTCACTGCTTTTGGCGCCCGGCACGACCTCCACAAGTTCGACCAGATGGGCCGGCTGCGCGTAGTGGGCAACACAGAAGTTCTCCGGCCGCGTCAGCGCCGACTGGATGGCGCTTGCGGAGAGGGCGGATGTGGTGGAGGACAGGATCGCATCCGCACTGGCGGTCGCTTCCGCCTGCGCTAGCAGGCCCCGCTTGATGGCGATGTCCTCGGATGCGGCCTCGATCACGAAACCCGCGCCCGATACGGCATCCCGCAACGCCGGGATCGGCGCAATCCGCGCCAGGACCTGGGCGCGCTCAGAAGGATCAGCCAATCCCTCCGCGGCCAGAAAATCGAAGCCGTCTCTACATCGTTCCAGCGCCGGCGGCAAGGTTTCTGCTCTTCGCCCCCATAGCCGCACCATTGCTCCGCCCAAAGCCAGCGAGAGCGCAATCTGCGCGCCCATGGTGCCCGGCCCTATGACCGTGCAAACGGGCAGGTCAGCCGACATAGTGCCAGCCGCCATCGCGCTTCTCGGCCAACCCCTTGGCCACGAAATCCCTCAGGCTCGCGTCGATCGAGACAAGCGCCCGCCACTCCCGCACCATGTTTTGATCGTCGCAGCATTTATCCCGCAATGCGGCGAAGGAGATACCGGGATTGGCTTTCATGTGAGTGATCATCGACACTTCGACCTTGTCCACCCGCCGCCGGCAATCTTTGACCAGTTCGACGGTCTCGGCCGCCGTCTTGACATCGTCGTGAGCAAAAAGAACAGCCTGCACATCCCGTTCGGAGAGAAAACGCTCAATCTTATCGAATGTTGCACGCATGACGTTTGGCTCCTCATAGAGGTAGAGCACCGGGTTGAACGGCGGCAACAGCGGATCGGCGATCACCAGTGTCCGGGTCGAACGCTCGAAAAAGCCAATCTCGGCCATGGAGTGTCCCAGCACCTCGACGACCTCCAGTTCCACACCGCCACCAAGGTCGACGATGTCTCCGTCTTTTGCGAAGCGCTCAATCGGCCCCTCGGTCGGCCCCATCCAGTCGAGATACTCCTCCTCCAGGGAAAAGTGCTCGCCCTCTGGAAACGCATGCACGATCGCCTTGGCATTCAGCATGTTGTCGGCGACCCGGTCGGCACGCGCTTCGTGCCCGATGATGGTGCATCCGGTTTCAGCTTTCAACCATCCATTGTTGCCGACGTGATCCATGTGTTCGTGGGTCAGCAGAAGCAGATCGAGGTCGCCATAAGCGATGCCAAGTTCGTCGAACGCCTGCTGCAGATCACTCAGTCCGCCGTAAAGCCCGCTGTCGATCAGCGCGATTTTGTCGGCGCCGCGGACGAAAAACACCCGTGTTGCGGTCTTCCCCTCGTGATCACCCGGGAGCCCCATGGAAACAACCGAGAATGGCCCGGACTGATGGCTGATGACGGATTTTGTCATGTTCTTCACCTACTTCCCCTCAAATTCCGGTTCGCGTTTTTCCATGAACGCAGCTATGCCTTCCTTACCGTCCCGTGTTGCGAAAAGCGTGCCAAGAACGCGCTGTTCCATCGTTAATCCTGCGGAAAGCGCACTATCCAGGCCATCATCGACGACCCGCTTGGCTTCCCGAAGCGCGACCGGGGCCATGCCGGTCAGTTCCCGGGCAAATTCAAGGGCACGCGGCATCAGTGCATCGGGCGCGCAGGTCTCCAGGGCCACGCCGTATTCTACGGCCTCCTGCGCCGTGATCATGCGCCCAGTCATCAACATTTGTTTGGCGCGCATCGGTCCCATCAAGCGGGGTAGGCGCTGCGTTCCACCCCCTCCCGGGAGGAGCCCGAGTTTTATCTCGGGCAAGCCAAGCTTTGTTTTCTCATTGACGAGTATGAAATCGCAACACATTGCGAGTTCAAACCCGCCACCCAGCGCGTAGCCGTTCACTGCGCAGATGGTCGCCTGTGGCAGGTTCGCCACGGCGTCAAATGTCTGGCGCGACCGCCGCTGAAAGTTGTCAAAGGTTACCTGATCAGCGCCGTGATAGCCGGCGATATCCGCGCCTGCCACGAAGCCACGGCCGGTACCGGTCAGGATCAAGACCCGCACTTCGTCCTTGCGCTCGGGGAGGCTGTTCGCGTAATCGCCAAGGGCCGCCTGGATCTCGAAATTCAGCGCCCCCAGCGCCTCCTCGCGGTCGACCCGAAGGATCTCGATCGTACCCTGGCGTTCCAGAACCAGATTGGGGTGGAGGCGTTCTTCGCTCATCCCAAGGCTCCTGATGCGCGCAACTCGGCAAGTCGTTCCCGCCCCAAAACCTCACCGATGACCTCGTCGGTATGTTCACCCACCTGCGGCGGCACCTGTCGTAGGGAAACGGGCGTCTCGGAGAGGTGGATCGGGTTCGCGATGGTGGTGATCTTGCCGGCCTTCGGGTGATCCATCTCGACAAGCCGGTGCGGTTCGCGCGTACGGGCGTCTTCCAGGGCTTCGTCACAGGTCCGCACCGGCGCGCACCAGACATCGGCTGCACCCAGTACATCCAGCAAATCCGCAGTCGTGGATGAGCGTGTGCTTTCGTCAATTCGAAGCTTGGCGGCATCGCGTTCTTCCCACGGGTCCATCTCGGCCAACCCCGGGTCCTTCAGAAGCTCGGCCAGCTTGTCCAGCGGACACATGGCGATCGCGACCCATCCGTCCGAGGTGGGATGCGGCCCGTAGGGCACGTCATTCCATGCCGAAGCGATGCCCGCTACGGATCGTTCGAGGGTGATCTTCTGATTCATGATCGCGAAATTCTCCTGCGCCATGGCGTTCAGCGTCGCCTGATACAAATTTGTTTCAACCCGCTGACCGATGCCGTGTTTATCGCGCGCCACAATCGCGCCAAGTATGCCGATGGCAAGTGCCTGACTTGCGGCGAAATCGGCAATCGGCGTTCCGCAATTTGTAGGTGGGTCATCGCGCCGCCCGGTATTCATCATCACGCCCGACATCGCCTGGACGAGCAGATCCTGCCCCGGCATTCCCTTTTCGGCCAGATAGCTGTCGGAACCCCAGCCCGAGCCGCTGGCATAGATGATTTTGGGGTTGGCGGCTTTGAAGTCGTCATAGCCCAGACCGAGCCGGTCCATGACACCTGAGCGGAAGTTCTCGACAACGACATCGCAGTATTTGGACATCTCCAGCAAAGCCTCGCGCCCCTCCGGGCTTTTTAGGTCAACCGTGACCGAGCGCTTGTTGCGGTTGAATGCATGAAAGGCGGCGCTGTCGCCGCCTACCAACTCGCCGATCATTGGCATCGAACGCATCCATTCGCCCTTTCCCGGGCGTTCGATCTTCAAGACGTCCGCACCCATATCCGCCAGCGTCTGCGTGCAAAGTGGGCCGAGCATCATCTGCGTGAAATCGAGAACGCGAATGCCTTCGAGTGCCGAGCTCGGTTGGGTAGACATGTTCTCCTCCTGCCCATGATTTTCAGTTGGTAATACGATTTACCAAACCTTGCTATCAGAATATACTCCTTGTCAAGCGTGCTGGTGATCGTAAGCTTGCTTGGAAAGGAGACCAGGTGGCGAAACTCGCTGATATTGCCAAGGCCGCCGGCGTTTCTTCCGCCGTGGTTTCGCGTGTGATCAACAAGGATCCGACACTGCGTGTCGGCAAAGAGACGCGTGAGCGGGTGCTCGAAGCCATTACGGCGCTTGACTATTCGCCGAATATCGCGGCCAAGTCATTGCGGTCCGCCCGTTCCGGACTCATCGGCATTCTTCTGAATGACATCACGAATCCGGTCTATACGGAGATCCTGCGCGGCGCCCAGGCAGCGGCTGTGAAAAACGGCAAAGCGCTGCTGGTCTTCGATTCAACGATGGGCGAGGAAAGCGCACAGCGGATGGCGACCCTGATCGCAGGTGGGGCTCTGGAAGGTCTTATCATCCAGGCGGCAGGCGAGGTTTCTGATTCGGTGATTGCCCGCGCCGCCGCGCGCAAAGTGCCAACAATTCTACTGCAAGCTGACCTTGAGCTTGATGCCCACTTGATCAGCTTGCCCGATGAGGATGCTGCGCGCATTGCAACCGAACACCTGATCGAACACGGCCATTCCAGGATCGCCTGTATTGCGACAGCGAAGGGCATGCGGTTTACCGAACGCCGTCTTCAGGGTTGGCGTTCGGCTCTCGCCGCTGCCGGGCTCGGCGAATCCGCCGTCGTTTTTGCGCCATCGGATATGGATGGCGGTGAGGCTGCTTTGGCTGAGCTGATGGCGCGGGAGCCGGCATCTACCGCCATAGTGTGTTTCAACGTCCTGTCAGCGATCGGCGCCCTGCGTGGTTTGAACTGCGCAGGCCTGCGTGTGCCGGAGGATGTTTCGCTAATTGCCGTCCACGACGTTCCCTTTGCCGATGTGCTTAGCACACCGCTGACAACGGTCTCCATGCCGCTTTATGAACTGGGATCCCATGCCTTGGAAGTTCTGTCGCGGGAGCAGGCGGTCGCCGGCGAAACCTTAGTCAACAAGGCGCCGGAACTGATCCAAAGAGGCAGTGTCTCGGACGTTTCCAGCTAAGTGGCGTCATGGCATAATCGTCCCAGCCAAGATTGGGCCACACGATTCGTTGCTTATCTGGACAAACAGTCATTTCAACGGATGACTTCAAGGCTTGTTTTATAATGGGCTTCCGGCATTTGCAGACACCATGAAGCCGTTCTGCCAACTTCAAATCGCCTGCTTCTATTGGGGGACGATCAACCGAATCCCATCCAGTTCGGACGACATGACAATCTGGCACGACAGGCGAGAGGTCTCCTGACGCTCCGCTTCCGTCACATCCAACATCGAGTCTTCGAAGTCACCCACCTCACCAGACTTGGCTTGCCAATCAGGATCCACAACCACGTGGCACGTTGCGCAACTCAGGCTGCCTCCGCATTCGCCAATCACCCCAACCACATTGTTGGCGACGGCCGCTTCCAACAAGTTGGTTCCTTCCGCCACGTCCGCCGTGCGTTCGCTCCCGTCTGGCAAAACCCATGTCGCTTTCATCGTCATTTCCTCAAATATAGAAGGCGTAAAAGTTGCGCTGCTCTTCGATGCTCAAGTTTGCGGTTTTCTCGACCTCGGCCAGACGCATGAAGATTTGATTGTCGACAAGGTCCTGCCCTACGGCGGTTGTCAGTGCCGTATCGGCCTTAAGATCCGCCATCGCACTTGCAAGATCAGTTGCGGTGCCTTCGGTCGCGTCATTTGTTTCGAACCCGTCGCCCGTTTCCTTGGCAATCAGCGCATACTTGTTTTCATATCCAAGGCGAGAGGCTTGCAGCACTGCAGCAACCGCGGTGTAGACATTGGCCGAAGCATCTGCCATCCGGTGCTCAAGCCGGGTCTTTTGGCCGCCTTCTCCGGAAACCCGCGTGGTGACATTGCGGTGGTCACCACCCCAGTTTTTCCAGTATCCCGACAGCGAGCCCGGAGTCAGGCGGCGGTACGAGTTTGAACTCGGGGCCAACAGACCTGCGAGCCCCTTGTGGTGATGCACGAGGCCGGCAATACAAGCGCGCGCCAGGTCGTTCAGCTTATCGGGTCCACCAACGGGGCCGTTGTCGAAGGCGTTTTGTCCCTTGTTGTTTGCGAACGAGAAATTCAGGTGCATTCCGCTGCCCCCTGCTTCTTCGATCGGCTTGGGCATGAAGGTCAGATAAATTCCCTTTTCATAAGCGATTTCGCGGGCCATCTGCCGAAACAGCACGATGTCGTCTGTAGCCTTCAGCGCTTCGTCGAAAGTGAGGGTGAACTCGAACTGGGGACTGTCGTACTCAGCCGTTATCATGTCCAGATGGAAGCCGAGCTCCTCGGCCTTTGCCCATATGGCATCGGTGAAACGCAGGGGATCGGTAAACGGTCCTGTTCCATAGACGACCCCGTGACTGTCATAGGGCACCAACCCACCGTCCTCGTTGCGCTGCAACGCAAAAGCCTCCAGCTCTATCCCGACCTTCGGTGTGAAACCATGGGCCTGCCAGGCAGCGACCGCGCGCCTCAGAGCGCCACGAGCGCACTGTCCGAGCGGTTCGCCTTCCTGGTCAAAAAGATTGCCGATAACGACCTTGGTATGGGGTTCCCAGCCTTCGCGGACATCCGCTTCGTTCCATCGCAGTTCCATATCTGGAAGGCCGTCGAGCATCATCGAGCCCGGCGATGGCAGCAAGTCTTTGTCGAAATGCACACCGAAGGTGGAACGGCAGAAGCGTGTCTCATCATCGCCCGCTTTCGAAGCAGGCAGATATTTGCCACGTACGATTGACAAGTGATCGCAAAACATCGCGCGCAAACGATCGTTCATAATTCTCTCCCTGCTTTTCCGGGGTGCTAGGACCGGCACCCTGGCGTCAGATTAATGGGTTAGGCGGCGGTTATTTTGACAGGCAATTGCTTAATACCACCGACAAAATTGGATCGGAGGAACTTGTGCTCTCCTGCGGGCTCAATCGCGTTGATGCGCATGGCCAATTCCTGGAAAAGGATCTTGATTTCGAGCCGGGCCAGGTGCATCCCGAGACAGACGTGCGGCCCGCCCTGGCCAAAGCTGACATGGCGGTTCGGCGTTCGGAACAGGTTGACACGGAATGGGTCTTCAAACGCCTCTTCATCACGATTGCCGGAAGACCACCACAAGAGGACCTTGTCTCCTTCCTTCACTGTCTTCCCGTGCATCTCGAAGTCACGGGTGGCCGTGCGCCGGAAGTAAAGGGCTGGAGTAGCCCACCGGATGATCTCATCAGGTGCGGTTTCCCAGATGTCGCCACCGGCCTGCATCTGGCTCAGAAGCTCCTGTTGATGCGCCATGGCTTGAATGCCCGCAGCAATCGAATATCGGGTTGTGTCATTCCCCGCTGCCACCAAAAGGCAGAAGAAGTTGCGGAATTCGACTTCGGGCATGACTGATCCATCCGGCCCCGGCTGCAAGATCAGATGCAGAACCCCATCGGTATCACCTTTTCGGTTTTTTTCCTCCATCAGCCGTTTGGCATAGTCAAACAGTTCACCACCAGCGGGGCTGTTGAAGGGCATCAACCGGTACTTGTCAGTGTCCATCTTGTCCAGGACGAAGTCGGTGAAATCCGGATCGGTATTTGCAATGAGCTCATCGCCCTTTTTAACGAGCCACGGCAGGTCTTCGTCCGGAGTTCCAATAATCCGACCCAGCATCAGCATTGGCAGTTTGCGAGCGATTTCCTTCGTGGCGTCAAACTCGCCCTTTTCAAGTGCCTCATCCAGAATCGAATGGCAAAGGTCGCGGATCTGATCACCGAACCCGGCAACCACGGGTTTGGAAAACGCCTTGGCGACCTTGATCCTGGTCTTCATGTGTTCAGGGGGGTCAGTTTCCTGGAAGGTACGACGGGCCATGTATTCCTCATGGCTTTGATCTTCCATCCGGATCCCCTGGGCAGAGGACATCAGTTCCGTGTTGCGGTTCAGTTCCAGAATGTCCTTGTGGCGCACCACGTTCCAGAAACCCTTGCCGCCATCCCAATCCTGCCAGCCGAGCGGCTCCTCTTGCCGCAGCCGTGCAAACGTATTGTGCGGAGCTCCCCGTGCAAAGACGTCGTGGCTGGACAAGTCGACGTAGCCGTCGTCTTGCGGTGTCCAGACTGTCATCTGCTCCTCCTCAGAATCATGTTGCAAACACAGAATTTATAATTATATATATAGATGCATTAATTATGTAAAGAGGCAAAGATGAAAATCGCGATTCTGATGGCGAACACCGATGAAAGCGACTTCGCACAGACGCGGCAGAAGGACGGAGTGAAGTGGGAGAAACTTCTGGCACCCTTGCGCGCGAATTGGGAGTTCGTAGTCTATTCCGTCAAGGACGGTGTGTTTCCCGAAACCTTGCAGGGCATCGATGGACTTATCGTGACCGGTTCCCCGGCCTCCGTACATGACACCGACGCCTGGATCGGCCGACTGCTCAACTTGTTGCGAGAAGCGGTCGCGGCAAAAACACCGATATTCGGCGCTTGTTTCGGCCATCAGGCCATCACTCTCGCTCTGGGAGGATCTGTCGGGCAGAACCCCACTGGATGGGAATTTGGCGTGACGGATATTACACTTTCAAGGGATTTGCCGTGGGCCGATGAAGTGTTTTCTTCGGTCAAGTTGAATGCCGCACATATCGAACAGGTCACCGAATTGCCCGAGGGGGCCGAGACCTACAAAGGGTCCGCGTCTTGTCCGGTCGGTGGATATTTCATTGGTCAACAGGTCTTTACCACCCAATACCACCCTGAAATCACTCCAGAATTCATGAGCGATCTGATCGAGGAACTCGCAGATCAAAAACCTGCTGACGTCATTTCAAGAGCGCGAGCAACACTCATGGACACCCCGAACAACAGCCAGTTCGCCACCTTGATCGTTGGTTTCTTTGAGCAAGCTCAAGCTGTGGAATAACTGAGACTTGAAGCTCCTGTCCTGAGTTGCGGCCGGCTCTTGGGTGCCTCAGATCCAAAACCCACGCTGGTAACATGACCTTGCTGGTGTCCCGATAAACCCTGAAGTTCGTTCGGAGTACGCTGCTCAATGGGGCGAACTTCAGATCAAGGACACTAGCCGCAACGGCGGATTGCATTGGTCACATCCAACGCCATTCCGTCAGAAAAGACAGTATGGGCAATCATAAGTTCCCTTGCCTTCGGACCATCCGCATCGAGAACAGCTCTGAAGATTGCCTGGTGATCACGCGCTGATCTCAACGGTTCACCCGGCAGGTCGTGGCGTGTCGCCAGATAGGCGACCAGGCGGTTTCCCACGTTGAACAGCGACTTGGCCATATGCTCGTTCCCGGCGGCCTCTGCCATTGAGACATGGAAGGCCACATTCAGGTCAAAATAGCTGGCTTGGAACTTGCGACTTCCATTCGCATGATCCAGGCAGTCTTTGACACGCATTTCCAGGCGGTTCGCCTGAGTCCTGTTTATGCGACGGCTGGCGAGTGCTGCAACGGATCCTTCCAGTTCCGCCAGCGCCTCGGTCATCTTGATCAGACCTTCCAGGTCAAGCGACACAATCAGGGCGCCTCCACGTGGACGGCGTTCGACGATCCCTTCGGCTTCGAGGTGAATCAAAGCCTCTCGGATAGGTGTGCCCGACAGCGAGAGGCGTTCCTTTAAATCCACCTCATCAATCCGATCCCCGGGATTGAGCTCGCGTGCCAGCACTCGGTTGACAATGTCGTCGCGAACTTGAGTTGCTTGGTGTCCCATCTGCGTCCGTTTTTTCTTGGCCGGGTGATCTTATAAATATAATTAGCCTGCATCAAATTAGCACTCAACCGCTTCGTTTGTTGAAAGAAGCGGGCGCTTATTCGTGAAGCCGTGAATGCCGGTCTTGCCAGCCGCTGGAACCATGGCGGGAATTCTGGCGACACGGTGCTGTGAGTCCAAGGCGAGGGCGGCTAATACGAATGGGCGTTTGACTGCCTGTCGATGGGCTCAAAATTGTGGGCCGCACTGTTGAACGGGCCTGCGGCCCGGCCGTCACGTTGAGACACTTGCATTGCGCTCGTAGAGTTTCATCAGGTCGTGCAGAGAGCACAGCTCGCTTTTGAGATAGTGGGTCAAGCGTGCACGCGCGGGGAGTTCCGGTGCCATCTTCGACGTCAGGATACAAAGGTGTCGATCGGGGTCACCGATGGCTATCTTGAGGGAACTCAACGTGTTTTGACGCCTCAGTCTGTAGACGACGGAATAGGGCAACACGGTCAACGCGTCCGATTCGAAAAGGACGTTCAGAATTGACGAAAGCGTGCCGCCGGAGAAACTCACCTTGATATCCTCCACACCAATGCCTTCGAAAACGCCACGAAGATCATGGTAAAGGGGGCTGTTTGGAGGAGGGGCGATCCAGGATTGTTCGGCAATCAGTTCAGGCGTCAGATTGGCAACCTTGGTCAGCGGGTGACCGACGCGGCAGGCAATCACATTGCTGCCGGGAAGCACCTGGCTGACATCAATGTCCCGGGAGACCAATTGACGGCGGACAGGCACTATCCCGAGATCCAGGGTATCCGCCTCAAGCCGGTCCAATATTTCCTGTGCGTATCCATAGCCCTGCTCAATGCGGATATCCGGATATTCCGACTGGAAAGCGGCCAATATCGGCGAAACCACGCCGTCCATGAAAATGGGTGAACCGGCTACCCTCAGCGCTCCGGCACTTCCTCTTTTGAACCTCGTCACAAATTCGCTGGCTGCCTGGCCTGCTTGCGAAATGGTCCGCCCGTAATGGGCCAACTGCAGGCAAAATTCCGTTGGCATGAGCGGGCGCTTGTTGCTTTCGAAAAGACTCAAGCCTAGGCGTGCCTCGAGTTGCGTCACGGTTCGCGAAACACTGGGCTGTGATTTACCGACGGCAATTGCACCTTCGGTGAGACCGCCCTTGTCCACGATTGCGGCGAGGATTTCCAAATGCCGAGGGTCTAATTTCATAACGCGAAGTTATATTATTTCTTCTGAATTCGATCAAGCAGGGGTGTGTTCTCCGATACGGTGAAGCTGGTTCGGTGCAATCGCGGCGCGGTGAGCTTCATGGAAACTCTGTTCAATGATCAAAAGGCGATATTCGGGATCGGCACCCGCAACGTGGTCGCGGATGTCATGGATGATCTGGGCTGTTCCAGAGCATTGGTCCTTTCGACCCCGCAGCAGTCGAACGCGGCCCTCGACATTGCATCGGAACTGAATGGCTTGGCGGCGGGTGTGTTTTCCCGCGCCACGATGCATACGCCCACATCGATCACCACGGAGGCATTGCATCATGTGGAAGAGATCAATGCCGACTGTGTCGTATCGATTGGTGGAGGGTCAACAACCGGGCTCGGCAAAGCAATCGCCTATCGAACCGACCTGCCTCAGATCGTCATTCCCACGACCTATGCCGGAAGCGAGGCGACACCGATCCTCGGGCAGACCCAGGACGGCGTCAAAACAACGCTGACGGATCCAAAAGTTCTTCCCGAAGTGGTCATCTATGACGCGGAGCTCGTCGTGACCTTGCCCGTCGCAATGACGGTGACTTCGGCCTTGAACGCAATGGCGCACGCAGCCGAAGGCCTTTATGCCCGTGACAAGAGGGAAGAAACCGACGCGTTGGCTGTAGAGGGCCTCCGTTCCTTTGTCGAAGCGCTGCCCTGCGTTGTTGAAAACCCCAACGATCTGGCAGCACGGGAAATCACCCTGCGGGGTGCGTGGACATGTGGCGCGGTCCTTGGGCAGGTCGGCATGGCGCTGCACCATAAGCTTTGCCATGTGCTGGGTGGTTCGTTTGACCTGCCCCATGCAGAGACCCATGCGATCATCCTGCCCCATGCGATCCACTTCAACGAACCGGCGGTCCCCGATGAACTGGCACCGATAACCGCTTTGCTCGGCGGCGCCTCGCCGGGAAGGGCCTTGTGGGATTTTGCGAAGGTGATGGGTGCGCCGGTCGCTTTGAGCGACCTCGGACTTGCGAAAACGGACTTAGACAGGGCTGCTTCAATCGCAACTCAAAATGCCTACTGGAACCCGCGCGAGCTGACCGAGACTGGAATACGAGCACTTCTGCACAATGCCTGGTCCGGAGCGCCACCAGATTCGTGAGCGCCCATGCCGGTACGTCAGTCGATGCCATGCTGACACATGACCGGTGCCAACAGCGAGAATGAAAAGAGGATGACATGTTAGAAACAGCAACCGCTCCCAAAGCTCAAAATGCGCATTTTACTGAAGAAAACAGTGCAGACATCGTCGTCGGCCAAAACAGCGACGCGAAAGATGAACGTCTTCGCGAGGTGATGGAGAGCATCACCCGGCACTTGCATGCTGCCGTCAAGGAAATTGAACCCACGCAGGAAGAATGGATGGCTGCGATCCAGTTCCTGACCAAAACCGGCCACATGTGTGACGATTGGCGCCAGGAATTCATCCTGCTTTCCGATGTCCTGGGCGTCTCGATGCTGGTCGACGCCATCAACTCACGGCGCCCGAGTGGTGCATCTGAAAACACTGTGTTGGGTCCGTTTCATGTGGGCAACGCACCGGAATATCAGATGGGTGCAAACATCTGTCTCGATGGAAAAGGCGAGGATATGGTGGTGCGGGGTAGGGTGCTTGATACACATGGCCAACCCCTATCAGACGTGAAGATTGATGTCTGGCAAGCCAATGACGAGGGCTTTTATGATGTCCAGCAAAAGGGCATTCAACCGGACTTCAACCTGCGCGGCGTCTTTCGGACCGGTGAGGACGGGAAATACTGGTTCAAGGCAGTAAGGCCGCAACACTACTCGATCCCCGCAGACGGTCCCGTGGGCAAGCTTCTCGATGATCTGGGACGCCATCCGTACCGGCCGGCGCATCTGCACTACATCGTGTCCAAGGACGGCTACGATGAGGTCACCACGCACATCTTTGATCCCGATGATCCGTACATCGACAGCGATGCTGTCTTTGGCGTGAAGACATCGCTGATTGCGGAATTCATCAAAGTCGAAGACCCGGATCTTATCGAAAAAATGGGCTTCGCGGGCACCCACTATTGGGATGTCGAGTTTGATTTTGTGTTGGCGCCGCAGGCGTGACCACAGGGCGCCATCCGACAATCTGTCAACTCTGGTCTCTAGGTGCCTTCAAAACAGCGGCTTGCTGACGCGGCCCAGTGTGAAAAGGAACAGCATATGAATGATACCGAAATCCTGGACAACGAAGCGAGGAAAAGTGCGGCCGCCCTGCAGGCAAAGGGTCATACGGCTGATGAAGCGACACTGCAGATTCTCTTCACGGAATCTCGAACTCACTACGGGTGGCAGGAAAAGGATGTTTCTGAAGACACGCTGAGGGCGCTCTATGACATAGCCAAGATGGGGCCCACATCGATGAACCAGCAGCCAATGCGCATCCTGTTTGTTCGATCCGAGGCTGCCAAAGACCGGCTTGAGCCCTGCCTGTTTGAAGGCAATCGTCCAAAAATGCGCGCAGCGCCGGTTACGGCCATCATCGCCTATGACCTCAATTTCTGGGAAGAACTTCCCAAGGTGTTTCCACCCAATCCCGACGCACAGAACATCTTCAAGAACAACACCACCGCTGCACAGGTGAATGCGTTTCGAAACAGCACGCTTCAGGGGGCGTATTTCATGATCGCAGCCCGGGCGGTAGGCCTTGATGTCGGCGGAATGTCAGGTTTCGACCACGACAAGGTGGATGAGGAATTTTTCCACGGGACGTCGTTGAAATCCAATTTTCTGGTGAATCTCGGGTACGCGGACACCTCAAAGATCTTCCGCCGTTTGCCGCGCCACGATTTCGATTACGTCTGCGAGACGCTTTAGAGGAGGGGAGAAACATGTCCGGTCCAAACATTACAAAGGACGATATTCTGGAGGCCTCCAAAGGCATGCTCCAGAAGCAGCTTTTTGTCGTTTTCACCACCCCGACAAATGGCATGGGTCCGGTGATGGAGAACATCGAGGAACACCTGAAATTTCAGGTCTCGCTTGAACAAAAAGGCATAATGCTGGGCGCAGGACCGTTCTGGGCTGACGATGAGCACACCTGGAACGGCGAAGGCATGGTGATTATCCGCGCCGACAGCCTCGAACACGCCCGAGAAATAGCCGCATCAGATCCGATGCACAGTTCCGGTGCGCGCAGTTTCACCGTCCGGCCATGGCTTCTCAACGAAGGCCGCATAACGGTCGAAATCAATTTTTCCACCGGCCGCCACGCGGTCGTGTAGTCCATCAGCCTAAAGGGAGGAAGAAATGAAAAGGACAATTGCAGCTCTGGCAATGAGCACGCTGGCAACGGTCTGTCACGCAGAAACCTATGAACTCACGATGGCCTCAAGTCATCCCACCGTCTTGCCCTGGGTTGGACAGCTTTCGACGCTTGTTGTCGGCGAATCCAACAAGCGCCTCGAGGAAATGGGATCCGATGACCGGATTGAGTGGACCGAGGCCTATGGTGGCTCGCTCTATGGTTTCAAAGACACGCTCGAAGCCGTGGGGGACGGGCTGACGGATGCTGGTTGGGTCGGAACCCTCTGGGAAGGCAGCAAAATGCCTTTGCAGAACGTCACCTATTTCACGCCATTCGTATCGGATGACCTGGTTGCCACGCTGCAGATCATGAACGAACTGCATCGCGAAGTGCCGGCAATGAAGAAAGCCTGGGAGGATGAGAACGTCGTTTTCCTGGGGGCAAGCGGTGTTGAGACATACCACCTTCTGACGAATTTCCCGGTCAATTCATTGGCAGACCTTGAAGGTCGCAAGATCCTGGCACCCGGGCCTTCCGCGAACTGGATCAAGCATCTCGGCGCGGTGCCGGTCAATGGCGCGTTACCCACCTACTACAATCAGGTGCAGACCGGTGTTGCCGACGGCATGGTCGTCATTTTGACGGGCGCATTTCCGAACAAACATTATGAGGTTGCCCCCTACGTGACCTTGGTTGGAATTGGCGCGCAGATGACGGGCGGGCTGGGTATCAACAAGGATGTTTGGGAGGATCTTTCGGATGACGTCCGTCAGGTGCTTACCGAGCTTGGCGAGGAATATACCGTGGCCCATGCTGAAGAGGTCATGCAACGCTATGAGAGTTTCCTGGCGAAACTTCCCGAAGTTGGCGCAACAGTCTCGAAGCTGCCTGCTGCCGATGTGGAGACCTGGGCCGCTGAAATGCCGAATCTTGCTGGGGATTGGGTTACAGCCAATCAATCCAAAGAGGCCGCGGATGTTCTCGCTGCCTATATGGAAAAGGTGAAAGCTGCGGGGCTTGATTCCCGTATCGACTGGTCGAGCAGATAATCCGAAGACCCTGGTTCGACATGATGACCTCGTCTTCATTTCGCCGCAGCGTAAACGGAACGGTGGGCGCGGTATCCGCGCTTACCGGCTTTGTCAGCGGCGCCGCATCGATCTGGATCTTCTGCCTGATGCTCTTGATCTGTGCGGACATAATCGGCCGGTCTCTCTTTAACGCGCCCGTACAGGGCGTCGCCGAGATTGTCGCCAATTCCATCGTTGCAATTGTCTTCCTGCAGGCAGCCCATGCGCTGATGTGTGGACGCATGACGCGAACCGACATTTTGCTTGGCTGGCTGGAGGAGGACCGCCCCTTTGCGGCTGCAGCATTTAAGCTTGTGTTCAATGTGGCCGGGATCGTCGTGTTCGCGCTAATCGCTCAGGGGACATGGCCAAAGCTGGTTGATGCCTGGGTTGAGGGTGAGTTTTTCGGGGCGCAAGGAGTATTCACCGCACCGGTATGGCCGATCAAAGCATGCCTCTTTGGTGGTGCGCTGCTGACCTGTCTTGCGTTTGCGGCGCAGGTTTTGGTGGACGTGAAGGATCTGGTCAACTCGGGCCGCGTATCGGATCTCAAGGTTCGCCATTCGGTCACAACAAAACCGAAGGGTTGGGTTTTTCTGACCGCGTTCTTCGTCGTTCTGTTGATCGGTTACGGGCTTTTTTGGGCTGATCTGGACCGCATACAAGTTGGACTGGTGGCCATTGGCTTTATGTTGTTCCTCATCTTCTCAGGAGCGCATATCGCAGTGGTCCTGATCATGTTGAGCTTCCTCGGTATCTGGCTCATTCGAGACAATCCCAAAGTGGCGATGCGTTCCTTGGCACTTGCCGCGGACGGAGCGATCAATCGGTATCTGTTTGGCGTGGTTCCCCTTTTCGTGCTCATGGGCCTCATTGTCGATGCTGCGGATATTGGGCGGGACGCCTATCGGGTGGCGGCATGGCTGCTGCAGAAAATTCGTGGCGGGCTGGGGATCGCAACGGTTGCCGCAAACGCGGTTTTTGCATCCATAACCGGCATCTCAATTGCCTCTGCGGCTGTCTTCTCGAGAGTTGCCGTGCCGCAAATGGTTGCAAACGGCTACAACAACCGATTTGCCCTTGGTGTCGTCGCGGGGTCTTCCGTGTTGGGCATGCTGATCCCTCCAAGCTTGCTTCTGATCATTTATGGCGTGCTCGCTGAACAATCGGTTGGTGCCTTGTTTCTGGCGGCCATCGTTCCCGGCGGGATCCTGGCGCTGGTCTTTGGCGTGGGGATTTACCTGATGGCCCTGTTGCGGCCTCGGTTGGTGATGCAGTCGGAAAGACCGGTGTTGATCGAAGGCGAGAACTGGTCGTCCGCGGCGCGGAAACTGTTCCCGATCGCGACGCTGGTCGTTATCGTGCTTGGCGGAATTTATTCGGGTTTCTTCACGCCGACGGAGGCCGGGGCAGCCGGCGCAGCCGCGGCCATTTTGGTCGCACTCGCAAAGGGCAGCCTGACCTGGGCCAAATTCTGGCGCGTGCTTGTTGATACGGGACTGGTTTCGGTTTCGATTCTGATGCTGATCATCGCGGCTTCGATGTATTCGCGCATGTTGACACTGTCGACCATTCCCCAGGAAACGACCCAGTTCTTCTCCGAAATGGGTCTTGGCCTGTTCGGGTTCATGTTGATCTACCTGGTGCTGGTGGTTGTCATGGGCATGATCCTGGACAGCACGTCCATCATGCTGATTTTGTTGCCGCTTTGTTTGCCGATCGTAAACGAGCTGGGCGGTGATCTGATTTGGTTCGGCATCGTCACGGTCATTGCTGTCGAGATCGGCTTGCTGACGCCGCCCTTTGGCCTGACCGTCTATGTCGTGAAGGCAACCATTGCGGACAGAAACACAACCCTTGGCGACATATTCGCCGGCACTTTCCCCTTTGTCGTCATGATGACGCTGGTCACTTTGCTGCTGACCTTTGTGCCTGCCTTGAGCCTTGTTTTTGAGTGACAGGAACTACGTCTTTGTGTCCCATCAGGAGCGTTGCGGGATCTCTCGCGACGCTTCGACGTTCTTTCCAGTGAACAGGCGTCCTTGCGTCGACTTGTCGGTTTGTGGCGAAAGCCACATACAAAACGTGAGTCCGATCTACAGTCGTCAGCAACGCATGAAACGGTTCGGCTGTAACCACAATCAGCTTTGCAACGCCGAACTCGTTCTGATGGAGGTCGGCCGTGGCTGGAATCAACAGAAGATTCTTTTACGACACCGTAAGACTGACGCTGTTCGACGGTCGAATGCGGCAAACGCAGGTCAACGGCATGAATGTTTTTCTGGATTATTGGGAAAACGGCTTTGCAAGCAACGACGATCGTTGGTTGGCCTACATGTTGGCGACCGCCTATCATGAGGTCGACAAGAAGATGCAGCCTATCAAGGAGTACGGCTCCGATGCCTATTTTTTCCGAATGTACGATATTGAAGGTCAGCGTCCGGATGTAGCAAGGGACCTCGGCAATGCGCAGCCGGGCGATGGTGTGAAGTTTCACGGCAGAGGCTACGTCCAACTGACCGGCAGACGCAATTATCAGGACATGTCGAACCGGCTCGGTGTCGACCTGGTGAGCAATCCCGAACTGGCACTTGAAACGGACATTGCCGCTCGCATCATTTTTGAAGGCATGATCGACGGCAGTTTCACGGGCAAGAAATTGTCGGACTACTTCAATCCGACCGCGGAGAACTGGAAACAGGCCAGGCGCATCGTCAACCGCCTGGACAAGGCCGAGCTGATTGCCGGCTACGGGAAACTGTTCTACCGCGCAATCTCCTACACGGTGGCGTCCTGAATCACCAGGCCGTATGCAATCTGGATGGATCGCCGGGGTCATGGGTTTCGGCCATGAAAGCCGGCGTGAGGTGTTTGGTATCGTCCCCTGGCGACAACTGATACGTGACTGAAACAAGATATCGGGTTTCTGAGAATATTTCGACACATCCTCTTCCTACCTGACGGACATCACGGCGATGGAAATCTCTCCCGCGTCATGACTGAACCGTCGAGCCCAAAGGGCTGCTGGAGACATGAGGAAGTGTCAAATGAGAAATACAATTCTTAAAGCCGCATTGGCGGCAATCGTGCTGGCATCCCCTTTGGCTGCCACGGAAGCAAGCGCCAAAATCAAGGAAGTCAAATTCCATTTCGTGAAGGATGCCTACGCGGATTATCCGGTCTACGAAATGAAGTATCAGAACGGCAAATGGGTGTGGGCGAACAAGGGAAAAGCCTTCAAGCCCCGTATGAAGTTCCGGATCAAACACAACAAGGGCGGTGTTTCAAGCCATCATGTTACAGCCAGGTTTTATCTTGAAAAGGTAGAGATAGGCACACTGTCGGGCATCAAGAACGTTACGGAAGATCTAGTTGTCCTGAACATCGGCAGCAACATCATGAAGCACAAGGAAAAGGCGGCTCGCGCGGCCTGCAATGCTCATGGCGGCACCAAAAAGGTCATCAGGGACATGGGCCTGAACGGTCAGCTGACGGTCCGGCACTCGAATTACGGCAAACACAAACAGACCGTGAACCGCAGTGCCGTGATGACGGCGAAGGTCGTCTGCCAGCCGAGAGGCCCTAAACGCACAGGGCACTCGACCGTTGCACTGAAGCTCAAGGGCGTGAAGCTTTACACCGTCCCAGCACGACCGAAGTGCGGCAAGCCGGTGAAGATGGTGGCCGAGTTCCAGACCAACCGTCCGGGTAAAGTCGAGTTTCTTTATCATCGCAGCGACGGCAAGAAACAGAAGGCAAGCGTCACGACATCCAAAGGCGGTGCCGGCTTCCAGAAACACTGGGTCAAGACCTACAAGATCAACAAAACGACGAGCCGCAAATACAAAGTGGTCGCGCTTGGCCATAAGGCTTCAACGCCGTGGGTTCCGCTCAAGGTGAACTGCATCAAGGGTGCCAAAAATATCGCCGGCTGAGTTCCCCAAATCCGACAATACCAGAAGCGCATCCTCACGGGTGCGCTTTTGTATTTGGGGCGGCTCATTGGATGCCGGACCCGATCTAAGCCGACGGTGCCGAGGTTTTCAAGGGCGTCGGATCTGCCGCGGTCAGGCGCCACGAGACCGCCCGGCAATGGCAAAGCTTGACTCCGCTCCACAAATTAGACATTCTCTATAGCGACACAAATGTGCTGATATATAGAACAATGAAGGAGAACAGAATGTTTGCAAGGGGAATGTTGGCTGGTCTTTTCGTTGCGGCTGGAATCGCCGTTCCCGCATCGGCGGTCGCCAAAAGTATGACGATCCAGGCGATCGAAGACCGGGGGACGATGTTGTGCTCGGGCCACAACGGCAGCTACTTCGGCTTTGTCGAAGTGAATGACAAAAACGAGTGGAAGGGTCTCGACATCGATCTTTGCCGTGCGATGACCACGGCGATCCTTGGAGACCCCGACAAGGCTCAGATCGTGCCGCTGAGCTGGGCGCAACGCTTCCCGGCACTCCAGTCGGGCGACGTGGACATCATCATCAAGGCGACCGGTTGGACGATGGGCCGCGATACGGAGCTCGGCCTGCAGTTCTCGATTCCCTATTTCTTTGGCGGCGCCCAATTCATGGCGCATGGTGACCTCGGCATCACCGAAGCCAAGGAGCTCGAAGGCGGCACGATCTGTGTCGAGGCGGGTACGACAATTGAACGGATTGCGGCGAACCACCTGAAGGCCATCGAAGTGGAGCACACGATGGTCAGCTACGAGAAAGCCTCGGAACTGCGGGCGGCTTATCTCGCGAACCGCTGCGACGCCTTCGCGGCTTGGGGTCCATTCCTGGCTGTGCTGCGTGCGACCGAACTCGACAACCCGGATGGCCATGTCATCTTGAACGACCAACTGTCGAATGAGCCGATCTCAGCGGCCATGCGCCAGGGCGACGAAGACTTCGTCGACTTCACCAACTGGATGCTTGCGGCACTTCTGATCGCCGAAGAAGAGGGTATTACCTCCGAGAATGTCGAGGAAATGGCCGCCAATCCGCCAAATCCGAAGGTCGCCCGTCTTCTGGGCACCGAGCCGGGTATGGGCGAACGGCTTGGAATGCGCGACACATGGGCACGGGAAATGATTGCCGAGGTCGGCAACTACTCCGAGATCTATCACCGCAACCTGGGTGACAACAGCCCGTACAAGCTGGAACGCGGTCTGAACAATCTTTGGAGCCACGGCGGCGTCCTCTACGCACCCCAGCTCGACTGAGCTTCCTCCGGTAGTCAGGGCCGCCGATACAGGCGGCTCTGACGTCTTTTCCTCAAAACCAAAGAAGATCTGTCATGGACGCGGCCGAGCTGAAGTCGCGCGCCAAGCGGCGCAGACTGATCATCCAGGGCCTTCTCATCGCCGCCACCGTCGCGGTGGTGTATGGAGCCATCGAGAGCGCGCGGGTCAATCTGACCGCGCTCGGTATCACCAGCGGTTTCGGATTCCTGGAGCGTTCCACCGGCTGGTCCTATTCGTTCTCGCTGATCGATCGCAGCATCAATGACAGTTATGCGCGCACGCTGACAATCGGGTTTCTCAACACGATTTTCGTCGGTGCCATCACCATCGTTTTGTCGACCATTGTCGGCGTGCTGGTGGGAACTTTCCGCGATGCACGCAACCCGGCGCTGAAGACCGCTGCGACCGTCTATACCCAGATTTTCCGGAACATCCCGCTGATTTTGCAAGCGATTTTCTGGTATGCGATCGTCATCCACTTTCCGGGACCACGGCAGGCCATGTCCCTGGCCGACGGCGTGTTCCTGTCGAACAGGGGCCTTATGGTGCCGCTGCTCAACGTCTCGCTTTCCGTTGCATTGCTGATCGTCCTCATCCTGATCGCAGCGGTCTATCTTTTGCGCAAGGCTCGGATCGGTTTCGTTCAGTCGCTGATCGCCTGGGTTGGGCTTCTGGTCTTCCTTCTTCTGGGCGCCTGGGGCCTGTTCGTACCCACTGGAGAGGGTGTGATCTCCTGGCCCGAACTCAAAGGGCTGCGCTTTGTCGGCGGCCTGACGATTTCACCGGAACTCCTGGTGATGATCATCGCCATCGTCCTCTACGGCTCCGCCTACATCGCCGAAGTGGTACGCGGTGGATTGGCCGAGGTTCCCAAAGGCCTGATCGAGGCCGGTGAGGCCCTCGGTCTGAACCAGCGATCGATCTGGACCCGCATCAAGATGCCCATGGCCTTGCGCACGATCATTCCGCCCCTCGGCAATCAGTGGATCTTCATCATGAAGGCCACCACCATTGGTGTCGCCATCGGGTTTTCGGATCTGTTCTACATCGTGTCGACCTCGATCACCCAATCGGGCCAGACCCTGGAACTGATCGCAATCCTCATGGGCGCCTTCCTTCTCGTCAATTTCTCGATCGCCCAATTCGTCAACTGGCTGAACGAAAGCCTCAAGCTGAAGGCGCATTGACATGGCCAACGCAGTCTTGCCCGACCTGATCGACTGGGACCGGATGAAGCGGCGCTCGTTTCAGACGCCAACCGATTCCGCAATTACGATCATCGTGTTCGCGGTGCTGGCCTGGGCGGCCTGGCAAGCGCTCAGCTGGGCGGTGTTGAACGCCGTCTGGAGTGCTGACAATGTGGAGCAATGCCAGGAGGGTGGCGCGTGCTGGTCCGTTATCGATGCCCGCTATCGGCTCATCCTGTTTGGTCTCTATCCCTATGAAGAGCACTGGCGCTCGACCCTGGCCTGCGTCTCGATTATCGCCACGATCGTCATTTCCTGCTTCCCCTGGACCTGGACGGCCAAGCGGTTGTCGACGATCTGGATCGTTGGTTTTGCGGTCTACTATCTGCTGATGGAAGGCGGCCTTTTGGGGCTTGAGCAAGTGACCACGGACCAGTGGGGCGGACTGGCGCTGACGCTGTTCCTGTTCTCGAGCGTGGTTTTGATCGGCATGCCGATGGGACTTGGATTGGCGCTGATGCGTCGTTCGGAAATGCCGGTGGTGCGCACTTTCGCGTCCCTGGTGATCGATCTGATCCGGTCGCTGCCGTTGCTGACAACGCTGTTCACGGCAGCTGTCGTGGTGCCGATCCTGCTGCCGAGCTGGCTCGAAGGCGACAAGATCTGGCGGGTCATTCTCGCTTTCGGACTGTTCTTCGCCTGCTATCAGGCGGAGGTGCTGCGGGGCGGGTTCCAGGCCATTCCCAAGGGCCAGTTCGAAGCCGGCAAGGCGCTGGGATTGACCTACTGGCAGATTCTCGGACGCATCGTTCTGCCGCAGGTGTTTCGGCATGCCTTGCCATCGACCGTCAACAACGTGGTGGTGACGTTCAAGGAAACGGCCATTGTCATCATCATCGGATTTTTCGACATTCTCGCATCGGCCAATGCCGCTTTCGGCACCGCGGAATGGGCTCCCTATTACATCGAGGTCCTGACCTTCGTGGCGTTGATCTACTGGATCTTCCTCTTCGGACTGGGCCAGTACGGCGAGTATCTCAAGCGTCGGATGAAGGTGGCGCAGCGATAGACCGGCGCGGAGGCCGCCCGGACGGCAATCCGTCCGGGGGCAATAGGGGAGGGACGGATGCCGATTAAAGCCTGTTGACGGGCGTCTTCAGCATCATGCAGCCATCGTCGTCTTTCGGCACGTCGCCGGCACGCATGTTCACCTGCAGCGACGGCAGAATGAGTTTCGGCACGGCCAATTGAGCATCGCGTTCGGTGCGAAACCGGATGAATTCTTCGCGGCTCCTGTTGGCGCCGACATGAATGTTCGAAGTCTTTTGTTCACCGACCGTGGTTTCCCAGGCGACAGCGCGCCCTCCCGGTCCGTAGTCGTGGCAAATGAAAAGCCTCAATTCATCGGGCAAAGACAGGATGCGTTGAATTGAATCGTAGAGCTGTCCGGCGTCGCCGCCCGGAAAATCAGCTCGGGCCGATCCTCCATCCGGCATGAAGAGCGTGTCGCCGACAAAGGCTGCATCGCCTATCACATGCACCATGCAGGCGGGCGTATGGCCGGGCGTGTGCAGAGCAAAACACTCCAGGGCACCGACCTGGTAAGAGTCACCATCAGCAAAGAGCCGGTCGAATTGCGAGCCGTCGCGCTGAAATTCCGTGCCCTCGTTGAAGATCTTGCCGAACGTATCCTGCACCGTCAGCACATGTTCGCCGATGCCGATCTTGCCACCTGCACGCTCCTGGATATAGGGCGCTCCCGACAAATGATCGGCATGGACATGGGTTTCGATGATCCACTCGACCTCCAGGCCGTTCTCATGCACGAAGGCGATGATCCTGTCGGCGCCGTCGAAGGTGAGGCGGCCCGGCGCAGGATCGAACTCCATAACCGGATCGATCACGGCGCAGGCATCACCTTCCGGATCCCGCACCACGTAGCTGATCGTGTTTGTATGGTCGTCGAAGAATCCGGAGACGTCGGGTTTGATCGACAGATCGATGTGAGGGGTGGTCATCACGGCCTCCCTTTGTGGGCTAGTCGAGCGTTATGCTGCCGTTGGGGCTGTCGAACACAAAGGACAGTGCGTTGGGTCCCTCGGAGATCTCGGCCAGGTGTGAGATTGACAGCGCTTCGAACGTCGCCTGCAAATTTGCCGGGTCCGGTGTGGAAATGCACACCTTGGCCAGCCGCACACCAAGGTCCTGCTGCCCGGTCGACGGATGCGGTCCGGGCGACCATTCGATGAACGCCGGCAAGAGGCCGCCCGCTGGAAGGTGCCCGTCTTTGGGGACTGTCAGCCGCCAGGTTCGATCGCCACGACGGAAATCCACCACTTCGCCCAGATCGACCGGGCTTGCGCCGAGAAGCCCGTCCAGGTCGTCGGTATTGACCACCCAACACAGGGCGCGTGGGCGCTCGGCAAGCCGGGACCGAGTGTCCGGATCATCCAGGGTAAACCAGCGGACGCGACCAGGGTCGGGAGCGTCGGGATCGACGGCGATCAGTTCGAAAAAGCTGTCGTTGCCGGCCTGCATTACGCAATTATGGGTGCTCATCGCGTCGTGTTTGGATCCGCGCGGGACCTCAACGCCGAGGATGGTCTTCATCGCTGCGACGCCTTGCTCGAGCGTGTCCGCGCCGATGGCGATATGGTCGATCCTGTTTTGCATGAGGGGCCTCAGTTATCGAGAAGTGGCAGGGCCGAGGCAAGGTCCGCCTTGAGGCTGGCCGTGTCTTCGAGCCCGATGTTGAAGCGAACCAGGCGGCCCTCTTCGGTCCAATTGGTCGCGGTGCGGACGGGAACGACAGGCAGGACGAGGCTCTCATAGCCTCCCCAACTGACGCCGATGCTGAAGTGATGCAGCGTATCGACGAAGGCGCGCACCGCCTGGTCGCTGGTGGTATGAAAGACCACGCCGAACAGCCCACCGGCGCCGCTGAAATCCCGCTTCCAGTTCTCGTGACCAGGACAGGACGACAGGGCCGGATGCAGCACGGTCTTGACCTGCGGCTGCTCCGCGAGCCACTGCGCCATCTGCCGGCCCGAACGGTCGATATGGTCGAGTCGGAGCTTGAGCGTGCGAAGGCCGCGGAGCGCCAGCAACACCTCCTGGCCTCCGGTCTTGTCCCCGATCTGCATGATCGTCTTGCGGATGCGTTCCGCATGGGGCGCGTTCGATGCCGTGACGCCAAGCATGCAGTCGGAATGGCCGGAAATGTACTTGCTGGCGGAGTAGACAACGATATCGACGCCCAATTCCAGCGGCCGGATGAAAACCGGTGTGCCCCAGGTGTTGTCCAGAACCGTGGGGACACCGGCCGCGCGTGCGGCTGTGGCTATGGCAACGATATCCGGCATCTCGAAGGTGCCCGAGCCCGGCGTTTCGAACACGGTAGCGGCGGTTGCAGCCCGCATCAGGTCTGCTATTCCCCCGCCAATCATCGGGTCGAAATACTCGATCTCCACTCCAAGTTCGGTGAGCAGGCCATCGCAGAAGGCACGGGTATTGCCGTAGACATTGTCGGCAACAAGCACATGGCTGCCAGGCCGGGCCAGCGCCAGCAAGGCGGTCGTGATCGCCGCCACGCCCGATGATGTCAGTGTCACCGTATCGGCGCCTTCGAGCCGGGCCAGAATCTGCTCCAACTTGTAGACGGCCGCATTTCCATACCGGCCGTAATACATGGTGCCGGAGCTGTACCGGGCGTCTCGAGCCGCTTCGAATTCGGCCAGGGTGTCGAAAACCATGGTCGAACCGAGTTCGATTGGCATGTTGACGTGCCGGCCTTCGACGCGATCAGGCCGTCCGTCCTGGACCAGACAGTCCGACAGATTGAATGGTGTGTCCTGCAATTTTATGACCTCTGCATGCAATCAGCAGGATGACAGTCTCGAATTCGTGTGTCAATATTCAGCAAACAAGTATTGTATATCGGAACAATGAGACGTGAGTAACAGGTCCACACACACGCTGACGGCCAGCCATTGGGGTGCCGGCATGGCCGAAATCCGGGACGGGCAACTGGTGGCGGTTCATCCGCACCCGAACGATCCGAACCCCTCCCATATCAATGGCAACATCGCGTCCAGTCTCAATGGCAGAGCACGTATCTTGCGACCCGCCATTCGGCGGGGCTGGCTGGAAGGCAACGGCACACGCGGTCGCGATGCGTTTGTCGAGGTCAGTTGGGACCAAGCGCTTGATCTGATTGCCGGCGAACTGACCCGAGTGCGTGCGGAGCATGGAAACGGAGCGATCTTCGCCGGTTCCTACGGATGGGCGAGCGCAGGGCGTTTTCATCACGCCCAGAGCCAGCTCAAACGCTTTCTGAACGGGCAGGGCGGATTTGTTCGCTCGGAAGGAAACTACAGCTACAATGCGGCATTGGTGCTCATGCCGCACATCGTCGGACCCTTCCGTACCCAGGTGGCCGAGGCGACCCGATGGCGCGTCATTGCCCAACACAGCGATCTGGTGGTGATGTTCGGCGGTATGGCCAAGCGCAACACGCAGGTCAGCGACGGCGGCGTTGCCAAACATCGGATGGTCGACAATCTGCATGCCTGTGCCGAAGCCGGCGTAAGGTTCGTCAACTTCAGCCCGTTGAAAACCGACGCTCCGGAGGAAATCGGTGCACAGTGGCTACCGCCCAGGCCGGGAACCGACACGGCCATCATGATGGGTCTGGCCCATACGCTCCTGACCGAAGGGTTGCACGATCAGGAGTTTCTGGCGCACTACACTGTCGGCTTTGATAAGGTGGCTGCCTACCTGCGCGGCGAGACTGATGGCGTCGCCAAAGACGCAGCCTGGGCTGCCGGGATATCCGGAATTGCGGCTTCAACCATCGTTTCGCTGGCGCGCGAAATGGCCTCGAAACGCACCATGATCACCTGCGCAGCGAGCCTGCAGAGGGCCGATTTCGGCGAGCAGCCACTGTGGATGACGGTGACGCTGGCGGCGATGCTGGGGCAGATCGGGTTACCGGGCGGCGGCTATACGGTGGGTTTCGGGGTCAACGCCAATATCGGAAATATCGAGCGCCCGTTCCGCTGGGGGACGATGCCCCAGGGCAAGAACCCGGTTGATGACTTCATTCCGGTCGCCATGATCTCGGAGTTGCTGCTGAATCCGGGCAAGTCCTACCGCTACAACGGCGAGACCCGGGTCTTTCCCGATATTCGCATGGTCTGGTGGGCGGGCGGCAATCCCTTTCATCACCATCAGGACCTGCGGCGCCTGCACCGGGCCTTTCAACGGCCCGAAACGATTGTCGTGAACGAGTTGAACTGGACCGCGACCGCGCGACACGCCGACATCGTTCTACCCGTGGCCGCCGCGCAGGAACGGACCGATTTCGGCGGAGGCAAATCCGACAACGCTCTCATCCCGATGCCTGCCAATGCTCGACCGGCCGGCGAAGCGCGGGTGGAGTTTGACATCTTCGCCGATCTTGCCCGTCGGTTGGGCGATGACCGGGTGTTTACGGACGGTCTAAGTTCGGACGATTGGCTGAGGCGAATATGGGAGGTGACCCGAGAGGCCGCCAAGTCGGCCGGAGAGAGCTTGCCGGATTGGGATAATTTCATCGTCGGCGATATCCTCGAATTGAAGGACCCATCGCCCTCCCAGGTCTTCCTGGCCGAGTTCCGAGCCGACCCTCAAGCGCATCCGCTGTCGACACCAAGCGGCCGGATAGAGCTTTATTCGGAACGCATCGCCGGTTTCGAATTGGCCGACTGTCCCGGTCACGCCGCCTGGTTCCCGCCGCGCGATGCAATCAAAGGCTCGCATTCTCTCTACCTTTTGTCCGGACAACCCGGTACGCGCCTGCACTCGCAATTGGACAATGGCGACATCAGCCTGGCGCAAAAAATACAGGACCGCGAACCGGTGCTGATCCACCCGCATGATGCTGCTGCCAGAGGAATTTCCGATGGGGATGTGGTCGAGTTGCTCAATGACCGCGGTCGCTGCCTTGCCGGCGCGAGAATCACGGAAGATATCCTGCAGGGGTGCGTGTTTTTGTGGACGGGTGCCTGGTACGATCCGGATTTCGACGCGCCGGCAGACCGAGATCGGCATGGCAATCCGAACGCATTGACTCATGACCTGCGGACCTCGAGCCTGACGCAGAGCCCGGCGTCCCATTCCACGATGGTTGACCTTGCTCGTTTCAGTGGCGCTTTGCCCCGGGTGCGCGCCCACGACCCGCCGGAATTTGTGTCACTTCCGCGTTCTGTTATACAGAACAGGTTGAACAATCAGGGTTCCGAATGACCGATACGACAAAGGCGCCAAAAGTTGACTCCACCCTTTCGAAGGGAATCGCAATTTTGGAGAATCTTGCCGCAACCCGCGGCGGCAAGGGCGTGACCGAGCTTTCGCGCGAGCTCGACCTGACCAAATCGAACACGTTCCGATTGCTGCAGACGCTGACCACCCTCGGCTATGTGAAACACCTTGAAAACAAGACCTATGCTGCGACCCTGAAGACTTGGCAGGTGGGACGCGCCCTTGTCGAGAATCTCAACCTGCGGGCTGTCGCCGCGCCAGAATTGACCCACCTCAGTCAGGAGACCGGTGAAGCGATCTACCTGGCGGTACCGGAGGGGCTGACGGTCGTCTATATCGACAAGGTCGAGAGTCTGAAGCCGATACGGTCATGGAATCCGGTGGGCGGGAGCGCGCCGATCCATTGCGTCGGCACTGGCAAGGCCATTCTGGCCAATTGTTACAAGCGGATGCGCGAGAAACTGGACGGCAATCTCGAACGGTACACGGACAACACACTGACCACCCTGGCCGAATTGGACGCCGACATGGCCGAGACGCGAAAACGGGGCTATGCCTTTGACCGGGGTGAGTTTCGCGACCGAATCCTGAGCTTCGGCGCCGCCGTGCTGCTGCCGGACGGCGAGCCGATTGCCGCTCTGGGAATCTCGCTGCCGGATATCAATATGGATCCAGGCGGCGAAAAACAGCTGGGGATCCTTGTTCAGGACGCAGCGGACAGCGTTTCAAGGAAACTGAGCCAGATTTGAGGTCCGGGTCCGTCGATCTGTCAGTCTTTCTTTTCGGCCCTTTCGATGGGGCCACCGAACTTTTCCCATGACCCGAAGCCATCCTTGAGATGCGCGGCCTCAAAACCCATGTCCTGCAGGGTTGCGACTGTCAGCGCAGAACGCCATCCGGACGCGCAGTGAAAGACATATTTCTTGTCCGGCTGCGCAAAAACCTCCTTGTGGTAGGGGCTGTCCGGATCGACCCAGAACTCGATCATGCCGCGCGGCGCATGGAAACTGCCGGGGATGAAGCCGGTTCGCTGACGCTCGCGCACGTCACGGATATCGACGATGATCACATTCGGATCGTCAACCATCCCGATCAGGTCAGCCGTATCGATTTCCTCGATGCGCTCACGGGCCTGTTGCACCATCTGCTTGGCGGTTTTCTTCAGAGTCATGGAAATTGTTCCGGTATATGTAACAAGCTTTTCGTATATTGACACAACGGCCAGTCCGTTGCAACCTGTAGAGACTGAGGCAACCTGCGCAGGGTTCGCTTCTTCCAGCCAACGGGGACACACCGGCCCATGCGACAAGACGACCCGATCTCTCTCTGGGATGCTTCGGCCGAGGAACCAGACGTTCCCGACGGGGTGACCGGCGATGTGGAGACCGACGTGGCCATCGTTGGAGGTGGTTTCACCGGGCTGTCGACGGCACTGTTCTGCTCGGAAAAGGGCTTTGGCGCGCACGTGATCGAAGCGAAGCGGATCGGTTTTGGGGGATCCGGCCGAAATGTCGGACTGGTGAATGCCGGCGTCTGGCATCCACCGGCGGCGGTACGGCAGAAATTGGGGAGGACCTATGGGCCACGCTTCGTCAAACGCTTCGGCGAGGGGCCGGCCCAGGTCTTTTCGCTGATCGAGAAACACCAGATCCGTTGTGAGGTGACCAGGACGGGAACGATCCACGCGGCGCATTCACCGGCCGGTCTTCGCGATCTTGAGGCGCGTCACGCCGAGTGGCAGGCGCTGGGGGAGCCGGTGGATCTGATTTCGCGCGAAAAGATGGTCGAGAAAACCGGTACCAATGTCTTCTACGGCGGACTGCTCGACCACCGGGCGGGCACGGTCAACCCGATGGGGTACTGTCGCGGTTTGGCGCGCTCCGCGCTCGGAGCCGGGGCCACGATCAGCACCGGTGTCAAGGTTACAAATCTTCGCCGTGACGGGCAGACATGGGTGGTCGAGACCACCAGCGGTACCGTCCGCGCAAAACATGTCGTGCTCGGTACCAATGCCTATACGGACGAGCTTTGGCCGGATCTGAAACGGGTCTTCACGATCATCCACTATTTCCAGCTGGCGACCAAGCCGTTGCAAGCGGACATGTCGCACATCCTGCCTGGCCGGCAGGGTATATGGGACACCGGTCAGATCATGTTCAGCCTTCGCCGTGACGCTTTCGACCGGCTGGTCATCGGTTCCATGGGAACAGTCATTGGTGCGGCGGGACGTGGCCTGTCGCAGCGCTGGGCCAGAAAGCAGCTGGCCCGCATCTATCCGGAACTCGGGCCCGTCGAATTCGAGGAAGCCTGGCACGGGCGGATCGCGATGACGCCCGATCACCTGCCGCGCATCTACCAGCTTGCTCCGAACCTCTACACGGCGATCGGCTACAACGGTCGGGGCATCACCACGGGCACGATTTTCGGCGAGTGCATGGCGGATCTCATCGCCGGCATGGATCCGGCCGACCTGCCATTGCCGATCACCGAAATCAGGACTGTGCCGACAGCACCCCTGATGTCCCGCCTTTACCAGACCGCCTTTACGGCCAATCAGGTCCTCAAAAGTCTATGAACGTGTCGAACCAGAACAATATCCGCGTCGGGGTGGACATCGGCGGAACCTTCACGGATGTCGCCTTGCAGCATCCGGGTGGCCTTGCGACCTGCAAGGTGCTGACCAACTACAGCCAGCCGGAACAGGCGATCCTGGACGGAATTGCCAAGGCCGCAGAACAGGCCGGAATTGGATTGGGCGCGATCGGTCAGGTAATCCACGGGACCACGCTGGTGACCAATTCGCTCATCGAGCGACGCGGGGCGAAGACCGCTTTCATCACCACTGAAGGGTTTCGGGACGTGATCGAGATGCGCTCGGAAAACCGGTTCGAGCAGTACGACCTCAATCTGAACCTGCCCAAGCCGCTCGTACCGCGGGAAGACCGGTTCACGCTCAACGAGCGCATGGGCCCGGGAGGCGAGGTGTTGTTATCCCTTGATCCGGCCGAGGTCGCGGCTTTGGTGGAGCGGGTGCGGGAAGGCGGGTTCCAATCGGTCGCTGTCGGACTGATGCACGCCTATGCCAACGATGCCCATGAAGTCTCGGTTGGCAACGCCTTGCGGGCGGCGTTGCCCGAATTGTCGATTTCGCTGTCGTCGGTGATTTCCCCGCAGATGCGCGAACTGCCGCGCTTCAATACGGTGATCGCCAATGCCTATGTCCAGCCGCAGGTGGCCGACTACCTGGGCCGTCTCGTGGCACGGCTGCGTGAAACCGGCGTTGATGCGCCGGTCTTCATGCTGCACTCGGGCGGCGGCCTCATCACGGTCGAAACCGCCGCTGAACAACCGGTTCGCCTTTTGGAATCGGGACCCGCGGGCGGTGCAATTTTCGCCGCCGATTTTGCCCGGGCCCACGGCCTGGACAAGGTTCTGAGCTTTGACATGGGTGGTACGACGGCCAAGATCTGCCTGATCGAAGACGGCGCACCGAAGACGGCAAACACGTTTGAGGTGGCCCGCACCTACCGGTTCAAGAAGGGTTCCGGCATGACAGTGTCGACTCCGGTCGTCGAGATGGTCGAAATCGGCGCCGGCGGGGGGTCTATCGCCTCGGTGGACACGATGGGCCGCCTGCAGGTCGGCCCGCGTTCGGCAGCTTCGGAACCGGGACCTGCCTGTTACGGGCGTGGCGGCGAGGAGCCGACGGTCACGGACGCCAACCTGCTGCTCGGCCGGCTCGATCCCGACAACTTCGCCGGCGGCTCGATCAGGCTTCATCCCGAAAACTCGGCGCGCGCGGCGGACAAGCTTGCGCTCCCGGCTCGGGACGCAGCCTTTGGAATCACCGAGCTGGTGGACGAGAACATGGCCAACGCGGCTCGGGTTCACACGGTCGAAAACGGCCGTGACATCGAGCATTTCACCATGATCGCCTTCGGCGGAGGTGCGCCACTGCATGCCTGCAGGCTCTGCGAAAAACTGGGTATCGGCGCCCTGATCGTCCCGCCCGGGGCCGGTGTTGGCTCGGCCATCGGCTTCTTGAAGGCGCCCTTCAGTTTCGAGGCGACGCGCGGATTGTTCCAGCGAATGGACACATTCGACGCCAAGGCCGTCAACGCGGCGCTGACCGAAATGGAAGCCGAAGCGCGAGCTTTCGTCGATGAGGGCGCCGGAGGTGCTAACACCGAAATCCGGCTGACCGCGCAAATGCGCTACTCCGGCCAGGGCTGGGAGATTCCGGTGGTGCTGCCTCACAAGGAGTTTGCAGAAACCGATGTGGACATGATCCTGGCCGCTTTTGAGGACGCCTATCGCACGCTGTTTGGACGGACGATAGAAGGTCTGTCCGTGGAAGTGACCAACTGGCTGCTCACGGTCTCGACCATGCTGCCAGAGGTCGAGCGTGTCGATCGACACAAGAACGGCACGGATGCAACCGCCGTCCGCCACAGGTGGTTTTTCGATGCCGCGCTGCGGGCGGAGGTTGAAGCCCGCGAGGTCGAGCGGTCGGACATGTCTCCGGGTCGCGTCGTCGAGGGCCCGGCGATCATCGTCGAATCCGAGACGTCCACCATCGTCACCAGCGCATTCCGCGCCGTAGGGCAGGGCGACGGCAGTTTGCTTCTTCTGGCAAAGGAGGCCTGAGCGATGAGCTCGACAGCCATTGACCATCAGATCATGTGGAGCCGTTTGATTGCCGTGGTGGAAGAGCAGGCCACCACCCTGATCCGAACGGCATTTTCGACAAGCGTCCGCGAGGCGGGCGACCTGTCGGCCGGCCTGTTCGACCGCCACGGGAGGATGATGGCCCAGGCGGTGACTGGCACGCCGGGGCACGTCAACGCCATGGCCGAAAGTGTCACCCATTTTGCCGACAGAATCGGGTCGCAAAACACGTTCGAAGGAGACGTTTACGTCACCAACGACCCCTGGCTCGGTACCGGTCACCTGCATGACATCACCGTGGTCACTCCGGTCTTCCGCAAGGGTTTGCACATCGGATACTTCGCCTGCACAGCCCATGTCGTCGACATCGGCGGGCGTGGTTTCGGTCCCGACGGCAACGAGGTGTTCGAGGAAGGCCTGCTGATCCCGATCACCAAATTTGCTGAAAAAGGCGAGGTTCAGCCACTCCTGATCGACATTATTCGCGCCAATGTGCGAACGCCGGATCAGACGGTGGGTGACATGTATTCGCTGGCTGCGTGCAATGAGGCAGGCAATCGCCGGCTTCAGGCGATGATGGACGAGTTCGGTATCGATGATCTGCAACCGCTCTCTGACTTCATCATCGAGACCAGCCGCCGGGCGACGCTCGAGGCGATTTCCAAAGTGCCGTCCGGAACCTATCGCGAGACGATGCAGGTCGATGGTTACGACGCGCCGGTGCATATGGAAGTGACGCTGCGGATCGACGGCGACCAACTGACCGCCGATTTCGACGGGACATCCGGCATGAGCCGGTTCGGTGTCAACTGCCCCGAGGTCTATACCCGCGCCTATGCCTGCTATGCGCTCAAATGCGCCATTGCACCCGAAGTGCCGAACAACACCGGTTCGCTCGAACCGTTCCGTATTACGGCGCCGGAGGGCTGCATATTGGCGGCCAGACGACCGGCGCCGGTTTCGGTGCGCCACGTGATGGGGCATCTGGTGCCGGATGTGGTGCTCGGCGCCTTGCACCAGGCCATGCCGAACACCGTGCCCTCGGAAGGCGCCAGCGCTCTCTGGAACATCCAGATCTCCGCACGCGCCTCCGATCCGGCGAGTGGGCTCCCGAACCGCGAGGTTCTGATGTTCAATTCCGGCGGAACCGGTGCGCGTCCTGCCCATGACGGTCTCAGCGCCACCGCCTTTCCATCCGGGGTCTCGACCATGAGCGTCGAGGCGACCGAGCATGTCGGGCCGATCACGGTCTGGCGCAAGGATCTCCGCGAGGGCTCTGGCGGCGCCGGCGCTTTGCGCGGCGGATTGGGGCAGGTGATCGAGATCGAGCCGCGCGAGGGGTACGATTTCTACTTCAACGCGATGTTCGACCGGGTTGAAAACCCGGCGCGCGGGCGCGACGGGGGGCTGCCCGGTGGCGCCGGCGCGGTCGAACTTGCCGATGGAACCAGGCTCCGCTCGAAAGGGCGGCAGCTTGTCAAAAACGGGCAGCGGCTTAGGCTGTGTCTGCCCGGTGGCGGCGGTTATGGAGATCCGAGATCGCGGGACCGCGATGCTATCGCCCAGGACATCGCCGCTGGATTCATCACCGCCGACCAGGCGCGAACAGATTACGGATTTGAGGAGTAGATCATGGCACCAATCGCACTTGTCAGCGGTGCGGCGCAGGGCATCGGTCTTGCCTGCGCAGAAGCGCTGGCGGCGGATGGCTACAGGGTCGTTTTGGCCGATGTGAAGACCAGTGTCCACGATGCCGCCGCCTCGTGCGATGGAGTGGGCATGGTCTGCGACATGGGCGATGTGGAAGCCATCGGCGCCATGTTCGATCGGATCGAGGACGAGTACGGACCAGTATCTGCACTGGTCAACAATGCCGGGATCGCGATGCCGGGCGACTTCCTGACCTATGACCTCGCGGCATTCGACACCGTCATGGCCGTCAACCTGCGTGGCCTGTTCGTCGCCACCCAGCGCGCCGCCAGGACCATGGTGGACAAAGGCATCGAGGGTGCTATCGTCAACATGTCCTCGATAAATGCACAGGTTGCGATCCCGGCCATTCCAGCCTATTGCGCCTCCAAGGGTGGCGTGATGCAGTTAACCAAGGCGGCCGCGCTGGCACTGGCGAAGCACAACATTCGCGTCAACGCTGTGGGACCCGGCTCGATCGACACGGAGATGATGGCGGGCGTCAACGCCAATCCGGAAGCCTTCAAGATGGCCATGTCCCGCACGCCGCTTGGCCGCGCAGGTTCCGCTCGGGAAATCGGCGATGTCGTGGCGTTTCTCTGCTCGCCGAAATCCAGCTACGTCACCGGCGAAACGATCTATGTCGATGGCGGGCGGCTTGGCCTGAACTACGTGGTCTCATGAATTACGCGCAAACATATTCTCTTTGGCAGGCGGACCCGGAAGGCTTCTGGGCTTCCGCGGCCGAGGACATCGACTGGTTCACGCCCGCTGACCGGGTCTTCGACCCCCATGCGGGAGCCTATGGCCGCTGGTTCGCCGGCGCCACCTGCAACACCTGTTGGAACGCTGTCGACCGGCACGTGGAAGCGGGTCATGGCGACCGCAAGGCGCTGATCTATGACAGCCCGGTGACCGGCGCGACGGCACTCCATTCGTTCAGCGACCTGCAGGCCGAGGTGGGCGCGCTTGCATCGGTCATGCGCGATCACGGCGTCGGCAAGGGCGATCGGGTGGTCATCTACATGCCGATGGTGCCCGAGGCGATCTTCGCCATGTTGGCCTCGGCCCGGCTGGGCGCCGTTCATTCGGTTGTTTTCGGCGGTTTTGCCGCTAATGAGCTGGCAACCCGCATCGACGATGCCGCGCCGAAGATGATCATATCAGCCTCCTGCGGGATCGAGCCAAACCGTGTGATCGAATACAAACCGCTTCTCGACGAGGCGATCGAGATTTCTTTCAGCAAGCCCGACCACTGCCTTGTCCTGCAGCGACAAACCAGAACCTGTGAGCTGATAGCCGGGCGCGATATCGACTATGGCCAGGCTGTCCGCGCGGCTAAAGCCGCCGGCAGGACAACCGAATGCGTTCCGGTCGCGGCAACCGATCCGCTCTACATTCTCTATACGTCTGGCACGACAGGCCAGCCGAAAGGTGTCGTGCGCGACAATGGCGGGCACATGGTGGCGCTGCGTTGGTCGATGCAACACCACTACGGTCTGAAGCCCGGAGAGGTGTTTTGGGCGGCATCCGACGTGGGTTGGGTCGTTGGCCATTCCTATATCTGCTACGGGCCGTTGTTGCACGGATGCGCCACGGTGGTCTATGAGGGCAAGCCGGTCGGCACACCCGATGCCGGTGCGTTCTGGAGAGTGATTCAGGACCATGGGGTCACCGCGCTTTTCACCGCGCCGACGGCTTTCCGCGCGATCAAGAAGGAAGACCCGACCGGATCGCTGATCGGCAAATACGATCTGTCGCAGTTCCGGACGCTGTTCCTGGCGGGCGAACGCTCCGACCCGGCGACGATCCAGTGGGCCGAAGAGAAACTCGATAGACCCGTTATCGACCACTGGTGGCAGACCGAAACCGGTTGGGCGATGTCCGGCAACCCGGTGGGGCTGGGGCAGCTGCCCGTGAAATACGGTTCGCCCGGGGTTCCGATGCCGGGATACGACATCCGCGTTCTGGACGACGACGGCCATGAAGTGAGCCCGGGAACTTTGGGCAACATCGTCTGCAAACTGCCCCTTCCGCCATCGGGTTTTCCGACGCTCTGGAACGCCGAGGCGCGATTCCGCGAAAGCTATCTCGAGGAATTTCCGGGTTACTACGCCACGTCGGATGCCGGCCTGATCGACGAGGACGGATATGTGTTCATCATGGCGCGCACCGATGACATCATCAATGTGGCGGGCCATCGTCTGTCCACCGGGGCGATGGAAGAGGTCATCGGCGCCCACCCGGACATTGCCGAATGCGCTGTCGTGGGGGTGGCGGATGCGTTGAAAGGGCAGATGCCGCTGGGCTTCTATGTGGTCAATGACGGCGTGGACCGGGAAGCGGCTTCGCTGGAGCAGGAACTGGTGGCGCTGGTGCGACAGAAGATCGGCGCCGTTGCGGCATTCAAGACGGCCATTGCGGTGAAGCGGCTGCCCAAGACGCGCTCGGGCAAGGTGCTGCGCGGCACGATGCAGAAGATTGCGGACCGTCAGGATTTCAAGATGCCTGCCGCGATCGACGATCCGGCCATTCTTGTCGAGATCGCGGATATGTTGAAAAGCAGGGGACTGTTGTCATGATCGAGCGGCTCGAAACCGGCCGACGCATGTCGAAAATCGTCAAACACAACGGCGTCGCCTATCTCTGCGGCCAGGTCGGCGACGGCGACACCGTTGCCGAGCAGACCAGGGATTGCCTTGCGAGGATCGATGCGCTCCTGGACCAGGCGGGATCCGACCGCGAGCACATCCTGCAAGCAACCATCTGGCTCGCTGACATGGCCGACTTCAGCGAAATGAACGCCGTTTGGGATGCCTGGGTGCCGGACGGTCACGCACCGGCGCGCGCCTGTGGTGAAGCCCGTTTGGCAAGGGACGTGCTCAAGGTGGAAATCATCATCGTTGCGGCAACAAAAAGCTAGAGAGGCGACCATGACACAGACACCCGCAGTCAGAATGATCAACGTGGAAAAGTACTACGGAGCGTTTCATGCTCTCAAGGACATCAATTTGACGGTTGCTCCGGGTGAGAAGATCGTGGTTTGCGGTCCTTCAGGGTCCGGCAAATCCACCATGATCCGCACCATCAATCAGCTCGAGGAACATCAGTCGGGTCTGATCGAGATCAACGGCCACCCGATCAGCGCCGACGATCCGGCCATCGACAAGCTGCGCCAGGACGTCGGGATGGTTTTCCAGCACTTCAACCTGTTTCCGCATCTGACCATTTTGGAGAATTGCACCCTGGCGCCGATGCTGGCGCGAAAGATTTCCGCGTCGGAGGCCGAGGAAACCGCGATGATGTATCTGGAAAAGGTTCAGATCGCCAACCAGGCGCCGAAATATCCGGGACAGCTGTCGGGCGGTCAGCAGCAGCGGGTGGCGATTGCACGCTCCTTGTGCATGAAGCCCGACATTCTGCTCTTCGACGAGCCGACTTCGGCGCTGGACCCGGAGATGATCGGAGAGGTGCTGGACGTCATGGTGACGCTCGCGCAGGAGGGCATGACGATGATTTGCGTCACCCACGAAATGGGTTTCGCCCGCAAGGTGGCGGACCGGGTGATATTCATGGATGCAGGCGAGATTATCGAAGAAGACAGCCCCGACAACTTCTTCGACAACCCCAAGAACGAACGGACCCGCAATTTCCTGGATCAAGTCATCACGCACTGACAGGCCCGTCCGCAAAAAGGGAATTATCCTGGGCTTGGCCTGGGGTCGAGCCGGTGAACCCTAAGGGCAGTTGGTTGCGTGAAATCGTGGCTGCTGGATAAGGCCGCGGCTCGCCGTCGTCTCATCGTCAATCCGGCATTGTTTGCCGTCATCCACCCGCAGCTGATCGCTGACCGAAGCGTTTACACAGCATAGAAAGCAGCGAACTCGCTCGTGCTTGTGGTGTCTTAGGCGATGCCGGCTAAGACCCTGATCGGCGGTCGCACGGCAATGCCGAAAAATGCCCTTGCCCCTACTGGAAATGCAAAATCGCTTGCCAAATCGATGTCACCAGGCCTATCGTTTGCATTCGTATGCAAAATAACGTTCTCGGCTGCGCTGGACAAGCCAAAGGGCTGCAGCTGAACCGCAGGAGGCGGGGGAGGATTGATGGATCGCCACACGGCCAACAAAACGCTGATCGCACCCTTGCGCGCTGCGATGTATGATTTCACCGAAGCCGGTGTGCGCAGTACGCTGGACGCCGTATTGGCGCCGGAGGCAGTGTGCCACTTCGCCCATCCCTTTGGCGATATGCACGGGCCACAGGCACTGTACGACAAGGCCTATGGCCCGTTGGCCAGGGCCGTCCCGGACCTGGAGCGGCGTGATTACATCGTCATGGCCGGTCCCACCGAACACGGCGATGACTGGGTCGGCGCCGGCGGCTATTACACCGGCACATTCTCCCACCCATGGCTCGATATTCCGCCCACCGGGCATCAAATGCATATGCGGTTTCATGAGTTCTTCCGTATAGCGGACGGAAAAGTCACCGAGATTCAGGCGCTCTGGGACATTCCGGAGGTCATGATCCAGGCCGGAGCATGGCCCATGGCTCCGTCCCTGGGGCGCGAGTGGCATGTGCCTGGCCCGGCGACACAGGACGGGCTCGTGCCCGGCCCCTGGAACGAAGAGCAGGCGGGCCAAAGCTGCGCCCATATCGTCGAGATGCTCAACCACATGAAACGGCACCCCAGCCTCGGAGGGCCGGAACTCATGGAAATGGATCGCTTCTGGCATCCCCGCATGAGTTGGTACGGGCCTTCCGGCATCGGCACCGGTCGTGGCATAGAGGGCTTTCGCAACTGGCACCAGATTCCGTTCCTGCGCGGCATGCCCGATCGCGGCCAATATGTTGACGAGGTCATCTATCATTTCTTTGGTGACGGCGCCTACGCGGCCGTCACCGGTTGGCCCAACATGATCCAGACCGTCACCAATGATGGTTGGATGGGCATCGCCCCGAGCGGCAAGAAGATCACCATGTGCTCGCTCGATTTCTGGCGCATCGAAAACGGCCTCATCCGCGAAAATTGGGTGATGGTTGACTTGCTCGATGCCTACCGCCAGCTCGGCGTTGACGTGTTTGAGCGGCTACGGGAGTTCAACAAGGCGCGCATCGGATTTGATTCCGTGACGGGCAGGGCTTTGTCCTGATGATGAAGCCGCGACGATCCATGTTTGTTGTCTTCGGCAGCGCAGAGTCTGCGACGGGCTGATGGCTCAAGAGAAGGTGACCTCGACGGATGTGGCTCGGTTGGCTGGTGTCAGCCAGTCCGCCGTCTCGCGTGTTTTCACACCCGGTGCGAGTGCCTCGGCGCAGACGATAAAAAAGGTGCGCGCGGCAGCCGACAAGCTCGGTTATCGGCCAAATGTGCTGGCGCGGTCGCTGATCACTGGCCGCAGCCGCATTATCGGCCTCGTCGTCGCCTATCTGGAGAATTACTTCTACCCGGAAGCGCTGGAGAAATTCTCGAATGCGCTGCAAGCCAAGGGCTATCACATCCTCGTCTTCATGGCGTCCCAGAAGGCCGGCAATATCGACGGTGTCGTCCAGGAAATCCTCGACTATCAGGTCGATGGCATCATCGTCGCGTCGGTCGCTCTGTCGTCGGACCTGACCGAGCGCTGTCAGGCCGTTGGTGTTCCGGTGCTGTTGTTCAACCGCTATCAGGACGACGTCGAGACGTCTTGCGTCACCGCCGACAATCATGAGGGCGGGCGTGAAGTTGCGTGCTTCCTGCTCGCCGGCGGTCACGAGCGCATCGGATATATCGCCGGCTGGGAAGGGGCGTCAACGCAGCGGGATCGTGAACGCGGTTTCCTCGACGGTCTGGCAGAAGGCGGGGCAGCGCTTTATGCGCGCGAGGTCGGAAATTTCGTCCAGGAAGAGGCGATGGAGGCGACCCGCCGGATGTTCGGTGGCAAAGACCGGCCGGATGCGGTTTTCGTTGCCAACGATCACATGGCCTTTGCGGTCATGGATACGCTGCGCTCTGAACTCCGTCTTCGTGTTCCCGACGACGTTTCGGTTGTCGGTTTCGACGATGTGCCGCCGGCCGCGTGGCCGGCCTACGGCCTGTCGACGGTGCGTCAGCGGGCCAATCTCATGGTCGAGCAATCCGTACGGGTTCTGATCGAGATGATTGAAAACTCCGATGCGGAGCCGGAGCGGGTCGTGGTTCCTGCGCCGCTCGTCGTCCGCAGTTCGGCCAGAAAACCCGAGGGCATTGACGGAAGGAATTAGGCCAATGACAAAAATTCAGACCAGCCATGTCGGGTCCCTGCCACGGACCCAGAGTGTGGTCGATTTCATCTTCGCGCGGGAGCGCGAGGAAGACTATGACCAGGACGCATTCGACGCGGAAATGACGGCCGCGGTTGACGAAACGGTTCGCCGGCAGGTTGAAGCAGGGGTCGATATCGTTTCGGATGGAGAGACCTCGAAGATCTCCTATGCGACCTACGTCAAGGACCGTTACACCGGGTTTTCCGGAGACAGCGACCGCAACGCTCCGGCCGACCTCAAACTGTTCCCGAGCTTCCTGGAGCGGCTGGCAAATTCCGGCGGCACGCCGACCTATGCCAGGCCGATGTGTACCGGCGAGGTGACCTCCAAGGGTCAGGGAGAACTGAGCAAGGACATCGCCAATCTGAAGCAGGCCATGGACAAGCACGGCGTATCACGCGGCTTCATGAATGCGGCTTCGCCGGGAGTCATATCTCTGTTCCTGCAGAACGAGCACTATCCAAGCCGGGAGGCCTACCTGGCGGCGCTCGCCGATGCGATGAAGGACGAATACGAGACGATTGTCGCCAGTGGTCTCGACCTGCAACTCGATTGTCCCGATCTGGCTCTCTCACGGCACATGCTGTTCGCCGATCTCAGCGACGAGGAGTTCGTCAAGATCGCCGAAAGCCACATCGAAGCGCTTGACCATGCCCTGCGCGATATTCCCCAGGACAAGATACGTATTCATATCTGCTGGGGAAATTATGAAGGGCCGCACGTCTGCGATATCGGAATGGAGAAGGTCTTTGGCGTTTTGATGAAGGCAAAGGCCCGCTACCTCCTGTTCGAAACATCCAATCCGCGCCACGCCCATGAATGGACGGTGTTTCGCGACCGGCGGCAAGACATTCCCGATGATCGGATCCTGGTCCCCGGGGTTGTCGACACCACCACCAATTTCGTCGAACACCCGGAGCTGGTTGCACAGCGCATTGACCGCTTTGCCCAGATTGTCGGTGCCGATCGCGTCATTGCCGGATCCGATTGCGGTTTCGGGACGTTTGCCGGTTTCGGCGCCGTCGATCCGGAAATTGCCTACGCCAAACTCACGACGCTGTCGGAGGGCGCAGCGCTGGCAAGCGGACGCTCATGACTGCACTCGTGATGCTGCCGGGCATGATGTGCGACGCCCGTCTTTTCGCACCGCAGGTTGCGGCGCTGGCGTCGAGATACAGCATCGTTCTGCCAAAGCCCGCATGTCACGACACGTTTGCTGATATGGCCGCGGTGGTGCTGGCGGAAGCACCGCCGAGTTTCGCGCTCGCGGGCCTGTCGATGGGCGGCATCCTTGCAATGGAGATTTTTCGGCAGGCCCCTGACCGCGTCGAGCGCATTGCCCTGATGGATACCAATCCACGGGCCGAAACGGTCGAGATGCGGGCGGCGCGGGAACCGCAGATCCGGACCGTTCGTCAAGGCGGCCTGGCCGTTGTGATGCGCGAAGAGATGAAACCGAACTATCTGGCCGACGGGCCTCGGCGCGCGGAAATTCTCGACCTTTGCATGGACATGGCAGCCGCGCTCGGCCCCGATGTTTTCATCAGCCAGTCACGTGCCTTGCAGACGCGGCCAGACCAGCAGGAGACGCTGCGGGCAATCAAAATCCCGGCGCTTGTTCTGTGCGGTGAGGATGATCGGCCCTGTCCGGTGGAGCGACACGAACTGATGCACGCGCTGATTCCCGGCTCGCACCTTGAAATTGTCAGGGGCGCTGGCCACCTGCCGACGCTGGAGCAGCCCGGTTTGACAAACGATGCACTCACTCGATGGCTCGAGCTTTGACCGCTGATTGGGTCCGTGCATTGAACGCACGGCGGCGTTGCTCCCGGGTCAGGTTTTGTTGGTAGATTGCAGCGGCGCTCTGCTGAGGTCGTTTGCTGACGACGTGAGCTTGCTCAAAAGCCGCATGAACTCCTCGGCTTCTTCAGATGCCAATCCCTCTAAAATGATGCGCTGTGCGGCGTCGACTGCAGGCGTGATCTCCGCCAGTGTGCGTCGGCCAGTCTCCGTAATGTGGAGTTCGCGGGCCCGGCGGTCGCGTTCGCTGACACGCCGGACCACCAGGTCCTTTTGAACAAGCCGGTCGATGACGCCGGTAATCGTTGCACGATCATAGGCGATCTGTCCGGCCAGCGTGGCCTGATCGATGCCATCATGCGTTTCGACCGTCGCCAGCGCGGCATATTGAACCGGGGTCAAATCATGGCCGAGCTTGGCGACTTCGGTGTGGAAGACCGCCACGGCGATCTGCTGTAACCGGCGGATCAAGTGTCCGGGCTTTGAGTAGATGTCGGCCAAGCGCGCCTCCGGTCGGTTCAGGACAATTGACGTGTATACTAATGATAAGTATACTAACTATATGACACAAGTCGAGCAGAAAGTGGAGGAGGGGAGCGCGTGCAGTTCCATCTCAATGGTTTCAGAACCGGCGATCCTGAAATTTCGGACCCGTCGGAGCACCGCGTATCCGAGACCGGTCCGGACAGTCTTCCCGCCGAAGTCGATGTACTGATTGTCGGTTGCGGGCCGGCCGGTTTGACGCTCGCCGCCCAGCTTTCGGCCTTCCCCGACATCACCACCAGGATCGTCGAACAAAAGGGCGGCCCTCTCACCCATGGTCAGGCCGACGGGATCGCCTGTCGGACCATCGAGATGTTCCAGGCCTTTGGGTTTGCCGACAAGATCACCAACGAAGCCTGCTGGATCAGCGAGACGACGTTCTGGAAGCCGGACCCTGAAATGCCCGGGTCGATCATGCGGAGCGATCGGATCAGGGACGTGGAGGAAGGCCTGTCGGAGTTCCCGCATGTCATTCTTAATCAGGCGCGGGTCCACGACCGCTATCTTGAGGTCATGTACAATTCGCCCAATCGCCTGGTGCCGGACTACGAGCGCCGCCTCGTCGACGTGGACGTGGATCAAACCGGTAAAAGCGCTCATCCGGTGACGGTGACAATCGAAAGAACCGACGAAGCGCACAAAGGCCAAACGGAAACCGTGAAGGCTCGCTATGTCGTCGGCTGCGATGGAGCCCGCAGCGCGGTTCGAAAAGCGATAGGCCGGGAGCTCAGGGGAGAAGCTGCCAATCAGGCCTGGGGCGTCATGGACATCCTGGCCGTAACCGACTTTCCCGACGTTCGCATGAAATCCCTGATCAAGTCGGAGCAACAGGGCACGATTCTGATTATCCCGCGCGAAGGCGGTTATCTGTTTCGCATTTATGTGGAACTCGACCAGCTGGCCGAAAACGAGCGGGTGGCCAGCAAGAACATAACGTCTGACTACCTGATCGACGCGGCAAACCGGATTCTCAGCCCCTACAGCATCAACGTCAAGGAACTGGCCTGGTGGTCCGTCTATGAAATCGGTCAACGGATTTGCGATCGGTTTGACGATGTCCCCGAAGGCGACCTCGCGACCCGGCTGCCCCATGTCTTCATCGCCGGCGACGCCTGTCACACCCATTCTCCGAAAGCCGGGCTGGGCATGAATGTATCCATGCAGGATGCGTTCAACCTGGGTTGGAAGCTGGCGCATGTCCTGCTTGGCCACTCGGATGCTGACCTCCTGCGCACCTATTCAGCAGAGCGCCAGGCCATTGCCCAGGAACTGATCGATTTCGACAGCCGCTGGGCGCGCATGCTGAGCATGCCGACAAAATCGGCGGACAACCCGGACGGCATCGACCCGGCAGAGGTGCAGGACCATTTTGTCAAAAGCGGTCGCTACACCGCCGGAACGGCAACGCTCTACCAACCGTCCGTATTAACCGGTGAGCAAACGCATCAGAACCTCGCCAAAGGCTTCCCCATCGGCATGCGGTTTCACTCGGCACCCGTCATTCGCCTCGGTGACGCCAAACCGATGCATCTGGGGCACACGGTCGAAGCTGATGGCCGCTGGCGGATCTTCCTCTTTGCGGGAAAGGACGACGGGGCGGTCCCTGGATCGGCGGTCGACGCCCTTTGCAGCTTCCTGGCGTCCTCACCGGATTCGCCTATCATCAGACACACACCTGCAGACGCCGACCCGGATTCGGTGATCGACGTTCGCGCTGTCTATCAGCAGGGATTCCGCGAGTTGGAGCTGGCCACGATGCCGTCATTCCTGCTTCCGCGAAAAGGCAAATACGGCCTTTGCGACTACGAAAAGATCTTCTGTGCCGACATCGCTTCAGGCGAAGACATCTTCGACATGCGCGGCATCGATCGGGAGCAGGGCTGCATGGTGGTAGTGCGGCCCGATCAATATGTTGCTAACGTCCTGCCGCTGGACGCCTATCGCGCTATCAGCACATTTTTTGCGGGCTTCTTGCGCTGACGGATCTTTGCTGCGCCGACCGGCGAAGGGCCCTGAAACAAGAGAATCGTTCACCTGATCGCTGGGGCATTTGGCATATCCTGTGCCCGATTGCCCTTCAGGAAGTAAGTGACAACATCGCCCTTGCCTTTGATGGAAACCACGCCGCGACGCTTGAACAGGAAATGGTCTTTCTCCCTCTGGGCAAAGTCATCGGCCACCTGGATCCGCCCCGGCTCGCTCGTTGCTTCAAGGCGAGAGGCAACGTTGACCGTGTCGCCCCACAGGTCATAGGCGAATTTTTTCAAGCCGATCACACCCGCGACCACTCGGCCCCCGTGTATGCCGATGCGCAGTTGCAGCGGCTTGCCGGTCTTGGGGTTCTTGAATGTGCTCGATTGGGCCATGATGTCGAGTGCAAGGCGTGCCAACAGAGCCTCGGGATCCTCAACCGGGTCAGGAACGCCGGCGGCAATCATGTAGCTGTCACCGATCGTTTTGATTTTTTCAGCTCCGTGTTGGGCCACCAGTGCATCGATGGTGTTGAAGATTTCATTGAGGGCTGAAACAACCTGAGCCGATTCCCAATCCTGGGACTGTTCGGTGAAGTTGACAATGTCCACGAACATGATTGCGACATTGTCGTGTTCCTGAGCAATGACATCTTCGGTTGTCTTCAATTCGGCGGCAATTGATTTGGGGAGGATGTTAAGCAGCAACCGCTCGCTTTCCCGATAAGCAGTTTCCAGTTGTACTTCCGCTCGTTGGGAGGCTCGGACAAATGGCAGAACCATGAAGAGAACCAGAATGGGCCACAGGATCAGACTGGCGGTGGCAAACGCTGCAGCATCTTCCACCGGCCATTGGTACAGAGGCGGATTTGACATCGAATAATATTTCGTGGCGCCACCAATCCCCAGAACCACGCCGGCCACGAAACCCGCTGACATCCAACTGTGGAACGGTTGAATGAACAGAAGAATGACAATCAGAAAGAGGTAATTCAGATAGGTGAATTCCGGGCCGACGGCAATCGTTGCGGCCGTACCGTGTAGGACCAGCTCGACAATCACAATCCAGAACGCGATGCGATATCGTCCAAGGTTCAGAAGAAAGAATGCCGTAGCAAAGACCGCAACGCTGAATACGTTGAAAACCGCCATGAACGTTATGCCCGCACGGTAGAAGGCATCCAGCAGGGTCAAATGACCCACTCCACCGAGCAGGTAATACACGCGCCAATAGGAGTGGTATCGGGCCATTCCCGGCTCGACCCAGTCCGGCACGAAGATCATCCAGGCGAAAACCGATCCCAGAGTGCGGCGAACAGTACCCAAGTGTGTGCTCTTCGCGACGGTTCGAGGTTCTATATTTTCGCCTGAATTTTCAGACATTTGATCTCACAAATCGGATGCTGATTTCGCGTTGCAAATATCCGGATCAGGCGGGGAAACGCGCGTTGAAGCCCGCGGCGATATCGAAGACATCACCAGAGATCAAGGATGCCCCATCGGAGCAGAGGAAAGCAGCAACGCTGCCAACACGCTCCGGCCCGTAAAAGCCCTGTGGCAGCATATGCATCTGTTGCGCGAAGCCTTCGAACTGCTCCCAGGTAATCGGTGTGCCGGGTATCATGGTGGAGAGAACGTAGTCATTTTCAAGAAGGCCCGTTCGAACCAGTGTTGGGCAGAGCGCGTTCGCCGTTACGTTGTGTGGCGCAAGCGCTTCGGCAGTGGTTTTGGTCAGGCCAATTACCGCCCACTTTGTTGCCGAATAGACCGGAAAACGCTGGGCTCCCTGGCGACCCGTGACCGAGGCCATCGACACGATACGGCCGGAGTTCTGTTGGCGCAGGACCGGCGTCACGGCCTGGATGGTCTTGATGACACCTTTCAGATTGATATCGAGGACCAGATCAACTTCGTCTTCGGACAATTCCTCCAGGAAGCCCGTCTGCGTTATGCCGGCATTGGGAATGACGAAATCGACGCTGCCGAACGTATCCATTGCTGCGGAGACCGCCTGCTGCTGTGAGGCCATGTCCCTGACGTCGCCTTTGATCGCAATGGAAGACACGCCATGGGCTTCAATCTGCGTTTTGGCGGAAGCAAGATCATCCTGAGTTGCGAGTGGATAGGGAACTTCTTCGATTTGTTCTGCGACGTCCAGCAACACGATGTTTGCACCACGTGCCGCCAGCGCGTCGGCGCAGGCCAGGCCTATGCCGTGAGCCGCGCCTGTCACGATAGCGGTCTTGCCTTCGAAATCTCGAATCTGTGTGTTGGCCTCCTGAGCCCGTACTTGGGACGTAGCTGCCAGACCGGCAATTGCGGCACCCACACCAGCGGCTCCGGCAACAAAAGTGCGGCGTTGAAGGTCGGTGGTTTCGGTATCGTTGGACAAAGCTGTCTCCTTCAGATTTTCGATCTGCTTCAGGTTTTTTGGGTTGTGGTGTTTTTGGTCAGCCGGCGTGACCGGCTCGCCCTTTGGAAGTCAGGTCACACGAACGAGACTCCGTTCGAAGCCATAGGCAGGTGCGTCACGCGCATGCCAGTTGCAGCTATTGCATTGGCAAGTGCCGGACCTGAGGGCGGTGTGCTTGGCTCGCCGACACCGGTTGGAGGTTCGGTCGATGCGACGATGTGCGTTTCAATGGCTCGAATATCGCTGATGCGTAGCGGCTCGTAGTCGGGGAAATTGAACTGATCGACCTCTCCGTCAGTAAAGGATATCTCGCCCCGCATGATGTGACCAATTCCGTAGCCGATGCCGCTTTCCATCTGCGCTGCTATCACATCCGGATTGACCGGCACGCCGCAATCGACAGCGCATGTAACTTTTTCGATCGCGACACCATCTTCGGCAGTGCCGGAAATTTCAACCACCTCTGCCACGAAGGTGCCAAACGACTTGTGCACGGCGACACCGCGGCTGTGGCCTGCGGCCGGTGGCATGGTCCATCCGGCGCGATCCGCCGCCAGTTTCAGCACAGCTGCCATGCGGGTCTGGTCCGGGCTTGAACCATTCAGGTAATAAAGACGATAGTCCACCGGGTCCTGACCGGCTGCGGAGGCAGCCATATCCATCATGGTTTCCATGACATAGGCTGTGTGGCTATGGCCCACCGACCGCCACCAGTTGACCGTTATCGGCGATTTATCGTCGGTCAGGCCGACGTACTGATTGGGGATGGTGTAGGGCGTATCCCGTACTCCCTCGACGGACGTAGCATCAACACCGTTTTGCACCAGAAAGGCGTCTAACGGCCCGCCCTTGAAGATCGGTTTGCCGGATATTCTATGGTCCCAGGCAACGATGTGACCATCATCATCGAGACCGACCCGGACCTTGTGGGCAACAGCGGGGCGGTAGTATCCACCTCTGATGTCATCTTCCCGCGACCACACCAGTTTGACGGGCTGTTGCCCTCCGTTCAGGGCGAACGCGAGTGCGGCCTCAACGTGGTAATCCCCGGTCTGCGTTGAGCGTCGTCCAAATGTGCCGCCCGCGTAGAGGGTTTTGACCTCGATATTTTGTTGCGGGATTTGAAGAACAGCTGCCAGTGCCATTTGAGCTCCGGTTGGCGATTGGCATCCATCGTAGAGCATGACACCGGTGTCGGTCGGGGCGATCGTGCAGGTCAACGGTTCCATTGGCGCGTGGGCCAGATAGGGGAAGTAGAAATCCCGCTCGATGACCTGACTTGCTCCGTTCAGGGCCGCTGCGGTTGATGAAGCAGATCCTTCTGCATCAAATTCCGCATCGGTATTAACCGCGGTCAGAAGATCCGCCTTGATCTGTTCGGAACTGCGACCATCGGCCCGCGAGAATTCCCATTGGGCAGAAATCGCGTCTCGCGCCTGAAGGGCCGCCCAGGTGTTTTTTGCGTATACAACAACACCCGCACCGGTCGGGAGGGAAACCGAGCGGATGAAACCTGGAGTTTCTTTCGCACCGGAATCATCGTGCGAGACCAGTGTCCCGCCAAAGCGTGGGCTTCGCAAAATGACAGCCACCACCTGGTTCTCCAGATGAACATCCATCGCGTAGATTGCGGTGCCGTTTGTTTTCGGGCCGCTGTCGCGGCGACTCGTCTTCGGATTGCCGATTACTCTGAATTCAGATGGGTCTTTGAGATGCGGCACGGCAGGAACAGCCCGCCTTGAGGCTTCGGCAACCAATTTGCCGATGGGCTCCGAACGGCCGCCTGAGGTCAGAACTCCGTCGCTCAGAATGACGGAGTCAGAAGGGATGCCCCATTTTTCGGCGGCAGCTCCCACCAACATTTCACGCGCTGCGGCCCCCGCCTTGCGGTATTGAGAGTAAGAGTTTGCCATCGCGGTCGAACCGCCAGTTGCCTGCGCGCCGCCAAAAAGGATGTTGCCATACTTTGCGGCATCGGCCGGTGCGAACTCCACTTCAATCAGGTCCAGCGGCATGTTCAGCTCTTCGGCGATGAGTGTGGAGAGACCGGTGGCCGTGCCCTGTCCGCATTCGAAATGCTTGATCAGTGCCGTGACTTTGCCGTCTTCGGAAATCCGGACAAAGGGCGTGAAATCGGCGACTTCAGCTCCGCTCGCGAGGGCTTTGCCTCCGTCAAATCCGATCACAAGGGCAGCTCCGGCGAGAGAAGAAGCTGACCTCAGGAAACTGCGTCGCGAGAGGTGTGTGTCCATGATCAGGCCTCCAGAAGGTCGGAAGCGCGCTTAACGGCAGCGCGAATGCGTTGATACGTTGCGCAACGACATGCGTTGCCCCACATGAAGTTGTCGATTTCCTCAGTGGTCGGTCTGCTGTTTTCCGTCAGGAGACCAATGGCCGACATGATCTGGCCGGATTGGCAGTAGCCACACTGCACCACGCTCAATTCGTTCCATGCCTGGTTGACGGCGGTGGCGACGTCAGAGTTCGCACCCTCAATTGTCGTGACTTCCGCGCCGTCAATGTCCTCGATGAACGTTTGACAGGAGCGTGTTGGCTGCCCGTCAACGTGAACTGTGCAGGCACCGCAGGATGCAACCCCGCAGCCAAATTTGGTTCCGGTGAGTTTGAGCTCGTCGCGAATCACCCAGAGCAGCGGGGTGCCGTCCGGATTATCGACGGTGCGCGTCTGACCATTGATCTTCAAGCTGGTTGGCATACTGGCGATCTCCCGATTTTTCCTTGATTGCCGAGCGCAAGGGAGGTTCGGCTTTTCAGACAAGTAGACTATATTAGTATTTTTGTCAACGCTTGTTTGACAAAAGGACAACTCGGGTCTATTCACGCCTCATGAATGACCGAGACCTGAACATTGTTGAAAATGCGTTCAAGCTGTTTGCGCACTACGGTGTGGGCAAGACGTCGATGACCGAAATTGCCACAGCGGCAAAAGTCGCTCGGCAGACCATCTACAAGGCGTTCGAGAGCAAGGAAGACCTGATCTTCGAGGCTCTGCTCTACTACGGTGGCAGGACGAAGGCTGATATTGAACGCGATTGCGCCAAAACCACAGATCTCGGCGAAAGGCTGGACATTCTATTTCAGCACATGGGTGTCATCCCCTTTGAAGCGATGCAGATGCTGCCCCATTTGGACGAGGTGCTCGAGATTGGGGACAATCTGTCCGATGACAGGGTAGCGCGGATCAAAGCCACTTATGTCGGGGCGATCAGATTTGTGCTGTTGCCTTACGAAAAAGAGCTGATCGGCGCGGGCGTGGAGCCCTCAAGGCTGCACAATTTGATCAAAAGTCTCTTCACGCAAATCAAGCGAGACGCCAACGATGTTGACGGACTGCGCGCGCTATTCGAACCGCTGCGCGCAATGGTGATCTGTTGCGTCCAGCGCGGCACTTCCGGTTGATCATACTGTCGCCACCGCCACGATACGACGATCTATAGTCCATCGAAGATGCAGCCAGGACCGTACGCGATCTGAGAGCATCATTTGCCCTGTGGGAGACGTTTGACTGGTCGCTTCCCAACGCCGTCGACATATGTTCAGGCGAGCGTCTCCCGAAAGTCTGAGCAGCGACCGGGGAGCTGCGTCACAGGCGGCTGTCGGTGTTTGCAAGTTCCAGTTTGCACATCTTAGGCCGATCGATAGCATCAATTCAGACACTCAGATGTGCTAGCCGCTCCAAGCTCGACAGCAGCCCCATCGCAACGGATTGCGATGGGGCTTTTCGGGCATGAAAATAAATTCCCTTGCATCGCCATCAAAATTGGAATAAATTTTATTTGACGGAGAAATCGTCTTTTTGAATTTATTTCCGAACGGAGGAGAAAATGGCGCTCAAGCGAATTGGAATCGGACTGCTGGCATCGGCGGCACTGTTTGCGAGTTCGGCTGTCGCGATGGCGGAAGGGCGGGTCTACTACTACGCATCGCAGTTGTTGGGGCATCCCTATCTGCTGGACAATCACCTTGGCATGCGTTACGCGGCCGACAAGTTCGGTGTGGAAATCCGCACCATCGGCCCGCAGGGCTGGGACCCTTCGGGCCATGCCGAGGCCGTCGAGCAGGCGATTGCCAAAAAGCCCGCCGGCATCATCACCTCGTTGTGGGAGCCGGGCGCCGTGCCGGCGATCAAGCGGGCGATGGAGCAGGGCATTCCGGTCGTCGTCATCGAAGCGACGGTCGATGATCATGGCGCTTTGACGTTTATCGGCCTGGACAACTATCAGTCCGGCGTCACTCAGGCCAAGGAACTCATTCGTCTGGCTGGTACGGACGGCAATTTTGTTGCCAGCGGCAATTGGGGCGCTTCCAATACCGACGCCAAGATCGCCGGCTTCACCGACTACATCACGGCCAATTCCAACTGGAAGGAACTCGGCCGCGTCGACGACAAGGCCAACACCAAGGATGCCATCGAGGCAGGCAAGGCGATCTTCAACGCCTACAAGGACGTCGATGCGATCGTCGGTTTCGATGCGTCATCCGGAACGGGCATCTGCCTGGCTGCCGAGGAACTGAACATCGACATTGCCGACATGGCCGTGGTGGTCAACGACCGCGAGGCGCCGGTTCTGGAATGCATCGCCGACGGCGTGATCGACAGTTCGATCATCAACAAAACGGCGCTTGAGTCCTTCATGGCGATTCAGATCCTGGAGGCTTACAACGATGCGGCCATCGGCCTGGCGGGTGTTCCGATTTCCGCCGACAACGCCAAGGCCGGAATCACCTCAGCGCCGGAAGTCATCTACATGGGCGCGCAGGTGATCAACGCGGACAATGTCGAGTTGTTCATGCACGAAAACATCGAGCAGTTCGAATAGGGCTTGCGAGGCCGGGCGGTGCCACCCGCACCGCCCGCAACCCGCATCGTAAACGGGTGATGCAGCGATGGACAATCTTGTTCGCCTTGAAAACGTTTCAAAACACTACGGCCGCATCGAAGCGCTCAAGCAGGTCAGTTTCGACATCCGTGCCGGCGAGGTTCATGCCCTGCTCGGTGAAAACGGTGCCGGAAAGAGCACTTGCATGCGCATCATCCGCGGCGAAACGGAGCCAACCTCCGGCGATGTTTATGTCCGGGGCGAGCGCCTGACGCGTTTCAGCCCGACGATTGGCGACATGCTGGGCATCGCCATGGTCCACCAGGAACTGGCCGTATTCAACGGACTGACCGTGGCGGAAAACCTGCTGCCCAAACTGCCCGAGCGAACCCGGTTCGGCTTTGTCGACCGGGGGAAACTGTACGAGGACGCAGCGCGCCGGCTCAAACTGTTCGATCTGGCTGTCGATCCGCGTCAGAAGATGGCGACCCTGACGCCGGGACAAAAGCAGATCGTCGAGATCCTGCGCGCCATTTCGGACGAGCGCAGCCTGATCATCCTCGACGAGCCGACATCCAGCCTCAATGCCGAAGAAACGGAGACGCTGCTGGGCCTGATCAAGACCCTGCGCGATGGTGGCACCAGCATCCTGTTCGTCTCTCACCGTATTCCCGAAGTCCTCGACCTCAGCGACCGCATCACCGTTTTGCGCGATGGGCACTATGTCGACACGCTCGACAACCAGGGACTGACCGAGGCCGATCTGGTTTCGCGCATGGTGGGTCGCGAACTGAGCGAACTGCATACTGCGCGTCGCTATCGCGATGTCGCCGGGGGAAAGACGGTGTTCAGCGCCGAAAAGCTCAGTGGCGTGCGCGGGCTGCAGGGCGCCGGCTTTCAGGCGAGCGCCGGAGAAGTGCTGGGGTTCTTCGGCCTGGAAGGGTCGGGGACCGCGGAACTGTCACGCCTGCTGTTCGGACTTGATGAGGCGCTTGATGGAACGATTGCCGTCAACGGCGAGGTGGTGGAGCAGCCCGTGCCGAAAACCATGATTGAAAACGGCGTGACCTACCTGAATTCCGACCGCAGCGAAGCAGGTCTTTTCAAGGAGCGTTCGATCGCCGACGGCGTGACGGCGCCTATTCTGGATCGCCTGCAGCGTTGGTCGCTGATCAGGAATTCTGCGGTGGGCAATGTCGCCAAGGGGTTCCTGGAGCGGTTTGCGATAAAGGCACCCACCATCGGCACACCGCCGTCGGCGCTCAGCGGTGGCAATCAGCAGAAGGTGATGATGGCGGCTTGCCTGACGCCGGATCCGGGCGTGGTGATCGTCAACGAACCGACGCGGGGCGTCGATGTCGGCGCCAAGGCGGAGATGCATCGCAAGCTGCTGGAACTGGCGGATGCGGGAACCGCGATCCTCGTTTTTTCCTCCGAGTTGCCTGAGCTCATCAGCCTGTGCGACCGGATCGTCGTCATGCGCTCCAACAGGATCGTCGGCGAATTGGCCGGGGAAGAGATTTCCGAAAACGCCGTCATGACCCTGGCGGCAGGCAGCGGTGAGATCCGCCTGGAGGCAGCGCAATGAGCGACGCAGCACTAACGGAGAAAAGGCCGGCCATGCGGCCGCCGATCGCCATGCCCGCCGGGATGGCCCTGTTCATTGTCGTTGCGCTCGGTTTCGGGTTTCTTGCGCTAAGCCGCGAGCAGTTCCTCGCCTACGGAAATCTGTATTCGATCCTGTTTGCGCTCTCCATCGATGCCATTGCCATCGTCGGCTTCACCTACGTCATGGTGCTCGGAGAGATCGACCTTTCGGTTGGCGCTGTCTATGCCCTTGCCGGCACCTTGACCGGCTGGCTGCTCAAGCAGTGGGATTTCAGCCTTTATCCTGCCATCGCGTTGTCGCTTTCGGCCGCCGCTTTTGTCGGTTTCGCGAACGGCTTCCTGGTAACGCGGTTCCGCATCAATTCGCTGATGCTGACCATCGGTACACTTATCCTCGTACAGGGTCTTGTCGGCGTTCTGGCGACCGACCTGGTCGGCGGAACCTATCCGCGCTTCTTCCGTGCCCTGGCGCGTGAAAGGTGGTTTGGAATCAATGCCACGATCATCGTCATGGTGGCAGGATTGGTCGTCATACTGTTCCTGCAGAGCCGTTCGACACTGTTTCGCAAGATCTACCTGATCGGCGAGAACCCTGAAACCGCCAGAATTTACGGCATCCGTTCGGACGCCATCAAGATAATCGCCTTCACCGTCTCATCGCTGTTCGCAGGGATCGCTGGCATCCTGACATCGTCGCGGCTGACCCATGCCGATATCGAAATGGGAGTCGGCCTCGAGTTCACCTTCGTCACGGCAGCCATTTTGGGAGGGGCCAGCCTTTACGGTGGTCGCGGCGGCCTTGGCGGCTCGGTTCTCGGCCTCCTGTTTCTGGCACTGATCCTCAACGGCCTGGTGTTGTTCAACGTCAATCCGTTGGTGCAGCAGGTTGCGATCGGCGCTCTTCTGATCAGCGCGGTGCTGTTCGACATGATGGCCAACAAGCGTGGGAGGAACGCATGACGGATGCGACCGTGGAACACAGTGCCAGGCGGCCGTACGACATCCTGACGCCGCGCACCTTGTTGGCCATGCCGGAGGCGACCGCCGCAATCGTCGTTGCCGTGCTCCTTGCCATTCTGGCCTTCGGCAGCCCGTATTTCTTCGATGCAAACAACATCGCGTCGCTGCAGACGAGCATCGGTCCGGCGGCCCTGGTGGCGGTCGGCATGACGATCTTATTCGTCACCGGCACCTTCGACCTGTCGGTGGGCGCGACCATGGGGCTGGCGGGTCTGGTCGCCGCGTTTCTGCTTTCGCTCGGCGCGCCATGGTATGGAGCGTTTTGCGGGGGATTGACCGTTGGCGCGGCCATCGGCCTGTTCAATGGCGTGCTTGTTGCCTATGTCGGCCTCAACCCGCTCATCGTCACGCTTGGTTCGCTCTATATTGTCCGCGGGATCATCGATCTGATGATCGGCGGCGGGCGTCCGCAGCCCTGGATGTATGTATCCGGCCAGGAAGTCGACCAGGGATTTTATGCACTCGGGTCCGTGCATATCGGTCCGTTGCACATCATCCTGTTTCTGGCGCTTCTGACGGTTGTCGTCGCTGACATTGTGCTCCGTCGCCATCCGCTCGGCCGCAGCATTTTCCTGGCGGGAGACAATCCCGCCGCCGCGCGTTCGCTCGGCATTCCGGTGCGCGGGCTCAAACTGGCGGGCTTCATTTTCGCCGCTCTGCTGGCCGCTATTGCCGGCATGTTCATTACCGCACGTACTGGGCTTTCCAGCCGCGATATCGGTTCCGGAGTGGAACTTGAAATAATCATCGCTTGTCTGATCGGCGGGTCCAGCATCGCCGGCGGCCGCGGGTCGGTGGCCGGGTCGTTTCTCGGCGTCGTGTTTATCACGCTGGTCAACAATGCCTTCAACCTCTTCGAGGTTGCCGCGGAGTGGCAGAAGGTGGTTGTCGGCGGTGTTCTCATTGGGGTTGTGGTGACCGATGGCTGGCGCTCCCTGAAGCGCTATCGGCAGCGTCGATGAAATTTATTTCTTTTGAGTTATTGTAGAATAAAATTTGATATGATAAACCAGAAATCAAATGAAACACCGTGTGGCGAGTGAAACATGACACAAGAATCAGTGGAGACCGCGATAGGGAATAGCCGCTTGCTTCCGGTCGTCGTCCTTGACGACAGTGCCGGTGCGGTGGATCTCGCTGACGCTCTGGTGGCCGGTGGATTGCCGGTTGCGGAAATCACCTTCCGGACCGATGCGGCCGAAGACTCCATTCGCCTGATCGCTCAAAACCGGCCGCAGGTGCTGGTCGGTGCCGGAACGGTGACGCGGCCGGAGCAGGTGGACCGCGCAATCGATGCCGGCGCCGCTTTTCTCGTCACCCCCGGCTTCAATCCTGCGATCGTGGGGCGTGCGGCGAAGGCCGGAATACCAATCGTGCCGGGCGTCAACAGTCCCACCGGCGTCGAGCAAGCCATGGGTTTCGGTCTCGACCTGCTGAAATTCTTTCCCGCCGAAGCCAGCGGTGGCACCGCCATGCTCAAGGCACTTGGCGGACCCTATGGTGATGTCCGCTTCGTCCCGACAGGCGGCGTCGGCCCGAGCAATCTTGACGCCTATCTGGCGCTGAAAAACGTCGTCGCCTGCGGTGGATCATGGATGGTCGATCCGGACCTGATCCGAAGCGGACGGTTCGATGACATAGCCCGGCTGACCAGAGACGCAGTCTCCTTGGATCGGGCTGACGCATGACGAAACACCCTGCGGGATTCCTAAGGAGGACCACAAAATGAGCAACAGCAGTAAAGGTCGGCGGGCGCCGATGAGTTTGGACGGCAAGGTCGCCATCGTCACCGGCGCGGCGTCGGGTATCGGCGAGGAAGTGACGCGGGTCTACTGCGCACACGGCTGCAAGGTGGCGATGATCGACAAGGACCGGGAGCGGCTGGACGCGGTTGCTGCCGAGATCGAAGCGGATGGCGGCGAGGTCCTCAAAGTACATGCCGACGTCACCGATGAAGAAACGGTCAGGGCCTTGTTCAGGCAAACCCATGATACGTGGGGCCGGATTGACGTGCTGGTCAATTCCGCCGGACGCGACAGCCTGGCGCCGCCGCTCGAGAAGGTCACGCTGGAAGAATGGCACAAGACCATCGGGCCGAACCTGACCGCCGTGTTCCTGTGCTGCCGCGAGGCGTTCATCTATATGGAGCCGCAAGGCGGCGGGCGGATCATCAACATGGGATCGTCTTCGACCCGCGTCGCTTCCGGCCCCGGCCACAGCCCCTATCGTGCCTCCAAACACGGAATGCTGGGTTTTTCCAAGAACATCCTGCTCGACGGCAAGGAAAAGGGGATCGGCGTGACCGTCCTCAATCCCAGCCACGTCAAGACGCCGATGACCGAAATCATCGACAAGGGTCTCTATGACGGCGATCTGGAAGCCTATACCGACGGCTGGCTGGACGAGAAAGAGCTCAAGGAGGGAATCCACGCCTCCTGCATCGACGTGGAGAACGTCGGCTGGCTGGCGCTTTTCGTTGCCACCCGTACGCCTGATGTCACGATCCCGACGATCTCGCTTTATCCAACCCATAAGGCTCACCGCTACGGCATGGAGGTGTGATCCCGTGAAGGCCGCCGTTTTCAAAGGTCCTGGCACGATTGCGCTCGACGAGCGTGACAAGCCGCCGGTTGGAGCCGACGAAATCCTCGTGAAGGTGCGTGCCGCGTCCGTTTGCGGCACCGACCTGAAGATCGTACGCGGCGGCCATTTTCGGGTGGGCGAGGGCGACATCCGCGTTCTCGGCCACGAGCTCGCTGGCGATATTGTCGAGGTTGGCGCCCATGTCGGCCACTGGTCCGTTGGCCAGCGCGTCTGCGTGGTGCCCAATATCGGCTGCGGCCACTGCCCCATGTGCAGGCGGGGTTTCAACAACATGTGCCCGGATTATGACGCCTTTGGTATCAATATCGACGGTGGCTTCCAGCAATATATGGTTGTGACACCAGCGGCGATTTATGGCGGCAACCTCTTCCGGATTCCGGACACGCTCGACTACGAGGCGGCGGCGCTCGTCGAGCCGCTATCATGCTGTTTCAATGCCTGGAAAGACCTCCATGTGACGCCGGAGGATCGCGTCCTGGTTCTCGGCACCGGACCGATCGCAGGCCTGTTTCTGCAACTGGCCAGGGCCTATGGGGCAAGGCAGGTTATCGTGGTTGGTCGCCGCGACACCCGCCTCGAGGACATCGCCCCGCTTGGCGCCACCCACACCGTCAATTCGGCCAACCTGGACGTGCATGAGGAGGTCATGCGGCTGACTGGCGGCTACGGCGTGGATGTCGCGGTGACCTGCGCTCCGGCGCCGGAACTGCAAGGTCTGGCGCTGGGGCTTCTGGCGCGGCACGGGCGCATGAACTGCTTCTCCGGTCTCAGCAAGGGTGCCGCGGTGGAACTCGACACCAATCGTATCCACTATCTTGGTCTCAAAGTGCTGGGCAGCACGGGCTCGAGCATCGAGGACTATGCGCGCTCGCTGCAGCTTGCCGAGAGCGGTCAGATCGATGTCAAAGCCGTCATCAGTCACCGATTCGGCATGGATCAGGCGGTCGACGCCTTCGAACACGCATTGTCGGGCAGGGGATTGAAGACCGTTATCCATCCTCAGGAAGGAGCGCTCGCATGAAAGCGGCCGTTTTGCACGCCCCAGCCGACCTGCGGGTCGAAGATGTTCCGGTTCCCGAAAGTCCCGGACCCGACGAGGTCATTGTCAAGGTAGCCGCCGCCGGCATATGCGGGTCCGACATCGGTCGCGTAATGGTCACCGGCACGTACCGGTTTCCGACAATTCCCGGACATGAATTTTCCGGTATCGTCGAAGAGATCGGTTCGGAAGTGACACACCTCGAGCCGGGTGACCGGGTTGCCGTTGCGCCATTGATGCCATGCTTTTCGTGTCCCGACTGCGCGCGCGGCAACTATTCACTCTGCGAGAGCTACGACTTTCTGGGCTCGCGCAGCGACGGTGCGTTCGCGGAGTATCTCACTGCGCCGGCCCGCAATGTGCTGAAGGTGCCCGACAATGTCCCGCTGGAGGTCGCAGCCACCATCGAGCCGGCAGCGATCATCCTGCACGGTATTCACAAGGTCGACCTGAGCCTCGGCGACGCTGTGGTTGTCGTGGGCTGCGGTGCCCTCGGCTATTTCGCACTGCAATTTGCCAAACTGTCCGGCGCCCAGCCACTGATCGCGGTTGACGTGGACGACGACAAGCTTGCGCTCGCTCGCGATGTCGGCGCCGATATCTGCATCAATCCGGCCAGGGTTGATGCACTCGCGGCCATTCAAGAGGCGACCAGTGGCCGCGGTGTCGCGTTGGCGCTTGAGGCGGCGGGCAACGATGCCGGGCGCAACCTGTCGATCCTGGCATGCTCGAAGCAGGCAAAGGTCATCCTCTACGGCACCGCTTACGGCGACGTGGTTTTTTCGGAACAGGCCTTTGCAAAGATCGTGCGCGAGGAAATCGAGATCATCGGCTCATGGAACTCTTACTCCGTACCGTTTCCGGGAAAGGAGTGGTTCGACATCATGACGCTGCTTGAGGAAGGCCGTTTGCAGGTCGAGCCGCTGATCACCCATCGCGCGTCCCTCGATCAGGCCCCTGCGATTTTCAAGGATCTGAAGGAGCGAACCTTCGGCTCTTATCATAAAATCCTCTTCAAGCCGCACGGCTGAGCCAACGGGACGGGAGAACATCATGGCGAGCAACTATGTGATGGCGCTTGACGAGGGTACGACCAGCGCGCGCGCCATCATCTTCGACAAATACGGCAACGACGTCGCCATCGGGCAGGAGGAGTTCGCCCAGATCTACCCCAAGCCCGGCTGGGTCGAACACGATGCCCAGGTCATCTGGGAAACGCAGCTCAAGGTCGCGCGAGAGGCCATCGAAAATGCCAAAATCCGGGCCGAAGACATCGCGGCCATCGGGATCACCAATCAGCGCGAGACGACGGTGGTGTGGGATCGCGAAACGGGCAAGCCCATCCACAATGCCATCGTCTGGCAGGACCGGCGCACTGCCGGTGTTTGTGACGCATTGCGTGCGCGACTCGAGGACTATGTCGCCGAAAACACCGGTCTAGTGGTCGATGCGTATTTTTCCGCCACCAAGATCGCCTGGCTGCTCGACAATGTGCCCGGCGCCCGCAAACGGGCTGAAGCCGGCGAGCTCGCCTTTGGCACGATCGACAGCTGGCTGATCTGGAATCTGACCGGCGGCAGGGTGCATGTGACCGATGTGACCAACGCGTCGCGCACGCTGCTGTTCAATATTCGCGATGTGGATTGGGACGGCAGGCTGCTGGAGGAAATCAGGATCCCGCGGGCGATCCTTCCCGAAGTCAGAAACACCTCTGAGGTCTACGGGCATACCGACCCTGCTCTGTTCGGGGCAGAGATACCGGTAGCCGCCGCAGTCGGCGACCAGCAGGGTGCGTTGTTCGGCCAGGCCTGCTTCGAAAAAGGTCAAGCCAAATGCACCTATGGCACCGCGGCTGCGCTGATGATGAACACCGGCGAAGAGATGATCGCGCCCGGCAATGGATGCATATCAACAATCGCCTGCGGCATGGACGGCAAAGTGCAATATGCCTCCGAAGGTGTGTTGTTCATCTGCGGCGCGGCAATTCAGTGGCTGCGCGATGAACTCAGGATCATCGACTCGAGCGCGGACGCCGTCGCGACCACGCCCGACACCCACGGCGTCTATTTCGTCCCTGCTTTCACGGGCATGTCGGCGCCGCTTTGGGATCAATATGCGCGTGGCGTCATCGTCGGGCTGACGCGCGGTGCCAATCGGGAACACCTGATCCGCGCCGCGTTGGAATCCATGGCCTATCAGGTGCGCGACGTGATCGACGCACTGGAAGAATTGTCGGATATCGAGATCACCTCGCTGAAGGTAGATGGCGGTGCGTCGCTCAATGACTTCGTCATGCAGTTTCAAGCCGACCTCAGCCACATGCCGGTGCTTCGTCCCAAGGTGACCGAGTCGACCGCCCGTGGCGCCGCGTTCCTGGCGGGGCTCGCCGTCGGTGTGTGGAAAGATCGGGACGAACTCGTCAATTCCTTCGATCTGGACCGCAAATACACGCCCAGGATGGACCAGGCGGAAGCGGATCGGCTCTATGCCGGATGGACCAAAGCCGTGCAACGGGCGCTCGCGTGGGAGGAACCGGAAAACGAGGAGGGCGACCGATGAGCACCGTCATCGACACACATACGTCTGCTCCGGGCTACTCAGCTGCCGTAGAGCGCACCATGTATTTCGTCGGTGTTACGACCGGACATTCGTCGATCAGGAAAGTGTTCCCGGCCTGGTCCGACCACCTCGGGCTCGGCGCGGTGATGCGCGGGATCGACTTCCCTCCCAATTCCGATCCCGCGCATTATCGCGAGGCCGTCGCATTCATCAAATCGGATCCACTGTCTTTGGGCGGGCTGGTGACGACGCACAAGGTCAACCTGCTGAAGGCATCGAAGGATCTGTTCGATGAGCTCGATCCCTATGCCCGGACCCTGCATGAGATCAGTTCCATTTCCAAACGCGGCGATCGGCTCGTCGGTCACGCCAAGGACCCGATTTCGGCAGGTGCGGCTTTCGAAGCGATCGTTCCGGAAGGTCATTGGGCACAGAGCGGTGGCCAATTGTGCATTCTGGGATCAGGCGGTTCGTCGCTGGCACTGACCCTCTATCTTATCAACAAGAAGGCTGACGGTGGTGACGTGCCGGGGAATATCGTCGTCACGGCGCGCCGCGAGGCGAGCCTCGCCGAAATGAAGCAGGTGCACGGCCAGATCGGTTTCGACATTCCGATCCGATACGCGCTGGCGGCAACGCCGCATGAAGCCGACGCCATCGTCGGGTCGCTGCCATCGGGCTCCATGGTCATCAACGCCACCGGCCTCGGCAAGGACGGCCCTGGTTCTCCTCTGAGCGATCAGGTGCGGTTTCCCGACAACGGCCTTGTCTGGGAATTCAACTATCGCGGCGACCTGGTTTTTCTGGATCAGGCCAGGGCGCAGACGGAAGCCCGCAATCTGAAGATCGAGGACGGGTGGGTCTACTTCATCCACGGTTGGACGCGGGTCATTGCCGAGGTTTTCGACATCGACATTCCCATGTCCGGCCCCGATTTCGATGAACTTGGCCGGATCGCAAAACAAGCCACGTCCTGAAAGGAAACTCCATGTCCGACATGATGCCGACCAAATTCGACTTCGACACGATCACCGGTCTGTCGCAAACGGCAGAGCCGATCGCCCGCCCTCTGTCCACCCTGAAAGGTTACTTCAGCGACGCTGACGCGTTCGACGCGGCGGCGGCGCAAGGCGATCCACTGGTCTATGAGTATTTCGACATGGGTGTTCCGGAGACATCCGGCAACGTCGCCTATGGCACGACATCCATCAAGCCCGGCAAGGTCGGCGACGAGTACTATATGACCAAGGGGCATTTTCACACGGTCCTGGATACGGCCGAGGTCTATTATTGCCTGTCGGGCCATGGCGGCATGATGATGGAGACGCCGGAAGGCAAGGTCGAGTGGCGCGAAATGCGAAAGGGCGATGCGGTCTATGTGCCGGGTCGCTGGGCGCACCGCTCCATCAACATCTCCGACAGCGAGCCCTTCGTCATGTTCTTTGCCTTTCCCGGTCATGCTGGACACGACTATGGCACGATCGCCGACAAAGGCTTCCGCAAGCTGCTGATCGAACGCGCCGGAAAGCCGACCCTGGTCGACAATCCGCGCTGGAACGGCTGACCATTTGACCGCCATGGCCGACAAAATCGCCATAACACCGCGCTCGCTTTCGGCAGCCGGCCATCCGGCCCTGTCGGAACTGACCGACACGGGTTTCGAACTGGTCTTTCCTGCCCCGGGCGCGACGCCGGGTGAGCGGAGCCTGCTCGAGCATCTGCCCGATTGCGTCGGCTGGCTTGCTGGCGTCGAGCCGATCAGTGCAAAGGTTCTGGACGGCGCGCCGCGCTTGAAGGTCATCAGTCGCAACGGCGTCGGCGTTGACAATATCGACCGGGAGGCCGCTTTGCGCAACGGCGTGGCGATCGAACGCGCCGTCGGTGCGAATGCGCGCGGGGTCGCCGAACTGGCGATCGCTTTGATGTTGGCCGGGTTCCGCCACATTCCGTGGTCGGATGCTCATCTTCGCGGCGGCGACTGGCAACGGCGCAAGGGCATTGAGGCCAAGGGGCGCACGCTCGGCGTCGTCGGCTGCGGCGCTATCGGGCAGACGGTCGCCGAGATCGCGCTGGGCCTCGGGATGAACGTGCTGGGCTACGATCCCTATCCGGCGGATGGCTTTGCCCCGGACGGGTTCAAATTCGCCTCGCTCGACGCCGTGCTCGATGGAGCCGATGCAGTCAGCCTGCATTGTCCACCGGGTAGCGTGCCGCTCATTGACGCCTCGGCGGTTGCGCGTATGAAACAGGGGTGCGTGTTGATCAACACAGCGCGGTCCGAATTGATCGATGAGACGGCCGTTCTCGAAGGGCTGGACAGCAGCCGGCTGGCATCATTCGCAACCGATGTCTATCCGGTTGAGCCGCCCGCCATGACATCGCTACTGACCCATGAACGGACCATCCTGATGCCGCATGCCGGCGGATTTACCGATGAGAGCGTGAGCCGCGCCACGACAATCGCAGTGCGCAATCTGCTGAAAGTTCTTCGGCCGTGAAGCACGCATTGCGCAGCGAGCCGTGGCGCGACCATCGCAACCTGGATCCGGCCGATGACGAAGCCTGCGTGTGGTGGCTGGGGCAGGCGGGATTTCTGGTCGAACTGGCGGGTAAGCGCCTGGTGATCGATCCCTATCTGTCGGATTCGCTTGCACGCAAATACGCCGGCAAGCGCTTTGCCCATCGACGGATGATGGATCCGCCCGTCGCGCCGGAAGCGCTGTCCGGTATCGACTATCTTTTGTGCACCCACGGTCACACCGACCACATGGACGCCGAGACGATCGGCCCGCTGCTGGCGGCCAATCCCGACTGCAAGGCGATTGTGCCGGAGGCCGAACGGACCCGGGCAAGGGAGCGTGGCATCGCGGCGGATCGTGTGATCGGTCTCGATGTAGGCGATTTCGTTGATCTTGGCGGTTTGCGCATTGCGGCGACGCCATCAGCGCATGAGGATCTGAAGCGCGATCTCGACGGACACCACCATTTTCTCGGCTATGTTATCCGCGGGGCGGGCGTTACCGTGTGGCACTCCGGCGATACGATTCCGTTCGCCGGGCTACGGGAGATCCTGCTTCCCTATCGCGTCGATCTGGCGCTCTTGCCGGTCAACGGCAGGGATGTCTTCCGAGCGGAAAACGGTGTTCCCGGAAACCTCACCGCGGACGAGGCTGCAGACCTGGCCATCGCCATCGGCGCGCGCGCCATGATCGCGCACCATTTCGGTCTGTTCGACTTCAACACCGTCGACGCTGCCGAGGAACAGCAAAAAATGTCTGGCCGCGACCTGCCGTTGCGACCGGTTTTTGCCCAAACAGACACCCGTTATGCCATTGCAGCCGATACCGGACGTGCCCAGCCATTGAGAGTGCTGATGGTGTGCCGCGGCAATATCTGCCGTTCGCCGCTCGGGGAGGGGCTGCTGCGGGATCGTATCGGCGCGGATTGCCTTTCCGTCGACAGCGCGGCGATTGAGGACTGGAATGTCGGCAATCCGCCGGATCGTCGGGCAATCGCGGTGGCTGCCCGCCACGGTATTGATATTTCAATGCTTCGCGCACGTCAGGTGACAAGGTCTGATTTTGATGACCATGACGTGATTTTCGCCATGGATGGAGACAACATGAAGGCGCTGGAGCACCTTCGCCCTTCCGAGGCGCGCGCCCGGCTGGGATTGCTGGGTCATCTAGAAAATGTCGGGCTGGAACGGGATATCGGTGATCCGTACTATGGGGATGAAACCGCATTCGATAATGTATTCAAGATATTAAAGACCATTATTGGTGGATTGGAAAAAAGAATAAAATTTGATTGCTTTTAGAAAATAAAGAATGTAATTTCATTGTGGATGCTGTTCATGCATATGGAGGATTTACGATGAGAACATTCAGCAGGTTGTTGGCGGGTTCGGCGTTCGTTGCGCTTGCCAGCGCGGCGCAGGCGCAGGATCTGTGCGATTACACCGAACCCACCGCGCTCAACGCAGGAGCGCAGGCGTCTTCCGAGACGATCAAGAACGATGTCAGCGGCATCAACATTGCCTATTTGCCCATGGGCACCGAGTTCAACTATCACGTCGCGCTGGGCGAGGGCATCAAGAGCGTCGCCGCGACGCGTGACGACGTCGAGATGTTCCTGTTATCGCCCTATTCAGGATCCGACCTGGCTGGCCAGATGGGCATGCTGCAGGACGTGACGGCACGCAAGGACGTCGATGCGATCATTCTGATCAGTTTCGACGAAAGTGCCCTGGCGCCGCTCGTCAAAGAAGCTGTCGCCGCCGGCAAGGCAGTCGTCATCATCAATTCGGACATTCCCGATTTCCCGACGCCCGTACACGGCGTGGTTGGGGTCAATCAACGGGCGGTCAACAAAAAGCTCGCCGAATGGGCCATGCAAAAGGCCGACGGCGAGGCACGCAAAGTCGGCATTCTGGACGGTGAACCCGGGTATCTTGCGACTGAACGCGCCGGCGGTTTCACCGATGGCATTGAGGGCACCAACTGGGATGTGGTCGCCCGCATCAACGGCGGCTGGAGCGTCGAGAAAGGCAATACCGCGGCGATGGACCTGGTCCAGGCCAATCCGCAGGTTGAAGTCATCTACGCCTCGAACGACTACATGGCCCTTGGCGCCGTGCTGGCCGTCAAGGCTCTCGGCCGCGACGACATCACTATCCTCGGCTATGACGGCGATACCGGTGCGTTGGAGGACATTGCAGCCGGTGGCATGGACGCAACGTCCGATACCTCTCCTGTGATCATGGGCCGCAAAGCCGCCTGCTTCGTCCTCGATCTGCTCGATGGCAAGACCGAAGGCGGCTACGTGAACACGCCGACGCGCATTGTACACAAGGACAATGCCATCGACGTGCTGAAAGCACCGGACGACCTCTTTCCGAAGCCGTCCAAGGCCTACTGATCTGCCAAATCCCGGGTGGCGAATCCCGCCACCCGCCCTACCAGGTGGAGAGCCAAGTGTTTGACAATGCACCATTATGGGAGTTGCAGCGCATCACGAAGGTGTTTCCGGGGGTGCGGGCCAATGATGCGGTCTCCATGTGCCTTCGCGCCGGCGAGATTCATGCACTGCTCGGTGAAAACGGTTGCGGCAAGTCGACGCTGATCAAGATCCTTTCTGGCGTCCATCAGCCCGACAGCGGATCGGTCCGCCGCATGGGTGAACCGGTGCATCTTACCAGCCCCACGCAGGCGAGGGCGCTGGGAGTCGCCACGGTCTTTCAGGAATTCTCTCTGGCGCCGACATTGAACGTCGCCGAGAACATCTTTCTCGGTCGGTATCCGCGGCGCGCCGGTCTCGTCGACTGGCGCCGCATGCATTCCGAAGCTGGCCAGGTGCTGGCCTCACTCGATATCGAGATCGCGACGGATCGTCCGGTCTGCGAGCTTTCCGTTGCCGAGCAGCAACTTGTTGAGATCGCTAAAGCGATTTCGATGGACGCCACATTGCTCATTCTGGACGAACCGACAACGGCGCTGGGTGAGCAGGAAATTGTTGCGCTCCACGCCTTGCTGCGTCGCATGAAGGATCGCGGCGTCGCCATCCTCTATATCTCTCACCGCCTCGACGAGGTCGTTGATCTGGTGGATACGGCGACGATCCTGAAGGACGGCAAGGTGGTCTCCGACTCCGAGGGTACGCGCCTCGACGTTCACGACATCGTTTCCAAGATGGTCGGTGAGGAAATCGCCGATCATTACCCCAAGCAGGACAACGCGACCGACAGGGTTCTTTTCGAGGCGCGAGGGGTGACGTCGGAACACGGTGCCAACGGCGCCAGTTTCGAGGTCCGCGCCGGCGAGGTCTTTGGTTTTGGCGGCGTCATCGGCTCCGGGCGAACCGAGATCGCGAAAGCCATTTTCGGCGCCGATCCGATGACCGAGGGCGAGATCGTGATCGATGGCAAACGCCTCAAACCGCGTTCGCCGCGAGACGCCATCGCCTCAGGCATCGCTCTCGTTCCGGAAAACCGCAAATTCGACGGGCTGTTCTTCAATTTTCGAGGCGGTCCGAACATCACTTCGGCAGCACTCGACGCCATTCGCCGCCATTTTCTTCTGAGCCGCCAGCGGGAATACGCTGTAGCACATGACTACATTCGGCAGCTTGAGATTTCACCGGCCGCGGCGGAGAAGTTCGTCAATCTCCTGTCCGGTGGCAACCAGCAGAAAGTGGTGATCGCCCGATGGCTGTTCGCGAGATCGCGTGTTTTGCTTCTCGACGAGCCGACGCAGGGCATCGATATCGGCGCCAAGATTGCTGTTTACCGGCTGATCAACGAACTGACCGCCAGGGGCTGCGCGGTCATTCTGATCAGTTCCGACCACAACGAACTCATCGCCATGAGCGACCGGATCGGGATCGTCAGAAACGGCGCGATCGTGGACGTCATGACCGCGCGCGATGCCACCCATGCGCACCTCGTTCAGGCATCGGCCACTGTGGTGGCTCAGGAAGCCGCGTGAAGGAAAATGTCATGAACCAGAAATCCGCCTTGCAGCGCCTTGTCTCCCAGGAGTTCTTCGGACCTTTGCTGGCGCTGATCCTGATTGTCGCGATCGTTGCACTGACGACTCCGGCGTTTCTGGATTTCCAGAATTTCCGCAACATCGCTTTACAGGTCTCCATCCTGTCGATCGTTGCCATCGGCTCGACCGTGGTCATCATCACCGGCGGCATCGATCTTTCGCCCGGTTCGATGATCGCGTTCCTGACCATGTGCCTGGCGGTGTTCATCAAGAACCAGGGCATCGATCTGGCGGTCGCCATACCGCTCACGCTGCTCATTGGCTGCGCGCTTGGCCTGTTGAACGGGGTGCTCGTCGCCTATGTCGGCATCCCGGCCTTCATTGTGACTCTCGCCGGCCTGTCGGGCTTCAAGGGCCTGGCGCTGACGCTCAACGGCGGAACTCCCGCTTTCTCCCTGTCGGAGCAGTTGGGAACGGTTTTCTACGGGACGTTTCTCGGGCTGCCTCTGCCGTTTTTCTACGTCGTCGGCGCCTATGCGGTCTTCACCATCATCATGGAGCACACACAGCTCGGCCGCGAGATCTATGCCGTCGGCGGCAACGAGTCGGCGGCGCGACTATCGGGCATCAATGTGGCCCGCGTGCGCATGGCGGCGTTCGTTTTTGCTGGCCTGTGCGCGGCTATCGGTGCCGTGCTGCTGTCATCGCGGCTCAATTCCGGTTCGCCGAATTACGGGTCGCTGATCGAGCTGCAGGCAATCGCCGCGGCGGTCGTCGGCGGCGCCAGCCTCGCCGGCGGGCGCGGGCGCATCATCTCCACGCTGATCGGCGCGTTGATCATCGTGGTCGTGCAGAACGGGCTCAATCTGAACGCGGTGACCACTTCGATGCAAAGTCTAACCATCGGTCTGATCATCCTGATCGCAGTTGGTCTCGATGTCTGGCGCGATCGCATCGGTGCTGTCCTGTCGTCGCGCAACGTCTTGAAGGCAAAGGAAGGATAGGGATCATGGACCTGGGTATAGCGGGCAAGGTTGCCATCATCACAGGCGGCGGCAGCGGAATTGGATTTGCCATCGCCAAAGCCTTTCATGACGAAGGCGCGACGGTTGTCATCAACGGCCGCGACGGGGCCAAGCTGGAAGCCGCCTGCGCCGCGCTCGGGGAGCGTGCCCACGGCGTGGTGGCGGATCTGACCTCGGTCGAGGGAGCACGGACCCTCGCGGATTTCGCCTGCAGTTTCGGGACCGTGTCGTTTCTGATCAACAATATCGGCGTCTTCGACGTCAACGATTTCTTCGAGGTCAGCGACGAGCGTTGGATGGAGTATTTCGAATTCAACCTGATGACGGCGATCCGCATCACCCGCATCGTCATGAAGGATATGCTGAAGCGCGACGAGGGGTCCGTCGTTTTCATCGCCAGCGAAGCGGCGGTCCGTTCCATCGGCAACATGACACCCTATTCGACAACCAAGTCTGCAATGCTCGGCCTGAGCCGGTCGCTGGCGGAACTGACGCGGGGCACCAGTGTGCGTGTGACGAGCTACATGCCGGGCACGACCGAAACGGAATCGGTAAAGGGCTATTTCGAGGGGCTGGCTCGCGAGCAGGGCAAGACGGTGGACCAAGCGCTGGCCGAGTTCTATCGCGACGTGCAGCCCGGCAACCTCACACAAAAACTGATCGATCCAGCCATGCATGGACGCGGGGTTCTGCAACTGGCCACCAACACGGCCATGAACGGTGTGACGCATCGCGCCGACGGCGGAACGATCCGTTCCATCATCTGAGTGAGCGCACCCACCTCAGGAAGGCAAGGAGACGTCGAATGGAACACGCGAAAATCGGTGTGCACAGCCTGATCTTCACCGACCAATGGACCGAGCCGAATGCGCGTATGGCCTGTAAAACGGCGGCGGAAATCGGCTACGACCTGATCGAGGTGCTGATATTCGATCCGGCCACGATTGATCAGGAGATGACCGGCAAGGTGGTTGGTGAAGCCGGGCTGGAGCTGCGTCTTGGAATGGCGCTCGGTCCGCAGACGGATATCTCGAGCACCGATGATGCGGTCGCAAGGGCTGGCGAAGCCACCGTGGCGCGGTGTCTCGAGATTGCCAGCGAGCTGAGCACGCCCGCGATCTCAGGCATTACCTATGCGGCATTCAACAACTATACGCTGCCGCCCACCGATGCTCAGCGTCAACAGGTCGCCGAAGCGCTGCACCGGCTTGACCGCAGAGCCGGTGAATTGGGCGTGAAATTGGGTCTGGAGCCGGTCAATCGCTACGAATCCTACCTGGTCAACACCCTGGATCAGGCGGGTGACATGATCCGGTCGATCGAAGCAGACAACATGTTCATTCATATGGATACTTTCCACATGAACATCGAGGAGCCCCATATTGCTGGATCGATTGCGCGCAACGCCGAATTGCTCGGATATGTTCATCTGGCCGAAAGCAATCGCGGCGCCCTTGGAGGCGGCAATTTCGACTTCGAACGCTTTTTCGGTTCACTGAAGCTGGCAGGATACTCGGGAGAATTCACGGTCGAGACCTTCTCGCCGGACCGGCTTTCCGAAGACATTTCGGGTGCCATCAAGCTGTGGCGCACCCCTTGGAAGGACAGCGAAGCCGTGGCCCGTCAGTCGCTGTCCTTCGTCCGGTCTTCGATCGGGTCGGCCACCCTGGCAGCGCAAGCCTGGTAGAAACAAATAACTTCTCTTGTTCCGCTAATCGCCTATTATTTCATTTGAGATTCGATACCGGAAACCGAAAGATATGAGCACCGTAGGCGAAGAGATTAATGAGCAGGGCATTCTGAGTCGCATCCGGCTGATGTCCGACTACATGAATCCGGCTCTCAAGCGCATAGCGCACCGGATACTCTCGGCGCCGGACGAGGTGAAAACCATCGCCATCAAGGATCTTGCGGAGCAATGCGAGGTTTCTGAATCCACGGTGACGCGGTTTGTGCGCGAACTCAAGGTACACAACTTTCAGCAGCTCAAGATTGCGCTGGCCGAGGAACTGTCCAAGAGCGGGGCTGGCAATGACCACGCGGATCTCGACAAGCATGTCTATGAAGACATCACCGACAAGGACACGACGGAGTCGGTTGTCGCAAAGATCACGGCGCGCTACGCGATCACCGCGAGGGATACGCAGGCTCGCCTGTCGGTGTCGGAGCTCGACCGGGCGGTCGAAGCGATCGAGCAGGCGCGCATGATTGCGTTCTTTGCACTGGGGTCATCGATCATCGCCGTGGAAAACGCGCTGATGCGTTTCATGCGGGTTGGCAAGCCGTGCCAGTTCTTTCGCGATATGGGTGTGCGGCAGATTTCCACTGCCTCTCTCGATGACAGCGTGCTGGCGATCGGCATCAGCAATTCGGGCCGCACAATATCCACCGTCAACGCTCTGGAGGCGGCAAAGAAACAGGGCGCTACGACACTCTGCATTACCTCGTTTCCGGATTCTCCGATCGTGCGCACGTCGGACATCAAGCTGTATACGCCCACGGTGACAGGTGCGACCGGGTCGGCGGACTACCATGAATCGATGGTTTCCAAGCTCGCGCAGCTCCAGGTGATCGACGCCCTCTATTCATCCTATGCCGTCAGAAATTTCGGCAAGGCTATGGAAGGGCTTGAACAGACGGATGCCATTTCCGCCGACACGCGGTATTGAGGCTGTCCGGCGTAAACAGAGTTGGCTTTTGATAATTGGACCCATTGGGGTCCGCAGGGTTCGGCCGACGGAGCCGTGAGAATTCGCCAAAAACTACCATTCGGGAAACACGCGGGCAAAGAGACGGGGCGCTGAGAACGTCACGCATTTGCAAAGCCAAGATTTCATCCGGATTTGCAGGTTGAGCGTGGCGGGTTGACCGTCCTCGGCTTCAAAGCCGATTCGATCCTTTGTCTCATTGATGTCCCAACGCATCCCCGGATTGTTCGACATCAGATTGACGGCAGCGAAGGCAACATCTCGTGCGGTGATCGCGGCGAGCATTCCGTTGAGATAATCCCTGTCGCTAAGCCACATTTCCTGACCCCATCGTCCCATTGCCATATGAGGACCCGGGCGGTTTCCGTGCGTCCATTGCGTCCACCCTATGCGCAAGCAGATGACGGACAACCCCTTGTGTTTTGAGAAATACTCTCCGGTTCTTTCACAAAACAGTTTCGACATGCCGTATGCGTTGACAGGTCCGGGCGGCGTGCTGCCGTCCAGGCGGTCATTGGTAAACCGCTTGTCGCCCTGAACCCAGTTCGAGCTGGCCAGCACGACCCGCGATACGCCCTGTTCCACCGCGTGATGGTAGAGCGCCAAAGTGGCGTCCATGTTGTTCCGGATGCTCGATTCCCAGGTGGCAGCAGGCTCTCGGTCTCCGGCGAGATGCACGATGACGTCGACGCCTTTGAAGTATTCTGCCCAGACGGGATCTCCGCCGAAATCGGCTCGGTGGATACGCGGGTGGTCGACCGGTCGGATGTCCAGGCCGCTGACTTTGAATTCGGGGCGATTTTCGAGAAAATCGAACAGCTTTCTGCCGAGGTGTCCACCGGCACCGGTCACAAGGACATGCATTCCAGTAGTTCCTCCTCTTCCGCCTGAAGTTTGTCTCCTGAGCGCCGATACGATCCGGACCAGATTTGAAAGTGTTGAACGAATGACGTGCTTTGGCCCGGTTTCAGGTCGCACGCAGGTGCGTGCCATTCGGTCTCGCAATAGGGATAATCACCCGAATTGAAGACTTCGAAATCGTGGCCGTGCGCGAAACGATCATTCCGGTTGGCCGGAGCAGTTGAACACTGGATCCAGATCGGATCCTGAGGACCGCCGAGTTGCATGAACACACGTCCCCGCGGATTGAGCATGCCTGATTTGAACTCCCTCAGCGAGGTGCAGTCAAAACGGATAAACGAGGCCGATGATTTGTTGAGAGCGCTGGCGTCTCCAAACACCCGATTTATAGTTTGGTTCGGTGCGCCTGCGAGGCCAATCCGAACCGGCTGGTTGAGCATGAGCACCGACCAGATTCCTGTCTGGCGCTCTGTTGGACCGCAGTTTCGGACCTCATGATGCAGTGTCCAGCGATTGGAGGATTTCAGACCAATGCGTCTGTGGATGACCAGTCCCGTCAACGGGCAGACCTGACTCTCCAGCGTTACGCTGCTCTGGTCCCTGTCGGTCACGCGATAAGGGCCCGAATCAAGTGTTGGAAAAGGCGCGTTCTCGACCCACGAACTGTCGGGAGCGATCCAGGTTTTCTCGCCTCCCCACAGGGGAAAACTGAATTGCGGCGATCGTGTCGGCAGATCCGACAATCTGTCCAGGTCTGGGCTTTGTCCGCCGAGATCCGGGTTTTGGAACAGGAGCGAACGACCGGCAAACACCACATCCCAAAGCCGGCCACCGATGCCGGGCAAGACAACCAGTTCAAGGTCGCCGGAGGTAAGTCGCAGTGTTTGCCAGGCTGCACTCATGAGCGTTTCTAAATTCCGGTCCGGTGAGTCGGACGGCGCACCGGACCGGAGATATCAGTGTTTGAACTGCGAGACGTTCGCTTGTGTGATGGGCATGACGCCGGTTTCGACCCGTTCAGGAAGAGGATTGATGCCGGCGGCACGCCAGTCGGGCAGGACCTTGAGTGCGTCGGTGTTCTGCCAGTGCATCATGTGGAATGCCAAGAAGATCTCCAGATAGGATTTCTGCGCTACGGCGCCGGTGATTGTGCCGTCTTCGATATAGGGCAGCATGTCGTCGTTTCGGTCCATGGCAACAATCTTGATGTCTCCGGCTCGACCTGCCTCATGCACTGCGATAGCCGCACCCTTGCCACTGTCGCCGTCCGTACCTCCGATTCCGACGATATCGGGGTGGGCCTGAATGGCCTGCAGATAGGCAGTCGGCGCGTAGGACGGATCTGCTTTATCATTGACCACGTCGACAACCTCGATCTCGGGATACTTCTCGGCAAATACCTGCTTGTACCCTTCGACCCGTTCAAGTGTCGAGGGAGCAGGGAACGTGCCCAGAACGACCTTGCCCTTGCCGCCGATCGCCTGTGCCAGCATTTCGCCGCCAACGCGACCCGCCTGTACGCCGTTGATCCCCAGAAAGCTCGACCGCGGACTGTTCGGTATATCGCCGATACAGGTCGTAATGGGTATGCCCGCTTCAACGGCGCGTTCGACACCTGGAGCCAACGTCGCCGGATCACCCGGGAAAATCAGGATTCCGGCTGGGCGGCGGGCAATCAACTCATCGAGCTGGCGCGCCTGTCCCGCGGTGTCGAAATCCAGTGGCCCGGTGAAGGTAGCTTTGATGCCCATCAGCTCTTCGAGGTCCTTCATGGCATTGCGATAGTCCACCCAGAAGGGAACCTGGGTGACAATCGAAAGGAAAACATACTCCTTCCCGGCGGCTTGCGCGTGCGCCTCGCTCGTGAGCGTCGGCAATCCGAATGCGCCGGCAATACCGGCCGCAGTTCCTGCAGCCAGAAGACCGCGCCTGTTCAAGTTCAAATCGGTCAAAGTGACCTCCCTCTTTCGGTTGTTGATCTGGGTAATTCTTCACGAGCGTTTGCTGCGGATGAGCATGTCGAGCGCCACGGCACTGACCAGGACGGCTCCGATAACAATCATTTGCCAGTAGATGGACACCGCGAGCATCGTCATTGAGTTGTTGATCAGGGCCACAAAGACGACGCCAAGAAATGCGCCCAAAATGGTGCCTTCTCCGCCGCGAAGCGAGGCGCCGCCAATGACAGCTGCCGCGAGAACCTGGAGCTCAATTCCGTTGCCCGCCGTTGGTGTTCCGCTCATCAGACGCGATGCGAGCAATATGCCGGCCAACGAAGCCAGGACGCCGGTCAACATATAGGCAATGATACGGACACGATTGACGTGAATGCCCGACAGCATGGCGGCCTTTTCGTTTGCGCCGATGAAGTAGACCTGGCGAAAAAAACGGGTGTGGCGCACCGCGAGATCGAAACAGGCAACGAGCCCCAGCGTCATGATGACAAGCACCGGAAATCCGCCGATGTCGGCCTTGCCGACCCAGGCAAAGGCCGCAGGCAGGTTGGAAAGCGAGAACCCTTCCGTCAGCACGAGCGCAATACCGCGGGCTATGGACATGGTACCAAGCGTGGCGATGAGTGGATTAATGCCAAGACCAGTCACCAGCAGCCCGTTGGCAAGGCCGGCGCACGCACCAAGGAGCAGTCCGAAAACCACGGCGAGGGGAATGGACATGCCAGACAGCATGAGCATCGCAACGACCGTGGAGGAGAGTGCCATGACGGACCCGACCGACAGATCGAATCCGCCCGAGGCCAACAGAATTGCCATGCCAATGACAATGACGGCCGTCGGAGCCATGCCGACCGACATTGCCCTGAAATTGGACAGGGACAGGAAGTAGGGGTTCAGGTTTGACATCACAATGATGATCACGGCGATCATCGCGATCAAAGTCAGTTCGCGAACGTCGATGAATGCCCTCAAAACCCGCCTAAGCGGCGATTTGCGGCCAGGGTGTTCGTTGCCGATCGCGATTGTCACAACGTGCTTCCTTCATTGATGGAGTGTTCGGCTTCGGGCGTCGTCGACAGACCGGCAGCCATCTGCAAAAGGCTGTCTTCGGTGGCATCTCGTGCGGCGACGTCGCCCGATACCTTGCCCTCGTGAATCACCAGTATTCTTGTGGAAAGAGAGACAAGTTCCGGAAAGTCCGACGACACCACAATTATCGCCATTCCTGCCGCGGCCCGACGCTGCAATTCGGTATGGATCTGAAACTTGGCGCCAACATCAACGCCCTTTGTGGGCTCTTCAACGATCAAAAGATCCGGTTCACGCTCCAGCCATTTGGCCAGCATGATCTTCTGCTGGTTGCCTCCCGAAAGAGCGCCAATGATTTCTGCCGGTCCTCGAGTTCTGACACTGAACGCCTGGATTGCATTCTGACTGGCCTTCAGAACCGAGCGCCCGCTGAGAAGGCCAAGGCTGGTGTGTTTGTCGAGGCTCGCGGCAACCAGGTTCAAACTCAATGCGTCGTCTAAAAACAGACCTTCTGTTTTTCGCTCTTCGGGCACGAACCCGATGCCTTGCCGCATGGCGTTGCGTATGGACGGAAAGGCGGCATCGACGCCCTTGAAGATTATTCGACCGCTATGGCCGTGGCTAAGCCCTACCAGCGCCCGCATGATCTCGCTGCGCCGTGAACCCAACAGGCCTGCAATTCCGAGAATTTCGCCTTTGCGCACGGAAAACGACACATCCTCAAAGAGATCCGGATGGGTCAGGTCCTGAACGTCCAGGATTTTGTCTCCGATCTGATCGGTTGAACGCTTCACGTCACCTGGGTGTGCGCCTCCAATCATTTCGCTGACCACCTGCGCCTGCGATGTGTCCCCAGTCGCACATGTGCTGATCTTTTTGCCGTCGCGCAGAACCGTTATCCGATCGGAAATCTCGAAAATCTCGGACATGTGGTGGCTGACGTAAACGATTGCGATGCCCCTTTTCGTGAGCTTGCGCAGAACCGCGAACAGGGATTGGACTTCGTCCGGCGTCAGCGCCGAGGTGGGTTCATCCAGCAACAAAATTTGCGAGTTCATGGACAACGCTTTGGCAACCTCGACAATCTGCCGCGTGCTAATCGGCAGACTGTCAACCGGCTGTGACACGTTTATCGATAGGTCGAATTCAGAAAGCAGCGCCTCTGCCCGTCGCCGGAGTTCACGCCACTCGACGACGCCAAGGCGCGATGGTGCGCGACCGGCAAAGATGTTCTCGGCAACCGAAAGTGAGCCCGCCAGACTGAGTTCCTGGAAAACGCAGCCGATGCCAAGTGATTGAGCGTGGGACGGATTCTCGACACGCACCGGCTGGCCGTCGCGCAAAACCTTGCCGCTCGTCGGCTGGTGTAATCCGTAAAGCAGACCAAGGCAGGTCGATTTACCGGCACCGTTTTCACCCACAAGCGCATGGATTTCACCCGGCAGCAAATCAAAATCGATGTGGTCCAGGACGACATTCGTCCCGAAGGTCTTGCCGACATCGGACAGACTGAGCACCGGGTCAGGTGCCGACAGCTCGGAACCCGTTCCAGCAGATTCGTGAAGCATCACTTTCCTCCTGCAGGTAGAGTGGTGTCTGATATCTTAGATGTCAACCGAAAAAATTTTGCGACGTGGACTGCCTCGGATTCTCGCTTGTTTGAGGCGTCGGATTCGGTCTGCCCCAAGCCGGTTTGCGACCTCGGTCGTGGCGCAGCTGGTCAGAGTGTGTTGGTCATGTGAATTGGCGTATCAGTCGGGTCGACTGCTCGCTGTCGGCAAGCCTGATATCAAGCTTCCAACCAGATATCAGGTTCGCAACCCTGGTGTTGGACCACTAATAGGCGGCCGCTTGCTCACTGCTTTTGGTCGCGATGGAGTAGGCCTGACGGGTACGGTCGATATGCTCCGCCAGAAGCCTTCGGATTTCAGGCATATTTCCGTTTCGGACAGCCTTCGCAAGCATCTTGTGCTCCTCGAAAGAAAGCTGCGTGTGTTGCGGCAAGCTCGAAAGATGGGTGCGCAAGGCAGCGATCTTGCCGACATATCTGGAGTAGCTTGCCGACAGGTAGAGGTTTCCGCAGTGCTTGAAAATCAGTTGATGGAAGAGCGTATCCAGGGCCAGATACCCCTGCACGTCGCCTTGCTTCTGAGCAACCGTCATATCCTTCACGACTTTATCCATCTCGCTGGCCAGTCGGTCGGGATTGCGCTCGAGCGCCAGTTCGAATGCAGCCGATTCGATCGCCTGCCGAAAGTCGCAAATCTGCGCAACTTCGCTTTCGCTCAATGAAAACACGCGAGCCCCTTTTTGTGGCTCGATGATAACCAGGCCCTCGTCGCGCAGCTGCGCCAACGCTTCCCGGACCGGAGACTTGGAGACGCCGAGCTCCTCGGAGATCCCACGCTCGGATAGTGTCTGCCCCATTTTCAGGGTGCCGTCGACAATACTGTTTCGCAGATGCTCTAGCGCAAGCTCCTTGAGAGACTTGGGACGAGTAATCGGCATATCCGCTCCTGACAAAAAATGGGTTGCAAAGATCACAATATCTGATACACCAGTTAATGCAACGTGGTATATCAGATACCAGTAAGAAATCTAACGGAGAGATTCCTAGCCCGATGCGCGCGATGCTCGCTCTTGACTGCAAAAACCATCATGGCGAGGGGATCTTCTGGAATCCCACCGATGGGCAGGTTTGGTGGACAGACATCGAAGGTCGGGCGATCTGGTCTTTCGATCCGGCGGACGGGTCCAGCAATCGCATCCCGATGGATGATCGTGTTTGCTGCTTTGCTCCCAGGGAGCAAAGCGGGTTGATCGTGGCGTTTGCTGATCGGGTTTCACTGCTTGACCCCGTCAACGGGCGGGAGGAGAAGATTGTCGATTACCAGCCCTCAAATCCTGAAACACGGCTGAATGATGGACGCACCGATCGCCAGGGACGTTTGGTCGTCGGCGGAATGAACGAGGGGTCCGGCACCGCAGATGCAACGGTGTTGTGCATTGATCGGGATCTGACGGTAACAACTCTGTTCGAGGGTGTTTCTTGCGCGAATTCCATTTGCTTCTCACCGGATGGCGAGACGATGTATTTTGCGGACACCCCACAACGCCAAATCGTTGCCTTTGATTACGACACCGTCAATGGAACGGTGTCTGGCCGTCATTCGCTTGCGTCCTTTGCCGACGAGCCCGGCTTGCCGGACGGGTCATGCGTCGATGCGGATGGCGGTGTTTGGAATGCCGAATGGGAAGGGCATAGGGTCGTACGCGTTGCGCCGAATGGGCAAATCGACAGGGTGATCGAGGTGCCGGTTTGGAAGCCGACCTGCTGTGCCTTTGGCGGTCCCGAGCTCGACACTCTTTTCATCACATCGTCTCGTCTCATGAGTGACGAGGATGCGCTGGCGAAAGAACCGCATTCGGGCGGTCTTTTCGCCGTCAAACCTGGGGTGCGAGGCGTTATCGACGCCCCATTCCGGGGCTGAAGTTCCAACTGATCAGGGAGGAAAACATGATCAATTCAATCCGAAACACTGCTTTGGCGATCGGGCTTGTCACCGTCGCGGCAACCGCACAGGCAGCCGACTATCCCACGCCTGTTCCGCTCAAAGAGGGCGCGCAAGCGGAGATCAGCTCGATAAAGCCCAAGAATGAGAAATTCCGCATCGCCTACATGCCGCCGGCGACGGAGTTCAACTACTACATAGCCATCGGAGAAGGCATCAAAGCGGTTGGCGCCGAAGCCGGGGTGGATGTCTTCATGCTGGCGCCGCAAAGTGGAGCCGACATCAACGGTCAGATGGGTATGATCCAGGACGTGCTGACCCAGGATGTCGATGCAATCATTTTCGGAACCCATGACGAATTCGCGGCAGCACCGTTGCTGAAGCGGGCCGTCGACCAGGGTATCGCCGTATTGATGATCAATTCCGATATACCCAACTTCCCGACTCCCATCCATGGAGTCGTAGGCTATTCGCAGCGCAACGGTACCCATGCAATTGCCGATTGGGCAATCGAGAATTACGGCGATAAGCCGCTTAAGGTGGGCATTATCGAAGGTCAGCCCGGCTATCATTCAACCGAACGGGTCGGCGGATTCCTGGACGGGATCGAGGGGAACGACAATTTTGAAGTCGTGGTATCGATCGACGGCAAATGGAATGTTGAAGGCGGCAATACCGCCGGTATGGACATTCTCCAGTCGCATCCGGATCTGGATATCGTTTTTGCTGCCAACGACTACATGATTATCGGAGCGTCATACGCCGCTAAGGCTTTGGGACGGTCTGATCTCGTTCTGCTCGGCAATGACGGCGACACATCCGGACTGGAAGAAATCGCGGCAGGCAACATCACCGCGACCGTGAATACGTCGCCCTACCTGATGGGCAAGGCGGCGATGCATGCCACTTTGGATGCCCTGTCCGGAAAGTATCCCGGCGGTTGGATCGAAACACCGACCTCAATCGAGGACAAGGATGGCGCGATCGCAGTTCTTCAGCAGCCGGAAAAACTCTTCCCGCAGCCATCCAAGAAATACTGAAAACCTCCCTGGCCTCCGGCGGTTGATGGACTTTGCCGCCGGAGGCCAGAGGGCTGTGTGTAGAAGCCAGAAACGAAGACAAGCGTACCGATGACCCCTCAGACAGAACCGCTTTGGCAATTCGTTGATGTCAGCAAGGCCTATCCGGGTGTGCTTGCCAATGACAGGGTTTGTATCAAGCTTATGGCTGGTTCGATCCATGGTCTGCTGGGCGAGAACGGATGTGGCAAATCCACGCTGATCAAAACGCTGTCGGGTGTTCAGCAGCCCGACAGCGGCAAGATCCTGCACAATGGGAAAGAGGTTCATATCGCTGATCCGCAGGACGCGCGTGACAAGGGGATCGCAACCGTCTTTCAGGAGTTTTCGATCGTTCCGACGTTGTCGGTTGGCGAAAACATCTTTCTCGGAAACATGCCGCGGTCGCGTTTCGGTATGATTGACTGGAACAAGGTCAACGCCGACGCCGCGGCCGTCCTTGCGGAGATGGATGTCGATATCTCTCCAGAGACCATCACCGGTCGATTGTCTGTCGGCGAGCAGCAACTGGTCGAAATCGCCAGCGCCATCGCCATGGATGCAAGGATGATCATCCTTGATGAGCCAACTGCTGCCCTGGGCGAAAACGAGATCGAACGCCTGCATCAGCTGCTGCGAAGGATGCGCAGCCGTGGGACAGCAATCCTTTATGTCTCGCACCGGTTGGATGAAGTCGAGAGGATTGTCGACGAGGTCACTATTCTGCGTGGCGGACGTGTCGTTAGCGCAAGCGGCGAAACGGAGATCAATGTCAGTCAGATCGTCAGTGCCATGGTCGGCGAAGACATTGCTGAACACTACCCAAAAGAGAACAACGCGACTGACCAGGTGGTGCTGACGGCAAAAGGACTCAAAACCAAAGCGGGGGTTCGGAACGTGAGTTTCGAGCTTCACAAGGGGGAGGTTCTCGGGCTTGGCGGTGTGTTGGGAAGTGGCCGGACCGAAATCGCCCGAGCGTTGTTTGGGGTTGATCCTTTGTTGATGGGTGAGGTGGTTCTCAATGGAAAACCGCTGAACATCCGACATGAAATGGATGCGATCAACGCCGGCTTGGCGCTGGTGCCGGAAAACCGCAAATTCGATGGCTTGTTCTTCAATTTTCGCGCCAGCGGCAACATAACCGCTGCCTCCCTCGCATCGATCTCCCGTCTCGGGATTCTCGATCTGAAAGCAGAAGAGCGTGGAACCCGTCAACTGATCGATGAACTGGAAGTCTCGGCCCAGGCTGAAGAAAAAACTGTCAATTTTCTGTCCGGCGGCAATCAGCAAAAGATCGTAATCGCCCGCTGGCTGTTTTCCGAAGCAGACGTCTTGATACTTGATGAACCGACGCAAGGTATTGATATCGGTGCAAAAATTGCGGTCTACAATCTTATCAATGCCCTCACTCGGGCGGGAAAATCAATCATCCTGATCAGCTCCGACCATGATGAGCTGCTCGCGATGAGCGACCGAATAGCGGTTGTCCAGCACGGGACCGTAGAGCGCGTTGTTCCGGCACAAGACCTGACCCATGACGATCTTGTTCGCGCATCCGCAAATCCAATGGAGAGTGCGACGATGGAGGCAGCGCAATGAAGCGAATATTCGACTCCCAACTCATCGGTCCCTTCGCCGCCATGGTCATTGTGGCAGTGATTGTTGCGTTGACGACAGATCGATTTCTAAACCCCGGTAATCTGTCCAACCTGTCGTTGCAGGTCAGCATCGTTGCTTTGATTGCCATCGGTTCGACCATCGTGATCTTTGCGGCCGGGATCGATCTCAGTTCGGGATCCATGGTGGCGCTTCTGACCATGATCCTTGCACAGATGTTGAAATTCATGGGCATTCCGCTCGCCATCGCGCTGCCGTTGACGCTGGCTCTTGGGGCCCTGTTCGGTCTCGTGTTGGGGGTGATCACCGCCTATGGACGCATACCTGCATTCATCACCACCCTTGCTGCGCTGATTGCATTTCGCGGCCTCGCGCTGACCTTCAACAACGGCTCTCCGATCTTTTCGCTCGATCCGGCACTGGAACCGGTTTTCTACGGCAAGTTCATCGGCATCCCGCTGCCGTTTTTCTACCTGGTGTTCTTCTACGGACTTGCCGCGTTCATGATGAACTTCACCAAACTCGGCCGTGAGATCTACGCGGTTGGCGGGAACCCCTCGGCGGCGGTACTGACCGGGATCAATGTGCGCAAGGTCCAGGCAATGACCTTCGTGATTGCCGGCTTCATGACGGCTGTTGGTGCTGTTCTGATGTCGGCGCGTTTGAATTCCGGTTCCCCCAATTACGGGCAGACCCTGGAACTGCAGGCCATCGCGGCTGCGGTGGTCGGCGGCGCAAGCCTTGCGGGCGGCCGCGGCAATATTCTGGCCACCCTGATGGGAGCGATGACAATCGTCATCGTGCAGAACGGGCTCAATCTGAATGCTGCTCCCTCTTCGGTACAGAACATTGTGCTCGGGATCATCATTCTCATGGCTGTCGGCATCGACATGTGGCGGGTCGAGATCTCCGCAGTGATGTCCCGAATTCTCGGCAAACCCAAGACCGATACCGACAGTTCGGTCGCAAGTGGTGACTCGGTCGCAACCAAAGGGCATTGAGATGGATCTGGGGTTAAAAGACAAACTTGTCCTGGTTACCGGCTCCGGCTCCGGCATCGGCAAGGCCACGGCCAGGACTTTTCTTGAAGAGGGGGCGAGGGTCGTCGTCCACGGATTAACAGCAGCGGAAGTCGACGCATGCGTGGCCGATCTTTCCGAAGTTGGTGATGTCAAGGGTGGCGCCGGCGATTTGACTGATCCGTCGGACGCCAGTGCACTGTGTGAGCTTGCCCAGAACTGTGGGCCTGTCGACGTGCTGGTAAACAACGTCGGAATCTTCTCGGTTAAGCCGTTCGAGGAGCTGACCGACGAAGAGTGGATGCGGTATTTCGACATCAATGTTCTTACCGCCGTGAGGATGAGCCGGGTCCTTCTTCCTGCCATGCTCAAGCGCGGAATGGGCTCCATCGTCAATCTGGCCAGCGAAGCCGGTGTCAAGCCACTGCCGCAGATGGTGCACTATTCGGTGACGAAAACAGCCATGCTGGGGCTGACTCGCGGAATGGCGGAACTGACAAAGGGCTCGGGTGTTCGGGTCAATTCGGTGTTGCCGGGACCGACCTGGACTGAAGGCGTGCAATCCTATTTCGACGGTCTGGCCAAGCAAAAGTGCGAGCCGTTGGACGACATCGTCGAAAGCTATTTCGAAAAGGACGAGCCGACTTCTCTGATCCAGCGTTTTGTTCAGGCTGATGAAGTGGCCAGGACAATCGTAACGGTCGCCGCCAACCCCGCAGCCAATGGCGCTGCTTATCGTGTCGAAGGCGGAATCATCCGCAGCATTCTCTAGTTCAACAAGAAAATATCAGGAGTCCCCATGGTTGCGCTGACATTCTCACACATCGGAATCACTGTTCCGGACCTGGAAAAGGCCGTTGAGTTCTATTCCAAGGCCTTCGATCTCTACGTGATCATGGGGCCGACCGAAATCAATCACGATGAAAGTGCCATCGGGCAGATGTGCGACGACGTGTTCGGTGAGGGTTGGGGGTCTTTCCGGATAGCCCATCTATCCATGGGTGATGGCACCGGGATCGAGCTCTTCGAGTTTCCCAACACGGTCGAAGAAGAAAGGCCCTTCGAATACTGGCGACGCGGCCTGTTTCACTTCTGTGTTCAGGACGCTGACGTGGAAGCGCGCGTCAAACTGATCGAGGAGCTGGGTGGCCGGCAGCGCATGAGCCAGGTTCGCAAGTACTACCCGGACGAAAAACCCTATCGCATGGTCTACTGCGAAGATCCGTTCGGCAACATTTTCGAACTCTATAGTCATTCCTATGAACTGACCTACTCGGCAGGCGCCTATGTCTGACCCGGCGGCTCCCTCCGGCTGGCCTGATCGCCCCAAGGTCGTGATCACGGATTACGACTTTGGCGACGTCGATATTGAGCGAGAAATCCTCGAGGCCGCCGGTGCGCAAGTCATTGCTTTGCAGAGCAAGCAGGAACCGGACCTGTACGAGGTGGCGCGGGATTGTTCCGCGATGATCAATCAATATGCCCGCATTGGCGGTGAGACGATTGATCGGATGCAGAATTGTCAGGTGATCGCCCGCTACGGTGTGGGCGTCGATATCGTCGACGTCGATGCGGCTACAAACCGCGGCATCCTGGTTACCAATGTACGCGATTACTGCACCGAGGAAGTCGCGGATCATGCGATCTCGCTATGGCTGGCACTGGCACGCAAGTTGCCGGATTATGATCGCGCCACCCACCGCGGTGTCTGGCGTTGGCAAAGCGGGAAGCCGATCCATCGCCTGCGCGATCGCACAATGGGCATCGTGTCTTTCGGCAAGATCGGGCAAGCCATTGCCGCGCGCGCCAAACCCTTTGGCGTCAAGGTAATCGCGTTCGATCCCTATCTGCCCGCCCATGTTGCGGCGGAACACGAAGCTGAACTGGTTTCGAAAGCGGAGCTGTTGAAACGGTCGGACTACATCTTGATGCAGGCTCCGATGACACCCGAGACCAGACATTTCCTCTCAGATGCGGAATTCGCAGCGATGAAGGCCGGCTCGATTTTGGTCAATACCGGACGGGGTCCGACCGTTGACAACCAGGCTCTGTTCCGCGCTTTGACGAGCGGGCATGTCGCCGCAGCTGGTCTGGATGACCCAGAGGAAGAACCCGCGAAGAAAGCGGAATGGTCTCCGGCCGACAACCCGATCTTCACACTGCCAAATGTGATCGTGACACCGCACGCTGCCTATTATTCGGAGGAATCCATCCGCACAGCGCGCGTTACTGCCGCAACCCAGGTGGCAAAAGTGCTCACGGGACAACAACCCGACTATCCAGTGAACGCTGAGGCACTGGTTCGGTCAAACCAACACCGGAAAGAAAGCAATGCTGCAAGTATATAACGATTTCGAGCGCCGCCCTGATCTTCTGTCCCGTTTCGACGACGTGCTGAAATGTTATTCGGCAGCAGCCGTCTTTGCCGACGTACAATACCGACTTGGCGTCATGGACAGTGGTATCAAGCCTGCTTTCCGGGCGAAGATCGCGGGCCAGGCCATAACGGTGCAACTATCGAAAGGCGACCTTGTCGATCCGCTGAAAGCCCTGGAGATGGGCCAGCCCGGCGATGTGATCGTGGTTGATGCCGGCGGAGATCCGAATACATCTGTCTGCGGTGGCCTGATGGGCGGTTTGGCTCAGAACCGGGGAATCCGGGGCATGATCGTCGATGGTGCGGGCCGCGATACGGACGAACTTGAAGACATCAACTGGCCAATCTGGACGCGCGCCATAACGCCGCGCGGCACCCATACAATGTTCTCCGGTCGCAAGGAAGAGTTGTCGATCAACGTGTCGATCCATTGCGGTGGTGTTGTCGTGAACCCGGGCGACTTTATCGTAGCAGACCTCATGGGCGTTACCGTGGTTCCATTGGAAAAAGCCGAAGAGGTCGTAAAGCTGGCGCAGGAACAAGCCGACCGCGAAGAGGAAACACGCAAATGGGTGGCCCAGGGAAAAACGGTCGAGGATCTGCTGAATGAATTCGGCCGCATCTGAACCGGCCCTGATCGGGATCGATTGGGGCACCTCATCGCTTCGAGCCTTTTTGATCGGGTCGGAGGGTGACGTTCTGGACAGCGTTTGCTCCGCTCAGGGAATCATGCACGTTGAAAACCGCGATTTCGATTCTGTGTTGCACGGTCTGATCGAGCCGTGGGTGGGGGTGAAAGACCTTCCGGTCATCGCTTCCGGTATGATCACCAGCCGCAATGGGTGGGTGGAGACGCCTTACGTCAAGGTGCCTTCCGGCGCCGATGATCTAGCCGATGCACTGGTGCCGTTGGAAACGGCGGAGGGTGTCACTGTCAGATTTGTAACCGGCATGACCACTGAACATGACGGTGCTCCGGACGTGATGCGCGGCGAAGAAACCCAGATCGTAGGCGCCTGGGCCATGGGCATGGGTGATGGTGTATTCGTCATGCCCGGTACCCACAGCAAATGGATCACCGTTTCGGATGGTCGGATCGAAGACTATGCCACGTTCATGACGGGCGAGGTTTTCGGCGCATTGCGCGCCCACACAATTCTGGGCACATTGATGGTAGAGGCACCCTTCAACGAAGAAGGATTTCACCAAGGCGTGGAATCCGGCCTGGTATCCGGTGCCAATCTCTTGCATGAGCTGTTCCATGTCAGAACATTGCCGCTGTTTGGCAGGATTTCCGAGGAAATGGCTGCTGACTATCTCTCGGGCATGTTGATCGGGGCTGAAATCCGCGCTGCCAATGCCAAATTGATGCAAGGTGAGGTCGTAACGATTGTCGGCCGCGACGACCTGACGGACCGATATGACATTGCGTTGGGCCTGGCAGGTCTGGAAAGCCGTCGTGCGCCGGACAATATCGTTGCGCGAGGACACTTTCTGATCGCCAAATCGGCGGGACTGCTTTCATGAAACTCTGGCAGGCGGCTCTTGCCGAAATGCCATTGATTGCCATTCTGCGCGGCATTAAACCAGAACAGGCAATTGACACCGCGGACGTTCTCGTCGATTGCGGATTTCGCATCATTGAGGTGCCGCTTAACTCGCCCAATCCGATCAAGTCGATCGAGCGAATAGCCGCCAGACACGGCGATCGTGTGATTGTTGGCGCGGGGACGGTGTTGACTGCGGATGACGTTGCATCCGTTGTCGGCGCGGGCGGCCGCATCATTGTCGCACCCGACATGAATCCTGAAGTCGGCCGCAGCACTGTAGCGCAGGGAGCCGTATGGTGTCCCGGTGTGGTGACGCCGACGGAGGCCTTTGGGGCTTTGCGACTTGGTGCATCGATGCTGAAGCTTTTTCCCGCAGAGTTGATAACACCGAAATCGGTGGCAGCCCTTCGCGCCGTTCTTCCCAAGGAAACGCAGTTGGCGGCTGTGGGTGGTATCGCCCCGGAAACGATGGGCTGCTACTACTTGGCGGGTGTCACCAGTTTCGGACTTGGTTCGGCTTTGTTCAAGCCGACCTATGAAAGGGATGACCTCAAGCGGCGGGCGACGGCGTTTGTGAAAACCTATACCGGATTGAAAAACCAATGAAAAAGACAGCCATCGTGACAGGCGGCACCCGCGGAATTGGCGCTGGCGTATCACACGCCCTTGCACAGGATGGGTGGCATGTGATCGCGGCCGGTGTTTCTCAAAGTGAAATCGATGCGTTTGATGCACGGGACAACATTGAATTGCTGCTGCTGGATGTAACGGATCCGGATTCCGTTGAGGCGCTGTTTTCCGGCCTCGATCGCCTGGATGCGCTGGTCAATTGCGCCGGCGTTTTGCGACGCTCGGCGGAATACGACATTGATGTTTTCAGCCATGTGATCGATGTCAATCTGACCGGCACCATGCGCTGTTGCCTGGCGGCTCATGCACTCCTTCTGCGGGGCGGAGGCGGGGCAATCGTCAACACTGCATCGATGCTGAGCACTTTCGGCGGTCCTCTTGTGCCGGCCTATTCGGCTTCGAAGGGCGGTGTCGCCCAACTGACGAAGGCTTTGGCCGGGAAGTGGGCCGACGATGGCATTCGCGTCAATGCGGTTGCTCCTGGCTGGATCGAAACGGAAATGACGCAAGGTTTAAGGGAAATGCCCGACCGAAGCGATGCGATCCTGTCGCGGACGCCGATGAAACGTTGGGGACAGGCTGCAGAGGTTGCAGCGCTTGTCAAATGGCTGTTGTCTGACGAAGCCAGTTTTGTGACGGGAGCCGTCTACCCGGTTGATGGTGGTTACCTGGCGATGTAGGGAGATTTGTAATGCCAATAGACAACGATGCTGATCCCAGAACGCCTTATCAGCTGCCGTTTCCGCCACACGCTCTTGATGACATCGTCATTCCCGATGCAGTTCCGGAAGACGAGCGTCTCTGGGTGCCCCAGGCAGAAAACGTTTGGTTTCGCCCGCTTTGTCTGAGCCGGTCCCAGGGGTATTGGATGAACCTCTTGAAGGTAAGGAAATCCGGCGTGCTTTCCCGACACCGTCATCCGCAGGCTGTTCACGGCTTTGTCCTCAAAGGCCGCTGGCACTACCTGGAGCACGATTGGGTTGCCGAAGAGGGCGGATATGTTTTTGAACCTCCTGGCGAGACGCACACGCTTGTCGTCCCGGAGGGGGTGGAGGAAATGATTACCTATTTCCAGGTCAATGGCGTGATGTGTTACGTCGACCCTTGGGGCAAGGTGTTGGGATACGAAGACGTTTTTACCAAGATCGACATGTGCAGGAAGCACTTTGCCGAGGTTGGCCTCGGTGAGGACTTTGTTGATCGGTTCATAAGGTGAGCGACCTGCGTTCCCAGGCTGGTCATGGGGTCTTTTGCGCAGGCCGTTTTTGCCGGTAGCTCGCCGTCAATCTTCCCAACCGAAACAGGTACTCGCCCGCTGCGCCCAAGCGGCCGTACCAATCCAATCAGCAACGCCGCCATCACCGAGCTGATGCCACGGTTTTCTCTGTGTTGAGGCCCAGGCCAGCGCCAGGTTGCAGGATGTGGCGGGCGGTAATTTCTCACGATGACCGATCAGCAAGGGCCTTAGCGTTGCCATGCCAGTGCCAAGCATCAAAATGGCGTCGGCTCCAGAACAGGCCAGTTCCCGATAACTTTCCAGGACGGCATCGCCGGCGAGCGAGTAGATCGGGTGAAAGGTCTCTTCTCGCAGCGTAGGCCCCAGATGGTGGGTGATCTCGAATCCGTGGGTTTCCCAGTAGGGGATGCAATGCAGGTTGAGGCTTTCGGGGTAGGGTGTCAGCAGAGCGACTTTCTTTGCGTCCATGGCGCGCAGCATGGCAACTGACGCCAGGGCGGCAGTCAGGAACGGAACCCCGCGCCGGGCTTCGACCTCCTCGGTGATCCGCAGTTCTGCGTCCAGGCCGATCAGGTAGGACGCACCGGTGCAGGCTGCCGCGACGACGTCGATCGGGGCGTTGGCAAATGCGTCCGATGTTTCGGCAAAACGTGTGGTGTAATCGACGAGCCGTTCGGCAATCGTGCCCTTGTCCGAGGTCAGCCTTGCGTTGACGAGCGACCAGCCCGGCTGCAGCAGGGCCCAGAGTTCCGGCTCCACAGTGGTGTTTGCCTGCGGCGTCAGAACACCAATCAGCCCGTTCGATCCGTAGTCCGTCAGTTCGCTCATAACCAGCCCAATGCTCCAGGCAGCCACAGGCTCAGAGGCGGAAACAGGATCAGCACGATGAGCCGGGCGAGATCCGCGAAGACGAACGGTATGACACCGCGGAAAATGGTGCCGAGCGGCAGATCGCGCGCCATGCCGTGCAGCACGAAGACGTTGATGCCGATGGGCGGCGTGATCATGCCGAGTTCGATGACGACCACATTGATGACGCCCCACCAGATCGGATCGTATCCGAGCCCGGTCACCAGCGGATAGACGAAGGGCAGCGTGAGGACCATCGCCGCGATGGTGTCGAACAGCGACCCGAGGATCAGGTAGAACACCATCAGCAGAGCAATGACCACGATCGGTGGCAGGCCCAGCTCTTCAATCCACGCCACGGTGGCTGCCGGCAGCCCCGAAAGCGTGGCGAAATAGGAAAAGACGGAAGCGCCGATAATGATGACGAAGATCAGGCCGGTGTTGGAGGCCGTTTCGCCCAGGGCGCCCAGAAACTTGGAGCGGGTCAGCCTTCTCCGGAAGATCGCAAGCAGCAACGCGACGGAAGCGCCGACGGAGGCCGCCTCGCTGACTGTGAAAGTGCCGGAGTAGATGCCACCGGAAACAATGAACGCGAGCAACAGGACCGCCCAGCTCTGCTGCGAGGTTCGACGGCGCACGGTCCAGTTTTCGCGCGGGCCGACCGGAGCGAGCTTTGGATTGCGGCTGACGACGATGGCCACTGCGATGATGTAGAACACGACCGCCAGCAGTCCCGGAATAACCGCCGCCAGGAACAGTGCGATGATCGAATTTTCCGTCAGGATCGCATAGAGGATCATCACCACCGAGGGTGGAACGATCATGCCGAGCGTGCCACCGGAAGCAATCGCTCCCGCGGCAAGCGATTTGGCATAGCCGCGTTCCAGCATCTGCGGCAGGGCGATGCGGGCCATGGTGGCGGCGGTCGCGACCGAGGAACCGCAAATCGCGCCGAAGCCGGCACAGGCGGCCACGGTGGCGAATATCAGCCCGCCACGTCGATGACCGGTATAGACATAGGCCAGCCGATAGAGCTCGTCTGACAGACCACCGACATGGGCGAAGTTGCCCATCAGCAGGAACATGGCGATGACAGCCAGGCCTTCGGCGGCCATGGCGGCTGACGGCTCCGTTGCCAGCAGTGTCAGCGCCGGGCCGAACCCGATGATCAGACCCGTACCGATCACGCCGACCACGCCCATGGCGATGCCGACCGGCACCTGGGCGATGATCAGAACAAACATGAAGGCAAGGCCGATCAGGCCGGTTGTCAGGGGATCGGAAACCAATTCAGCTGCGCTCCATCTCGTCCAATTGGTCAGAGGACAACTGGGTCAGGGCAGGGGTCTCTCTGAAGACAACTGCTTTCAGCCAGGACCAGACGACATAGGCCTGAACGGGCACGCAAATCGCCATGATGGCGGTGGTGATCCACCAGAACGGGCCAAGGGGAATGTGAATGGTGCGTGTGGTTCGACCGGCGTCCCAGTAGTTGGCGCTCAGATCGATGAACTGCCAGACAAGCACGCCGAAAAAGGCGAGTGTCACGGTCGCGGCGAAAAGCTCAAGCGAAGCGTTGACACGGCCCGGATAAAGATTGCCGACGACCCGCACGGTCACGTTGGTTTGCCGCAGCAGACCGGCCGGGAAGCAACTGGCGATCACGGGCGGAAAGATGATCTCGCCGAAATCGGCGAAACCGGAAATGCGTGGCGCGCCAAGGGTGCGCGCCACGCCGTCATAGAAGATCAGCAACGCCATGACGACCAGACCGCAAAACCCGACGATGGCGACGGTTTGCGTGATGCGGTCCAGCCTTTGCGCGGTGCTTTGATGCATCAGTTGGAGCTGCGCATTTCCGTCAACAGCTTGACCGCGGCGTCATAGACTGCCTGGCCGTTCGGCGTTGCCTTGATCCAGTCTTCATGCACGGATTGCGCGGCCTGCTCGTATTTTTCCAGGGTCGCGGTATCGGGTGCGATGATTTCAATCCTGCCTTCGTCGCGCACATCCTTGCGAATGGCTTCACCGATATCGGTATAGGCTTTGCCGCCCATCTGGGCCATCACCGCGCCACCGTGTTCCATCACAGCGTTCTGAACGTTCGACGGAAGGCCGTTCCATTTGGCCTCGTTCATGAGCAGCAGGAACGGGATGGCGCCAGCCGGCACCACATAGGCCTGGTCGACCAGCGGAAGCGTCTTGAAGGTGCGCATACCGGTCCAGCCCTGAATGGCTCCGTCGACGGTTCCGCGGTTGAGGCCTTCGTTCATTTCAGCCGAACTCAGGGTTTGCGGTGCGGCGCCGAGGCTTTCGAGCCAGCTGGCATGGATACCGCCCACCGAGCGGATTTTCATGTTGGACAGGTCATCGAGCGAACCGATCTTCTTCTTCATGAAGATGGCGTTCGGTTCCGCAGCGAAGAAGCCGACGACGTGCACGCCGTCGAAGCCGGTCAGAAGACCCATTTCATGCAGTTTCCACCCGACAACCGAGGCTTCTTCGGCGGTCCTGAACAGGAAAGGCAATTCGAACAGGCCCATTTCGGGGAACTGACCGGCGGTGTAACCCGGAAGCACCCAGGTGACATCGGCCACACCGTTCTGCACGAGCTCGAACTGTTTGAACGGGCTTTTGCCAAGCGTGCCGCCCCAGAAGCCCTGAAGCTTGACGTCCCCGCCGACATCGGCCGATACGGCTTCCATCCAGGGTTTGATGACGCGGCTGACGCCGACGCTCTTTTCCGGCACGAACGTGCCGACTTTGACCAGTTCCTGAGACACGGCCGGTGTTGCGGCCATCATTAGCGACATCAGTGTGCCGGTCAGCGCGAGTTTCCAGTTGGTCATGGGTCCTCCTTCATGGTTTCTGGTTCGCCCCTATTTTTCTCAATGGCGGCGGGGCTTTTGGGATCGAGACGGTTCTTTCTTCGGTGTAGAAGGCCTCGCAGGCGGCACCGCCCTCGCGGCCGACGCCAGAGGCCTTGAAGCCTCCGAATGGCGCGCGCAGTTCGCGCATCATGGGTGTATTGACCCAGACGACGCCGGAGCGCATTGCCTCTGTCATGTGCATGACGATGGGCAGGTGATCCGACCAGATATAGCTGACAAGCCCGTACCGCGTGTCGTTGGCGATTGCCGCTGCCTCGTCGGCGCTGTCGAACGGCAGGAAGGTTGCAAACGGTCCGAAAATCTCGCCTTGAGCAACCCGATCCTTGTTGCTGGTGGCGCGAACCGCCGTTGGTGCAATGAAATAGCCGGGACCGAGGTCCTCGCGCCTTTGGCCTCCCGTCAGGAGTTGACCTCCGTCCGCTTCAGCCGTCTCGACGAAACCGAGCACGCGCTCCCTGTGGGCGGCGCTCGCGAGAGGGCCGATCTCGGTCGCTTCCGAGGTTGGGTCGCCCACGGCGATATTACCCGCCCGTTCGACAAACCGCCCGACGAATTCGTCAAAGATCGGGCGTTCGACCAGGATGCGAGATCCTGCGAGGCACTGCTGGCCATTGTTGGAGAAGATCCCCAGCAGTGCGCCGTCGAGAGCCCGCTCAAAATCGGCGGAAGAGAAGATGATATTGGCCGACTTGCCGCCCAGTTCCATGGTGCAGGGCACCAGGTTCTTGCCGGCTTCGGCCATGATCAGGCGCCCGGTTTCGGTCCCGCCGGTGAAGCTGACCAGGTCGACATCGTCGTGGGCGACCAGCGCGGCGCCTGTGATGTTGCCGCGACCGTTCACCAGATTCAAAACGCCCTCGGGCAGGATTTCGCACAGCAGATCGACGAGTTTCGCCAGGGCGAGCGGCGTCTGTTCGGACGGTTTGAGCACGCAGGTATTGCCGAACGCCAAAGCGGCGGCGATTTTCATCGTGGCCAGCGCCACTGGAGCGTTCCAGGGTGCGATCAGGGCCGCCACGCCCACCGGCGTGCGGCTGACGGTGGTCATGTATCCGGGGGTCTGATCGTACCGTTGCCCGGCCGACTGGCTGATATAGTCGGCGAAGAAACGAAAATTGTAGGCAGCTCGCGTGAGGTGCCGTGATTTCAGCTCGTGCAGCAACAATCCGGTTGCTGCGCATTCAAGGCAGGCCAGTTCGTCAGCGTTATCGAGAATGGTCTGCCGGCAGGCTTCCAGCAACTCGATGCGCTTGGGAACGGATGTGTCGCGCCACGTTTCGAAGGCGCGTCGTGCCGTGCGAACGGCCTGGTCGACTGTGTCGGGGCCGTCCTCGTACAGAACCGAGATCTGATCTCCGCTGGCGGGATAGTACACGGGAAGTTCCGCACCCGACCCGGCGGTGTGGCTGTCGCCCACCCGACCCGAGACCCGTTCCGGCGGAATGATGGGGAGTTCGAACCTCATGGCATATAGCCCCCGCCGTTTACATGCAGCACCTGGCCAGTGACATAGGCGGCGGCGGACGAGAGCAGGAACAGGATCGGCCCGACGACGTCCGAGGGTTCCGCTATTCGCTGCAGCGGCATCGCCTGCGCATAGGCGTCGATGTCGAGCCGCGGCGGACCGTCCTCATCCGAGCGCCCCGTTCCGCCCCTCAGGAAGGCCGTGTTGACGGCAGAGGGCGCAACGCAGTTGACCCGAATATCCGGGGCCAATTCCAGTGCGAGCTGACGCGTCAATGCGGCAATCCCAGCCTTCGCAACGGCGTAGGGTCCGTACCCGGGGCGGGCAAAGTGACCCAGTCCCGACCCGACATTCACCATCGCCCCGCCGGTTTGCAGTTTTGGCGCGAAGGCGCGGGCAGCGAGGAATGCGGCATTGAGGTTGCCATCAACAACCTCTGTCCAACGATCCGGCGTCGTATTGAGGACTGCTTCGTTGTCTCCGACAAACCCGCAGAGGTTGACGAAACCGGAAAGCCCTTGGTTTTCGGCGATAGCGTTTGCGGCAGCCTCAAGCGAAGGAGCGCTGGAGGCGTCCACGGCGACAGCTTCGCAGTCTTTTGGAGGATGCCTTTCAAGCGAGCGGGCCAGGTCGAAAACGATCGGCTGATAGCCGGCCTGCTGCGCTTCGTGCACCAGAACCCGGCCGATGCCGCCGGCGCCGCCGAGAATTGCCACCGCGCCACTCATATCAGTGCCTCCGAACGGCGCAGGCCCTGGATCATGGATGAGCGCAGAAGAAACGCCCGGGCTTTTTCGGGATCTGCCGCGATGGCCTGAAGCTCAGCCAGATGGTCCCGCCGTGTCCGCTCGTCCCGCGTGTTCATTCTCGACCGATTGGTGTCTGCCTGCGCGACGATGTCATCCCGCGCAATCGGCAGCCTTTGACGCTCATACTCATCGAGAATGTCGGCATTGGCGCCATTCATGACGGCGGCCAGCTTCTGGGCAAGCACCCAGGCATCGTGCACACCACCGTTCAGGCCCATTCCACCCTTGGGGCTGTTCAGATGCGCAGCGTCTCCGGCTATGAACATGCGGCCTGTGCGATAATGCGATGCCACCCGGTGGTGCACGCGGTAAATCCTCTTTTCGGTGATGTCCATTTCCGCCGCTGCGGGGACGATCTCAGCCACATAGGCGCGGATGACGTCATCTTTCATGATGTCTTCTGCGCTCTGTCCGGCGCGCGGATGCAGCGATATGCGCCACAGATCGGGAAGCCGCAGGAGCGAATAGGTGCCGTCCGATTTCCAGATGTAGTTGACTCCGGACAGGCCCTCGAGGTGCTCCTCGAAGGGGAAATGAGTGGTCACCAGGACCGTTTCCTCAGGATAGGTTCCGCCAACGAAATCAGCACCGATTGCCTCGCGCACGACCGAGCGGGCGCCATCGCAGCCGACGAGGAAGGCCCCGCGCGCTGTCTCGCTTCCAACTGTCAGGCTCACTCCCGCTTCGTCTTGAGAAACGGCATCCACCTTGGCGCCGAACCGAACAACACCGTCTGGCAACCGGGCGGCGATGGCCCGGCTCAAAATCGCCTGGCGGCACTGCAACCGGTAGGGATGATTGGTTTCGCCGGCCAGCACGGCCAAATCGAACTCGGCCCGTTCGCCGGTGGCATCCATTCGGATCTGCCAGGTCGGCGTGATGCGGCCGTTTTCGATGAGCTCTTTCGTGATGCCAGCGTCGTCAAACAGGTCGAGTGTCGGTGGGTGAAATGTCGAAGCGCGCAACTGGTCTACGATATGGTCTTCTGTCTCGAAAAGCCGGGCGGGTATCCCGGCCTCCGTCAATCGCCATGCCAAGGTCAACCCCACGGGGCCGCCACCGACGATCAGGACGCAGTTTTCGGGCAAATCCATCAAAAACCTCAGCGCAAAGGATTCCCTTTTCGGCAAAGTTATAATATAGTCATAACAATAATACAATTCCACGGAGCCTAATTTGAGACTCAACCCGGAAACCGGTGTTCCGCTCTACCAGCAGATCTTCGTTATCCTGCGAAACAAGATCATCTCCGGCGAGCTGTCGCCGGGGGAAAAAGTCATGAGCGAACAGGAATTGTGTTTGCGCTTCGGTGTCTCGCGCGTAACGGCGCGTGGTGCACTGACCAAGCTGGCCGAAAGCGGACTGGTCGAACGGCAGCGCGGCAGCGGAACCCGTGTTGCCAGCCGGATCGAAACCAAGCGCCCGGTGGTCGCTTCGATGGATGGCCTCATCGAAAATGTTGGCCATATCGGGCGCACCACCGACGTGCGAGTTCTTGAACACGGCCAGGCACCTGCGTCGGGTGAGTGCGCCGCAGCGCTTGATGTGGATAGAGGAACGATGGTTCAACGTGCCATCCGTGTGCGCGTACACGATGGAACCCCGATGACCTATCTCGTCACCTGGATTCCGGCGGATGTCGCGGCCTTGATCGAAGGCCAGGATATGTCTGCAACGCCATTGTTGCTGCTGCTTGAGAACGCGGGCATTCCTGTGGAATCGGCACGACAATCGATTTCCGCCACGGTCGCTGACAGTGAAATTGCGGCGGCGCTCGGCATCGCCGCCGGATCGCCCCTGATCGAAGTGCGGCGTGTCGTCTCCGACTCATCAGGTCGACCGATCGAGTACATCAAGGTTCTCTATCGCCCGGAATTTTATCAGTTCGAAATGAACCTGCGACGCGTGGAGCAGGGCGACGGCCGGGCCTGGTCTAGCGATCAGGCCGTGACTCTGGCGGTACCATTTCTAGCTGGAAATGCTGAGGGCTAAAGGCCTGAAAGATAGTGGAATCTTAGACGCGTTCCGTATCGAATTCGAACGGACCACGGATAGCCAATGATCCACTCGATTTGATTGGGCAGCTTCACCTGAGCATCGTGCTGGGTCGGTATAGCGTGTGTTTTTTTGCTAAAAGCTGCATGAATTCATTTCAGCAAAATTCGCGTTTATTTTGATTTTTTTTCAATCGGCGGTTCAATATCGTCCACCCGCACACGTTGGTTTGCTAGCACCGTGGACTTCCAGCGGTCGCAAATCAGTCCGTCAGCTTTTGACAAGAGGGAGGACGAAAATGTCCGCGAAATCATGCTCTGATTTATTGAAAGTGGCCGTTGTGGGAACCGTGTCCGTGCTCGGGGCGATGGGATTGGTCAACGGCCAGGCCTTGGCTCAAGACTATGGGAATCACTCCTTCAAGGTGATCGGCAACTGGACCAACGCACCGCATTTCAAGAACACCGAAAAACCCTTCTGGGAGCAAACGCTTCCCGGTGCGACCGGCGGTGCTCTGTCGGCGCAGATCACACCGCTGGATGAACTCGGGCTGAAGGGCTTTGACGTAGGGCGGATGCTGAAACTGGGATTGTTTGATTTTGTTCACGCCGGTTTCACTTACGTTGCCGGCGACAACGCCATGTTTGAAGGGGTCGACCTGGCCGGTTCCATCCAGAACTGGGAAGATGCGCGGCAGTCGGTAGACGCCTACCGCCCGATTCTGGACAAGCAGATTAGCGACACGTTCGACGCCAAACTGCTCGCCATCTACAGCGAACCGACGCAGGTTTTCTATTGTCGCGTTCCCATCAGCGGTATTGACGATATCGCCGGGAAGAAAGTCCGGGTCTACAATCGAGCGCTGTCTGATCTCGTCGAGGGAATGGGTGGGATTCCGACGTCGATCGATTTCGCAGAGGTCGTGCCGGCGCTGCAGAGAGGCGTTGTCGATTGCGCCGTGACCGGTACGCTGTCGGGCTACACCGCCAAGTGGTACGAAGTCGCGACCCATCTCTACACCCTGCATGCAGCACAGGGATCGAGCCTGTTCTTGGCGGTCAGCAACGCCACCTGGGACAAGCTGAGCCCCGATGCCCAACAGATCGTGTTGGCAGAAGCCGCCAAGCTCGAAGACCAGGCTTGGGCATTCGGCCAAAAGGCCGACCAGGAGGGCATCGATTGCAACACAGGCAACGGGCCTTGTTCGTTTGGTGACGCCCAGAAGATGACGCTGGTGCAGCCAAGCGACGCAGACCTGGAGCGTCTCAAGAAGATTGTCGAGGAGAACGTGCTCGCCGGTTGGAGTGAGCGGTGCGGTGCTGACTGCGTTTCGGCCTGGAATGGGTCGGCAGGCAAAGCTCTTGGATTGACCGCGCCCGCCAACTGACGGCGGTCGCCGCGGAGCCGCCGCCCGCCGGCGGCTCCAACTCTGGGCGGTGCGATGCTCGATTCCCTTGCCGAAAAAGTCTTTTTGTTTTCCAGGATCACGGCGATTTCGGCCGGTCTTCTGGTCCTGGGCGCTGCCATTGTTGTCTTTGTGGACGTGGTGCTGCGCAGCCTGGCCGGATATACGCTTGGTGGTGCAGACGAGCTGTCGGGTTATGCCTTGGCGATCGGAACCGCATGGGCGCTGCCGTATTGTCTGCTTGGGAAGCACAATATCCGCGTCGATACGGCATACCGGCTGATGTCTCCAGGCGCGCGGGCAATTCTGGATGTCATCGGCCTGCTGGCCATTGGCGGATTTGCACTGATCCTCACCTATCGCGGCGGGCTCGTGCTGATTGAAACGATCGAGCGCAATTCACGCTCGGTCGGCCCACTCAGTCTTCCTCAGGTCTACCCGCAAACACTCTGGTTTGCCGGTCTCGCGTTTTTCACGTTCGCATTCCTTCTGACGGTTCTGCGCAGTCTGGCCGCTCTGGCCTCGGGTGACCTGCAAAAAGTGCGCGAGATTGCCGGAACCCGGGATCAGGCGACCGACCCGTCCGGCAGTTCTCCGGCATAGGTTTGCTTCATGCTTGCTGTCACCGCAATCGCCCTCATCGTCATGATTGCCCTGGCCATTCCGATCGGTGCGGCGCTGGGCTTGCTGGGTGTCGGTCTCGGACTGGTCTTTTCACCGGTCGCGCTTGATCGCGCTCTCGGTGAGATATTCTGGCGAAGCAGCAACGACTTTCTCATCGTCGCCGTGCCGATGTTCGTTCTGCTCGGAGAGCTTGTCTTGCGCGCGGGCATTGCCAAGCGCATGTATGACGCCCTCGGGCACTGGTTGTCCTGGTTGCCCGGAGGGCTGATGCACACCAATGTCGGAAGTTGCGCGATGTTTGCCGCGACGTCCGGCTCCAGCGTGGCCACCGCGGCGACGCTCGGAACGGTCGCGATGCCGGAATGCGAACGTCACGGCTATAACCGGCGCCTGTTTCTGGGCACGCTCGCCAGCGGAGGTACGCTGGGCATCCTGATACCGCCGTCGATCAATCTCATCGTCTACGGGCTGTTGACCAACACCTCCGTGCCCAAGCTTTATCTTGCAGGATTTCTGCCTGGCATTCTGCTGGCCCTTCTGTTCATGGGGACTGTACTCGTTGCGTGCCTCGTCAGACCGGATTTCGGCGGCGAACCCGTCCGCAGCTCCTGGCGCGCCCGGTTCCACTCGCTGGTCGATCTCTTGCCGCCGCTGTTTCTGTTTCTGCTGGTCATCGGATCGATCTACGCCGGACTGGCGACGCCAACGGAAGCCGCTGCTCTCGGCGTCATTGGCGCTCTGGTTCTGTCTGTCTGGACCGGAACCTTGTCGGTCGACATGCTGAAGGACGCGTTGCTATCGACCATGCGCACCACCGGCGTCATCATGCTGATCATCCTGGCGGCGGTGTATCTGAATTTCGTTCTGGCCGCGATCGGCCTGACCCGCGAACTGACGCAGTTCATCGAGAGCCTCGGCCTCACGCCGCTGCAGATGATCATCGCCATCGTCGTGTTCTACATCGTGCTGGGCTGCTTTCTCGAAACCTTCTCCATGATGCTGACCACGGTGCCACTGATTGCGCCGATCATCATCGCTCTTGGCTACGATCCGATCTGGTTCGGCATCCTGCTGATGGTGCTTCTGGAGATGGCGCTCATAACACCGCCGATCGGAATCAATCTTTATGTTATTCAGGGCATCCGAAACGACATCCGTTTCAACGACGTCGCCATCGGCTCGTTCCCGTTTGTCGTGGCCATGGCGTTGACGGTCGTGCTGCTGATCGCGTTTCCGCAAGTGGCGCTTTGGCTGCCCGATTGGGTTTCCAGCACCCGCTGACGACAGCGGATCGAAAAGGTCAGGTCGTGGAAGCTGAATACCGCGCCATTCTGGAGACATTGGTCGGGTTTGATACAACACCGGATCGCTCGAACCTGCCTTTGGTGGAATGGCTGGCTGACCGACTGGACCATCGCAATGTCACCGTGGATGTGCTGCCGTCGCCAGGCACCGACAGGGCCAACCTTCTGGCCCGGATCGGCCCCTCGGCTCCAGGCGGCATGGTCTTGTCCGGGCACACGGACGTCGTGACGGCCGAGGGGCAGGATTGGCGATACGAACCCTTCAAAGTGACCGAAGTCGACGGACGCCTATTCGGTCGCGGCACCGCCGACATGAAAGGCTTCGTTGCCCTGGCAGCTGGATTGGCCCCCTGGTTTGCCACTCTGTCGCTGAGGCGCCCCATATACCTCGCGTTCACCCATGATGAAGAGACCGGTTGTCTGGGCATTCCACATCTCATCGACCACATCGCACGCACCTGCGAGAAGCCGGCCATGGCGATTGTCGGCGAGCCGACCAACCTTGAGGCCGTCTCCAGCCACAAGGGCATGCACCTCTTCAGAACGCAGATCATCGGAAAGGAAGCGCACTCGAGTTCACCCGACCTGGGCGCCAGCGCGACTGTCGCGGCCGGCCGGCTTGTTGCTTTCCTTGATGACTATTTCAAAGAGTTGCTATCCAGGTTCCCAGAGGATGACCGTTTCGACCCACCGCACTGCACCTGCAATGTCGGCCGAATCAACGGCGGTATCGCAACCAGCTTCGTTGCCAATCGGTGCCGGGTCGACTGGGAGTTCCGGACGCTCCCTGACGTGCCCTCTGATGTGGTACTGGAGGATATCAAATCCCACATCGATCGCGAGCTGCTGCCGTATTTGCGTCGAACCCATCCCGCCGCTGAGATCGAGTTGAACTGCTGGGCGCAAGTGCCTGCTTTGCGGCAAGAGAACCGTGCCGCCATCATGAATGTCATCCGCCATTTGACTGGAGACAGCCGGCAAGGCGCGGTTTCCTACGGAACGGAAGCGGGGTTCTACCAGCGAGCGGGCATATCGGCGATCGTATGCGGACCGGGCAGCATTGCCCAGGCTCACAAGGCCGACGAATTCGTCACGATGGATCAGCTGGAGGCCGGAAACGAGATGTTGGCCAAGATCGCTGCCTGGGCGTGTGATCACGACTGAGCACATGGAAACGCCCGTTGGTGAGCGTGCAGGTGCGGTTGTCAGGGGTTTCCTGGATTGTCGTCGACAGTGCCGGCCACGTATTGATCGAGATCGATCACGGCCCCGGTCATCATCGATGCGTCTGAGGAGCTGAGAAACGAAATCAGGGCGGCGGGGTCGTCCGGCATCAAAAGACGGCCGAAAGGTTGTTTCGAACCGACTTCGTGGCGCCAGTCTTCCGACATGCCGTGGATTTCGGTCTGCACCTTCTGTTCGGCCGGCGTCCATGTCCAGCCAAGGTTGATTGCAAAAGCACGGATGCCATCCCACTTAACGCTGTTCGCAGCGCCCTTGGTAAGAGCCGCTAGTGCCGCCTTGCTGGATGAATACGCCAACAGAAAGGGCGGGCCGCCATAGGCGAGCATGGAGCAGATATTGATCACGACGCCACCTGCGGCCATGTATGGTGTCACGAATTGCATCATGAAAAACGGTGCGCGGACATTGAGCGCCATGATGTGGTCGAATGTCTGCGGGGTCGTGTCACTCAATCCGCCGCGGGCGGTTGTGCCGGCTGCATTGATCAAAATGTCGACAGCTTCGAGAGCTTGCAGTTTTGGACCAAGAGCCGCGTGGAGCGCCTTGATGTCCGAAAGGTCGATGACGAGCGCTTCGGCATCCTTGCCGTCAGCTTGAAGTGCCCAGGTGACGGCATTCAGTTTTTCAGGTTGCCGATCAATCAGGAGAAAGCGTTCGACACCGTCCCTTGCAAGCCGTTTGGCGGCCGCTTCTCCAATTCCCTGCGCTGCACCGGTAACGATGGCGGTTCTGGCTGATGCTGACATTGCGATTCCTATCCGGCAAATCTGGTTGCAGGTAATCCGGTTACACCCAGGCCGGTGACGGCAAAGACGGAGCCGCGTTTCGGACCGTCGCCGGGGTATTTTGGCAGTGGAGGAACGGCCATGGACGTCACAAACAGCGTGTCGAGTCCCGGACCGCCGAAGGTCAGGCTGGTGATTTTACGCACCGGCATTTCGATGATCCGATCGACTTCGCCGTCAGGCGTGTAGCGAAAGACACGGCCGTCATAGACTGTGGCGCTCCACAAACACCCCTGCGAGTCGACCGTGGCGCCGTCTGGAGCTCCGCCGCGAGAGTCGTCGACGGTGACAAAGGTTCGCTTCGCGCTCACTGCGCCGGTTTGCGTATCGTAATTATAGGCATAGATCGTGCGTCGGAAACTGTCGGCGAAATATAGAATATCGCCGGACGGACTCCAGCATGGCCCGTTGGAGCAGATGATGTTCTCGTCCAGCTTCGACAACGAAAGGTCGCTATCAACACGCCAGAGCGCGCCGGTATCGGCCGCTTCCCCGCTATCCATCGAGCCGCAAACGAACCGTCCGGCCGGATCGACCTTGCCATCGTTTAGCCGGTTTCCCGGGTGGTTCGGCTCGGGGTCAACGAGAAATATGGTATCGCCGGTTTCGAAATCCAGCAGATAAAACCCGTCTGATAGCGCGACGATGGCGCCCCCGCCGGACCGCAGCGCAATCGAGCCGATATGCCCCGGGACTTCCCAGCTTCGGACCTCGCCTCCGCCCGCGTCGCAACGCCAGACACGGTCCCCCAGGCTGTCGATGAAATACAGGCGCTCCGCCTGCTCGTCCCACAGCGGTCCTTCACCGAGGCGCGGCTTGACGTCGATGAGAATGTCGATCTCGGCCATCTCAGAACGCGACCCGGTCGTCGCCCTTGAGCCCCAGAATCGCGCGCGCATCGTCGGGGCTCGCTACCGCCATCCCGAGGCTCGAAATCATCTCGGCCGCGACTGCGACCTGCTGAGAGCTGGATTGCGCAAGTTCGCCCGGTCCAATCCACAACGAATCCTCGAGCCCGACGCGTGCATGACCGCCCATTGCCAGCGACATGGAGGCAATCCTCATCTGGTTGGCGCCGGCTCCCAGAACCGACCATGCATAACCATCCGCGAAAAGCCGGTCGGCGGTTCGCCGCATCATCATCACATCTTCGGGATGTGCGCCGATACCGCCGAGCAGGCCGAAGACCGACTGGATGAACAGGGGCGGAGCAACCAGTCCCCGATCCACCATATGTTTCAGGGAATAGAGATGACCGATGTCGTAGCATTCGAACTCGAACCGGGTACCATTTCGGGAGCAGGTAGCCAGAATGGTCTCGATGTCTTTGAAACTGTTGCGAAACACGAGGTCGCGCGAGTTTTCCAGATGGGCGCGTTCCCAGTCATGACGGAGATCCCCGTAGCGGTCCAGCAGATGATAGAGACCGAAATTCATCGACCCCATGTTGAGCGAACAAAGCTCCGGCTTGAACATAGCGGCTGGCTGCATTCGCTCATCGACCGTCATGAAAGGACTGCCACCGGTGGTGATGTTGATCACGGCGTCCGTGCGCTTGCGCAGTTCCGGAAGGATTTCCCCGAACGCCTCGACCGACTGATCCGGGCGACCGTCGACGGGATTGCGCGCATGCACATGCAAGATGCTGGCGCCGGCGTTTGCTGAGCGGACGCCCTCTTCAATGATCTCGTGCGGCGTTGTCGGCAAGTGCGGCGACATGGAGGGGGTATGAATGGCGCCGGTGAGGGCACAGGTAATGATTACCTTCCGTCTTACTGCCATGGCTTATTGATCGTCCTGTTCGTTTGAGTTGCGGGCGAAATGGGCGGACAGGTGAGCGAGTTGCCGGTCGCGCCAGGCTTGTCGCTCAGCAATGGCATCCGACGGCAGGCTGACCCGGCGGGCGCGGATCACCTGTTCGGCCGCAATTCGGCTCCAGCTTTGATGCCGAGGTCTGCTTCGACCGATGCTTTCATAGGCCGGCCCGTAGCGCTCGATGAAGTCGCGGATACCGTCTGGTGCATTCAGGTCGATGGTCTCGAACGGCCCCATGAAAGACCAGCGCCGGGCAAGTCCGTCCTTGACAGCGATATCGACATCATCGGCCGTTGCCACCCCTTCTGAAACGATCGCAAAAGCCTCGTCGAGCAGGGCGCTTTGCAACCGGTTCATCAGAAACCCCTCGATCTCCCGCGCGATCCGGATCGGGCGCTGGCCGGCGCGATGAAGGATGTCGACTGCACGGTCGACGGCCGCCTTTGACGTCTTTGGTGAGGGGACCACCTCGACTGCCGGTATAAGGTGCGGCGGGTTGAGCGGGTGAGCAACGAGACAGCGCTCCGGATGAACCGTGTTCATTGAAATCTCACTGGGCAGGAGGGCCGACGTTGAACTCGCTATGATGCAGTCGTGTTTACAAAGCCTGTCGAGTTCCTCGATCACGGCCCGCTTGACCGAGATGGCCTCTGGGGTGTTTTCCTGTACGTATTCGGCCCCTTCCACTGTTTCCAAGAGGCATGAGCCGACCATAATCCGCGCCAGGATTTGATCCACGGACTGATTGGCGGTCAGTTCCAACTCCCAGAGATGGTGCAGTGTGTCGGCCAGCAGATCGATGGCGGATCTCGAAATCGACTGGTCTCGGTCGTAAATGGCGACGTTGAAACCAGCGCGGGCGAATGCAATCGCCCACGACCGGCCAACGAGACCACAACCGATGACCGCCAGTTTGGCTGGATGTTCACTCATGTCGGCATCCGGAAAGTTCATCAGACAATGCGTGCTCCCGTTCTGCTGTCGAAGAAGTGACAGTCCGCCACGCGCAGGCCGATCGAAACCGGATCGCCAACGGTGATAGAGGTGTTCGTGTCCGTAATGGCAGCAATCTGTACTCCGTTGATGGCAGCGGTCACGATGGAGAAGCCACCAAGGCGTTCGATGTCGGCCACTTTAGCGGCTTGAACGTCGCCGGCTTCCGGTCCGACAAGGCGGATGGCTTCCGGTCGTATCCCAACCGTCACCTGGCTCTGGCCGATCACCAACTCGCGCTGTTTCTGGGTCAAATCAATTGCTCCAAGTGCGCAATGCAATCGCTCACCCACAACCTCTGCCGAGAGGACATTGATCTTGGGCGAGCCGACCAGTTCCGCAACGGAAAGGGAACTGGGTGTTGAATAGACAGTGTCGGGCCGATCGATCTGCTTGATCCTGCCATCCTCCAGGATGGCCATGCGGTCGGCAACGGCCATGGCCTCCTCATTGTCGTGCGTCACATAAATGAAGGTGTGGCCGAATTCGGCCTGGAGGCGTTTGAGCTCGACACGCATGGTATCCCTCAACCGCGCGTCGAGTGCTGCTATCGGTTCGTCCATCAAATAGGCCGTAGCGTCGCGCACCAGCGCCCGACCGATGGCAACGCGCTGGCGTTCGCCCCCGGAAAGGGAAGCCGGTTTCTTATGGAGGATGTGCGCGATGCTCAAAACCGCGGCGACCCGGTCCAGCCGCTCACCGATGGTCTGACTGTTCAGGCCGCGCCGCACCAGGGGGAAGGCAATATTGTCCCGGGCATTGAGTTGAGGGAACAGCGCCAGGTTTTGGAAGACCATGGCGAAATTGCGTTCCTTGGGCTGCGTGCGGGTGACGTCTTTGCCGTCGATCAGGATCCGTCCGTCGTCGATGGCATCGAGTCCGAGGAGCAGCCTAAGAAGTACCGATTTGCCAGATCCCGGGGGGCCGAAGATCGAGGTGAATGAACCACTTTCGATTGTCAGGTGGGCACTGTCGAGTGCGGTTAAGGAGCCGAACCGTTTGGTGACGCCTTCAAGGACGATTCTAGCCATTGGAGCCTCCAATGTTCCTGGTCAGGCATATTTCCGTGTCGGGATCGAAGATGTGGCATTTCTCGTTGCTGAGCCGAATTCGAACTGCTTCCCCGGCTTGGATGGGCGTTGCTCGATCGAATGTCCCGACGAAATCGACCATCCCGGAAGTAAAGTGCACGATCTTGCTCCGGCCCACAGTTTCGACCAGTGACACCTCGGCGGGAAAGGCCGATGCGTCGCTTGCATCGGCCAGTTGAACGAATTCCGGCCGGAACCCGAAAAGAGCCTCGGTCGTTCCCGTCTCCTGACAAACCCGCGCCTGATCGTCGGTCAATGGGATCGAAGCGACCGCCATGTCCTCCATATGAAAATCGGTCTGATCTGAGGCGTGGTGGAGGCGACCACGAACGATATTCATGCTCGGTGCGCCGATGAAGCGGGCGACGAACACGTTGGCTGGTTTGGAATAGATGTTGGCCGGTGTGTCGAATTGCTGCAGCCTACCCATGTTCATCACCGCTATGCGGTCGGCCAGGCTCATTGCCTCGATCTGATCGTGAGTGACATACACCATGGTCTGGCGCAGGTTGCGCTGCAGATCGCGCAGGTCCGAGCGCATGCGCTCACGGAAGGCAGCGTCCAGGTTCGACAATGGCTCATCGAGAAGAAAGATCTGCGGCTCTACAATAGCCGAGCGGCCGATCGCCAGTTTCTGCAATTCGTTCACGCTGAGCGATGATGATGGCTGCTCGAGCCGATGCGTCAACGCCATGAACTCTGCCATCGAGTCGACCTTCGTATCGATTTCCGATTGACGGCTACCGGCGACCTTGAGACCGAAGGCCAGATTCTGGCGAACCGTCATATGGGTGAAGATTGCGTAGTTTTGGAACACAAACCCGACGCCGCGCTTCTGTACCGGCATATCGGTGACATTCTGCGCATCGAAGCTGATCGATCCGGATGTCGGGTGTTCAATCCCTGCAATCATGTTCATCGTGGTGGTTTTTCCGCAGCCGGAGGGGCCCAGGATTGCGACAAACTCGGCATCCCTGACGGACATGCTCATGGCGTCGACCGCAGTGAAGTCCCCGAATTTCTTGGTGACAGCGTCGAGCAGAACCTGGGCCATCAGCGCGCCTCCTCTTTGGCGGCGGTCGCCTTCGAGGTGCGAGCGATGATAACGCCGGTTATCACGCTGAGTGCGACCAGTACTGTGATGCCAATGGCGGCGACGTAGGACCACTCAAGGTCCTGAAAAGTTCGTTTGTAGAGGTAGAGGGACAGGCTTTCAGTCGCCACGCCGGGACCGCCCGATGTCATGATGAAAATCGGGTCGAAAATCTTGAAGGCCTCTATGACCCGCAATCCAAGCGCAATGACAATGACCGCCTTGATACGGGGCAGGGCGATGTAGCGGAACCGGTGCCACCAGGTCGCGCCGAGGATGGTCGCTGCGCGCATCTGGTCTTCAGGAACGCTCATCATTCCGGCGTAGAGGATCAGAAACATCAACGGTGTCCACTGCCATACGTCAGCGATGATGATGGCGACAAAAGCGCGATTGACGTCGTTCAGCCAATTGAGTTCCGGCGCGCCGGGGTAGATCAGCGAGAGAACCGCATTGACCGGGCCGGTCTGCTGAAACAGCAGAAAGAAGATGTAACCGGCGACCGCAGGCACGATCATCATCGGCATCAGGACGATGCTGTAGAAAAACGAGCGGGCGTAGACGCCTTCGTAGAACAAGGCGGCCAGGATGAGCCCGAGCAGCAGCTCGATCGGCACCGAGATCATCACGAACAGCACAGTTCTCCAGATGGCCCCCCAAAGTGCCTTGTCGGTCAGGAGGTCGCCGTAGTTCAAAAGCCAGACCCAGGACTGGTAGGCCATGGTCCATGGTTTGCCGTCGAGCGGCGTCCACCAGGTCATGGAAATGTAGAGCTGCATGAGCAGCGGAAAGGCGACGATGAAGACGAGCAGGATCTGCGTCGGAAGGATCAACCGTCGCGCCAGCGAACGGCGCTCTTCGTTCAGGGTTGGCTCGGGACGATGGGACTGCATAGCGGTCTCAGAGGTTGCGTGAGTGAAGGTTGAGGTCATTGCTTCAGCGCTCCGAAGGTCAGACCACGCACGAGGAACCTCTGAATGGAAATGCCGAGCACGACGGGGGGGATTGCGGCGATGATCCCGAGGGCGGCCTTGGCCCCGTAAAGCTGGCCGCTTGCCGCTGTCGCCAGCGCATTCATGTAGACGGGGATCGTTGTCCAGTCCTTGCGGGTCAGCAAAAGGGCAATGAGGTAGTCGGACCAATTGAGGATGAAAATGAAGAGAGCGGTGCTGGCGACGGCCGAGGCGACGATCGGCAGTGTGATTTGCCGAAAGGCTTCGAACGGAGAGCAGCCTTCGACGATGGCCGCCTCCTCGATTTCTCTCGGCAATTCATCGAAATAGGCTTTCATCAGCCAGTAGGAGAAGGGCAGCGTGACAATGCCGTAGATAAGCGACAGGCCCCACCAGGTATCGATCATCCCCAGGAATGCCCACATGATCATCACGGGAATCATCACCGCCAGTGGCGGGAAGATACGCAACTGCAAGAGGGACAAGCCAATGCTGGGCTGAATCTTCTCGCGCGATACTGCATAGGCCGCCGCCGTACCGCAAGCCACGGCAATGACCGTCCCAATGACGGACGTAAGGAGACTGGCAAACATGGGACCCCAAACAGTGCGATCGAGGCCGACGATCTGGTCCGGTGCGCTGCCGGTGAATACGTAGAGGAAGTTGTTGAGCGTCGGGTCCCGCGGCAGGAAGGTGATGTCTCCACCGGCAGAAGTCCATTCGGCCGCCGGCTTGAAGGCCATGGTCACCATCCAGGATACCGGGAGAAGCGCGATGCAGGCGACAATTGCTACGGTTAATGTTCGGGCAATAAGACCGGTCATGTTCGTTTACCAGGTGCGTTTTGTGCAGGATCACTCACCCGGCCGCGACGCAGCCGCGGCCGGTTGTTGAGTGCCTAAAATGAGGCTGGCTAGGCCGCGTCTATGATCGTCGGCCAGGCGGCGCGGCTCGACTGGATGATCGGGATCATTTTGTCCTCGCCCTTGCGTCTTATGATCCGTTTCCATTTCTTCGAGGCGTCTCGCATGGCCTCCTCGGGTGTTTTTTGTCCCGTGAGGGCTGCCTGCAACTCTTCGTCGAGCGCCGCGTCGAGAGCCGTCTGTCCAGCGAAATTGATGGTTGGAACGGAGCGGGAAATCGTCTCGCGGATCGCATCCATCATGTACGGATGGTAGGTCTGTTCGACGAACGGTTCCGACAGGTTGGCCTTCTGGAATGGATCGAAGTAACCGGAGGGATTGCCGGCCATCCAGGAGTAGGTGCGCGTTGATGAGAGCCACTGCAGGAACAGATAGGCAGCCTCCGGATTGGCGCTGTTGGCCGAAACGGTGCCGGTGATGTTGTAGTAGATCACCGACCGTCGCACGATCTGGTTGCCATGCTGCACGCCGGGCGGCGCATAGGCACTTAGCATGCCTGCCGCCGGATTGGCTGGCGTGCCGTCCTTGTTCATGACGTCAACGAATTTCGTGACATTGGTGTAGGTCGAAAGGTGCGCGGTTTGGCCTGATCCGATACCGGAATAGCCCTCAGCATAGGTCCAGGACAGCACATCGGGGTGTGACCAGTCCTTGACCTTGACATATTCGGTCGCGGCTTTGATGCCCTCGGGCGTGTCGAGATTCGGCTCGCCATTTTCGTCGAACCAGTACATGTTCGGCATCGCTTGCGCCGCGAAGCGGGCATAGAACCGGGGCAGCCCCCAGAATGGCGCCATGTCATTGCCGTTGCCATAGATCTTCACGCCGTTGACGCCTGACCTGCCGGTAAAGAATGCGGATATGTTGTCCGATTCCTGCCAGGTCCGCGGTGGTGCCAGCGGGTGGCCATACTTGTCCTCAAAAGCGCTGGCATGCTGCGGATCATCGAAATAGGCCTTGTTGTAAACCCAGGTCTGGAAGTCGCCATCCAGCGAAGCACCGTAGTATTCGCCGCCATATTTGTAGAGAAGTTCGGCAATTTGCGCCGTGGGAGTGCCCCGCTCGTCGTCGGCCCAGTCAGGATTGTACTTTGCCACATAGTCGCTGAGCTTAAGCGCGCCGCCGGCTTCGACCAGGTCGCCGAGGCTGTTCCATGGGTGTGTATAGATATCGAAGGCCCCTGAGCCGGTGGTGACGTCCTGAAGCACTCGCTTCCAGATATCGCCCGCCGGTGCACCGATGATCTCAAGTTCGATGCCGGTTTCCTTTTCCCAGACGTCCTTGACGGACGGACCGGAAGGGAAGGGATTGGTAATCTGGCCGATCGCGCCGTCGGTTAGCAGCATGGTGATCTTCTTCGGAGCCTTACCGGCGGCGACCAGCTTCTTTACCCCCTCGATGGCACGGCCCTCCGAATGGGTTTCGTTGTATTGGAACCGCTCTGCCCCCGGAAATCCAGTTGGTCCGCCGGTCATGCCAGCGGCAAGGCCGTTGGCCCGCGCCGGCGTGATGAATTTCGGAGCGATACCAATGGCGGATGTGGCTGCAAAGGCGGCTGATCCTTTCAGAAGCGACCTGCGCGTCGGTGTGAGACGTTTCATGTGTTCCTCCCTTTGAGCGTCGATGCGAGGCAAACGTGCCTCGTTCAATCGGCACCAAGTCGTATAGGTAAACGTTTACCCAAGTCAACATCTAGGATGATTTTTCTCGGAGGCATGACGTGAAATGCTGGCAATTGGGGTCGATTTCGATCGGAAAATGAATGCGCAATTTCGAATTATATAGCTGTATTTAATGAATAAAATCAGAATAAGAAATTTTAAATGTGGATGCCATTTGAATTTGGTCGGCCTTCAATTCAAGGCCTACCTTGACAGGTGAAAGCCTGAGTGAAATTATAAAAACTGTAAACGTTATCAGAAATCGACTCTGTATCTGGTCGATTGAACCTGCATGATCATCGGCGCGATGTTCTGCGCATTCGAATGGGAGGAAACCATGAAAACACTCAAAGGACCCGGGCTGTTTCTCGGGCAATTTGCCGACGATAAGGCACCGTTCAACAGCCTGCCCGCGATTGGCCGGTGGGTGAGGGAATGCGGGTTCGAGGCTGTTCAACTCCCCATGTGGGACGGGCGGTTCATCGACCTCGCGCTGGCCGCGGAGAGCAAGGACTATGCCGACGAACTGACTGGAATCGCGCAGCAGGCGGGAATCGTCATTTGCGACACGGCAAGCCACATCCAGGGGCAGCTTTGTGCGGTCCACCCGGCCTATGATGCCTGGATGGACGGGTTGTGTCCTGTCGAAGTGCGGGGCGATCGCAAAGCCCGTCAGGCATGGGCTGTCGAGCAGTTGAAACTATGCGCCAAGGCGTCGCGGAACCTCGGGCTGACGGAACACGCAACCTTCTCCGGCGCGCTCGCCTGGCCTTTCTGGTACCCGTTCCCGCAGAGGGATCAGTCGCTGATCGACGAGGCGTTTGACGAACTGGCGCGGATCTGGACGCCGATTCTCGACGTTTACGAAGAAAACGGCGTTGATTTGTGCTTCGAGTTGCACCCGACGGAAGATCTTTATGACGGCGAGACGTTCGAAATTTTCCTCGACCGCGTCGGTAATCACAGCCGCTGCCAGATCAATTACGATGCCAGCCACTTCGTGAAGCAGGGGCTCGACTACATCGAGTTCATTCACATCTACCATGAGCGCATCAAGATGTTCCACGTCAAGGACAGCGAGTTCAATCCGTCTGGCAAGCAAGGCTTCCTGTCCGGGTATCAGCCCTGGCTGAAGCGTGCCGCCCGGGACCGCTCGCTTGGCGACGGTCAAACCGATTTTGGTCGCATCTTTTCGCTGTTCACGGAGTACGAGTTTGACGGCTGGTGCGTCTACGAATGGGAGGACTGCATCGAACATCCTGAGGATGCGGCGCCGAAAGGAGCGGCCTATATCCGCGATCACATTCGCCGCGTGACCGACAAGACCTTTGATGATTTTGCCGGCGGTACAGGCGATACCAGCGGTGCCCGCAAAATCCTGGGACTGGAGTAGGGCAATGGCAATCGAATCATTCGGTACCGAACGCGCGGCGCGAAAACTGCGTTTGGGCATGGTCGGCGGCGGACGCGGCGCGTTTATCGGTGCAGTCCACCGGATGGCCGCCCGGCTCGACGACAAATGGGAAATTGTTGCAGGTGCACTGTCTGCCGACCCGGAAAACGCTGTTGCCTCCGGGGCGGACCTGGGTTTGGCCGATGACCGGGTCTATCGGAGCTGGGAACATATGGCAGAAGCGGAGGCTGCCCGCGCCGATGGCATCGACGCGGTATCCATCGTAACGCCGAACAGGCTGCATTTCGGACCCGCCAAGGCGTTTCTGGAAGCCGGCATTCACGTCATCTGCGACAAGCCCATGACGCTCACGCTGGGCGAATCGCTGGAACTCGTCGACATTGCCAACAAAAGTGAGTTGGTTTTTGTCCTAACCCAGAACAACACCGGATACCCGCTGGTCCGTCAGGCCCGCGCCATGGTCAGGGACGGAACGCTGGGCGATATCCAGGTCATACGGACTTCCTATGTCCAGGACTGGCTGACAACCGCGCTCGACCAGGAAGGACAAAAACAAGCCGCATGGCGGACTGACCCGAAAGAGGCAGGCGCAGGTGGATCAATCGGTGATATCGGGGTTCACGCGTTCAATCTGGCAGCCTTTATCAGCGGGCTTGAACTGGAGAGTGTCTGCGCCGATCTGCGCAGCTACGTGCCGGGTCGGCAGCTCGATGACAACGCCAATGTCCTGTTGCGTTACAGCAATGGAGCGACCGGGACCCTCTGGTCGAGCCAGGTCGCGCCAGGCAACTACAACCGCCTTTCGATCGGCGTTTATGGCACCAAGGGTGGCATTGATTGGGTTGGCGAAGACAATGATAACCTGTCCTATACACCGCTCGGTGAGCCCACCCGTACGATCACGCGGGGCGGACCGGGAACCAGTGACATAGCCAACAGGGTGACGCGCATGCCGGCACGCCACCCGGAAGGGTATATCGAAGGCTTTGCCAATCTGTATACGGATGCAGCCGAATTGATCTGGGCGAAGAAGGACGAGCGTGAACCCGATCCGCTGTGCACCGACCTGCCGACCGTTGAAGACGGTGCGCGCGGTTTGGCATTCATTGAAGCTTGCGTCGAATCCAGCAGCAGAGGCGGTGTCTGGGTTGATGCGCGGCCGAACCTTTGATCGCTCACACGAAACCTGATGGTACGGTCGTCTATCCGGATCTCTCAGATCTGCGAAAGAAGAGTGCGTTTTGTCGGGCTCTCGCCGATATCCGCCAGGTGAAGGTCGAAAACGGTTCGGGCGCCACCGGCCGGATTGTCGAATTGCGAACGCCATCGGGCTTGTCGGCCGATATCGCCCTCGACAGGGGAGGCGACCTGATGCGTCTAAACTGGCGTGGTCACGAACTGGGGTGGCATGGGGCTGTGGGTGCCCCGGCCCCCTGGCCGACCCCCGATACGGAGGATGGGCTAGGCTTTTTGCGCGGTTTCGATGGTTTCCTCGTCACCTGCGGTCTGGATCATCATGGCATCCCAACGCGCACCGACGCGTCGGATTTTGCCTACCCTCTGCGTGGCAACCAACAGCATCCTCTACACGGCCGGATAGCCACTTGCCGCGCCGACCTTCACCGCGCTGAAATCGACTGGGACCATCGGCAGGAGGTGGTCGTCAACCTGGCGGTGAGGCAGGCAACCCTCTTCGGAGAAACGCTGCAACTGGAAAGAAGTTACCGCATTCCGCTGTTCGAACCCAGGGTCATCCTCCACGACCGTGTGTCGAATTGCGGATACAGGCCGACCCGGCACGGAGTGCTTTATCATTTCAATATCGGCTATCCGCTGCTTGATAAATCCAGCCGGCTGATTGGTCGCAACTGGCGGCTCGAGAATCGCCTCGATAATGGTGCGGCTGTTCCAACGGATGACCATGTCGAAATTGTGGAATGCGGACCATCTCCACGCACGGAATTGGGCAGTTGCGAGATTGGAATCAGAAATCCGGATCTGGGCGTGACCCTCAATTTGCGTTTTGATGCTGAGGCGCTGCCGCACACCGCCCTCTGGAGAGCCTTCAGATCCGGGATATTTGCGCTCGGACTGGAACCGCAAACCGATCTGACAGGCTCCTCCGGGCTGCAACCCTCGCTCGCGCCTTGCGAGACGCGGGACTATAAAATAGAAATCATAGCCTCTGAGGCATAAGCGCGATTTTGCAGGGCGTCACAACGCCAAGCAGTTTGACGATTGCGACGCGATGGCCGGCATCCAATTGCGCGGCAAAACCTGAAAGGTGGCTCTTTGAAGAAGAGAGAGAAAGGAACCGCCTCGATCAAGGATGTCGCCAGGAAAGCCGGCGTTTCCATCGCCAGCGTATCACGCGTCATCAACGACAATCCGAAACACGTCTCTTCAAAGACGCGCACCCTGGTTCAGCAGGCGATCAAGGATCTGAACTACAGTCCCAATCGCATTGGCCGCGCGCTTCGTTCGCAGACCTCCGACAGCTACGCGTTGATCATCTCCAATATCCAAAACAGTTTCTATGCGGCAGTGGCCTGGGAACTGGAACGCAAGCTGAATGAAACCGGCACGGCTATGCTCCTTTTTAATTCCAACGAGGACCCGAAGCTGCAGGACCGGTTTCTCCAGGACATCCAGTCTCGTCGGGTCGGCGGTATATTTATGCTCTGCGCGGTTGAGAGCGACTATCTCAAGGAGACAGTGGATGCGTTTCCCACGGTCTTTATCAACCGCCCGGTCTCTTCAATGCCACACGTCTCATACATCGGGATTGACGACTATGCGGCGGCGCGGGAGCTCACCCAATCCATATTCTCCAGCATCGAGGGCCGACTTGGCATTCTGCATGGTCCGCTGAGTTCGGATACCAGCGCCCGCCGCTTGAAGGGTGTGCTCGATGTCTGCACCGAGCGAGGCTACGAGGTGTTGCAGGAAGACAGGTACGAAGCCGATCTTTCAATGGAAAGTGGCTATCAGGGCGCGTTCGAGCTGCTTGCGAAGAAGCAATTTGGCGGCATCTTCTGCGGTAACGATCAGATCGCCTACGGCGCATTCCGCCGCTGTCGGGAACTCGGCCTGTCCGTTCCCGGTGATATTCGCATTTATGGTTTCGATGACAATCCGCTCAATGAGTGGCTCGCACCTTGGCTCAACACCGTTCGGGTCCCGCATGTCGGGTATGCCGAAGCGGCGGTGCGGCAGATGCACAATCTCATCGAAACGCAACAGTCAAAGACGCTTATATTGCCGTACGATCTCGTCATTCGATCCTGAGCCGTTGACGCTGCTCTGGGGTGCCGCAATTGGCGTCAATTCTCCAGCGACACCCACAGAACCTTGGCGTCTTCCTTGCCGGTGGAAACGCAGCAGTGCCCCATGCTGGCGTCGTAGTAGGCGGAGTCACCTGTTTTGAGTTCCAGCGGCCGATAGTGCTCGGTAAAGAGCGTCAACTCTCCGCTGATCACGTACATGAATTCTTCGCCGCGGTGCCGGATCCAGGTCTCGAAATCGGAAATGTCGCGCGCCTTGATGGTGCTGATATAGGGCAGCATGCGCTTGCTTGTCAGTTCGGTGCACAGCAGTTCGTGGCCATAGGTCGGCGTATCCTGGGGCTCGCCCTGGCCGTCCAGTGTGTAATCGCGGCGGCCGGAAATGCCGCTCTGACTGGACTGGACGAAGAGTTGCGGTGACTGCAGCTCAAGCACCTTGGTGAGGCGGCGCACGACGTCAAAACTGGGTTTGGTCTGATTGTTCTCGATCTTGGAAAGCGTTGAGCGGCCAATTCCCGCTGCCTTGCCGGTCTCCTCGAGTGTCCAGCCTTTCTTCTTGCGCGCCTCGAAGATCATCTTTCCGAGATCCGAGGTGTCCGTGGCTTCCAGTCCCTCGGCGGCGTCATCGGGCAAGACGGGTTCCATGGCCTGATTCTCCAATTGTCACCGCAACTTAGCTGACGTTCAAATAAGCGTCAAAAGGCGGGTATGTGAACATCTTGTTTCTTATAGTGGAATTTGTTGAAAAAGAGAGAAAAATGTCGTAAAGGCCGCGTAAGCCCATTCGCACGGATTCCTGAAGGAACGCGGAACTGGTTAAGGGCAGAAGATTCAAACGTCCGAATTGCCCATAGTAGAGTGATGGTTATTCGCGAGTGATCCCCTAAAGTGCTCAAGGAAGGTGTTGGCTCATGTCTAAAAGTCCGAAAAGAACCCCGCTATACGATTTGCATGTCGAGCTCGGCGGCAAGATGGTCGATTTCGCCGGTTGGGAAATGCCGGTGCAGTATCCAATGGGCATCATGGGCGAACACAATCAGTGCCGTACCAAGGCCGCACTGTTCGATGTCAGTCACATGGGTCAGGTCATTCTGCGCGGCGAGAACGCCGCCGCAAAGCTGGAGGACCTGGTGCCCTCAGCTCTCACCGCGTTGCCCGAGGGCAAGGCGCGCTACACCTTCTTCACGAATGCGGAAGGGGGCATCATGGACGACCTGATCGTCTCCAATGCCGGCAATCATCTTTTTGCGGTCGTCAACGCGTCGATGCGCGACCAGGACATTCCGCATATGGCAGACAATCTGGAGGGTGTCGAAGTCATCGAGATTTTCGACAGGGCGCTGGTCGCCGTCCAGGGGCCAAAGGCGGAAGACGTCGTCGGTAGCCTGTGCCCGGCCGCGCGTGATCTGAAATTCATGGAAACCACCGTGGGCGACATCATGGGCGTCGAGTGTCGCATCTCGCGTCTCGGCTATACCGGCGAAGACGGATACGAAGTTTCAATTCCGGAAGATCGTGCCATCGAAATTGCCAAGGCCTTCCTGGCCCATGACGAATGCGAGCCGGCCGGCCTTGGTGCTCGCGATAGCCTTCGCCTTGAGGCCGGTCTTTGCCTCTATGGCAGCGACATCGACAACGATACGTCACCGATCGAAGCCGCGTTGACCTGGGCCATTCAGAAGCGCCGCCGCGAAGAGGGCGGTTTCCCTGGCGCTGAACGCATCCAGCGCGAAATCGTCGAAGGTCCGGCGCGCAAACTTGTTGGCATTAAGCCGGAAGGCCGCATTCCCGCGCGTCACGGTGTAGAGATCCAAAGCCCGGACGGCGAGACGATTGGCGAGGTGACCTCGGGCGGCTACGGCCCGACGGTCGGCGGCCCGGTCGCCATGGGGTATGTCAGTGCCGGCTTTGACAGTCCCGGCGAAGCCGTCAATCTGATCATTCGCGGCAAGGCACAGCCAGCAAACGTTGTTGCCTTGCCCTTCGTGAAACAAAACTACAAACGTTAAGTTCGGAGGCGATCATCATGACCACCTATTATTCAGACGACCACGAGTGGGTCACCGTCGACGGCGACGTCGCGACCATCGGAATTACGGCATACGCTGCCGAACAGCTCGGCGAAATTGTCTTTGTCGAGCAGAAGGAGGCAGGCGACAGTTTCGAAAAAGGTGACGAGATTGGCGTGATCGAGTCGGTCAAGGCCGCGTCCGAGATCTTTGCGCCCGTCGACGGCGAAATCGTCGAAGCCAATGCCCTGCTGGTCGACAGTCCGAGCGCGTTGAACGAAAAGGCGGAGAGCGATGCCTGGATCTACAAGGTCAAGCTGTCGGATGCCGGCCAGCTCGAAGGACTCATGGACGCTGACGCCTACAAGGCATTGATAGGTTAAAGGGACACGGCAATGGCCTTTGAACTGACTGACTACGAAGCCTATGATTTCGCAAACCGCCGCCACATCGGCCCATCTCCGGGTGAGATGGCCGAGATGTTGGAGGTTCTTGGCTTCGAGTCTCTGGACGCGCTGATCGACGCCACCGTTCCGCCGGCGATCCGCCAGAAGGAGCCGCTCGAGTGGGGGCCCGCCATGACGGAGCGCGACGCGCTCTTTCACATGCGGCAGGTTGCCGAAAAGAACAAGGTGCTGACGTCGCTGATCGGCCAGGGCTACTATGGCACAACCACACCGGCGCCCATTCTACGCAACATTCTGGAAAACCCCGCCTGGTACACGGCCTATACGCCCTATCAGCCGGAGATTTCCCAGGGGCGGCTGGAAGCGTTGCTGAACTTCCAGACCATGGTCAGCGATCTGACGGGCCTCGACATCGCCAACGCCTCGCTGCTGGACGAATCCACCGCCGCCGCGGAAGCGATGACCATGGCCAAGCGGTCGTCGAAATCGAAGGCAACGGCCTTCTTCGTCGACGAAAACTGCCATCCCCAGAACATCGCGGTCATCAAGACCCGCGCAGAGCCACTGGACATTGAAGTCATCGTTGGCAATCCGGAAGATGTTGACCCGGAAGCGGTTTTCGGCGCCATATTTCAGTATCCCGGGACCTATGGGCACGTGCGCGACTTCACGGATGTGATTGCGGCGCTGCACGAACACAAGGCACTGGCCGTGGTCGCCGCCGATCCGCTGTCGCTGGTGTTGCTTAAATCGCCCGGCGAAATGGGTGCTGATATCGCGGTCGGCTCGACCCAGCGTTTTGGTGTGCCGATGGGCTATGGCGGCCCCCATGCGGCTTACATGGCCACCAAGGACGCTTACAAGCGGGCGATGCCGGGCCGCATCATCGGCGTGTCGATCGACAGCCGCGGCAACCAGGCCTACCGGCTGGCGCTTCAGACCCGCGAGCAGCACATCCGTCGCGAGAAGGCCAACTCCAATGTCTGCACCGCTCAGGCGCTGTTGGCGGTAATCGCTTCCATGTACGCGGTTTATCACGGCCCGGACGGCCTGAAGGCCATTGCCCAGTCGGTGCACCGCAAAACGTCGCGCCTCGCCAATGGCTTGGAGAGCCTCGGTTTCGAGGTGCAGCCGGAGGTGTTCTTCGACACGATCACCGTCGAAGTCGGCCCCCTGCAGGGCGTCATCATGAACGCCGCTGTCGAACACGGCATCAATCTGCGGAAGATCGGTTCGACCCGTGTCGGCATCAGTCTCGACGAGCAGACCCGTCCGGAAACCATTGAAGCGGTCTGGGCCGCCTTCGGTGGCGACATGAAGGACGACAGTGAGGCCAACCGCCAATACCGCCTACCGCAACACGCGTTGCGCCACAGCGAATACCTCACCCATCCAATCTTCCACCTCAATCGTGCGGAAGCGGAAATGACCCGCTACATGCGACGCTTGGCCGACCGTGACCTGGCACTCGACCGGGCAATGATCCCGCTCGGGAGTTGCACCATGAAGCTGAATGCGGCGGTGGAAATGATCCCGGTCACCTGGCCGGAATTCGGCAACATGCATCCCTTCGTGCCGCCGGATCAGGCCGCCGGCTATCTCGAAATGATTGCGGATCTGAACGACAAGCTTTGCCAGATCACGGGTTACGATGCGATCAGCCAGCAGCCGAATTCCGGCGCACAGGGCGAATATGCCGGGCTGTTGACCATCCGCAATTATCATATCGCCCGAGGCGAAGGCAGTCGTGACGTCTGCCTCATCCCCACGTCGGCCCACGGGACGAACCCGGCATCGGCCCATATGGTCGGCTGGAAGGTCGTGCCGGTGAAGTCGGACGCCAACGGCAATATCGACCTCGCGGATTTCCGTGAGAAAGCCGAACTCCACAGCGATGCGCTCGCTGCCTGCATGATCACCTATCCGTCGACCCATGGCGTGTTTGAGGAAACCGTGCAGGAGGTCTGCAGCATTACCCATGAACACGGCGGTCAGGTCTATATCGATGGTGCCAACATGAACGCCATGGTCGGGCTGTCTCGACCGGGCGACATCGGCGGCGACGTTAGCCACCTCAACCTGCACAAGACCTTCTGCATTCCGCATGGTGGCGGCGGACCGGGCATGGGACCGATCGGCGTCAAGGCGCATCTGGCGGAGTTCCTGCCGGGGCACCCGGAATATGACGATGCCGTTGGACCTGTATCGGCTGCACCTTTCGGTTCGCCGAGCATCCTGCCGGTGAGCTGGGCCTATGTTCTGCTCATGGGCGGCGCCGGCCTGACCCAGGCGACGAAAGTGGCGATCCTCAACGCCAACTACATCGCCGCCCGTTTGCTGGGCGCCTATGACATTCTCTACACGTCGGACAATGGCCGTGTCGCGCATGAGTGCATCATCGATACGCGTCCGCTAAACGAGAGTGCGCATGTCACCGTTGACGATGTCGCCAAGCGATTGATCGACAGCGGCTTCCATGCGCCGACCATGAGCTGGCCGGTCGCAGGCACGCTGATGGTGGAGCCGACGGAATCGGAGCCGAAGGCAGAGCTCGACCGCTTCATCGACGCAATGCTGTCGATCCGCCAGGAAGCACGCGACATCGAGGAAGGTCGCAGCGACCCGGACAACAATCCGCTCAAGAACGCACCCCATACTCTGGCCGACCTGGTCGGCGAGTGGGATCGGCCCTATTCGCGCCAGCAGGCCTGTTATCCAGCTGGTTCGTTCGGCGTGGACAAGTATCTGGCGCCGGTCAACCGGGTGGACAACGCCTATGGCGACCGAAACCTGGTCTGCACCTGCCCGCCGATGGAGGCCTACGAAGAGGCTGACGAGTAGGCGGCCAATATCCCCGGCGCCTCCTGGAGGGAGGCGCTGCTTTCCGAAAAACCGATCAGGCTCGCGTTATCCCCGCGGCACCAGAGCCAGCGCGCGGATCGGCGAGCCGGTGCCATTGGCCAGCTTGAGCGGTGCTGCGATCAGGATGGCGCCCTTGGGCGGCAGCCGGTCGAGATTGGTCAGGCTGGCGAGACCGAAACAGTTGTCGCGGTGGAGGTAGCTGTGGGCCGGGTAGGGTGGGCTCATCTTGCCGGCCATCCCGGCATCCGTGCCGATGCACTGGCTGCCCCAGCCGACAATGCCCTTCGACAACAGATAGTCGATGCAGTCGGTGGTGGGGCCGGGGCTGTGCGAGCCGTCTTCGTGTGGATCGGGATCGTCGTTAAGAAACAGTTCCTCGTCGTGGGAGCGCTTGTCCCAGTCAGTGCGCATGACCACCCATTCGCCCGGCCCGATCTCACCGTGTTCGGCCTCCCACGCCTTGACCCCTTGTGCTGTCAACAGGAAGTCCGGATCCTCGGCTGCCTGCTGAGAACAGTCGATCACGTTGACCGGAGCCATGAGGCGCTGCACGTCAAGGCTGTCGGTCGCGCCATCTTCGAAATCCTTGCCCGAGATCCAGTGATGCGGGGCGTCGAAATGCGTGCCCGAATGCTCACCTAGTTTCAGCCAGTTCCAGGCGAAGAATGGACCGTCATTGTCGTATTCACTGATCTTGTGGATCTCGACTTTGGGCGTGTTCTTGGCAAAGTCCTCCGGCAATCGCAGGATCGGCGTGTCCGGGCCAAGTTCGGCCGAACAATCGACCACTTCGACCTTGCCGGACAGCAGCATGGCACCGAGCGACCCGAGCAGATCGCCTGAAGACGGTGCCGCGCCGTTGCTCGCACCAGCCGACGCCTGCGGACCTTTGCCGGCAAAGCGGTTCCTGCGGCGAGCCAGCACTTCTTCGGTCATGTCGAAAACGGTGTCGATTGTCGCCTCGTGGGTCATGTTGCCGGGCGACAGGCGCACCAGCTGCCCGCGAAAGTCGACCGAATACCCCTCGACCCCGAGGGCGCCCACGACAGCCGAGGCTTCCGCCTTGTCCGGAAACCGCAGCATCACGGAGCCACCGCGGCCATCGGCGTCCCGAGGCGAATGGAGCGGCAGGTCAAGCGCGTCGGCACGGGCGATGATCCGGTCGACCATCCGGCGGTTCGAGGCAGCCAGTTCGGCATGATCCTGCTCGGCATGCCAGCGCAACGCCGGCAAGGATGCCAGAGCCGGCATGCAGGCCGGCGTGCCACTGTCGAAACGGCGAATGTCCGGGGCATATTCGAATTTGTCGAGATCCCAGGAAAACGGATTGTTCTGCGAGAACCATCCGCGGGTTTCCGGCTCAAGTTCCAGCACGAGGGACTTGTCCACGTAGAGCATCCCGGCGCCCGGCGTTCCGCACATCCATTTCAGGCTTGTCGACACCACGAAATCAACCTTCGGGTTCATCGCGTCGAACGGGATCAGCCCGGCGGCCTGGGTGATGTCCACACCAATCAGGCTCCCCATTTCACGCCCATGGGCGACAAGAGGCGCCAGGTCGACGCGGGCGGAAGCCGTCGATGTCACCCAGGTGATCAGAGCGAGGCCGACATCGCGTCCCCACCGCGCCATGAAATCGTCAGCTTCGGCCCAGGTCTTCCCCGCGCTCCTCGGCACGGTATCCAGGGTGAAGCCCATCTTCGGCGCCAGTCCCGCCAGCAGGAAATGGATTGATGGAAAACAGTCTTCTGCTACCAGAACACGCTTGCCCTTCAACTGCCCGTCGGGCAGTGAGCGCATCAGCATATGAACACCCTGGGTGACGTTTTCGCAGGTGGTTGTCGACCCCTTCGGCACATTGATGATGCGCCGCCAATAGTCGATGAAGTCCTGCCGGCGATGCAGGATGTATCCCCATTGCTTGTCGTCCGGCGCGGCCCAAACCTGGGCAAACTCGGCCATGGCGGCGGCCAGTTCCTCGTCCTTGCCGGGATACATCCCGATCGAATGATAAAGAAAGTATCCAGCGTGTCCGGTGTTGGTCAGCATTGCGGGCTCAGTTGGTTCGGTATGGAGCGTTGCGCGGTTTTCCCGACGGGCGGGATCAAACCACTCTGACAGAATTGCAGGAAAATTGCAAAAATGACATTTTTTGCGAGCATGCTTCTCAAGTCGTGCGCTGGGCAGTATACTTCCGCAAAAGGGGATAGGCTATCCACCACCGATACCGGCAAGGTTGAAGCGGGACGCCAGAAAAAAGAACCAGAGCCAAGGGGAACACTCAATTGCGCGACCACCGATCAAACAGCTGCGCGATCTGACAGTGCCTGAAAACGGCGACGCACTCCTGTCGATCCGCGGGGTCACCAAGCGGTTTGGCGGCTTTACGGCGGTCGATGCCATGTCATTCGACCTGTCGTCCGGAGTTATTGGCGGCCTGATTGGTCCAAACGGTGCCGGAAAAACGACACTTTTCAACACGTTGGCAGGCCTGATGCGACCGGACGAGGGGCAGGTGTTGCTCGATGGAATGCCGATCCAGAATCTGCCGCCTCATAGGATTTTTTCCTCCGGGCTGTCACGGACGTTTCAGATTCCGCGACCGTTTCCCGAAATGTCGGTCCTCGAAAACGTCATGATGGTGCCGCTGAACCAGGCAGGAGAATTGTTCTGGAACAACTGGATCCGGCCCGGACTTGTCGCCCGCGAAGAACGCAAGGCCCGTGAGCGAGCAAGCGAGATTATTGAATTCTGCGGGTTGACCCGTGTCCGCGGCGATCAGGCGGATACCCTTTCCGGCGGACAGCTCAAACTACTGGAACTGGCTCGCGTGCTAATGGCCGATCCGAAGATTATCCTGCTGGACGAGCCCGCCGCCGGAGTCAATCCGTCGCTTATGGTCACCCTGGTCGACAAGATCAAGACGCTGAACGAGCGCGGCTACACCTTCCTGATCATCGAACACAACATGGATGTGGTCATGTCGATCTGCGATCCGATCATGGTCATGTCCCAGGGTAAGTTGCTGTATCAGGGCGATGCTGACGGCGCCCGCAAGGATCCCAAGGTTCTGGATGCCTATCTGGGAGATCTGCCATGACCGCCGCGTCAGGACACATCCTGGAAGCGACGGGCGTCGTCGCGGGCTATGTGCCCGACATGCCGATCCTGCACGGGGTCTCTATCTTCGTTGATCCGGGCGAAATCGTCACCATCATCGGACCCAATGGTGCCGGCAAGTCGACATTCATCAAGGCGGTGGCCGGACTGGTTGCTGTGACGGATGGAGAGATCCGTCTGGATGGCGAGCCGATCACCCATATTCCGGCGCACCGGCTGGCGTCCGAGGGTGTCGGTTTCGTTCCACAGACCGGCAACGTCTTCGCGACATTGACGATCCAGGAGAACCTGGTGATAGGCGGAGCGGCCCTGCCGAAACAGCAGGCCGACCGGCGGATTGAAGAGATCTTCGACATCTACCCGATCCTGAAGGAACGCCGGCGTGAGAAGGCCGGCGTCCTGTCCGGTGGACAACGACAAATCCTGGCGGTTGCCCGGGCCCTTTTGACGGAGCCGCGGTTGATCATGCTGGACGAACCGACGGCGGGCCTGTCGCCCATGGCCGCGAGCGAGCTTTTCTCACTGGTCCGCGATCTGGTGAAGAACGGTGCCGCGGTGCTGATGGTCGAGCAGAACGCCAAGGCCGCACTGCGCGTATCGGACCGCGGGTATGTCCTGGCCGAAGGACACAACAGGATCGACGGCCCGGCGCACGATCTGCTCGAGGACGAAGAGATCGGCGAAGTGTTTCTGGGAATGCGCCGCGAGGATCGGGCGCAGGCCGGGCAGGAGGGGAACGCCTGATGTTTCTGCAGCACTTTGCCGACGGAATATTGAGCGGAGCGATTGTTGCTCTTGGGGCGATTGGCCTCAGCTTCACCATGAAAATGCTGCGTTTCGCCAATTTCTCGCATTCCGAATTGTTGACCTGGGGAGCCTATTCGGCACTGATCTTCCTGGCGTTCTTCAGCGTTTTCGGTGGCTTGATCGATCACACCATTGGTCCGTTTTCCTTCGGCCTTCCGCTGCTGGTGGCGATGGTCGGCTCCTGTATTCTCACCTGGTTGATCGCCTATCTGTTGCACCGCTTCATCTTCGACCGACTGAGCAGAGCGGCCGGACACATGACAATGGTCTTCGCCAGCTTCGGCGTAGCACTGATCCTGCGCAATCTGGTTGTGCTGATCTGGGGTTCGGATCCGATCTACTTTTCCAACGAGCTGCAGTTTGCCATCCTGCTGCCGGGTGGTGTGCGGGTCATGCCCGACCAGGTGTTCCTGCTCGGTTTGACCATCGTCACGGTGGTCGCCCTGCATCTGTTCATGACGCGCACGCGAACCGGCATTTCCATGCGCGGCGTTGCCGAAAGTCCCGACCTTGCCCGTGTCAGCGGCGTCAATGTCGGAGCGATCATCAACTGGGTCTGGATCATCGGTGCCGCGGGTGCTGCCCTTGGCGGTGTGCTTTACGGCCTGACCGTCCAGCTTCGGCCGGAGCTTGGATTTAGCCTGATTCTGCCGCTGTTCGCCGCGGTTATCCTCGGTGGCACAGGCAGCCTTTATGGGGCGGTGATCGGCGGTTTCGTCGTCGGGTTGTCGGAAAATCTCTCGGTCATGATCATCCCGACGACCTACAAGCCTGCGGTTCCGTTTCTGTTGATCCTGCTCATACTTGTCCTCAAACCCGAAGGACTGTTCGGGGAGAAGGCACGATGATCGGGCTGGTATCCTATCTCGTCTTTTTTCTGATCCTGTCCCTGGTCTTCGGGGTGGCCGTGCTCGGCCTGAATCTGCAATGGGGCTTCACCGGTCTCTTCAATGCCGGCGTCGCCGGCTTCATGGCGATCGGCGGCTACACAATGGCAATCCTTACCGGTCCCGCGCGTGAGCCTGTGTTCGGCGGTTTCGAATTGCCGTTTGTTGTCGGACTTCTCGGTGCGATGGTGGCGTCAGGCATCGGAGCCCTCATTGTCGGTCTCGTCACGTTGAGGCTGAAAGATGAGTATCTGGCGGTTGCCACGTTCGGGATTGCGGTCTCGATCCAACTGGTGTGCCTGAACTGGGAATATCTCACCGGCGGCACGCTGGGCCTTATCGACATCCCCAATCCAACCAAGGAAATGGTCGACGGGCCACTGGCGCAAAACGCCCTGTTCCTGATCATCGTCCTGGTCATCGGAGGGCTGATTTTTCTGGCACTCGAACGCATCGTCAAATCGCCCTGGGGCCGCATGCTCAAGGCAATTCGGGAAGACGAGACCGCGGCTGCTTCCCTGGGCAAGAATCCCACGCGCATACGCATGGAATCCTTCGTGCTGGGCTGCATGATCATGGGTCTGTCCGGAGCACTTTATGTCTCCTTCATCGGCTATGTCAGCCCGTGGGATTTCCTGCCCATCGTGACCTTCCAGATTTGGACCATGCTGATCGTCGGCGGCAGCGCCAACAATCGCGGCGCGCTGCTGGGCGCTCTCATTGTCTGGGGCGTTTGGACTTTCAGCGGTTTTATCATCTCACGGGTCGTACCGGCCGAAATCCAGGCGCAGGGTGGTGCCTTGCAGGCAATCCTGATTGGCTTCATTCTGGTGGTCACGCTGCTTTTGCGGCCGCGCGGTCTGATCGGTGAAGAATTGCATGTGTCGCGTCACGCGCAGTCTCAAAAGGAGGCGGCAGAAACGACATGAGAAAAGGAACAACGTCGCCACGCCAAACGAAAAGGCCAATTGAAGTCTAAAGGGGATCCGGAGAGCCTGGCGACAGCCATCCGGGCGCAACGAACGGAGGAAGATATGTTGCGAAATCTGAGCATAGCGGCAATGGCCGCAGTTGTTATGGGGTTCGGTTCGACCGCATTCGCGGCCGACTGTCCCGTCAAGCTGGGGGCGGTGCTGCCTGTCAGTGGTCCGATGGGCCAGGTTGGCGAACGCATCGCCGAGACGGGTCAGTTTGCCGTCGATCAGTTCAATGAAGCCGGTGGCGTGCTCGGCTGCGAGGTCGACTACGTACTGCGCGACACGCAGGGTCAGTCCGCGGTCGGCGTCGATGCAGCCAAGAGCCTTGTCGACCTGGAAGGTGTCCAGGCCCTGATCGGCGCCATCTCGTCGGGCGTCAGCCTGCCGATTCTGACATCGGTTGCGGTGCCGTCGAAGGTGACCCAGGTCTCCTGCTGTTCGTCCTCGGAGAGCTTCACCGAGCTCGCCAAGGAAGGCAAGACCGACGGCTACTGGTTCCGTACCTATGCGACCAACCGCAGCCAGGCGGCCATGGGAGCTTACCTGGCCGACAAGAGCGGTTTCAAGAACATTGCCGTGATCTACGTCAACACCGATTTCGGTGTCGGACTGGCAAAACGCTTCGAGGAAGATGTCGCCAAGATGGGCGGCAACATCGCTGCGATGGTTGCTTATAACGAGAGCCAGCAGAGCTATCGTGCTGAAGTGACCAAGGCATTGGAAAGCAACCCCGATGCATTGTTCCTGGTCGCCTTTCCGGTCGACGGTGCGACCATCACCCGTGAATGGCTGGCGCTCGGCGGTACCGACAACCTGATCGTCAACAACTCCTTGCGGTCTGACGACTATTTCCAGGCGGTCGGCCCGAAATACCTGCAAAACCTGCAGGGCTATGACAGCGCTCAGCCGCGCCTGCCGTCTGTCGACACGTTCAACGAGCTGTTCGAGGCCCGATTCGACAGCCCCCCGAACGGCCCTGGCCTGCATTCGGTCTTCGATGCGGTGACCGTGGTCCTGCTGGCGATGGAAGCCTCCGGTGATATCACCGGCGAAAACATCCGCGACAATATCCGCAAGGTCACGTCACCGGACGGTGTCGAAGTCTATCCGGGTCCCGAAGGCATCAAGCGTGCCAAGGAGCTGCTGGCTGAAGGCAAGACCATCCGCTATGTCGGTGCAACTGGCGCCCTCGCGTTCGACGAAAACGGTGACGTCCAGGCTCCGAAAATGACCTGGAAGCTGGACGGCGACAAGAATGTCGAGACCGAGTATCTGACCACCCAACAGGTGGCCGACATGATCAAGAAGCTCGACAACTGATCAGATGAAAACGGGGCAGGGGGCGCATGCGTCCCCTGCCGGTCCTTCCGCCGAGAAAAGAGGATTTCGGCCATGGCTGGCGCGCGCAAGCATGTTTTCAGCGGATCGATCTATGAGGACATGGCGGGTTATGCCCGTGCGGTGATCGTCGATGATCGGATCTTTGTCTCCGGAACGGTGGGAGTCGATTTCTCCACGGGTGAAATGGCTGAAGGTCCCGAAGCCCAGGCCCACACGGCGTTTGACACCATCCAGCGAGCGCTTGAAGAAGCCGATTCCGGTTTGCAGGATATCGTGCGCGCCCGTGTCTACGTTCCCAATCCTGAGCATGTTGGGGCGGTTTCGGCGGTTTTGAAGGACCGCATCGGCTTCACCCGGCCGACCAACACCACGATCTGTTCGCCGCTTGCAGTTCCGGAGGCGCATGTGGAGATCGAGGTTGAGGCCATACGCGGATCCGGGAAACCGGCAGATGCGTGAGGCCGCCAAAGCGGAAAAGCAGAACGTTCGCCAACCGCTCGGACGGCGAATATCCAGCTTGCGAAAATCGAAGGGGATGACGCTGAGCGAAGTGGCCGAAATCTGCGGCGTTTCGGAGGCGACGATGTCGCGCATCGAAACCGGCCAGACTGACATTTCCGCCCATCACCTGTTCATCCTGGCCAATGAATTCGGTGCCGACATCGCTGAGTTCTTTACCGATCACGCCAAGCCGCTGACCAGCGGCATGCGCTCCGTCACCCGCAGCGGTGAGGCCAAGGGGTACACGCTGGCCCGCTACGCGACGGAAGTTCTCTGCGCCGATCTGTCCAACAAGGACATGCACCCGGCGATCAATCATGTGACGGCCGAGTCTCTGGAAGAGGTTGGCGGCCTCTGGTCACACGAGGGCCAGGAGTTCCTGCATGTGCTGAAGGGCAGTATCGTACTGCATTCTGAATTCTACGTGCCGCTGTCCCTCGACGCCGGTGACAGCGTCTATTTCGAGGGTTCGATGAAACATGCCTATGTAAAATCAGGCAAAGAGCCGGCAACGATTTTGGTGGTGGTTGGGCCGTCCAAGGGGATTGGACGGTGAGGGCGCGGGCCATGCGTCGGCCCGCACCCGAAATCGGTATCAGGCCGCGAGACCTTCCATGTCGGCTTCATCGAACATCCTGGTAAGGTTCAGGAAGCAGATCATACCGTCATCCTTGGTGATGATGCCGTCGGAGAAGCTCGCATCGAAGGTTGCGCTTATTTCCGGAACCGGCTGAATCTCGCTGCCGTTGACCGTCAGGATATCGGACACCCGGTCAACCAGCATTCCGATCACCTTGTCATGCAACTCGGCAACGACGATGGCGCTGCGTTCATTGGGTTCCGTCGCTGGCATTCCCAGCTTGTAGGAAAGGTCGATAATCGGGATCACCGTTCCGCGAAGGTTCATGACACCAACCATTTCCGGCGGAGAATGAGGGATCGGCGTCGACGGAGCCCACCCGCGAATTTCGCGGATGGAAGTGGTTTTGACGCAGAATTCCTGATTGTGCAGCCGGAACGCGATGATCTCTACCGGCTGATCAGCATAGGCATTTGTGGACATCAGAACTCCTCCCAATCTTCTGCCGCAGCGCCGCCGCCAAAGGCTTTGGCCACTTTGCCTGTCATCGCGCGAGCCGGTGAGGGGACCGGAGCGGAGTCGGCATTGGCCGCGGCCGGTGCCGCCTTTTGGTGCTCCGTCGGCATCTCGGAAACACCGCCCCTCGTTTTGAACTGGTGGAGCAATGCGCTGAGTGCGTCTGCCTGGCCGGCAAGCGAGTGGCTGGCCGCCGTCGACTGCTCGACCATTGCGGCATTCTGCTGGGTGCCCTGATCCATGGTGTTGACGGCGGTGTTGATTTCTTTCAAGCCCGTCGTCTGCTCTCTGGCCGCTTCGACAATAGCCGTGACATTGGTGTTGATGTCGGCGACCTGCGAGACGATTTGCTCGAGCGCCTCGCCGGTGCGGCCCACCAGGGAAACACCCTTCTTGACCTGTTCACCGGAGTTGGTGATCAGTTCCTTGATTTCCTTGGCGGCGTTGGCCGAACGTTGGGCCAGTTCGCGGACCTCTTGGGCGACAACGGCAAATCCCTTGCCGGCATCTCCCGCCCTTGCTGCTTCCACACCGGCATTGAGCGCCAGCAGGTTGGTCTGGAAGGCGATGTCGTCAATCACACCGATGATGTTGTTGATGGCGTTCGAGGAAACCTCGATCTCGCCCATGGCTTCGATTGCTTCCTTGACAACCTTGCCTGAGTGTTCGGCGTTGTCTCGTGTCTTGGAAACCAGCTCACCGGCTTCTTCGGCACGCTGGGTCGAGTCAGCCACGGTGGTGGTGATCTCTTCCAGAGCCGCCGCAGTTTCTTCGACCGATGCTGCCTGCTGTTCTGTCCGTTTTGAAAGGTCATCCGCCGCGGATCTGATTTCTGCCGAGCTGGCGGCAATCTCGTTGGCGTTGGAGCCGACGTTGCGCATCGCGCTTTCGAGCTTTTCGACGGAGTCGTTGAAGTCGTTGCGCAGTTTTTCCAGGTTCTCCGGGAATTGTTCATTGATGCTCTGGTCGAGGTTGCCGCCCGCCAGTTCCTGAAGACTGCCCGCAAGCGTTTCGACTGCATGGACTCGGGCGGTGATGTCAGTTGCAAATTTGACAACCCGGAACACCTTACCTTCGTCGTCGACGATCGGATTGTAGGTGGCCTGAATCCAGATTTCGGCACCACCCTTTCCAAACCGCTTGAACTCGTCGGATTTGAAGGAGCCAGCCGCAAGGTCGGCCCAGAACTGCTTGTAATCCGGGCTTGCTGCATAGGCCGCGTCGCAGAACATGGAATGGTGTTGTCCCTGGATCTCGGACAACTGATAGCCGACGGCCCCACAGAAGTTCTCGTTGGCCGTGATAATTTCACCGGTCGGATAGAATTCGATCACCGCTTGGGCGCGTGACAAAGCGTCCAACTTGCCGGAGTCTTCCATCGACTTGATCTTGCTGGCGGTAATGTCGGTGGCGAACTTGATCACCTTGACCGGCTTGCCGCCTTTGTAGACCGGATTGTAGGACGCTTCGATCCAGATTTCCCGGCCGCCCTTGGCCAGCCGTTTGTATTGTCCGCTGTCGTATTCGCCACGGCCCAGCTTGGCCCAGAACGCCTTGTACTCATCCGAAGCGGCGTAGGCCGGATCGGCGAACATCGAGTGGTGTTTTCCCTGAATCTCAGAAAGCTGGTATCCGATTGCGTTGCAGAAGTTTTCGTTAGCAGTCAGAATATTTCCGACCAGATCGAACTCGATTATGGCCTGTGATTTGCCGACGGCCTCGAGCACTGCCTTGGCATCAGAATTGAAGTCAAACATGTCCCACCCTTCCGAAAGGACCTTGAATACTCACTGTGCGATTTCAAGCTGATACATCTCAGCACGGTTTCCTCGGTCGGAAACAACGCGCACCCCCACGACTGCGAGTTTTGGGGGTACAGGTTAAGAATCTTCTTCAAAGCGTTGGAAGAAATGCAAATAATTGGAAATTGAAATTAAAGGTTGAAAAAGCAAGCATGCACAAGCATTTATGGGTAGAATATGTGCCGGCTATGCAACTAAGAACAACGGATTCATAAGTTAGCGCACGTGAATCAGAAAGGCGCCAATGCGCTGCTCACGACAGCATTGCCGAGACTTCCTCGCAGGTCGCGACCGACGAAATTGTTGCGAGTGCTTTCAAGGTATCTTCGTGAACCTGTCGATCGAACGCCCCTGTCCCGTCGGACAGGAGAAGTGTTTCGAAGTCTCGCACGTGGGCGTCGCGAAGCGTCGACGCCACCCCGCCGTTCGTGACAATGCCGCAGATGACCAATTGTTCGATTCCGCATTTGCGCAACAGCCACTCCAGGCGTGTCATGTAGAAGGCCGAATAGGCGACTTTCTCGACCGTCAGATCGGCTGGCGCCAACTTGTCGACAAGCTGATGTCCGAACTGTCCCGGACAGAAATCACCCTTTGTCAGAAACGGCCGCAGTTTTCTCAGGTGAGGCGAGATCAGTGGCTCGCCGCCCTTTGCCGGCACCAATGTGAACTGGGTCGATACGATCCAGCATCCGGCGGATCGCATGGCCTGCACGACCGGCGAGAGACGATCCGTCAGTGCGGCGATTTGAGGGCTCGTCTGTCCGGCCCGACCATAAGCGCCCACCGCATGCAGAAAGTCGTTTTGCATGTCGACGATAAGCAAAGCGACACGGTTGCGATCGGCGTGAAGCGATGCGGTCACGTAACATTCTCCCGGTTGACGACGAGGTTGCCCAAGGCGTCGACACGAGCCTGAAAGCCCGGTTCGATCCAGATGGTCGTGTCCGGCTGCTCCAACACCGCAGGTCCGTGAACGACAGCGCCGACCGGAAGGTCCAGGCGGCGATAGACGGCGGCATCGTGCATGGTACCGGCGAAATAGACGGGCCGGGATCCCGCACGCGCGCTGTCAAGCGAGGCGTCACCGGGCGGAGCAAGAACACGGGGATCGAACTTCGGCCGGCGCCCGATCACTGTGACGCGCAAATTGACGATGACCGGTTCAACGGCGTCGAGCACCCGTCCGTAGGTCTCGCGGTAGCGCTGCTCAAAGGCGTGCAAGATCCTTTGGCGATCGAAGGAATCCGAACTGGCGGTCTCGAGCTGCACGTCGACGGTGTGGGTCTGGCCCGTATAAAGCATATCGACCGACACGCGGGTATCTATCGATGAGAATTTCGCATCGGCGTTTTCCAGACGCTGTATTCCGGTCTGCGAAAACGTCTTCATCGCTTCGGTCAATTGCGTCTCGTCGGCTGTTGAGAGCGGCTGGTTGATCGTCTGCACGAAGTCCTGTCGCATATCCGCGATCACGCAGCCGAGCGCCGACACAATCCCCGGATAGCGCGGTACCAGCGCACGGCCGAGCCCTATTTCGCGCACCAGGGCACAGGCATGAAGAGAACCGCCGCCACCGAACGGCATGGCGGCGAACTCCCGCGGATCATGACCGCGCTCGATCGACACAAGCCGGATGGCGCCAGCCATGCGAGCGTTGGCAACTTCGATAATGGCCTCTGCCGCCGCCAGTGCCGTCATGCCGAGCGGCTCGCCGATATGTGTTCGAATGGCCTCCTCAGCGGCCTCTTTGTCGAGACGCTTGAGCTGACCGCCGATTGGTTGCTCGGCGTTGATGCGGCCGAGCACGACATTCGCGTCGGTCACCGTGGGGCGGTCATTGCCTCTGCCATAGCAAACCGGTCCTGGATCCGAACCGGCGCTTTCGGGGCCGATACGGATCAGGCCGCCGGCATCGATCCAGGCGATGGAGCCACCGCCGGCGCCGATCGTTGTGATCTCGATCATCGGCGACCGGATGACCAGGCCGAAATCGACCGATGTCTGGGCGGACAGTGTTGCCTCGCCGTCGGCGATCACCGAGACGTCGAAACTGGTGCCGCCCATGTCGCAGGTGATGACATTATCGAAACCCGACTGTCCGGCGAGATAGGCCGCGGCAAACACGCCTGCGGCAGGTCCGGAGAGGGCGGTGCGTACGGGCAGGCCGGCGGCCTCCCGCGATGTCATCACCCCGCCATTCGACTGTACGATCAGGAACTCGCCGGTGAAGCCGCCGTCGGCAAGGCGCTCGTCGAGGGTCTTGAGGTAGCTGCCGACCACCGGCTGTAGATAGGCGTTCAGGGCTGTGGTCGAAGCCCGTTCAAACTCTCGGATTTCCGGCAGCAACTCCGAGGAAATCGAGAAGTGCTCGTTGGGCCAGACGGCTTCCAGAATGGTGCGGGCTCGAACCTCGTTTGCGGTGTTGGCATAGGCGTTGATAAACACCAGAGCCACCGATTGGGCGTCCCTGGCAAGCAACTCCTGCAGCGCTGCCCGCAAGGCCGTTACATCGAGAGGCGTTTGCACCGTTCCGTCAGCGAGCACCCGTTCCGGAACCTCGATACTCATAGAGCGTTGGACGATGGGCTCGTATCGGCCGCGCAGACCCCAGGTCGTCGGCCGGTCGCGGCGACGCATCTGAAGGACATCGCGAAACCCTTGGGTCGTCACGAGACCGGTCTTGGCGCCTTTGCGCTCCAGCAGGGCGTTCGTGCCGACGGTGGTTCCATGGATGACCGCTGCGATGCTGGAAAGGTCGGAGACCCCCGTTGTCACACCATTGATGAAGCCATCTGCCTCACGGCCCCGCGTGGACGGAACCTTATGCACGGAACAGGTGCCGCTCATTTGGTCGACGACAAAGATATCAGTAAAGGTGCCGCCGACATCGATACCGAGCAGCACGTCGCGCGGCCGGGATTCTCCATTCATGCTGACGATGTCTCCCGCAAAGCCCGTGTCGCGGTCTCGTCGACAGCACCGTCAGCGATGACCACGCCGTAGTCGCTGCGCGCCCTTTCGATCGAAACGAATCCGTCCAACACATCGGCGAGAACCCGCTGCGGTTCTCGCTTGCGAGGGTCGCCGCATCCACCGCCTCCAGGCGACTCCAGCCGAACTCTCTGGTTCTTGCCGATCCGAATGCCGGTGATTTTGGAGCTCATCGGTGGCCGCCCCGAGAGACCCCCATGTTCGTCATCAACGTCATAGGAGAACACGTTCAAGGCACCCGGTTTGCCGCCGGCAATTGGCTGCGGTGGATACTTGCCTCGTTCACCGAAAAGGAATCCGGTCGCTTCATTCATGAACTCCATTTCGTAGAGTCCCCCGAGGCCACCGCGGAATTCACCCGGGCCACCGGAATCGTTGCGCAGCGCCCACTGCCTGAATTGGACCGGATAGCGGGCTTCAAGAATTTCCACCGGTGGTATCGTCGCCATGGAAATCGGTGCGTTGCCGTGCGACAGCCCATCGCCTTCCGGATGACCGCCGTGGCCGCCGCCGAAAAACGAGAACATCACCCAGCGCGAACCATCATCCCGGTGGCCAGCAACCGACAGTGCGTTGATTGTGCCGTAGGCACAGGCATTCAGCGCCTCTGGCGCCGCCTTCGACAGCGCGACGAAGATGACATCGATAACGCGCAGAATCGTTTCGGTATAACCGCCCACCGGTCTCGGCGCCGTGGCAGCCATGAGACTGCCATCGGGGATCCGGATGGTCACCGGATCGAGGACGCCGGCATTGGCGGCAACGTCATGGAAAACGTGCTTGAGCGCGACATAAACAGAGGCCTCGGCCGTCGCCCGAGAAATGTTGACCGGACCGGCACAGGCATCCGAGGTCCCGGTGAAATCGAGCGTCAGCGATCCATCGTCCACACTGATTGCGACGGCAATGTCCAATTCACGATCGTCGATGCCGTCATTGTCGAGATGGTCGACGGCGCAATAGGTGCCGTTTGGCAGCGCTCCGATATGGTCGCGCATTTGGCGCGCGGTGCGTTGGCGCAGTTCGCCAAGTGCGCCGGCGATGGTATCAGCGCCGTATTGCCCGATCAGATCGTGCAACCGTTCCTCGCCGAGATTGAGAGCGGCGATCTGGCCGTGCAGGTCGCCATATTGCGACAACGGGAGCCTTGTGTTGGCGGCGAGGATGTCGATGATGTCCTGCTGGATCTCGCCCGCCTTGATCAGTCGAACTGGCGGTATCAGCACGCCTTCCTGGAAAATCTCGGTTGCAGCAGGGTTGTAGTTGCCCGGAACATTGCCGGCCACATCGTGCCAGTGACCCACCGACGCCATGTAACAGAAGATCTCTTCCCCAGCGAACACCGGCTGGACGAGCTTGAAATCATTGAGATGCGTGCCGCCATCATAGGGGTCGTTGAAAATGAAGACGTCGCCCTTGGCGGGCGCCCCGTGCTTGTGGGTATGAGAAATCACCGCCCGCACGGCAAAAGCCATGGCGCCGACGAATATTGGCAGGCCCAACTTGCCCTGGACCAACGTGTCTCCTGTCCGCGCATCGTAAAATCCATGGCTGGCATCGTGCGCTTCGGCGATGATCGGGTTGAAAGCCGCCTTGAACAGGGTCGCGTCCATCTCATCGGCGATCTGCTCGAGACGCCCCTGCAGGACAGACAAAAGGACGGGATCCATCAGGCGCGACCTCTGGCAGCAAGGGCGGGGTGGTCGTAGACCCAGGGACGACGCTTGTGATCCCTGGTCACGAACCGGTCGATTTCCTTGCCGTGCTTCATGACCACGTCAATCGGCTTCAATCCGGCGATCAGAAGTTCGCGTTTGGCCTCTTCCAGCTCGAAAGTGTAGCGGCCGGAGGGCGCCTCCACGGCTTTCTCCTCCAGATCCACGGTCAGGCTGTGCGGTTCAGAGGCGGCTTCCATCGCATCGGTGATCGTCTGAATGTGCTCGCGCGCGAGAACAACCGGCAACACACCGTTGGCAATACAGTTTTCGAAAAAGATCGTTCCGAAACTCTCGGCGATGATTGCCCGAAAACCGTATTCGTGAAGCGCCCAGACGGCATGTTCCCGCGATGACCCGCAGCCGAAATTGCCGCCCGAGACAAGGATGCTCGCATTGATGTAATTCGGATGGTTGAGCACGAACCGCCGGTTCGGGGCGCGGCCCCCCTGCGCCGCGTCCGCGTAGCGCATATTGGCGAAAAGTCCATCCGCAAGCCCCTCTTTCGAAACTCGCTTCATCTCTCGCGACGGAATGATCTGATCGGTGTTGACGTTGTCGATGAGCAATGGGACCGCAACACCCTCGTGTTTCGTGAACTTCTCCATCAGGGCGCCTCCTGCGGCTCTTGTGCCGCGGCCCGATAGAGGTCTGCCGGGTTGCTGATGCGTCCATTGATCGCCGACAGCGCTACCGTTTCCGGGCTGGCGATGTGCGTTCGGACGCCCGAGCCCTGACGTCCTTCGAAGTTGCGGTTGGTCGACGAGATCACCCTGGCGCCTTCTCCGAAGCTTTCGCCACCGGCGTAAAAGCACATGGCGCAGCCCGCTTCACCCCAGGCGAAGCCGGCATCGGTGAATATGCGATCGAGGCCTTCTGCTTCCGCAGCGCGCCGCACCTGAGTGGAGCCGGGGACACAGACGGCCTTGATCCCCTCGGCCACCTTGCGACCCTCTAGAATGCGCGCGGCGCGGCGCAGGTCTGAAAGCCTGCTGTTGGTGCAGGACCCGATGAAGGCGGCATTGAGTGGCAGATCGGTGAGGCGCATGCCGGGTTGGAGCCCCATATAGGCAAGTGCCCTGGAATGGGTTTCGCCGGCGGTCCCCTTCTTGTCCGCGGACGGCACCGGCATGTCGATGGGAACCGCGTGTTCCGGGCTCGTTCCCCAGGTCACGATCGGGCTCAGCAGACTCGTGTCCAGGGTGATTTCCTTGTCGAATTTGCTGTTGGTGTCGCTGCGAAGCGACAACCAATGGGCTTCCGCCTGCTCCTGTGTCTCCAGGGTCGGGGCGTAGGGACGGCCGGTCACAAAGGCGATGGTCTTGTCGTCGGGGGCGACGATCCCCGTAAACGCTCCGAACTCGACTGCCATGTTGCACAGAGTCAGCCGCTCCTCGACTTCCATTTGGTCCACCACCGGACCCGCGAACTCGACCATGTATCCTTTGCCTCCGGAAGCTGAATAGCGACCGATCAGGTGGATGATAATGTCCTTGGCCGTCAACCAGGCCGGTGGCGTTCCGGTCAGGTTCACCCGCATCTGCTGATAGGGGCCGATCCGCAATGTCCGGCTGGCGAGTGCGTGCTCGCAATCGCTGGTGCCGATGCCCCAGGCGAACGCTCCAAGGCCGCCCAATGTGCAGGTGTGGCTGTCGGGGCAAACCATGGAGATGCCGGGCAGGGCGATCCCCAGTTCAGGCGCAATCACATGAACGATGCCCTGGCGCGGATCGTTGACGTCGAACAGTTGCAGGCCGAGGGCTCGTGCCTGTTTCCGCATCGCGTCGATGAACACCTCACCGCCCGGCATGCGTGTTTTGTTGACGCGACCGGGAGACGTGTCGACGATATGATCGATGGTGCAGAACACCGTTTCCGGGGCTGCAATCGGCCGATCCTCGGCGACAAGGTGATTGAGGGCGACCGTCCCGGTGCGTTCGTGCAGCATGATCCGGTCGATCAGAACCAGGGACGAACCGTCATCGAACCGCCGTATCTGATGGTCGGCCAGAAGCTTGTCGAAGATCGTCTTGCCGGAGCGTTTGCTCATGCCACGGCTCCTATTGCCCGAAGCTGCTGAATCTTCTCATCAGGATACCCCAGGTCCGCAAGAATGCGATCGCTGTCTTCACCGGCTTCCGGCAGATCATGGCTGATCTCTCCGCGCTCCCCGTCCATCTCAATCGGCAATTTGGGAAGCCGTGCCTTTTTCTTTGTTTCGGGCAGGGTCAGCGTGTGGAAGCCGTTGTGGGCCAGATGGGCATCGTCTGGCAGGTCCTGTGGCCGCATGATCGGTGCAAAGGGCAGACCGGCTTCGGCCAGCTTGTCCTGAAGCGCCGCAGAACTCATGCCTGCAAAGTGCTCGCGCAGGTACGGCAGGATGTCGGGCCGCCGTTCGACACGGTCGCGGTTGGCCGCCAGGGTCTGATCCGCGGCCCAGTCGTCAAAGCCGAATACGCTGCAGAACGTGCGCCACTGCGTGTCACTGACCACGCCGACAAAGACCTGACCGTCGCTGGTGTCGAACACGTCATAGATGGCCCAGGCCGAGACGCGCGACGGCATTGGTTTCGCCGGGGTTCCGGTCACTGCGTGCTGCGCGATATGCTGGCCGACCAGGAAAGCCGTCGTTTCATAGAGCGCTGATGTTACATGAGCGCCTTCGCCACTCTGGTGGCGGCGTTCCAGTGCCGCCAGAATGCCGATCACCCCGAACATGCCCCCGGTGATGTCGATTACCGAGGATCCGGCGCGCAGCGGGCGGTTTTCAGGACCCGTCATGTAGGCAAGTCCGCCCATCATTTGCGCGACTTCGTCGAGTGCGGTGCGATTTTCGTAAGGTCCACTCAGGAAGCCCTTTGAAGACTGATAGATGATCCCAGGATTGATCGCCTTGACGGACTCGTAGTCCAGGCCGAGCTTGTTCAGCGCACCCGGTCTGAAATTCTCGATCATCACGTCCGCACCGCCCAAGAGGTCGCGGATTACCTCGGATCCCTCGGGGCTCTTGAGATCGACGCAGATGCTGTTCTTGTTGCGGTTGAACATGGCGAAATAGCCGGCACCCGATCCGGGCAGGCGGCGCGTCTTGTCGCCGCCGATCGGTTCGATCTTGATGACGTGTGCCCCGAGATCGGCGAGGATCAGGCCGGCGGACGGCCCCATCACCATGTGGGAGAATTCAACGACTTTTATGCCATTCAAAAACTGCATCTTCGACGTCACCGGTAACCCTGCTCAGGCTGAGAGTCCATTCAACCCTTTTCAGCCGTCTGCAACAATACGCGCACACTGGCGGTTGGCAGGACTATAGAAATGATATAACAATATATCAATACCACATTTGCAAAGCACAAAGAGGCATTATGGATATCGACGTCCTCGTCAGCGAGGTCGGACCGCGCGACGGCTTGCAGAGCATTGACCGGGTCCTGGATCTCGAAACGAAAAAACGCTGGATTGAGGCGGAAGCAGCGGCTGGTGTCCGGGAAATCGAAGTCGGCTCCTTCGTGAACTACAAGTTGCTGCCGCAGATGGCGGACACTGCTGAGCTGGTCAAGTTCGCGCGGTCCATCCCGGGGCTGAACATCGCCGTGCTGGTTCCCAACGCCTACGGTGCGAGGGCGGCCATTGCCGCCGGCGCGCACAAGATCTCCATTCCCGTCTCGGCAAGCGAGACCCATTCGCTCAACAATGTCCGCCGTACGCACGCGCAAATGCTCGATGAGGTGCGGGCGATCCGCGAATTGGTTGATGAGGTTGCCGCGCCGGACCGTCCGTATTTCGAGGCGGGCATTGCGACTGCCTTCGGTTGCACCATGGAAGGCCACGTACCGTTGGCGGTGGTGGTGGATCTCGCCGAAAAACTGCTGGCCGCCGGGGCGGAGGAGGTCGGCCTTTCCGATACGACCGGCTATGCCAATCCAAATATGATCCGCGACCGCATTCGTGCCGTGCACACGGCTGTCGGTGCCGACAAGCTGACTGGCGTGCATCTGCACAATACCCGAGGGCTCGGCCTGGCGAACGCCGCGGCAGCACTCGAGGAGGGCATCACCACGCTCGATTCCTCACTCGGCGGTCTTGGTGGGTGTCCGTTTGCGCCCGGCGCCAGCGGCAACATCGTTACCGAAGACCTCGTTTTCATGCTGGAAGCGATGGGGCTTCGCACCGGGATCGACCTTGATCGCCTGTTGGCAGTGCGGGATATCCTCCACCAGGGATTGCCGGAAGAACCAGTCTACGGGTTCGTGCCGGATGCTGGCTTGCCGATTGGCTGGCGTGAAACGGACACAGCCCTGATGCCGCGATGACTGCCAATCGCAAGGCGGACAACGGGGCGTCGACGAAACCGGACCTTTCTGCGCTCGATGCCAGCAATCCGACGCCGCTGTACCATCAGCTTTATCTGCTCTACCGGCAGCGTATCTTGTCGGGCAGTCTGGCTCTCGGCGACAAGCTGCCCAGCGAAAGCAAGCTTGAAACAATCCACGGCATATCCCGTATCACCGCCAAGCGCGCTCTCGATGAGCTGGCGCGGGAGGGTCTGGTAACGCGGGAGCGGGGGCGTGGGACCACCGTTCGCTATTCGATGCAGCAATCGAGCGTATCGGCGGACTTCTCCGGTTTGATGGAGAACCTCATTGCCATCGGCGCGACAACCACGGTGGAAGTGCTGTCCTTTGACTACCTTCCGGCGCCGGCCAACGTTGCTGAAGCTTTGGGCGTGGAGCCCGGATCGACGGTACAAAGAGCAGAACGCCGGCGATCCAGGGACGGCAGGCCGTTTTCCCACATCGTGACGTTTCTGCCCCAGGATATCGGCCGCACGTTTGATCGACAGGACCTGACCGACCAGCCGATCCTCAAGCTGATCGAGCGGGCAGGGAAAACCGTGGCCCAGGCCGATCAAACCGTGACGGCCGTCTCCGCCGACGCGTTGACATCGGTGGTGTTGGGCGTCCCGGAGGGCGCGCCTTTGTTGAAAGTCAGCCGCGCGGTATACGATCGGGAAGGCTCGACAGTGCAATATATCGAAGTTCTTTACCGGCCCGATGTCTACCAACTCAACATGAGGCTGGACCGGGTCGATGCTGACAACCAGGAGCGCATGTGGGAACCGAGCGACGTGGCCGCACTCGACTGAAGAACACCCCATAAACGGCAGCAATTTTAGGTTCAAATCGCGAATGCTGTTCGCCAATCTGACGCCTGACTAAAGCCATAATGTTCTGGCTATCGGTCGCCGCAATGGCTGGCGTCGGCATCGCGCAATCACTCTGTCAAGCCAAAGACGGCAGATCTCGCGATAAGCCCCGGATGTCAGTCAGCGATGCGCGTCATTTCGGGGTATCGAACGACCCGACAAGAAAGAAAGCTACCATATGACCTACGACTACAGATCCAATTACCGCAAATCCGCCACCGGCGTTGATTTTCTGATCACCGCCTGGCCAGATATCGCGTTCAGACCCTCGGCGGGCACCGACGAAGATGGCCGAGATGACCGGCCGGCTCGAGCGATGCGGAAATCGGCTCGGACAGCTGGCTGAAGCAGGCGCAAAAAAAAAGCGCGCGGACGGGGGTCTTCCATGCACATGCTATAGTGTGTGCGCGGACTAGCGGAGATGAGCTCACCATGGCGACAGCCGACCCGGACGACCAGCGATCAACCGAAGGCATGGCCGACTACAACCGCGGCTCGGCCATGCAACAGGAACTCGTCAGGTATCATGCCGAACGAATAAGCGATCTGGCCTGCCGGCTTGGTCCGGTGCGGCCTGAACTGCGGCTTGCCGACTATGGCTGCGGCCCGGGTCAAAGCGCCATCGAGGGCGTGGCACCGGCACTGAAGGCCTATCGGGCGCTGTTTCCGGATATCCGGATCTCGGTGCGCCATGCGGATCAACCGCACAACGATTGGAACAGCCTGTTTGAATTGATCGAGGGAGCGACCGGATATCGCGATATCCCGGATGTTCGAACCGAGGCGGCAATCGGCAGTTTCTATGAAGCGATGGCGCCGGACGGTTCAATCGATGGGGCCACTTGCTTCATGGCGAGCCAATGGCTGCAACATGCAGTTCATTTGGAGGCTCCCGGTTCCGTATGGTTCGCCGACCTGGAGGGTGAGGCACGGTCGCAGCTGGAGACACGGGCGCTGGAGGACTGGGCGCTGTTTCTGAAGATGCGCGCCAAGGAGGTGCGCCCTGGCGGCTATCTCCTCGTATCCACTCTTGGTGCGGTTCCCGATGACGACGAGCTCAACGGTATTGCCGCCTCCGGCCACGGGGTCTATCGCGCCATCCAAACCATAGCTCAGGCGATGGTGGAGGATGGCATGCTTCAGCAAAGCGTCCTCGACAGTTTCGTCTTTGGCGTCTGGTTCCTGACCGAACATGAGACAAGACAGCCTCTGGAAACTGATCCTCACCTGGCGAAGGCCTTCGAGATTGAGGAATTGTCCGTTGTGCCGGCGCCGCACAATCCGACGGATGTGTTTGCCGATTTCGTCGAAAACCCGGTTGAATATGCTGATCTCTATGTCCGGTACATTCGAGGTTTCGGCGATTCCACACTGCGCACGCAGTTGTTCGAACCTTGCGCCTCCGAGGACCGGGATACGGATCAGTTGGCTGACGAGTTCTATCGTCGCCTTGACGATCTTTACCGGGCGAAACCGGGACAATATCCCGGCCAAAACTGGTATCTGACCGTTGTGCTTCGGCGGCAATGAAGCTGACGATCAGCAGCTCAGCCACCGCATCACAACTCGTCGAGCTTCGCCAGGATCACCAACAGTCGCTCAAGATCATCCTTGCCAAGGATCTCCTGAAACCGCGCGGCGATGACCTTTGCCTCGTCGAGGTGGTTGTCGATGATTGTCTGGCCGGCAGGTGTGATCGCCACTGTATGGCGACGGCGATCATTGTTGTCCGCCGTGCGGGTCACGTAACCGCGTTCCAGCATTGACTGGACGATGCGTGTCTGGCTGGAAGGCAGCAGGCTGGTGCGTTCCGACAGCTGTGTGCCGTCCTGGGGCCCGAATTCGGAGAGCACCCGCAAGATCCGCCACTGTTGTTCGGTAATGCCGGAATCGGCGAGCATTTCGCGGATCGGCGCCATCACCTTTTCCCGCGCCCGGATCAGGGCGAAAGGCAGCGAACGACTGGTCGATCGCAGTCCGGCTTTTGCGCCGCGATGTCCGGATGATGTCATGGTTGCCCCGTTCAACGCTTCTCTTTTTTGCACCACATATTAGTTGACATCGCAAGCAATAAATGATTAACATCGCAATTATTGATATCGCAAGGAGATCGCGATGCCGCATGTCATCGTCGAATATTCCGCCAATCTGGAGGATGCGGTCGATTTCGCCGCCTTTTGCGAGCATCTGCGCAAGGCGGCGGTGGCCATTGAAGCCTTTCCGTCGGCCGGCGTGAGGGTGAGGGCGACCCGGGTCGACCACTACGCGATCGCCGATGGTCATCCCCAGCATGGATTTGTGGACATCTCGGTGCGTCTTCGGGGCGGCCGACCTCTCGACGTTCGCAAGGCCGCAACGCAGACCATGTTCGACGCAGCGCATTCGTTCCTTGCACCGACACTCGAAACCCGGTCGCTCGCGCTTTCGCTGGAGATGCGCGACATCGACCCCGAGCTATCGCCCAAGACGGGCACCATCCGTAAGTTCCTGGGAGAACAGACCGATGTCTGACCTGAATTCCAATATCGACAAGCTGAACGGCTACCTTGCCCGCTTTCGCGAGAGCGGCATTCTCAATCGCATTGGCGGTGAGGACCGACAGGGCAGCGGTGGCACATTCAACTCTGTGTCTCCAGTGGACGAGAGCGTCATCTGCAGCGTGGCGCAGGGAAATGCCGCCGATGTGGATGCGGCTGCCAAGGCTGCCGCTGCGGCGTTCCCGGCCTGGCGCGACATGCCGGCTACCGAGCGCAAGAACATCCTCGTCAAGATTGCCGATGCGATCGAGGAGCGGGCAGAGGAGATCGCTCTTTGCGAGTGTTGGGACACGGGGCAGGCGCTGCGCTTCATGTCCAAGGCAGCCCTGCGCGGCGCTGAGAATTTTCGCTATTTCGCCGAACAGGTGACGTCAGCGCGTGACGGCAAGAACCTGCGGTCGCCAACACTGATGAACGTCACCACCCGCGTGCCCATCGGGCCGGTTGGCGTGATCACGCCGTGGAACACGCCATTCATGCTCAGCACCTGGAAGATAGCACCGGCGCTGGCCGCCGGCTGTACGGTTGTTCATAAGCCGGCGGAACTCAGCCCGATGTCGGCGCGCATCCTGATGGAGATTGCCGAGGACGCCGGATTGCCGCCAGGCGTCTGGAACCTGGTCAATGGTTTTGGTGAAGAAGCGGGCAGGGCGCTGACGGAGCACCCCGCCATCAAGGCAATCGCCTTTGTGGGCGAAAGCCGCACCGGCTCCATCATCACAAAACAGGGTGCGGACACGCTCAAGCGTATGCATTTTGAACTGGGCGGCAAAAACCCGGTCATCGTCTTCGATGATGCCGATCTGGATCGCGCGCTCGATGCCGTCGTTTTCATGATCTATTCGATCAACGGCGAACGGTGCACATCGTCCTCGCGCCTCCTGGTGCAGGACACCATTGCCGAGGACTTTCAGGCCAAGCTGATTGAGCGCGTCAATCGCATCAAGGTCGGTCACCCGCTCGATCCGAGCACCGAGGTTGGGCCATTGATCGGTAAGGAGCACTTCTCCAAAGTGTCGAGCTATTTCGACATTGCGAAGGAAGATGGCGCCACGGTCGCTGCCGGCGGCACCCGGGTCGGCGACAAGGGTTACTTCGTCCAGCCGACCCTGTTCACTGGCGCCAACAACGGCATGCGTATAGCCCAGGAAGAGATCTTCGGACCGGTTTTGACCTCCATTCCGTTCTCCACCGAAGAAGAAGCGCTGCAGATAGCCAACGACATACCCTATGGCCTGACCGGCTATGTCTGGACCAATGACCTGACCCGGGCGCTGCGGTTCACCGATCGGCTGGAAGCGGGAATGATCTGGGTGAATTCGGAAAATGTCCGGCACCTGCCGACGCCGTTCGGCGGCGTCAAGGCCAGCGGCATCGGCCGCGACGGCGGCGACTGGTCGTTCGAATTCTACATGGAGCAGAAGCATATCGGCTTCGCCACCGGCCAACACCGCATTCCGCGGCTCGGTGCGTGAACGAAGGGAGGCTCAAATGGGAGAGATCGTTCTCGCCGCAAAAATGACCCATGTTCCGACCTTGCTGATGTCGGAGCAGGAGGGACGGGTCAAAGGTACGCGCCAGCCGGCAATCGACGGGCACTATGCCATCGCGGAGCGCGCGGCGGCACTTGGCGCGGACACGGTGGTCATCTGCGACACCCATTGGGTGGTCAACGCCGGTTACCACATCAATGCCAATCACCGTTTCGAGGGACTGTTTACCTCCAACGAGTTCCCGCAGTTCATCCAGGACCTTCCGTACGAGTATGAAGGCCATCCGGAACTGGGCGACGCCATCGCGAAGAAAGCGACCGAAAAGGGCGTCTACACGCTGAGCCACCATCTCGATAGCCTGGAACTCGAATACGGGACACTGGTGCCCATGCGCTTCATGTCGCGCAAACACCCGATGAAAGTGGTGTCGATCGCTGCCTGGTGCACCGTGCACAGTCACGAAGAAAGCCGCATTCTGGGTGAGGCCATTCGCGAGGCGATCGAGGCCGGCGACGACAAGGTGTTGCTGGTTGCCTCAGGCTCGCTGTCCCACAAGATCTGGGCCAACCGCGACTACGAGGCCAACAACGGCACCTTCACCATTTCATCGGAGTTCAACCGCCAAGTAGACCTGCATGTGCTCGAAATGTGGAAGAAGGGCGATCACGCCACCTTCCTCAAGATGCTCAGCGACTACGCAGACTTCTGCTGCGGCGAAGGCTCGATGCACGACACCGCCATGCTTTATGGTGCGTTGGGCTGGGATGCCTACGACGCCCAATGTGAGGTGGTGACAGAATATTTCCCCAGTTCCGGCACCGGCCAGACCAACGTCATCTTTCCGGTCCAATAGGAGTTAGCCATGCCCGTTCCCGCTCCGGTTCTTTACCCGCCTTTCAACATTGTTCGGCTCTCGCACGTCGAATACCGAGTGACCGACCTGGCCAAATCGCGTGCCTTTTACGTCGATACGCTCGGCCTGCAAGTCACCCACGAGGACGCTGGCCAGATTTATCTGCGCGCCATGGAAGAACGCGGCCATCACTGCATCGTGCTGACCAAAGCAGACCACGCGAATGTGGGTGTGCTCGGCTTCAAGCTCTTTGACGAGCCGGACCTGGAAAAGGCGGAAGCTTTCTTCAGGGACAGGGGCTTGCCGACCGAATGGATCGAGCGGCCCTATATGGGCCGGACGTTGCGCACCCGCGACCCGTGGGGCATCCCGCTGGAATTCTACGTGAAGATGGACCGGCTTGAGCCGATCCATCAGCAGTACAAGCTCTATCACGGGGTCAAGGCGCTGCGCATCGACCACTTCAACATGTTCAGCGCCGATGTCGACGCGTCGGTCGCCTTCTACAACGAGATCGGATTCCGTACGACCGAATACACCGAGGATGCGGAAACCGGGAAAGTCTGGGCAGCCTGGATGCACCGCAAGGGCGGTGTGCACGACGTGGCTTTCACCAACGGCGTTGGCCCGCGTTTGCACCACACGGCGTTCTGGACGGCCAACGCACTCAACATCATCGACTTGCTCGATCTTATGTCCACAACTGGCTGGCTGGAGAGCATCGAACGCGGCCCCGGCCGGCATGGCATTTCCAACGCCTTCTTCCTGTATGTCCGCGACCCGGACCTCAACCGTATCGAGATCTACTGCTCCGACTATCAGACGGTCGATCCCGACCACGAGCCGATCAAATGGGACCTGAAGGATCCGCAGCGCCAGACGCTGTGGGGCGCACCTGCGCCGCGGAGCTGGTTCGAGGAGGGTTCTGTGTTCGACGGTGCGGAATTGTCCGAGCCGGCCTTGAAAGCCCAGCCGATCGTCGCGCCGTAGGAGAGACCCATGCGTTTTGCCACCTACACGGCCGAAGGGCGCCGGTACTACGGTGCGGTCGCTGAAGACGGGATGATCGCCCTGTCACCGGACTTCCCACAATGGCCTACACTTCGCGAGGTCATCGAGGCCGGTGCCTTGTCGGAGCTCGAAGCGGCAGCGAATGGCAGGGCCGTCACCCATTCGGAGTTCGACTACGAGATTCCAATCCCGGCGCCGGAAAAGATCATCTGCGTGGGCGTCAACTTTCCCGACCGCAATGCCGAATACAAGGACGGGCAGGCTGCACCCACCAACATGTCGCTGTTCATCCGCTTTCCGCGCTCCTTCACAGGTCACGACCGACCGCTGATCCGGCCGCCGGAAACGCCGCAACTCGACTATGAAGGTGAGATCGCCATCGTCATCGGCAAAGGCGGGCGGAGAATCCCGCAAGCGCAAGCCTATGACCACATTGCCGCGATCACGCTGTGCAACGAAGGCACGCTGCGCGACTGGGTGCGACACGCCAAGTTCAACGTGACCCAGGGCAAGAACTGGGAGCATTCCGGCGCCATGGGGCCGTGGCTGGTGCCCTTCACCGACCCTGCTCAGCTCGACGATGTGCGCATCACCACGAAGGTGAACGGCGAGCTGCGCCAGGATGATCGGACGTCCCGGATGATGTTCCCGATCCGTCGGGAAATCGAATACATCTCGACCTTTACCACGCTGGTGCCGGGCGACATCATTGTTACCGGAACACCGACCGGAGCAGGTGCCCGTTTCGACCCGCCGCGTTATCTGGTGCCGGGCGACGTGATCGAGGTCGAAGCGGAAGGCATTGGTCGGCTGGTCAACACCGTGGAGGATGAAACGTGACGCCGCAGGAGCACGCGGCTGCGGCGGCCGATCTTCTTCAGGCCGAAAAGACCCGGCAGCAGATAGGCTTGCTGTCGCTGCGCCACCCCGATATCGGCATGGATGACGCTTATGCCATACAGTCGGCGCTGATGGCCGCGAAGCTGGCCGAAAACCGTCATGTGATCGGCTGGAAAATCGGCCTCACTTCGAAAGCCATGCAGTCGGCCCTCAACATCGATATTCCGGATTCGGGCGTGCTGTTCGACGACATGCTGTTCGAAAACGCCTCGACCGTTCCGAAGGGCCGCTTCATTCAGCCCCGTATCGAGGCCGAGATCGCTTTTGTCATGAAGGCTCCGCTGGCCGGAGAGGCGGTCACCCGGGAAGAGGTGTTAGCGGCGACGGACTATGTCGCCCCGAGCCTGGAGATCCTCGACACACGGATCCTGCGGGCCGATCCCGAAACGGGGACAACCCGCAACGTCTACGACACGATATCCGACAATGCGGCCAATGCAGGCATCGTGCTGGGTAACGAACGCCACGCGGTCGATGCCCACGACCTGCGCTGGACCGGCGCCATCGTCTCGCGCAACGGCGAGGTGGAGGAAACCGGTCTCGGCGCCGGGGTGCTCAACGACCCGGTCGAAGGCATCGTCTGGCTGGCGCGCCGCATGGGTCAGTACGGACAGCGGATTGAGGCGGGCCAGGTAATCCTGTCCGGTTCGTTCATTCGTCCGGTTGAATGTCCGGCCGGAACGTCGGTCAGCGCCGACTTCGGCCCGTTCGGATCGGTTGATGTCGATTTCGCTTGAGGGGAACCCATGACGCATCCCGCCCTGGCCGAGCTTGAAACGCTTCTCGGGCCGTTAGGTTTCCTGACCGGTCCGCAGACAACCGACTATTCGACCGATCTGAGTGGCAAGGGAGAGCCGGCTCTGGCCGTTCTGCGGCCTGGTTCGACAGACGAAGTCTCCCAAGCCGTCAAGATCTGTGCCGCCCATGGCATCGCCATCGTGCCCCAGGGGGGCAACTCCAACGTCTGCCATATGGCCGTACCGCTTGCGGGTCAGCAGGCCGTGATTCTGTCGACATCGCGCATGAATCGGATCCTCGAAGTCGATGCGGCCTGCTCGACCATCGCTGCCGAAGCGGGATGCACCGTCCAGGCGCTGCAGGATGCGGCGGCAGCGCAGGACCGTCTGTTCGCACCCGACTGGGGTGCGCGCGGCACCGCGCAGGTTGGTGGAGCGGTGGCCACCAATGGTGGCGGTCAGAATGTGTTTCGCTACGGAACCACCCGTGAGCAGGTGCTGGGTATGGAAGTGGTGCTGCCGGACGGTCGCGTCTGGGACGCCATGCGCACGCTGCGCAAGGACAATTCCGGCTATGACCTCAAACAGCTTTTCATAGGCTCGGAAGGTACGCTCGGCATTATCACCAAGCTGGTCTTCAAACTGCATCCGCGTCAGCCCGTGACCAATTCGATGATGGCCGTTCTCACCGATATGAAGAGGTTGATCGGCTATCTCAACCTGGCCAAGGGCATAGCTGGTGACAGCCTGGTTGCCTTCGAATTTCTGAACGGTCTGGGCATCGAAAAGGCGCTCGATCGCTATCCCGATCTGCAGCGTCCTTTGGAAACCCGGGCCGACTGGTATGTCTTGATCCGACTGGCCGGCTCGGACCCCGTGGACGAGACGTTAGCGGCAATTTTCGAACAGGGTTTCGAGCAGGGAATTCTTGAAGATGCGGTGATGGCTCAGACCGTCGCGCAGGAGCAGAACCTGTGGGAAATCCGCGAGCAGATGATACCGGTGCAATATTTCAAGGGACGCATGGTCAAGTGGGACGTCTCCGTGCCGATCACCCGTATGGTCGAGTTCCTTGAAAAGGCGGAAGCAATCGCCGCCAAACATCAGCCTGAAGCGATCTCCTATGCAGTTGGTCACGTCGGCGACGGCAACATCCACTATTCCATCTTTCCGGCTGGCGAAGAGGGTCCGGAGATGGAGAAGCTGGCACAAACCTATACGGATGAGATCGACGCGCTGATATGGTCGCTGGGCGGCTCGATCGTCGCCGAGCACGGCGTCGGTTCGGTATTCGTCGAGCGCATGCGCCGGCAAAAACCCGAAGTCGAATATGAGATGATGCAGCAGATCCGCAGCCTGTTCGATCCTCAGGGCATCATGAATCCTCGTAAGTTGACGGACGCAACCTGAGGGATCTTTGCCTTCATTCGAACGCCTGGATACCTGTGGAGTGAAAAATGAGTGTGCTGGAACCCAATCTCGACGTGCCCTTCGATATCACTCGTCTCAGCCACATCGTTCTGACCAGCCGAGACCTCGACAAGACGCGGTACTTTTACGAGAGCGGCCTTGGCCTCGAGGTGACCTCGCAGGACGACGAGCGGCTTTGTCTTCGGGCAATCGAGGAAACCGGCCATCATTCGTTGATGTTCGAAAAGGCGTCGGCCGGCAGTCCAAGCGTGTGTCGACGGGTCGGTTATCGCATGTACAGCGATGAGGATCTCAAACGGGCCTACGAGCACTTCAACGCAAACGGCGCGCGCGCCGAATTTGTTGAACGGCCTTATCAGGGGCTGACACTCCGGTTGCATGACGGGGTCGGCGTGCCCATCGAGTTTTGCGCCACCATGGACCAGCAGGAAAACCGCATGCAGCGGTTTCACACCCATTCGGGTGGCAGGCTGGCTTTCCTCGACCACATTCAGATCGCTTGCCATGATGTGGCCGGGGCCTATCGTTGGTACAACGATCTCGGGTTCCGTTTGACGGAATACACGGCCAAGGACGGCACCGATGAAATGTGGGGCGTTTGGCTGAAACGCAAGAACAACACCCAGGACGTCGTGTTCGGCAACGGTGCCGGGCCGCGCCTGCACCATTTCGCCTATCACACGCCGGAGGTCAGCAGCATCATCCACGCCGCCGACGTCATGGCATCGCTCGATCTCGCGGGAACCATGGACCGGGCACCTGGCCGACACGGCATTGGCAACGCCTTTTTCATCTATTTCCGCGATCCGGACGGACACCGCGTCGAGATTTTCTCCAGCCATTACAACGTGATCGATATCGATCATCAACCGAAACGCTGGGACCTCAGCGATACCCGTCGTTCACAGCTCTGGGGTTTTCCGGCGCCGAAGAAATGGTTTTTCGAGGCGTCCGAATTCGAAGGTGTCGACGTCAACGAACCCCTGATGGACGCCACACCGGTAACCCTCGAAGCATTTCTCGAAAGCTGGTGAAGCCGTGAAATTCGCGACCATTTTTGAAGACGGCAACCGCACCCCGGTTATCCAGGGAACGGACGGTCTGGCGCGCAAACTCGAAGTCGTCTGCCTCGCCGCAGGACTCGAGCCGATCACCGATATCCTGACGCTGGTACAGCTGGCGGGTGACGAGGCCGACTTGCTTTCACGGCTCGGGGAGGCGGTTGACCAGGTTCCGGCAATTGGCTTGGACGGGCTGGACTGGAGCCCGCCTCTGCCCAATCCGTCGAAGATTCTCGGCGTCGCATTCAACAATCGAGAACTGATGAAGAAGGCACATCGCGACCCGGGCGTCCCGAATTTCTTCCTCAAACCGCCCTCGGCGCTGCAGGCTCACGAAAAGCCGATTATCGTCGATCCCCAGTGGGGTGCGGTCATCCCCGAGCCGGAGCTGTGTGCCGTCATCGGCAGGCGGGCGAAGCACATTTCCGAGGATGAGGCGCTGGATTATGTTTTCGGCTATCTCATCCACAACGACGTCACGTCGCATGGGCTGAAGTTCCAGAAGGACTCGATTGCCGTCACCTATGACCGCGATATGGCGCGGCCGGAATTCTACACCTGGCGCAATCTCAACGGTCCTGACGATACCGACGCCTATTATGTCTATCACACCCGGTCGAAGGGAACCGACACATTCGGTCCGATGGGTCCCTGGATCACCACCGCAGATCAGGTTGCCGACCCGAACGACCTGCACGTGACCGGGACGCTGGACGGCGAGACTTTCACACGCGATCATACAGGCAATTACCGATTCTCGATCCAGGCCTGTATCGCCGAAGCCAGTCGCTACTTCACCCTGGAGCCGGGCGACCTCATATCTTTCGGCACCACCGGCAACGGGGCGGGGCGTTTCACACGAGGCCACAAGAGCCTGCTGATCGGCGAGGAGAAAGGCGTGATTGCCATCGAGATCGAACCACTCGGCCGTTTGGCCAACCCGATCGTTCACCGCAAGGGGGGCGCCTGATCGTCCGCTCGATTACCAGCCGCCGGGCCGCGCAGCATACGAACCCGGTTCCGAATGCCGCCATTCACCGCGGGCTTCTGATCACGTCGTCCATTCTCGGCAAGGAGCTCGACAGCGACACCTATCCCGGAGACAAGGCACACCAGATCGCGTTGGTTTTTGACTATCTCGAAGCGATCCTGGAAGAAGGGGGAGCCGAACTTCAGGACGTGGTAAAGATCGATCTCTACTTTGCCGACAAGGGTGACAGGCCGCTGGTCAATCCGCACTGGTTGCGCCTTTACCCTGACCCGGCAAAGCGACCGGCACGCCAGGCGCACCAGACGGTGCTTCCCGAGGGCTGCTGTCTGCAGATCGTTGCCACCGCAGTGGTGAATGAGGACACATGAGCGCAAAGACAGCCAACGTCGGCCTTCTTGGTATCGGTGAAATGGGAGCGGCAATCGCCGGCCGGCTCAGGGCGGCCGGTTATGGGGTTGGCGCGGTGTTTTCGGGGCGCAGTGCGGAAAGCCTGACTCGGGCTCAGGAAGCCGGCATCGCTCCTTTCTCCGACTACGAGGAACTGGCGGCATCCAGCGATATTGTGTTTTCGGTGTTGCCGCCGGCCGTTGCCGAACAGGAAGCGCGCCGTCTGGCGGACGCCACCAAGGCGGCGGACGCCTCGTTCGTGTTTGTTGAAGGCAATGCCATTTCACCGGCGCATGTGAACGAAATCGCCGGCGCATTTGACGGATCGCCGGTCGATTTTGTCGACGGCGGGATCGTCGGCCCGCCTCCGTCGGATAACGGCTTGCCGCGACTTTATATAGCCGGGGCCCGATCGTACCTCCTCGATGGGATGGACGGCATTGCCTTTCAGGTGATCGATCTCGGCGACGCAATTGGCTCGGCCTCCGGCTTCAAGATGAGCTATGCATCGGTGACCAAGGGCGTCAATTCGCTTCTGACCGCCGCCATGCTGTCAGCCGAGGATATGGGGTTTCTCGAAGCATTCCTGGACGAATTCGCCAGCAGTCAGCCCGATCTCATGCGCCGCGCCCAGGCCACCATACCGCGTCTGCCGGCCGATGCCGGGCGCTGGGTGCGGGAGATGGAAGAGATACGCGACACCTTCGCCTCCCTCGATCTGCCTCCCGGATATCATCAGGGTGCCGCGGACATCATGCGTATCCTGGACGGTTCGCGGTTCGGAACGGAGACCCGCCGGACGCGCGACAGGTCGCGTACTTTGGAAGCGACCCTCAAAGCTGTATCGGAAGACCGAGCCAAGCGTTGAATCGATCCGCGAAGTATTTGAATCTCTGCCTAAGTAACCTGCGATAACGCCTTCAATAGATTCCACAAACAGTGGAAGCCCCATGGGCTTGATGTGCCTGGCAATTGAATCGAAGCCATTGTGTGCATAGGTTCAAATGACAAAGCACACCTGGGCAGCGACGCGCATGAGCGAACACTCGATCGGACTGGCACTGGGAGCCGGAGGCGCCAGAGGCATAGCGCATGTCCACGTGCTGCGCGCTCTGGACGATCTTGGCCTGCGGCCGACCTCGATTGCCGGAACCTCCATCGGAGCGATTCTCGGAGCCTGTTACGCCCATGGCATGAACGGCGAAGATCTTCGCGAATACCTCATGGACCGCTTCGGCGATCACGCGGCGATCCTGGCCAGCATATGGGAGTTGCGGGTCAAAAGCCTCGAAGAGCTGAAAAGCACAAGCCGCTTTAGGCTTGGCGAACTCGACCTCGAGCGCATTCTTGAGCGTCTCCTGCCGCCAACTTTGCCGACGCTGATTGAAGATCTGAATGTGGAAACGCAGATCGTCGCAACCCGATACTACGAACACGATTTTGCGGTCTTTTCGAGCGGCCCCTTGCTGCCCGCCATATCCGCCTCGGCCGCCATGCCGGCGGTGTTTCACCCGGTTGTCATCGACGGTGTGGTGCATATTGACGGCGGCATGACCAACCCGGTGCCCATCGATCTCTTGCAGGACAAGGCGTCCGTCATTGTCGGTGTGGATGTTTCCGGTGGACCCGAGGGGGAGGAGGGCACAATCCCCGGCAAGATCGACGTGCTTTATGCTGCAAGCCAGCTCATGCAGCGCACGATCATCGAGGAAAAGACCAAACGCATGCGATGCGACCTGTTGATCCAGCCGAAGGTTGGAGCCTGGCGGGTCCTCGATCTGATGCAAACCGACGAAGTGCTGCAGGCGACTGAACCGCTTTACGAAGAGACCAAGGCGGCCGTCGGCAGGGTGCTGGAGCGCGGCGCTCTGGCGGTCTGATGCCATGACACGCGGGGCATTAACGCCGCCGAAACAGGGGATAACGTAAACAGGACCTTGGGGGGTGACCGTGATTGTACCGTTTCATATCCGCGACATGCTCGCCAGTCTTCGCAGCCGCTTCGATGCCGAGGCGGTGGATCGGAAACTGGCGACCAAGGCGCATGCGGTGGAGAGGCTGAGGCCCGCCCGTCGAGCGAGTTCTGACAGCACCCGCCGGTTCTGGGACCGCATTGTCGCCGATACCGACGCCACCGAAGCCGATCGGGACCTCATCCTGGATGATGAGACGGCCGGTTCCCTGAAAGCCTACGACACCAACATCGAAAACATGATTGGCACTGTAAAGGTGCCCGTCGGTATTATCGGTCCGCTGCGCATCAACGGCATCCACGCCCAGGGTGATTTTCTGGTGCCGCTGGCCACGAGTGAGGCAGCCCTGGTTGCCTCCTACGGGCGCGGCGCCGACATCACCGCCACGACGGGCGGCATTGCGGCCGCTCTCACCTATGATGGCGTGTTGCGCACGCCGGCGTTCAGGTTCCGGTCGACAGCCGAGACCGGGGTTTTCATCGACTGGGTGGTCCTCAACGCCGAAAAGCTCAAGGAAGTGGCGGAAACGACCACCCGGCACGGCAAGCTCGTGTCGCTTGAACCGGCCATGGACAACGACGTCTGTTTTCTGCTGTGCCGCTACCAGACCGGAGATGCCTCGGGCCAGAACATGGTGACCATCGCCACGGCGGCCATGTGCGAGCACATCGCCGAACAGTCGCCGGTCAAGCCGCTGGCCTGGTATGTCGAGGGGAATTACTCCGGCGACAAGAAGGGATCCTTCCTCGGCTTGCTGACCGGCCGCGGCGCCAAGGTGACCGCCAGCGCCACCATTCCCGCCGATGCCGTCAAGCGCAAGCTGCATTGCACCGTGGATCAGATGCTGGCCTATGGTCGCATCGCCAATCTCGGATCGCTGCTGTCGGGCCAGTTGGGTGCCCAGGCGCACTACGCCAACGCACTCGCGGCTCTCTACATCGCGACCGGCCAGGATGCGGCATGTGTGGCCGAGTCGGCCGTCGGGTTCACCCGAATGGAAGATCATGACGGCGACCTTTTTGTTTCGGTAACATTGCCCAATCTGCTGGTCGGAACCGTTGGAGGTGGCACCGGGTTGCCGAGCCAGGCAGCGGGTTTGCGCATCCTCGGCCTGCAGGGCGCTGGCAAACGCGCCGCACTTGCGGAAGTGGCGGCGGCGCTTTGCCTGTGTGGCGAAATCTCGATTGTTGCTGCCATGGCCTCCGGCCACTTCGCCAAGGCCCATCAGCGCTATGCGAGACAGCGCGCGTGACCGAGGCAGAGGCGGAACGCAACCTGCCGCTGCTCAGACGGCTCTGGATCTATCAGGCTGAACGCATTCCGCTGGCAAAGACCGCGATCCTCTTGGCCGTTTTCAGCGCAGCAAGCGTCAACGTCTCGGCGCTGCTGGCCGGTCGCTCTTTTCCCGACTGGCCGGCCTATGCCGTCGCATTTCTGGTTTCGCTCATCATCTTCATCCAGTTGAGGGCCTGCGATGAGTACAAGGACGGGCCCGATGATCGGCGCTACCGGCCGGAGCGACCGATCCCGCGCGGTCTGGTGAGTCTTCGGTTGATCCTCGGGATCGGCGCGGGACTGGTTCCTGTGGCCGTGCTTCTGACCTGGTTTTACCAACCGGCGCTGCTCTTTCTGCTGGTGCTTGTCTGGCTCTGGCTGGCGCTGATGACGGTCGAGTTCTTCATACCCGACTGGCTCAAGGCGCGCCCGGTTCTCTATCTCGTGTCGCATATGGCGATCATGCCGCTGCTCGACCTCTTCGTCACCGGCGCAGAATGGCTGCCTGCTTCCGGTCGTCCGGCAAGCGCCCTGGTGCTTTTCCTGGCGCTGTCCTTCGTCAACGGCTGCGTGCTGGAGATAGGGCGCAAAATCTGGGCCCCGGAAAACGAACGCGAGGGGGTCGAAACCTATTCCGGCCTCTGGGGCGTGCAGGGTGCATCTGCGGTCTGGATCGCCATGACCGGACTTTCATTTCTGCTGCTGATTGGCGTCGGCCTGGCAACGGGACATGCGATAGCCACCGGTCTACCGGGATTGGCCATGCTGCTCTTCGCCTGGTGGGTGGCGTTCGGAATGCGCCGGGCACCGGATGACAAGGGGCAGGCCCGGCTCGACACCGTCTCCGGCCTTTGGGTGTTCGTGTGCTACACAGCGGCAGGATTTGCGCCGATCGTCGGGAGCTGGCTGTCATGAGTGCGATGGTGCTGTATCCCGGAAATGGCCCCTTGCCGGAAGCCGCCGGCGGCAAGGGCAGGGCGCTTGCACGGCTTGCCCTTGCTGGGTTCAAGCCTCCTGATTTCTTCGTCGTTCTTCCCGGAGCGTTCGACAAAGACGGATTGAAAGTCGACTTTGTGAAGGTCCTCGACGAGGCGACCGGAAAACTGGGTGACGGCCCTTTCGCGGTTCGCTCCTCTGGCGCTCAGGAGGATGGGACCGACCATTCACATGCCGGACAGTTCCTCAGTTTGCTGAATATCGAGCCGGGTGACGTGGCTGACGCCGCCCATCGGGTCTGGCAATCGGGACATGAAGGCAGCGTCGCGGATTACCGTGCCGTGCGCGGGCTGGACGAAGCCGATCCTGCTCCGGCCATCGTCGTTCAGACAATGATCGATGCCACCGCAGCCGGCGTTGCCTTTTCGGCCGACCCGGTGAGCGGCTTGCGCCACCATGCGGTGGTTTCGGCGGTCGCCGGGCTCGGTGACCGACTGGTCTCAGGCGAAGAGGATGGTGAGACGTGGACGGTCGATACGGTTCGAAACGCCATCGTCTCCGCACCTGATGGCGAAACGGTCCTGACGCCGGAACAGGCGCAGGAAGTTGCCCGCCTGGCCCATGGGATAGAGGAAGCCTTCGGAGCGCCTCAAGACATCGAATGGGCCATTGCCGACGGCATTCTGCACATCCTGCAGGCCCGGCCAATCACAACGGAACTCAAGGCGCCGGCCCATTCGGACCCACAGGTGGTAATCTACGACAACTCCAATATCGTCGAGAGCTATCCGGGCCTCGTCACGCCGCTGACCTATTCCTTTGCCCGTTACGCCTACGCACGCGTCTACCGCGCCTTCGTTCGCATGGTCGGTGTGCGTGAGGACGTGATCTCGGCCAACGCGCCGATATTTGAAAACATGCTGGGGCGCATTGATGGACGCGTCTACTACAATCTCGTCAACTGGTACCGCGCACTGGCGCTTCTGCCGGGCTTCGCCGTCAACCGGGCTCACATGGAAACCATGATGGGCGTATCGGAGCCGTTGCCGGAATCGGTCACGGCAACGATCGGACCGGGCGCACTGACTGGAGCTGCACGCTGGCGAGAATATGGTCGCATGCTGCGCGCCGGCGCGGGACTTGCAGTCCAGGCTATGCGCTTGCGCCGGACCATCGACGATTTCCAGGATCGGCTCGATGCAGCAATCGGTCCGCAGTCGCTTGACCCTGCCTCGGCTGGCCTCAGCGCTCTGGCGGAGGAATATCGACGCATCGAGGCTTCGCTGCTCGACCGTTGGGATGCGCCGATCGTCAACGACTTCCTCTGCATGATGGCTTTCGGCGCTTCCCGCAAGCTGATGCAGCGCTGGTTCGGCGAGCCTGGTCTCGAACTCCACAACCACGTGATGATCGGCCAGGGCGACATCATTTCTGCCGAGCCGGCAAAACGCATCGCGGAGATGGGCGCCATCGTCTCGACCGTCGATGGTCTGGCCGACCGGATCGATACCAGGGGCGCTGATGCCGTTGCGGAGAACGAACAGCTAAGTCGTGCCTTCGAAGCCTACATCGAACGTTTCGGCGACCGCTGCACCGAGGAACTCAAGCTCGAGAGCGTCACCCTGGACGAAGACCCGTCTGCGTTGCTGGCTGCGATCGCGGCGTCGTCGCGTCGGCCGGCTCGGCAAGGCCATCAGCCAGTATCCGACGCCCATGACTTCGACACCGTCGCCGCCGGCAAGCCGCTTCGGCGCTGGATCGCTAGACGCTTTGTCGGCTGGGCAAAGGCGCGCGTGCGTGACCGGGAAAACCTGCGCTTTGAGCGTACCCGCATCTTCGGCCGCGCTAGAAAAGTGTTCCTGGCGATGGGGCGAGAACTGGCGGCGCTCGGCCAACTCCGGGATGCGCGCGACGTGTTCTATTTGACGGTGGACGAATTGCTTGGCGCAATCGAGGGATATACTGCGACCCAAAACCTGCAGCCCTTGGCTGATCTGCGTCGGTCCGAGATGGACGCCAGCGCCACCCGCCCGGATCCACCCGAGCGCATGACGGTGAGTGGGGCAGCGATCAATGTCGCGGCCGAAATAGGCAGCGAAACAGAGGCCGAGGAAGCTGGCAGCGAGACGCGACGCACCGGAACCGCCTGTTCGGCCGGAACTGTCACTGCGACCGCGCGGGTTATCCGCGACCCGTCGAAGGAGAGCCTGCAAAGTGGCGATATCCTCGTCGCCCGCCACACCGACCCGGGCTGGATTGCGGTATTTTCCAATGCATCGGCCATCGTTGTCGAACGTGGCAGCCTGCTGTCCCATTCGGCCATTGTCGCCCGCGAGATGGGCATTCCCTGCGTTGTCGCGCTGAAGGGCGCGACGGCGTGGATCCGCGACGGCGAAACGGTGACCGTTGACGGAACCAGCGGCGAGGTCACGAGGCATCCATGACATCACAGATAGCCGGCAAGGCCGATTTCGACGACATCCGTTATGCCCAGCTTTGGGAGGATGCGGACGTTCTGACCGATGCGCTGGGAACTGCGCCTGGAGCGACGCTTGTATCCATTTGCTCGGCCGGAGACAACGCGCTGGCCATGCTGACCCTCGATCCGCAACGTGTCGTGGTTGTCGACCTGTCGCAGGCCCAGATCGAGTGCCTCAATCTGCGCATCGGTGCTTTCCGCAATCTCGACCATCAGGGCCTCATCGAACTGATGGGGTCGCGCCCCTCTGACAGGCGGTCCGAACTGCTCGCGACAGCACTGAACGGCGCCGACGAGGCGACAGCAGCCTTCTGGAAGGCGCGCGAAAGTGACGTGATCGAACACGGCGCCGGCGGCTGCGGAAAATTCGAACGCTATTTCCGCCTGTTCAAGAACCGGGTGCTGCCTTACGTGCATTCCCGCGCCACCGTCGATGCAATTTTTGAACCGCGGCCGCAGCCGGAACGGCAGGTGTTTCTCGACAGACGCTGGAACAACTGGCGCTGGAAACTCATGGTATCGCTGTTCTTCTCTCGCTTTGCCATGGGACGGTTGGGTCGTGACAAGGCATTTTTCGACCATGTCGATGGGTCTCCCGCCGCACATGTGCAGCGCCGCATCCGCCACGCGGCCGTCGACTGCGATCCGTCGATCAATCCCTATCTCTACTGGATCATGAACGCCCGCCATGGCGATCATCTTCCGATGACCTGGCGCGCCGAGCATTTCGACACCATCCGGGATCGACTCGACCGACTGGACATCCGCCAGGGGTCGCTGGAGGCTTTTATCTCGACCGGTGACAAGGCCGACGGGTTCAACCTCTCCGACATTTTTGAATACATGTCGCTTGAAGTCTTCGAGCAGGTTTACCGATCGATACTCGAAGCATCGAACCCGGCAGCCCGGCTCGTGTACTGGAACATGATGGCGCCACGTCGCGTTCCCGCTGCCTTTCGCGACCAGATCGTGACGCGGGAAGAGGCCGAGAATGCCGGCAAGGCTGTCGACAAAGCCTTTTTCTACTCCGATTTCGTCGTGGAGGAGGTGCTGCCTTGATGCTTCCACCGGCGCTTGCCGTTCTGCTTCTGCCATTGGCGGTCGGCCTTCTGGTCGCCGGCATGTGGCTGGTGCGCCTGGCTGGCCACCGTTACGGATGGAGTGCCGAGATACAGCGCAAGGCCGTGCATGTGGCGACCGGACTGTTTGCGATCTCGCTGCCCTGGCTGCTGCCGCAGGCCTGGCTTGTCTACGGTCTGCTGGCGCTGGCGGTCGCGGTGATGGCCGTGTTGCGGATCC